>NZ_FXAP01000011.1 GCF_900177615.1 Plantibacter flavus
TAGAGAAGTTGCCCTGCAGGGCGGTCGTGATGGCCAAAGGCAGGAGCATCCGATCCTTGAGAACTCAACAGCGTGCACAATGTCAAATGCCAAAAACCTCGTGCAATTGATGCCTTCCTTTTCGGTTGGTTGATGTTGTAAGAGATTCCTTTGGAAAACATTTAAACAAAACAAAGCAAGTCAGTAATGATTTGTTCTGTCAGTTTCAAACTTGCATCGTGTTCACCTATTCCGGTGGCATGGTGCGCGAAATGTGCCGGTCGCTTCGGTGGTCGTGCAATTCAACATTTACGGAGAGTTTGATCCTGGCTCAGGACGAACGCTGGCGGCGTGCTTAACACATGCAAGTCGAACGATGAAGCCCAGCTTGCTGGGTGGATTAGTGGCGAACGGGTGAGTAACACGTGAGTAACCTGCCCTTGACTCTGGGATAAGCGTTGGAAACGACGTCTAATACCGGATACGAGCTTCCACCGCATGGTGAGTTGCTGGAAAGAATTTTGGTCAAGGATGGACTCGCGGCCTATCAGCTTGTTGGTGAGGTAATGGCTCACCAAGGCGACGACGGGTAGCCGGCCTGAGAGGGTGACCGGCCACACTGGGACTGAGACACGGCCCAGACTCCTACGGGAGGCAGCAGTGGGGAATATTGCACAATGGGCGAAAGCCTGATGCAGCAACGCCGCGTGAGGGACGACGGCCTTCGGGTTGTAAACCTCTTTTAGCAGGGAAGAAGCGAAAGTGACGGTACCTGCAGAAAAAGCACCGGCTAACTACGTGCCAGCAGCCGCGGTAATACGTAGGGTGCAAGCGTTGTCCGGAATTATTGGGCGTAAAGAGCTCGTAGGCGGTTTGTCGCGTCTGCTGTGAAATCCCGAGGCTCAACCTCGGGTCTGCAGTGGGTACGGGCAGACTAGAGTGCGGTAGGGGAGATTGGAATTCCTGGTGTAGCGGTGGAATGCGCAGATATCAGGAGGAACACCGATGGCGAAGGCAGATCTCTGGGCCGCTACTGACGCTGAGGAGCGAAAGGGTGGGGAGCAAACAGGCTTAGATACCCTGGTAGTCCACCCCGTAAACGTTGGGCGCTAGATGTGGGGACCATTCCACGGTTTCCGTGTCGTAGCTAACGCATTAAGCGCCCCGCCTGGGGAGTACGGCCGCAAGGCTAAAACTCAAAGGAATTGACGGGGGCCCGCACAAGCGGCGGAGCATGCGGATTAATTCGATGCAACGCGAAGAACCTTACCAAGGCTTGACATATACGAGAACGGGCCAGAAATGGTCAACTCTTTGGACACTCGTAAACAGGTGGTGCATGGTTGTCGTCAGCTCGTGTCGTGAGATGTTGGGTTAAGTCCCGCAACGAGCGCAACCCTCGTTCTATGTTGCCAGCACGTAATGGTGGGAACTCATGGGATACTGCCGGGGTCAACTCGGAGGAAGGTGGGGACGACGTCAAATCATCATGCCCCTTATGTCTTGGGCTTCACGCATGCTACAATGGCCAGTACAAAGGGCTGCAATACCGTAAGGTGGAGCGAATCCCAAAAAGCTGGTCCCAGTTCGGATTGAGGTCTGCAACTCGACCTCATGAAGTCGGAGTCGCTAGTAATCGCAGATCAGCAACGCTGCGGTGAATACGTTCCCGGGCCTTGTACACACCGCCCGTCAAGTCATGAAAGTCGGTAACACCCGAAGCCAGTGGCCTAACCGCAAGGATGGAGCTGTCTAAGGTGGGATCGGTAATTAGGACTAAGTCGTAACAAGGTAGCCGTACCGGAAGGTGCGGCTGGATCACCTCCTTTCTAAGGAGCATGTGCAGCTCTCCTCTGTATACAGGGAGATTCAAGCTGCCAAGCCAGATCGAGACACATGTTCTCGCTGGCGCTCATGGGTGGAACATTGACATTGGCATCAGATCGAATGATCGGAACTTAGTACGCTGCTTGCAGTTGGAACGGTGCCGGCCAGGAGGTGTGGTGCATGCACGCTGTTGGGTCCTGAGGGACCGGATCTTCTCCGCTTCGGTGGAGGAAGGACGAACCTCAGGGCCTCTTTTGCTTGACATCAATGGTCAGGGAGAGAGGTACCGCCCGTACTTTGAGAACTACACAGTGGACGCGAGCATCTTAGATTCATGGCCCTTTGGGGTTGTGGATCACAAAGATCAAAACATACTTCTTCGGAAGTGATGTTGATCATTGGTCAATCTGCATCAGGTAACTGGTGCCGATCGATTCAAACTCATGTGATTTCAAATTTCTAAGAGCAAACGGTGGATGCCTTGGCATCTGGAGCCGAAGAAGGACGTAGTAATCTGCGATAAGCCTCGGGGAGCTGATAAACGAGCTGTGATCCGAGGATTTCCGAATGGGGAAACCCCGCCAGGCCCCTTGTGGTGATCTGGTGACTCCCGCCTGAATATATAGGGCGGGTAGAGGGAACGGGGGGAAGTGAAACATCTCAGTACCCCCAGGAAGAGAAAACAACAGTGATTCCGTCAGTAGTGGCGAGCGAAATCGGAAGAGGCTAAACCGGGCATGTGTGATAGCTATCAGGCGTTGCATGTCCGGGGTTGTGGGACTTCTCACTCCGAACTGATATTCGGGGAGCATTAGAACGTGGTATAGACGAATGGGATTGAAAGCCCAGCCAGAGACGGTGCCAGCCCGGTAGTCGAAATGCTGCAATCGTGCGAGGAGTATCCCAAGTAGCACGGGGCCCGAGAAATCCCGTGTGAATCTGTCAGGACCACCTGATAAGCCTAAATACTCCCAGATGACCGATAGCGGACAAGTACCGTGAGGGAAAGGTGAAAAGTACCCCGGGAGGGGAGTGAAATAGTACCTGAAACCGTTTGCTTACAAACCGTTGGAGCACCCTTGTTGGTGTGACAGCGTGCCTTTTGAAGAATGAGCCTGCGAGTTAGCGATATGTGGCGAGGTTAACCCGTGTGGGGTAGCCGTAGCGAAAGCGAGTCTGAATAGGGCGATTCAGTCGCATGTCCTAGACCCGAAGCGAAGTGATCTATCCATGGCCAGGTTGAAGCGACGGTAAGACGTCGTGGAGGACCGAACCCACTTAGGTTGAAAACTGAGGGGATGAGCTGTGGATAGGGGTGAAAGGCCAATCAAACTTCGTGATAGCTGGTTCTCTCCGAAATGCATTTAGGTGCAGCGTTGCGTGTTTCTTGCCGGAGGTAGAGCTACTGGATGGCCGATGGGGCCCAAAAGCTTACTGACGTCAGCCAAACTCCGAATGCCGGTAAGTGAGAGCGCAGCAGTGAGACGGTGGGGGATAAGCTTCATCGTCGAGAGGGAAACAACCCAGACCACCAACTAAGGTCCCAAAGCGCGTGCTAAGTGGGAAAGGATGTGGAGTTGCACAGACAACCAGGAGGTTGGCTTAGAAGCAGCCACCCTTGAAAGAGTGCGTAATAGCTCACTGGTCAAGTGATTCCGCGCCGACAATGTAACGGGGCTCAAGCACGCCACCGAAGTTGTGGCATTGATATTTTTGGTAGGCCTTCGTGGTCCAGCCGTATTGATGGGTAGGAGAGCGTCGTGTGGCGAGTGAAGCGGCGGTGTAAACCAGCCGTGGACGCTACACGAGTGAGAATGCAGGCATGAGTAGCGAAAGACATGTGAGAAACATGTCCTCCGAAAGACCAAGGGTTCCAGGGTCAAGCTAATCTTCCCTGGGTAAGTCGGGACCTAAGGCGAGGCCGACAGGCGTAGTCGATGGACAACGGGTTGATATTCCCGTACCCGCGAAGAACCGCCCAAGATAATCCAGTGGTGCTAAGAGTCCTAACCCGGACGACTGATTCCCTTCGGGGATGATGGGTCCGGTCTAACGCTCGACCCCATGCTGGTGCGTTTAGCGTATTAACAGGTGTGACGCAGGAAGGTAGCCTATGCCGGGCGATGGTTGTCCCGGTGTAAGTGCGTAGGCTGAGAGATAGGCAAATCCGTCTCTCGTGAAGGCTGAGACACGATACGGACCCGTAAGGGATAGTAGGTGATCCTATGCTGCCAAGAAAAGCATCGACGCGAGGTTCTAGTGGCCCGTACCCCAAACCGACTCAGGTGGTCAGGTAGAGAATACTAAGGAGATCGAGAGAATCGTGGTTAAGGAACTCGGCAAAATGCCCCCGTAACTTCGGGAGAAGGGGGGCCTGAGGCGTATTAGGACTTGCTCCGAAAGCGTTTGAAGGCCGCAGAGACCAGTGGGAAGCGACTGTTTACTAAAAACACAGGTCCGTGCCAAGTCGCAAGACGATGTATACGGACTGACGCCTGCCCGGTGCTGGAAGGTTAAGAGGAACGGTTAGCCGCAAGGCGAAGCTGAGAATTTAAGCCCCAGTAAACGGCGGTGGTAACTATAACCATCCTAAGGTAGCGAAATTCCTTGTCGGGTAAGTTCCGACCTGCACGAATGGCGTAACGACTTCCCAGCTGTCTCAACCGCGAACTCGGCGAAATTGCATTACGAGTAAAGATGCTCGTTACGCGCAGCAGGACGGAAAGACCCCGTGACCTTTACTACAGCTTGGTATTGGTGTTCGGTGTGGCTTGTGTAGGATAGGTGGGAGACTTTGAAGCTTGGACGCTAGTTCAGGTGGAGTCATTGTTGAAATACCACTCTGGTCACTCTGGATATCTAACTTCGAACCGTAATCCGGTTCAGGGACAGTGCCTGGTGGGTAGTTTAACTGGGGCGGTTGCCTCCCAAAAAGTAACGGAGGCGCCCAAAGGTTCCCTCAACCTGGTTGGCAATCAGGTGTCGAGTGTAAGTGCACAAGGGAGCTTGACTGTGAGACTGACAAGTCGAGCAGGGACGAAAGTCGGGACTAGTGATCCGGCAGTGGCTTGTGGAAGCGCTGTCGCTCAACGGATAAAAGGTACCTCGGGGATAACAGGCTGATCTTGCCCAAGAGTCCATATCGACGGCATGGTTTGGCACCTCGATGTCGGCTCGTCGCATCCTGGGGCTGGAGTAGGTCCCAAGGGTTGGGCTGTTCGCCCATTAAAGCGGTACGCGAGCTGGGTTTAGAACGTCGTGAGACAGTTCGGTCCCTATCCGCTGCGCGCGCAGGAAATTTGAAAGGATCTGACCCTAGTACGAGAGGACCGGGTTGGACGAACCTCTGGTGTGTCAGTTGTTCCGCCAGGAGCACCGCTGATTAGCTACGTTCGGGATGGATAACCGCTGAAAGCATCTAAGCGGGAAGCCGGCCTTAAGATGAGATTTCCATGCCTTCGGGCGAGAGGCTCCCAGCCAGACTACTGGGTTGATAGGCCGGATGTGGAAGAGAGGACGAAAGACTCTCGGAGCTGACCGGTACTAATATGCCGATAATTTGATAACACTTTCTTTGTTTGAATACGAAGATGCTACGCGTCCACTGAGTGGTTCTCGATGTACGGTCGAGAACCCGCAAACAACACCACTGTGTTCGCACAGCGTGTTGGTTTGCTTGTTCACTTTGATACATCAATAGTGTTTCGGCGGCCATAGCGAGAGGGAAACGCCCGGTCACATTCCGAACCCGGAAGCTAAGACTCTTTGCGCCGATGGTACTGCAGGGGGGACCCTGTGGGAGAGTAGGACACCGCCGGACTTCTTCGTTGAAATGGCCACCCAAGGTTCTTGGGTGGCCATTTTGCGTTAA
>NZ_FXAP01000002.1 GCF_900177615.1 Plantibacter flavus
ACCCGAACCCCAAGTCACGCGGGCCGTCTCGCGCACCCGCGACGTCCCGACACCGAAGGAAGCGATTCCGACGACACGGAGCGAAGCTGCCCACACCCGGACGGGCCGTATCGGGCAACATCGACCTGACCTGTGTCCGATGCGTGTGGAGCGCGCCGTTGTCTACCCAATTCGACACTCATCGGCGGCTAGGTCCATATTCGCGCCGCCATACCCCAGATAGGCAGCTACGGCACAGACCGAGTGTCGATTTCCGAGGCGTAGGGGCCCACTTTCGAAGCCGAACCAGTGTGTGGTGGTCGATCCGCTTTCATCCTGGATACGATTCTGATGTCACCGGGGAAGGGCAGTCGCCATGCGTTGTATCAGAATTGAATTCCACGGCTTCAAGCGGCTAGCTGACACGTCGTGCAACACCGACGGCAAACTGATTGCTTTCCTCGGGCCAAATGAGGCCGGCAAGAGCAGTGTGCTCGAGGGACTCGATTGGTTGACGAACGCCGAGCTGGCGTTGCCGAGCCGACTCCGGAACCGCTCGTTGAGCGCCACTGCCGCAACCGATGCCATTGTTCGTGCCACCTTCGCTCTCACCGATGAGGATCGCGAGGCAATCGGACACCTCCCGTTTACGAATCAGGCCCTTCGCTTCATCGTGGCCCGATATGCAGACGGCGGGCTCCGCACTGGCATCGGACCAAAATTGCTTCGGGAACGCGGCCCGTTTGACGAGGTCCGCGATGAACTTGAACGGCGGCCAGACCTGTCCGATGACGATCTCCCGCCGGCGGCAACCGCAGGCCTCGCTCTGGTTTCCTCACTCGTTGAGGATCCAGACGGAGATTGGTCGGAAGAGAACGACGGCAATTTTGATGCCCTGGTCGACTGGCTTCGCGAGCCGGTGGTTGATGACGTCGACGACGACGAGCCGCAACCTGGCGAATCAGGACTCGACCCAGATGACCTCCGCCTGGCCGAACTTCTTGTCAGGATGAAGGGGATCCTCCAGGTCGAACACCCTTCGCGGAGTGCGAGCCGCATTCTTGAAACGCGTGCTCCAGACTTCGCGCTTTTCACAGAAGCTGACCGGACTCTGCAGGATTCCTACGATCTCGCGGACTCGGGTATCCGTGACGCCCCTCCGCAGGCCCTCGCCAATTTACTGGGTGTCGCCGGACTTGATCTAAACCGGTTGTGGGAGCAGATTACGGAGGCGGATAGTGGTGCCGCTTTTACCACCGAGCGTCGCGCAAATGAACGTCTGCAGGCTGCGCTTGGCCCGAAGTGGCGACAAGAGTCCATCGATGTGCAGTTCAAGGTCGATGGGTCACTGCTGCGGATCCTGATAGTTGAGGCCGGCGAGGGCGGCGCGAACACGCCCATCAACGAGCGGAGCGACGGACTGCGGATGTTTGTCGCTCTGGTTGCGTTTCTGGCTTGGCATAGCTTTGAGGTCCCTCCGATCCTTCTCATCGATGAGGCAGAGACGCACCTGCATTATGACGCCCAAGCCGACCTGCTCGAGGTGCTCGCCGCAGACGTAGACGCGACCCAGGTTTTTTACACGACACACTCACCTGGGTGCCTCCCTCGCGATCTGGGCACTGGGGTGCGGCTCGTTTCGCCTCGTAATGGACGTCGGGACGCGAGCGAGCTGCGAAATGACTTCTGGACTAATGAACGCCCAGGTTTCACGCCTCTACTCTTCGCGATGGGAGCCGGCGCTGCGGCCTTCTCCGCCTTTCGACGGGCCGTCCTCGCAGAGGGTCCTGCCGACATGATCCTGCTCCCCAGTCTCATCCGACTGGCTACTGGCGCGAGCGACCTCTCGTATCAAGTAGCGCCCGGCTTGGCAAACTACCGCGGCTCTGGTTTGGAGCTCGAAGAGACAGCTGCGCGGGTCGTCTACCTCGTTGATGGCGACACGGGAGGGGCCAAACACGCCAACTGGTTGAAGGAAATCGGCATCCCAGAAGGCAGAATTTTCGAACTGCGATCAGGATGGGCCACCGAAGACTACGTCCACCCAGATCGCTACCTCGAGGTGATCAACGCCCTCATCTCCTCGAACGCCAACCTCGGGCCAGTTGCTCTCGAAGATCTCGATCGGGAGCAGCCAATCAGCAAGGCCGTTGCGGACTGGTGCAAGGCTGCGGGCGTCAAAGCCCCTGGGAAAACTACGGTGGCGTCGGTTCTCATCGGAGACCAGGACACACTCCGGCTATCCGAAGGGGCGAAAGAAGCGCTTGTCGAACTTCACGAACAGATGCAGAACGCTCTGACAGCAGACCCGCTGACGAGTGCGGGCCCATCGCAGCCAAGCACGGCAGACCTCGGCTGAACAAGCAATCCCATGCTGGAGTCTGCTTGAGTGATGGCATGTCCTTTCCTGAACTTCCTGAGGCATCGCCTGTCCGTAGCGTCGCCGCTGGCGCAGCCCTCGGAGTCATAAGCGGCGTGCCGGTAGTCGGCGCGATCGCGAGCAGCACAATTGCGGCGGCGGTGGCATCGAAGCAACGAGCTCGCGACGAGGAGTTCTGGAGCTGGATCGCGGCTCGCGTGCGGATGCTGGAGCGAGACCGCGAGGCGTTCTTTGACCCGGGGGACGACGAGTTCTTCGCCGCGGTCCACCGTGCACTACGTGCATCTCGTGAGACTGCCGATCAAGACAAGCGCCGAATGCTTGCCGAAGCTGTCGTCAATGCTGGAAGCTGGTCCAGCGTTGACCTCAGCCGGCGGGAACGCTACCTCGACCTCATTTCCACGCTCACCCCAGCCCACATTCGCCTCCTCCGATTCTTGGATACGCCTCGAGAGTGGCTCGACCGGCATCGTCCCGGCGCAACAACGGAGATCGCGGCGATACCAAACTGGAGCTTTCGTGAAGTGATGAAGCGGTTCTTGTTCGATGGCGACGAGACCCTCACCATGAGTGCTTCAGCTGCCGTGGCGGACCTCATCGCGGAACGCCTGGGGTATGTGGACCTCTCTAGGAGTGCCACGTACGCGAGCGTTCTGGAGACTCGCACGTCAGAGGACGGTGCCGATTTGCTGAGGTTCTTGGGCGACACGGTGGAGGACGAGAGCGGACAGTCGTCGCCGGGGGGGGGGGCGAGGGATACTCGACCCAGTGATCTCCACTGACGACGCCCCGGGCGGAACCAGCTGATAGCCTCGCGCATTTTGCTACAGTCACCGCTGACGGGGGCCTTTTGGAACGCGTCGCTCAAGGTCACCCCGTGCGGGCATAAACCCGCTTGAGCAGAGCGGTCTTGACCGATGCGGCAGCGCATTCACGCGCGGACTCTTTTTCCAGAATCGTCGCGGGCTGAGCGCGCACGCTACGCCGTTCGCGGAGGCGAGCTGCTAGAGCGATCCTTGAGAGCGTCGATTCGGCGAAGGAGCATGGTGAGCAACGAAACCTTTCAAACACAGTCACGAGAGAGTCAGGTCGCATCTGGAACCGATCTCGTCACGTTCTGAATGAGTCGGGGCACCAGGCGCACGAATACAACCATGCCTAAGAGCTCGACGAGGGTCTGCGTGACGACCACCACCGGCGCAAGCGCCAGTGACGCTGGCAGCGCTAGCGCCAGCGGTAAGACGACGAGACTGTTCCGCGTCGCACCACTGAACACCAGCGCACGGGTCGCCGGGACGTCGAGGCGGAACAGACGCCCGGCACCCGTGCCGACGAACGCCATGATGACGAGGAACGCCGCGTACAGCGGCACGAGCACGAGCAACTGCAGGGCCGCAGTGCTCACCGCCCCCGCCTGCGAGGCCACGACCGTGAACAGCGTCGCGACCATCAGCGGCACCATCAGCGCCAACATCGTGCGCTCGATCCCGCGCCCGACCCGGTGCCGCTTGGCCAGCCACTGCGTCACAGCGGCCGCGGCCAGTGGCAGCACGATGAGCAGCAGGAATGCCCGCACGAACGGGCCGAGCTCGACGGCCGCCACCCCGCTGGGACCGATGAACAGCAGCAGGTAGACCGGCAGCAAGAGGATCTGCGCGAGCATCAGCAGCGGAGCCGCCGCGAGCAGGCGCTCCGAGGCTCCTCCGGCGAGGCCGGCGAACACGATCACGTAGTCAATGCACGGCGTCAGCAGCACCAACAGCACCCCGAACAGCAGCGGCGGCTGATCCGCGACGAACCGCGACAGCCCATAGGCGACGACCGGCACGATGACGAAGTTCACCACCCCGACCGCGCCGAGGAACCGGACGTCGCTGAGCGAGCGCCCGATCGCGGCGAACGGGACTCCGAGGAAGGTCGCGAACAGCAGCAGCGCGAGCACTGGCTCGATCGCCACTTCCAGATGATGCGCGTCAGGCAGCAGCAGGCCGAGGACGCCACCAGCAGCGATCGCCGCGAGGTAGAGGACGATCTGGTGACGTTCCAGCCACGGGACGACCGCCGTCATGAGGGACCGAGAGTTGAGGGGCACGAGGCTCAACCGTAAACGTTGGAGCCGCTGGAAGGTCAAGCCAAGTTCCCGGCCCTAGGCTCACGACATGCGCATCTCAGAAGTCAGTCAACGCACCGGGGTCGCATCGACCGCGCTGCGGTACTACGAGAGCATCGGCCTGATCACTCCCGGTCGTACCCGCAACGGCTACCGCGACTATGACGCCGCGGTGCTTGGGCGGCTCGACCTGATCGAAGCGAGCAAAGAACTCGGCCTGCCACTCAGCGAAATCGGCCAGCACCTCCGGGCGATGGAAGATGACTCCTGCACCGACGTCCGCGACCAACTCCGCCCACTCCTGGCGGAACGGGTCCGCCAGATCGACCAGAAACGCGCCCGCCTCGACGAGCTGCGCGCCCGCCTCGACCAAGCCGAACACGGGCTCGCAACGTGCCCAGACCGCGACGACCATTGCTCGACGGAGTGCGTGTTCCGCACCCGCACGACACCTGCCGCCGACGTCAGCTAGCGCGTCAGCGACCGAGCATCCCGCGTCCAGGCCTGCGTGGCCACCTGCACGGCGTCCCACGGGGAGCCGAGCGGCGGCGTGTAGGAGAGGTCGAGATCGCTCATCGCGTCGACCGTCATGCCGTGGTGCAGGGCGGTGGCGTAGGTGTCGACGCGCTTCGCGATCTCCGCACCCCGGGTGCCGACCAGCTGCGCACCGAGCAGCAGCCCGCTGTCGGTTGCTCCAGTGATCCGGATGCTGATCGGTGTCGCTCCCGGGTAGTAGGCCTTGTGGTCGTCCGCGATCGCCGTCGAGCTGTGCGGCCTGAACCCTGCCGCGACCGCTTCCTGGTCACGGAGCCCGGTGCGCGCGGCAACCAGGTCGAAGACCTTCACCACCTGGGTGCCGAGCGACCCGGCGAAGCGGGCGTTGCCGCCGATCGCGTTCTCGCCCGCGACCCGGCCCTGCTTGTGCGCTGTCGTGCCGAGCGGCAGATACGTGACGCCCAGCAGACGGTGGTGGGTGACGATGCCGTCGCCGGCCGCCCAGACATGCGGCAGGCCGGTGCGCATCTGCTCGTCGACAACCACCGCATCACCCGGCCCAGTCGCAGCGCCGGCATCCGTGAGCAGGCTCGTGTTCGGCCGGACGCCGACGACGACGAGCACGAGCTCGGCGCTCCGCTCGAACGGCCGGCCGTCCTGCAGGCCGGTCACGGTGAGACCACTGTTCGTCTTGCTGATGTGCTCGACGTGGGTGTCAGTGATGACGTTCACCCCGTGGCGGGTGAGTTCGTCGTGAACGAGGGAACCCAGTTCCGAGTCGAGAGTGGAGAGCACTTCGGGGCCGCGCTGCAGCTGGGTGACCTGCAGGCCGCGGACGGTGAGCGCTTCGGCCATCTCGAGACCGACGTACCCGGCGCCGACGATGATCGCTGTTTCCGGCTGGTGGGTGTCGAGGTAGTGCTCGAGGGCGAAGGTGTCGCCCATCGAGTGCAGCAGGTGCACACCGTCGTTTGGGCCGAGTTGGTCGAGGCCGGTGATGCCGGCGGTGGAGGGTGAGGCTCCGGTGCCGACCATGAGTTCGTCGTAGGCGATGGTCGACTCCGTGCCGTGCTCGTTGCGGACGGTGAGGCGCTGGCCGGCGACGTCGATCCCGGTCGCGAGGGTGTTCAGGCGCAGGGACATGCCGGTGGCTTCGAGGTCGGCGTGGGTGCGGTGCGCGAGGGACCGCCAGGGCTGGACTTCTCGGGAGAAGTAGTAGGGGATGCCGCAGATGGAGAAGTTCGGGTAGGCGTCAGCGACGATCACCGTCACGTCCATGGAGGGGTCGAGTTCCCGGGCGCGGAGGGCGGTGGAGATACCGGCGTCACTGCCGCCGATGACTGCGAGATGCATGAGGGTGCCTTTCAGAGCTGAGCTGCAGGTTGTGGAGCCACGGCCGCAGCGGTGCTTCGCGCGGGAGTCGGATAGAGCACGAGGACCAGGCCGAGCCCGAGGATCGCGCCGAGGAGTTGCGCGAGGAGGAACGGCCCCACGGAGGCTGGGGCGATCCCGGCGAAGGTGTCGGTGAACATGCGGGCGATCGTCACGGCAGGGTTCGCGAACGACGTCGAGCTGGTGAACCAGTACGCCGCCCCGATGTAGCCACCGACCGCAGCCGCCGTCACCGCGCCCCTCCCGGAGCGGGCCAGGGCGAAGATCACCAGGATGAGTCCGGCGGTTGCGACGACCTCACCGAGCAGCGCCCCGGCGCTCGCCCGGTCCGTCGTGGAGAGCGCTGATGCCGTGTCGAACATCGCCCCAGCCAGTACGGTGCCAGCGATTCCGCCGACAACCTGCGCGGCCAGATACGGCGCGACGTCGCGCACCGGCAGACCGTGCGGGGTGCCGCGGCTCACCCACCAGTCCACGAGTGACACCACCGGGTTGAAGTGGGCCCCGGACACGGGCCCGAGCGCCAGGATCAGCACGGCGAGCCCGAGCGCGGTCGTCAGGCTGTTCTGCAGCAGCTGCAGCCCGACGTCATCCGGGGATAGCCGTTGCGCCATGATCCCGGAGCCGACGACGATCGTCACCAGGAGTCCGGTGCCGACGGACTCGGCAAGCATCCGACGCAGCAGATGCGGTCGGACCGGGATAGGCGCGGGATTCGATGGGTTCATGGCGGCATCATCTTGACTCACAAAGTTACTTCAGTCAATATTGAACCAATGAACATCGAACGAACTGAAGCGGTCGACGCGCGGGCGGCGAAGCACGCCGCACTGAGCGATCCCACGCGCCTGCGGATGATTGACCTCCTCACCTTGGGTGACCTGTCCCCGACGGAGATCCGGGTCGCACTCGGCACGCCGGGCAACTTGCTCACGCACCATTTGAACGTGTTGGAACAGGTCGGCATGATCACCCGCACGACGTCCGAGGGTGACAAGCGCCGCAGCTACGTCCACCTGAGCGGCGGCGCGTTCGACGGTCTCGTGCCGAGCATTGCAGGCGCGGCCAGCCGGGTCGTGTTCGTGTGCTCAGCGAACTCTGCCCGCTCGCAACTCGCCGCCGCCCTCTGGGCGCGGCAGAGCAGCATCCCCGTCGCCTCAGGTGGCACCCGCCCGGCCGAGCAGATTGCACCCGGCGCGATCGCTGCTGCCGAACGGCACCAGCTCGCCCTCCCGTCGAGTGCGCCGAGCGCACTGGATGCGGTGCTGAGTGATGGGGACTTCGTCATCACCGTGTGTGACAACGCGCATGAGGAGATTGGCGTCACGGGGGATCTGCACTGGTCGATCCCCGACCCGGTGCGCGTCGGGACCGATGCCGCGTTCGACGCCGCCTACACCGAATTGGAGCGTCGCATCGCGGACCTCGCTCCCCGCCTGCTCGCCTCCTGACCAGAAAGCACCCAGCACCCTCATGACCACGACCAAGCCCGTCATCCTGTTCATCTGCCAGCACAACGCCGGCCGCTCCCAACTCGGCGCGGCCCTCCTCGAACACTTCGCCGGAGACCGCTTCACCGCCACCTCAGCAGGCCTCGCCCCATCGGATGCCGTGAACCCTGCGGTCGCCGCGACCGTCGCTGAGCTCGGCCTCGACATCACCGACCGAGTGCCACGGGCGGTCACTGCCGCCGACCTGGATCAGGCCGACGTCGTGGTGCTCATGAAGCCCGGCCTGACCCTGCCGGCCACCCCGCGCGGCGAGGTCTTGGCCTGGTCGTTCCCAAACCCCGAGGCCTGGGACGTCCAAGCCGTGCGCCCACTGCGGGAAGCCGTGGCCGAGCAGATCCGCACTGAGCTGCTCACCCGGTAGCTCCCGCAGCGAGCAGTCAGACGCTTGCTGGTGCGCGACCGATCTGCAGCGCCTGTTCCGGCACTGCGCAGCACGAACCACCCAGCGACGCACCAGCGGCATCGAACAGGCCGGCCCCGCCACACACGCCGGTGTCCGGGAGGACCAGCTCCACCCGCTCGGCCGCAGCCTGGTCGCCCGCCAGGGCTGCGACGACGGAGCGGACCTGCTCGTATCCGGTCATCGCGAGGAACGTCGGCGCACGCCCGTAGGACTTCGCGCCGACGATGTAGAAGTCCGGTTCCGGCTGCGCGAGATCCTTGGCGCCGGTTGCGGCGACTGATCCGCAGGAGTGCAGGTTTGGGTCGACCTCGGCCGCGATACGCACCGGAGCCTGGAGCGTCGGATCCAGCTCGATCCGCAGCTCCGACAGGAACGACAGATCAGGCCGGAACCCGGTCAGCACGATCACCCGATCCGCGGCGGGCAGCTCACGGCCATCCTCCGAAACCAACACGGTCTGGTCACCGTCACGCGCCACCCGCTCGACCCGGAAGCCCGTGACGAGGCTGATGAGGCCACCGTCGACGAGTTCCTTCGCCTTCAACCCGAGCGCGCCGCGGGCGGGCAGCTCGTCAGCGTCGCCGCCACCGAAGGTGTTCCCAACTGTGCCGCGGCGCAGCACCCAGGTGACCGTGGTGTCGGGATTGCGGCGCACGATCCGCGCGAGGGCGATGACCGCGGTGACCGCGGAGTGCCCGGATCCCACGACGACGGTGTGCTTGCCCTCGAAGCCGGCCCGGTTCCGGAAGTCCGGGATCTGGTAGCCGAGCGTCTCGGACGCGGCCCGCTCCCCGAGCGCCGGCAGACCGTCCGCCCCGGCTGGGTTCGGCGTCGACCAGGTGCCCGAGGCATCGATGACCGCCCGCGCGTCGAGGCGGTATTCCGTCCCGTCCGCGGACTCCACGTGCACCGTGAACGGCTGCTCCGCACGCCCCGCGTCCACGAGCCGATCGCGACCACGACGAGACACTCCGACCACACGAGCGTCGAACCGCACCCGCTCCCCCAGGACGTCCGCGAGCGGTGCGAGGTAGGAACTGATCCACTGCGCGCCGGTCGGGTATCCCGTCGTCGGCGCGGTCCAGCCGGTCGGCGCGAGCAACCGAGCGGACGCCGCGTCGACCAGCTCGGACCAATCGGAGAACAACCGCACATGACCCCACTCCGACACCGCCGCAGCAGCCGAAGACCCGGCCTCGAGCACCAGCACCGGAACGTCCCGCTCCACCAGGTGCGCTGCAGCAGCCAGACCTTGCGGGCCTGCACCGATCACGATCACGGGCAGCTCGTTCGCCATCGTCAACTCCAATCGACAACAATCAATACGACGAGACTGATCGATACATCGACAGATGTCAATACGACGTGTCAGAATGTGTCCATGCCGATCGAACTGCCCCTCCTGGAAGCCGACGCCACAGCGTGCTGCACCCCCGTGACCGGCGGGGTGCTCGCGCTCGACGAAGCCGAGCGGATCGCGCACACCTTCAAAGCGCTCGGCGACCCGACCCGTGTCCGGCTGCTGTCTCTGATCGCGGCGAGCGAGGGCGGGGAGGCGTGCATCTGCGACCTCACCGAGCCTGTCGGACTCTCGCAGCCCACGGTGTCGCACCACATGAAGATCCTCGTCGACGCGGGACTCGCCACCCGCGAACAGCGCGGTCGCTGGGCGTACTTCCGCGTCATCACCGACGGGCTCGAACGCGCCTCCCAGGCCATCCGCCCGTGACCGGCGCCGCCACTATCCGTCCGCTCGAGGCCGCTGACTGGGCTGCGGTCGAGACCATCTATCGCGAGGGCATCGCCACCGGCAATGCCACGTTCGAGGCCGAACCACCGAGCTGGGAACAGTTCGACGCAGGCAAGCTGACCATCGGCCGACTCGTTGCCGTCGACGAGCTGGGCTCGGTCATCGGATGGGTCGCCGCATCGCCGGTCTCGACCCGCGAGGTCTACCGTGGAGTGATTGAGCACTCGGTCTACGTCGCCGCGGCTGCGGCAGGACGCGGCGTCGGAACACGGCTGCTCTCGGCATTCATCGCGGCCGCTGATGACGCCGGGATCTGGACAATCCAATCGAGCATCTTCCCCGAGAACATCCCGAGCCTGGTGCTGCACGAACGAGCCGGCTTTCGCACTATCGGGCATCGCGAGCGGATCGCCCGCATGAGTTACGGACCTTACGCCGGACGTTGGCGTGACACGGTACTCCTTGAACGCCGTGCGCCCGTGTGGCTCGATTGACGGGCCTCGCACTGTTGTCGGTGTCCGTGTCGAATCCGAACTCCGCATGAGCAGATGAGTTTGCGCTACGCTCCATCCTCGGCTTGGGCGAGCTGGCACTCATCGACCCAGCGAGCCAAGAGGCTGAGCGCCGTGAGCTGCTCGAAGGCCATTTGCCGTGGCATTTCTTGGGTCTCGTGTGTTGCAGGATTCCGAATGGCGAGCGAGATGCCCTGGGCATACGCCAGCAGTCCTGAACCCATCGCCTTCCGCGTCTGGAGGGACCCGGCGCCGCTCCAACGCAAGCGAGGTTGATCAGCCTTCGGAGCGTGATCCGAGAAAACCTGTGTCATGAGTTCTTTGTCCGACACGTCGGTTCGCGTGGACTTGTCCTGTATGTGTGCGTTCAGGAATGTCGCGGCGCGGGCGACCGCCGCTCGGAAGTGCTCAATCTTCCACAGTTCGGCGGCCGCCCCCCAGACAACCGGGTGAAGCCGATCAGCTTGCATCGAAGGCCCGCCCGGGCCGAGGAATTCGAGCAATTCCGCCTGGTTCCGCAGTACTCCAAGCGCCTTCGAGATAAAGGTACGAGCTTGCCACTTCCATCCCTCGTCGTACACATCAACATTGAACGGCTCATCTGGTAGTACTCGTTCAATGATCCGGCGGCTGACGTCCATGCCCTCGACTTGCGTTGCGTAGTCGAATCCACTGTTCTCAAGGATGTTGAGATGATTTTGCAGGTGATCCACCATCCACTGTGTCGCAGCATCGCTCATGTTGCTCCCCGCCCTTCACCCGCCTATTAGGTCGCTTGTATTGCCCAAGAGCCTACTGAGACCCGATCCGTACGCGTCTTGCATCCCCCTGGGTCACTCCAGGTCGATCGTCATTGAGGAGCTGAGTACACCGAGGCCGCTCGCAGTCACAGGAACAGCTGGCCATCGGCGAGAGGCTCTTCAGTCGGGATCTCGCCACGACGGAGTGCACACATGAGGAGCGAGGCTCGCAGCTCCTTTTTCTGGCCTCGGTTCAGTCCACGGAAGTCGACAAAGCAGTGGCCTGGGGCGCGAATTCCATACACTTCCAGCGGCGTCTTGGAGTCGTCGACCACGTGACGCTTAGCCTCAACCACCTCGCCAACAGAGACTGCCCACACGCCTGCGGAGGGTGTTGATGCGTTCGCGCTGTGCCAGTCTCTGGATTCCTGCGCGGTCACGACACTTGCACGCGAATAGGAGGGCTTGTCCTGGTCCGAGGAACTGGGACCGAATACGTGGCTGGCGATCTTGCCGTCGTCGGTGTACATCTTTGGAGTGATTTGTCGATACGCGAGTTCGTGAGCATCGACCATGAGCTGCTCGCCTTCGAGCAGCTCTACGTCCGGTCCCATCATGCTTCGGCTGCCCTCAGGAAGGCAATGGCTTCTTTGAGATCCGAAGTTGTGGAATGCACCCCGTGGCTCTGACGAGAGGCCAGTTCGAAGGTCTCAAAAGTCCCGTCCTGCAGAACCTCGACACTACGGACAGCTGCCGGGCTCGACCATTCGATCAGCACACCACCCTCCTCTGTTGGGAAGATGCCGGGCCGCGCGATGTTGGCTTTGTCCACCTCCCGGAGGACCATCTGTGCGCCCTCCAGAGCGACCGACGAAACCTGGGCCGCCGCGGCACCGTTCCAGTGCGGAGCGAGGGCTGCAAGCTCTGCAAGCCGCGCCCCCCAGACAGCACCATCGAACTGGATCTGCTCCAGCGAACTAGTGTGCCAAAAGCGCCAGGGCTGGCCTTCGCGTGATGTCAGCTCACCGGTGATTCGAGTCAGAGGTCCCTCTGCCGCGGAATTAAGTACGAGTTTGAGGTCCTCGAGCAAGCCTGGCCGGTCGCGATAGAAACCTTTCAGCTGGCGCCCATCCGGCAACACAAGCACGTACGTCGTGTTGTCAGCGTTGAGCTCCGTGACGTGACCGACAAGGCTCTGCTCTTCCTTCTTCAAATCCTGTGTCGGCGGAGCCTCATTCGGGGGAAGAAGGAAGCGGTCGACCGTCAGAAGTCGATCGACAGCGTCCTTGCGAGTTTCGACTGTGATCCTCACAGGAGCGGATTTTGGGCCGTCTGAGAAGAACT
Organism: Plantibacter flavus; assembly: GCF_900177615.1. GTDB lineage: Bacteria > Actinomycetota > Actinomycetes > Actinomycetales > Microbacteriaceae > Plantibacter > Plantibacter flavus. The sequence continues at coordinate 12,617 of NZ_FXAP01000002.1, forward strand.
CGATGGACTGGGCAGGCCCGAGCGTTTGGCCAAACTGCGCCAGCGCCGACCGGAACTCGAAGTCCTGTCGCGGTGACAACGCCGGAATCGGCGAGACTTCCTCCCCCCGGTAAGCGGCGGCAATCATGCTGTCAGCAGCGTTCTGTGCCTCGGTCTGATACCGAGCGTACGTCTCGTGCTGCTCAAATATCAGGAAGACGTCGGCGCTGCCCTCTCTGATCTCCTCGATCGTCAGGCTGACGGACTTTTCGAAATCCAACGGTAGGTCTTCGTTGGGGTGTTCATGTCGCCACTCGGCCGCTGCTGCGATGCGCACGACCTCTTGGTACTTCTGAAGCTCCACCAGAGAATCCACGGGTAAGCGACCGCCTTCGAAGCGAGCTCCGTTCAACCGCACTCGCTTGAGGCCGCGCTCCTGGTCATCTTCCACGAGGACATGCTATCGACGCCGCCTTCGACGGGCTCGGCGTGATCAACCGTTATTCAGACGCAACATGTGCTCGAGACGTCAGTTCAGGGCGTTTCAGGTATGCCGGCCAGGAGCCACGAAGGCGTTGCGCGACTGCAATCGGGGAACGCAGTTGCTCCTCCGACGGTGCCGCCTCAGTTATCACTTCGGCGAGGATGGCGAGCTTCTCGGCGACGATGTCAAGGTTCGCCGACGGAAGCCCGCTCCGGGAGCGTTTCTGGGAGTGAGGCGGATTGCGCTAGGCAACGTTCCTCGCTGCGGTCTACGAAGGCACCTACCGCTTGACGTGCTTGGTTGTCGTGGCGATCGTCCCCCTAGTACCGAGAGCCCCACGGGCGGTCGGTGGAGTTGCGCTCCAGCACCGCGGTGCCCATGCGCTCACCAGCGTTCGTGCACCGGCCGGTGGATCTAGCCGACGGAGCTGGATGCGAGGATATTCGCGAGTCGTTCAGGGTCGCCTCCGCGTAGGAGCCAGGTCACGGGGGAGACGCGTTTACCGTCAAGCTTTGGGCCTTGTTTGAGGGTCATGAATCGCTGTACGCGCTCGGGAGACCAAGAAGAGGGAATGGCTCGGATGGTCTCGCGGAGCCCAGGCAGCGTCCGAGAGCGATCCGCAAATTGCCAGAGTGGGTATCTCTTCTTGCCACCCACGGTGAAGGCGTACAGCTGTCCAGCGGATGCTCGGCGACGAACTTGCTGCACGCCCACGCCGAGGAAGTGGGCTGCTTCGTCGTCACTCAAGGAGTCGATGACCGCCCGGAGCCGATCTTTCTGCTGCTTCGACAACGGAAAACTCCTGGTTCGACGGCTACGGGCGGAGGGAGCGCCGTCCGCCCCGGGATGGCCGCCCGTCAGCTTGGGCGGCAGTCGGACAGCGAGCTCTTCGGGCGTTGTTTCCGCAACAAATGTTGTGAGTACGGCGAGAACAGCCGCAACCAGTTTCCAATCGCGGCCGTGAGACTGCGCGGTCTCGATGAGGTGCACGACCGCATATACAACGCCTGTCCGGGGTCCGATCTTGCTCATTGCTCTCCGGCATGGTCGGCCTGTTCCACACCGAACCGGCCGGACTTGTAGTGGACACTGGTCGCATGTTCTGCACGGAACGGGCGTCGGCTACCGATCATCTCGGACGCTGGATCAGCCAGCAGGCTCGCCACTCGTTCGGGGTCCCCGCCGCGAACAAGCCACTGCACTGGCGCCAGCTTGTCGCCGTGCATTTCTAGAGCACCCTGGCGTGCGCTCATGAACGCGTAGCTGCTGGCCAGAGTCCAACTCGGCGGCATCGCCGCCACGACAGCACTGATGCCGGGTATGACGGGGCGTCCTGGCACGTCCGAAAACTGCCAGATCGGGTAGAAGACGCCTCCGTCGGCCTCGAAGCCGAGCAAGTATCCGCTCTTTCGAAGGCGCTGCAGCATTGCGGAGCCGATGTTCAATCGCGCCATCACCTGTCCGGCGTTGAGTGGCGCCTGCAGGGCCGGCCTTGCGACGTCGTGTGAGAGTCCGTACTCCTCGCAGATCCCCGGCTGGAGCGGGCTCGAGGCACCCAGGTCGCCTTGACGAGTTGCGTCGGCCACTCGGGCTTGCCGCAGAAACTTGGAACGCTGACGGAATTCAGGACCGACGCGAAGACTTCGCGTGACGTGCCTGTCGAAGCCAATGTAGCCGCGCCTGCGCCAGTCGATCGTGACGTGTCTGCGAAATCCATCGAGAGCGCGCCGACGATCGGCCTCGTCCCATGCCAGCGGGAGTGGGGCTGGAACGCCGCACTCATCTGGAAGGAGATGGAGAAAGAGTTCACGAAAGGTTGGTCCACATGAATGTCGCCGACGATATTGGGCCACGAAGATCGCTGCAGCGAGAGCCCACTCCTCTGCGGTGTCATCCCCAGTGAACAGCTCGAATGCGTACGCCCAAGCAGCGGGCGGCGGGCACGACGCGCTCTGCCACCAGACCGAGGAGAAGTTGTGCGACACGGCGAACATCACAATCGTGGTCGCACGCGTCAAGCCCGCCCCGTGGTGCGACCGTCGTCCGCAGGGTGGCAGCCGACGTGCAGAGTGGAGGGATCCGGTGATGGTCGATTGTTTCGTGTGGCTGTCGAAAATTATGCCATACAGACTAGGCCACTCGCACTAGACCTAATCGCGACGCTTGAGGCGTGGCCCAGAGCGAACAAGTGGATGCGGAGTGGGCCTCGTATGCGCAGCGGGTCGCCACAGCCCTTCGCCGACAACGTCGGGACGCGGGGCTGAGCCAGGAAGCCGTCGCCTACCGTGCGGGTCTGACTCGCTACACGTACCAGAAGTACGAGAAGGGTGAGTCGCGGCCTGGGTCTCCGATCAACCCAACCTTGCGGTCTCTCCTTGCGATCGCACAGGTTCTGGGCGTGGAACTTAGCGCTCTACTCCCTGCCGACGTACCTGATCTCGGCACGCGATAACCGACCGCGGGTTGGCGGCCTTTCGCCGGGTTTTTGATTCCGCTTGCCGGTGGTGCCGACACCTTCGCAGCGGCTTCTCGACTTGGCCGTGTCAGTGCAACGTTCGGCTCGATTTTCTCACCGTGTGAAACACGATCGAGGTTGCAGACCCACTCGAATCGGAGGACGGCTACGTCGTGTTCCGATCAGAGGGTGCGCGGCTCAATTCGAGGAGCCTGCCGTGCGCCGCAGCCAGGGCAGCCTTGAGCTCAGAGACCTCAGCCCTGTGCCGCGCACGTTCCTCAGTCAGCTTCGTCGTGAGCGTTCGAATCACGCTGCTTGTGTCGCGCTGTGCCTCTGGAACGGGCCGGTCGGGAGTTCTCGCGCGCTTCGACTGCTGCTCACGAAGCTCGACAATGCGACAACGAAGGTCAGTCGTTCGATAAAGGAAGTCCTTCGAGACGCCGCCGGCCGCAGCCACCCCTTCGAAGGTGATCGGCTCGCCCCTCTTTATCGACGCTCGCAGACCGTTCTCTGCACGAGCAAGGGCTGCCTCGCGTTTCGCTTGTGCGGCCCGACGTAGGTTCTCTGGATTGCCTCGTCCCACATCAACCCTCCTGAGCCTTGGGTGCCCCTGCACGATCTGCATCCTGGCGAGCCTCGACACCCGGTCCTACTACAAGAGACCGCGCGGCTTTCGACTCATTGATGGTCTCGACGATCGTGGTCAGCGCTTGTTGCTCCCGACGACGAAGGGTCAACCAGACGTGATTCTCTGTCATACGCTCGCCGGTGCGCTCCTTGTGCGCTTGCTGCCGGCTCTCGATGAGCCCATCGAGAGCCACAATTTCGCCCTCGTGAACGCCGAGAAATCGTTCATCCGTGACGAACATGTTGCAGGTGAGGCACGCGTTCCCTTTGTCACAGGTCTTCGCTGGTGGCAGCGTGCACCATCCGTTCGGCAGGATTCGGTCCGTTCTGGCATCAAGCGCCATCAGGTCGTACAGATCGTCAGGGGACACCTCGGGGTGTCGCCCACTCGTCGTGATTTTTTGGTAACGAAGGAACTCCGCCTTCGCTGTCGAATCCAGGGTGTGTGCGTACACCATTGTCATCGCTGGTGTGGTGTGCCCTAGGTAGCGCTGCACGACATGCAGTGGAACACCTGCGTTGATGAGGCTTGTCGCCTTCGTATGACGAAAGCGGTGAGTTGCCGCGATTCGGAGGAGCTCGCCGTCTTCTCCGAGGAGCCCGGCCCGGCTGGCAAGTTTGCTGACCTGGTGGCGGAACACTCCACTGAGATAGGGCTTCATGCCGTGCCGGTTGTTGTGGCGACTCACGAACAAGTACGGTGCACCGCCCGTGGTTCCGTTGGCTTGCCGTCGAGCCGCGAGCCAGGCCTGCTGTTCCCGAATGACGCCGATCACTTCGTGGTCCACGAATATCGTGTCTGGAGCCCCTTCGATCTTCGTCTGCTGGTAACGCAGCTTGGCTACCTCCGTCTTGCCGTCTGAGCCTCTTTCGATGTTGATCAAGGGTTCCGCGTCGAGCATGCAGATTTCACTGATCCTTCGGCCGGTGGCCATCATCAGGAGCAGGATCCGCATGGCTTGTGGGTCGGCGAGTCCACCGTCTTCTCGAGCATCACCCAGCTCATGACACTTCGCAGCTATCTCAGCCATAGTCGCATCGCTGATGAGATGGCGTTCATCGAACCTGGTCTTACGCTTGCGAGGCAGGTCGCCTGGACGCCAGAAACGCAAGAACTCTGGGCTCAAGTCTCGCCATCTCGGATCATCGACCGCGCGAGCCAGAGTATCGCCGTGGTCGTGCGCGAACACATAGAAGTTCCGTATGGTGCTCGTGATCGAGGTGATCGTTGAGTGTTTCCGTTGACCCGGGCCGCGGGTCGAGCTGACTTTCTCCTCAATCCGCAGTTCAGTGAGGAACGTGAGCATGAGCGCGCGGACCTCACCCGGGTCGTCCGTAAGCCGCGGTGACCGAAGCCCCTGCGTCACGACGAAACGGTCGAACGTGACGAACGAGGCGAGCCGAGTGAGAGCCGTGCTCCACGCAACGCGCTGCGCTTCAAGTTCGGTCTTCATGTAGAACATGGCCGCTTTGCGCAGCCACGGTGTGCTGACGGTGTGCCAGTGCATGCTCACCTGCTTGAGCGATTCCTGAGCCCGCCTGGGGATGCGTGGGTCCATGTCCATGCTCCAGACTTCGCGCTCCCACCAGCTAGAGGTGTCATATGCGAACCAGAGGATCTTCCAGGCGCGAGACATCGGTGCGAATATCGTGCGAAACGTGGTCGGGCTGGGCAGTCTGTTGTTGCGTCGAATCCATGTGGATGACATAGCTTTGCACCACGTCTCTGGCGAGTGGTCCATCAGGCTGTTGGCATCTCGCCCACTTTCTCTCAGCAGCTCGATCGCACAGGCAAGCTCCCGGATCATCGATCCCATTGGCCCGATCGGGACACGCCCACCCTCCTCGATGATCCGCCAAATTACGTAGATGAACTCCGTCTGCAGACCCTCCGGGAGGTTGCCCAGGTGAAGATCTCCAATCTTGTCGTGGTAATAACCGAAGGATGGCAGGTACTCCTCCGGGATTGAGCGCCTGGTGAAACTCAACATGCGAAGCTCTGGTGGCACTGACTCCAGCAGCTCAAGGGTCCGTTCCGGCGAATGAACGGCGGCTTGCTGCGCATGAAGCAAATCGAAGAGCTCGGCGTCCCTATTTTTCATCGTCTCTCCATCCACTTGTGCTGCCTCGCCAGTCCGCCAGAGCTCGAAGCTCATCGTCCTCAGTCACCCAGGCGTAGGTGTTCAGGGTTGTTTGAATGTCGGAGTGACCGAGACGTCGACTCACCACATGGATCGGGCGCCCCGCGAGGAGCATCGCTGTGGCGTGACTGTGGCGAAACCAGTGCGGAGACCAGCGGGCAGGCACCTGATCTCCGAGATGTCGGCGTATTCGCTCCACCAACTTGTAAATCGTTTCCGGGCGAATGGGCGCGAACCGCTCACCCCCGCGGAGGTTGACGAACACGTAGCTGGAGTCCAGGTCGTCGACGATGAGGTCGATTCCTAGATCACACACCTGCCAGAGGTACTCGGCGTACAGGGAGTCCAGATCATCCGAGATGTATATCTTTCGGTAGTGCCCACCCTTCACCCTCGCGCCATGCGGATGGGCCCGGGGCACCACCTCGATGAAGGGACTGGCGCCGCTTCCGCTATGCCAGTCCCGGTGCTGCAGCGACAGCGCTTCGCCCATGCGCAGACCAGTCTCTTCCAACAGTGCGAAAAAGAACCGATCTCTAACTGAACCGGTCCAGGTTCCGGTCTCTGCGTTGAATCGACCGCACGCGTTCTTTATCGCGTCGATCTGCGCGGGAGTCAGTACCGGGGCGTTCACGCGGCGTCGTGTGACCTTCACCGTCACGGCACCGCCGGCGCGCCTCGACCGAAGGTGAGCCAGCATTGGAGCATACGGACTGCGCGCATCTCGGAACGAGAACAGTTGCGGGTCGAATCGCATGCCGCGCCACTCGTGAAAAACGTAGAACGAACGCACGCCCTGCAGCCTCAGCGCGGCCGTCGAATCAGAAACCCGGGACGGGGTGCCATGGAGAGGGGCGACTCCTGGAGGGAGGCCCGAGCGCATCCAAGCCACGAATCCGGTCAGGTCCTCGAGCTGGTACGCGTCCCATTCGCGATCCCGGCCATGGAGATAGACGAGCCAGAGCTGCAGAGCCCGCGCGTATGAGCGAATCGTGTTGGGTGAGCTCTGGGTCTGCCGTAGGTGCTCCAGATACAGCTCCGCAGGCTCGAACGGTAGGTGGTCCTCGCCGAGAACCGTCCAAGTCGTCTCTTCGCCGTCGACACGGACCGTTTGCACCCGAATCACGCGGTCTCCTTCGATCGCCCGGCTGATTTTGATCGCCAAACTACATGAGCGTTCGAACCCAACGCCACGTCTTTGTTCGTCGCCAACTACCAGATAGTTTTGTCTTCAAGAGCGAGCAACCCGCACGTGCCTCTGTTGAAGCCGTTGAAGACGAGCCTTCGTGAACACCGGATAAGCCGGCGACCGGCTATTACGAGTGGGTGGTCACCGAGACCGGCAAGCAACCCCACTTCATCCACGACCCCGAGGCCGAGCTCGCGATGGCGGGCATCATCAGCGCCTGGCCCGACCCGGGCAAGCCGGAGGACGATCCGGACAAGTGGCGTCTGTCGATGGCGATCATCACACGGGACGCGCACGTCTCACCGGGCGAGGTCCACGACCGCATGCCGGCCTGCCTCACCCCCGACGGCTACGACGACTGGCTCGGAGACCACCTCGACACCGACCAGCTGTTGCAGCTGCTCGACCGGGAGTCCTTCGCTGTCGCTCACGATCTCACCCACTACGAGGTCACGCGCGATGTGAACAACGTCCGCAACACGGGCCCGCACCTCATCGAGCCACTCCGATAGGTTGAGCGAGGATACCCCCGAAGCTCGCTGGCCAAGCACTATTCAATTCAGGGGCTCGGGGGCGGGACGCCTGTCTACGGCACAACGCCAGGCAGCCGACTGACTTGGATTGTCCAATCCTTGAGCCTGGAACAGGACGGCACGGAGAACGCGAAGGCAAGGACTGCGCCGAGATCGTTGTCAGTGTTCTTGTTGAGCGCAAATTCGCAGCCTTCGATCAATCCAAAGGCGCCACGCAGATGAAAGGTTGGCCCACCCTCTGCAGGGCGGTTGATACGTCGCAAGTGGCGCCGCCAAACAACGACATCCCCGTTGGACTTCAAAACGAATCACACACGGTCACCCGCGACGCCGGGGTCGAGATCCAAGCTTGCTTCCGGGTCGACAGGACCAGGTGCCCCGTAACGCAACATCGGCAAGCGAACGACGCTCAAGAGCCGAGTCGTTGACGATCGGCGAAATTAGTCAATACTCGTTGACGTTGTGCACACGCACACACAGCCCACCTCGAATCCGATCAGCCAACCATTAGAGCGCGGCAATCGTGACAGTGGGCTCGTACATCTCCGCGAGAGGGTCTGACCGAGCTGCGACGCGAGCAGCGAGCTGAGCCAGACGGGTGCGCCGCTTATCGTCACTTATTGGTGACCGAGCGCGGGCAACATCCCTGTAGGCGGCAGGAAAGTGCGCCTCGAAGTACTTGACAAGATCAGGCTCCACCGCACTTGCGTACGCAAGTTGTCCACCCAGGCGAAATCGCAACCCCTCGACCTTGACCCCGTGCCGGTCTGCATGCTCGGCGAGCCCGAAGACCGAGATGTAGTGGAGCTCCTGACGGAGCTTACGTTTGAACGGGCGAGGAAGTCGTGGGCGGTCGTTCTCCGAGACCGACAACCCCGTGACATACATTGGCTGACCCCGCTTCAGCGTGCGGGTCTTTTCTTCATTCAGGACGTGACTGTGCGCTTTGACCATCACACCGATATCACTTCTGACGTCGAAGAACTGGGCGCCAGAGAAAGTCAGGTCATCGGCATACCGGGTTACGATGAGCCCCAACGAATCGGCCAACGCCGCGATATCTTCGTCGAGCGCCCGGCAAGCCAGGTTCGCCATCGCCGGGGAGGTTGAGAAGCCAGCTGGCAACAGGCCTCGGCATGTAGTGAGTCCCGCCAACAGCGCGGCAACTTCAGCTTGAAAGCCCACGTCGCGCAGGCCCGTGGCCACTGCATCAGAACTAATGTGATGAAAGAAATCGCGCAAGTCGAACTTCTGGAGAAATGCTCCGCCAGCGTGCGCCTGAGCGTTCGATACCGACGATCGGCCCCTCACATAGCCCGTGACCATGTCCGGTAGATCCATCTGAACCGGCGTCATCATAGAGAGAATCCGACGATGAACATTGCGCACTGTCTCATCTGTGGGACAGGTGATCTCACGCGCCTTGCCCTTGGACCTGAGTGTTACCACTTCCACACCCACCCCCGCGGCAAGATCTGCTGCGATTGCCTCTAGGGCCGAGAGCGGTGCGCCCAGATACAACTCGAGGTGTCGCGGCGATCGCAATGTGGATGCTGGAGAGGTCCGGGGAGTCATCTATGCCTAACTAGTAGAAGATCGCAAGATCTCGAACGCGACTCGCGCCCCAAATATCGACCCCCCGGACTTCAGAGCAACTCTATCCCCTTCCGAGAAGAACGATGCACAGCTCTGTCGAAATCGATCAAGTGGGCCAGGTGAGCGGGAAGGCCTCGATTGAAGCGCCCGACCTCATACGCTTTAGGTTGAGTTGCCAGAGCGTGACCAGCTACCGCCAGAACGTAGTCAACAACGCCGAGGATAGGCGCCCGCTTGTTCGCTCGGACTGCCGTCGCATCCACGCGTAAACCCAGCGTATTGGCCACATCGTCTCGGGCTGCTCCAACGATTCGAGAGTACAGACTGTTCATCCGCGACTCCTCTTCAAAGGCGAACACGATCACCTCCGTACGATATCGGAGTAGTATATTTCGTACTAGGGTGTAGTACATATTCACTAAGAGCTCAACTCCCTCGACGCCACTGGCATGTCGTGAGAACGCAACGTGCGCGCGATAGTCCATGCGTCGCATTGCGAGAAGAAACTGATCCCTGGTGGATGGCTGATCCGCAGAGTAGTGAAATCCCGAGCGTTCAAATGCCGTCATTTTCTCGAAGGTCGGCCACAGTGCCGGATCCGCGATTGCATCGTGAGCCGCAGCGACTACTTGCGCCTCCATCAGCGCTGCGTGTGGAGTCACTACCGCTCCGGCGAGCACCACTTCTGCCCCATGGTGAGTTCCGGATTCGTCAAGGAAGACACTAATTCCCTCCGTGCGTCTCGGCGACTCGTCGTTCATGAGATACTCAACTTTCTAACGCGCGGAACTGAGCGGATCGATTCGGTCAGGCCTACACCGTTCGCCGCCGCTAATGGTCACCTTACGCAAGAGCGCATCCCAATTCATAGGGGAAAAGCGCCTCTCGGCCCTCCTTGAGTGCTTGTTACTTTGCCGCGAGTTCCGCCGACGGATGTTCTGCCAGTGCTGTTCGCATGCGCGCCGCAATGGAGAAGGCGGCAGACCACGAACTCGAGCGGGGTCACGGCTCGCTCATTTACGCATACCGAAGACCGGCGGTTCTGTCGCAGGAACTCGCAGCATCAATCACCTCCAACTCGAGGTTGGGCCTCGCCTTCCAGCCCATGGCACGCGCGAGCGTCGCATCCCTGTCCACGACCGCATGCCGGCCTGCCTCACCCCCGACGGCTACGACGACTGGCTCGGAGACCACCTCGACACCGACCAGCTGTTGCAGCTGCTCGACCGGGAGTCCTTCGCTGTCGCTCACGATCTCACCCACTACGAGGTCACGCGCGATGTGAACAACGTCCGCAACACGGGCCCGCACCTCATCGAGCCACTCCCGGCCTGAGTGTCAGCTCAGGGCGGGTGTCGCGCCCGTTCGGGATCCGACCTGCCGCTCGTCTGTCCCCGTGATCACCCAGTACACGACCGCGACGGCGAGGATACCGATGACCGGCGTCAGGTAGGCCGCCCAGGGCGTGCCGAGCGGGGCGAAGCCCACCGAGAACGCGGCGACGTCCCAGATGCCGTGCAATGCCATCGCCCAGACGAGGGAGCCGGTCACCCGCCGCACGATGTAGAAGCAGGTGCCCGACATCGCGGCGAGGACCACTTGTCCGAGCGTGTTGAGGAACGGAGCGCCGAGCGCTGCATTGACGAGATGCATGGCTCCGAAGAGCAGGGAGGTCAGCAACCACACCCAGACTTCGGAGAGGCGTGAGCGGAACGCCGTCAGCAGCAGGCCGCGTGACATCAGCTCCTCGCAGAACCCGACCGCCAGGCCCAGCGCGAGCAGGGAGAGGAGGAACGACGGGTCGAACTTCGACCAGTCGGTGTTGACCAGGTTCGCGACGGCGACGACCAGCATGAGCGCGGGAACGAAGATCGGCCACTTGTGGTGGGAGCGTCTCCGCTCGAACAGAGCAGGCCTCCACCATCCCAACAGCCAGGTGGTGATGGCCAGCAGCACCGCTCCGACCGCGAGGTCGAGGACCGCACCTCGCCAGGTGAACTCCGCGGACGTCCCGATCTCGGTGTACGCCACCCCGCTGAGCTTCGACACGACGAAGATGACGGCGACGTAGCCGACGTAGATCGCCAGGCCGATCCAGACACGAGGGGTGACGCGCATACGCTGTTGCCTTCCAGTCGGCGGGGGAATCGATGCTCCAATGTATCGGGCGCAAGTGCTCGAATCGATGATCGTCTCAGCGCTTCCGATAGCGGGCCGATCAGCGTGCGACGAGCTGAGACACGCGGCCTCGCGAGACGCCGAGGATCGCGGCGGAGTCCGTCACGGAGAATCCCGCTTCGCGAAGATGCCGAGCCGCTGCACGTGCGCGGGCTGCCGCCGCGGCGGACGCTGCCGTCGCCTCTTCGGTAGCGGAACGCGCAGCGACGACCTCGTCATAGAGGGCACCGATTTCAGGAATCACGGTCACCAACCACCCGCTGTGATCGACGTCGGGGTCGTCGGTGTCGAGATAGTCGCGGACCTGCCGCTCGGCCTTGTCGAGCGTTGCGACCTGGCTGACCGGCTCACCATCGAGGTGGAGTTCCCAACCGTGTTCCCACTTGTGCGCCGTCGCTGTGATGTTCATCGGGCTGACCATCGCGGTAGTTTAGGGGGCTATGTCGTCAATGTCTAGGCCCCCTAGACAACACGTGTCGGAGAGGTTGGATCAGGGCCGTTGCCCAGGTCCCAGCTTCCTCACAGACGCTCGTCTAAGCTAGACGAGCGTCTGACTCAGACGATCGTCTAGCGGCCCGATCGACGGGCCCTCCACCTCGAAGGAGCGCTCGTGAGCGGTCTGCGCCAGTACGCGATGAACCAGGTCCGCGATGAGATCATCGACGCCGCCGGACTCGAGTTCGGCCGGAACGGCTACGCCGGGACCTCGTTCTCCGGCATCGCGTCCGTCATGGGTAAGCCGAAGTCGGTCATCGGGTACCACCTGTTCCCGTCGAAGCGAAGCCTCGCGCACGCGGTGATCGCGGAGCAGGACGAACGGTGGCAGGCGGCGGACGCACGGATCGGCGTGCCCTACGGCGCGCTCCGCTGGGTGACGATGATCCTCGCCTCCGCGCAGGAAGCGCAGCGATCCCCCATCGCGATGGGCGCCATCCGGCTCCTGCACGAACTGCCCCGGATGGACGACCCGGTCTACACGGTGTTCGACTGGCGCGCCTACACCCGCACGAACCTCCGCATGGAGGCCGCAGCGCACGATCTCGACCTCCCAGACCTCGACGGCGTCGCAGACGTCCTGCTCGACGCCTGCTTCGGACTCGTCACCACGACGGTGGGCGACGACGATGCGGCCGAGCTCAGCGAGCGACTGATCACCCTGATCCGGCCGATCCTCGCGACCGTCGATCCCGCCGGCGCTGCAGCCACGACGACCGCCGCAGCGGCCGCTCATGAGCTCGTCGCCGAGCCGGCCGAGCACTGACCACTCCCCCGAGTACTGACCCACCCCGAACCCCGTCTCCGCAATCGGAAGGACGCCCATGTCCCAGAGCGACCCCGCGCACCTCGACGCCGTGCCGAACGGCACCACCCGCAGCACCACGGTCGCGGATCGGGTACACCTCGTGCAGGGCCCGTCCGTCAACTGGATCATCGTCGAGGGTGACCTCGGGCCGGTCCTCATCGACACCGGCTACCCCGGCGATGGCGCGGCCGTCACCGCGACCCTCGGCGCGCTCGGCTACGCGGTCGAGGACGTGCAGGCGATCCTCCTCACCCACGGACACAGCGACCACATCGGGAACGCGACCTTCATCGCCGGGTTGGCGGAGTGTGACATCCTCGCGTCCCGCGACGAGATCCCCAACGTCCGCCGGGAGGTGCTCGAGCAGGTCGGGCTCGCCGACGTCCAGCCCCATCTGGAACGTCCCGGGGTCGCCACCTGGGTCAGCCACGCCGTCGAGGCCGGCGGGCTCGAGGTCGTGCCGCCGACGTCGGTCACCGCGATCGAGGACGTGCCCGAGCTCCGGGCGACCCTCGGGGTCGCGGTCCGCCCGCTCCCCCTCCCCGGCCACACGCGCGGGCACCTCGGATTCCTCCTCGTCGAGCACGGTGTCCTCGTCGCGGGCGACGCACTCGTCACCGCCCACCCCACCAGCCCCCACGACGGCCCGCAGTTGCTCCCCGAGATGTTCCACGGCGACCTGCAGCGTGCCCGCCAGTCGTTGACCACGCTGGCCGGGCTCCCGGCCTCCATCGTGCTGCCCGGGCACGGCCCGGCGTTCTTCGGCTCGCCGGCGCAGGCAGCGGCGGAGGCCCTCGCCTTCGGGAGTGCGTTCTGAACCTCCGGCTCCCCGTCGGACCCCTGCGATAGCGTTGGTCACGTCCCCGAACCCGGATCCCGAGCCACGAGGAAGTGACCATGAAGAACCCGTTCCGCCGCGACGGCAGCCCGAACGACGACAGCCCGGTCGATGAGCAGACCGACGCCCCGGAGCAGCCGAACCAGGGCCGCACCCTCGAACCCGCTCCCGAGGTCCTGGCCGAACTCGACGCACTGAACGAGGCCTGCCGGGCGGCGCCGGACGACATCGACGCACAGATCCGACTCTGGCGGGCGGTCGCCGCACTCGACCGGTGGGTCTTCATCAACCGTGGTCCGGAGGACAACCCGCGGCCGTACGCGCTCGCAGCGCAACCGGGGAACCTGGTCGGCATCTACAGCAGCGGGACGCGAGCGCAGGAGGCCGCGTACGCGAACGGCCTGGTTCCGCCGGACGCCACGGTGTCGCTGCTCGCGGTCCCGATGCCTGCGGCGATCGACTGGGTCCGGTCGTTCGGCGAGCACGGGGTCGTCGGCGTGACCATCGACTACCCGCGCCTCGGCGCCTGGTGCCCACTGCAGAACCTGGCGGGGCTCCGGCCCACGAGCGACCAGGGCTGACGCCGACTCCGAGGAGGACCACGATGCACGGCTCGGAGTTGCAGGACCGCGCGGCACGCCGCGCCGACGAACTCCCCGGTGCGGAGCTGACGCATCCGTTCGGCGAGGAGTGGGACGTCTACAAGGTGCGCGGCAAGGTCTTCATGCTGCAGACGGGGGCGACGGGCGAACCCATCGTCACCCTGAAGGCGAGGCCCGAGGACAGCCAGAGCCTGCGCGAGGCCTTCCCCGACATCATCCCCGGCTATCACATGAACAAACGGCACTGGATCTCACTCAAGCCGGACGGCGAGCTCGAACCGGCGTTCGTCGACGACCTCGTCACGGAGTCGTACCTGCTCGTCGTCGAGGGGCTGCCGAAACGGCTGCGCCCGGTCGATCCCGCCGTCTTCGGACAACGCCGCGACGGCTGAACACCGGGCAGGCAGTGCGCTCAGACCGGGATGCGCCTGGCGCCGGTGCCGGTGTCGCCGAGCTCGTCGTCGGGGTTGAGGAGCGTGCACGCCTTCATCGAGAGGCAGCCACAGCCGATGCAGCCGGTGAGCTCGCGTTCGAGTTGCTCGATCCCGCGCCGACGCTGCTCGAGGACCTTCTGCCAGCGGCGGGAGGCACGCTGCCAGTCCTCGTGACTCGGGGTGCTGGAGAGTGGCACGTCGGCGAACGCCTCCGCCACGTCTTCGAGCGGGATGCCGAGGCGCTTCGCGACCGAGATGAGCGCGACGCGGCGCAGCATGTGCCGGGGGTATCGCCGCTGGTTGCCGGCGGTCCGCTCCGACCCGATGAGGCCGAGCCGCTCGTAGTAGTGCAGCGCCGACACCGCGACGCCGGTGCGACGACTCATCTCACCGACACTGAGCAACTCGTCCGGACTGTGCACGCCGCCTCACCTGCCCTTCCGGGATCCGACCTCAAGCGACCTTCAGGTTCAGCCCCGCGTTCGACGCTACACCAGCCGGTCAGGGGGATGGGGAGCACTGCCCATCCCGGCGCGCGACCAATGCTGGCGGACACCTGTCACCCATCGCTCTGGCGCTGGCAGGATGGTCGGAATCGCACATCGACCGGGGGGGACGACATGACGCAGGACGAGGACTTCCTCGAGGTGATCGCGGCGGAGGTCGCGCAGGATCCGCAGAACGCAGCGCTCCGCGAGGACTTCGTCACCCTGCTGCTGCAGCACGACGTCGATCGCGCGGCGCAGGAGGTGACGACCTTCGAGCGACTCGGCGGCGACCCGGCGCGGGTCCGGCTGCTGCGCGCCCGCGTGATGGCGGCGCGACTCCGGGGGCCGGCGGCGGACACCTCGACCGAGCCCGACCGCTCAGCGGTCCCCGCCCCGTCGGTAGCCGAAACCGCCACCATGCCGATCGACCAGCCCAGTCTCTGGGACGCGGAACGACCAGCCGTCACGCTCGCGGACGTGGCGGGACTCGCCGATGTGAAGCAGCACCTCGACTCGACGTTCCTCGCACCACTCCGCAACCCGGAGCTCGCCGCCGCGTTCGGGCAGAAGCCCGGCGGTTCACTGCTCATGTACGGCCCTCCCGGCTGCGGGAAGACGTTCATCGCCAAAGCGATCGCGGGCGACCTCGGGGCGTCCTTCATCCACGTCACCCTCGCCGACCTGCTGAGCAAGTGGCTGGGCGACAGCGAGAAGGCGATCCAGAGCGTCTTCCACGATGCTCGGGCCGCCGCTCCGTGCGTCATCTTCTTCGACGAGTTCGACGCACTCGGTGGCCGCCGCACGTCCGGGGGCGGATCGCAGTCGATGCGCACGATCGTGACGCAGCTCCTCGAGGAGCTCGACGGGGTGGCGGACGAGAACGACGGCGTCTACTTCCTCGCCGCGACCAACCGCCCGTGGGACATCGATCCGGCGTTGCGGCGTCCGGGCCGCATCGACAAGACGGTCCTCGTCCTGCCTCCGGACGCGGTCGCGCGCGCTGCGATCCTGCAGGGTGACCTCGAAGGCAAGCCGGCCGACGGTGTCGACGTCATCGCCGTGGCCGCAGCGACCGAGGGCTTCTCCGGGGCCGACATCGCACAGGTGTCGCGGGTCGCACTGCAGCAGTCGCTCACGGCGTCGATGCAGGCGGGGGCGATCGTGCCGGTCACGACGCAGGCCTTGCTCGATGCCGCCGCCGGGCTCATCCCCTCGACGGCATCATGGTTCGACCAGGTCGCACCGGTGCTCGAATACGGCGTCGACGACGGCACCTTCGCCCAGCTCCGGGCGTACCGCGTGCAGCACGGGCTCCGATGAGCGACCCTGTCGGCGCCGAACGCGAGGCCATCGAACACGACCGCGACCTCGCCTGGGAGCTCTACGACTTCCAGCCCGAACACCCGCGGATCCCCGAGCTGGCGATGAGTGTCCTCGCCCGGGCGCCGCAGTTCACCGGGATGATCATCCTGCTCTCCATGCACCGGCAGGCGTGCGGCGACGTCGATGAGGCCAGACGCCTCCTCCAGGAGTTGCTCGGTCGACGCGACCGACAGTTCCTCGGTGCGCTGCGTCGCCTGCGCGATCTCGAAGGGTCCGAGGGCGACTTCGCGGAGGCGATGCGACTCGGCGAGCTCGTCCTCCGCGAGGACCCGGAGGCGGACTGGTTCGACCACATGGACCACGCGGCCGCCGTCGCGATGGCGGCCGATCCCCAGCGAGGGTGGGCACTCATCGACGACGCGGTCGAGCTGGCTGGCCGGACCGCCCCGGAGGCCCACGCCGGCGCGCTCGGACTCCGAGCCGTGCACTTCCTGTCGACGGGCACCCCACCTGGCCGGTTCCTCGTCGCCGCGCAGCAGGCGATCGAGGCGGATCCGAGCGAGACGACGCTCTCGACGGCACTGGCCTTCGCCTACCTCTACGACTACCGTCCGCAGGAGGCCCTGGAACTCCTGGCCCGGGTCCTGCGTGAGGACCCGACGGACGAGGTCGCCCAGGGCGGGATGATCGTCGCGCGAGCGTTCCTCGATCCCATCGAGCGTGGTGTCGGGACGATGGACGACCTGCGCCGGGCCGGCATGGGCGAGATCGCCTGGCGGATCCTCCGCGACAAGGTGTTCGAAGCCGGGCTCCGTGAGGCGTTGGCCGCTCTGGACCCGCTGCTCCCGGAGGAGCTGGCGGCCTCGCTGCGCCCACCACTCGACCCCGATGCCGCGAGCGCGAGCGGCGGTGACGACAAGGTGCTCGCCTGGCACGACGGGCAGCTCCCCGGCACCGGCGGGCGCTGGGGCGACGGCAGCCCCTTCCGTCTCATGAGCGGCGCCGAGATCGGCGAGATGGACGAGGCGATCGAGCAGGACCCGTCGGCGTGGCCGCAGTGGGATGCCGAGCGCGACTATTACACGCAGCTCTTCACCGACGACGCGGGCGCCTACCTCATCGAGGGTTCCGGTGGACGGCTCGTCCGTCGTGCCGCCGGACGTGACGACGAAGAGGTGGCCGCGAGCCTCACCGACTGGTTGTGGGACCGCGTCGTCGCCTTCGGAGGCGACGACCCGCGCCCGGGTCGATCAGCGGTCGCGACGGACGCGCAGACGGCGGACCAGTCGTGAAGCGGGAGGAGCTGCGGACCCTGGGCGAGAGCTATCGGCGCATCGGCGTCGTCGGCACGGTGACCGGCGTCATGTGGCTCGTGACCGGAGCAGGCTGGCTCTGGATGTCGCCCTTCACCTTCTCGCGTGCGGAGACGCGCGGTACCGGCGACTCGGGTGACCGGGGCGCGTTCATCTTCCCGGCTGAGACGGGGCTCCCCGTCGTGGCGGTCTGCTACAGCCTGGCGTTCCTCAACGTCCTCATGCAGTGGTCGATCGGGCGACGCGACCACGGTGCAGCGCGCACCCGCGCCATGCAGGTCTCGGGCGGGACCGCGTTCTTCGCGACGGTGGCGCTCGTCTGCATGATGATCCGCGCCGGCGAGGTCGAGGACCTGCTGTTCTGGTTCCCACCGATCCTCGCACTGGTGGCCGGTCTCGTCGCGGCACTCGCGCTCTTCGCCGCGCGCACCGCGGACACCGAACGTGCTGCGGCGCTCAACGGGTCGACACCCTCGGACGAATCCGGCGGGCCCTCCGTTCAGCGAACCTGAGCCAGGTCGGCCGCAGGCCAGGACCAGACGACGTCGACGGCCGCCTGTTCCTTCACCGCGGTCCGACGACGGGACGCTTCGCGCTTCGTCGTGGGCGTCGGAGGCCAGTTCCAGATCCAGTCCTTCGGCACCAGGTGGAAGGCCAGCGTCGCCTGCCCGCGCTCCTCGTCGACCGCGAGGACGAGTGCCGCGCCACGATCGCGGACACGCCACACCACCACCCCGCGCGCCGTCGCCGTGTGCGCTCCGACTTCGGCGAGACGCCGCCCGTACGGGTCCTCGTCCGGGTCGAGCACGGTCTCCCGGTGGATGTGGTCTCCGCCGAAGAGGTGGATGCAGTCCTGCTGCAGTGCCGCACGGACTTCGCGGAGCCGCTCGAGCCCTGATCGGTCCGTCGGGCTGCAGGCGGCCACGGCCAGGGGGAAGATCACGAGCGCGCCTCTGTCGATGGCCGGGACGCCGAGCAGCGGCCACAGCGACGGGTGGGTCGCGGCTTCACGGGGCGTGAGGCCGACGATCGCATCGAGGATCCGCAGGCCGTCCGAGATGCGTTCGAACTCCGGGGATGCGTCGGTCGGTCCGGTCATCCGCCCAGGCTACCGAGCAGTCGGCGGTGAGGGGTGGACGCAGGACGGTCCGACCCCGAGCGCACCAGCGGCTCCGCGGGCACACCCTTCCCGATCACTGAGCTCGTCGAAGTGCCCACGAGGACACCGCGCCGTTCCGGGCACACCCCTCCCGGTCACTGAGCTTGTCGAAGTGCCCACGAGGAACCCGCCGACCCTTCGACAGGCTCAGGGACCGGCGAGGGTCAGAACGGCGCAGGGTCCGGTTCAGTCCGATACTGCTTTCCGTCGGGCGTCGTCCACTCGAGCACCCCACCGGGCCCGTGTTCGAGGTTCCATCCAGGGAGGTGCTTCATCCGGTGGTGATGTCGACAGAGACAGGCGAGGTTCCCGACATCTGTCGTCCCGCCGTCCTCCCAGGCGACCGAATGATCGAGATCGCACGCCCGGGCGCGTCTCCCGCAGCCGGGTGCCCGACAGGTGCCGTCCCGCAGCCGCACCGCGCGCTGCAGATCGGCGGGAACGCGGTACTGGCCCCGCCCGACGGAGAGCACCGCACCCGTCTCTGGCTGGACGAGGATCCGGGTGAAGCTGGGGGCGTTCACCGCGATACGCGCGGCGGTCTCCGGGTCGATCGGCCCGTACCCGTCCAGCATGGCCGGAGCGTCGCTCACACCGGCCATGCTCAAAGCAGGGACGGTGATCTGTACCGTGGGCTTGATGTGCTCCTGCACTTCGATCGGGTGCGGAAGCACCGGGCTCGACATGACATCGTCCGGCGTGACTCCAGTGAGTGCGAGCGCTGCGAGGGCGTCCGCCTGCAGCTGAGCGCACGTCCGGGTGTCGCCAGCTGCGCGAGATTCCGAGGCCGCTGCTTCGACGCGCTCGATGATGCCTTGCGCGATCGGCGCTGTGGTGAAGAGGTGCACCCAGGCCATGCCGTCGGCTGCGGGTTCGAACTCGACGCGGCGGTCGGCCTCTGAACGCTTGGCGCGTGCGGTGATCGATTCCGGGTGGAGCCGTTCGCGCAGGACGCGGGCGCGGTGCCGGAGTTCTGCGTCGGTGGTCTGCTCGGCAACCGGGAGCACCTTCGCCAGGAACACCGCGCGACCTTCGGTGGGGACGTCGCGGAGTTGGTCGGTGATCGTCTTCGCATGCCGAGCCGAGATACGACCCGCCTCGAGCGATGCGAGGACGGACGGGGCGTGATTGACGAGCGCCTCGGCGTCGTTCGTCGCGCGCTGAACCGACTGTTCGGTCGTGTGGGTCGCCATCGCGAGGGCCGCGCAGGTGGAGCGGCGAGACAGTGCCCGACGCTCCGCCGGCGGGAAGATCGCTGGGATTGTCGCGTCCGCGAGCGCGTCGGCGTAGGCGGCGGAACGGGCGAGGAGGCGAGCCTCTCGCCCATCGAGCACAGCGCGCAGCCGCTTGATCTCCGCGTACTCGTCCGAGAACGCCGCCAGCTGCGCGGCGTATTCATCGCCTGCGCGGACTGCGGTGAGGGTGGTCTCGGTCATGGAACCAGTCCACCATGGACCACTGACATTCCAGATGCTGAGTCAGCCTGGTTGTGGAAGTTGCTCGTGTGCCCTTCGACAAGCTCAGGGACCGGAGAAGGTTACTCAGGGACCGGAGAAGGTTACTCAGGGACCGGAGAAGGTTACTCAGGGACCGGAGGAGGGTGCTCAGGGACCGGGAGAGGATCACCGGAGCAGGAGGTCTCTCGTGTGCCCTTCGACAAGCTCAAGGACCGGGAGAGGATCACCGGATTCGGGAGGTCTCTCGGCAGGGACCGGAAGGGGTTCGTCCCGGAACCCGACGTTCCGTAGGCTTGAACGGTGAAGCTCATCGCCACCGTCCGCGACCGCGCGACCATCACCACAGAAGCCTCCGCACCCGACGTCGCCGCTCTGCGTGCCGCCGTCCTCGCCTCCACCCCACCCGGGCACGCCCTCGCCGGGCTGCACGGCGGCGGTCGAGTGAACGGCGACCTCGTCGGCACCGCGGTCTTCCGGCCGACGGCCACCCGCACCATCGAGGCCGAGGGGCGCGACTACCCGAGCGCACGCAAAGCCCTCGAGGCGCTCGTGCCGGAAGAGCAGGTCGTGCTCTCCGTCCACGCCGTGGACCAGTAGGACGCGACGGCAGGGCGCCCCCTCGCTGCTCGCCGATCAGATCCCGGTGCGGAGCCGGGCGCGTGTTGCGGTCGCCGCCAGTGTCTCGGCCGGGTTCGCCCTGATCGTCGGGCCGCAGATCGGCGACGCGCATCGGCGCCGTCAACGGCTTGCAGGGTTGGTTCCGGGGTGGTTTCCCGGCGGGATCCATCTCGGACCCAGGACCCGGGGCGACACTGGAGCACACCCGACCCTTGACCACCGGATCCCCATGACCCTGCCCTTCCCGACCTCGCCAGATGACGTGCCGCAGCGGCGACCGCTCCGCGCGGCGCTCGCGGACGCCGTGCTGCAGGACTTCCTCGACGATCTCCCGGTTCCTCTGCGACCGACCGACCTCGCAACCCGGCTCCTCTACCCGCGCTGGCAGGTCTACTCCGACATCCACGAGGGCAGACTCATCGCCGAACGGGTCCGGAACAACAAACGGTTGTTGAAGATCGACGTCGAGCGGAACCGGGCGTGGATCGCTCGCGGGCTCGCCACCCGTCGGGCTCGCGCCGGGTCCACCGTGGGCGCGGCGGGGCCCGAGTCGCCCGTCTCGGTCGTCATCGTCGACCCAGAGGCCCTCGAGCAGCTGAACGCCCTCACGGCGACCGGCTTGAGCGTACGGGAGGCGGTCGAGCTCGCACTCACCGCCCTCGGCTCGCGCGAAGCGGCCACCGCCGCCACCGTGCCCGACATCGACTCGCGTGGCCGACAGGTGCGGGCGGGCTGACCGGTCCTGGCAGGCTGACCCAGCGCAAGCTCGTCAGATCGACGTGCGCATCGCGACTCGAGCCAGTCGACTCCACGTGAGGCGTGGTGATGCGATCGCCGTCAACGGCCGCCGAGCACGAGGACGACGATGAAGCCCACGACGAGGACGACGGCCGCGACGAGGATGACGGTCGCGATGATCCCGATGCCGACCGTGGGGAGCTGGTCGGCGGACGAGCGACGACGCGCACCGCTGTCTCGTCGTGGTCTCACGTGCGGTCCCCCATGCTGATTCCCTTGGCTCTGCGTCGGCATCCTGGACCCCGACGCGCCGGGCAGCGTCAACCGCCCCGGTCGACCCAGTATCGACGGCGCGGCGATCCGTCCACATCCTGCTGCGGGCTGTTCCACCCCCGCCACCTGGCGGGTTCAGTCTCCCGGCCGTCGCCGCCCGGTTCCCGGGACTCGTAGGGTGAGAGGCGAGCTGAGGAGGACACCGTGATCGGAGTGGCCATCGTCGACGACGAGGCGTTGGTACGGTCCGGATTCGAACTCATCCTGGGTGCCGTCGAGGACATCGAGGTCGTCGCCTCGGTCGACGGGATCGACGCCGTGGAGGCGATCCGCGCGAGCCGTCCCGACGTGGTCCTCTTGGACGTCCGCATGCCCGGGCGCAACGGGCTCGACATCCTCGACGAACTGCAGACCTGGGACGACCCGCCCGTCGTCGCGATCCTGACCACCTTCGACTCCGACGACTACATCGCCCGCGCCCTCCGCAGCGGCGCCGCGGGGTTCCTCGTGAAGGACACGGACCCGGAGCAGCTCCCCATGCTGCTCCGGTCCCTCTCCGCAGGCGGCATCGTGCTCTCCCCGCAGGTGTCCCGGACGCTCGTCGGCGGATTCGCCCGCACCGCCGACCGCGAGGCGGCGAAGCGACTGTCCGGGCTGACCGGCCGCGAACAGGACGTGCTCGCGGCGCTCCGGACCGGCGCGTCCAACACCGAGATCGGTGAGACGCTGCACCTCAGTCGCGCGACCGTGAAGGACCACGTGAGTGCGATCCTCGGCAAGCTCGAGGTGACGACCCGACTCGAAGCCGCCATCATCGCCGAGCGTGCCGGGGTCCG
The DNA here is from genome assembly GCF_900177615.1 of Plantibacter flavus. GTDB lineage: Bacteria > Actinomycetota > Actinomycetes > Actinomycetales > Microbacteriaceae > Plantibacter > Plantibacter flavus. The sequence continues at coordinate 35,181 of NZ_FXAP01000002.1, forward strand.
TGGCGACGAGGCGGCCCCGCGGTGAAGCCGCGCTCCCGGCTCTGGTCGGTCCTCCTCGAACTCGCCCTCATCGCGGCGGCGGCCGTCGAGAGCCTGACGACGCTCGAGTGGGCGACGCCCTGGGAGTCCGGCCTGGCGATCGCCGCTGCCGTCGGCCTCGTCTTCCGGCGACGCTGGCCGTGGCTGTCGCTCCTCCTCGCCGTGCCGGCCTTCACCCTCAACCTCGCCACCCTGGCCGGGTTGGCGGCATTGTTCTCCGTCGCGGTGCGGGAACGGCGACGGTGGCGGCTCGTCACGACGGGCGCCGTGGTGTTCGTCCTCGCCGCGGTGCCGTGGTGGGGGTGGACGTCGCCCAATTACACGATCCTGTCCATCGTGTACGCCGCGCTCTACGCGGCGGCACCGATCACCTTCGGGCTGCTCGTCCGCACCCGCCGCGAACTGTTCGACCGCGTCCGCGACCTTGAACAGATCCGACGCAGCGAGCGGGCGCGCATCGCCTCCGACGTCCTCGTCGAGGAGCGCACGCGCATCGCCCGGGAGATGCACGACGTCGTCTCCCACCAGGTCAGTCTGATCGCCGTCCAGGCCGGCGCGATCCAGGTGCAGACCGAGGAACCCGGGACGAAGCGGATGGCGGTGACGATCCGGTCGCTCGCGTCGCGCACACTCGACGAGCTGCGGGACATGGTGACGCTGCTGCGCGCGGAGACCGGTCATGCGCCGCTGGCCCCCCAACCGACGGTCGACGACCTCGATCGGTTGATCGCGGACAGCGGCATCGCCGTCACCTCCGCCATCGAGTTGCCGGACGGACTCCCCGCACCCGTGCAGCGTGCGATCTACCGGACGGTGCAGGAGGGGCTGACGAACGCGCGCAAGCATGCGCCGGGGGCCGCGGTCGACGTCCGCGCCGAAGCCTCCGCCGACGAGGTCACCGTGGTCATCCGGAACGCCCGCCCCGCGCGGTCGTCGGACAGCTCGTGGTTGTCCGCGGGCCACGGCCTCGTCGGCTTGAGCGAACGCGCCGAACTCCTGAACGGGTCCCTCCTCACCGAGGACGCGCCGACCCGGTTCACCCTGACGTTCCGCGTGCCCTACTGAGGCTCAGGGTCACTGAGGCTCAGGGTCACTGAGGCTCAGGGTCGCAGTTCCGCCTCGTCTCCGAAGAGCGGTGTCTGGAACCGACGCTCGAAGCGCACGATGCAGCCGGTACCCCGCACGAGCTCGTAGGCCTCGATGCACTCCGGGTCCGTCGCCGCGGCGATGCGGTACTGCTCGTACGCGGCGAGCGACGGGAAGCTGAACAGCGCGAACGCCTCGTCGTTGTCGCCCTCCGCGGGGAGGAAGTAGCCGTGGTGGTCGCCGCCGAGCCGGTTCACGAGGCGGATCCAGCGCCGCCCGTACTCGGTGAAGGTGTCGAGCTGCTCGGGGTCGATCTGGTAGCGGAGGTGGATGGTGATCATGGGTCCAGTCTGGCCGTCCGCACGACGAGCGCCGTCATAGGGGGCCGCGGGCGTCACCGGCCACTTACGCTGGAAACCCGTCCCCACACCCCGGAAGGTGGTCGAGATGTCCTCCGAATACGACGACGCCGCCGCGAACGGGCTCGCCCGCGCCCTCCGCGTGCCGGCCTCTTCAGACCGGCTCCAGGCCGCGCTCGCCGCGGGCACCACCCCGAAGACCGCCTACATCGAGGTCCTCGTCGACCGCTGCACCGTGGAGCCCGACTTCTTCGTGCGCGACATGCTCACCTGGGCACTCGTGCGGCACGACCCCGAAGTGACCGTCCCTCGCCTGATGGAGGAACTCGGGTCGGTCTTCCCGCAGGCACGCAGTCAGGCGCTGCACACCCTCTCGAAGACCGGAGACCCCCGCACCTGGTCGGCCATCACCCTGGCACTGCTGGAGGACGAGGAGGATCAGGTCGCCCGTGCCGCCTGGCGCACCGCCGCAGGGGTCGTCCCGGAGCGGGAGGCGTCGGCGCTCGCCGAGCTGCTCGCGAGGCAGTTCGGCCGCGGCGACCGCGAGGTGCAGCTCAGCCTCACCCGCGCGTTCGCCACGATCGGCGAGCCCTCGATCGAACCCGTCGAAGAAGCGGCCGCATCCGAGGTGTTCGAGCGCGAGGCCCGCGCGCACGCTCGCGCGACCGCCCGGATCCTCCACGACCCCGAACTGGACTTCGACGAGGCGATGCAGGAGGCCCAGCACGCGCTCCGCCAGGGTGACTGACGAAACGGGTGCGCGCCGGACGCCTCCGCGCCGACCGCCTCAGCTGAGCCGGGCCGTGCGGAGCGTCGCCGTCGCGCTGTGCGCCGCCATCCCCTCCGAATCGGAGATGACCTGCACCGCGTCGGCGAGCTCGGGCGTCGCCGCCTCGGCGATCCGCTGGTAGGTGAGCGGCTTCAGGAACCTCGACACCGACAGCCCGGCACTGTGCTTGGCGCCGCCGGCGGTCGGGAGCACGTGGTTCGTGCCGGCCATGCCCTTGTCCGAGTACGCCACGGTGCTCCACGCGCCGAGGAAGATCGACCCGTAGTTGAGCAACCGCTCGTGGTACCAGGCGTCGTCCGCCGTGATGACCTCGAGGTGCTCCGGGGCGAGGTCGTCCATGAGCGCCGCGGCGGTCTCGCGGTCGTCGGCCACGGTGACGGAGCCGTAGTCGCGCCAGGCCGGCCCGCAGATCGACTCGGTCGAGAGCGTCGGGAGCTGGCGTTCGACCTCGGCGATGACCGCGCGGCCGAGCTGCTCCGACGTCGTCACGAGCGCGGCCGGCGAGTTCGGTCCGTGCTCGGCCTGGCCGAGCAGGTCCGCGGCCACCAGGATCGGGTCCGCGGTCTCGTCCGCGAGGACGGCCACCTCGGACGGACCGGCGAGGAGGTCGATCGCGACCGTGCCGAACAGCTGCCGCTTGGCCTCGGCGACGAAGGCGTTGCCCGCACCGACGAGCATGTCGATCGGCAGCTCGCCGAGCAGACCGTAGGCCATGGCGGCGAGCGCCTGGACACCGCCGAGGACGAAGACGCGGTCGACGCCGGATACGTGCGCGGCGTAGACGACGGCGTCGTTGGCGCCGCCGTTCGGCTGCGGCGGGGTGCAGGCGATGACCGTCGGCACACCGGCCTGCTTGGCGACACCGACCGTCATGAATGCGCTCGCGGTGAGCGGGAAGCGACCGGCCGGGAGGTAGGCACCCACGCGGGAGACGGGCACGTACTTCACGCCCGTGACGAGTCCGGGGACGAGCTCGGTCTCGAAGTCCTGCAGGTGGGAGCGCTGTTCCTGGGCGAAGGCCCGGGTGCGCTCGCCGCCGAGGTCGATGGCGGCGCGGAGGTCGGCGGGGAGGCGGTCGCCACTGGTCGCGATCTGCTCGGCGGTCAGTTCGACGTCGCCGCCCTCGTACCGGTCGAGGCGTCGCGCGGCGTCGAGCACGGCGTCCATGCCGCGTCGTTCGATGTCGAGGAGCATCGCGGAGACGGTCTCGATGACGGCCGGGTCGCGCTGCGCCGGAGGGGCGTCGACGAGCGGGGTCTTGAGGTGACGGAAGGAGCCGTCGAGGGACTGGAGCACGGGAGGGCTGAATCGCATGCTGCGAGCGTACGAACGCGGCGCGGGGGCGACAACGGGGGACGTACCTGCGCGAGCCATCGGGTCACCCGATACGCCGGTCCGCGGGCGACGCTCAGCGCCTCGGGGTGGTCGCGATCACCTGGTCGGGTTCGGCCGCGGCGAGCAGGGTGTGCTCGGCGAGCTCGGCGATCCGCGCGGTGGCCGGCGACAGGTAGGCGCCCTCGCGCTGCACGAGCGCGATCGTGTCGTAGAGCGGCTCGGCGAAGGGGGTGAGCGTCAGCTGCTCCGGGAACCCGCCGGTCCGGGCGACCGTGCCGGACACGATGGTGTCCGCGGCCCCGGTCGCCGCGAGGCTCAGGGCGGTCTCCACGTGCTCGACCTCGACGGCCGGTTCGATCGACCGTCCCTGCAGGCGGGCGCGCTCCAGCAGTTGGAGCCGCGTGGGGTCCCGCCACCCGGCGTAGGCGTCGTAGAGCACGAGCTTGGCGTCCGCGAACTCGTCGATCCCGACCGGGCCCGCGGCGGGATCCCTGGTGGTGGAGGCGAAGAAGACCTCGTCGCGGAAGAGGGGCCGGATGGCGAGGCCGGCCACGGGCACCGGGAGGACGACGAGCCCGGCCTCGATCTCGCCGCTCGCCACGGAGTCCGCGACGAGTGCCGAGTTCAGCCCCACGAGTCGTACGCGCACGTTGGGGTAGCGCTGGTGGAAGCGCTGCACGAGGTCGGACAGCTCGTAGTAGGCGGCGTTGCGCAGGACGCCGAAGGTGCACACGCCGCCGTCGAGGGAGGTGATCGCGGACAGCGCGTCGAGTCCGCCGTCGATGGCGGCGACCGCGCGTCTGGCATGCTCGCGCAGCTCCTCGGCGGCCGCCGTCGGGACGAGCCGGCGCGCACCGCGGGCGAACAGCTGCAGGCCGATCTCGCGTTCGAGGCGGCTGACGAGCTCCGACACGGAGGCCTGGCTGCTGTCGAGCTCGGCGGCTGCGGCGGTGAAGGAGCCGCTCTCGTAGGCGGCGAGGAAGGCGCGGAGTTGCGCGAGGGTCATGCGGTCAGCCTAGCGAGGAGCGCTCTCCCGTCACTGCGCCGTACAGCTCGGGCCGCCGGTCGGCGAGCACATCGTTGCGCGGACCGATCCGGGTCGCTCCCCGGTCGATCCGGACGGTCGCGTCCACCCGTCCCCGCGCGTCCTTCCCACCGACGGGCCACCCGTCGGCCGGGATGATCGTGGTGCCCTCGGTCCAGGGGTTGCCGGCCTCGGTGCCGGAGCGGTCGCAGCACACGATCGGGATCGCGGACGCGCGCGCCGCCGCCATCGCCTGGACGACCTCGGGCGCTCGCTCGCCATCGGGCCGCTCGACCAGCGGCCAGTTCGTCGGGACGACGAGGAGGTCCGCGCCCCGGAGCGCCAGCCCCCGCGGCACCTCCGGGAACTCGAGGTCGTAGCAGACGAGGACGCCGAGCCTGCCGAGCGGCGTCTCGACCACCGGCTGCGTCTCGCGACCCGCCACGAAGACGGACTGCTCCTCGTCCCACAGGTGCACCTTCCGGTAGACACCGAGCACACCCGAGGTGCCGAGGACCAGGGCGCTGTTGCGGATCTCATCGCCGTCCAGCTCGCAGAACCCGACGACCACCACGGCGTCCTCGGGGAGCAGCGACGCCCACTCGGTGAACACCGACGCGTCGCTCGGGAGCGCGACGGCGCGAGCCGCCTCAGGGTTACCCAGGTAGTAGCCGCTCGTCGCGAGTTCGGGCAGCACGAGCAGCTGCACCCCGTCGGCTACGGCGTCCCGGATGGCCGCCTCGATCGTGCGCAGGTTGCCGTCGAGGTCGCCCAGGACGGGGGCGAGTTCCTGGGCGCGGACCTGGATGCTGCGCTCGTCGGGGTCGCTGTGGTCGGTGGCCCCCGTGGGGTCGGTGCTGGTCATCCAGCGATCATACGAAGCCCTCGCGGACGGGACCATCGTGTTCCCCGATGGCTGGGATCGGGGCATGGCCGATTGTGCCGGTCCGTGGCCTGCGGATACCGTCGTCGGCACGAGCGAGTCCCCGACCCGAGGCAGACCCCCGCTGCCCGCCGCGCTCCTCGACCGCCCGAGCCCTGGAGGCCAGCCATGGCGACACCCGCCGCCCCCTCGTCCACGCCCGGTTCCGCTCCCGGAGCGGGTGACGCCCAGCCGTCCCTCGTCGAATCCCGCTCCATCGACTGGGTGCCGCTCAATGAGCGTCACGGTCGCCCGCGCTCGCTGTTCTCGCTCTGGTTCATGTCGAACGCGCAGGTCACGACCCTCGCGACCGGCATGCTCGGCGCGGCGCTCGGTGCGAACCTCGCGACGTCCCTCCTCGCGATCGTCCTCGGCGTGGCCGTCGGCACCGTGTTCACTGCCTTCCACTCGGCGCAGGGGCCGCAGCTGGGACTCCCGCAGATGATCCAGTCGCGCGCCCAGTTCGGCTATCGCGGCGTCGTCCTCATCTGCGCGATCGTCGTCTTCAGCCTCGTGGGCTTCAACATGTTCAACCAGATGCTCGGTGCGGACGTCCTCACCATGACGACCGGTGTCGACGCCGGTGCGGGTTGGTACGTGCTCATCAGCGGTGTCGCCGTCCTCCTCGCGATCTTCGGGTACTCCTGGATCCACCGGACGCAGTCCTGGCTCACCGCGCTGTTCCTCATCACCTTCGGGCTGTTCACCGTCGTCGTCCCCTTCGTCGTCCCGCTCCCGGCCGATGCGCTGTCGCTCGCGAACTTCAGCTGGGTGGCGTTCCTGGTGCAGTTCGGTGGCGCCGCGGCCTACGCGCTCGGTTGGGCACCGTACGTCTCCGACTACTCGCGCTACCTCCCGCCGCAGACGAACCCCGGGCGGGCCCTCTTCTACACCTACGGCGGCGTGTTCGTCGGTGCGGTCTGGTTGATGGGGCTCGGCGCGTTCGTCGCCAGTGCGTTCCAGGGCGCCGACCCGCTCGAAGGGGTGCGTGACGCCGCGGACGCCATCCTGCCCGGCTCCGGCACCTGGCTGCTCGTGGCAGCGCTGCCCGGACTCATCAGCGTCATCACGGTCAACATCTACGCGGCGTCGATCGAGACGATCACGATCATCGACTCCATCCGACCGGTCCGGCCGACACGCACGCTGCGGGTCGTCACGTGTCTCGCGATCGCCACGGCCGCCGTCATCGGCTCCTTGCTCAGCACCGGCGAGTTCCTCGCGAACTTCAGCAGCTTCCTCGTCGTCCTCCTCTACGTCCTCGTGCCGTGGACGTCGATCAACCTCGTCGACTACTACCTCGTGCGGAAGGGCCACTACGTGGTCCGCGACATCTTCACCCCGAACGGCGTCTACAGCGCCTGGGGCTGGCGTGGCCTCCTCGCCTACGCGATCGGCATCGTCGCGATGATCCCGTTCGTCGTCACGGTGTGGTTCACCGGCCCGATCGCGCAGGCGCTCGGCGGCGCCGATCTCGCCCTGTTCATCGGTCTCGCCGCGTCCGCGATCGCGTACGTCCTCCTCTCCCGGTCGCTCGACCTGGGTCGGGAGCGGGCCGCGGCCGAACGCGACGTCACCGAGACGGGTCACCAGGCGGTCGCCTTCACGTCCCGGCGTCGCTGACGTCCCGGCGTCGCTGACGTCCCGGCGTCGCTCACGTCCCGGCGTCGCTGACGTCCCGGCGTCGCTCACGTCCCGGCGTCGCTGACGTCCCGGCGTCGCTGACGTCCCGGCGTCGCTGAACGTCGGCCGCCGTCCGGTCGCAGGACGCCACGCGATTACACTCGACGACGTGAGCGGATCGGACGGGGCGAGCGGAACAGCCGCCGTCGACCCCGACGTCCGCATCCCGGATCCCGCGCCCCGGCACACGCCGCTGTGGACCGTCCTCTCCGCCTGGCTCCTGCGTGTCGAGCGATGGTTGCAGTCGCGTGGCGGTCCACGCCTGCGCAGGAACCTGTGGCAGCTCTGGGGGCTCGTCGCCGTCGGCGGGATCCTCCTCCTCGTCGGTCCGGTCATCAACCCGCCACTGACCCTCGACGACCTCACCGACGAGGCATCCGACGTCACCGACACGTGGATCGCCCGCTCCTTCAGCGCCGACTACGGCGTGACCACCGATGAGGACGGCCGACTCGTCACCGACGTCGAGGAGCGCATCGACGCGTTCTTCCCGAAGGACCTCGACGACCGCACGATCGAACGCGTGCTCGCGACCGAGTACCAGGGGCACGCCCTCGACCCGTCGGGGATCACGGTGACGTTGGACGGCGTGAAGCAGGACGTCGACCGGGAGCGCGCGGCGGTCTTCCTCAGGCTCGTCGTCGACCCCGGCGAGCAGCTCACGGGCGACCACGAACTCGTCATCCGGTACCGACTCTCCGATCTCGCCTACGTCGACGCCGACGCGGCGACCGGGCGACCCGTCGACCTCCTCCGCTGGGACGTCTTCGGGCCCGACCTGCAGCAGGCCGTGGCGAAACTCGACGTCCGGGTGACCATCCCACAGGAGCTCGACGACCGTCTCGTCCGGCAACCGCGCGGTTCCCTCGCCTGGACCCTCGTGGGTGCCGGGCAGTGGCTGACCCCGGAGCCGGACGCCCCACCGGGCGAGGTGGCCTACGCGTTCACGAGCGACGATGCGGCCCCACCGCACGCGCAGGCGCGGTTCACCATGCCGTTCGAGGCCGGCTCGATCACGATGCCGCCGCAGTCCTGGATCTTCTGGGTCCAGACCTTCGGACCCGTCCTGCCGATGCTCGTCCTCGCTGCGACGCTCCTGCTGTCGTTCGCGGCCCGTGCGGTCGCGTGGGGTGACGCCCGGGGACGGCCGTGGTACCTCGCCCAGTCGGAACCGCCTGAGGGCGTCACGCCCCGCACCGCGGCGCACCTCCTGCGGTCGCCCGCCACGATGGAGCTCGCCGAACGCCTGAAGGACGCCGCGATCAGCGGCACGAAGCAGCAGGCCAAGCGACAGGCGCGCCTGCTCGCGGCGGCGGGTGCCGCCAAGCGGGCCGGCCGTCTGGGCGACCGACACCGCGCCCTGCGTCGGTACCTGACCGGGCCGGAGCGTGCCGGTCAGGTGCGCGAGGGCCTGCGCCGGGTGCCGAAGGGATTCGTCCGCGACTGGTTCATCGCCGCACCGATCGCGCTGACCATCCTCCAGTGGGGCATCGTCCGGCAGCTCTCCCACCAGGCCGTGCTCGCGGTGGTGTGGTGGCCGCTCGCCTTCGTCGCCCTCTCGACCGTCTTCGCCGCCATCGTGCTCGCGATCGCCCTGACCGCCCGGCCGCTGACCCGCAAGGGTGCGCTCGTGAAGCAGCACCTGCTCGGCATCCGGGTGTTCGCCGAGCGGACGCAGCTGCTTGATCGCGCCACCCTGCGCGACCGCCTCCTGCCCTACGCCGTGCTCGGCGCTCCACCTCGGGCGACCGGCCGGCGGGTGGCGGCCCTGCTCGCGCCGGAGATCACGATGCCGGCGGCCGCGGCCGATCGCGCCTCGCGCGCCGACGGGTCGAGAGCGGGCTTCCTGACCGGACCGCGCATCGCCGTCCGGGTGCTCGCCGTGCTGCTCGTCGTCGGCGCGATCGTCGCCGTGAACGTCCTCCCGGCATCGTCGCTGGAGCCCGAGACACCCCGCTCCTACACGGGCGACATCCCCGGATCGACCCTCGTCACGATCGCTGCAGCCGAGTTCGACGCACAGCTGACCCGGTCCGGCGGCGACGGTGCGCGACTGCGCGTGACCGAACGCCTCGGCGTCGACTTCTCGAATGAGGGGGCGGTGCCCGGTCAGGTGGTCCGCGAGTGGCCCGCCGTCGTCGACGGCCAGGACCTGGGTCTCAGCGTCGACCGCGTGACGGTCGACGGCGAGGACGCGCCCTTCACGACGGAACACGAGGACGGTCGGCTGCTGCTCCGGACGACCTTCGACGACGTGCGGACGGGTCTGCACGACGTCGTGATCCAGACGACCGCCACGAGGCCGGCCGTCGCCACGTCCGTCGGCGGTCGGGACGTCGACCGGGTCAGCTGGGTCGCACTCCTCGACGGCTGGTCGAACAGCGTGCCGTGGGACGACGACTCCCCACCCGAACCGTTCCGGCTCAGCTTCACCGCCGACGACGAGCTCCTCGACGACGCCGTCGACGCCGGGTGGACTCCCGCCGAGGCAGGGGCTTGGCGACCGGCGGCGACCGAAGGTGGTGCCGGTCGCTCGACGGCGACGCTCGACCTCGCGCCGGACGACGACGGCCGGTGGTCACTCGACGTCCGTGGCGACGACCTCGGTGTCGTCCTCGACCTCCCGGCCGGGACGGTCGCCGGGGCCGACGCCGGTGCCGCCAGCTGGGCTCGGACGGCCGCCCTGGCGCCGGGGCTCTTCACGGTGGTCCTCGCCGGCATCGCCGTCCTCGGTTCCGTGATCGGCGCCCTCGGGTCGGCCCGGCGCCGGGCCCCGAAGCCGGGTCTGCTCCGCGATGCGGTGCGCTGGCTGACCCCGTCGGCCCTCGCCGCCGCAGTGATCCTGGGCATCTGGACCCTGAACGGCGTCGCGGGTGACGACCCGTTCGGCGACCTCGTCCTCGGCGGGCTGATCGCCGGCGTCGTGGCGGTCATCGCCTGGTACGGCGTCGTCATGTGGGCCAGGCCGCGCGCCTGACCACCACGACCCGCGCGACACGGCGGATCAGGCCCTGTCGGGTCAGGTAGCGTCGCGCCCGCTCATCGCGCAGGCCCGAGCGCCGCCGCCGACTCCTCCCCGGCCGATGCGCCCTTCAGCTCGACCAGGATGACGTGCGTCGGGGTCGTGCCGGTGTTCTCGCCGGAGTGCCGTTGCGCGGGCAACCAGACCGCGTTGCCGGCGTGGAGTCCCGTGTCGAACACCCGCTCGCCCGAGTGCAGTCGGCGCTGGAAGTCAGTCAGCGTGATCATCACGCTGTTCGGATGCCGGTGGGGCACGGTCTGCGTGCCCGGCGTGTCCTGGTAGTCCAGGACACGCACGAAGTCGTTCTCCCACAGGGTCGTGTAGTTGTCGGGATTGCTCACCGTCGGATCGTCGTTGATCATGGCTGAACGGTACGCCGCTCCGGCGCGCTGCGACACCGGTTTTTCGAGCGGGTAGCATCGTCGGATGTCGAACGCCGCACCACCCGAGATCCTCCGCCTCACGGCCTTCGCCGCCGAGCCTAGCGGCGGTAATCCTGCAGGTGTCGTGCTCGACGCCTCGGCGCTGTCGGACGCCGAGATGCAGGCGATCGCCACCGAGGTCGCGTATCCCGAGACGGCGTTCGTCGTCGACCCGGGTGTCGATGGCGACGACCGCCACGTGCGCCTGCGCTACTTCTCCCCCGGTGCCGAGGTGCCGTTCTGTGGGCACGCGACCATCGCCACCGCCGTCGCCCTGGCTGAGCGCCGTGGCGTCGGACGCTTCACGCTGGAGACGAACGTCGGACCCCTCGTCGTCGAGACCGCGTCCGACGCAGACGCCGACGCCGGCACGAACGGCGGCACCGGCTCGATCACCGCGTCGTTCACGAGCGTCGAACCCACCGTGCGCGATCTCGACGCCGGGGTGGCCGACCGCCTGCTGTCACTGCTCGGGCTCGAGCGTTCCGACCTCGACGACCGGTGGCCGCTCCGTGAGTCGTTCGCCGGCAACCGGCACCCGGTCGTCGCGGTCCGGGAGCAGGCTGTGGTCGACGCCTTCACCTTCGACCCGACCGCCCTGCGCACGCTGATGGACGAGCAGGGCTGGGCTGGGACCGCGACGGTCGTGCACGATCACGGCTTCGACGACGCCGGCCACCTGCACGTCGAGGCTCGCAACCTCTTCCCGGTCGGAGCCATCACCGAGGATCCCGCGACCGGCTCCGCAGCCGCCTCCCTCGGCGGCTACCTGCGGGCGCTCGGCCTCCTCACCCCTCCGGCTCGGATCCTCATCCGCCAGGGTCACCACGTCGGCGCACCCAGTCTGCTGACGGTCGACGTCCCGGTCACCGGCGGCATCACCGTGACGGGGACGGCGCAGCCGATCGCGAGCTGCGACGAGTCGACGCGCTAGCATCGAGCCGGTCGCGGTCGGGCGGCCACCCACTGGAGGGGATGGACATGTCCACAGGCAACGGGTCGAACCGGGGGCGCACCGCAGTCCTCGGTGTCATCGGCGCAGCAGTGCTCGGGTTCGCCCTCGCGGGATGCGCATCTGGAGCCGAGGGCGGCGCCGACGCCTCGACCACAGCGCCTGCCGCCGAGTCGGGCGACGCTGTCGGTGTCGTCGGCGTCTGGGGAGACCCCGACGCGCAGAACACCCCATCGCTGGTGTTCGCGGAGGACGGCAAGGTGACGGGGACCGACGGCTGCAACCGCCTCATGGGCTCGTGGACTGCCGACGGCGACACGGTCGAGTTCGCGCCGCTGGTGTCCACACGGATGGCCTGTGAGGGTGTCGACACCTGGTTGTCGGGCGGAGCGTCCGGCACCTGGACCGACACGAGCCTCGTCGTCCTCGACGAGAGCGGCACGGAGATCGGCACGCTCGAGCGCTCGGAGTGAGCGAGCCCCCGGTGCTCGGGCCAGGTGGCGTCCAGAGCGGGTGGATCATCGCGTGAACGTGACGATCGGGTGCCCTCGGCGGGGGTCCAGCATCACCTCGGCCACCACGCCGTAGACGTCCGCGATCAGCGCAGCAGTCAGTACCTCGCTCGGTGCCCCCGCAGCGACAACCCGACCGGCCCGCAGCACGACGACCGTGTCGCAGTACATCGCGGCGAGGTTGAGGTCGTGGATGGCGATCACGGTCGTGACCGGGAGCGCGCAGACGAGGTCGAGCAGTTCCAGCTGGTGTCGGATGTCGAGGTGGTTGGTCGGTTCGTCAAGGAGGAGCTCACGTGGCTCCTGCGCGAGCGCGCGCGCGATCTGTGCCCGCTGGCGTTCGCCTCCGGAGAGGGTGTGCCAGAGGCGGGCGGCCTGGTCGAGCAGGCCCACGTGGGCGAGCGCGCGGTCGACGGCGGTCTCGTCGGCCGCGGTGTCACCGGCGAGCCCCGAGCGGTGCGGGATCCGGCCGAGTCGCACGATGTCGCGCACCGTGATGTCGACGTCGGTGTCGGCATGCTGGGTCACCGAGGCGACCGAACGCGCGATGAGCCGCCGACCGACCGACGCCAGGTCGACGCCGTCGAGCGTCACGAGTCCGGCGGTCGGCTTCACGAGTCCGTGGAGCACCCGCAGGAGCGACGACTTCCCCGACCCGTTCGGACCGAGGAGACCGACGGTCTGTCCCGGTTCGGGGTGCAGCGTCACGCCGTCGACGACGAGCGCACCGCCGCGGTTCCAGGACACGTGCTCGGCGTGGAGTGTCATGCCTGCCTCCCGCCCGTCATGACCTGCTTCTGTCGCGCCGCCGCACCACAACACCTCATGCGCGCCTCCGTCTCCGCGCCAGCAGGCCGATGAAGACCGGCACCCCGACGAGCGCGGTCCCGACGCCGACCGGTAGCGGCGTCGGCGAGAACGCGACGCGCGAGCCGGCATCGACCCAGACCATGAAGATCGCACCGATGATCGCCGTGGCCGGGATGAGGCGACCGTGACGGGGTCCGACGAGCAGGCGGGCGGCGTGGGGCAGCACGAGTCCGACGAAGCCGATCGCCCCCGCGACGCTCACCAGCGTCGCCGTGATGAGTGCCGTCGCGATGAGCAGGATCGCCCGCGTCCTCGCGACGTGGATCCCGAGCGATGCCGCGACGTCCTCACCGAAGGCGAAGGCGTCGAGCGCATGGGCGTACCGGAGGCACAGGATCGAACCGGCGACGACGACGATCGCACAGAGCGCGACATCGTCCCAGCGCACGCCCTCGAGTGAGCCGAGCAGCCAGAACATCACGCCGCGCGTCTCGTCCGAGTCAGCGAACGCGAAGATGATCAGCGAGGTCAGTGCGGAGAAGAGTTGTGTGCTGGCGACGCCCGCCAGCACGACCCGGTCGGTCCCGCCGCCCGACAGGCGGGAGAGCAGGAGCACGAGTCCGAAGGCGACGAGCGCGCCGATGAACGCGCCGCCGGAGAGGCCGATCGACGCCCCGCCGAGTCCGAGGATCCCGATCGCGACGGCCCCGGTCGACGCCCCGGAGGAGATGCCGAGGATGAAGGGGTCGGCCAGCGGGTTGCGGAGGAGCGACTGCATGATGACGCCGCAGAGCCCGAGCCCGGCACCGCAGGCTGCAGCGACGAAAGCCCGTGGCAGGCGTTCCTCCCACACGATCGCGTCCTTCGACAGCTTCACCGGGATGTCGGTGAAGCCGAGGTGGTTCGCGACGATGTCCCGCACGTTCACGAGCAGGATGTCCGCAGGCCCGAGCGTGATCGCCACGCCGACCGAGACGAGGAGGAGGACCACGCCGGCGACGACGAGCAGGCCGGTGATCGTCGCGCGGCGTGCGCGTGAGGCGGGTCGCCGCGTCGTTTCGCTGGCCGTCACCGTGTCGCCGCTCGTCACCGGTTCGCCGCTCGTCACCGTGTCGCCGCTCGTCACTGTCTCCGGGTTCAGAGCTCGTCCTCGTGCTCGACCCACCACGCCTTGATCTTCTCGAGACCGTCGACGAAGCGGATGGAGGGGTTCAGCTCGGCGCCGTGCAGGGCGATGTAGCGCTGGTTGCGCACGGCGTCCATGGTCTTCGTCAGCGGATCGGACTCCAGGAACGCGACCTTGTCGTCGAGGCGGTCGCCGGGGAACCGGTCGCGCTGCAGGTCGCCGAGGACGAGGACCTGTGGGTCGCGGTCGACGAGGTCCTCCCAGGTGGTGGCCGGCCAGTCGTCCTCGAGCTCGCCGAAGACGTTGTCGAGCCCGGTGGTCGAGGCGAGCAGCGCGGCGGATCCGAGCCCACCGCCGATGTACGGCGTCTTCGTGTCGGCGAACCAGAACGCGACGGTCGTGCCGTCGAAGTCGACACCCTCGGTCGCCTTCGCAGCACGACCCTGCAGCTCGGCGATGAGCGCGGCAGCACGGTCGGAGACGTCGAAGACCTCGCCCATCTCGGTGATCTCCTGGTAGAGCGCGTCGATGGTGAGCGGCGTCGTGCGCGTCCCGCCGCCGTTGATGCTCGTTCCGTCGTCGCAGTCGGTGGGCGAGAGGTAGCTGGCGACACCGGTCTCGGCGAAGCGCTCGCGTGGTGCGACGCCGCCCTCGTTGAAGTGGCGGCCGAAGGACGCGGTGACGAAGTCGGGGTCGGCTCCGAGGACGACCTCGTAGGTGGGGGCGTTGTCGGCCAGGCGCGGGACGTCGGCGTTCGCGTCGGCCAGGGAGTCGAGGACGGGGTCCGTCCAGGAGGCGGTGCCGACGATGCGGTCCTCGAGACCGAGCGACAGCAGGATCTCGGTCGAGTTCTGGTCGAGGGAGACGACCCGCTGTGGCACGGCGTCGATCGTGACCTCGGTGCCGCAGTTGTCGAGCGTGAGCGGGTAGTCGGTCGCGCCCTGCCCGGCGGCGGCGGTCGATGCGGGCTCCACCGCTTCGGACGCGCCGCAGGCGGACAGTCCGACGGCGACCGCCGCGGCGAGGACGAGGCTGATGGCGGCGCGCTGGTGCACGTCGTCTCCTTCATTCGAGGGGGTGGGACCTAGGAAGGATAGCCTTACCTGACTAGATGATGCGAATCGGGCGAGCACGGCTCTCGCGCGTCATGGTCGGTCCAACACGTACGTGAGGTCAAGCATGGGCTTGGGCTCCCGCTTTCGGACACGGCCCGAGCACCCGGTAGCCTGACGCGATGGACTCTCTGATCCAGCAACGGCTCGCGTTCGAGCGTGATCGCACGTTCGGGTGGCTCGCCGTCGTCTTCGGGGCGTTGTTCTTCGCGTGGGGTGCGTGGATGGCCTGGAGTGGAACTCCGACGTACTTGTTCGGCGCTGCGGCGTGCGCCGTAGGGATCGTGCTCGGCGTACAGCGCATTCGACGATCCGGCAGGACGCGGGAAGTGTTCGAGCGTGAGCACGGGAAACACGCTGGCGTCCGGAGCTGAGATTCGCTCGACTGGAACGAGATGTGCCTGTCGTGCCGAAGTCCTGAAGGGCGATGTGTGCGCGGACGAGACCTCCGGAGGCAAGACCGTGGTCGAACGTCCTGGAGTCACGAAAGGGTTCACGTGGGTGGAGGCCGTCGACACCGCGGACGATGACTTCATGGTTGCGTCAGATGTGGCCCACAACTACACCGCTCCCGCATGGGTGCTCGACGAGTTGTCCACACGTGAAGGCCTCCACGAGATCGCTGCCACGAACCCGAACGCTCGGCCCGAACTCAAAGACCAAGCCCCCATCGGTTCGTTCAGTCGGAACTCGATCGAACGGTACCTCGAGCAACGCAACGCCTCGCTCACTGATCGACGCAAACTCGCTACCTTGTACGAGCACGGCGTTCATGCCGGCGGCCCGCTCCTCGGGACAGTCTGGGCCTTGATTCTTGGACAATCCATTTCCTCAGAAGAGGAATACCAGCATCCGGCCCAGCGGCGTGAGTCATCGAGCACATCTGAGAGCACCTCAAGAAGTAACAGGTTTAGGAGACACATGGCTCCTCGGTGATCCAGGCCGACTCGGGCGCGAAAGTCTGCGGATCTCACAACCGGAAACCTGTCTCGTAAACTCGTCTCACGCGGTTGCGTGTCTCAATGGGCTTCACGCGGTTTTCTGAGACATGCTGGTGCGATGAGGCAGATCGGGTACACCAGAGTGAGCACCGCGAGCCAGGACGCGCAGTTGCAGCTCGACGCACTCATCGACGCCGGCGTCCAGAAACGCGATGTATTCGCTGATGTGACCTCTGGCAGCAAAACCGCGATCGAGCGGCCTGGGATGACGAAGCTGCTCGAGTACGCCGAGACCGGAGACACCGTGATCGTGTGGCGCATCGACCGACTAGGGCGTTCCCTCATCGATGTCCTCAACACTGTTGAGCTCCTACGCGGCCGCGGGGTCCATGTGCGATCGCTCTCGGATGGGATCGACCCTGCGACGTCGACGGGCCGGTTGATGCTGCACATGCTCGCCACCCTGGCCGAATACGAGCGCGAGCTCATCGTCGAACGCGTCAACGCCGGCATCGCCGCGGCACGTGAGTCGGGCACGCGATTCGGGCGTCCGCGGGTGAACCCCGCCATCATCGCCGAGAAGCTCGCCCTCGTCGCCGAAGCCCGCAGCCGCGGCCGAACCGCCGCGGAGGCAGCGGCACTCGTTGGCTGGAGCAGAGCAACGCTCTACCGCCACCAGGCCGATGCTAAGAGCAAAGCTTCCTCATTCTGATGGCCTGAGCACATCGGCGTTGCCGACAAGTTGTGAACGCTCGACGTCACGCGGATGTGTCAGCTCGGCGCCGAGCCAATACTGCCGCGGTGCCGCCCAGAAGCTCCGGGTAGGCCATCAGATAGACGAGATGCAACCAGGCCAGGTCTGCAACTGTCGCAGGCACCCGCCCGTTGTGCGCTTCAAGCAGTAGCCCCTGGCGAGGGGTGAGGCCTTGATCGAAGCCGTGGGTAGAGTTCCGAAGCACCCGCAGCCATTCAGACGCAGCATCTACTCGCGGGACAGTCACGTTGCCGCCTGCCTTGTCGGGGAGCCGGATACCGTCGCCATCGAGGAGCTCGGCCGCAAAGAAGCCTTCTGCCACAGCGCGCAGACCCTCAATGGCACGTTCGGCTCGAGGCAGCAGCACCGTCTGCACGGAGGCTGGCATCCGAAGTCTTATCTTGTCGAGCCGTTCGACGGCAGCCTTCGGCTTCGTCAGCGCGCTCCAGTTCCACTGTGGGTTCAGCCCGGGTAGCTGATCGAGCACATTGAACATGAGTACTCGACGTGTGTGGTCGTCGCTCGACGTCGCGAGGGCCTGGCAACTTCGAAATACCTGCGTCAGGGTGATAATCCTCTGCTGCGCACGACCTGGTTCCCACTGCCCGTCCCTTGAATTCACCGCAGGTTCGGTTGCGTGCGACAGGAGCAGGTCGAGTCGGCTGGCCCACCACCGCAGGGCCTCGCGAAATGCCGATCTCTCAATTGCACCGACCGGGTCGGCTCGGGTTTCGTTTCCCATGGGCGAGGCCGTGTCGAGAAGGTCGACTGCGAAGCTTCGCCTACCCGGCAGCGACTCTCCGAACACGATCGCGATCGAGCCCCCGATGCGAGGGATGTTGATTCCCCAGACGTGTGGCGAGAGACTGCTGAATACCGGAGCCAAGAAGGGACCGAGGCCGACCATGTTGTCCGGCATGAGATGGTGCGCGCTTTGGAAGTGCAGGTCACCACTGCTCGGCTTCGGGGCATCATCAGAGACTCGCAGGAATACTCCCGGCATCTGGAGACGCCCCGCGAGCTCGGTGGAACCGCGAACCAGAAACATGCGCGCGTTCGGGAGCGCATTTCGGTGGAGCTCCGGCATCACTGCCGCAGCAACTGCCGGCAGCTCTCCCGCAGTTGGCGTGGCGCCGATCAGAGCCATTGCTCCGGTGAGCATCGCGGCCGCGTCATGGGGGTACTTTTCGACAAGTTCGGCGCGGAACGCGACAGCTCGCTCCCAGAGGTTAGTCGTCAGAATCCCGTCGAAGTCGCTGAGCTCGCGAAGCGAGGCGTACGTGGACTCGTCGTCTGGAGATGACTCAGAACCGGCGTCCAATATGCGTATGAGACGGGGTGGGCGACCCTTAACGGATTCCGCGTTCTGCACGAGCCACCCAGACTCATCGCGCTCGAGCGCCCAACCGGCCATGCCAGCAAGGCCGGCTGGATTCCCGCCGTACGCCCATGAGGGAATCTGCACGCGGACCTGCGCAGCCCTCAGCGCGGCGATGTCCCCTGCACTCTGAAACTTCATCGATTCCCCACCTCCCCATCTTGGAGCAGGACGCGGCCGCGGGTCGAACCTCTACGGCGGTGGCCGACGCGTTCCGCCGGACAGCAAGAAACCCCTCCGCCCGGGCGGAGGGGTTTCTTGTACCGCGCCTCGATGCTCACGCGGGAGCTCCACCGTAAGAGGGTGACTCACTCCAAGCGCTCGCGTGCGATTCAGTAGTAGTACCGCTCGAGGTAGTACCTACCGTACAGGAGCGAACATCGAAAATGGTTCTAAATCGCGATGTATGCAACCCGTCACCCTACGCTAGCGCAACCCATTAATGATATCCTCGTAGTTCACAGTCTACGCCTTCGTTTCGAGAAATAGGAGTCCCGATGTCTCACGCGCAGAAGAGAGCGTTCGAAGCGGCCAAGCTTGCCCAGCAGCGACGAGAAGGCATGGGGGGGCCGTTTCGCGACGCGTTCTTCAAGTCACGCGATGCTGCTGGGATCGTCACGCATCCTCTGGCAAGCCTCTTGAGCAACAGCAGCGGGACAGGCGGCGGCGGTCGCGGTGGAAAGACGCGCCTCCTGCTCTACGTGAGCCTGCTGTGGGTCGCCGCGGGCGGAGATCACACATCGCACAGACCCGCATCGTTCTGGGCTGCACTCCTTGGCCTCGAGGATCCGGACGGTGCGGGCAGTCGCGTCATCCGCAGCAGCTGGCAGGAACTCGAAAAGCGCAACTTCGTCGCCAGTGAACCCGGCGTTGCGTCCGGGGACGTGCGGACCATTCGCGCGCTCCGCGAAGATCACTCCGGTGCGAAGTACACGATCCCCACAGGCCAGTCCGGCGACACCTACCGACGCATCCCAGAACTGGCATGGCGGATGCTCTTCCACTCCTCCGAGCTCAGCGGCCCAGGGCTCGTGATGTACCTCATCTCTCTCCGAACTCACGGGCAGGCCAGCGGCGGTGAAATGACCTTCCCGCGCAACTACATCGCCACGGAGTACGGCATCAGCGATTCCACACGGAAGGCCGGCCTCCGCAACCTTGTCGAGATAGGAGTACTCGTCCACGAAGGAACCAGCAAGGAAACCGGCGCGACCGCAACGCGTCTCCGCGGACGCAACGTCTACACGCTGACCCCGATCTACGCGCCGCCGGCACCATGATCTGTGGAGCATCGAGATCCGGCCATCCACACCGAGGGGGCATGACGACGGTTTCATGCTCTACGGCGCGCTCTCAGCTGGGGTAGCCCCCCCCCCCCCCCCCCCCCCCCCCCCCCCCCCCCCCCCCCCCCCCCCCCCCCCCCCCCCCCCCTGCACTGCGGCTGATCGTCGACGGCCGCCAAGAACGATCGCTTACGACACAGCGGCCTCGGGCTCAAAAGAGCTTGGCGCTAGTTGACGGAGTCACGCTACGCTCACGCTGTGAATGCTGAGCACGTTTCCCGCCGTGTGGCAGTCGATCGAGAGCAGTCGCGCCCATGGGTGGAGGTGGCACAGTCTGCCCGAATTCTGCGCGATCTACTGGACGAGACGCCACCGGCTATCGATGGCTCGCCGTTCAGCGTGATCGATGAGGAACTGCCACAGTCATGTGAAAAATGGTGCCGTTCTTATCTGTCCTCAGCACTCGAACACCTCGGCATGTGGGCGGACTATGTCGCGCCGATGAATTTACACCCTGACTCGGCCGTGCGTCACGATGCACGCCCGGTTCAGACGCTTGCGCGTGCGGCGCTCGAGTCCGCGTCTCAGGCTGTTTGGATTATGGCGTCGCGCGATCCTAGCGAGGTGCTGCGGCGGCATCTGTCGCTCGTTCTCGCGGATTGGGCGGAGCAGCGGAAAGCCGAGGTCGACCTGGAGCGGAAAGCGGACCTCAAGAAGCAGCGGCTCGATCTGCTTGACGTTCTTGAGAGCCATGGCGTCAAAGTCGATGAACCGTCCTACCTGACGCTTGTCACGACGGCAGCGCACGAGGTGCGGACCAATCTCTCTGACGGCGACCTGGGCGACCCGGCGCAAGTCGAGCGCTTGTGGCGCACAGCCGCTGGCTCAGCGCACGGAAAGATGTGGCCATCGCTCGCGCTGCGAGTCTCCGTTGAGATTGACGGACAGTCATTCTCGTTCCCAGACGCAGACGCGATGTCCTCCATCCTCGTGCTCGCGAACAGAGTCACGCAATACGGCGTACTCCGGTTCATCGACTACGCGGGCCACGAGCCGCAACTTGCGGAACTTCTCCGAGCGGCCTCTCTCCGCTTGTACGCGCGCATTCCAAAGGTAGAGGGAGCACCCGAGCGACTAGAGGATGTTCCGGGATACCCGGCCACCGAAACCAAATCCGCTACTTCCCAGAAGGACCGCTAGCGATCAGACCGTCGCACCTTTTCGAGAACGATCGCTTGTTACAGTCCGGAAATTTGGTTGATGATGAGCGCCGTCGCCGCGGCCGCCCAGGTCTTGACGCCGCTCATCGCTCCGCCACGGGCTGAATCCACGACTTCACCGAGGACGCCATTAACACCGTGAAGGGCTCGTTTAACCGCATGCGGCTTGTCGGATTCTGTGGCGACTCGTGCCGCATCTTCGAGTGCGTCATCGACTTCTGCAAGCTGGGCGGGAGCAAGCACGTCACGAGGAATGCCTCCGCGAATCTCCTCAATCGAAGCCACAACGTCAGGGAATGCCGCCATCTGATTCGTGAGGCGCAGGGAGTTCCTGTCTCCTACCGCGAACTGGTTGACACCGCCGTTCACAACGATGCTCGGCTGCGCGAAACGCCGATCTACGTGACGTTTCTCGACCAGGTGCGCACTCCAATGGTCGTCGCCGTCGCCGAAGGGGTCCTTATTGAACTCGTAACGATCAATGAGGTACTCGATCACACCACCACGGGGGTCATCTCGCTCGACGAGGTCTCCTTCTTGAGCAGGTGCCTTAGGCGAAAACACCGCAACGCGGTCAGTGAACAACACCTCGATCTTGAATGGTGGCCGACGCGAGTCCTTCGGTCGGACAACGACTTCCTCGCCCTCGAAGTTCTCAAAAAAACCGCTCACGTCTCGTATCCCCGGAACGCGCTCAATCTCACTGTCGGTCGCCATGCCTTGCAGCCTAAAGGACGGAACCGGCGGCGCCGACCCTGTCCGGCTACTCATGGTGCCGCTGTTCTTGCTCGATCAGTTTCAGGGAGGCGGCACCTCGATCCAGTTCGAATTGCCGTGATCGGCGAAGTTCTGCACCGCCTCGTAGGAGTGCTGTTGAGCGTGCCGCGGTGCCGCAAACAACCGTCCGCGGATCACCCATCTCGTTGTCAGAGGCAGCCCTCCTGAAAGTGAGCAGAGCCTGGGGAGGACACGCTGCGCCCGATCGGCGGTGTAGGCGGGCGCGGATGCGTTCTATCCCAAGAGAAGTTGCGCGGCGCCAGCCACAATGCCCGGGAACCCGAATACGGCGGCATAGGTCGAGAAAACGACCGCTGCACCCTGAAACTTCCGCTTGCTCGCGGCAGCGCTTTCATCCGCGTCAGTGACGTTTTCAGCGAATGCCGCCATCAGCTCTTTCACGATACCCAGTACTCCGCCGATCACAATGAACGTCACCGCAGGCACCGGGTTCTCGCTCGTAACGGCCACGAACCATAGAGAGGCAGCGACACCCACGACGATCACGGTGACCGTGACTGGGTTTCGGATCAGCTTCAGCACGATGGAGCTTTCCCTAGCCGGCGTCGCCGGCGGAGCGGTTGCCATCGACTGCCTCTGGTTCGTGTCCAACTCGACGGCCGTCATGAATTGTTCGGCCGCGGCCTGCAACTCTGGCGACAGGGTGCCTGCCGCAGCCTCCAAGAGGATGTCACCACCCATCTGAGCCTGCGCTGCCGTCAAGCCTGCCGAGTTTCTGTCGGCCGGTAGCAACTCATGGTTGTCGTGTGTCATTTGATTCCCCCATCATTGTCGAGCCGACCCCCGGCCCGTCCTCGTGCTTTTGTTTGCGGCGCCGACGCTTGCCGGGTGGAACAAGACGACGCCCCGCTTCAATGAACGGGCGCAGCACCTCCCGCAGCCTCTCCGCGTTGTCGTCGCTGAGATCAACCTCGAAGTTACGCCCGTCGACGCCGAACTGGATCGTCTCACCCCCCCCCCCCCCCCCCCCCCCCCGCTCGAGCTCTGTACCGTCAAGATCATCGACGAGCGTAATAGTCGTCCGCTGTGCCATGGCCCAGTGTGCCAGCAACCCTGAATGCCAGCGCAGCGGGATTGTGGCGAGTCAGGCGCCAGCGTCAATAGAGGCCCTGTCGTCGCCCAGCGACGCAACGGCCGTGAACGTTCCTCCTACCGGTTTCGGCCGTTGTCGAGGTTCTGCTCCGGGGCTCGGCCTCCGGGGGCAGTGGTGGGCGGGGTGGGCGCAGCATTTCGCTGGGTGCCGGGTGCGGTTGGGAAGCTCAGCCGGCGGAGCTCGGCCAGGCGTTGCAGCACCGTGCCGTCGAGGATCGAGAAGCCGAGTCCGACCGCGCCGCCGAGCGCCGTCAGCAGCTCGATCCGGGACGTGTTGAACCGGCTGATGCGGCCCGCCCAGCGGTCGAACGTGTCTGCCGTTGGTTCCATGCCATTACCCCCGCCACCAGTCTCCTGCAGGCGCCCGACTAGCGGGTGCGACGGCCGAGCGTCGGTAGTCCGCCGCGTAAGACTTCAGCTCCCTCGGTCGCATAGATACGTCGGTCGAGTCGATCGGGCGCGTCGGTGCCGCTCTTGCGCGGTTGCGTCCCGCCAACCTCGGATGCTGCCTGCAGCTCATCGTCGCCCTCGCGCTGAGTGGCTGGTGCGGGACGGCTCTGCGGTGTCGGCTCCGGCGGCGCGCAGCGCTCTCCCGAGGCCGTTGTATGGATCGACTGCCGCCCGTTGGCTTGGAGCGCGTGGGACTCGCCACACTGTTTGCAGATCGCGAACTCTGGCCCCACGGTCATGCCCCTTCGCCGGCCCGCTTCTTGACCAACTGCAGGTATTGCCAGTAGCTGTAACACATCATGCCTAAAGCGATCGCTAGGGCCACGAAGTACTCGATGATCTGGAACGCGGTGAGGGGCGCAGCTCCTTGTAAGTGCATGAGCAGGAGCACGCCGAGGAAGACCACCGCGAGATACAACCAACGAAAAGCTCCGTGCTCGCTGAGCGCATACTTCCTGGCCGTCAGCAGATTCAGGGTGCTCGTGAGGTTTTTTCCAGCTGTGCTCGTCTCGTTGACACGTTCAAGATGCGAGATGGTTGCTTTGATTCGTGCGTCGAGCGGCATGGCGAGAAGGAACGGCACGAGTGCCACGCCCAGCCCGGCCAGACCGGTAACGACCGCTTCCCATGGAAATTCATTCACATCGTGAGCGTAGATGTTGGAGGCCAGGTTCGCGGCGCGGCAGGCGAGTTTTCGAGGGTCGTCTACCTGTGGATAACTCCCCCGGAATACGGCCGATAATATTTATTATGTCGTTCGCATTCGACGCCTACAGCTCACCGCGGGTCGACGAGCCCCGCACGGATCCCCCAGAGCACGGCCTGGAGGCGGTCACGCGCTCCCGTCTTCTGCAGCAGACCGGCCAGGTGGTACTTCACCGTGGTGGGTTCGACGAACAGGCGGTCGGCGATCTCCGCGTTGGAGAGTCCCTGCGCCAGGAGGTCAAGGACCTCGAACTCGCGGTCGGTGAGCGGCGACTCCGCCGGTGCGGTCGCGACCGGAGCCTCGCGCCGGCGCTCCGAGAACTCGCGGAGGATGCGACGGGTGAGGCGTTGGTCGAGCGTCCCTTCCCCCGCTGCAACGGAACGGATCGCGGCGAGCAGCGTCGCCTCGTCCGCGCCCTTCAGCAGGAAGCCGGCCGCACCGGCCTCGAGGGCGGCGAACACGTCCGCGTCGACGTCGAAGGTCGTGAGGATGAGGACGTCGGCGTCGAGTTCCGGGTCCGCCGTGATCGTGCGGGTCGCCGCGATCCCGTCCGTGCCCGGCATCCGGATGTCCATGCAGATCAGGTCCGGACGCAGCTCCTTCGCCAACCGCACCGCGTCGGCGCCGTCGATCGCCTCGCCCACCACCTCGATGTCAGGCTCGGCACCGAGGATCACCGAGAGGCCGGCGCGGACGACCGCCTGGTCGTCGGCGATGAGGAGGCGGATCATGAATCACTCCGATGCTGATCGGGAAGGTGCTGGTCGAGACCCTGCTGGTCGGCACGATGCTCGTCGGGGATGGTCAGGCGGTTTCGCCACCCACCCTCGTCCGTCGGTGCCGAGGTCAATCGCGCTCCGATGAGCTCGGCACGCTCGCGCATGCCCCAGAGACCGTAGCCGTCGCGCGACGGCGAAGCAGGACGCTGCGACGACGCGGCGTTCGTCACGGTGAGCTCGATCGCGTCCGCCTCGAACCGCACCGCCACACGGCAGACGGCTCCGGGCGCATGGCGGGCGGCGTTCGCCAGCGACTCCTGGACGGTCCGGTACGCGGCCGTCTCCGCGAGCGGCCCCAGCACACGAGGCTCGCCGGTCACGGTGTACGCGACGTGCTGCCCCCGCGACCGCGCCGCCTCGACGAGTTCCGGGATCGCCGCGATGGTCGGAGTGGTCGCCGGCCCGAGCGTCGATCCGTCTCCGCCGCCCTGGGCGTCCGCGTCGTCGCTGCGCAGTAGGCCGACCGTCCGCCGCAGGTCCACGAGCGTCGTCCGTGCGTCCGACTGCACCGTCCGGAGCATCTCCCGCGCGCGTTCCGGGTCGCGCTCCACCAGAGCGCTGGCCGCTTGCGCACTGACGATGATCCCCGACAGGTGGTGCCCGGCGATGTCGTGCAGCTCCCGCGCGAGGGCGGTGCGTTCCGCGCGGAGGTCGTTCTGCACGCTGATCCGACGCTCGTTCTCGGCCATGCGCGCCTGGTCCTCGATCGCCGACAGCAAGCGCTCGCGACCTCTGGCGTACTCGGCCACGCCGGCCGGCAGCACGTACTGCAACACGATGCGCGCGACGGCCGCGAACACGAGGATGAGCGGCTCCTCGGACGACCCGAAGGCCATCGCGATGCCGCCGATGACCGTCGTCGCGACCGCGCCGGCCACCAGCGTGCGGATGACCGTCCGCCGCTCCTCGTGCCGAGCGAGCGCATAGGTGGCGAGGATCACGCCGAACGAGCCGATCCCGAGCTCACCGCCGGTGCTGCCGAGGATCACGAGGTCGAGCGTGACCACGGCCCCGAACACGACCACCGGGTACCGGACCCGCAGCAGCAACGCGACGGCCTGGAGGACGACCAGGGCCGCGTGCACCCACGGCGGGACCTGACCCGGTACGGCGTGCAGTTCGTCGACCAACGGGACGACCCCGAGATACCCCACCGCACCGGCGAGGACCAGAACCGGCGGGAGCGCCGAGCGCAGACGGGCCGCGAGCGGGGCGGGCCGTGCGGGAGAGGTCATGGGTCGAGTCAACCACGCCGAGCGCCGACCCCGATCGGGGCCGGCGCTCGGCGATCGGTGGGAACCGATCATCGCTCGCAGAGGGTCGCGTCGAGGGCGTCGACGACGATCCGGTACTGCTTCATCAACCGCTCGTTGTCGTCCGGTGACACGACCGCCCACGGCAGCGAGGTGACGGCGATGGTGACGGCCGTGCCGTCGGGACCGACCGCGTTGCGTGTCTGGGTTCCGGGGATGTCGCCGCCATGGCCCCACGCCACACCGCCGCAGCTCAGCGGGTAGCTCTGCAGGCCCAATCCATAGCCCGCTCCCGGCCACAGCTCGTCGCCTGCCGGGACCGTGGTCTGCATCTCGGCGAGGGTCTCCTCGTTCAGGAGTTCGCCGTCGAGCAGGGCCTTCATGAAGACGTTGAGCTCGTGCGGCGTCGAGACGAGCGCACCCGCGGACCAGGCGAACGAGGTGTCGAGGGCCGTGATGTCCAGGAGGTCACCGACGGTCTTCGCGTGGTACCCGTGCGGGTGCTCGCCGCGCAGCTCGCGTTCGCCTGGCGCCGGGAAGTAGGTGTGCTCGAGGTCGAGCGGCTTGACGATGCGCTCGTCGATCTGCTGGGCGAGCGCCCGATCGGTGACGCTCTCGACCATGAGCCCCAGCACGAGGTAGTTCGTGTTGCTGTACGCCCACTGCTCCCCCGGCGCGAACACGGCCGGCTTGGCGAGGGCGATGTCGAGCATGTCGCGGGGCGAGGTGTAGCGCTCCTGTGCCGCGAACGCGTCTGCGGCGATCTGGTCGGCGTACTCGGGGAGCCCCGCCGTGTGCTGGAGCAGCTGACGGACCGTGATGCGGGTGCCGTCGATGCCGTCGCCGGTGATGAGCCCCGGGAGGTAGGTGTCGATCGGGGCGTCGAGCGCGACCTTCCCCTCCTGGACGAGCTGGAGGACGACGGTCGAGACGAACATCTTCGTGTTGCTCGCGATCCGCACCTCGCCGTCGACCGGGGCCGGCTCATCGGTCGCGAGGTCGCCGATGCCGGCCGCGACGTCGATCGCCTCACCGTCCGGTCCGATCACCGAGGCGAGCGCCGCGGGGTAGCCGGCGTCGACGAGCGACTGCATCCGGTCCTGCAGCGGGCCGGATTCGGAGCCGGTGCCGGCGGTCTGCTCCGTGGCGCTGGAACAGGCGCTGAGGGAGACGGTTCCGGCGAGCAGCGCGGCGGCGGCCGAGACGGCGATGATCGTGCGGTGACGGGTCTGGTGCTGCGTCTTGGTCTGAGTGTGGGTCTGGGTCTGGTCGTTCATGTGGGTGGTTCCTTTCAGATGTCGCGGCGCGAGAGCGCAGCGGATGCGGCCGCAGTGAGGGCGGCGGTGAGGGCCACGAGGGCGAGGATGACGACGATCGGTCCGAGTCCGTCCGTTCCGCCGTGGATGACGCCCTGGGCGAGGGCGACGGGCAGGAACTGGGTCCAGACCGGCACGATGCCGCCGCTGATCAGCTGGATCGAGGAGACGACGACCGGTTCGAGGATGAGGATCGCGATCATCGTCAGGACGCCGGCGAGCTGGGTGCGGACGATGAGTCCGACCGCGAGACCGAGGACCGACAGGGCGATGACGGCGAGGACACCGAGCCCGAACCGTGCTGCGAGGTCTGGGAGACCGAGGACGAACGGCGTCCCGGTGGCTGCCAGGGTGATCACGAGCGTGACCAGGCTGACGAGGGCGAGCACGACACCGAGGGCGGCGCCGACGAGTGCGACCGCGCCCGCCTTGGCGACGACGATGCGGAACCGCTTCGGCGAGGCGAGGACAGCGCCGACGATGCCGCCGTAGCGGTCGTCACTCGTGCCGGCGAGCACACCGAGCAGGGTGATCGCCAGGAGTGCGACGCCGATGGAGCCGCTGCCCATCGACGCACCGAGGGGGTTCAGCGCGTCGAGTTGGACGGCGCGGGAGGCGAGGTCCAGGACGGGGAAATCGCTCCCGAGGGCGTCGAGTCCAGGGCCGATCTCGCCGTCGGCGAGGGCGGGCATGAGCGTGACGAAGGCGAGTTGCGTGACGATGAGTCCCACGACGGCGACCGCCGCGGTGACCTTCGTCGCGGTCGTGGTGACGAGCCCGATGAGTTCAGCGCGGAACATCAGCGCACCTGCCCGTTCTCGGTGAGCTGGGCCGTTCCGGTGACCTGGAGGTAGTACGCCTCGAGGTCACCGCCCGATGCGGCGAGGATGTCGACCATCGACGACTGCGCCAGCACGCGACCGTCGGTGATGACGACCACGTCGTCTGCGATGTCCTGGACGTCGGAGAGCAGATGGGACGAGAGCAGGACCGTCCCACCCGCGTCGGCGAACGCACGCAGCCGGAGTCGCAGCCACTGCATGCCCGCCGGGTCCAGGCCGTTCGACGGCTCGTCGAGGATGAGCACGGCCGGCTCGCCGAGGAGGGCTGCGGCGATCGCGATGCGCTGACGCATCCCGAGCGAATACCCGCCGGCGGGGCGGTCGGCGTCGCGGGCCATCCCGACCTCGGTGAGGACCGCGTCGATGCGGGAGGCGTCGACCCCGATCCGCGCGGCGGCGATGCGGAGGTGCTGCCGCCCCGTACGAGCCGGGTGGAGTCCGCCCGCGTCGAGGACGGCGCCGACGGTGCGCGCCGGCTGCTCGAGCTCGCGGTACGGGCGACCGAGGATGAGGCCGTCCCCCGCGTCGGGACGGGCGAGTCCCAGCAGCAGGCGGATGGTGGTGGTCTTCCCGGCACCGTTGGGGCCGAGGAGTCCGACAACCCGGCCGGGGTCGACGGTGAAGGACACGTCATCGACGCGCGGGCGACCATGGAAGGTCTTGCGGAGCCCGCGAGCCTCGATGGGATGAGTGGAGAGGTTCATGGCTCCAGCCTCGACGCAAGGCGTTCCGGGCACCCCCGCCTGCCGCACAGTCCCCGGCTGGCCGAACGGACAGTGATCGACGACCTCTAGGCTGCAGGCATGGACACGACTGCTCGGATGCATGATCGACGTCACCGTCTCGCGCCGCGCCCGACCGTCGTGGCCACGGTGGTCGTCGTGGTCGCCGGGCTGCTCGCCGGCTGCGCGTCCTCACCCTCGCCGGACCGGACGACGGCGGCATCCACATCGGCATCGGACTCCGCCACCCGATCGGGCACCGGTGAGATCCGGCACGAGCTCGGCCCGCTCACCGACCGCTTCCCGCAGCTCGCAACAGCACTCTCGGCGACCTGGATGTCGGGGACCCTAGGCGACGAGCGGGTTCCGGGCCCGAGTACGTACTGGATCGACGCGGTCGTGGTCCTGGACGAGGCCGGGTACGCGGAACTGCGGGCGCTCGCACCCGGTGAGGCGGGCTCGGACGCGAAGGCGGAGCTCCCGGACCTCGACAACGGACTCGACGACGCGCTGCCGCCCGGACCGTTCGTGCGTTCGTCCGCGCTCGACGACGCCTTCTCGCAGGACGGCCGCTCGACGCAGGTGTTCCTCGACGACGCGACCAGCTCGGTGATCCTCTCCAGCCGGTTCCAGTAGCGGGCGCGCTGCCGCGTCCGCGGGCTCGCACGTTCTGCGGAGAATGACCACCGCTTCACAATCGCGGGCTCGCGGGTTTGACTGGACGCATGTCCGAACCAGCTGACACCACCGTCCCCAAGAACTCCGACGACCGCATCGCGGTGCTCTTCGACATCGACGGGACGCTCGTCGACTCGAACTACCTGCACGTCGACGCGTGGGATCGCGCGTTCGCCGATGCCGGCAGGCCGGTCGACGCATGGCGCATCCACCGTTCGATCGGGAAGGACGGCGGCGAACTGCTCGAATCGCTCCTGGACGGGGCCGACGAGGTCGAGCAGTACGGCGAGCGGGCGAAGGAGCTGCACAGCGAGTACTACCTCCACAACACCTCCCGGCTGCGGGTGATCGGCGGTGCGCGCGAGCTGCTCGGCGAGTTGGCAGGCCGCGGGATCGCGGTCGTCCTGGCGACGTCGGCTCCGGAGAACGAGCTCGAGATCCTGCGGGACCTGCTCGACGTCGACGATGCGATCTTCGCCGCGACCTCGTCCGGCGACGTCGAGACCGCCAAGCCGGAGCCCGACATCGTGGAGGTCGCCCTCGATCGTGCGGGCGTGCCGGCGTCGCGGGCGGTCATGGTCGGCGACGCCGTCTGGGACATCGAGGCGGCTGCGCGAGCCGGTGTGGAGTGCATCGGGGTGCGCAGTGGTGGCTTCGGCGAGCAGGAGCTCCGTGACGCGGGTGCGGTCGCGGTCTACGGCGACGTCGCCGAGCTGCTCGCGAACCTCGACGACAGCCCGATCGGCAAGCTCGCAGGCTGACTTCGGGTCTGAGCGCGGGCTTGGGCGCGGGCTTCGGCGCGGCTCAGCTCCGCGTGGCGCGGCTGCGGAACCAGCGGGCGAGTTCCTGCAGGGCGCGCATGGTGGCGGTCGGGTCGTCGCGATCGAGGTCGTCGAAGGTGTCGCGGTAGCCGTCGAGGTCTGCGGCGGAGCCGGTGTCGGCGCGTTCGAAGCCCATGGTCCAGGCGGCGAACTGACGTTCGCGGATGGGCTCCTCGAACATCACGCGGATGCCGGTGTGACGGGGATCGGCGGCGAGGGTGTCCATCAGCTCGCGGACGGCGGGCTCCGGTCCTTCGAGGACCTGGAGGAACCGTCCGTCGCGGTGGACGAGCATACCGGTGAGCTGTGCGCGGGCGTTGTTCTCGCGGCAGACGGCGAGCAGGGCGGTGAGGTCGTCGTCGCTGAACGGCTGCGTCGCCGTGCTCGCGTACACGAGTGACAGCATCTGGTCTTCGTCGGTGGCCACCTCTGGAGCCTACCCGGCGGGGTGCGGACGCGGTCCCGGAAGCACTCCGGGGCTGTCTGCCCTTCGACAGGCTCAGGGACCGAAAACCCATCCGAGCACCGTCCAGCCCGGTCGCTGAGCCTGTCGAAGTGCCCACGAAGAACCCCTCATCGTTCCGGGCACACCCCTCCCGGTCACTGAGCCTGTCGAAGTGCCCACGAAGAACCCTTCGACAGGCTCAGGGACCGAAACGTTCCGGGCACACCTCACCCGGTCACTGAGCCTGTCGAAGTGCCCACGAGAACCCCTCATCGTTCCGGGCACACCCCTCCCGGTCACTGAGCTTGTCGAAGTGCCCACGAGAACCCCTCATCGTTCCGGGCCCACCTCTCCCGGTCACTGAGCCTGTCCAAGTGCCCACGAGGAACCCTTCGACAGGCTCAGGGACCGAAACGAACCGGGCACACCTCACCCGGTCACTGAGCTTGTCGAAGTGCCCACGAGAACCCCTCAGCGTTCCGGGCACACCTCACCCGGTCACTGAGCTTGTCGAAGTGCCCACGAGGAACCCTCCTACACTTCGACAGGCTCAGTGCGGCGCAGCTCAGGGACCGGAGCTGGTCAGAACGGCGCGGGATCGGGTTCGGTCCGGTGGTGTTTCCCGTCGGGTGTCGTCCAGTCGAGGACCCCGCCGGGTCCGTGGTCGAGGTTCCACCCGGGGAGGTGTTTCATCCGGTGGTGATGTCGGCAGAGGCAGGCGAGGTTGCTGACATCTGTTGTGCCGCCGTCGTCCCACGCGACCGAATGATCGAGGTCACACGCTCTGGCGCGTCTGCCGCACCCGGGTGCCCGACAGGTGCCGTCCCGCAAGCGGACCGCGCGTTGCAGGTCGGCCGGGACGCGGTACTGGTTGCGGCCGACGGAGAGGATCGCGCCGGTTTCCGGTTGGACGAGGATCCGGGTGAAGCTGGGTGCGTTCACCGCGATGCGTGCGGCGGTCTCCGGGTCGATCGGGCCGTAGCCGTCGAGGATGGCCGGGGCATCGCTCACGCCGGCCATGCTGAGCGCCGGCACGGTGATCTGGACCGTGGGCTTGATGTGGTCCTGGACCTCGATCGGGTGCGGGAGCACCGGGCTGGTCATGATGTCGTCGGGTGTGACGCCGGTGAGCGCGAGGGCCGCGAGGGCGTCCGCCTTCAGCTGCCCGCACGTGCGAGTGTCGCCCGCACCACGTGACTCCGCCGCCGCCGCCTCGACGCGCTCGACGAGGCCCTGGGCGATCGGTGCCGTGGTGAACAAGTGCACCCACGCCATGCCGTCGGCTGCGGGCTCGAACTCGACCCGGCGGTCCGCCTCCGAGCGGACCGCGCGGGCGGTGATGGATTCCGGGTGGAGGCGCTCCCGCAGGACACGGGCGCGTCTCCGGAGGTTCGCGTTGGTCAGCTGCTCCGCGGCCGGCAACACCGCCTCCAGGAACGCCGCCCGCCCTGCGGTCGGTACGTCGCTGAGTTGGTCGATGATCGTCTGCGCGTGCCGGGCTGAGATGCGGCCGGCCTCGAGGGACTCGAGCACGGCCGGTGCTTCGTTCACGAGCCTTTCCGCGTCGTTCGTCGCCCGCTGGACGGTCTGTTCAGGTGTTCGGGTCGCCATCGCGAGCGCCGCACAGGTGGAGCGGCGGGAGAGCGCCAGGCGTTCCGCCGGCGGGAAGACGGCCGGGACCGTGGCGTCTGCGAAGGCGTCGGCGTAGGCGGCAGAGCGGGCGAGCAGGCGGGCCTCCTCGGCGTCCAGGTTGGCGCGACGCCGCTGGATGTCCGCGTAATGGTCCGAGAACTCCGCGAGGCGCGCGGCGTGCTCGTCGCCGGCGCGAACTGCGGAGGTGGTGGTCTCGGTCATGACTCCAGTCCACCATGAACCACTGACATTCCAGATGCTGAGTGGTCTCGGTTGTGGAAGTCTCCTCGCGTGCCCTTCGACAAGCTCAGGGACCGGGACAGGATCGCCGGAGCAGGAGGTCCCTCGTGCGCCCTTCGACAGGCTCAGGGACCGGGACAGGATCACCGGAGCAGGAGGTCCCTCGTGCGCCCTTCGACAGGCTCAGGGGCCGGGACAGGATCACCGGAGCAGGAGGTCCCTCGTGCGCCCTTCGACAGGCTCACGGACCGGAGGTGGGTGCTCGGGGACCGGAGTGAATGCGGGTGCACTCCCTCCGGTCACTGAGCTTGTCGAAGTGCCTACCCGCCCCCTTCGACAGGCTCAGGGACCGGCGAGGGTTGCTCAGGGACCGGCGAGGGTTGCTCAGGGACCGGCGAGGGTTGCTCAGGGACGGGCGAGAGTTGCTCAGGGACCGACGAGAGCTGCTCAGGGACCGGAGCGGGTTGCTCAGGGACCGGAGCGGCTCCGCGGCGCCCGGGCCTTTCACCGGCCCATGAGCGCCTTCACGAGCGCGACGGCCGGCCCGTTCCGGACACGAGAAGCGGCAGTCCTGCCCGGTGCAACAGACGCATGATGTCGACGATATGGGTTCCGGAGTAGTGTCCGGAAGAGACCGACGGGAGCAGCGCGATGAAACCGACGACCCGCACCGACAGCGATCACGGCGACCACGCCGGCGACAACACCACCGACCGCGACTGCGTCATCGCGGGTGGCGGCCCCGCCGGCATGGTGCTCGGCTACCTCCTCGCCCGGTCCGGCCTCCGCGTGACCGTGCTCGAGAAACACGCCGACTTCATCCGCGACTTCCGCGGCGACACGATCCACCCGTCGACCATCACGCTGCTCGGCGAGCTCGGCCTGCGCGAGCGGTTCCTGCGGCTGCCGCTCAACCGGTTGCAGAGGATGGACGCCGTGATCGACGGCCTGCGGATGACGATGGTCGACTTCCGCACCCTGCCAGCACCCGACCGTTTCCTCGTCCTCGCGCCGCAGTGGGACTTCCTGAACTTCCTCGCCGAGGAGGCCGCCACACTGCCGAACTTCGAGCTCCGCCTCCGCACCGAGGCGACCGGCCTGGTCGTGGAGCAGGGCCGGGTCCGCGGCCTGCGCGCGACCACGACGACCGCGGACGCCCCAGCGACCGAAACCGACCCAGCGACCAGCACCAGCACCTCCTCCGACATTGAGATCCGAGCCACCCTCACGGTCGCGGCGGACGGACGCACCTCGGCACTCCGCGACGCGGCCGGACTCATCCCCGACGAGAGCGGCGTCCCGATCGACGTCCTGTGGTTCAGCCTGCCGAAGCCGGCCGACCCGCCGCCCCCGACCCTCGCCTACCTCTCGCCGCGCGGCATGGTCCTCACGATCGACCGGGGTGACCGGTACCAGTCCGGCATGGTCATCCGGAAGGGCGGCGCGGAGCAACTCAGAGCCGAGGGCCTGCCGGCACTCCGCAGCCGGATCGTGGATGCCGCGCCCATCCTGCGTCCGGTCGTCGACACCCTGACCCACTGGGACCAGGTCAAGCTCCTCTCGGTCCAGCTCAACCGCCTCGACCGCTGGTACCGCCCGGGGTTCGTCGCCATCGGCGACGCCGCGCACGCGATGTCTCCGATGTTCGGCGTCGGGGTCAACTATGCGATCCAGGATGCGGTCGCCCTGTCCAATGCGATCGCCGGCGACCTCGCCGCAGGAGACGCACCGTCCGAGGCCCTCGCGGCCGTCCAACGTCGACGCGAGCAGCCGGTCAGGATCATGCAGCGCATCCAGCGGGCAGGGCATCGGGTGATCTCCCGCACGACCACGGGCGACCGCATCGCACCGCGGTGGGTGATCCGGCTGATGCGTCTCGCCGGACCCGTCGTCCGACCGCTTGCGGCGAGGTTCATCGGGATCGGGCTCAGACCCGAGCACGTCACCACCCCACAGCGCGAAGCGTAGAAGAAGCGGGCACGGAGCCTCAACCTCCGACGACGGGACGGCCGCTGGTCGTAACGTGGACGCTGCAGACGCGACCTGAGCGTCTGCGCCGGCGCTGCTCCTCAACCTGGCGCCGGCGCGGCTGTGGGGCGCCGCTTCCGGCACGCCCCACAGCCGCCACCCGGCACACCCGACCGCTGCACCTCACTCGTAGCGGAGCGACTCCACCGGATCGGCCTTGGCGGCACGGGCAGCGGGCAGGGTGCCCGCGAGGAACGCGATCACCATGACGACCAGGACGATGATCCCGAGCGACACCGGGTCGAACGCGATGAGGTCGAGGCCCGGCAGGTCGGCGAGGAGCGATCCGGACAGCGCGGCACTGATGCCGGTGCCGGCGAGCACCGCGACACCGACGCCGATCGCACTGCCGAGGAAGCCGATGAACGCGGCCTCGAGGCTGAACAACCCGAAGACCTTCCCGCTCCCCATCCCCATGGCCTTCATCAGACCGATCTCGCGGGTGCGCTCCTGCACGGACATGAGCAGCGTGTTCACGATCCCGAAGCTGGCCGCGAGGAGCGCGATGATCGCGAAGGCGTTGAGGACGAGGACGATCCCGTCGATCACCGTCTTGATGGTGCCGAGCTGGTCCGCGACGGTCGTGCCGGTGTAGCCCGCATCGGCCAGTCGGTCCTTCAACGCCGTGATCTGCTCGTCGGTGGCGTCCGCGCCGAACCGGATGGACGCCTGCGCGTACCGCTCGACCTGGTCGGACGGGACGCCGATGTTCTGCGTCTCGTAGAGGAGGTCGGTGAGCGCGGCGTTCGGCACGATCGAGGCGCCGGTGGGCGAGGCGAGGCTCTCCTCGGCGACTCCGACGACGGTCGCGTCCACGGTGTGCTGCGTGCGCTGCGCATCGGTGATCGCGACCGTGACCGTCTGCCCGACCGCGTCGGCGTCGCTTCCGAAGCCGAGCGGTTCCACATAGGACGTGGGGAGCACGAGCTGGAGCGTGTCGGTGTCGTCGTCCGGCTGTGCACCGTCCAACAGCGTGACGCTCTGCCCGGAGATGAGTCCCCCGACCCCGACGACGTACTTCGTGCCGCCGCCCGCCTCGATGTAGTCGGTCGAGATCGACTTCACGGCCTGCACGTCGAGGACGCCGTCGATCCCGCCGAGCTCGTCGAGGTCGGTCGGTGTCAGGGCGACGACGGTCGATCCCGGCGCGCCGGCACCGGTGGCGGCGACCGCGTCCGGGTCGTACTCCTTCGGCCCGCTCGTCGCAGCACCAAACCCGCCTGCGGTGTCGGCCGTCTTGGTGACGGTCATCGTGTCGGACGTGCCGACGCTCGACACCGTGTCGTCGATGTAGGCGTTGATGCCGGTGCCGAGGCCGTTCGTCAGGGTGAGGGTGAACGCTCCGACGAAGATCGCCAGGATGGTCAGGATGGTGCGGGTCTTGGACCGGAACGTGTTCGCGACGGCGGTCCCGATGAGGTCGACGGTTCTCATGCGGCCACCGCCTCGTCCTCGACGAGCAGTCCGTCGCGGATGAGGATCCGCCGATCGCAGCGTGCCGCCAGCTCCTCGTCGTGCGTGACGACGATCAGGGTGATGCCGCTCTCCCGGTTGAGGGAGAACAGGATGTCCTCCACGACGGCGCCGGTCGCCGTGTCGAGGTTGCCGGTCGGTTCGTCGGCGAAGATGATCCGCGGGTTGTTGACGAGCGCGCGGGCGATCACCGTACGCTGCTTCTGCCCGCCGGAGAGGTTCACCGCGCGGTTCCGCGCCTTGTCCTCGAGCTGGAGCTGCGCGAGTGCGGCGAGCGCCCGGCGACGTCGGTCACCGCGGCGGACGCCGGCGATCTTCATGGGGAGCAGGACGTTCTCCAGCACTGTCGCGTTGGCGGTGAGGAAGAACTGCTGGAACACGAACCCGAAGGTCTTGTTCCTGGTCGTGTTGAGGCGGCGACCGCGGAGGGTGCTCGTGTCGACCCCTTCGAGCTCGACGGTGCCGGAACTCGGTGCGTCGAGGAGCGCGAGCACGTGCATGAGCGTGGACTTCCCGGAGCCGCTCTTCCCGACGATCGCGACGCTCTCGCCGGCGTGGATGTCGAAGCTCACCCCCTTCAGCGCGTCGAACCGGTTCTGACCGCGACCGTAGGAACGCCGGACGTCCCGGACCGAGATGATCGGCGGCGCTGTGGTGCTCTGCATGGTGTCTCCTCGTCTGGGGCCGGGTGCTCCGGCACCACTCCAGACTCGCGGTGACGTCCGTCCGACGCGTCCCCCACCGGCGGACACCCGTGTACCGCGTCCGTGGTACCGCGGAATGCCACGTGCGGAGGAGTCGCCGGACGCCGGTTCCCGGCAGACTGGGCCCATGACCTCCGCGACGCAGGATCACCGGGTGCGCGATCCGCATCCGAGACCCCCGGTGTGGGTGGGCGATGTGGTCGCCGCGGTCCTCATCATCGCCTCGGCGTTCATCCCGTTCCCCAACGCGGAGTTCCGGCCGGGCAGCCCGCTCGTCGTCGCCCTGGTCGTCGCGCCCGCGCTCCTGCTCCCGCTCCGCCGACGCTGGCCCATCGCGGTGCTCGCTGCCGTCATCGCCTGTTACGGCGCTGCGGCGATCACGGGGACCCTCGCTCCCGGCGTCGTGATCGCGGCCGCGATCGCGATGTTCGGGGTGGCCGTGCGCTCCGCGCGCAAGACGACCCTCATCACGGCCGTCGCGACGATGGTCGCCGTCGCCCTCCTCAGCCTGCTCGCGTCGATCGGCAGCTTCGATCCGCGGACGGTGCAGTTCGCGGTGATGATCGCGTTCGCCGCCGCGGCCGGCGACGGGACGCGCTCGCGCCGCGCGTACATCCTGGCGATCACCGAACGCGCGGAGCGGGCCGAACAGACCCGCGAGGCCGAGGCGAGGCGTCGGGTGACCGAGGAGCGGCTCCGGATCGCGCGCGACCTCCATGACACCGTCGCCCATCAGATCTCGGTGATCAGCCTGAACGCCGGGGTGGCGTCGAGCTCCCTGGAGTCGCGGCCGGAGAAGGCGAAGGAGGCGCTCGTCTCGATCCGCCGGGCGTCGCGGACGGTGCTCGGCGAGATCGGTGATCTGCTCGAGGTCCTGCGCAGCGACGGCGCTGGCGCAGGCTCCCGTGGAACGCTGCCGCAGCCGGGACTCGACCGACTCGACGCATTGATCGCCGAGTTCACCGCCGCAGGCCTCGACATCACCACTCGGATCGACCCCGACGCGCCGAAGCTGTCGACCGCCACGGACGTGGTCGCGTACCGCGTCGTCCAGGAGGGACTGACGAACGCGTTGAAGCACGGTCCTGAGCGTCGTGCACACGTGCTCGTGGAGGGCGGCGACGGGAGGATCGTCGTCAGCGTGAGCAATCCGACGGCCCCCGGCGTCCTGCGTGAGCAGGCCGACGCGCCACCGACCACCGGGCACGGACTCCTCGGTATCCGCGAACGCGTAGCGGCCGTCCGCGGGACCGTCGACGTCGGCGCGACTCCGGGCGGCTGGCGGCTGTCCGCGGGCCTCCCGACCGGCGAGCCGACGCACCCCGGTCCGACACACCCCGAGGAGTCCCCCGCATGACCACCGTGCTCGTCGTCGACGACCAGTCGCTCATCCGCCAGGCCGTCGCCGACATCCTCTCGTCCGAGGCCGACCTCGAGGTCGTGGGCGAAGCCGTCGACGGCGCGCAGGCGGTGTCGCTCGCCCGCGAGTTGCGACCGGACGTCGTGCTCATGGACATCCGCATGCCCGTGCTCGACGGCATCGGTGCGACCTCGGCGATCTGCGCGGACCCCGACCTCGCGGACACCCGGGTCCTCATCCTCACCACGTTCGAGGAGGACGAGAACCTCATCGCCACCCTCCGGGCGGGCGCGAGCGGTTTCATCGGCAAGGGCTCGGAGCCCGAGGAGATCGTCCGCGCCGTGCGCGCGGTGCACGCCGGCGACGCGCTCCTCTCCCCCGCGGCGACCCAGAGTCTCATCACCAAGTACGTCGTCGCTGCGGACGAAGCGACGAGTTCGCGCCAGGTCCCCACCGAGCTGGCGCTGCTCACCGAGCGGGAGCTCGAGGTGCTGCTCCTCGTGGCCCGCGGACGGTCGAACCAGCAGATCGCCGACGACCTCGTCATCTCACCGCACACCTCGAAGACCCACGTGAACCGCATCATGACGAAGGTCGCCGCCCATGACCGCGCCCAGCTCGTCATCCTCGCGTACGAGAGCGGCCTGCTGCGGCCGGGTGCCGACGACTGAACCGGTACTGTCGTCCTGTCCACGACGCCGTTCGGCGCACGGGCCCAGCAGACGAGGAAGTGCGATGGCCGGATCCCCCACAGCCCGACAGACGGCGAGCGCGCTGCCTGCCCTCACGCCCGGGCCGCACCGCCGCCACCTCGGCCTGATCTCGATCGTCGCCTGTTTCGGCGGATTGCTCTTCGGCTACGACACCGGCGTGATCAACGGGGCGCTGCGGCCGATGACCGCGGAGCTCGGGCTCACGCCCATCACCGAGGGCATCGTCACGAGTTCGCTCGTCTTCGCGGCCGCTGTCGGTGCGCTGCTCGGCGGTCGGGTGTCGGATGCATGGGGCCGGCGGCGGAGCATCATCGTTCTGGCGGTGCTCTTCTTCGTCGGGACGCTCGTGGTCGTCTGCTCGCCGAACGTCGAGCTGCTCGTGGCCGGTCGCGTGCTGCTCGGACTGGCCGTCGGCGGTGCCTCCGCCGTCGTCCCGGTCTACCTGGCGGAGCTCGCTCCGTACGAGATCCGAGGGTCGATCACCGGCCGGAACGAGGTCGCGATCGTCCTCGGGCAGTTGTCGGCGTTCGTGATCAACGCGGTCATCGGCACCGTGTTCAGCGAGCACACGAGCGTGTGGCGCATCATGTTCGCCGTCTGCGCCCTCCCCGCGGTCGCCCTGTTCGTCGGCATGCTGCGGATGCCCGAGTCACCGCGGTGGCTCGTCGACCACGGTCGCCGCGACGATGCACTGGACGTCCTGCGGACCGTCCGCTCCGACGACCGCGCGGTCGCCGAACTCTCGGAGGTGGAGGCGTCCATCACCGCGCAGCGCGACGAACACCGGATCGGGCTCGGGGCCGTCCTCCGCAACCCGTGGCTCGTGCGCATCCTGCTCGTCGGTGTCGGCGTCGGGATCGCCCAGCAGCTCACGGGGATCAACTCGATCATGTACTACGGGCAGACCGTGCTCGTGGAGTCGGGCTTCGACGAGAGCGCCGCGCTCATCGCCAACATCGCGCCCGGGGTCATCGCCGTCGTCGGCGGCTTCATCGCCCTCACCTACATGGACCGACTCGACCGACGGAAGACGTTCGTCATCGGCTTCTCGCTCACGACCGCGTGCCATCTGCTCATCGGCTTCTCGTCGATGGTGCTCGAGCCGGGCGACCCGATGCGTCCCTGGGTCATCCTGTTCCTCGTGGTCGTGTTCGTCGGCTCCATGCAGACGTTCCTCAACGTGGCGGTCTGGGTCTACCTCGCCGAGGTCTTCCCGCTCCAGATGCGCGGCCTCGGCATGGGCGTCTCGATCTTCATGCTCTGGGTCGCCAACGGGTTCCTGGCGCTGTACTTCCCGTCCCTGGTCGACGGCCTCGGCATCACCGGAACCTTCTTCCTGTTCGCGGGTGTCGGCGCCCTCGCGCTCCTGTTCGTCGCCACTCAGGTACCCGAGACGCGTGGGCGGAGCCTCGAGGCGCTCGGCGAGGACGTGTCGACCGGCGCCATCTTCACCCGGAAGCGCTGACCTCCGATTAGCCCGCGAGGTGGTCGATCAGGATCTTGACGCCGATGAGGATCAGGATGACGCCACCGGCGATCTCCGCCGGCTTGCCGAAGCGCTGACCGACGCGACGGCCGATGAAGACGCCCAGGAAGGCGAGCACGAACGTCGTCAATCCGATGAGGACGACGGCTTCGAGGATCGAGCCGGGTAGGAACGCGAGCGTGATGCCGATGGCGAGCGCATCGATGCTCGTGGCGAGCGCGAGGATGAGGAGTCGCCGGACGTCGATGCGGTCGGAGTCGACCTCGGTGTCCTCGTGGCTCGAGAACGCCTCCCAGAGCATCTTGCCGCCGACGAGGGCGAGTAGGCCGAAGGCGACCCAGTGGTCGACCTCGGTGATGTACCGCGCGAACTGCGTGCCGAGGAACCAGCCGATGAGCGGCATGACCGCTTGGAACAGTCCGAAGGTGCCGGCGATCACGAGCGCGTGACGCACGTTGAACCGCCGCATGTGCAGACCCTTGGTGAGGGCGACGGCGAAGGCGTCGGCGGAGACGCCGAGCGCGATGAGGAGCAGTGGCCAGAACGTCATGTCGCGAGG
This sequence comes from Plantibacter flavus, assembly GCF_900177615.1. Taxonomy (GTDB): domain Bacteria; phylum Actinomycetota; class Actinomycetes; order Actinomycetales; family Microbacteriaceae; genus Plantibacter; species Plantibacter flavus. Next base: position 76,048 of record NZ_FXAP01000002.1, read on the forward strand.
TCTTCCTGTGATGCGTCCTGGACGCGGGGATGCGTTCGGGCGCCGTGCCGCGAGGACCCGTCAACGTTGCCAGCGCGGTGCCGCGGCGGCAAGCCGAGACGCCCGATTGCCAGCGTTTCGCCTCGCCTAACGCGGCTGTTCGGGCGACCGCGAGGCTGGATCGATACAGCATTTCGTGTACTGTTTTTCACGTGACCGACACTCTGACACCGACAGCGACCCTGACGCACACCGCCGCGCTCGCGAGGCTGGGGCACGCCCTGTCGGACGAGACCCGGGCCCGCATCCTCCTGACCCTGCGCGAGGCACCGGCCTTCCCCTCCGACCTCGCGGACGCACTCGGAGTATCCCGACAGGTCATGTCGAACCAGCTCGCCTGTCTCCGCGGCTGCGGCCTCGTCGAAGGCGTCAAGGAAGGACGCAACACCTGGTACCGCCTGGCGGACAGCCACCTGGCGCCGGCGCTCGACGACCTCCTCCGGCTCGTCCTGGTCGTCGATCCCGCCTGCTGCTCGGGTGAGAGCTGCACCTGCGCATGAGCACCGTCGGCCTGCCGAGCCCCCGTCTCCGCGCCCAGCTGAGCCCCGCCAGACGCGCGACGCTGCAGCGCCGGATCCGCTGGATCGTCGCGGCGACCATCGCCTACAACGTCGTCGAGGCCATCGTCGCCCTGTCGGCCGGGACCGTCGCCTCATCAGCGGCCCTCGTCGGCTTCGGTCTCGACTCGATCGTCGAGGTCCTGTCCGCCGCCGCGGTCGCCTGGCAGTTCTCGAGCCCCGATCCCCATCGCCGGGAACGGGTCGCCCTCCGGGTGATCGCCCTGTCGTTCTTCGGCCTCGCCGCGTTCGTGAGCGTCGACGCCGCCCGCTCGCTGCTCGGGTTCGCCGAGGTCCAGCACTCGACCGTCGGCATCGTCCTCGCGGCGGTCAGCGTCCTGATCATGCCGGCGTTCTCGCTCTTCGAACGCCGAACCGGCAAGGAACTCGGATCCGCCTCCGCCGTCGCGGACTCGAAGCAGACGCTCATCTGCTCCTACCTGTCGGCCGCGGTCCTCATCGGGCTGGTCCTCAACAGCACCCTCGGCTGGGCCTGGGCGGACGCGGTCGCCGCCCTCGTCATCGCCGGCTTCGCGGTCCGAGAGGGCGTCGAAGCCTGGCGTGGAGACGCGTGCAAGCGGCCGGTCTCATCGCTCACCTCGGAGAACACGGACACCTGCGACTGCTGCTGAGCACGCGCACCCTCCCACATGGCCGGGATACGCTGCTGGCATGCCTGCCGCCGACGACGCACCAGACGCTCCCGAGATCGAAGCCCTCCTCGCCGCAGCCGCGAACGACCGCTCGAACGCACCCGCGTTCCTGACGGCGCTCCTCGAGAGCACCGTGATCGTGGCGGGGACCGTGACCGACGACGGCCTGGCGACCCTGGCGGACCTCCTCGACTCGGACGGCAGCTCGGTGCAGCCGTTCTACACCTCGAAGGCGCGCTTCCAGGAGACACTCCAGGTCGTCCCGTCGTTCGAACAGCACCTCCTCGCCCTCCCCTGCCGCGTCCTGTGGCAGATGACCCGAGGCGCGAGGCTGGTCCTGAACCCGCATTCCACGCATGGCAAGGAGTTCCTCCCGGGCGAGATCGCCCAGCTGCTCGACGGCGAGGCGGTCCTCACACCACGCGTGGTCGAGCGCGAGACCGAGGTCATGGTGGGAGAGCCGGCTCGCATCCCACCAGGGATGACCGAGACCCTGACCGCGGTCCTCGCCGAGTACAGCGAGGTCGACGAAGCGGTGCTGGGCTGGAAGGTCACCCCGCAGGAGGGCGGCACGTTCGACGAGTGCTACCTCCTCGTCGTCGTCGGCGCCCCGACCGCCCGCGAGACGATCAGCGGCCCCCTCGCACGAGCCCTCGCGACGTACTCGGCGAGCGTGCCGATCGACGTCATGTACGTGGCGCCGGGCGCGAAGCATCTCCTGAGCGGTGTGCCGCCGTTCCATCGCCGCAAGCGAGGGTTGTTCCGGCGACGATGAGCAGTGGGCTGAGTCGAACGGTGCCCGCGATCGCACGTGGCGCACGCGTCCTCACGATCGCCGCGCTGCTGGGCGTCCTCACAGCGTGTAGCGCGCCGCCGTCGCAAGCACCCACCGAGGCTCCGCCCGGATCCACCCCGACGTCGTCGGCGGCGCTCCCGCCCCCGCCGACGTCCGCCTTCCCGGGGCTCACGTGCGACGCGCTCGTCCCCGACACGGAGGTCGCATCCTTCCTGGGCGCCGCAGCCGCGCCGCAACCGCTCACCGTCGACGACGCCCCGGTCCTGCAGGACGGCGGGACCGTCTGCGCCTGGGCCGACGAGGCGGACGGCACCTCACTCACCGTCCGACTCGTCGGAGACGGCGTCGACCACTGGGCCACCTTCAACCACTGGTACGAGCACACCGACTGGAGCGACAGCGTCGGCGAGATCAACGGGACGATGTGCTCGGACGGCACCTGCTCCGTCCACGCCCTCGACGGCGAGCGGTTCATCGAGGTCGATGCGGCAGGGGTCGACGACCCGGCTGGGACGCGCTCGGAGGAACTGGCTCGGACAGCGCTTGCGGCAGCACCGGTTCCGACGCCCGCCGCGCCCCCGTCGTCGTCGGCACCCACCTCGCGCTCCTGCGCCACGGCGTTGCCGGTGGACACCGCGGCGGCACACCTCGGCGCGGCCGCCACCGGCGCGAGCTACGTGAGCACCGCGACACCGAGCTACCACCTCGCGCAGGACTCGCTCCAGCGCGTCGGTGGGCTCGACTGCCGACTGCTGTCCGCGGACTCCCGCGAGCTCGTCCGGTTCACGGTGCTCCCCGGAGGCGCGTGGGTGCTTCGCGAGGACAGTCCGGTCGGCGCCGTGGATGCGGCCGGGAGCGAGCACTCGGCGCACGCTCGACGTGGCGACGACTGGGTGCGTCTGCAGGCTCCCGGGGCGAGCGAGGAGACGACTCAGGCCTTGCTGGTCGAGCTGCTCGGCTGAAGCAGGCGCCGTGCGCTAGAACGTCGGCCGGTCCGCGATGGATACGAGGACCGCGGCGATCACGGTGGCGACGGTGAGCGCGACGGCGACGACCCACTGCAACCGAGGCACCGCGCGGCGGATCACGAGGACCAGGTGGACCAGCAGCGCCAGCACCGCCACGGCGGCGATCACCGTGCCGACCACCGCCGGTTCGAACACGGCGATCTGTTTCGTCGCCATACCGTCGGCGCCCGGCGCCTGGTACCAGGTCATCGTGGTCTGCGTCGCCGCGACCAACAGGCCGAGCGCGGCGATCACGAGCAGGGCAGACGCTCCGAGGATGCGTTGGACGCGGGACATGCCCCCAGTATGCCGACCGCCGGGCACACATGGGCGATCGCCCCACCCACGGATCGCGGGCGGGGCGTTCGGTTCGTTCGATGCAGACGGGTGTGGATACCGGGTCAGTGTCGATCCCGGGTCAGGCGTTGATCGACTGCGGGTGGTCGGTCGTGGAGTCGACGGTGATCTTCCGCGGCTTCGCACGCTCGCTCACCGGGATGATCACGGAGAGCACACCGCTGTCGTAGGACGCGGTGATGCCGTCGAGGTCGACTCCCTCGCCGAGGGTGAACTGCCGCAGGAAGTGGCCGCCACCGCGCTCGCGTGCGAGCCAGCGGACACCCTCGCGGCTGTCGGCCGTGCGCTGGGCACGGATGGTGAGCTGACCACCGTCGACGTCGACGTCGATGGATCCGGGGTCGATGCCGGGGAGGTCGGCGACCATCATGTACCGGTCGCCGTCACGGAAGAGGTCCACCGGCATGGGCCGGGGTGCGCGCACGGAGTCCAGTACGGAGGCCGCGAAGCGGTCGAGCTGGCTGATGGGATCGAGGGTCATTGCCATGGGTGTTCTCCTTCCCTGTCGCCCGATGACGGATCGGGCTCATCGATTGTCGGTGCCCGGAAGTCACAGATCCAGGGGTTCAGATCTGCACTTCGTGGTGTAGATTTTTTATACATCCGAAACCTGATCCAGTGCAACCCGTTCAAAGGAAATCTCAAGCATGGCCGATCGTGACGGCGCGACACCCGTGTACGGCATCGCCGTCGCAGCCCAGCTCGCCGGCGTCCCGGAGGCGTCCCTGCGGCTCTTCGAGAGCAAAGGCCTCCTCACCCCGTCCCGGACCGAGGGCGGCACCCGTCGCTACAGCGAGGACGACATCGAGCGGCTCAAGCGCGTCACCGACCTCCGCGACGACGGCGTCAACCTCGCCGGCATCGCTCGCGTGCTCGATCTCGAGGACATCAACCAGGGACTCCGAGACCAGCTCGACGCCGACCAGGACTGAGCGTCGGGTCGATCCGACCGGCAGCAGGTGGCAGCATGGAGGGATGAGCCTGCAGCGAAGCACTCCGTCCGCACAGCACGTCGACGCCGCCGGGATCGAGGCGTTCATCACCGCCCTCGAGCGCACGCCGAACGTCGAACCACACAGCCTGATGCTCCTGCGCGACGGGAACGTCGTCGCCGAGGGCTGGTGGGCGCCGTACTCGGCTGATCGGGTGCACCTGCTGTACTCGCTGAGCAAGAGCTTCACCTCGACCGCCGTCGGCCTCGCCGTCGAAGAGGGCCTCATCGGACTCGACGACACGATCATCAGCCACTTCCCGGAGCTCGACGCCGAGATCACCGACCCCCGCAGCCGCGCCATGCTCGTGCGCCACGTGCTCGCGATGGCGAGCGGCCACCGCGAGGAGACGATCATGCGCGCTGCTGCGATCGACCCGACGAACCTCGTCCGCGGCTTCCTGCTGCTCCCGCCCGACGAGGACCCGGGAACCGTCTTCGCGTACAACCAGCCCTGCACCTACACGGCCGCGGCGATCGTCCAGCGCGTCACGGGCGGGACGCTCACCGACTACCTGCGACCGCGGTTGCTCGAGCCGCTGGGTATCGGCGAGTTCGACTGGCAGCAGGACGACGAGGGCTTCGAGCTCGGGTACAGCGGTCTGCACGCGACGACGGAGGCGATCGCCGCGCTCGGCCAGCTCTACCTGCAGGGTGGCGAGTGGGAAGGTCGGCAGCTGCTGCCGGCCGCCTGGGTCGCCGAGGCGACACGATCCCACATCGCGAACGGCGACGACCCGGAGTCGGACTGGGCGCAGGGGTACGGGTTCCAGTTCTGGATGGCCCGGCACGGGTTCCGTGGCGACGGCGCTTACGGTCAGTACTGCGTCGTCCTGCCGGAGCACGACGTCGTCCTGGCGATCACCGGGCAGAGTCTCGACATGCAGGCCGTGCTGAACGCCGCGTGGGAGCACCTGCTGCCGGCGTTCGGGACCGGCGAGGCCTCCGACGCGGAGCACGGGTCGAGCGCAACCGCCGATCAGGCGTTGCTCGATTGCCTGGCGGGGCTCGCCCTGCCGCCGCTCGGTGCGTCGGACGAGACCGGCTCGACTGCATCACTGGGCGAGCTCGTCGGACGGACGTTCGCTGCTGCAGCCGATACCGGCCTGGCGCAGCTGACCGCGCTCGAGGTGACGGCGGGCGACGGTGACGACGTCGTGCTGGTCGTGCACGAGGGTGACGACCGGGTGGAGCTCGTCCCCGGCGTCGGCGCCTGGCGGACGCATGGACCGATCACGGCGAGTGCCGCCTGGGGCACCGGCGGCGAGGGCGGAGCGCGGGTCCTCCGCGTCGACGCGATCTTCATCGAGACACCCCACCGCATGCACGTCGAGATCGACCCGGCGGCCGGCACCTTCGACGCCTGGTGGGAGACGACGCCGCTCCGGACCTCCCGTCTCGCCGAGGTGCAGCGGCCCAGCGCGGTCGTCGCTGGCGGCGGCAAGTCGTCCTGGTGAGCTGAGGCTCAGGGACCGAATCCGCCCCCGGTCACTGAGCCGACCTCCCCCGGCAACCGAGCCGACCTCCCCCGGTCACCGAGCCGACCTCCCCCGGCAACCGAGCCGACCTCCCCCGGTCACTGAGCCTGTCGAAGTGCCGAGCCGCCCTTCGACAAGCTCAGGGACCGGAGTGCTTCAGACAGACTTCCCCCGGCCACCGAGCCGACCTCCCCCGGTCACAGAGCCGACCTCCCCCGGTCACTGAGCCTGTCGAAGTGCCGAGCCGCCCTTCGACAAGCTCAGGGACCGGAGTGCTTCAGACAGACCTCCCCCGGCAACCGAGCCGACCTCCCCCGGTCACTGAGCCGACCTCCCCCGGTCACTGAGCCTGTCGAAGTGCCCCCGAGGACGCCTGGTCCTTCCGGATGCAGATCGACGGGGGCTGTCGCGCCGCAACCCAGACGCGCCTCCCACTACGCTCTGACCAGCGCTGTCACGACGAGGAGACCGCATGCGAGCCGTACGCATCACCGCACCGAACGAGGCCACCGTCCTCGAACGACCGGATCCACAGGCCGGACCGGGCGAGGTCCTCATCCGCATCGAACGCGCCGGGCTCTGCGGCACCGATGTCGCACTGTTCCGGGGCACCATGCCGTACCTCGCCGACGGACGCACGACCCTGCCCCTGCAACCCGGCCACGAGTGGGCCGGTCGGGTGGTCTCGGTGGGCGAGCGTGTCACCGCGATCGCACCGGGCGACCTCGTCACCGGCGACACCTTCATCGGGTGCGGCACCTGCGCGCTCTGCACCTCGGGCCGCCACCACCTCTGTCCCGACCACCTCGAACTCGGCGTCCTCGGGCAGCTGGACGGAGCCCTCGCGGAGCTCCTCGTCGTCCCCGAACGCGCCGTCCATCGCCTCCCGGCCGGCGTCGACGCGGACCTCGGCGCAATGGTCGAACCCGCCTCCTGCTCACTCCGTGGCGTCCGACTCACGGCAGTGGGGCCGGGCGACCGCGTGCTCGTCTGGGGCGCCGGAACCCTCGGCATGTTCGCCGCGCTCTTCGCCGCGGATTCCGGGGCGTCCGTCACCGTCGTGGCCCGCCGTGAGTCCGATCGGCGGTTCGCCTCGGACTTCGGCCTGGCGACCCGTGACCCGGCCGACCTCGGCGACGAGCGCTTCGACGTGATCATCGAGGCGACGGGATCGGCCGAGGTCACTCAGCGCCTGCTCGACGACGCCACCGCCGGCGCCCGCATCGCACTGCTCGGCGTGCCCGGCGGCGACGTCGGCCTCCCGTCCGGCAGACTCATCGCCCTCGACGCCACCGTCCACGCGGTGCTCGGCGGCTCGGCCGACATCGACGAGGCGGCGCGACGGTTCGCCACCCTGGGTGACACGGTCCGCCGGCTGATCGGCTCCGTGATCACCCTCGACGACGTGCCACGGCTGCTCGCCGAGGGGCTCCCCCGCGCGACCGGCGCCGGACCGAAGACGCAGATCCGCTTCTGAGTCGCGCGGGCCGGGACCGGCTCAGCTCAGCCGGTCGGGTCAGGCGATGGATGCTCGTGCGAGGCGCGCGAGCATGACGACGACCACGAACTGCACCGCGAAGAGGACCGCGGTCAGGATCGTCGCCGTCGCCACGGTGGCTCCGCCGTCCATCCCTGAGACGCCGGGGAGGAATGCGATACCGAACACGATCAGGGCGTCGAGGAGGAACGTCGCCGACACGAGCGCCGCGAGGATGCGGGCGTCGCTGGTTCGATGCGGGTTCGGGTAGATCGTGGTCATGATATATAATATATCAAACTTCATAGTGAAACAGAAGTATGAGAATGGTAGCTGCCGCGTTGTTGACGAAAGCTCCACCGCTGCGCGCTTCCGTTCACCCCAAAACCATGATCGACTCATGTTCATGACCGGCTTCGATTCAGGCTTCCTCGACCTCGCCGAACCGCTCGCCGTCCCCGCTCCAGCCGACCCGACGGCCAACGCGCGCCTCCGCCGTCTCGACTACATGCACTTCACCGTGCTCCTCGACCCCGACCGCCGCCTGGCAGCCGCGACCGGGGTCGACATCGACGGTGCCGCCCTCCTCGACCTCGGGCGCGGGGACGACTGGCACCTCGACGACCGCGTGCCGGTCGAGGAGCAGGCCGGCCCGGAGCTCTACGCGCGCAACGACCTCGACCGCGGCCACCTCGTGCGGCGGAGGGACCCGGTCTGGGGCCCCGTCGAGATCGCCCGGCAGGCCAACGTCGACACCTTCTGCTACACGAACGCCGCCCCGCAGGCTGCGGACTTCAACCAGTCACTCGAACTCTGGAACGGCCTGGAAGACCTCGTCCTCGAGTACGCCTCGGCCGGGCGCCGGCGACTGTCGGTCTTCACCGGGCCGGTGTTCGCCGACACTGACCCGCTCTACCGGGGCGTGCAGGTCCCGCGCCGGTTCTGGAAGGTGGCGGCGTGGTCGAACGGCGGAGCGCTCGCGGCGAGCGGCTACCTCCTCGACCAGTCGGCGCAGCTCGACGACATCGACCTCGGCCGATCCAGTGCGATCGACGACACGCAAGACGCCACCGCCGTGCCGCCGCTCGGCCCGTTCCGGACCTTCCAGCTGCCGATCCTCGACCTCGCGAGCCTCACCGGTCTCGACTTCGGTGCCCTCGCCTCCGCCGACGTCCTCGAGCCGGCTCCCGCGACGGTGCGCCCGGACACCGACACCTGGATCGAGCTGAGCGGCCCGTCCGACCTGCGGTTCTGAGGCAGCTCCGGTCCTGAGCCTGTCGACAGGCGCTGACCCGAGCTTGCCGAAAGGTACCCGAACAACCCGACGAACCCATCTCCGGTCCCTGAGCCCGTCGAAGGGCAGCCGAACAGTCCCCTACCGACGCTCCAGCGCCGCGCCGATGACCCGGAGGCTCTCGATGAGCACGGCCACCTGCTCATGGCTGAGCCCGGCGAGCATCGCGTTCTCGTCATCGACCAGCCTGCGCATCGCCTCGTCGACCCGCTGCTGACCGAGGGTCGTCAGGACGACGATCTTGCTCCGACCGTCGGCCTCGTTCTTCTGTCGGGCGACGAGCGAGCGTGCGGCCAGACGATCGAGCTGACTGGCGAGGTTGCCACTCGTGATGCCCAATCGCGTTGCGAGCATGGACGGCGTCAGCCCGTCCGCACCGTGCTGGCGGAGGATGGAGAGGAACTCGAACTCCCACGGCCGCAGGTTGCTCGCGGCGAACGACAGGCGTCGGACCTCCTGCAGGTGCGGCACGAGCCGGCGGAGGCGGGACACCACGTCGAGGGGTGCGAAGTCCACGTCGGGCAGTGCGTTCGCCCAGGCGTCGATGACGATGTCGACGTCGTCGTCATCACCCTTCGCCATCGCCGGCCTCCCTCACGTCCTGCCTGCACCAACGCTACCGTGGGCAGCCACCGATCCAGACGGTGGGCGCTTCCATCCACGCTGTGCTATCGGCGGACCCAGAGCGATCAGCGGAACCAGAGCCGTCAGCGGACGGAGAGCGCCGCCAGGCCGTCGACGAGGAGACCGACCCCGAAGGCGAACGCCTGGGCCTGGTCCTCCCGGCCGAATGGATCCGTCGCACCGTCGGCCAGCACACCGACGCTGTCGTACTGCATCCGTTGCTGCTCGTGCGACACGTGCCCGAGGATGAAGTGGAGCAGCACCGTGCCCGCACGTCGACTCGTCGCCTCGTCGAACCCGGCCACCGACACCGCGTCCGTCAGCCGGGTGAGTGCCCGCCCGGAACCGAGCCCGAGCGCGTAGGTGCTCGACACCACCTCGGCCCCGTCGCGATAGGCGAGGAGGGCGTCACGCAGCGCCTCCGCCTCGACGCGCGTCCGCTCGCGCCAGTCGGAGCCGGCATCGGACACGGCGTCGACCGGTGCCGGGTGGGCGTCGACGATCCGGTCGGCGAGCTCGGCGATGAGGGTCTGCTTGTTCTCGAAGTGCCAGTACAGCGCGCTCGGCTGGACGTCGAGAGACGCGGCGAGGCGGCGCATCGTGAGGTCGGCCAAGCCGTGATCGTCGAGGATGCGGAGCGCCACCTGAGCCACGTCGTCGCGCCGATGGCGACGCACTGTTTCGGGACCGGACATGAGCACCACTATAGTGAACGCTGTTCAGGTGAACACTGTTCAGGTGCGATCCACCCGCCCCAGGCGACCCGACCATCCCGACGAAGGACCCAGCATGAGCAGACTCCGGATCGACGCGACCGACATCGCGCGCATCGCCGTGTTCGCCGCCATCGTGGCCGCCCTCGGCCTACCCGGCGCGTTCTCGGTGCTCGGCGCGGTGCCCATCACAGCGCAGACCCTCGGCGTCATGCTCGCCGGCGCGATCCTCGGCCCGTGGCGCGGCATGCTCTCCATGCTCGTGCTGCTGGCCCTCGTCGCCATCGGCCTGCCTCTCCTGTCCGGCGGTCGCGGCGGGATCGGCGTCTTCGTCGGGCCGAGCGCGGGGTACCTCCTCGGCTGGATCGTCGGCGTCTTCGTGATCGGCCTCATCGTGCACGCCGGCGGGCGTCGGCTGCGCTGGTGGCGCACCGCGCTCGGCGTCTTCGTCGGCGGCATCGGCGTCATCTACGCGTTCGGCATCCCGGTGCAGTCGCTCGTCACCCGCCTGCCGCTCGGCGAGACCGCCCTGCAGAGCCTCGTCTTCGTACCCGGCGACCTCGTGAAGGTCGTGCTCGCGACGGTCATCACGATGACCCTCGCCCGCGCCTACCCGCGGGCGTTCCGCAACGCGGCCGGCGCCGGCTCCACGCGTCCCGGCGAGCCAGCCCGGATCGGATGACCGTGCGTCCAGGGCACCTCGTCCCGCTGCGCGGCGGGGCGCCGACCGACCTCGTCCGCCGGGCGCTCGAGGTGCGGGCGGCCGGCGGCGTGCCACTGATCGGCGACGACCGGTGGAGCGAGTCGTACTGGCGTTCCGTCCGCGACCGCAGCACCGCGGCCGGTCCACGGCCTGGCCAGGGGTGGGCGACCCTGACCTCCGGCACGACGGGCGAGCCGCGGATCGTGATCAGGAGCGCCGAGTCATGGGCAGACTCCTTCCCGGCCGTCGGCGCGCTGCTCGACCTCGGGCCGGACGACGTCCTGGCGCTGTCGTCGCCGCCCGCGTCGTCGCTGTCGCTGTTCTCGATCGCCCATGCGGCCGCCGCCGGTTGCCCACTCGCCCTCCCGACCGCCCATGCACTCACCCCCGACGACGCCCGTGACGCGACCAGGTTCCACGGGACCCCGAACGGTCTCCGGGCACTGCTCGACGGCGAGGTGCCGCCCCGCCTGCGGGTGGCGTTGATCGGAGGCGCCTCACTCGACCCCGCACTCCGCGCCAGGGCGGAGGGCCTCGGCATCCGTGTCGTGTCCTACTACGGTGCCGCCGAGCTCTCCTTCGTGGCGGTCGACGACGGCGCCGATCCGGATCGACCGGGCCTCCGTGCCTTCCCCGGCGTCGAGCTCGAGGTCCGCGACGACGACGTCCTCTGGGTCCGATCGCCGTTCGTCGCGACCGGGTACCTCGGGGGCTCGGGACCCCTTCGACGCGACGGTGAGTGGTCCACCGTCGGCGACCGCGCGCAGATCGACGACGGGATCGTCACGCTCCTCGGCCGATCCGACGACGCGATCCTCACGGCCGCGGCGACCGTCATCCCCGCCGACGTCGAGGAGGCTCTGCGCCGACTCGACGAGGTGGACGACGCCGTCGTGCTCGGTCTGCCGAACGCCGGGGTCGGATCGCTCGTGACGGCCGTGCTGGAACTGCGCCCTGGCGCGCGTCCGACCCGCGCGATGCTCCGCGACGCCCTCGCACCGCTGTTGCCGCCGACCCATCGGCCCCGACGCTGGTTCGTCATCGACGAGCTGCCCCGGACCGTCACCGGCAAGGCCGCCCGCGCGGAGCTCGCCGACCGACTCGCGGCCGGGACGGTGGCGTCCCTTGACTGAGTCGCATACCCTCCCGCGCATCGTCGCGGCCCGACGGACGCCGATCGCGACGCGCGGGCGCACCCTCGCCGCGCTCACGGTCGAGCAGCTGGCGGTCCCCGTCGTCCGCGCCGTGCACGACGACGCGACGCACGTGCTGGGCCTGCCGCCGGTGGTGGCGGACGTCGTCCTCGGCAACTGCATGGGGCCCGGCGGCAACCCGGCCCGCGTCGCCGCACTCGGTGCCGGCCTCGGCTTCGACGTTCCAGGACTCACCGTCGACCGGCAGTGCGGCAGCGGCCTCGCGGCGATCATCGAGGCGTCCACGGCGATCAGCGCCGGCGACACTCGGCCACGGATCGCCGGCGGGGTCGAGAGCGCTTCGACCGCGCCGACCCGTTCCGTCGACGGCGTCGCCTACACGCGTGCACCGTTCGCACCGGCGGGATGGCACGACCCCGACATGACCCGCGCCGCCGAGGACCTCGCCGAGCACGACGGGGTCTCCCGCGAACGCCAGGACGCCTACGCGGCGCGGAGCACGCACCGTGCGGCGAGCGCCGTCGCCGCCGGGCGGTTCACCGACGAGCTCGTCGCGCTGGTCGGGGCGGCGGAGCACGACGAGGCGCCGCGCAGCGGGATCGAGCGGCTCCTCCCCCGGTTCACCCCGCTCTTCTCCGACGGCTCCCTCACCGCAGGCAACACCTGCCGGGTGAGCGACGGTGCGGCCGCCGTGCTGGTCGTGCCCGGCGGACCCGACGGACCCGACGGACCCGACGGACCCGGCTCCGGGAGCACGACGCCCGGTCTCGCCGTCCGGGCGCACGCCGTCGTCGGCTGCGACCCGGCCCTGCCTGGGATCGGGGCCGCGCCGGCGATCCTCGACGCCCTCGATCGGGCCAGCGTGGACCTCGCGCAGGTCGCCGCGTTCGAGATCGTGGAGGCGTTCGCGGCCCAGACGCTCGCCGTGCTCGACCGGCTCGGTGTCGCCGAGGACGATGAGCGACTCTGCGCCGACGGTGGCGCCCTCGCGCTCGGTCACCCGTGGGGCGCGAGCGGTGCGGTCGCCGTGGTCCGCCTGTTCTCGCGGCTCGTCCGCGGTGGGGCTCCGGCGGGCACGATCGGGGTGGCGGCGGCCTCGGTCGGCGGCGGTCTCGGCGTCGCCGCGGTGTTCGAGGTCGTGCGATGATCGGGGACATCGACCAGTCATCCGCCATCCGTCTCGACGGCGTCACCGCTCGTCTCGGCGACACCGTCGCACTCGACGACGTGACGCTCCACCTCGACGACGCGCGCATCGCGGTCATCGGCGCGAACGGCTCTGGCAAGTCCACCTTCGCCCGACTCGTCGGTGGCCTCACCCGAGCGACCGCCGGCAGCGTCCGGGTCCACGGCGTCGACGCCGCGAAAGACACGGCGACCCTGCGACGACTCGTCAGCATCGTGTTCAGCAACCCGGACGCGCAGATCGTCATGCCGACGGTGGCGGAGGACGTCGCGTTCTCCCTCCGCGGCACGAAGGCGTCGAAGGCCGACATCGCCGCGCAGGTCGCCGACGCGCTCGACGAGTTCGGTCTGACGGCGCTCGCCGACCGGTCCGCCTACGAACTCTCCGGTGGCCAGAAACAGCTGTTGGCGCTCTGCGGGGCCGTGATCCGTCGGCCGGCCCTGCTCATCGCCGATGAACCCACCGCCTACCTCGACGCCCGCAACAGCGCCGCCGTCGCCGACCACCTCCTGCACCCCGAGGCAGGCCATCAGCTCCTCCTCGTCACCCACGACCTGGAGCTCGCCGCCCGCTGCGACACCGCGCTGCTCTTCGACGGTGGCCGGGTCGTCGCGCAGGGCGCACCGGACGACGTGATCGCGGCCTACCGCGCGAGTTTGCGAGCGTGACCGCGTGATCACCCTCTACCGTCCCGGCTCGGGCTGGCTCCATCGCGCGCCGGCCGGCCCGAAGGCGCTCGGCATCCTCGTCGTGGTGCTCGCGATCTCGCTCCTGCCGACGAGTTGGTGGACCGCGGGCATCGCCACCACCGTGACCGTCCTCGCCTACCTCGCCTTGGGCCTCGGCCTCGGCGAGCTGGGACGGCAGCTCCTACTCATCCGCTGGATCATCACGATCACGGTGGCCGGCCAACTGCTGTTCCTCGACGTCGAGTCCGCGGTGTCGAACACCTCCCGCATCGTCGCGGCCATCCTGCTCGCGGCCCTCCTCGTGTTGAGCACTCGGGTCGCCGACCTGCTCGACGCCTTCGAGCGCGTCCTCCGGCCCCTGGGTCGCTTCGGTGTCGACCCCTCGCGCATCGCCCTGATGCTCGCCGTCGCGATCAACACGGTGCCGGTCCTCGCCCGCCTGGCCACGAGCGTTCGGGAAGCGCAGCGGGCGCGTGGGGCCGGGTCGAACCTCGTGACCTTCGTCGTGCCGTTCCTCGTGGTGTCGCTGAAGCATGCCGACGAGCTCGGTGAGGCCCTCACCGCCCGGGGCGTCCGGTGAGCGGCGGCGACACCGTGCGCGTCCTCGGCAAGACGGTCGACGACGAGACGCGCTGCGTCCACTACGCGACCCCGCTCGACGTCATCGCGATCCGCTTCGCCTGCTGCGGCGAGTACTACCCGTGCCACCTGTGCCACGCGGAGTGCGCCGACCACCCCGCCGAGCAATGGCCGCGCGAGCAAGGCGACCACGAGGCGATCCTGTGCGGCGTGTGCTCGACGGAGCTGACGATCGACCGCTACCTGGAGGTCGACGCCTGCCCGAACTGCGACGCCCGGTTCAATCCGGGCTGCCGCCTGCACTCGGCGTACTACTTCCAGCCGTGACCGCCCGCCGGTAGACGCGGTTGCGGGCGGCGAGGATCGCGGCACCGATGGTGGCGGCGATGAGCGAGCCGGCGAGCACGCCGACCTTCACGTGGTCGTCGGACGCGCTGCCGACCCCGAAGGACAGCTCCCCGACGAGCAGCGACACCGTGAATCCGATGCCCGCGACGAACGCCATGCCGACGAGGTCGACCCAGCGGATCGAGGGGTCGAGCCTGAGCCCGGGCAGGCGCGTGACGAGGAACGTCGTCACCGTGATGCCGATCGGCTTGCCGAGGACGAGCCCGGCGATGATCCCGAGCGCGATGGTGTCCTGGAAGGACTCGACGAGCCCCGAGATCCCGCCGATGACCACGCCCGCCGAGAAGAACGCGAAGATCGGCACCGCGACAGCCGTGGACACGACGCTCCAGCGGTCGGCGAAGTGCGCGGCGAGCCCGTCGTAGACCGGTCGTCCCTCAGCGGTGGTCCCCACCTGGACGCGCGCGCGCTTCGTCGCGATGACCGGCACCATGAAGCCGAGCAGCACGCCGGCGACGGTCGCGTGGATACCGGACGCGTGGATGAGCGCCCAGGTGCACAGGCCGAGCGGGATGAGGACCCACCATGCGCGGACGCCACGCTGGACGAGCACGGCGAAGATGGCGAGCGGCACGGCGGCGAGCGCCAGCGGTAGGAACTCGATGTGGTCGGTGTAGAAGATCGCGATGATGCTGATGGCGATGAGGTCGTCCACCACGGCGAGCGTGAGCAGGAAGGTCCGCAGTGCCGGCGGCAGGAACCTGCCCACCACCGCGATCACGGCGACGGCGAACGCGATGTCCGTGGCGGCCGGGATCGCCCAGCCCTGCAGCGCGTCGGGCCCGGTGCTCAGGTTCACGAGGACGTAGATGACGGCGGGCACGGCCACTCCGCCGACCGCAGCGGCGATGGGGAGTGCCGCGGTCTTGGGGTTCCGGAGCTTCCCGGCGACGAACTCCTCCTTGAGCTCCAGGCCGACGACGAAGAAGAAGATCGCGAGCAGCCCGTCGGCCGCCCAGGCACCGACGGAGAGGTTCAGGTGGAGCGCCTCCGGACCGAAGGTGACGTCGCGGACGCTCAGGTAGAACTCGGAGGCGCCGGTGTTGGCGAGCACGAGCGCGAGCGCGGTGGCGACGACGAGGAGGGCGCCACCGACGGTGTCCTGTTGGAGCGTCTGGTGGATGCCACGCCAGATCGAGTGCGGGGCCTGGTCGGCCGGCAGGTCGTGGGAGCGGTGAGCGTCGGGCATACGGATCCTTCGGGTGAGGGTTCGGTCGAGCAGCAGAGCGATCTCGATCGATCGCCCGCCGACCAGACTTCCCGGCGCACCAGCCTCCATTCTAGGCGATCGGGCAAGGGATCGGCCGGGAACCCTGCGCAGGCGACCCGCGGAGTGCTTGGATGCATCCATGAGCACCTCACCACCGACCGGCGCCCACCCGGACGAACCGCACCGCGGTGACCTCGCGGGCCGCCTGAACTGGCTCCGTGCGGGTGTGCTCGGCGCGAACGACGGCATCGTCTCCGTCGCGTCCCTCGTCGTCGGTGTCGCCGGTGCCACGACCGACAGCGCGCCACTCCTCGCAGCGGGTGTCGCGGGGCTCGTCGGTGGCGCGATCTCCATGGCCCTCGGCGAGTACGTGTCGGTGAGCAGCCAGCGGGACAGTCAACGGGCCCTCATCGCGAAGGAGCGGCGGGAGCTCGCCGACGACCCCGACGCGGAGCTCGCGGAACTCGCCGGGATCTACGAGGCGAAGGGGCTCCAGCCGACGACCGCGAGGCGGGTCGCCGAGGAGCTGACCGCACACGACCCGCTCACGGCACACCTCGAGGCCGAACTCGGCATCACCGAGGACGCCGTCGTCAGCCCGTGGGCCGCCGCCGGCGCGTCGGCGCTCGCCTTCACGATCGGGGCGCTGCTCCCCCTGCTCGCGATCCTGCTGCCGCCGCCCGAGGTGCGCGTCCCGATCACCTTCGTCGTCGTGCTCGTCGCGCTGGCGCTCACCGGCTTCACGAGCGCGAGGATCGGCGGCAACCCGGCGCTCCGCCCGACCGTCCGGGTTGTGGTCGGTGGAGCGCTCGCCCTCGCCGTCACCTTCGCGATCGGCACCCTGCTCGGCACGAGCGGCGTGGTCTGATGGCCAGGGTGCTGGTCGTCGAGGACGATCCGACGACGGGTGCACTGGTGCTGGGCGGTCCGACACAGCGCGGTCCGGCACCGCTGGGACCGGTGGTCTGATGGCCAGGGTGCTGGTCGTCGAGGACGATCCGACGATGGGTGCACTGGTGCAGCGGGGTCTCAGCGAGGAGGGCCACAGTGTCACGCTCGTGGACAACGGCGTCGACGCCCTCATCGCCTTCGCGAACGAACCGCTCGACGTGGCGGTCGTCGACGTCATGCTGCCGCAGATGAGCGGCTTCGAGGTGTGCCGCCGTATCCGCGAGTCGGGCGGCATGCTGCCGATCATCGTCATCACGGCGCGTGATGCGGTCGAGGACCGGATCTTCGGGCTCGACGCCGGCGCCGACGACTACCTCACCAAGCCGTTCCACTTCGGCGAGCTGAGCGCCCGGATCCGCGCACAACTCCGTCGGCAGACGGGGAGCCCGCAGCCCGTGGTGCAGGTGGGCGAGCTGCGTTTGGATGCGCTGGCCGTGCGGGCGACGGTCCGCGGCGCGCCGTTCGCCCTGAGTGTCAAGGAGTTCACGCTCCTCCGCGACCTCGCGACGCACCTGGGTCTGATCCGCTCGCGTGCCGAGATCCTGGAAGAGGTCTGGGGGTCGGCGGAGCATTTCGAGGCGACGATCGTCGATCAGTACATCAGCTACCTGCGGCGGAAGCTGGAGGGGGCGGACGCCGGGCTCCGGATCACGACCATCCGCGGCGCGGGCTACCGCCTGGACCCGATCGACGACGTCGCCGGAGCCACGTCATGAGGCGGCTCCGTGCGTTGTCCATCCGGGCGAGGATCACGCTCGGCAGTGTCCTCGTCGCCGCCGTGCTGGTCTCAGCCGCGGCGTTCGCCATGCATCAGCAGCTCGAGCAGATCGTGCACGACTCCGAGGTCACGCTCGCCGAGGGCGACCTCGCCTCGTTCGCGGCCGACATCCGGGCGAACCCGTCCGAGGCTCCAGACGATCCGGCGGCCGGGATCCTCGTGTCCGTGCGCGCACCCGACGGCTCCGTCCCGGTCGACACGATGCCGCACGACATCCGCGAGGTGCTCCAGGGAACCGACGGCCGAGGCGGCCCTGACGACGCCGGGCGGGAGGGGACGACGGTCGCATCCGACGGCGTCTCCACCGTGGTGACGGACGAACGCGTCCGGTTCACCGTCGTCGGCGAACGCGTGAGCACGCCCGACGGCGAGTGGCAGCTCTGGGCGGCCCGCAGCGGTGCCGGCAGCGATCTGACGGTCGAGGCGCTCGATCGCGCGCTCCTCATCGGCGCCGCCGTCCTCGTCGTCGTGTTCGGCGTCGCAGCCTGGGCCCTCGCGACGGCCGCGCTCCGCCCCGTGAACCGCATGCGGCGCACGGCCGAATCCCTCGGAACCTCGTCCGCCGCAGGCCCCGACGTCTCGGAAGACCTCCTGCCGGTCGGGCCGGCCGAGGACGAGCTGGCACAGCTCGCCCGGACGCTCAACGCGTTCATCAGCCGGACGCGAGCCGGTGCCGCCCGGGAACGCGAGATGGTCTCGGCCGCGAGTCACGAACTCCGCACCCCGATCGCCGTGCTGACGACCCAGCTGGAGCTCGCGCACCGCTCCTTCGGTGACGCCGACGCGCTCGAGCAGGTCGTCCGGGAAGCCCAGGGGTCACTCCACCGACTCGCGCAGCTCGCCGCCAACCTGCTCGAACTCTCGCGACTCGACGCGCACCCGATCGACGAGCGGGCGACGACGGCTCGGGCGCTGGAGTCGGAGGTCATGGAGGCCGTGGATCGCGGTCGCCTGCTCACCGGTCCGGACGGACCGGCGATCGAGTTCTCGGTCGACCTCGTGGACGACGCAGCGACGGTCGGGCTGTCGTCGACCGCGTTCTCACGGGTCCTCGACAACCTCCTGGCCAACGCGATCTCGGCGACGCCACCCGCGGGCAGCGTCCGGCTCGGTCTCCGACAGACCGACCACGATCTCGTGCTCACGGTCACGGACACCGGTCGGGGATTCCCGGACGCGTTCGTCCCGCACGCGTTCGAGCGGTTCAGCCGCCCAGACGAGGCCCGGGACGCGGCGTCGGGCGGCAGCGGACTCGGACTCGCCCTGGTGGCGGCGATCGCCCGCAGTGCCGGCGGAACGGCGCGCATAGACCCGGAGACCACTCAAGGCGCGGCCGTCGTCGTGGCACTCCCGGTGGTCCACGCCCCGAACATGTGAGACCTCGAACACGGGAGGCCCCGATCTCCCGGGGTCCGTCGAGGAGCACCGGACACGCTGGAGCGAGATGACCGGCACCAGTTGGTCACCCCGATCGAGAGGATGCCGACGTGACCACGGAACGCATCGAACGCCAGGCACCGCGCGCCGCGCGCCTGGACGACCCTGATCGCCGTCGCGCACACCGCCGTCGACTCCGACGCACCGATCTCCTCGCCATCCTCTGCTGGACGTCCGTGGCGGCCGCGATCGCGCTCCTGCTCGCAAGCGGTGGCGTCCGTGACCTCAGCTCGCCCGGAGCCATGGTCACCGCGCTGGGCATCGTCGCCGGGCTCGTCGGCACCGACCTCATCCTCATCATGCTGGTGCTCGCCGCCCGCATCCCGTTCATCGATCGGACAGTCGGTCAAGACGTCGCGATGGCCCTGCATCGACGCCTGGGCAAGCCCGCGCTGTACCTGCTCCTCGGTCACGGCGTCCTCCTCATCGTCGGGTACGCGATCACCGACGGCTCCTCGGTCATCGCCGAGACCGTCTCGCTCATGAGCGGAGGCGACCTGCTGCTCGCGCTGCTGGGAACCGTGCTGCTCGTGCTCGTGGTCGTGACCTCGGTCGTCGCCGTCCGTCGACGCTTCCCCTACGAGGCATGGCACGCGATCCACCTGCTCAGCTACGTCGCCGTCCTGGTGGCGGTTCCCCACCAGCTCTCCACCGGTCAGGTGCTCGCCGAGGGCGGCTTCGAGCGCGGGTACTGGATCGCGCTCTACGTCCTCGCCTTCGGATCGATCGCCTGGTTCCGTTTCCTCGTCCCGCTCGTCAGGACGCTCCGCCACCGCATCCGGGTGGTGGCGGTCGAACCGATCGCCCCCGGGGTGTCCTCGATCCACCTGCGCGGACGGGATCTCCGACGCCTCGGTGCGCACGGCGGTCAGTACGCGATCTGGCGGTTCTGGAGCGCGGGAACCTGGTGGCACGCCCACCCGATCTCGTTCTCGGCCGTGCCCTCCGATGAGGGCGCACGGATCACCGTCCGTGAGCTCGGTGCCGGGACGGGCAGACTGGCCCGCCTGCAGCCGGGGACGCCGGTCTCGATCGAGGGCCCCTACGGCATCTTCACCTCCTTCGCCCGCACCGCTCCTCGACTCGCGATCATCACCGCCGGCATCGGGATCACCCCCGCGAGGGCGCTGCTCGAGCACTCGGACGTCGCCCCCGGCGAGGCGACGGTCCTGCTCCGCGGGACGGACCACTCGCAGGCGTACCTGTGGGACGAGATGGAGACGCTCGCGCATCGGAACGGCAGCAGGCTCTACACGATGCTCGGCCGACGTCCGAACGGGATCGACACCTGGATGTCTGCGGAGTCGATCAGTCGCGGCGTGACGATCGAGTCGGTCTTCCCCCAGCTGCTGGAATCCGACCTCTATGTCTGCGGGCCGTCGGTCTGGACTGACCTCGTCGTCCGGGACGCGCGGGCCGCCGGGCTCCCCGAACAGCAGATCCACGTGGAGAGGTTCGACTGGTGAGGACTCGAGCGACCATCGCGAGCATCCTCGCGTCCGGAGCCGTCCTCCTCGGCGGATGGCAACTCGGCAGCGCCGGCCTGACGACGGCACCCACGACGACGACCGGAGCCTCCGGGACGACGACCGGCTCGGGGACGAGCGCGGGCTCCGGCACCGGGACCACCTCCGGCACGGCGCCCGCCGCGGCACCGTCGGCTGCGGCTCCCGCGTCCGCAGCTCCGGCTGGTGCCGCCGACGGCACCTACACCGGCACCTCCGAGCGCACCCGCTACGGAGACGTCCAGGTGCAGATCACCGTCAGCGGTGGAGCCATCACCGACGTGACCGCCCTGCACCTCACCGATCAGGACGGTCGCTCGGTGTCGATCTCGAACCGGGCTGCCCCGATCCTCCGGCAGGAGGTCCTCGCCGCGCAGTCGTCACAGGTCCAGACCGTGAGCGGCGCCACCTACACGACCGACGGCTACCTGTCCTCGGTGCAGTCCGCGATCGACCAGGCGGGGCTGTGATGGGCGGGACCCGCTCGGACGACCACCGGGCCGGTGACGCTCCGATGATCCGCACCTTCGCGACGATGGGCACGGTCGCGAGCGTCCGCCTCCCCTCTGGCGACGCGCGACTCGACGCCGTGCTCCCGTCAGTGCAGGCGGTCTTCGCGGCGGTGGACGAACGGTTCAGCCTGTACCGGTCCGACTCCGAGGCGAGCCGCATCGCCCGAGGGGAACTGAGCCTGACGGCGTCGAGTGCCGCGATGCGCAATCGCTATGCCGAAGCCCTAGCCTGGCGGGACGCGACCGGCGGCGCGTTCACCCCGCACCGGCCGGACGGGGTCGTCGATCTCTCCGGCGTCGTCAAGGCCGTCGCCATCGCCGCGGCGGGAGCCGTCCTCGACGCAGCCGGCATCGAGGACTGGTTGCTCAACGTGGGAGGCGACGTCCTCGTCCGCGGTTCAGAGGGCGGTGTGCCGTGGCAGGCCGGTATCGTCGACCCGGCCGACCGGTCCGCGCTCCTGACCGCGCTCGCGCTCCCGGCACCGCGGCGGGCCGTGGCGACGTCGGGCATCGGCGAGCGCGGCGAGCACATCTGGCGTCGAGCAGTGCCGGGCGGTCAGGACCTGGTGCAGGTCACGGTCGCGGCCGCCGACATCGTGACCGCAGACGTGCTCGCCACCGCGATCCTGGCGGGTGGCCCGGCGACGCTCGACGACCTCGCGGACCGCTTCGACATCGACGTGCTGGCCGCCACGCATGACGGCGTGCTGCTCGCCACCCCGGGTCTGCGGTCCGGGGAGTTCTCTGGGAGTCTGCTGGAGCCCCGCCCGGACGTGGAGCTCCCGGGTGTAGAAGTGAAGGGCGTCCACCAGGTCGCCCTGTCGGATTCGATCAGTGCGGATCGACAGCCCGAAGAACATGTGAGGAGCACCATATGAGCGCAGGAGACAAGATCAAGAACGCCGCCGAAGACCTCGCGGGCAAGGCCAAAGAGGCCGTCGGCAAGGCGACAGACAACGACAAGCTCGTCGCGGAGGGCAAGGCCGACCAGGCCAAGTCCGACGTGAAGCAGGCCGGTGAGAACGTGAAGGACGCGTTCAAGAACTGACCTCCCGATCACACGGACGCCGGTGGCCCTCACGGGTCACCGGCGTTCGTCTGTCCTCCCCCGGTCCCTGAGTCCCCTCCCCCGTCCCTGAGTCCCCTCCCCGGTCCCTGAGCCTGTCGAAGGGCACACGGAAAACCCGCCGATCCGACCGACCTCCCCCGGTCCCTGGGTCCCCTCCCCGGTCCCTGAGCCTGTCGAAGGGCACACGGAACACCCGCCGATCCGACCGACCTCCCCCGGTCCCTGAGCCCGTCGAAGGGCACACGGAACACCCGCCGATCCGACCGACCTCCCCCGGTCCCTGAGCCTGTCGAAGGGCCACGAGGAACATCTCGCTCCGGCACCCTTCCTCCGGTCCCTGAGCTTGTCGAAGGGCACACGAGGATACTTCCACAACCGCGCCGACTCGTCATCTGGAATGTCAGTGGTCCATGGTGGACTGGTTCCATGACCGAGACCACCACCACCGCGATCCGCGCGAGCGACGAGTACGCCGCGCAGCTCGCGGAGTTCTCGGACGAGTACGCGGAGATCCAGCGGCTGCGGGCGGCTCTCGACGCACGAGAGGCGCGCTTGCTGGCTCGCTCCGCCGCATATGCGGACGCGCTCGCCGACTCGGTCGTTCCGGCCGTGTTCCCGCCGGCGGAGCGCTTGGCGCTCTCCCGCCGCTCCACCTGCGCAGCCCTCGCGATGGCGACCCGAACGCCTGAGCAGACAGTTCAGCGGGCGACGAACGACGCCGAGCGCCTGGTGAACGAAGCGCCCGCGGTACTTGAGTCCCTTGAAGCCGGCCGCATCTCAGCGCGGCACGCGCAGACGATCATCGATCAACTCAGTGACGTGCCGACCGCGGGGCGGGCGGTGTTCCTCGCTGAGGTCCTGCCGGTCGCGGAGGAGTCCACCAACGCGAACCTCCGCAGGCGCGCCCGCGTCCTGCGCGAGCGCCTCCACCCTGAATCGATCACCGCCCGAGCGGTCCGGTCGGAAGCCGACCGCCGCGTCGAGTTCGAACCCGCAGCCGACGGCATGGCCTGGGTGCACCTCTTCATCACGGCACCGATCGCCCAGGGCATCATCGAGCGCGTCGAAGCGGCCGCGGCGGAGTCACGCGCCGCAGGCGACACCCGCACCTGCGCAAAACTCCAGGCGGACGCCCTCGCTGCCCTCGCGCTCACCGGCGTCACACCCGACGACATCATGACCAGCCCGGTGCTCCCGCACCCGATCGAGGTCCAGGAGCACATCAAGCCGACCGTGCAGATCACCGTCCCCGCGCTCACCATGGCCGGCGTCTCTGACGCTCCGGCCATCCTCGACGGCTACGGCCCCATCGACCCGGAGACAGCGGCACGCATCGCGGTGAACGCACCAAGCTTCACCCGCATCCTCGTCCAGCCCGAGACGGGTGCGGTGCTCTCCGTCGGGCGGAAGCAGTACCGGGTTCCAGCCGACCTGCAGCGCGCGGTCCGCCTGCGAGACGGCACCTGTCGGGCACCGGGCTGCGGCAGGCGCGCCAGAGCGTGCGACCTGGACCATTCGGTTGCCTGGGAAGACGGCGGCACGACGGATGTCGGCAATCTCGCGTGCCTGTGTCGACATCACCACCGGATGAAGCACCTCCCCGGGTGGAACCTCGACCACGGTCCCGGTGGTGTGCTCGGGTGGACGACACCCGACGGAAAGCATCATCGGACCGAACCGGACCCCGCACCGTTCTGACCCCCGCCGCGGTCCCTGAGCCTGTCGGAGGGGTCCTCGTGGGCACTTCGACAAGCTCAGTGAGCGGGAGAGGTGTGCTTGGAACGAGGAGGGTTCCTCGTGGGCACTTCGACAGGCTCAGTGACCGGGAGAAGTGTGCCCGGATCGCTTCGGTCCCCGAGCTGTGCCGCACTCCGACAAGCTCAGTGACCGGGAGAGGTGTGCCTGGAACGAGGAGGGTTCCTCGTGGGCACTCCGACAGGCTCAGTGAGCGGAAGAGGTGTGCCCGGAACGAGGAGGCATCCTCGTGGGCACTTCGACAAGCTCAGTGACCGGGAGAAGCGTGCCCGGACCGCTTCGGTCCCCGAGCTGTGCCGCACTCCGACAAGCTCAGTGACCGGGAGAAGTGTGCCCGGAACGAGGAGGGGTCCTCGTGGGCACTTCGACAAGCTCAGTGACCGGGAGAAGTGTGCCCGGAACGACGAGGCATCCTCGTGGGCACTTCGACAAGCTCAGTGACCGGGAGAAGTGTGCCCGGAACGAGGAGGCATCCTCGTGGGCACTTCGACAAGCTCAGTGACCGGGAAAAGTGTGCCCGGAACGAGGAGGGGTCCTCGTGGGCACTTCGACAGGCTCAGTGACCGGGAAAAGTGTGCCCGGAACGAGGAAGGGGCCTCGTGGGCACTTCGACAAGCTCAGTGACCGGGAGAGGTGTGCCCGGAACGAGGAGGGGTCCTCGTGGGCACTTCGACAAGCTCAGTGACCGGGAAAAGTCAACCCGCAACGTTTCGGCCCCTGAGCCTGTCGAAGGGCACTCAGGCCTGCAGTACCGCTAGTCCTTGATGAGCAGGATCGGGTCGCCGTCGAAGGAGTCGTACGGATTCGGGTCGGTGAAGCCGCCGTCGTACATGAGGCCGGCCGGAGCCTTGCCACCGGCGGGAGCCGCCGCGACGTAGCACTGCGTGATCGGCTCGCCACCGTCGAACTCTTCGGTGAACGACTCGGATCCGCACTCGTCCCACCCGATGAGCGTGGCCTCCTGGACCTTCTCGCCATCGGCGTCGACGGGCGCGAACGAGGTCGCGTCGCTGTTGAACGCCACCGGGTCGCCCGACACCTTGGTCATCTCGAGCCGGATGAGCGTGATGTCGTAGCCGTCGAGTTCCCCGCCGTCGAACTGCGTCTTGAGGAACGCGACCTGGTCGGCCGTCGCGGGGGTGACCTCGGTCAGCTTCGCGCTGATGAGCGCGGTGACGCCGTCCGTGCCCTGCGACTCGTAGACGATCGGCTCATCGATCCCGACCTGCGCTCCAGGCTCGGTGACCTCACCGTCCGCCGATCCGGTCGAGGTCGGCTTCGACGTCGCGGACGACGAGGCCTTCTCCGTCGGCTTCGCGTCGGGGGCCGACGGCGTGGAGCATCCGGCCAGCACGAGCATGGCTGCGACGGGGAGGGTGATCAGGGCGGTGACGCGGGAGAGCTGCATCGGGATTCCTTTCGGCGGCGGACTCCAGCAGTCTGTCCCGCGCGCCGTTGCCGCGCGATGGGGACAACTCCCCACTGGGGCGTCCGTCCACGTGCCGTCGGGTCCGGGCGGGATCCCCCGCGCCCTCTCAGGAACCTCTCTGCTGGCGTTCATCCGAGCGGCGGACGATGAGACGACGCGCCAGGTTGTCGCGTCCGAGGGGAACCCATGACTGCGACGATCACCGTCCCGACCGCGCCCTCGCGCCGTCGGTGGGACGCTCTCCACACCCTCCTCGGCGGCCGCGCCACACCCTGGGTCGTCGGCCTGTTCGCCACCCTCGTCTCGCTCATCGGCATCGGAACGCCGTCGTACTGGGGCGACGAGGCGGCGAGCGTCCTCGCCGCCGAACGCCCCCTCCCCGTCCTGTTCGGGATGATCGGCCACATCGACGCCGTCCACGGCCTGTACTACGTGTTCCTGCACGTCTGGACCGGCGCCTTCGGGACCGCCGAGGCTGTCACACGGTTCCCGAGCGCGATCGGCGTCGGTCTGGCCGCGGCCGGCACGGTCGTGCTCGCGCGGTCCATCTTCACCCCGGCGATCGGCATCACGGCGGGCCTCGTGTTCGCCGTCATCCCCCAGGTCACGAGGATGGGCGCCGAGACGCGCTCCTATGCACTGGGCATGGCCGCGGTCGTGTGGCTGACGGTCTGGTTCGTGTCGCTCGTGCGTCGTCGGTCCACGTCACGCCGCAGCTGGGCGCTGTTCGCCATCGCGAGCGCCGCCTCGATGTACCTGTTCCTGTACCTCGCGATGCTCCTCATCGTGCACGCCACGTGGATGGTGCTCCAGCGCCCCGGGCGGCGGGTGATGCGAGCGTGGGGCTGGTCCCTCGTCGGTGCACTGGTCCTCGGCGCTCCGATCGTGATCGCCGGCATCGCGCAACGTGAGCAGATCGCGTTCCTCGGCAGGCGGGACTACGCGACGCCGGAATCGGTGCTCGTCGGCCAGTGGTTCCAGACGCCGGCCTTCGCCGTGCTCGCTTGGCTGCTCATCGCGCTCGCCCCCATCGGGGTCCTCGTGGTCCGCCGATCCTCCCGACAGCGTCGCGCCCTGGCGATGATCGCCGTGTGGGCGCTCGCGCCGACTGCGCTGCTCATCATCGGCAACACCCTCGTGACGCCGATGTACAACCTCCGCTACGTCACCTTCTGCGTCCCGGCCGTCGCCATCATGATGGCGCTCGGACTCCGGACGATCGTCGACCTCCTCCCGAAGCAGGTGGACCGCGCGGTGGCGACCGCGGTCGGTGTCGCGCTCGTGCTGGCGCTCGCGATCCCGGTCCTCGCGGAACAGCGTGGCCCCTACGCGAAGGACGACGGCAGCGACCTCCGGCAGACCGCGGAGGTCGTCCAGGCCCATGCCTCGCCGGGCGACGCGGTCGTCTTCGACCAGTCGGTGAAGCCCTCGCGCAAGTCGCGGCTCGCGATCGACCTCTACCCGCAGGCGTTCGCCGGCCTCGACGACGTGGCACTCGAGACGAGCTACCGCGACCGCCCCGAGCTCTGGGACCTGGCCGCGCCGCTGTCCGAGATCCACGACCGGCTCATCGGCCACGACACCGTCTGGGTCGTCGAGGGCTCGAGCACCTCTCCGAACGTGGCGGATCTGGAGGCGCTCGGCTACCACGTCGAGCAGCGCATCCCCGTCCACCGCAGCATCGTCTTCGAGCTGGTCAGGTCGTGACGCGGTGGTGATCCGACCCCTCAAGCATCCGCGCGCACTGCTCCGGCGACCGATCGTCCGCGAGGTCGCCGCCTTCGGCCTCGTCGGCGGCGCCGGCTTCCTCGTCGACGTCGGGGTCTTCAACCTCCTCGCGTACACCGTGTTCCTCCACACCGGCACCTCCGGGCTGCTCGTGGCGAAGGGTGTCTCCACCACGCTCGCCATCGTGGCCAACTGGGTGGGCAACCGGCTCATCACCTTCCGCGCGCATCGACGCTCGGACGTCGGCCGCGAAGCGCTCGAGTTCGGCATCGTGAGCCTCGCTGGCGGCGCGATCGCCCTGGCCTGCCTCTGGGTCTCCCACGACGCGATGCACCTGACGACGCCGCTGGCGGACAACGTGTCGGCGAACATCGTCGGGCTGGCCCTCGGTTCCGCGTTCCGCTTCGTGCTCTACCGCTTCTGGGTGTACGGACCGCGGGCGGAGCGGACGGGACCGATCCCGGTGCGCATCGACCCGTGAAGCCGTCCGGTCACCGACTCGCGTTGTGCTGCGAGACGGCGTCACTGACCCAGGAGAACTCGTCGACGAACCGCGAGAGCAACCGGGCGAGTTCCGCTCGATCGCGCTCGCTCCACTTGCCGACGAGGGTGTTGTAGACCTCCTGTGCCGCCTGCCGGTGTCGTTCGAGGGCGGTCCGCCCCTCCTCCGTCGCGCTCACGAGCACCGCGCGGCGATCACTCGGATCCGTCTCCCGGACGACGAGACCACCCTCCTCGAGGCGGCGCACCTCGGCCGTCGCGGTCGACTTGTCGACGTCCATCCAGCCCGCGACCGTGGACATGCGGATCGGTCCGGCGGTGATGACGTACTCGAGGAGCCACGCGTCCGTCCCGGTCAGTGCTGCGCCTTCGGCGTCGTGCAGGGAACGCCGGTTGTCCGCCCGGGTGGACCACCGGAGCACGGACGCGAGCGACGCCTGGATGACGGCGCCGGCGTCGGCTGGGTCGACCTCATCGCTCATAGCTGAATTCTTCCTGAATACCTGCGTTCGGGTGTTGGTTCGACCATACCAACTATATAGTGGGACAGCACCAACTAAACGTCACCCGTCCCCCACCTCGAGCGCTGCGGAGAATACAGCCCATGGAAATCCCCGGATACGTCTGGCTGCTGACGATCGTCGGCATTCTGGCCCTCCTCGCCTTCGACTTCATCTTCCACGTGCGCAAGGCCCACGAGCCGACGCTGCCGGAAGCCGCGAAGTGGTCGGCCCTCTACGTCGGTTTCGCCCTCCTCTTCGGCGTCGGTGTCCTCATCTTCGGCGGCGGGACGCTCGGGTCCGAGTACTTCGCCGGCTACATCACGGAGAAGGCCCTGTCGGTCGACAACCTCTTCGTCTTCCTCATCATCATGTCGAGCTTCCGCGTGCCGCGTGCCGACCAGCAGAAGGTGCTGCTCTTCGGCATCGTCTTCGCGCTGATCGCCCGCACCGGCTTCATCTTCCTCGGCGCGGCCGCGGTCAACGCCTGGTCCTGGCTGTTCTACATCTTCGGCGGCTTCCTCATCTTCACGGCCATCAAGCTGCTCCGCCCGGAGGAGGAGAGCGACGATGAGGCGAACAACTTCGTCATCCGACTCGCCAAGCGCCTGTTCAAGACGACCGACCGCTACGACGGCGACAAGCTCGTCACCATCGAGAACGGCAAGAAGGTCCTCACCCCGATGCTGCTCGTCATGGTCGCCATCGGCGGCACCGACCTGCTCTTCGCGCTCGACTCGATCCCCGCGATCTTCGGCCTCACGCAGAACCCGTACATCGTGTTCACCGCGACGGCGTTCTCACTCCTCGGCCTCCGTCAGCTCTACTTCCTCATCGACGGCCTGCTCGACCGCCTCATCTTCCTGAGCTACGGCCTGGCGGCGATCCTCGGCTTCATCGGCGTGAAGCTCGTCCTGCACGCGCTGCACGAGAACACCCTGCCGTTCCTCAACGGCGGAGAGCACATCCCGGTCTTCGAGATCGAGACCGGCCTCTCGCTCGCCGTCATCGTCGGCATCCTCATCGTGACGGTCCTGCTGTCGCTCCTCAGCCCGGCCGGCCGCGCGCACACGATCATCAGCGACGCCCGCAGCCAGGCGAAGAAGATCGTCCTCCACGCCGACTCACCCGAGGGCATCCCGGACGGCCACCACGTCGACGAGGTCGAACTCGAGACGAGCTACACCCGGATGGTCGAGCGCCAGAAGTCGTTCGCGAACCTGAAGCCCAAGCACCAGGCGAAGGCGGCCGAGGACGAAGAGCTCCAGCGGCTGCTCTCCCGAGCGCACGAGCTCCAGGCCAAGAACTCCGATTCGCGCGGCCTGCTCTGAACGGACCGGGAATCCGGGCGCTCGCCCGGCCGAACCGATAACGTGGACGTGCGCTCCCAGCTTCGGCCGGGGGCGCACGTCCCACACCTCACCACCAGCAACACGATGAAGCATCTAGGAGACGGAACCATGGGTCTGAGTCTGGAAAAGGGCCAGTCGCTCTCACTGACGAAGCAGGACGGCGGTTCGCTCACGCGGATCCGCCTCGGCCTCGGCTGGGACGGCGTCGCACCGGTGAAGCGCGGCTTCTTCGGACGCTCGTCCGCACCCGACATCGACCTGGACGCCTCAGCGATCTTCTTCGACGCCACCGGCAAGGTGCTCGACACCATCTGGTTCCAGCAGCTCGCGAGCAAGGACGGCTCCGCCACGCACACCGGCGACAACCTCACGGGCGCCGGCGACGGCGACGACGAGACGATCCTCGTCGACCTCTCGAAGGTCGCCCCGTCCGTCCAGCAGATCGTGTTCGTGATCAGCAGCTACAGCCGCCAGACCTTCGACACCGTGCAGAACGCCTTCAGCCGGATCATCGACGACTCGACCCCCGGCTCGCCCGAGGTCGCCCGCTACCAGCTCACCGACTCCGGTCCGCACACCGCGATGATCATGTCGAAGGTCTCGCGTGAGGGCAACGGCTGGACCTTCAAGGCGATCGGCGAGCGCGCCAACGGGCGTTCCGTCATGGACCTGCTCGGCCCGGCCGCCCAGGCCCTCTAGGCCCGACATCAGCTTCAGCACCAACCAGTCCCAATCGGCGGACCACGCCGACAACGTCGAAGGAGCACCGATCACCATGGCAGGACTCACCCTCGAAAAGGGCAGCAACCTCTCGCTCACCAAGACCAGCCCCGGCCTGACGGTCGCGACGGTCGGCCTCGGGTGGGACCCGCGCACCACGAGCGGTGAGGCCTTCGACCTCGACGCCTCGGCGCTGCTGATCGGCGCGAACGGCAAGGTGCGCTCCTCCGCCGACTTCATCTTCTACAACCAGCCCGCGTCGGCGGATGGCTCGGTCAAGCACCTCGGTGACAACCGCACCGGCGACGGTGAGGGCGACGACGAGCAGATCTCGGTCGACCTGAACGCGGTCGGCGCAGACGTCGAGCGCGTGGTGATCGCCGTGTCGATCGACAAGGCCGACGAGCGCCGCCAGAACTTCGGCCAGGTCCGCGGCGCCTACTGCCGCATCGTCGACCAGGACGGTACCGAGATCGTCCGCTTCGACCTCAGCGAGGACGCCGCTCCCGAGACCGCCATGCTGTTCTCGGAGCTCTACCGCAACGGATCCGAGTGGAAGTTCAAGGCCGTCGGCCAGGGCTACACCACCGGTCTCGCCGGCATCGCCGGCGACTTCGGCGTCCCGCTCGGCTGAGCACCGACACCTCCACCACGAGCAAGCCACACACGAGAGCAAGGTCGACCGCATGAGCACGCCACTCACTCCGCCAGACGCCAACGAACAGGCAGCAGCCTCCCTCGTGCTGCACGCTCCGGATGCACCGGACGTCGTGCAGGCCGAAGAGGCACCGGGCATGGTCCCGGTCCCGGCAGAGCGCCAGACGGAGATCCAGCAGCAGGCGCGCTCCTTCGTGACCGAGGTGGCGACGCTCGACCCGCGCTCGCCCGAGTTCACGCAGAAGATCGAGGGCATCTCCCAGATCGGCGGCAAGGAGATGGTGCAGTCGAGCGGGTACTCCTCCCGTATGCTCGACCGCTCGTCGACCTCGGTCGCCGGTGCGAAGCGTTCGGGTGACAGCGCGCAGATCAAGGTCGCGACCACGCTCGGCGACCTCCGCAGCACCGTCGAGGACCTCACGCCGAACCAGGCGGACCTCGGCGTCGGCCGCAAGATCCTCGGGTTCATCCCGGGCGGCAACAAGCTCGCCAAGTACTTCCAGAAGTACGAGTCCGCGCAGACCCAGCTCGACAAGATCATCAAGTCGCTCATGGCCGGCCAGGACGAGCTCCTGAAGGACAACGCCGCCCTCGCCGGCGAGAAGGTCCAGCTCTGGGAGACGATGCAGGCGCTCAGCGAGTACGCCGTCTTCGCGAAGGCGCTCGACGCCGCGTGCGTCGCCAAGATCGACGAAGCCCGCTCCTCCGGACGCATCGAGGAGGCGCAGAAGCTCGAGGCCGACGTCCTCTTCCCCGTGCGCCAGCGCCACCAGGACATCCTCACGCAGCTCGCCGTCTCGGTGCAGGGCTACCTCGCGATGGACCTCATCCGCAAGAACAACCTCGAGCTCATCAAGGGTGTCGACCGCGCTCGCACCACGACGATCGCCGCCCTGCGGACCGCCGTCGTCGTCGCTCAGGCCCTCGCGAACCAGAAGATGGTCCTCGACCAGATCGACGCGATCAACACCACGACGAACAACATGATCCTGCAGACGAGCGAGATGCTGAAGGACCAGACCACGCGCATCCACCAGCAGGCCTCCACCGCTGGTGTCAGCGTCGAGACCCTGCAGCGCGCGTTCGACAACGTCTTCCAGACCATGGACGCGATCGACACCTTCCGTGCCGAAGCCGCCAAGAACATGGAGGGCACCGTCAACGCGCTCGAGTCGGGCCTCGAGAAGGCGAAGCCGTACCTCGAGCGCAGCCGTCAGGCCGAGCAGCGCGAACTGCGGTAGCCTCACGCTCGGGTGACCGGGCGCACGGGTCGCTGAGGACGAAGGGGACGAGGGATGGCATTCGGACGACTGCTGAACGCACTGCGGACCAGCGGGGCCGAGCCGCTCGGCGTCGTCGACGCCACGCCGGCGCCCGTCGGTGAGACCGAGGACGAGCAGACGGCCCGACACCTCGACGAACTCCGCGACTCGGTGCGCTCCGTGGGGCGCGACCTCCCCACGCTGCTCACCTCGCAGCTCCGACAGATCGACGACCAGTTGCGCCTCGTCGTGGCGACGATCGCCGACCAGGGTGCGTCGACCGAGCAGCGCGTGCTCCTCGCCGCGATGGTGACGGACTACATCCCATCCCCGCTGCGCTCCTTCCTCGCGCTGCCGGCCGCGGACCGCACCGACGACTCCCGCAGCACGATCGTCTTCGCCCGTCAGCTGGAGCTCATCGAGGAGACCATCCGCGACCTCCTCAACCAGATCCGTATCGGAGCGATCGCCGAACTCTCGACGCACGGTCGGTTCCTCTCCGACAAGTTCCAGGAGCCCGACGCCGGTCTCGTGCTGGGTGCGCACTGATGGCGTCGCTGATCGCGGGCGCGAACGCCGCGCTCACCGCTGAGAACCCCGGTCTCGACGCCGTGCTCATCGGGTTCGGCTGGGACGTCATCGCGAGCCGCGGGCCGCAGAGCGAACCCGTGCCGCTGGCGATCATGTGCGGCGACGACGGCAAGGCCCTGTCCGACGACCACCTCGTGTTCTTCAACCAGGTCGAGAGCCAGGACGGCGCGGTCACCTTCTCGTCCGAGGCCGACGACGAGGAGATCGACGTCGAGCTGTCGCGCGTGCCGGACGCCGTGTCGAAGATCGCCTTCCTGCTCTACATCGACCCCGACGTCCGCGGCCCCGGCGACTTCTCGCCCGTGCGCTCGACGTTCGTCCGCGTCGCCACCCCCGACGGTCGCGAGCTCGTGCGCTTCGACGTGCCGATCGACGAGGTCCGCAGCAGCCAGGCGCTGCTCCTCGCCGAGCTGTACCGGCACCGGTCGGACTGGAAGTTCCGCGCCCTCGGGCAGGGGTACGCCGGCGGGCTCGCCGGCGTGGCGCGCGACTTCAGAATCGACCTCTGAGCCGTGCCGCTCAACACCTCCCCGGTGCGACGGGACATCGACTACCTCCGTCGTCGGGTGAAGCCGAGGCCTGCGCCGGTCGCGCAGGCGGAGATGAACGCGCCCGCGGCGGCCGCGCCTGCTGCGCCGACGGCACCCGCTGCGTCGTCGACCGGACTCACGCTCGGCGGATCCCAATCGGCCGCTCCCGCTTCGCCGTCAGCCCCGCCCGCTGCACCATCGACCGGACTCACGCTCGGCGGATCCCCATCGGCCGCGCCCGCTTCGCCGTCGGCCGCGCCCGCTTCGCCGTCGACCCCGCCCACCACGCGTCCCGCAGCAGCGCCCAGCACCCCACAGCCCTTCCCCGCCCCGACGGCCGAGGAGGTCCGCGTCCTCGACGACGAGACCCCGCTGGTCCGGCTCGACCCGCGTCAGTCCGCGATCGGCAGCCTCATCGTCGGCGGAGCGACGGCGATCGTCTGGGAGACCGTCGAGCTCGTCACGGGGGTCGCGACGGCCGACGGTGTCGACGGCACGCCCGTGACGACGCCCGGCAACCGGCCGCTGCTCGGCTTCGACGGCGGCGACGCGATCCTCGCGCTCCGGCACGTGCACCTCCTCCGGCGGGCGTTGTTCGTCGGCACCCCCGGCCATCCGCTGACCGTGCAGCTCTTCGACGGCGAAAGCTTCGCGGCCGCCGACGAGACCGGCGCCGCTCCGGTCGTCTCGCTGCTGCGCATCGGGTCGAGACTCGAACTCCGCCTCGAACCCCTTCCCGCCGAGATCCCCCTCCAGACGCTCCTGCAGCAGTTCGGCTTCGAGCCGACGCCGTACGTCGTCGCCCGCGAACCACGGAGACGATGACCATGCGCCACTTCAGCTACGTCGACGACAAGCGCGCGTCGCGGCTGTTCCACAAGCTTCCGAGCCCCATCAGCATCGACTCCCCGCCGGAACACGTGGCGGCGGCACTCGGCGCCACGCTCTACAGCCCAGGCACGCGCACGACGCTCGCGAAGGACGTCGTGAAGCAGGCGAAGCACGGGTGCCTGAGCATGGTGCTGTGCCTCGAGGACTCGGTCCCCGACGACGCGGTCGAGTTCGCCGAGACGAACGTCGCGGAGGCGATGCAGCAGCTCGCCGCCAAGAGCTCGGGGTCCAAGAGCTCGGGGTCCAAGCGCCCGGTGCTGCCGCTGCTGTTCATCCGCGTCCGCACGCCCGAGCAGCTCGAGCGGGTCGCCGGGCTCCTCGGTCCGGGACTCGACCTCCTGAGCGGCTTCGTCATCCCCAAGTACGAGAACAGCGACGGTGTGGCGGACCGCTTCTTCGAGGCGCTCGGTCGCGTGCAGCGCGACTACGGGCAGGACGGGTCGAACGGCGCGCGTCGGCTTCGGGTCATGCCGATCCTCGAGTCGCCACGGATGATCCACCGCGAGACCCGCGACGACACCCTCTCCGGGATCGTCGACGTCACCAAGGCCCACCGCGAGGACGTCCTCGCGGTCCGGATCGGCGCCACCGACCTCTCGAGCGCCTTCTCGCTCCGGCGCTCGCGTGACCTCACCGTGTACGACGTGAAACTCGTCTCCTCGGTCATCGCCGACGTCGTCAACGTCTTCGGTCGGCCGGGCGACGACTTCGTCATCACCGGCACGGTCTGGGAGCACTTCCACAACGCGGAGCGGCTCATGCGCCCGCAGTTGCGCATGACGCCGTTCCAGGACGCGAACGAGGCGCAGCTGCGTCAGAAGCTCCTCCTCAAAGGACTCGACGGCCTCATCCGCGAGATCGCGCTCGACCAGGCGAACGGGCTGCTCGGCAAGACGGTGATCCACCCGAGCCACGTGCCGGTCGTCCACGCGATGTCGGTCGTGAGCCACGAGGAGTACGTCGACGCCCTCTCCGTCGTCGGCGACGTGGGCGGCGGCGCCAACGCCTCCCCCTACCGGAACAAGATGAACGAGATGAAGCCGCACCAGGCGTGGGCGCGCAAGACCCTGCTCCGTGCGGAGGCCTTCGGGGTGGCGGCGGAGGAGACGACCTTCGTCGACCTCCTCGAGACGAGCATGCGGTGACCGTATCGATGGGCGGCTACTGGGCCGTGGCAGAGAACACGACCTTCGTCGACCTCCTCGAGACGAGCATGCGGTGACCGTATGGACGGGCGCATGGACAGGCGGTTTCGTGCGCGACGCCGTCGGCATCGCCCTGCGCTCGGACGCGTCCCGAAGCCTGATCCCGGTGGAGGACCTCGTCGGTCTCGCGCTCCGCGACAACCCCAAACGCGCGCAGCTGCTCGTGTCGACGGTCCTCGCCAAACACGTGCCGACCGTGCCCGGCCTGGCACTCGCCGCCGGAGAACTGCTCGGCCTCCTGGTGCGGAGCGCGCTCGACGGCAGCGATCCGGAGACGGCTCCGTTCGACACGGTGGCGCAGCTCCTTGCCCGTCGGGAACGGCCGGATGCTGACGGTCTCGCCGCACTCGCCGCCGTCCGCGAGCACCTCGCTCAGCTCCGCGATGCGGCCCCAGCGGCCGGACCGGAGCTCGTCACCGTCGGCTACGCGGAGACGGCGACCGGGCTCGGCCACATCGTCGCCGACGCACTCGGCTCGCCGTACCTCCATTCCACGAGACACGAGGCGGACGTGCCCTTCACGCCGTTCGAGGAGGAGCACTCGCACGCGAGCGACCACCGCCTGTATCCGAGCGACCCCGCGTGGGCCACGGTCGGCGGCACCACGGTGCTCGTCGACGACGAGTTGAGCACCGGACGCACCGTCCGCAACACGATCACCGCGCTGCACGCCACCACGCCGCAGGCGCACTGGGTGGTCGCGGGCCTCATCGACCTCCGTTCGGATGCGGACCGGCAGCGCTTCGACGAACTCGCCGACCGCCTCGGTACCCGGATCACCGTCGTGGCGCTCGGCGTGGGTGCCGTCGACCTTCCGGAGGACGTCCTCGCCCGCGCGCGAGCGGTCATCGACGCCGCACCCGCGGCATCGGCCGCCGGATCGGCCGCAACCGGCGACGTCGTCGTCGTGGACGCCTCCGACCTGCCGCCCGTACGGAGCGCGCGCTTCGGTGCGCCAGGACGCCTGGACGACGCGGTGACGGCCGCGATCGCCGGCCGGGTCCTTCCGGAGCTGTCGGACGGCGAGGTCGTGGTGCTCGGCTCCGAGGAGTTCATCGCGGTACCGCTGGCCGTCGCCGACCACCTCGACCGCACCCGCGGAGCGACGCGCTTCTCCACCACCACGCGGTCCCCCATCGCCGTCATCGACCGTGACGACTACGCCATCGCGAGCGCAGTGTCCTTCACCAGCCACGACCACACGATCGACGGCTTCGGACCCCGCTTCGCCTACAACCTCTCGCGCGGCGGCTCACGGTTCGCCGCGGTGGTCCTGTTCCCGGAGCCGGGCGCCGACCGCGAGCTCCTGCTCCGGCCCGACGGCGTCGTCGAGGCGCTGCGGACCGTCACCGACCACGTCATCGTCGTCCTCCTCACCGAATCCGTCCCGACCCCAGCCGAATGGAACCCCGCACCGTGACCATCGACGCCGCCGCCCTCCCCGAGCCGCTCACCGGACCGGACTTCGGGTCCTACGACGCCTCGGAGGTGCGCTGGCTGCTGACCGACCTCGGCGACACCCGCCTCGAGGCCGATGCCTCCGAGCGCGAGGCCGCGATCCAGAGCGGTCGCGCGCACTACGCCGAGTCGCTGCCCATCGAGTACCTGCCCTCCCCCGAGTACGAGGAGCTCTACCGAGACGCCCTCGCGCGGTCGAGCCGACGTCTCGCGGTGGCCGTCGGCGTCGTCACCGACCTCGTCCTGGCCTCCCGCGCGAACCGCCCCGTGCTGGTCTCCCTCGCCCGCGCCGGAACGCCCATCGGGATCCTCATGCGTCGCTGGGCGAAGGAGGTCCGTGGGATCGACGTGCCGCATTACACGATGAGCATCGTGCGCGGGGTCGGCGTCGACGGGACCGCGCTGCGCTACCTCGCGGCGCACCACGACCCGGAGCAGATCGCGTTCGTCGACGGCTGGACCGGCAAGGGCGCCATCGCGCGCGAACTGACGGCAGCGCTGGAACTCTTCGCCGAGACCGACGGCATCCGCTTCTCCGACGAACTGGCCGTCCTCGCCGACCCCGGCCACTGCGTGCCCGTGTACGGCACCCGTGACGACTACCTCATCCCCTCCGCGTGCCTGAACTCCACCGTCTCCGGCCTCGTGTCCCGCACGGTGTACAACCGCGAACTGCTCTCCGACGACCAGTTCCACGGCGCCAAGTTCTACCGCGAGCTCAGCAGTCACGACGTCTCCGGCGCGTTCCTCGACGCGGTCTCCAGCCGCTTCGCCGAGGTGGTCGACGACGTCGCCGCTGGTGTGGAGGAAGCCTCGGCGGCCGATCGGGAACCGAGCTGGATCGGCTGGGAGGCCGTCGAGCGGATCCGGGAACAGTACGACATCCCGACCGTGAACCTCGTGAAGCCCGGTGTCGGCGAGACCACCCGCGTCCTGCTCCGCCGGGTGCCGTGGAAGGTGCTCGTGTCGCCGGACGCCCTCGACGACGTCGCACACGTGCTCCTGCTCGCCGAGCAGCGGGGTGTGCCGGTCGAGGTCGTGCCCGGGTTGCCCTACAGCTGTGTCGGACTCATCAACCCATTGAGCGACGCCGCTGCGGGAGACGCCCAGTGAGCGCCCTCGTCGCCTGCGACCTGGATCGAACCCTCATCTACTCGCCGAAGGCGTTCTGGCTCGAGACGCCGGACCCCGAGGCGCCGTCGATCGTCGTCTCGGAGCTCTGGAACGGCGTGCCGATCTCCTTCATGACGCGCGAGTCGGAGCGACTGCTGATCGAGCTGCGCTCGCAGGCCGTGTTCATGCCCGTCACGACGCGGACGGTGGCGCAGTATCAGCGGGTGCAGCTGCCGGGCGGCGCACCCGCTTACGCGATCACGAGCAACGGCGGCGAGATCCTCGTCGACGGCGTCCCGGACGCCGACTGGCGCGACCGGGTGCGAGCGCACCTCACCGACCACACCGCTCCGCTCGACGAGGCGCTCGCGCGCTTCGAGGAGCTTGCCTCGCCGACCTGGATCCTCAAGACGAACGTCGCGGACGCGCTGTTCTTCTACTCGATCGTCGAACGCGACGCGATACCGGCGGGCTGGCTCGAACAGGTCGAGCAGGAGTGCGAACGGCTCGGGTGGACGGTGTCACTGCAGGGACGCAAGCTCTACTGCGTACCCCGGACGCTCACGAAGCACGACGCCGTCAGCGAGGTCGCCCGCCGCCTCGACGGACCACTCGTCCTCGCGGCCGGTGACTCGCTCCTCGACCAGTCGATGCTGGAGACCGCCGACCTCGCGTTCCGGCCGGCGCACGGCGAGCTCGACGACGAGGGCTTCACGATCGACACGCTGACGGTCACCAAGCGGCGCGGCATCCTCGCCGGCGAGGAACTGCTGCAGCTGATGACGGCGGCAGTCGTCCGGGGCCGCTG
The DNA here is from genome assembly GCF_900177615.1 of Plantibacter flavus. Taxonomy (GTDB): domain Bacteria; phylum Actinomycetota; class Actinomycetes; order Actinomycetales; family Microbacteriaceae; genus Plantibacter; species Plantibacter flavus. The sequence goes on from NZ_FXAP01000002.1 coordinate 114,715, forward strand.
ACCCGAGGCCCGGTCACCAGGGCAGGTCGAGACTCGGTACCAGGCCCCCCGCGGCCGCGCCGGAGCCCGGGCACACGAGCACGCCGTCGGCGTCGGCGAGCCCGCGGAGCATGGCTGCCCCGTGCCACGGCGTCGGCTCCGCATGCGGCGTGGCCGAGTCGGGATCGTGCACCGAGCGGTACGGACGCAGGACCGTCCCGGAACGGACCCCGTCGATGGGCGAGGCGAGCACTGCCGGTCGCAGGGCCGGGAGCTCGAGTCCCTGGAGGCCGGCGAGCACCGGGTGCACGAGCGTGAGGACGCTGAGCAGTGCGGCGAGCGGGTTGCCGGGGAGCCCGACGAACAGGCGACCGTCCGGCAGCCGCGCGAGCAGCGCAGGGCCACCCGGGCGGACGTCGACGCCATCCACGAGGAAGTCCGCTCCGGCGTCGCGGAGCAGCGCTCGGACATGGTCGGCGCGGGAGTCGCCGGTGCCACCGGTGGTCACGACGAGGTCCCGCTGGTGGCGGGCATGGACGCCGGCCGCACTCGTCAGCCCGAGGGCTTCGGCCGTGGTGGACGCGTCGTCGCCGACACGGACGCTGGACGTGACGACGCCGCCGAGCGAGGCGATCACTCCCGGGAGGGATGGGCCGAAGCTGTCGCGCACGAACCCGGGTGCGGGCACGCCACTCGTGACGACCTCGTCGCCCGTGAGGACCAGGCGGACGCGCATGGCCGGTACGACGGGCACGCGGTCGAAGCCGGCACCGGCGGCGAGCGCGAGGTGGACGGGCCCCAGACGCGTGCCGGCGTCGAGGACGGTCGACCCCGCGGGCGACTCGGTTCCGGCAGGCCGGATGTGCCGCCCCGGACGCGGCTCCCCGCTCGGTGCGGACGGTGCGAGGTGGAGGCTGGCAGCACCCGAAACCTGCTCGACCACGCCGTGCTCGAGCGGGAGGACCGCCTCGGCGCCTGTCGGGATCAGCCCACCGGTCAGGACGTCGACCGCGACACCGTCGCCGAGTCCGACCGATCGCGCGCGCTCGGCGTCTCCGCCGATCAGCAGGGTCCAGGGGCCGCTCCCGGCCACCGCCCAGCCGTCCATCGCCGAGGAGGCGTAGTGCGGGATCGCGATGGGCGAGACGAGCGACGCCGCGAGGACGTGTCCGAGGGCCTCGGTGAGCGCGAGCGTGTCGACGACGTCGGACCGCTGTGCGGCACCCGCCGCGTGCGCGATACTGCGGGCGTCCGACCAGGAGGACCTCGTCATGCGGTCGTGTCCGAGGCGACCAGCCGTTCGACGGCAGCGGTCGCAGCCCCGGCGGCGGCGACCGGATCCGCCCCGCTCGCGAGCGCCTTCCCGACGGCTATGCCGACGAGGTAGGTGGTGAGCGGGGCGGCCGGACGCAGCACGGCGTGCGCGGCCGTGCCCGCGAGTCCGAGGACGGCGTCGATGTCGACCGCGACGTCGCCGAGCTCCAGCTCGGCGGACACCCGGTCGGTCCAGTCTGCGAGGACGGCTTGCAGGTCATCGGTCATGGGAGACGCTCCTCAGGGTCGGCGTTCGGCGTGGTGGAAGCGGTCGGCGCCGGCGACTCGACGGCGGTGACGACCCCGAGTCCGGTGGCGTCGGCCCAGGTGTCGACGTCGGCGGAACCGCCGTCGGGAATGGGCACCTGGCGGAGGACGAGTCCGGCGAGCAGCTGGCGGACGGAGACACCCGCGAGGTCACCGCTCGGTTGTGACGCCCGAAGTGCGGCGACCCGGCGTTCCAGGGCCTCCCGGCGGTAGACCGCGAGCAGCGGCTGCTCACGACCGGAGTCGTCCACCGCGACCCAGCCGTCGGCGTCGGTCCGGGTCGCGGCTGTGGCTGTGGCTGTGGCTGTGGCTGTGGCTGCGTCGAGCACCGCGGCGAGCGCCGGCGCGGCGTCCGGCATGTCGCAGGCGAGGACGGCGACCTGCACGGGACCCTCGGCCGCGACGCCATCACGCAAGGCGTCCAGGCCGGCGGCGACGGCCGCGGCGGGGCCGCCGAAGACGGGATGCTCGCGGACGAAGCGGACTGGATCAGCCGTCTCGACCTCGGGGCCGACCACGATGACACGGCCGCCGGCCGGCCGCGCAGCATCGATCGCGAGCTGGAGGAGCGTCCGGCCGTCGCGGAGCAACGACGCCTTCGCGACGCCGCCGAGACGGGAGGACCGCCCTCCCGCGAGGATGATCGCGTCGACGGACATGGCACCAGCCTAAGCCGCGATCCAGCCCGCGAGGCGGCTGCGGATCCGGTGAGGCACCTTGCCCTCGTCCGATGGTGGTGATAGCCATGAGCCATGACTCGCATCACGGCGCGCAGACGCGTCACCCGCATCACGGTGGGACAGCCCGCGCGCACCCGCGAGGACGTCCTCGCCGTCGAAGAGCCGCTCGAGATCCGCGTCGGTGGTCGTTCGCTCGCCATCACGATGCGGACGCCCGGCCACGACGTCGACCTCGCGATCGGCTTCCTCGTCTCGGAGGGAGTCATCGGTCGGGGTGACGACGTCCGGACAGCACGGTACTGCGCCGGCGCGACGGACGAGGGCGTCAACACGTACAACGTGCTCGACGTCGCCCTGTCCCCCGGCGTCCCCGCCCCCGATCCGAGCCTGGAACGGAACTTCTTCACCACCAGCTCGTGCGGCCTCTGCGGCAAGGCGAGCATCGACGCCGTCCGGACGAGCTCTCGCTACTCCGTCGCGGACGACGACTTCCGCCTCGACCCGGCGCTCCTCGTGACCTTCCCCGACCGCCTCCGGGCACAGCAGGCGGTCTTCGAACGCACCGGCGGTCTGCACGCGGCCGGCCTGTTCGACGCGCGCACCGGCGAGATGCTCGTACTCCGCGAGGACGTCGGCCGACACAACGCCGTCGACAAGGTCGTCGGATGGGCGGCGAAGGAGGGGTTGCTCCCGCTCCGCTCCATGGTCCTGATGGTGTCGGGGCGCGCGAGTTTCGAGCTCACGCAGAAGGCCTCGATGGCCGGCATCCCGATGCTCGCCGCCGTCTCCGCTCCGTCCTCGCTCGCCGCCGAACTGGCCACCGAACTCGGGATGACGCTCGTCGGCTTCCTCCGCGGCGACTCGATGGTCGTCTACAGCGGAGCCCACCGCCTCGGCGACCCCGACGCAGCCGACGCCGACGGATCGGCACGTTCCGACGACTCGGCACCGGCCGCACTCCAGACCGGAGCGAACGCATGAGCGCCGAACCGCCCGTCGAGGACGTCACCGACGCCGACATCGAGGTCACCCACCCGAAGCACGTCGCCGTCGGCCTGCCCGGCATCCTGCACTCGATGGAGCCAGCCCTCCGACAGCTCGGGCCGAAGCGGACCGCGGAGCTGTTCACCTCGATCAACCAGCGCGGCGGCTTCGACTGCATGAGCTGCGCCTGGCCCGACCCGGACGACCGCAAGAAGCTCGAGTTCTGCGAGAACGGCGCGAAGGCCGTCATCTGGGAGGCGACGCCGGTCGTCATCCCGAGCGCGTTCTGGGCCGAACACTCGCTCAGCGATCTCGCCGACAAGACGGAGTACTGGCTCGGCATGCAGGGTCGACTGTCGGAGCCCGTCTACAAGCCGGCCGGTTCGGACCACTACCGGCCGGTGAGCTGGGACGAGGCGTTCGCCATCGTCGGCGATCAGCTGCGTGGGCAGGAGTCCCCCGACGAAGCCGTCTTCTACACGAGCGGCCGCGCGTCGAACGAGGCGGCCTTCGTCTACCAGCTCTTCGTCCGCGCCTTCGGGACCAACAACCTCCCCGACTGTTCGAACATGTGCCACGAGTCCACCGGCACGGCGCTCGGAGAGGTCATCGGGGTCGGGAAGTCGACCATCCGGTACGAGGACTTCGAGCAGGCCGACCTCATCATCGTGATGGGCCAGAACCCGGGCACGAACCATCCGCGCATGCTCACGGCGCTCGAGGACGCGAAGCAGGCGGGCGCGACGATCGTCTCGGTGAACCCGCTCCCCGAGGCGGCGCTCGAGCGGTACAAGAACCCGCAGACGGTCCGCGGCATGGTCGGGCGCGGCACGGTCATCTCCGACCAGTTCCTGCAGATCCGGCTCGGCGGCGACATGGCACTGCTGCAGGCGGTCTCGAAGCGGGTCCTGGAGGCCGAGGCGGCAGCTCCGGGGACGATCCTCGACCACGCGTTCCTCGCCGAGCACTGCCTCGGACTCGAGGAGCTGACGGCCCACCTGGCCGACCTCGACGAGACGGCGGTGCTCGAGGCGACCGGCCTCACGAGCGAGCAGATCGACGAACTCGCCGAGCGCTACATCGCGTCGAACGCGACGATCGTCACCTGGGCGATGGGTCTGACCCAGCACAAGGCGGCGGTCAACGGGATCAAGGAGATCATCAACCTGCTCCTCCTCCGCGGGAACATCGGCAAGCCGGGCGCCGGTGCGTCGCCGATCCGCGGGCACAGCAACGTGCAGGGCGACCGGACGATGGGTATCTGGGAGCAGATGCCCGAATCCTTCCTCGCTGCCATGGAGCGCGAGTTCGCGGTCCCGATGCCGCGGGAGCACGGGGTCGACGCGGTGAACGCGATCCGGGCGATGCAGCGGGGCGAGGTCCGCACCTGGATCTCGCTCGGCGGCAACTTCGTCGCGGCGATCTCCGACACCGCCGCCGCCGAGGCCGCGATCCGCGGAACGCAGTTGTCGGTGCAGATCTCGACGAAGCTCAACCGGTCGCACGCGGTCACCGGCGAGGCGGCGATCATCCTGCCGACCCTCGGGCGCACCGAGATCGACCTGCAGGCGAGCGGACCGCAGATGGTCAGCGTGGAGGACTCGGTGTGCGCTGTCCACGCCTCGCACGGCCGCATCCCGCCGGCAGCGCCCGGTCTGCTCTCCGAGGTCGCCATCATCACGCGGCTCGCGCGTGCGACGCTCGGTGAGGACTCGGGCATCGCCTGGCAGGCGTTCGAGGACGACTACGACACGATCCGCGAACACATCGGACGGGTCGTGCCGGGCTGCGAGGGGTACAACGAGCAGATCCGCCGCGAGGACGGCTTCGTCCTGCCGAACGGACCGCGAGACTCCCGCACGTTCACGAACCCCGAGGGTCGCGCCCTGCTGACGGTCAACGAGCTCGAACCGATCCACTGCCCGCCCGGTCGGCTGCTCCTGCAGACCCTGCGCTCGCACGACCAGTTCAACACGACGATCTACAGCCTGAACGACCGGTACCGCGGCATCAAGAAGGGCCGGAACGTCGTGTTCGTCAACCCGGACGACCTCCGCGACCTCGGCCTGGAGGACGGGCAGACGGTGGACGTCTTCAGCGAGTGGGCCGGACAGCCGGATCGGGAGCTCCGCGGCTTCCGCGTCGTCTCCTACCCGACCGCTCGTGGATGTGCCGCGGCGTACTTCCCCGAGGCGAACGTCCTCGTCCCGCTCGACTCGACGGCCGACCGCAGCAACACCCCGGTCTCGAAGGCGATCGTCGTGCGGTTGCAGCCGGCCGCCTGACAGCCGGAGCGACGTCGACCCGGGCGACGGTCTGAGCGGTTCATTCGTACGCTCGGAGGAGCTGCCAGCGTCCGCGCGCGGCGTCGAGTCGGATGTCGAAGACGAAGGACCGGCCGTCGGCAGCGGTCGCCTGGAACCGCCAGGCGGGGGTCGCCGCGGGCGGATGGGTGACGAACGAGACGTTCGGCTCGAGCGGGGTCGGGGTGTCGGTGACGAGGTACCGGGCTCCGTCCCAGAACAAGCGCTCCGGCACGCCTGCCGGCGTCGTCCAGACCGCGATCTCGGTGCTCGTAATCAACATGCATGGCCTCCCGTTGTTCGAACATACGTTCGATAGAGAGTGAGCCTAACCCGACATCCGACGACACGCCAGCCCGGATCGGCCGGGGATTCAGTCTCCCGGCGTGTCGGCGAGGAACCGCTTGATGTCCTCGCCCATCACCGTCGCCTCGGTGTGGTGCAGGTAGTGTCCGCCGTCGAGTCGGACGAGTTCCCCCCGGTCGACTCCGGCGAGCTGCTCCTCGTGAAGGGGCACCCAGTCGGAGAGTTCCGGGTCGTCGCCGACGACGAACATGAGGATCGGCAGGTCGGCCGGGAACGCTTGGGATCGAGCAGCCTTGAAGTTGCCGGGCGTGTGGGCGATCTCGTCGAGCAGCGTCGGCGACATCGCGTTGCGGTTCGTCAGGATCGCGAGTTGGCGCTTCGTGGCGGCGTCGTACGGGAGGCCCTCGTACGGGTCGGGCGCGATGGCGGTGAGGAGGCGCAGGATGCCGAGCGCCTGCAGTGTGTCGACGCCGTCGGTCGGCGTCGGCTCGTCGCTTCCGGGCTGGGTCGGGACGCTCGTGTCGATCCCGATGAACGCCGTCACCTCGGCGCGGAACCGCTCCAGATACTCGAGGGCGTAGATGCCGGCGATCGAGTGTCCGGCGAGGACGTACCGGTCGATGCCGAGGTGCTGCAGGGCGGCGTGCACCTCGCCGGCGATGTTGGCCGAGGTCCGGGGCACGTCCGTCTGATCGCTGAGGCCGTAGCCGAACGGCTCGACGACCACCACTCGGTACTGGTCGCGGAGCTCATCGACGAGCGGCTCGAAGTCGAGGCCGGGTGCCGCGGTACCCTGGCCGGGCAGCAGGACGATCGTCTCGGCGCCGGAACCACTGATGACGACGTTCATGTCCTTGCCGTCGACGTCGACCAACTGCCCGTAGGGCTGCAGGTCGCCCGCTTCCGACGAACTCGCGACGGCGTTCACGATGCTCGTCGTCGCGAGGCCTGCTGCGACGAGGCCGGCGATCGTGGCGATCGAGATCAGTGGAACCTTCAGGAGCTTGCGCATCGTCACCCATCGTGAGGAGTCGGCGGCGGGCGGTCGCACCGCGCCGATTCCATACTCACGGAGCGAGCGCATCGCCACATCCGCCGCTGGACGAAGACGTGCCCGGCGCGGCTACGCAGTTGTGCGCAAGCGGAGCCCGGCTACGAGTGCGACCGACGACGGAGCCGGCTGGAAGTGGTCGGCTTCCGGCCGGCTCGTGGTCGGTTCGTCTACTCGGCGGGCGGCGGGCTCTGCGGCTCCGTCGGCTGCGGCTCCGTGGGCTGCGGCGCCACCGGCGGCTGCTTCGCCTCCTGCGGAGGACGGGACTCCTGCGGACGCTGCTGGTCCTGCTGCGGAGGCGCGGGCTGTGCCGGCGACGACGGAACCTGCGGCTGCGGAGGCCCCCACTGCTGCGGCGCGGGCTGTGCCGGAGCAGGCTGCCCGGGCGCGGAGCCCTGCCAGGACGGCGTGGGCCACTGCTGGCCCGGCTGCTGCGGGGTGGGCTGCTGCGGGGCAGGCTGCCCCTGATACGGCTGCCCCTGGTAGCCCTGCCCAGGGTACCCCTGGCCATACTGGCCGGGGTTCGGCTGATCGCCGTACGACTGCTGCTGCCCCGGGTACGGCTGCTGCGGGTGCTGCCCCTGGTAGGGCTGCTGCGGTTGCTGTCCCGGGTAGCCCTGCTGGCCCTGGTATCCCTGCTGACCCGGGTAGCTCTGAACCGGGTAGCTCTGAACCGGGTAGCCGGGTGCGGCCTGCTGGTACACCTCCGGACGGTACGGCTGCTGCCCGGAGGCCACCCGCTCGCCCTCCGGCTTCTGGGAGAACGCCCGCACGATCACGGGGATCACGGCGGAGATCGCCGCAGCGAGCGTCGTGGCCGCGGCGATGCGCCACCACCAGTCCGCCCAGGTGCCCTCGGGGAACGCCATGGGCAGCACGAGCACGAGGACCGTGGCGATGATGAGCGCGATCGTCACGATGCCGGTGGCCCGGACCACGGTGGACGTCGCGCGGGTGACGAAGTGGAGGAAGTACACCTGGATGATGATGAGCGCGACCCGCACGATGATGAGGATGCCGAGGAACAGCATGATCTGGGTGGACCAGACGAAGCCGTCGGAGGTGTTCGGCGGCTGGAGCCACCCGTTCCACAGCTTCAGGAGGCCGACGGTGACGAGGAAGATGTTCACCAACGTCGACACCGCGAGGTACCACTTGTTGGGCCCGTGACCGGCTGCGGCGTCGAGCGACACGGCACCGACGAAGGCCGCGAGCAGCAGCAGCGTGAGCCAGACCCGCCCGGCGATGTCGGCCTGATCGCCGACGATGATGAAGTATCCGCCGATGATCGCCGCCGCGACGAGCGTTCCGATCGTCAAGGTCAGCGCGAGCACGGCCGACCGTGAGCGGCGCGGTGTGGTCTCGACCATTCGAAATCCCCAATCTGTCGTGAGTGCCAACAGTACCGGGGTGGCATCCGCACGGAAGGGAGCGGTCCCTACCTCTGGGGAGGACGCCCGCTTCTCCACAGCGGAGAAGCGGGGTCGAGGTCGGGCGGTCGGTCAGGGGCGGTGGTAGTCGGCTTCGGCCACGTGCTCGAGCCAGGTCGTGCTCATCGCCGGGTCGTCCGCCTGTTCGAACATCGCGAGGTGCTCCATGTAGTCGTCGGGCGTGGCTCCGTGCCAGTGCTCCTCGCCGGGTGGGGTGTAGACCGTCTGGCCCGGCTGGACGACGAGAACGGCACCGTCGCGCGTACCCATGAGGGCGACGCCCTCGGTGACGTGGAGGGTCTGCCCGTTGGCATGGGAGTGCCATGCGGTGCGGGCGCCGGGGATGAACCGCACCTTCGCGACCATCATGTGCTGGCCGTCCTGCTGCGGCGCGGCCAGCAGGTCGAGGTAGACGTCGCCGGTGAACTGCTCGGCGGGGTTCTTGATCGTCGCGGGTTTCGGTTGGATCTGCATACGGACGACGCTACGGCCGTGCACGTCGGCGAGGGAGTGTCCAGCAGTACACCCTTCGGCGATCGCGACAGTACTGTGGACTCCGTCCCTGCCGAGCCCGCGGCGGCGTGACCCCGAGCCAAGGAGAAGCACATGTCGGTCGGCCTGCTCGCCGTTGTCGATGACATCCTCAGCGCAGCCCTCAAGGCGAGTGCGAAGACCGCAGGCGTCGTGATCGACGACGCCGCCGTCACCCCGCAGTACGTGCAGGGGCTCACCCCCGCGCGGGAGCTGCCGGTCGTGTGGCGGATCGCCCGCGGCAGCCTCATCAACAAGTTCGTCATCATCATCCCGATCGCCCTGCTGCTCACGGCGTTCGCCCCCTGGGTGCTGCCGTTCCTCCTCATCATCGGAGGCACCTACCTCTGCTTCGAGGGCGCCGAGAAGGTCATGGAGTGGTTCGGCATGCACCACGCGGAGGCGGAGGAGGACGTCCGCGACGAGAAGAAGCTCGTCTCCGGGGCCGTCCGCACCGACCTCATCCTCAGCACGGAGATCATGCTCATCTCCCTCGCCAGCCTCGACTCGGGGCTCGGCATCTGGATGACGCTAGGCGCCCTCCTGGTCATCGGCCTCGTCATGACCGCGGTCGTCTACGGCGCGGTCGCCCTGCTCGTGAAGATCGACGACATCGGACTCCGGCTCATGAAGAACCCGTCGCGCGGCGTCCGCCGCACCGGTGCACGGATCGTCGCGTCGATGCCCGCGGTCTTCCGCGTCATCAGCGTCGTCGGCACGGTCGCTATGCTCTGGGTCGGCGGCCACCTCGTGATCGCGAACCTCGCCGAGACCCTCTGGCACGGCCCGTACGACCTCCTGCACGTCGTCACCCACGCGATCGAGGCCGCCGGACCGGTCGTCGTCTGGATCGCCGACACCGCGATGTCCGCCGTGTTCGGACTCGTCCTCGGTCTGATCGTCGTCGCGATCGTGACCGGGATCTCGCGGTTGCGCTCGCGGAACCAGCCCGCGAAGGCTGCGCACTAACGGCGACAGCCACGCTGCCGAGCGTCAGCGGAGCGGGCGGGCGTCAGCGGAGCGACATCGGGATGACCTCGTACGGCGAGTAGATCGGGATGGGCTCGTAGCCGAGCCACTCGTAGAGCCGCACGGCCTCGGGCTGGCGGTCGCCGGTCTGCAGGATGAGGCGGGACGCCCCCTCGGCACGGGCGGTGTCCTCGACGGCGGCGATCAGGCGCTTCGAGACGCCCCGCCCGCGGTGATTCGGGAGGGTGACGACGCGCTTGAGCTCCCATTCGCCGCGCAGTCGACGCAGGGCGGCGTGGCCGACCGGCTCGCCGTCCACGAGGGCCAGGAAGGTCGCGCTGATGTCGGCAGGATCGACGGCGAACGCGGTCAGCGCCCGCTCGGCGGCCGCCGGGTCCCAGTCCTCCCAGGCCGACGCGTACCGGGCGTCCATCTCCTCGTCCATCGCGGCGCGGAGCCGCACGGCCCGCTCGTCGTCCCAGGCGACTCGCTCGATGACGACAGGGTTCAGCTCGGGCATGCGGTTCCTTCGGGACGGGCTGCTGCGGCGCGATCGGCACGTCGACGCCGTCTGCCAGTGTCCCACGACGAAGACCCGTCAGACCCGTCAAGGACGGGTCGGAGCCCGCAGCGACGGGGATCAGTTCGCGGTGTCGGCGACCTGGACCGCCACGTGGTACTTCGTGCCGTCGACGTCGCTGATCGTGACGACGGCGTCGTACTCGGAGCCGCTCGACGGATCGGTCAGCGTGCAGTCGACGGTGGTGTCGTCGATGAGCTTCACGCGCTCGTCGCCGCAGTCGAGGTCGGGACGGGTACCGACCTGCTCCTCCAGCGCGCCGGCGGCCGTGTCCTCGATGTCCGAGGCCGGAACCGTGAGGCTCGCGCTGGCGCTGAAACTACAGCCGGCGAGCAGGAACGAAGCGGGGAGCGCCACGAAGGCACCGAGGGTCAGGAGGCGGCGACGGGTCATGCCGTCAGTATGGCGGTGCGGAGGGGACCGGGCGATGGGGACTCCTGCCCAGCCTGCGCTGCTAGCGTGGCGAGCCCCAGGAACCCGTCAACCGCGGAGGCACCGTGCTCACCATCCCAGGCGTCGTCGTCGGCCCCGCACTCCGACTCATCCGCGCGAACCGCGCCTTCGTGAGTGAGGCGGGCGCGCGCCGCCGGATCCGGGAGCGCACCCTCCGGCCGGCGCCCTACGGTCCTCCCAGCACCCTCCGCAGCGACGTCCGGGTCGACGTCGAACGTTTCGGAGACTGGCCGGTGTACACCGTGTCCCCCACGCGACGACCGGCGATCGGCGGGGTCGTGTACGCGCACGGCGGCGGGTGGGTCGGCGAGATCGCACCGCAGCACTGGACGCTCGCCGCCACCGTCGCCGCGGAGACCGGCGCGGTGGTCACGCTGCCGATCTACCCGCTCGTGCCCTACGGCACCGCGGCCGAGGTACAGAACGGCGTCGTCGAGCTGGTCCGGCGCAGCATCGAGCGGCACGGGCCGACCATCCTCGCCGGCGATTCGGCCGGGGGTCAGATCGCCCTGTCGGCCGCACTCCGACTCCGGGACGAGGGCGTCGTCCTGCCGATGACCACCCTGTTGTCACCAGCGCTCGACCTCACCTGGAGCAACCCTCGGATCCCGCTCGTGCAGCCGAGCGACCCCTGGCTGGCGACGCCCGGTGGGCGCGTGTTCGCGGAGCACTGGCGCGGCGATCTGGACATCACCGATCCGACCGTGAGCCCCCTCTTCGGCGACCTCACCGGGCTCGGGCCACTCACGGTCCTGAGCGGGACCCGCGACGTCCTCAACCCCGACGCCGAGTTGCTCGTCGAACGAGCCGAAGCGGCCGGCGTCGAGGTCGACTACCACGAGGGCGCCGGACAGTTCCACGTCTGGGCACTGCTGCCGACCCGCGCCGGACAGGCCGCCACGCAGACGATCGTCCGCAGCGTCACGCGCGGGCTGCGCTGAGTCGCCCGAAACTGTTCAGAATCCGCGCGGAATCGAACACTTTTGGGCGACTCAGGGCTGGATCCGGCGCTTCCGGACCTCGCGCAGGACCATCTGCTCCGGGCAGACGGTGGACAGGAAGTCGCCCACCGACAGCGCGAGGCGCTCACCGACGAGTGAGTAGAGGATGCGGTTCGCGTCGCGGCGCTCGGAGACGAGGCCGGCCTGGCGCAGGACGCTCAGGTGCCGCGAGATGGTCGGACCGGTGGCGTCGAAGCGTGCGGCGATCTCCCCCGCGGCGAGCTCGCCGTCTTTGAGGTCCTGCAGGATCTGCCGCCGCGTCGGGTGAGCGAGCGCGGCGAAGATGTCCGACGCCGTATCTGCCATGTTTGCAATCTAGCACAATTGCAATATACAGTTTCGCTATATTGCTAATAAGCGAAGGAGACAGCATGCGAGTGGCCATCACCGGTGGGACCGGTTTCGTCGGACAACACCTGGCCGAGCGACTGCAGCACGACGGGCACGAGATCGTCGTCGTCTCCCGACGCACCGGCGTGGAGATCGACGACGTCGAGGCGTTGACCGCCGCGTTCGCCGACTGCGACGTGGTCGCGCACTGCGCCGGGATCAACCGCGAGCTCGGCGAGCAGACCTTCCAGCGCGTGCACGTCGACGGCACCCGGGCGGTCGTGGACGCGGCCCGCCGCGCCGGCGTCGGTCGCATCGTGCTGGTGAGCTTCCTCCGCGCGCGCCCCGACTGCGGCTCCGGGTACCACGAGACGAAGTGGGCGGCCGAGGAGATCGTGCGGGGCTCGGGCATCGCGCACACCGTCCTCAAGTTCGGCATGATCTACGGCGCCGGCGACCACATGGTCGATCACGTCACGAAGGCCGTCCGCACCTTCCCGGTGTTCGCGACCGTCGGCTACCGCGAGCGTCTCGTGCGACCGGTGCCGGTCGCGGACGCCGTCGACGTCCTCGTCGCAGCACTCGAGGGCCGGGTGTCGGAGCCGACCGTGGCGGTCATGGGCGCCGAGGAACTCGAGCTGGGTGCGGCCGTCCGCAGGATCGCGCACGTGGCCGGACGCCGCCCGCTGTACGTCCCGGTCCCCGTGTGGACGATCCGCCTGCTCGCGCGCGCGACGGAACGTCTCATGAAGACGCCGCTGGTGGCGAAGGCGCAGGCGCAGATGCTGGCGGAAGGAGTGAGCGAGGCGGCCCCACCGGCACCGGAACTCCCTGCCGACCTCCGTCCCTCACGCCGCTTCGACGAGTCCCGGATCCGTGCGGCGCTCCCCGTCGGTCGATTCACCCTCGGCGACCTCCGCCTGTCGCGCTCATCCCACTGAGTCGCCCGAAACTGCTCGGAATCCGTGCGGAATCGCGCAGATTCGGGCAGCTCAGGGCGTTGAGGTCGGGGCGGGCGCCGTCGACTCGCGTTCGATGAGCGTAGTCGCGAGCTCGAGGTGGTGGGAGAACGGCTTCTCCCCCGCGTGCAGGCGGAGCAGGGTGTCGACGGCGGCCCGGCCGATGTCGTGCATGGACGTGTGGACTGTGGTGAGGAGCGGGAAGGTCAGCATGGCTGAGTAGGTGTCGTCGTAGCCGACGACACTCACGTCCTCCGGCACCCGCAGCCCGGCTTGGACGACCGTGCGGATGACCGCGAACGCGTCGGCGTCGTTGGTCGCGAACACGGCGGTGGGCGGCTCGTCGAGAGCGAGCATGCGCCGGACCGCCGTCGCTGAGGTCCCCATCCCCTCCTCGGACACCAGACGGGGATCGAGCGGGATGCCGGCCGACAGGAGCGCCTCCCGATAGCCGACCGCTCGCGCGCGCAGGCCGGGGTTCGCTGGATGTCCGCCCACGAAGCCGATCCGCCGATGCCCCAGAGCGACGAGATGATCGACCGCCTGCTGCCCGCCGGTCGCATGGCTGGACCCGATACTCGCCACCGAACGATTGAGCGGGTCGGGCGAGTCCACGGCGACGAGCGCGATCCCCGCATCGAGACAGGCGTCGACGACGTCCGAGGCGATCGAGGTCGTGACCACAATCATGCCGAGCGCGCCGCGGGCCGCGACGCGGTCGACGAACGCGCGGTCGAGTGCCGCTCCTCCTGCAGCCGCACCGGCGATGGCATCCCCGCCGAACTCGGAACCCGGCGACAGCACCCGCGTCACGAGATCGATGTCCGACCGCTGTGCTGCGGCGACCATGCCGTCGAGGACGCGGAGGGAGTAGACGCTGTGCAGGGTGTCGAACACGACGTGGATGCTTCGGGGAGCACCGGGGATCGACCGGGGTGTCGGGCGGTACCCGAGCTCGCGCACGGCCTCCTCGACCCGCGCACGGGTCGCCTCGGACATACCCGACCGACCGTTGATCACCTTCGAGACGGTCGCGATCGAGACACCGGCGCGCTCGGCGATCGACGCCAGCGTCGGACCCGTCATGGGTGTGCGTGCCATGGAGAGCCCTCCCTCGTCCCGCGGCGAGTGGTCGCCGGTCACAGCCAGCCTAGCGAAACTGTTTCGAATCGAGACGTTGACGACGCCGTGCTGGCTCGCTTACCTTCGGGATCACGGCGCATGACGCCGAAAGACTTTCGTCACCTCGATCTGCACTGGAGCATGTCATGACCGTCATCCCGTTCACCGGCGACTGGATCGTCCGCGCACCCCGAGGCCCCTTCGCCGCCGTCCAGGGCGGTGCGGACGACTCGCTGGCCGTGACCCTCCCGCACGACGCCCTGCGCGATGCCGAGCGTTCGCCGGACGCACTCGCGAAGGGTGGGGCCGCCTACTTCCCCGCCGGTGCCTTCAGCCAGGTGAGGACCTTCGAGGTCCCCGCCGAGTGGTCCGGTCGCATCGTCCGGCTCGAGATCCAGGGTGCGTTCCGACACGTGATGGTGTATCTGAACGACGAGTTCGCCGGCAATCGGGCCGACGGCTTCGCGCGCTTCTTCGTCGAACTCACCCCGTTCCTCCGCTTCGGCGAGACGAACACGCTGCGCATCGAGACCCGCGCAGGTCAGGACTCCCGCTGGTACGCCGGAGCCGGCCTGCACCGCCCGGTGCTCCTCCATGTCGACGAACCCACGCACATCGAGCCCGACGGAGTCCGCATCACGACGATCCGGATCGAGGACGCCCAAGCGGTGCTCGAGGTGGCGACGACCATCGTCAACCGCGGACTCACCAGGAGTACGCACGTCCTCGCGACGGAACTCGCCGACCCCGACGGGAGCGTGGTCGAGGGCGAGCGCACGCCGGTCACCGTCGCGCCAGGCGGTAGCGCGCTCATCCGCCAGCGGCTGTACGTGCCGGACCCGGCCCTGTGGAGCGTCGACTCGCCCGCGCTGTACTCGGCGAGGACCTCGCTCGAGGTCGATGGTCGACCCGCCGACGAGGCAGCCGTCGTCCACACGGTCCACGGTGTCCGCACGGTCACCGTCGACCCGCGGAAGGGGCTCCGCATCAACGGCGAACCGGTGCTGCTCCGCGGGGCCTGTATCCACAGCGACAACGGTCCGCTCGGTGCAGCATCGATCGCGCGCGCCGAGGAACGGCGTATCCAGCTCCTCAAGGACGCCGGATTCAACGCGATCCGCGCGGCCCACAATCCGGCGTCGCCCGCCATGCTCGACGCCTGCGACCGCATCGGCATGCTCGTCATGGACGAGACCTTCGACATGTGGGGTCGGGGCAAGACGGACAACGACTACTCCCTCGACTTCGCGCAGTGGTGGCGGGCCGATCTGGAGTCGATGGTGGCGAAGGACATGAACCATCCGAGCGTGATCATGTACTCGATCGGCAACGAGATCGTCGAGGTCGGCACCCCGCACGGCGCGATCCAGGCGCGGGAACTCGCCGAGCACGTGCGGGCGTTGGATCCGACACGACTCGTGACGAACGGCGTGAACGCGACCCTGGCCGTGCTCGACGATCTGGACGACATCATGGCGTCGGACCAGGGGTTGAACGAGCTGATGGGCGAAGCGGGCGCGAACATGATGAGTCTCATCGGTTCCTCCGACGCCGTCACGACGCGCACCGAGGAGTCCAGTGCAGCCCTCGACGTCCTCGGCCTCAACTACGCGGACGGCCGCTACGCGAGCGATGCCGAGCGGTTCCCGCACCGCGTGATCGTCGGCTCGGAGACCTTCCCGACCCGGATCGGCGACCTCTGGCCGCTCGTCGAGGCGAACCCGAACGTGATCGGCGACTTCACCTGGACCGGCTGGGACTACCTCGGCGAGGTCGGCATCGGTGCGACCTCCTATGCCGAGGACCCCGAGGCGAACGGCGCACTCGAGCGCGAGTTCCCCTACCTCACCGCGTGGTGCGGTGACTTCGACATCACCGGCTGGCGGCGGCCGGTGTCGTACTACCGGGAGATCGTCTTCGGTCTGCGGTCCGAGCCGGCGATCGCGGTGCTCCGCCCGGAACGGCACGGGCAGACGATCACGATGCAGTCCCCGTGGGCGTGGAGCGACTCGGTCGACTCGTGGACCTGGCCCGGTTTCGAGGGCGCGCCGGTGACCGTCGAGGTCGCCGCCGACGCCGACGAGGTGGCCCTGCTGCTCGACGGAGTGGAGGTGGCGCGTGGGCCGGTGGGTGGACGCCGGCCGAAGCTCGCCGAGTTCGAGACCGTCTACCGGCCGGGCACGCTCGAGGCGGTCGCGTTCCGCTCGGGCGCGGAGGTCGGCCGCACTGCGCTCGTCTCCGCCACGGGCCCGACCAGGCTCGTGGCGACCGCCGACCGGACGACACTCCGCGCCGACGACACCGATCTCGCCTTCATCGCGACCGAGCTGCGTGACGCGGCCGGCGTCCTGGTCACCGGCGCCGACCGCGAGGTCTCGGTCAGCGTCGCGGGCGCGGGTCGGCTCGCGGGCTTCGGAACCGGTACCCCGAAGACGACCGAGCGATTCGACGCGACTACGCGCACCACGTTCGACGGACGGGCGCTGGCGATCGTCCGTCCGAGCGGGCCCGGCGCCATCACGGTGACGGTGAGCGGTGCCGGCCTCGACGACGTCGTCCTGGACCTGGAGGCAGCGGGTCGCTGAGTCGCCCAAATCTGCACGGAATCAGCCTGATTTCGTGCAGATCCGGGCGACTGAGTCCGCCTAGTGCGGGTCGAGGCGGTTGAGCATCGCGACCGTCTGGTCGTACTCGCCGCGGACCTCGGCGTAGCGCAGGAACTTGACGTTCTCGACCTGGATCTCCGTGGCGTCGGGCTGCGACTCGATGAGGCCCATGACCTCGTCGGCGAAGGCGTCGAGGGGCATCGCGAAGTCGCTCTCCTCCTGGCCGGGCATGAGCGAGGTGCGGACGGCCGGCGGGACGAGCTCGACGACACGGACGCCCGTGACCGCCAGCTGGAGGCGGATCGACTCGCTCAGCATGTGGATGGCCGCCTTGCTCGCGTTGTAGGTCGGCGTCACCCGCAGCGGGGTGAATGCGAGCCCGGAGGAGACGGTCATGATCGTCGCGTCCGGTCGGCTGCGGAGCTGCTCGATGAACGCGCCGATGAGCCGGATGGGCCCGAGGACGTTCGTCGTGATGATCTCCTCGGCGGTCGCGACGAAGTCGGAACCGGTCCAGTCCTCCCCGCGCATGACGCCGGCCATCGTGACGAGCACGTTCAGCTCGGGGTGCTCCGCGATGACCTGCTTCGCCGCGGCTTCGATGCTCCCAGGATCGGCCGTGTCGATCCGCACGGTGTGGAGGCCGGGCTCGTCGGCGGCGATCGACTCGAGGAGTTCGGTGCGTCGCCCGCCGATGATGACGGTGTTGCCGGCTGCGTGGAGGCGTCGTGCGAGAGCGAGGCCGATGCCGCTCGTCGCGCCGGGAATGAAGACGGTGTTTCCGGTGATCTGCATGCAACGAGTCTCCGTCGGTGACGACGGCCGCACCAGGTTCCGGCGATCCATGGATCCGCGGTCCCTGGATCGCCTGGCCGCGGAGGCGGATACTGGCGGGATGGATCGCCCAGCGCTCGCCGACTTCCTCCTCCGACACCGATCGACGTTGCAGCCCGCGGACGTCGGCCTGAGCAGCGGACCTCGGCGACGGACGGCAGGGCTCCGACGCGAGGAGGTCGCGCAGCTCGCAGCGATGTCGACCGACTACTACGCGCGGCTCGAGCAGCAACGGGGACCGCAGCCGAGCACGCAGATGCTGGGTTCACTCGCGCGGGCGCTCCGGCTGAGCGCCGAGGAACGCGACTACCTGTATCGGATCGCCGGACACAACGCGCCGACCCGCCTCGCAGCGACCGACTACGTCGCACCAGCGCTCCTGCGCGTCCTCGACCGGCTCACCGACGCACCCGCGCTCATCCTGTCGGCGCTCGGTGAGACGCTCGTCCAGAACGACCCTGCCCGGGCGCTCTTCGGTGATGCGAGCCGGTACCGGGGCCTGGAGCGCAGCGCGATCTACCGCTGGTTCCTGCACCAGGAGGAACGCGAGCGATACCCCGCCGAAGACCGGGACCGGCAGAGTCGAGCGCAGGTCGCGTCGCTCCGTGCGGCCTACGGCTCGCTGGGGGCGCAGTCGCCGGCGGGCGAGATCGTCGATGCGCTCTCCGGGCACAGTGAGGAGTTCCGGCGACTGTGGGCGACGCACGAGGTCGGGCGGCGCTTCGAGGACCACAAGGTGCTCATCCACCCCGAGATCGGCCCCATCGAGCTGGACTGTCAGGCCTTGTTCACCGAGGACCAGTCGCAGGCACTCCTCGTCCTCACGGCCGCGCCGCACGCCGAGGCCGCAGGCAAGCTCAAGCTCCTCGCCGTCCTCGGCACCCAGACCTTCGAGGGTGCGCGGTAGCGGAAGCGCGGGCCGGGCGGTTCAGGCCGTCGGTGCTGTCCGCAGCTTCCGACGCCGGACAGCCCCGCCGATCGCGACGCCGACGACCCCGATGATCACCGGGACGACCAGCCCGAGGACGACGACCGCGAGGAGCGCCAGCACGAAGGTCGGCATCAGGCCGCCGCCGATGAGGTCGACCACGAGTAGCGGGATGAAGGCCAGCAGCACGAGCCAGGCGAGCCCCGGCTGACGCGACACCGCGAGGATGCCGACCGCGAGCCAGACACCCGCACCCCACAGCAGGAGGCCGAGGACGAAGCGCCAGGAGTCGTACGCCTGGTACGGCAGGAGTTGCGGACCGGGTGCGGCCAGATCCGGGTTGCCGATCACCACCAGCGAGGCGACCACGAGGCCGAGGGCGGCGAGCACGAGGGCAAAGACACCGAAGACACGCACGGCTACCTCCTTGGGGGACGACGACCGCGCACCCGCGGACGGATCAACCATACGGGCACGGCGACGTGCCGACGGGTCGAACGCCCCGGCGCTGAATCGACCCGGCAACGATCGCTGCGACCAGACCCGTCACCAGGAAGGCGATCGCCACAGCCATTCCCTGGGTCGCCGACCAGTCCGTCGGAGGCGTCGCGACCGTGCCGCCTCCGACCATCGGGTACACGCACTGGTACCCGAACGGGAACCAGGAGAGTTCCAACGCCGGCGCCGGGTTCTCCGCGACCAGAGCGCCTGCCGGAGCGTTCTGACACAGGGCGCTGTCGCCTGGGTACGCGTCCACCTTCACGAGGAACCAGGTCGCTGCCGCGATGAGGACCGCCGTGACGACGGCGATCGCCGCGTACACAGAGCCGAACACCACGAAGATCCGGGACATGCCCAACCGTATCGCGGTGCGTCGCGGACGAGTTCCCGCAGACGCCTCCCCCCTTCCCCGCCCGTCGCCCACCGCGTACGTTCGAGGGATGGACGACGACGGACGCACCGAGACCGGCGAGCAACCACACGCACCGGAGCAGGACAAGCTGCTGATCGAGTGGTTGGAGATCATGCACCCGCGCCTCGCACGATTCGAGGACTTCCTCACACCGCGCGAGGTCGTCACCGATTACTCGCGGGACTCGCTCGTCTCCCTCGAGCGGCTCATCCTCCACCGTTGGCCGGACCGCCACGCCTTCGCGCAGGAGCAGGACACCGATTTCACCGACGGTGCCACGCGATACATCGGCGAGACCTACCTGCGGATCGCCGGGGGCGGGTGGTTCGTGAACCACGATCCGAAGTTTTTGTACTCGGGTCGGCTCTGCATCCTGCTCGACGTCGAGATGCCCGTCCCGATCTCGCCGCTCAACCTGATCATCACGATGTTGAGCCGGCGCACCGGCAATGTCCTCACAAGGATCTGGGACGGGCAGACGAAGAACGTCACCGAGCGGAGTCTCACCGAACCGGGCTGGGAGCCGAAGCGCGAGCCGTTCCCCGGCGCGATCCCGATGTCCCGCTTGAGCTCAGCCCTCACGCCTTCCGTCCGCTGACCCCCTGGGTCTCAGCCACCCACGCGGTCGAACGGCCAGGCGAGATGTGCTGGACTTGCCTGATGACCACACCGCTCGAACGCGCGCTCGCCCTGCAGGCGATGCACGTCCCCGGAGACCCGCTGATCCTGCCGAACGCCTGGGACGTCGCCTCCGCCCGCGCCGTCCTGGCGTCCGGCGCCCGCGCGATCGCGACGACGAGTGCCGGCGTCGCCTGGTCACTCGGGCACCGCGATGGGAACGAGCTGACCCGCGACGTCGCCCTCGATGCCGTGCGACGGATCGCATCGTCGGTGTCCGTCCCGGTCACCGCGGACATCGAGGGCGGCTACGGAGAGACACCGGACGAGGTCGCCGGCACGATCGCCTCCTGCATCGACGCGGGCGCCTCCGGCGTGAACCTCGAGGACTCGCTCCGCCCGATCACGGAACAGGAACGACGGATCGAGGCAGCACGGTCTGCCGCTGACCAGGCCGGGACCCCCCTCTTCATCAACGCCCGGATCGACACGCATCGACTCGGCGACATCGGAGACGACCGTTGGTTCGACGAGACGGTGACGCGTGCCGCTGCGTATGCGCGGGCCGGCGCGAGCGGGATCTTCGTGCTCGGTGCCCTCCGAGCCGACACGATCGAGCGGCTCACCGATGCGACGACCATTCCGCTCAACGTCGCCTTCGGCCCGGGAACGCTGTCGATCAGCGAGCTCGCGAGAGCCGGCGCGAGTCGCATCAGCGCGGGTTCGTCGATCGCCGAGGCCGCCTACAGCCTCGCGCAGCAGTGGGCGACGGCGATGCTCGAGACGCCCGATGCAGCTCCCGCATCACCGCCCACACTCGGCTGGGCCGCACTGAACCAGCTCATCCGGGACTGAACCCCAGGCGGGATCAGCGGGACGCCGACGACCACACGTCGCGGATCGCCTCGACCTGTCGGTCGATCGTGAAGCCGGAGACGTCCAGGACGACGTCGACCTCCGGCGGCGACGCGAGCAGGTCGTGTAGCAGATCGAACTCGGCGTCTGTCAGATACGCGGGGCGCGTTGCCGCACGCGCTCGCGCCTCATCCACCGGGAGCGCGAGATGGACCACGAGGCAGTCGGGGAGTTCCGCGCGGTAGGCCGCGAGCGCGTCGACCGTCACGACGTCCGCGATGACCACGTCGAAGCCGGCGTCGCCGAGATTGCGAGCGAGCGCCGCGGCGTTCCGGACGGCGAGCAGGTGCTGCGCTCGCCCCTCGGGACCGCTCCACAGTGTCGCGTCACCGACGACGATCAGCTGCCGAACGTCGTCGGCATCGATGAACGCCGCTCGTTCACGCTCTCCGGCGAGGCGCCTGCCGCAGGTCGACTTCCCGACCGCAGGACCACCCGAGAGCACCAGTGGACGCATGAGCCCCGCCTTCCCTGAGCTGTCAGGCTAGCAATCCATGGCTCGTCGGGCTGATTCGGCATGGCCCGCCGCTTCAGAGGTCGATGAGCCCAGCGACGACCTCGTGCACGACACCGCGCGATACTCTGAGAGCAGTGAACCGTTCTTTCGCTCTGTGACCCAGAGGCCTTTCAGCGACACCCGTTCGCTCCTCCCACGAGGGGCGGTGATTTCGTGCGCCCGGAACGGGAGCTCCCTGCGGAGTTCCCCTGCAACCCGGCCCCCACGCGAAACCACTCCGGAAAGACCACCCACGCATGACGTCCATCGACGCTTCCTCCGCCCCCTCCGACGACCGCTCGGCACTTCGCGCGAACTGCGCTGACTGCTTCGCGCTCTGCTGCACCGCCTTCGGGTTCCAACGATCAATCGACTTCCCGATCGACAAACCAGCGGGAACGCCCTGCCGCAATCTGGCGGACGACTTCTCCTGCAGCATCCACGAATCCCTGCGCCCGCGAGGGTTCCGCGGATGCACCGTCTTCGACTGCTTCGGTGCCGGCCAGCTCGTCTCACAGGAGCTCTTCGGCGGCGCGAGCTGGCGGGAACGCCCCGACACGAGCGCCGAGATGTTCGCCACGTTCTCCGTGGTGCGCCAGCTGCAGGAGATGCGCTGGTACCTCGTCGAAGCCGCCGAGCGCGCCGCCGCGTCGGACCTGGCAGCGAACATCAGCCGGCTCCGCATCGTCGTCCAGCGGATCCTCGACGGCGGCACCTCCGAGATCCTCGCGTGCGACGTCGAGTCCCTCCGCGACGAGGTCCGGCACCTGCTGATCGACGTCAGCGAGGAGGCGCGGGGCGGCTATCTGGCCGGCGCCGACGCCGAGCCGGACGACGACCTCCACCCCTCGGCAGACCTCGCCGGACGCGAGCTGCGCACTCGTCGACTATGCGGAGCCGACCTGCGCGGTGCGGTCCTGATCGGCGCGGACCTCCGCGGAGCGGACCTGACGGGCGTCGACCTACTCGGTGCCGACCTCCGCGGCGCACGACTCGACGGAGCCGACCTCTCGGACACCCTGTTCCTCACGCAGATGCAGCTCAACGCGGCACGGGGTGACGAGGCGACGCTCCTGCCGACCGTCCTCGCCCGGCCGGGGCACTGGACGACGGCGAGTCACGCTTCCTCCCCGACAGATGGGGAGTTGTCCCCGTAGGCCTCGGGCGACCGTCCCCGATACGGTCGGTGACATGATCCGCATGCACCGCACCCTCGCCCTGACCGCCCTCGTCGCAGCGACCGCCGGGATCGCCCTCACCGGGTGCTCGAGCCCACAGGAGGCACCCGACGACGCCCTGGCACTCGGTACGGGTGTGGCCGTCGAGGTCGGGACGGGCGTCGAGATGTCGTTCGCCATCGACGACGTCCGGGAGGGGAAGCTCAGCGACCTCGCCGAGATGGGCGTGCAGTCGACGCCGTCGGACGAGGGGAAGACCCCGTACTTCGTCACCTACTCGGTCACGCTGACGGACGGCGACATCAAGGACGCCGACCGCTCCGCGCTCCCCGTGCCGACGACGGACGAATGGAAGCTCAGCGGCACAGGCAGCTACCAGCCCATCAAGGTCCTGGGTCAGTTCGACTGCACTCCGGACGGCAACGCGACGGCCGGAGTGTCCCCCGACGCCCCGCTGGTCGCCTGCCAGGCCTTCCTCGGCGACAAGGACGCTCTGCCCACGGTCGTCGAGGTCGAGGACCTCGGCACCTGGGCGACGAAGGGCTGATCTCCCGCGACTCGAGCTGCACCTGCACCAGCGAACGGTCTTCCACCGTGCGCCGGTGCAGGGTAGTGTCTGCCGTGCGATAAGCGAACAGTGTGTTCCATTATCGAATTCTTGACGATGAAGTGAGGAATCGATGCAGTTCCACCACCACGGTTATGTCTCCGGTGATCCGCGGGTCCTGCCCGCAGCGGGAGTCGGGGTCGATCGACCCGACGATCTCCCGGACGAGATGGACGTCCTCATCGTCGGCAGCGGACCGGCTGGCATGATCGCAGCCGCCCAGTTGTCACGCTTCCCGTCCATCACCACGCGGATCGTCGAGCGCCGACCGGGACGCCTCGCGATCGGCCAGGCGGACGGCATCCAAGCCCGCAGTGTCGAGACCTTCGACGCCTTCGGCTTCGCCGAGCGCATCACCGCCGAGGCGTATCGCATCACCGAGATGGCGTTCTGGCAGCCCGACGCCGAGGACCCGGGTCGGATCGTCCGCGGCGCCCGACCACTCGACGACACCACCGGCGTCAGCGAGTACCCGCACCTCATCGTGAACCAAGCCCGCGTGCTCGACTATTTCGCCGAGTACATGGCGAACGCCCCGACCCGGATGCGGCCGGACTACGGGTGGGCGTTCCAGGGACTCGAGATCGACGACGACGCGGAGTACCCGGTCGCGGTCACGCTGCTGGACACGAGTGACGAGTCCTCCGGCGAGACCAGGACCGTCCGCGCGAAGTACGTCATCGGGGCCGACGGTGCCCGGAGTGCCGTCCGCCAGGCGATCGGCTGCACCTTGGCCGGCGACCAGGCGAACCACGCGTGGGGCGTCATGGACGCCCTCGCCGTCACCGACTTCCCCGACATCCGCACGAAGTGCGCCATCCAGTCGGGTTCCGGCGGCAGCATCCTGCTCATCCCCCGCGAGGGCGGGCACCTCTTCCGGATGTACGTCGATCTCGGCGAGGTGCCGTCGGGTGGCAGCGATGCCGTGCGGTCGACCTCGATCGAGCAGATCATCGACCACGCGAACACCATCCTGAGCCCTTACCGGCTCGACGTGAAGCACGTCGCCTGGCACAGCGTCTACGAGGTCGGCCATCGTCTGACGGACCGCTTCGACGACGTCCCACTCGACGAACTCGGCACGCGCACGCCGCGCGTCTTCATCACCGGTGACGCCTGCCACACCCACAGCGCGAAGGCCGGCCAGGGGATGAACGTGTCGATGCAGGACGGCTTCAACCTGGCGTGGAAGCTCGGCCACGTGCTCGAGGGCCGGAGCCCCGAGAGCCTGCTGGCGACGTACTCGGCCGAGCGTCAGGTCGTCGCCCGGGAGCTCATCGACTTCGACCGCGAGTGGTCGAGCCTCATGGCCAAGCGGCCGGAGGAGTTCGAGGACCCCTCCGAGCTCGCCGACTTCTACGTGCGGACGGCGGAGTTCCCGGCCGGCTTCATGACGGAGTACAGCCCGTCGGCGATCGTCGGCGAGGCGACCCACCAGCACCTCGCGAGCGGCTTCCCGATCGGCAAGCGGTTCAAGTCCGCCCTCACCTCGCGCATCGCGGACGCGAACCACATCCATCTCGGACACCACGCCACAGCCGACGGGCGCTGGCGGATCTACGTCTTCGCGGATGACGCCTCGCCGTCGTCGGGCCGAGCGGCAGAGCTCGCCGCCTGGCTGCAGGACGCACCGGAGTCGCCGCTCCGCGTGGTGCCTGAGGGCGTGCGGTCCGACGACTGGTTCGACGTGAAGATCGTCTACCAGCAGCGCCACACCGACATCGACATCGGCGCCGTTCCGCCGGTGTTCCGGCCACGCGTCGGCCCCTTCGACCTCATCGACTACGAGAAGGTCTACGCCCGCCATCCCGACATCGACATCTTCGAGGAGCGCGGGATCGACCGCGACGGCGCGATCGTCGTCGTGCGCCCCGACCAGTACGTCGCCCACGTCCTGCCGCTGACGGCCACGGCGGAGCTCGCCGAGTTTTTCGACGGGGTCATGGGACGCGAGACGAATTGATGATGTCCACCCGACGCCGGTCAGCAATCGGCATCGTCGCCTCAGTGTTCTAGAATCGCACACATGGTAAGCGAGATGTCAGACGTCGGGCGCCGCATCGCACAGGCACGCGAACGAGCGCGGATGACACAGCAGGAGCTGGGTAGCCGCGTCTCGATGGAACGGAGCGCGATCGCGAAGATCGAGAGTGGACGTCGGGGTGTCGGCGCACTGGAGCTGTTGCGCATAGCCGAAGCAGTCGGCCAGCGCCTCGAGTGGCTTCTGCGGGACGCGCCGGACGCGGTCATCGCCCACCGGACGCGCTTGGACCCTGACCTGGACGTCGCGGCGATCGATACCCTGCTCGAAACGCTCGCGCGTCACACAGAGTTCGTTGCCGAAATCGTCCCAGCCCTCACCGGAAACGGAATCGAACAGGGTGAAGTACCCCGTTCCGGCAAAGAATCCGAAGCACTCGCCGCCACGGCGCGTGTCGCATGCGGCTTGACCGACGTCGATGCAGTGCGCGGTATCGCAGACGTCGTCGGGCGCGTTGGACTGATTGCGTTCAGCGCGCCCCTCGGTCCTGACACAGCCGATGCTGCTTCCACGCTCCTGAACCAAGGCGCAGTCGCCATTGTCAACTCAAGCCATGCCGTCGGCCGACGACGTCTCGCGCTCGCCCACGAGTTGGGGCATTACCTCGTTCGCGATGACTACACCGTGGACTGGCGCATTGCAGACCACAACGATTCAGACCGTACCGAGATCCTCCTCGACAGGTTCGCGCGGGCTTTCCTGGCACCGCCCGAGGCCTTCAGTAGGTTCTGGCGAGATGCCCGCCGGGTTTGGAGTGTTCGCACCAGCGCGATTCTGATCGGTAGCGAGTTTCAGATCGACATGGCGACGATCGCGCGGCGTCTCCATGAACTCAGTCTCGCCAATGGCGATGAGATCAGTGAAGTCAGAGGCGTTCGCACCAAGAAAGCAGACATTCTCGAACACGGACTCCTCGCCCCGACGGACCTCGAGGGCACGACTGTCCCCACCGTGTACGCGCAGGCGGTGCTGAGCCTGTTCGAGAAGCAGAAGCTCTCCGCTGACCGCGCAATTGGCCTCCTCCTCGGGACGTTCGACCATGAGGATCTGCCCACGCTCCCGACACGGCACAAGGATGAGATTTGGTCTCTGCTGTGACGGAACAGCGACCAAGAAGTACCTTCGTTTTCGACGACGGCCCACTGAGCCACTTCACGGAAGCTGGCTGGCTGGGCCTCCTGGAGTTGTTCGTGGCGGACGGTGAAGCATGGCTTCCCGATACAGTGCAGCACGAACTCGGTGCGGGGGTCGACGCACATCCGCACCTGCGCCAGGTCTTGGACGCAACCTGGTTGAAAGTTACTCCCGTCGGACCTGCAGAGACGGTCGCCTACGGCTTCTATTTCGGGCGCTTGGTCGAGACGCCTCCGACGAACGTGGGCGAATGCGGGGTGTTGGCGCTGGCCGAGTTCCATGAGGCGATCGCCGTGATCGACGACGGGGACGCACGTGCGCTTGCGAAGGAGCGAGGTGTTCAGATGACGAGCACCATCTCCATCCTTTGTGACCTCGTCACCAACAAACACCTCGGCTTCGCCGCAGCGGAACGCGTCGCCGACAATCTCCTGAGGACCGAGTACCGATTGCCGTTCGCAGCGGGCGGGTTCAGGCAATTCGTCAGCGAAAATGGCCTCATCGATCCCTACGAATGACCCCCGATTCGTCTCAGCAGCTGCTTGGACCGGCTCGGCCGAGCGTGAGGCAGATCAGAGACGCGGCGAGCACCTCGGGGACCAAACCTGATCGTCAGGCATGGAGGGCGTCCCGCTCCGCATCGAGCTCGGCGTCGATGTCGGCGAGGTCCAACACGAAGCGGTACCGGACGTCGTTGCGGGCCAGCCTATCGAGCGCGACGTCCACGTCCGCAGCCGGCACCACCTCGACGTCCGCCGTCACGCCGTGGGTGCCGCAGAAGTCGAGGAGGTCCTGCGTCCACCGGCGACCACCGCTCCCGGCCGACGTCAGACGCTTCCGGCCGAGGAGCAGGTCCATGGTCTGGATGTCGATCGGGCCGAGGTAGCCGAGCGAGCAGAGCGTCCCGTCGAGGTCGAGGACGCGGAGGTACGGTGCGAGGTCGTGCTCCGCCGAGACCGTGTCGATGACGAGGTCGAGGCTGCCGGCCGCCGCAGCCATGGCGTCGGCGTCGGTGGACACGACCACCCGGGACGCCCCGAGCCGCAGCGCGTCGGTCGCCTTGCCCTCGGACGTGGTGAAGACGGTGACCTCGGCACCGAGCGCGTGACCGAGGCGGACGGCGAGGTGCCCGAGACCGCCGAGGCCGACGACGCCGAGTCGTGTTCCCTCCCTCACGCCGTTGGTGCGGAGTGGCTCCCAGACGGTGATGCCCGCACACATCAGGGGTGCGACACCGGCCGGGTCGAGGGAGGTCGGGCGGTGGTAGACGAAGGTGTCGCGCACGACGTAGCGCCCGGAGTACCCGCCGAGCGTCGTACTGCCGTCGACGCGGTCGCGGCCGGCGTAGGTGAGCGTCGGGAACTCCACGCAGAAGTTCTCCTGGTCGCGCAGACACATCGTGCAGGTTCCGCACGAGTCCACGATGTTGCCGACGGCGACGGCGTCGCCGGGGGCGAAGGACGTCACGTCCGAGCCGACGGCGACGACTTCGCCGACGAACTCGTGACCGGGCACGAGCCCCGTGTCCGGGCCCGCGGAGGCGAGCGCGTGCAGGTCGCTGTGACAGACGCCGCAGTGCGTGACGCGGACGTCGACGTCGTCCGGTCGGAGCTCGCGGCGTTCGATGACGGTCTGCTGGAGCGACCGAGGTGCGGCCGTGGACATGAGGGCGGTTGTGCGCATGCGGTCGATACTACCTACTAGTTGGTAGTGTCGATACACTCGAGCGATGAACACCGCAGAACAGACTCGTCAGCGCATCCTCGACGCCGCGACCGAGGAGTTCGCCACCCACGGCATCGCCGGCGCACGGGTGGACAGGATCGCCCAGCGCTCGGGCATGAGCAAGCCGATGATCTACGCCTATTACGGCGCCAAGGACCAGCTGTTCGATGCCGTCTTCGACGCGCATGTCATCGCCAACGGCGATCGCGTGCCCTTCACGGCGGCAGACCTCCCCGAGTACGCGGCCCGGCTGTACGACGACTACCTCGCCGATCCTGCGCTCGCCCGCCTCGTCATGTGGAAGCGGCTCGAACGCGAGAGCACCGGGTACCTCTACAGCGGCCTCGAGGACCACGACCTCCGCCACCTCCGGGACATCGAGTCTGAGCAGCGGGCAGGATCGATCCGTCGCGACCTCGACCCGACCGACGTCTGGGCGCTGCTCATCTCGACCGCGGCGACGTGGGCGCAAGCGTCGATGACCGTCGTCGCCACGTCCGCAGACGCACCGGAGGTCCACGACCGTCGGCGCTCGGCGCTGGCTGCGACGATCCGCGACGGCCTCTGCACGCAGTGACGCGACGCCGCCGACGTCACCAGCTGTCGGGTGTCTGCTGGTGGTTCGTCGACCCCGAGCGGTAGACGCGACCGCGCTGCGACCGGTACCCGCCGGCGTGCCGCGCTGCCTCGTCACCGTGCTGCTCCTGTCGGCGCCGGGCGTCGCGCTGCTGGCGCCGATGATTCAGCGCGAGCACGAGGACGGACAGCACCACGAATGCGACACCGACGACGACGAGCACCACGGTCAAGGACTCCATGTACTCACCCTAGGCACAGGACGAGCCAGCCGGTGCGGCGGGAGGTGCCGCGCGCCGTCCGATCCATGATCGGGTCATCATCCCATCAGCGCCAGGGCCGGCGGGTGCTCCTCCGTGCCTGATGCCGCCGGCGTCCCGTCGCCGGCTGCATCGGACCGCTCACGGCGACGACGGCGGACGGCTGCGACCCGGTCGACGACCAGACCGAGGACGAGCGCGACGCCCACACCGAGCACGGAGCTGAGGAACGGCTGGTCCTCGAAGAGCTTGCCGGCGACGACGCCGATGATCGCGCTGTAAGCGGCCCAGGTCACTCCCCCGATGACACTGAGCGGCAGGAACCGTCGCCACGGGTATCGGAGCGCACCGGCGGACATGTTGACCACGACGCGGCCGACCGGGATGTACCGCGCCCCGAGGATCAGCGGGGCGCCGCGACGCCCGAGCGTTCGCCCCGCCCGGTCGAAGGCCGCCGCGATCCGGGGACGGCGCATCCACGCGAAGCGCGTCGTGCCGACCCCGCGGCCGATGAGGTAGGCGATGTTGTCGCCGATCGCCGCACCCACGGCCGCGACGGCGCAGAGGAGCAGGAGGTTCGATCCGCCGGTCGAGACCGCGACGGCTGCTGCGGCGACGAGCACCGTCTCGCTCGGGATCGGCGGGAAGAACCCGTCGATGACCGCGGTCGCGAACATGACCACGTACAGCCACGGTGATGTCACTGCATTGAGGATGAGCTCGTTGATGACGTCCATGCTCCGACGCTACGAAGCGGACGGCGCCGCAGCATCACCCTGAGGTACCGCGGACCCCCTACCCCGGTGGTGTTCTGCGGCGCCGCCGGTGCCGGTCCTAGTCGACGACGGCCGGGACCTTCGGTTCGGCGTGCCCGCGCGGGGCGAGCGCTTCGTGCGTACTGATCTCGTAGGCGTTCTCGGCGTGGAGGACGACGTCGAGACCCTGCGCCTCCGTCTCGGCCGAGACGCGGATGCCCATCGTCTTGTCGAGCACCTTCGCGAGCACCCAGGTGATGGAGAAGGTGTAGACGAAGACGGCGACGATCGCGAGCGCCTGCTTGCCCAGGAGCAGGAAGCCGCCACCCGCGAGGAGCCCCTCTCCGCCGCTCGGCGCGAGCGGCACCGCGAGGACACCGATGAGGAGGCCACCGACGACACCGCCGACGAAGTGCAGGGCGGTGACGTCGAGGGCGTCGTCGAAGCCGAGGCGGACCTTGAGGCTCACCGCGAAGTAGCAGACGACCGCCGCGGCGGCACCGATCGCGAGGGAGCCGAGCGGGGTGACCGCACCGCAGGACGGGGTGATGGCGACGAGTGCGGCGATCGCGCCCGAGCAGGCACCGAGGGTGGTGGGGTGACCGTCGCGCAGCTTCTCGACGATGAGCCAGACGATGACGCCCGCGCAGGTCGCGGCGACGGTGTTGAAGACGGCGACGGCGGCGTTGTTGTCGGCGGCACCGAGGGCACTGCCGTCGAAGCCGATCCAGCCGACGAAGAGCAGGCCGGCGCCGAGGAGCGTGAGCGGGAGGCTGTGCGCCTTGGGCTGCGACGGGAAGCCGTTGCGCTTGCCGAGGACGATGGCGAGGGCGAGGGCGGCGACCCCGGAGTTGACGTGGATCGCGGTGCTGCCGGCATAGTCGATCGAGCCGATCGTGTTGGCGAGCCACCCGCCTTGCACGCTGCCGTCGGCTGCGTCGAAGGCGAAGACCCAGTGCGCGACCGGGAAGTAGACGAGCGTCGACCAGACGCCGGCGAAGACCATCCATGCGCTGAACTTCATCCGACCGGCGGCCGCTCCGGCGACGATCCCGATCGTGAGACCGGCGAACATCAGGTGGAGTGCGGCGAGCGCCAGCGGGGGTAGCGTGCTCCCTTCAGGGGCGACGAGCAACTGGCCGAGGCCGGGGTACTCGGTGGGGTCGCCGACGAGCCCGAGGCCACCGAGGCTGTCGCCGAAGACCATCGAGTAGCCGAAGGCCACCCAGAGGATCCCGACGAGACAGAACGACGCGAAGATCATCATCATCATGTTCATGGTGACGCGACGGCTGACCATCCCGCCGTAGAACATCGCCAGGCCGGGCAGCATCAGCGCCACGGCCACCACCGCCGTCAGGAGCCATGCCGTGTTGCCCGCGATTGCAGCCGTGTCCATCCGGACCTCCAGGGTTCGCGCGGGATCCGAAACGGACGACCGCATTTTCAATAGGTCATCCAATTGTCGTCACGACCGGTTTCAATGCAGTATCGAATCCGTTTCGTGTTCGTTACGGGTTCGGTCGAGCCCCAGGCGTCGGACGCAGTCGTGAGCGGCACTCGCGAGGCAGCAGCCATCGTGATTCGACGGCGCGCCATAGGCTGCTCGCATGGTCAAGGCGAACGATCCCCAGTACCGGACACCACGGCTGATTCTGGGATGGACGTGGGCGGCCCTCGGTGTCGTGCAACTCGCATTCAGGTTGCCCGCCGGCGCTGACAGTCAGGGCTATCTGCTCGGGGTCATCCTGGGTGCTGCGCAGATCGTCCTCGGCACGGTCGTGCTGATCCAGGCGTGGCGGCTCCCGAAACGCCCGCCCATCGACGCAGCCCGGACCGACGCCGGAGACGGGCGATGACCCGCTCCAGCAAGCTGTGGCTCGTGGTGGCCGTCCTCTTCTTGGCGCTCGTGGCCGTGCAGCTGTGGGTCATCGTCTCGAACTGGTCGGGGACGAGTCGAGACTGGTTCCAGCTCGTGCTCGCACTGATGCAGGTCTCGCTCGCGCTGACCGTCATCACGTCGAGCCTGCGGTCGGGACGTCGGACCCACTCGACGGACGCCCCAGCTGAGGACGAGTCTCCGGCGGGTTAGCCGGCCGCGAGGTCGAGTTGGAGCGCAGCCCGCTCGACGTCGGCGAGCGCAGCGCGGTCGACGAGGAGGCTGTGCAGGGTGGCGGAAGCGGTGCGCCGCGCGAAGGCCCTGATGCGGTCGGTCCCGCTCGCGCCCTCGGCGGCCTCGACCGGCGGGTACTGGGCGGCGATGTCGCCGGAGCCATAGCGGTAGGCCTTCTGCATGCCCTCGTTGGCGTGGAGCGCGGCCGCGGCCGCCCACTCCGGCGTCTCGCTGCCGCCGAGGACGAGGGACCCCTGCTCCACTCCGTCGCGGATGAGTCCGGCGATGAACGTGAACAGCGTGCGGTAGTCGTCCCAGAACGACGCGAGGTCGTCGGGATGCTCCGCCGCGAGCCGCTCGATCTCGTTGTAGTCGAAGGGCGCCTCGCAGATCGCGACGCCATCCTCGTAGAGGACGCGGTAGAGCTTCGCGGGAACATCAGCCTCGATCGATCCGAGAGCCTCCGCAGCGCCGACCGACTGGCGGTTCGAGGCGGCGGTCGCCCGCAGCACCTCGCGCTTGTTCGCGAACCAGTAGTAGAGCGAGGACTGCTTCATCCCGCACGCCTCGGCCAGCATCGTCATACTCGTGCGCTCGTACCCGCGCTCCGCGAACAGCCTGGTCGCGACCTGGATGATCTCCTCACGAGGATCCTCGGTGGCGATCCCGCTCGCGCGAGGACGACCGGGCGATGCTCCTGTGCGGCCGGCCATCGATCACCACTCCCTGCTCGCGGACACCTCCGCCAATCCTACGGGCGGGCGGCTCGACGGCCTTGAACACTCACGATCGTCCCATCGGATGGGACGTGGTGACACTAGGCGATGGTCAGGTTGTGGAGGCGCAACACTCTCAGAAGGTCTGGGGACTGCAGGTGAAGGACATCGATGTCGATGTTGTCCAGCCTTGCGCTCGTCATGCCATCATCCGCCTGTTCGAAGATGGCCCAGAGCACGATGTCCGCTCCATGGCGGGATC
Source organism: Plantibacter flavus (assembly GCF_900177615.1). Taxonomy (GTDB): domain Bacteria; phylum Actinomycetota; class Actinomycetes; order Actinomycetales; family Microbacteriaceae; genus Plantibacter; species Plantibacter flavus. The sequence goes on from NZ_FXAP01000002.1 coordinate 147,651, forward strand.
CGAATTGGATGCCGTCGAACGGTCCGCCATCGCTGGCGTCTCGCCCGAGAACGAAACGGCCCACGCGTTGGGTGAGCGCACGAGGCTGGCTGTTCTGCAGCGCTGAGCTGTCGAAGTCGCTCAGGCCGAACTCCTGGATGGCCATTGCGGCGAACGAGTCACGCAGAGCTGCGATCGTTCGCGAGTTCGCCACGTCGCAGTAGCGACCGGCGAGGTCTGCGCGACCCACCCTGCGGTTACTGAACCAGGAGGCGTCGACCGTTCCTGCATCGACAGTGGGATAGAGCTCGTCGTCACTGTCACTCACCTCTATCGCGGCCATGGCCGCGACAACTGCCGGGTCCGGCCGAAATCTGGCCAGGATCTCGACGAGGCAGCCATACAGGGAGTCCCCCGCATAGAGCGTTCGATAGGAGCCATCCTCTGAGTCCCATCTCCCCGTGAATCGACCTCCGTTGGCGAGGCTCCAATCGGTCCAAGCCCATGGGTCGGGTCCGTACCCGACTCTGAAAACCGTTCCTGGGCTGTCGCGGAATACGAATCGAAATCCTGACTCAGACTCAGCTGGCACTAGCCCACCGCGGTGAATGCTCGTGCGGCTGCAATCACCCGCGGGCCGACCTCTTCGATGTCGCCTTCGCGGATCAGGCGAGCCGGCGACTCGTCATCGAGCTGAGGATTCAGCCCTTGAAACCAAGACTGCGCGATACGCGGGTGGTCACGTTCAATGAGGATGCCGGCAACCTGGAGCGCGGTCCGGAGGCGCAACTCGGTAGCGGCAGACGGAACACGTGTTCCCTCCGCCCACTGCCGAACGGCACGGGTCTCGCGCACATTGCCGAGGTAGGCGAGCAGCTGGGCTCCGAGGATTCCACGGAGGTCCTCAACGAGTTCAGGTACTTCCGCACGGATCGATCGCTGGAACGCGCCCAGACCAGGAGTCGAGTTCGTGATCGTCATGCTCCGAGTTTAGCGCTTGACCAGCTTGAATCACACCCACAATCACATACCTCGCACGTTGGCTGTTCTCTCTGAGAGTGACGACGCAGATCCATCAGCACCTCACCTCTCGGCCAGCAGCTCCCGCATGGCCGCCTCGATCACGGCCGTCTCGGCTGCACGCACGCCAGGCCGCCCCGCCACATGGCCGAGGTCGGACTCGATCACGCGCACCACGCTCCGACGCATCATCGCCGACTCCAGGACGTTGTCCTCGACGGTGAAGTAGAGGTCGGTCGACGACGGCATGACGATGCTCCGCGCACGCACGCCCCCGAGCACCGCGGCCAACCCGCCCTCGACCCCTCGCCCGGGATCCGCCCGCTGCCAGGTGTGCAGCATCGCGAGCAGGTCGTTCGCGTCCCACCGCTCGTGGTCGGCCGCCCAGTCCTCGAGGAGGTCGGCGACGCCGGCGTACCCGAGCTCGCGGTAGGTGCCGTCCCGGAAGAACGACTGCGAGTAGGCCCACCCCGCGTACACCGCCCCGAATGCGCGGAGTCCGGCCCGCGGCGGTGTCGTGTAGCGGCCGCCGTCGAAGGCCCGATCCGCCCGGAGCGCCGCCTCGACGCCAGCCAGGAAGACGGCGTTGTGGGGCGAACACCGCGCGGCACCGGCGACGGGGAGGAACGCGTCGACGTACTCCGGGTACCGCACCGCCCATTCGTACGCCTGCAGCGCGCCCATAGACCAGCCGGCGATCAGCCGCCAGCGGCGGACACCGAGGTGTTCGGCGAGCTGCCGTTGCGCACGGACGTCGTCGACGATCGAGACCTCGGGGAACGCGGCACCGCGCACCTCCTCAGCCGCGTTCGACGGTGACGTCGAGACGCCGTTGCCGAACAGGTTCACCGAGACGATGAACCAGCGGGCCGGGTCGAGCGCCCGGCCCGGCCCGATCCACGGCTCGTAGCTCGCGTGCGTCCCGGTGTAGTAGCTCGGGAGCAGGACGGCGTTGTCGCCGTCGGCGTTCAGCGCGCCCTGCGTCGTGTACACGAGCCGCGCCTCCGGGAGGTCCGCGCCGGACTCCAGCGCGAACCTCCCGAGGTCGAGGACCTGGTGCATGGGGATCAGAAGAACTTCAGGTAGCGGGCGGTCTCCCAGTCCGACACGTGCGCCTGGTACTCGTTCCACTCCTGGCGCTTGTAGTCGATGAACGCGTCGTACATCGCCTCGCCGAACACGGCACGCGACAGCGAGTCGGTGGCGAACTCGTCGACCGCCTCACCGAGGCTGCGCGGCAGCATGCCGATGCCGAGCTGCGCGACCTGCGCCTCGGTGTAGTCGTACATGTTCTCGGTGTGCGGCGCTCCCGGGTCGAGGTCCTCACGGATGCCCTCGAGGCCCGCGGCGAGGATCAGCGCCGCCCCGAGGTACGGGTTGCAGCTGATATCGGCCGCCCGGCACTCCACGCGCCCGCCCTGGAGCGGTACGCGCAGCATGTTCGTCCGGTTGTTGTCGCCATAGCTCACGAAGACCGGAGCCCAGGTGGAGCCCGACATGCTGCCCTGACGCACGAGCCGCTTGTAGCTGTTGACCGTCGGCGCGATGACCGCCGAGAGTGCCGGCGCGTGCTTGAGGACACCGGCGATGAACTTGTACCCGAGCTCCGAGATGCCGCAACCACGCGGGTCGTCGTCGGTCTCGAAGAGGTTCTCGCCGGTTTCGATGTCGGCGAGCGACATGTTGAAGTGCGCACCCGACCCACTGCGGTCGGCGAACGGCTTCGGCATGAAGGTCGCGAAGTAGCCGTGCTTGCGGACGATCTCGTTGGCCATGAGGCGGAAGAAGACGGCGCGGTCCGCCATGGTGAGCGCGTCGGAGTAGTTGAAGTCGATCTCGAACTGCCCCGGGGCGTCCTCGTGGTCGAACGAGTACACGCCCCAGCCCATCTCGGTCATCGCTTCGACCAGCTCGGTGAGCCAGTCGAGGTTGTCGAGCGCGGCGGTCGCCGTGTAGCAGGGCTTCGCGAGGTCGTCGCGGTCGCTGACCTCGGTCACACCCTCCGGGGTGTCCTTCAGGACGAAGAACTCGGTCTCGATCCCGAGGTTGAAGGTGAAGCCCATCTCGGCCGCCGCATCGAGCTGGCGCTTGAGGATGTTGCGCGACGCCGCCTCGAACGGCTCGCCCTTCGTGTAGAGGTCGCTCGCGAAGAAGGCGACATCCTTCCGCCATGGCAACTGCACGGCGCTGTCGAGGTCGGGACGGGCGGAGAGCTCCTCGTCGCTGATCGCCTGCGGGAGTCCATCGAGCGCAGCCCCGGTGAAGAGCTCCGATCCCCCGGCCATGCGCTCGAGGTGCGACAGCGGGACGAACTTGGTCTTGATGCTGCCGTGCATGTCCACGAAGCTCGCCATCGCGTACTTGACGCCGGCCTCCTGCAGTCGGGCGCGGACGGATTCCACGGTGGTAACGGTCTCGACGACGGTCATGGGTTGCTCCTCCGGTTGCGTCGCTGCCCTCGCCGCGACTCATTTCGATACTGTATTGAAAGTATGCGTGGGTGGAGTTTCGATGCAGTGTCGAAAGTGTTTCCGGGGTGTGAACCCTGCGCCGAGGTGCGGTGAAACGCAGAACCGGCGCCCGCCGCGAGTGCGAGGGGCGCCGGTTCCGGGAGTCGTGGTTACGGGACGATGACCGCACGCCCGCGGATCGCGCCCGCGTGCAGGTCCTCGTAGGCCTTCGGGGCGTCGTCGAGCGAGTACGGCTGCACCTCGACGTCGACCTTGCCCGCCTTCGCGAGCTCGAAGACCTCGATGAGCTCGCTCCGCGAACCCCAGTACGGCACGCGCACGGCGGCGTCGTAGGCGATCGATCCGAAGCCGATGGTCGCCGATCCGCCACCGATGCCCACGATCGTCACGTCGGCCTCCATGGCCGCGACCGCGGTGGCCGTGGCGATCGTCGGGTTGGCGCCGACGAAGTCGAACACCGCGTCGACCCCGACACCGCCGGTCAGCTCACGGATCTTGCCCGCGGCCGACTCGTCGCTGATGAGCGTGACGTCGGCACCGACGTGCTTCGCCAGCTCGAGCTTCTCGTCGCTCACGTCGAGGACGATGACCGTCGCTCCGGAGAGCGCCTTGAGCATCTGGATGCCGACGTGACCGAGGCCACCGGATCCGATGACGACGGCGACGGTGCCGGCGCCGAGCTTCGGCAGGCTGCGCTTGATCGCGTGGTACGGCGTGAGCCCGGCATCGGTGAGGGACACGTTCTTCACGGGGTCGAGGTCGCCGATCGGCACCAGGTGACGCACGTCGTCGACGATCATGTACTCGGCCATCGAGCCCTGGCTGCCGAGTCCGGGAGGACGGATCCCCTCGGCGACGGCGTTCGTGCAGTAGTTCTCCTTGCCCTGCGAGCAGTTCAGGCAGTGACCGCAGCCCCACGGCCCGTAGACGGCGACCGCGTCTCCGATCTGCAGGCCGGTCTCGACCCCCTCGCCGAACGACTCGATGACGCCGGCACCCTCGTGCCCGAGGGTGAGCGGGAGTGGGTACTGCTGCGCGAGGTAGTCCTCCTCGGGGAGGCTCATGACGTAGTCGTCGGAGTGGCAGACGCCGGCGGCGGTGACCTTCAGGAGGATCTCACCCGGCCCCGGCGTCGGCTTCTCGATCTCGACGACCTCGGGGGCCGAGCCGATCTTCGTGTACCGCAGTGCCTTCATGGCGAGACATCCTCCTCGAGCGTCGGAACCGCACGCCGCAGTCGCTCACTAAGCGACGTGTGTCAGATAAGTCTGACCATTCCAGTATGCGCCTCGATCCGGCGTCCGGCACCCCGTTGACAGCTCTGGCACCGGCACCCGTCAGCGCGGCTCCCAGGCCAGCACGACCTCGAGGAGCGCAGCTCGCGACAGCCCACTGTCGACCTGGAGGACCGGTTGCGGCAGGGTCGCGAGCCAGGCCTCGTGCGACACCCGACTCCGGCCGTCGAACGCGGGATCGTCATAGCCGCTCGCCCACTCACGGAACTCCCGCCACGCACGGTCGTCGTGCGGCTCGCCCGCCCGCCGCTCGATCTCTCGGGCCTCCAGACGCCGCAGCCGCTCCGCCGGATCGAGGGTCACGAAGACGATGGCGTCGCACTCGGCGACGATGTCGTCGCCCCAGCCGGGCATCGAGCCCGACAGGACCCACGCCTCGCGCGGCATGAACAGCTCGCGCATGAGCCGCACCCGGTCCGCGTCCGAACGCTTGGTGACGTAGGGCGGGTCCGTCGGGACCCAGAAGTAGTCGTCGGCGTCGGCGTGCGGGACGGACCAGTGGTCGGCGAGCGCCCGCCCGAGCGTCGTCACGCCACTCCCGCTCGCCCCCAGCACGTGCACTCTCGATCGTCGCATCCGTCCATTCTGACGCGTCGGGCGCCGAACAGCTCAGGCGCGGTCGTGGAGGGTCAGCTGGTAGCCGTCGGGGTCGGCGAAGGTGAAGGTCCGACCGAACGGGCCGTCGATCGGCGCCGAGACGATCGTGTGCCCATCGGCGACGAGGGCGTCGTGGATCTCCTGGACGTCGGTGGCGTGCAGCCAGATCGCCGCGCCGATCCCGGGCTGGGACACCGAAGCGAGGTCGGTTCCGGGGACGATGTCGCGCAGCGCGAAGGCGGTCGGCGTCGTCTCGAAGACGACCGCGTGCGGCGGGCCGGCCTGCGAGCGGACGAGCCCGAGGTACTGCTCGTAGAAGGCCTGCGAGGCGTCGAGGTCGGTGACCTGAAGGGAGATGAAGTCCGGTCCGGTGACGGGCATGATGTGCGTCCATTTCTCTTGTGTCAGTTATCTGACACGCTCAGCCTATGTCAGAATACTGACATGAGTCAAGACGGGATCGAACTGGACACCTCGTTGGGGTATCTCCTGAAGGAGGCGTCGAGCGCGCTCCGCTCGGCGATGGAGGCGGTGCTGCGACCACTCGGCATGACGATCACGCACTACTCCTGCCTCGAACTCCTCGCCCAGCGACCCGGGCTGTCGAACTCCGACCTGGCCCGCGGCGCCTTCGTCACCCGCCAGTCGATGAACGTGCTCCTGCAGGCCCTCGAGCGCGACGGGTTCGTCAGTCGTCCCGAACAGGCCCCCGTCGGCAAGGCACTGCCGACCCGGCTCACGCCGCGCGGTCGTGAGCACCTCGCGCAGGCGACCGCTGCCGTGCGATCGGTCGAGGTCAGGATGCTGAGCGGCCTGACCGCCGATCAGCAGCGGGAGGCACTCGTCGTCCTGCGCAGCATGATCAGATCACTCCGCGACGACGAGCGCTGAGGCACCCGTCAGTCGGTGATGGGAAGCGTCTCGACGAAGGCCTGGATCCGGTCCGCCACAGCGACCGGCACCTGCCAGGCCGTGAAGTGCGCCCCGCGATCCAACTCCGTCCAGCTCCGGATGTCGCTGTACGCCCTCGCCGCGTAGGAGCGCGGGAGTCCGCGTTCGCCCGTCTGCACGGCGACGGCCACGGGCACCTCGATCAGCGGGAGTTCGGGCTGCTTCGGGTGGTCGCGATACGGCCGGAACGATGATCCGATGCTCTGCGTGAACCAGTACAGCGAGACCGTGGTCAGCAGCTCGTCGTCGGTCCACCAGTCGCCCGCTCCCGCCCACGCGAGGAGCTTCTCAGCGATCCATGCGGCGAGGCCCACCGGCGAGTCGTTCAGGGCCGTCGCGAGGATCTCGGGCCTGGTGGCCTGCACCCGGGCATAGGCGAGACCGCGAGCCCACTCCTGGTCGTGTCGATCGATCCAGTCCTGCTCCTCGGCGGTGCGGTCGCGCGCTCGGGACGCTGACGGGAAGGCGGCGTGCGTCGCGAACTGGCCGATGACCGATTCGGGATACAGCGCCGCGAGCCAGTCGCTCGTCGTCGACCCGACGTCCTCGCCGTAGGTGAGGTAGCTCGCGTGCCCCAGCGTCTCGGTCATGAGCGCGTGCATGAGCTCGGCGACCACCGGGCCGGTGAACGGCCGGCCTGCGAGGGGCGCTGAGAACCCGTACCCGGGCAGGGAGGGGACGACGACCTCGAAGCCGAGCGTCCGGCCGTCGCCGAGGTCGACCGTGCGTCCTGCGAGTTCCCTCGCCAGCGGCAGCATCTCGATGAAGGAGTAGGGCCAACCGTGGAACGCGATCACCGGGACGGTCACCGTGACGCCGTCCGGCGCCGGCAGCCGCGCGACATGCAGCCGCTGCCCGTCGACCTCCGCCTCGAACTGCGGCACCTCCTGCAGCTCGCGTTCGATGCGCCGCCAGTCGAAGCCGTCCCGCCAGTGGTCGACGAGCGCCCGCAACCGGTCGAGCGCGAGGGCGCTCTCCTCGCCGGCGTCACCGATCGCGGCGGGGAGGCGAACCGTGTCGAGTCGCCGCCGCAGGTCCTCGAGGTCGGCATCGGGCACCTGGATCCGGAACGAACGCATGCGCTCGACGCTAGAGCAGACGTCCGACAGGGGAGGCGAACCGGATCCGCTAGCGCATCACAGTGTGCGCATCCAGGCCCGGAGGTCGGCGAGGGCCGTGAGGGCGACGGTGGCGTGATCGGCGTCGGGGTAGACGTGTGAGCTGACCGTCGCGCCGGCCTGCTCCTGCGCGGCGACGTACGCGGCGGTCACGGTAGGCCGGATGAGCGTGTCCTTCGACCCCTGTGCGACGAACAGCGGCACGGTGATCCGCTCGGTCGGCGTGTTCTCCTGCAGGAGGTCGCTCCACACGGGAGCCGTCGCCGGGTCCGCCGTCAGGAACGAGCCGATCATCGGGTCGGCGATGTCGTGCAACTGCTTGTTCTCGCCGAGGAGACACAGCTTCGCCATCGCGGGCACGGCCGCCACTCCGGCCGGGGAGAGGATCGTGCTCAGCGGGTCCGTCGGCAGCCGATCGGCGTAGGCCTCCGCGTAGGCGTTGAAGGCGTAGGCCCCGATCGTGACGCCGGAGACGTCGCGGATGTCGTCCTGGAGGAGGGCTGCCAGATCGCTCGCCGGAGCCGCGACCGCGACGCCCCGAACGTCGAGCTCGGGCGCGTAGGTGGCGGCACGCTGTGCCGCGAACAAGGCCGCGTGTCCGCCCTGCGAGTGCCCCCACAGCACGACGCGGTCGCTCGCGCCGATGCCCTCGACGTGCTGCGCGGCGCGGGCGATGTCGAGGACGTTCGCCGCCTCGGTCGCGCCGATGAGGAACGACGCCGGGCCGGGGACCCCCATCCCCGCGTAGTCGGTGGCGACGACGACGTCGCCGTCCGCGAGGAGGTCGGTGAGTCCCTCGATGAGCGCGAACGGTGCGATACCACTCGATGGAGCACAGTGCGGTGCCGTCCCGGTCGTCGGATGCGCCCAGGACACGACCGTCCGAGTCCCGGCCGCCGCCGGTTCACTCGGTGCGACGATCAGGCCGGAGACGAGGATGTCGGCGCCGTCGACATCGGTCGAGTGGTAGACGACCCGCAGCGCCGTGGCACCGTCCGGCGCGCCGACGACTGGCTCACTCCGCACGATCGTCCCCGGAGCCGCTGCGGTCGACGCCGGTGTGGGCGTGGCCGAGCCGTAGAAGCCCTCCACCGAGGACTCGACCGCCGCCCCCTCCCCCACGCGGACGCCGAAGTCGAGCAGACGCGCGACGGCTGGTACCGCCACGATGAACGCGACCAGGGCTGCGACGCCGATGATGCGGCCAGCCAACCGATGACGGCGCGGAGGCGTGTGCTCGCCCGGCGCTGCACCGTCGCCCGCGGTATCGGTCTCGGAGTCGCGTTGCGCCGCCATGACTCACACGGTAGACCGTGGATCGGGCGGGCGCGACGCCGATCTTTCACTGATGACACCGCCCGACGCGACGCGTACCATCTTCGGTACCGGGCTCCCTCGCCCGGTCGTGGCCCAGACCCCGCCGCCGCTTGAGCCGGCACCCGAATGTCTGGATCGCAGCGGCGGGGGCTGGGTTCATGCATCGGCGCACCGGCTATCCATCTTCCGCACGAACCGGGCTTGCAGCCGAACCAGGCGGGCGAGGCGCGTAGCATCATCCTTGCCGGGCTCCCTCGCCCGGTTGTGGCCCAGACCCCGCCGCCGCTTGAGCCGGCACTCGGGTGTCTGGAACGCGGCGGCGGGGCTGGGACTCTGCGTCGGCGACGGCCCGCAAAACGCACAGCCCGGTGCCTGGTTCAGGCGCGGTAGTGCGCCGCCAGGCGCTCGAGGCCCTCGTCGATCGAGACCGCCGGCGTCCAGTGCAAGGCCGCGCGGGTCTGACGCTGGTCGAACCAGTGAGCGGTCGACAGCTGTTCCGCGAGGAAGCGCGTCATCGGCGGCTCATCGGCGCCGGGGCGGATGCTCCACAGGCGCTCGACGAGCCCACCGGCAGCTCGGGCGACGCCGGCGGGGATGCTGAAAGCGGGCGGCTTCACGCCGGCGGCACGGCAGATGCCCACGAGCAGCTCGCCGACCGGACGCGGCTCACCGTTCGTCACCACGAACGCGCGACCGTGTGCCGTGTCCGCATGCTCGAGTGCCGCGGCGATGGCCGACGACGCGTTCGCGACGTACGTGCTGTCAATGAGGGCGGTGCCGTCGTCGAGCAGCGGCAGGCGGCCGCGGCGCGCGCGGTCCACGATGCGCTCGACGAGCTGCGGGTCGCCCGGACCCCAGACGAGGTGCGGCCGCACGACGACGACTGCGAAGCCGCGACGGTCCCGCGCGAGGGCGTGCAGTTCGCCCTGCGCCTTCGTCCGCGCGTACTCCCCGCGTGCCGCGTCCGGGTCGGCCGGCTCCGCACCGACACCCACGAGCGCCGAGCCACCGTGCGCGACGGACGGCGAGGAGATGTGGACGAACCGTGAGACGCCCGCGGTCTCGGCCGCGTCGAGGACGACCTCGGCCCCGGCGACGTTGACGCGTTCGAACTCCGCCGGATCACCAGCCAACGAGACCTTCGCGGCCAGATGCACGACCGCGTCGACACCGTCCATCGCCGACTCGACGACGGCTGCGTCGGTGATGGATCCGCGCACCTCCTCGACGTCGGTGAGTGCCGACGGTCCACGCTGCAACACCCGGACCCGATGTCCGCCGCGGAGCAGCTCGAGGGCGACCTCGCGGCCGAGCATGCCGCTCGCGCCGGTGACGAGGACGGTCACGGGGCGCTCAGCCGTTCACCGGCCAGGATGCCTTCCGCCCACACCGACAAGCGGGTGCGATCGATCTTGGAGTTGTGGCGGATGTCGGTCGGCAGCTCGGGGACCACGAAGACGGCGACGAGCGGCTGCGGTGAGGCGTCCCGCACCTGTGCTGCGAGCTGGGCCTCGGCGAGCTGGACCCGCTTCGTTCCCGGGTTCGTCTCGACGATCGCGACGCACTGGCGGAGGCCCTCGGGACCGACGCCCACGACGGCGGCGCGGCGGACGAGCGGCACCGTCTCGATCGCCTGCTCCGGTCCGACCGGAGCGATCGGTCCGTCCTGGGTGGAGATCACGTGCGGCAGACGGCCCTCGATCCAGAGGCGACCATCGTCATCGAGACGCCCGACATCGCCGGTGCGGTGCCAGCGTCCGTCATCGGCGACGTCGCGGACGGCGGCCCGGTCGGTCAGCCAGAGCCGGTCGTACTGCGACTTGAGGTGCTCCGCCGAGATGATGACCTCGCCCAGGCGGTCCGCGTCCTGCGTCGGCGCACCCGTCGCACGTCCGGCCTCGTCGAGCGGGCTGATGCGCACGTCGACGCCGCCGATGGGAGTCCCGACGCACACACCCGTGTGCCCGGTGTCCTCGTCGGGCAGCGTGTCGAGGGTGATGTCCGAGACGAGCAGGCACTCGGTCATGCCGTACACCGCGTGCGCGGACGCATTGGGCAGGACACCCACGAGTGCCGTGAGGAGCTGGCGACTGACGGGTGCGCCCGTCGAAAGCACGGTCCTGACGCCCTGGAGCGCCTGTCGGTCCGTACTGTCGAGCGCGTCGGCGGTCGCGACCACGTTCAGGATGGCGGCGGGCGAGAGGAAGACGATGTCGGCGTCCGTCTCCGCCACGGCGGCGGCGACCGCTCGAGCGGTGAGCGTCCGGGGTGCCGAGATGTCCATCTCCGGCGTCGAGGAACGGGCTCCGAGCGCCGGGCCGAGCAGCGCGAACGGCGCGAATCCGGTGACGAGACCCGACTCCGCGGTGATCGCGAAGTGCTCCGAGAGGACGTCGCGCAACGACGACAGCTGGGCGTGGGTGTACGTCACGCCCTTCGCCGGGCCGGTCGACCCGGAGGTGTAGAGGATCGCCGCGAGGTCGGTCGGGCCGGGTTCGCTGGGCAGCTCAGGCGTCGTGCGGGTGTCGAGCAGGTCCTTGAGGCTGTGCGAGACGCCGAGGGCCGTTGCGGTCGCGCCGGGGAGGCGGGCCGCGGAGATCTTCACACCCGGCCAACCGAGCGCACGCGCGGCGGCGAGCCCCTTGGTCTCGCCGATGACGTACGCGGGCCACGCGCCTCGGACCGCACGGTGGAGGCCCTTGACGCCGAGACCGGCGTCGGCGACGACCACGACCGCGCCGATGCGCAGGCAGGCGTAGATCACGGCGGTGAGCGTGGCACCGGGCGTGACGAGCAGCGAGACGCGGTCGCCGCGCCGGACACCGATGCGGTGCAGGCCGGCGGCCAGGCGTGCCACGCGGTCGTCGAGCTGCCGCCAGCTGACGCGACGTGCCGCACCCGAACCCCGCTGTTCGACGATCGCATCGCTGTCGTCGGTGCGTCGCTCGTCCAGTCGTCGCCAGAGTGGTTCGAAGTCGGGCTGCTCGGCCGCACCGGCGGCGGAGTCCACCGGCGCCGCTGCGACCGGCGCACCCTCCGGCAGCCGGTCGTCGAGCCACGTGAGCAGCGACTCGGCTACCGGGGCGTCCTCGATGACGAGGTGCCCGGCACCGGCGAACCGGTGCACCTCGGCGTGCGGGAGGCGGTCGGCGAGGTCGTCGAGGTAGCGGTCGCTGAAGATCGGGTCGCGCGGACCCCACAGCATGAGCGCCGGGACGCGGAGCTGGGCGACGTCGTCGGCGAGGCGCTCGAGACGCGGGAAGCTGACATGCTCCGGGGCCGCCGGGATGTCGGCGACGAACGCGCCGATGCCGCGACGGCGCGCGGGCGCGGAGTACGGGCTGCGGTACGCGTCGCGGACGTCGCGGTCGAGCGGCGGGGACGCGAGCGACAGCGTCGTGTCGAGGAAGGCGGTGGTCTGCACCGAACCGGCACCGAGCATGCCGCGAGCACCTGCGAGCCGCAGGGGTGCGGGGATCGGGGTGCCCTCCGGGTGGTGCACGGCCGTGTTGAGCAGCATCGACCCGACGAGGAGCTCAGGGTGCTCGGTGGCCCAGCCGAGTGAGATGACGCCGCCCCAGTCGTGACCGAGGGTGACGACGGGACCGATGAGTCCGAGCGCTTCGGAGAAGGCTGCGAGGTCGGCGATCCGCTGTTCGAGCGTGCGGGTGACCTCGGTGCGCTCGGACCAGCCCATCTCGAGCTGGTCGACGGCGACGACGCGCCAGGCGGTCCCGCCGGCCTGGGCCTGCTCGACGGACCGGGTGACGAGCGAGCGCCAGAGGTACGACCAGGTCGGGTTACCGTGGACGGCGAGGACGGTGCCGACCGGTTCGACACCGGCTTCGCTGAGCGCGTCGGCGGTGTCGAGGTAGTGCCAGTTCCTCGTCACGCCGTCGTCCGCCAGGCGACCGGGGACTTCGATGCGTCGCGAGTACCGCGCGGGCAGGCCGGGCAGACCGGCGGCGCGCACGCCCATCGTCCGCAGTCCGACGTTCGCGGCGACCGTGCCCGCTACCACGCGAGTTCCATGAGGCCGGTGTTCAACCCCGAGCCGACGCCCATGAGGAGGACGCGGTCGCCCTTGTTCAGGGTCGACTGCTGGTCGGCGAGGGTGATCGGGATGGAGGCCGGTCCGACGTTGCCGAGATAGGGGTAGGTGACGGGCACGCGACTGCGGTCGAGGGATGCGGCCTTCACCATGGAGTCCGTATGGATGGACGACACCTGGTGGGTGATGTAGCGGTCCATCTTCGACCACCGCCATGAGTCGCCGGCGGCTTCCTTCCAGGCGGAGACGACGAGGTCGAGCCCGCCCTTGAGGAGTGCTCGGGCATCGGTGAACATGCCGTCGACGCTGCCGACGCAGAGGTGGTTGAACTCCGTCGCGGCGCGGGTCACGCCGCCGAGGATGCGGTGCCCCTCGGGGTGGCGGTCGGCCGGCCCGATGACGGCGGCGGCGGCCCCGGAGCCGAGGGTGAGGGAGGCGAACTCGCTCATGAAGTCGTCGCGGTCGATGGTGCTGCCGCTGAGGCGCTCGATGGTGTTGGCGTGCACCTCGCTCGCGTCCTCGCCGTTGACGATGAGCGCGTACTCGATCTGGCCGGACTGGATCATCGCGGCCGCCATCGTCATGCCGGTCACGAACCCGAGGCAGGCGTTGGCGATGTCGAAGTTGATGGCCGAGCTCGGGAGGCCGAGGCCGTCGTGGATACGGACGGCGACGGAGGGCTCCAGGTGCTGCCTCGTGACCGAGGTGTTGATCATGAGCCCGATCTGTGAGGGCGAGATACCGGCCTCGGCGAGCGCGCGGCGACCGGCCGACACCGTGGCGTCGTCCGAATTCTCGCCCGGTCCCCAGTGTCGTCGCTCGACCACACCGGCGACGCGTCGCAGGATGCCCTTCGGGAGGCGGGCGCGTTTCATCGCGGCCGCGAGGCCCTCTTCGATCTCGACCGAGGTCACCACTGCGGACGGCAGCGTGCTCGCCACCGACAACATGGCCACATTGTCGAATCGGGTAGTTGCGTTTCCGGTCACGATTCCTCCGTGCCTCTGACCAGGCAGTCTTGACCGCCAGCGTCTGACGGTACTCCTCCACCCTGAACGTGGACGAATCGTGTCCCCGTTGTTGACAGCGGGCGCCCAGCCGGACAGCGCGACCGCGAACTGTCCACAAGCATGTTCGCCACGGGATGGGCCTGTTACGATTGTCCTAACAGTTCCCCCCGGGGATCCTGCAGTGTCCTTCAGCGGATGCCGGGATCGGTCGGGGGGCCTTTTTGTATCGGTCGGGGGGCCATTGTCGACGCACGCGGCGGGCGGGGGCAAACGCTCACTTTCGATCTCTGAGCAAGTCGGGTTGCTCGAAGCCCGGGGACTCGTCGACGAGGCGGGCCATCTCCCCCGCGCTCGCATGACACACGGCTACTTCCGGCTCTCTGGGTACTGGCGGTATTTCCAGATCGATCCGAGTGCAGGGAGGAACGCATTCCTTCATGGCACGGAGTTCTTGGAGGTCCTCGACATCTACCGCCTCGACGCTGAGCTTCGGAACCTCCTGCTCGAAGGCATCTCCGAGGTCGAAGTGGCGCTCCGTGCGTCGTTGATCGCAAATCTGTGCACACCGGGCGGCCTGGGGACCGAGTATCTCCAGGAGACGACCTACTCGGACAGAGTCGATGCCAGCGGGAGAAGCCACCGAGCGAAACTGCTCTCAGACATTCGCGACGTGTGCGCGCACCACAGCCGCATCTGGAACCGGCCTGTCCAACAGGATCAGCCACGATTGTTCTCCGGAGCGTTTCCGCCTGGAGTCGGGCCTCGCGACTTCGTCGGCGCACCGTGGGGCGTCATCTCCGTCCTCGGGCACATGGTCATGCAGGTCCGCAACGACACCACGTTCGCGGACGCGGTTCACCGCTTGGTGACGAGCAACTCCTTGTACTGGCAGGGGGTCTCGGATCCCAGCGACGCGTGACCATCCCGCGCGAATGCCTCACGAGCCATGCGGTTAGCAGTGGCACTGCCACGCGCGCAGGTCGCCGCAGTAGCCTGTGGGGATGACCACCCGCCGCACCCTCGACCAGTCCTCCAAGCTGAAAAGCGTCCTCTATGAGATCCGGGGGAAGGCCCTCGTCGAGGCCGTGCGTCTCGAGGCCGACGGGCATCGCATCCTCAAGCTCAACACCGGCAACCCCGCCATCTTCGACTTCGAGGCTCCGCACCAGATCGTGCGCGACATGATCGCCGCGCTCCCCCACTCCCACGGGTACAGCGACAGCCGTGGCATCCTCTCCGCGCGCCAGGCCGTCTCCTACCGCTACGAGGAGATGGAGGGGTTCCCCCGGGTCGACCCGGAGTGGGTGTTCCTCGGCAACGGCGTCTCCGAGCTGATCACGATGACGATGCAGGCCCTCCTCGACGACGGCGACGAGGTGCTCATCCCCGCACCCGACTACCCGCTGTGGACGGCGATGACGAGCCTCGCGGGTGGCACGCCGGTGCACTACCGCTGCGACGAGGAGGCGGACTGGGCGCCCGACATCGAGGACATCCGCTCCAAGATCACGCCGAACACCAAGGCGATCGTCATCATCAACCCGAACAACCCCACGGGTGCTGTGTACTCCCGCGAGGTGCTGGAGCAGATCGCGGGGGTCGCACGCGAGCACGGGCTGCTGCTGCTCGCCGACGAGATCTACGACCGCATCCTGTACGACGACGCCGTCCACATCCCGATGGCGACCGTCGCCCCCGATCTCCTCTGCCTCACGTTCAACGGCCTGTCGAAGACCTACCGGGTCGCCGGCTACCGGTCCGGCTGGCTCGTGATCACGGGACCACGTGACCACGCGCGCGGCTTCCTCGAGGGCATCAACCTCCTGGCGTCCACGCGTCTGTGCCCCAACGTGCCGGCGCAGCACGCCGTGCAGGCGGCGCTCTCCGGCGTGCAGTCGATCGACGCCCTCATCGCACCGAGCGGCCGCCTCCTCGAACAGCGCGACGCCACCTGGGCCGGCCTCAACTCGATCCCCGGTGTCTCGTGCACCAAGCCGATGGGTGCGCTCTACGCCTTCCCGCGCCTCGACCCGGAGGTCCACGAGATCCACGACGACGAGCTGCTCGTCCACGATCTGCTCGTGGCGGAGCACATCCTGCTGGTCCAGGGCACGGGCTTCAACTGGCCGGACCCTGACCACCTGCGGGTCGTCACCCTGCCGGAGGAGCGCGTCCTCACCGACGCGATCGAGCGGCTCGGCAACTTCCTGTCCTCCTACAAGCAGTAGGCGTCGACAAGCAGGAGGCGCGGCAGCAGGACATCAGCGCGGTAGCAGGACGTTCGCGAGCAGCGCGTCCTGCTGCCGGGCGGATCTCCTGCGCTACACCCCGAGGTAGCGACCCGGCCGGTGGTTCAGCGCGAGGATGAGGTTCAGCAGGACCGCACCGAGCGCCGAGACGAGCACGTTGAGCGGCGGCACGGCCACGAGCGACACGAGGACGACCACGGTGTCGACGGCCATGAGGACGTAACCCGCGCGGATGCCGAACCGGTCCTGGAGGATCAGCGCGACGATGTTGAACCCACCGAGACTGGCTCGGTGTCGGAACAGGATGAGGATGCCGACGCCGCAGAGCACGTTGCCGACGACGGCCGCGTAGAACGGGTCGATGTGCCCGACCGGCAGGAACAGCGGGTGCACCCCGGACAGGACGGACACGAGCACGATCGCGCCACCGCTCCGCAGCGTGAACAACCAGCCCTTGCCGCGGATCGCGAGCAGGAAGAACGGCAGGTTGATCGCGATGAAGAGCACCGGGAACGGCACCGGTGCGAGGTAGCTGACGAGGAGCGACAGGCCGGCCGTCCCACCGGTCACCGCCGATCCCGCCTTCAGGATGAACAGCCCGAACGACACCACGGTGACGCCGACGAGCAGCCCGAGGATGTCCTCGACCACCCCGTGTCGAACCGGAGACGGCGCCGGGGCAGGTGTGGAGGGAGCCTGCTGCGCGCTCGACGGCGCGGTGCTCGGCTGCTGGGTGCTCATTCCGCCAACGATGCGTCAGCTCATCGTCTTGCGCAACACGAGTAGAGTGCAGTGGTCATCGTGCTCGATTCCCAGCCCGAGAGTGAGCAACATGCCTCATCCTGCGACCATCGACCACCTCGACGCGCGCATCCTGACCGCGCTCGACGACGACCCGTCCATGACGGCGCTCGCCCTTGCACGCACCCTCGGCGTCGCAAGGAACACCGTCCACGCCCGTCTGCGCCGACTCGAGACGAGCGGTGCACTGGCCGCCCCGAGTCGCCGGGTGCGACTGTCGGCGCTGGGCTACCCGCTCACCGCGTTCATCGAGATCTCCATCCGCCAGGACCTCGCGATGGAGGCCTATGCGGCCCTCGAGTCGATCCCGGAGATCGTCGAGGTGCACGCGACCACCGGAGACGCCGACCTCTTCGCGAAGGTCGTCGCGCACGACACGGAGGACCTGCACCGCATCGCCGGCGTGCTGCTCGCGGCTCCGGGCGTGGTCCGGACGAACACGAAGGTCTCACTCATCGAGGTCATCCCCTACCGCGCGTCGACCCTCCTCGATCGCCTCGCCGAGGGGCCGTCAGCGCGCTGAAGCCGTCAGCGCGCTGATCGGGCGCGCACCACGGCGGCCGTGCCCGCGGCGATCGCGACGACCGTGCCGTAGCCGAGGACCGTGGCGTGGAGCCCGATGGCCGAGGCGAGGAGACCCGCGATGACGGCCGGGACCCCGAAGGACAGGTAGGCGACGATGTACAGCGCGGCGAAGAGCTCAGCGCGTTCGTCGGCCGGCGCGAGCGGGACGAGCGAGGCGATCGTGCCCATGAACGCCGTGCCGAAGCCGGTGCCGGCGATCACGACGGCGACCACCGCGATCGGGAGCGACCCGAGGATCAGCGCGACGAGCAGGAGGACGGTCCCGGCGGACAGTGCGGACGCCCCGTAGACGGCCGCGACGACGGGTCGGCGACGGTGGAGCACCGCGGCGGCGACGGCTCCCGCGGCCGGCAGCAGCCCGATGAGGAGCGCCCCTCCGAGCTGGCCGTCCACGCCGAGCTCCGTGTGCATGATGCTCGGCCCGAGGGAGAGGAACAGCCCGCCGGTCGCCCACCCACCGAGGACGATCGGGATGCTCACGACGAACAACCGTCGGGCGTCGACGGGGACGGCTGCGCGAGGTCGGATGGCGCGGGCCCATCCGGGAGCGCGGGCGGAGGTCTCCGGCACGATCCAGATGGACGCCGCGATGAGCAGGTAGGAGATCGCCAGCGGCAGGAACGTCCAGCTCGACGGGTCGGCGACCGTCTGCAGCAGGACGCCCGCGAGGATCGTGCCGGAGGCGAGACCGATCATCGGTGCGATGGCGTTCAGCAGGGTCGCCGCACGTGGGCGCTCGGGCGGGGCCAGATCGATGATGGTCGCCGACAGTGTGGAGAGCAGTGCCCCACTGGCGAGACCTTGGAGCACGCGGGCGAGGTACAGCAGTGCTCCGGAGTCGACGTGCCAGAGGAGCAGCATGCTCGCGGCGAGCACGACGAACCCTGCGGTGATCACCGGGCGGCGTCCGAGGTGGTCCGAGACCGAGCCGATCGTGAGGAGCGCGACGAGCAGGGCGAGCGCGTAGGCCGAGAAGGCGATGGTGACACCGATCGGGCCGATGCCGAGCCGCTCCTGGAGCTCCGGGTAGAACGGTGACGGAGCGCTGGCGCCGGCGAGCATGAGCGTGCTGCCGAGCCCCGCGAGGACGAAGCCGAAGCGACGACGCGGCAGCACGGGCGCGCCGGCGGCCGCGGTGGGCACGGGTCGGGTCTGGGGTGACGGGGTCGTCGTCTGCACGGGGCGGGCATCCTTTGGTTCCAAAAATGTCGAACGATTGGACGATACGCGCTTTCCGCTGATTGTTCAACTATTATCGAACCATGCCTGCACCAGCCGATCTCACGCACCCCGACCGCGAGGCGATCGAGCTGCCGGCCGTGCTCTTCGCGCTCAGCGATCCCGACCGACTCGAGATGGTTCGGCAACTCCGGGACGGCCCGATGGACGCCGCGAACTGCACCGCCCTCGACCCCACGATCCCGAAGTCGACGAAGTCCCACCTCATGAAGGTGCTCCGCGAGGCCGGCGTCATCCGGAACGAGCCGAACGGTCGCCACCGCACGCTCACCCTGCGGCGTGACGACCTCGACACCCGGTTCCCGGGCCTCCTCGACGCCGTCCTCGACGCCGACTGACCGGCGCTCCCACCCCTCGGGTTCGCAGCTCACGGACGGGAACTGCCAGAATCGTCAGCGCGGTGATCCACCGCTCACACGACGACAGGGGGCTGGGGAACATGGGAACGCTGCGGTACGGGAACGAAGCACTCGAACTCGAGGACCGGACCCTCGCCCATGTGCAGATGGTCGTCGTCTCCAAACTCCGCAAGGGTGAGGCGTTCCTCCTCTCGTGGACGATCGACCCCGCGCACGGCTCGGGCCGCTACGCGATCTGGATCGAGACCGGTGTCCCCATCGTCTTCCGGTTCACCGGCTCCCGCCCGGTCGCGCTCAACCGCGCCTGGTTGCAGGCCATGCTCGACCGCACCTACACGCCGGCGGGGCTCGAGCTCATGCCGGAGACCGACCACCCGGAGCTGGCCGCCGACAACTGAGGCACGGCAACCGGCACGATCCCGAGTAGCACAAGCGATCCGACCGTTCAAGCATCGGCCGTCCGACACGTGCTCGATTACCATCGGATCATCGAAGGTCGGGGACTTCTGAGAGTCGGCTCGAGCGGTGCCTGGAGGGCCCGCAGCGCGCGGTCGAAATCGTCGAAGACATTCGGAGGCGGGTCACACGGATCAGACCGTGCGGCCCGCCTCGCTGTTCCACCTCGAGCCACGGCTCAGTGCTGCGGCTGCCCCTCGGGCTCGGTGCGGTCGATCGAGTCGACAGCCTCGCGCATGCGGTCGAGGAAGTCGACGATGCCCGCAGCGACCTCCGGTTCGATCCCGGTGGTCGCCCCCATCATGCGGTGGTGCATGTGACTGAGCGTCTTGCGGACCTCCGAGTCGGCGAAGTCGGTGGTCGAGACGGTGACGCGGCGACGGTCGGTCTCGCTCGGCCGACGGACGACGTGACCCGCCGCCTCCAGGCGGTCGAGCATGACCGTGACCGATGAGGTCTTGATGCCGAGGTAGGCACCGAGATCCGTGGGGCTGACCAGGCGGTGCTCCTGCTTGGCGCGCAGCATGAACCGCAGCGCGAGGAGGTCGTTCTCCCCCATGTGCATCTCGTCGCGCGTCCGACGACGCATGGCTGCCTCAGCGGCACGGTAGAGACGCATGGCCTCGAGCATGCGGCGGCCTCGCTCATGCTCGTCCTGTTCGTACCAGTAGTGCTGGGCGTCAACGGCTTGGGCGGTCATGAAATCCAACAGTAGTCGTTCTCGTAACGAGGTTGTCTAGCGGAGTCCGGATCCCGATGTCAAGTGGGGTACATGCAGACGCATGAATAACTAGATTCTCTAACAACACGAACGTTGAGCAAGGAGCAGTCATGAGCACGGTGTTGGAGCGAGGCACGACGACCACGGTCGCCTGGGCTGAGCCGGACGCGACCCTCTGGGTCGCCTCGGTCGACGGCGAGTACGCCGGCATGGTCGAGTTCCGGGACGGCCGCTTCGTCGCCGCCTCGAGCACCGGTAAGGACCTCGGGGTCTTCGTCTCCCTGCTCCGCGCCAAGGAGGCGGTGGAGAACGGCCCGGCGAAGACGCTCCAGTTTCCGTACGTCGCCGCGGTCGCCGCGTCCGCGATCGTGTCCGCGACCGCCGTCGCCTTCACCGCGTTCGCCGTCCTCTAACCACACCGTGAAGCGCTCGCTCGAGGTCCTCCCGGACGGCATCCTCGCCGAGCGTGCAGCCGACGGAGACGCCACCGCCTTCGAGGTCCTCGTCTTCCGGCACGGTTCCCTCATGCGCGCCTACGCCGTCCGCGTGCTGGGCAACCAGTCGGAGGCGGAGGACGTCGTGCAGGACGTCCTCATCCAGGCGTGGGGCCAGCTGGACCGACTGAACGACCCGAACGCGGTGAAGTCCTGGCTGATGCGCATGGTCTCGAACCGGGCGATCGACCGCATCAGACGCCGCCGCGAACACAGCGAGATCGAGGATTGGAATGCCCCCGCCCCGTCCCATCAGTCCCCGGAACGGGTCGTCGAGGTGCGCATGCAGATGAGCGCACTCGCATCGGTCCTCGACCGACTGCCCGCCATGCAGCGCGAGTGCTGGATGCTCAAGGAGACGGGCGGGCTGTCCTACGTCGAGATCGCCGAGTCGCTCGGAGTCCCGGCGTCGACGGTGCGCGGCCAACTCGCGCGAGCCAGACAGACCGTGCTGCGGGAGATGGAGGTGTGGCGATGAGCGACGACGACCACGAGTCCATGCTCGACGGCCTGGCCGGTGCCGACCTCGACGGGCACACCATCGACGAGCTCTCCGACTACCTCGACAGCGGCCGCGAGCCCCTCGACCCCGACATCGAAGCCTCCCCAGGCTGCCAACTCGCGCTCGACGCCCTGCTCCGGCTGCGCACCCAGACTTGGGCGCTGCTCAAGTCGGAGGCGGCGACGCACTCCGAGCAGGACCGCTCCTGGATGCACGCGGTCCTCCAGAACATCTCGCTCGAGGCGCACGCCGGTCGGGACATCCC
This sequence comes from Plantibacter flavus, assembly GCF_900177615.1. Taxonomy (GTDB): domain Bacteria; phylum Actinomycetota; class Actinomycetes; order Actinomycetales; family Microbacteriaceae; genus Plantibacter; species Plantibacter flavus. Next base: position 169,131 of record NZ_FXAP01000002.1, read on the forward strand.
GCTCAGGCATCCGGACCCCGAGGTGCACCTGCGCATCACGGAGGGCTCCGTCCGCACCCTGATCCGCGGGGTGGGCGACAGCGTCGGCGGGGTCATCGTCGGTCGGGTCCGCCTCGACGGCGATGTGACGACCCTGGACGCGCCCGTCACGGTGGCGATCACCGCCTCGGCCGCGTTCGGCAACAACCTCGAACGGCTGTCGCAGCTCATCCGGGATCGCGTCGTCGCGGAACTGGCCACGCACACCGAGCTCAACGTGGTCGCCGTCGACGTCACGATCATCGACATCCACACGCAGCGCGTCGCCCGGCCGGAGGACTCCTGATGGACACCGATGCCGCACTCTCGCAGCAGCTCACCGCCGTCGTCGCCGCGACACCGGGGGTCACGACGGTCTACGCGTCCGGGTCGCCGATCCGTGCGGTCCTGAGGTCCGTCGCCGATGCGGTCGGTCGTGACGACGAGGAGCCGACGAAGGTGGCCGTCGGTCGTGGAGCCGACGGCGCGCTGACGATCGGCGCGACGATCGGCGTGACCGATGGGGCTCCGGTCCCGGCGACCCTCCGTCTCGTCGGCGATGCGATCCGCGGAGTGCTCGCGACGTCGATGGAGGGGACGGCGATCCACGAGATCGACGTCCGCGTGTGCCGGATCGAAGAGGGCGCCGCAGCCACACGGTGACCGGGTTCCAGCGGCGAGGCGTCAGACGGGCGCCGGCTCCTGCTGCACGGTCGGCGCGTTCCCGGTCGTCCGCGCGCGGTGGCGGCGTTCGATCGCCTGGCCGACATAGCTCGCCACGATGATCAGCGCCGCACCGAGCGCACCCAGCGGTCCGATCACCTCCCCCGCGATGAGCACGCCGACGAGGAGCGCCCAGACGGGTTCCGTCCCCATGAGGATGCTGGCGCGCGAGGCCGAGGTCCGCCGCACCGCCCACAGCTGGACGACGAACGCGAACACGGAACACAGCAGACCGAGGAACAGCACGTCCAACCAGCCACGCAGATCGAGCAGCGTGACAGCTGCCGCGAGCCCGTCACCGGCGATGAGGCTGAACGCCCCGGCGCACACGAGCATCTGGACGAACACCACGCCGAGCGTGCTGTCGCTGCGACCTCTCGTCAGGTGCGCACTCGACGTCACGTGCACCGCGCGGACGACTGCGGCGGCGATCACGAGCGCGTCGCCCGCCGTGGGGGCGCGGAGACCGCCGTCCGACACGAGCAGCGCGACACCGACCACGGCTGCGACCGCGGCGACGAAGTAGGACCGCGGGAGCCAGGACCGCGATGCAACACCGTCGAGCACCGGTGTCATGACGAGCGCGAGGCTGATGAGCAAACCGGCGTTCGTCGCCGAGGTCAGGTGCACGCCCCACGTCTCGAGGCCGATGATCGCGGCCTGCGAGCAGCCGAGCGCCGCCGCGATCAGCAGGCCCCGTCCGCGCGGGAGCCGCTCCCGTCGCACGAGGCAGATGAGCCCGATGGCGATCACCGCCACCAGGAAGCGCAGGGCGACCGCGGCCGGCACACCGGTGACGGCCGCGAGGTCCTTCGCCGCGAGGAAGCTGGCGCCCCACACCGCTGCGACCCCGACGAGCAGCACGTCGACGATGAGTTCGGAGGGTGCGCGGCGGGCCATGCCGCTACTCTCCAGGAGACGGACACGATAGAACAACAGCCAGTGTCTGGATCGACGATGAAGGAAACGCTTATGGAACCCGCGCGCCTCCGCCTCCTCCGCGAACTCGGTGACCGTGGCAGCGTCGCCGCGGTCGCTGCAGCCATGCATGTCAGTGCCTCAGCCGTGTCGCAGCAGCTCGCCGCACTGCAGGCCACCATGCCGGTGCCGCTCACCGAGAAGCACGGGCGTCGCCTCGTCCTCACGGAGGCCGGCGAAGCCCTCGCGGTCGCCGCCGCGCGCGTCGAGGAGGCTCTCGCCGAGGCCAGGGACGCCGTGGACTCCTTCCTCCAACACGAGCAGCGCCCCGTGAGCGTCTCCGCGTTCCACAGCGCGGGGCTGGCGTTCTTCGGACCGCTGCTCGCGAGCGGCCCGATCCCCGGAGTCGATGCGACCGGTCCGGTTCCGCGGCTCATCCTCGCCGACGCCGACGTCGCGCAGGACCGGTTCGCCGGTCTCACGGCGGACTACGACCTCGTCATCGCCCACCGGCTCCCGCACGAGCCGGCCTGGCCGCTCGACCGCCTCGTCGTGACGCCGCTGCTCGTCGAACCCCTCGACATCGCGATGCACGAGGCGCATCCGCTCGCGGCGCGGTCGGAGCTGCGACCGGAGGATCTGCGCGACGAACGCTGGATCTCCACGCACGAGGGCTTCCCGCTCGCCGGCGTCCTCCATCATCTGGGCGCATTGAGCGGCCGGGCACCGCGGATCGACCACCGCATCAACGAGTTCTCGGTCGCCGCCCAGGTCGTCCGCACGGGGGCTGCGATCGCCGTCATGCCGCGCACCACGGCGGCCCCGTTGGCCGTCGACGGCATGGTCCTCCGACCGGTCGCCGGCGCGGTCCTCGTCCGACACGTCGACGTCCTGGCGAGACCGGAGGCGATGGCACGGTCCGCGGTCCGGTCGGTGCTCACCAGCCTCCAGCGCGTGGCCACCGACGCGGCACACTGAGCGCGTACCAGCCCTCCGCCGGAAGGTCCACCCCCGACCGTTCGACGCCCGGGAGGCGCAGGGTGGAAGGACAACGACGAAGGAGCATCCATGCGCGCACTCACGTACCAGGGTCGCCGGTCGGTGTCGGTCGAGACCGTCCCGGACCCCGCGATCACCGCCCCCACCGATGCGATCATCCGTGTCACCTCGGCAGCCATCTGCGGCTCCGACCTCCACCTCTACGAACTGTTCGGCCCGTTCCTCGACCGCGGCGACGTGCTCGGCCACGAGACGATGGGCGTCGTCGAAGCCGTCGGCTCCGAGGTCACCCGCGTCGCGGTCGGCGACCGGGTCGTCATCCCGTTCACCATCGCGTGCGGCGAGTGCTTCATGTGTCGCAACGGGCTGCAGTCGCAGTGCGAGACGACACAGGTGAAGGAGCACGGCAGCGGCGCCTCCCTGTACGGCTACACGAAACTCTACGGTCAGGTCCCGGGCGGACAGGCCGAGTTCCTGCAGGTGCGGCTCGCCGACGCGAACTGCATCGTCGTCGGTCGCGACCTGCCCGACGAGTCCTACCTCTACCTGAGCGACATCCTCCCGACCGCCTGGCAGGGCGTCGAGTACGCCGAGGTGCCGGACGGCGGCTCGATCACCGTGCTCGGCCTGGGCCCGGTCGGCCAGCTCGCGGCTCGCATCGCCAAGCACCGCGGTCTCGAGGTCTTCGCCGTGGACCCGGTGCCGGAGCGCCGCGCCCTCGCCGAGCGCCACGGCATCCGTGCACTCGACCTCTCCGACGACGTGGTCGCTGAGCTCCGCGACGCCACCGGCGGGCGCGGCCCGGACGGGGTCGTCGACGCCGTCGGCATGGAGGCCCACGGCTCACCGATCGCGGCTGCGGCGCAGACGGCCGTCGGCGTGCTGCCCGACGCGATCGCGCGACCGGCCATGGAGCACGCCGGCATCGACCGGCTCGCCGCCCTGCACACCGCACTCGAGCTCGTCCGCCGTGGCGGCGTCGTGTCCCTGAGCGGCGTCTACGCCGGTGAGGCGGACATCATGCCGATGAAGTCGATGTTCGACAAGCAGGTGTCACTCCGGATGGGTCAGTGCAACGTCGCCCGCTGGATCCCGACGCTGCTCCCCCTCGTCGAGGACAGCACCGACCCGCTCGGCGTGCTCGACCTCGCGACCCACCGGGTGCCGCTCGCCGAAGCTCCGGCGATGTACGAGACGTTCCAGAAGAAGGAGGACGGCTGCATCAAGGTCGTCCTGAAGCCGTCGGCGTAGCTGCATTTCTCGGCGTGACCTGACGGCACCGGGACGGCTGCATCAAGGTCGTCCTGAAGCCGTCGGCGTAACCGCCCACGGTACGAAACGACCCGCGCCGATCATTCGGCGCGGGTCGTCTCGTGTCAGGCGGTCAGCAGTGCGTCAGGACCCGGTCACCAGTCCGTCGGACCAGCGCTCCCCGCCTCGTACTCCTCGAGGGGCGTCTCGCCAGCGGCCCACGCGGTGACGACCGGGGTGACGATGCGCCAGCACTGCTCGGCGATGTCGCCGCGCACCGACAGCAGCGTGTTCTCCTGGAGGAGCCCGGCGAGCACCTGCGCGTAGGCGCTCAGGGTCGCGGCTCCGGGGTCCGCTTCGAGCTCGACCCGGCGCAGGCCGTCGACGTCGTCGGCACCGGTCACGATGAGGTCGAGGTGCACCGCGCCGCCCTTGAGTGACATCCGGAGGACGGTGTCGGCGTGTCCGTCGGGAGCGTCCAGTCCGGTCGGCGCCGCCGAGCGGCGGAAGTGCACGGCGACCTCGCGGCGCGGGTCGCCGATGCCCTTGCCGGAGCGCAGGACGAACGGCACCCCCTGCCAGCGCGGGGTGTCGACCTGGAGCAGGAGCTGTGCGAGCGTCTCCGTCTCGCGGGAGGCGTCGACGTCGGGCTCGTCCACGTAGGAGGGGAAGAGCCGGTCGCCGACCCGGCCCTCGGTGTAGCGGGCGCGACGGGCGGTCGACGGATCGTCCTTCCACAGGCGCACCGAGCCGAGGACCTCGGCCATGCGGTCGTGGACGTCGGTCGGCGTCACCGCGTCCGGCCGCTCCATCGCGGTGAGGGCGAGGACCATGAGCAAGTGGCTCTGCAGCATGTCGCGGAGCGCGCCGGTCTGGTCGTAGAACGCTGCACGCCCCTCGAGCCCCAGCTCCTCGTCGTAGAGGATCTCCACCTTCTCGATCTGTTCCGCGTTCCAGCCCGCCTCGAGGAGTCGGTTGCCGAAGCGGAGGCCGAGCATCCCGAGGACGGTCGCGTTGCCGAGGAAGTGGTCGATGCGCCACAGACGCTCCTCCGGCACGACGTCGGCGAGCGCCGCGTTGAGCGCCTGGGCGTCGGCGAGGTCGTCGCCGAAGGGCTTCTCGATGGCGATGAGGAGGTCGTCCGGCAGGTCGATCTGCGCGAGCGCCTCGGCGACCTTGCGCCCGGCGGACGGTGGGAGCGCGATGTAGAGGATCGGCGAGCCGGTGCAGGCGTCGAGCAGTGCACGCAGTTCGTCGGGGTCGGAGGCGTCGGTCGGGATGAACTCCGTCGTCGACACCAGCGCGTCCACGGTCCGGGCGCCGATGCCGGCGCCCTCGAGGCTGGCGCGGACGGTCGCACGCCACTCCTCGTTCGGCTGCGGCGTGCGGGCGGCACCGATGATCTGCAGCGAGATGTCGCGGGCGGCGTCGACGACCTCGCCGAGGCCGGGGATCAGGAGCCGCTTGGCCAGGTCGCCGTTGGCGCCGAGGATGGCGATGGTGCGCTTCGTCGGTTCCAGCGACTCCGCGTCCGGGATGCCGGGTACGGTGTCGGGATCGGGCTGGGTGGTGGTGTCGGACTGGTCACTCATGGTTCCATCCTGACCGAGCGACCGCCGATCGTCGTGGGGTTGCGCACGCCCTTCGACAGGCTCAGGGACCGGAATGGGGAGGTCCCGGACAAGCCCGCCCTACGCCGAGTCGCGGACCACGAGTTCCGTCGGGAGCGTGATCGCCGCGGGACGCTCGCCCTCGATGACCTGCAGGAGGAGGCGCACCATCTCGGCGCTGATCCGCTCGAACGGCTGGCGCATCGTCGTGAGGGCGGGATCGGTGCCGACCGCGATGCTCGAGTCGTCGAAGCCGCCGACGGCGACGTCCTCCGGCACGCGCCGGCCGGCGGTTCGCAGAGCGTCGATGGCGCCGGCGGCCATGCGGTCGTTGGCCACGAAGACGGCGTCGATCGTCGGGTCGGCCTCGAGCAGCTCGCGCATCGCCGCCTCACCGCTCGCGCGGCCGTAGTCGCCGTGCCGGACGAGCCGCTCGTCGAACGCCTCGCCGAGTTCGAGCCGGTAGCCCTCGAGCCGGGTGACACCGCCCGGGGTGTCCTCGGGTCCGGCGATCGTCGCGATCCGCTCCCGACCGAGGCCGCGCAGGTGCGCCACCATCTCCCGGGCGCCCTCGAGGTCGTCGGCGGCCACATACCCGAGGCGCTTCTGGAACCCGAGCGGGATGCCGCACGCGATGGCCGGGACCTTCGAGTCCACGATGTCGCTGATCAACCGCTGCCCGCTGTGCGCCGAGACGAGCAGCACGCCGTCGACGTGACCCGCCTCGATGTAGGCGAGGGCGCGCTCCTGCTCGGCAGCACTGCCCGCCATGATGAGCACGAGCGACAGCTGCCGTTCGGCGAGCGCCTGCGCGGCACCCGTCAGCAGCATCGAGAAGTTCGGGTCCTCGAAGAGCAGCTGGTGGTCCTCGGTGAGGAGGAACGCGACCGATCCGGTGCGGTTCGTCGCCAGGCTCCGCGCGTGCGGGTTGACGCGGTACCCGGTCTTCCGGATGGCCGCGTCGACGGCCGCCTTCGCGTCCTGGCTGACCCAACGCCCGCCGTTCAGCACCCGTGAGACCGTGCCGCGGGAGACACCGGCGGCCTCCGCGACGTCGTCGATCGTCGGGCGCCGACGGGACGGGACGGTGGTCATCCCGTCAGCCTAGTGCTGAGGCTTCGCACGCGACGGCGGCGGCTCCTGCTGCCGCCGCGCGGGCCACAGCGGGTCATGCCTTCACGGCACCGGCCGCGAGGTCCACCCGCCAGAAGCGCTGCAGGATGAGGAAGATCAGGATGAGCGGCACGATGGCGAGCAGGGCACCCGTGATCACGAGGGTGTACAACGCGGGCGCGGAGGCACCCTGGTTGAGCAGTCCGTTGAGGCCGACGGTGATCGGGAACAGCGAGTCGTCGCCGAGCATGATGTACGGCAGCATGAAGTTGTTCCAGATGGCGACGAACTGGAACAGGAAGATCGTCACGAGTCCGGGCAGCATCATCGGCATCGCGATGCGTCCGAAGATGCGGAACTCGCCCGCGCCCTCTGTCCGGGCCGCCTCGATGACGTCGGTCGGCACCGCTGCGGCCGCGTAGATGCGGGCGAGGTAGATGCCGTAGGGGCTGATGATCTGCGGCAGGAGCACACCCCAGAAGGTGTTCGTCAGCCCGACGTTCGCGAGCAGGAAGTACTGCGGGATCGCGAGGATGACCCCCGGCACGAGCACGCCCATCAGCAGGATGCTGAAGACGGTGCGCTTACCCGGAAAGTCGAACTTGGCGAGCACGTAGCCCGAGATCGCGGAGACCCAGGTGGAGGCGATCGCGCCGATGCCCGCGTAGAGCGCCGTGTTGACCATCCATCGCCAGAAGAGTCCGTCGCGGTACTGGGTGAGCTCGACGATGTTGTCGAACAGATGGGTGCTCGGCACGAGGGTGAAGGTGGAGAACAGTTCGCCGCTGCTCTTCGTGGACGCCATGAGCACCCAGAAGACGGGGAAGAGGCAGTAGATCGCGCCGAGGATGAGGATGCCCGTCGAGATACCGCTGGGCCGGTCGGAGCGCATGGTCGTGCTGCCGGCGCGTTCGCGGCGTCGCGCACCGGCGGGTCGGTCGAGTCGAAGCGTGGTCATGGTGTCAGTCCTCCTGACCGAAGGCTCGCTTCTGCACGACCCGGAGGAAGAGGAAGGAGACGATGAAGGTGGCGACGGCGATGATGATCGAGGTCGCGGCGGCCGAGTAGATGTCGTCGCGGGTGAACGCGTCGCGGTAGACGAGCATGAGCGGTGACCAGCTCGTGGAGAGACTGTTCGTGAGCGGCCGCAACGTCGTCGGCTCGGCGAACACCTGCAGGGTGGCGACCATCGAGAACAGAGCCGTCATGACGAGTGCGGGGGCGACGATCGGGATCTTGATCCGCAGTGCGATCTGGATCTCGCTCGCGCCGTCGATGCGGGCGGCCTCGTAGATCTCACTCGGCACGGCCTTGAGCGAGGTGTAGATGACGATCATGTTGAAGCCGACGCCACCCCAGAGGGCGATGTTCGCGATGCCGAAGATGATGGTCCCCGAGGACAGGATCTCCGGGGCGTCCCAGCCGAGGCTGTCGAAGATCGCGTAGAAAGGGCTCACGGCCGGGAGGTAGAGGAAGCCCCAGAGCAGTGAGCTGATCACCGCGGGCACCGCGTAGGGCAGGAAGATCGAGATGCGCGAGAACGAGACCGCCCGGGTGCGACGGGAGTCGAGCAGCAGCGCGAAGAGCAGGGCCAGTCCGAGCATGCACGGGATGAGGATGAGGCCGTAGAGCAGCACTCGTCCGACACTCGCCGCGAACTCGGGGTCGTTGAAGGCACCGAGGTAGTTCTCGAGGCCGGCGAAGGCGGTCGTGCGCGCCCCGGAGCCGAGGCCGAGACCGGAGACCTGCTTCTTCTGGAAGCTCAGGAACAGCGTGTAGACGATGGGCGCCGCCATGAACACGAGGAACAGGATGATGCCGGGGGCGAGCATCGCGTACGGGATGAGCACCCGACTCTTCAGGTTCTTGCGCGGTCGGGCCGGCGGGCGCGAGCCTGTCGGCGGATCCTGGGTGGGCCGGATCGTGTCCAGCGCGGATGGTGCAGCCATGCCGATTCCTTGGGTCGAGGGCGGGAACGCGGTCGGGGCCGGCTCGGCGAGCCGGCCCCGTGGGACTACTCGACCGAGAAGCCGCTCTTCTTCAGGTCGTCGATGGTGATGGACTGCATCGCGGCGACGGCGTCGGAGAACGCCTGCGCGGTCTTAGCCTCGGCCGCCTTCGCGAACTCGTCGTTGTAGGCGCTGAAGGCGACGTTGACGTTCGGGCCGTAGGTGAACGGCGCGACGGTCTCGGAGGCCTTCGACGCGATGTCGTAGAAGTCGCTCTGCTGGCTGAAGAACTCGGGCGACGTGGTGAGGGCGTCGGCGGCGACCTTCGTCGCAGCCGGGTAGACCCCGGACACGTCGGCGAGCGCGGCGACGGCCTTCGGGTCGGTGTTCAACCAGGTGGCGAACTCGACGGCGGCCTCGGCGTGCTTCGACTGCGTGGTCACCGCGGTGGACGACCCACCCCAGTTGCCGTTGGAGGGCTTGGATGCGTCCCACTGCGGCAGCTCGGCCGCGGTCCACTTGCCGGCCGTGTCGGGGGCGTTCCCGCCGAGGACGCCGGGCGCCCAGACGGAGGAGATCCAACCGACCTGCGAACCGTCGTTCAGGCCGGCGTTCCACTCGGGCGTGTACATCGGCTTGTTGTCGATCGCGCCCTCCTCGACGAGCTGGCCCCAGTAGGAAGCGACCTGCTCGGTCGGGCCGGCGTCGATGTCGACCCCCCAGCTGTCGCCGTCGATCGACCACCACGATGCACCCGCCTGCTGCGCGAGTCCGGCGAACCAGCCGGCGTCGTTCGCGGAGAAGGTGCCGAGGTACTTCGTCGGGTCGGCCTGGTGCACGGCGCGGGCGACCTCGGCGTACTCGTCCCACGTCGTCGGCACACTGAGGCCGAGGCTGTCGAGGATGTCGGTGCGGTAGTAGGCCATCATCGGGCCGGAGTCCTGCGGGACGGCGTAGACCGCGTCGCCACCGAGCGTGACCGAGTTCCACACGCCGTCGGAGAAGTCGTCCTTGAGATCGGCGGCGCCCTGCTTCGAGATGTCGGCGAGCGCATCGGACGCGACGAGCGTCGGGATCTTCTGGTACTCGGCCTGGATGAGGTCGGGAGCGCCGCTGCCGGCCTTGATCGCCGTGAGCAGCTTGGTGATGGCGGGGTCGCCACCGTCCTGCTTCTGCACGACCACCTGGATGTCGGGGTGGTCCTCGTTCCACAGCTCGACGACCTGCTCGAGGTTGGGCGCCCAGGCCCAGTAGGTGAGTTTGACGGGGCCGGACTCCGTGCCGCCCGAGGATGCCGAGCATCCGGAGAGCAGTAGGGCCGTCGTGGCGACCGTGGCGATGCCGATGTGGCGAAGCGTGCTGCGCATTCGTCCTCCTTGTCGAAAGCTGGGGCGCTCTGGTGCGGGGCAGCGACGCTTCGATGGAGAACGTCGTTGTACCTGTGAGCGGTTACAGTTATTCACAACCGATTCGCGTTGTCAACATCGAAAATCGAGCGAAACATGTCTCTCGGGTCTGTGATAGAACTGGGAGCGCACACAGCCAGGCGATCGTATGGATCCGCTCTCGGCCCACTGAGTCACAGGAGACGCAGCATGACCATCGAGCTCAACCCGCTCACCGCACGGGCCACCTGGATCCCTGGCACCACCGGCCTCCGCTACGGCGGCGACTACAACCCCGAGCAGTGGCCGCGGGAGACCTGGCTCGAGGACATCGCCCTCATGCAGTCGGCCGGCGTCGACCTCGTGAGCGTCGGGATCTTCTCCTGGGCGGTCCTCGAACCGCGGGAGGGCGAGTACGACTTCAGCTTCCTCGACGACATCATCGGGCTCCTGCACGAGGCCGGCATCTCGGTCGACCTCGCGACGCCGACGACGGTGCCACCGGCCTGGTTCTGGAAGCGCCACCCCGAGGCCCACCCGGTCACCCGCGAGGGACTACGACTCGGCCACGGCTCACGCGGCATCGCGAGCCCCAGCTCCCCCGCCTACCGTCGCGCTGCAGCCGCGATCACCGAGCAGCTCGCCGCCCGTTACGCATCGCACCCGGCCGTCGTCCTCTGGCACGTGCACAACGAGTACGGCGCACCGATCAGCGAGGACTACTCCGACGGCTCGGTGCTCGCCTTCCGGGCGTGGTTGCAGCGGCGCTACGGCTCGATCGAAGCGCTCAACGCCGCCTGGGGCACCCGATTCTGGGGCCAGGACTACGGCGAGTGGGACGAGATCGACGCACCGCGCGTCTCGGCCTCCGTCGTCAACCAGACGCAGCGACTCGACTTCGCCCACTACACCTCGGACACCCTGCTCGAGTGCTACGTCGCCGAGCGCGACATCATCAAGCGGTACGCACCGGAGACCCCGGTGACGACGAACTTCATGGCCACCAACTGCCGATCGATCGACTACTGGGCTTGGAGCCGCGAGGTCGACATCGTCGCGAACGACTACTACCTCGTCGCCGAGCGGGAGGACAACCACATCCTGCTCGCGCTCGACTCGGACCTCACCCGCTCGCTCGCCGGCGGCGACCCGTGGATCCTCATGGAGCACTCCACCTCGGCGGTGAACTGGCAGCCGCGCAACATCGCGAAGCGCGCCGGCGAGCTCGCCCGCAACAGTGCCAGCCACCTGGCGCGCGGGGCCGACGCGATCCTCTACTTCCAGTTCCGCGCCTCGCGGTACGGCGCGGAGAAGTTCCACTCGGCGATGCTCCCCCACGCCGGCACGGAGAGCCGCATCTGGCGTGAGGTCACGGCGCTCGGTCACGACCTCGGCAAATTGGACGAACTGGTGGGCTCGCGGGTGCGGAGTGAGGTCGCGATCCTCTGGGACGTGCAGTCGTTCTGGGCCCAGGACCTCGAATGGCGCCCGTCGGTCGAGCTCGACCATCGCGAGCGTGTCGAGGCCTACTACGCCGCCCTCTGGCGCGCTGGCGTCACCGTCGACTTCGTGCACCCGCACGACGACCTGAGCGGCTACCGCCTCGTCCTCGCCCCGTCGCTCTACCTGGCGGATCGCGAGACCTCCGAGAACGTCACCGCCTACGTCGAGGGCGGCGGTGCGTTCGTCGTGTCGTACTTCTCGGGCGTCGTCGACGAGCACGACGCCGTCTGGGAGGGTGGCGCACCGGGAGCGTTCCGTCGCGTGCTGGGCCTCTCGGTCCCCGAGTTCCTGCCCTTGCACGAGGGCGAGACCGTCCAGCTGGACGACGGACGGACCGGTTCGAGCTGGAGCGACGACATCGTGCTCGAGGGCGCCGAGGCCGTGTCGAGCTACGTCACCGGCCCCGCCGCCGGTCAGCCCGCGGTGACCCGCAACCGGTTCGGCGCCGGGACCGCCTGGTACGTCTCCACGAAGCTCGACGAGGCCGGGCTGTCGGAGCTGCTGTCCGGAGCTTTGGAGCAGGCAGGCGTCGACGCGCCGCCGGTACCGCCGCTCGGGCTGGAGGTCGTCACCCGCTGGGGTGAGGAGGCGTCGTTCACGATCGCGATCAACCACGGCGACGCGGATGCGCAACTCACGACGACCGGTGCGGTCGAGTTGCTCACGGGCGAGCCGGTGGTCTCGGGTGCGGTGGACATCCCGGCGGGTGCGTTCCGCGTGATCCGGACCCCGCTCGGCGGCTGAGCGGGGCCGAGCTCGGGCGCCCTTCGACAGACTCAGGGACCAGGGCCCGCTCACCAGTCGCACCCTTCGACAAGCTCAGGGACCAGGGCCCGCTCGCCAATCGCGCCCTTCGACAAGCTCAGGGACCAGGTTCCGCTCACCAGTCGCGCCCTTCGACAAGCTCAGGGACCAGGTTCCCGGTCACTGAGCCACACACCCGGTCACTGAGCTTGTCGAAGTGCGACCCCGCTCCACACGCCTCTCGGTCGCCGAGCCTGTCCATGCGCAGCGACTGAGCATCTCGAATGTCAGTGGTCCGTGGTGGACTGAAGTCATGACCGAGACCTCCACCACGCTCCCGCTGCGCGCGGTGGACGTCTTCGAAGCGCGTCTCGCGGAACTGTCGGACGAGTTCACTGCCATCGCGCGCGAGCGTGCCGCGCTCGACGCCCGGGAGGCTCGTCTCCTCGCCAGGTCAGCAACCCTGGCCGACGCCATGGCGGACAGCCTCGTGTCGCACGACGAGACGCCCGCTCAGCGGAAGGCGCTCATCCGTCGTTCCACGTGCGCCACGCTCGCCATGGCGACGCGTGCCTCCGAGCTGACCGTGCAACGAGCCACCGGCGATGCCGAACGGCTCGTCGCCGATGCCCCGGATGTCCTCCGCGCGCTGGAGGACGGCCGCATCTCGAGCCGGCACGCACGGACCATCACCGATCAGCTCCAAGACATCCCGGTGCAGGGGCAGGCCGTGTTCCTCGAGACGGTCCTCCCCATCGCGGAACAGTCGACCGTCGCACGGCTGCAGCACCAGGCCCGCACCCTCCGCGAGCGCCTGCACCCGGAGTCCATCACCGTGCGGGCGGCGCGGTCGGAGGCCGACCGACGCTTGGAGATCGAACCCGCGGCGGACGGCATGGCCTGGGTGCACCTGTTCACCACGGCACCCGTCGCCGTCGCGATCGGAGAACGACTCGACGCACTCGTCGGTGCAGCCCACCTGACGGACGACGACCGCACCTGTCAGCAGCTGCGCGCTGATGCACTCGGCTCGCTCTGCATCAGCGGCGTCACCACGGCCGACCAGACCGACCACCAGGGCCGGCGGTCGCCGATCGCCCGGCCGGTGGAGGTACTCGACGACATCCATCCCACGGTGAACCTCACCGTGCCCGTGCTCAGCCTCCTGGGAGTCAGCGAGGCACCGGCGATCCTCGACGGCTACGGCCCGATCGACCCCGAGACCGCGGCGCGGCTCGCGGTCAACGCGCCCTCGATGACGAGGGTGCTCACCCACCCGGAGACGAGTGCGGTCGTCTCGGTCGGGAGGCAGCAGTACCGCGTGCCGGCGGATCTGCAGCGAGCGGTCCGCCTCCGCGACGTCACGTGTCGCGCACCGGGTTGCGGGAGACGGGCTCGGGCCTGCGATCTCGACCATTCCGTCGCCTGGGCCGACGGCGGCACGACGAGTGTCGGTAATCTGGCGTGCGTCTGCCGACATCACCACCGGCTGAAGCATCTGCCCGGGTGGTCACTCGACCATCGACCCGATGGCGTCCTCGACTGGACCACACCCGACGGCAAGCGACACCGTACGGAACCGGACGCGGTCCCGCCGTTCTGAGTGCGTGCGCATCCGTCGATCATGGTCGATCCCGAGCCGCGCGGAATCCGCTCACCGAGCCAACCTCGCTCACCGAGCCAACCCCGCTCACTGAGCCAACCTCGGTCACTGAGCTTGTCGAAGTGCCCAGAGCACACGCCCACGGCCACAGCACGACTCCCCGCGGGCCCTTCGACAGGCTCAGGGAACGGGCCTCCCGCTCACCGAGCCGACCTCGGTCACTGAGCTTGTCGAAGCGCCCCGAGCACACGCCCACGGCCACAGCACGACTCCCCGCGGGCCCTTCGACAGGCTCAGGGAACGGGCGCCCCGGTCACCGAGCCGACCCCGGTCACCGAGCCAACCCCGGTCACTGAGCTTGTCGAAGTGCCCCGAGCACACGCCCACGGCCACAGAACGACTCCCCGCGGGCCCTTCGACAGACTCAGGGAACGGGCGCCCCGGTCACCGAGCCAACCTCGGTCACCGAACCAACCTCGGTTACTGAGCCAACCTCGGTTACTGAGCCAACCTCGGTCACTGAGCCGACCCCGGTCACCGAGCCAGCCCCGGTCACTGAGCTTGTCGAAGTGCCCCGAGCACACGCCCACGGCCACAGAACGACTCCCCGCGGGCCCTTCGACAGGCTCAGGGAACGGGCGCCCCGGTCACCGAGCCGACCCCGGTCACCGAGCCGACCCCGGTCACCGAGCCAACCCCGGTCACTGAGCTTGTCGAAGTGCCCCGAGCACACGCCCAAAGCCACAGAACGACTCCCCGCGATCCCTTCGACAGGCTCAGGGAACGGGCCTCCCGCTCACCGAACCAACCCCGGTCACTGAGCTTGTCGAAGTGCCCCGAGCACACGCCCAAAGCCACAGAACGACTCCCCGCGGGCCCTTCGACAGGCTCAGGGAACGGGCCTCCCGCTCACCGAACCAACCCCGGTCACCGAGCCAACCCCGGTCACTGAGCTTGTCGAAGTGCCCCGAGCACACGTCCACGGCCAGAACAGGTGTTCACGGGGAGGCCTTCGACACTTCGACAGGCTCAGTGCCGCGCAGCTCAGGGAACGGGCGTCCCGGTCACCGAGCCACCCCGGTCACCGACCCTGTCGAGGTGCGCGCCTACTTGTCGTTCTCGGCGAGCCAGGCGTAAGACTCGGCGACGCCGCCGAAGATCTCCTTGCTGTAGCCGTCGAACTCCACGACGCGGGTCGCATGCGGTGCGGCAGCGAGGATCGCCGGGATGTCGACCTGACCCTGACCCGCGGGCTGCTGGTTCGCGAACGCCTGGGCGAGCGCGTCGGGCACGACGAGCGCGCTCTCGCTGCTCGGCAGTGCGGTGGCGATGTCGCCGGAGATGATCCCGTCCTTGATGTGCAGGAACTGCACGCGGTCACCGAGCGAACGGAGGAACGCCGGGGTGTCAGCTCCGCCGACCGTCGACCAGAAGGTGTCGATCTCGAGGACGACCTCGGGCGACAGCTGCTCGACGAAGAGCTCGAAGATCGGGCGCCCGTCGACGTGGGTCGAGAACTCCCAGTTGTGGTTGTGGTACCCGAACTTCAGGCCGGACGCCGCCGCCTGGACGGCGAGCTCGTTGACGCGCTCGGCGAGACGCGCCGCGTCGTCGGCGGTCTGCCAGCGATCGGTGGGGATGAACGGGTCGATGACCGTCCCGATGCCGAGCCGCGACGCCGCGTCGAACGCGACCGCCGGGTCGGCGGCGTCGATGACGGGCGCGTGACCGGACGGTGCCGTGACACCAGCAGCAGCGAAGGCGGTCTCGAACTCGGCCGCGCGCTCGACGAACGCGTACGGCTCGACCTTGGTGAAACCGATCTCGGCGATGCGGGCGACGGCGCCCTGCAGGTCCTCGGCGATGGCGTCGCGGACGGTGTACAGCTGCACGGACGGTGCGCTCATGGGTACTCCTTCGTAGCTTCGGGCGGGCACCGACGGGCGCTTCCCCGCGTGTCTCACACGGCACGGAACCGCTTCTGTCGACTCCTCGACAAAAGTACCCGGGGTGAGTCTACCGACTGAGCCTGGACGCGCGGGTGGCCGGGCACTCATAGTCTGGAGATTCGACCGACCACCAGCGAGGGGGCACCATGTCAGACCCGAACCGGACGAAGCGGAGACCACCGCTGCGCGCGATCGTCATCATCGGCGTCCTGATCCTGATCGCCGTGGTCGTCTACGGACTGACCCTGAACCCGAACGTGTTCACCCTGCTCGTCATCTGCATCGTCATCGTGGTCTCGATCGAGGCGCTGACGAGCAGACCCGACCGGCCGTAGTCCGGCCGGTGGCGGGACCGTTACTTCTCGGAGCGCTTCAGCGACTTCTTGACCGCACGCTCGGCGAGGACGGTCACGTAATCCTGGACGGGACGCTCGGCGAGGGCGCTGACCTCTTCGCGCACGAGCGCGCCGATCCGAGCCGAATCGACTCCCGAGTACTTGTCGCTCAGCTTCTCGGTGAGCTGACGGATGATCTCTTCGTGGTCGATCTCAGTTGCCATGGACCCAGTATCAACCCACAGTTGTTGCCTGGGCTGTGAACCACAACTTCCGTCCGCCGCTGTTCTCCCGCCGGACACCTGGCCGCCGCGAGCCGTTCACCCTCCCCATCGGGCACCCGCCGAGGATATTCTGACCGCGATGTCGATTTCCGTGTTCGCCGTTCGACGTCAGAGTGAGGCGGGCGATCAGCGCCCCTGACGACAGGAGAAGACGATGTCGAAATACATGCTCATCATGCGCAACAGCGGGTCCGTCGAGAAGCTCGAGGACATGGACTTCGAAGCGGTCATCAACGCGATGGGCGCCTACAACGAGTCGATGATCAACGCCGGCGTGATGGTGGGCGGCGACGGCCTCACCGACGCCGCGCAGGGAGCCGTCGTCGAGTTCACGACCGAGGCCCCGATCGTCACCGACGGCCCCTACGGCGAACTCCACGAACTCTTCAACGGGTTCTGGACCATCGAGGTCGCGACGCGCGAGGAAGCAATCGAATGGGCCGGCCGTGCCCCACTCGGCCCCGGCAACAAGATCGAGGTGCGTCGCATGACCGACGAGACGGACTTCGCCGACCACGCCGACAACGAGTACCTCCAGAAGGAGCAGGAGTGGCGGGCGCAGGAGGGCGCGGCGAAGCCGGCGGCCGACCCGGCCTGAGCACGACCGACGCGAGACGGACATGACCGACGCCGACCTGACCGGCACCGGCGCGGCGGACGGCGACGCGGCCGCCCGCCGCGTGGTCGACAGCGTCTGGCGGATCGAGAGCGCGCAGATCGTCGCCACCCTCACGAAACTGACCGGCGACCTCGGCCTGGCGGAGGACCTCGCTCAGGAGGCACTGCTGGAGGCCCTCGAGCAGTGGCCTCGCGACGGCGTGCCGCGCAACCCGGGTGCGTGGCTGACGATGGTGGCGAAGCGTCGCGCGATCGACGGCTGGCGACGCCGAGCGGCACTCGACGAGCGGTACCGCTCGCTCGCCCGTGACCTGGAGCAGGCGAGCGACCTCGACTGGGAGCCGATCGGGGACGACGTCCTGCGGCTCGTCTTCACCGCCTGCCACCCGGTGCTGTCGCGGGAGTCGCAGGTGGCACTGACCCTGCGGGTCGTCAGCGGCCTCACCACCCCGGAGATCGCCCGGATGCTCCTCGTCCCGGTGCCGACGGTGCAGGCGAGGATCACCCGTGCCAAGAAGACGCTCGCCGCGGCGAATGTGCACTTCGAGGCGCCGGACCCGGCCGAGTGGCCCCGGCGCCTGTCGGCCGTCCTCGGCGTCGTCTACCTGCTCTTCACCGAGGGGTACGCGGCGACGAGCGGACCGAACTGGATCCGCGCCGACCTCGCGAACGAGGCCCTGCGGCTGGGCCGACGCCTCGTCGCGCTCGTCCCCCGCGAGCCGGAGGCGCACGCGCTCGTCGCCCTCATGGAGTTCCAGGCCTCACGCTTCGCCGCCCGCGTCGCACCCGACGGCTCCGCGATCCTGCTCGCCGACCAACACCGCGAGCGCTGGGACCGGGCGCAGATCGTCCGTGGGACGGCGGCGCTCAGCCGCGCCGACGCCCTCGGCCGGGGTCGCGGCGCCTACGCGCTGCAGGCGGCCATCGCGCAGTGCCACTCGGTCGCTCCGAGCGTGGCGGCGACGGACTGGGAGCAGATCGTGATCCTCTACGAGGCACTCGGACGGATCGCGCCCAATCCGGTCGTCGAACTCAACCGCGCGATCGCGGTGTCGATGGCGACCGGCCCGGCGACGGCGCTCCGCATCGTCGACGGTCTCACCGACGATGCGTCGCTCCGGGGGTCGCACCTCATCCCGAGCGTCCGCGGCGAACTGCTTGCACGACTGGGTCGCGTCGAGGAGGCGCGCTCGGAACTCCGGACCGCCGCGCACCTCGCCGCGAACGACCGCGAGCGCGAGGTCCTGCTGCGGAAGGTCGCCGACCTTCCGCAGTGAACAGCGCGTCAGCGCCCGGACGACACCTGCGCGGGACGATCGAAGCGCTGCCCTTCGGGCTTCGACGGAAGCAGCACGAGGACCAGGATGATGACGCTCCCGATCGAGGGGACGAGCGTGAAGAAGTAGTACGGGCCGGGGAAGTTCGCGTCGTGCAGGCGCCGCCAGGTGATCGCCAGGCTCGGCACGAGGATGGCGAACCACACGACGAGCAGCAGGATCACCCCGAGGATGAGAAGCGCGCGCATGCCGAACTCCATCGGTCCAGGCTCCGCGAAGTCGTAGCTGCCACCAGAGAGGTCCTGCTCCTGGGCAGCCGTCGCCGCGGCGACACCGGTCATGATGGCACCGACCATGACGAGCAGCGTCGGGATGAGGATCAGGATCGTCGTGAGCAGCGAACTCCACCAGTACTCGCTGAGCGACGCGCGCCCGGAGAAGTTCGCGTACTGCTTGAAGAACCGCTTGGTGGCCTGGCGGAACGTCGCCCCGTAGAGCGGCAGGGTCAGGTCGTCCGGCGAGCTGGCACCCCGGGGCGGGGGCGCGACGTACTGCGGCTGACCGTACGGTGCCTGGCCGTACTGCGGCTGGCCGTAGGGTGCCTGGCCGTACTGCGGCTGGCCGTAGGGTGCCTGGCCGTACTGCGGCTGACCGTAGGGTGCCTGGCCGTACTGCGGCTGACCGCCCTGCGGCTGGCCGGAGGGGCCCTGAGGGTTCGGAGGATACGTCATGGCTGCTTCCGGATCGCTGGTCGACGGGACACCAGTATGACGCGCCCGACCCTCACGCCCGGGTGATCGGGATCCAGACACGCATCGTGGACGGCCCGCGCTCGGCCCAGGAATGGTACGGCGCGATGCTCGCGGTGAACGTCTCGTCGGCAGCCGCCGCGACGAAGGTGTCACCATACGGCCAAGTGCTGTCGACGAGACTCCGCGCACGCAGCTCGATCGACAGCCGACCGTCCGCGTCCTCGACGGGGACGACACCCTCCGCCACCTCGATGCGCGCGATCGCCTCGTCACCGCCCGGGAGGTCCACCGACTCGACGCAGTAGACCTCGGGTCCGCGCTCGATCGCGACGCTGCCACGGATGGCGTCCACGCGGGGATCCGGCAGGGTGACCCGCGGACGGACGCTGAACCTGAGCTCCACGACGTCACCGGGGACGAAGGACCGCTCGACGTCGGCGTAACCGGGGGCGACGGCACGATCCACGGATGCACCGTCCACGGGCCGGACGGCCACCACCGCGTCATCAGCCCACGACGGCACCCGGAGCGAGACGGCCACCGGTCCGCTCGGCGCCTCCACGATGCGCACGGTGACGACGCCGGACCGCGGGTAGTCGGTCACGAGCTCGGCCCGGAACCGCCCGCCCTGCTCGCCGCCGATGACCGTGTCGATCGTCGCCGATGCGAACTGATGGATCTGCACGCCGTGGTCGTCGCTCGTGGCGACGAACGCCGCCAGGCTCGCGAGTGTCCGGGCCACGTTCGGTGGACAGCACGACACGTCGAACCAGGGCGCACGCTCGGAGGACGACGCGCGCGGTGACACCTCGTCGTCTGGGCTCGACTCCCCCGGCGTACGCTGGTGCAGGGTGTTGGCGTAGAAGAACGCGGTGCCGGCGGCCGACGGCGAGGTCGCGACGACGTTGTAGAGGATGCGCTCGATGTGGTCGGCGTACCGGACGTCGCGGTCTTCGAGCAGCAGCCGCCAGCTGAACATGATCGACGCGATGCCGGCACAGGTCTCGGAGTAGGCGCGGTCGGACGGCAGCTCGAAGTCTTCGCCGAACGCCTCGTCCTGGTGGTGCGAGCCTTGACCGCCGGTCAGGTAGGTGCGGCGGGCGATCGTCCGGTCCCACTGGCCGCGGAGCGCGTCGAGCAGGCCGTCGTCGCCGTGCTCGACCGCGATGTCGGTGGCGCCGGCCGCGAGGTAGTTCGCGCGGACCGCGTGGCCCCGCAACGCCTCCGCCTCGCGGATCGGCACGTCGTCCTGGAAGTACGCGCGGCCCCACTCGATGTCCTGGAGCACGCCGGTGCCGCGACGCTCGACGAACAGCGACGCGAGTTCGAGATAGCGTGGCTCGCCGGTCACCCGTGACAGCTCCGCGAGCCCCACCTCGACCTCGGCATGCCCGCACACGGACTGGATGCCGTCGGTGCCGAAGACCTCGCAGATGCGGTCCGCGGCCCGCGTCGCGATCCCGAGGAGCCCGTCGTCGGACCCCGGGCTGGTCCGCTCCCGGGCGACGGCCGCCTGGAAGAGGTGGCCGAGGCAGTACAGCTCGTGCCCCCACTCGAGATCCGACCAGCGCTCACCCTGCCCCGGGCGACCGAAGCGGGTGTTCAGGTAGCCGTCGGCCTCCTGCGCGGCGGCGACCCGGTCGACGATCGCGCGGAACCGCGACTCGAGCGCGTCGTCACCGCCGAGCCGTCCGAGCTCCCACGCGACGGCCTCGAGGTACTTGTAGACCTCGGAGTCGGCGAACTCGCGTCCACGGCGGCCCTCGGGAAGCGTGCCGGCGGCGGCGAGGTCGAAGTTGCGGAGCCAGCCCTCCCGCTCGAGCCAGTGCTCGACGTGCGGCAGCGTCGCCGTGCCGTTGACCCGCTGACGGTCGGCCCAGAAGCCGTCGGTGATGCGCACCTCGTCGAGGCCGAGCGGTGTGAGCGCGCCGGTGGTGGGGACGACCGGGGCTGCGACGGTCGCCGACGTGGTGGGCGTGGTGCTGGTGCTGGTGGTGGTGCTCATGGTTACCCCTTGAAGGCGCCGGACATGAAGCCGCGCACGTAGTGACGTTGGAGGATGAGGAAGAGGAGGATGCACGGCAGCGCCAGGACCACGACGCCGGCTTCGGTCGCGCCGTAGTCGACGACGCCCTGGACCTGGCCGCGCAGGTTGGAGACCGCGAGGGGCAGGGTCATCTTCGCCGAGTCGTTGATGAGGATGAGTGGCGCCATGAAGTCGTTCCACGCCGCGAGGAAGGCGAACAGGCCGACCGTGATCAGCCCCGGCTTCACGGCCGGCACGAGGACCTTCCACAGCACGCTCCAGGACGTGCAGCCGTCGACCATCGCGGCCTCGTCGAGCTCCTTCGGGATCGACTCGAACGCGATGCGCATCATGAAGGTCGAGAACGGCAACTGGAACATGGTGAGCACGAGCGCCACCCCGACGAGCGAGTTCGACAGCCCGACCAGGTTGAGGAGCACGTACAGCGGGATGAGCAGCGTCGCGTACGGGACCATGAGGATCGCGATGGTGGCGAGGAACAGGGCGTTCTTGCCGCGGAACTGGAACCTCGCGAACGCGTAGCCGCCGAACAGCGAGATGACGAGCGTGAGGATCACGGTCAGCAGCGAGACGAACACCGAGTTGCCGATGTACTGCAGGATGCCGTCCTGATACCCGGCGAGGGTGATGTAGTTGCCGAGCCCCCACCCCTCGGTCTGGTTCGTACCGGCGAGCGGCGACACCGAGCGGACGGCGGTCCAGACGAGCGGATAGAGGAAGATCACGGCGAGCGCCGCCGTGAAGATCCAGAACGGCATCCGGATGGCGATACCGAAGAAGTTCGTCGGCTTCCCGTCGCGTCCGCGGCCGCGATTGCGTCCGTGACCACGGACGTCGGGCATCGTCGAGGTGACGGTGGCCGGTTCCTTTCGGGTGATGGTCATGCTCAGTCCTCGACCTTCTTGCTGAACGCGCGGATCTGCACGATGTTGATGACGATGAGCGCGGCGAGCACGATGACCGACAGCGCCCCGGCGACGCCGAGGTTGTTGGGGCCCTGGAACGCCACGTTGTAGATGAGCTGGACGATGGTGATCGTGCTGTTGTCCGGGCCGCCCTTGGTGAGGATGTAGAACTGCTCGAACGCGAGCAGCGAACCGGTGACGCACATCACCGTCGTGAGCGCGAGCGTCGGCTTGAGCAGCGGGACGGTGATGTCGCGGAAGGTCTGCCAGCGTGATGCACCGTCGATGCGCGCCGCCTCGTAGACCTCTTCCGGGATGCCCTGGAGGCCCACCAGCATGAGCAGCATGTAGAAGCCGGCGAAGCGCCAGACGATGAGGAACACCGTCGACCAGAGCGCCGCGTCCGGGGTTCCGAGGAAGGTGAAGCCCATGGCCTTCGTGAGGTCGGCGAACGGACCCGCGATCGGCGAGTACAGCACGTAGAAGAGGAGCGACGCCGAGGCGAGGCCGAGGGCGCTCGGGATGAGGAACGCGGTACGGAGGAAGCCCTTCCACCGACTGGACTCCTGCACGAGGAGTGCGAGGCCGAGCCCCAGGCCGATGAGCAGGACGGTCGCGATGGCCGTGTACTTGAGCGTGAAGACCACCGAGTCGAGGAAGAAGCGGTTGTCGATGGCCTTCGGGAAGTTCTCGGGGAAGTTCACACCCTGGTTGCCACCGAGGAGCGGCCAGTCGGAGGCCGCCATCTGGAACACGAGCCCCAGCGGGACAAGGAACAGGAGGATGACGAACACTGCGGTGGGGAGCGCGAACAGCCAGCCGGTGCGGGCGTGCACGGCGCGACGCTTCCTGGCACCGACCGAGTCCGTCGGGCCTCGTCTGGCGAGGGTGGTACTCATGGGTGGACCTTTCGAAGCGGGTGGATGCCGGTGCGCCGTCGCAGTGAGGGATGCGGCGGCGCACCGGCGGATCTGGCTACTGCGAGAGCACGTCCGTGATCGCGTCGCTGTCGGCGTCGACCGTGTCGGTACCCTCGAGGACCGCGTTCCGCACGAGGGTCAGCCACGGGCTGGTCGGCGAGTTGAAGGCCTCCTGGAAGTTCAGCGAGTACGGGGTGTCGCCCTTCGAGGCGACCTCGTTGATCGTGACGAGGCGCGGGTCCTTGCTCGAGTACTCGTTCTCGGCGAGGTCGGAGCGGGAGACGACGTCGTTGTCCTTCGCGAGGACACCGACCTGTGCGTCCTCGGACATCAGCCAGCTGAGGAAGTTCCACGACTGCGCGGCCTTCTTGCTGTCCTTCGAGACGCCGATCCCGTCGCCACCGACGAAGGTCGAGTCGCCGCCCTTCGGGCCGGGGATGCCGGACACACCAACGTCGAAGGGGGTGGAGGAGAGCAGCGTCGCCGGGTACGGCATGACGCCGACCTTGCCTTCGGTGAAGCCGGCGGTCCAGGTGGGTCCGGCCTCGTCCTTCGAGGACGGGAGCACGGCGCCCGACTTCCACAGGTCGGCCCACGTGCTGTAGACCTCCTTGGCGCCGTCCTCGGCGAGGAGCGACTCGGTGCCCTCCGTGTTCATGACCTGCTCGCCGTCGGCCCACACGCTGGGGAACCAGGTGAAGACGAGGCAACCGCCGCAGTTGAGGCCGGTCGCGGTGCCGTAGGTGTCGGGCTTGTTCAGGGCCTGGACGGCTTTCGCGTCCTCGGCGAACTCGGCCAGCGTGGTCGGGCCCTGCTCGGGGTCGAGCCCGGCTTCCTTGTAGAGCTCCTTGTTCCAGAACAGCATCGAGAGGTCGAGGACGAACGGGAGGACGTGCTCCTTGCCGTCGGAGGTGCCGGCGGCGAGGTGCCCCTGGTTGATCTCGTCCTTGAAGTCGAGTCCGTCGATGTTCGCGGTGAGGTCCTGGAAGAGGCCCTGTTCGACCCAGTTCGGGACGTACACGATGTCGGCGGCGAACAGGTCGGGGAGGCTGTCGGAGCCGGCTGCCGCACCGACCTTCGCGACGTAGTCGTCGTTCGGGACCACGGTGAGCTTCACCTGGTTCTCGTGCGAGGCGTTGTAGGCCTCCACGAGGAGCTTCGCCTGCTTCTCGAGTGGGGCGCGGGTCCAGAGCGTGAGCTCGGAGCCGTCGTCGACGCCCTCGGGCCCGGCACTGGCGAGTGGGGAACTGCCACCGCCCCCGGAGGAACAGGCGGCGAGGCCGACGAGGAGGGCGCTGGCGGCCAACACCCCTCCGACCCGCTGCATCCGTCTGGTGTGCGTGCTGCGCATGGTGACTCCTCTGACTCATCGTTGAGCGGACCGGTCGGGTCCGGCGGTGCATGGGAGGTTTTCGAAACTATCGAAACGCCTTTCGGTAAAGCTAGCCTGGGATCGGTGTAGCGTCAAGAGCGAAGTCCGGTAACGTTTCGGAAACGAAGAGGGGGAGCAATGCCAGACAGTGATGTCGGTGCTTCGGTGACCGGTACCCCCGGCCGAGCGGCCACCCTGGGCGACGTCGCCCGGATCGCAGGCGTCTCGATGGCCACCGCCTCGAAAGCCATCAACGGACGGAGCGAGGTCGCCCCGAAGACCCGGCAGCGGGTGCTCGACGCCGCGAAGGAGGTCGCCTTCACGCCCAACGAACTCGCCCGGAGCCTCATCAACGGGCGCACCGGCACCGTCGGTCTCCTGACGAGCGACCTCGAGGGCCGCTTCGTCATCCCCATCCTCATGGGCGCCGAGGACGCGTTCGGCGCCGGGCAGGTCAACGTGTTCCTCT
Organism: Plantibacter flavus; assembly: GCF_900177615.1. Taxonomy (GTDB): domain Bacteria; phylum Actinomycetota; class Actinomycetes; order Actinomycetales; family Microbacteriaceae; genus Plantibacter; species Plantibacter flavus. The sequence goes on from NZ_FXAP01000002.1 coordinate 193,875, forward strand.
GCGACGCCCGCGGGGACGCGATCCGTGAACAGCACCATCTCAACGCGCTCCTCACCCGGCGCGTCGACGGCATCATCGTCGTGGGCCGCACGACGGACCCGCGCCCCTCGCTCGGCCACAAACTGCCCGTCCCGGTCGTCTACGCCTACGCGCCGTCCGACGACCCGACCGACGTGTCGATCACCCCCGACAACCGCGACGGCGGGCGCCTCGCCGTCGAGCACCTGATCGCGTGCGGGCGTTCCCGCATCGCGATGATCACGGGTGAACCGCAGTACGCGGCGGCCAGGGACCGCGTGACGGGGGTGCAGAACGCCCTCGCCGCGGCGGGTCTGGACCTCGTCGGCACGCCGATGTTCTCGGAGTGGACTGAGCACTGGGGTCGCGATGCGGCGGCGATGCTGCTCGCACAACACCCGGAGATCGACGGCATCGTCGCCGGCTCCGACCAGATCGCCCGCGGCGTGCTCGACACCGTCCGCGACCTCGGGCGCGACGTCCCGAGCGACGTCGCGGTCGTCAGCTTCGACAACTGGGAGATCCTGGCCACCAACTCGCGCCCTGAACTGTCGTCCATCGACGCCAACCTGCAACAGCTCGGGCGACTCGCCGCCACCCGCATCTTCGAGGCGATCGAGGGCACGGACGTCGCACCGGGCGTCGAGTACCTGCCGGGCCGCCTCGTCCTCCGCGGTTCCACGATCCCGAGGCGCTGAGGTCCGGTCGGACGCCGATACTCACCGCGCGGGTGATGCGACAGCCGTCGGACATCGCTACGGTCGAGCCATGGACAGCTCAACCGTCATCATGATCGTGGTCCTCGCCGCCGTCGTGGTCATCGTCTTCACGATCACCGTGCAGGCCAGACGACGTGCCGGCGGGTCGAAGCATCGCGGGGGTACGACTTCGGACTCCGGAATGCCGTTCATCGTCGATGGCGACAGCCACCACGGCGGAAGCGACTCCGGCGGAAGCGACTCCGGCGGTTGGGACGGTGGCAGCAGCGGCGACTCCGGCGGCGGAGGAGACGGGGGCGGCGGGGGCGGCGGCGACTGAGCGCCCGACGCCCTGCGTCACGTCTCGGCGCGCTCACCCTCCCGCAGCTGCTGGAGCACTCGGCGATTGAGGACGAGGTTGCCGACACCGCTGGCACAGAGGATGACGGCGAAGACCAGCCCAGTCCAGTCCTGACGCAGGATCGCGAACGCCGCGAGCCCGATCGTGCCGACGACCAGGACGCTGCCGAGCACCCGACCCACGGCAAGGCGACGGAGCTGTTGCCGCCGGGTCGGTGTGGCATCAGGAGGCCACGTCTCCGCCCAGGATCGACGATACGTCGCGACGACGCCGGTTGCGAAGACGATGGACGCGGCCACAAGGACCAGCGCTCCAAGGATGCTCCACGGCGGGGAGGCGATGAGTACCCCGCCGAACACGGCGACCGCGACGGCGGCGACGATCACGCACCATCCGGCCACCCGCGGGGTCACCTGTCGCCGACCGATCCGGCGCCGCCGATCCGGCGCCGCCGATCCGACTGTTGCCTGGTCATCATGATTCCTCCCAGGAGCAGTCTGGCCGTTGCACCACGTTCTCCCAAGCCCCCTTCTCGGAGCAGCTGACGTGTCGACACCATCACGCGCCGATTGAGACACTGGGCAGGTGTACTCCGAGCGCGTCCTCCTCTCCGGCGAGGCCCTGTGGCGCTCGGAAGGCAGCGTGGGCGGGGCGGTCGTCCCGGCCGACGGCTGTGTCGACCTGATCCTCCGCGACGGCCGGGTCGAGGTTGCCGGACCGTCGACACGGTGGCTCGCCACCGGTCCCGACGGGGCCGCCGGGTCGTTCGGATTCAGGATGCAGCCGGGGCGGGCCGGTCTCCTGCTCGGCCTCGATCTCGCAGCGATCGCGGACCAGCTCGTACCGCTCGACGACGTCGCCGATCGGCGGACCGCGGCACGGCTGCGCGAGGCGATGACCCCGCTCGAAGCCGGACCCGCCCCGATCGGCACGCTCGCGGCGTTCTCGGCCCAGCTGGCCGAAGCGAGTCCCTGGTCGGACGCCGTCCGCCGATCGGCGTCCGAGGCGACGTCGGCGCGTGACGTCGCCGCGACGCTGAGCGGCTCCGAACGGTCCTTCCGGCGGCGGATGCTCGCCACCTTCGGATACGGCTACGCCACGCTCGTGCGCCTCGATCGCGCGCACCGTGCTCGATCATCACTCCGCTCGGGCTCATCGATCGCCGACGTCGCCGCATCGGCGGGCTATGCCGACCAACCCCACCTCTCCCGCGAGTTCAGGCGTCTCGTCGGCTCGAGCCCCGCTCAGTTCGCGGCGAGCGCGGCGTAGAGGTCGACCGAGTTCCCGTCCGGGTCGAGGAGGGTCGCGTACCGCTGTCCCCACACGGCATCCCAGGGCTCGACGTGCCCGGCGTATCCGGCATCGACGAGCGTGGCGAAGGTGGCGTCGACGGCAGCCGGACTCCCCTGGTCGAAGGCGAGGGCGATCCGGTGGCCGCCGGACGCCGGAACGAAGGTCGGGTCGAAACCGCGGATCGTCTCGACCGTGTCCCATGCGAGCGCCACCCCTCCGTCCAGGAGTGCATCCACGTGGGGAGCGTCGTCCTGACCGGGCTCGATGGGCACGCCCAGGGCCCGGTAGAAGGCGAGTGAGGCCGCCATGTCGTTCGTCACGATGCCGATGAAGCCGAGTCTCAGTGTCATGGTCTCACCGTACGACCGGGCGCCGACGGGGTCGTGAACAGAACGGCCACGCTGCGCGCGCGACCGGTTCCCGGTCTGCTCGGTCAGCGACCCGCCAGGTCGCCGAGTCGGGCGCGCATCGCGCGAAGCACGTCGACGAGGAGCACGTCGTCCGGTCCGGCGAGCCACTGCTCGAGGGAGGCGTCGAAGAGTGCCGAACCGATGGACGCGGCGAGCGCCGCGTCGGCTGATGTGACACCACTCTCCATGAGGCCATCGCGCATCGCGTCGGTGAGGACCGCCGACTTCAGCCGTTCCCGCTCGCGCAGCTGCGGTTCGGACCGGATGACTGCGCGGCGGGCTGCGATGTCGTCCCGCCAGCGCTGCAGCTCACCGGCGGCCACGGTCTCGAGGCCGGACATCACCAGCGCGAGCGGGTCGAGTCCTGGTGGCGCAGCAGAGACCAGCCGCCCGACCACGGTCGGGAGCTCGCGCTCGCGGAGGAAGAGCACGTCACGCTTGTCGGCGAAGTGACGGAAGAACGTTCGGGTGGTGAGCCCGGCGGCTTCGGCGATCTCCGGGACCGTCGTCGCCGTGAAGCCCCGCTCGGCGAAGAGCGCCATCGCAGCGCTCTCGAGTCGGAGAGCGGCGTCGGGTGCCCAGCGTGCCATGCGATCAGGATAGTCGATGACACGTCGTGTCGTCAGGTGTACAGTGATGGCACACCGTGTCATCATCGCCACACCAATCCGCAACACCCTTGGAGACCTCATGCCGACGAACACCGCAGCCTGGCTGCCAGCACCCCGCGCGGACCTCGTCGTCGGTCCGGCCGCGATGCACGAACCCGGCCCGGGTGAACTCCTCCTCCGGAACCGTGCGGTCGCGGTGAACCCACTCGACGACGTCAAGCAGCGGACCGGGAACCTCATGTACCGGTGGCTGCCCTCGCCCGCCGTGCTCGGTGAGGACGTCGCGGGCGAGGTCGTGGCCGTCGGGTCGGGTGTCCGTCGCTTCGCCGTCGGCGACCGCGTCGTGGCGTACGCGGTCGGCATGGAGCGCGATCGGCGCCATATCGCCGAGGGCGGGTTCCAGCAGTTCACCGTCGTGCGGGCGGACCTCGCTGCCCCGATCCCGGAGGGCCTGCGAGACGAGGACGCGGTCGTCCTGCCGCTCGGGATCTCCACGGCCGCGACCGCCCTCTTCCAACGCGACCACCTCGCGCTCCCCCACCCCTCGGAGCACCCCATCCCCACCGGGACGACCGTCGTCGTCTGGGGCGGCGCCACGAGCGTCGGCAGCAACGCCATCCAGCTCGCGGTCGCCTCCGGCCACCGGGTCGCGACCACCGCCTCGCCGCACAACCACGACCGGATGCGCGAGCTCGGTGCCGACCTCGTGTTCGACTACCGCAGCCCGACCGTCGTGGCGGATCTGGTCAGCGCCCTCCGCGGCTCCTCGGTCGTCGGCGTCCTCGCCGTCGGGACCGGCTCCGCAGAACCAGCCGTCGCCGTCGCCGCCGCCACCGGGGCGCGCCGCGTCGCACTCGCGAGCCCGTCGGTGTCGTTCGGGTCGCTGCCGCGTCGGGCCGGGCCGAGTCTGACGTTCGTCCGCACCATGACCCGACTCGTGGCGGCCAACGTCGCGCTCCAGGTCCGTGCCCGTCGGGCGGGGATCTCGGCGCGGTACGTGTGGGGCAGCTCGCTCATGACCAACGAGGTCGGGCCGATGCTGTGGGAGGGCTACCTGCCGGGCGCGCTCGCCGACGGACGACACGTCTGCGCGCCAGCCCCCGAGGTGGTCGGCGACGGCCTCGAGGCGATCCAGCCGGCCCTCGACCGACTCCACAGCGGCGTCTCAGCCCGCAAGCTCGTCGTGCGGTTGTGAGGCTCGGGGCCGTGACGCTCCGCCCTCAGACCTCCCAGGTCGAGCGGTAGCTCCGCTCGGCGAGGAGCGCCGACAGCTCCGCATGCACGCTCATCGTCTTGGCGAGCCGCTCGGCGCGGTCCGTCTTCAGCACCTCGGGGCGCTCCCAGTCCCGCTCCGACAGGTAGGCCGTGTACGGGTTGATGACGCACTTGAAGTCCAGCATGAGCGACTGCCCGAGCGTGGCCGTCGCCATGTAGCTGTGCGGCAGGCCCGCTGCGCAGACGAAGGTCACCACCTTGTCGAACCAGGCGGCGACCCTGCCGTCCTCACCGGTCGCGCCGGTCGCGCCGGTCGCCTCGATGAGCGACTTCACCGTCGCGGCCGGTGCCCAGTTGTAGACCGGGAAGGCGAGGACGACGCCGTCGGCAGCCGTGATCAGCTCGTGCAGGCGACGGAACGCGGGGCTCGCGAAGACCCGGTCGTTGTCGAACGGCGGCAGTTCCATCTCGGCCAGATCGATGACGGACGAGTCATGGCCCTGCTCGCGCAGCAACCCGCTGCTCGCCGAAGCAAGGGTCCGGCTCCGACTCGCCGGATCGAGGCTGCAGGAGATCACGGGCAGGTTCAAGGCGGCCATCCCTCTACGCTAACCCTCCTGCCTATGCTTCGACCCCGGCGGGTGTGCGAGGGTGGAACATGCCCTCGCCGCAGTCCCTCAGTGAAGCCGACCGCCGTCTCGTCGCCTCGTGGGCCGCCGATTGCGCCGAGCGGGTGCTGCCGCTGTTCGAAGCGGAGGCGCCGGATGACGACCGTCCGCGCGACGCGATCGCCCGCGCCCGGGCGTACGCGAGTGGCGAGCTCGACACCGCCGGTGAGATCCGACGACGCTTCGTCGCCAATCGGGCCTCCCAGGTGGTGTCCTCACCCGCCGCCAAGGCCGCCGCGTGGTCGGCCGGACAGGCAGCGGGTGTCGCGCACATGGGCGCCCACGCGCTCGGCTCCGCCGCCTACGCGGCGAAGGCCGCCGAGCTGCATCAGGCCGGAGCCGGCGCAGCCGAGATCGCCTGGCAGCTCGAGCAGCTGAGCGACCCGGCCCGCACGGCACTGCGCCTCCTGCCGGCACTCGGCACCGATCTGTCGGGGCCGCTCGGTTCCGGGCTGCTGGCCTCGGGTGTGCTCGGAGCCAACATCCGCGCCTTGCAGGACGGGCTGCGACGCCGCCCGGAGGTCACTGCGCTCGAGCTGGTCGGCGGCCCCGAGCCGGTCCGGGTCGAATTGCACGATGCCGATCCCCGGTGGCCCGAACGGTATCTCGACCACCGGCAGCGGATCATCGAGGCCCTCGGAACGAGCGCGGGCGGATCCAGCACCATCGCGATCGAGCACATCGGCTCGACCTCGGTGCCCGGACTCGCGGCGAAGCCGATCGTCGACATCGTGGTCGCCGTCGCGGACATCACGGCGGAGGAGGACTACCTCGACCCACTGCTGGCCGCCGGCTACGTGCTGCGCGTCCGTGAACCTCGTCACCGTATGGTCCGGACGCCGGAGCGCGACGTCCACGTGCACCTCTACGAGCAGGGCGCCCCGGAGATCGGCGAGTACCTCCTCCTCCGCGACCATCTGCGTTCCGACACCGACGACCGCGCGCTGTACGAGCGCACCAAGCGGGAGCTGCTCGGGAGGCCCTGGGACGACATGAACGACTACGCCGACGCGAAGACCGAGGTCATCCTCGCGATCAAGGCGCGGGCGCGGGCTGCCCTGAGCCGCTGAGTCGCCCGAATCTGCACGAATTCGGCTCGGTTTCGGACGATTCCGGGCGACTCAGGGACGGGCGGTCGCACGCACCGGCGGGATGACGACACCGGTGAGGACCGCAGCCGTCTTGACGCCGACACAGAGGCTGATGAAGACCGTCAGCGCTGCCGTGACCGCTGAGCCCTCGAGCGTCGCGAGGGAGACCAGGCCCACGGTGCCCGGCACGAGCATGAGCAGGGCCGGCTGGAACGTGACATTGGACGGCACCGCCGCCGAGTATCGCTCGACGATGCGAGCGACGACGAACACGAGCCCGGCGGTGAGCCCCGTCGCGACCGCGTTCCCCACGAGCGGGGCGAACAGGACGATGCCCGCATAGGTCAGCGCCATCACGCAGATCGTCAGCAGCGTCAGGGAGCGGCCCGAGCCGAACGCGATCCCGATCCCCGCCGCAAGCATCACGACGCCGATCCACGTGAACCACAGCGGCGGGACCGACTCCCACCCGACGAGGTCCGAACTTCCGCGCCCCACCTGACCGACGAGCGCCGTCGAGTCGGGGTCGATCGACAGGCCGGTGAGCAGCGCCCCGGCCGAGATCCCGGCCGCCATGAAGGCGAGCACGATGAGCCCGTACATCAGGCGTGCCGAGCCCGTCACGATGTCGGTCGCCGTCAGCTCCAGCAGGGCGTTGGTGATGAGCGCGCCGGGCACGAGGATCGCGATCGGCGCACAGACGGCGAACAGCGGCACGGGGCCGAGGTCCATCGCCGATGCGAGCGTCCCGACGAGCGTCGTCGACACGAACGCCGTCACGAACGGGGCGATCGCGACCGCTCCCCGCCACCGCGCCAGCAGGGTGATGACGAGGCCGACGAAGGCACCGACGAGCATGGATGCGAGGATCGCCCACCATGGGCAGCGGAACAGCAGCGCGAGCCCACCCGCGAGCAGCAGGTTCCCGACCACCCAGTGCATCGACGCGTGCGGACGCGGCGTCTCCCGGATCGACTGGATGCGGGCCGGCAGGTCACCGACCGGCCAGTGTCCGAGCTCGAGTTCGCGCATGAGCCGGTTCGCCCGGGCCGCGCCGCGGAACGACAGCTCGCCATGCGTGTTGCCGGCCGCGAGCACGGCGCCGGTGCGCACGTCGTTCACGATGATGAGCTGCGGCAGCACCGAGAAGGCGAGGCCCTCGTCGCCTGATGCGACCGTGGCGCGCTCCAGGGAGTCGCGGACGTCGGTGACGGAGGTGCCGGCGTCGAGGAGCAGGCAGCCGAGCGCACTGTAGGCGTGCGCAGCGGTCCTGCGGTGCTCCTCGGTAGCCGCGTCGTCACTCATCCCGCCAACGGTACGCGAGATCCAGGGACGCCTGCGGCCGCTGCAGGCCTCAGCGGCGGTTGCGGAGCCCGACGGCTCCGGCCACACCAAAGTACAGGCCGGCGAGGATCGGGACGATGACGATCCACCAGAAATGGAAGCCGTACTCGCCGTGGGCGTTCGCGATGGCGACGGGGATGAGCGCCACCCCGAGCACGACGGCCACGATGCCGATGCCGAGCGCGAGTCGGGGTCTTCCCGGAGTGAACGAGGCCATGGGGACACGCTAACGCCGAGGAGCCCGCGGACCTCGGGGGATATCCCCTGCGCTCACGTGGCGCAAGCGCTTGTCCGGCCGACGACACGCTGGCATCGTCGCTCACACGCCGCTCGCGCGCGGCGTCGAGCGCCGAGGAGGCAGCATGGCAGACGTACGAGTGGGCGACCGCGTGTCCTGGGGCACCTCGCAGGGACGGACGCAGGGGAAGGTCGTCGAGCGGAAGACCGCGGACTTCCAGTTCGACGGCCAGCACTTCACGGCCTCGACGGACGAGCCCGCGTTCATCGTGGAGTCGGAGAAGACCGGCGCGAGGGCCGCACACAAGGGCTCGGCGCTGCGTGTCCTGAAGTCCTGACGCTCTCCCCCTGGTGGCGCGTTGCACCGACGCCCGGACGTCCACGACGGACCCCGGCTGGGCGTAGCGTTGGCGCATGACCGTCGTGATCGCCTTCCTGGCCAACATCGTCGTCGCCATCGCCAAGTCCATCGTCGCCGCGCTCACCGGGTCGGCGTCGATGCTGGCCGAGGCCGCGCACTCGTGGGCCGACGCGGGGAACGAGATCTTCCTCCTCATCGCCGACAAACGGGCCGACAAGCAGCGCGATGCCGCACATCCGCTCGGCTACGGCCGTGACGCGTACATCTTCTCGCTGTTCGCCGCCTTCGGGATCTTCACCGTCGGTGCGGTCGTCTCAATCCAGCACGGCATCCAGAGCCTCACCGCACCGGAGGCGATGGAGGACTACGCCCTCAGCTACCTCGTGCTCGGCGTCGCCTTCCTCCTGGAGGGCTTCTCCTTCACCCAGTCGATCCTCGAGGGGCGGCGCACGGCGAAGAAGTACGGCCGTGGCTTCTTCGACTACATCGTGAACGGCTCCAACACGACGCTCCGCTCGGTGTTCTTCGAGGACTCCGCAGCACTGCTCGGCCTCATCATCGCGGGTGCCGGCATCGGCCTCCACCAGGTGACCGGCGACCCGGTCTGGGATGCGATCGGCTCGATCGCGATCGGCGTCCTGCTCGGCGGCGTCGCGCTGCTGCTCATCAACCGCAACCGGCGCTACCTCCTCGGAGCCTCGCCGAGCCCCGCGTACCGCGCTCAGACCATCACCGCGCTCCTGTCCCACCCGGAGATCGAGCGGGTCACGGCGCTGTACCTCGAGTTCAGCGGACCGGAACGCCTCTTCCTCGTCGCGTCGGTCGACCTCGTCGGCGACGACCGCGAGAACGACGTCGCGCGTCAACTCCGCCGACTCGAGGGCGACCTCGAGCAGGACGACCTCATCGGCAAGGCCGTGCTCACGCTCTCGGTGAGCGACGAGCCGTCGATCACCGCCTGAGCGCGGCGTCGAGCCGGAGCTTCAGGACCCGAACAGCCGCTTCGACGCGATCGCAGCGCCCTCGACGAGCGCACCGAGCTTCGCCCACGCGACGTCGGTCGCGACGAACTCGTAACTCGCGAAGGTCGAGAGCCCGCAGTCGGTGCCGGCGATGACGCGGGTCGGATCGCCGACCGCCTCGGCGACCTCGACGATGCGGTTCGCGATGACCTGCGGGTGCTCCAGGTAGTTGGTGGTCACGTCGACGACCCCCGGGATGAGGAGCGCGCCCTCGGGGAGCGGGTGCTCGCGGAACGCCGGCGCCTCGTGCTGGTGCCGCGGGTTGCCGAGCGGGATGCTGAACGCACCGACCCGCGCCCGGTAGAGGTGCGGGAGGAGCACGTCGACCGGGACGTCGTCCTGGTGCGGCCCCTGCCAGTTGCCCCAGCAGACGTGCAGCCGGACCTGCTCACGGGGGATGTTCCGGATGGCGTGGTTGAGCGCGTCGACGTGCAGGTCCACAGCCGCCAGGAACTCCTCGAGCGTCGCGTCACCGAAGTGGATGACCCGCTCCATGGCGAGGTCCGGGGCGTCGAGCTGCAGGACGTGACCCCGGGCGACGATGGCCTCGTATTCGATCCGCAGCTGCTCGGCGAGCGCGAACACATAGGCGCGGTCGTCGCCGTAGAACGGGTTCGCGGCGTCGAGCAGCAGCGTCGTCGACACGATCCCGGGCGTCGCCGCGGAGAAGAAGGTGCCGGCGGGCGTGCGCGCATGGCCCGCCTGCACGGCGAGTTCCCGTTCGAAGCCGTCGAGATCGGCGGTGATGCCGGACAGCGTGGGGTCGTACAGGAGCTGCCCCTGGGCCATCGGCGGATCCCACACCCGTGCGACGTCCGCACCCTCGACGATCTGCTTCGCCTGGAAGGCCGCATAGTCCGGGAATCGCACGGAGTCGAGCGTCGGCTTGCGGTGTCCGGCTCCACCGAACCCCTCGATGCGTTCCAGCACATAGGTGGAGAACCCGACGCGCGGGACCTCGCCGTCGTTGATGAGATCGAGACCGGTGGCGAGCTGTGCGGCGACCGTCGCGGCCACCGCGTCCGCCGTGACCTCCTCCAGCTCGGCGACGTCGAACGCCCGCCGCTGGTCGCGGGCTACGAGCAACCGGGTCAGCTCGGGCGTCCGCGGCAGGCTGCCGGCGTGCGTGGTCAGGATGCGGTCGGTCATGCGTGAGCTCCTCGGTGCGTGGTGCGGGTGGAGGACAGCGGCGGCGGCGCGACCCTGCCCACGGTCCCACGATGCCGTATCGCTCCCCGACCTGCCAGCTCATCGGCCGGTCGGGCCGAGTCCGCCGCAGTTCCGCTCACCCCGCTCACGACGTCAGGGCGATGTACTGCTCCTCCAGGAACTCGAGGATCCCCTCGCTCGACCCTTCGCGTCCCAGACCGCTCTGCTTGACCCCGCCGAAGGGTGCAGCCGGGTCGCTCACGACACCGCGGTTGATCGCGACCATGCCCGCCTCGAGCCGGCGTGCGACCGCGACGGCCTCGCGCTCCTCACCGAACACGTAGGCCATGAGCCCGAACACGGTGTCGTTCGCCATGCGGACCGCCTCATCGACGTCGTCGTAGCGGACCACGGCGGTGACCGGTCCGAAGATCTCGGTGGTCGTGATCGCCGATCCGTGGCGGACACCGGTCACGAGCGTCGCGTCGTAGAACGCGCCGTCCTCCCAGCTGCGCCCGCCGTGCACGACGGTCGCACCGTCACGCACCGCACCGTCGACGAGTCCCGCCACTTTGTCGCGTTCGCGCACCGAGACGAGTGCGCCGAGGTCGTTGTCGTGGTCGAGCCCGGAGCCGACTCGGACGGCCGCGAGTTCCTCAGCCATGCGCGCCACGAAGGCGTCATGGATGCTCGAGTGCACGTAGAACCGGTTCGCCGCCGTGCAGGCCGAGCCGCCGTTCCGCATCTTGGCGAGCAGCGACTCGCGAACCGTGAGCTCCAGATCCGCCCCTGGGAGGACGACGACCGGGGCGTTGCCGCCGAGCTCCATGGACGCGCTCACGACCGTATCGGCGCAGGCGTGCAGGAGCTCCCGCCCCACCTCGGTCGAGCCGGTGAACGACAACTTGCGCACCGCAGGATGCGAGAGCATCTCGGCGACGATGGGGCCGGTCGGCACAGGCGTGACGAGGCTGACGACGCCGGGTGGGAAGCCGACCCGGCGGAGCACGTCGACGACGAACGCGGCGGCCAGCGGCGTCTCCCGGGCGGGCTTGAGGATCACCGTGCACCCGGCGGCGAGCGCCGGTGCGAGCTTGCGGGTGGCCATCGCGGCGGGGAAGTTCCACGGGGTGATGAGGAGGGAGACGCCGATGGGCTGCCGGTCGACGACGATCCGCTTGTCGCCGCTCGGGGACAGGCGGTACTCGCCGGGGATCCGCACGGCCTCCTCGGCGAACCACCGGAAGAACTCCTTGGCGTAGTTCGCCTCACCGATCGCGTCGCGGTACGACTTGCCGTTCTCCCGGATCATGATCTCGGCGAGCGTCTCCACCTCCTCGGTGAGGACCTCGTAGGCCGCCCGGAGGAGCTCGCTGCGCTCCCGCGGGGAGGTCGCCGCCCACGAGGTCTGGGCGAGCGCGGCGGACTCGACGGCCGCGAGGCAGTCCTCGCGACTCGCAATGGCGAAGTCGGCGATGGTGCTGCCGTCGGCGGGATCGACGACGGGGAAGGTCCCTCCGTCGGAACCGGCCCGCCAGGCACCGTCGATGAAGAGTTGCGCGATCGGCTCGGTGCGCGTGGTGCTGAGGGTCGTGGCTGGTGTGGTGGTGGTCATCGTGCGTCCGTGTCTGCTCGGAGGGCGGATCGGTCGCCGGCGTGGGCGGCCTGGAGGATGGTGTCGATGAGCTCCGGGTCGGAGCCGATCGGTGAGATGTCGACGAGTCGCTTCGACTGGAGCGTCAGCTCCGCGATACGCGGCAGCTGGTCGGCTCGGACGCCGATCTCGGCGAGGCTCGTCGGGATGCCGATGGTGCGGCAGAGCTCGGCGACCCGGTCCACGGCGTCCTGGGCTGCACTGCGGATGTCCGTCTCCGTACCGCCGAGGGCGGCACCGATAGCCGCCAGCCGCTCAGGTATGAGGGGTACGCACGCCTGGAGGACGTAGGGGATCATGAGTCCGGTGCCGAGCCCGTGCGGCGTCTTCGTGATCGCACCGACCGGGTACTGCACCGCGTGCGAGAGGTGCGTCCCGGAGGGGCCGAAGCACATCCCTGCGAGCAGGCTGCCGTAGGCGACCTCGGCACGGGCCTCGCGGTCCGTCCCGTCGGCGACGGCCCTCGGCAGGTTCGGTGCGATCCTTCGGATCGCCTCGAGCGCCAGGTGCTGCACGAAGAGGTTCTGTCCGGTGAAGACGGGCAGCTGCGTCTCCCAGTCCAGCGGCAGATCCGCTGCGGTGAAGGACTCGAGGGCGTGCACGAGGGCGTCGACACCGGCGTAGGCGGTGACCGACGGCGGAGCCCCGATCGTCAGCTCCGGGTCGACGACGGCCGCGACCGGGATGAGGTGATGGCTGGACACGCCGATCTTCATCTCCCGGTCCGGGTCTGAGATCACCGCGACCGGCGTCACCTCGGACCCCGTCCCGGCGGTCGTCGGCACGGCCACGATGGGCAGGATCGGCCCCGGCACGTTGTTCTCGCCGTAATAGTCGGAGAGCACTCCTCCGTGCGCGACGAGCACGGCGATGAGTTTCGCCGCATCGAGAGCGCTGCCGCCGCCGTAGGCCAGGACGACGTCAGGCGCGAAGGCGGTGGCGACGCCTCCGGCCTCGGTGAGCGAGTCGACCGGCAGCTCCGGGAGGACGTCGGTGTACACGGCGACCTCGGACCCGCCGGCGCGCAACGCGTCGACGATGGTCACGAAGTCGGGTGATCGGGCAAGGAAGGGGTCGACGACGGCGAACACCCGCGTCCCGTGCTCGCCGACGATCACGGGGAGCTGGTGGCGGACGCCGAAGCCCACGTGGATGCGGGGTGGCAGCCGGAGGGTTCCGGTCTCGGTCATGCTGGGGTTCCTGTCCTGTCGAAGGGTGCGGGGGTGATGGTCGGTCGGCGCTCGGCGTCAGGCACTGAAACCACCGTCCACCGGGAGGACGACGCCGCTCGTGTGGCTCGCGAGGTCGCTGAGGAGCCAGGCGGCCGCTTCGCCGACTTCGGCGCCCGTCCCGGCCTTGCGGAGCGGAGTCGCGGCGATCCGCGCCTCCACCCCGCCGGGGATGGCGGCTCGCGTCTGGTCGAGCATCGGTGTCTCGGTCGGTCCGGGGGCCAGGGCGTTCACGCGGATGCCGAGCGGGCCGTTGTCGTGTGCGGCCGTGCGGGTGAGGCCGATCACCGCGTGCTTCGTGGCCTGGTACGCGCCCATGCCCGAGCTCCCGCGGAGACCGCCGATGCTGCTGACGTTGACGATCGACCCGGCTCCGGCCGCACGCATGATCCGGAGCTCCTCACGCATGCAGAGCCACACACCTTTCACGTTGACGGCGAGGATGCGGTCGAAGTCGTCCTCGGTCACCTCGTCCAGGCGTCCGGCCTGGGTGAGGGCCGCGTTGTTGAACGCGCCGTCGAGCCTGCCGAAGCGTTCGACCGTGGCGTCGACGATCCGCGCGACGTCGGCACCGACGCTGATGTCCCCGGTGGTCGACGCGGCGTCGAAGCCGTTCGCGACCAGCTCGTCGGTCACCGCCCGGAGCGGTCCTTCGGTGCGCGCCACGAGCATGACGGCGGCACCGTGCTCGGCGAAGACGCGCGCCGCGTCGGCACCGATCCCGGCGCTCGCACCGATCACGAGGACGACCTTGCCCGCGAGGAGGGGCTGCTGCGGGGGCGTGTTGGCTGCTGTGGTCATGAGGGGTCCTTCCAGCGGGTCGGTTGCGAGCGGTGCTCGGTGGGTCGGGCGGATCGGGGGTCGGGCGGATCGGGGGTCGAGGTGTCCGGCGGTCATCGGCCGTACCGCACCGAACGTCCCGCCTGCACGGCCGCGGCCGCAGCCCCTCCGAGCAGACTGGCATCGTTGCTCATCAGCGTGAAGCGGTAGCCGACGTCGACCGAGGTCTGGACGGAGGCCGCGGTGGCGCCCCCGGCGTTGCCGATGGGCTTCCCGGCCGCGACGGTGTCGCGGACGGCGTCGGCGATGAGCGCGGTGACGACCGGGTCGGACTCGCTACGACCCTCGCTCGTCGAGAGGTCGGCCGCGCCGATCAGGAGCGCGTCGACGCCCGCGACCGCGGCGATCGCACCGGCTGCCCGCGCGGCGGCGGCGCTCTCGATCTGAGCGATCAGGACGACCTCCTCCTGGCCGAAGCGCAGGTACTCCTCCCGAGAGGTCGCACCCCAGGCCCCGGCTCGACTCGTGCTGCCGACGCCCCTCGTGCCGAGCGGCGCGAAGCGGACGGCGGCTGCTGCGGCCTCGGCCTGCTCGACCGAGTCCACGTGCGGGAGCATGATCCCCTCCGCGCCGGCGTCGAGCACCCGCTGGACGATCCCGCCGTCGAGCGCCGGGATGCGCACGATCGGTGAGACGCCGGCGAGCAACGCCACCCCGATGTGCTGTGCAGCCGTCTCGAGACTCATCGGCGAGTGTTCGAGGTCGATGACCGCGAAGTCGAAGCCGGCGAGCGCCACGAGTTCCATGCTCTCCATGGCGGGGAGCTTCACCCAGGTGCCGAGGGCCGGCCCGGAGGGGTCGGTGAGCGCGGCGCGGAACCGGCTCGTGCGCTTGGTCGCCATGGTCACGCGGACGGGTAGTCGTCGGCGTTCAACACCCAGCCGGAGGCCGAGAAGTCGACCCGTGGCGGGGCGAAGATGTCGAGCAACTGCTGGTGCTCGCCGATCCCCTGCGTCGTGTGGACCGTGGGCGGCGGGATGATGCAGATCGACGGCGTGCCGATCTCCGCGTGCTCGTCCTCGCGCCAGGTGGCCGAGTCGGGTCCCCAGGGATAGCGGATGTGGTGCCGGAAGCGCCCCTTCACCCCGAAGGAGATCTGCTCGAAGTCGTCGTGGAAGTGGGGCGAGAGCTTGTGGGCGTCGCGCGGCGCGGGTTCCTCGGCGAGGAAGTTGACCATCAGGTTCGTCGTCCGGAAGATGCGGCCGAACCGTCCCTCGGCGATCGGGGTGTCGGCCAGACGGTACACCCGGAGCGCGAAGCCGCCGACCGGGTCTGGCCACGGGACGAGTGGTGCGGCCCGTCGGTCCGGTTCGGCGTACGCGTCGGCGTTCGAGGCCTGCTGCAGGAGGTCCTCCGCGCGGGTGGAGAACAGGCGGATGACCGGGCCGTCGGTCAGGACCTCGATCTCGCTGTCGCCGGGCGGGACGACGACGAACGCCTCCTCGTCGACCGAGGCCTCCTCCCCGCCCGCCGTGATCCGGAGCGCGGCACTGTCCGAGTACAGGAGGACGGCGTACTCGTCGGGCTGCCCGGTGCGGGCGAACCGATCCCCGGCGCGAGCGTCGGAGTAGGCGATCACGAGGTTGGCCGCTCTGGCGATCCAGGTGCGGCCGCCGGCCGGACTGGTCTCCGTGGGTTCGACGTCGTGGAACGCGATCCACTGCGACGGTTTCACCGGTGTGCCCGGATCGACCGCCGACGCGGACGGGGGTGTCGTCGTGGCCAGTCGTGAGCGGATGTCGTCTTTGGCATACATCGTCATAGGGGTTCCTTGCGTGAGAGGGAGGACGTCGTGGGTGCGAGGACCGGGTCAGCGGGTGACGCGGTCGAGACCCTTGAGGTGGAGCATGCGGCGGGCGTCGGCGGGCGTGGCGATCGTCTTGCCCAGGTCTTCGACGACGGCGCGGATCTTCCGGACCTGCTGGGCGTTGCTCGTCGCGAGTTCGCCCTTACCGATCCAGAGGCTGTCCTCGAGACCGACACGGACGTGTCCGCCGAGCCAGGCGCTGTGCGTGCCGAACTGCATCTGGCCTCGGCCGGCCGCGAAGGCGGAGAAGGAGTAGTCGTCTCCGAAAAGCTTGTCCGCGATCGCGACCATGTGTGTGAGGTTCTCGTGGTCGGCCCCGATCCCGCCGAGGATGCCGAAGACCCCCTGGATGAGGAACGGCGCCTTCGCGAGCCCCCGGTCGGCGAAGTGGGCGAGCGAGTACAGGTGCCCGATGTCGTAGCACTCGTACTCGAAACGGGTACCGAGGCCGTCGCCCAGCTCCCGCAGCGTGTGCTCGATGCGGTCGAACGAGTTGATGAAGGGCTGCGAGTAGGTGTTCAGCACGTACTCGCGCTCCCAGTCGTGCTTCCACTCCGTGACCTTGTCGGCGATCCCCGAGTAGACGAAGTTCATCGACCCCATGTTCAGCGAGGCCAGCTCCGGGGCGAAGCGCATCGCCCCGGCCAACCGCTGCTCCATCGTCATGGCCGACGAGCCACCCGTCGTGATGTTGATGACGACGTCGGTCTCGTCGAGGATGCGTGGGACGATCTCCTCGTAGATCTCGGCTTCCCAGGCGGGGCGGCCGTCGGGGTGGCGGGCGTGCAGGTGGATGATCGCCGAGCCCGCCGCCACCGCCTCGAGCGCCGACGCGACGACCTGGTCGGCGCTCAGCGGCAGGTGGTCGCTCTGAGACGGGACGTTGACCGAGCCCGTGACGGCGGTACTGATGATGACCTGCTCGGCGGCGCGCATCAGATGGTCTCCTCGAGGCCGAGGAGGAAGGCCGTGTTCCGGCAGATCATCTGGCGGATGTCGCGTTCCGCGACCCCGTGATCGAGCAACTGCTGGATGACGTAGATGTAGCCGTCCACCGGGAGGGGGTTCGTGAGCTGCCCGAGGTCGGAGTCGATGACGGTCCGTTCAGGACCGACCTTCTCGATCCAGTCGACGAGTCGGCTGATCGGGAAGCCGGGCGCGGGGACGTCCGGGTGGTACATCGACATCTCGTGCTCGACGAAGGCGCCGTACCCCAGCATCTCCTCCACGTCGCCGTCGGAGGCGTTGATGATGAAGTCGGGGTGGTGCAGGAGGAGTCGGGTGACGCCGTTGTCCTTCGCGGTGGAGAACAGCGCCTTCATCGACTCGGCGTCGAGGTGGCCACCGGAGAGCATGATGCCGGCCTCACCGACGAGCTGGGTGACGCGGACGGTCTCGGCCGAGACGTTGCCGTCCGCCGCCCAGATGGACTCCTCACGTTCCTCGAGGTTGGAGCCGGCGGTGGGGAAGCCGTCGTCGTGGCTGTGCGCACGGATGTGCTGACCGGCGGAGACCGTCGGGCCCCACACGGCGCGGCCACCCATCTGGATCGCGACGGCTACGGCGGAGGGGTTGACCCCGCCGACCTCGGAGTTGAGCGCGACACCGCCGTAGGCCGGCGTGGGGGCGTCCTTCAGGAGGTCCTGCATGGCGAGGAGGTCCATGACGGTGTTGTGGTGGTGCGACTTGATGAGGATCGCCCGCAGGTTGATGCGGGCGGCGTCGTAGGACGCCTCCACGTGGTTGAGCCGTCGCGGGAACGGGCTGGGGCCGGAGTGCACGTGCAGATCGACGGCTCCGTCCAGGACCTTCAACAGCGCGGGCGATGGGATCGGTGCGTCTTCGGTGGCGAGCATCCGAGAACCTCCTTGTGTTCGGATTGCGTACTTTTGGTTCAGATTACGCACACTGATCCTGACTGTCCAGCGAAATCAGGCAAATCAGCACCACAAAAGCCAGGTCGCTTGTTCATGATGCGGAAATATAGATTGCATTATGAACAAAGTCCTGCTGTACTGATCGACATCAGCAGCTTCGACCCTCGACGAGGAGGTGAGTGACATGAGTGACGCGACCGCCGGCATCGCCCGACCGATTCCGCTGCCCGAGACCGACCGCGGCTCCATCCAGTCGATCGAACGGGCGGCGATGGTCCTGGCGCTGTTCGACCAGCACACCCGCACCCTCTCACCGGCACTCGTCTCGGAGCGACTCGGCCTGAACCGCACGACGGCACACCGATACCTGCTCTCGATGCAGGCGTCCGGCTTCCTGAGTGCCTCCTACGGCCCCGGCCCACTCGTCGACCAGCTCTCGGGGCTCGTCTCGACGCGTCAGCAGATCATGACGCTCGCCCCGTCGCTCCTCCGTCAACTCTCCGACCGGACCGGCCTCACCGCCGTCGTGAGCTTCCTCGGCCGCTCCGGCGCCGTCGTCGGCCACGTGGAGGAGGCGAACGAGGGCACCATCGTGCTCACCGTGCGGGTCGGGACGGTGTTGGAGATCAAGGCCGCGCAGTCGCGCGTACTCCTCGCCTTCCAGTCCGACCCCGCGGTCGTGTCGCGCCTGCACGCCGGTCTCGCGCCGGCGGAGGCGCAACGCGAGCACGCGGAACTCGCCCTCGCCCGACGCGATCGCATCGCCTGGGCGGACCTCGGCCGGGTCGGGCTGGCCTCGGTGGCCGCACCCGTGTTCGGCGCCGACGACGTCCAGGCGGCCATGGCCGTCCTGGGTACCACGACCATGCTCCCTTCCTCGACGGAATCCGAGGAGCGCGTGACGATGCTGCGCGAGGCTGCCGAGCAGCTGAGCGCCATGCTGAACGGATGACCACATGACGACCACCTCCCCTCCCTCCACCAGGCGGCTCCCGCGCCCGGCCTGGCTCATGCTGGTGCCCGCGCTCGGTCTGCTCGCCGTGGTCCTGCTGGCGCCGCTCGGACAGAGCCTCGTGCGCAGTCTCGGCGCCCCGGACGTGACGCTCGACCACTACGCCTCCCTGTTCACCGACGGGGTCACCCTCACGGTGCTCGGCCGGACCGCGTCGACCGCGATCATCGTCACCGTCGTCGCATTCCTGCTCGGCTACCCCTACGCGTACCTGATGACGCGGGTCGGCCCGCGGCTGCGGGGGATTCTGCTGGTCATCGTGCTCGTCCCGTTCTGGACGTCCGTCATGGCCCGCAACTACGCGTGGATCGTGCTGCTGCAGCGTGGCGGACCCGTCCAGAGCGTCTTCGAGTTCTTCGGATTCGGCAACGTCACCTTCCAGGGGAGTGTCGTCGGCGTCACGATCGCGATGAGTCAGGTGCTCCTCCCCTTCATGGTGCTCCCGCTCTACAGCTCGCTCGGCGGCATCGACCGGAAACTCCTTCTCGCCGCCCGAGGCCTCGGGTCCTCACCGCTCGTGGCGTTCTGGAAGGTCTACTGGCCGCTCTCACGGGGAGGCGTCGTGTCCGGCCTCATCCTCGTCTTCACACTGAGCCTCGGTTTCTACGTCACACCGGCCCTCCTCGGCTCTCCCCAGCAGTCGCTCATCGCCCAGCTGCTCGCTCAGCGGACCACGCAGCTGCTCGACTTCGCCGGAGCCGGGGCGCTCGGCATCCTCGTCCTCGTCATCACCCTGACGCTGGTCGCCTGGGCCAACCGCTTCGGCGGGACCATCTCGGCCATCGGCGTCACCAGCACCGCCCGAAGCAAGGAGCAGTCATGACCGCGCTGAGCGACGTCGACGACCTCGACACCCGCAGCGTCCTCACCGCACGCGGGCCGTCCGCCTCCCCCGACGCGCGCCGGGTACGGCGCAAGGACCGGGGCATCGACCCGGTGCCGTGGTGGCTCACGGTCATCGGGACGCTCGTGGCGCTGTACTTCATCCTGCCGACGCTCATCGTGATCCCGTTGAGCTTCAGTGCCGCATCGGCGTTCCAGTTCCCGCCCACGGAGTTCTCCCTGCGCTGGTACGAGAACTTCTTCACCGACCCGAAATGGCTCTCCTCGCTCGGCAACTCCTTCCTCGTGGCGATCCTGGCGGCGGTCATCGCGACCCTCGTCGGCACCGCCGCAGCGGTCGGGCTGAACCGTCTGACGGGTCGGCTCGCCGGCTTCCTCCGCACGCTGCTCATGATCTCGATGGTCACCCCGGCCATCGTCGTGGCCGTGGCCGTCTACGTGTCGTTCCTCCAGTGGCACCTGACGGGCAGCCTGCTGGGCTACGTCCTGGCCCACGCGGCTCTCGGAGTCCCGTTCGTGCTCGTGTCCGTCACCACGGCGCTCGGCGGGTTCGACCCGAAGCTGCTCCGGGCCTCCGCATCGCTCGGCGCCTCCCCGCTGCGTTCCTTCATCACCGTGACGATGCCGCTCATCAGTCGCGGCGTCCTGACCGGAGCGATCTTCGCCTTCGTCACCTCCTTCGACGAGGTCGTCATCGCCCTCTTCCTCCGCTCGCCCACCTTCCAGACGCTGCCCGTGCAGATGTACAACAGCGTCACCTTCGAGCTCGACCCCACCATCTCCGCGTCGTCGAGCCTCGTCGTCGTCGCGGTCACCATCATCTTCCTGGTGCCCATGCTCATCGGCAGCCGCACCAAGAACCGTTAGGAGCCGTCGTGACCATCTCGCGATCAGACACCACCGCCCCCTCGCAAGAGACCGCTGCCCGGCAGGGCACCCAGATCCGCCTCTCGGGCGTGACGAAGGACTACGGCCTCGCCATCCCGGCCGTGGACGACATCTCGCTCACGATCCAGCCGGGCGAGTTCATGACCCTGCTCGGCCCGAGCGGATCGGGGAAGACCACGACGCTCAACCTCATCGCGGGGTTCGAGACGCTCACCGCTGGAACCATCGACCTGAACGGGACCGACGTCGGTTCCCTGCCGCCGCACAAGCGCAACCTCGGCATGCTCTTCCAGAACTACGCGCTCTTCCCGCACATGACGGTCGCGCAGAACGTGGGCTACCCCCTCCGGGAACGGAAGCTGCCGAAGGCGGAGATCACCCGTCGCGTCGCCGAGGTGCTCGAGCTCGTGCAGCTGCCCGGCCGTGACGGCAACTACCCGTCCCAGCTCTCCGGCGGACAGCAGCAGCGCGTCGCCCTCGCACGGGCGATCGTCTTCAACCCGGCGGCCCTGTTGCTCGACGAACCCCTCGGAGCCCTCGACCGCAACCTCCGCGGCGCACTGCAGATGGAGATCCGGCGCATCCACCGGGAGGTCGGCTCCACGTTCGTCTTCGTCACCCACGACCAGGAGGAGGCGATGAACCTCTCCGACCGCATCGCCCTCTTCAACAGCGGACGCATCGAGCAGGTCGGCTCCCCTGAGGAGCTCTACCACGAGCCGGACACCCTCTTCACCGCGACGTTCCTGGGCGATTCGAACGTCTTCGACCTCGGCGGTTCGGCGTTCGGCCCGCAGGCCGGCTGGGAGGGCAACACCTGGTCCATCGATCCGACCACCGTCGCCGACCACCCCGGTGTCGGCGTCCACGGGGCGGTCGTCGTGCGACCTGAGGACGTGCGCATCACCCACGATGCGACCGCCGTCCCCGCTGGCAGCAACACCGTTCAGGCGGTCGTCCGTGACCTCGAGTACATGGGTTCCTACCGCACGGCGATGCTCGACCTCGGTCGATCGGGCCAGCTCGGCCGAGCCCGGATCGACGCGCTCGACGCCGCCCACGCGATCGGCGACACCGTCACCGCCTGGTGGAAGCCGGAGCGGCAGCGCATCGTCGCCGCCTGAGCCGAAGCACCCGAACACCCGAACACCCGAACACCCGAACACCCGAACACCAACCCTGCGCCCGACGCCCGTCGGAGCGCCCATCCAGAGGAGACGACAATGGCGCCCAGCTCCACCTCCAGATCCACCATCACGAACAACAACGCTCGCACCCGACGCACCCGTTTCGCCATCGGGGTGAGCACCGTCGCGATCACGGCGCTGCTGTCCGGCTGCGCGAGCGGCGGAGACGCCGCCCCGAGCGGCTCGGCTGCGGCCGGCGACGACGCGGCCGCCACGATCACCTTCGTCGGTTACGGGGGCGGCGGGCAGGACGCCCAGGTCGAAGCCTGGCAGGAGCCGTACACGACGGCGCACCCGAACGTCACCTTCGTCAACACCTCCCCGCCGGACGTCGCGCAGGTGAAGGCGCAGGTCGAGAGCGGCTCCGTGCAGTGGGACGTCATGGCGACGGCACCCTACGCGGCGCAGCAGAACTGCGGCACGCTCTTCGAGAAGCTCGACCTCAGCGACGTCGACCAGACCGACCTCGTCGAGGGCACCGTCGGTGAGTGCTACCTCGGGAACTGGATCAACGCCACCCCGATCGCGTACCGCACCGACGCCTTCCCGAAGGGCAAGGGCCCGGAGTCCGTAGCGGACTTCTTCGACACCGAGCAGTTCCCGGGCCAGCGCGGCATCGTCACCAACCTGCAGAACGGCATCCTCGAGTACCCACTCCTCGCCGACGGGGTCAAGCCCGACGACCTCTACCCGCTCGACGTCGACCGCGCCCTCGACAAGCTCGACGAGATCCGCGACGTCACCACGTTCGCACCGAACGTCGGCGCCCTGCAGCAGGCGGTGGAGGCGAACCAGGTGGACATGTTCCTCCTGCCCGACTCGCGACTGGTCCCGCTGCTCCAGAACGGTTTCGACATGACGATCGTGTGGGACGTGACCGTCGCCTCGCTGAACGCCTTCGCCATCCCGAAGGGCGCGCCGAACAAGCAGGCCGCCGTCGACTTCATCTCGAGCGTCGTCGAACCCGAGCAGGTCGCCAAGATCTCGGAGCTGCTCGGCGTCGCACCCGTCAACACGGCGGCGAAGCCGAAGCTCGACGAGTTCACCGAGCAGGTCGAGGTGTACGGTCCGACCAACACGGGCGAGACCGTCCTGCAGGACATCGACTGGTACACGGACAACTTCAACGACACGACGACCAAGCTGACCACCTGGCTCGCCGGGTGATCCCGTGACCCGGACCGATGCTCCGACCACCCGGGCGTGTTCTCCAGCTGAACTACGCTTCAGTCATGGCGAACAACGACGGAACGGGCGAAGCATCCGGGTCGGACATCCAGGCGGTGGACCGGGTCGGACAGATCTGCTCACTGTTCGGCCCACACACCACGGAGCTGACGGCGGCGGAAGTGGCCGAGCGGTTGGGACTCAATCGCACCACCGCCTACCGCTACTGCGCATCGATGGTGACCGCCGGCATCCTCGACCGCGGCCCACGGCGGAGCACCTTCGTCCTCGGCGGGCTCATGCTCCAGCTCGGCATCCACGCGCTGAGCCGCCGCCGGGTCACCGAGGTCGCACCACCGCACCTCGCCGAGCTGAGCGCCGCCGTCCGCATGACGGCGGTGCTCAGCCTCTGGGGCGCACGCGGGCCGGTCGTCACGCTCGTCGAGGAGGACCGCACCCGCTCCGCCGTCGTGACGGTCCGGGCCGGCACCGGCCTCGATGCGACCGCCGCCCAGACCAGAGTGTTCCTGGCGCATCTGACGGACGAGCGCGCGTTCGGCTGGATGACCGAGGGGTCGACCTCGGCGCAGCGAGCCGAGCTGGAGGCGGCGGTCTACACCGCGCGTCGCTCCGGTTACTGCATCGCCTCCCAGTCGGGCGGCGTGTTCACCGCTGCAGCACCGGTGTTCGACGAGTACGGCATCGCCGCGACGGTCGGGCTGCTCGGCGCCGACCCCGACGCCGACCTCAGTGCCGACTCCCCCATCATCACCGCGCTCCTGCGCACGACGACCGCGTTGAGCAACGAGCTCCGCGGCAGACCGGACGGATCCACCGATGACCATTCCGAACTATGACGAGCTCACCAGAGCCACCCCACCCGGATCGAGCTGGTCGGCCTTCGGACCGGACGACGAGCTCGGAACCGTCAACTTCCTGACGCCCGAACGCGTCGCGCACGCCGCAGGCCTCATCAGGACCGGTCGGCGATTCGGGCTCGACCATCCGGTCACCGCGTTCGAGCCGTACCCGACCGGCACCAGGCGCGCGCTCGAGCACCACGTGTTCTCGAACAACGAGTGGCACCGGGACGACTACCTCGACTCGTTCTACCTCCAGTCGTCGTCGCAGATCGACGCCCTCCGCCACATCGGCCACCCGCAGCACGGCTTCTACAACGGGTTGAGTGCTGAGGCGAACGACGCGACGTCGACCCGTCTCGGCGTGCACACCTGGGCCGACGCCGGTATCGCCGGCCGCGGGGTGCTCCTCGACGTCCCGCGATACTTCGCAGCGACCGGCCGGGCCTACGACCCGTCGTCCACGATCGCGATCGACGCACCACTCCTCGACGCCATCGCCGAGCATCAGGGGGTCACCTGGCACGGTGGCGAACTCCTCCTCCTCCGGACCGCCTGGGCCGAGCAGTACCTCGCGAAGACCCCGGCGGAGCGTCTCGCCACCCCGTGGCGGCGATCACCCGGCCTGGCGCAACGGGAGTCCGTGCTCCGCTGGCTCTGGAACCACGAGATCGCCCTGGTCGCTGCGGACAACCTCGCCGTCGAGGCCGACCCGGTCGTCGAGAGCGACTTCCGGTCGCCGGAGGACCGGCCTCCCGAGCGCGGGGTCGATCACAGCGGCATGCTCCACCGGCCGCTCATCGCCCTGCTGGGCATGGCGCTCGGCGAGCTGTGGCGACTGGACGAACTCGCCGACGATTGCGCGGCCGACGGCGTCTACGAGTGCTTCGTCACGTGCAAGCCGCTCTACATCCCTGGTGGAGTGGGGTCACCGCCGAACGCGATCGCGTTCAAGTAAGGGAGCGTGTGCGGCGCTCACGCCATGCAGGGAGCCCACTCCTGGTTGGAGAGTTCCCGCTGCTCGTTCTCGGTCTGCAAGAGCCACCCGGTCTTCGTCGCGCCTCGGTACTGTCCGCTCACGAGGTCGGCGCACCAGGAGCGACCGTCGAAGGCCCACCGGACGAAACTCGCCTCGCTCCCCTTGCGCAGGAGCGGGCGTTCGCGTTCTACCTGACTCATGTGTTCCATCTCGACCGTGGCTGACATATCTTCCAACCGTATCGAGGAACGTCTTCGGTGAACAGACTGCTTGCGTTTCGCGGCCGGTTGCCCGAAAATACCCGGTCGCGCCCGGAAGCGGCGTCCTTCGACACGCTCGGAGATCGGGTGCAGCGGTCGTTCAGCCCACGAACACGCGGAGCGCCTCGTCGCTGAGCACGCGGTCGGCGAACACCAGGCGCACGGCATCCGGATCCGGGTTGCCCGCGTCGGGGCCACGCCACACGACCTCCAACCCCGCCCGTTCGGCAGCCCGACGTGAACCCTCGTTGTGCTCCAGGAGGAACGCCACGACGGGCAGATCCGGTGCCGACGCCGATGCCGCGGCTCGCGCGGCCGCGATGAGCTCCTGTGCGTATCCGCGCCCCCAGGCCGCGGGCGCCAGACGGTAGTAGAGGTTCCAGGCGACCCCTCCCCGCAGGCTCGGGCCGCCGATGCCGACCAAGGCACCCGTCGCGGTGTCGCGCGCCACCCACACGTCGAGACCGTTCGCCTCCCAGCCGGCCTGGTACCGCTCGATCAGCTCACGAGTCTCGGCGAGCGCCGTGTGTCGGGCGGACGGCAGGTGCGTCCAGACCGCGGGGTCGGCATGGAGGTCGTGGAGCTCCGGCAGGTCGCGCTCGGCGGGGCGGGCGAGCGTCAGTCGTTCCGTCCGGGTCGGCGGAGTCGCGTCGGTCATGCCCTCCATTCTGCTCTGGTCGGTGACTGGCACCAGTCGATACCCTGTGCCCATGGCTGCGAAGAACGAACCGATCTCGGCACGCGCGTGTGCGATCCTCAGCATCGCCATCGCCGCGTTCTCCATCTACATCGTCGCGTCGACGGCGAGAGACGGCGGGTCATGGACGTTCTCGGTGCTCGCCTGCTTCGTGCCCCTGCTGTTCGCGGTCCAGGGCATCAGGATGAGTCGCCAACCCGGCGCCCCCTGGCCCACCTTCAGCCTCATCGGGTCGATCGTCGGCGCAGCACTCGGACTCGTGTCCTTCGGCGCCTTCGCCTGGTTGCTCGTGCGCTCCTGAGCAGCGGTCTCAGCGGAGCGGCGGTCTCAGCTGAGCGGCGGTGTCAGCTGAGCGGCACGATCGCGTCGATCTGCACGAGCGCATTGCCCTGCAGCACGTTCACACCGATCATCGATCGTGCCGGAGGGGCGTCGGTGAAGGATTCACGGTACACACGATCGATGGTGGGGGCGAGTTCGATCAACATGGGCGTATAGATGGTGAGCTTGATCGCCTGGGAGAGGTCGGCCCCAGCAGCCCGACAGATGGCGTCGAGATTCGTCAGGCACTGTCTCATCTGCGCGCTGACCGCTTGCGGACCACCGCCGAATGCCGGGTTCAGGGGCCGAGGCAGCATCTGACCAGTCGCCGGATCGATCGGAAGCTGACCAGACACGTAGAGCACACCGTCGTGCGCGATCGCTTGGCTGGAACCCCCAGGGGACCAAGGTGCGTTCGGAGTGAAAATCACGTTACGTTCCACAGGTCGCTCCCCCGGGCTTGATGTCAACCGCACTGATCCCGACATCCTACGGCGGGGCACCCCCTGACTCGCATATGCCTGGTCGCTCGTTCGATCCTGTGCACAGCGACGCCGCGTAGAGTCGTCCCCAACCCCGACGGAGGAGGACCATGCGACTGCACGTCGAGGAACGCGGGCGCGGACCGGTCCGGATCGCCCTCATTCACGGGTTCCTGGCCGACGGAGCCGCCTGGACCGACGTCGTCGCAGCGTCCGACCCGGAGCGGTACGCGTTCCTGCTCGTCGACCTCCGCGGTCACGGCTCCAGCCCGCGAGCCGATCGACCCCGGGGCGAGCGGTATGACATCGCCTCGCTCGCGGCCGACCTCGCCGAGACGTTGCCGACCGGCCTCGACGCGATCGTCGGCCACTCCCTCGGCGGGCGGCTCCTCATCGACATCGTGGGGCCGCTCCGCCCGGCGCACGCGATCTACCTCGATCCCGGGTTCGGGCTGAAACTCCCCGGACGTGGGCTCGGAGCCCGCCTGTTCTGGGCCATCCCAGGGCTGCCACGGCTCCTGGCTTGGCTCTACGACCGCACGGACCCTGCGACGGGTCCCGCGAATGTCGCGCTCGCCGAGGCCGCCCATGCCGCGTGGGACCGCTCGATGGTCGCGGAAGTGCTGCACGACGTCGCAGCGAACCCGGTGACGCCCTCGGCGCCGATCGTGCCCTCGACGCTGGTGCTGTCGGACGACGCGAAGCTCGTCGTTCCGCGAGCGGACATCGAGCAGTACGAACGGCTCGGCTGGACCGTCACCCGGTTCCCGGGGATCCGCCACGACATGGCGGCGCTCGACGGTGCACGCACCTTCGAGGTGATCCAGCGAGCGCTCTGAGCCGGAAGGCGCACACGGACAACGCCGCCCTTCGACAAGCTCAGGGACCGGAACCGATCAAGCCACCTTCCCCGGTCACTGAGGCACCTTCCCCGGTCACTGAGCCACCTTCCCGCGGTCACTGAGCCACCTTCCCCGGTCACTGAGCCACCTTCCCGCGGTCACTGAGCCACCTTCCCCGGTCACTGAGCCTGTCGAAGTGCACACGGAGGACACCGCCCTTCGACAAGCTCAGGGACCGGAACGCGTGCTGAGGAACCGGAAACCGATCAAGCCACCTTCCCCGGTCACTGAGCCACCTTCCCCGGCCACTGAGCCTGTCGAAGTGCACACGGAGGACACCGCCCTTCGACAAGCTCAGGGACCGGAACCGATCAAGGCACCTTCCCCGGTCACTGAGCCACCTTCCCCGGTCACTGAGCCTGTCGAAGTGCACACGGAGGACACCGCCCTTCGACAAGCTCAGGGACGGGGCGTCTGTGCAGAGTGCTGATATCGCGCGCACATTCCTGCATCATGCACATTCTGCTGCGGGCGAGCCGCCAGTAACGTTGCCGCCACCCGCACCGCTCCCTCCCCCACTTCTGGAGACCAGCATGGCTCGCATGGCACACGCAGACGACTTCGCCCTGTCCCGCGTCCGTCCCGACGCACAGAAGCCCTGGTTCGGCATCGCCGTCCAACGCTTCGGACAGGTGTCGGCCCTGTCCCAGTTCCTCCTCGGCGCCACCCTCGGCTACAGCATGACCTTCGGCGAGGCCTTCCTCGCCCTGCTCCTCGGCTCGATCATCCTCGAGGTGATCATGTGCATCGTCGGCATCATCGGCCAGAAGGAGGGCCTCAACACCGCCCTCCTCGCCCGCTGGACCGGCTTCGGCGAGATCGGCGCGTCCCTCGTCGGACTCGCGATCGGCATCAGCCTCATCGGATGGTTCGGCATCCAGAGCGCGATCTCCGCAGAATCGCTCGACGCCCTCCTTCCCGGTTTCATGCCGGTCTGGGCCTGGAGCCTCATCTTCGGCCTCGCCGTCACCGCCATCGTCGCCTACGGGTTCAAGGGCATGCAGTGGCTCGCGAACATCACCGTCCCGCTGTTCCTCATCCTCGTCGGCTGGTCGATCATCAGCGAACTCACCCAGCACGACTTCATGGAACTCGTCACGGGCCCGGCACCCGGCCCCACCATGAGCGTCTGGGCCGGCACCGGCATCGTCGCGGGCGGCCTCATCGTCGGTGCCATCATCACCGCCGACATGACCCGGTTCAACCGGTCCCGCGCCGACGTCATCAAGCAGACCGTCGTCGGCGTCTCGCTCGGTGAGTTCGTCATCGGCCTCTCCGGGGTCCTGCTCGCCCACGCAGCAGCCTCGGGCAACGTCGTCGCGATCGTCACGTCGTCGGTGGGGCTCATCGGCCTCATCATCGTCATCACCGGGACGCTCAAGATCAACGACTGGAACCTGTACTCGTCGACGCTCGGGCTGGTCAACTTCATCTCGACCGCGTTCGGCAAGAACCTCAACCGCGTGACCACCACCATCGTGCTCGGCGTGGTCGGCTCCATCCTCGCGGCGGTCGGCATCCTCGGTCAGTTCTCCGGCTTCCTCATCATCCTCGGCGTCGCCTTCCCGCCCATCGCCGGCATCATGGTCGCCGAGTACTTCATCGTGAAGCGCTGGCGCGGCGAGCTCGACGAGACCCGCGCCTCGGGCCGCCTGCCCACGACCGCCCCGCGCATCGTCCCGGCGACCATCATCATCTGGGCCGTGTCCGCGATCACCGGCTACTTCGTCACCTGGGGCATCCCCGCCGTCCTGTCGCTCATCCTCTCGATGGTGCTGTACATCGCCGCCGGCAAGCTCGGCCTGGTCCGAGGCGTCGGCGTCGCCCACACCTCGCAGATCGAGGCGGACGTGACGACGGACAGCCCGGCCACCGCCTCGAGCTGACCCGCGGGACGCCCGTTCCACCAGCTCAGACCGTTCCATCGCACACCGTTCCACCGCACCAACAGAAAGCGAACCCCTCATATGCACATCGGTATCGATGTCGGCGGCACCAACACCGACGCCGTGCTCATGGACGGCACCACCACCCTGGCGGCCGTCAAGCACGCGACCACCCCGGACGTGACCGACGGGATCGTCCAGGCGATCGGCGAACTGCGGAGCGGACACCACTTCGACGGCGAGCAGATCACCGCGGTGATGATCGGCACGACGCACTTCATCAACGCCCTCGTGCAGGCCAAACGGCTCGCACCCACCGCGGCACTGCGGCTCGGGCTCCCGGCGACCCGCGCGTTGCCGCCGCTCGTCGACTGGCCGGCGGAGCTCGTCGAGGCGATCAGTGCACGCAGCTATCTCGCGCACGGCGGCTACGAGTTCGACGGACGCCCCATCTCACCGATCGACCCCGACGAGCTGCGGGCACACGCCGAGGACATGCGCGCGAACGGCATCCGCTCCGTCGCGATCTCCTCCGTCTTCAGCCCCGTCAACCACGACCTCGAGGTCGAGGCGGCTCGGATCGTCGGCGAGGTCCTCGGCCCGGACGTCGCCATCTCGCTCTCGCACGAGATCGGGCGCATCGGCCTTCTGGAGCGCGAGAACGCGACGATCATCAACGCAGCCCTGCGCGAGCTCGCGTCGGAGATCGTCGACGGGCTCACCGCCGCCGTCCGGAAGCAGGGCATCGAGGCGCCCATCTTCCTCAGCCAGAACGACGGCACGCTCATGGACGAGGACTACGTGCGCCTCTACCCCGTCGCGACGTTCGCCTCCGGCCCCACCAACTCGATGCGCGGGGCGGCACTCACGAGCGGACTCGCGACCTGCGCGGTCGTCGACATCGGCGGCACGACGGCGGACATCGGTCTGCTCATCAACGGCTTCCCCCGCGAGACGGCGAACGAGGTCAAGGTCGCCGGCATCCGCACCAACTTCCGCATGCCCGACGTCCTGTCCATCGGCATCGGCGGCGGCAGCATCGTCGACGAGGAGACCGCCGAGGTCGGCCCGGCATCCGTCGGGTACAAGCTCATGACCGAGGCCCTCGTCTTCGGCGGCAGCACCCTCACCGCGACGGACATCGCCGTGGCCGCCGGTCGCGCGTCGATCGGTGACGCGTCGAAGGTCGCCCACCTCGACCCGGCCTTCGTGGCGCGCGTGCTCGAGCGGATCGGCGAACGCATCGCCGAGGCCGTCGACCGCATGCGCACCTCCCCCGAGCCGATCCCCGTGGTGGCGGTCGGCGGCGGGTCGATCCTGCTCTCCGACGAACTCCCCATCTTCGGCGCCGTCCACCGGCCCGACAACTACGCCGTGGCCAATGCCATCGGTGCCTCCATCGCGCAGGTCGGGGGCGAGATCGACAAGGTCTACGCCATCGAACCCGGCCGGCGTGAGGAGGCGATCGCCGAGGTCCGTGCCGAGGCGATCGACAAGGCGATCGCGGCCGGCGCCTCCCCCGCGTCGGTCGCGATCGTCGATTTCGACGAGGTCCCGATCCCCTATCTCCCCGGGAACGCCACGCGCATCCGGGTGAAGGCCGTCGGCGACCTCGACATGGGAGGTCTCCGATGAGCTGGACCATCTCGGCCGAGCTCATCCCCGGCCTCGCCCGCGGAGCCGCCGTCCTCGGGACCGGCGGTGGCGGCGACCCGTACATCGGCGCGCTCCTCGCCGCGCAGGCGCTCCGCGAGCACGGCGACGTCACCGTCGTCACGCTCGACGAGGTCCCCGACGACGCGCTCGTCCTGACCGTCGCGATGATGGGAGCCCCGACCGTCATGGTCGAGAAGCTGCCGAGCCTCACCGAGGTCGTCGCACCGGTCCACGCCCTCAGCGCGTCCCTCGGTCGTCCGGTCACGCACATCGCGTGCGCCGAGGTCGGCGGCGTGAACTCGACCATCCCGATCGCCGCGGCCGCAGCGCTCGGACTCCCCCTCATCGACGCCGACGGGATGGGGCGGGCCTTCCCCGAGCTGCAGATGGTGCTCCCGACCCTGTACGGGATCGACGCCTCCCCGCTCGCGTTCAGCGACGAGAAGGGGAACACGGGCGTCCTCACGACCGTCGACAACAGCTGGACGGAACGCATCGCGCGCGTCGCCTGTGTCGAGATGGGCTGCTCGGTCATGATCTCCGGCTTCCCGATGTCCGGCGCGCAGGCACGCGAGGCGCTCGTCGCGGACTCGCTGTCGCTGTGCCGCGAGATCGGCGACGGCATCGAGGCGGCCCGAGCCGAGAAGGCCGACCCCGTGGAGCGGACCGTGCAGCTGCTCGGCGGCCGCGAGCTGTTCTCCGGCAAGGTCGTCGACGTCGAGCGCGCGACCACCACCGGGTTCGCCCGCGGTCGCGTCCGGATCGACGGCGTCGACGCGAGCCTCGAGCTGTCGTTCCAGAACGAGCACCTCATGGCGGCGCTCGACGGCGTCACCCTCGTGACGACGCCCGACCTCATCATGGTGCTCGAGCACGATTCCGGCGAACCCATCACCACCGAAGGGCTCCGCTACGGACAGCGCGTCCGGGTGATCTCGGCACCGAGCGACGACCGCTGGCACAGCCCGGCGGCGCTCGCGATGGTCGGGCCGGGGTACTTCGGGTACGAGGTGCCGTCGCACCGCTTCGACGGCACAGCCGAGACGCCTGCGCCTGACGCGCCGGAGGTCGCCGCATGAGCTGGACGCTGACCGCGGACGACCTGCCCGACCTCGCCCGAGGCGCCACCCTCCTCGGGACCGGCGGCGGTGGCGACCCGTACATCGGCATGATGCTCGTGAAGCAGGTGCTCGGCGACCGCTCCATCACGATCCTCGACCCCGACGACCTCGCCGACGACCTCTTCGTCATCCCCACCGCGCAGATGGGCGCTCCGACGGTCATGGTCGAGAAGATCCCGGCCGGGTTCGAACCGACACTCGCCCTGCGGACGCTCGAGGAGCACCTCGGGCGCACGGCCGACGCGACCATGCCGATCGAGTGCGGTGGCATCAACTCGATGA
Source organism: Plantibacter flavus (assembly GCF_900177615.1). GTDB lineage: Bacteria > Actinomycetota > Actinomycetes > Actinomycetales > Microbacteriaceae > Plantibacter > Plantibacter flavus. Next base: position 226,303 of record NZ_FXAP01000002.1, read on the forward strand.
TCCCGCTCATCGTGGCCGCCGAGACCGGGCTGCCGGTCGTCGACGCCGACGGCATGGGCCGGGCCTTCCCGGAGCTCTCCATGGAGACCTTCGCGGTCTACGGCGTGCACGGTTCGCCGCTCGCCATCGCCGGTGAACGCGGCGAGCGCGTGATCATCGACACCGGCGACGACGACCGACAGATGGAGTGGTTGGCGCGCGGCATCGCGATCCGCCTCGGCGGCGTCGCGCACATCGCCGAGTATGCGATGAGCGGGGCCGACGTGCGTCGCACCGCGGTGCCGCGGACGATCTCGATGGCGCTGGCTCTCGGTCGGGCGATCCGGGTCGCGCGCGAGGAGCACCGTTCGCCGTTCGCCGCCATCGCCGACACGCTGTCCACGACGCTCTACTCGCACGTCCGGGAGCTGTTCGTCGGGAAGGTGGCCGACGTGGAGCGTCGCACCACCGAGGGCTTCGCGAAGGGCACGGCCGTGATCTGGTCGGCTGACCCGTCGAGCTCCGAACGCCTCGAGATCTCGTTCCAGAACGAGAACCTCATCGCACGATGGAACGGCGAGGTCGTCGCGATCGTGCCGGACCTCATCTGCATCGTCGACCATGAGACCGCCGAACCGATCACCACGGAGGGCCTCCGCTACGGCCAACGCGTCCGGGTCCTCGGGATCTCGACGCCGGCCCTCATGCGCACGCCGGACGCACTGCGCGCCTTCGGGCCGACCGCGTTCGGGCTGACGGAGCCGTTCGTCCCAGTGGAGGGCGAGACAGCGGCTGCGGAAGCCGCGGATACGTTCGCCGCCGGTCAGGCGGTCCGAGCCTAGGCTGAGGGCATGCCGACCCTCCTCGAGCGCGATCGCCTCCCCGCCCTGGCGACGGGGTTCGCGATCCTGGGCTCGGGAGGTGGCGGCGCGACGACGATGCTCGAGCTGGCGCTCCGCGACGAGCGCGCCTGGCCGTTCGAACTCCACGGCGTCGACGACCTCGACCCGGAGACCCCGTGTCTCGCCGTCGGCTTCGTCGGCTCGACGATGCTGCTCAGCGAGCGCCTCCCCGGCACGGATCCGTTCGGGCGACTGATCGGGGCTGCGGAACGCTGGCTCGGACACCGCATTCCGGCCATCTGCTCGTTGGAGGGTGGCGGCGTCAACGGGCTCACCCCGTTCGCGTTCGCCGCAGGGCGGACCATCGTCGACGCTGATCTGACCGGACGCGCCGTCCCCGCGCTCGACCAGATGTCGATCCTCGTGGACGAGGTTCCAGGCATCGTCGTCACCTGCGACACCGGTGCCGGCGGGGTCGCCCTCGTCGAGACCGAGCGGGCCCTCGACATCGAACGCGTCGTCCGCGCGGCGATCGTGCAGGCAGGCGGCAGCGGCGGCATGGTGTTCGCGGGCTTTACCGTCGGCGACCTCCGAGCACACGCCATCGTCGGGAACGCCACCCGGGCGCTCGAGCTTGGCGGAGCGTTCCTCGCGCGGATCGACGGTCCGCTGACCGCCCTGGCCGAGTCGCTGGGTGGACGGCTCCTCGCGGAGGGACGGGTCAGCAGCATCGAGCCGGACCAGCGGGACCCGCACGTGCTCACCGTCGGGATCGATGGGAGCAGTGGCGCGCTGCATCGTCTCGTCGCCCGCTCCGAGACGCTCGCGTTCATGACCGACGGACGACTGGAAGCCGCCGCGCCGGACCTCATCGTCGTGGTCGACGCCGTCTCGCGGGACATCCTCGAGGTCACGGCGATCTCGATGGCGAGGCACGTCGCCGTCATCCGGGTCGACGGTCCGGACTGGTGGACCGGCTCCCCGGAGCGACTCCGCCATGTGCTCCCCTCCGCCTACGGCCTGGAGGAGCTCGACGAGGTCGGCGACTGCATCGAGGTCGGCGTATGAGCGATCGCCTGCAGTTGGGCGCGCTCCTCGCGCACCCCGACAACGGCGGCGTGCGGCTCGTCGCCGGCCCGGCCGACGCGAACTGGGCCGGCGTGGTCGTCGAGACGAACGAGGCGACCCTCCCCGAGGACGGCGCCGGCCGACTCGCCGTGGTGACCGGAGTCCCACCCACGAGGCCGTGGCAGCAGGACGCGCTCGTCCGTCGCACCAGGGATCGCGGCTTCCTCGCCCTGGCGATCCCGGAGGCCGACAGCTTCGGCGCGGGGACGCGCGCGCTCGCCGACCGACTCGGCTTCTCGCTCCTGCACGTCGACCGACCCATGCTGCTCGCGAAGGCGTGCTGGCAGCTCGTCGAGGCCCGCGACTCCCTGACCCTCGGGTACGTCCGCAAGGTCGCGCAGTCCATCGAGTACCACGCCGAGGGCCTGGCCGACCTGCTCCGCCACCTCTCGACGAGCATCGGCCACGGGATCGCCCTCATCGACAGCGAGGGGGTCCTGCTCGAGGCCGGCGGGCGGTTACCGGCCGAGGTGCACGCGGCGATCGACTTCGGCCCCTGGGTCGACCTGACGAAGGCCGGGCGCGGCGCTGCGGCATCGGTCCGGGTGGACAGCCCGAGTCGGGAGGGCCTCCGGGTCGCGTTCTTCGGGGACGGCCTCGACGACCGACAACTGAGCGCGCTCGCGGTCGCCGCCGAGGTCGCCATGCCCGCCGTCGCGGCGCGAATCCTCATCGACGAGGTCGCCGAGGTCAGTGACGCGTCCGTGTCGTCCGGCGTCCTGCGGGACTTCGTCGACCTCCGGGGCCGCCCCGATCCCGACATCGAGCGCCGCATGCTCGAGCGGGGCTGGCGGACGACCGGCTACCACCTCGCGTTCCGCATCGTCGGCCGGAGCCGGGTGGACGCCCTGCAACTCCTCCGCTTCGTGACCGGCGCGCTCGGTCGGATCGCCGTGGACTCCCACGCGACGACGAGCGGCCGCGGGGTGAGTGGCTGGCTGACCTTCGCCGAACCGCCGGAGCCACCGCAGGTCGAGCGCTACATCGCCGCCCTCCGCGACCTGCACGTGGAGGCGCGGCGCTCGTTCAACGTCGCGACGGCAGTCGGGTCCCTGGCGAGCGGATCGGCGGGACTCACCTCATCACTCGGCGAGGCGTCCGACGCGGTGCGCATCGCCGCGAACCGGTCCACGACGGGCTGGTTCGTGCGGGTCGACGGCCTCGGCCTCGAACAGCTGCTGCTCGCCTGGACCGGCAACGACACCTTCGTCCCGGCGGCGCGGTCGCTCCTCGCACCGTTGCAGACCGGCAACGGCGAGCTGCTCACGACGCTGTCCGCCTACCTCGACCTCGAGTCCGCGGTCGCGCCGACGGCCGCCGCGCTCGGGCTGCACCGCAACACCGTCGCGACGCGGATCACCCGCGCGCAGGAGCTCCTCGGCGTCGACATGGCCGACCCGGAGGTTCGCCTCGCGCTCCACCTCGCCTGCCGCGCCGTGCGGGGGCAGTGAGCCCTCCCGGTCGCCGACTCCTCCCCGGTCACTGAGCCCTCCCCGGTCACTGAGCCCTCCCCGGTCACTGAGCCCTCCCCGGTCACTGAGCCTGTCGAAGTGCACACGGACAACCCCGCCCTTCGACAAGCTCAGGGACCGGAACGGGCGCTCAGGGACCGGAACGGGCGCTCAGGGACCGGAACGGGCGCTCAGGGATCGGAGGGGGCGACTCGACGTCTGCTCTGACGCGTAGACTGTCTTGACCACTGACATTCCACATGGATATACTACATTTGTGGTTCACGCGGATGAGCGCAACACTCCCCGGCAGGCCACCCCCACGACCACCTGCGGAAGGAACACCGCCATGAAGCAGTCCTCCACCACCCGGCGCTCCGTCGGCCGTCTCCTCGAGCGCATCGGCGTCGACGAACACTGGCGCACGGTCCCGAACCTCATCACGATCACCAGACTGGTCCTCCTCCCAGCGCTCGTGCCACTCCTCCTGAACGGACTCTTCGCTGCTGCGCTCATCCTCACGGTGCTCGCATTCCTGTCCGACTTCCTCGACGGCCACATCGCCCGCCGGACCGGCCAGGTCACCGCGCTCGGCACCTGGCTCGACCCCGTCGCCGACCGGGTGGCCGGGCTCGCCGTCATGTTCGGCCTCGCCGCGGGGCACGCCATCCCGTGGCAGTTCGTCGCGCTCGTCCTCGTCCCCGACGTCGTCCTGTTCCTCGTGTCGGTGATCCGCTTCGGCGGGGACCCTCGGGTGCCGGTCACCCGGATCGGCAAGGTCCGCACCGCGGTCCTCTTCGCCGGACTCACGTCCGTCCTCCTGGGCATGGCCCTGCTGGAGACGGCGCTGCTCCCCGGCTGGGTTCCGGTCCTCGTCGGCGCGGGATTCGCCGCGTGCCTCCTCGGGCTCGTCGGTCACTGGATCGCCGGCGCCCAGTACCTGCACGCCATGCTGACGAAGCCGGGGCACCGCGACGCGACGCCCACCCCGGTCGGCGCTGGGGCCTGACGCGACGCCCACGGAGCCGCTGAAGGCACCCTTCGACAAGCTCAGGGGACCGGAAGGAGAACTCAGGGGGCCGGAAGGGAAGCTCAGGGGACCGGAAACCACTCGGGACCCCTTCCCCGGTCACTGAGCCTGTCGAAGTGCACACGGACAACCCCCCCCCTTCGACAAGCTCAGGGACCGGAAGGAGAACTCAGGGACCGGAAGGAGAACTCAGAGGACCGGAAAGAGAACTCAGAGGACCGGAAGGGGACGCTCAGTGGCCTGAACCGCAACTCAGGGAACGAGACCCGCTCAGACCGCCGTCGCCGTGAACTGCAGGCGCGGGTTCGCGTAGAACTCCTGCGCCTCGACGAGCTGCAGCTCGCGCTGGCCGGAGCGGTAGGTGAGCTCGACGAGGTCGAACACACTCGACGCCGTGCGCTCGAGGGCGAGCTTCGCGTCGCGCGTCTCGCCGTAGTGTGCGGCGAACAGCGCGGCCGTGACGTCGCCGGATCCGTTCGCCTTGAACGGCAGCAACGGCGTCTGGATGATCCATCGACCGGCGTCGTCCACGACGAGCATCTCGATCGTCTCGGGGTCGCGGTCGGGACGCTCGACGCTCGTCACCAGGACGACCGACGGGCCCATCGCGCGCGCCAGTTCGACCGACGCCAACGTGGACTCGAGCGAAGCGGGCTCAGTACCGGTGAGGAAGCCCAGCTCGAACTGGTTCGGCGTGATGATGTCGGCGTTCGGCACGACGCGGTCGCGCAGCAGATCAGGGATCTCTGGAGCGACGAAGCAGCCGGACTTCGCGTTGCCCATGACCGGGTCGCACGCGTACAGCGCGTCGGGGTTCGCCGCCTTGACCCGCTGCACCGCGTCCACGATGACGTCGCCGATGCCGACGCCGCCCTGGTAGCCCGAGAGCACGACGTCGATCTGCGGGAACGCACCGCGCTCCTCGACACCGGTGATGACCTCACCGACCTGCTCGGGCGAGATGAGCGGCCCGCGCCACGCGCCGTACCCGGTGTGGTTCGAGAAGTTCACCGTGTTGACCGGGATCACCTCGACGCCGATGCGCTGGAGGGGGAACACGGCCGCGGAGTTGCCGACGTGCCCGTAGGCCACGGCTGACTGGATGGAGAGGATCTTCACGATGTCGCAATCACGATGGGGAGGCCGCCGCGGACACTGCGTTCGTGGCGGGCATGGACGGTGCCTGCAAGGACTCAACGATACTCTTCCACCGCCTGCAGAACCCGCGTGCCGCGTCAACCCGTGAGCGGGATGCCCCTCGCCCGCGTGTCCGCTCCTATGCTGATCGGATGACGACTCCTGAGAGCACGACCACGCCGAGCGACACCACGGCGACCAAGACCGCCGCCGTCATCTACAACCCTGTGAAGGTCGACCTCGACGCACTCCGGGAGTCGATCGACCGCTCCGCCGCCGACGCGGGCTGGGGCGAGTCGCTCTGGCTCGAGACGAGCATCGACGACGTCGGCCAGGGCGTCACCGCCGAGGCGATCGCCGCGAAGGTCGACCTCGTCATCGCGGCCGGCGGCGACGGAACGGTCCGTGCGGTCTCCGAGGCACTCCGGGGCAGCGGGATCCCCCTCGCGCTCCTCCCCTCCGGCACCGGCAACCTCCTCGCCCGCAACCTCAAGCTCACCCTGAACGACCTCCCGGGTTCCGTCATCACGGCGTTCACCGGCGACGACAAGCCCATCGACCTCGGCGTCATCGACATCGAGCGCGCCGACCACTCGCGCGACCGCCACGTGTTCGTCGTCATGGCCGGCATGGGTATCGACGCGAAGATGATCAAGAACACGGACGACGACCTCAAGGCGAAGGCCGGTTGGGCTGCCTACATCGACGCGATCGTGAAGTCGCTGCGCGACCCCGACGAGCTGCACCTGCGCTTCCGCATCGACGACGAGCCGCAGACCCGCGCCACCGTCCACACCGTCATCATCGGCAACTGCGGTTCACTGCCGGCCAACATTCTGCTGCTGCCGGACGCGGTCGTCGACGACGGCCTGTTCGACCTCATGTTCATGCGCCCGGGCGGCATCCTCGGGTGGATCCGCATCTGGGCGAAGGTCGCCTGGGTGAACGGCGTCCTCCGTCGCACGAAGGCGGGCAAGGCCCTCGCCGGCAAACAGAAGGACGACGGCGACCTCCGGTACGGCACCGCGAAGCGCTTCGTCGCCCGCATGTCGAAGCCGGAGGAGATCGAACTCGACGGTGACGGCTTCGGCAAGGCCGTCGCGATCAACACCTGGATCGAGCCGGGTGCCCTCACCGTCCGCGTTCCGGCTGCGGCGGAGTAGGTCGCGCGCCCTCAGCTCAGCGCTCTGCGTGGCGTGACCCGTCGGGCCCAGAGCAGCACGGGGATGAGCAGGAGGGCGAGCACGCCGCCCGCGATCGACAGCGCACCGTAGCCGACACCCGCCATCACGACGCCGGACATGACGCCGGCTCCGGCACCGGCGAGCGCGATGAGGACGTCGAGCGTGCCCTGGGTGCGGGCACGGTTGGCGGGCACGGTGTGGTCGACGACGAGCGCGGTGCCCGCGATGAGCCCGAAGTTCCAGCCGAGTCCGAGGAGGGCGAGCGCCAGGATGAGCAGGCCGAGCGAGTCCGCCGGCGCGAGGGCTCCCGTGACACCGGCGAGCAGGAGGGTCACCCCGGCGGCGATCGCCATCGGGGTGCGGCCGATGCGGTCGACCAGGACGCCGGTCACGAGCGAGGGGAGGTACATCGCCGCGATGTGGATCCCGATCACGAGCCCGACCTCGCCGAGGCCGTGGTGGTGGGCGCGCATGTGCACCGGGGTCATGGTCATCACCGCCACCATGGCGATCTGCGTGACCACCATGACCGCAGCGCCGACGTAGGCACCGACGCCGGGACGCGGGCGAGGGACGGTCGTCGGCGACACCTGCTTCGACCCCACCTGCTCCGCGGCGGTCTGCTCCACCTCCAGCTGCGCGAGCTCGGCGTCGAGACGGCGGGCGAGGAGGAACGGGTCGGGTCGGAGCAGCACGAGGAACGCCGTCCCGGCCGCGAGGTAGGCGACCGCGGCGAGGAGGAACGGCCCGGCGAGCGCCGGGAGCCCGAGGCCGGTCGCGAAGGCTCCCAACGGCTCGACGAGGTTGGGTCCGGCGACGGCGCCGAGCGTCGTCGACACCATCGCGACGCTGATCGCCGAACCACGACGGGCCGGGGTCGCGAGGTCGGTCCCCGCGTAGCGTGCCTGGAGGTTCGTGGCCGTGCCCGCTCCGTAGACGAACAGTGACAGGAAGAGGATCGGCACCAGGGCGGTGGTGGCGGCGACGACCACACCGATCGCGCCGACGCCGCCCGCCGCGAATCCGAGTCCGAGCCCGATGCGCCGGCCGAGCCGCTGGGTCACGCGCCCGACGAGGAACGCGGTGAGCGCGGAGCCGAGGGTCAGGAGCGCGGCCGCGACGCCCGCGAGGCTCATGCTGCCGAGGACGTCCTGCACGAGGAGCGCCCCGACCGTCACCCCGGCGGCGAGACCGGCACCGCCGAGGACCTGGCTGATGACGACGACCGTGAGCGTCCGCCGCTGGACGCGGGCTCGCTCGGCGGCGATGACAGCCCTGGCGGCGGTCTCCCGGGAGTCGCTCTCGCCGCGCCCGCTCATGCTCCGGCCGTCAGCGTCGCGTGGAGATGCGACCGTAGGCGTCGACCGTCACGATGAGCGACTCGACCTTGCGGTTCACGACGCGGATGATCACGACGATGAGCCAGAGCCCGCCGGTGATGAGCGTCAGGATCAGGTTCCAGAACCAGCCGATGCGCTTCTGCCGCTGCAGCACGGCCTGCTGGCCCTGCACCGACGACACCGTCCAACCGCGCGCGGCGTAGCGGGCGACTTCGGCGTTCAGGACGGCGGTGAGCTGCTCCATCGGGAGCGGAGTGGAGGAGGACATGCCTCGAATCTACCCGTCGCGGGCACCCGGTCCCTGAGCCTGTCGAAGGGCGCCCCGCCCACGAGCACACCGCCGGTCCCTGAGCCCACCACCGCCGGTCCCTGCGCCCACCACCCTCGCTCCCTGAGCCCACCACCCTCGGTCCCTGAGCCCACCACCCTCGGTCCCTGAGCCTGTCGAAGGGCGCCCTACGATCGATGTATGCGCATCCGTCTCGCCGAACCCGCCGACCTGCCTGGCGTCCTCGCCATCCACACCGACGCCGTCGCGAACGGTGTCGCGATCTGGACCGAGGTCACACCCGACCTCGCCGAGCGCGAGGCCTGGCTCGCCCGCCACCAGGAGCCGGGCCGGGTCGCGCTCGTCGCCATCGCCGACGGCCCCGACGACGCGCTGCCCGAGGGTGGCGTCCTCGCCTACGGCGGTTACGGCCCGTACGCCGCGAAGGACGGGTACCGCCACACCGTCGAGAACTCCGTGTACGTCCACCCGGACGCGCAGGGGCGCGGCCTCGGCAAGGCACTCATGGTCGAGTTGTTGGAACGTGCCACGGCCGACGGCCACCACGTCATGCTCGCCCTCATCGAGGCCGAGAACACCGCATCGATCGCCCTGCACACGAAGCTCGGGTTCGAACAGGTCGGCCTGCTGCCGGAGGTCGGGACGAAGTTCGGCCGCTGGCTCGACCTCGCCATCCTGCGCCGCACGCTCGCCTGAGCAGGATCTACGAACCCGAACCGGCCATCACGACCCGGGCGACCGCACCCACACCGAGGTCCACGGTGCGCGGCTCGGACGCGCCGGTCAGGACGACCCGGACCGGTGTCTCGCCGAGGTTGCCGAGGATCACGACGGTCTCGCCGGCGGCATCGACGGCGGCGATCGCGGTCACACCTGCCGGCGAGACGGGTGGCACGGCGACAGGCTGCACGGCGACGGGCGACCCGGCACCGAGCGACACCCCGCCGATCTCGACCGCGACGCGCTGCCGGCCGCTGAGCTCGGCGATCCACCCGAGCGCCCGGCCCGCAGCCGTGAGCGTCCCGTCGGCCGTGACGAGCCCACGCGGTCCGGTCGCCTCGAAGTACGACAACGATTCGACACCGGAGACGGCCAGCGCCGCGACACTGCCGACGACCCACGCGCCGAGCGCCTCGGCCGACTGCCGCTCGTCCGTCGCGCCGGGCACGTGCTCCGCGCCGAAGCCCGCACGGAGTTCCGGGTCGCTGGCGTCGCCCGCACTCGCCCGCGTGGTTGCGACCGCGTTGTAGCGGGCGCCGAGCGTGACCGGGCCGACGTGCAGCGGGCGGCCGTCGGCGATCCTGACAGCGTCCGCCACGACGACGGCCTGCATCCCGAGCGACTCGACGAGCTGGTGCCCGCCGCGGTCGTGCATGAACGGCGTGACGCTGAACGCCACGGGGCCCTCCCAGCGCTCGAGGCGCGCGTGGTTGCGGTTGAGCTCCGTGAAGTGCGCGCGTGTGCCGCCGATGAGCTCGGGGTGCGGCGTCGGGGCCTCGGCCCACAGGGTTCGCAGGACGTCGCCGAGCGCGGTCAGCAGCGCGCCCTCCGAGAGGTGGGTGCGGCGATGGAACGCCCCGACGCGCAGGACGGGCACGACCGCGTCGCGGAGCCGCCGCAGCACCGGCTCGGCCTCCTCGCCCGTCCCGAGCACCAGTCGGAGGTCGAGGAGCCTGGCGCCGGCCTGGCGCACGGCGCGGTCGAGGATGGCGGGCCAGTCCGGGTTGGTCGGGTCGATCTCCACGAGGATCCCGGCGATCGGGTCCGGGACCACCGCACCAGTGCGTCCACCGTCGGGGTCGCTCGAGACCGAGGTCGAGATCGTGGGGACGACGCTGTCGAGTGGCGCGCCGATCCGCGCTTCGACCGGCTCGGAGACCGGGTCCTCTCGTCCCGCCGCCAGCTCCGTCTCGGGCACGACCGTCACGGCGAGCGGTGTGGGCAGTGGGGCGTCGGCACGCTCGGCAGCGTCGACCCGCGCACAGCTGACCTCGACGGACTGCTCCACGACGTCACCGACCGCCAGCGCCACGGGGAACGGCAACGAGAGCGGCGTCGAGTAGGTCTTGAACGAGGCGTCGGTCCAGTTACGCTGGTCCTCCATCTCGAAGACGTCACCGCTGAGGCGGGTCGTGGTCGCGATACGGTCGCCGGTCCAGGCGAGGGACTCGATGCGGATGGCCGGCTGATGCGGAGCGACGTGCTCCGGGAGGCGCGTGGTCGTCGTGGAGCCCTCCGGGTGGCCGACGACGAGCTCGGTGCCGGCGAGGGCCGGTGACTGCAACACGATGAGACCGATGCGCGCGCGCCGGAACGCGGCGGTCACCTCGGCCCGGACGGCGACCCGCAATGTCGACGCACCGAGGTCGACCGACAGGGACCAGGCGACGGTCTCGCCGTCGTCGCCGACGCGGCCGCGCAACTGCAAGCCGCTCGTCGTGTGGTCGACCGCGTCGACGATGACGGGCAGCGTCTTCCAGTCCTGGTCGCGGACGACGAAGCGGATGCTGCGCAGCACGAGCTCGCCGTCGAAGGCGATGTCGTCCAGCTCCGAGCCGCGGAGCGAGGCCGACCAGGGTCCTCGGCCGACGGCGAGGGCGTCGCGCTCGCGGTCGAGCAGGAGGTCGGATGCGACGCGGAAGGTGGTTCCCGAACGCGAGGTCATGATCGTCGACTCAGAGGCTCGTCATGCCGCCGTCGACCCGGAAGGTCGCTCCGGTGGCGAAGCTCGACTCGTCGCTGGCGAGGTACACCATGATGCCCTCGACGTCCGAAGCCTGGCCGGGACGACCGAGCGGGATTCGCCCGACGATCGCGGCGCGGGACTCGGGGTCGCCGGAGATCGCGGTGACGAGCGGCGTCTCCGTGTAGCCGGGGACGACGGTGTTCACGCGGATCCCCTGATCGGCGTAGGCCGCGGCGACGGTCCGGCCGAGGCCGTGGATCCCGGCCTTGGTCGAGCTGTACGCCGTGAAGTCGGCGCCTTCGCCGTTGAGACCGGTCGGGCTGCCCGTGAGGATGATCGAGCCGCCGCGTCCGAGCATGGCGCGGACGGCGTGCTTCGTCGTGAGGAAGGTGCCGGTGAGGTTGATGTCGACCGTGCGCTGCCAGACCTCGAGGTCGAGGTCGGCGATCTTCGCGTCCTGGCCGAAGAGCTGCACCCCGGCGTTCGCGACGACGACGTCCGGGGTCTTGCCGGCTGCGTCCATGACCGCGAAGGCGGCCTCGACACTCGCTTCGTCGGCGATGTCGAGTCGCACGGCGATGGCGGTCGGGAAGGGTGCCGCCGCATCGCGGGCGGCCTGGATGTCGCGGTCGGAGAAGACGACGGCGGCGTCCTCCCGCGCGAACCGTTCGGCGACCGAGCGTCCGATCCCCGATCCGGCTCCCGTCACGAGCGCGGTCTTTCCTGCAAGTCGTCCAGTCATCGTCGCCTGTCTCTCGTGCGGTGTTCGGGGGTGTCGCGTGGTGCTGCGGTGGGTGTCGCGGGTGGTGCATCGGGTCGTCTGCAGCCTATCCGGCACAACCGGTTGACCGCATCTGACGTCGGAATTGTCTGGTGCAGGATTCCCCAACTCAGGAGCCGGTGGGCGTGTCGGCCCGCCAGGGGGGACAGCGGACCGACACGCCGAAGCGCTCCTGAGTTGGGGAAGTGGGTTACCGCTCGATCTTGTCGAGGTGGAGCATGGCGGCGAGGTTCTTGTCGAGCTCGTCGTCCTGGAAGACCTTCTTCCAGTCGTCCTTGATGATCGCGCTGCGGCCGTAGTCCATCGCGATGAGGCACGCGTCGGAGAACGGGTTGTCGCCCTTGAGCGAGTTCGCGAGGGCGACCTGCGTGTGGCCGAGGAGGATCGCACGAGCGGCCGGCTCCGGCACGCCCATGGTGTTGACGGCCTCGTCGAGCGACTCCTTGAGGAGCGCACCGATCATGCAGGCGATCGTCTCCACGAGGGTCGGCTCGAGCTGCGCGAGCTGCTTGACCGTGACCCAGTGGACCTCGCCGACAGGGGCGAAGATCGCCCGGACGACGGCCTCGACCTGCGCCTGCTTCTCAGCGTCGTCGGACTCGATCGCCGCGATGGCGTCCTGGAGGGCGGCGATGCCACCGAAGGTGTCCGCGTACTCCTCGGGCGTGTGGCGCTCGACGAAGACGGAGGGGTGGCAGGGGTGCGTGACGGCCTGGATGACGTCGTCGCGACGCGTCAGCAGACCCGCGTACGCGGCGGCCGGGTCGAGCGTGAGGAGCACGGCGCCCGACTTCATGAGCGGGACGACGCCGGCGGACACGGCCTTCAGAGCGAGGTCCGGGACGGCGAGGATGACGACGTCGGCGTCGGTGACGGCCGCGTCGGTCTCGGTGAGCTCGCGACCGGCCTCGGTCACGCGCTCCTGGCCGGCGGGCGAGACCTCGCTGTAGAAGACGTTGTGGCTGGTCTTCACGAGGTTGTTGGAGACGCGCATGCCCATCTTGCCGCCCGCGCCGATGACGGCGATGGTGAGCTGGTCCGCGACGGTGGTGGTGTCGGTCATGATCTTCCTTCTCTCAGGTACTGCAGGTTGTGTGCGGTCCACGTGCGCTCGAGCTCGATCGTCTCCGTGATGGAGTCGCCGAGCGGGAGCCAGTGTTCGATGATCTGGTTGACACCGCGCTCGTCCGGTCGGACGACGGCGGTGAGGGCGGGGTAGTCGAGCAGGCCGGTGCCGAGCGGGGCACCTTCGAGGGTGAAACCGACCCAGCCGCCCCGGCGGGTGAACGCGAAGTCCTTGACATGGATGTTCCGGACGTACGGAGCTGTGCGCTCGATGACGTCCGCCGGGTGCTCGAGCCGCGCCACGGTGTTGGCCGGGTCGAGACAGATGCCGAGGTTCGGGTGGTCGACGGTGGTCACGAGGTCGACGAGCTCCTGCGACGACAGCTGCTCGTAGGTCTCGAGTGCGATCGTGACGCCGGCCGCCTCGAACGCCGGGAGCACCGCGCGGAGTCGATCCACGGCGTCGGCGTGGGACGGCCGGTCGTCGCCGGACGTGGCCATGCTGCGGAGGAGCTTCGCGCCCAGCACGGTGGCGATGTGGAGGAAGCGTTCGAGGTGCGCGACCGCGATCCCCTTCGTCCCGAGTTCGAGGGTGACCCCGCGCTCGCGGGCGACCTCGGCGATCCGGCGCAGCTCATCGTCGGACATCGACTCGATGCGGGCGTCGTCGCAGATCTGGAAGAGCTCGACGCCGGCGTCGGCCGTGCGCTCGAGCATGCCGATGACGCTCAAGCGCTCGGGTGCGAGCTCGGAGCCCTCCCAGAAGAAGGTGTAGGTGCCGAAGCCGATCATGCTGTCCTCGGTCCCTGAGCCTGTCGAAGGGTGCCATCCTGAGCCTGTCGAAGGGTGCCATCCTGAGCCTGTCGAAGGGCCTCGTCGAGCACTGCCTCGAGCGCCGCCACGTCGTGGGCGAAGCGTCCGAGGAACACGCCGTCGACGTCGTCACCGAGGGCGGTCAGCAGACCGGGACCCGCACTGCCGCCGTAGATGACCGAGCTGCCGACCCGGTCGGGCCGCTCGGCGATCGACTGCTTCAGGATCGCGCCGACGGCTCGCACGTACTCGGCAGACGCGGGTTCAGCCGCACCGATCGCCCACACGGGCTCGTAGGCGACGATCACCGGTCCGGCCACGGCATCGGCGAGCGCGGAGTCCAGCTGGCGCACGCACTCCGTCGCAGCCGCCTCGGGCGTCGTGCGCTCGACCTCGCCGATGCAGAGGACCGGCGAGAGGCCGTTGCGGAGGGCCGCGGCGGTCTTCTCGGCGACGACCTCGTCGGTCTCGCCGAAGAGGGAGCGGCGCTCCGCGTGGCCGACCTCGACCACGGCGACGCCGACCTCGGCGAGCTCGGGGCCGCCGACCTCACCGGTGAACGCGCCACGGTCCGCGCTCGCGAGGTCCTGTGCTCCGACCAGCACGCCCGTCCCGGCGAGGGCCGCCACCGACGGCGCGACCGCGAGGTAACCGGGGATGACGAACAGTCGCACGCGACCATCGACCACGGCCTCGTGCCGACGGGCCAAGGCGCCCACCTGCTCGATCCACTCGAGGGTCTGCGCGTGGCCGAAGTACATCTTCAGGCTCACGCCGACCACGCGGGGCGCGGTCGACGTGGGCACGGCCGACGGGGACGGGGTGGTCATCAGCAGGAGCCCGTCGCCTCGTATTCACCGATGACGGCGACCTTCTCGGCACTCGCGCTGGTCTCGTCGAAGCGGTAGGTGAGCCACTCGCGGACGAGGCGGCGGGCGAGCTCGATGCCGATGACGCGCTGGCCCATCGTCAGGACCTGCGCGTTGTTGCTGAGGACACCGCGCTCGACCGAGAAGCTGTCGTGTGCCGTCACGGCGCGGATGCCGGCGACCTTGTTGGCGGCGATCGCGACGCCCAGGCCGGTGCCGCAGAAGAGGAGCGCGCGGTCGGCCTGGCCGGACGCGACGAGCTCGGCTGCGGCGATCGCGACCCGCGGGTAGGCGGTGTGCCCGTCGGCGTCCACGCCCACGTCGACGAGCGAGGCGACGCCGTCGTGCTGCTCGAGGTCGCGCTTGACGATCTCCTTGTAGTCGAACCCGGCGTCATCCGAGCCGATGACGATGCGCAGCTGATCAGTCATGCGTGTACTCCTTCGTTGGTGGTGGTGCTGGTGGAGCGGTCCGGTGCGGTGGTGCCGCCGGCGCGCTCGAGGACGGGGACGATCGCCGTGACGATCAGGCCGAACGAGTGCGCACCGGCGTCGACCGTACCGAGACTCTTCTCGGCGTGCGGACGGGCGCGGCCCATCTTCGGCAGGAGGTCCGCGGTCTCGGCGGCAGCGGTGGAGGCAGCCGCAGCGGCGGTCGTCCAGGCGGTGACGAGGTCGGCACCGTCGGCGACGGCTGCGCTCAGGGTGGTGGTGAACGGCACGAGCGCGTCGACCATCGTCTTCTGCCCGACCTCGGCCTTGCCGAACGACATGATGCCGTCGACCGCGGCCTGCACGCCGGTCGCGACGTCGGTGCGGCCTGGTGCGACCTCGTCGCCGAGGGCGGTTCCGACCGAGCGGAGCGCGAGGCCCCACAGAGCGCCGGACGTGCCGCCGGCGCGGTCCGCCCAGGCGTCGCCGGCCAGGTGCAGGACGGTGTGGGCACCGGCCCCGGCATCGGCGGCGGCGTGCGCGGCGGTGACGGCGGCACGAGCACCGCGCTGCATGCCGATGCCGTGGTCGCCGTCACCCGCGACGGCGTCGATCCGGCCTAGCTCCTCGACGTTCGTGTCGATGACCTGGACGAGCGCGTCGAGGGCTTCGACCACGACCGCGGCGGCGGCCCGTGACACGTCGGTGGACTCGGGGATCTCGGCAGCCGTCTCGGCGACGAGCTCCGAGGGGTCGAGCTGCTCGGCCGCTGCGACGACGCCCTTGCGGTAGGCGGGGGTGTCGGCACCGGCAGCCCAGAAGCCCTCGAGCTCCTCGTCCAACCAGAAGAGCGTGAGCGAGACGCCGGCCATGTCGAAGCTCGTGACGAGCTCGCCGACCTCGGGATCGACGATCTCCACCCCGGCGGCCTCGAGCTGCGCGGCGACCGCACGGTAGACGACGAACAGTTCCTCGTACTTCACCGAGCCGAGCCCGTTGAGGATGACGCCGACGCGAGCGCCCGCGGCCTCGGAGACACCCTCGGGCAGTTCCGCGAGCAGCGAGGAGACGAGCAGGGTGGCGAGTTCATCGGCCGTCGGCACGTCGGTCTCGTCGATGCCGGGCTCGCCGTGGATGCCCATGCCGACCGCCATTCGCCCCTCGGGCACGGTGAACAGCGGCTCGGTCGCGCCCGGCAGGGTGCAGCCGCTGAACGCGACACCGAAGGACCGGGTGCGCTCGTTCGCGTGGGTGGCGACGCGGACGACCTCGTCGAGGTCGTAGCCCGCCTCGGCCGCAGCGGCGGCCGACTTGAAGACGGTGAGGTCGCCCGCGATACCGCGACGCTTGTGCTGCTCGGCGAGGGGCGCGCTCGAGATGTCGTCGGTGACGGCGACGCTGCGGGTGGGGATGCCCGCAGCGTTCAGCGCGTCCTGCGCCTGGGTGAAGTGGAGCACGTCGCCCGCGTAGTTGCCGTAGCTGAGGAGGACGCCGCCCCCGCGCTGCGCCGCCTTCGCGACAGACTCGACCTGGTGGGCGGACGGCGAGGCGAACAGGTTGCCCATCGCCGCACCGTGCGCGAGGCCCTGGCCGACGATGCCGCCGAACGCCGGGTAGTGGCCGGAGCCACCGCCGATGACGAGCGCGACCGTGCCCTCGGGCGTCCGGGTGCTCCGGACGACGCCGCCGGTCACGCGCCGGACCTGGTTGCGGTTCGCGGCGACGAAGCCGTCGATCATCTCGTCGGCGAAGTCCGCCGGGTCGTTGAACAGGCGCGTCATCGGGTCTTACCCGTGAGGTCGTCGTGCGAGACGCGCAGCTCGCGAGAGCTCCGCTGCTTCGAGAGGATCACCATGAGCGTCGCGGAGATCATCATGAAGCCACCGACGATGAACATCGGGACGACGTACTGCGGGGTGTCGCCGACCTTGGTGAGGTCCGCGACGGCACCCGTGATGTACGGCGCCGAGAACCCGGCGAGGTTGCCGACCGTGTTGATGAGTGCGATACCCGCGGCAGCCGCCGCACCGGTGAGGAACTGCGTGGGCAGCGTCCAGAAGTTGGGCAGCGCGGCGAAGATCGCCATGGCGGTGACCGCGATGATCGCGATGGTGAGGGCGGGCGAGTTGGCGAAGAGCGCGAGCGGGATGCTCACGGCACCGACGATCGCGGGGATCACGATGTGCCAGGTCTTCAGGCCACGGCGCGTCGCGTCACGAGACCAGAAGTACAGGGCGATGGCGGCCGGCACGTACGGGATCGCCGTGATGAGGCCCTTCTGCATGACGTTGAACTCGGTCCCGAACGTCTCCTGGAAGCCCTCGATGATCGTGGGGAGGAAGAAGCCGAGCGCGTAGAGGCCGTAGATGAAGCCGAAGTAGATGAACGCGAGCATCCAGACGCGACCGCTCGTGAACGCGTGCTTGAGGCTGACGTGGCCCTGCTTCTGCTCGGTGGTGGCCTTCTCGTGTGCGAGGGCCGCCGTGAGCCAGACCTGCTCCTCGGTGGTGAGCCACTTGGCGTCCGCGGGGCGGTCCTTCAGGTAGAACCAGGCGATGACACCGATGAGGATGGCCGGGAGTCCGACGCCGAGGAACATGAAGCGCCAGCCCTCGAGGCCGAAGAACACGCCGTGCTGGCCGATGAGCCACCCGGCGAGGGGAGCGCCGATGACGGTGGTGAGCGGCTGCGCCAGGTAGAAGAGGGCGAGGATCTTGCTGCGGTGCTTGGCCGGGACCCAGAGGCTCAGGAAGAGGATCGCGCCGGGGAAGAAGCCGGCTTCGGCGACACCGAGCACGAAGCGGAGGATCGCGAGCTGTTCGAAGTTGGCGACCCAGGTGAACAGGACCGCGACGATGCCCCAGGTGACCATGATGCGGGCGAGCCAGCGACGGGCACCGAACTTGTTGAGCGCGAGGTTGCTGGGCACCTCGAGCAGGATGTAGCCGATGAAGAAGACGCCGGACGCGAAGCCGAACTGGGCGGCGGAGAGCGCGAGGTCCTCGTTCATGCCGTTGGGGGCGGCGAAGCCGATCGCGGTGCGGTCCAGGTAGTTGATGAAGAACATCAGCGCCACGAACGGCACGAGACGGATCGAGACCTTCCGGATGGCTGATCGCTCGACAGCCGGATTGGCCGCGGGGGCGGTGGTGTCCACTATGACTCCTCGGGTGGGCGGCATCGATGCCGCGGGCAGGGCGTGGTCCGGGCCGGACCGGAATGAACGATACATCAACCGGTTGACCAATTCAAGCATCGCTAGCCCCCGAGCCCCCCGGTCCCTGAAGCACCCCTCCCGGTCCCTGAAGCACCCCTCCCGGTCCCTGAGCTTGTCGAAGGGCCGCGATACAGTGAACCCATGCCTGCGTTCCCGGATCGGCCGACCGACGACATCTCGTCCAGCCTCGGACCGGTCGCGGTGGGATCAGCCGTCTCCGCCGTCGCGAAGCGTCTGCTCGACCACTTCACGAGCGGTGAGATCGCCCCGGGGACCCGACTCCCACCGGAACGTCAGCTCGCCGCGTCCCTCGGCATCGGGCGCTCAGCCGTCCGCGAGGCACTCGCGGCGCTCGAGATCCTCGGCGTCGTCGACGTCCGCCCAGGCAGCGGCACCTACCTCCGCGGCAGTGTCTCCGAGCTCCTCCCCGAGACGCTCAGCTGGGGCCTCATGCTGGGCGAACCACGGACCCGCGAACTCATCGAGGTGCGCGGGCAGCTCGAGGTCTTCGCCGCCGGCCTCGCTGCAACGCGTATGGACGACATGGCACGCAACCGGCTCCGCAACCACCTCACCGCGATGAGCGAGGCGGGTGCCAATCGCACCAAGTTCATCGAGGCCGACCTCAAGTTCCATCTGGAGCTCGCCTCGGCCACCGGGAACCGCGTACTCTCCGACCTCCTGCAGAGCATCCGCTCGCTCCTCCGCATCTGGGTGGAGCGCGGTATCCACGAGGACGTCGACGCCCAGCGCGCCTTCGAGGAGCACGAGGCCGTCTACGAGGCGATCATGTCGGGCGACCCGGCCGCCGCGACGACCGCGATGCAGCACCACATGGACACCGCGACCGAGCGCCTGAACCGCACCCTCACGGCGTAGGGCCTCCGGCCTGCGCGAGAGCAGGATGAACGCACGAGGACCGGACGACCCGCTCGCGCTGGCTTCGCGCACTCGCGGGCGTAAGACCCGCCGCTCGACAGTCCGCCGCTGTTGCATCGCGCGCTGGTGGCACGGCGGGCGGCCAATCGACCATCCGACAGCCGACCTAGCCGCGGGATTGCGAGCTCCCGCGCCTCTCCGCTCAAACTCACTCAGTTTAAATATAAGTTGTGCGCCTGTAAAACTTTAATGCTAGTATTTGTGACCTGCGGGCGACTGCCCGCAAGTCGAGGGCACTCGACGCTCGCTTGACCATTCCGGAGGAATCTTGCAGACGTTCGTCGCACCCATGTTCTCGATCGATGAGGGTTCACTTCCGAGTGAGATCATCGGAGTTTCACCCCTGGCTCGGATCTATTACGGCCAGACCGAGGCGGGGCCACGTGTGATCGACGGCGTCCTAGAGCTCCCGGTACACATGGTCACTGATGGCACCGCCGGATTCATCGAGACATGGCACGCCACGGGCAATGTCACCGTTGTCATTCGGGGCTCTGTCGCCGTTGCCCACGATGGCCAGCAACTCGTCTGCGCCGGATTCGTGCCGCGTCACGGCCGCTGGGCAGATGCGATCCGCCAGGCGTACGCGCAGGGTATCGCACTGGCCGATGAGCTTGGATACGCCAACATCTTCCGCATGTGGAACATGATTGGCCACATCAACGAGACGAACCAGGACGGGCTTGAGGTCTATCGCGACTTCTGCGTGGGGCGCGCTGAAGCGTTCGATGTTCGCAAGATGATCGATGGTGTGCCTTCAGCGACCGGGATCGGATCACGTGGTGACGGCATCAGCTTCTACTTTCTCGCGACACGCTCGGGGCGAATCACAAACCTGGAGAACCCCAACCAGGTTCCGGCGTTCGAATATCCGGATGACTACGGTCCACGACCACCATCCTTCGCTCGCGCATCGACGATCGATGGCGCCGACAAGCTTTTCATCTCAGGGACGGCGAGCATACTCGGGCACCGCACCATGCACGTCGGCAACATTGAGAAGCAACTTGAGACCACCCGCGACAACCTCCAGGCGCTCCTGCGCGCCAGCGAAGATGATGAGCGTGGTTGGCAACTGGAGCACGTGAAGGTCTATGTGCGTCACAGCCGCGACCTTGAGACGGTGCGCAGGTTCGTTGAGCAGAACCTTCCGACACCCACACCGCCCGTCTACATGAACGTGGCGATCTGTCGGAGCGACCTGCTCGTCGAGATCGAGGGGGTGGCCAGAAGATGACGGCTCCCCAAATCCACGGCTCAGTGCCCGCCCTGGTCACGCCGTTCGACGGAGACTCATGGTCGCGCGACGCGCTGGAGTCCCTCATCGACTGGCACATCGCCGAGGGGAGCTCGGCGCTCGTTGTGTGCGGCACGACTGGCGAGAGCACGACGCTCACCGAGAATGAGCAGATCGACGTCATCGCGGCCGCCGTCCAAGCGGCGAACGGGAGAATCCCGATCATCGCCGGCGCCGGATCGAATTCCTCAACGACGTCCATCGAGCTAACACGTGCGGCCGAAGCCGTCGGAGCGGACGCCACGCTCCACGTCGCTGGTTACTACAACCGACCCAACAGCGGCCAGCTCATCGCCCACTTCCACGCGGTGGCAGACTGCGCGGAGCGGCCTGTCCTGCTCTACGACATCCCGCAGCGAACGGGCGTCGCGCTGTCGGTGTCCGATGTCCTCGAGATCTGCGCTCACGACAACATCGTCGGCATCAAGGACTCAACAGGTGATCTGGGGCGCCTCACCGCGGAGCGGTTGGGCACGGAGACTCCCCTGAGCTTTCTGTCGGGAGACGACTTCTCCGCGCTTTCCTACCTCGCCTCAGGTGGCCACGGATGGGTCTCCGTCGTAGCCAACGTCGCCCCCCGACTCTGCGCGTCCCTGGTGGCGGCGGTCACATCTGGTGACCTGATCGACGCACGTCGTATCAACGATCTGCTGCATCCGCTGTCGCTCGCACTGATGCTCGATCCGAACCCGGCTGGCCCAAAGTACGCGCTCTCCTGTGCGGCCCGGTGCAGCACGGAGGTGCGGGCTCCACTCACTCCGGCGTCGCCGGAGACCAGACGGCGCATCGACGAAGCACTGGCAGCTATCTCGTGATCTCTACCTCTCTCAAGCTCTCCGAGAATGCTGCTCTGCGATCACTGGGCACCCACCCGTTTCAACACCTCGCCGCTCTCCTCGACGGGATAGACCCTCCATCTGCGCTGACACCTATCGATCTGACGATCGGCGAGCCCACCTCAAGACCGCCCGAGTGGACAGCAGCTGCACTATCGGAGGACTCGGCGTCATTCGGCACGTATCCACCGAACGGCGGCCCCGCGTGGTTCAACGATGCGGTCATCGACTGGGCTGAGCGGCGCTTCGGCATCCCTCGGCAAGCTATGGACCGCGCCGCAGTGGTCCCGACGGCCGGAGCCCGCGAAGCACTCTTCCAGCTGGCATTGGCAGTTGAAGGGCCGCGAAGTGGGCGGGACCTCGTGGTGATGCCCACGCCCCACTACGCACCGTACCGCGCCGCTGCGGCATTTCCTGGATTCTCCGTGTTGCCGCTGGCAGCCGACGCGTCGAATGGGAATCTTCCCACTCCCGACATGCTGCCTGTCGGGGTCGCCCAACGAGTCGCCCTCACATACCTGTGCTCGCCGAGCAACCCTGAGGGGGCGGTCGCTGACAAGCAGCGACTCGGCCGTGCAATCGAACACGCGAGGCGACACGGATATTTGCTTGTCGTCGACGAGTGCTACAGCGAAATCTACCGCAATGAGCCTCCGACAAGCGCCCTCGCTGTCGCTGCGGGTCTCGCTGCGGCCCCGAGCGAGGATTTGTTCCGCAACGTGGTGGTCGTGAACTCGCTGTCTAAGCGGTCTAGTGCAGCCGGTCTGCGAGTCGGGTGGGTCGCCGGCGACCGGCATATCGTTGACAGCCTCGTACGTGCGCGTTCGTACATCGGTGGCTCTACCCCATTGCCTAATCTGCGGGCCGCCGCGCGACTGTACACAGACGAGGGGCACGTCGAACGGATTCGCCAGGGATATTGCGACGCGTTCGACGCTTCGGACTCCGTCCTTCAAGACGTCGAGGGCTACAGATCTCCGGCTGCCGGAATGTTCCTCTGGCACCAAGTCGGGGACGGTGAGACGGTGGCACGACGTGCGTGGCGCGACGCCGGCGTGCGACTGGTACCCGGGGAGTATCTTGGGCCGGCCGGGCATGACGGCCGCCACCCTGGGCGCTCGCACGTTCGTCTGGCGATGGCCTGTCCCCGCCCGCTCATCGAAGAAGCGCTTGATCGACTCCATCCGATTCTCCAGGATGAGGGAAGAGCGTGAGCTCCGCAGAACGTCAGGGGGCGTTCATCATCGTGGGCGGCGGCATCGCCGGGCTTGCTAGTGCTCTGGCCCTCGCACCGCACGCCTCATCAGTGACTGTGCTCGAGCGCAACTCCCGCTTCCAAGAGGTCGGAGCGGGAATACAGTTGAGCCCGAACGCTTTCGCAGCATTGGATGAGCTCGGCGTGAAAGAAGCTGTACTCACTCGCTCGATTCGTGTCCAGCGACTTACGGTGCTAGACGCTCAATCGGGCGGCACCCTCGTGGACTTTCCTCTGGACGATCGTTTCGAGGCCCAGTTCGGGCATCCGTACGCCGTCGTCCATCGAGGCGCATTGCACCGAACACTGCTCGATGCGTGCCGCCGATTAGCCACGATCCGGCTCATCACGAACGCCAACGTCAATGGCCTCACCGAGCACGACGACTCGATCACCGCCAACCTCGCCGACGGCCGTGTTTTCGTCGGTGACGTGCTAATCGGCGCTGACGGACTCAATTCTTCGGTACGGGCCCAGGTGGTCGGAGACGGAGCACCGGAACCTGCCGGCCATGTTGTGTATCGCGCGGTTATCTCGGCGGAGCAGTTCCCTGCAGATCTGCCAGCACGATCCTCGATCCTCTGGGCAGGCCCGGATATGCACGTCGTGCACTACCCGCTCGCTGACGGCAAGTCATTCAACCTCGTCGCGACTAGGGTCGAGCCGGTAAACGAGATGTTCGCCAACCGCGGGATCCAGGCTGCGTGGGTGAGGAGCGCATTCGCAAGCGTGGCGCCTCCGCTCCGGCGCCTGCTCGACGCGCCGGCCCATTGGCGAGCGTGGTCGATCGCGGACCGGGCGCCGGTGCACACTTGGCATCGCGGACGTGCCGTGCTCATGGGGGACGCCGCGCACCCAATGCTGCAATACGCCGCCCAGGGTGCGTGCCAGGCCATCGAGGATGCGGTGATTTTCGCTCGACTCGTGGGGGCCGTCGGCGCGAACGACGCAGTCGCGTCGCTAGGCCCTGCTCGAGCTGGCCGTACTGCGCGCGTGCAGCAGACCGCGCGCTGGCTGGGCGACGCGATCTACCACCCGGCCGGCGTACCGCGTCGCGCCCGGGACGTGATGCTCAAGAGCCTCGACCACGCGAAGCTCACAGCGTCCCTCCAGTGGCTGTACGCCTGGACGCCGGACAACGGGCTCGCACTCGCGAACACACACGCCACTCACGATGGGGAGCTGATCAGGCCATGACCGATTTGAAGACAGACAACGACACGCTTGAAGCGTTCTACATGGACATCCGATCTCAGGGTCTCGCAGCCCTGTGGACGAGGTTCCGCGACCTCATCACGCCCGAACCGAGCAGCGGTTGCGTGGCCCACCATTGGCGTTACGCGGACGCGCGTGAGGCGCTTCTCCGTGCGGGCGAGCTCATCAGCGCGGAGGATGCAGAACGACGCGTCCTCATCATGGAGAACCCCGGTCAGTCAGGCTCCTCTCAGATCACGAGCTCCCTCTACGCGGGTCTACAACTGGTGCTTCCAGGAGAGGTCGCTCCCGCGCACCGGCACAGTCAGTCAGCCCTTCGACTGATTCTCGAGGGTCCCGGTTCACTGAGCGTGGTGGAGGGGGAACCTGTCACGATGGCGGTCGGCGATCTCGTCGTCACGCCGCCTTGGGCATGGCATGACCACAGGAACGATACAGATGCACCAACCATCTGGCTCGACCTCCTGGACATTCCGATCGTGAAGTTCTTCGACACGTCGTTCATCGAGCGCGGGTCGGCGGTCGAGCAACTAGTGACAAAGGAGCGCGGCCACTCCCGGGTTCAGTTCGGATCGGCGCTTCTTCCCGAGGGATACGTTGCGAACCGCAACTCCGCGACACCTCTCACCTCCTATTCCTTCACCACGGCGCTATCCGCGCTCCGGTCGAGCGAAAGCACGGTCGAAGCGGATCCGTGGCTCGGGCACCGCGTGCTCTATTCGGACCCCACCAGCGGTAGCGATGTACTCACCACAATCGCCGCCGGGATCCAGCTCCTCCCGGCCGGCTTCGCAGGAAGGGCGATTCGTTCGACTGACGCGACCGTGTATGTCACCCTCCAAGGTCTCGCCACGTTTTTCGTCGAGGATGTGCGTTTCGATCTCAGGCCCGGGGACGTCCTGGTCGTGCCGAGCTGGAGCTGGGTACGACGCAGCGCGACGAACAGGGATGCCATCGTGTTCAGCGGATCGGATGCTGCAGTGCAGAAGCGGATCGGCGTATGGCGAGAAGAGCGCAGCGACGGATGAATCATCTCTCCGTGCAACGCGCGGCCGATCCGACCAGTCTTCCTGGATGGGACCAGTTGGGGGCCAACGCCTCTTTCTACGCTTGTGCTCGCTGGCTCGCCTATGCCGACGTCGCCTCCGGGGCATCCAGCGAGTATCTCGTAACGCGCGCGAACGACCTCACGATTGCCGCACTTTCAATTCATCGACTCGATGGAGGCTTCGGCGCGGAATACAACCCAGCGATCGCCATTCCCGACGCCTGCCTCAGCTCAAACGCGGTCCTTATCGGCGGGTACCGTGGATATCGGAGCAGCGTCCTCAAGGCATCACGAGCCGATGTCTCCGCAGCAGTGACCCGAACGATCGATGAGGGCGTGCGCGATGCCGAATGGTGGTGGCCGCACCTCACCTTCCATGATGCGTCCTTCCTCCAGCGAGCCTTCGCCGCGGAGGGTCGCGACACATCCTTGAACTTCATCGGCGTCGACCACTCCGTGCGATCTCGCGCGTCATTCGAGTCGCATGTCACGCACCTCCCC
Source organism: Plantibacter flavus (assembly GCF_900177615.1). GTDB lineage: Bacteria > Actinomycetota > Actinomycetes > Actinomycetales > Microbacteriaceae > Plantibacter > Plantibacter flavus. The sequence goes on from NZ_FXAP01000002.1 coordinate 251,636, forward strand.
TCGAAGCAGCGCAGGACGAACGCACGTCGGGAGCATTCGATAGCGCGGGAACTTGGAATACGCGTCAAGCGGCTTCGACTAGCGGAATGCTGGGACTCCCTCGTTCCTCTTCTCGCCGGGGTCGAAGCAAAGTACGGAAACAACCCGGAGCTAGCTCGCCTGCGGCGTCTGGTCCGTCTGCAGGCAGAGCATCTCGACGACATCGCAATGGTGTTCGGCTGCGAGGACACCGAAGGACGGCTTATCGGCTTCTCGCTCTGTTACCGCGGCGCTAACGAGCTCGCACTGCGCATCGTCGGCTTCGACTATGACCATCTCCGGGGCGGCGAGTACTCCCTCGTCGCTATCTACGAACCGCTTGTGTATGCGGCTGAGCATGGAATCCGCAATGTTCACCTGGGCATCGATTCGGACGAGGCGAAAGTTAGACGAGGTTCAGTGTTGGAGCCCTTGTGGGCGGTCTCCTCACATGGGGAAAGCGCCCACGCAGCGTCCGTGGCCCGCGCACGCTCGATTGCGGCAGGGCTACCTGAGCGCGAAGCGGCCGCGCTCCTCGGCGCGGTCGAATCTGCGCTCGGCTACCGACAATAATTCGTCATCGCATCGCCAGCAATCACGAGCACGACCCAGAACTGATTGGACCCACCCTTGAAACTCGTCTTGATGCACGTGGCGAAGAACACCCTGCCGACGCCGGTTATCGCACACCTTGAACAGCACGATCTGACGGTGATCACCGAACCGGGGCACCTTCAGATGTACGCTGCAGGCACAAAGGTCATCGAGATCCCCAGTATTCGAGACGTGACCGCCGCCGCAGCCGCCCTCCGCACGGTTCTCTGCAAAGGCCCAGTGGATCGCCTGCTACACCCGTTCGAGCTCGGGCAGAGCGTGGCCGGCTATCTCCGCTCGCTGTACGGCATCCCCGGCATGGGGTTTCAGACAGCCAATGTGTTCACGAACAAATTTGCTATGAAAGAGGCGTACAAGAAGGCTGGTCTCCCCAGTGCACCGGCGCACATCACCTACAGTCCGGAGGGAATCGGAGCTGCGGCGCAGACACTCGGCTGGCCTGTCATCGTCAAGCCAATGCTGGGCGGGGGTTCGATGGACGTACATCGACTCGATGGACCAGAATCTTTGAGAGAACTACTGACGGCGCCCGAGTACGAGAGCTTCCGGGCTCTGACCGTGCCCCTCGTCGTCGAGCCCTTCGTCGAGGTGCTGGCAGAGTTCCACTGTGACGGCATCGTGATCGACGGCGCGATCGTGTTCGCTGAAGCATCTGAATACTTGGCTCCCCTTCTCGATTGCCCCCCGGAGTTCAACGGCTCGTTCTTTCTCGCCGCTGGCGATCCTCTGCGCGCCAGCATCCTCACGCTTCACCGCGAAGCTGTCCGCGCGCTCGATCTTCGAGACGGCGTCACTCACATGGAGTTCTTCCGCACGCCCGGCGGGATCCTGGCCGGTGAAATCGCGTGTCGACCTGCTGGCGGGGCGATACCCGAGGCTATCGAGCACGCGTATGGCGTAGACATTTGGGACGCGCAGCTGCGGATCATGCTCGGGGAGGATCCTTCCGTCCACCCGATTCGTACAGAAGGGTGCCTCGTCAACTATCACCTTCCGGTGAGTCCGGGCCGCATCACCGGCTTGACCGCCGTCGAGGATCTGCAGTGTATCGACAACGTGGTCGCTGCTCGGATCACGAAGAAGGTCGGCGACGTCATTCCCCCGAACTACAACTCTTCCTACGCGTCCGGCGTTGTCTTCGTCCATGTTGACGACCGGTCAGGCGTCGACGATGCGGTGCGCCGCCTTGCCGACGCGTTCAGCATCGAGGTCGAGCCCTTGAGTTCAACTGCAAAACCGTGATCTCGAGAGCTGTGCGGGTGGCGCTCCGCCTCGCGCCCCCCGCGGGAGCAGCACGCCCGCTCACGGTGGCGGTCGTGGTGCAAACAGTAGGGTTCGGTCTGCTGACAACGCTCTGCACAATCTACTTCGTGCGGGTCGTCGGTCTCAATCTCGCCATCGTAGCGGTCGCGTTTTCGGTCGCAGCAGTGGGGGGGATCGTCGCAGGAGTCGCGGTGGGGCACCTCTCAGACAGCCTCGGGCCGCGAGGAATCACGGTAGCTCTTCTCGCCGCGACGAGTGTCACCGTGCTCGCCCACATACTTGTGACAGATACGACGACCCTGTTCTCAGTCCTGGTGCTCTACCAGTTCGCGGATCGGGGCGCGTCCGCCGCTCGAGGAACCCTCATAGCCCGCGCTGTCCCCGCGACTACTCAAGTGAAAACGAGGTCATACCTGCGGGCCGTATCCAACATCGGGTTCGCCGTTGGCGCGGGACTCGCGACATGGGCTCTCATCAGAGACAGTAGGTCAACGTTCGTGTGCCTCATCGTTGCCGCAGCGGCTTCGTATGCTCTGGCCGCGGTGATCCTCGCACTTCAGATCCGGAGTATCCCTCCAGTTCCACGTGAGCATCGTGCCTCGGTCACTACCGCGCTCGGGGACCGCCGATTCATGTTCTTCACCGCCGCGAACGCCGTGCTCTCCCTACAGTTCGCCGTGCTTGAGTTCGGCATGCCGATCTGGGTGACTCAACATTCGAAGGCTCCCGGGTGGATGGTAGCGGTCCTCTTCATGAGCAACACAGCACTCGTCACCGCTCTGCAGGTGCGCATGGGCCGCTCATCCGCGACCCTGTCAGGTGCTGTTCGCGCGCACGTTGTGGCAGGCATGCTCCTCGCATTCGCATGCGTGCTCTTCGGGCTCGCGGGCTACCTTCCGATGTGGCTCGCGGTTGTCGCGCTCGTAGGAGCGGGGATCAGCCACGCGTTTGGCGAAATGACACAAGGAGCATCATCATGGTCGATTGCTTTCGAACTGGCCCCTCCTAACGCTCATGGACAGTACCAGGGACTTTTCGCGACGAGCACGTCGATAGGTCTGGTCGCTGGCTCCAGCGTGGTGGCATTCGTGGCCGTCTCGTGGGGCCTGCCCGGCTGGCTGCTGTTGGGGGGCGCATTCATCCTTGCAGGAGTCTCGCTGCCATTCACTCTCCGCGCCGCCTCGTCGGCCTGAGCTATCAGGCGCGGATCGCTCCGATGACCGCGTCCACCGCGGCCTCCACCGCACGCGTCCGCGCATCGGCGTCCTCGCCCTCCGAGTCGTGGACGAAGGTCGTCACGCCACGGCGAGCGCCGCAGAAGTCGACGATGCCGTGCTCGAGCTGCGTCCGCATCGCCCGCTCGTAGCCGTGGCGGTCGTAGACCCCGGCGTCGTCACCAGCGATCGGTACGAGGTGCACGCGCAGGCGGTCGAGCTTCCGGACGATCCCGCCGTCCGCGTCGAGGCCAAACGCCCAGCCGTTGACGAACACGCGGTCGAACCAGCCCTTGAGGAGCGCGGGCGCCGACCACCAGTACACCGGGAAGACGAGCACGAGGTCGGTGGCCCGGTCGAGCCGCTCCTGCTCGGCGGCCACATCCGGGGTGAAGTCGCCGCCGACGCGGTAGGTGTGGCGGTCGGAGAGCGTGTACCGCGGGTCGAAGCCCTCCGCAGCCAGGTCCGCGACCTCGACGCTGGTCGAGCCGGCGGTCGATCGCAGCTCCTGCGCGAGCCGCTGGGCGAGATGGTGGGTGAGGGAGTCGGAGTCGGGATGGGTGGTCACGATGAGCGTCGGCACGCTCCATCATCGCCTGCATCGGACGCGGGATCCGCCGTTCGGCACCCTCTGCAGGATGACCGGAGTCCGTCCGCCGACTGATGCCGATGGTGCCACGAGCGCCCTACAGTTGTCGGAATGAGCGGATGGACATGGCAGGCGTGGGTCGGACTCGTCGGCGGCACGCTGATCTTCTTCGCCGTCCTCGGTCCGATCCTGCTCGTGCAGCTCCGTCGCTACGGCCAGATGTCGCTCCCCCGGGTGATCGGCGCTGCGGCGGTCAGTGTCTACGCGGTCGCCCTCGTGGCGTACACCCTGCTGCCGCTGCCGGACACGCGGGACAACTGCGTCGGATCCGGAGGCTCACTCGAACTCATCCCCGGACACTCGATCGGGGACATCGCGCGCGAGACCGCCGGGCAGTCGCTGCTCAGCACCTTGACCAGTCACGCCATGCTCCAGGTCGTCATGAACGTGATCCTCTTCATCCCGTTCGGGGCGATCGCCAGGCGCTATTGGAACCGCAGCCTCGGCGTCTCGATCCTGCTCGGCGCGCTGGTGTCCTTGCTCGTCGAGAGCACCCAGCTCACCGGCATCTGGGGGCTCTACGAGTGCTCCTACCGGGTGGCGGACGTCGACGACCTGATCGCGAACACGGCGGGCGCCGCGATCGGTGCCCTCATCGCGCCGATCGTCCTCGCCTGGATGCCGAGCTCGCACGCCCTGCGGGCCACCCGTGGCGCCGCCCGGCCGGTGACGGTCTGGCGCCGGTGGTTCGGGATGATCCTCGATGCGGTCGCCGTCCAGGTGTCGATCACCGTGCTCTCGCTCGTGTTCGTCGTGCCGCGGGTCCTCCTGACGGGTGCGACCGGCCCGGCCAACGATCCGACGCTGCCCGAGGTGCTGAGCATCGGTGCCGGTACCGTCATCGTCGTCATCGTCCTGCCCGCGCTCATCGGGAGCGGCGCGTCGCTCGGCCAACGCCTCGTCTGGCTCGCCCCGCAGTGGCGTGACGGCCGAGGCTCAGCCGTGCGCCGCCTGTACCGCGCCTCCGTCGTCGCGCTTCCGTACATCGCCGCCACGACCGCGGGCCAGCTCCCGGAGGCCACGCAGGGCCCGACCCAGACCATCGCCGGTTTCGTCGGCCTGCTGAGCGCGCTCGTGGTGACGATCGCCGTCGCCTCCGTACCCTTCACCCGGAACCGCCACGGGCTGTCGTTCACGTCGGTCGGCGCGGACCTGCGCGACGCCCGCACGACCACGCCGTAGCGCGACAGCAGGAGATCAGCGCCGGAGCAGGACGCACTCGCCCAGAGGCTCCTGCCGCCGGGCGGATCTCCTGCTGCCGCGCCGACCGCTCGGCGCCTAGAGCTCGGTGCCGAGCAGCCCCGACAGGAAGGCGTGGAGCTCGTCCGCCATGTCGACCGACTCCGGCGCCAGCAGCCACTGCACCTGCAGACCATCCATGAGCGCGATGGTCATGAACGCCGCACTGGTGGTGGGGAAGTCCGCCCGCACCTGTCCCCCCGACACGAGCAGTCCGAAGGTGCGCTCGAGGCGCCCGCGCGTGCCCTCATACCGCTCGACGAAGTAGTCGTGCGCCGGGTGGTCGGGCGAGGTCGCCTCCGCCGAGAGCGTGCAGTAGAGCGCGACCACGCCGGGCACGGAAGCGTTGTACCGGGCGAGTGCGACCAGCCCCCGGAGCGTCTCGATCGGGTCGTCGCCGTCCATCGGCACGAGCGTCGCCGAGAGGTCGTCGCGGTGCGAGAGCACGGCGGCGAGCAACGCGCTCTTGTTCGGGAAGTGGTGCAGGAGACCGGCCTCGCTCATCCCCACCTGCGCGGCCACCTCCCGGAGCGAACCCGCGCGGTATCCCCCGTTGGCGAAGACGGCGAGCGCTGCGTCGAGGATCGCGACGCGCTTCATACCGGTTTTCGCATATGCACCGCGGGGCTTCCCCTGCGGCTTGTTCCCGGTCTTGACCGATGTCATCGGACGACCTCCCCCTTCGGACGGCTTCACGATAGCGCGTTCCCCGTCGAACGCCGCGGCCTGGTCGTGATCCAACTGTGACATGGTCGAAAACAAAAAGCTAGTGACCACTCGGGTTTCATGCTAGCGTCCTCAATCACCAGCGATCCGATGAGGGATTGCTCACAGCGAATGGACAAAGATGTTCCGATGGAAGACGACCGCAGCCGTCGCGGTCACCGCTGCTGCACTCGTGCTCACCGGATGCTCCGGTAGCACCTCCGGCTCTGACAGCGGCTCCGGTGGCACCCTGATCCTGGGTGCGATCACTCCCCCCACCACGTTCGACCCGGCCGGCTCCGAGTGGGGCAACCGCTCGCCCTTCTACCAGGCCGTCTTCGACACGCTGCTCGTCGCCACCGCCGACGGCGAGATCGTGCCGTCGCTCGCGACCTCCTACGAGTACAACGACGACAACACCGTCCTGACGCTCAAGATCCGCGACGACGTCACCTTCACCGACAAGTCGAAGCTCACCGCCGACGTCGTCAAGCAGAACCTCGAACGCTTCAAGACCGGCACCTCCCCCGACGCCGGCTACTTCGCGGGTGTCGCCTCCGTCGAGGCACCCGACGACACCACCGTCGTCATCACCCTGAGTGCACCCGACCCGGCCATGCTCAACTACCTCACCCGCGACCCCGGCCTGATCGCCAGCGCCGAGTCGTTCGACAGCCCCGACCTCGCCACCAACCCGGTCGGCTCCGGACCCTACGTGCTCGACACGGCCGCGACCGTCACCGGCACGAGCTACAGCTACACCGCGAACCCCGACTACTGGAACAAGGACTGGCAGCACTACGACAAGCTGACCATCAACGTCCTCCAGGACGCGACCGCCGGCCTCAACGCCGTCAAGTCGGGCGAGGTCAACGGCATCAAGCTCGCCAACAACGACAACCTCGCCGAGGTCGAGGGCGCCGGCTGGACCGTCAACGCCAACGAGCTCGACTTCCAGGGCATGCTCCTCCTCGACCGCGCCGGCACGATGAACCCGGCGATCGCCGACGTCCGCGTCCGCCAGGCCATCAACTACGCGTTCGACCGCCCGGCTCTGCTCAAGGCACTGCAGAACGACAACGGCACGGTCACGGGTCAGGTCTTCCCGGAGAACTCCCCCGCCTATGACAAGTCGCTCGACGACCGCTACGGCTACGACCCAGAGAAGGCCAAGGAGCTGCTCGCCGAGGCGGGTTACGCCGACGGCCTGACGCTCTCGATGCCGTCCTCCACGGTGCTCGGCGCCACCACCTACACGCTGATCTCGCAGCAGCTGGCCGACGTCGGGATCACCGCCGAGTACACGGACCCGGGCAACAACTTCATCGCCGACCTCCTGGCCCCGAAGTTCCCCGTCTCCTTCATGGCGCTGGAGCAGAACCCGGACTGGCAGCTCATCCAGTTCATGATCGCCCCGAACGCCGTCTTCAACCCCTTCAAGTACGACGACCCGAAGGTCGACGAGTACATCAAGCAGATCCAGTACGGCGATGAGGCGACGCAGGGCAAGGTCGCCAAGGAACTGAACGCCTACATCGTCGAGCAGGCCTGGTTCGCGCCCTTCTACCGGGTGCAGGGCAGCTTCGCGACGGACGCGAACACGACCGTCAAGATGATCCCGACGAACGCGTACCCGTCCATCTACGACATCCAGCCGAAGTAGTCCGCTGATCCCGGAGCCGGTCGAGGGTCACGCCCTTCGACCGGCTCAGGGACCGGGACCGACCGGTCGCCGATCAGGTCGATGGGTTCGCCCGTCGACAGGCTCGGAGACCGGGAGCAACCGGTCGCACGTCGGTTCGACCCCGGCCCGCCCGAGTGCCCAGCGCTCGGGCGGGCCGGCCCCAACACCCCTCACTCACCCACTTCCTGGAGTGACCCATGCTCGGATTCATCCTCAGACGCCTGGTGTCCGGCGTCGTCCTCATCTTCGTGATCTCCGTGATCGCGTACTCCCTCCTCTACCTCGGCGGCGGCGACATCGCCCGCCGGATCCTCGGCCAGAGCGCCACCACCGAGACCGTCGCGAAGAAGGCCGCCGAACTCGGCCTCGACCGCCCACTGCCGGTGCAGTACCTCGACTGGATCACCTCCGCCTTCCAGGGCGACCTCGGCCGCTCGTGGTTCACCGGCCAGCTCGTCTCCTCCGGCGTCACCGGCCGCCTCGCCGTCACCCTCTCGATCGTGCTCGGGGCGACCATCATCGCCGCGATCGTGTCCGTCATCCTCGGTGTCCTCGCCGCCCGTCGCGGTGGATGGATCGACAACGTCGTCCAGTTCATCTCCGTCATCGGCTTCGCGATCCCCAGCTTCCTCATCGCGCTCGTGCTCGTCATCACCTTCGCGATCAACCTGCGCCTGTTCAAAGCCACCGGGTACATCCCGATCACCACGTCCTTCTCCGGCTGGGTCGCCTCGGTGACATTGCCGATCATCGCCCTCGCGATCGGCGCCATCGCGACGGTCTCGCAGCAGGTGCGCGGTTCCGTCGTCGACGCGATGTCGAAGGACTACGTCCGCACGCTCCGCAGTCGCGGGCTCGGCACGGGCCGCGTCATCTACAAGCACGTGCTGCGGAACGCCGGCGGCCCGGCCCTCGCCGTCCTCGCCGTGCAGTTCATCGGCCTCCTCGGCGGCGCCGTCATCATCGAGCAGATCTTCGCCCTCCCGGGTATCGGTCAGCTCGCCGTGCAGGCCACGACCCAGGGCGACATCCCCATCGTCATGGGGGTCGTCATCGCGACGGCCATCATCGTCGTCGTCGTCAACCTGCTCATCGACCTCGCGCAGGCTGCGCTCAACCCGAAGGTGCGACTGTCATGACCGCCATCGAAACCCCGCTCACCGTCCCGACCCCGCAGGTCCGCGTCAACCTCCTGCGTCGGCTCCTCAAGCGCCCGATCGGCGCCGCGTCGCTCGTGTTCCTCGCGATCATCGGGGTCGTCGCGATCTTCGGACCGCTCATCGCCCCGCAGGACCCGAACCTCGCGTCCCTGCAGCAGGTCCTGGCGCCACCGAGCGCCGACCACCTCCTCGGAGCGGACAGCGCCGGGCGCGACGTGTTCTCCCGTCTGCTCGCCGCCACCCAGATCAGCGTCGCCGCAGCGCTCCTCGCCCTCGTCGTCGCGATCGTCATCGGGGTCCTCGCCGGACTGATCGCCGGGTACTACCAGGGCTGGTTCGACTCCGTGTCGTCCTGGTTCACGGGCCTCATCATGGCGCTGCCCGGCATCGTCGTCCTCCTCGCCGCCCGCGCCGTCCTCGGCCCGTCGGTCTGGATCTCGATGGCGATCTTCGGCATCCTGCTGTCGCCCTCCTACTTCCGCCTCGTCTATGCGGCGGTCACGGCCGTGCGCTCGGAGCTCTACGTGGACGCCGCCCGGGTCTCGGGCCTCAGCGACCCGCGCATCATCGGCAAGCACATCCTCTCCGTCGTCCGCGCGCCGATCATCATCCAGTCGGCGATCATCGCGGGCATCGCCATCGCGATCCAGTCCGGCCTCGAGTTCCTCGGTCTCGGCGACCTGTCGGTGCCGACCTGGGGGTCGATGCTCAACGACGGCTTCACGAACATCTACAAGGCACCGATCCTCATGGTCTGGCCGTCGCTCGCGATCGCGCTCACCTGCATCGCACTCACCCTGCTCGCCAACGCGATGCGCGACGAGCTCGAGCGCACCGTGTCCGTCCGTCGGCGCCGTCGCAAGATCGTGACCACGTCGAAGACGGGCTCGAACACGATCGTCACCCAGTCGATCAGCACCTCCGGGATCAGCGAGGACGAGATCGTCGGTGTCCCACCCATCCGCCACGACGACGACGCCCGCGCCGCCGTCCGCGCCGAGGAGCTCGTCCTCAGCGTCCGCGACCTCCGCGTCGGCTACGACCAGGAGGGTGGCCGGGTCACCGAAGTCGTCCACGGCGTCGACCTCGACATCCGCAAGGGCGAGGTCCACGGCCTCATCGGTGAGTCCGGCTCGGGCAAGACCCAGACCGCGTGGGGTGTCCTCGGTCTCCTGCCGCGCGGCGGGCGGGTCACCGACGGCACGATCCGCTACGAGGGCACCCGGCTCGACACCCTCGGGGAGCGCGAGTACACGGCCATCCGCGGCAAGCGCATCGGCTACATCCCGCAGGAGCCGATGTCGAACCTCGACCCGGCGTTCACGATCGGCAGCCAGCTCGTCGAACCCCTGCGCGTCACCCTCGGCCTCAGCAGGAAGGAGGCGACGGACAAGGCGCTCGCCCTGCTCGAGCGGGTCGGCATCCCGAACCCCAAGCGCACCTTCGCCGCATTCCCGCACGAGGTCTCGGGCGGTATGGCGCAGCGTGTGCTCATCGCCGGCGCCGTCTCCACGGACCCGGACATCATCATCGCCGACGAGCCCACCACCGCCCTCGACGTGACCGTGCAGGCGGAGGTCCTCGACCTGCTGCGCGACCTCCAGGCGGAGCGCCACATGGCGATGCTCCTCGTGACGCACAACTTCGGTGTGGTCGCCGACCTCTGCGACCGCGTCTCGGTCATGCAGAACGGCCTCATCGTGGAGACCGGGCCGGTGCGCTCGATCTTCAACCACGCACAGCACCCGTACACGCAGTCGCTGCTCGGCGCGATCCTCGACGAGGGTCCCGCCCGACCGGCGCTCGCGACGAACCTGACAGGAGAGACCCGATGACGTCGTCACTGCTCGAGGTGAAGGACCTCGAAGTCGAGTACCCGGGCAAGGGGTTCCGTGCCCAGTCGTTCAAGGCGCTCAAGGGGGTGTCGATCGACATCAAGCCCGGTGAGACCGTCGGCCTCGTCGGCGAGTCCGGCTCCGGCAAGACCACGCTCGGTCGCGCCGTGCTGGGCCTCGCCCCGGTCACCGGCGGCAGCATCCGCTACCGCGACCAGGAGATCGGGCATCTGAAGCGCAAGGAGCGCCGGGCACTCAGCTCGGAGATCCAGGTCGTGTTCCAGGACCCGTACTCCTCACTCAACCCCTCGCTCACGATCGAGCAGATCCTCACCGAGCCGCTCACCGTCCGCGGTGTCTCCGGTGCCGACGCCCGCAAGCGCGTCGGATCCCTGCTCGACCAGGTGCAGCTGCCGACCGGCGCGGCCTCACGGCTCCCCCGGGAGTTCTCGGGCGGGCAGCGGCAGCGCATCGCGATCGCCCGGGCGCTCGCCCTCGATCCGAAGCTCATCGTGTGCGACGAGCCCGTGTCGGCCCTCGACCTGTCGACGCAGGCGCGGGTCCTCGACCTCTTCATCGACATCCAGGAGCAGACGGGCGTCGCCTACCTGTTCATCTCGCACGACCTCGCGGTCGTCCGGCACATCAGCCATCGCGTGGCGGTCATGTACCACGGCGAGATCGTCGAGTCCGGCGACGGCGACCAGGTGACGGCGCACCCGGCCCACCCCTACACGCAGCGCCTGTTCATGGCGGCACCGATCCCCGACCCGGACCGCCAGGAGGACCGCCGCGTCGAGCGCCGCCGCCTCATCGACGAGCAGCGTGCGGCGGAGTCCGCCGCCTGACCGTCGCTTCGACCGCCCGGTCGGCCGGGGCCAGGAACCTGGCCGGCCGGGCGCACCACGCACACCATCCGGTCCCTGAGACCCGTCATCCGGTCCCTGAGACCCACCATCCGGTCCCTGAGACCCACCATCCGGTCCCTGAGACCCACAACCGGTCCCCGAGACCCACCAACCGGTCCCTGAGCTTGTCGAAGGGCCACCCCAGAACGGACCCACATCGCATGACCATCACCACTCCCCGGCACGCCGCCGCCACGAAGCCCGTCGACACCGCGGCGATCGACGCCCTCGTCGCCCGGCTCGAGCTCGAGGAGAAGGTCGCGCTCGTCTCCGGCGCCGACTTCTGGACCACGGTCCCGCTCGAGAAGATCGGCCTCCGCGCCATGGTACTGTCCGACGGCCCGGCCGGCGTCCGCGGTCCGCTGTGGGACGAGCGCTCGCCGTCGATCAACCTCCCGTCGGCGACCGCGCTGGCGTCCTCGTGGGATCCGTCGCTCGCCTACCGATACGGCGCCGTCGCCGCGGCCGAGGCCCGCCGCAAGGGCGTCGACGTCGTCCTCGGCCCGACCATCAACCTCCACCGTTCCCCGCTCGGCGGACGGCACTTCGAGGCGTTCAGCGAGGACCCGGAACTCACCGGATCGCTCGCGGCCGCCTACGTCAGCGGCCTGCAGGACAACGGCGTCGCCGCGACCCCCAAGCACTACGTCGCCAACGACTCCGAGACCGACCGCTTCACGGTCGACGTGCACGCGAGCGAGCGTGCCCTCCGCGAGCTCTACCTCGCGCCGTTCGAGCGCACGGTGACCGAGGCCGGCACCTGGGCGATCATGAGCGCCTACAACTCCGTCGACGGCGTCACGATGAGTGAGAACGACCTCCTGGAGACGCCGCTCAACTCGGAGTGGGGCTTCGACGGCGTCGTGGTCAGCGACTGGACCGGCGTCCGCAGCCTCGGCTCGGCACCGGCGTCGCAGGACCTCGCCATGCCCGGCCCCGCTCCCGCATGGAGCGCGGCCCTCCTCGAGGCCGTCCGCGACGGCCGCGTCGCCGAGGCCGACGTCGACCGCAAGGTCGCCCGGCTCCTCGCCCTCGCGGTCCGCGTCGGTGCCCTCGGCGAGGAAGCGCTGGCGCCGGCCCCGGTCGACGGGGTCGCCTTCTCCCGCGAGGCCGAGACCGAGGGCGTCGTGCTGCTCGACAACGACGGCACCCTGCCCCTCGACGCGGCCGCGCTCACCCGCGTCGCCGTCATCGGGCACAACGCCCGCGACTCTCGCACCCAGGGCGGCGGCAGTGCGACGGTCCTCCCTGAGCACACCGTCAGCCCGCTGGAGGGACTCCGACTCGCGCTCCCCGAGGCGACGATCGACTACGCCGTCGGCACGATCGTGCAGGAGGGCGTCGCCGAACTCCCGCTCGAGCGCCTCACCAACCCGCGCACGGGTGACCCCGGCCTCGTCGCCACGTTCCTCGACGCCGACGGCGCGGAACTCTTCACCGAGGACCGCCGGTCCACCGCGCTCGTCTGGTTCGGCGGCGACGCCCCGGTCACCACGGCGTCGCAGCTCGTCCTCACCACCACGTATACGCCGGAGGCCACCGAGCAGCTGCGACTCGGCTTCGCCACGGGGCTCCACGGCCGGCTCTTCGTCGACGGCGTCCTCCTCGTCGACGAGCAGCCCGTGGTCGTCGGGAACGACCTCGGCGCGGCGCTCCTCGCCCCGCCGTCGGCGACGGGTGCGTTCGCCGCCCAGGCCGACGTCGCCGTCGAGCTCCGCGCGGAGTTCGACCTCTCCCCGAGCGAGAACGGTCTCGGCGCGATCAGCGTCACCGTCGGTCGCGCTCCCGACGACTCCGACCCCGACGCCCTCATCGCCCAGGCGGTCGAGGCGGCCCGCGCGGCCGATGTCGCCGTCGTGGTCGTCGGCACGAACTCGAAGGTCGAATCGGAGGGCTGGGACCGCAGCGACCTCACACTCCCAGGCCGTCAGGACGAGCTCGTCCGGGCCGTCGCCGCCGTGAACCCGCGCACCGTCGTGATCGTCAACTCCGGCGCCCCGGTCCTGCTCCCCTGGAGCGACGAGGTCGCCGCCGTGCTCCTCGGCTGGTTCGGCGGGCAGGAGATGGGCAACGCCCTGGCCGACGTGCTCCTCGGTGTCGCCGAACCCGGTGGTCGTCTCAGCACCACCTGGGCTGCAGCGCTCGACGACGTCCCGGTGCTCGACGTCACCCCGGTGGACGGCGTGCTCCGCTACGAGGAGGGCATCCACATCGGCTACCGCGCGTGGCTCCGATCGGGTGCCACGCCCGCCTACTGGTTCGGCCACGGGCTCGGGTACACGAGCTGGTCCATCGAGGGTGGCGAGGTCTCGGGTGACGTCGCCTCCGGTGACGCCCGGGTCTCCGGCACCGTGACGAACACCGGCGACCGCGCCGGCAAGCACGTCGTGCAGGTGTACGCGGAGCGACCGGACTCCTCGATCGACCGCCCCGTGCGCTGGCTCGTCGGATCGGCCGTCGTCCGCGCGGGTGCCGGCGAGTCGGTCGCCTGGGAGGTCGCGCTGCCGGCCCGGGTCTTCGCGCACTGGGCGGAGGGCTGGCAGGTCGAGCCAGGCGACGTCACCCTCCGGATCGGATCGTCCGTCGTCGACCTCGTGCACGAGCACGTCGTCACCATCGCGGCAGGGACTTCCCGATGACCGCGCACGTCGCGCGGATCGGCCGACTGCGGGCGGAGACCCGTGACGACAGCCCCGCGGTCGCGACGCCGACGCCTCGGTTGAGCTGGACCGTCGAGACCGCTGGCTCCGACTGGGTGCAGGCCTGGGCCGAGCTCCGGGACAGCAGTGGTGCCACGGCACGTGTCGAGGGCCGCGACTCCGTCCTCGTCTCCTGGCCGTTCTCACCACTCGGCCCAGACGAGGTGCGCACCGTCGAGGTCCGTGCCGCGTCGACCGCGGGTGAGGAGACGCCCTGGAGCGAGCCGATCGTCGTCGAGGCCGCGTTCCTCGCCGACGGAGCCTGGACCGCCCGCTTCATCGGTCTCGCGGCGCCCGAGCGTCCGGCGCAACCGATCCGGGTGCGCCGCACCTTCACCGTCGACCGGCCCGTCCGTCGCGCCCGGCTGTTCTGGACCGCGCTCGGTGCCGCCGAACCGCAGCTCAACGGGGTTTCTGCCTCGGAGGACGTCCTCTCCCCCGGCTGGACCGCCTACGGCGACCGCCTCGTGCACGAGACCGTCGACGTCACCGCGCTCGTCGAGCCGGGCGAGAACGTCCTCGCCGCGACCGTCGCCGGCGCCTGGCACACCGAGCGCTACGGGTTCTTCCAGTTCGCCGAGCGCATCTACGGCGACCAGCCACGCTTCGCCGCCCAGCTGCAGCTCGACCACCTCGACGGGACGACGGAGACGCTCGTCACCGATGCGAGCTGGTCGGCGGCCGACGGTGCCGAGCTCGTCGACAGCGGCATCTACGCCGGTGAGGCGATCGACACCACCCTGGCCGAACCCGGCTGGTCGACGACGGCGTACGACGCGTCCGCCTGGGCCCCGGCCCTCGTCGACGACGCTGCGCACCCGGCGCCGGAGGCCCGCATCGCCGCGCCCGTCCGTCGCATCGAGGAGCGCGCGGTCGCGGAGGTGCTCACCTCGCCGTCCGGCGCGACCATCCTCGACTTCGGCCAGAACCTCGTCGGCCGCCTCCGGCTCACCGTCGCCGGCCCGCGGGGCACGACGCTCACGCTCCGACACGCCGAGGTCCTCGACGAGGGCGAACTCGCCCTGCGTCCCCTCCGCAACGCCGCGGCCACCGACCACGTCACGCTCTCGGGCGACGGCGAGCAGACGATCGAGCCCCGCTTCACCTTCCACGGCTTCCGCTACGCGCAGATCGACGGCTGGCCGGGCGCGTTCGACCCGGCGTCGGTCACCGCCGTCGTCCTCCACAGCGACCTCACGCGCACCGGTTGGTTCTCCTCCTCGCACGAGCTGCTCGACCGCCTCCACGAGAACGTCGTCTGGGGCATGCGCGGCAACTTCCTGAGCATCCCGACCGACTGCCCGCAGCGCGACGAACGACTCGGCTGGACGGGTGACCTGCAGGTCTTCGCACCGACCGCGAGCTTCCTCTACGACAGCTCCGCGTTCCTCGACTCCTGGCTGCGCGACCTCGCACTCGAGCAGGGACACCAGGACGGTGTCGTCCCCATGGTGGTCCCGGCCGCGCTGTCCGGATTCGCCGGTGGCGGGCCGACCGCAGCCTGGGGCGACGCCGCGACCGTCGTGCCGTGGGTACTCCACGAGCGCTACGGCGACCTCGGGATCCTGCGCGAGCAGTACCCGTCGATGCGTTCCTGGGTGGAGGCCGTCCTCCGAGTGAGCACCGACGGTCTCTGGTCGAACACCTTCCAGCTCGGCGACTGGCTCGACCCGAGCGCGCCGCCGGACCAGCCGGCGAAGGCCAGGGTCGACTCGGACATCGTCGCGAGCGCCTATCACGCGCGATCCCTCCGGATCCTCGCCGACACCGCCGAGCTCCTCGGGGAGACGGCGGACGCCGAGCGGTACGGCGACCTGGCCGAGCGGAGTCGGGCGGCCTTCACCGCCGAGTACGTGACGCCCGCCGGCCGGATGATGTCCGACGCGCCGACCGCCTACGCGCTCGCCCTGCGGTTCGACCTCGTCGTCGACCCCGCACTGCGACAGCGCCTCGCGGACCGCCTCGCCGACCTCGTCCGGGCCGACGGCTACCGCATCGGCACCGGTTTCGTGGGGACGCCGCTCATCACCGATGCGCTCGCCGACGGCGGGCACCTGCGCGCGGCCGGCCGCCTCATGCTCCAGACCGAGAACCCCTCCTGGCTCTCGCCCGTCACCAAGGGCGCGACCACGATCTGGGAGCGCTGGGACAGCCTGCTCGAGGACGGCTCGGTCAACCCGGGCGAGATGACCTCGTTCAACCACTACGCGCTCGGCGCCGTCGCCGACTGGCTGCACCGCACCGTGGCCGGCCTCGCTCCCGCGGCTCCCGGCTACCGCGAGCTCCGGATCGCACCGCGGCCGATCGACGGGCTCGACCACGCCGAGGCCCGACACCTCACGCCCTACGGTGAAGCGTCGGTGGCGTGGCGGCGCGAAGGGTCGTCACTCCGGGTGTCGGCGGTCGTGCCGCCGAACACGACGGCGACGGTCGCGTTGCCGGGCGCCCCGGAGGAGACGGTCGGGTCCGGTCGCCACGACTGGACGGTCGAGGTCTCCGATGCCGGCTCGAGTGCCGATGACGACATCACGCTCGGCCTCGACTCGCCGCTCTCCGAGATCATCGACCGACCGGCCGCGTACGACGCCCTCCTCAGCTCGGTGGGTGCCCACGATCAGGCCAAGGCCGACGACATCCGCCGCGGCACCCAGTGGAGTCGGGGTCGGACCGTCCGTCAGCTCCTCATGTTCACGCCGCCGTCGATGCTCGACGACGTGGACGCAGCGCTTGCTGCAGCCACTTCCGCATCAGGAGTTGCGCGATAACCCCCACCCGACTGTTCCACGTGCAACACTCGCACCGCCCGCACCAGTAGCACCCGCCGCCGACCCGCTCGGCTGATCACAGGAGATCCATGTTCGACCGCAGTTCCGCCTTCGGAGACGTCATCGAGAGTCCCGCGGGTCGCACCGTCCTCGAGCAGTTCCTGCCCGGCATCGCCGCATCGCCGATGGCCAAGCAGTTCCGCAGCATCCGTCTCGGGCAGCTGTCGGCGATCGTGCCGGAGCTGCAGGACGACGCGGCGAAGGATCGTCTCTGGGCGGCGCTCGCACAGGTCGACGACGGTCCCGACGCCCGCCCACCCTACGGCGCCGCGATCGAGCCCGCTCCCGACTACGAGGGAGAGGACGTCCCGCGCGGCTCGGCGCCCCTGACGGTCCCCGGCGACGTCCCGCAGTACGGCGTCGTGGAGATCCGGCTGGACGGCCCTTCGCACGGCAACCCGTTCGTCGATGTGGAACTCGGCGCGGCGTTCACGAACGGCGCGCGCGAGTTCACGGTCGGCGGGTTCTACGACGGCAACGGCCGGTACCTGGTGCGGCTGCTCGCCGAGGAGCAGGGCGAGTGGTCGTTCACCACGAGCTCGACCGCCCGCTCGCTCGACGGCGTCACCGGCATGTTCACCGTGTCGGCCGCGGCGACGGGCAGCCACGGACCGGTGCGCGTCGACGGCTTCCACTTCGCCCACGCGGACGGCACCCGTCATCGCCCGCTCGGCACGACCGCCTACGCCTGGACGCACCAGCCCGAGGATCTGCAGGAGGAGACCCTCCGTGCCCTCGAAGCCGCGCCGTTCACGAAGATCCGCATGTGCGTGTTCCCGAAGTCGTACCTCTACAACGCGAACGAGCCGGAGACGTTCCCCTTCGTCGGCTCGCTCGCCGACGGCTTCGACCACGAGCGCTTCGACCCGAAGTACTGGGCGAACCTCGAGCGGCGCATCACCCAGCTCGGCGCGCTCGGCATCGAAGCGGACCTCATCCTCTTCCACGCCTACGACCGCTGGGGCTTCGCTGACCTCGGTCCGGCCGTCGACGAACGGTACCTCCGCTACGCCGTCCGTCGGCTCGCCGCGTTCGCGAACGTGTGGTGGTCGATGGCGAACGAGTACGACCTGCTCTGGGCGAAGACGAACGACGACTGGGAGCGGCTCGCGGCGGTCGTCGGCGCGGAGGATCCGCACGGCCACCTCAACTCCATCCACAACTGCCAGGGGTTCTACGATTACGCGAAGCCCTGGATCACGCACTGCAGCGTGCAGCGCGTCGACGTCTACCGGACCGCGGAGAACACCGACGCGTGGCGCGAGCAGTGGGGCAAGCCGATCGTCATCGACGAGTGCGCCTACGAGGGCGACATCGACCAGGGCTGGGGCAACATCACCGGCGAGGAGATGGTGCGACGGTTCTGGGAGGGGGCGATCCGCGGCGGCTACGTCGGCCACGGCGAGACCTACCTCAACGACCGGGAGGAGCTGTTCTGGTCGAAGGGCGGTCCGCTCATCGGTTCGAGTCCCGACCGCATCGCGTTCCTGGAGCGCATCTCGGCGGAGTCCCCGACGGGCGTCCTCGACCCGCTGCCCGGCGACTGGGACGTACCGTGGGGCGGGGTGGCCGGCCGCTACGTCATCGGCTACTTCGGCTTCAACCGGCCGCGGTTCCGCAACGTCTTCCTCCCTGAGGGCGAGTTCCACGTCGACGTGCTCGACACCTGGAACATGACGGTCGAGACCCTCCCCGGCACCCACACCGGCACGGTCCGGGTCGACCTGCCCGGTCGCCAGTTCATGGCGGTCCGCCTCCGCCTGGTGGAGTGACCTCCACCGGTCACTGAGCCTGTCGAAGTGCCCCCGCTCGCTGGCCCTCCCGCACCGGTCACCGGGCCCACCCTTCCCCGGTCACTGGGCCCACCCTTCCCCGGCCACTGAGCCTGTCGAAGTGCCCCCGCTCGCCGGCCCACCCTCCCCGGTCACTGGGCCCACCCTCCCCCGGTCACTGGGCTCACCCCTCCCCGGCCACTGAGCCTGTCGAAGTGCCCCCGCTCGCTGGCCCACCCTCCCCCGCTCGCCGGCCCGCCCTCCCCGGTCACTGGGCCCACCCTCCCCCGGTCACTGGGCTCACCCCTCCCCGCCCACTGGGCTCACCCCTCCCCGGCCACCGAGCCTGTCGAAGTGCCCCCGCTCGTCGGCCCACCCTCCCCCGCTCGCCGGCCAACCCTTCCCCGGCCACTGGGCCCACCCTCCCCGGTCACTGGGCCCACCCTTCCCCGGTCACTGAGCCTGTCGAAGTGCCGAGCAACCCTCCCCGCCTCCCCGTCTCCACACCGTTGACACGTTTGTTCGGACCCTTTACAGTTATCGGGCATTGACGCAACCCCCGTTGCAATATGCGCAATCGCCCGACGACTGGAGAGCGGCCCATGGATCACGGCACCGGCACCATCCTCCCGGGCGGCGTCCTCCGCGGCACCGCCCTCACCGCCCTGCTGCCCACCTGGGTGACCGGCGGTGGCGGCGACGCCGTCATCGATCGTCTCCGGGACGACGCCATCGTCGACGAACTCGAACGCGCCTTCGCCGAGCCGCCGGTCGACGAGCGGGTCGACTGGTCCGCCGTGCGCATCGCGCAGGTGTCGCACCCCGACCTCCGCGAGCTCGTCGGCCGCAGCATCGCCGAGCTCGCCGTCGAGGCCGGTCAGTCGCCGCTCACCGTCGTCTCGGATACGCTGATCGCCGACCGGCTCACCACCCTCGTCGACCGCCCGTCCTGACCTCCACCATCCGGGACCGTTCTCAGGAGTCCTCCGGCGTGTCACCGGGTTCCCGGCCAGCCGCACCGCAGATGTCATGAGAACGGCCCATCAGCACTCGAGGAGAGAACCACCGATGCTTCCACTGCCCGTGTCCATCCAGCAGCACGACGGCGCCTTCACGCTGAGCGAGACGACCGGCCTCGGCGGTGACCGCCGCTTCACGGCCGCGACCCGCTGGTTGCGCGGGGTGCTGCAGACGTCGACCGGGTTCGACCTCGACGCACGGATCGACCTGCGGACCGACAGCATCGCGTTCATCCACGACGACACCGTCGCGGCCGGCGGCTACCGGCTCGTGGTCGACGCGGACGGCGCGCGCATCGTCGCCGCCGACGCCTCCGGCGCGTTCTCCGGCGCGGTGACCCTGACCCAGCTCCTCCCCCCGGCGGTCAACCGCCGTGCGCTCGTCCCCGGCGTCGACTGGGCCGTCCCGGCGACGACCATCGACGACGCCCCGCGCTTCGGCTGGCGAGGCGTCATGCTCGACGTGGCACGGCACTTCCTCCCCACGTCCGACGTGCTGCGGTTCATCGACCTCGCCGCGCGCCACAAGCTCAACGTCCTCCACTTCCACCTCACCGACGACCAGGGCTGGCGCATCCAGATCGACGCGTTCCCGAAGCTGACCGAGGTCGGCGGGTGGCGGACCGAGAGCCAGCACGGCGCAGCGCGGCACGCTCCCGGCGACGGCCGCCCGCACGGCGGCTTCTACACGAAGGACGACCTGCGCGAGATCGTCGCCTACGCCGCTGAGCGGTCCATCACGGTCGTCCCCGAGATCGACCTGCCCGGTCATGCGCGAGCGATCATCGCCGCGCACCCCGAGCTGGGCGTGCCGGATGTGGCGCAGGACGCGGACGAGCCGTCGGTGTGGACGCGGTGGGGCATCAATGAGGCGATCCTCGACATGGGCGAGGAGACGGTCGCGTTCTTCCGCACCGTGTTCGACGAGGTCATGGAGCTCTTCCCGTCGACCTTCATCGGCGTCGGTGGCGACGAGGCGAAGAAGACCCGCTGGGCGGCGAGCGCCCGAACGCAAGCCCTCATGGCCGAGCGCGGACTCGACACCGTCGAAGCGCTGCAGGCGTGGTTCATCCGCCAGCTCGAGGCGCACCTGTCCGCCGCCGGCCGACGCCTGTACGGCTGGGACGAGATCCTCGAGGGCGGCGGATTGCCGAAGGACGCGACCGTCGCCTCCTGGCGCGGCGAGTTCGGTGCGGTCGCCGCCGCACGCCAGGGGTACGACGTCATCGCCTGCCCGGACGACCGCGTCTACCTCGACTACCGCGAGTCGGAGCTGCCGGGTGAGCCGATCCCGGTCGGGCCGCCGCTGACGGTCTCGGAGGTGTACACCTTCGAGCCGGTGCCGGCTGAGCTGACGGAGGCGCAGGCCGAGCACATCATCGGTGTGCAGGCGAACATCTGGACGGAGCACATGGACTCCGCCCGCGTCATCGACTACCAGGCGTACCCGCGACTGTGCGCCCTCGCCGAGGTCGCTTGGGTCGGCCGCGAGCGTGACCTCCCGGGCTTCGAGGCACGGCTGCAGCAGCACCTCGCCCGCCTCGACGCCCTCGGGGTCGAGTACCGCCGCGCTTCGGGACCGTTCCCGTGGCAGGAGCGTCCCGACGCTGAGGGTCGGCCGTCCACCCGCGAGCAGCGGGCCGCCCTCGTGGAGGAGCTCACGAAGGACATCCGCGCCTGACCCCGGCCGGCGGGCCAAGGGCTTGCCGCCGGTCACCGAGCCACACCCTGGCCCTGAGCCACCCACCGGGTCCCTGAGCCACCCACCGGTCCCTGAGCCACCCACCGGGTCCCTGAGCCTGTCGAAGGGCAGCCCCGCAAGCACCACACGCACTTCGACAAGCTCAGCGACCGAACGAGGCCCACGATCACGCGCACCGGTCCCTGAGCCTGTCGAAGGGCAGCCCCGCAAGCACCACACGCACTTCGACAAGCTCAGCGACCGAACGAGGCCCACGATCACGCGCACCGGTCCCTGAGCCTGTCGAAGGGCAGCCCCGCAAGCACCACACGCACTTCGACAAGCTCAGCGACCGAACGAGGCCCACGATCACGCGCACCGGTCCCTGAGCCTGTCGAAGGGCAGCCCGCAAGCACCACACGCACTTCGACAAGCTCAGCGACCGGACCACGTCCGACTCAGCCGACGCCCTCCCGGACGGCCGGGACGATGACGACGCTGCAGAGGTGGGTGCCCACCACCGACCATCGTCCGGCGAAGGTGCGCGGCGCGGTCGGGCCGGCCGGCGCGACGACCCGCGCATCGAACGACCCACGATCCGGGTGGATCACCACCTCACACGCCGTGTAGTCGACCCATCGGCCGGTGTGCGGGTACCACGCCTTGAAGACGCTCTCCTTGACGCTCCACAACACGGCGCTCCACGCGACGGTCGGATGGCTCGCGGCGAGTCGCGCGAGCATGGACGCCTCACTCCCGCAGACGATCGTCGCCGCGACGGCGGGACGGATGGGCCGGTGCACCTCGACGTCGATCCCGATGGCGCTCGCGACACCGACGTGACCGACGGCTGCGACCGTGAAACCGGTGCAGTGCGAGAGACTCCCGACGAAGCCGGTCGGCCAGACCGGTTGCCCGCCCTCCCCCGTCGGGATGTCCGCGGAGCGCTGGCCGAGCATCGCGAGCGCCGCCCTGGCACAGTCGCGCGCCGAGCGGGATTCGGCGCTGCGACCAGCCGAGGTCGGACGGGCCCGGAACGGCCCGGGTGCGGTGCCGGCGGTTGCCGCGACGACGACACCCGGCGGCACCTGCATCCGGAGAGCGTCGACCACAGCGGCTGCGGATTCAGCCACCCGACCGACGCGGGGACGCCACGCGCGCCGTGGGGTCGGAGGCGGGTATGCCGACCCGGAACCAGGCGACGAGCTGCTCGTCCGGGGCGACCTGCCAGCGTTCGTCGAGCATGGCCCTGGTCTCCGGGCAGTCGAGCGGCGCGCTCTGGGGATGCACGTACAGGCCGTGACGCTGGAAGCCGAGCCAGAGCCGGGTGAGCAGTCGCCCCGCGGCGAGTTCCTGCTGTGCCCCGGCGGGTCCGACGACACCGAGGACGGTGCCGGAGCCCTGGGTCGCGGAAGCCGACATCCGTGCCAACAGCCCCGGCAGCCCGAGCCCGCGAAGCGCACGGAACACCCGCGGGCCGATCAGCGTCCGCAGGCCGACTCGTTCGACCTTCGACAGCACGAGCATCGCGTCGTTGAGGCCGTCCTCGTCGTACCGCGGATGTCTTGGTGAGAGCCTGGTCCACTGATCGAGCTCGGCGACGGTCGCCTGCTCGCCGAAGAACCACCGGTTGGCTCGCACGAGGATCGGGCGCGCGTCCCGTGTCGGCATGGAGACGAGCCGGAAACCCATGCGCTCCGTCTCCACCGCGGCCTCCTGGAGGAGGTCGGGTCCGGGACCGCCGTCCCGCCATCGCCCGCGCCAGACACGTCGTCCACGGACGTCCGCCGAGGAGAACCTCGTCTGGTAGCCCTCCGGGTGGCGCGAGAACCGGCCGACCTCATCGGTCTCCGCGTCACCGCCGGTCGAGGCCTCGAAGCCCAGTCCGACACCGGCCGACGCCGCGCAGACGAGGAGCGACTCGACGAACGCCCCGAACGACAGCATCGTGTCGCGTCCTCGCGGATCGCTCGCGCCGAGGGTGCGAGCGCGATCCCGGCGGAGGACGAGTTCGTCGCCCTGACGGTCCACGCTCCACGGCTGCGTGTTGTGGGCGTTCGCCGCACGAGCCGCCTCGGACACGAGCGCCGAGAGGTCGTCATCGCCCGACAGGCCGCTGAGCCGCGCGTCCATTCAGCCCTCCGTGATCCCGATGCGACGGTGGATCGCCGCGAGCCACCGCGGCGCCCACCAGTTGTATCGTCCGGCGACGCGCATGAAGACCGGGACGAGCACGCCGCGGATCAGGATGGCGTCGATGAGGATCGCGATGCCGGTACCGATGCCGAGCATCTTGATGATCGACACCCCGGAGGTCGCCATGGCGAAGAACGACACCGCGAGGATCGCCGCAGCGGCCGTGATGATCGGGCCGCTCGCGCCGAGCCCGCTGCGCACCGCCTCCGCGAGATCGCCCGTGGCACGGAACCGTTCCTGGATCCGAGCGAGGAGGAACACCTCGTAGTCCATCGAGAGCCCGAAGGCGATGCAGAACAGCAGGATCGGGATCGAGATGGCGATGGGCGACGGGGTGAAGCCGAGCACGTCCGACAGGTTGCCGTCCTGGAAGAGGAACACGATGACGCCCAGGATGCCGACCAGCCCGACCACGTTCAGCACCAGCGCCTTGATCGGCAACAGCACGCTCCCGGTGAACAGGAAGAGGATGATCAGCGTCATGAGCGCGATGGCCGCGGCGGCGAACGGCAGACGCGCCGAGATGGAGTCACCGATGTCGATCATCTGCGCCGCGAGGCCACCGACCAGGACGGTCGAGCCGGCTCCAGGGTCCACCGCGCGGACGTCGCGGACGAGCTCCGAGCCCTCGGGCGAGTACGGGACGACGTCGGTCGCGACCTGCAGCCAGAGCGCCGAACCGTCGCGGAAGTGCTGCTCCGTCCGCGCATCGGCCGGGACGACGAGGCGTCCGTCGACGAAGCTGCCGAGGGACGTCGTGACGGCCTCGACGCCCGCGATCGAGGAGAGTTCGGAGGCGTACTCGTCGAGCTCGCGGTCGGTCCCCGCCCAGTCGTCGGTGACGACGGAGACGGCGTCCGCGTCGGCGACGTCGAAGTCGGACCGCATGATGTCCGCCACGACACGACTCTCTGCGTCGGCGGGGAGCACTCGTTCGTCGGGCACCCCGAACTCCGCGTGCACGAACGGCGCGGCCATGGCGATGAGCAGCGCGATCACGGGCACCGCCAACCACGGACGGCGATACGCGTGGTCACCCACCCGGTACCAGAACCGGCCTTCGGCCCCGGCCGGGCGGCGGGAGCGCAGACGGCCCCAGTCGATCCGGCGACCCAGGAGGGTGAGGGCTGCGGGCAGCAGGACGACCGCGCCCACCACGGAGCAGGCCACGATGACGAGCCCCGCGATCGCGAACGAGCGCAGGAAGTACTGGTCGAACAGCATCAGGGTGGCGAGCGCCGCGGCGACGACGACGCCGCTGAACACGATGGTCCGGCCGGTCGTCCGCCGAGCGATCCGCAACGCCTCCTCGTCGGTGGCTCCGCCCGAGCGTTCGTCCCGATAGCGGGTGAGGAACAGCAGGCAGTAGTCGATGGCGAGTCCGAGGCCCAACGCGGTGACCAGGTTGACCGCGAACAGGGAGACCGAGGTGACCTGGGCGACCACGTTCAGCAGGCCGAGGGAACCGAGGATCGTGACGCCCGCCACACCGACGGGCAGCAGCGCGGCCACCACACCGCGGAACGCGAAGAACAGCAGGACGAGGGTGATCGGGATGGCGATCGTCTCCGCGACGACGATGTCCGTCTCGACCTGCGCGTTCAAGTCGTCGTTGATCCCCGCGATACCGCCGAACCGGACCGTGGCCGACGTGACCTCCTCGGCGATGGCGCCGCGGAGCGCGGTGGTCGCGCGTTGCACGGTGTCCTCGTCTCCGGCGAGCGCCACGAGCACGACGCCGCGGTCGGTGTCACTCCGCAGCTGCTCCGAGTCGGCGTAGGAGCCGGTGACGCTGGCGTCGTCCACAGCGTCCACAGCGCCGACGATGTCGTCGAGCGCCTCCCTGCCTGCGGCGCTGTCGAGTCCGTCGGAGACGTCCACGACGAGGACGAGTTTCGGGTCGCTGCCGGGGAACCGGTCGACGAGCACCTCGGCCGCGGCCACGGAGTCGGACTGCGGGTCGTCGAACCCGCCCGTCTTGAGGTTGTCGAGGACGTCGGCCCCCGCGATGCCCGCCACGATCGTGAACACCAGGCCGATCAGGAGCGTGATCACCGCCCGTCGTCTGGGGGTCGTTCTGGAGTGGTTCGTCATGCGGATACCTCGATGTCGTGGGTGATGCGGTTGAGTTCGGATGCTGTGATGTCCACGACCCGCTGGATCTGCTCGGCGGTGTGCTCCGCGGTGATGAAGAAGCGGAGCCGCGCCTGGTCGTCCGGCACGGCCGGGTACAGGATCGGGTTGACGCTGAAGCCGTGGTCGAAGAGCGCAGTCGCCAGGGCGAGTGCCCGTTCCGAGCCGCCGACGATGCACGGCACGACGGGCGAGTCGGCACTGTCGCCGATGTCGATGCCGGCGGCCCGGGCCGTCTCGCGGAAGCGGTCGGCGTTCTGCCGCAGGCGACTGAGGCGCTCGGGCTCGTCGCGCATGAGCCGGAGGGCGGCGAGCGACGCGGCCGCGTTCGCCGGGGTGATGCCGACGCTGTACACGAACCCGGGCACGGAGTACTTGAGGTAGTCGATCGCGGCGGCGGTGCCACCGACGTAGCCGCCGCACCCGGCGAGCGACTTCGACATCGTGCCGCACCAGAGGTCGATGTCCGAGCGGTCGACCCCGAAGTGTTCGCCGACCCCACCGCCGTTTGCGCCGACCGTCCCGATGCTGTGCGCTTCGTCGACGAGCACCAGTGCACCGTGCCGCCGCTTCAGCTCGATGAGCTGCGGGAGCGGTACGAGGTCGCCGTCCATGCTGTAGACGCCCTCCACGACGATGAGGACTCGGCGGAACCCGCCGCGGATCGCGCCGAGGAGGTCGTCGAGCGCGCTCAGGTCGTTGTGGGGGAAGGACCGCCGGGTGGCTCCGGAGAGTTTCGCCCCCTGGATGATGCTGTCGTGCGCGAGGCTGTCGTGGACGATGAGGTCGCCCGGTTCCACCAGGTGCCCGATGAGACTCACGTTCGTCGCGTGGCCGCTCACCAGGGTGAGCGCGGACTCCACCTGGAGGAGGTCGGCGAGCTCCTGCTCGAGCTCGGCGTGGATCGGTCGCTCACCGGACAGGAACCGACTGGCGGACACCGAGCTGCCGTATCGGGCGACGGCGTCGGCGATCGTCTCAGCGACCACGGGGTGGCCGGTGACACCGAGGTAGTTGTAGCTCGAGAAGCTCACGAGCTGGGCGTCGCCGATCGTCGTCGTCGCGTCGATGATCCCCTCATGGAGCAGGAAGTAGGGGTTGCGGTCCGTCTGCTGCCGGCGTTCCCGCAGGGCGACCGCCTCCGGGAAGCACTCGATGCGGGCGTCGGCGTCGGTCCATCGGGTCGGGCGGTCGACCGGCGCCGGGGAAGCGGCAGCCACCGGTTTCGTCTCGACCCGCGGGAGCCGGTGCTGCGGCTCCTCGGCGAACGGGTGCAGCAGGGAGCCGACGCCGTCGAGCACCTGCTCCACGGTGGGCCTTCCGGCAAAGCGCTCGCCGAGCTGGGCCGGGGTCGGCAGCGATGGCCACTCGGTGTGCAGCTGGGTGATCAGCTCACGCATCATCAGTGAATCGAATCCGAGCTGCTCGACGAGGTGCATGTCGGGCCGGACCAGGTCCAGCGGGAACCCGCTGATGCGCGACACCATGCCGAGGATGACCGCGTCGGATTCCGCACGATGCGACCGGGAGGTTGCGAGGCCCATCCGCGTGACGACTTCCGCCTGCGGCGAGCCGGGTTCCGTGGACCAACGGAACGCATCGGTCGACGCGGGCGCGTGACCGGCCTGCCCGGAACCCTCGATCAGGCTCAGCTGGCGGTTCATGAGGGCGAGCAGTCCGGGCAGGTGGTCGACCTGGGCCTCGGCGGCTCGCAGCTGGATCGACGGCTCTGCCGAGGGTCGTCCGGCGAGCGGGGAGGACGTCAGAACGTTGGGGGCATGGTGCATGGAGTGGGGATCCTGTTCGAGGGGGGTGGGTGGTCGATGCGGCTCGGATGTGGGTACTCGGAGCGTGGGCGTCGGGTCGGAGGCGTCCGGTCGGACGACCCAGTACGGTTCGGTCGGCAGCGGCGCGATCGGCAGCGCCACACCCGCTGTGCCTGGCGGGAGGAGCGATGCCAGGTCGAGGTCGGCACCGAGCACCGTCAGCCGACCGACGAGTCGGAGGAAGGTCGCCGCGTCGTCCGGCGCCGACGCGCTGCTCGGGATGACCTGCGCGTCGGGCGCGTCGCCCAGGGAGCGCCGGATGGACCCGAGCAGCGCCGAACCCCCACCGATCTGGACGTAGACACCGACGTCGGATACGGACGCCGACTCGATCGCCTCGCGGAACCGCACCGTGGAGAACACGTTCTCCTCGAGCTGACGACCGAGCTCCTCGCCCGACGCGACCGCGCGGCCCGTCACGGTGGAGACGAGCTGCACCTGCGGTGCACGAGGTCGGAACCGCGACAGGTCCGCGACGAGGGCCTGGCGGATCGGCTCGAGCAGGGGCGAGTGGAAGCCGGTGGCGACGCGCAGCGGTTGTGTCGACACCCCGTGCTCGACGCACCGTTGCGTGACGGCGCGCAGGGCCTCGCCCGTTCCACTCACCACCGTCTGCCGGGGATCGTTGGCGGCCGCGATCCACGCGTCGTCGATGCCGCTGAGGAGCGCTGCGGCATGCTCGGCGTCGCAGCCGAGGGCCGTCATGCCGTCGCCGGGGCGCGTCGCAGCCGACCGCATGTGGCGTCCGCGGACCGCGGCGAGCCGCACGGCGTCGAGCGCATCGAGCGCGCCCGCCGTCGCCATGGCGGGCAGCTCACCGACGCTGTGCCCGATGACGAGGTCGGGCTCCACGCCGATCTCGCGCAACAGCGCCACGGTGGCGAGCGCCGTCACCGCGAGCGCGGGTTGGCAGACCTCCGTGGACGTGAGACGGTCGACCCCGGAGGGGGTGTCGGCGTCGGCGGCGACGAGCGCCGCGAGCACATCGACCCCGGTCTCGTCGAGCACCGGCTCGTTCAGGCTCTCGGCCGCTGCACGGAAGGCGGGGAACCGGTCGACGAGGTCCGACTGCATGCGCGGTGTCTGGCTCCCCTGCCCGGGGAAGACGAAGGCGATCCGCCGAGCGGCCTGATCGACACGGACACCGGTGCAGACGTCCGCGGAGATCACCCCGGTGGTTCCGTGGGCGAGCTGCTCCACGGCGGCCGACACGCCTGAGATCAGCTCGGCGGCGGTGCGGCACACGATCGCCAGACGGGTGTTCGCGAGCACCCGAGAGCTCAGGGTCCGTGCGAGGCCGGCGATGGACGGTGCGTCGGCGGCCTCGAGGACGGCGCGGACCGCACGGAGGTGCTCACCGAGCAGCGTGGGGTCGTCCGCCGAGAACACGAGCAGGTGCGGGGGCGTTCCGTCGGCCGGTCCCCCGGCTGCACGCCGACGGACTCGACCTGCTCGCGTCGGCGGTGACTCGAGCACCACGTGCGCGTTGGTGCCGCCGAACCCGAACGAGCTGACGCCGATGAGGCCCAGACCGTCGTCGCCCGGGTCGACGGTGCGGGAGGTGAGCGCCAGGCGGCCGTCGCGGAGGGCCCCGGTGTGCGCCGCGGAACGCAGGTGGGGTTGCCCGGGGACCACCCGATGCCTCGCCATGAGCGCCGCTTTGACGATGCTGGCGATCCCGGCCGCCGCCATCGTGTGCCCCACGAGCGCCTTCACCGCCGTGACCGTGGCGGTCCGGTGCGGCGGTGCCCCGAGACGACGCAGCGCCGCCAGCGATTCCAGCTCGGTGCGGTCGCCCACCGGGGTGGCCGTGCCGTGCGCCTCGACGACGCCCAGGTCGGCCGGGTCGGCCGCGGCGTCCTCGTAGGCCCGGCGGAGCGCTGCCAGCTGTCCGTCCGTCGTCGGCGTCATCGGCCCTTCGGCCCGGCCGTCGTTGGACACCCCGGAGCCGCGGATGACCGCGTAGACGTCGTCGTGGTCGTCGATGGCGGCCTCGAGCGGTTTGACGACGATCATGCCGACGCCCTCTCCGAGGAGGAATCCGTCGGCATCGCCGTCGAACGGTCGGCACACCCCGCTCCGTGACAGCGCACCGATCCGGGAGAAGGCGACCATCGCATCCGGGACGAGGCTCAGGTTGACACCGCCGACGAGCGCCGCCGAGCACTGTCCGGACCGGATGGCGGCGACCGCCTGGTGGAGCGCGACGAGGCTGCTGGAGCATGCGGCGTCGACCGCGAAGCTCGGGCCACCGAGGTCGAGCGTGCTGCTCACCAGCGCCGGCCCCATGTTCGGCAGGCATCCCGGCATCGAGAACGCGTGGAACGGGCGCACACCGGCGACGCGCGCGCCCATCGCCGCCGTGAGGTCGGGACCGGCGTGTTCCGCGTGGACCGAGTCGTCGCCGAGGAGTTGCGCCCGGATGCGGAGCGAGGTGAGTTCACGGTAGTCGTTCGCGGCCATCCCGACGAAGACGCCGATGGACGACCGGTCGATGCGACGACGTTCGAACCCGGCGTCGATCCAGGCGGCTCGCGCAGCCCCGAGGAGCAGGCGATGTTGCGGGTCCATCGCGTGCGCCCGACTGGGCGGGATGCGGAAGTGCCGCGCGGCGAACTGCTCGACGTCGTCGATGAAGGAGCCCTGGTCGGAGTAGGCGTGGTGCACCGCTCGTGGGTCGTGGGGCGCGAAGAAGGTGGCGTGGTCCCATCTCGACCTGGGGACGACGGAGCCGCTGCGCCGGGCTGTCAGGATGTTGCGCCAGTACTGGTGTGCGTCTGCCGCGCCACCGAAGCGGGCGGACAGGCCGACGATGGCGAGTGGTCGAACGGGCACGACGAGAGAACCTCCGAGGGTGTTGATCGCGGATGGAACGAGGGGGCAGGTCGGCATGTCGACGACTCCGAGCGGAGTGTGTCGAGGTCCAGGGGCCGCCTCGCGGTGAGGAGAGCCGGCCCGTGGGCACGCCACAGCTCGACTCTAGTCATCTGAAACATCAGTTTGGGTGGTCGTCCAGGATCTGTGGATAACTTCCGAGGGCAGCGCAACCCCCAGCCGGTGCGGAGGGTCGGCTGGAACACTGGCGACATGACGACCATCACGCTGACCAAGGGCCTCACCGCCTACCGCGCCGACCCGCCGAAGGGCGTCGAACTCCGCGGCGGGCTCGTGCTCATCCACGAGATCTGGGGGCTCGTCCCGCACATCACCGACGTCGCCGATCGCTTCGCCGCGGAGGGGTACCTCGTCATCGCGCCCGACATCCTGAGTGGTGCCGGCGTCACGCCCGAGATCGGTGCGGAGCTGGAGAGCCTCGTCTTCAACAGCGACGAGGCGACGAGGACCGCGGCACAGCCGAAGCTGCGCGAGAAGCTATCGGCCTCGAAGTCGCCCGAGTACGCCGAGGAGGCGCTCGGGTACCTGGGGAAGGCCGTCGACGCCCTGTTCGACGAGGAGGGGATCGACGGCCGCGTCGCCGTCGTCGGCTTCTGCTTCGGTGGTGGCTACAGCTTCGCGCTCGCCGCGGCCGACCGTCGCATCCGCGCCGCCGTCCCGTTCTACGGCTACCCGCCCGAGCCCGAGGCCGTGACGAGCATCGCCTGCCCCGTCCTCGCCTTCTACGGAGACCAGGACGAGGGCCTCATGCAGAGCCTGCCCGAGCTGACCACGACGATGGAGGACGCGCGGGTCGAGTTCACCGCGACCGTCTACCCCGACGCCGGTCACGCCTTCTTCAACGACACCAACACGATCACCTACCGCGAGGACGCGGCCGCCGACGCCTGGGTGAAGACGCTCGCGTTCCTCGACACCTCACTCGGCAACGCCTGACCCGAGCGACCCGCGTCCGTTCGCCCGTTTTTGGGCGAAGAAACGCCCGCTCGCCCAAAAATGGGCGAGCGGGCGTTCGTGTGAAACGGCGGAGGCCTACGCGCCCTTGAGGCGGGTGGCGAGGTACGCGTACAGCTCGTCGATGGCGACGCGCTCCTGCTGCATGCTGTCGCGGTCGCGGACCGTCACGGCGTTGTCCTCGAGCGAGTCGAAGTCGACGGTCACGCAGAACGGGGTACCGATCTCGTCCTGACGACGGTAGCGGCGGCCGATCGCGCCCGAGTCGTCGAAGTCGATGTTCCACGAGCCGCGCAGCTCGTCGCCGATCTGGCGGGCGAGCGGCGACAGCGCCTCGTTGCGCGACAGCGGCAGCACGGCGACCTTGACGGGCGCGAGACGCGGGTCGAGGTGCAGCACGGTGCGCTTCTCGATCTTGCCCTTGGCGTTCGGCGGCAGCTCCTGCTCCTCATACGCGTCGACGAGGAAGGCCATGAGCGCACGGGTCAAACCGAACGACGGCTCGATGACGAACGGCATGTACCGCTCGTTCTTGGCCTGGTCGAAGTAGCTGAGGTCCTTGCCGGACTGCTCGGCGTGCACCTTGAGGTCGTAGTCGGTGCGGTTCGCGACGCCCATGAGCTCGCCCCACTCGCTGCCGGCGAAGCCGAACTTGTACTCGATGTCGACGGTGCGCTTCGAGTAGTGCGCCAGCTTCTCCTGCGGGTGCTCGAACCAACGGATGTTGTCGGGCGTCATGCCGAGGTCGATGAACCAGGCCCAGCAGAGGTCCATCCAGGTCTGCTGCCACTCGTCGTCCGTGCCGGGCTCGACGAAGAACTCGATCTCCATCTGCTCGAACTCGCGGGTGCGGAAGATGAAGTTGCCGGGCGTGATCTCGTTGCGGAACGCCTTACCGATCTGGCCGATGCCGAACGGCGGCTTCTTGCGGGCCGTCTGCAGCACGTTCGCGAAGTTCGTGAAGATGCCCTGCGCGGTCTCGGGACGCAGGTAGTGGAGACCGGACTCGTCGTCGACGACGCCGAGGAAGGTCTTCAGGAGGCCGGACATCTGACGGATCTCGGTCCACTGGCCGATCTTCGAGGGGTGCTCGGGGTCGGGGATGTCGGCGAGGCCGTTCTCCGGCGGGTGGCCGTGCTCGGCCTCGTACGCCTCGAAGAGATGGTCGGCCCGGTACCGCTTGTGGGTGATGAGCGATTCGGTCAGCGGGTCGCTGAAGACCTTGACGTGACCGGACGCCTCCCAGACCGGGGTGGGCAGGATGACGGCGGAGTCGAGACCGACCATGTCGCCGCGGCCACGCACGAACGCGTTCCACCACTGGCGCTTGATGTTCTCCTTGAGCTCGACACCCAGGGGCCCGTAATCCCACGCAGACCGCGTACCGCCGTAGATGTCTCCCGAGGGGAAGACGAAGCCGCGGTGCTGCGCCAGGGTGATGACGGACTCGAGATGGGACTGCTCTGCCATGGGTGTGGATCCTCCGTGCCGCTTGCCACGCGGCGGTACCTTCCGGTGCTGACGCCTGGCTGGCGCCCGCTCCCGGAACCCCTCAATCCTATGGGCGAGCCCGTGAGGACGCCCAACGACCCTTGTCCAGCACCGGATGGCCGCTTAGCCTGACAACCATCGCGGTACGCAGGATGGAGCACCGATGGACTGGCTGTGGAACCTCGACGTCATCGACGGTCCACTCGTCTGGGTGCTCGACGGGCTCAGCATCGCCGGCCTGCTCTACCTCGTCGTCCGTCGGTCCGGGCTGCTGTGGTACCTGAGCGCCGCCATCGCGCTCCTTGCGGGCGCGCTCCTCGCCCTGGGGACGGTCTGGCTGGTCTTCGACGTGCTCGACCTGTTCGGCGGGCCGTTGATCCGTTCCGGGGAGCCCTGGTTGATCGGCGTCTTCGCCGGCATCACGCTCGCCGTCCTCACGATCTGCTGGCGCGTCTCGTGGAAGCGGCGCGTCATCGCCGTCGCGTGCATCCTCGTCTTCGGCGCGACCGCGGCGCTGGGCGTCAACGGCGCGTACGGCGTCCAGACCACCCTCGGGTCGATGTTCCACGTCCAGAACCGCAAGCCGATCACCCTCGTGACGCCGACGAGCACGCCCACCGGCGATCCGGCCCGTCCGCTGTACGAGACGTGGAAGCCGCCGGCCGACCTGCCGAAGACGGGCAGGTTCGGCCCGCTCCCCACGGGCGACCGGATCCCGAACACGAACTCCGGGTTCGACGCACGCCCGGCGCAGATCTACTACCCACCCGCCGCGCTCGTGAAGGATCCCCCGGCGCTCCCGTTCGTCCTCATGATGATGGGACAACCGGGCGATCCCGACGCGAAGTGGATCGGCGAGGCGCTCGACGCGATCGCCGCCGACCACCAGGGGCTCGCTCCCATCGCGCTCGTCGTGGATCAGCTCGGCGACCCTTCCGTGGATCCGCTGTGCATCGACGGGCGGTACGGGAAGGTGGAGACGTACGTCACGCAGGACGTGCTCCCCTGGGCGAAGGCGAACCTGCACATCCTCCAATCGCCGAAGGATTGGACGGTCGCCGGGTATTCGGCCGGCGGTAGCTGTGCGATCTACTACGGAGCCAAGTACCCGCAGACCTTCGGCAACGTCGTCAGTGTCTCGGGTGAGGAGTATCCCGGAGCCGGGCTCCCGGCGGACAACCTGCGCGTGATGTTCAACGGCGACCAGAACGCGTACGACGCGATCAAACCGTCGACCATCATGGCGAAGACGAACTACGCCGACACGGAGGCGTTCTTCTCCGCTGGGACGGCGGACGCGGTCTACACCGACATGATGCGGCGCGCCGCAGCCACCGCGACGTCGGCCGGCTGGAAGGTCCAGACCTTCGCGATACCGGGCGGCGACCACGGCGCCAGCTCGCTCACGGGCGGGCTGGACCAGACGCTCCGTGCGCTCTACCCGCGGATCGGCCTCCAACGACCATGACGGCGGCGGGGCTCCACGACCCGGCCTCCACTCCACCGTGGGCTGTGGAGAACTCCGGCGGCGATCTGAACCGATTGGTTATGGTCGATGCCCATGACCAGCCAGCTCCCGCCGATGCCACAGCCCCTCCTCGTCCAGATCGGGAACATCAGGGTCACTGAGGACGTGATCATGACACCCGCAGGCACGTGGCCGCTCGCGGACGTCAACGTGACGTCGAGCGATCAGACCTCGACGACCACCCACACCCCGGCGTGGGCCATCGTGCTGGTCATCGTGTTGATCTGGTTCTTCTTCCTCAGCCTGCTGTTCCTCTTCGCGAAGGAGAGGCGTGTCTCGGGGTTCGTCTCCGTGAACGTCCAGGCCGGCCCGTACACCTACACCGAGCAGGTCCCGATCTCGACCGACTTCGCCCGACACGACACCATGAACCGCGTCGGCTACACCCAATCACTGATCGGGCAGGCAAGGCACCGGGCGATCGCGAACCGAGCGGCGGAGTCCTCCCGGCACCCTGAGGTGCGGTGACCGGTCGGTCGAAGGCCACGCACGCGACGAGTTGGCTCAACCGGGCGGCGGTGCGAGAGACGCGCCCTCGAGGAAGGCACCCATGACGAGTTCCTGGCGCAACTCGCCGAGAGTGCCGTCGAGACGGCCGACGAGGGTCTCGACGCCCATCCGGCCGAGCTGGGCGGCGGGCGAGACCAGGACGGCGAGCTCCGGGTCCGCGGTCTCTGCCACCTCGATCGTCGAACCGATGAGGACGACCGAGAGATCCCTCGGCACCGAGATACCACGGTGCCCGAGCTCACTGACGAGGCCGGTGGCCGCCCGGTCGTTCAGGACGAGCATCGCCGTGGCCTCGGGCATCTCCTCGAGCAGTGTCGAGGCGACCGCACGACCGCCGGCAGGGTTGGCATCGCACCGCAGCGTGCGTCCGGTGAGGCCCCGTTCGGCGCAGACCGCACGGAAGGTCTCCCCCACCCGGACCACCGGGCCATAGCCGTCGAGGTCCTCGCGCTCGAGCTCTTCGAGCAGCACGAGGTCGCGATGGCCGAGCCCGTGGAGGCGATCGATCGCCTGTTCGACCATCCCCTCGAAGTCGACGTCGACGTAGTCGAGCCCGGATGGATCGCGGGTGCGGCCGATGAGCGTCAACGGCGTGTGCGCCTCGAGGAGTTGGTCGACCCTGCGGTCGTCGAGTCGCACCTCCATCAGGATGACGCCATCCACGAGCCCGCCGGAGGTGAGCTCCCGCAACGCCCCCGGATCGCTCGGCTCGGGCCAGAGTACGACGGTGTACCCGAGTTCGGACGCTGCCTCCGCGGCTCCGGTGAAGAAGCGGGCGGCCGTGTCCGACAGCCGATGCTGCAACACCGGGAACAGCAGCGCGATGATGCGCGTCCGACGGCTCGCGAGCGCGCGGGCGACCGCGTTCCGGCGGAAGTCCAGTTCGACCATCGCCGACTCCACCCGCAGTCGGGTGGCCGGTGACACGGGCTTCGAATCGTTGACGACGAACGACACCGTGGCGACCGAGACCCCTGCGAGTCGCGCGACGTCACGCATCGTTGCCATGGATCCCCGTTCAGGTGCGGTGCTGTCCGGTCAGTCTCTCACGGATCACGATTCGGTAAACCGGTTAAATTGCTCCTTGACGGTTCAGACGACGCAGTGCATGCTGGTTCCCTAAGCGCGCAGTAAACCGGTTAACTTTCTGGTCTGCGCGATCCGACCTCGACCGGCGAAGGAGCCGTGCTGATGCCTGTACCGACCACCGACGGCCACCGGTCCGAGCAGCCACTGCGCGTCGCGATCGTCGGGTACAGCTTCATGGGCACTATCCACGCGCAGGCCTGGACCACCGCTCCCCGATTCTTCGACCTCGGCCGCGGGGTCGACCTCGTCGCCGTCAGCGGTCGCGATGCCGACGCCGCCCGCACATTCGCCGACCGGTTCGGGATCGCCGACGTCGAGGCCGACTGGCGAGCGCTCCTCACCCGCGGCGACATCGACGTGATCGACATCTGCACCCCTGGCCACCTCCACGCCGAGATCGCGATCGCCGCACTCGACGCCGGTATCCACGTCCTGTGCGAGAAGCCGCTCGCGAACACGCTCGAGGAGGCCGAGCGGATGGACGCCGCGTCCGAGCGAGCTGCGGCGCGCGGTGTGCACGCGATGGTCGGCTTCAGCTACCGACGCACCCCCGCGCTCGCCTTCGCACGACGGCTCGTCACCGACGGCCGTCTCGGGACGATCCGTCACATCCGGGCCCAGTACCTGCAGGACTGGATCGCGGATCCCACCTTCCCGCTCGTCTGGCGACTCGACGCCGACCAGGCCGGCTCCGGTGCGCTCGGTGACCTCGGCGCCCACATCATCGATCTCGCACGGTTCGTCACCGGGCAGGAGCTGACCGGCGTGAGTGCCCTGACCTCGACCTTCGTCACCGAGCGGCCGCTCCCCACCTCGTCGAGCGGCCTCAGCGCCACCGCGGGCGACGATCCTGAGGATCGCGAGGCGGCGGAACCCCTCACCGGCCGGGTGACCGTCGACGACGCGGTCGTGTTCATCGCCCGTACCGACGGCGGCGCCCTGGCGACGTTCGAGGCCACCCGCTTCGCCACCGGTCGCAAGAACGCGATGCGGCTCGAGGTCGACGGCTCCGACGGATCGCTCGTCTTCGACTTCGAGCGCATGAACGAGCTGCAGTTCCACGACCACACCCTCCCGGCCGAGGAGGCGGGCTTCCGGCGCATCCTCGTCACCGAACCCGGCCACCCGTATGCGGACGCCTGGTGGCCGGCCGGACACGGCCTCGGCTACGAGCACACCTTCGTCCACGAGGTCGCCGACCTCGCCCGTGACCTCGCCGCCGGCCGGGCGCCCGAACCGGGCTTCGCCGACGGCCTCCGGGTACAACGCGTGCTCACCGCAGTCTCGGCGAGCGCCGACGCAGGCGCCGCCTGGATCCCACTCGACCACTGACCGAACCACCCACCGCACCACGATCACCACCGCATCACGAACACCACTCACCAGGCAAAGGAGCCATGACATGAGATCCACGACCACCCGCGACACCCGGCCACGCATCATCCGTCGGCCGCACGTGCTCGGATCGCTCGCGATCCTCGCGATCACCCCGTTCGCCCTCACCGCGTGCAGCGGTGGCGGTGGCGCGGCGGCCGGAGGCGACGCCGGCACCCTCACGATCCTCGACTACTACAACAACGAACCCGACAAGACCCTCGTGGGCGACGCCCTCGACCGGTGCGCGGACGACGTCGGCGTGAAGATCAAGCGCGAGACCGTCCCCGGTAAGGACCTCATCCAGAAGGTGCTCCAGCAGTCGTCGTCCAAGACGCTGCCCGACGTCCTCATGCTCGACAACCCGGACGTCCAGGAGATCGCCGCGACGGGTGGCCTCTCGCCGCTCAGCGACTACGGCGTCGACACCTCGGGCTTCGCGAAGGGCATCCTCGACGCGGCGAGCTACGAGGGGGAGGTCTACGGCCTGGCGCCGACGGTCAACACCCTCGGCCTCTTCTACAACGAAGACCTCCTGGCCGCGAAGGGCATCACGCCGCCGACCACGTGGGACGAGCTCAAGACGGCGGCCGCCGCACTGACCGAGGGCGACACCTACGGGCTCGCCTTCAGCTCCATCGCCACCTACGAGGGCAGCTGGCAGTTCCTGCCGTTCATGTGGACCAACGGCGGCGACGAGGCCGACCTCACGACGCCCGCCGTCGCCGAGGCCCTCCAGCTGCAGGTCGACCTCGTGAACTCGGGTTCGGCGTCGAAGAGCGTCATCAACTGGTCGCAGGCCGACGTGAACGACCAGTTCATGGCCGGCAAGGCCGCGATGATGATCAACGGCCCGTGGCAGATCCCGGCCCTCAGCGCCGACACGAACCTCAAATACGGCAGCGTGCAGGTTCCGGTCAACAAGGCCGGCCAGACGCCCGTCGCCCCGCTCGGTGGCGAGGTCTGGACCGTCCCCGTGACCGG
Source organism: Plantibacter flavus (assembly GCF_900177615.1). Lineage (GTDB taxonomy): Bacteria > Actinomycetota > Actinomycetes > Actinomycetales > Microbacteriaceae > Plantibacter > Plantibacter flavus. Next base: position 289,902 of record NZ_FXAP01000002.1, read on the forward strand.
CGACAAGGACAAGCAGGCGAAGGCGGCGAAGTTCGTCGAGTGCATCTCGAGTGACGAGAACCAGCTCGCCCTCGCGGAGGCCCGCTTCACCGTCCCGACGAAGACGGCCCTGGCCGAGCAGTACGTCGCGAAGGTCCCTGAGATGGCCGCGTTCACGGAGCAGGTCGCCAACGCCCGCTCGCGCACCGGTGAGCTCGGCGAGGAGTGGCCCGAGGCCGCGACCGAGATCTACACCGCCATCCAGCTCGCCCTGACCGGGCAGGCGACGCCTGAAGAGGCGTTCAAGCAGGCGGCCGCGGGCTGATCCCGATGAGCAGCGGTATCGCCGGAGCATCGCTCCAGGACCGGAAGACCGACCAGCGGTCCAGCGGCACCGACGGAGGTGCGCCGACCAAGCGCACCCCCGCGGGGGCCGGCCGCCGGTCCCGACGCTTCCGCCGGGAAGACCTGATCAAGCTCGGATTCGTGGCCCCCGCAGCGCTCTACATCGTGCTGTTCTTCGGCTATCCGGTCGTCAAGAACGTCACGATGAGCTTCCAGGAGTACACGACGAAGACGTTCTTCACGGGCGAGGCTCCGTGGGTCGGATTTGCGAACTACGTGACCGTGTTCAGTTCCCAGCTGTTCACCCCGGCACTGCTCAACACGGCGCTGTTCACGATCGGGTCGATCGCCGGGCAGTTCGTGATCGGGCTCGCGCTCGCCGTCTTCTTCAAGCGACGCTTCCCCCTGAGCTCGTTCCTCCGCGCGATGCTGCTGCTCCCCTGGCTCCTCCCCCTGATCGTGTCGAGTGCCACCTGGCGGTCGATCCTCGACCAGGACAGCGGCGTCCTGAACGCCGCCCTCGGATCCATCGGCCTGTCGGGCGTGCCCTGGCTGACGAGCCCGTCGGTGGCCCTGTTCGCGGTCGTCCTCGTCAACATCTGGATCGGCATCCCGTTCAACGTCACGATCCTCTACGGCGGCCTCCAGGACATCCCCGACGAGCTCTACGAGGCGGGAGCGCTCGACGGCGCGACCGGCTGGAAGGCGTTCCGCCACATCACCTGGCCGAACCTCCGCCCCGTGGTCAGCGTCGTGCTCGTGCTCGGCGTCGTCTACACGATCAAGGTGCTCGACATCATCCTCGGCCTCACGAACGGCGGGCCGGCGAACGCCACCCAGACCCTCGCGGTGCGGTCGTATCAGGAGTCGTTCGTGGGCTTCGAGTTCGGTGTCGGTGCGGCCTTCAGCAACATCCTCATCGTCATCTCGCTCCTCTTCGCCATCGTCTACCTGCGCGTGAACCGACGCGCGGTCGACGAGTAAGGACACGGACCCTCATGACCACGACCAGCATCGTGACCGGCGGCCGGCAGACGCGCCGCTTCGCCCCGGTCGGCCCGCGTCGACACCGCGGCGACCGACGCCACCTCGGCTACACCGTCGTCGGCATCCTCATCCTCGCGATCATGCTCTTCCCCGTCTACTGGATGGTGAACGCGTCCCTGCAGCCCTCCGGAAACACGCTCACGGGGGACTTCTTCCCGGTGAACCCGAGCTTCGCCGGGTACGAGAAGGCGATCGCCGACCAGGGCGGGCACCTCGTCACGAGCCTCGTCATCTCGCTCGGCACCGTCGTCCTGTCGCTCGCGATCGCGGCCCCAGCGGCCTACGCCCTCGCGCAGTTCAGGTTCCGCTGGATCAGCATCGCGCTCCTCGTGATCCTGATCGCCCAGATGATCCCGGGCATCGTGATCGCGAACGCCCTCTACTCGGCGTACAACGACCTCGGCCTGCTCAACTCGATCCCCGGGCTGATCCTCGCCGACGCCTCGCACGCCATCCCGTTCGCGATCCTCATCCTGCGGGCGTCGATGCAGACCATCCCGCCGTCGATCGTGGAGGCGGCACGGGTCGACGGCGCGGGGCATGTGCGGGCCTTCGTCTCGATCGTCCTCCCGGTGAGCCGCAACGTGCTCATCACCGCCGGTCTCTTCGCCTTCCTCTTCTCCTGGAGCGACTTCCTGTTCGCTCTGACGCTGACGACGACGGAGGACGTCCGGCCCGTGACGCTCGGCATCTACCAGTACCTCGGCTCGCAGGTCTCGAACTGGAGCGCGGTGATGGCGACCGCCGTCCTCTCGTCCCTGCCCGCGATCCTGCTGCTCGTCATCGCCCAGCGGTTCATCGCCGCGGGTGCCACGGGCGGTGCCGTGAAATGACCGACGACCACTCCGACACCCTCTCCGACCACGCAACGCATCCTCGAAGGAGCACCACCATGTCCGACAGCAGCACCCCCATCCGCGTCCTCGTCTGGGGCGAGAACCGCCACGAGCAGATCGAGGAGAAGGTCCGCGCCATCTACCCGGACGGCATGCACACGACCATCAAGGAGGGCATCGAGGAGCACCTCGGCGCCGACGCCGTGGTGACCACGACCACGCTCGACGAACCGGAGCACGGGCTCACCGAGGAGGTGCTCGCCGCGACCGACGTGCTCGTCTGGTGGGGCCACGCGGCTCACGGCGAGGTCGCCAACGAGGTCGTCGAGCGCGTGCACCAGCATGTGCTCGCCGGTATGGGCCTGCTCGTGCTGCACTCCGGCCACTGGTCGAAGATCTTCGGCAAGCTCATGGGCACCTCGTGCACGCTCCGGTGGCGGTCGGAGGAGGACCGCGAGATCGTCTGGACCGTCGACCCCACCCACCCGATCGCCCAGGGGATCCCCCACCCGTTCATCATCCCGGCGCAGGAGATGTACGGCGAGTTCTTCGACGTCCCAGCGCCCGACGAGCTCGTCTTCCTCTCGACCTTCACCGGTGGCGAGGTCTTCCGTTCCGGCATGACCTACAAGCGCGGCTTCGGCAAGATCTTCTTCTTCTCCCCCGGCGACCAGGACTACCCGGTCTACCACCACGAGCACGTCCGTCGCGTCCTCGCGAACGGCGTCCGGTGGGCGCAGACGCTGCGTCCGGAACGCGCGGTGCCGGTCCTGCTGCGGTACGAGACCGAGGACTTCTACAACGGCCGCGGGTACGAAGGGGCGCTCGCGCGATGAGTGCTCCTGTCGACGGTGGCTTCGCGACGCTCGCGGACGCCACCAGGCCGGTCCGGCTCGTGCTCGTCGGTGCTGGCGGGATGGGACGGGCATGGTTGCGGACGATCCTCGCGAACCCGGACACGGAACTCGTCGGCGTCGTCGACCTCGACACGGCCCTCGCCGAGTCGGCGGTGGACGAGGCCGGGCTGCGGGTGGGCCCCGAGGGTGTCGTCGTCGGCACCAGCGTGTCGGTCGTCGCCGAGGCGACGGGGGCGGACGCGGTCGTCAACGTCACCGTGCCCGCCGCGCACCACCCCGTCAACACCGAGGCGCTCTTCGCCGGGTTGCCGGTGCTCTGCGAGAAGCCGATCGCACCGACGGTGGCGCAGGCCCTCTCGTTGGCGGCGACGGCCGAGGCCAGCGGGCGATTGCTCATGACGAGCCAGTCGCGTCGCTACTACGCGTCGATCGCCGCCTTCCGGGAGCAGGTCGCGACGCTCGGTCGGCTCGGGACCGCGACCACGGAGTTCTTCAAGGCACCGCACTTCGGTGGATTCCGCGAGGAGATGCCGCACGTGCTGCTCGTCGACATGGCGATCCACGCCTTCGACGCCGCCCGATACGTCCTCGGCAGCGACCCGATCGCCGTGTACTGCGAGGAGTACAACCCGGGGTGGAGCTGGTTCTCCGCCGACGCCGCCGCGACCGCGGTCTTCGAGTTCGCAGGCGGCGTCCGGTACACCTACAGCGGCAGCTGGTGTGCGGACGGCGTGGAGACCTCGTGGAACGGCAGTTGGCGAGTGAACGGTGAGCACGGCACGGCCGTCTGGGACGGCGACTCCGCTCCGCAGCGGCAGCTCGCGCCGCAGGACGGATCACCATCGGTGGTCGAGACCGCTGAGCTCGAGCCGGACGTGCCGGAGGAGATCGCGGGCTCGCTCGTCGAGTTCGTCGACGCCCTGCGCACGGGGCGTGTCCCGTCGGGCGAGGTGCACGCCAACGTGTTGAGCCTCGCGATGGTGGAGGCCGCCGTGCGGTCCGCCGAGTCCGGCGAGCGCGTGGTCATCGCGGATGTGCTCGCCCAGGCGCACGCGCAGGCGATCGAGGCCGAGCCCCGCGACGACGTCCGGGCCGCCCTCGTCGCCTCCCGCTGAGGTGAGGCGGATCGTCGCCCGCGCACCCCGCGAGCGACGATCCGCCTCACCTCACCTCACCAGGTGCCATCGAGGAGGTCGCGGGTCGCGACCAGGTTGAGCACCCGCCAGAGGCCGGAGTGGCCCGGCGTCTGGCCCGGCCGGTTCGGCCACCCCTCGAGGCGTGCGACACGGACGAAGCCGACCTCGTGCCACACCGGGTCCGTCTTGCGGAAGCAGTGCGGCTGCCAGACCACCGGACGCTCCGGCAGATTGCCCGAGGCCGGCTCGCGCTTCGCTCGCAGCGTCGCCAGGGACTCAGGCCCGGGGACCTGCTCGCCCACCCAGTCGAGCACGTCGAGCTCGGGTGAGTCACCGTATCGGGACCGATGGATGCCGGCGACCCGGAACAGGGCGGTCCGTCCGTTCGGCGCCGTGAACGCGAGGACGTCGCCCGGTGTCAGGTCGTCCTCCACGTGGCGCCACGATCGACGGAGGCGCTTCGGTGCGGGCTGCGGTCCGAGGAGCTTCTCGCGGAGGCGATCGAGGGCCGCGGTCCGCCTGATGACCTCCCCCGGGCCGGCTTCGGCCCACAGCTCGAGGTCGGCACCGCGATCGATCGCCGCGAGCGCCCGCGTCTGCACGTCGGGATCGAGCCGGCCGACCTCGCTCTGCGCGGCCGCGAGCGGGATCCACAGCTCGCCGTCCTCGCGCTCCACGAGGTGGGTGAAGGACTCGATGGTCCGTCGCGTCGCCTCGTCGTCCGGCACCCGGTCCTGCACGTACTCGCGGTACTCGGTGCGGATGTCCGACGCCGCGTCGTTCGAGAAGATCGCCGTTCCCCATGCACCCATCCCGGCATCCTGCCAGACCCCTCGCGTCAGCGGCCAGGTGAGGCCCATACGATGGATCCAGCCCGACTCCGAGACGAAGGACGCTGCATGCCATCCCGCCCCACCAAGCTGATCCCGCCGACCTTCTCCCGCACCCCCTCACTCGACGCCGAGGCGGTCGAGCTGAGCGTCGCGATCGAACTCCCCGAGGGCGTCGAGGCGATCGGCCTGGCCGTCGCCCCCGCAGCCGACGGCGCCGGCGACGACATCCCCGCCGCGCTCGGACTCGACCGCGCGGCCCTGACCCGCGCCGGGTTCACCGGCGAGATCGGCCAGACGCTCGTCATCCCCAGCCAGGACGCCCCGACGTACATCGCGGTCGGCGTCGGTGACCCCGAGAAGCGCACCCCGGCAGCCCTCCGCGATATCGCTGCGGCCTTCGCCCGTGCGGCATCCTCGTTCGCGAGCATCGGCCTCGACGTGGCGCGCTCGTTCGACCTCGACCCGGCCTCCGCCGGCCAGCTCGTCGTCGAGGGCGCGCTCCTCGCCCGGTACCGCTACACCGAGCTGAAGCGGGAAACCAAGCGCACCCCGCTCGTCGCGCTCCACCTCGTCGCCGGCGCCGAAGACCTGCCGGAGACCGCGACCGGCGCACACCGTGGCGAGGTCCTCGCCCGTTCGGCGAACCTCGCGCGCGACCTCGCGAACACGCCTCCCGGACACCTCACGGCGACCGACCTCGCCGACGTGGCCGAGACGCTCGGTGCCGCCAACGGGCTCGACGTCGAGGTCTTCGACAAGGACGCGCTCATCGAGCTCGGTCTCGGCGGCCTGCTCGGGGTCAACGCCGGCAGCGTCGAGGAACCGCGCCTGATCAAGCTCCGGTACACGCCGAAGGACGACGACGGCTCGCCGATCGAGGCCGCAGGGCACCTCGCGCTCGTCGGCAAGGGCATCATGTACGACTCGGGCGGCATCTCGCTCAAGCCGTCCGACCCGTCCCACGCGGCGATGAAGATGGACATGGCGGGCGCCGGAGCGATCCTGTCCGCCATGACGGCGCTGGAGGAGTTGCACTGCACGAGCAGCGTCACGGCGTTCCTCATGTGCACGGACAACATGCCCTCGGGCTCGGCCACGATGCTCGGCGACGTGCTGACGTTCCGCAACGGCACCACCGTCGAGATCAAGAACACCGACGCCGAGGGTCGTCTCGTCCTCGCCGACGGCCTGAGCCTCGCCGTCGAGGAGGAGCCCGACGCGATCGTCGACATCGCGACGCTGACCGGTGCCGCGATCATGGCGCTCGGCACGAAGACGGCGGCCGTGCACGGCACCGACCAGGGCATCGTCGACCAGACGCTCGCGTCGTCGAAGGCCACCGACGAGCAGCTGTGGCAGTTGCCGCTCGAACGCAGCTACCGGAAGCAGCTCGACTCGGACGTCGCGGACCTCGCCAACATCGGCGGCCGGTTCGCCGGTTCGACGCTCGCCGCGCTGTTCCTCGCGGAGTTCGTCGGCGACATCCCGTGGGCGCACCTCGACATCGCGGGCACCATGCTCGTGGAGTCGGACGAGTCGTGGCGGTCGAAGGGCGCGACCGGGTACGGCACGCGCCTCCTCGTCGACCTGGCGCTCAACTTCCGCGCCTGACGCAAGACGCGGCGTCGGTGCCCGGTCCCCTGAGCCTGTCGAAGGGCGGCGACCGGACCGTCTTTCCCCGCGAGCACTTCGACAGGCTCAGTGACCGGATCAGCCCAGCCGCGACCCGGTCGCTGAGCCGCGTCCCGGACCCTGAGCCGCGTCCCGGCCCCTGAGCCTGTCGAAGGGCGGCGAGCGGACCACCTTCCCCGGCGAGCACTTCGACAGGCTCAGTGACCGGATCGGCCCACCTGCAACCCGGTCTCTGAGCCTGTCGAAGTGTCGAAGCCCCCCCCCCCCCCCCCGGCGACACTCGCTATTGCCGTTCCGGCAAGAAACGGCTGTTCGCAGCCGGTGTCACGGCAGGCTGATGCCATGACCTCCGAGCACGAGCCCGCCATCACCGATCCCGCCGCCTTCTGGGAGCACCGTTACAGCAGCCGCGGCCAGGTGTGGAGCGGCAGGCCGAACGCCGCCCTCGAGCGCGAGGTGGGCGAGTTGGCGCCCGGCACCGCACTCGAACTCGGCAGCGGAGAGGGCGCCGACGCCGTGTGGCTCGCCCGGCAGGGCTGGTCCGTGACCGCCGTCGACATCTCCCCGAGCGCGCTCGCCCTCGGAGCGTCGACCGCGAGCGAGGCGGGGGTCGCCGATCGCATCACCTGGGTGCAGGCCGACCTCGTCGAGTGGGAACCGTCGGCGTCGTTCGACCTCGTCACAGCGACCTTCCTGCACTCCCCCGTCGAGTTCCCGCGCGAGGCGGTCCTGCGCCGCGCGGCGTCGGCGGTCGCTCCCGGTGGCACGCTCCTCGTCGTCGGCCACGCCGGTCCGCCGCCCTGGGCGACCGAGCACATCGCGCACGCCCACTTCCCGACGCCCGACGAGGTCCACGTCTCCCTGGAGCTGGAGTCGACCGAGTGGGAGGTCATCACCGCAGGCCTCGTCGCGCGCGCGGCGATCGGGCCCGACGGCGAGCCCGCCGCGCTCGACGACAGCGTCCTTGTCCTCCGCCGCCGTCCCTAACTCAGGAGCGACTCGGCGCGTCGCGGCGCCCGGCCGGCGTGTCTCACCCGACACGCCGCAGCGATCCTGAGTTAGGGACAACGCAGCACCCGAGCGGTCTGCGGAGTCACCCGTCCCCGCGTAGGTCCGGTCGGTTCACGACTCAGGACGGCCCCGGCGGGTCACATCGGCCACCCGGCGGGTCCGACGGGACGCCCCGCACCGGTCCTGAGAGGTGAACCCCTGCCGTCCCAACTCAGGAGTCGTCCGGCGTGTCGGCGGCGTGTCGGCGGGGGTGCAGCTCGACACGCCGCATCTGTCCTGAGTTGGGGCAGGCATCGCCGACGCGAAACGCCCGCCGCACTCGTGGAGTGCGGCGGGCGTTCGGCGTTACGTGGTGCGACTAGTCGGTGCCGGAGTCGAACGCGGCGCCCTCGGAAGCGAGGTCGGTCGCGCGCTCGAGGGCGTCGGCGGTCGGGTCGAGGAGTTCGCCGCCGAGGATCTCCTGCGCCTCACCCTGCTCGAGCTTGCCGACGAGGTCCGCGGTCGCACCGCCGACGATGCCGGCCGCCGCATACTGCTCGAGCCGCGAGCGCGAGTCCGCGATGTCGAGGTTGCGCATGGTGAGCTGACCGATGCGGTCGTCGGGACCGAACGCTGCATCGCCGACGCGCTCCATCGAGAGCTTGTCGGGGTGGTAGCTGAGGCCCGGGCCCGAGGTGTCGAGGATCGTGTAGTCGTCGCCGCGGCGCAGACGGATCGAGACCTCGCCGGAGACGGCGGAGCCGACCCAGCGCTGGATGGACTCGCGGAGCATGAGCGACTGCGGGTCGAGCCAGCGGCCCTCGTACATGAGGCGCCCGAGTCGGCGACCCTCGTTGTGGTAGTTGGCGACCGTGTCCTCGTTGTGGATCGCGTTGAGCAGACGCTCGTACGCGATGTGGAGGAGCGCCATGCCGGGGGCCTCGTAGATGCCGCGGCTCTTAGCCTCGATGATGCGGTTCTCGATCTGGTCGCTCATGCCGAGACCGTGACGACCGCCGATGGCGTTGGCCTCGAGGACCAGCGCGACCGCGTCGGCGTACTCGACGCCGTTGAGTGCGACCGGGCGACCGGCCTCGAAGGTGACGGTGACGACCTCGGAAGCGATCGCGACGTCTTCACGCCAGAACGGCACGCCCATGATCGGCTCGACGAGTTCCATGCCGGAGCTGAGTTCCTCGAGGCGCTTGGCCTCGTGGGTGGCGCCCCAGATGTTGGCGTCGGTGCTGTACGCCTTCTCGGTGGAGTCTCGGTACGGGAAGTCGCGGGCGACGAGCCACTCGCTCATCTCCTTGCGGCCACCGAGCTCGTTGACGAAGTCGACGTCGAGCCACGGCTTGTAGATGCGCAGGCGCGGGTTGGCGAGCAGACCGTAGCGGTAGAACCGCTCGATGTCGTTGCCCTTGTAGGTGGAGCCGTCGCCCCAGATGTCGACGCCGTCCTCCTTCATCGCGCGGACGAGCATGGTGCCCGTCACGGCGCGGCCGAGCGGCGTCGTGTTGAAGTAGGTCTTGCCGGCGTTGCGGATGTGGAACGCACCGCACTGGAGGGCGACGAGGCCCTCCTCGACGAGCGCCGACTTCGCGTCGACGAGGCGCGCGATCTCGGCGCCGTACTCCTTGGCGCGGTCGGGGACGGCGCCGATGTTCGGTTCGTCCGCCTGGCCGATGTCGGCGGTGTAGGTGCACGGGATGGCACCCTTCTCGCGCATCCAAGCGACGGCGACGGAGGTGTCGAGACCTCCGGAGAAGGCGATGCCGACGCGCTCGCCGACGGGGAGGCTGCTCAAGACTTTAGACACGCCTGCGATTCTACGGGTTCGCGGGGAGTGGAGCACGTCGCCGCCGGTACCGCCTCGCCCGGGCCGGGGGACGGCGGGGGCTGTGGCGATATCGACGGCGACGCTGCTGTGAACCGGACGGATCGGACCAGGTCCGCTCAGGCGCTGTTCGGGTCTTGCGCCGTGAGCTTCTCGAGTGCATCGGGATGACGATTCGTCGACTCCAGAGTGATTCTCGCAGCGCCTGTCGGCCTTCCGCATGTCCCACTACTGGGGTCATCGGCAGGGGGCGACAGGCGGAGCCGACCCTTCGACAATCGGTTCCTGCCCTTCGACAAGCCCTGCCCTTCGACAAGCTCAGGGACCGGGTGGTGAAGGGCAGGGACCGGGTGGTGAAGGGCAGGGACCGGCAGGTGAAGGGCAGGGACCGGCAGGTGAAGGGCATGGACCAGCAGGTCGGCTACCAGATGGTGACGCGCTCCTCGGGGGCGAGCCATGCTGCGTCGGACTCGGTGACGCCGAACGCCTCGTAGAAGGCGTCGATGTTCCGGACGATCTGGTTGCATCGGAACTCGTTCGGCGAGTGCGGGTCGATCGACAGCAGTCGGATGACCTCTGCGTCGCGTCCCTTCTGCTGCCAGGCCTGCGCCCAGGAGAGGAAGAACCGCTCCGCGCCGGTGAGGCCGTCGATGACCGGCGGCTCCGCACCCTCGAGCGACAGCAGGTACGCCTTCCAGGCGATGCCGAGCCCGCCGAGGTCGCCGATGTTCTCGCCGATCGTCAGGGCGCCGTTCACGTGGTGGTCGGGCACCTGGGCGGGAGCCAGCGCGTTGTACTGCTCGATGAGCGACGCGGTGCGCTCCTCGAACGCCGCGCGGTCGGCCTCGGTCCACCAGTCGGTGAGTCGGCCGTCGCCGTCGAACTTCGATCCCTGGTCGTCGAAGCCGTGCCCGATCTCGTGACCGATGACCGCGCCGATCGCCCCGTAGTTCGCGGCGGCGTCGCGGCCGGCGTCGAAGAACGGGTACTGGAGGATGGCGGCCGGGAACACGATCTCGTTGAAACCGGGGTTGTAGTAGGCGTTGATCGTCTGCGGCGTCATGAACCATTCGTCGCGGTCGAGCGGCTTGCCGATCTTGCCCAGTTCGCGGTCCATCTCGAACCGGCTGGCACGACGGACGTTGCCGAGCAGGTCGTCGGCGTCGAGCTCCAGCGCCGAGTAGTCGCGCCACTTGACGGGGAATCCGATCTTGGGCGTGAACTTGTCGAGCTTCTCCAACGCCCGCGTGCGGGTCTCGGGGCTCATCCACTCGAGGTTCTCGATGCTGTCGCGGTACGCCTCGACGAGGAAGCCGACGAGGACGTCCATCTCGTCCTTCGACGTGGCGCCGAAGTGCCGGTCGACGTAGATGCGGCCGACGGCCTCGCCGAGCATGCCCTCGACGAGCGAGACGCCGCGCTTCCAGCGCTCACGCTGCTGCGGCGTGCCGGTGAGGGTCTTGCCGTAGAAGTCGAAGTTGGCGCGACCGAACTCCTCGGAGAGGTACGGAGCAGCACCGTGGACGACCTTCCAGGCCAGCCAGTCCTTCCAGGACTCGAGCTGCTCGGCGACGAGGAGCTCCCCGAGGCCCTCGAGGAAGCTCGGCTCGCGCACGACGATCTCGGCGAACACCGCGTCGGCGGCACCGATCGCATCGCGCCAGACGGCGAGGTTCGGGCCGTCGAGGTCGGCACCTGCGGCGAGCGCCGCCGCTTCGTCCCACGAGTACAGGTTGTACGTCTTCTCGCTGTCGCGGGTGGCGACGTTGTCCCAGTGCTTGGACGCGATCGCCGTCTCGAGGGCGAACACGCGGTCGGCGCGTGCGGCAGCGTCGTCGATGCCGGCGAGCTCGAACATCGTCTGGAGGTGTGCGCGGTAGGCGTCGCGGATCTCGGCGAAGGTGTCTTCACGGAAATAGGACTCGTCGGGCAGCGTGATGCCGCCCTGTTCGGCGAAGACGAGGTAACGCTCGGGGTTGCCCGGGTCGTTGTCGACGAAGAGCTGCAGGAAGCCGCCGACGCCCTCCGCCTCGAACTCGCCGGAAAGGCGGAGGAAGGACTCGATGGAGTCGACCGCTGCGACACGGGCGAGCTGGTCGGCGAGCGGGGTCGCTCCGAGGGCGTTGGCCCGGTCGACGTCCATGAAGCTCGCGTACAGGGCGCCGATCTTCACGCCCTCCTCGCCGTCGGGGTTCGTCTGCGACTCCTCGATGATGTCGCGGACGGCGTTCTCGGCGTCTTCCGCCAGCTGGTGGAACGATCCCCAGCGGGCCTTGTCGTCGGGGATCTCGGTGCGGTCCATCCACTTGCCGTTCACGTGGCGGAAGAGGTCGTCCTGCGGCCGCACGGCCGGGTCGAGTTCGGAGCGGTCGATGCCGGAGGCGAGCTGCGCGTCAGTCATGCGGATCAGCCTAGCGACGGCACCTGACCACGGCTCGGGTGTTCTCTCAGAGCGGGCGTGCACCTCTGGACCGAGTCCTGTGGAGGAGCGTCGCGAGCGCTTCGGGGAACGAGGGACTACCGTTGACCCACCCGGCCGGAAGGAGCCCGCGTGGACTGGTTGGCCGACTTCCCGCCCGGCGTCCTGCTCCTCGTCGTCTTCCTGGTCGTCGCGGTCGAAAGCCTCGGCGTGCCGTTGCCGGGAGAGACCGTGCTCATCGGGGCGACCCTCCTCGCCGCGTCGAGCGGCCTGAACCCGGTGTTCGTCGCCGCCGCGGCCGCCGGTGGTGCGATCCTCGGCGACTCGATCGGGTACTGGATCGGCAAGCGGTACGGCCGGCGGCTCCTGTCGGTGCTGAACCGCAGGTTCCCGAAGCACGTGGGGCCGAAGCGGCTGGGCGCCGCGGTCCACCTCATGCGGCGGTGGGGGCCGTGGGCGGTGTTCGTCGGTCGGTTCATCGCCGTGCTCCGCATCTTCTCCGGACCACTCGCTGGCATGTTCCGCATGACGTACCCGCACTTCCTCGTCGCCAACGCGGCGGGTGGCATCGCCTGGGCCTCGCTCGTGGTGACGGTCGTCACCGTGCTGGGGAGTGCCGCGACCGAGTTCCTGCACCGCTTCTCCTGGGCGGCGCTCGCGTTGGCCGGTGCCGCGGCCGTCGTGATCGCGGTGGTCGTCGTGTTCCGGATCCGTCGTCGGGCTGCCCAGCCAGCCGCCGACCGCGCGCCCGTGTCGATGACCGAGGCGGAGCTCGACGAACTGCTGTCGCCATCCGGGTCGGTCCCGACCGCGGCCAGGGCCGACGCCCGCATGGAAGTGCCGACCATCCGGGCGGCCAGCTCGGCCCCCGTCCGCACCGACTTGCGCGCCGCGATCGCCGATGTCCTGACGCCACTGCGCTGGGCCCTGCGGACGACCCCCGCGACCACCGCCTTCGTCACCGTCTTCGTCGCCCTCGGCGTCGTGACCGGCGGCCTGTGGCGCCCGATCGACCAGGCCGCCTGGTACCCGGCGTTCGCGTACGGGGTGCCGAGCCTCGAAGCCGGGCGCTGGTGGACGGTCCTGACGGGCATGTTCATCACCGCCGACCCGCTCGCCTACCTCATCGCGATCGTCGGCGCGGCCGTGTTCGGCGGGTGGGTCGAGGTCCGATTCGGCACACTGCGGGCGTCGGCGATCTTCGTGACCGGCCACCTCGTCGGTATCCTCGGCGCGCTCGGCGCGGCTCTGGCGCTGGCTCGGCTCGACTGGCCGTGGGCGCAGTCTCTCGTGACGACGCTCGACGTCGGTCCGAGCTGCGGCATCCTCGCCTGCGTCGCGACCGCGACCGCGTTCATGCGTTCCCCCTACCGGCTGCGCTGGCGACTGCTGCTCCTGTCGTGGGTGTCGATCGCGCTCCTCTACGTCGGGAAGATCGACGACCTCGAGCACTTCATCGCGACCGTCGTCTTCGTGATCGTGGCCCGCCTCCTCCTCGGTGAGCACCGGTCGACCCCACGACCGACCATGCGCGACTGGCGACTGTTCGCCGTCGCCGGGCTACTCGTGATCGGTGCGGTGCAGCTGCTCGTCACCCTCGTGCCGCTCGACGGGCCGCTCGGTTCGACCACCCTGACGCAGGGCTCCATCCTCGACGTCGGGGTCGACACCGTCGCGATCCTGGTGATCGCGAACTGGCTCCGCCGTGGTCATCGGTGGGCCTGGTGGGCGGCGATGGTGCTCACCGTCGGCAACCTGCTGGTCACGCTCGCCCTCATCGCCCTCGCTTGGCTGGCCCAGGTGCCGCTCGTGGCGTCGACCATCTGGATCTCCGCGAGCGTCCTGTGGGTGGGACAGGCGGTGGTCCTCGTGCTGTCGCGCCACGCGTTCCGGGTCGCGGCGAACCAGACCAGGCGACGCCTGCCCGGGGCGATCGGTCCGGGTGCGCGGCGAGCGCGCGCCAGGGCGGCGCAACTGCTGCGCGAACACGGCGGCGGACCGCTGGCGGCCTCGGCGCTCCGACCCGAGAACCGGGTGTTCATCACGGCCGACGGCGCGCACGCGGTCGCCTACCAGCAGCACGCCGGCGTCGCGCTGGCACTCGGCGAGCCGATCGGCGACCCCGGCGGTGCAGCCGCAGCGGTGTCGGCGTTCGCGACGGCGGCCGAGCAGGAGGGGCTCACACCGGCGGTCTTCGCCACTCGCGACGCGCGCATCGTGCCCGAGGGGTGGCGGGTGTCGCCGCTCGGTCGAGACCTCGTGCTCGACCTCGGCAGGGCGGGTGCATCAGAACCCGCTGATCCGGACGATGCGGCGGGAGCCACCGGCGCGGATTCGACGACCTCGATCCTGCTGCCCGCTCATGAACTGCGGTGGGAGCTCCGCAGCCAGATCCGCGCGCTGTCGTCGGTGTGGGTGTCCGACCGGCACGTGCCCGAGCTCGGTCTCACCGTTGGTTCGAGCGACGACGCCCCCGATGGCGACGACCAGGAGCCGAGTGCCGCGGTCCGGGTCTCCGTCGTGACGGATGCCGCAGGCGCCGTGCTCGCGGCGGTGTCCTGGGTACCGATCCCCGGGGTCGGCGGCACCCTGCACGGGTGGGCGCTCGATGCGGTCCGGCGCGCACTGCCGAAGGACGACGCCGGGACGACGACGGGTGCGGATGCGGGCGCAGCGTCGGAGGACCGCACCGGCCGAGCCGTCGAGCGGGCCCTGACCGACGCCTGCCGACGATTCGCGTCCGAAGGCGCGGCCGTGGTCTCGTTCGCGGCGTCGGGTCTGGCACAGGACGGCACCGAGCCCGACGGTGTCGCCGTGCGGACGATGGCCGGTATCGCCCACCGGGTCGACCCGCTCGTCGGCTTCACGGAGATCACCGACGTCGCCGAGCGCCTGGGCGCCACCGCCGTGTCGCTGTTCCTGGCCTGCCGTGAGGACGCCGACCAACCGCGGGTCGCCTATGCCGCTGCGGCCGGCTTCCTCACCGGTATCCGCCTCCGTGACCTCCCTGGCCTGAGCGGGTCACTGCTCGGCTACGAGAGCTCGCGTCCCGGGTGATCACGAACATCGTCGACCGACGGTTCTGCCGTCGCTCGGCGACCGCTGAGCCCGGCGGCATCGGGGCTCACCGCCTGCCCTCCTCGTACTCGTCACTCTCCGGAGCAAGCGGCAACGGCTCCCGCACCGGCGCCCGCTCCGAAGGCTTCGAGAGCTTCGGGCGGGGGTTGAAGTACCCGATCGGGATGTCCTCATACGGACACGACCCGAACTGCCCATAGCCGTACGAATGACGAGTGACGCGCTTCCACCGTCCATCGAGCTTCTCGAAGTCGTACCGCCACAACACGCCCCGGTCGGGAATGAACGGCTTGCCATACGAGTCCTCGCCCCACAACCATCCGTCGCTCTCCGAGTCCGCCTCACAGACCTCGAGCACGGCGAAGTGGTCGTCTCGTTCAAGAAATCTCACAGGCTCCCAGGGGTAAGGGCCTGGATTGACGTAGAAAGTGGTCTCGGCGGAGTATGACTTGGCGAGATCAACGATGTGACGGTGATTCCAATGATCATTCAGCTGACGAATCGTGAAGTCACCGGAATTCCTGGCCATCGCCAGCCCGATGTCGGATTCTCGCGCGGCCTGCACGATCGGGTCGTCCTCCAACGGCGAGGACGGCGCCAACCCACGGTCCCAGACGATCTCCGGAGTCGGCATCTCCGTCGGACCAGCAACACACCCACTCAGACCGAGCGGCACCATCAAGCCGAGTAGCGCCAGACCGCTACGGCGCACGCCCTTCCTCACCGCCTGCCCTCCTCGTACTCGTCACTCTCCGGAGCAAGCGGCAACGGCTCACGAACGGGCGGCATCTCCGACAGCTTCGGCACTCTCGGGCGCGGGTTGAAGTACCCGATCGGTATGTCCTCGAACGGACACGAATCCCGTGGCTCGACGGCGCCGATGCCGCGACTGACACGTTTCCAATGTCCGTCGAGCTTCGCGAGTCCATACCACCGCAGAACGCCCTGGTCCGGGATGAACGGCTTACCGTACGTGTCCTCGTCCCAAAGCCAACCGTCTGATGTCTGCCACGCCTCACACACCTCGAGCACAGCGAAGTCGTCCTCTCGCTCAAGTATTCGCAGTGGTTGCCACGGATACGGACCGGGGTAGACATACGGCATGGTCTCCGTCGCATACCCCCGAGCGAGATCCACGAAGTGACGATGATTCCAACGATCATTCAGCTGACGAATGGTGAAATCACCCGAGTTCTTCGCCATCGCCAGCCCGATCGCCGCCTCACGCGCGGCCTGCACGATCGGGTCATCCTCCAACGGCGAAGATGGCGCCACCCCACGGTCCCAGACGATCTCCGGCGTCGGCATCTCCGTCGAGGCAGGAACACACCCACTCAGACCGAGGACCAGCACCGGGCCGACCAGCGCCAAACCGCGACGGCGCACGCCCTTCCTCACCGCCTGCCCTCCTCGTACTCGTCACTCTCCGGAGCAAGCGGCAACGGCTCCCGAACCGGCGCCCGCTCCGAAGGCTTCGAGAGCTTCGGGCGGGGGTTGAAGTACCCGATCGGGATGTCCTCAAACGGACACGACCCGAACTGCCCATAGCCGTACGAATGACGAGTGACGCGCTTCCAATACCCATCGAGCAGTTCGAAGTCGTACCGCCACAACACACCCCGGTCGGGAATGAACGGCTTGCCATATGAATCCTCACCCCAGAGCCACCCCTCGGTCTCCGCGTCCGCCATGCAGACCTCGAGAACGGCAATGTGGTCGTCTCGCTCAACGATCCGAACCGGCTCCCACGGGTCGGGGCCGGGATACACGTACGAAGTGGTCTCCGTTGCATACGACCGCGCGAGATCCACGATGTGACGATGATTCCAACGATCATTCAGCTGACGGATGGTGAAATCACCCGAGTTCTCGGCCAGCACCAGCCCGATGTCGGATTCTCGCGCGGCCTGCACGATCGGGTCGTCCTCCAACGGCGAAGATGGCGCCACCCCACGGTCCCAGACGATCTCCGGAGTCGGCATCTCCGTCGGACCAGCGACACACCCAGCCAGACCCAGCACGACCACGACACCGAGCGGAGCAATACCGCGACGCGCGCCGCTCCTCACCACCTCCCCTCCTCGTACTCGTCGCTCTCCGGAGCAAGCGGCAACGGCTCCCGAACGGGCGGCATCTCCGACAGCTTCGGCACTCTCGGGCGCGGGTTGAAGTACCCGATCGGAATGTCCTCATACGGACACGACCCGAACTGCCCATAGCTGTATGAATGACGAGTGACGCGCTTCCATTGGCCATCGAGCTTCTCGAAGTCGTACCGCCACAACACGCCCCGGTCGGGAATGAACGGCTTGCCATACGAGTCCTCACCCCAGAGCCACCCATCCGACGCCGCGTCCGCCATGCAGACTTCGAGAACAGCGAAGCGGTCGTCCTGTTCAGCGATCCGAATCGGCTCCCACGGATGGGGACCTGGATAGACGTAGGAAGTGGTCTCGGCTGCATACGACCTGGCGAGATCCACGATGTGACGATGATTCCAATGATCATTCAGCTGACGAATCGTGAAGTCACCCGAATTCTCCGACATCGCCAACCCGATCGCGGCCTCTCGCGCGGCCTGCACGATCGGGTCATCCTCCAACCGCGAGGACGGCGCCACCCCACGGTCCCAGACGATCTCCGGAGTCGGCATCTCCGTCGGACCATCGACACACCCAGCCAGACCCAGCACGACCACGACACCAAGCAGCGCCAGACCGCGGCGGTGGCCGTTCCGCTTCGGGGTCGAATCCGCAGACTCGCGTGCACCGATCACGAGCCGGCTCCCCATCGCCGGGTGACGTAGTCCTCGAGGACGTCCTCCAGGTCGGAGTCGGGCGACATCCGCTGGGCCGGGTCCGGGTGCTCGACGGCCGCTTCATTGATGTGCGCGTACCAGTCGGTGACCGCCGCACGGTGCTGTGCGAGAGTCAGCTTCCCGGTGTCGGGGAAGGGGAGGTCGACGCCGAGGAGTGTTGCTGCACTGCAACCGAGCACGCGCATGGCCTCGATGTACTGGGCGTCCCCATTGCGCCGCACGATCTCGCTGGCCTTGGCGTACTCGGTCGCCCACAGTGCTTCGCCTCCGGCCTGCGCCGCGAGGGAGAGCGCTTCGATGAGCGCGACGGTGGCGATGGAGCCGGTGCCGGACGCGCCGAGGGTCACCGGTGCCAGCGCGATCCCCACCCCGGTCAACACGGAGCTGACGGCGTCACGGGTCGCCGCGTCCGCCCTGGCGGCTTGTGCAAGCGCACCAGCGCTGATGCTCCCATCGACCATCGCGTGCGCATCGGCGAGGCGCTTCGTGACCGCGCGGATCTGATCGTCGAGGGGGCCGCGGTGAACCATCCACAGAACTCATCGATCTTGTTCGTGACCGACGCCGAGCCGCAATCGCTCACATCGGCGATCCGAGGTGGGTCGAAGCTCGCGGCAAACCTCGCCAGAGTTCCGGCGACGGCCTCGACGGCGTCGCAGTCGATGGAGAAGTCAGTCATGGTCTACAGGAATATCAGTAAGCCAGACGGCGTGCAAGGGAATCTCAGGCGGTCGCCCACACGGACGCCTGTGGAGCGGGCTCAGCCGGTCCGGGCATCCCGCCCGCGGCTAGGCTCGACGGGTGACCACGGGACAGGACAGGCGACGGCTGCGACCCGTCGACCGCGACATCCTCCGGCTCGCGGTCCCGGCACTCGGGGCGCTGATGGCGGAGCCGCTGTTCCTGCTCGCCGACTCCGCGATGATCGGTCACCTCGGCGTCGTGCCGCTCGCCGGCCTCGGGGTCGCGAGCGCGGTCCTGCAGACGGTCATCGGGCTCATGGTGTTCCTCGCCTACGCGACGACGCCCGCGGTCGCGCGACGTCTCGGACACGGCGACGAGCGCGGCGCGGTGTCGCTCGGGGTGGACGGTCTCTGGTTGTCGCTCGGGCTCGGCGTCGTGATCGGTGCGGCCGGATGGTTCCTCTCCCCCACGCTCGTCGGACTGTTCGGTGCGACGGACGCCGTCGCCCAGCAGGCCGACACCTACCTCGGCATCTCGATGCTCGGCATCCCCGCCATGCTGCTCGTCTTCGGTGCGACCGGGCTCCTCCGCGGCCTGCAGGACACCACCACGCCCCTCGTGGTCGCCGGCGCCGGGTTCGCCGCGAACATCGGCCTCAACTTCCTCTTCATCTACGGCCTCGGACTCGGCATCGCGGGATCCGCCATCGGCACCGTCATCGCGCAGTGGGGCATGGTCGTCGCCTACCTCTTCGTCGTCCTGCGCCACGTGCGGCGGACGGGAGCGAGTCTCCGCCCGCACCGCGCCGGCCTCGGTGGCGCGGCGCGTTCCGGCGGATGGTTGTTCCTCCGTACGGTCAGCCTCCGTGCCGCGATGCTCATCGCCGTGTTCGTCGCGACCGACCTCGGCACCGACGAACTCGCCGGGTTCCAGCTCGTCATGACCCTCTTCGCCACCCTCGCCTTCGCGCTCGACGCCCTCGCGATCGCCGCGCAGGCGCTCGTCGGCAAGGGGCTCGGGGCCGGCGACGTGGCCGGTGTGCGTGCCGTCCTCGTCCGCTGTCTGCAGTGGGGTGTCGGCTCGGGGATCGTGCTCGGCCTGGTCATCGCCCTCGCGAGCCCGGTCATCGGCCTGCTCTTCACGAGCGACCCCGACCTCGCGGCGCTCATCGTGCCCGCGATCATCGTGCTCGCCGTCACCACCCCGCTCGGTGGTGTCGTCTTCGTCCTCGACGGCGTCCTCATCGGCGCCGGCGACGCGAAGTACCTCGCGATCACCGGGCTGCTCAACACGGTCGTCTTCCTGCCGTTCGCGCTCGCGGTCCTCGCCTGGGCACCCGGCGGGCAGACCGGGCTCACCTGGTTGGCGCTCACCTTCTTCGTCGGCTACCTCGGTGCGCGCGCGACCACTCTCGGGCTCCGCGCCCGCACGACGGCGTGGATGCGCACCGGGGCCTGACCGACAACTGGGGAGTTGTCCCCATTGAGGCTGCCGCCTCGGTCCACCATCCTGGACCTGAGCATCCGTCAACGCTCACGATTCCAGGGGGAACCACCATGTCACTACGCTCCGCTCACCACCGTCTCCGCGTCTCCGCGGTGGCCGCCGTCGCCGTCATCGGGCTCTTCGGGCTCGCCGCCTGCAGCAGCGGCGACGCACCGGCCGACTCCGAACCCTCGACGAGCGCCACGACCGCGCCCGAGGCCACGGAGGACGCTGCCCAGGAAGAGCCGGCATCGGGCGCGACGAAGTGCACCGAAGAGCAGGTCAACACGCTCAGCGCAGCCAGCGGCGTCGCAGTCCCAGCGGCCGCTGTCGCCGCTGCGAAGGCCACCTTCGCTCCGGCCGCGGTCCTCGGCGACCTGCCGACGGTGTGCATCCTCAGCTATGAAGCGGGTGCCGCATCGGGCAGCTACGCCGTCCTCTCCGGCGGCGCCGCCTCCCTCACCGCAGCGGCCGCGAACGCGACGGCCGGTGGCGCGAGCGTGACCGAAGCCGCCGGCACGTTCACCGGATCGCTCGACGGTCTGACGATCATCGGCATCCCGTTCACCCAGCTCACCCAGGAGACCGCCGGGTTCGAGAACGTCGAGGACCTCGTCGTCGTCGTCTCCACCGCGGCACTCGGCTAGACCGCCGCAGCGTCACGCCAGCGCCCATCCGCCCTCGTCGGGCGGGTGGGCGTTCGTGCGCGTCGGGTCGGCTGCGCTGGCACGATGAGACCTCCGGCGCCCCGCGCATCAACCGATCGGTGGATACGAGGATCAGCCCCTCCACCGCTACCGGTGCGGGCCGCAGCGGACGAGCATGGACACCATGAGCACACGACCGATCATCGAGGTCCGCGGACTGCGCAAGCAGTACGGCGATTTCACCGCCGTCGACGGGGTCTCCTTCGAGATCCACCCGGGCGAGACCTTCGCCCTCCTCGGCCCGAACGGTGCCGGGAAGAGCACCACGATCGAGATCCTCGAGGGCTACCGGCACCGGACGGGCGGCGAGGCGAGCGTCCTCGGGGTCGACCCGGCGAAGGGCGGTCTCGACTGGAAGGCCCGCCTCGGCATCGTCCTCCAGTCGAGCGCCGAGGCCGCCAACGTCACGGTCCGGGAGCAGCTCGCGCAGTTCGCCCGGTACTACGCGGACCCGCGGGACGTGGACGAGGTCATCGAGGCGGTCGGGCTCACGAGCAAGGCGGGCACGCGCATCGGCAAGCTCTCGGGTGGCCAGCGTCGTCGGGTGGACGTCGCCCTCGGGGTGGTCGGCCGCCCAGCCCTCCTCTTCCTCGACGAGCCGACGACCGGGTTCGACCCCGAGGCGCGTCGACAGTTCTGGGAGCTCATCCGCTCGCTCAAACGCGACGGCACGACCATCCTCCTCACCACCCACTACCTCGACGAAGCCGCCCAGCTCGCCGACCGCGTCGCCGTCATCGCGGCGGGTCGGCTCGTGGAGATCGGCGCGGTCGACGAGATCGGCGGTGGCGATGCCCGGATCCCCGTGGTGCGCTGGCGCGACGAGCACGGCCTCCACGAGGAACGGACCGAGGCACCCGCCGCACGGGTCGCCGAGCTCACGGCGACCCTGGGCGGAGAACCGCGCGACCTGGAGGTCATCCGTCCGAGCCTCGAGGACATCTACCTCGGACTCGTCCACGCGGCCGACTCCGCTGCGACGTCAGTCACCCCATCCGAAGCACCGTCACCGACCACACAGGTCACCACGACAGGAGTCGGCGCATGATCTCCATCGACCGCACCACGAAACCGCTCGTCCCGGCACTCCCCCGCGGACGCACCCTCCGGCTCGGAGCCAGCCGGATCGGCTACGAGACCCGCATCTACTTCCGGTCCGGCGACCAGGTGTTCTTCACCTTCCTCTTCCCCGTCGTGATGCTCGCGATCTTCTCGACCGCGTTCAGCGCGATGGGGAACGTGGGCGAGGCACCCGACGGTACCGGCGGGGTCAGTCAGGCCGCCTTCTACCTGCCCGGCATGATCGCCGCGGGCATCCTCCTCTCGGGCGTTCAGAACCTCGCGACCGACATCGCGACGGAGAAGAGCGATGGCACGCTCAAGCGCCTCGGCGGCAGCCCGCTCCCGGTGATCTCCTACTTCCTCGGGAAGATGGGGCAGGTCCTCGTCACCTCGGTCCTCCAGATCGTGCTGCTGCTGCTCGTCGCCCGGTTCCTGTTCGACGTCACCCTGCCGACCGAGCCCGAGCGGTGGCTCACCTTCGCCTGGATCTACCTGCTCGGCATCGCCACCTCGGCGGTTCTCGGCATCGCCCTGTCGGCAGTCCCCCGCACGGGCAAGAGCGCGACGGCCGTCATCATCCCGATCGTGCTCGTGCTGCAGTTCATCTCCGGCGTCTACCTCTCGTTCACGATGCTGCCCGAATGGCTGCAGAACGTCGCGAGTGTCTTCCCGCTCAAGTGGATCGCGCAGGGCATGCGCTCCGTCTTCCTGCCGGAGGGGTTCGCCTCGCAGGAGCCGTCCGGTGGCTGGGACCTCCCGATGGTCGCGCTCGTCCTCGTCGTCTGGGCGGTCGTCGGCCTCGTCCTCACCCGCCTCACCTTCCGCTGGGTCCGCCGCTCCTAGCCCGCGAACTGTCAGTTCCGGTGGGTGTACGCCGCCGGGACTATCAGGAAGTGACAGTTCGCGAGCAGGGATGGGAGGGTTGGGATATGGACGGACGACGATGGTGGGATGTCGCGTTCGGCGCGGGGTGCGTGATCGTCGGTGCGCTCGTGAGCGTCAGCGCGGCCGGGGCACCGGAACGGGTCGTCGGCGTCTGGATCGTGCTGGCGGCGCTCTGCCTCGTCTACTACACGGCCGGACGACGCACCCTCGAGCGTCCGCAGGGCGGCCTCTGGTTCGCGATCACCCTCATCGCCCTCACCGCCGTCGGGACGGCGTTCTCCCCGAACGTCCTGACCCTGCAGTGCCTCGTGTTCCCGCTGCTGTGGGTGTTGACGCCGAAGACGCGGAACGCGATCGTCCTCAACATCGCGAGCGCCGCGACCCTCGCCGTCGGCTTCATCGTCGGACAAGGCGCCACCCCGGACGCGATCCTGCAGGGGCTCGCGATCCAGAGCGTCTCGCTCGTCTTCGCGTTGTCCCTCGGTCTGTGGATCACCCGGATCGCCGAGCTCGGCGACGAGAAGGCACGACTCCTGGTGAGTCTGCAGACCGCTCAGGCCGAATCGGAACGGGCGAGCCGGGAGGCCGGAGCTGCCGCCGAACGTGAACGCATGGCTCGCGACATCCACGACACCATCGCACAGAGCCTCACGAGTGTGGTGCTGCTCGCGCAACGCGCCCGCTCCGAGGTCGGTGAGACCGTCGCGGGCACCCCGGACGCCTCCCCGCTGGACGGTCGACCGATCGCCGCCCTCGACAGCATCGACCTCATCGAGAGCACGGCACGCGACGCCCTCCGCGAGGCGAGATCCCTCGTGGCCACGACGGCGGCGATGCCGGCTGCAGACACGACGCTCGGTGACAGCCTCCGCCGCTTGGGCGAGCGGTTCGCCCGCGAGACAGGTGTGGCCGTCGACATCGACGCTCCGTCCGAACGGTTCCAACGGGCGCCCGAGGTCGTGCTGCTCCGGAGTGCCCAAGAGGGTCTCGCGAACATCCGGAAACACGCCGCCGCCGACCGCGTCGAGCTGGCGCTCACCGTCGACGACGGCTGGGCCGAACTGCGGATCTCCGACGACGGAGTCGGCATCGCGGACCCGGACGGCGCGCTGCTCGGGACCAGTCCGGGCGCGGGCTTCGGGCTGCACGGCATGCACGACCGGGTGACGCTGCTCGGCGGGACGGTGGAACTCAGGAGTGCCGCCGGAGCGGGGACGACCGTGCGGGTGCGAGTGCCGGCGACAATCGAAGCGAGCGCTGCGACAAGCTCAGGGAGCACGGACGGCGTCTCGGCCGGCGGCCCTGCGACAAGCTCAAGGACCGTGGAGGAGGGACGATGACACGGATCAGGATCGTCGTTGCGGACGACCACCCCATCGTCCGGTCGGGCATCGTCGCGCTGCTCGGGCGCGCGGACGACCTCGAGGTCGTGGCCGAGGTGGCGGACGGCGCCGCGGCGGTCGCGGCGGCCGAGGAGTACCGGCCCGACCTCGTGCTCATGGACCTGCGCATGCCGGTCCTCGGCGGTGCGGAGGCGACAGCGCGCATCGTGCAGCGCGTGCCCGGCGTCCGGGTGCTCGTGCTGACGACCTACGAGACCGACGACGACATCCTCGGCGCGATCGAGGCCGGTGCCGGCGGCTACCTGTTGAAGGCGGCGCCTGAGCAGGAGATCCTGGCGGGCATCCGTTCGGTGGTCGCCGGTCAGACGGTGCTCGCGCCCACGATCGCGGCGACGCTCGTCGGCCGCATGCAGGGCGGGACACCAACCCGCCCGCAGCTCAGCGCCCGCGAGCTCGAGGTCCTCGCGCTCGTCGCCGCCGGCAACAGCAACCGGTCGATCGCGGCGGCACTCTTCATCTCGGAGTCGACGGTGAAGACGCACCTGCTGCACGTCTTCGAGAAGCTCGACGTGGCTGACCGCACCCGGGCCGTCACCCGTGCACAGGAGCTGCGACTGCTCTGAGTCGGCGCATGAGGCTGCGGGTCCGTTCAGTCGCCTCGGGGCACAGGACGCCGCACGTGCGTGCGCAGACCCACCACGTCGAGGACGAACTCGCAGAACATCGCGTTCGCCCAGGAGAACCAGGGGCGGGTGAAGGTGTCGGGGTCGTCCTTGTGGAACGACTCGTGCATGACCCCCGTGCCGGCGTCGGTCCGCAGCAGCGTGTCGAGCAGGCGGGCGCGGTCCTGCTCGTCCTGCGAGGTGAGACCCTCGATGGACAGGGCGATCGGCCAGATGTGGTCGTGGGGTGTGTGCGGGCTCCCGATCCCTCGGGCGGCGGACCCGACGAAGTAGCTCGGGTCGTCCTCGCTGAGCAGGAACCGTCTGGTGGCGAGGTACCGGGCGTCGTCGGGCGCGCACCAGCCGAGGAACGGCAGCGAGAGCAGGCTCGGCACGTTGGCGTCGTCCAGCAGGAGCGCGTTGCCGAACCCGTCGACCTCGTAGGCGTAGACGTCGCCGTACTGATCGGTCGTCACGACACCGTGGGCGTCGATCGCGGTCTCGAGCTCGCGTCGGAGCGCACCGGCCTCCGCGGCGAGTGCCTCGTCGTCGAGCACATCGGCAGCGATCGATTCGACCCCGGCGAGCGTCACCGCGGCGAAGAGGTTGCCGGGCACGTTGTAGCCGTACCGCCCCGCGTCGTCGCTCGGCCGGAACCCCGACCACGAGAGCCCGGTCCACGCCGTCTCCGGCCCGAGTCCGTCGCGGACGAGCGTGTCGGAGAGCGGCGCGTCGAACCGCTCGAACCGGTACGGCGAGCGCTCCTCGTGGTGCTGCTCGACCTGCCAGAGCTCCATCGCCGCGACGACGGCGGAGCGGTACCGCGCGTCCAGGTGGTCGCGGCGCCCCGTCGCCAGCCAGATGTCGTGTGCCAGCTGGAGCGGGTAGCAGAGCGAGTCGATCTCGTACTTGCGTTCCCACACCCAGGGCGACGCGTCGGTGCGGTCGTCGCGGTGGCCGTGTCCGTTCGGCTCGGCGTTGAACGCGTTCGCGTAGGGGTCGAGCGCGATCGCGTCCAGTTGCCGGCGGTTGACCGCGACGAGCAACTCGGCCAGCTCGG
Source organism: Plantibacter flavus (assembly GCF_900177615.1). Lineage (GTDB taxonomy): Bacteria > Actinomycetota > Actinomycetes > Actinomycetales > Microbacteriaceae > Plantibacter > Plantibacter flavus. Next base: position 315,597 of record NZ_FXAP01000002.1, read on the forward strand.
GGTGGTCGGCTGCGAAGTGGAGATAGGGCGCGAGTTGGGCGCTCGAGTCGCGCAGCCACATCGCGGGGATGTCGCCGGTGAGCATGAAGACGGTGCCGTCCGGCATGGGCGTCATCGTGCTGTGCAGGGTGTCGGCGAAGCAGCGCTCGAACATCTCGGCCACCCGTTCGTCGCTGCGCTCCCGCACGGCCGTGGTCACCTCGGTGATGAGTTCGTCGATCCAAGCGGTCATGGGTATCCTCCGTCTGCGTCGGCGCGGTGATCGGGCGGGTCAGGTCAGCGAGGGTCGGAACGAGGGCGCGCGCCCCTCGGCCACCCCACCGTCAGACGTCGCCGCGTGGTTTCGGGGCGTCCGGCTGTTCCGCCGCATAGGCGGACTGGCCGGTCGCTCCGGGCTCCCCGGCAGGGATCGGGACGAGGTACGCCGCGGTGCCGTAGGCGGTCAGCTGCGTCCACGCACCGCCGATGTCGGTGGTCTCGAGACGCATCGCGAGGACCGCGTTCGCGCCGCGCTGTTCCGCGTCGGCCACCAGGCGTCGCATGACCTCCTGGCGGGATTCGAACAGCAGCTGGGTCATCCCCGGGACCTCGCCGCCGCCGAGCGCCGAGAAGCCGATCGACATCGAGGATCCCCAGTCGCGAGCTCGCACGGTGAGCCCGACGACCTCGCCGAGGACGGCGTCGATGCGGTGTCCGGCGACGGTGTCCGTCGTCACGACGATCATGCGGTGGCCGCCGTTCCGGAAAGACGCGACAGTGCCGCGAGCGAGAGCGCTGCGATGCCGGTGTCGAGGGTGGGGTGGATGAGCGGAGCGAACTTCGAGGAGTGGTTGCCGGGGAGGTCCTGCTCCATGCGCCCCGAGGCGTAGGCCGCGGCGAAGGCCTGTGGGTCGGCACCCCCGAGGATCCAGTAGACGATGGGAGCGTCGGCGGCCGTCGCGAGCATGCCGACGTCTTCACTGCCCGTGACGAGACCGGGGTCGACGACGCGGTTGGCACCGAACGCGTCGGCGAACACCGCCGTCACCGCACCGGTCGCCGCGGGATCGTTCACGAGCACCGGGAAGGCCTCGGTGTGTTCGATCGCCGGTTCCCGCTCGGCTCCCGACGCGGCGGCCTCGGCCCGGATGATGCGCTCCATGGAGCCGACGACGCGGTCGCGGACGTGCGGTTCGTAGCTGCGGATGTTGACGCCGATCTGCGCCGTGTCGGGGATGATGTTGTTCTTGGTGCCGGCGTGCATCGTGCCGACGGTGAGCACCGCGGTGTCGGTTCCGGCGACCTCGCGGGACACGATGCTCTGGAGTCGGACGACCGCCGACGCCGCCATCACGATCGGGTCGATCGTCGACTGCGGGCGGGATCCGTGCCCGCCGCGGCCGTGGAAGGTGACGCGGTAGGCGTCGGTCGCGGCGAACGACGGACCGGCGTGCGTGCCGACGACACCGGCCGGCAGCGGACCGACGTGCTGGCCGAACACGATGTCGGGCTTCGGGACGCGTGCGTAGAGGTCGTCGTCGACCATCGCCTGCGCACCGCCGCCGGCCTCCTCGGCCGGCTGGAACAGGACGACGAGCGTCCCGGACCAGGTGTCGCGCCGTGCAGCGAGGAGTTCGGCCGCACCCAGCAGACAGGTGACGTGGACGTCGTGGCCGCAGGCGTGCATGACCGGGACGTCGTTACCCTCCGGGTCGACCCCGCGCGCGACGCTCGCGTAGTCGAGGCCCGTCTCCTCCAGGACGGGAAGGCCGTCCATGTCGGCCCGCAGCAGGACCGTCGGTCCTTCGCCGTTCTCCAGGACGCCGACGACACCGGTGCCGCCGATCCCCGTCGCGACCCCGTACCCGAGGCCGGTGATGCGATCCGCGACCAGGGCGGCCGTCCGGTGCTCCGCGAAGGAGAGCTCCGGATTGGCGTGCAGATCCTGGTACACCGGCGCGAGCGACACGGCGAGCGACGCCGCCTCCTGCTGGACGAGTGCTGCGGTGGCGATGGGCTGGTCGGTCATGGGTCTCCTTCGAGCGTCTCCTCCACCCTACGGGGCGGGTCGGCCGCACGGCAGGGGCTGTCGAAACCCCGACGAGAACTCAGTGCTGTGGCGCGGGGACCGGTGCCGTCGTCGCTCCAGGGTGGAACCGGACGCTGAACTGCTCGCACTCCGGATCGCGGCCGTCGAGCATGGCGACGATCGCCCGGCCGGCGGCCGACCCCTTCTCGCGGGAGGGCTGCCACACCGTCGTGAGGTCGTAGTCGAGCCCCTCGACGCGGATGCCGTCGAACCCGACCACGCTGAGCTCCGCGGGGACGGAGATCCCGAGCTCCTCGGCTGCGCGGATGACGCCGGCGGCCAGGAGGTCGCTCTGCGCGGCGATCGCCGTCGGGCGTTCACCCGCCGGGACGTCGAGGATGGCGTGTCCGGCGACCCGGCCCTCCTCGAGCGACGACCCCGTGGTGACGAACCCCTGCGCGTCGGGGAAGACGTCGCGGAGGCCCTGCAGGCGTTCGATCGCCGGGACCGTCGTGGCGGATCGCTCCCACTCGGGCGTGAGCGGGCCGCGGCGTTCGGTCGGGTCGAGGTTGAGGGTGACGACGGCGACGCGCTCGTGGCCGAGGTCGGCGAGGTGTCGCGCCTCCTCACGCACGCCGCCGCGGTTGTCGACGGCGATGTCGGGGACGCCGAGGGCTGCGAGTCCCTCGATCGAGACGATCGGCATGCCCCGTCGGCTGAGGATCGCGACCGAGCTGTCGAGGTTCGGGCTGCAGCCGATGAGGACGACGCCGTCCATCGGCGCGTTGCTCAACTGCAGCGTGCCCTCCTGGGCGTCGTTCAGCAGGAGGAGTCCCGCGCCGACCGCGCCGAGTTCGTCGGCGAGTCCGTCGAGGGTCTGGACCATCACCGGGTCGCGGAAGGAGTGTCCGATCCGACCGGCGACGACGGCTCCCACGATGCCGCTACGGCCCTGGCGGAGGGAACGGGCCCGGGGGTCGGGACCGGCGTAGTCGAGGTCGGCCGCAGCCTGCAGCACCCGCTGCTTGGTCGCTTCGGACACGGGTCCGGCGCCGCTGAACGCGAGCGACGCGGTCGACGGCGACACCCCCGCGCGCTCGGCGACATCGGCGAGCGTCGGTCGCGAGGGGCGTGATTCCTGGTCCACGATCTGCTAGCTTAGTCGACGGAATCGAATCGATTCGATTTCCGCCAGATCCACCGAGATGCACGGGCCTCACCACCCCGCTCCACCGAGCGCCCAGGCGCACCAGCACCGATCCCGAGGACCCTGTGTCAGAGCCGACCAACCCGCACACCGCACCCGTCGCACTGCGCCCACGCCGCGAACTCCTCGCCTGGCGCAACGCGATCTTCGTGATCTTCGCCTTGAGCGGCCTCAGCATCGCCACCTGGGTGGCCCGCATACCCGCCATCCGCGACAACCTCGAGCTGACGACCGGCGCCGTCGGGCTGCTCATCCTCGGCATGTCGATCGGATCGATCCTCGGCCTCGTCGCCTCGCAGCACCTCCTCGCGCGTCTCGGCCCTCGACACGGCATGCAGCTCACGCTCGGGCTCGTCGCGACCGGCTTGCTCCTCATCGGGGTCGGCGCGAGCCTCGTGCCACTCGAGGGCATCGTCCTCGTCGGGCTCATCATCTTCGGCTTCGGGAACGGAGCACTCGACGTCATGATGAACGTCGAGGGTGCCGCGGCCGAGCAGGAGCTCGGCAAGACGGTGATGCCGCTGATGCACGCGTGCTTCAGCTTCGGCACGGTCGCCGGAGCTGGTCTCGGCGCACTCGCGTCCGCAGCCGGCCTCGAGGTCTTCTGGCACGCGCTCGTCATGGCGGTCGTCATCGCGATCGTCGCCGTCGTCGCCGTGCGCTTCGTCCCGGCCGAGCAGGTGGTCTCCGATGAGCTGGACGACGCACCGAAGGCGCCGTGGCAGGACCGACTTCGCGAGAGCCTGTCGGTCTGGGCCGACGGCCGCCTCATCCTCATCGGCGTCATCATGCTCGGGATGGCGTTCGCCGAGGGCAGCGCCAACGACTGGCTCGCACTCGCCGTGGTCGACGGCCACGAGCAGAGCAACACGACCGGCGCGCTCGTCTACGGCGTGTTCGTCACCGCGATGACCGTCGGTCGCATCGTGGGCGGGCCGCTCATCGACCGCTTCGGTCGGGTGCCGGTGCTGCAGGTGTCGGCCGGCGCGGCGATCGCCGGACTCGTGCTGTTCATCCTCACGCCGGTCACCGCACTCATGGTCCTCGGCACCGTGCTGTGGGGACTCGGTGCCTCGCTCGGGTTCCCGGTGGGCATGTCCGCCGCGGCCGACGACTCCAAGCGCGCTGCGGCACGGGTGAGTGCCGTCGCGATGATCGGCTACTGCGCGTTCCTCGTCGGTCCGCCGCTCATCGGCATCCTCGGCGACGCCATCGGCCTACTGAACGCCCTGTTCGTCGTGCTCGTACTCATCGTGTTCGCCGGCCTGGCGTCTCCGGCCGCCCGTGAGAGCAGCCGCCGCAAGCGCTGAGCCCCGTTCGTTCGCCCATGTTCGGGCGATTCAGCGTTCCGTCGCCCGAATATGGGCGAATGGACGCGGGACGGTGTCGCGGTAGGCTCGTCGTCGTGCGTTTGGTGATTGCGGAGTGCTCGGTCGACTATGCCGGACGGTTGTCGGCTCACTTGCCGCTCGCCAAGCGGCTGCTCATGGTGAAGAACGACGGCAGCCTGCTCGTCCACTCCGACGGCGGCTCCTACAAGCCGCTCAACTGGATGAGCCCGCCCTGCGTGCTCACGACGGTCGAGCCCGATGAGACGCAGGCGGCGGCCGGCATCACGGAGCTGTGGAAGGTCACGCACAAGAAGACCGGCGACGCGCTCATCGTGTCGATCCACGAGGTCCACCACGACAGCGCGCACGAGCTCGGCGTCGACCCCGGCCTCCAGAAGGACGGCGTCGAGGCGCACCTGCAGAAGCTCCTCGCCGAGCAGATCGAACTCCTCGGCGACGGCTACCGGCTCATCCGCCGCGAGTACATGACCGCGATCGGCCCGGTCGACATCCTCGCCACCGACGCGACCGGGGCGTCCGTCGCGGTCGAGCTGAAGCGCCGCGGCGACATCGACGGCGTCGAGCAGCTCACCCGCTACCTCGAGCTCATGAACCGCGACCCGCTCCTCGCGCCGGTGCAGGGCGTGTTCGCCGCCCAGGAGATCAAGCCGCAGGCGCGCACCCTCGCCCAGGACCGCGGGATCCGCTGCGTCGTCCTCGACTACGACGCGATGCGCGGCCTCGACGACAGCGACTCCCGCCTCTTCTGACGTCCCCTGCTGCGTTCGGTCAGCGCGGTGCGCCCGCGCGAGCGCACCGGAACCGGCGTGAGCGCGCCCCAGGCGCGTGAGCGCGCCCCTCCGGGGACCCGCGCTCAGCGCACAGCACCGCGGTGACGCCAGCGCACCGCGCTGACGTCACCACAGCACCGGATCAGACGAACAGCCAGATGAGGGCGACCATCCCGAAGCCGACGACCGAGAGGATCGTCTCGAGGACGGTCCAGGTCGCGAGCGTCTGCTTCACCGACATGTTGAAGTACTTCGCGATGATCCAGAACCCACCGTCGTTGACGTGCGAGAGCGTGATCGAACCCGCCGCGATCGCGATGCCGATGAGTGCCAGCTGCGGCTGCGAGTAGTCGCCGGCGAGCACGACCGGCTGCAGGATCCCCGCCGTGATCACGATGGCCGCGGTCGCCGAGCCCTGCGCGATGCGGAGGCCGGAGCTGATGAGGTACGCCGACACGATGATCGGCAGGCCGAGCGAACCGAGCACCTCGGCCAATGCCGCCCCGACACCCGTCGCCGAGATGACGGCGCCGAAGAACGCACCCGCACCGACGACGAGCAGGATCATGCCGATCGGCCGGAGCGACTGACCGGAGAGCTCGCCCAACTCGGCGAGCGTCATGCCGCGCCGCACCCCGAGCACGTAGTACGCGAGGCAGACGGCGATCGTGAGCGCGACCGCCGGGTTGCCGATGAGCGTCAACGCTTCGAGGACCGGGCCGCTCGGCAGGGCGAGTGCGCCGAAGGTCGCGGCGAGGATCAGCAGGATCGGCGTGACGATGATGAGGCCCACCGCCCAGAGCGAGACGTCCTTGCGCTCGGGGGCGTCGTCCTCGGGCTCCAGCACGTACTCCTCGGGAACCGAGACCATGACGCGCTTCCCGATCCAGAGCGGCCACGCGATACCCGACGCGATGAAGGCGGGGATACCGCAGAGGAAGCCCATGAGGATGAGCCAGCCGAGACCGACCTCGAAGGTGCCGGCAAGCGCCGTCGGGCCCGGGTGCGGCGGCAGGAACGCGTGCGTCATCGAGAGGCCGGCGAGCATCGGGAGCGCGTAGAGCACGAGCGACTTCCCGCCGCGACGCGCGGTGATGTAGACGAGGGGCGCGAGGACGAAGATGCCGACGTCGAAGAACACGGGGATGCCGAAGATGAGACCGGTGAGCCCCATCGCGATCGGAGCGCCACGTTCCCCGAAGCGACCGAGGAGCTTGCGGATGAGGACGTCCGCACCGCCGGAGCGCTCGAGGATCGCGCCGAGCACGGTGCCGAGACCGATGATGATCGTGATGTGCCCGAGGATGCCGCCGAAGCCGGTCTCGAGGAGCGACGCCCCCGGTTTGATCTGCTCGTCGTCGAAGGGGTCCGGCACGGCCACGCCGACGATCTGGTAGATGCTCGTCCCGGTCGCGAGGGCCAGACCGATGCCGACGATGAAGAGCGAGATGAACGGTTCGAGCTTCACCCGGATGATGAGGAAGAGCAGCACCGCGATGGCGACCGCGCACAGGATGAGCAGGCCGGGGGTGGTCTGCTGCAGCCATCCGATGGGATCGCTCGGGGCTGGTGCGGCGGCGGCTACGACGCTGCGCGCGAGGGCGGTGATGGGCATGGGAGGACCTTCTGTGTCTGTGGGCGCGGGGCGGGGAGGGACGAGGGAGCGGTCAGGCCGGGCTGCGGCGGATCGACCGACCGGGGACGGCGTCGGTGCGTCGACCGTCGGCGATGACGGCGGCACCGTTCACGAAGACCCACGGGATGCCGGCGGCCTGCTGCCGGGGCTCGGCGAACGTCGCGCGGTCGGCGATGGTCGCGGGGTCGAAGAGGACGACGTCGGCGACGGCTCCGACGCGGAGCACGCCGCGGTCGCTGAGGCCGAGTCGCCCGGCCGGACGCGAGGTGAGGTGGGCGACGGCGTCTTCCAGCCCGAGCACCCCCTCTTCGCGGACGTAGTGGCCGAGGTAGCGCGGGAACGTGCCCCACGCGCGCGGGTGGGGCTTCGCGCCGATGAGGATCCCGTCGCTCCCGCCGGTGTGAGCCGGATGCACCATCATCGTGCGCACGTTGGCCTCGTCGCCGACGTGCTGGAGGATGCCGGTCGCGAGCCGGTCGGCTTCGAGCAGCGCGAAGAACAGGGCTGTCGGGTCGCCCGACCACGCGTGTCCCGCATCCTCCGCGGCGATGTCGGCGACGGTTCGGCCGACGAATCCGGCGAGCTCGGGGTTCGCGACGCCGGAGATCTCGATCGTGGCCCAGTCGGTGACGACCCCGTGACAGCCGTCGGTGCCGAGCACCTCGAGCTCGTATCGGATCCGCGCACGGACGTCGTCGTCGCCCAGGCGCTCGATCGTCGCGTCAGGCCCGCCGACCGCCGCCCAGCTCGGCAGCAACGCCGACAGGGTCGTCGAACCCGGCAGGTACGGATAGGTGTCGAGCGTGATGTCGACCCCGTCGGCGATGGCGGCGTCGATGAGCGCCACGAGTTCGGCGGCCCGGCCTGCGTTGACGCCGAAGTTCATCGTCGCGTGCGTGAGGTGTAGCGCGCACCCGGAACGACGACTGATGTCGATCATCTCCGCATACGCCTCGAGTGCACCCTTGCCGTACGAACGTTGGTGCGGTGCGTAGAAGCCGCCGTGCTCCGCGACGGTGCGGCACAGCGCGACGAGCTCCTCGGTGTCGGCGAACATGCCGGGCACGTAGGTGAGGCCGGAGGACATCCCGACGGCCCCCTCCCGCATCCCGGCGGCGACGAGCTCCTGCATGCGAGCGATCTCGTCAGCGGTCGCAGCCCGGTTCTCGGTGCCGACCACGAGCATCCGGACGGAGCCCTGCGGCACCAGGTAGGCGACGTTCAGCGCGGCCCCGCGGTCGACCCGCTCGAGGTACTCGCCGACGGTCCGCCAGGCGAAGTCGACGTCGTCGGGTTGCCCGTTCCAGCCGGCGATCTGCTGCCGGACGATCGACATCGTGCGGTCGTCCGTCGGGGCGTAAGAGAGCCCGTCCTGTCCGAGGACCTCCGTGGTGACACCCTGCGAGACCTTGGCGAGGTGCTCGTGGTCGCGCAGGACGGCGAGGTCGGAGTGGGCGTGCATGTCGATGAAGCCGGGCGAGGCGACGAGACCGTCGGCGTCGATGATCAGGGCGTCGGCGGGCGCGTCGGCGTCAGCGGACCCCCCGATCGCGATGATGCGACCCCGGTCGATGAGCAGCGACCCGTGCGCGCTCGGTCCGCCGGTGCCGTCGACGATGCGAGCGCCGCGGATGACCACCGCGCGCGCGCCGTCCGTCGGTCGCGACGTCACGGCAGGAGGGCCGCCGTGGTGAAGGCGGTCGCGCGCTCGGTGACCCCGGCCCAGTCGGCCGCGGCGACATCGGCCGCACCGACGACACTCGACCCCGCGGTCACGGCAGCTGCGCCGGCCTGGATGTACTCCCGCGCGTTGCCGGCGTGCAGTCCGCCCGACGGCACGAGCCGGAGACCGGGGAACGGACCCTTGAGGTCCTTGAGGAAGCCGGACCCCATGGCGGCGGCTGGAAAGATCTTCACCGCGTGGGAACCGAGCGACGCGGCGCGCATGACCTCGCTGGGCGTCATCGCGCCGAGCAGGAACGGGATGCCGGCGGCGGTCGCGACCTCGGCCACTTCCTCGCTCAGACCGGGCGTGACCAGGAACTGCGCACCGCTGTCGACGGCGCGCTGAGCGGTGTCGCGGTCCACGACCGTCCCCGCGCCGATCACGGCCCCGTGGTCGCCGATCGCGTCGGCCGCGGCGCGGATCAGGGCTTCGACCCCCGGCGTGGTGAAGGTGAACTCCACACTGCGGATCCCGCCCGCGGCGAGCGCCCGGCAGAGTTCGACCGGGTCGGGGATGACGGGTACGCGGACGACGGCGATGGCGCGGTCGGCGTACAGGGCGTCGAGGGCGTGCGGCGTGGTGGGAGGGGTCTCGAGCGTCATGCGGGGCTCCTGTTCGGTTCGGCTCAGCCGAAGGTGGTGGTGACGGCGTCGACGGCGCTCGGTTCGGCGAGACGGACGTCGTCGATGACCACGAGGGCACGCCACTTGTCGAAGGTGGTGCACGGGTGGGAGAGGCCCAGGCGGATGACGTCGCCGACCTCGACGTCGCTGCCGGGCGGCAGGGAGACGAAGGTGTGCTGGTCGTTCATGGCCGTGGTCGTCGCGCCCGGGAGCGCTTCGACGATGGCGGATCCGGCGCGGCGGACGCCCTGCACCTCGGGGAGCCCCTCGTCGAAGGGGAAGTCGCGCTTCCCGCCGTCGACGAGCGCGAGGCCGGGCTCGGGGCGGGAGACGATCGTCGCCCAGCCGTGGATCGCGGAGCGGAAGTCGCCGGTGCCCTCGTGGCGGCCGAGCGGGGTGATCCCGCGGTAGAAGCCGTCGTCGTGGGTGACGTACGCGCCGGAGCGCAGCAGCACGTCGACGGCGCGTCCGTGAGCGCCGTCGAGGTCGCGCAGTCCGGCGAGGACCTCGGCGACCACGTCGAAGTAGGCGCTGCCCCCGGCGGTCACGATGAGCGTCCGGACGCGTTCGTCGTACCGGCCGCCTGCGAGGAGCGCGCCGTGGAGAGCTGCGAGCGACTCCAGGTAGTCGCGGACGATCTGCAGCGAACCGTCGTCGCCGTGGTGCGCGAGGGCCCCCTCGTAGCCGCTGACGCCGGCGAGCGCGAGCTCGGGCGAGGCGACGACGGCCTCGGCGATCTCGAGCGCGGTGGCCTGGTCTCGGGCTCCGGTGCGGCCGCCCGGCGCACCGAGTTCCACGAGCACGTGGAGGGGGCGACGGGGTGGCTGCTCGGCGAGCACGCGCGACATGATCTGCACGGCTCGGACGGAGTCGGCCCACACGACGATCTCGGCGTCGCCGCTGTCGAGAGCCCGCCCGACGGCGCGCAGGTGTTCGGGCTGCACGAGGGCGTTGGCGAGCATCACGCGCGGGATCGACCAGTCGAGCGCGACGGAGAGCTGCCACGGGGTCGCGACGGTGATGCCCCAGGCACCCGCGTCGAGCTGACGCTGCCACAGGGCTCGGTTCATCGTCGTCTTGCCGTGCGGCGCGAGGCCCACCCCTGCGCGGTCGCACCACTGGCGCATGGTCTCGACGTTGTCGGTGACCGCCGAGCGGTCGAGCGTGACGAGCGGCGTGGTGAAGTCGGCGAGCGCCGGTCGACCGGCGAGGAACGTGGCGGCGTCGGTCCCGACGGAGGCCGGCGGGAAGCCCTTGAGGCTGCCGTCGAGCACGCCCAGCGCGCCGGCATCGAAGTCGTCCGTCATCGTCTCCTCGTTTCGCGATCGAGCGCTGCACCCGCCGACGTCGTCAGCGCCAGGCGTTGCGCATCTTGCAACGTATATTGCATCCGGCGCTACGTCTGTTCTAGCATTGCGTCCACAGGCCGTCAACCGGACCCGGCCGAGACGCGAGGGGAACCGTGATGACGACGTCACCGTCCACCGTGAGCACGATCGGCGAAGCGATGGTCGTCCTCCTGCCCGAGGGCCAGCTCCCGGTCGCCGAAGCCCGCGAATACCGGACGGGCGTCGGCGGTGCCGAGTTCAACGTCGCCTCCAGCCTCGCGCGCCTGGGCGTCCCCACCCACTGGATCTCACGCCTCGGCGACGACGGGTTCGGCGACTACATCCTCGAGACGGCCCGGCACGACGGCGTCCTCACCGACGCCGTTGAACGCGACGACCACCGGCCCACCGGCCTCTACGTCAAGGAGACGGTCGTGAGCGCCGACGGCGACCGTCGGCCGAGGATGCACTACTACCGCAGCGAGTCCGCCGCATCGCAGCTCGGCGCCGACACCCTGCGACACGAGGCGACCCGGGCGGCCATCACCGCCTCCGCCATCGTGCACACCTCCGGCATCACCCCGGCGCTCTCCGACTCGACCGCGCTGCTCGTGGGCGAGCTGGGCGACGCGCTCCCCCGCGACACCGTCCTGAGCGTCGACCTCAACTTCCGACCGCGACTCTGGGAGCGTCGCTCGACCGCCCCGCTGCATCGCCTGCTCGACCAGGCGTCCGTCCTGTTCCTCGGCGTCGACGAAGCGGAGCTGTTCTTCGGCCACACGGACGCCGCCCGCCTCTTCGCCGAGCTGCCGACCCTGCAGCGCATCGTGCTCAAGGACGAGGAGAACGCAGCGACCACCCTCCACCGTGACTCCGAGGCGGGCATCGAAGTGCGGTCGTTGTCGGTCGACGTCGTCGAGACCGTCGGTGCGGGCGACGCGTTCGCCGCCGGCTACCTCGCCGGGCTGGCCTCGGGTCGCTCCGACACCGCCTGCACGCGGCTCGGCCACGCGGTCGCGGCGTCGACGCTCATCTGCCATGGTGACCGCCCCGAGCTCGTGCCCGACGCGCAGGGCGTCAGCACCATCGTCGAGGCGACCGATGAGGAGTGGGCGTCGTGGCGCATCACCGCGGACCGCCCACTGCCGTGGACCACGGTCGGCGCGCACGGGATGATCGACGCATGAGTCAATCGCTGTCCCGGGCCCTCGACCTCCTCCGCGAGATCGTCTCGGGCACCAACTCCCTCGACGCGCTCGCAGCGACGGCCGGCGTGCACAAGACCACGGTGCTGCGCCTGCTCAACACGCTCGAGGAGCACGGCTTCGTCACGCGCGACGCGTCGTTCCGGTACCACCTCGGGCGGGCGATGTTCGAGCTGACCCAGACCGCGCTCGACGAGCAGGACGTCCGCGGCGTCGCCGCTCCGCACATCCGGGCGCTCGGGGCGGCGACGGGTCAGACGGTGCACCTCGCCGCCTATGAGGGTGGCTCCGTCTTCTACATCGACAAGGTCGAGTCCCGTCAGCCCCTCCGCATGTACTCGCGTGTCGGCCTGCCCGCCTCCCTGTACGCGACCGGGGTCGCGAAGGTCCTCCTCGGTGGACTCGACGAGGCGGAGCGTCGACGCGTCGTCACGGGCATCGTGTTCGAGCGGTACACCGACAAGACCATCACCGACGCCGACGCCCTCCTGGCCGAGATCGAGCGCTCGACCGAACGCGGGTGGGCCGAGGACCACGAGGAGCACGAGAGCTTCATGAACTGCGTGGCCGCTCCGGTGTTCGGGCCCGACGGCCGGGTCACCGCGGCGGTGTCGATCTCCGTCCCGACGATGGTCCTCCCCCACAGCGGCGTCCGAGCCCTCCTGCCGCAGCTCCTCGCCACCACGACCGCGATCTCCGCCGAACTCGGCTACGCACCGCCGTCGCCCGCCGAGGCCCCCGCCACCGCCTGACCTCCCGCCCGTCCCGTCCCTGAGCCCCACCAACCCCGGTCGCTGACCACCCATCCGGTCCCTGACCACCTACCCCGGTCCCTGAGCTTGTCGAAGGGCCACCCATCCGGTCCCTGACCACCTACCCCGGTCCCTGAGCTTGTCGAAGGGCCACCAACCGAAGGACACACCCCCATGACCGAACGCACCGCCATCTCCACCACCGACGCCCCGGCTCCCGCGCACACCTTCTCCCAGGGCGTCCGCAAGGGCAACTTCGTCCAGGTCTCCGGCCAGGGCCCCGTGGACCCCGCGACGAACGAGTACCTGTTCCCGGGCGACGTCGCCGCGCAGACCACCCGCACGCTGCAGAACGTCGAGGCCATCCTCGCGGCCGGCGGCGCGACCTTCGACGACGTCATGATGCTGCGCGTCTACCTCACCAAGCGCGAGGACTTCGCGATCATGAACGACGCCTACGGCGAGTTCGTCGGTTCGCGCGTGAAGGGCGGAGTCCTGCCCTCCCGCACCACGGTCTTCACGGGCCTCCCCCGCGAGGAGATGCTCGTCGAGATCGACGCCATCGCCATCGTCGACTGACGCACGTCCATTCGCCCGTTCTTGGGCGACCGAGCGTTCGTTCGCCCAGAACTGGGCGAGCGAACACGCCTCGCCGGGAGGCTGGTAGCGTGGTGCGCGATAGCGCCTAGGGTTCCGGAGCGACAGCTCGACTGGTCCGAGCGGCGCCACGGTCGGCGGCCAGCCGACGACCGTCATCTGACAGGATAAAAGCCCGGAGGACCCTGATCGTCGCGCCCGCGAGGATCGGAAGGGTCTCACGTGTCTCTGCTCGCCGTCACCATCGTCCTCGCCGCCGCGGTCTGCCACGCGGCGTGGAACATCGTCGCCCACGGCGTCAGCCGGATCGGCATGCCCTTCCTCTGGTGGGGAGCAGTGGCGAGCACGGTGTTGTGGGCGATCGTCATCCCGTTCACGGGCGGACTCGGTACGGACGACCTCGCCGGCTTCGCCATCGGCGTCGTCGTCTCCGCCGTGCTGCACTACGTCTACATGCTCGTGCTGCAGCGCGGCTACGCCAGCGGTCGCCTCTCCACCGTCTATGCCACGGCACGCGGCACTGGCCCGACGATCAGCGTGATCATCGCCGTCCTCGTCCTCGGCGAGCGCCCGTCGGTGCTCGCGCTCGTCGGCGTCGCGGCGATCGTCGTCGGCGTCGTCGCGATCGGGTTCGTCGACCGCGGGAGCGACCCGGCACCGGTCGCCGTCGACGTGCGCGCCACGCGACGACGTATCGACCCCGCGGTCGCCTTCGGGCTCCTCACCGGGGTCGCGATCGCTGCCTACACGATCTGGGACACACACGCCGTCCGCACCTGGGGAGTCTCGCCCGTCGCGTTCATGGTCGGCTGCACCGCGGTCGAGGTCCTGCTGTTCTCCGGTTCGCTCGGGCGCCGAGCACGCGAACTGCCGGCGGTCCTGCGCGCGCACTGGCCGCGCATCCTCGCCTTCGGGGTGCTCTCGCCGATGTCGTACATCCTGGTGCTGGTCGCCATCACCATGGCACCGGTCGCGCTCGTCGCGCCGATGCGCGAGGTGAGCGTCATCCTCGTCAGCCTGTTCGGCGCACTCGTGCTCCGCGAGGGCCGCCCCGTCCGCCGGATCGCCGCGGCGACCGTCGTCGTGATCGGCGTCGCCCTGCTCGCGGGCTGAGCAGCGGACACCCGGTCGCCGGCACGGACCACCGCGACGACCGCCTCAGGTGACCTTCACCGAGCGCCAGGTGCCCTGGTCGTTCACCCAGAGCAGCCCGTTGCCCACCAGCAGGTCGCCGGACCCGCCGCCGGCCGGGCGCGCCGTACCCATGTGCCTGGTGGTGACGTAGCTCGTCGCCGGCTGTGCATTGATGTGGGCGCTGCCGGAGACCGAGAGACGGTTGGCCGCGACCATGGAGCGACCGGTGGAGCCGTAGGTGTCGATCCCGGTCGCGCACGCCAGGACCGTGTTGCCGACGATGGTCACCCCGCCCGTCGAATTGGTGACGGCGAGCCCGATCCGGAACCCCTCCACGCGGTTGCCCGTGACCTGCACGGCTCCGGCGCCCTGATGCTGTACCCCGTACCCGCTGGCCTCTCCTGCGCCGAGGACCGAGTTGTCGGCGACGACGAGGTCGCTGCTGAGATACGAGACGACGCCGCCCGCAGTCCCACACGGCGTGGTCACGCTGAGCCGGTTGCCGACGACGAGCGGCCGGATCGCGCGTTGCAGCACCACCCCACTCGGGCAGATGCCGCCGGCGAGCCGGATGACGTTGTCGGTGATCACCGTGTCGGTCGAACCGACGGGCGTCGTGGTGTCGCCCGAGGGCAAGGTGGCGTCCTGCAGGCGGATGGCGGCGGAGGCGACGCCGCGGATCTCCAAGACGTTGCCGTCCACCACGGTGGCGTCAGCGCCGCGGTAGACCATGATCGGCCCGCGCGACGGACCCCAGACCGACCCCTGGTCGTCATCGGCCGCCCGCGTCCAGCGCACCGTGTTGTTCGAGATCCCGGTCGAGCGCGTGTCGATCGCGGCGATGCCCCACCACGTGCTCCCGGTGACGGTGTTCCCCGACACGGTGGCGTGCGACACCGCCTCCAGCGCGATGCCGCGGCGGAACGGACCGCTGACGACGTTGTCGTTGATCGAGAACATCGCGTCGGGGTAGAGCCCCGGATCGACCTCGTCGTCCGACAGGCCTTCCGCGTGGATGCCGATCCGCGCGTCCGTGCCGGCGAGCGCGTTCACGACATTGCCCGAGACGACGGCACGCGCACCCCAGATGGTGATGCCGTCGCCGCGATCCTCGCCGGCCTTCGAGGTCGAACCGCGTCCACCGCCCACGCCGACGATGTCGACGATGTGGCAGTTCGTGACGATGACGCCCTCGAACTCGCCGGTGGGCTCGTTCACCACGCCGTTCTGGAAGCCCACGATCCGCACTCCGTCGACGATGACGTCGCTCGTCCGGATGTCGATGCCGATGTTGCGGGTACCGCTGGCTGCGCCGAGGTGGTTCGGATTGGTGAGGCGCACCTCACGCACGGTCGTCCCCGGAGCGGTGAGGCGGAGCGCCGGCGCGTTCGTGATGCCGGCCGTCCACCGCAGCTCGCCACTCCCCCGCAGCGCCAGGCGACGGTCGAGCAAGAGGGTCGCGTCGAGCGCGATGACGGCGCCGCCGGGAACGATGATGGTGCTGCCGTCCGGCGCCGCCGACAACAGCGCCTGGACCGCGGTCGTCGACACGGTCGCTCCGGTCGGATCGATGCCGTCGCCGGCCAGGACGATCGTGCCGTCTGCCGCCGCCTGCGTCGAGGGCGCTGCCGGATCAGCCTCGGCGGGCGTCTCCGGGGCGACGGGTGCCGGGCTGGGAGGGGTCAGGTCGGGAGGTTCAGGTGTCGGGTCTGGTGTCGGCGATGGGTCGGGCTGGTCACCCGGTGGTTGGGTGTCGTCGTTCGTCATCTGGTCCCCCGAACCGCGGTGATCGCCCTTATGTCGCACCACCGTAGCCCTCTGGAACATGAAATACCAGTAGTGAATCTCACGCAACTCGGACGTGAGCGCGCCCCTGGCGCGCGAGCGCGCGTCTCCGGAGGGGCGCGCTCACGCCACAGGGGCGCGGTCGGGTCAGCGCACCGCGCTGGCCGCAGGGATCACCAGTCGTGGACGGTGCCGTCGGCGAGACGGTTGTAGGGCAGGTAGGCGCGTTGGTAGGGGTACTTGCCGGCCTCGTCGACGTTGAGCTCGACACCCAGCCCCGGTGCTTCTCCCGGGTGCAGCATGCCGTTCTCCCAGGTGTAGGACTGCTGGAACACGGCATCGGTCCTCTCGCCGTGCTTCATGTACTCCTGGATGCCGAAGTTGTGGATCGCGAGCCCGAGGTGCATCGCGGCCGCCATCCCCACCGGGGAGATGTCCGTCGGTCCGTGCATGCCCGACTTGATCTGGTACTGCGAGGCGTAGTCGAGCACCTTCTTCAGATGCGTGATCCCGCCGGTGTGCGTGACCGCGCTGCGGACGTAGTCGATGAGCTGCTCCCGGATGATCTGCTGGTAGTCCCACACCGTGTTGAAGATCTCCCCGATCGCCAACGGCGTCGTCGTGTGCTGCCGCACCAGCCGCAACGCCTCCGGGTTCTCCGCCGGGGTGCAGTCCTCCAACCAGAACAGGTCGTACGGCTCGAGGCTCTTGCCGAGCTTCGCGGCCTGGATCGGCGTCATCCGGTGATGCCCGTCGTGCAGCAACGGCAACTCCGGCCCGAACTCGTTCCGCACCGCCTCGAACACCGTCGGCAGGTGACGCAGGTACGACCGGGTGTCCCAGTCCTCCTCGTTCGGCAGGCCACCGCGCTGCGCCGGCTCGTGGTCGTAGCGGACACCGGTGTTGCCCTCGAAGGTGGCGTTGGAGGCGATGCCGTAGATCGACTTCAGCCCCGGCACCGCCGTCTGGATGCGGATGGCCCGGTAGCCCTGCGCCTGGTGCTCGCGCACACTGTCGAACAGCTCCTCGTTCGTCTTCCCCGACGCGTGCCCGTAGGCGAGCAGCCCCGTCCGGGACGCCCCGCCCAGCAGCTGGTACACCGGCATGCCCGCGGCCTTGCCCTTGATGTCCCACAGCGCCATGTCGACCGCCGCGATCGCCGCCATCGTCACCGGACCACGCCGCCAATACGCCGAGCGGTACAGGAACTGCCAGGTGTCCTCGATCCGCGACGCATCGCGCCCGAGCAGCAGCGGGACGACGTGCTCGGTCAGATACGCCACCACCGCGAGCTCGCGCCCGTTCAGCGTCGCGTCGCCCAGGCCGGTCAGGCCGTCGTCGGTCGTGAGCTTCAACGTCACGAAGTTCCGGTCGGGACTCGTGACGATGACCTCGGCCTTGTCGATGTTCATGGGTACTACTCCTTCGTGCGTTGCGGCCGATGTGGCCGGGGTGGTTCCGACGGACTGCGGGTCGGCTGCAGCGGCGGGCGTCAGGGGTTCCGTGGGCGTCCGGTCAGCTCGTCGACCAGATGCTCCAGCTCGGTGACGAGCGTGGAACCGTCCTCCGGCTCCGAGTCGAGGAGGCGGGGATCGATCAGGCGCACGAGCGCCGCGGTCCGCTCCCGACCCTGGAACCGGAGCGCCTCGGCGACGGCGGCACCGCTCGCGTCACCCGGCCGGTCGTCGCCCTGGACGGCCGCCACCCACGCGGCGATCACGCGCAGGGACCCGGTTCCCGGCCGACCGGCGGCCCGTTCCGCGAGGAGGGTCGACACGATCCGCACCCGCAGTTTGGTGACCCCCTCGAGGGCGATCTGCTGCAGTCGATGCTCGATGCGCGCGTTGTCGAAGCGCTCCAGGAGTGCGGTGCGATACGCGGTCAGCCCGAGGCCCTCCGGCAGGTGGCGCTCCGTCTCGTCCCAGTACTCCTCGACCCAGGCCCGGCACTGCTCGTCGCCGACCGCCTCGGCGACCGTCGTATGACCGCGCAGCGGGCCCGCGTAGGCGAGGAGGCTGTGGGCGCCGTTGAGCAGCCGCAGTTTGCGTTGCTCGTAGGGCTCGAGGTCGTCGACGAACCGGGCACCCGCGGACTCCCACGCCGGGCGCCCGGCGGGGAAGTCGCCGCTCAGCACCCAGTCGGTGAAGGGCTCGGTGACGACGGGAGCGGCATCGGCGAATCCGGTGAGCGTCGCGGCAGTCGCTTCGTCGGCAGGCGTGGGACGCGGCGTGATGCGGTCGACCGAGGACGAGACGAACGAGACCTCGTCGGCGATCCACCGAGCGGTCTCCGGGTGGACCCGGTCGGCGAGGGCGAGCATCGCGCGACGGACGAGCGCACCGCCGTCGGCGATGTTGTCGCACGGCACGATCGCGATCGGACCGACCCCGGCACGGCGACGGGCTTCAAGGCCGATGAGCAGCCGACCGAGCGTCGTGGTCGGGCGGGCATCGCGGAGGTCCGCCCGCTCGGCGAAGGCCTCGGACAGCAGGGCGACGTCGTGCTCGACCGCCGGATCCGACGTGTCCGGCTTCCCCTCGGCATCGAGCCGGTACCCGGACTCGGTGACGGTGAGCGTGACGATGGCGGTGGTCTCAGCGGCGAGGAGGTCATGAAGCCGTGCGACCTCGGTACCGTCCCACGCCTCGACGATCGAACCGACGATCGTGGCCGAGTCGCCGTCCGCCGAGCGCTCGACGACCGTGTAGAGGCAGTCCTGGGCGTCCAGGTCGACAGCGGCCTGCGGGCTCCGGCCGGTGAAGGCGGCGATGCCCCACTCGTGATCAGGGTCGGCGAGCTGGGTGTACCAGGCCTGATGGGCGCGGTGGAAGGCGCCGAGTCCGAGATGGACGATCCGGACCGGTGCCGATGGGAACTCGGGCAGCCGCACGCGGGACAGACGCGGGACCGCCGGCTCCCCCGGCGCTCCGGCAGCGCGGTCGACGTTCGTCACGGTGCTCACAGCTTGAACACCCGTCGCGGCTGGTCGACGACGAGGTCGAGGATGATGCGTTCGGCCGTCGCCTCGTCGATGCGCCCCTCCCGCACGAGTCGCGCGAGGAAGGACGCGTCGAGGCGTCGGGACATGTCGTGTCGGGCGGGGATCGAGAGGAACGCCCGCGTGTCGTCGATGAAGCCCGATCCGCGCGAGAACCCGGCCGTCTCCGTCACGGCGGACCGGAAGCGCAGGACGGCGTCGGGCGCATCGAGGAACCACCACGGTGCGCCGATGAAGACGCTCGGGTAGAACCCGGCGAGCGGTGCGATCTCCCGCGAGTAGCTCGTCTCGTCGACGCTGAAGAGGACGAGGTTGAACCCCGGAGCCGAGCCGAACCGCTCCAGCAACGGGCGCAGGGGGCGGACGTAGTCGGTGCGGACCGGGAGGTCGTGCCCGGTGTCCGGCCCGAAGCGGGCGAGCGTCGGCGCGTGGTGGTTGCGGTGGACGCCGGGGTGGACCGTCATGACGAGGCCGTCCTCGACGCTCATCCGGGCACTCTCGAACAGCATGTGCGCGGCGAACCGCTCGAGGTCGGCGGCGTCGGCGGTCCCCGACAGCGCGCGGTCGAACAGTGCTGCGGCGTCCGTCTCCTCGAGTTCGAGCGTGAGTGGTTGTGGGACACCGTGGTCGGACGACACCGCCCCGTGCTCGATGAAGTGGCGACGGCGCCCGGCGAGCGCTTCGAGATAGCCGCGGTAGCTGCCCTCCGGCGTCCCGTTCCAGGCGGCGAGCGACGCGACCCGCTCCGCCCACCCGGCCTTCGCCGGATCGAGGTACGCGTCCGGCCGGAAGGTCGGCAGGACGCGCCCGCTGAAGGTGGGGTCCGCCGCGAGGACGGCATGCGCGGCGAGGTCGTCCATCGGGTCGTCTGTGGTCGCGAGCACCTCGATGCGGAAGCGGTCGAACAGTGCACGCGGACGGAACGCCGGCGCTTGGAGCGCGTCCTGGATCGTGTCGAAGAGCCGGTCGGCGTTCGCTCCGTCCGGCTGCTCAGTGACACCGAACTGCTCACCGAGGATCGAGCTCAGCCAGTACCCGGAGGCGGTGCCGGCGTACAGGTGCCAGTGCTCGCAGAAGCGTCGCCAGGCGTCCCGCGGTGCGGCGACGGAACCACCCCCCGCGAGGTCGGGCACGCCGACGTCCGCGAGGGAGAACCCGGCGGCGTGCAGCAAGCGGGTGACGTAGTGGTCGTGCCGGAGGAACAGCTCGGTGGCATTCGCGAACGGGGTGTCCTCGACGAGGATCGTCGGATCCACATGTCCGTGCGGCGAGATGATCGGCAGGGCCTCCACCGAGCGGTAGAGCGCCCTGGCGACGTCGCGCGTCCCCGGGTCGGCGGGGAGGAGGCGGTCTGGATCGTTCTGCAGCGTCATTGGCACGCCTCCATTGAAACCGGGGGACCGCGGTCTGTCAACCGATTGCCACACCGATCTGGCAATCGCTTGCCAGATCGACGACCGTCTGCGAGACTGATCCCGCTTCCGCCCGGAACCGTCGTGGTCCACCACCACTGAAACGCTTCAGCGACGCGGGGAGCAGACCCCCGCTATCAAAGGAGATTGCAGTGGCAAACAGCGTTCGTATCGGAATCGCGACCGCGGGAATCCTCGCCCTCGCACTGACCGCCTGCTCGGGACCGGGCGGCGACGACTCGGCCGACGGCCCGGTGACGCTCGAGTTCTGGGCCTGGGGCTCGAACATCGACAAACGCGTCGCGGTGTGGAACGAGGCCAACCCCGACATCCAGGTCAACATCTCGCAACCCGCGAGTGGAGCGGACATGCCCGTCCGCGTCCTGAGCGCCGTGCGTGCCGGTGACGGCCCCGACATCGCGCAGGCCGAGTACACGCAGTTGCCGACCTACGTGTCGGCCGGCGTCCTCGCCCCACTCGACAGCGCGAAGCAGGACCTCGAGGAGGCCTACTCCCCCACGGTGCTCGAGAGCGTGTCCTTCGACGACATCGTCTACGGCGTTCCGCAGGACCTCGGACCGGCGCTCTTCGTCTACCGGAACGACCTCTTCGCGCAGTACGGTCTCACCCCGGCCGCGAGCTGGGACGACTTCCGCGCCCTCGCGGAGCAGGTCCGCACCCTCGACGGTGACCGCTACCTCTTCAACTTCAGCTCGATCGACGCCGACCAGTTCATGGGACTCGCCCTGCAGAACGGCGCCCAGTGGTGGGACTACTCCGACGAGAAATGGGGCGTCGACATCGACAGTGCCGAGACGCAGGAGGTCCTGGACTTCTGGCAGGGCATGGTCGAGGACGATCTCGTGAGCATCTACCAGACCGGCAGCCCCGAGCAGATCGAGGCGACCGCGAGTGGCCGCGTGCTCGGCACGATCGCCGGTGCCTGGGCTCCCGGTCCGCTGCTCAACCAGTACCCCGACACCGTCGGGCTCTGGTCGGCCGCACAGATCCCGCAGTGGGACGCCGCCGATCCGCGGGTCTTCGCCCGCGGCGGCTCGGCCAACGTCATCCTCAAGGAGAGCCCGCACTACGATCAGGCGCTCGAGTTCATCACCTGGCTGAACGCCTCAGATGAGGGTGCCGAGGGGCTCGTCGAGGTCAACAAGTTCACCGGCGCCCTGCACGGCCAGGAGATCGACCGCACGCCGCCGGAGCTCATGCCGGAGGACACCACCTACTGGCCGAGCGCCACGGAGGCGGCGTCGAAGCTCGTCACCGTGCAGTGGGGCCCGAACACGCAGGTGGCCTTCACCGCCATCACCGACGAGCTCGGCAACGCCATCGAGGGGACGAGCCCGTGGGCCGACGTGCTCCCGAAGGTGCAGGACATCGTCGAGAAGGACCTGGCCGGCTGATGACCGCGCCGACCATCGAGCGGGACCGCGATCGGACGGAGGACGATCCGACCGCGGTCCCCACCAGACGGCGCGTCTCGCTGACCCGCCCGCACCACCTGTTCGCCTGGGTGCTCATCGCCCCCGCGGTCGTCCTGTTCGTCTTCGTGTTCGTCATCCCGATCGTGTACTCCGGCGGCCTCAGCCTCATGGGCACCGCGGCGGGTGCGAGTGCGTACGGCGTGCGCGAAGAGGTGTTCGTCGGCCTCGGCAACTACACGAAGGTGCTCCAGGACCCGACGTTCTGGACGAGCCTCGGCAACCTCGCCGTGTACGCACTCTTCCTCGTGCCGATCATGATGCTCACGGCGATGCTGTTCGCGCTGCTGCTCGACCTCCCGAGAGCCCACCTCCGCGCGTTCAGCCGCATGGCGATCTTCCTGCCGTACGGCGTGCCGAGCGTCATCGCGGCGCTCATGTGGGGCTTCCTGTACGTGCCCGAGATCAGCCCGATCTACCAGCTCGCCGAGACCTTCGGCCTGCAGTTCCCGACGCTGCTGCGCGGTGACCTCGTCATGACCGCGATCATCAACGTCGTGCTGTGGGGCGGGATCGGCTTCAACACGATCATCCTGTACACCTCGCTGCAGTCGCTGCCGAAGGAGCAGATCGACGCCGCCCGCATCGACGGCTGCAACGAACCGCGCATCGCCTGGTACATCAAGCTGCCGCACATCGTGCCGGCCACGATCCTCACCGGACTCTTCTCGATCATCGGCGCCCTGCAGGTGTACAGCGAGCCACAGATGCTCTCGAGCCTCACCCCGGCCATCAGCTCGACCTACTTCCCGCTGATGCGGGTGTACCGGGACGCCTTCGCCCACGACGACCTCAACTCGGCGTCGGCGGCATCCATCATCCTCGCCCTCGCCACGGTGCTGCTGTCGCTCCTGGTGCTCGGCGGGCAACGCCTCGCAGCTCGGAGGAACGCATGACCACCACCGCACGCACCGCGGAACGCGCGGAGGAGGACCGTCGAGCTCGCGAGACCGTCGTCCGCGCCGATCGCGGCCGCATCCGCAAGCCGAAGGAGTCCGTCAGCCTCGTCCACAAGCTCGGCGGAATCCTCCCGACGATCGTCCTCCTGATCGCCGTCCTCTACTTCCTGCTCCCGATGGTGTGGGTCGTGTTCGCCGCCACGAAGAGCACGGGCGAACTGTTCTCCACGAGCGCGTTCACCTTCGGGTCGAGCCTCGTCGACAACATGACCGACCTGTTCGCGTACGAGAACGGCTCCTTCGCGCGCTGGTTGGGCAACAGCTTCATCTACTCGATCGGCGGCGCACTCCTGTCGACCGCCGTCTCGGCCGCCGCCGGCTACGCGCTCGCGCTCTACCGGTTCCCGGGCAAGAAGGCCGTCATGGTCGGACTGCTCGCGGGCGTCCTGCTCCCGACGATCACGCTCGCGATCCCGCAGTACATGCTCTTCGCGCAGCTGAACCTCACGAACACCTACTGGGCGGTGCTCATCCCGATCTCGATCACCCCGTTCGGGATCTACCTCTCCTACGTGTTCGCGCGGGGCTCGGTGCCGCAGGAACTCCTCGAGGCGGCCCGGGTCGACGGGTCGAACGAGGGGCGCACCTTCGTCTCCATCGGCCTGCCGCTGTTGTTCCCCGGCCTCGTGACGGTGTTCCTCTTGCAGTTCATCGGCGCCTGGAACAACTTCCTGCTGCCGTACATCATGCAGTCGAAGTCGGAGCTGTCGCCCATCACGGTCGCCATGTTCCTCATGCTCAACCGTGGCGGTAGCGAACCGGTGCTCTACTCGGTCGCCATCGCCGGGGCGCTCATCGCCGTCATCCCCGTGGTGATCTTCGTGCTCGTCCTGCAGCGGTTCTGGCGCCTCGACCTCATCTCGGGGAGCCTGAAGTAGCGATGACCATCCCACCGACGACGGAACGGAACCGCATGTCCGACACGAACCCGACCGCCCAGCGGCACCCGCTCACCGGGTACGGCGTGATCGTCCCCTCCGAACGCATCCCCGATGCGTTCGCGTCCGGAGCCGACTACGCCGAACCGACCATCGTCGGCAATCTCGTCGTCACCGACGGAGCCGGGTGGACGCGCCATCCCGACTACGACGCGAGCGTCCGACGCGGCTCGTTCGCCATCCTGTTCCCCGGTGACCTGTCGCTCGCCGACCCCGGCTTCCCGGCGGAACGCGTCACCGCGTACCTCGACGCCGTCATGCCGATCATCGGTTCGGTCTCGGAGCCCGGCGCGAAGATCGTGTTCGGGAGTGGGACGGCGCGCACCGTCCCCACCGGGGTGGACGTCACGGCCGCCCGCGCGCGGTTCGCGGAGGTCGTCGTCGAGACGCGCGACGCGGCGGAGCGGAACGGACTGCAGATCGTCCTCGAGCCACTGAACCGGGACGAGACGAACCTACTCAACTCGCTCGAGGAGACGGTCGCCTTCCTCGACGAGTTCGGGATCGACCGTGTGCCCGTCGTCGCCGACCTCTTCCACATCATGCTGGAGGAGGAGCCGCTCGCCGTCGTCCAGGCGCTCGGCGCCCGCATCGGACACGCCCACATCGCCGATGCCGGACGACGGCCGCCCGGCCAGGGCGACTGGCCACTCACCGAATTCATCACGGCCCTCCGAGACGGCGGCTACAACGGCCCCATCACCGTCGAGTGCCTCTTCGAGGACTTCGAACCGGAGCTCGAGGCCGCCCTCGCGCACCTCCGTCAGCTCGCCTGAGCCGACGCCGACACCGACCCACCCCACGCACAGAACTGGAGCGAACCCCCGCATGTCACGACCGCACCGCATCGCCATCGCCGGCGCCGGCATCATCTCGAAGCAGCACGGCATCGTCATCGACCAGCTGCGCGACGAGTTGGAACTCGTCGCCGTCGCCGACCCGGAGCTCGCGAAGGCGGAGGCCCTCGTCGCCGAGCGCGGCGGACGGGCGTTCACGACCCTCGCGGAGGCGCTGGCGCAGACCGACCCCGACATCGTCGTCGTCTGCACACCCACCGGTCTGCACGCCGACCTCGCCATCGAGGCGCTCGAGGCCGGCAAGCACGTCATCATCGAGAAGCCGGCCGACGTCACCGTCTCGCGGACGGACGACATCATCGCCGCCCAGGAGCGCGCCGGCACCGTCGTGACCGTCATCTCCCAGCACCGCTTCGACCCCTCGACGGAGATCGTCCTCGCCGCCGCCGAACGCGGAGACCTCGGGCGCATCACCTCGGGCATCGCATCGGTCGACTGGTGGCGCGGGCAGAGCTACTACGACTCCGGCGACTGGCGCGGCACCTGGGCGCTCGACGGCGGTGGCGCGCTCATGAACCAGGGCGTGCACACGGTCGACCTGCTGGTCGCCCTCCTCGGACGTCCCGTCGAGGTCTTCGGGTACACCGCGCTCCTCGCCCACGAGCGCATCGAGACCGAGGACGTCGCGGTCGGTGTCGTCCGCTTCGCATCCGGCGCGCTCGGCGTCATCCACGGCTCGACGGCCGTCTACCCGGGCCTCGTCGCGCGGCTGCAGGTCCACGGTGACCGCGGCTCCGCGGTCATCGAGAACGACCAGCTGACGTACTTCCACTCCACCCCCGCGGGGATGGAGCGCGCCGAGGCCTTCTTCGGCTCGCAGGGCAAGGACACGAACCAGGCGGCGCAGTTCGCCGACGAGACGCAGGCGGGCTCGAGCGTCGCCGGGCAGATGTCGGACGCGCACCTGCACCAGTACCGGAACGTCCTCGCCGCGATCCGCGGGGAGGAGCCGCTCCGCGTGACGCTGGCCGAGAACCGCCAGGCGATCTCGATCATCACCGGTCTCTACGAATCCGCACGCACGGGCCAGCCGGTCCGCCTCGACGCCGTTGCGGCGGTGGTCCGATGAGCGCGCAGCGGACGAACCGGGTGGCGGCGAACCCCATCCCGTACTGGAGTGCGCGCGGCAAGACCCGCGAGGTGTTCGAGGAGGCCTTCGCCGACTTCCAGCGCATCGGTTTCACCGCGGTGAAGGCCGACATCCCCGAGGGAATGACCGCGGACGAGTACCGCACGTGGATCGGCGGCTACGGCCTCGCACCCTCGCTCAGCCTGTTCAGCAGCGCGTTCGACGAGACGGTCGACCTGGCCGAGGTCCTCGAGGCGGCGAAGGCGTTCGGGGCGGCCCAGGCCTCCCTCGGACTCGACCGGACGATGATCTCCTCGATGGCGGTCCCGGCCCGCATGGCGACGCCGGCGATCGGCGCCGACTTCTCCCAGGAGCGGCTCGACCTGGCCATCGAGAACGCCGGCCGGACCTGCGAGGTCCTGCTCGCCGAGGGGATCCGCCCCCTGCACCACTCGCACGTCGGTGGTGTCTTCGAGACCGAGCACGAGATCCGCAGTCTGCTCGACACCCTCGGACCGGACCTCATCGGGTTCGGGCCCGACACCGGACACCTCCGCTGGGCGGGAGCGGACCCGGTCGCGATGATCACCGACTACCGCGACCGCGTCGGCGGCATCCACATCAAGGACGTCTACGCCGATCACCTCGACGGCGCAGCGGACGGCGCGCTGAGCTACCACGAGACGTCCCAGACGAAGCGGCTGTGGGCGGAACCCGGGCTCGGTGTGCTCGACTTCGACGCGATCGTCGCGGCGATGCCCGCGGACTACGACGGCGACTACATGATCGAGGTCGACTTCCCGAGCGTCGAGAGCGTCTACGAGTCGCACCGCCTGTCGTACGAATGGGCCAGCCACGCACTCGATGTCGCGACCCGCTGACCAGGCCGGCCTGAGCCCGCACGCCGGGGCCGCGGCAGTACGATGGCTCAGGTCGCCGAGGGCGGCGATCGAGAGGAGCGGGCCCCATGAGCACCTCTGACGCATCCGCGGAGACGGTCGCTCCCGAGCCCGGAACACCCGAACCCACGGCAGGGGCCGCGAAGACGAGACGCGCCGCGACGATCTACGACATCGCACAGCTCGCCGGCGTCAACCCGTCGACCGTGTCGCGGGCGCTGAGCCGCCCCGGCCGCATCAACGAGAAGACGGCGCAGAAGATCCACGACGCCGCCAAGCAGCTCAACTACGTGGCGAACCCCGCCGCCCGGGCACTCCCCACCGGGCGCACCGGCACGCTCGGCCTCATCGTCGCCGACATCACGAACCCGATGTTCTTCGACGTCGTCCGCGGCGCGGAGCGCGAGGCCGCCGAGCGCAACTACACGCTCGTGCTCGCGGAGTTCAAGGAGTCGGCGGAGATGGAGCTGCTGACCGCCAGGCGGCTCATGCCGTCGGTCGACGGTCTCATCCTCGCGACCTCGAGGCTCCTGCCCGACGACGTCCGTGCGCTCGGCCAGGAGAAGCCCGTCGTCGTGATCAACCGTCAGGTCGACGACGTCGACAGCATCGTCGCCGACATCGACCCAGGCCTCACCGCGGCGATCGACCACCTCGCCGAGCTCGGGCACCGGAGGCTCGCGTTCGTCTCCGGCCCCGGTCGGTCCTGGATGTCGCGGCATCGGTGGAGCCGGACACGGGAGCTGTGCGCCGAACGCGGCATCGAGACGGTGCGAGTGCCGTCGTCACAGCCCGACATGGCCGCAGGCAGGGCGGCGGCCACGGCCGTGCTCGAGACGGGTGCCACCGCGGTCCTCGCGTACAACGACCTCCTGGCCATCGGCATCATGCTGGAGCTGCGCTCGCGTGGTGCCGAGATGCCTGCACAGCTGAGCCTCATCGGCTTCGACGACATCTTCGGTTCGGACTTCACGACACCGGCACTCACCTCGATCCGCAGCCCGCACATCGCCTCCGGCTCCTACGCCGTGCAGACCCTCTTCGCGCATCTCGGCGGCACCGACGTCCCGACCATCACCGACCTCGCGACCACGCTCATCATGCGCGAGTCGACCGCCCCGCCGCCGGCCACGGGCTGAGTCGGGGCGTCACCCAGCCCTTCGACAGGCTCAGGGACCAGGACGGTCCCTCGCCCGGGGACCGACCGCGGGGTACGCTCGATCCGATGATCGAGCTGAGCCCGCACCGGACGGAGTGGGCGACGGCGTTCCGACACGAGGCGGCGCGGCTCTCGGACGTCCTCGACGGACGCGTGGACGCGTGGACGCGATCGAGCACATCGGGAGCACCGCCGTCCCGGGCCTCGTCGCCAAGCCGATCATCGACCTCGCCGCGAGAGCGACGGCAGCCGGCGACCCGTTCGCCCTCGGCCCGCTCCTGGCCGGGCTCGGGTACGAGCCGAACGCAGCGGGACCGAAGACGCATGCCGTGTACGTCCGTTCGGAGGGAGTCCGTCGCACGCACATCCTCCACGTGTTCGACTCAGACGTGTGGGAGCACTGCAACCAGCGGCTGTTCCGGGACAAGCTGCTGCACGACGCATCCGCTCGGCGCCGGTACCAGGAGCTCAAGCTGGAGCTCGCCAGGACCGACGATGGCCGCGCCTACACGGCGGCGAAGCTCCCGCTCATCGAGGAGCTGCTGAACGAGGAACGCACGAGCCGGGGGCTTCCGCCGACGACGGCGTGGGACAAGTAGGCACTGCCCTTCGACAAGCTCAGGGACCCGGGGGTCGCTCAGGGACCCGGGGCCGGGGCTGGGGAGACGTCAGCCTCGGGAACGCAGGTGGGTTGCGCCGCGGCTCGACGCGAGGGTGACACTCGGGTACTCGCCGAAGCGGGTCGTGTACGAGGCCGCGAAGCGCCCGAGGTGGGTGAACCCCCATCGCCTGGCGACCTCGGCGACCGTCGCGAGGCCCGGTTCCGCGTCCCGCAACTCCTGTCGCACGCGATCGAGCCGGATCGACCGCAGGTAGTCGGTGGCGGTGACGCCGTATTCGCGGCGGAACGCCGCCTGCAGACTGCGCAGGCTGATCCCCGCGGCAGCGGCGATCTCGTCGGTACCCATGGGCCGGTGGGCGTTCGCGATCATGAACTCGACCGCGGCGCGGGTCTTGCCGCCCGACGGCACCGCCAGGTCGCTCCGTGGCTGCAGCGCGACGTGTGGGAAGACCTCGAGCAGCGTGACGGCTGCTGCTCGGTTCGCCTCGGCGCGCAGGAGTGCGGAACTCCCGTCGTCGTAGACCACCCGGGCGACGGTCGCCACCGTCTCGGTCCAGCGCCGCAGGGCATCGCCCGACGGGCGGAACGTCGTGTCGAACCGGATCGGACCCACCGATCCCTCGGTCTCCGCGGCGACACCCTCGAGATAGGCGCCGCCGAAGTGCATCATGTTGAGCCGGTAGTCGATGAGGTCGAACTGCGCGGGGCGGTCGTTCGCGAACATCGCCGGCTGCCCGTGGAGGAACTTCATCGGCGAGCCGAGCAGGTCTGAGACACCTTCGCCACGCGTCATCCAGGAGACCACATACTCGCCCTGGGTGAACGACGCACCCGTGATCCGTCCCTCGACCTGCGAGGCTCGGAGGGAGAGGTCGTCGTCTCCAGTGGAGGTGAAGCGGTATCCGAACTCAGCCGCCGTCGGCTCGACCGTCATCCTGCCGATCCGGTAGGCCTCGCGGTAGAGCTCGCGAGCGTCGTCGAGGTCGCTTCCCGCGGCCTCGAACCGCTCCGCGGACCCTGGTTTCGCGCTCATCCTGCTCAGAATCCCACGACTGTGCCAAAGCTCCACTTCTGAGCGGTCGGCGTTCGTTTATCGGATAACGCCGGATCGCCGCCGAGCCCCATCCGTCACCCGATGTAGGAGGTGTCGGAGCGGGACTCGCCCGCCACCACGGCCGTCAAGTCGACCTCACGGCCGTCGAGCCGGAAGGTGAACCGCCCCGTCTGCTCGACCGTCGACGTCTCGGTGAGGTATTGCCGGAGTTCAGCGCGTTCGCTCTCGTGCAGCCAAACCACCGGGTCGGAGGTCGACTTGAACTCGAGGATGGCGGCGACGTCCTGGAGCAGGCGACGTTCGACCGGGTCGAGGAGGTTCCGAGCGCTACGGAAGTAGACGGCGTCGGGGTCGACCTCGTAGACGTCTTTCAGCCAGACGCGGTTGACGGAGTCGACGATCGAGTTCCACGCCCCGACGCCCGACGGGTCGCCGACGCGTTCGGCGTTGTCCCAGAACGGACCGACATCCGGCCCCACACGCGCGCCGTCGAACACCCCGATGGAGGGGATCATCGGGACGCCGCAGCCGAGCAGGTACACGTCGTCGCCGACGGTCTCCCTGATGAACGAGATCGCGTCCCGGTAGGCGGTCTCGCGGTGGACGTCCTGGTGCCTCCGACCGGTGACGGCCCCCGCGTACATGAAGTCGAGCTTGAGGTAGCTGAAGCCCCACCCGGTGACGCGCTCGAAGACCTCGCGGAGGTGGTCCTGCACCTCCCGCTGGGTGGTGTCGAGCGAGTAGTAGTGGGAGTTCCAGTTGTAACCGGTCGCAAGGGGGCGGCCGGCGTCGTCCTGCACGAGGAGGTCGGGGCGCTCCCGCGCGATCGTGGAGTCGGGAAGCGCGATCATCGGCGCGAGCCAGAGCCCCGGACGGAACCCGGCTTCGGCGATGCGACCGGCGGTCGCCTGCATGCCCGACGGGAAGTCCGGGCCGGCCGTCCAGTCGCCCACGATCGGCTCCCAGCCGTCGTCGAGCTGGAACACGTCGAAGGGGTACCCGGTGAGGTCGGCCACGGTGCGGGCGACCAGCTCCTCGTCGATGCCCTCGTAGTAGGAGTACCAACTGCTCCAGACGCGACCGGCACGCTGCGAGCGCCGCCCGAGCCGTTCGGACAGGATGGCCGCGTAGTCGGCGAAGGCCTGCTGCTCCGGTCCGAACGTGACGAACCACTCGGCTTCGTCGGTCTCGCTCCGCGCCCAGATCGTGTTGCGGTCGGCACCGACCCGGGGGTTGCCGAGCCCGAGGGTCCCGATGAGCAGTACGGTGCCGTCCGGTCCCGCGATGGCACCGACACCACTGCCGGAGTGGAGGTGCGGGGTCTCGTTGACCGCGTCGTCGGCGGTGAGCAGCCGGTCGGGGCTGTTCTTGATACCGATGGTCTCGCCGTCGGTGGTGGTCCACCCGCTCGGGCTCCACGAGTTCCAGCCGTGCCGGTAGAAGCCGGTGTCGCCGAAGGGGTGGAGGAGCGCGACCGGACCGGCGGGCACGACGAACCCCGTGCTGGTGGCGGTCGGTTCGCCGGCGAGGTTCGCGGGGATGCGGAGGTCCCCGAAGGTGAAGGTGTGCAGCATGGCCGGCTTTCTGTGTGGGTGGGCGCTCTCGGGATCGACGCGGGACTCCCGCCTGCCACCACGGGGCTGCCGCGGGTAGAGTCGAGGAGGCGGAGTTAATACTGCAACGTGCCGTGAAAAGTCGCAAGAGGGGAATGGCGAATGCCTCGAGAGGCGATGGTGGAGCCGTCCGGCGGATCGATGGGCAGTCGATCGTTGCTCCGGCGGATGAACTCGCTCGGTGTGCTGCGCGCCCTGCTCCCGCAGCCACTCACCCTGCGGGAGCTGGCGGACGCGTCCGGGCTGTCTCGGACGGCCATCGACGCGATCGTGACGGACCTCGTCGAGATGGGCTGGCTCGAATCAGTCGAACGCGCCTCGGCGTCCCGGGTCGGCAGACCCGCCACCGCCTTCCACGTGCGCGCCGGACTCGGCCACCTCCTGTCGCTCGACATCGGCGCGAACCACATCCACGCCGTCGTGACCGACCTCGCCGGTGCCGTCCTGGGCCAGCGCACGGCGCGCCTTCCCGAGGACACGGGCGCGACCGAGCGCATCAGCCTGGCGCTGGCGACCGGCGATGCGGTGCTCAGCACCCTCGACCTCACCCGCGGGTCGGTGTGGATCGTCGCCGTGGGCTCCCCGGGCGCGATCGGCAGGGACGGCGAGGTGCTGCACTTCGGCGGGACGGGCCTCCCGGACTGGGTCGGGCTGAACCTGCGCGAGCGGTTCGAGCAGGAGTTCGACGGAGCCGTCCTGGTGGAGGGCGACGTCGCGCTCGGTGCCCGCGCGGAACTGACCGTCGGCGCTGCACAGGGCCACCGCGACGTCGTCTACCTCCTCTGCGGCGTGCGCACCAGCGCGGCCTCCATCGTCGACGGCAAGGTGCACCGCGGCGTGCACGGTGCGGCAGGGATCGTCGGCGAGATGCCCGAACTCCGGTGGTCCCGCCTGAACGAACGGTACGGCGAGTCGGTCCTCGGCTCTCCACGGCCGTCCCGCGAGGAGATCTTCGAGGCGGCTCGCGCCGGTGATCGGATCGCCCTGACGGCGATGGACGAGTTCGCGGACGACCTGGCCACGGGCGCGGCGGCCATGATCCTCGCACTCGATCCGGAACTCCTCGTGGTCGGCGGCGGCAGCGCTCCGGGCGCGGACGTCTTCCTGCCGCGCTTCATCCACACCCTCGGCGAGATCTGCCCGCTGCCGCCGGACGTGGTCGTCTCCTCGCTCGGTTCGGAGGCGGTGGCGATGGGTGGCGTCAGCCTGGCGTCCCAGCACCTCGACACCGTCCTCCAGACGGCTGTCCGAGACGTGGAGCGGTTCCCCGACCCGGCCGGAGCACTCCGGCTCGTCAGGCGGACCGCAGCGTCCTGAGCCGTCGCCGCCCGCGACCGGTCGTGACTCAGCGACCGCCGAGCTGCGCGGCGAGGACCGACGACCGTCGCTCGGGGATCGCCGCGTCGTAGACGTCCTGGATCACGTCGAACGCCTTGCGTGCTTCGGCGGGGTGGAGCCAGAAGGCGCCCGGCTCGTCGAGCCCCGCGTAGAAGTCCTGGATCAGCCGCTCATGGGACACGCCCCAGTAGGCACGCGCTCCGCTGGCCGTCACGCGCTCGACGGTGGTCTCGACGCGCCCGTCAGCGAAGCGGGCGGTGAGTTCGGCCCCGAGGTGCAGCGTGCCCCGCTCACAGACGACGTCGATCGTCACCGGCAGGTTCGCGACCCCCGCGACCGTCGCGTAGACCGTGCTCGTCGCGCCACCCGCGTGCACGATGCGCAACTCGGCCGTGTCCTCGACCTCGATCACCTCGGCGAGCGCGCGAGTGGCGATCGATCCCGTCGCCTCGATCGGGTCGCCGACCAACCACTGCACGAGGTCGATCGTGTGGATCGCCTGGTTCATGAGGAGTCCGCCGCCGCCGGTGTCCCAGCGACCGCGCCACGGGCGATCCTCGTAGTAGGCCGCCGTCCGATGCCACGGCACGACCGCCGAGGCGCCGAGCACTGCGCCGAGCTCACCCGAGTCGAGCAGTTCCTTGGCGCGCTCCGCCGGCTGGTTGTAGCGGTTCTGGAAGCACACCGCGATCTTCGCGCGACTGTGCTCCGCCGCGGCCAGGAGCCGCTCGGCCTCCTCGCGCGTGTGGGCGAGGGGCTTCTCGAGGATGACGCTGATCCCGCGCTCGAGCGCCCGGATCGCCTGGTCGGCGTGCAGGTGGTGCGGGGTGCAGATGTGGACGACGTCGGGTCGTGCCTCGTCGAACAGTCGATCGAGGTCGGTGAAGCCCGGGACACCCGTCGCAGCCATCGCCGCATCGAGCCGGCCGTCGTCGACGTCGCACACCGCCACGAGCTGCGCGCCGGGGACCGTCTCGATCGCCGCGAGGTGGAGGGCTGCGATGTCGCCGCACCCGATCACGGCGACGCGACGGAGGACGGGTGCGGGCCCGCGGCTCATCGCAGCTCGATCCCCAGCTCGTCGGTGAGCCTCCGGAAGGCCCGGGCGGCCACGCCGAACGAGGCGGGACCGGAGAAGCCGCCGAGCGCGTGGGTGTCTGCGAGGTGCGGCTCGAGCGACGCGAACCCGGCGTAGCCGTCGTCGCGCAACGCCGTGAGCGTTTCACGCAGTTGCCCGTCGCCCTCGCCGGACGGCACGACCTGGCCGCTCTCGGCGACCGCGTCCTTGACCTGCAGGTAGTCGAGGTACGGGCGCAGCATCGCGTAGCCGTCGTCGAACGGGACCACACCCACCTGGACGAAGTTCGCGTTGTCCCAGGCGAGCCGCAGCGCGGGCGATCCGACGGACTCGACGAGGTCGAGGATGCGTTCCGGGACGTCGCCGTAGATGTCCTTCTCGTTCTCGTGGAGGAGCACGATCCCCTCACGCTCGGCCAGATCGGCGAGCAGGCGCATGCGGACCAGGACGTCGTCGCGGGTGGCCTCCACCGGCACGCCCTCGCCGCGGAAGAAGGAGAAGATGCGGATGTTCGGGGTCCCGAGGGCGTGTGCAGCGGCGATCGCGCGCGCGAGGCGGGCGACTTCCAGCTCGGCGTCGAGGGCTACGTCGACCTTGCCGATCGGCGATCCGATGGCGGACACGCCCATGCCGGACTGCTGCAGCTGCGCACCGAGTCGGGCGAGCTGGTCGGCGTCGAGGTCGATGATGTTGACGCCCCACGCGCTCCGAACCTCGATGTGCGATGCCCCGAGCGCCTCGAGCACGGCGATCTGCGTCGTCGGGTCGGCGTCGATCTCGTCGCCGAAGCCCGACAGGGTCCAGCTCACCGGGTGTTGTGCATTCACGTGCGCTTCCGCCTTCGCGTTCGTTCTCGTCATCGGGAACCAGACAGTCGGGCTGCCGGCACTGTCAGCCTACGGCTCTGGCAACCGGTTGACAACCCTGCTGGTGGGTGCGGCCAGCGCGGTGCGCTGACGCGAGCGCGGGGCACACACGTGAGCGCGCCCCTCCGGAGACCCGCGCCCACGCACTGGCACCGCGCTCAGGCCGCGGCGCGCGCACTCACGCCCGGACACCCACACTCACGCCGCCACGCCCGCGCTCACATCAGCGCACCGCGCTGGGCATCGACCCCGACCGGAGGTGCCACCGTAGGATGGAGCGTGTGACCGATCTCTACCTCGCGAGTACGACCGTGTCCTTCCACCGCAGCTGGTCCTGCGTGCTGTTCGACCTCGACGGCACGATCGTGGACTCGGCCCCCGGCATCATCTCCCGCATGAGGACGACCCTGGCGAACGTCGGTGCCGTCGTGCCGTCCGACGAATCGCTGCTGCGTTGGGTCGGCCCGCCGCTGCTCGACTCCTTCCGCGACTTCGCGGGCATGGACCCACTGCAGTCGCAGCTTGCCCTCACCGAATACCGCCGCCAGGTCGCCATCGAGGGCGCCGAGGTCGGCACCGCGGTGTTCCCGGGCGTCGCCGGGCTGCTCGCACGGATCTCCGAGGCCGGGATCCCGATCGGGCTCGCGACCTCGAAGCCCGAGTCGCAGGCGAACACGATCCTCGATCACTTCGGTCTGAGCCAGTACTTCACCGTCGTCACGGGCGCCTCCGAGGACGAGGTCCGCAGCAGCAAGGCCGACGTCGTCGGCGAGGCCCTCCGACGCCTCACGGCCGCCGGCGTCGACACCTCCCGCACCGTGCTGGTCGGCGACCGCCTCCACGACATCGAGGGCGCAGCTGCGCACGGGATCCCGACGATCCTCGTCGAGTGGGGCTACGGCTCACCGGCGGAGGCCACCGGCGCCCTCGCCGTCGTCCACTCCATCGACGCGCTGTCGAACCTCATCACCGGCTGAGCGAGACCGGTATCGCTCGGTTTCCCCAGAAGGGCCTGGCTTCACCGACACCTGCTCACTAGGGTGATGACCATCCTGAGGAGGTCGACATGGCGGTGTTCACACGCGGTTTCGGAGGACGGGCACGGGAGCAGGACGATCGACTCCCGCCCGGTCAGTTCCTCACCGAGGACTTCCCGGTGCTGTCCGCCGGACCCACACCGCGGATCGACACCGATGAGTGGGAGTTCCAGATCCGGACGGAGACGGGCGAGACCCACCGCTGGGACTGGCCGGCCATGCAGGCCCTCCAGCAGGACGACATCACCCGCGACATCCACTGCGTGACCCGCTGGACGAAGCTCGGCACGAGCTGGCAGGGCGTCTCACTCGACACGCTCTTCGCCGAGGTCGAGAGCGGCTACGACTTCGTGATGGCCCACTCCTACGGCGGCTACACGACCAACTTCCCACTCGACGACCTCCTGGACGGCAAGGCCTGGATCGCCACCGGCTTCGACGGCGAGCCGCTCGCCGCGGAGCACGGCGGCCCGGCGCGACTCCTCATCCCGCACCTCTACTTCTGGAAGAGCGCGAAGTGGATCCGCGGCCTCGTCATGCAGCAGGACGACGAGCCGGGGTTCTGGGAGCAGAACGGCTACCACGCCTACGGTGATCCCTGGCTCGAACAGCGGTACTCGTGAGGCGCACGGGCCATGTCGACGTCTGGAAAGCGGCCACGGTGGTCACGGCGACGCGCCTGACCCCATCGGGGCGCAGCCTCGTCCTGGACGCCCCCGGCTGGGGCGGGAACCTCGCCGGGCAGCACGCCGACGTCCGCCTCACCGCCCCCGACGGCTACCAGGCGGTGCGCTCCTACTCGATCGCCTCGGCGGACGCCGGTGACCGCATCGAGATCGCCGTCGACCGAGTCCCCGACGGCGAGGTCTCCCCGTTCCTCGTCGACGCGATCGAGGTCGGCGACCAGGTCGAGGTGCGTGGACCGCTGGGCGGCTGGTTCGTCTGGCGCCCCGAGGACACAGAGCCGGTCCTCCTGATCGGCGGCGGGTCTGGCATCGTGCCGCTCATGGCGATGGTGCGAGCGCACGAGGCGGCCGGGAGTACGACGCCGTTCCGACTCGTGTACTCGGTCCGCTCACCGCAGGACGCCTTCTTCGCCGACGAGCTCGCTGCGGCGACCGGGGTCGAGGTCACCTGGATCTACACCCGGCGAGCGCCCGACGGCTGGCCTCGTCCCGCCGGCCGACTGGTCGCGGCCGACCTGCAGGCGCTCGAGGTCACCGGCGGCGAGGCCCCGTCGGTGTTCGTCTGCGGACCGACCGGCTTCGTCGAGGCGGTCGCCGACACCCTGGTCGCGATCGGCCATGATCCCGCCCGCATCAAGACCGAGCGGTTCGGAGGCGCGTGATGACCTCGCATCTGGACGGGAACGTCCTCGCCGGCACCCTGTCGGAACTGACCGGCTCCGACCCGAGCGGGACGATGTCGCAGTGCCTCGGGTGCCGCGACGTCTCGCCCCTCGCCGCGGAGCTGGTGTTCGGCACCCCGGACGCGTGGGTGGTGCGCTGTCGGCACTGCGACGACGTCCTGCTCGTCGTCCTCCATCACGAGGAGACCACGCGCGTCACCCTCGACGGCGTCCGCTGGTGGACGGACCTCGGCTGACGCACCTCCCCCACTCGTTCGCCCATTCTTGGGCGAACGGAGCTTCTGTCGCCCAAAGATGGGCGAATGAACGTAACCCTGAAAGCTATTGACATTAGCCAAACGGCGATGCAGACTAGCTTCATGAACACGAAGCCGGCATCGACAGGGCCTGCCACCCGCTACCTCGACCGTCCCGAGGGCAAGATCGCCTACGAGATCCAGGGCGACGGCCCGCTCGTCGTCCTCGTCCCGGGAATGGGCGAGCTCCGCTCCTCCTACCGCTTCCTCGCTCCCGCGCTCGTCCAGGCCGGGTACCGCGTCGCCTCCACCGACCTCCGTGGTCACGGCGACAGCGACACGACGTTCTCCTCGTACGGCGACGTCGCGACCGCCTCGGACGTCCACGCCCTCATCCGCGACCTCGGCGCCCCGGCCGTCATCATCGGGAACTCCCTCGCTGCCGGCGCGGGAGTGATCGTCGCCGCGGAGCATCCGGACGACGTGTCCGGTCTCGTCCTCGTCGGGCCCTTCGTCCGCAACCCGAAGGCGGGCGCCGTCATGCAGGCGGTCTTCCGCGCCATGATGGCTCCGCTGTGGATCGCACGGGTCTGGAAGGCCTACCTCCCCACGCTGAACGCGGGCCGGAAGCCGGTCGACTTCGACGACTACCTCGCCGACGTCTTCGCGAGCCTGCGTCGACCCGCCTACGGCAAGGCCTTCTCGCAGACGACGAGACAGACCGACCACGCCCCAGCCGAGGCTGCGCTCCCCGGCGTGAGCGCTCCGACGCTCGTGATCATGGGCACCAAGGACCCCGACTTCCCCGACCCCGCGGCCGAGGCCCGCTGGATCGGCGACACGCTGCAGGCGGAGGTCGTCCTCGTCGAGGACGCCGGCCACTACCCGCAGGCCCAGCAGCCCGAGGTCACCTCGCAGGCCGTCCTCGGCTTCCTCCAGACGGCGCTGCACCGTGCCTAGGGCGGGACTCAGCCGCGCGCGCGTGGTGGACGAAGCGGCTGAACTCGCCGACGAGGTCGGGCTCGAGGGGCTGACCCTCGCCGCCCTCGCCGAACGGCTCGGCGTCCGGCAGCCCTCGCTCTACAAGCACCTCGACTCACTCGCCGGACTCCGCCGGAGCATCTCCCTCCAAGCGAAGGGCGAGCTCGGCGACGTCCTGCTGCGTGCCGCCGTCGGCCGTTCGGGCGCGGACGCGATCACGGTGATGGCCGGGGCCTACCGGGAGTGGGCCCTGGAGCACCCGGCACGCTACACGGCTGCGCAGTGGATCGCCGGGCCGGAGGACGAGGAGGACACGGCTGCATCGCTCGGCGCCATCCAGGTCATCACCGACGTCCTCACGGCCTACGAACTCCGCGGCGACGATGCCATCGACGCGATCCGCGCGTTCCGCTCCACCCTGCACGGCTTCGTCTCGCTCGAGGCGGCGGGATCCTTCGGCCTCGACCGAGACCTCGACCGGAGCTTCGACCGCCTCGTCCGCGGCTTCGTGATCACCCTGACCAACTGGGCCGAGACCGCTGGGGACGAGTCCTAGCCGATCCGCAACGGGTTCCGCCGCACGACGCGTGCGGGGTAGCGTGCCGTCATGTCATGCCGCATCAGTGAACTCGTCCTCGACTGCCGCGATCCGGAAGCGCTCGCCCGCTTCTGGTGCGAGGTCCTCGACTTCGTCGTGCTCGACCGAGACGAGGACGGGGTGGAGATCGGAGCGCGGGACGGCTTCGGTGGATCGCAGCCGACCATCATCCTCAGCCGCAGCGACGACCCGCCGCAGCCGAAGTCGAAGCTCCACATCGACGTCAGCCCGACCGACGGCGACCAGGACGCCGAGCTCGAGCGCCTGCTGGCCCTCGGTGCACGCCCGACGGACATCGGGCAGACGGGCGACGAGTCGTGGCACGTCCTCGCCGACCCCGAGGGCAACGCCTTCTGCCTCCTGCGCACGCCCGTCAAGCCGGTCTGATCGGCCTCCCGCATCCATCCCATTCGCCCATGTTTGGGCGAGTGATTGCTCCCGCGCCCAAACTTGGGCGAATGAAGCTCTCCGTGCCGGTGGGATAATCGGCCCATGTCCTCGACCGCGCGGTACGCCAGGCAGCTCGCCCTCCCCGGGTTCGGACCAGCGGCGCAACAGCGCCTCGCCGATGCGCGGGTGCTGATCGTCGGCGCCGGCGGCCTCGGCAGCATCGTCATCCCGGCGCTCGCAGCTGCCGGTGTCGGTTCCGGTGACGGCGCTATCCACCTCGTGGACGACGACACGGTCGAGCTCAGCAACCTGCATCGGCAGACCGTCCACAGCACCGCGGACGTCGGCCGGCCGAAGGTCGACTCCGCCGCCGACCGCGCCCTCGCCGTCAACACCGATGCGACGATCCTCCGGCACCGCTTCCGCCTCGGACCCGGCGAGATCATGGGCCTCCTGGCCGACGCGGAGATCGACCTCGTCATCGACGGCAGCGACAACTTCGAGACCCGTTACCTGGTCGACGACGCGGCGACGCTCGCCGACGTCCCGCTCGTCTGGGGTGCGGTCTCGCAGTACGGCGGGCAGGCCGGGCTCAGCTGGTCGTCTCGCGGCCCGCGCTACCGCGACCTCTTCCCCCACCCGCCGACGGACGGTTCGGTGCTCTCCTGCGAGGCCGGCGGCGTCCTGCCCACCACGGTCGGGGTCATCGGGTCGATCATGGCCACCGAGGCGATCAAGGTGCTCACCGGGGTCGGGACCCTCTCGCTCGGCCGGGTGACGATGTTCGACGGGCTGAGCGGCGGGTTCCGCGAACTCCGGTACGAGCGCGACCCCGCGGGTGCCCGGCAGGTGTCGCTCGATGAGCACCTGCACCGGACGCCAGGAGGGGATGCGCCGAGCGCCGCAGCCGCAGCACCCCACGAGCCGCGACACGGCGGTCGCACGATCACCGCACCGCAGCTCGCGGCGAGCGAGGACGAGGCCGTGCTGCTCGACGTCCGGGAGCCGTGGGAGGCGGAGATCGCCCGGTTGCCCGGTTCGACGCTCATGCCGCTCGGCTCGCTCACGGAGATGCTCCACGGTCTCGACGTCGAGACGCCCGTGGTCGTCTACTGCCATCACGGCATCCGGTCCGAGTCAGCGCTCCGACTGCTCCTCGAGCGCGGCTACTCCGCCGTCCATCTCGAGGGCGGTATCGACGCATGGTCACGCCTCGTGGATCCGACCGTCCCCCGCTACTGACCGCGGCTCCGAACACCCTGTGCAGCCCCACCGACCGACCTCGACGACGGGAACCACCATGACGACGCCAGCGCCCACGAGTCGGAAGACCGTCGAGCAACATGCCTCCGACGTCGCCGCCCTCCTCGACGAGGTGACCGACACGGGCGTCGAGCGCGTGCCGATCGACGAGGCCGCAGCTCGGGTGACCGCCGTGGCAGTACCGTCGCCGGTCGACCTGCCGCTGTTCCGCAACTCGCAGATGGACGGTTTCGCGGTTCGGGCAGCAGACCTCACGGGCGATGAGACGCGGCTGCGCGTGGTGGGTGAGATCGCCGCGCGCCCGATCGACCCTGCGCCGCTCGAGCCGGGGACCTCGGTGCGCATCATGACGGGCGCGGTCGTTCCGCCGGGTGCGGACGTCGTCGTGCCGGTCGAGGAGAGCGAGGTCGAGACGGATCAGGACGGTGTCGAGACCGTCCTCCTCGGTCCTGCGCGCGGCGGTGGCGAGCGCGCGGTGGGGCTGTTCGTCCGGGAGCGCGGGAGTGACGTCCGCGCCGGTGAGGAGCTGCTGCCAGCCGGCGTGCGCCTCGCCTCACGACACCTCGCCGTGTTGGCTGCTGCCGGGATCACGACCGTCGAGGTGCGTCGACGGGTGCGGGTCGCGATCGTCACGACCGGTGCCGAACTCGTCGAGCCCGGCGAGACACCGACGCTCGGCCAGACCTTCGACTCCAACGGGACCGCGCTGACGGCCGCCGTCGTCGCAGCCGGAGCCGAGGTCGCCGCTCGTGCGCGCGTCGTCGACGATGCCGACGTCCTGCTCGCCCTGCTCGACGACCTCCACGGCGAGGTCGATCTCATCCTCACCTCCGGCGGGATCTCGATGGGCGAGCACGAGGTGGTCCGTGACGTCCTCGGGCCATTGGGCGGCTGGATCGGCTCGGTCGCGATGCAGCCCGGTGGGCCTCAGGCGCTCGGGGCCTACCGCGGCGTCCCGATCATCGCGTTCCCCGGCAACCCGGTGAGCACCCAGCTCTCGTTCGAGGTCTTCGTCGCTCCGGTCCTCCGCCGGGTCGCCGGGCTGCCGCAGGCGTCGCGTGTGCCGGCCGAACTCGCGGTCGCCGTGCGTTCGGTGCCCGGCAAGCGCCAATTCCTCCGCGGACGCCGACGAGGCGACGGCAGGGTCGAACCGGTCGCGGGCCCCGGCTCGCACCTCGTCGCCGGGCTCGCGGCCTCCGACGTGCTGATCGTGATCCCGGAGGACACCCTCGAGCTCGACGCCGGTGACGCTGTGGAAGCATGGACACTATGACCGGGCTCACACACCTCGACGACGACGGCCGCGCACGCATGGTCGACGTCGGCGACAAGGCCACGACGAAGCGGGTCGCGACGGCGACGGCGACCTTCACCACACGACCAGACGTGATCGCGCTCGTCCAGGCGGACGGCCTGCCGAAGGCGGACGTCATCGCGACCGCCCGCATCGCGGGGATCGCGGGGGCCAAACGCACGAGCGAGCTCATCCCGCTGTGCCACCAGCTCGCGCTGTCGTCCGTGAGCCTCGACTTCGCATTCACCAGGGACTCCATCGTCATCACCGCGACGGCGAAGACGACCGGCCAGACCGGGGTCGAGATGGAGGCCCTGACGGCAGCGTCGATCGCCGGCCTGACCCTGCACGACATGGTCAAGGCCGTCGACCCGGCCTCGGTCCTCGGCGACATCCGGCTGCTGGAGAAGTCCGGCGGCAAGCGGGGGAACTGGACGCCTGAAGGTCCGGGGCCGATCGAACCCACTGTCGCTCGAACGGTCCGCCCGCGAACCGCGGCCGTCATCGTCGCGTCGACCGCCGGCGCCGCCGGCACGCGCGAGGACCTCACGGGGCCGCGCATCTCCGCCTGGTTGTCGGAACACGACTACGCGGTGGATGCGGTGACGGTCGTCTCCGACGCCGACGTGCACCTCGCGATCACGGCAGCCCTGGACGCCGCGCCCGCGGTGCTCATCACCACGGGCGGCACCGGCCTCTCGCCGAGCGACCGCACCCCGGAGGCCACGCAGCCGCACCTCGACCGCGAGCTGCCCGGCATCGCGGAGGCGATCCGCACCCTCGGGTCGACCAAGACCCCGACCGCGGCGCTCAGTCGCGGGCTCGCTGGGGTCTCCGGCGGGACCGTCGTCGTGAACCTGCCCGGATCGACCGGTGGCGTGAAGGACGGGCTCGCAGTCCTCGACGGCCTGCTCGACCACCTCGTCGCCCAGATCGCCGGAGGTGGCGCGCATGAGTGAGTCGACGGTTCCCGAGGTCCTGGCGCTCATCTCGGAGTCGCCCCTCGACGCGCACGCGATCGAGGACTTCGTCGCGGCGCCCGCCAACGGCGCACTCGTCGCCTTCCGAGGGATCGTACGCGACCACGACCACGGCGAGGCGGTCGACGCCCTCGACTACCGTGCTCACCCCGACGCCCAACGGTTCCTCGAGGACTGC
Source organism: Plantibacter flavus (assembly GCF_900177615.1). GTDB lineage: Bacteria > Actinomycetota > Actinomycetes > Actinomycetales > Microbacteriaceae > Plantibacter > Plantibacter flavus. The sequence continues at coordinate 358,401 of NZ_FXAP01000002.1, forward strand.
TGCCGGACGGTCGCCGCGGAGACCGGCCTCCGAGTGGCGGCAGCGCACCGCGTCGGGTCGCTCGTCGTCGGCGACCTGGCGCTCGTCGCCGCCGTCGCTGCTGCGCACCGGGCCGAGGCGTTCGCCGCCTGCGAGCGTCTGGTCGAGGAGATCAAGCGCACCGTCCCCATCTGGAAGCGCCAGCACCTGGCCGACGGTGAGACGGAGTGGGTCGGCCTGTAGCGACCCCTGCTCGATTCGCCCCGAGTGGTCGCACGCACGAAGCATGGGCGACCATTCGGGGCGAATCGAGCTGTCAGCGTGGCAGCACGTCGTAGGTGATGCGCACGAGCCCGTCCTCGGGCGTCGCGTGGGTGCCGCGGAGCCGCAGGCGGACGTCGGCGGCGAGGTCACCGAAGAGGCGGGCGCCCGAGCCGATGAGCACCGGCGCGACCGACACGGTGATCTCGTCGACGAGGCCCGCACCGAGGAACGCCTGGATGGTCCTGCCGCCATCGATGTAGACGCGGCCGGCCCCGGCCTCATCGAGCAGGGTGACCGTCTCGTCGAGCGACCCGGCGACCGTGATGCGGTCGTCCCCGGCCTCGAGCGTGGTGCTCAGCACGACGACCCGCTTGCCCTCGAACGGCCACTCGCCGAAGCCGAGCACGGTGTCGTAGGTGGTGCGGCCCATCACAAGGGTGTCGATCGTCGGGAAGAACGAGTCCCAGTCGAGCGCCGGGTGCTGCCCTGGCGCATCCGCGGCATGATCCCGCGGCTCGAGCTCGGTGAGCCAGCCGAGGTCGCCGTCCGGCTTTGCGATGAACCCGTCGAGGCTCACGCCGATGAAGACACAGCCGCGCCAGGAACGTTCACGAGTCATGAGGACGATCCTGCCTCCGACCTCCGACGTCGCGCATCGGGCGGGGCACGTCAACCGGTCGCCCACCGGACCGCGGCGACGTAGGGTGATCTGATGCCCGAACACGCCCCCGAAGCATCCGACCCGTTCGTCCGCGTCCGGGGAGCCAACGAGAACAACCTCCGCAACGTGGACGTCGACGTGCCGCGCGATGCGATCGTCGCCTTCACCGGGGTCTCCGGCTCGGGCAAGTCGTCGCTCGCGTTCGGCACCATCTTCACCGAGGCGCAACGGCGGTACCTCGAGTCCGTCGCCCCGTACGCCAGGCGGTTGATCCAGCAGGGCCACGACCCGCACGTCGACTCGATCTCCGGCCTGCCACCGGCGGTCGCCCTGCAGCAGCGACGCGGCGCCCCCAGCTCGCGATCCAGCGTCGGTACGGTGACCACGCTCTCGAACTCGCTCCGCATGCTCTTCTCGCGCGCCGGCACCTTCCCCGAGGGGTTCACGACCCGTCTCGACTCGGACGCCTTCTCCCCCAACACCGCCGTGGGCGCCTGCCCGGAGTGCCACGGCATCGGCGTCGCGCACACGGTCACCGAGGAGTCCCTCGTGCCGGACCCGTCGCTGAGCATCCGCGAGGGCGCGATCGCCGCGTGGCCGGGAGCCTGGCAGGCGAAGAACCTCCGCGACATCACCATCGCGCTCGGATACGACGTCGACCGACCCTGGCGGGAGCTCGACCAAGAGGACCGGGACTGGATCCTCTTCACCGAGGAGCAGCCGGTCGTGCAGATCACGCCGCAGCGCGACCGCGTCGCGAAGCCGTACAACGGCATGTTCTGGAGCGCCAAGCAGTACGTCTTCCACACCCTCTCCGACTCCAAGAGCCAGATGATGCGGAACAAGGTGCTCCAGTTCGTGCGCTCGGGTCCGTGCCCGCTCTGCCACGGCACGGGACTTCGCCGCGAGGCGCTCGCGGTCACCTTCGCCGGCCGTACGATCGCCGAGCTCAACGCCCTGCCGATGACGGAGCTCGCCGAGGTCCTCCGGCCCACCACGGAGCTGACCGACGCGGCGCCCGCACTCCCGACCACGCTCTCCGGCGAGCGCACCGACGTCGCTGTCGCCATCACGACCGATCTTCTCGCGCGCATCCGCGTGCTCACCGACCTCGGGCTCGGCTACCTCGGCCTCGGGCGCGTGACGACCACGCTCTCGCCCGGCGAGATGCAGCGGCTCCGGCTCGCGACCCAACTGCGCTCCGGGCTCTTCGGCGTGGTCTACGTCCTCGACGAGCCGTCAGCGGGTCTGCACCCGGCCGACGCGGAGCCCCTCCTCGAGGTGCTGGAGCAGCTGAAGCGCTCGGGCAACTCGGTCTACGTCGTCGAGCACAACATGGACGTCGTCCGGAACGCGGACTGGATCGTCGACGTCGGCCCCGGCGCGGGCGAGGGTGGCGGCGACGTGCTCTACAGCGGCGCCGTCGAGGGTCTCGCCGAGGTCGAGGCGTCGGCGACCCGCCCGTTCCTCTTCCCCGAACAGCACGGTCCTGCCCCCGCGCGACGGGCACTCCGTGAGGCGCGCGACTGGCTCGACGTCGAGGGCATCACGCTCCACAACCTCGCCGGCGTCGACGCCTCGATCCCCCTCGGGACCTTCGTCGCCGTCACCGGTGTCTCCGGTTCCGGCAAATCGACCCTCGTGAGCCGCGTCCTCCGCGACGTCGTGCGCGATCACCTGCGCGCAGACGGTCGGGGTGCGGACGACGTCGCAGACGATGACGACGAGGTACCCACCGATCCGGATGCGGCCGAGGGTTCCGGCCTGGCGGAGGCGACGGTGCCGGACGGACACGCGGACACGCTCACCGTCCGCCGCGCGCGAGGGCTCGAGCACGTCGACCGCCTCGTCCGGGTCGACCAGAAGCCCATCGGTCGAACGCCGCGGTCGAACCTCGCGACCTACACCGGCCTCTTCGACGCCGTCCGCGCGGCCTTCGCCGCCACGGACCTCGCCCGCGAGCGCAGCTACACGGCCGGACGCTTCTCGTTCAACGTCGCGGGAGGTCGCTGCGAGACCTGCCTCGGCGAGGGCTTCGTGTCGGTCGAACTGCTGTTCCTGCCCGGCAGCTACGGCAAGTGCCCGACCTGTGACGGCGCCCGGTACAACGCCGAGACCCTCGAGGTCACCTACGACGGGAAGTCGATCGCAGACGTCCTCGCACTCACCGTCGAGCAGGCGGCCGAGTTCCTCGCGGCCGTCCCGGCGGCGGCGCGCAGCCTCCGCACCCTGCTCGAGGTCGGCCTGGGGTACCTGCGGCTCGGCCAGCCGGCCACCGAACTGTCGGGCGGCGAGGCGCAGCGCATCAAGCTCGCGACGGAACTCCAACGGGTGCGACGCGGTCACACCCTCTACCTCCTCGACGAGCCGACGACGGGCCTCCACCCGGCCGACGTCCGTCGTCTGTTGGCGCAGTTGAACGCGCTCGTCGACTCCGGCGACACGGTCGTCGTGGTCGAGCACGAGATGGACGTCGTCGCGGCGGCCGACTGGGTGATCGACCTCGGACCGTCCGGTGGCGACGCTGGTGGACGCATCGTGGCCGCGGGCACCCCGGACGCCGTCGCCGCAGACCCCGACAGCCGCACCGCGCCCTACCTGGCGAAGCGACTGGCGTTGCTCGGTGCCGCACCGTCACCGGAGGACGCATCGGCGGGATGACGACCCGCCGTCGCCGAGCGCCTAGCGTGGAGTCCATGCAGACGACCGACGCGCACCGTGACCTTCGCGCTCAGCGCATCGCCGTCGTCGTCTGGGCGATCGCCGCGTCGGTGATGCTGGTGCTGGCTCCCGTCGAGGAACTGATCTGGGCACCGCTCGCGATGACGGACGACTCATACGGCCTCGAGGCGATCTACGGGGTGTTCACACCCACCACCCTGACCGTCGGCCTCGTCGGTGTCGCGATCGCGTTCCTGCTCGGCCTCACCGCCATCCTGGTGTTCACCTCCTTCGGATGGCGCGGGCGGCTCGGCACACACTGGGTCCACGTCGCGACCCTCGGATCGATGCTCGTCTGGCTCGGTCTCCTGGCCATGTTCGTCGCCGGCTTCGGCGTCGGGAACACCGTGTCCGACGAGATCCCGCCGTACGTCGGCCGGTCGTCCTCGATCGGCGAACTGCTCCAGGCGCTCGCGCTCGTGGCGTTCCTGGCGACCGTCGTCGGCGCGATCTCCTCACTCGTCCTGCTGTTCCGGGCGGCCGGGGTGGCCCGTCGCGCCTGGCATGCCTCACGATGAAGCGGTCCCCTCACCGCCCGCCGAGGGGCAAGATCCTGGGTAGACCCGATCGGGGGGACGAAGTCAGCCCACCGACCATGTACTGTGCGAATCGTGATGCATGCTGAAGCGCCGGTCCGATCGGTGACGTACGTGAGCCGGGCCGCCACCCCGCTGACGCAGACGTCACTCGAAGCCCTGCTCCTCGAGAGCCGCGCGAACAACGAGCTCTCCGGGCTCACCGGCATGCTCGCCGTGCGCGGCGACGACTTCTTCCAGGTGGTGGAAGGACCGGAGGCGGGCATCTCCGCGCTCCTGGCGAGTCTCCGTCGGGACCCACGCCACACGGACATGCGCATCCTGAACGAGGAGACCGTGCCGTTCCGCCAGTTCCCGGACTGGCGGATGCGATGCGAGCGACTCGACGACTACCCGGTCGACAGCATCCCCGGAATCGACGCGATGGGCGGCGGCGACGACGCGTCCGCGGACACCCGGACGCGCGGCGTCCTGGACCTCGTCCGATGGCTGCAGGCCCGTGCCGCCCGAGCGCTCTCCGAACGCCACCCGTCGGCAGCGTCCTAGACGGTCCGCTTCGATGCGACCGGCGCTTTCCGATCGTCCGACGGCCCCGTTCCAGTCACCGGTAGATCTCACGCCGATGTCCGGCGTCGACGACCACCACCGTCAACACCTCGTCGTCGATCCGGTACAGGACGCGGTAGTCGCCGGTCCTCACTCGCCATTCGGGTCGCGCGACGAGGCGCTTCGCAGCGGGCGGGCGGGATCTTCGGCGAGCAGTTCCAGAACCGCTTGGATGCGGCGCTTCGCCTCCGGCGGCAGCTTGCGGATCGCTCGGACCGCGGACGGCAGCAGTTGGACCTGATAGCTCACGCCAGACCGAGCTCCCGCTTGACCTCGTCCCAGGGCACCGGCACTTCACCGAGGTGTTCGGCCCCTTCCCACGCGGCATCGACAGCACGGATGTCGGCCAGCTCCTCCGCGTCCTCGAGGAGGTGGCGCAACTGCTCCGGGTCGACGATCGCCGCGACCGCCTGGTCACGACGGGTGAGGTAGACGGGCTCACGATGTGCAGCGTCCACGAGCGCGCTCAACTTGCCGCGGGCCTCACTGATGGTCATCTCGCTCATTCATCCAGAATGATGCGAAAAGAAACCGTTTATGGCAAATCGTCAGATTTTGTACATATCCGCATGCTGTCGCCGTCCTAGCCGCCGGCGAAGGGCGGGAGGACGTCGACCCGGGCGCCGAGCGGACGGGCGTCGTCGCGACTGACCACGCCGTCGACGAGGAACGAGCCCGACGCGAGCACCTTGGCCATCGCGTCACCGTAGCGCTCGAGCAGGACGGACTTCAGCTCGCCCACCGTCGCCACCGCCGGCAAGGACTCCTCGGGGACGCCGGCGGCCTCCTCGGCAGCAGCGAAGTAGCGCACGAGCACCTGCAGCGTCGTCGTCTCAGCCACCGATCGCCCCCATGCTCCGCTCCGGACGGACGAAGTCGGGCGACGCGATGCGGTGCCCGGCCTGCTTGTGCCACATCGCCGCGCGCCAGCGGTCCGCGATCTCGACGTCGTCGGCTCCTGAGCGCAGCATGCCCCGCAGGTCGGTCTCGTCGTCGCCGAAGAGGCAGGAGCGGATCGTCCCCTCGGCCGTGAGCCGAGTGCGGTCGCAGTCGTCGCAGAACGAGCGCGTGACCGATGCGATGATGCCGACCGTCGCCGGGCCACCGTCGACGAGCCACTCCTCGGCCGGAGCGGAAGGATCCTCGCGATGCGGAGCGGTGAGCGTGAAGCGGGAGCCGAGGACGTCGAGCAACTCGGCCGCGTCGACCATGTTCTCGCGTACCCAGGCCTCGTCGGCGTCCAGCGGCATCTGCTCGATGAAGCGGAGGCGGCAGCCGTTCTCGATCGCCCAGGAGAGCAGGGCGACCGCACCGTCGAGCGTGTCGCGCATGAGGACGGCGTTGATCTTCAGCGGCGTCAGCCCGGCGCGCTTGGCGGCCTCGATGCCGGCCAGGACGGCGGGGAGGCGGTCGCGACGCGTGAGCCGCGCGAAGTGGTCGCGGTCGACGGTGTCGAGGGATATGTTCACGCGGGTGAGCCCGGCGGCCACGAGCTCGTCGACGCGCTTGTCGAGTCCGATGCCGTTCGTCGTCATGGAGATCGAGGCGTCGCCGGCGACCGCGGAGCTGCGGGCGATGATCTCCGCGAGGTCGGGGCGCATGAGCGGCTCGCCGCCCGTGAAGCGGATGTCGTGCACGCCGAGGTCGCGGACGGCGATCTCGACGAGGCGGCCGATCTCGGTCGGCGTCAGCAGGTCGTCGCGGGCGATCGCCGGGAGGCCCTGCTCGGGCATGCAGTAGGTGCAGCGCAGGGAGCACTTCTCCGTGATCGACACCCGGAGGTCGCGCGCCACGCGCCCGAACCGGTCGATGAGGCCGTCGACGTCGGGACGTCCGGCAGCGTCCGGGATGTGCCTGAGCGGCGACCCGATGCGTGGGATTCCGAGCCCGACTGTGGTCATCCCCCCAGGGTACGGGGAGAAGGCGGCGACCGGTGCCCTAGCCGGTCGACGATGATGACGAACCGGAGACAACCGGCCCACTGCGGGGGATCCGGTCGGTATCGCGGCGTAGCATGACGGGCATGGAGCCCCGCCGCCGCACCCTGTTCGCCGGTGTGTCCGGCATCGTCGCCGCCGTCGCCACGCTCGGTTCGGCCGAGGCCGTGGCAGCGTTCGTCGCACCGGCGAGTTCACCGCTCCTCGCCGTGGGCTCGCTCGTCATCGACCTCGTGCCCGGTTGGGTGAAGGACCTCGTCATCGCCCTGTTCGGCACCAACGACAAGCTCGTGCTGCTCATCGTGCTCGGTGTCGTGGTCGCGGCCCTCGCCGTGGGGATCGGTGTCCTCGAGGAACGCCGCCCGGTGGTCGGGAGCATCGCGCTCGCGGTCGTCGGTGTCGTCGCGGTCGTCGCAGCGATCACCCGCGCGGACGCGGGCCTCGACTGGGCGTTCCCGAGTTTCGTCGGCACGGCGGTCGGCATCCTGGTACTGCGACTGCTCGTGACCCGGCTCCGCACCTGGGAAGATGCGACGGTCACGGACGAAGCCCGGCCGGTCGTCGGCGCCTCCCGAGCCGAACTCCCCCGGCGCTCCTTCCTGGTCCTGCTGGGCGGCACCGCGGTCGGTGCGCTCGTCGTCGGCGTCGGCGCACGCGTCGCCTCGGCCGGTGCTGTCGCCGTGGAGACCATCCGGAAGGCCCTCAAGCTCCCGACGGCCGCCGTCGCCGCACCGCCGGTCCCGGCCGGAGCCGAACTCGGCATCGACGGACTCACCCCGGTCGTCTCGGCGAACGACTCCTTCTACCGGATCGACACGGCCCTGCAGGTACCGAACATCGACCCCTCGACGTGGAGCCTCAAGATCACCGGCATGGTCGAGCAGGAGGTCGAGATCGGATTCGAGGAACTCCTCGCCCTCCCGCTCCAGGAGTCGATCATCACGCTCACCTGCGTCTCGAACCCCGTCGGCGGCGACCTCATCGGCAACGCGTTGTGGCTCGGATACCCGATCCGCGAGCTGCTCGCCCGCGCGAAGCCCAAGGCGGGGGCCGACATGGTCCTCTCGCGGAGCATCGACGGGTTCACCGCCGGCACGCCGCTCGAGGTCCTGCAGGACGAAGACCGTGACAGCCTCCTCGCCGTCGGGATGAACGGGCAACCGCTCCCGCTGCAGCACGGCTTCCCGGTGCGCATGGTCGTCCCAGGGCTGTACGGCTACGTCTCCGCCACGAAGTGGGTCGTCGAGCTGGAAGTGACCCGCTACGCGGACGCCCGGGCGTATTGGACCGATCGCGGCTGGTCGGAGCGCGGGCCCATCAAGACGGAGTCGCGCATCGACGTGCCACGCAACGGTGGACGTGTCGCGGCGGGGAACGTCGCGATCGCCGGCGTCGCCTGGGCGCAGCACACGGGCGTCAACCGGGTCCAGGTCCGGATCGACGACGGCGACTGGCTCGACACGACGCTCGCCACGGCCATCTCCGACGACACCTGGGTGCAGTGGGTGCTCCACTGGGACGCGCCGGCCGGCGACCACACCATCGCCGTCCGCGCGACCGACGCCGCGGGCAAGACGCAGAGCGAGACCCCCGTCGACGTCGTCCCCGACGGCGCGGAGGGCTGGCACACCATCTCCGTCGGCGTCGACTGACCCGAGATCATCACGATTCCGAACCAGGACACCACCGTGTCACCGGTGCGGAGTATCGTCGCTCGGGCACGTCCCTCACGCTCCCGTCCGGCTGCGCCGCCGCCCGGAGCACTGGTCTCGCGCCAGGCCCGCTCCACCTCTTCACCCGTCCGCGCGAGACCCCGCGCCGGACACGAACCGTCTAAGGACCTCACGTGGCCCTCCTCGCCCTCGCCCTCCGACACGCCAAGCCGTACGCGGCCTGGGTCATCGCGGTGTTCGTGCTGCAGCTCGTCTCGACGATCGCGGCCCTCTACCTCCCCAGCCTGAACGCCCAGATCATCGACCAGGGCGTCTCCCGGGGCGACACGGACTTCATCTGGTCCACCGGCATGACGATGCTGGTCGTCTGCCTCGTCCAGGTGGCCGCAGCCATCGGCGGTGTCTACTTCGGCGCCCGCACCGCCATGGCCATCGGCCGCGACCTGCGCCGGGAGTTCTACCGCAAGGTCGACTCGCTCGGCGCCCTCGAGATCGGCGGCTTCGGCAGCGCGACGCTCATCACGCGCGGCACGAACGATGTCCAGCAGGTCCAGATGCTCGTCCTCATGACCCTCAACTTCATGGTGTCCGCGCCCATCATGTGCGTCGGCGGCATCATCATGGCGCTCCGCGAGGACGCGGGGCTGTCGTGGCTGGTGTGGGTCTCCGTGCCGGTGCTGTTCATCATCGTCGGGTTCCTGGTGTACCTCCTCATGCCGCTGTTCCGTCAGATGCAGGACCGCATCGACGGCATCAACAGCGTGCTGCGCGAGCAGATCATCGGCATCCGCGTCGTCCGGGCGTTCGTCCGCGAACCGTTCGAGTCGGAGCGGTACGACCGCGCGAACGAGGCGCTCACCCGCGTGTCGATCAAGGTCGGCAACATCTTCGTCCTCATGTTCCCGGTCATCATGATGGTCCTGCACCTGGCGACCGCTGCCGTGCTCTGGTTCGGGGGCCAGCGGGTGGACGCCGGACAGATGCAGATCGGTTCACTCACCGCGTTCCTCCAGTACCTGCTCCAGATCCTCACCTCGGTGATGATGGGCGTCTTCATGGTCATGATGATCCCTCGCGCGGTCGTGTGCGCCGAGCGCATCCAGAGCGTCCTCGACACCGAGCCGAGCCTCACCGTGCCGACGAGCACCGACATCCGCGTACCATCGGTCGGGCGAGTCGAGTTCACCGGCGTCACCTTCGGCTACCCCGGTGCGGAGCGACCGGTCCTGTCGGACGTCACGTTCACGGCGGAGCCCGGCAAGACCACCGCGATCGTCGGCTCGACCGGCTCCGGCAAGACGACGCTCCTCTCGCTCATCCCGCGCCTCTACGACCCGCAGCAGGGCCACGTCACCATCGACGGCGTCCCCGTCTCGCAGCTCACCCGGCAGCAGATCGCCGGGGTCGTCGGGATCGTGCCGCAGAAGCCGTACCTCTTCTCGGGCACGATCGCCTCGAACCTCCGATTCGGACGCCCCGAAGCCACCGACGACGAGCTGTGGAGCGCCCTCGACGTCGCGCAGGCTGAGGACTTCGTGCGCGCGAAGCCGAAGATGCTGAACGACGGCGTCGCCCAAGGTGGCACGAACGTCTCCGGCGGCCAGCGTCAGCGCCTGTGCATCGCCAGGGCCCTCGTCGCGAAGCCCCGGGTCTACCTCTTCGACGACTCGTTCTCGGCCCTCGACGTCGCCACCGACGCCCGACTCCGGGCAGCCCTCGGCGACAGCACCGCCGACGCGACCGTCATCATCGTCGCCCAGCGCATCGCGACGATCCGCGAGGCCGATCACATCATCGTCATGAACGACGGCGGCATCGTCGGCCGCGGCACCCACGACGAACTCCTCGAATCCAACGAGACGTATCGCGAGATCGTCCAATCGCAGCTCGCTGTGGAAGGGGTGGCGTGACCATGGCCCGTTCACCACGTGACAAGCGCTCCTCCGGCGCCTCGAAGGACACCGCCCAGGCGCCCGAGCTGAACGCGGTCGAAGAGGAGGCGCCCGCACCGGAGTTCACCCCGGGTGAGTCCGACGGCGACATGTTCGGCGGCACCCCGTCGAAGAAGGCCGAGCAGTTCTGGCCGTCCGCGAAGCGACTCGTCGGTCTCCTCGCCCCCGAGAAGGTCAAGATGAGCATCGTCGTCGGGCTCGTCGTGCTCTCGGTCGTGCTCACGGTCATCGCCCCGAAGATCCTCGGTCTCGCGATGGACGCGATCTTCAACGGTGTGATGGGCTCGCAGCTTCCCGCCGGCGCGACGCTCGACCAGGTCGTCGACCAGGCACGTGCGTCCGGCAACGACCAGTACGCCGACATGCTCGAGAAGTCGGACATCACCCCGGGCCAGGGCATCGACTTCACCCTGCTGGGCCGCCTGATCATCATCGTGCTCGGCATGTACATCGTCGCGTCGATCCTCAACTGGGCGCAGGGGTACATCCTCAACGGGCTCGTCATGCGCGTGGTCTACACACTCCGCCGCGACATCGAGCGCAAGCTCAACCGCCTTCCGCTGAGCTACTTCGACACCCGTCAGCGCGGTGACCTCATGTCGCGCGTCACGAACGACGTCGACAACATCCAGACCGCCCTCCAACAGGCGTTCTCGCAACTCGTGCAGTCGGCCCTCACGGTGCTCGGCATCACGGCGATGATGTTCATCGTGTCCTGGCAGCTCGCACTCATCGCGCTGATCGCGCTGCCGCTGTCCGCACTGATCGCCGGGGTCATCGGCTCACGGTCGCAGAAGCTCTTCACCGCGCAGTGGAAGAACACCGGCTCGCTCAACGGGCACATCGAGGAGTCGTTCTCGGGCCTCGAGCTCGTGCGGGTCTTCGGTCGCGACAAGGAGATGCTCGCCGAGTTCGACGAGCGCAACGAGAAGCTCTACACGGCGGCGTTCGGCGCGCAGTTCGTGTCCGGCATGATCATGCCGGCGATGACCTTCGTGTCGTACCTGTCCTACGTGCTCATCGCCGTCGTGGGCGGCCTCCGGGTCGCCTCCGGCCAGATGACCCTCGGCGACGCGACCGCGTTCATCCAGTACTCGCGTGAGTTCTCGCAGCCGCTCAGCCAGATCGCCGGCATGGCGAACCAGCTGCAGTCGGGCGTCGCGTCCGCCGAGCGCACCTTCGAGCTGCTCGACGCCGAGGAACAGGACCCGGAGACCGCGGACGCACACCTGCCCGAGCACACCGACGGCCACGTCGAGTTCGACGACGTCTCCTTCAGCTACGACCCCGAGAAGCCGCTCATCGAGGACCTCTCCTTCTCCGCGCAACCGGGTCAGACCGTCGCGATCGTCGGCCCGACCGGGGCCGGGAAGACGACCCTCGTGAACCTCGTCATGCGCTTCTACGAGCTCACGGGCGGTCGCATCCTGCTCGACGGCGTCGACATCACCGCCCTGACGCGCGCCGAACTGCGGTCGCAGGTCGGGATGGTGCTGCAGGATGCTTGGTTGTTCGAGGGGACGATCCGCGAGAACATCCGATACGGCCGACTCGACGCGAGCGACGCGGAAGTCGTCGAGGCCGCTGAGGCGACGATGGTCGACCGCTTCGTGCGGCAGCTGCCCGACGGCTACGACACCGTGCTCGACGCGGACGGCGGCAGTGTCTCGGCCGGTGAACGCCAGCTCATCACGATCGCCCGTGCGTTCATCGCGAAGCCGAAGCTGCTCATCCTCGATGAGGCGACGTCGTCCGTCGACACCCGGACGGAGCTGCTGGTGCAGCACGCGATGGCCGCGCTGCGTTCCGACCGCACCTCGTTCGTCATCGCCCACCGCTTGTCGACCATCCGCGATGCTGACACGATCCTCGTGATGGAGAACGGACGGATCGTCGAACAGGGCTCGCACGCGCAGCTCCTCGAGGTCGACGGCGCGTACGCCGAGCTCTACCGCACGCAGTTCCGCGGTGGCGAGGAGCAGTCCGCGATCGACGAAGCGGCCGTTGCCAGCGGGTCCGACACGGCGCACGCACCGCGCAGCTGAGGCGACACCGACGCCACGACGGGCGGGCACTCGATTCCCGAGCGCCCGCCCCTCGGTTCAGCTGAGGGTGGTCGACCGCCAGGTGCCCTGGTCGTTCACCCACAGGCGCCCGTTCCCGACGAGGATGTCGCCGGACTGGCCTCCATACGGCCGGGCGAGACCCATGTGCCGGGTGGAGAGGTAGCTCGTGTTCGGCTGCGCGTTTGCATGTGCCGTGTTGCTCGTCTCCCACAGATTGCCCTGCACCACCGAACGTCCCGTCGTGCCGTAGGTGTCGAGGCCGTACTCGCACTCGCGCGCGGTGTTGCCGATGATCGTCGCACCACCGGTGCAGTTGCTCACGGCGATCGCGACGCGGATGCGGTCGATGCGGTTCCCCATGACCACGATCGAGCCAGCACCCTGGTGGAGCACCCCGAACCCGTTGGAGGTCGCGGCCCCGGTGATGGAGTTGTCGGAGACCACCGCGTCCTCGGCGAGGTACGACACGACACCGCCCACCGAGCCCGATGCGAGCGTGACGGCGACGCGGTTGCCTGAGACGACGGGTTGTCTCGTCCGATCGAGCGCGATCCCGATCGGGCAGGTGCCGCCGACGATGCGGACCACGTTGTCGGTGATGAGCGCGTCGACGGCGCCGATGACGGTGGTCGAACCGCGGGGCGGTGTCGCCGCCTGGGCCATGATGCCCGCGGCCGCGACGCCGCGGATCTCGATGACGTTCCCAGAGACCACGGTTCCCTGCGCGTCGCGGTAGATCATCACCGGGCAGCGCTTCGGCCCCCAGGCGGACCCCTGGTCGTCTTCGGTCGTGCGTGTCCAGCGCACCGTGTTCGCGACCAGGGCGACGGATCGGGTGTCGATGACGGCGAGTCCCCACCAGGTCGCGTCGGACACGGTGTTGCCGGTCACGACGGTGTGGGCCATGCCCTCCACGGCGATGGACCGACGGAACGGCCCGGTGACGACGTTGCCCTCGATCGTGACCATCGAGTCGGCCCAGGACCCGGGGTCGACCGCGAAGTCGGGCAGGTTCTCGGCGTGGATGCCGACCCGTGCGTCGGTGCCGGGGGCGGCCGAGACGATGTTGCCGACGACGGCCGAACGCGCACCCCAGACGGTGATGCCGTCGCCGCGATCCTCGCCCGCGGACGAGGCGGAGCCTCGCCCTCCGCCCGAGCCGACGATGTTCAGGACATGGCACGCGGAGATGACGACGCCCTCGAACTCGCCTGACGGTTGCACGGCGATGCCGCTCTGGAACCCGTCGACGGTGACGCCGTCGATCAGGACGTCGCTCGCCCAGATGCTGATCCCGGTGTTGCGCTCACCCGTGCTCGATGCCGGCGGGCCCGCGTAGCCGACCCGGATGCCGGTCACCGAGCTGCCCGCCACGATGAGCTTCAGCGCCGGGGCCGCCTCGACACCTCCGACGAACCGGAGCTCGCCGCGCCCGCGGAGATGCACGCGACGGTCGATCCTGATCGTCGCGTCCACGGCGATGACGTCGCCGCCGCGGACGATCACGGTGCTGCCGGCCGGGACGGCCGCGAACCAGGCGAGGACCGCGGCGGTGCTGACGGAGGCACCGGTCGGGTCGATCCCGGGACCTTCGAGCACGAGTTCGACGGGTGGGGCGGCCTGGGTGTCCGCACTCCCGGTCGGCGCCGACGGCGCGGGGTCGGGTGGTGACGACGGAGCCTCGTGGTCGGGCTCGGGCTCGGGCTCGACGGCAGTCGGTTCGGGTTCCGGGAACGGTTCGGGTTCCACCCCGGTCCTCCGCCACCGAGCTGTTCCGTCGCGTCGTGATGTCTTGTCCACAATCCACACAGTACAGAACCATGAGGCACAGAAGCATCTTAGAGTTGAAGTCCGGCGTGATCACCGCCGTCCGATCATTCAGGAGCACCATGCCGTCACCGGAGAACCGCGCGACCGGAAACCCCCGACGCACCCGCCGACCGGCACCCCGCGTCGATTCCACCGCCTTCGCCGGCGCCCGCGCCATCGCCGCCTGGTGGGTGGTGTTCTCGCACTCCGCAGACTGGCTGTTCTCGGTTCTTCCGGAGCTCTCCTGGCTCGCGCCGCTGGCCCACACCGGTCTCGCCGTGGACGTCTTCTTCGTCCTGAGCGGCTACTCCATCGCGCGCGCCTACCTGCACCGGCAGTGGACCTGGCCCGCGTACGGGCGATACCTCCGGAACCGCGTGGCGCGGATATACCCGGCACACGTGGCCGTGCTCTTCGCCTTCGTGCTGCTCTACGTCGGCGGGGCGATGGTCGGCATCGCCGCGGAAGACGGGGCGTTCCCGCCCATCGGCCTCCTCGCCGAACTCACCCTCACCCGCGCGTGGTTCGGCGACGCACTCTGGTGGAACCCACCCGCCTGGTCGCTGTCGGCCCAGTTCCTCACGTTCATCCTGTTCCCGGTGATCGCCCTCGCTTTCCGCGGCCGGATGCGCGGCTCGGTCCCGGTGATCGCCCTCTCGATCGGGCTCGTCTGCGCGACGACGATCGCCGCCGCCGTCGCCCCATCGGCCATGAACGGCATGGCACCCCCGGCTGTCCGGGTGCTGTGCTGTTTCGTGCTCGGCATCTGCGTGGCGGAGTGGACGGCGGCCCTGCCGGTCACCCGTCGAGCGGCGTGGGTCGCTGCGGGAGGTGCCGCCGGCCTGGTCGGGGCGGCGATCACGCTCGAGCCCGGCGCACCACGCGCCTGGGCGGCGATCACCTTCGCGGGGATCATCGTCGGAGGCCTGGCGGTCGCGAGTCCGCGCTCCACGGCGGTGCTGCGCAGTCGCCCAGCGCGCTTCCTGGGACAGCTCTCGTTCTCCACGTACCTCGTGCACGTCTTCGTGCTCATCCTGCTGGCGAAGGCGATCACGCCGAGCGCCGTCGGCGGATTGCCGCTCCTCCTCCGGGCCCCGATCATCCTGGCCTGGTTCGGCTCGATCCTCGCCGCGTCCTGGCTGCTCCACGCGCTCGTGGAGGTGCCGTGGCATCGGAGACTCGCCGCACTGCGGACGAGCCGGGCCGTCCATGCCGACGGATCGACCACCGGCGGTTAGGCGTTCGTGCCCGGCAAGGGATTCCGCGCCGCCCGGACGCCCTGCGCGATGCGCTCGGGGAGCCGCAACGCGGCGCTGACGAAGGCGAGCACCGCCACGGCGAGCGACACCCAGAGTACGGACCAGGCGGCATCGGTGGGCGGGCCCAGCAGCAGCGCCGCCGCCGCATCCCCGACGCCGCCGGGGATCGCGACCGACACCGCGAACACGAGGGCGAGTCGGGCGGCGCCGAGCAGGATGAGCGTCAGGCCCGCCGCGAGCAGGACGCCGATCGCGGCTCCGGCGACGGTCCGGCTCGGGTTGCGGCGCCCCAGCCAGAGCAGGATCACCCCGAGTGCGAGGAGCCCGATCGCGAGCCAGGGCGACCAACCCGCCGCCGTTTCGATCACCCGGATGCCATCGAGCACTGGCGCGACCTGCGATGCCGGGACGACGTCGACCACGCGGTCGACGTCCGGGATGACGGCCGCGAAGCCGAACCCGGCGTCGACCAGCCAGGTGCGGGTCGCGGAGACGATCGGTCCCAACTGCACGCCCAGCCCCTGCTCGGCCGAGACGTCGATGACGGCACCCCGGGAACCGGAGACGCCCGCGACGAGCTGCTCATGCGTGACGCGGAGGGCTTCGGTCCAGGCGGTCGCGAACTGGGGCGAGGCCGCGAACTCGGCGACGTTCCGGCGCAGGACCTCGCGCAGCGCATCCGCGGTGTCGCCACCGATGGCGCCGAGCACCTCCGAGATCGCCGGCGGGAGCGAGAGGGTCGCCGCGAGGTCGGCCGGCGCTGCAGCCGCTGCCTCGAGGTCGACCTGACTCTCCAGCGCGGCGAGCGCCTGGTCCCCCACGAAGGCTTGGACGGCGGGGTCAGTGGCCAGCGGGGCGAGGGTGTCGACGAACGCGTCGGTGTCGCGGAGCATCGTGTCCGCCCAGGTGCTGACGAGGGCGACCGGGATCAACAGGGCACCGATCACGATCGCGACCGTGCCGAAGAAGCCCCATGCGCCCGCTCCACGTCGGACCGGCTGCTCAAGGGCCTCCGCCCGGAGCGCGTCGAACGTGACGAAGTCGTTGCGGGCGTCGGACGACGGGTGATCGGTCACGCGCCCGAGTCTACGAGTCGACGCCGTCCGGGCGTCTGGATCCGCGAGACCGCGCGATCGCTTCGACCGCCGCCACCGTCGACACGGTCACCCGTTCCGGCAACGCGTCGAGCGGGAACCACCGGAGATCGCCGTGTTTCTCCGGCTCTCGGAGTTCAGGCTCGCCGATAGTGTCCTCCGTGAGGTACACCGGCGAGATCCAGTGCTGATGCAGAGCCTCCTCGAAATGGTCGACGACGCACAACAGCTCGATCGATCCGAGTTCGAGCCCGGTCTCCTCCGAGGCCTCCCTGCGGACGGCTGCTTCGAGGCGTTCCATCCAGTCGACCTTCCCGCCGGGGATGCCCCAGGATCCGGCCTCGGGCTCGCGGAGGCGCTCGAGTAGGAGGATCCGACCCTCGCGGACGATCGCGACCCCGCACCCGGAGCGCGGGTGCGACACGGGCTCTTCAGCGGGCGCAAGCGCGGTTGACGACACGTGCCCACGCTACTCGACGCCGCACCGGGCCGGCCGTGAACGATCACGGTACGCTTGCCTCCGGCACCACGACGATTCGATGATGAAAGCGCAGACCATGCCCTACGAAGCAGCCGAAACCCGTTACGACGACATGACCTACCGCCGCGTCGGCCGCAGCGGACTGCGCCTCCCCGCGCTGTCCCTCGGTCTCTGGCACAACTTCGGCGAAGGCCGCAGCATCGAGGTCCAGCGGGCCATCGTGCGCCGCGCCTTCGACCTCGGGATCACCCACTTCGACCTCGCCAACAACTACGGCCCGCCCGCGGGTTCCGCCGAGACCGCCTTCGGCCGCATCTTCGCGGAGGACCTCGCCGCCCACCGTGACGAGATCATCATCACCTCGAAGGCCGGCTATTACATGTGGCAGGGGCCCTACGGCGAGTGGGGCTCGCGCAAGACCATGCTGTCATCGCTCGACCAGAGCCTCGCACGCATCGGCGTCGAGTACGTCGACGTCTTCTACTCCCACCGCCCCGACCCGGAGACCCCGATCGAGGAGACGATGGGTGCGCTCGCGACGGCGGTCAAGCAGGGCAAGGCGCTGTACGCCGGCATCTCGAACTACTCCCCCGAGCAGACCATCGCCGCGGCGGCCGCGCTTCGTGAGCACGGTGTCCCGCTGCTCGTGCACCAGCCCCGCTACTCGATGTTCTCCCGCGAGGTCGAGGACGGCCTGCTCGACACGCTCGACGACCTCGGTCTCGGTGCCGTCGTGTTCAGCCCACTCGCGCAGGGCATGCTGACCGACCGCTACCTCGGTGGAACGGTCCCGTCGGACTCGCGTGCGGCGACGAGCCACTTCCTCAACGAGGAGTCGATCACGGACACCTACCTCGAGCGGGCCCGCGGCCTCCAGTCCATTGCAGAGGGGCGCGGCCAGACGCTCGCGCAGCTGGCGCTCTCGTGGGTGCTGCGTCGCGACACGGTCACGTCGGCGATCATCGGTGCCAGCTCGGTCGAGCAGCTCGAGGGCAACTACGCGGCGATCCACAGCCTGGACTTCGACGACGCCGAACTCGCGCGCATCGACGAGTTCGCCGTCCACGGCACCCTCCGCTGACGCCACATCCCCTCCGCTGACCCCTTCACCGTGTCCCTAACTCAGGACGTCCCCGGCGTGTCGCGCCCATCCACGCGCGCCCGGCGCCGACACGCCCGGCTCGTCCTGAGTTAGGGATAAGACCAACGCGACGGGTCCTCCGTCCCTAACTCAGGACGGTCGCGGCGCGTCGCGCAGAACGCCCCGGTGTGTCGGGATGACACGCCGGGGCGTTCCTGGGTCGCGAGCCGAGCAGACGAAGCCCTACTCCGGCGGATGCTTGCGGCGTCTGGTTGCGATATTGCTCCCCAGCCAGAGCAGCCCGTAGCCGAGCGAGGTCCCGAGCAACACTGGAACCATGTCACTTGGGACGTCTGACCAAGTACGAGCACCAATCAGCGCTTGCACCAGCAAGCCGACGAAGGTGCCAAGAACCGTCAGCCCCCAAAGCAGGCCGAGGAACCAGCCGAACTGTCGCATGTTCTTCCAGTCAATCCTGGTCGAACGCAGTTTCCTGGAATGAGACATCACAGCCGCCTAGCAGGGTCGATCCCAGTCGATGCCCAAGTTTGCGCCGATGACTGCCATCGTGCAAGCGACTCCGCCCGGACCAGCTGTTGCGATACCGAGCATCGCGCAGACCCCTGCCATCCCGATGTTGAAGATCAGGTTGCCCCAGAACGATGAGGCGCACGCTGCGCGTGCGAGATTCGGGGTGTGCTCGATCGGGGTGACGATGAGGTGTCCGTCCTCGAGGACGAACTTGGCCGGCACTGTCTCCGTTCCCTGCTCCAGGGTCGGGTTCGCTGAACTCAGCAAGACCCCACCATCCTGGTCTTGGAGTACGAGGAGGCGCGCATCGGCGCTCAGGACGATGCGATCCGTAGGCTCCATCGAAACCTTGGCGCTCATCCCGCTGACGGAGGAGGTGTTCTTCTCGTCGGGGATGATCGAGCGGACAGCATCATCGGTGCCACGAATCGCAAACCCCCCATCGGACGTCGCCTCGGAGATCAGTGGCACGGCACTCGCGTCGCTCGGAGTGAGCACAGCGGACCCACCGGAAAGCAGAGCAGCTATCGCCAACGTGGCCAAGTAGGCGCGGACTTTCATTCGATGCTTCCTTTCGTCAATGAGCACAGACGACACCCGCGGCGCCGCCTTATCCAAGACCGAACAATCTCGGCGGATTCACACAATATATTTCAGTCGTTTACCCGAGTAAATACTTCAATGTGAAGACCCGCATGTGTCGCCGTTCTTGCGCTTGACCAACGTTCGGCTTCGCGGCGCGGCATGCAAAACGCCCCGGTGTGTCGGGATGACACGCCGGGGCGTTCCTGAGTTGGGGAAACAGCAGTGGGTCAGATGAGGTCGTCCGAGAGGTGGTTCGGCGTGCCGAAGCGGTGCGCCGTGATCGAGACCGCCTGCTCCTGGAGGAACGGCAGCAGCTCGATGCGGCCCGCCTCGGTGACGTCGCCCGCGTAGATCGCGACGTCGGGGCTGCCGGAGGTCGCCTGGGCGACACCCTCGGTCGTCCCACCGATGATCCGGACGCGCGCGCCGGCCTTCGTCCCGACGAGTGAGGCGGCGGTGACGTACCAGCGGTCTTCGCTCTCGACGGTGATCCCACCGGCGATGGCCTCGACGGCCGGGACGAGCTTCGGCGGCAGCGCGACGGCGGACGACACGTGCACGATCGCACCTGCGGTGGCACCGGCGGCGACGACGCGGAGGAGTTCCGCGACCGAACCGCCGTCCACGAGACGCGCGTGGACCTCACGCGGCACGTACCGGAACACGTTGCGCTCGGCGGTCAGCTTCGAGACGTCCTTCGCGACCCCGAACTCGTCCGCCCACGCAGCCGCGTCGCTCGCGACCGACCGGCGCAGGAACGCGAACTCGTCGGCGGTGAGCACCGCGTCAGCGGCACGCAGCAACGAGGCGACAGGGGGCTTCGGGCCACGGCGCTCCGCCGACCGACCGACGGTGCGCTCAGCCGTGCTCTCGGCGCTCGACCACGAGCCGAGGCCGATGAGGTAGTTCGGGCCACCGGCCTTCGTCCCCGCGCCGACCGCGGACTTCTTCCACCCGCCGAACGGCTGACGCTGCACGATCGCGCCGGTGATGCCGCGGTTCACGTACAGGTTGCCGGCCTGGATGCCGTCGAGCCAGAGGCGCAGCTCGGCCGGGTTCAGGGAGTGCAGCCCGGCGGTGAGTCCGTAGTCGATCTCGTTCTGGATGGCGATGGCCTCCTCGAGGGTCTCGGCCGTCATGACACCGAGGATCGGACCGAAGTACTCGGTGAGGTGGTACTCGGAGCCGCGGGCGACGCCGGCACGCACGCCGGGGCTCCACAGCTTGCCGCTGTCGTCGAGCTGCTTCGGCTCGACCAGCCACGACTCGCCGGAGCCGAGCGTCGTCAGGCCGCCGAGCAGCTTGCCCTTCGCCGGCTCGATGATCGGACCCATCTGCGTGGTCGGGTCGACCGGGTAGCCGACCTTGAGCGAGGTCACCGCGTCCACCAGCTGGTGACGGAAGCGGCGCGAGGACGCGACCGACCCGACGAGGATCACGAGCGACGCGGCCGAGCACTTCTGGCCGGCGTGACCGAAGGCCGACGCGACGACGTCCTTCACCGCGAGGTCGAGGTCGGCGCTCGGCGTGACGATGATCGCGTTCTTGCCGGACGTCTCGGCGAGGAGCGGCAGCTCGGGGCGGAAGGAGCGGAACAGCTCCGCGGTCTCGTAGCCACCGGTGAGGATGACGCGCTCCACCGCTGGATGGGCGATCAGGCGCTCACCGAGCGAGTTGTCGGCCAGCTGCGCGAAGCGGAGCACCTCGCGCGGCACACCGGCCTCCCACAGCGCCTCGATCATGACGGCACCGCTGCGGCGAGCCTGACGGGCGGGCTTGATGATGACGGGCGACCCGGCGGCGAGCGCCGCGAGAGTCGAGCCGGCGGGGATGGCGACGGGGAAGTTCCACGGCGGCGTGACGACGGTGAGCTTCGCGGGGGTGAACGTCGCGCCGTCCACGTGGTCGAGCTCGCGGGCACGCTCGGCGTAGTAGTGGGCGAAGTCGATCGCCTCGGACACCTCGGGGTCGGACTGGTCGAGGGTCTTGCCGGTCTCGGACGCCATGACCTCCATGAGGTCGGCACGACGCTGCTCGAGGACGTCGCCGGCGCGGTGCAGGATGACCGCACGCTCGGCGCCGGACAGCGAGCCCCACGAGGCGCCCGCTGCGGTCGCTCCGTCGATGACGGCGTCGAGGGCTTCGACGCTGTCGAGGATGGACGCGGCGACGGTGTCGTTCCCGAGCCGCGACTCGGTGACGCGGGTGAGGATGCCGCGTCCCCAGACCCGGTTCGCTGGGAGCGAGGGGTCGGTGTCTGGGGTGTTCTCGAACGCGTCGACCGGTGAGGCCTCGGCGGGCTTCGTACGGTCCTGCTGCCGGTTCGGCGCGGGGACGGTGGTGTCCAGCTCCGCGAGCGACGCGAGGAACCGCTGCTCCTCACGGGCGAAGAGGGTCTCGTTCTCGCTCAGCTCGAACACGGCGGACATGAAGTTGTCCTGGCTCGCGCCCTCCTCCAGGCGGCGGATGAGATACGCGATGGCGACGTCGAACTCCTGCGGGTGCACGACCGGCGTGTAGAGCAGGAGCTCGCCGACGTCGCGCTTCACGGCTTCGGCCTGCCCCTGGGCCATACCGAGCAGCATCTCGAACTCGACGCCGCGCTCGACGCCCCGCTGCTTGGCGAGCAGCCAGGCGAACGCGATGTCGAAGAGGTTGTGGCCGGCGACGCCGATGCGCACGTTGTCGATGCGGTCGGGGTGCAGGGCGTACTCGACGACGCGCTTGTAGTTGGTGTCGGAGTCCTGCTTGGTGGACCAGGTGGCGAGTGGCCAGTCGTGGAGGGACGACTCGACCTGCTCCATGGGGAGGTTGGCGCCCTTCACGATGCGCACCTTGATGCCGGCGCCGCCCGCGGCACGACGACCGGCCGACCACTCCTGGAGGCGGATCATCGCGGAGAGGGCGTCGGGCAGGTAGGCCTGCAGGACGATGCCGGCCTGGAGGTCGTGGAACTGCGGGAGGTCGAGGAGCTTGGTGAAGACCGCGATGGTGAGGTCGAGGTCCTTGTACTCCTCCATGTCGAGGTTGATGAACTTCGCAGGTGTGGCTTTGGCGGCACGCTCGAACAGCGGGGTGAGGCTCGTGACCACGTGCTCGACGGCTTCGTCGAACGCCCACACCGAGTGTGGGCTGACGGTCGACGACACCTTGATCGACACGTAGTCGACGTCGGGGCGCGCGAGCAGCTTGTGGGTGCCCTCGAGACGACGTGCCGCCTCACCCGTGCCGAGGACGGCCTCGCCGAGCAGGTTGACGTTGAGCCGGGTGCCGGGCGTCTTGATCTTCGCGATCGCGGGGCCGAGCTTCTTGTCGGTGGCGTCGACGACGAGGTGGCCGACCATGTTGCGGAGCACCTTGCGGGAGATCGGGATGACGACGCCGGGCAGGATCGGGGCGAACGCACCACCGCAGCGGACGGCGGCCTTCAAGTACCAGGGGAGGAACGCGGGCACCTTCGGGGCGATCGTCTGCAGGGTGCGAGCCGCGACGCGGAGGTCCTCCGGACGTACGACGCCGTCGACGAAGCCGACCGTGAATTCGAGACCGGTCGGATCCTTCAACACACCGGCGAGCTGCTGCGCGGAGGCGTCGGCGGGGATCGTCGAGGCCGTCTGGAGCCAGCGGCGGACGAGGGCGATGGCCTCGGTGGCGAGGGCGTCGCGGTCGAGCTGCTGCGTCGATGCAAGAGTGTCGGTCATGGTGCCAGTATCGGCGTCGGGACCAATAAGATACAGCGAAGGTTTTCGAACGATATCCATCGGTTGAGCCGATGGTTTTGGAGGGCACCGTGCTGGACGTCCGACGGCTCCGCCTGCTTCGCGAACTCAAGATCCGCGGGACGATCGCCGAAGTCGCCGCCGCCCTCAACTTCAGCCCCTCCTCCGTGTCGCAGCAGCTCTCCGTCCTCGAGCAGGAGACCGGTGTCGAGCTCCTGCGGAAGGTCGGTCGACGGGTGCAGCTCACCCCGCAGGCCGAGATCCTCGTGGGGCACACGGACGCACTCCTCGACACGCTCGAGCGCGCCGAGGCCGACCTCGGGGCGTCCCTCACGACCGTGTCGGGCACCATCCGCGTCGCGGT
The DNA here is from genome assembly GCF_900177615.1 of Plantibacter flavus. Lineage (GTDB taxonomy): Bacteria > Actinomycetota > Actinomycetes > Actinomycetales > Microbacteriaceae > Plantibacter > Plantibacter flavus. The sequence continues at coordinate 381,719 of NZ_FXAP01000002.1, forward strand.
CTTCCAGTCGGCGGCGCTCGCACTCATGCCGGCGGCCCTCAGCGCCATGCGCCGCGACCACCCGGACGTCCGGGTCGAGATGGTGCAGCACGAACCGGAGACCGCCCTGGCCGAGACCTGGGCGCGCGACTTCGACGTCGTCGTCGCGGAGCAATATCCCGCCCACGCCGCCCCGCGGCACCCCGGACTCGACCGCCGTCAGCTCGCCACCGACCCGATCCGACTCGCATGCCCGCCGGTCGCGAACGAGATCCACCCGGTCCTGCGCATCGAGGATGCGGCCGATCTCCCCTGGGTGATGGAGCCGCATGGAGCGGCGTCGCGACATTTCGCCGAGCAGCTCTGCCGGCGTGCCGGGTTCGAGCCCGACGTCCGCTACCAGACCGCCGACCTCCAGGCGCAGATCCGGTTGATCGAGTCCGGCAACGCGGTCGCCCTCATCCCCGACCTCCAGTGGGCGGGCGAACCGGCCAGCTGCCGCCTCGTCGACCTGCCCGACCTCCCGCGACGCACCATCTTCACCTCCGCGCGCGAGTCCGGCGTCACCCGCCCGGCGATCGTCGCCTTCCGCGCCGCCCTCGAGGCCGCGGCGGCCTGACGGCCACCGGGCAACGACCATCCGCTCCCTGAACTTGTCGAAGGGCGCCCTTCGACAAGCTCAGGAACCACCCTTCGACAGGCTCAGGAACCGAATGCAAGGGGGGTGCACCTCCCAGCAGCCGGTGCTTGGCTAGAACTCCCGCATTCCTCCGAAGGAGAACCCGCATGACCGACACCACCACCCGTCCCGCAACCGCCGCCGGCACCTTCTCGCTCGGCGGCGACCTCACCGTCAACCGACTCGGCTACGGCACGATGCAGCTCACCGGTGAGGGCGTCTGGGGCGAGCCCGACGACCGCGACGGCGCCATCCGCCTCATCAAACGCGCCGCCGAGCTCGGCGTGAACTTCTTCGACAGCGCCGACGCCTACGGCCCCGATGTCACCGACACCCTCCTCCGCGAGGCACTGCACCCCTACGACGACATCGTGATCGCGACGAAGGTCGGACAGACGCGACAGGGTCCCGGCGAGTGGACGCCCACGGGCGTGCCCGCCTACCTCCGCCAGCAGGTCGAGCTCGGCCTCCGCCGTCTCGCCGTCGACCGCATCGACCTGCTGCAGTTGCACCGGATCGACCCGACCGTGCCGTTCGAGGACCAGATCGGCGAGCTGCGCAAGCTGCAGGACGAGGGCAAGATCCGGCACATCGGCCTCAGCCAGGTCAGCGTCGCCGAGGTCGAAGCGGCCCAGCAGATCGCTCCGATCGCGTCGGTGCAGAACCTTTACAACCTCACCGACCGCTCCTCGGAGGACCTCCTGGACTGGTCGACCGAGCACGGCGTCGCCTTCATCCCGTGGTTCCCGCTGGCGACCGGCGCCCTCAGCAAGGAGGACGGCCCGCTCACGCAGCTCGCCGAGCGACACGACGCGACCCCGTCGCAGCTCGCGCTGGCCTGGCTGCTCAAGCGCTCGCCCGTCATGCTCCCGATCCCGGGGACGTCGAGCATCGAGCACCTCGAGGACAACCTGCAGGGCGCGACGATCGAGCTCACCGACGACGAGTTCGAGGAGCTGTCCGCCGTCTCGGAGTAGCGCTTCCACCGCCCTTTGACAGGCTCAGGGACCGGACCGCTGATCACTGAGCGGCCACCCGGTCACTGAGCTTGTCGAAGTGCCGCGCAGCTCAGGACCTGGTCGCCGGGTCGGCCGACGAGGCCGAGAGCGACGGGGCTCCATCGCGTTCTGCAGACAGGCCGAGGTCGAAGACCCGGTCGCATCGGTCGGCGACCCGCCGATCGTGAGTGACCACCAGCAGTGTCTTGCCGTAGTCCTGCTGTAGCGAGAGCATTTCAGCGACTGCGACATCCGCCAGGGCGTCATCGAGGGCTCCCGTCGGTTCGTCCGCGAGGATGAGCTCTCCCGGCTTCACGAGGCAACGAGCGAGCGCGACGCGCTGACGCTCTCCCCCGGACAGCGTCATGACCCGGTCGTGCGCGACCTGCCGGAGACCGAGCCGGCTGAGTATCTCCATAATCTGCTGCTCCTTCGCTCGTCGGCCGAGTCTCACAGCATGAAGACCGATCAGGACGTTCTCGAAAGCCGTCGAAGCACCGATCAGCGCGAACGACTGGAAGAGGTAGTTGATGTGGTCGCGGCGCAGATGCGACGCCGCCCGGCTGTTGATCTGTGGAAGCGGTGCGCCGCGGAACCGCACTTCGCCGCCGCTGCACTCGTCGAGGAGCCCAGCGATGTTCAACAACGTCGACTTGCCGGAACCTGACGGCCCCACGATGGCGACCGATTCGCCACGGTGGACCTCGAAGTCCACACGGTCGAGGACGCGGCGTGAACCGTACTGCTTGGTCAGCTGGTCGATCATGAGCAGTGGTGTCACTGTGGGTCCGTCCTAGTCCTTGAGCATGATGGTCAGTTGCAGCCGCGAGAGGGTTCGCGCAAGGAACACGAACAGGATGAGTTGTGCCGCGGACATGGCGGCGATCCCCAGGATCGCGCTATGCGAAGAGGACAGCGCCGCGGCTGTCGCTGCCGAGGCACAGACCACGCCGACGAGGACGAAGGCGGGCGCGAAGATGCTGCTGGATGAATACCCGAGCATCCTCTTTACGGCCATCGATTCCCGATACGTGGTCGAATACAGCCTCATCAGCGCAGTGAGCAGCAACAAACAGAACAGACCAAGGAAGAGAATCACCACGCCGAAGAGTTGCAGCACCGACTGGATGGACTTCGTGAGGCCCGCGACGAATTCACCGACTGGGAGGAATTCGACCCCATTGTCGTCCAGGTCAAATCTCGAGAGGTATGACTGATTCGCATAGCTCTTCGATGCGCCCCGGCTGAGCTTGACGTAACTGTTGTCCAACCCGACCGCGGCGAGGCTTTCGCTTTCGAACGGGATCATGTTCTCCGGGGTCGTCACGAGAATGACCGCGTCGGTGACCCCATTCCACCCAGCCGAGTTCGTGCTCCACGGGAACAGCGCTCCGGCGGGGTGGTAGTTCTGGAAGGTGACGATCCGATCGTCGAAGAAGGCCGTGCGGATCGCCGGTTCGTAGGCGACGTCACTGTGCTCACCGAGCCACCCGCGGACTGCGGCTTGCGCCGATCCCGTCAAGGAATCCGGAATCAGGAAGACACGTTCGCCGGCCTCGGCACGCTCGACGAGGCTGGCGTCCACCTCGAAACCCTGTGACGCGAGGGCGTTCGGCGAGGCCACCACATACCAGAACGGCCGCTCCGGAACGGATTCGTACACTCCCGACCACACGTCCAGCACACTCTGGTCGACATACTGGCTGTTGACGAGGTCGACGCCGCGCGCGTCGGCGATCGAGGTGTACCAGTCGTAGAAATCGCGCTGATACTGGCCTGACTGGCCGGTGAAACTCGCCTCATCCTCACCCGCCTTCGTCTGGTACAAGATCTCCTGATCGGCCACCGCCGCCCATGATTCGCTGACCCCTGCGAGCGTTCCAGCTTCCTTCATCGGACCGTCGAGAAAGATGAACGTCGTGGTGAATCCGGCCATCGCCATCGCGTGAATACCGGCGAGCACGCCGAGCAGAATTCGCCGCGAGAAGCGTCCGGCGATCGCGTCGACCGGTTTGACCGCGACGAGCGCGAGGGCCGCGATCGCCACACACCCGACTGGTAGGAGCATTCCGGCCACTGCGGCACTCCATGCAGCGGCGAGCATCGTCGGGTTCACGCTGTATCCCGGCGCCATCAGCGGTACGGCGATCATCGACAGCGCAATGGTCGCAACGATCGCGACGACGACGGGTCTCAACAGCACGACGGCGAAACCCAAGCGCGACCTTCCCAGGAGGAGATGCACGCCGAGCACGCGGAAAGCACGCACTGCCTCGAAGAGGAGAACGAGCAACAGCAGGAGAGCCGTGGCTATCACGAATCCTTGAAGCAGGCGGGCGCTCATCCCGCTGTCCGTCACATGACCGCGGAGCGGTGCGAGCATCCGGTCCGACGAGAGCCCCGTCGCCGATTCGAGCGATCTGAGCAACTCCGTCAACTGCTCCTCGTCGGCTCCCGAAACCCGGTAAGCACCGTTGACCGTACCCGACGTTTCCACGAGCCGCGCGAGTTGCACCACGGAGAACCGCGGCGCGAACAACAACTCCGGAACAGGGTGGATGACATCTGCCGCGTTGGCGTCGAGGCCGATCGATGCAGCGGGATCGGCCCTGGCGAGATCGGCGATCTGATCGATGTCGACCAGCGTCGTGCCGAGGAAAGCTAACGTGAGCGGTGCCGGAGCATTGTCTCCGGTCATGACCCCGACGCGCATCCCGGTCAATGAGCCGTCAGCATCGGACAACTCTTGATCCACTCTCACGATGGCTGCCTCGTCGGCGGTAGCGAACTCACCGAGAATGTCCAGTACGCGAGTCGTTTGCGCCTCGGAAACGTCATAGAGGGAGATCTCTGTGGAACCGCGAGGATACTCATCGATCTCTCGACGAAGCAGGCTCCCTTGACCGATCACGTAGAGCACACTCATCATTGCTCCGATGACGAGCACGAGCACGACGCTCGTCACTTTCGACCAGAGGGCCATGTGTGTTGCCGTCTCTCTTTCGCCGACCGCCGGTTCTCCGGACACTCTCGTGAGGTCGCCCCAGACGACGGAGACCTCACGAAAGCCCGAATATGTGAACGAAGAACCTATCCTCGGGCGTTCCAGTAGGCCGTCGCCGAGCCCGTCCCGACCCACTGTTCAGCGCTCGCAAGCACTCCCGGGGCTTTCCAACCTGAGAAGGTCGTATTCGCCGTGGCGCTATGCTCGTAGGCGCCCGACTGCACACTCGAGTAACTCGTCACCCCCCAAGAGCGACCGTGATCCCAGCTGATCGCAGACCCTTTGTAATACACGGTTTCCGCGTGCGCGATACCTGCTCCTCCAGCCAACAGTGCCGCAGACAGTAGCGTGACCGTGAGTGCCTTCTTGATCCTCATTTTGCGTTTCCCCTCTAACCCTTTGAGTCGAGCGCCACCGACGGTAACGCCCCGCGATCTTGTCCGCAGCCGATCCGACTGTCGACACCTGAATGGCTTCCACTGGTCGATTCGCTTGAGGAGTTGAGCGTAGGTCGACCCTAGCGAACAGATATTTCGCATGTCCAGTTAATATTCCAGGCTATCCTGGTTCGCTGATATGACTGACTCACCGCCATAGCGCGAGACCCAGCGCGTGGGTCGAACGAGGTTCGAGAGTCCCTCCACGCCTCATCGCGCCACCTTGGGAGGTCAGCGATACCGCTGGAGCAGCGTCGGGTTACGGTTCGAACATGGCCGGCGTCGTACCGCCGCCCTTCGACAGGCTCAGGGACCGACGACCCGGCTCAGCGGAGCCGCTTCGACAGCTCATGTGCCTGCTCCAGGAGCAGGCCGCCGAGGAACGCCTGGCGCTCAGGCCGGAATCGGGATTCGATCCCGGTGAGACTGAGCGCCCAGGCGGGCTTCCCCGCCGCATCGAAGACCGCTGCACCCATCCCCCAACTGCCCTCGAGGATGAGCGCCGGGTTCACCGCGTACCCGCGCTCACGTGTCTCGCGGATCCGCTCGCGCACGCAGTCGGCGGCGTGGGCCTCGCCCCACCGCTCGGTGAGGTCGGCGCGACCCAGGTAGTCGTCGACCTCCTCATCGCTCGAGAACGCGAGGATCGCCAGCCCCGCCGACGCGACCCCCAGCGGGAAGCGGACACCCTCCGTCAGCACGAACGACCGCACCGGGAAACTCCCCTCCTCGCGCAATAGACACACGGTCTCGAACCCGCGACGCACCGAGAGGAAGGCGCTCTCGCCGCTCTCGTGCGCGAGGATCCGCACGCTCTCCCGTGCGAGCTCGGCGACGTCGTACCGCTCCGCCGCGAGGGATCCGAGGAGGAACAGCTCGGGACCGAGGTGCCACCGGGCGGCGCGCACGTCGTGGTCGAGGAAGCCTTCGGCAGCGAGCGAGGCGAGCAGGCGGTGCGCCGTCGGCCTCGTGAGCCCGGCGGCCGCGGCCACCGCCGAAGACGACGCACCACCGGGGTGCTCCGACACGATCTTGAGGATCCGGCTCACGCGCGAGACGACCTGGGCGCCACGCATCCCCTCAGCCACGTCGCACCATCAGCTTGTCCACATGGTGAGCCTACGCCGCAGCCGGGACCACGTCATGAGTAAATCCGGGATCGGGCTCCACACCACCTTTGACACCGCAGGACGGCTGTGACTGACTACTGGAGAGACGAACGGCCGGCGCCACCATGTGGGCAGGCCGGTCCGCCATCCACAAGGGAGTGACATGACGAAACACTGGTCGAGCGCCGCCGAGGCGTTGCACGAGGTCGTCCGGGACGGAGCGACCATCGCGGTCGGCGGGTTCGGCCTGAGCGGCAACCCGACGGACCTCATCGAGGCCCTGCGGGACACGGGTGCCACCGACCTCACGATCGTCTCCAACAACATGGGCGTCGACGGCAAGGGCCTCGGCATCCTCCTCGAGAACCGTCAGGTGCGGAAGGTCGTCGCGTCGTACGTGGGCGAGAACAAACTCTTCGCCAAGCAGTTCCTCGACGGCGAGCTCGAGGTCGAGTTCACCCCGCAGGGCACGCTCGCCGAGCGGCTGCGCGCTGGCGGTGCCGGTATCGCCGGGTTCTACACGAAGACCGGCGTCGGCACGCCGGTCGCTGAAGGCAAGCCGACGGAGGTGTTCGACGGGGAGACCTACGTCCTCGAGCGCGGCATCGTCGCAGATGTGGCCCTCGTGCACGCGTTCCGCGCCGACCGCGAGGGCAACCTCGTCTTCCGCCACACGGCACGGAACTTCAACCCGATCGTCGCGACCGCCGGCCGGCTGACGATCGCCGAGGCCGAGGAGGTCGTCGAGGACGGCTACCTCGATCCGAACACCGTCGTCACCCCCGGCATCTTCGTCCAGCGCCTCGTCACGGCGACGCCGCGGGTGAAGGACATCGAACAGCGCACCGTCCGTCCGGCGGCCGCCACCACGACACCGGCAGGAGCCTGATCATCATGTGGACGAGAGACGACATGGCCGCGATCGCGGCGACAGAACTCCGCGACGGCGAGTACGTGAACCTCGGCATCGGCATCCCGACGCTCGTCGCGAACCACGTCCCGCCGGGGGTCCACGTCACGCTGCAGAGCGAGAACGGCCTGCTCGGCATGGGCCCCTTCCCCATCGAGGGCGAGGAGGACGCCGACCTCATCAACGCCGGAAAGCAGACGGTCACGCTCCTCGAAGGCGGGAGCTACTTCGACTCGGCGACCTCGTTCGGCATGATCCGCGGCGGCCACGTGCAGCTGGCCATCCTCGGCGCGCTGCAGGTGTCGGGTGCCGGCGACCTCGCGAACTGGACGATCCCGGGCAAGCTCGTCAAGGGCATGGGCGGAGCGATGGACCTCGTCGCCGGGACGCCGCGCGTGGTGGTCGTCACCGAACACGTCGCGAAGGACGGCAGCCCGAAGATCGTCGGGCGATGCGATCTCCCGCTCACCGGCGTCGGTGTCGTCGACCGGATCATCAGCGACCGCGCCGTCTTCGATATCGTCGAGGGGGCGCTCGTCCTACGGGCCGTCGCGCCCGACACGAGCATCGCCGAGCTGCGCACCCTGACGGGCGCGGAGTTCTCCGTCGAACTCGACCCCACCACCACCGGTGAGGTGCCGACCGCACCCGCCACGCCTCAGGAGGCACACGCATGAGCACCGTCATCGTCGGGTACGCCCGCACCCCGTTCGTGAAGTTCAACGGGGCGTTCGCGTCCGTGCCGGCCACCGAGCTCGGCGCCCACGCCATCCGCGCGGCCCTGTCCCGGGCGGGAGTCGACGCCGCCGACGTACAGCAGGTCATCGCCGGCCAGGTGCTGCAGGGCGCCGCCGGCCAGAACCCCGCCCGGCAGTCCGCCGTCGGGGCCGACATCCCCTTCACCGTCCCCGCCATCACCGTCAATGCCGTGTGCCTCTCCGGCATGGAGGCGATCGTCACCGGCACGCGTCTCATCGACGCCGGCGAGGTCGACGTCGTCGTGGCGCTCGGCCAGGAGTCGATGAGCCTCGCCCCGCACGCCTGGTCGGGCTCGCGCGCCGGCAAGCGCTACGGCGCCATCGAGCTCGTCGACACCCTCGACCACGACGGCCTGACCGATGCGTTCGAGCACCGGTCGATGGGTTCGTCCACCGAGGAGCGCAACGGATCGCTCGGCATCGCACGCCCGGAACAGGACGCCTGGGCGGCCGGGTCGCACCAGCGGCTCGCAGCAGCGGCGGACATCCAAGCGGAGGAGATCGAACCCTTCTCCGTGCCGGGACGCAAGGGTCCGACCGTCGTGAGCGCCGACGACGGACTCCGCGCCGACACCACCGCCGAGTCGCTGGCCGGGCTGCGTCCCGCGTTCGGCGGCGAGGGCACGATCACCGCGGGCAACTCGTCCCAGATCACCGACGGGGCCGCCGCGGTCGTGCTCATGAGTGAGGAAGCCGCTGCGGCCCGGGGACTCACCCCGATCGCCCGTGTCGTCGCGCACGCTCTCGTCGCCGGACCCGACGTCAGCCTGCACGCCCAGCCGTCGAACGCGATCGTCGCCGCCCTCGCGAAGACCTCTCACACGACGGGCGACCTCGCAGCGGTCGAGATCAACGAGGCGTTCGCCGCCGTGTCGGTCCACTCGACCGACGAGCTCGGGGTGGATCCCGCGATCGTGAACGCGAACGGCGGCGCGATCGCCCTCGGTCACCCGATCGGCGCCTCCGGCACCCGGATCGTCGGGCACCTCGCCCGCCGTCTCGCCGCCGCCGGCTCGGGTTCGATCGGCGCAGCCGGCATCTGCGGTGGCGGCGGCCAGGGCTCCGCGATCATCCTCGAGGCCGTCTGACGACGTGAAGTGAGGCATCTGGTCGCTCCCGGGGCATCCCCGCGACAGACTGCCTCACCTCAGACGGGCTCGCCGGTGACGGTGTAGCGGAGGTGGACGACGCCGGCCTCGAAGCGGCGCTCGTCGACGAGTTCCAGACGTCGCCGGAGGTTGGCCGGCAGTGCACGCAAGCCGCCACCGACGATCACCGGTGAGAGGAACAACTGCACCTCGTCGACGAGCCCCGCGGCCATTGCCTCGGCTGCGAGATGCGGGCCGCCGACGCTGAGGTCGCGGTCCGATTCCGCCTTCCACCGGCGTACGGCCTCCGGATCGAACGATCGCTCGAGCGTCGTCCGGGCCGTCGAGACCGCATCGAGGGACGTCGAGTACACGACCTTGTCGGCCGCGAGCCACAGAGCCGCGAAATCGGCGATCTCGCGAGGCTCGTCCGGCAGCTCGTCCGCCGTCTCCCAGAACGTCATGATCTCGTACATGCGCCGGCCGAACAGGTAGGTGCCGATCGGCCGGGAGAGCTCGTTCACGAAGGCGTGCACCTCGGCATCCGGGGCACTCCAGTCGAAGTGGCCCTCCTCATCGGCGAGGTAGCCGTCGAGCGAGCTGATCGCCGAGTAGATGAGCCTGCCCATGTGTCCTCCGTCGCCAGTGCCGGTACGCGAGAGGCTAGGCCGCAGAGGCGACCGCCCACAAGCGTCCTGAGGAAGGATCCTGTTCCCACACTGCTTCCTGGGTATGATAAAAGTTGTTTTAGAGCTGTAAATCTAGGTTTAAGGGATCAGATGCCGAAACGTACCGCGCCATCGCGGCCAGTGGTTCGCGATGGTCTCATCGTCTTGGGGCAACTCGTCAAGGAGGGTCGCCTTGGACGGAAGTGGACTCGGAGCGAACTCGCCCAACGCGCTGGTGTCTCCGTTCCGACCCTCGCCAACATCGAGAACGGAGCCTCGAGTACGGCTGTCGGCACCGTGTTCGACGTGGCCGACCTCGTCGGCGTCCCCATCTTCGGTATCGACGACCGCATCGAACTCGCCCGCCTTCGCCGCAGAGGCGAGGAGCGACTGGAATTGCTCCCCGCTCGCGTGCGCCACGGTCGACAGGAGGCGCTGAGCGATGACTTCTGAACGCGTCTTCGTATGGACCTGGTTGCCCGGCTCAGACGAGCCCGTGGTTGCGGGCGCGGTCGAACTCCGGGGCGATACGATGCCGTTCGTCTACGCGGCCAGCTATCGGAATCGCGCTGAGGCGATCAGCCTGTACCAGCCAGAGCTCCCCTTGCAATCCGGCACCATGCAACCACTCCCGGGCCTCGCGATCGCAGGTGCCATCCGCGACGGTATCCCGGACGCTTGGGGGCGAGCCGTCATCGACGATCGCAGAGAGCCCGATGAGGCGGACTTGACCGAGCTCGACTACATGTTGGCGTCCGGAAGCAATCGGTTCGGCGCCATCGACTTCCAGCAGAGCCCCACCGAATACGAGCCTCGCGAGAGCCCCGCGACACTGGCCGAGCTCCAGGAAGCGTCCGCGACACTCCAGGCGGGTGGCAAGCTCCCTGCTCCACTCGAAGACGTGCTTATCAGAGGAACGAGCATCGGCGGGGCCAGGCCGAAGGCGACCCTCCTCGATGACGGTGTCGCCTACATCGCGAAGTTCTCTTCGAGCTCGGACAGCGTCTTCAGCGTCGTGAACGCCGAAGGGACGGCGATGGAGCTCGCTCGCCGCGCTGGCATCAGAACCTCGATGACCGAGGTCCTGACCGTGGATTCCAAGGATGTGCTCCTCGTTCGAAGGTTCGACCGGGACGGGCGGGAGCGGAAACACGTCGTGTCAGCGCTGACGATGAGCCAGCGGAACGAGTGGTCAGGCACTCGTGCGAGCTATCCGGAACTCCTCGACACCCTTCGCAGGCACGGTTCCCTGACCTTCGAACCAGGCCGGGAGCTGTTCGAGCGCATCGCATTCAACATGGCGATCTCGAATTCGGACGATCACGCGCGCAATCACGCCGCGTTCTGGGATGGCACACACCTGACGCTGACGCCCGCGTATGACCTGGCTCCGACTACACGATCCGGAGACACCGCCACGCAAGCCATGGCTTACGGACGGTCAGGAGAGAAACGTTCCAACTTCGCCGAACTGGTGAAGGCCTCGGTGATATACGGTCTCTCCACAGCAGAAGCCCGCAGGATCATCGACAACATCATCGAGACGATCCGTGATCATTTCGATGAAGCTGCCGACCTCGCGCAGGTGCCGGCACGAGATGTCGATCTCTTGAAGAACCACCTCTTCCTCAATCCTGGTGTCCTGCACGACTACGAACCGTGAGTCCGAGAGCCGCCGCCGGCCGACGGTCACGCGGGCGGGATGACGAGCGTCGCGAAGGAGTCTGCCGGCAGGGTCGGGGTGATGACGTCGTCGCCCACCACGATCTGGACGGGGAGCGGTTCGCCGAGGTCGTTCTGCATCACGAGTACGACGCCGCCGTCCGGGTTGCGGAAGGCGAGCAGGTTCTCGTGCCCGGTCCAGCTCATCGTCGCGAGCCGTTGCGCACCCGGCTGCAGGAAGTGCCCCAGGTGCCGCATGAGGAAGTACTCGTGGGTGTAGCGAAAGGTCCGGGCCTCGGGATCCACGACGACGAGTGAGTTCTGCGCCCAGCCCCAGCGGCTGACCCCACCCTCCGTGAGCGCGAGGTTCCAGTACGTGTAGGCCTGCGCGCCGCGTGTGAAGAAGTGGCGCATGAGTCCCCAGGTGTGCCGCACGAAGCGCCAGTCGTTCCGTCCGTCGCCGCACTCCTGCTCGGTCTGATAGAGCGCGAGGTCAGGGTGGTCGTGATGCACCGCGGCGATCGCGCCCTTGCCCGCCCACTGGAATCCGACTCCGGCGACCCACGGGCCGGCCGACGGATCCTGGAGCACGGTCTCGATCTGCGCGTCGTGCGGTCGCTCCTGTGTGCCGAGGAAGACCCGCACTCCGAGGCGGTCCATCTCCGGGCCGAGGACCGCGATGAACCGCGCGAGCCCCTCGGCCGTCCACACACAGCTCGGGAACACCTGCGCCGAGTTGAACTCGTTCTGCGGCATGACCATCTCGACGCGGATGCCCTCCTCGCCGTAGGCCTCGACGAAGCGGGCGAAGTACCGGGCGTAGGTCTCGAGGTAGCGGTCCTCGAGGATGAACAGATCGGTCCCCTCGGAGCCCAGCTGGTCGTCGCGGATGCCGTTGTCGACGTCTGATCCTGCCCAGGGGCGCGCGGCCGCGTAGTGCCCGTTCGTCTTCATCCAGGTGGGCGGGCTCCACGGCGACGCCCAGAGACGCAGGTCGCCCTGGTACCGCTGCGCCGCCTGGATGAAGGGGACGAGCGTCGCTCGGTCGTGATCGATGCTGAAGTGCTCGAGGTCGAAGTCGCCGTCGACCTCGTCGTAGGAGTACCAGTCGGTGGAGAAGTCGTTGGCGCCGACGGGCATGCGGCAGAGCGAGAGGTTCAGTCCTGCACCCGGCGTGAAGAGGTCGGACAGGATGCCCTCCCGGTCCTCCTCGGACAGGAGCCCCAGCGCCGTCCAGCCGAGTTCGTTGAAGCATCCGCCGATGCCGTCGACGGTCTGCTGGGGGTTCGCCACGTCGACCATGACGTTCGGCATCCCCGCGAGTCGTCCGAACCCGAGCGGCTCCTGCTCCTGCCAGGGTGCGTCCTGGGTGGTGACGACCCAGGCGACCGACCGCGCTGCTGCCGTGTTGCCTTCGCTGCTGGCGGGACTGCTGCTCGTCATCGAGTGCCTTTCGACGGGGGTCCTCCGTGGACCGCGACCGGTGCTCCCACCAGTATGTTGCAGAAACCGCGAAAACCGAAGAACAGTCGCCATTCACAATCGGACGCGGCGCGCGGCAGGGCTCACCCGAGAGGCGCACCCGGGACACCCCGCTGGTATGCCGTTCGCAGGCGGTCGTACACTCGATGGATGGCCGATTCGACGACGGTCCGGGAACCGCAACCCGGCGCAGACCTCCCCGACGCCCGCGGGCGCACCGGCCTGCACCGGACCGGCCTCGACCTCACCGGCAACCCGCGCGTCCAGGTGGCCGACGTGGAACTGGTCGCCGCCGCCTGGCACGTCCTCCGCCGGACGACCCTGCGGGTCCAGGACCGCTCAGGCGCATGGTCGACGCAGCAGCGCGAGACCTACGACCGCGGCAACGGCGCGACCATCCTGCTCTACCACGGTGACTCCCGGAAGGTCCTGCTCACCAGGCAGTTCCGCTACCCGGCGTACGTCAACGGACACCCGACCGGCGAGCTCATCGAGACCGCAGCCGGCCTGCTCGACGACGACGATCCCGAGACGGCGGTCGCCCGTGAGGCCCGCGAGGAGACCGGGTTCGCGGTCGAGGCCGTCCAGCATGTGTTCGACGCCTTCATGAGCCCCGGCTCCGTGACCGAGCGCCTGCACTTCTACGCTGCCGAGTACGACCCCGCTGCGCGTCGCGGCGACTGGGGCGGACTCGCCGAGGAGGGCGAGGAGATCGAACTCCTCGAACTCGACATCGACGACGCGATCGCGCGCATCGGCGACGACATCATCGACGCGAAGACCATCATGCTGCTGCAGTGGGCGAGGCTCTCCGGCCCGTTCGCGACGGCACCGACGCCTGTTCCGCCAGCACCACCCGCACGCTAGCACCGCCGAGACTCCCGGACCCCGAGCTCGCCAGAACACCGTGCCACCCGACCCCGGGTGGCCGATCGGCGAACCCGAACACCGGTCGGCCACCCGGTCACCGAGCACCACTCCGGTCCCTGAGCCTGTCGAAGGGCGGTCCGACCGAGCCCACCACCGCCCGTCGACAGGCTCAGGGACCGGCGAACCTCAGCTCAGGAACCGGCGTAGGTCAGCTCAGAGAGCGGCGCACCTCAGCTCAGGCCGAGCGGATGATGTCCGTGAGCACCGCGCACCCGAAGTCGAGCGCGTCGAGTGGCACGCGTTCGTCGACACCGTGGAACATGCCGGGGAAGTCGAAGTCCGCCGGCAGGCGCAGCGGGATGAAGCCGTACCCCGTGATGCCGAGTCGACTGAGTGCCTTCGCGTCGGTGCCGCCGGGGATGAGGTGTGGGAGCACGGTCGCACCGGGATCGTGACGCTCGATGACCGCCTCGATCACCGAGACGAGCTCGCCGTCGTTCGGTGACTCCATCGCGATGAGTTCCAGCTGGACCTCGACGTCGACCCCCTCACCCGCCGCCTCGCGGATACGCGCGATGACCTCGTCCCGCTGGCCGGGCAGGAACCGGGCGTCGACCGTCGCGGTCGCGGACTCGGGGATCACGTTCTCCTTGTACCCGCCGGAGATGATGGTGACGTTCGCCACGTTCTGCAGGCCGGCGCGCAGCCGCGACGCGCTGGGACCGACGAGCGCGGCGAGTTCGAACGGCGACAGCTCGGACGAGGCTCCGGTCAGTTCGCGCAGCCGCTGGAACAGGTGCGTCGTCGTCTCGGTGAACGACACCGGCCAGTCGAGCGCGCCGATCCGGCCGACCGCGGCCGCGAGCTTGACGATCGCCGAATCCTGGCTCGCGAGCGAGGCGTGACCGGCGGCACCGTGGGCGGTCAGCCGCAACCAGAGCACGCCCTTTTCGCCGGTGTTGAGCAGGTATGCGCGGGTGTCGGCTCGTTCGCCGAGGGTGACGCTGTATCCGCCGCCCTCGCTGATCGCGTCGCGGACGCCGGCGAACTGCTCCGGGTGGTGCTCGACCATCCACTGCGAGCCGAGGACGCACCCGGCCTCCTCGTCGGCGAAGAACGCCAGGACGACGTCGCGCTCGGGCTGCTCCCCCGCCGTCACCATGCGCCGGACCGATGCGACGATCATCGCCACCATGTTCTTCATGTCGACGGCGCCGCGACCCCACAGCATGCCGTCGGCGATCTCGCCACCGAACGGGTCGACCGTCCACGCGGCCGCGTCGACCGGGACGACGTCGAGGTGCCCGTGCAGCAGGAGGCCGGGCAGGGTGCGATCGCGACCTGGCCACCGCGCGACGAGGTTCGTCCGGCCGGGCTCGGCCTCGAAGCGCGCGCACACGATCCCGACCTCACCGAGCAGACGTTCGACGAGGTCCGCCGCACGGGACTCGCCGACGGCGCGCCCGCCGCCGTAGTTCGAGGTGTCGATCCGGATGAGGTCGCGCGTGATGGAGATGACCTCCGAGAGACCGACCGGGTCGCTGACGCGTTCGCTCACGCTCATTCGGCGGTCCGCGGGACCACGGTGAACCGACGGTTGGCGAGCGAGGGCACCCGCGCCCGCACGGCGTCGAGTCGCCCTGGATCGAGCTCGGCGAAGACCACCCCGGGCGCCTCGCCGGCGGCGGCGATGACGACGCCGGCGGGGTCGACGATGATCGAGTTGCCGGTGGCGAGCGGGCCGGTCTGGTTGGCGCTCACGACGTAGGCGGTGTTCTCGATCGCCCGGGCGCGCACGAGGGTCGTCCAGGCATCCTCCTTGCCGGGGCCGACGATCCACATCGCGGGCAGCAGGATGACGTTGGCACCGGCATCGATGAGACGCCGCGCGCTCTCCGGGAAGCGGAGGTCGTAACAGGTGAAGGCGCCGATGCGGAGGTCGCCGAGCTCGAGGACGAACGGTTCGGTGAGCTCGCCGGCCGAGATGCCGTCGCTCTCCGCGTACCCGAAGGCGTCGTAGAGGTGCACCTTCCGGTACGTCGCGGTGATCTCCCCCTCGGCGTTGATCGCCACGAGCGTGTTGTAGGGCAACCCGCCGGGGTTCTCCTCGATGGTGCCGACGACCGTCGGGAGGGAGCGCGCGGCGGCTGCTGCGGCGACGCCCGTGATGAAGGGGCCGTCGAGTGGCTGGGCGATCGCGGCGAGCGCGCTCGGCGGTTCCGAGGTGGCGTAGCTGCTCATCTCCGGCAGCACGAGCAGTTCGGCGCCGCCCGCCGCGGCCTCACCGAGTAGGGCGACCACGCTGGCGAGGTTCTCGTCGATGTCCGTTCCGGCGGAGAACTGCCCGGATGCGATGCGCATGTGAAACCTCGTTCCGTGGGAAGGGCCGCGACCGTCAGCGCGCGGCCGTCCAGCCACCCTATGCCGAGAGTGGGGGCGTGCGCCGCCGGAGCCGGAGCCGGCCCTGGCTCACGAGGATGCCGAGCACGACGATCACGCCGCCCACCGGCTCGTTCCAGTGCAGGATCTCACCGAGCACAAGGATGCCGAGGACGACACCGACGAGTGGCGTGAGGTACGTGACGGTGGACGCCGCCGTCGGGCCCCAGGAGTCGACGATCGTCGTCATCCAGATGTAGGCGACGCCGGTACCGAGTGCTCCCAGCGCGAGCATGCTGAGGACGACCGGGGCGTCGAGCGATACCGGCTGCATCGCGATGAACGGCGAGAGCGCGAGCATGATGACGGCGGCGAGCGAGATCTCCACGGCGGAGATGACGACCGCGTCGTAGCTGTGGGTGCCGAGGACGAACTTCCGGAGGTAGACGAAGGCGATGCCATAGCAGAGGGTCGCGCCGAGGCAGGCGAGCTGCGCGGGGATGGACTCGAGGATCGCCGGGTCACCGAGCACACGCCAGGGGCCGACGACGATCGCGACGCCGAGGGCGCCGACGAAGATGCCGAACACCTGCAGGCCGTTCAGCCGTTCCTTCGGGAGGAACACCGCGCCGACGGCGAGCGTCATGATCGGCGTGGTCGCGTTGAGGATGCTCGACAGGCCGGACGGCAGGAACTGTCCCGCCCAGGAGAAGAGGAGGAACGGGGCGACGCAGAGGAAGACGGAGACGACGGCGAGGTGCGCCCAGAGTCGGCGCTCCCTCGGCCAGCGGCGGCGGGTGACGAGCATGATGATGCAGAGCGTCAGGGCGCCGAGCACCACGCGGGACAGTGCGACCTGCGCCGGAGCGAGTCCGGTCAGGCCGGTCTTCATGAAGAGGAAGCTGGCACCCCAGATGAGCGCGGCACCGAGATAGGCACCCAGCACCCTGCGGGCCCCTGGTGCGACGAGCGCGGTGACACGGGTGTTCGGTGCTGCGGTGCTCATCGTGCTCCCTCGAGTCGGACGACTCAGCTTGGCATCACCCACCGACGCCGTGTTCGCAATTCAGGACGCACCCGCGTGTCTCGCCGGTTCCGCCGCGCGTCATCATCGGTGCGGCCACCGCCGCGAAGCGCTCCCGCGACGGGGCGGGGGTGCTCGGTGACCGGGGTGGGGGCGCTCGGCCAGCTGTGCAGCTAGCGGACCATCGGTGAGCGGACGGCACGCTACCGTGGGCGGATGAGCCGAACCCCTCGCCCCAGTGACACCATGATCGCGGTCGCCGAGCATTGGGCGGCCGAGCGACCGGCGATGCAGCCCGGCAGCCCGACCATCACGATGCTCGGAGCAGGCACGGCGAACGAGGTTGCAGCGGTCGAACTCGACGGCGGCGAGCGCGTCATCGTGAAGCTCTCCCCCGCGGATGCGACCGGCCTCACCTACGAGCGGTCCCTCATGGCGACCGAGGCGCTCGCCCTCCGCATCCTCGGCCGTGCGGAGGTGCCGCAGCCGGAGATCGTCTTCGAGGCGACCCTCGACGGACGCGACGCCCTCGTGATGACCGAGCTCACCGGCCGACCGGCGAACAGCACCGAGACCGTCCCCCTCGCTCGGGACGTCCTCGGCCGCACGCTCGCCCGCCTGCACGAGGCAGGACGCACGCCGTTCCACGTGGAACCAGACGATGTCGACATCCCGGCGGAAGCCGCACCCACCGATCCGGCGACCGGCCTCGCCGAGGGGAGCCGATTCGGCTACCCCTTCCGCCCCGAGCTCCAGGCGGCGAGCGCCGCGGACGCCTATCGACTCATCGTCGAGGCCGTCCTCACCGACGCCCAGCGGTTCGAGGTCGACCTCCCGGTCGCGGCGGGCGAGATCCGACACGTGATCGAAGACGCGCTGCCGGCCTTCGACAGCGTGACGGAGCCGACGCTCGTCCACTTCGACCTCTGGGAGGGCAACCTCCTCGTCATGCCCGAGCACGGGGCGGAGGCCGCCCAACTGACCGGCGTCATCGACCATGAGCGCGCGCACTGGGCCGACCCGACCGCCGACCTCGTCTCCCTGGCGCTCTTCACCGACGTGCCGGAGACGGTCGTGGCCGACTCGGAACTCCTCCGCGCCTACCGCGAGACCTCCGGCCGCGAGCTCCTCCCCGACGAGGACGCCCGGACCCGCGCGCGGCTGTGGTCGCTGTACCTCGCACTCGTCATGGTGGTCGAAGGCGTCCCGCGTGGCTATGAGGGCGACTGGTTCGACGAGCACGATGCGTCGGTGCGCACGTGGATCGGCGACATCGCGGCCTCGCTCGCCTGAGCCGCGCGACTCCTTCGGTCTCTGAGCTGACCCCCTCCGGTCCCTGAGCCTGTCGAAGGGCGGTGACCTCCTCCGGCCCCTGAGCCTGTCGAAGGGCGCCCGTGGGCACTTCGACAAGCTCAGTGACCGGGGTGGGGCCTCAGTGACCGGGACGAGCGCGCGCCATGGCCGGAACGAGCGCGCGCCATGGCCGGAACGGGTGCGTGCCATGGCCGGAACGGGTGGGGGGGCTCAGTGACCGGGAGTTGTGCGCAGCGGCAGTTGCGCGAGCCCGGACCGGCGCGGCTAGACTGGTCGGCTCGCCAGGCGGTGGGCGGCCCGGCGCGAACCAGCGCGGGCCCGTTCGGGAGCGATCGGCTCCCTGGGGAGTGCGCACCATGGGCTACATCGACGTCAGCGACCTCAGCTACACGCTG
This sequence comes from Plantibacter flavus, assembly GCF_900177615.1. Taxonomy (GTDB): domain Bacteria; phylum Actinomycetota; class Actinomycetes; order Actinomycetales; family Microbacteriaceae; genus Plantibacter; species Plantibacter flavus. The sequence goes on from NZ_FXAP01000002.1 coordinate 400,475, forward strand.
AGCGACGGACGGACCCTGCTGGACGAGGTCTCGTTCCGCGTCGGCGAGGGGGCGATCGCCGCGCTCATCGGAGCGAACGGCGCCGGGAAGACGACCCTCCTGCGGATCATCCGCGGCGAGCTCCAGCCCGACTCCGGGGTCGTCTCCATCGACGGCGGCCTCGGCGTGATGGACCAGTTCGTCGGTCGCGGCGACGACGAACGGACGGTCCGTGACCTGCTCGTCCAGGTCGCGCCCCCACGGATCCGTGCGGCGGCCGAGGCGGTCGACCGCGCCGAGCTGGCCCTCATGGAGGACGACGTCGAGGCGACACAGATGGCGTACGCGACGACGCTCGCCGAGTACGCCGACGCCGGCGGGTACGACCAGGAGGTGCTCTGGGACAGCTGCTGCGAGGCGGCACTCGGGGTGCCGTACGACCGCGCGCAGTGGCGGACGCTCGGGACACTGTCCGGCGGCGAGCAGAAGCGGCTCGTCTTGGAGGCCCTGTTCCGCGGCCCTGAGCAGGTCCTCCTCCTCGACGAGCCCGACAACTCCCTCGACGTCCCGACGAAGCGCTGGCTCGAGGGGATGCTCGCCGAGACCCGGAAGACGGTCCTCCTCGTCTCGCACGACCGGGAGCTCCTGGCGCAGGCGGCGACCCGCATCATCACCCTCGAGGTCGGCGCGGCCGGCAGCACGACGTGGACCCACGGCGCGAGCTTCCGCAGCTACCACGAGGCCCGCGACGCCCGCCTCGACCGACTCGACGAACTCCGCCGGCGCTGGGACGAGGACCGCGTGAAGCTGCGCGCACTCGTCCTGCGTCTGCGCGAGCAGGCCAAGTTCAACGACTCCATGGCCTCCCGCTACCGGGCCGCGCAGACCCGACTCGCCAAGTTCGAGGAGGCCGGTCCGCCTGAGGAGCGGCCGAAGGACCAGCAGGTCACGATGCGCCTCCGCGGCGCACGCACGGGCCGCCGCGCGATCGTCTGCACGGGGCTGGAACTGACCGGCCTCATGCAGCCGTTCGACGCGGAGATCTGGTTCGGCGAGCGCATCGGCGTCCTCGGTTCAAACGGTTCGGGCAAGTCGCACTTCCTCCGGTTGCTCGCCGGCGGCGGGACGGATCCCGATCCGGGCGCCGGGCACCTCGCCGCAGCGGGCGACGCGCTCGTCCCGGTCGAGCACGACGGCGACGCCAAGCTCGGCGCGCGCGTGCAGCCGGGGTGGTTCGCACAGTCGCACCGGCACCCCGAACTCGTCGGCCGGACCCTGCTCGACATCCTGCACCGAGGCGACGAGCACCGATCGGGTCTCCCCCGCGAGGCCGCGAGCCGCGTGCTCGACCGCTATGGGCTGGCGGGTGCGGCCGAGCAAGCGTTCGACTCGCTCTCCGGCGGACAGCAGGCACGCCTGCAGATCCTCCTGCTCGAACTCTCCGGCGCCACGCTGCTGCTGCTCGACGAGCCGACCGACAACCTCGACCTCGTCTCGGCGGAGGCACTCGAGCAGGGCCTTGCGGGTTTCGAGGGCACCGTGATCGCGGTCACCCACGACCGCTGGTTCGCGCGTGGCTTCGACCGCTTCCTCGTCTTCGGGTCCGACGGCCGGGTGCAGGCTTCTGACGAGCCCGTCTGGGAGGAGACCCGCGTCGACCGTGCACGGTAGCAGGTACCTGTTCAGGTACCAACGAGCTATCATCGATCCATGCCGGCACTCAACGTGACCTTCACCGACGCGGAACTCGAGCAGCTCCGCGCATCCGCCTCAGGCACGGAGACCTCCCTGAAAGTGTTCGTCCACGATGCTGCATTGGCTGCGGCGAACGACCGGAAGCGGATGATCGCCCAACTCGCGCAGGAGGTCGCAGCGACCTCCGCCGAGCTCAATGCTCGCCTCGCGTGACCGCGTACTTCCTTGACCGCGAGGATGTCCTCACGGCCAGCGCCGCCGCGCTCGGCCACCAGCCTGCCGTCCGCGATTTCGGACTTCTCGACGCTGCAATCGCCCGGCCGCAGAGCACCGTTTTCGGACTCGACGCCTACCCGGACATCTTCCTGAAAGCGGCAGCCCTACTGCACTCCATCGCTCGCAATCATGCTTTCGTCGACGGAAACAAGCGCACGGCTTGGGGGTCTGCGTGGGTGTTCCTCGGCGTGAACGGCATCCGGCTCAGCCACGGTTTCGACGTGGATGCAGCGGAGGCGTTCATGAACAGCGTCGCCACGGGTGACGCGGAGCTCGCATTCGTCGCATCCGTGCTGCGCAGTTTCACCACCCAGGAGGAAGCCTGAGGCGACACCCCCTGCATGAGTCGCCGCCTTGGTCAACCCACCGTCATCCTCAGGACCGTTCCCTACGCTGGCATCAACAACCCGAGCTCGGAGGTGATGGTCATGCAGTACAGCATCGCCATCGGGCGCGCCACCTACGACATCGAACCGGGTGTCGACCTGCCTGCGCTCATGTCCGAGATCGAAGCCGCCGTCCAAGCCGGTGGCCGATTCGTCCGTGTGCCGCTCTCCTCCGACCGGACCATCGACGTGCTCGTCGGCCCTGGCCTGCACATCACGGTGGAGTCGTTCGCGAACCGTGCACTCGAGATCGTCCCCACGATCGAGACTGGGACCCTGTCCGGCCTCGACGAATACGACGAGTTCGGCGAGTTCTGACCCGACCGGCCTCGACGGCTATGAGCCGAGCGTCGTGCTCGGGTACTCGCCGAAGCGGTTGGTGTACGAAGCGGAGAAGCGCCCGAGATGGGCGAAGCCCCATCGGTTGGCGATCTCGGCGACCGTGGCCCGCCCCGGGTCGGCCTGACGAAGTTCCTCCTGCACCCGATCGAGCCGGACACGCCTGAGGTAGTCGATCGCGGTGATGTCGTGCTCCTTGCGGAAGGCACTCTGGAGACTGCGCTGGCTCATGCCGACCGCTTCGGCCACGTCCTCCGTTCGAATCGGGAGATGCGCGTTGGCGATCATGAACTCGACGGCCGCGCGGGTCTTCCCGCCGCTCGGTACCCCGATCTCGACCGGCGCATGGAGCGCCGTGTGCGGGAAGGTCTCCAAGAGCGCGACCGCTGCCGCGCGGTTCGCCTCGGACCGCAGGAGCGCTGGACTCGCGTCGTCATAGATGACCCGGGCGACGGACGTCACCGAGGCGGCCCAACGACGGAGCTGTTCTCCGGACGGGCGGGCCGTCGTGTCGAAGAGGATCGGGCCACTCGTGCCCTCCACCTCGCCGGCCACCCGCTCGAGGAACGTCCCGTCGAAGTGCATCAGGTTCTGCCGGTAGTCCGTGAAGTCGAACTCGGCGAGCCGGTTATTCGCGAACATCGCCGGCTGCCCGTGCACGAGTCGTACCGGATCACCAGCGAGATCGGTGGCGCCACTGCCGCCGGTCAACCACGAGACGATGTACTCGCCCTGCGTCAGGACCGTGCCCGTGACGTGGCCGTCGAACTGGGTGCCGCGCAGGGTCAGCTCGTCATCGCCGATGGCGGTGTATCGGAAGGTGAACTCGGATTCTGTGGGCTCGATGACCATCGAGCCGGCGTTGTAAGCACCGGCGAACAGGTCGCGGGCCTCATCGACGTCGCGACCTGCGACTTCGGATCGCTCGACGGGTCCCGTGTGTTCGCTCATCGTTCATAGAATCTCACGACGATCCTGAACTGTCACCCTCGACGGGGTCGTCCGGACGCGGAGCAGTCCACTCGATGTCAGGCGGTCCCTTGCAGGAAGCCGTGCTCTGCGCCCAGGACGTCGGTCATCGCGGACGACGTGATGTTGGCGAAGCGCGGCAGGACCGTCGTCTCGTGGACGGCGGTCGGTCGTTCGGACCAGACGGTCACGACGATCAGCCCGCCCTCGGCTCGAAGGGACCACGCGACGATGTGTCGGGTGAGGACGCGGACGGTGTCGCCGTCGACGTTCAGGGCGATGGCCGCACGGCTGAGTGACAGGCCGCCGCCCGACTCTGCGCTGACGTGGGAGGTCTCGAAGACGATGTCGGTGCGGTCGAGGACTCGGCCGGTGGTGCGCACATCGCCCAGGTCGAGGAAGTCGGGCGCGCTGGGAGTCCAGGTCGTCACGGTCCCACCCCCAACTGGTGTCTTGCAGATGCCCGACGGCCGGAGCTCGTCGTGGCGTTGATCGATCCGCCGGAGCGGACGCTCGGACCTAGGCCGCGGACTCGACGCGCTTCGCGGCGCCGGCTGCCGGCTCGGGGACGACGCGCATGCCCTTGGCACTGTTGGCCTGCTCGAGGAGCGCGGCGAGCCACTCACGGTTGAGTTCGGGGGCACGGCTGCCGTAGAACGAGAACTGGAGGGGGATCATCGGGTTCAGCCAGAGCGACTGACGGCCGGTCCCACGGCCGGGAACTGCTTCGAGGTGGAACGCGAAGCTCTCGTTGCGGCGGAACTTCGTGAAGATGACCGTCTGCAGGTGAGCGAGCAGTCGGTCTTCGATCTCGTGCGGGGTCGGAGGGGTTCCGTAGAGGAGGTTTCCCATGAGGCGCGCCATCCGTTCTGTTTCGGCGCGGGGCTGGTTCCCTGCGACGTCGATAACGCTAGATGGTCTAGCATTCCGATGCTCGGAACTATCCGAAATGCGCCACACCCGTCGTGCAACCTGGGAGCGGTCCGTTCGCGTCAGCTGCCGAACGCCCAGGCCTCGCGGTCTCCTCGCAGTCGGGCGGCGAGCGCCATCGCCTGTTCATCGGTCAGCGAGGCGACGTAGTCGAGGATGCCGCGCGCCCGACCGAGGCGACCGAGCGCGCGCGGGTCGCTCTGCGGGCGGCCACTGTCGGACTCGGGGTCGGCCGGGAGCCAGTCGGGGTTGTCCGCCCGGAGGCGGAAGTAGCCGTCGGTGGCGAGTTCGACGAAGTCGAGCAGCTTCTGCGGCGCGCGCGGGCCGTCGCGGGGGTCGTCGAGCCAGCTGTCCAGTTCGGTGACGAGCACGTCGAGCACCCGCGACTGGCCGCGCTGGTAGGTGGCGAAGTCCGGCCGGTCGATGACGAACCGGGTGTGGACGAACTTCAACAAGGTGACGTCGTGCCACGCCTCGGGCAGGAGTGACACGTGCCCGGAGCGCACGTTGGGCTCCTCGACGACGAGGACGGAACGCTGGAGGCGACCGATCCAGGAGGACACGAACGACTCGATGGCGCGCTCGGTTCGGCTGGAACCGTCGAAGGGGACCGCGAGGAGCCCTTCGACGAGTTCGGTCGCGACCCGCTGGACCGACGCCCGGAAGTGCTCGTCGCTGGCGATCCACGGGTCGCGCGAGACGATCCGTCGGCGCAGGAGTTCGAGCGAGTGGCCGGGTGCGCGGCTCCAGAGCTCCTCGGCGTCGAGTGCGGCGAGGGTGTGCTGGTCGCGGAGGAAGGTGCGGAACTCGACCGCCACCGCCGCCTGCTGCAGGACGCCGGCCCGGTAGAAGTCGTCGAGGTCGTGCAGGGAGTAGGCGATGTCGTCGGCGACGTCCATCACGGAGCACTCGACGGTCTGCTGCCAGGGGGCGATCGCCGAGAACGCACTGCGGGCGTCCAGCATGTCGTCGAGGTCGAGCGTGTACGCGGAGAACTTCGGCGGCGCGGTCTCCCAGCGACTGGCGGTCGACCCACGCGGCATCCGGGTGGGGTCTGCCGGGTCGAGGTCGGGGCGGTGGATGGTTCGGCCCCAGGGGTACTTGAGCACGGCCGCGCGGGAGGCGGCCGTCAGGTTGAGGCCCTCCTTCACCGTCTCGCACACGTCGAGCGCGGAGAGGATGCGGAACGACTGCGCGTTGCCCTCGAAGCCCTCCGCGAGACCGAGCCGCTCGCGGGCCAGGCGGTCGAGGACCTGCTCGCCGAGGTGGCCGAACGGCGGGTGGCCGAGGTCGTGGGCGGAGGCGGCGGCCTGCACCACGACCGGGTCGCAGCCACCGAGCCGCTCGACGATGGCGTTCTGCTCGGGATCGGCCGTGGTGAGCTGCATGGCGATGGCGCGGGCGACCGCGGTCACCTTGATCGAGTGGGTGAGCCGGTTGTGGACGACCTGACCGACGCCGGAGGGCGAGACGACCTGCGTCACCGCGGACAACCGCGCGAAGTACGGGGAGAACCGGATGCGCTCGAGGTCGACCCGGTACTCGGGGTACTCCTCGCCGGTCGCGAACCGGTCCACCGGCTCGGGGATGAGTCGCCGTCGCCGCTGGTCGTCGTCCATCCCCTCACTGTATTGCGCGGCGGGTGGGAGACTGCAGGGATGCATCCGATCGACCGTCTCCGAGCCGAGGTCGCCGCGCACGAGTCGAACGCCTGGGCCAGCGGACTCGGGTGGGAACCGCTCTTCGTCGCCTCCCCGGAAGCCCGCGTGCTCATCATCAGTCAGGCGCCTGGTCGCCTGGCGCAGGAGTCGGGCATCCCGTGGAACGACCCGAGCGGCGTCCTCCTCCGCTCCTGGATGGGTGTGACGCCCGAGGAGTTCTACGACCCCGCGAACGTCGCAATCGTCCCGATGGACTTCTACTTCCCGGGCAAGGGGACGAGCGGCGACCTGCCGCCGCGCCGGGACTTCGCGCCGCGCTGGCATCCCCGGGTGCTCGAGCAACTGACCGAGGTGCGCCTGACGATCCTGATCGGTGCCTACGCCCAGCGCGCCTACCTCGGACCGCGTGCCGGACGCACCCTGACGGAGAACGTCCGGGCCGCGGAGACCCACCTCCCGCTCTTCCCGATCGTGCACCCGTCGCCGCTCGCGCGCGGCTGGCGCAGCAAGAACCCCTGGTTCCAGGAGGAGACGGTTCCGCTCCTCGCCGCGCAGGTGCGCGCGGCGCTCACGACGTGAGCGAGAGGGACCGGTCACCGGGCAGGCGTCGGGGTCAGGCTGCTCCTGATCGCGCACGCTCACCCAGGTCGGAAGAGCTCGTCATATGCTCGAGCGATGATCCACTTGAGCTTTCGAAGGTTGAAGCCCGACCAGCGTGAGTCTGTTGAGCGATGGCTCTCCGAACTGAACGGTCCTCGTCGGGACGAAGCGCTCGAGACACTCCGCAACGAAGGCGTCGAGCATGAATCCGCGGCGATCATCGATACGAGCGACGGCCCGATCATCGTCTACGCGATGGAATCAGACGACATCCAGCGCGCGCGGGCGATCGGAGCTGCGTCGACGCTGCCGATAGATCAGCGTCACCATGAGGTGATGCGGGCCGCTGATGGCGGGCCGGTTCCGCATCAACTCGTTCTCGATCTGAACGCCTCCTGAGGGGCTGAGCCCGGTCTCCGCCCGAGGGGCCGATCGTCGGGGACGCGAGCAGAGCGTCATCTCGACGGCGCGCGGTACCCTCGTGCGGCACGAGCTTTGACCGCGAAGGGGAACCATGGCCAGGGTCACCGCACCGATGTTGGAGATGCTGTGGGAGACGGACGATCCCGCGGAGGTGGTTGCCGCGCGGTTCGGGTTCAGAGATGCCGCCGCGGTCGGCGAGTGGGTGGCCGCCACCGTTGGTGATCACTGGGGTGTCGACGTCGAATCGGTCACGCGAGTCGTGATGAGCGGTCACAATGCTCTGGCATGGATCAGCGCTCCGTCCGGGTCGTTCCTCGCCAAGTGGTCTGTCCTCCCGCCGAGGTTCCCGCGGCTTGCTGCGTTGACGCAGCTCACCGCGTGGCTTGGTGAGCGCGGACTCCCCGTTTCAGCACCCGTGCCCTCAGTCGACGGGCGGGTCCAGATGCAGATCGACGATGGGACGTCGATGAGTCTTCAACACCAGATCAGCGGTTCGCTGCTTGACGCCTCGGACAGGGATCAGGTCATCGCCGCCGGTGCCGCTCTCGCCAGGTTGCACCTGGCGCTGGCGCGATATCCGGACACCGAGGACGTGGGCGCGTTCGCCGATCCGCCCAAGCCGCTTGCAACGCGAATCAGGGGTTGGCTGGAATCCGACCGTTCGGGTCTGCTGACGCCATCGGCGCGTGAGACGTTGATCAGGCTCGTCGACAACTCACCGACCGAGCGGTTGTCGGCACAACTCGTCCACGGCGACTTCCGGGCAGCGAACATCCTGTGCGCAGGACACGACATCGCGGCGGTGTTGGACTTCGAGGAGGCCCGGTTCGATTTCCCCATCATGGAGCTGGCGCAATCGGCCGTGATGCTCGGAACGCGTTTCCGTGACTGGGGTCCGGTATCGACCCACGTCCACGCCTGGCTGCTCGAGGGATACACGTCTGAGCGTCCGCTGACATCGACAGAGGCCGACTGGTGGAACCTCCTCGTGCTGTGGTTCTCCCTGGTGCTCGTTCCTCCGGGAGAGGATCCAACCGGATGGGGACCGGCCGCCAAGAACCTCCTCGTCAGGATGGCCGTCTGAGCTGGGCGCTGATCCTCGCAATGGTCGGCCGTGACCGATGGGATTGGTTCATCCGTGTCACCGCTCTGGTGCAGCTTGGAGCCTGCATCACCTCGCGTTGTGGCAGCATCGATTCCGCCAGTGCATGATCTCGGCGCTCTCGGGGAGACCAACAGGCCGACGAGGATGCCGAGACACCGGCATCCGATCCAGCTTTGAGGGGCAAGCAGTGAGCGACGAACCGAACACCGGCGACGGACTGGGGCCGCCGGTCGAACCGCCATCGGGGCCGAGCCCGGCCACAGGGCCCGCCGTGTCGGATCCCGGATCCGTGTCAGCCGCCGACCCTGGAGCAGCCGACCAGGACGGACCGGTCACCGGGCGAGCGTCCGGCGTCGGCATCACGCTGCTCCTGTTCGCACTGCTGGTGGTGAGCTGGCTCGTCCAACTCTCCTTCGCGCTGCAGGGTGAGTTCGGTCCGTCCGAGGACCGGCTCAGTGAGGGCGGGATGCTCGGCGGGTTCATGCTCGGCGCCGCGATCGCGATCGGTTCGCCGATCATCGTGCTCATCCTGCAGGCGCGGGTCCACAAGCGGACCCCTCGACACTCGATCATCGCCGTCATCGGTGCCGTCGTCGTGCTGATCATCGCCGTACCGATCAACGCCATCGTCGTCGGACTCCAAGCGGTGAGCGTCATCAGCGGAAGCTAGGAGCCGTCCGCCGCCGACGCTCCGAGCTCGCCCATCGGGACAACTCCCGACCCGTGCCATGAACGATGCAGGGACTCACTCGGGCCGGGCACCACATGTCATCCCACAGTTTCGGTTGACATCGACAGGGCCTCGCGTACTCTTCGAACAAGGAGAGATCATGCCCCACTTCGCCGTCCTGATCTACACCGAGGACTCCACTCACGCCGCAGATGCGACTGAGGAGAACCTGGCGGTTCCAGACGCCCACGGACGAGCGCTCACTGAGACTGGTTCGCTGCTGGCCGCCTACGCGTTCACCCCGCGCGATCTTGCGCGATCGATCCGCGCGTCCGGAGTGACCCTCGGTCCGTTCATCGACTCTCGAGAAGTGGTCGCGGGTGTTTACATCATCGAAGCCTCGACGTTCGAGGATGCGCTCACCATCGCTGCCACGAACCCTGAAGTTCAGCGAGGAGGAGGGGTCGAGGTCCGGCTGATTCACAGCGGCGGCACCGTCGAGACATGACGGCATCCGGTCGGAGCCATCGAGGCGGCTATTCGAGGACTTCCCAGAGTTCGATCGGGAGGCCCTCGGGGTCGTGGATGCGGACGAATCGACCGTAGTCCGTCTCCCACTCGGTTCGACGCTCGACGGCGATCCCGGCTCCCTCGAGATGCGCCGTCAGGGCGTCCAAGTCGCTGACGCGAAGGTTGAGCATGAACGGCTGGTCGTGCGCGAACGACTCGCTCGTCCCCGCGACAGGCGCGAAGACGGTCATGCCGGCCTCCTGCATCCAGACGGTGTCTTCGCCCTCCGCGCCGGCTTCGATGCCGAGATGCTCGCGGTACCAGGCCGCGCGCGCCGACGGGTCGTGACTGCGGAAGAACAACCCGCCGATGCCGAGAACGCCCATGGGGTGAGCTTATCGACGCTCTGAACTCCGCGGTCCCGACGCAGGCTCGAGAGCGGTGCTGCGGGACATCAGGACATACGGTGCACGTCCGCAGTCGTCCGTGATGGTCGATTGCGGCTCGAACCCGACGGCTCGCCAGCATCGCACTCCGCGCTCGTTCTGGACGTCCGGGTCGACGGTGATCTGACTGGTGGTTCGACGGCGACGGGGCTCTGCAGCACAGTCACGATCTCCTGTTCGACGAGGGCGAACCGACGCCCGCGTACGACGCTCTGCGGCGAGTCATCGCCGGCTGATGATGGAGGCGGACCACCAAGGCCCGCACATCCTCGGACGCGCCAGCTCTCCCCACCGGCCGGAGAAAACGACCCCCGCTTGACTCGTCGTCAGAAGTGATGGGTGCAGACGAGTGCCTACAACCGTCCGCACCAGTGGCGGAACAGAGGCCCCGGCGCCAGGTCCGTCCTCGACGTCGAGAAGAGATGTCCTCCCAACAGAGGACTAGGCAGATAAAACATATGAGACGTTAATACATTTAGTCGACCGGCAAGGAGCTGGTCAGAAATGGAGAACGAGATGCGTTGGAAGCGAGGAGTGGCGATTGTTGCGCTCAGCACGACCCTCGCCGTGGCAGGCGCGGGCTCAGCCCACGCAGTCACGGTCAATCCACCGGAGGGTGGCACCTGGAGTTACGGGACGGACAGCCCGTCGCGGGGGACCTGGTCCGACTACCTTCACCACGGATCGCGCCATCACAGTCTGGCCGGAAACGCGAGCTACGAGAGGAAGAGCCCGGTGGTGAACCTCGGCTACTGGTCCGAGGTGAGCGTCGAGACGTCACTCTGGGGCAATTACGCCAAGTACAACCTCGATTGAACTCGATCTCTGCTCTCGCCCGTCGCACGGGCGAGAGCAGAGCCCTCCTCCGAAAGGTGAACGATGGCTCTCCTCACTCGCCTCGCCCTGTGCTGCACCGTCCTGCTGACCCTGGGTGCCTGCTACTTGGCGTTCCAAGGCGTCGATGAGGTCACCTTCGACGGCGCTGCCACGGCTGTGGTCGTTCAAAGCATCCCTGCACAGGCGACGCGCCTCGACGCGATCTCCGCAGTCCGCACGGCTGCGGAGGCGGAGGGTGTGTCGATCGTGAAGGTCGTGGCGGATCCCGAGGACATCGACCACTCACGGATCGTCCTGACATTCGACGACGCAGCCGCGGGATACCGGCCGTTCAGCAGCGCGATCCGCACCATCGTGAGGCCGATCGGTGATGGAGGAACGTCGGACCTGCGAGGGTTGTACCTCATCGACGGTTCGGCTCGCCAAGGCGCGCGCATTGTCTCGTCCCTCGAGTCTCTCGGGTACCTCGCCCAGACGGAGTCTCGCAGCCCCCAGGCCTACGTCATGGGGACGATTGCGAAGCAACCGGCGGTCGCGACGATCGGGATGGCCACCCTCCTCGCCGTCGGCCTGGCGCTGGTGTTCCATGCCTCCCAGGCACAGAAGCGCAGAGCCGTCGCGCTCGTCAACGGGTGGAGCGAAGCCCAGTTCGTGCTGGCTGAGCTGCGAGGGATCGCAGTGGTCTTCGGCCAAGCCCTCATCGTGTTCGCCTTGCTGGGCGTTGTCGCGCTCGGTTTCATCAACGGCTGGGCCCAGCTCGGAGGGTTCGTCGCCTTCACCGTCCCGATCGTGCTCGTCGTCTTCCTCATCATCTCGGGAATGGCTCTGCTGGCACTGCTGCTCCTCCCGAACGAGCGTCTCGCCTCCCTCATCGCGGGGAAACGTCCGGTGCTCTACCTCGCCGTCGCCGCGGCGATGATCCAGAGCGTGACCATGTGGAGTTTACTCACGGCGTTCACGAGCGCGAGCTCACAGGTATCGGTCGCGGCAGCATCGGCGGCGGAATTGGACCATTGGCGAGCGTCGACCGACCTGCTCACCCTCAGGTTCACTCCGATGTCATCAGAGCTGGAGTGGAAAGCACTCGAGGGGCCCTTCCGCGAAGTCGTCCAGACACTCGATGGATCGGGTCAGCTGTTGCTCGCCGTCCATCCTTCCGTCGTCCGCACCGATGACTACGGAGCCGACGGCAATCGGATCATCGTGAACAACGAGTTCCTCCGCCGACAAGCCATCATCTCCGAGGACGGCACTCGGGTCGCACCCGTCGCGGAGGAGGCCGATCATCTCACCCTGCTAATCCCCGAGCAGCTGACCGAGCGAATACCGGACATCGTCGAAACATACGAAGACGAGGCGGCGTTCCAGATGTCGCTCGCGGGCCTCGACCCGCACCCGATCACTATCGAGGTCATCCGAGTGCGCGACGGTCAGCGCATCTTCAACTACAGCCAGGATCTGGCTCAACCAGCTCAGGCTGACCCGGTCGTCGCGGTCATCCCGGCGGCATCGGAGGTGCTCTCGTCGGACTTCTACCTCTCAAACGCGTCATCGGGTGGCGTACTCGTCAGCGACGATCAGGCCACCCTGGACCTGCTCGATCGTGTCGGGATCACTGCCAGGCTCGCGTCATTGGACACTGCCGCCGACTTCGCGATCGACGCCCTCCAGACCCTCCAGTCTGCGATCCGCGGGTTACAGCTCTCGATCGCGTTCACGGTTCTGGTGCTCGCCTTCTCGGCAACAGTCCTGGCGTCGGCATACTGTCAGGGCCAGAGCCAGGCGATCTTCACCAGATTCACCAACGGCTGGTCGTTCCTCGCCTCGCACCGGACATTTCTCATCTCATCGCTCGGCGGGACCGCACTGCTCCTATGTGCCGGCGTCATCACGACGACTCGCGATGCCCTCCCGTGGGCAGCCGTCATCCTGGCGGTCGAGTGCATCCTGGTCCTCGGACTGGTCCGCTTGGCCGAACACCGCCTCCGAGGCGATCTCATCAAACGCTACTGAACAGGACATCATGACGACCACCCGCAGCCGGCCACGCCGAGGTCCAGCGCCGGCAGCCATCTCGATCGACGCGCACGACATCCGCAAGACCATCGACGGCCGCCCCATCTGGTCTGGCCTGAGCTTCACCCTCGATCAGCCTGGCCTCATCGCGCTCTCCGGTCCGAGCGGATCAGGCAAGACGACGCTCCTGAACTGCCTCGGCCTGCTCGACACGGTCTCAGGTGGAGAGCTCATCATCGATGGGAACGACGTCACGAAGCCACAAGAGGAGCGTCGGCGACAGCTCTACCGGCATCGGATCGGTTTCCTATTCCAGAACTACGGACTGGTCGAGACCTGGACCGCCGATCAGAACATCGCGGTGGCGGCGCGGTTCGTCGCAGCCGGAAAGGAGCGAGTCCGGCTGGCTCGACGGGAGGCACTCGAGCGTGTCGGACTGGACGGCCGTCATGACGCGAAGATCCACACGCTCAGTGGCGGCGAGCAGCAGCGGGTAGCGCTCGCTCGCCTCATCGTGAAACGTCCCGCGCTGATCCTCGCCGACGAGCCGACGAGCGCACTCGACCCGACCAACGCCGCGTTGGTCCTCGACACCCTCCGCGAGCTGGCCGACGATGGCGCGCTCGTCATCCTGGCGACCCACCACCGCAGCGTCATCGAGCGCTGTGACGCGCTCCTCTCCCTGCCGTGAGGGCCGAACGTTCGAGGCGAGATCATGATCCGCACGTCGTAGGCTGCACGCACTCCTGCGACGAACGAGAGGAATCGTCACTCCGAACGGCCCCTTTGACCGCCGCCCCGAGGTCCCCGCGTTCACGGTGACCAGCGAGACGAACGAGCGCGGAATCGGAAACCATCGTTGACGGCGGGTGTCTTGATCTCCGGTCAGCGGCATAGGGTTTGACGACCATGAACCACTTCTCCGTTGTTCCCGCGTCGTATGTCTTCCTGCGCCGCGATCAATCGGTCCTGTTGCAACGACGGCAGAACACCGGCTACATGGACGATTGTTGGTCAGCGGGTGCCGCCGGTCATGTGGAGCTTGGTGAAACTGCGACGTCTGCCGCAATCCGCGAGTCGAGGGAAGAACTTGGCGTTCAGGTGTCACCCGAGGCGCTATCGGCCGTGGCTGTCATGCAGCGCACCGATGGCACAGCGAACCCGATGGAACAGCGCGTCGACTGGTTCTTCGTCTGCGACGTCTGGGGTGGCGAACCACTGATCCGAGAACCGGCCAAGTGCGCAGAACTGTCGTGGTTTCGCCTCGACGACCTGCCGGTCAACCTGCCCGCTCACGAGCGTCTTGCGTTGGACGCTCTCCGCGAGGGGCGCAGGTCAGCGGTTCTCACGTTCGGGTTCTGACCACCCGTCAGCGGGGAACGCCCGCGCGTTCGCAGTCGGCCCACTGCTCCGGCCGGCGCTGCTCGAGCCATGCAGAGAGCTCGCCGTACCCGCGGTAGCCAGTGAACACGGTGAACTGTTTCTTGCGGCGTTCATCCCATGCGGTGAGGCTGATGAAGGTCGGCCCGCCTCCCTGCGACTGCGAACCGAAACGCAGGGTGTGGATGTCGCCGACCTCTCGCCGACGGTACCGGCCGAAGCCCGACTTCACGTCGAGATGCCGGTCGTACGCCTGAATGCGGCCGGCGCTGAGCAAGAGGCCGAACACGAAGACCAGTCCGCCGCCGCCCACGAAGAAGAGCAGGAAGAACCCGAAGCTGGACACGCCGTCCTCCGCGTCGGACACCAGCTCGCCGAGCCCGCCGAACAGCCCGATCACGGCGACGAGCCCGCCGAGGATCTCGAACATCAGCGACTGGTAGCGAGGTCGCCGAACCACGAACAACGGCTTGGCGCCCTCGCGCGTCGCCGTGCCACCCCAGGTGTTGATGCTGTCGCTCATCGTCACCCCCCGCTGCCCACGGTACCGGACTGACAGCCGACCCTCTCGTCCGTCGAGCGCGGACCGGACGCCCCTGCTACCAGGCGTAGGCCTCCGGGGCCTGGCCGCCGGGGCCGGGGAAGAGCTCGTCGAGGGCGGTGAGGTCGTCAGCGCTCAGCTCGATGTCGACTGCTGCGACCGCGGACTCCAGCTGCTCGATCGTGCGCGGTCCGATGATCGGGCCGGTGACGCCGGGCTGATGCAGGAGCCACGCGAGACCGAGCGACGCCGAGGTCCAGCCACGCTCGGCCGCGAAGCGGTCGTAGGCATCGAGCTGGTCCTGCTGCTTGGCACGGGCCTCGGTGATGCGGGACTCGCCCGATCGCGCGCGCTTGTCGGAGGAGCCACCGCTCAGCAGCCCGCCCGACAACGGCGACCAGGGCAGGATGCCGAGCCCGTAGTGCTGCGCGGCGGGGATCACCTCGAGTTCGATCGAGCGCTGCGCGAGGTTGTAGAGCGACTGCTCGCTGACGAGGCCGAGGAAGTGTCGCTGCTGCGCGACCTCGTTGGCCTGCGCGATGTTCCAGGCGGCGAAGTTCGAGCTGCCCGTGTAGACGACCTCGCCACGCGCGACGAGCACCTCCATCGCCTGCCACAGCTCCTGCCAGGAGATGTGCCGGTCGATGTGGTGGAACTGGTAGAGGTCGATCCGGTCCGTCTGCAGTCGTTCGAGGGAGGCGATCGCCTCACGACGCACCTGCCAGGCCGACGCGCCACGGGCGTTCACGACGTCCGAGCCGTCGTCGTTCGGGGCGACCATGGGCGAGTGGACCTTCGTCGCCAGAACGATGTCGTCACGGACGCCGGGACGGGCTGCGAACCACCGGCCGATGATCTCCTCCGTCGCTCCGCGACCGGCACTCCCGCCATACGCGTTCGCCGTGTCGAAGAAGTTGACGCCGAGGTCGAACGCCCGGTCCATGATCGCGAACGAGTCCTCCTCGCTGGTCCGGTCGCCGAAGTTCATCGTGCCGAGCACGATCCGGGAGACCGTCGTCCCCGTGCGGCCGAGGTGCGTGTACTTCATCGTGGAGCCCTTCTCATCGTCGAACCGGGCCGCGATCCCGCGGCGCGTCGAGTGTGTCACGGAAGCCGCCCGCTACACCCCCGGCTCGACAGGGCGGCCTCGACCGGCTACAGCCCGAGGCGATACCGTGGCCTGATGCTCAGCCTCACCGACGTCTGGCCGCTGTTCGGCCTGGAGATCCGCACGCCGAGACTCGTCCTGCGCCTCGTGCGCGACGAGGACCTCCCCGGATTGATCGAGGCCGCCCTCGCCGGCGTCCACGATCCCGCCGTCATGCCGTTCTCCACGCCGTGGACCGACCAGCCGCGCGAACAACTCATCCGCGAGACCGCGCGGCACCTCTGGACCCAGCGTGCAGGTGCGACGCCGGCGTCGTGGACGCTCAACCTCGCGATCCTCCTGGACGGGACGCCGATCGGCCTGCAGGACATCGGCGCCCGCGACTTCGCCGTCACGCGGACGGTCGGGAGCGGTTCCTGGTTGACGCAGGCGCAGCAGGGCAAGGGGCTCGGGATCGAGATGCGGGCGGGCATGCTCCAATTCGCCTTCGACCACCTCGACGCGCAGGTCGCGGTTTCGGACGCGGCCGTCTGGAACGGCGCATCGCTCGGCGTCTCCCGACGACTCGGCTATCGGGACAACGGCCTCCAACGCTTCATCGGGCGGCCAGGCGAGCTCGTCGAGTCGCAGGGCCTCCGGCTGCACCGCGACGAGTTCGTGCGACCCGACTGGACCGCCGAGGTCACCGGCCTCGATGCGGCACGATCGGCGCTCCTCGCTGAGGCGTCAGCGGACTGACGGCGCGAGCGTCCGCGTCATCGTGACGGGATCGCCGACGGCTCCTGCGGCAGGACGAGCGTCGCGACGGTCGCACCCGGGGCGCCGGCCAGAGCGGGCGTGCTCCGCAGGGTCACGGAACCGCCATGCGCGTCGGCGATCGCCCGCGCCGCCGGTAGGCCGAGCCCCACACCCTGCACCGCCTGATCCCGGGCGTAGTCGGCCCGGTAGAACTTGTCGAAGGCCTGACGGAGTTCGTCGGCGCTCATCCCGACGCCCGTGTCGCTGACGGTCACCTCGGCGTGCCCGGCGCCCGGCTCGACGACCACGTCGACCGTGCCATCGGTCGGCGTGAACTTGACGGCGTTGGTGACGAGCTCGGTGATCGCACGGTGGACCTGCTCGGGGTCCGCGGAGACGACCACCGCCGCGTCGGCGCGCAACCGGACGACGGGACCTGCGACCCCGGCGGTCGCCGTCTCGATCGCACGCGCGGCGACGTCCCTGAGGTCGATGCGACGCGGTTCGATCTGGACCGTCGAGTCGGACGCGGTCAACAGCTCCTGGACGCGCCGTTCCAACTCGACCGCGTTGCGCTGGACCACCCGCAACGCTGGCAGCAGACCAGGGGCGTCGACCTCGGCGTCGTCCATGATCAGTTCGAGATACCCGTGGATGGAGGTGAGCGGTGTGCGCAACTCATGCGACACCGTCGTGAGGAACGCCTCACGGACGTTGATCGCGTTGGCGAGTTCGGTGACGTCGTGCGCGACGATGACGGTTCCGAGGTGCGTGTCGCCGTTGCGCATGACCCGAGTGGAGCTGGCCAGGATCGCGCGCTGTCGGCCGGACTCCCCCACCCATTCGAGATGGTTCGAGAGCAGTTCGCCACGCAGCGCCCTGGGGATGATCTGCTCGTCGAAGGGGATGGGCGTCCGCCGGTCGGCCTGGAGGACGTGCGGCCCGGCGTACGGCGGGGTGTCGAGCCGGAAACCGACGGCGGCGACCATGTCGGCGGCGTGCGCGTTGGCCACGCCCAGTGTGCCGTCCGCCGTGTAGAACGCGACGCCCGCATCCACCGTCTCGAGGATCGACTCGGCGAGCGCCTCCGCGTCGAGCGCCCTGGCGAGCGAGCGTTCGAGCTGCGCGGCCTGCTCCTGGATGGCGTGTCGGCTCCGTCGCAGTTGGCGGGCTCCGATGTTGACGGCGACCGCGATACCGATGGTGAGCATGGGCAGCAGGGCGACGTTGAGCCAGTCCAGGGCGGTCTCCGGAGTGCGAGCCCGGAGGACGTAGGGGGCGCTGCTGATGAACAGGGTGCCCGCCACGGCCAGGATGATCATCCGCGGGGTGAACCCGAACGCCAACCACAGCACGGGGAAGATGCAGAGCAGGCTCGCGCCCGGGGTCACGCTGATGAGTTCGAGCCGGATACAGGCAACCGCCAACAGGTCGAGGACGGCGATCAGGGCCATCGCGTGCGTCGGCCAGCGCTCCCAGGGCAGGACGCCGGCGAGGATGGTGCTGATCGCCGCGAGCGCGGTGCCCGAGAGGACGGCCACGGTGAAGAACCGTTCGGGCAGGACGATCGCGACGAGGATCGCGACGATGCCGAAGGCGATCGCGAATGGGAGCTGTGCGCGGGCGAACACCCGGAGGCGGCCGCGTCGAGAGGCTTCATGTTCCAGCAACGGCATGGTCGCCCACTCTCTCCAGCTCGGTCAGCGACGACGTCGGCCGGATTCCGCGTCGATCAGCTGATCGATCGTCAATCTAACCCATGAGCGGGCGATCAGCCCTCGGCGAACGACGTTCTTGGATAGCCACGACATCTATCCAACAGATGTACGTTTAAAGGACTGTCGCTGATGCGACGGGCACGGTGTCCGCCGGAGCGACAGGCTCCTGGAAAGGTCACACCATGAACCGCTTCTCCGAACGCGTCGTCCTCATCACCGGCGGCGGCTCCGGCCTCGGCCGCGCAGCCGCCGTCCGACTCGCAGCAGAGGGCGCCAAGCTCTCCCTCGTCGACATCTCCGAGACCGGCCTCGCCGCGACCGTCGAGGCCGTCACCGAGGCGACCCCCGACGCCGAGGTCATCACGACGGTCGCCGACGTCTCGAAGGAGGAGGACGTCGACCGCTACGTCGCCGAGACGACGTCGCGCTTCGGCCGCATCGACGGCTTCTTCAACAACGCCGGCATCGAGGGCAAGCAGAACCTCACCGAGGACTTCACCGCAGCCGAGTTCGACAAGGTCGTCTCCATCAACCTGCGGGGAGTCTTCCTGGGGCTCGAGAAGGTGCTGAAGATCATGCGAGAACAAGGTTCCGGCATGGTCGTGAACACCGCGAGCGTCGGTGGTATCCGCGGTATCGGCAACCAGTCCGGGTACGCAGCCGCGAAGCACGGGGTCGTCGGCCTGACGCGCAACTCCGCGATCGAGTACGGGCAGTACGGCATCCGCATCAACGCCATCGCACCGGGCGCCATCTGGACGCCGATGGTCGAGAACTCGATGAAGCAGCTCAACGCCGACGACCCGCGCGGGGCCGCCGAGGAGTTCATCCAGACGAACCCCACCAAGCGGTACGGCGAGGCTCCTGAGATCGCTTCGGTCGTCGCCTTCCTGTTGAGCGACGACGCGAGCTACGTCAACGCGACCGTGGTACCGATCGACGGCGGTCAGTCCTACAAGTACTGATGAGGCACTGATTCGCCCGGATCGGCACGGTTCTCGCCGATGATCGAACCGATCCGGGCGAGCGAGCCGGGCGGGTTCGTCGCAGGACGCCGGTCCAGGTGGATACCGGCGATCATGCAGCGGACGGAACCCCCGGCGAGCTCGACGGTCGGGACGTCCAGTGGCAGGATCCGGCAGCTGCGCTCGATGACCGCCAACTGGTCCGACCGCAGGCTCTGGACGGCCCGGCTCGAGATCGCGAGGAGGCGCTCCCCGGTCGCCGACCGCAGCTCGATCGCGTTGCCGGCGAAGTCGCAGACCTGGCCGTAGTCGAGATCGACGATCGTCCGCCCGTGGGCGGTGAGCCGCTCGACCACCTGCTCGCGACGCGCCGGCGAGGCGATGAGGTCGAGACCGACGAGCGCGAACTCGGTCGCCACGCCCATCATGACGTTGGTGTGGTAGATCGGGACCCCGTGCGGGTCGACCGCGTCGAAGACGAGCGGCTCGTAACCGAAATTGGTGCAGAACCGCTCGAGGGCGATCGGGTCGGCGCGGTGGGATCGCGCGACGAACGCCACCCGGGCCGCGTGGTCGAGGACCATCGCTCCGGTGCCCTCGAGGAACACGTCGTCGAGCTCCAGCCCCGAGTAGTCGATGACGTCCTGCACGCGGTACTCGCGCTTCAGCATCTCGACGATGTCCCACCGCCGCTCGCGTCGGCGGTTCACCGCGTACATCGGATAGACCGCCAGGTGTCCGCCCGCATGGGTGGACAGCCAGTTGTTGGGGAAGACGCTGTCGGGGCGGTCAGGGTCCTCATCGTCGAACAGGTGGACGCGGACGCCCGCCGCATCGAGTGCCTGCGCCACGGCGGTGACCTCGTCGAACGCCGCGTGAGCCACCCCGGCCACGGACGCCGACGGGACGCCCTCCGCGACCTGGAAGACGTTGTCGGCCGCGGTCAGCGGGTTCGGCGTGAACCGGTGCGGCCGGATGAGCACCACGGCCGACGGCGCCTGCACGGACATGTCGGACTCAGCCGACGGGAGAGAGCGCGCCGACGAGCCCGAAGAGGTCCTTCGGGTCGTCAGGGGCGGCGACGAGGTCGATCTCCTCGAAGTACTCGCTGCCGTCGACGGAGTCGCGGAGGAAGCGCAGCGCGGTGAAGTCCTCGATCGCGAAACCGACGGAATCGAAGAGCGTGATCTGCTCCCGCGAGCTGCGGCCGGGGACGGCACCCGTGAGGACCTGCCAGAACTCGATCACCGGGAAGTCGGGAGCCATCTGCTGGATCTCACCCTCGATGCGGGTCTGCGGCGGGAATTCGACGAACACCGCGGCGCGATCGAGGATCGACGCCTCGAGCTCCGTCTTGCCGGGACAGTCGCCACCGATGGCGTTCAGGTGCATGCCGGGCTCGACGAGGTCGTTCGTGAGCACGGTCGCGAGCGCCTTGTCGGCCGTGCAGGTCGTGACGACGTCCGCGCCCGCCACGGCGTCGGCGGCACTCGTCCCGATGACGACCTCGAATCCGAGTGGCTCCAGGTTGCGCGCGAACTTGTCCATCGCGAGCGGGTCGACGTCCCAGATCCGGACGGTGTTGATCCCGAGGGCGGCCCGCATGCCGAGCGCCTGGAACTCGGCCTGGCTGCCGGCACCGATGAGGGCGTGGACGCTCGAGTCGGGACGGGCGAGGTGCTTCGCGACCATGCCCGACGTCGCGGCGGTCCGGAGGGCCGTGAGGAGCGTCATCTCGGCGAGGAAGGTGGGGTAGCCGTTGTGCACGTCGGCGAGGACGCCGAAGGCCGTGACCGTCTGGTAGCCCCGGGCCGGGTTGGAGGGGTGGCCGTTCACGTACTTGAAGGCGTAGGTCTCGTGGTCGCTCGTCGGCATGAGCTCGATGACACCGAAGGGTGTGTGGCTCGCGACGCGCGGGCTCTTGTCGAACGACGGCCAGCGGCGGAAGTCGGCCTCGAGGTAGCCGATCATGCCGGCGATGATGCGCTCAGGACCTCGGTCGGCCGTCCAGCGGACCATGTTGCGGACATCGACGAAACGCGTCATGACGTTCCCTTCCAGACGAGTTCGGGCTCGGAGCCGACCGGAGCAGATCACTCGCGGTTGCTTCGAGCCTAGGTTTCGACGATCTGCACTCTCTATTCCAAAGATGCGCGACTTGTGCACAGGTTATGCACAATGTGAGTAACCACGTTGTACATTGTGTGCATGGCTGCGCTGGACGATCTGGACCGGAGGCTGTTGGCTGCCCTCCGAGCCGATGGCCGCGCGTCGGTCGCGAGCCTGGCCCGGTCGCTCGACGTCGCCCGGGCGACCGTGAACAGCCGTCTGGAGCGGCTCATCTCCTCCGGCACGGTGGTGGGATTCTCGGTCCGGGTGCGCGACGAGCTCGACCCCGGCACCATCCGCGCGATCGCCTTCATCGAGGTCGAGGGTCGCACCACCGATCACGTCATCCGCCAGCTCCGCGGCTTCCCGGAGATCAGCGCGCTCCACACCACCAACGGTGGGTGGGACCTCGTCGCGGAACTCCGCACCGAGACGCTGACCGACTTCGACCGCGTGCTCGGCGGGATCCGACGCATCGAGGGCGTCGTCAACAGCGAGACGAGCCTCCTGCTGAGTTCCGTCCTGCGCTGACGGCCCGGTCGCGGCGCTTCAGCCCCGGTCCCTGAGGTGAAACCCGGTCCCTGAGGTGAAACCCGGTCCCTGAGCTTGTCGAAGGGCACACGGCCTGACCCCGCCCTTCGACAGGCTCAGGGACCGGACGGGGAGCTCAGGGACCGGACGGGGAGCGCAGGGAACGGACGGGGAGCGCAGGGCACGGACGGGGAGCGGAGGGACCGGACGGGGAGCGGAGGGACCGGACGGGTGAGACGAGCCGACGCTAGAGGCGCGGGTCGATCGGCTCGGACTCCATGGCGAGCACGCCGAAGACGGCCTGGTGCACCCGCCAGGTCGGTTCACCGGCGACGAACCGTTCGACCGCCTCGACGCCGAGCGCGTACTCGCGCAGGGCCATCGACCGCTTGTGGCCGATGTCCCGATCGCGCAGGCGCTCGAGGTTGTGCGGCTCCGTGTAGTCGGGACCGTAGATGATGCGCAGGTACTCACGCCCGCGCACCTTGATGCCGGGCTGCGCGAGCGACTTCTCACCGCGGACGAGACCGGCCACAGGTTTCACGACCATGCCCTCACCACCCGCACCGGTCAGCTCCTCCCACCACGCGGTCGCGGCGTCCTCGGAGGCCGACGAGGTGAGGTCCACCTCGATCGAGCGGGTCCGGCGGATGAGCTCCGGGTCGGCGTCCGCGAGGCGGTCCGCGACCGAGAGGTGCCAGGCGTGGTCGCGGCCCAGGTGGCTCGTGCCGGTCGAGGCGAGCAGCTGGAACGGCGCGATCTGCACGCCCTCCAGTCCGTTCGACGGCGCGATGTACGGGCGGTAGGCCGCGACGTAGGCGTCAGCGGCCTCGGCCCGTCGACGCGTCCGCTCGAGCAGGTCGGCGACGTCGACACCGGTCGCCGCCGCCTGCTCCAGCACGTGCACGGCCGCCGGGAGCGCAGCGGTCGCCGCAGCTCCCACCGAGGCGTACTGGTCGCGGATCAAGCTCTCCGCCTTCACCGACCACGGCAGCAGTTCGCTGTCGAAGAGCAGCCAGGAAGCGTCGAGCTCCTCCCAGAGACCGGCTCGCTCCACGGCGGCGTCGAGCCGGGTCAGGAGCGTCCGCGTCGTCTCCTCGTCGAAGAAGGGCCGACCGGTGCGGGTGTGGACGGCGCCGCGCCACCCCGTGGGAGCACCGAAGGGTGCCGGATCACGCGTGAGCAGCACGACGGCTCGCGAGCCCATGTGCTTCTCCTCGCAGACCACCCGGTCGAGCCCCTCCCGGCGATACGCCTCGAACGCCTCAGCGGGGTGCTCCAGGAGGTCCTTCCGCTGCGAGGTGCTCGGTGGACTCATCGTCGGCGGCAGGTAGACCAGGCGCCGCGGGTCGATCGCGAACCGGCTCATGACCTCGAGTGCGCCGGCCGCCGCGTCCTCGCGGATGCCGACCCGGCCCGAGACGCGGGTCTCGACGACCTGCTTGCCGAGGACGTCGTCGATGCGCAGCAGCCCGGGATCCCGCTGCTCGCCCGCGGGACCGGTCGGGCGTCCGAGCGGCACGACGGGTTCGTACCAGACCTGCTCGGCCGGGACGTCGACGACCTCGCGCTCCGGCCACCGCAGGGCGCTCAGCTTGCCGCCGAAGACGCAGCCGGTGTCGAGGCACATCGTGTTGTTGACCCACTCGGCGTCGAGGGTCGGCACGTGGCCGTAGAGGACGGTCGCCTTGCCGCGGTAGTCCTCCGCCCAGGGCAGCCGCACGGGCAGGCCGTACTCGTCGGTCTCCCCCGTGGTGTCGCCGTACAGCGCGAACGACCGCACCCGCCCGGAGGCGCGTCCGTGATATTGCTCGATCAGGCCGGCGTGCGCGACGACGAGCTTCCCGTCGTCGAGGACGAGGTGTGCGACGAGCTCGCGACAGAACCGCTCGACCTCGGCACGGAACTCCTCCGGCTCCTCGGCCAGTTGGGCGAGCGACTCGGCGAGCCCGTGACTGGTCTGCACCCGCTTGCCCTGCAGCGCGCGGACGAGCTTCGACTCGTGGTTCCCGGGCACCGCCAAGGCATGCCCCGCGCCCACCATCCCCATCGCCAGTCGCAGCACGCCAGGGGTGTCGGGGCCGCGGTCGACGAGGTCGCCGAGGAAGATCGCGCGGCGGCCCTCGGGGTGGGCGGCGTCGATCGGCCGACCCTCGACATCGCGCTCGATGACGTACCCGAGCTTCGTCAGCAGGGTCTCGAGCTCACTCCGGCACCCGTGCACGTCGCCGATCGCGTCGAAGGGACCGCGCTCCTGACGGCGGTCGTTGAGCAGCGGCTCGCGCACGAACGACGCCTGCGCGATCGCCTCCACCCCGGAGAGGACGTGGACCTTCCGGAAGCCCTCCTTGCTGAGGTGCCGCATCGACCGACGCAGTTGGTCCTGCTGCCGGGTGATGACGGCCGCGCCGAACGAGCGGTCCTCGCGGGCCTCGTTGCGCTCGATGCAGACGCGCTCCGGGACGTCGAGCACCACGGCGACAGGGAGGACGTCGTGGTTGCGTGCCAGGTCGATGAGCGACTTGCGCGAGGCCGGCTGGACGTTGGTCGCGTCGATGACCGTCAGGAGCCCGGCGTCCAGGCGGCGAGCGGCGACATCGCGGAGTGCGGCGAAGGCGTCGGCGCTGGCGGCCTGGTTGTTCTCGTCGTTGGAGACGAGCCCGCGGAAGAAGTCGCTCGACAGGGTCTCGAAGCGGCCGAAGTGCGTGGCGGCGAAGGTCGATTTGCCGGACCCGCTCACGCCGATGAGGACCACGAGCGACAGTTCGGGGATCGGCAGGGCGGCGGGGGTCTGCTCGAGGTCGCTCATGAGATGGCCTTCCGGAAGATGGCGAGCTGCGTCGGCGAGCCGAGCTGCGGGTCGACGTCGCCGACCGTGCGGTGCTCGACGCCGTAGCCGTACCGCTCGGCCGCAGTGGTGCACCAGGTCGCGAACTCCTGACGGTCCCACTCGAATCGGTGGTCCGGGTGCCGGAACGAGCCCGCCGGCAAGGAGGGATACAACGCGTTGTATTCGCGGTTCGGCGTCGTGACGATCACGGCTTCGGGAGCCGCAGCACCGAAGATCGAGGCCTCGAGTGCATCGAGGCGCTCGGCGTCGATGTGCTCGACGACCTCCATGAGCACGATCGCGTCGAGTCCGCGCAGCCGGGTGTCCGCGTACGTCGCCGAGGACTGCAGCAGCTGGATGCGCTCACGGACGCGGTCGCTCGCGTCGCGGAGCCCGAGCCGCTGCGACGCGGATGCGAGCGCGCGTGCGGAGACGTCGGTACCGATCACCGTGGTGACCAGGGGATCCGCCAGCAATCGCGTGAGGAGGGCGCCCTCGCCGCACCCGACGTCGGCGACCGACCGCGCCCGCACGTCGGTGAGCGCCTGCAGGACCGCCTCGGCGCGCAGGCCGGCGAGGGCCGGGGCGCGCTTCGTCCGTGACGCGGTGGCCGCGTCGTCCCCGTCGGCGCCGCCGGTCCGCGCCTCCGGGTCCAGCTGCGACTGCGCATCGGTGATCATCCGCGACTGGTGCGCGAGGTACCGCTTGGTGATCAGGTCCCGGTCGGGGTGGTCTGCCAGCCACCCCTCACCGGCGCGAAGGAGTTTGCCGACCTCGTCGTCGGAGACCCAGTAGTGCTTGGCGTCGTCGAGCACGGGCAGCAGCACGTAGAGCTGGCGGAGTGCGTCCGCGAGGCGGAGGTGCCCGGTCAGCTCGAGGTCGACGTATCGCGAGTCGCCCCACGCGGGGACCGTCGGGTCGAGCGGGATCGCCCGTTCGACGACGGTCCAGCCGAGCGGGCTGAAGAGTCGGGTCGCCAGCTGCTCCAGACCTCGCGAGGGCACCGCGGCGACCGTGATCGTCAGCGGGAGCGCTGCCGCGGCGAGCTCCGGGTGGGAGTCGCTGCGGCCGGTCATGGCGCTGCGGAACACCTGTCCGATCGCGACGGCGACCATCGACGACGACGCGTACGGTCGGTCGTTCACGTACTGGGAGAGCGACGCGCTGTCACCGCCGCCGAAGCGCTTCTGACGGACGAGCGCGATCGCGTCGACCTCGAGCAGCAGGGCGATGGTGCATCGCTCGTCGGTCGCCTCCGGGTAGAACACGTGGGCGCACCCGACGCTGAGGTCGAAGCTCTGCGCCCGCGCGGGATGCTTACGGACGAGGTGCCCCAGGTCGGCGGCCGAGGGCGCGGTCGAGGTGATGGTGACGAGCACAGGTCCATCCGTCCGGTCGGCGGCGAGTTCCTGAAAGCCTAGCGGCGGCCCGCGGAACGCGTCCGCGTCATGTGTCGGGTCAGCGCTGCAGACCGGCCCGCCGCCAGACGAGGAGGGCGAGGTACGCCGGGAGCGAGGCGCCGAAGAACGGCAGGAGCGTCGGGAACAGGTAACAGACCAGAGCGAACGTCACCGCACCGACGAGGAGCAAGAGGGCCGTGAACGGCCGACGCGCGACGAGCGCCCCGGCACCGACCAGCCACGCCCGGGCCGAGGCGTCCGGTTGCAACGACGCCGACGCCGGGAGCGCGAGCATGAGGAGCCCGAGGGCGAGTGTCACCGGCGCGGTCGCGGCGAGCAGGGCGATCGCGATCGCCGACCCCTGTTCGAGCTGCGCGGTCAGGAACGAGACGTCGACGACGAGCATCGCCACGACGACGACCACCCCGACACCGATCGGAAGCGAGCGTCGCCAGGTCGCCGCGAACTCCCGGAAGACACCGGTGAAGACCGCGTGCTCCTCGCCGTCGAGCCAGCGTCGCATCGAGCGGCTCGCCGCGATGACCGCGGGAACGGCGGTCACGACACCGAGCGACAGCACCGCAGCGGCCAGACCCGCCGCCGCGACGTTCATCGGGTGGACGAGCGCACCCAGCAGGCGACCTTCCCAGCCCGTGCGCTTCACTGCCATGCCGCTCATCCTCGCAGCCTCCGTCCTGCGAAGCCGTTACCGGCCGCGTCCATCCCGTCATGACGTGGTCGCGTTCCGTCGAGCCGCACGACCACCTGTTCCACGTCCGTCAGCCCGGGGATCGTCACCACCAGTCCCTCGTCGTCCTCGGTCATCGTCGCGGCCGGCGGAACGGGCTCACCGAACCGCACGGGTTGGAGCACGGACACGAACCTTGCCGAGTGCGACGGAGACGAGGTCCGGCGCAGCGTGTGCTGCACGCGCTCGATCTCGAGCCCCGGTGTCGACGAGGTCGGGTTGGCCTGGACCACCGTCGGATGCACGACGTCGATCGAATCGACGTCGTCGAGCGAGGTCACGAGGAGCCCGGCTGCGCCGGCGGGCGCGAGCCGTCGCCCGTCGCCCAGCGGCGCCGCCGGGTGCGTCGTCTGCAGCAACCACGTCCAGGAGCGGGCGGTGTCCGCCTCGAGGTCGTCGACGAGGACGAGCGCGCCGCTCGGCGTCCGCACGAGGTGACGCCGGAGCCTGCGGACGCCGAGTTCCGGCGCGTACAGGGCGCCGATCTCACTGACCGTGTGCACCCAGTCCTCGGCGAGCGTGACCTCGAGCATCTCGCCGACGCGGTCCTCGGCGAGGCCGGCATGGACGTCGTAGTGTCCTTCACGCCCGTACCCGACACCGTCGACGAGCACTCCGTTGTGGTGCTCCGTCCGCTTGCGGGAGGAGTAGCCCTCGTCGATCGCGAGGTACTCGCCGCCACCGAGCAGGACGAATGCGCCCGCATCGGGGTGATGATGACCGGTGTTGAGCGTCGTCCACCCTCGTTCGCGCCGGTGTCGGTGCGACTCCCGCCACGCCCGCCAGCCGCCGCCAGGCGATGCCTTGACCGAGACCAACGTCGCATCCGCGTCCCATGACGTCCGGCCGGCCACGAGACCGAGATCGGGGAAGTACCTGGCCGTCTGGAGCTCCTCAGGACCGATCGCCTCGACCGTGGGGTCGAACCAGAGCAGCTCCTGATAGGCCTCGGGCAGGACCCCAGGGCGCACGCCGCTCTGTGACGCCTCCCGCCAGAGGAGGTCGGCCGAGACGCGATCGGCCAACCACTGGGCCTGCGGGATCCGGTACTCGGCGGCCAGCTTCCGATAGAGCGCGATCGAGTGTCCGCTGCGATGGTCGTGGCAGTCACCGTGGTCGACGATGCGCTCGAGGTCCGGAGCGGCCTGGTGGAGGCGGAACCAGAAGGTCTCCCGGAGGTGCTCGCTCCGCGGGAACCAGTCGATCCCCTCGGCGGCGCGCAGGACGTCGAGATAGCTCGCCAACCACGGCTCGCCGTAGCGCCAGTACACGACGCCCTCGTGGTTCGAGCCATCGGTCGGCAGGAGGTCGAGGACCTCGTCGAAGTTCGCCTTCGCGCGCTTCGTCCAGGCCGACGCGCCGGGATGCTCGTCGGCCAGGACGTACCCGGCGGTGGCGAGACCGGCGAAGCAGATCCAGTTGTGGTTCTGCCAGTACGACGACGACCACCAGTCGCCCTCGGTCTCGACGGCGAAGTCGAACAGGCGGGTG
The DNA here is from genome assembly GCF_900177615.1 of Plantibacter flavus. Classification (GTDB taxonomy): domain Bacteria; phylum Actinomycetota; class Actinomycetes; order Actinomycetales; family Microbacteriaceae; genus Plantibacter; species Plantibacter flavus. The sequence continues at coordinate 428,876 of NZ_FXAP01000002.1, forward strand.
CCCTGCAGGATGAGGCGGTCCCGGAGCCGGGTCCGCTCCCCCTCGTCGAGCGCGTCGCCCGCCCAGGCGAGGGCCAGCGACAGTCCGTGGAGGAGCCATCCGGCATCGAGGTCGTGGTCGGGCAGGTGCGCGCGTCCCCAGTGCGGGAACGCCAGTGGTGGTGCGAGCCAGCGTCGCAGCTCCTCGAGATACTGCGGCTGCCCGGTCAGCCGGTGGGCGAGCGCGAGGTTCGCCGCGGCGGGGCCGAAGTACGTGATCGAGGCCAGCGGGTGTTCCGTCGGGAGCTCGATCCCACGGAGGCGTTCGCATTCGTCGAGCAGGCGACGGAACTCGCGATGCCGTACGCCGGTCAGCTCGGCGCGGAGGCGGTCCTCCCGCCCGCCGAGGAGCAGTGCCGGGATCATGGCAGCAGCTCCCGTTCGAGGGTCCGTCCGTCGGACAGACCGACGACCAGGCGTCCCGCATCGAGACGGATCGAGGTGATCGGCGACACCTCGGCCTCGGCGAAGACCGACACGAACGTGACCCGCGCGGCCGTCGCCGTCCAGTCGCCGACGGCCAGGGGGACGGTCGGATCGTCCGACGGCCCTCTGCCCGGGGCGTCCACGAGGGCGGACGCGACATCCGCGACATGGTGGCCGTGCAGCCGACGCCCGGACGGGCCGGACCAGCCGGTGCGCCACCCGTCCCCGTGCTGGACGACCTCGAACGGCACGGCGGGTCGGAGGGCGGTGGTGAAGGTCCGGGCGGAGCCGTCCTCCGTCGCCGCGCGGAGGACGTCGATGAGGATCCCTCCGGTGGACTCGACCCGCCGGTCCAGTCGGACGCCGTCGATCGCCTCACTGGAGGAGGCGTGGACGAGCGTCGTGTCGGCCGCGGGGTCGACCTCCCAGCGCTCCACGCGGGCGGAACTCTCGAGCTGATCGGCGTCGTCCGCCCGGACGGTCGGGTGCGCCGTCGTCCTGGCGTAGTAGTCGCGTCGCAAGGCGCTGCCGTACGGCGGGACACCGGGCGCGGGCTGCCAGGCGACCCCGTCTCCGTAGAGGTACAGGGCGAGGGTGTCGAGATGCCCGTGCGAGCCGCCGTGCGGTCCGGCGTCGAGCACCGCCTGCAGAGAGCTCGCCTCGGAGCGCACGACCGCGTACCCGACGTCGGCGAACAGTACCGAGCCACGGCCGGGCGCGTCACCTGGCACGGCGAGCGGTGCCCCGGAGAACCAGCCGTCGAGGAGGTCCTCGAGGCCGTCGTGACGCTCACCGATGCGTCGCCGAGCCCAGGCTTCGATCGCGCCGAGGCCGGTCCGATCCCAGAGCTGTCCGGCGAGGACGCAGATCTCCAACACTTCGAGGTGGACGCCGAGTCGGTCGTACGGGCCGTCGTGCAGCATCGGCAGACGCCCGTCCGGCCCGGCGAAGCCGACGAGCACATCGACCATCCGGCGCAGCCGGTCGACGAGGGCCGGATCGAGCGCCGTCGGGTCCGCTCCGGCGAGGGTGAGGAGATAGGCGCGGAGCACGAACAGGTGGTAGTAGGTGGACCCCTCCCACTCCCAGCCGTCCTGGCCGATGGCGACTGCCGAGTGTTCGACCGCCTGCTCGATCCAGCGTGCCTGATCGCCGTGCGGCGCGACTCCGCCCAACGCGGCGAGCGCCCGGGTGGCCAGGCCACCGGCCGCGTCGAGCCAGGCGACGTAGTTGCTCGTGAGGTCGTCGCGTTCGATGACGAGCACCCGACGGGACTCCACGATCGTCTCCACGAGGGCCTCGAGCATCGTCGCGACGGGTGCGCCCATCGCCTCCCGGGTCGCCTCGTCCTCGGCGAGCACGACGACCGCATCGGCGATCTGCGTGGCCCAGATCGCCTCGGTCAGCGCCTGCTTGAAGAGCTTGCCCTGCAGCATCCAGCTCTCGCTGTCGCGGTTCCACTCGGCCGTGATCTCGGCGGAGTAGTCGGCGAACTCGCGCACGATGGCGAGGGCCTGTGCCTGGTCGGCCGGGTCGCCGTGTCGGCGGAAGCGGCGCGCCGCCGTCCGCGCGAGCCGGGCCGCAGCCTGATGCTCGAGCACCAGCCACGCCGAGGCGTACGGCTCCCCGCGCAGTTCGCACCCGTAGGTGCAGACGAAGGCGTCGCCACGTGCCTCGAGCAGCTCGGTGCCGTGGGTGGGGCAGACGAAGTCGTGCCACCAGCCGCCGCGCGCCCGGGTGACGGTCGTCATCGGAAGTTGGCCCCTCCGTTGATGTCGACGACCTGGCCGGTCACGAACGACGACAGTTCGGAGGCGAGGAACAGGGCGACCCCGGCCACGTCGTCCACCGTGCCGGCGCGTCCGAGCGGGATGCCCGCGACGATCCCCTCCTGCGCCTTCGTCGGCGTGAACGTGTTGTGGAACGCCGTGTCGCCGATGAAGCCCGGGGCGACCGCGTTCACCGTCACGCCGGCGGATGCGATCTCCTTCGCGAGCGCCCGGGTGAACCCGATGACGCCGGCCTTCGCCGCCGCGTACGGCACCGATCCCGCCCCGCCGCCGTTCTCGCTGGCGAGGGACGACATGAGGATCACGCGTCCGGCACCGGAGGCGGTGAGGGCGGGGAGCGCGGCCCGCGTGACGGCGAAGCTGCTCGTAAGGTTCACGTCGAGGACCTGGTGCCAGTGCTCGTCGGTCATCTCGGCGACCGTCGCCCGCCCGACGAGGTGGCCGGCGTTGTTGACGAGGATGTCGAGGCCCCCGAGCGCCTCGGTCGCCTGCTGCACCACGGCGTCCGCCTGGGCGGAGTCGGTCAGGTCGCCCTGGACCGCGACGGCCGTCCGACCGGCGGCGGTGAGCTCGTCGACGACTGCTGCTGCGCCGTCCGCGCTCGACGCGTAGTGCACGGCGACGTCCGCTCCGCTCGCGCCGAGTGCTCGGGCGATCGCGGCTCCGATGCCGGCGCCTCCGCCGGTGACGAGGGCGCGGCGGCCGGTGAGGTCGATCTGCATGGTGATTCCTTTGCTGGTGTTCGGTCCGCTCGGAATGAGCGGTGGGCGGGGTCGCCGGCTACTTGATGCCGGCGTTCGTGAACCCCTGGATGAAGTACTTCTGGCAGAACAGGAAGAGGAGGACCATCGGGATGGTCGCCATCGTGGTGCCGGCCATCAGGTATTGCCACTGCGTCCCGTCGAGCTGTTGGAACACCGCGAGCCCGACCTGGATCACCCTGAGGTCGTCCCTCGTGGTGACGAGCAGCGGCCAGAGGAAGTTGTTCCAGCTCTCCTGGAAGGTCAGCAGCGCGACCGTCGCGATCGCCGGCTTGATGAGTGGGGTGTAGATCCGGGAGAAGATGCGGAACTCGCCGAGCCCGTCGATCCGTGCCGCCTCCGCGAGCTCCGTCGGGAGCGAGAGGTAGAACTGACGGAACAGGAAGATCGCGGTCGCGCTCAGGCCACCGGGGATGATGAGCGCCCACCAGGTGTTGAGCCACCCGGATCCGCCCTGCCCGAGGATGTCGTTCCCGCCGAACAGGGGCATGAACTTCACGAGCAGGAACTGCGGCACGATCTTCGTGTAGGTCGGGATCATGAGCATCGCGACGAAGCCGAGGAACACGAGCTCCCGGCCGCGGAAGCGGATCCGGGCCAGCGAGTAGCCGGCCATCGCGGCGAAGATCAGCGTGATGATCGTGTGCGACGCCGAGATGATGAAGCTGTTCCGGAAGTACGTCGCGAATGGAGCTGCCTGCAGCGCCTCCGGGTAGTTGCTCCACTCCCAGACCTTGGGGAGGAACGTCGGCGGGAACTCGGCGAGCTCGGCCGGGGACTTCAGCGACGTCGCGATCATCCAGATGAACGGCACGACCATCGTGAGCGCGCCGAGCGTGAGGGCGAGGTTGAGGACGACGCGTCCCAGCCGGCGGCGGCTCCGACGACGCCCGGCGGGTTTCGTCGGGAAGTCCTCGTGGGCTCCGGTGACGAGCGACCTCGTCGTGAGCGGTTCGGCGGTCATCCCTCGTCACCCTTCGTCGCGCGGCGGCCGATGACGGTCATCACGAGGAGCATCAGGAACAGCAGCACCGACTGCGCCGACGCCATCCCCATCTCGAAGTTCTGGAACGCGGAGCGGTAGACCTCGTAGGTCATCATCGTCGTGGAGTTGGCGGGTCCGCCGTCGGTCAGGACGTAGATCTGGTCGAACACTTGGAACGCTCCGATGATCGAGATGATGAGCACGAAGAAGGTGGCGGGCTTCAGCATCGGCACGGTGATCGCGAAGAACTTCCGGATCGGGCCGGCACCGTCGACGGCGGCGGCCTCGTAGAGCGAGGGGTCGACGTTCTGGAGGGCCGCGATGTAGATGAGCATCTTGATGCCGATGCCCTGCCACGCTCCGACGAGGATGACCGAGGGGAGCGCCCACTCGGGGTCGGCCAGCCAGGCCTGACCCGGGATCCCGACCACCGAGAGGATCCCGTTCAGGAGACCCTGCTGCGGGTTGAAGATCCACAGCCAGACCATCGCGATCGCGACCGTGGCCGTCACCTGCGGGAGGAAGAACGCTGTCCGGAACCAGGTGCGCAGTCGCAGGTTCTGATTGAGCGCGACGGCGATGACCATGGCGATCGCCATCGAGGCGGGCACCGTCCAGAAGGTGTAGACGATCGTGTTCCACGTGGCCTGGCCGAACACCGGGTCCTGGAAGATCTCCACGTAGTTGTCGAAACCGATCCACGCGGGTGCGTCGAAGATGTCGTAGTCGGTGAAGCTCAGAGCGATCGTCGCGAGGACGGGGATCGCGGTCCAGAGGCCGATGTGGAACACGGCCGGAGCGACCATGAGCCAGCCGAACAGGCCGCTCTTCCGTGCCGCACGCCTGCTGGCGGCCCGCCGCGGGATGGGTGGAGGTTGCCGAGGGTCGAGCGTCCGGGGGACGTCGGGGGTGCGCGTCGCGGTCATGATCACCGGTCCAACTTCTTCTGGAAGGTCGCGGCGAGGTCGGTGAGTGCCGCCTTCGCCGTCTTCTTGCGGAGGATGGCGTTCTCGATCGCCGGGGCGACGTCGCCGCGGAGACCGAGCCACTTCGGGGGCCCGCCCTCACGCTTGGCGACCGAGAGGTTCTCCATGGCGAACTGCACGAGGCGGTCGTCCTGCACGTACTCGCTCTCGAGGAGCTCGGTGAGGGCGGGCACGTTGCCGCGTTGCTGGTTGGCCGCGAGCGCCGGGCCGGGGCTCGCCAGGAACTCGACGAGTTTCTGCGCCGCCCGTTCGTGGGCCGAGGTGGCGGAGACCGCCGCCATCGTCCCGCCGACGAACATGCTGGGCGAGTCGCCGGGGATGAGGAACGGCTCGAGGTCGTCGAGCACCTCCGGGTCGGCGGCCTCGGCCTGCGTCCAGACGTTGTTGTGCGCGATGGCCATCGCCGCGCGACCGTTGATGAGTGGGTTGACGGTCGCGTTCGGCGCCGAGAAACCGGTGTCCTCCACCTTGTCCTCGTGGAAGAGGTCGACGATCCGTTGCAGCGCCTCGACGCCGGCGGGAGAGTCGAACGCCGGCGAGTCGTTGTCGGCGGAGAACAGGTCTCCGCCATTGGAGAAGAGCGCCGTCTCGAACATCTGACGCGGCTCGATCGTGAGCATGTCGAAGCCCGTCCGGGTCAGCTTGCCCTTCGCGTCGCGCTCGGTGAGGGCGTTCGCCATCTCGACGAGTTCGTCCCAGGTCCGGGGGGTGTGGTCGTAGCCGGCCTCACGGAGGAGGTCCATCCGCGCCACGCCGAAGCGCGCGTCGAGCATGATCGGGACCCCGTAGACATCGCCGTTCCAGAGCCCCGCCTCGACGATCTGCGGGGTCATGGTCTGCTCCAGCGACTCGGCGGTGAGGCCGCCGTCGGTGAGGTTGGCGAGCACCCCACGATCGGCGAAGGCCTCGATCCATCCGACGCCCATCATCATGACGTCCGGCACGAGACCGGAGACGACACCGGTGGTCAGCTTCTCGTTGAGGCGGGCGTAGTTCGTGTAGTCGACGGACACGGTCACGTCGGGGTACATCTCCGTGAACTGTGGCAGCAGCTCCTCCTCCAGCAGCTTCTGGCCCGCTGTGCCCTCGAAGATCGGGGTCAGCATCGTCAGGTCGCCACTGATGGCGTTCGGATCCGTCTCCTCCTCGGTTGCCGGGCTCGAGCATGCGCCGAGTGCCAGCGCGAGCGCGCTGGCGGTGAGGAGTCCGGTGGCGATGCGGGCCCTGCGGATGCCGGTCGTCCGCCGGTGGCGGGGCCTCATGGTCCGGATGGTCATGCGTTGGTTCCCTTCACGGGTATCGATTCGGGGCGACGATGCCGCGAGTCCGTGACGTCGTCGTCATCGGTATCCAGGATCGGCGATGATCTTGTGTATCGATTTAGTGACCATAACCATCTCATTCGACGACGTCAACCAGGGCCACGTCGGCCATCGTCGCCGATACCAGTCATAGAGCGGCAGAATTGGTGAAATGTTGTAGGCGTGACCACTTTATCGATACACTGGAAAACGGCACCGCCGCCGCGTTCCAGGCTGACGCGGAGCCACGAAAGGGAGCGGACATGGCCGACAAGGTGACGATCCAACAGGTCGCTGCGGCAGCGGGCGTGTCGACGAGCACCGTCTCGAACGTCCTCAACGGTCGCTCCGACCGGATGCAGCCCGAGACCCGCGATCGGGTCTTCGCAGCCATCGGCGCCCTCGACTACCGGCCCAACCGGGCCGCACGGCAACTGCGCACCGGACAGACGAAGACGATCGGCCTCATCGTGCCGTCGGTCAGCAACCCGTTCTGGGGAGCGTTCGCCCGCGAACTCGAGCAGGCCGCGCTGGGCCACGGCTACAACGTCCTCCTCGGCAACAGCGAGCGCGACCCAGGACGAGAGCTCGGCTACGTGGAGGAGCTCTGGGACAACGGCGTCCGCGACATCGTCCTCTGCACCTCTCTGCCGTCACTCGACCATCTGGCGTCCTTCGTCGAGCGCGGTCTCAAGCTGATCCTGTTCGACCGTCCCGTCCAGCCCGGCGACCCGCCCCTCGTCGCGAGCATCGGGATCGACAACCACGTGGGCGGCAGTGTCGCCACGTCCCACCTGACGGGGCTCGGACACCGCAGGATCGCGTTCGTCTCCGGGTCGCAACGTTCGGTGAACCGGACCGTCCGGCACGCCGGCTTCCTCGCGGCGGTCCAGGCAGCGGGCCTCGACGCGGCGGAGTTGCCGGTGTGGGCGGGACTTCCGGCAGATGCCGACGAGCTCGAGGCGCCGGAGGTCGGCCGGCGGGCCGTGCACGACCTGTTCAGCACCGGTCCACCGCCGACCGCCATCATCGCGATCAACGACATGACGGCCCTCGGGGTGTGCAAAGGCATCCGCGATCTCGGCCTCGGCATCGGCACGGACGTCTCCGTCGTCGGCTTCGACGACATCCCCCTGGCCGATCTCGTGTCGCCGTCGCTGACGACGGTCCGTCAGCCGATCGCCCGGATGGCGGCACTGGCGGTCGAGCAGGTGGTCACGCGCGAACGGACCGATGACCGGGAATCGACCCATGCGATCCTGCTCCGCCCGGAACTGGTCGTGCGCGACTCGACGGGTGCGGCGCCCGCCGAACCGACACGCGGCTGATCAGCCACCGAAGAGCTTGCCGAAGAACCCTTTTCGCGGCTTCCAGCCGGCGGCGGTCAGGGCGTCGATCACGGGCTGCTTGACCTCGTCGGTCGTGAAGTCGTAGCCCATGAACTGGCCGGTCGTCGTGCCGTCGCGGTCGGTGGACTGCGAGATCGGCGCGACGCTCCGCCCGAAGGAGAAGGACTTCTGCGGGCCGGATTGCCAGGAGCGCTTCGTCGACAGCCCGTCGACGCCGAGCGTCGTCTTCGAGGAGGACGACTGCTCGTGGAACTCCCACTCGCCGTCCTCGGGGTGCAGCTCGACCCGCAGCTCGTACTCGGCACTGAACATCCCGGCGCCGATGAAGCCGAGCCAGCGCTGGTCGGCGTACCGCCAGTGCGCGACGACCCCGTCGGGTGTCGGGTCGTAGATGAAGGGGAGTTCTTCGCTGTTGAGCGCGAGGATCCGGGCCTGGGCGTCGCGGAGGTCGAAGGTCATGGGGCGAGTCTAGGCAGGCGGACCGGTCGGCGACATGGGGACAGCTCCCCGTCACCCGGCTCCCCTACGCTGGCCGGGTGAGCGAATCCATCCTGACCCAGAACGTCCTGACCGTCATGAGCTACAACATCCGCACCGCCGTCGCCCAGCCCGATCACGAGTGGGTGGACCGTGCGCCGCTCGTCTCACAGGTCATCGCCCGCAACGCCCCAGACCTCCTCGGGCTGCAGGAGGTCCGCGAGCACCAGCTGCACGATCTGCTCCCGGGCCTCGCCGAGTACGACTGGTTCGGGCAGGGTCGCGACGGTGGCACCGCCGGCGAGTACGGGCCGGTGTGCTTCCGCCGCTCGCGGTTCGAACAGCTCGACGCCGGCGAGTTCTGGCTGTCGGACACCCCTGACGAGCCGGGCTCGAACACCTGGCCGTCGCTGCACGCACGGTTCGTCACCTGGGTCAGGCTCCGTGAGCGACGCACCGGCGACGAGCTCGTCTTCGCCAACACCCACCTCGACCACGAGAGCTCACCCCATGGCGACGACGTCCGCACCCGCAGCGCGAAGCTGATCGCCGACCGCTTCTCCGGCGTCGACGTCCCCGTCCTCCTCACCGGCGACTTCAACACCGAACGCGGATCGGCGGCGCACGACGCTCTGGAGCGCGCCGGCTTCGTCGACCTGTCACCGATCGACAGCGACGGTATCGGCACGTTCCACGGCTACGGGCCCCAGCGTCCCGGGAACGCACGCATCGACTGGGTGCTCGGTCGCTCCGGCAGCGTCGCTCCGCACACCCGACTGGAACCGATCGAAGCCCTCGTCGACGAGCAGCAACCCACCTCGGAGGCGAGCGACCACTTCCCCATCCTCATCCGGGCGCAGCTCACCCACTGACGGCGATCCGACGGCCCGATGGCCGCGCCGACGCTCTCCGACGATGTCGGGCACGATGGATCGAGCGCGGTCGCGAGATCGCGCCCGGACTACGAGGAGGAACCATGTCCGTCGTCACGCTGATCCGATCCGACGAGCTCTCCGACGCCGCGGAGTACGCCTACGCGTCGTCCGTTCCGGCGAGCGCCAGGCTGCTGTTCCTGGCCGGATCCTGCCCGCTGAACGTCGACGGCTCGACCGCTGCCGTCGGGGACGTCGCCGGGCAGGCGGAGAAGTGCGTCGAGAACCTCGTCATCGCCCTCGAGGCCGCCGGTGCGACGCTCGCCGACGTGGCCAGTACCCGGGTGCTCGTCGCCTCGGCGAAGCAGTCCGACCTCGTCACCGCGTGGGAGGTCGTGCGCGCCGCCTTCGGCGATCACGACGTGCCGTCGACGCTCCTCGGGGTCACCGTGCTCGGCTACGACGACCAGCTCGTCGAGATCGAGGCGACCGCCGCCGTCGCCTGACACCGATCGGTGCCGGCGCTCGTCGTCAGTCTCTGGAGGCCGTCGGCGCGAGCCGGAGGAGGACCAGCCCGACGATCGACGGGACGAGTGGCAGCGCCGCACCGAACACCGGGTCCACGCCGGTGAGGAGCGAGCCGCAGAGGGCGCCCGCCACGAGCAGCAGGATCGCGCCGATGCGGATGAGGTGGTGGTCGTGGACACCGTCGGCGAGGCTCTGCATGAGACTCGTGAGGGTGCCGGTCACGAAGGTTGTCGTCACGCCTGAGCGTTCGATGCGACGCGCGACGGCCGTCTGCCCCGCCATCGCGAGCGTGGAGAGCGCGATGAGGACGCAGATCACGGGCGTCGTGCGCGTCTCGGGAGACACGATCCATCCGATGAGGACGCACGTCTGCGCGACCACCGCACCGCCGAGCACGAGGACGAGCCGGTGCTGCGGCGCCTCCGGTGTCGGTCTGTCAGCGGTGGCGACGAGCCTCGTGAACCGGAAGGCCAGGAACGTCCCGACGGAGAACAGCAGCACGGCGACCGTCGCCCCGAGCAGCACCTCGCCGAAGTCGGGCCGGCTCGTGAGTCCGGCCAGCACGAAGTTGCCGGTCATGTTCGCCGTGAAGACGCCGCCGAGCTGCAGGAACGCGAAGGCGTCGGTCGCCCCAGCCGCGAACGAGAGCACGAGCGCCATCGCCGCGATCATGCCGGCCCGCGTCCGGCGACGGGTGGTCGTCAGGGTCGGGTCGCTGCCACCGGTCTCAGTCACGTGCACATCGTCCCACGCCCGTTCGCCCATCTTCGGGCGAACAGGAGCTCGCTCGCCCAAAGATGGGCGAACGAAGCGTCAGGCGAGGAGGTCTGCGAGGAAGGTCAACTGCGCCTGCTGCTGCACCGGCCCGCCACCCTCGTGCCCGTTGTACGGGTAGACGGCGATGTCCTTCTGCGTGCCCGCGTAGTGGTTGAACGCCGCGTACACCGTCGAGGGCGGACACACCGCGTCGCAGAGCGCGACGGAGAACAGCGCCGGGGCGGTCGCGCGGGCGGCGAAGTTCGTCGCGTCGAAGTACGAGAGCGTCCGGAACACCTCCTCCTCGTGGCCACGTCGGCTGATGAGGTACGTCTTCAGCTCGGCGAAGGGGCTCGCGTCGGTGATCTGCAGGGCACGACGGAAGTGGGACAGGAACGGGACGTCGACGAGTGCCGCCGCGAGTCCCTCGCAGAGCCCAGCTGCAGCGAGGGCGATGCCGCCGCCCTGGCTGCCACCGGCGACGACGACCCGGGCGGGGTCGACCTCCGGGAAGCTGCGCACCACGTCGACGGCGAGCGCCGCGTCCGTGAAGACCCGGCGGTAGTAGTAGGTCTCGGGGCTGTCGAGGCCGGCGCTCATCTTGCCGGCGACCTGCGGACCGCTCCCGAACGGGTCGGCGGTCGCGCCCGGCAGGTTCGCGCTCCCCTGACCGCGGGTGTCCATGACGAACACGGCGTAGCCCGCGGACGGGTGCATCGTCCACTGGTGGGCGAGCCCGCGTCCGCCGCTGTACCCGATGTAGTGCACGATGCACGGGAGCGGCTCGGTCGCACCGGCCGGTCGGATGAACCACCCCTTGATCGGGCTGCCACCGAACCCGGAGAACGTGACGTCCTCGACGACGAGACCCGTCAGCTCAGGGTTGGATCGTTCACGCACCGTCGGCTGGGCGAGGGCGTGGGCTTCGGCGAGGGTGTCCGCCCAGAAGGCGTCGAAGTCCGACGCCTCCTCGCGGTCGGGCAGGTACTGCTGGAGCTGGGCGAGGGGGAGGTCGAATTGCGCCACTGGTCACCTTCGGTTCGTGAGATCGGATGCGGGGAGGACGGGTCAGGAGGATGGGATCGCGGAGATGAGTCCGAGTCCGACGCTGATGCGGTCGGCCACCTCGATGAGGTCCTCGGTGAGGACGTCGAGGTCGCGTTCGCGCATCAGGCTCAGCCGACCCGAGATGGAGATCGCCGCCACGACTCTGGCGTTCGCGTCGCGGATCGGCGCCGCGATCCCGAGACGACCCAGCGCGAGCTCCTGGTCCTCCATGCAGACGCCGCGTTCCCGCGCCACCGCGAGCTCGGCGGCGAGGGCCGCGTGCTCCGTGATGGTGTTGGCCGTGTAGCGCGGGAGCGGCTCATCACCGAGCAGCGCACGGAGGCCGTCCGCGTCGAGGTCGAGGAGCAGACACTTGCCGAGCGCGGACGCGTGCAGCGGCTGGCGCAGCCCGATCATCGAGTGCGACTTGGGCGCGAGGGCTCCCTCGAAGTGGCAGAGGTAGATGAGGCTCGAGCCGTCGAGGACGCCGACGTTGACGCTGAGACCGATCCGCTGCGCGAGCTCCTGAGCGGGAGCACGCGACTCCCGGTGCACCGGGTTCTGGTTGAGCCCCTCGCTCGCCAGCGCCAGGATGGTCGCGCCGATGGCGTAGGACGGGCTGTCGGCCGCCTTCGTCACATAGCCGAGCTCCTCGAGCGTGCCGAGGAGGCGTGCGGTCGTCGAGGTGCCGAGACCGGTCGCACGGGCGATGTCGGAGGCCCGCAACGGTCCGGTGGTCGATGCGCCGAGAACGGCGAGCACGGATGCTGCACGGCCGATGCCCTGCTGGATCTCACCTGCCACGGGTCCTCCACGGTGTCGGTGTCGGTTCGGATGTCCGGCCTCGGAGGCCGTGTTCAGCGTAGCGGTCGGGCTCGGCGCGGCCGGGTGGTGCGCCCGCTCGGGTGCTCGAACACCTTCACACTCGCGACACTCACGTAGGGCGACCCGTTCGTGGCCGTGACGACGACACGGAGGGCGTCGACCCGCACGGGTTCGACGTCGTGGATCCGGTGGCGGTGGCGGTTCCCCTCGACCTCGGCCAACACCGTCCACGCCCCGTCAGCCGCACCCGCCGGTCGTGCCTCCAGGCGGTACGCGGCGACGAGCTCCGGCACCGCCTCGAAGTCCGTACGGTGGTGGTGCAGGTTGATGAGGTCCACGTCGACGTCGTCGTTGAACACGATCCGGACGGACGCGACATCGACCGGCTCATCCCAGTGCAGGGTGAGGACCTCGGGCTCGGCGACCAGGTCGCGGTTGTCATCGATTCGCTCCGAGGACCACAGGTGCGGTCCGCCGTAGGGACGTTGGTAGCCGTCGACGATCCGCTCCGGGCGGTACGCCGTGGTGTCTCCACCGACGGTCAGCGCGACGCTCCGTCCGCGGAGCTTCCGGGCGTTCCAGTCGAGGATCGCCTGGTCCTGCTCTTCGGGGATGTGGTCGTCGAACACCTCGTCGGACGTGTGCTTCGCGGTCAGGACGAGGAGGCCGTAGGGGTGGCCCTCGGTGAGGAGCAGGCTGACGTCCGGGCTGGCACGGACGACGAGCACCGCGTTCTGCTCGACATCCGGCGTCCATCCGAAGCGCACGGTGGCCGACACGCCCACCCCGGCGGCGATCTCCACAGCTCCATCGAGGAGGTGCTCGACCGGGACGGCGTTCTGGAGCTTGCCAGTGCTCCACAGCTCGACACGGAGGGTCGCGTCGCGTGCGGCATCGACGATCAGGGTGATCTGGTCGAGCGACGGAGCGACGGGTACCAGGATCGCGACATCGCGGTCGAGGGTGAACCGCTCGCCGGAGCCGAGGTGCTCCAGCGTGGAGATCGCGTCGAGCGCGCTCGAGGCGGAGACCGTCGCCCGCCCGGCCAGATCGTCGGGGTCGTCCGTGGTGATGCCGATGACCGGGGCGTCCTCGCGGAGAAGCGTGCGCTGCAGGAGCGGGAGCGCGTGCCCGGCGAGCTCCCGCGGCGTCAGTCCGTCGCGGGCGATGAGCGCCGCGGCCGTCCCCACCGCCTGACCCTGCGTGGCGCAGGTCGCCATGACGCGGGTGGACCCGAACGCGACGTGGGAGGCGGAGATGTTGCGACCGGCGAACAGCAGGTTGTCGACGTCCCGCGAGTACAGGCTGCGGAAGGGGATCCCGTAGGTGCCGTTGCTGAAGCGCTGTTGCGCACCGGCGGTCTCGGCATAGACGCCCTCGACGGGGTGCAGGTCGATCGACCACCCTCCGAAGGCCACGGTGTCCTCGAAGTCGACCTGGTCGAGCAGGTCGTTCTGCGTGAGGGTGTGGTCGCCGAGGAGCCGGCGGTACTCGCGCTTGCCCGGGATGGACCCGACCCACTCGAGTGTGAGGGTGTCGGCGTCGAACTCGCCGGAGTTCTTGATGTAGTCCCAGATCCCGAAGACGACGCTCCACAGTTCGTCGCGGATCTGCTCGTTCTCGGCGACGGTGTCGAGCTCGCCGCCCCACTCGATCCACCAGTAGTTGCAGCCGTTGTCGCCGGTCCGGATGATCCGGTTGGTGAGGATCGGCGTGTCCCGGATGTCGCGCGCGATGTCGGGGGCGACGAACCGCTCGGGGCGTCCGGCGTCCTTCGTGTAGAAGAAGATCGAGCTGCCGAGGAGTTCGTCGTCCGCCACCTCGGGCGCCCACGGCTCACCGAGCTCGGCGCGGCCCTCGCGCCCGATGCGGGAGGTCGCGCCCGCGAGATGCCCCACCAGCCCGTCTCCGGTGCAGTCGATGAAGACGGGGGCGACGAACTCGGTCTCGATCTCGCTGCCCATCGTCCACCCGGTGACGGACGCGATCCGCGGCGACGGCGACTCCTCACCGTCCGCCGGCTCCTCCATCGTGACGATGCGGGCGTCGGTGTTGAGGTGCAGCTGCAGGTTCGGCTCGGCGCGCACGAGATCGAGGACGGTCTGGTCCCAGTAGAACGGGTTGCCCTCCGGGTTGCGATACTGGTTCTCGAGGAAGAGTTCCCCCATGATCCCGGTCTCCCGGGCGAACCGCTGGTGGCCGTGCGCGGTCGCCCCGACGACCCACACCCGCACCTCGCTCGACGAGTTGCCACCGAGTACCGGGCGATTGGTGACGAGCGAGACCCGGGAACCGAGGCGGGCAGCGGCGACGGCTGCTGACACGCCCGCGAGGCCACCGCCGATGACGACGACGTCTGCGGTCTGGGTGCGGTGCTGCATGGATGACACTCCTTCGTGATGCGTGATCCTGGAAGCCGTCGAACGCGTGTCGACCACCGGGCGAGTGCCACGCTACCATTCAGCGGTACGACTTTCCCATTCAGTGGGTAAGATTCTTCGGCAGGTGAACGTCGAAGCGCCCCGACAATGATGTGAGGACCGATGGACGAGAGCAGGACCCAGGCTGCAGCCCTGGCCGAAGCCGCCGCGCACAGCGCACAGACCCCCTACGACGACGCGGAGCGATCGCGCCGCATGCGGAAGGTCATCTGGGCCGCCGGGGCAGGTCACTTCGTCGAATGGTTCGACTTCGGCCTCTACGGCACGCTCGCGACCGTCATCAGCCTCAACTTCTTCCAGCAGGGCAACACCCAGGCGGCTCTCCTGTCCGCGTTCGCGGTGTTCGGCGCCGGCTTCGTGATGCGCCCCCTCGGTGGCCTCTTCTGGGGCTCGCTCGGCGATCGCATCGGCCGCAAGACCGTCCTCGCCACGGTGATCCTCGTGACATCCGGAGCAACGGTCGTGATGGGCCTCTTGCCGACGTTCGACCTCGTCGGCCTCTGGGCGCCGATCCTGCTCGTGATCGTGCGACTCGTGCAGGGCTTCGCCGCCGGTGGTGAGAGCTCCGGCGCCACCACCCTGCTCGCCGAATACGCCCCGTCCAACCGACGCGGCTTCGTGACGAGCTTCATCGACGTGTTCGGCTTCGCGGCCTTCGTGGTCGGTGCGGGCCTCGTGCTCCTCTTCACCTCGACGCTCGGCACGGACGCCCTCAACGAGTGGGGTTGGCGCGCGCTGTTCTTCCTCGCCCTTCCCCTCGGCCTCGCTGGCCTCTATCTGCGGAACAAGCTCGAGGACACCCCGGAGTTCCAGGCGATCCAAGCGAAGGGGGCCGTCTCGAAGTCACCGTTGCGGACCTCGTTGCGCACCTCGTGGAAGGCGCTGCTCTTCTGCGTCGGCTTCGTCGTGATCAAGGCGGTCGGCCACTGGATCCTGCAGACCTTCATGCCGTCGTACCTGCAGACCGACCTCGGCTACTCGCAGCCGCTCAGCTACGGGGTCACGGTGCTCGGGCTGCTCGCGATCGCGATCCTCGTCCCGTTCATGGGCCTGCTGAGCGACCGCATCGGACGGAAGCCGGTGATGATCGCCGGTTGCCTCGGGTTCCTGGTGTTGACGTACCCGACGCTCATGCTCATGAGCGCGGGCAACTTCGCCGCCGCGGCCGTCGCGATGGTGATCCTCGGCGTCTTCATGGCGGCGTACGACGGCGCGTCGAGTGCGGCGATGGCCGAGCTGTTCCCGACCAGCATCCGTTACGGCTCGATGGCGATCGCGTACAACCTGTCGGTCGCCGTGTTCGGTGGGATCACGCCGTATTTCGCAACGTTCCTCATCGCCTCGACCGGCAACCGGTTCGCCCCCGCGTTCTACGTGATGGCGGCCGCGCTCATCACGTTGATCGCCGTGCTGCGGGCCCGCGAGACGGCCAAACTGCCGCTCCCGCGCTGAGCAACCCGGATGAACGCCGGCGTCGACCAGAGGGGTCGACGCCGGCGTTGTCGCGCAAGTCCGACTCAGCGGGCGAAGTCGCGCAGGTCGAGGTCGGGGTCTTCGAGGACGTCCGAGGTCTCGATGGAGTCGCGCGGCTCGTATGCCGTCGTGGACGGGCGGATGTCGTCGAGGTAGCCCTGGAGACGCGATTCGGCCTCACTGAAATCCGGTACCTCCTGATCCCAGGCGTGCGGCACGGACAGCACGTCGTTGCCGAGACCGATCACGAGCTGGGCGGATGCGTCTTCGACATCGGCGTCCACGACGATCGGAATGGTGACCGCTTCAGCGCGTCCGCGCTTCGCGAGCTCCGCCGTCAGTTCGACCAGCAGCGCTGCGACCTCGTCGGTCGTCACGACATTCTCACCCGCGTATGTAATGCATCGCATGTATCAACCCTGCCGGATCGAGCCTGGAAGCTCAGGCCCCTTGACACCCGGTGGGGCCGGATGACTAGGCAGCTTCGATGCCGGACTCGGTCGAGGAAGAACGGCGGCTGGTCCGCCATGCTCGCCAGGCACCCGTCGACCACAGGGCCCAGATGACGAGGAGGGGTTGGAAGACCAGCCGGACACCGCGTGCGAGATCACTGTCGAGCCCGAAGGCGTCGGTGCCGCGGACGAACTGCTCGATGTTGCCGGGGAACACCGCGACGAAGAACACGGCGACGATCCAGCCGACGGCGACGCGGTACCGGGCGAGCAGGATCAACGAGAGGCCGAGCAGGATCTCGACGACTCCCGACGCGACGACGACGACGTCGACCGGCAGGGGCAACCATTGCGGCACCTGAGCGACGAACGACTGCCGGGCGAAGGTGAGGTGGCCGACGCCGGCGAAGGTGAGGACGGCTCCGAGGAGCCAGCGAGCGAGTGTGCGGACGATACCCATCCTCAGAGCGTAGGCCCGCTCCCCCGGGCCCGGGTCGACAGCTCCGCCGCGAGGACTGTCGTCGTTCCCAGCCGGCTGGGAGGTCCCGGGAGTTCACTGTCGGCATGCCCGAATTCAGCGGAGTCAACCATGTCGCCTTCACCGTCCGAAACCTCCAGACCAGCACCGCGTTCTATGAACGGGTGTTCGGATTCGCTCCGGTCGGCGCCATCGACGGCCCCGGACTCACTCGAAAGCTCTTCTCACTCCCCGACGGCGTCACGCTCGGGCTCACCGAACACCAGACGACGGAGACCGGCGACTTCACGCCGTTCACGCCTGGTTTGGATCACCTGGGCTTCACGGTCGGCTCGGTCGATGAGCTCCACGTGTGGGCCGGACATCTGACATCCGCGGGCATCGAGCACAGTGGACTCGTCGAAGCCTCCTATGGGACAGCGCTCAGCTTCACCGACCCGGACGGCATCGCCCTCGAGTTCTTCGTCGGCAAGTAGCCCGACGCGGCGGCATCAGGAGCGCGGAGCCCCATGCCGGATCAGGACCGCGCAGACCACGTCGTGTCGTCGACCGTTCATCGGGCACCCGTCCCTCGCCATGTGCCCACCGAACACCGAGCCACCACCGGTCACCGAGCCACCACCGGTCACCGAGCCACCACCGGTCACCGAGCCTGTCGAGGTGGGGCGTCGACGGCGTACTTGAAGCCGCGGTGCGAGCCGACGAAGCCGAGGCGTTCGTAGAAGCGGTGGGCGTCCACCCGGGCCTCATCGGAGGTCAGCTGCACGATCGACGATCCGGTAGCGGGGGCGGCGACGTCCGTCACCCAGCGCATCATGGCCGTTCCGACGCCGCCGGACCGCAGCGCGGATGAGACCCGCACGGCTTCGACGAGCAATCGGGTGGAACCGCGGCGGGCCATCCCGGGGATGCGCGTCAGCTGCATCGTCGCGACGACGGCCTGCGCCGCGTCGACGACCAGCAGGATCTCGTTCGCCGGATCGTCGATGAGGTCCGCGAGCGCACGCTCGTAGGCGGGGAGGTCGCTCTCCTGGGCCTGGTCACCACGGGACGCGCTGATCGGGTCGTCGGCGAGGAGCGCCATCAGCGCGTCGAGGTCGGCGAGGGTGGCCCGGCGAAGCAGCAGTTCCTGCCCCGGTGTGCTGAGGGCGACGGGGAGTGTGAGCGCAGCGATCATCCGTCCACCCTCTCACCTCTCGATCGTCGATCCGTCCACCGCGAGCGCGGCCGACCGGAGTGCGTGCGCCCTCGTCGCCGCGTAGGACTCCGCCAGCACGGCCTGGAGCTCCGGGTACTCGGTGTGCCCGGCGGGGAGGACGCTCAGCTCGAGGTCCTCGAGCGCGTTGGCGACGGCGAACTGCCCGGGTGGTGGCACGTGGCCGTCCCAGAGCGCGGCCTCCACCCGCACCGGCACGTGGACGAACCCCGCGGCCGTCGACGCGTCGAAGAACCGCAGGACCTCGCGCGCCTCCGGGTGCTCGGCGACGTGGTGTCGCACCCGCTCGCCGCTCCCCTCGCACGGCAGGCGCAGACGCAGGTCGTACTGACCGAAGCTCGGCACCACGAGCGTCGCTCCGACGAAGCGGTCGTCCCACGGCAGGGCGAGCGCACCGATCCCGCCGCCGAAGCTCTCACCGACGAAGTAGAGCGGGAGCGGTCCGACGACGTCGAGCAGCGCCGACGCCGCGTGCCAGAGGTCGACGGCACAGCGGCCGAGCGCGTACCGCTCGACGCTGTCGATGCCGAACAGGACATGACCGTCCTCCGGTGTCGGCGCTCCGAGACCCGCGTTGAAGACACCCTGGCCGCGGGCGATCGGGAAGATGACGGCAGCGTCGTCCGGGACGCGGGACCAGTCCGGCGCGTCCCGTCCGCCGTACCCGTGTCCATGCACCATCCCGAAGTGTGCAGGTCCGCCCGCTGGCATCGCGAGCCATCCGCGCAAGCGGAGGCCGTCGGCGACCGTGTGCTCGACGACGAAGACCTCGTGCGCACCCTGTCGGCCGATCGGGGTCAAGACCGGATCCGGAGACACCTCACGTGCCGCCGCGTACCACCCGCGCCACAGCTCCTCGAATCCGGCCGGCGGCACGACCGGTTCGACCGCCAGGAGCGCCTCGAGGCCGTAGCCGTAGGTGCCGTCGCGAACCTCATCGCCGAACCAGTCCCGATGTCGTACCTCACGCATGCGTTGTCCGCCTCCGCCTCGTCGTCGTGGATCGCCGGTGCCGAGGTTCGCCGTGCGCGCGTGCCAGACTGGCAGCCGGGTCGAAGGAGGACGCTGTGCTCGGTGCGGAACGCAGATCGCAGATCATGTCGGAGGTGCGCCGCAACGGTGCGGCGAGCGTCGTCGACCTCGCGACCGCACTCGGCGTCAGCGAGATGACCGTGCGACGCGACATCGAGCAACTCGCCACGGAGGGCCTCGTCGACCGCGTCCGTGGTGGCGCCACCACGCCCAGACTGCCCGACCGTGCCGAGCTGGGCTTTCCCAACCAGGCACGCCGACTGCTCGCCGAGAAGCGCGCCATCGCCCGTCGAGCGGCCATCCTCGTCGAGCCCGGCATGTCGGTCGGCCTGTCCGGCGGGACCACCACCTGGACCCTCGCGCAGGAGCTGCGAGCCATCCCGGAGCTCACCATCGTCACGAACTCCCTCCCGGTCGCCGACGTGTTCGCACGGCCCGACCGCGCCGACGAGCCGTACACCCAGACGGTCGTGCTGACCGGCGGCGTCCGCACCCCCTCGGACGCCCTGGTCGGTCCGGTCGCCGTGCGCGCGATCGAGTCCCTGCACTGCGACGTCGTCTTCCTCGGCGTCCGCGGGATCGACCTGCAGGCGGGGCTGACGACCTCGAACCTCCTCGAGGCCGAGACCAACCGGGCGTTCGTCGGCGCCGGGCGCCGCTCCGTGGTCCTCGCCGACCACTCGAAGTGGGGCGCCGTGGGGCTGACGACGATCGTCGACCTCCGCGAGGTGGACCACCTCGTCATGGACGACGACGTGTCCGAGGACGTCGAGACCACGCTCCGCGCGCAGTTCGGCGAGGTCTGGCTCGCGCCGGTCGCCCCCGCTTCCGCCGACGACGACCGCATGGACGCCTGACCGCGACACGTCCAGCACCCCGGCACAGCGGCGCGCCGGCCTGTCCTCCCGCTCATGGACCTCAGCGTGCCGTGCTGTCCCGCACGACGATCCGCGCGTCGACGACCACGTGCCGGACCGGCGTGTCGGCACCGGGCGGGGCGGCGATCTGGCGTTCGAGCTCGGTGAAGGCCGCACGCACGATCGCGTCGTAGTCGGGAGCGACCGTCGTGAGCGACGGGGTCGAGAACTGGGCGGCGTGGACGTCGTCGATGCCGATCACCGCGACCTCCTCGGGCACCCGCCGGCCGGCTTCGTGGAGGGCCGCGAGCACGCCGAAGGCGATCGAGTCGTTGGAGCAGACGACGCCGTCGAGCTCGACGCCCTCGGCGGTCATCCGACGCATCACGCGGCGTCCCTCCTCGGGGGTGAACGCGTCGACGTGCCCGATGAGCGACGGCTCCTGCGCGAGCCCGAGCCGCGCGACCACGTCCAGATACCCGGCGTACCGCTGATCCGCAGCGTCGGACGGACGTTCGTCCCTGGGCCCGATGAACGCGATGCGGGAACAGCCGACCTCGGCGAGGTGATTCGTCGCGGCGTCGGCGGCCGCCCGGTTGTCGATCGAGATGTGCGTGAACGGGCTCACCTGGATGTGCTCGCCGAGGAGCACCAGCGGCCCCGGGGAGGTCCGCCGCGTGAGGTCGCCGACCGTCAGCGAGCGCGGGATGTGGATGAGCCCGTCCGTGAGCGGCAGGCCCACCCCGTTGGCGATGTCGACCTCACGGTCGTGGTCGCCCTCGGTGTGCTGGATGAGGATCGACAGTCCACGCTCGTCGGCACCACGGACGAGGAGCGTGGTGAGCTCCGCGAAGTACGGTTCGTCGAGGTTCGGGACGGCGAGCGCCACCATGCCCGTGCGCGAACGGCGCGGTACCGGTGCCGACCGCTGAGAGCCGAAGGCGGCGTCCGACATGGTGCTGCTCCTCACTGCTGACCGGGTGGATCCCGGCCGCTCGGGACCGTTGCGGTCCCGACTGAGCACAACGCTATCCCGGGACATCGTCGTTCCTCGCGGATTCGGTGGCGGGTGCCGCGATGGCCTCGATCTCGAAGACCCGCGCGACGTCGGTCGCCGAGGCGGACGGGTCGGTGATGAGCAGGCGCACCGCGTCGACGACCAGTCCGTCCACGGGCGCGGTGACGGTACCTGCGGTGTTGTCGTCGAACCGTCCGACCTCGACCCAGGCACCGCCTGTCCGGACCTCGATCGTGAAGTCGCGGAGCACCGAATCGGTCGAGACTCCCCCGGCGTAACCGCTCTTGACCCTGACCTCGGCGAGCGCCGTCGGGGCCTGCCAGGCGGCCGTGATCGTGGGTGCCGTGTCGCCGACCGCGGAGATCCAGCGACTCGCGTCCGTGCACACGCCGTCGACGGCGAGCGGCCCGCCGGTGTCGGCTCGCAGTGACGACGACACGCTGACGGTCGCACCGAGTGCCACGTTCGTGCCAGACGCTTCGCCACGAAGGCCCGACACGATGTCCTGGAGCGAGGTCCCGCCGGTCTCGGCCGACGCCGCTCGCGGGATCGCCGCGTACCGGACGGTGCCGCGGGTCGTCTCGCTGAGAGGCGCACTCAGGTAGAGCACATCCGTGCCGTCGACGGTCTCCGCCCGCAGCCGTTGCTGGCCGAGTTGATCGGTGCCGACCGTTCGGGCCGTCCACGAGGTGCCGTCCGTCTCCCGCTCGAGTCGGACCACCTGGCTGCGGTTCTCGCCGCAGACCTGCACGGCGAGGACCGCGTAGACGCGGTCGACCCCGCCGACGCTCGTCGCGTCGATCGCGGCGACCGTCGAGACGCCGGAACCGAGCGCGGATGCGTCGACGAGCGACTCGTCGTTCCAGGCTCCGCCGCCCCACGAGGCGTACCGGACGTCGTACGCGGTCTCGTCGGCTTCGACGAACCGGTAGACGATCCCCGCGAGCGCCCTGCCGTCGAGGGCGACCTTCGCGGTCTGCAGCGCCGGCGTGTAGCTGCCGATGGCCTCACCGGGGCCGAAGGGGCGCCAGACGACGGATCCCGGGGTGGTCGGGGTGATCGGTCCGGTGAGCGCGGTCCCCGCGACGTCGGCGAAGGAACCGTCGGACGGGTCGTATGTCGCGTACGACCCGAGGTGCCGCGCCGGGTCAGCCGGGAACGGGCCCCATTCCCACAGCACGTGGACGCGGCCGTCGACGTCCACCTCGAGGTCGTCGGGATAGAAGGAGTAGCCGGTCGCCGCTGCGACCACCGCTTCGCGTTCCCAGACACCGGTGTCGAGGTCGTACCGGTAGAGCCGCCCCTCTCGTCGTCCCTGTGCGTCCGTCCCGACGCGCACGAGCACCCAGGCGTCGCCGTCCGGGCCGCGCGCCGTCACCGGATAGGTGATCGCCGCGTCGAGGTCGGGCATGGACGACGTCGCCTCCACGAGCGAGGTGACGTCGCCGGGTGCACTGGACCGGAACACGTTCCACTGCTCGTTGTGCATCGACACGAAGGCGTGGATGATACCGTCGCCGTCGACCACGATCGACGGCTGGTTGTGACCGTTGTCGTCGGTGAAGGTCACGCAGGCACCGCCGGCCGTCGAGCGCAGGCACCCTTCGGTCCACGTCCCGTCCGCGCCCCGCGAGGCCAGATGGACCTCGTGCTTGGACGCGGTGGATGCCGGCGCGTTGAAGGCGAAGTAGGTGACTCCGTCGACGACGTCGAGCGGTCGCCACCAGCCGGCCTGGTTCGACGTGTCCACCGTGACGGGCACGGTCTCGACCGTGTCGGCCACCGCACTCGCGCGCGCGTCACCACGCACCGGTCCTCCGGGGGCGGCGACCGCCGGCGCCGTCACCCCCAGCGCGAGGACCGTGAGCGCGGCCGCGGCGAGCGCGCGGACGGTGTTCGATGAGCTGCGTCGCATGGTTCTCCCGGTGCCGGTCACGATCGTTTGATCCGCGGCTCAGCCGACGAGCTTCTGCGCGGCTGCCCCGGCGGCCTTCATGGCTTCCGCCGGCTGCTCCTGGCCGACGAGGACCGCCTGCACCTTCTCCGCGATCTTCGTCTCGATCTGCGAGTACTGGACGAACTTCCAGAACGGGTTCGTCGAGCTCGTCTTGGTGATGCGGTCGCTGAAGTTCGTGGCGAACGAGTCGTCCTTCACGGCGTCGGAGTTGAGCGCGTCCTCGGTCGCCGGCGGCAGACCACGGGCGGCGAAGTCCTCGAGCACGGTCTCCGGGTCGGACGTCACCCACTGGGCGAAGTCCGCTGCGGTGCCGGCGGCCGGACCGTCGACCACGGCGAGCGCCCCGCCCCACACGAGCGCACGCGGCGTGTCACCCTGCTTGAGGACCGGCCGGGCGACCGGCTGCAGCTTGCTCGCGAAGTCGGGGTCGGGTGATTCGCCGGTCACGGCGCTCCGTCCGACGATCGCGTCGTCGTAGATCGCGGTGCGACCCTGCGCGAACAGGGAGCGTGCGTCGAAGCGGTCGACGTCTGCTGCGATGAGGCCCTGGTCGTACAGGCTCTTGTACCAGGTGACCGCCTCGATGCTCGCGTCGTCGCCGATCGTGACGGTGTCCCCGTCGACCAGCGGGCTGCCGAAGGTCTGCATCCAGATGAGGATGTCCTTCAGCTGCGCGGCCTTCGTCGACGCCGCGTAGGGGATCATGCCGTTGCCGAGGCCCTTGAGCTGCTTGAGTGAGCCCTCGAACTCGTCGATCGTCGTGGGGAACTCGCCGATGCCGGCCTGGTCGAGGATCGCCTGGTTGGTGACGAGACCGATAGCGCCGATCGTCCACGGGAGGCCGTACTGCACGCCGTCGAACGTCGCGGCCGTGAGTCCGGCCTTCGTGTAGCCGCGTCCCTCGGTCAGCCCGGACACGTCCTGCAGCTTGCCGAGGCTCGCCAGTGAGCCGAGCCAAGCGACGTCGACGTGGGCGACGCCGGAGAACTGCCCGCCGCGCACCTGCAGCATGAGCTGGTTGATGTACTCGTTGTAGGGGAAGGAGACCTCACCGACGTCGATCTTGGCCTTGCCCTCGTATTTCTGCAGGAGGCTCTGGATGGCGGGTGCCGAAGCCTTCTCGGTGAGCGACCAGCTCGCGAAGTCGAAGTCGGTCGCGGTGCCGCCGGCGGTCGCCTTCGGGATGGATCCCGCTCCGGGTGCGGCACCGGTGGGCGCACATCCGGCGAGGGTGGCTGCGGCGACGCCGATGCCGAGGAACTGCAGGGCACGGCGGCGGGTGATGACGGTCTGCTGTGCGGCGGTGGCGAAGGACGGGGTGGTGTGGGACATGGCTCCTCCTCGAGCGTGATCCTGGTGGACGTGTCTGGGTTGGTGGAACGGATTGTGGGGAGGCCGGCGGCGGGCCGGTTCGGTGTGCTGCGCTCAGCCCTTCACTGCACCGGCGGTCAGTCCGCCGACGAGGTGACGCTGCAGGGCCATGAACGCGATCGCCACGGGTAGGGAGACGACGAGGGACGCGGCCATGAGCTCGGGCCAAGCCGTGGCCGCCTCACCGACGAAGGTGTTCACGAGGCCGGGCGGAAGCGTCTGCTTGT
Organism: Plantibacter flavus; assembly: GCF_900177615.1. GTDB lineage: Bacteria > Actinomycetota > Actinomycetes > Actinomycetales > Microbacteriaceae > Plantibacter > Plantibacter flavus. The sequence continues at coordinate 453,539 of NZ_FXAP01000002.1, forward strand.
CGGGTCCCGCCAGGGTGAGCGCGAAGATGAAGTCGTTCCACCCGCGGACGAAGGCGAACAGGCCCGCCGCGACCAGGCCGGGTGCGGACAGCGGCAGCACGATCGAGTGGATGATCCGCAGTCGGGACGCCCCGTCGACGCGAGCCGCCTCGATGAGTTCGTCCGGGATCGTGTCGAAGAACCCCTTCAGCATCCAGACGCACAGCGGCAGGGTGAACGTCGTGAACGAGAGCACCAGCGCCGCATAGGTGTTCAGGAGTCCGTAGGCGCTGAACACCGAGTACAGGGTGATCAGCAGCAACGCCTGCGGGAACATCTGCGAGGCGAGCACGAAGTACATGAGTGATCGACGCCCGCGGTAGCGGAACTTCGAGAACGAGTAGCCCATGTAGGCCGAGACGATCACGGACAGCAGGGCGGTGATGACCGACACGATGATGCTGTTCCGCAGGTAGCCGAACAGGTCCGGGTTCGAGGCGAGGGCGGTGTAGGCCTCGAAGCTGATCTCCGTGGGGAAGAGTTTCGGCGGGTACGAGAAGACCTGGGCGCGTGGGGTCAGCGAGGTGGCCAGCAACCAGTAGACCGGCAGCAGCCCGAAGCCGCCGCAGACGATCACCGCGACCCAAGCGCTGATCCGGACGGCCCGGCTCTCCGAGCGGAAAAGCGACGGACGGCGTCGCAGGGTGCCGAGCTCGGTCGCGACGAACGGGGGCTGCGGGTCTGGCGTGGTGTCCTGCGATCCAGGCGGGGCGATGGAGACGCTCATTTCTGCTCGCCTTTCTCCGAGAATCGGACGTAGACGACGACGAGCGCCATCAGGAGGATGAGCCAGAGCAGCCCGAGGGCGCCCGCGTGGCCGAGGTCGAAGCCGCGGAAGGCGGTCTCGTAGACGGCGGTGGCGAAGGTCTGGGTGCTCCCAGCCGGGCCACCGCCCGTCAGGACGTAGATGATGTCGAAGTGCTGGAAGTTCCAGATGAACTCGAGCAGCAGGACGAGGCCGATGATGCCTTTCAGCTGCGGGACCGTGATCGAGAAGAAGCGTCGGATGGTCCCGGCACCGTCCATCTCGGCCGCCTCGTGGAGTTCCTGCGGGACCGTCTGCAGGCCGGCGAGGAGCATGACCATGATCCACGGGAAGGACTGCCAGCTCTTCGCGACGATCACGGCGAACATGGCCGTCTGCGGTTGGGCGAGCCACGCCTGCGCGTCGACCCCGAACAGGGCGAGGATGGCGTTCGCCACTCCGTAGTTCGCGTTGAAGATCCACATCCAGAGGAACGACACGACGACGCCCGGAACGAGCCAGGGGATCAGCATGAGTCCGCGCATCACCTTGGCACCGCGGATGCGGGTGTTGAGTGCGAGGGCGAGTGCGAAGCCGATGATGAAGGGGGCGATGGTCGTCCCGAGGGTGAAGACCATGGTCTGCCCGAGCAGCTTGAAGAAGTCACCCTGGAGCACGTCGATGATGTTCTGGAAGCCGACGAACTCCCGTCCGGGGACGACCAGGCTCTGCTTGAAGAACGCCGTGACGAGCGCGGTCAGCAGCGGATAGGCGACGACCGCGACGAGCAGCGCGAGTCCGGGGAGGACGAGGACGAACGCGAACATCCCGTCCGGCATCCGTTTTGGTTTGTTTGAATTTGTTTCCAACTGTGAAGTCGTCATACTCACATCCTTGTGAGGAGCACTCCGCTGCATGCGGGGCTTCCTGGGGCGGCGGCGCTTTTATCAGTGGCCAAGTGTTGATCAGCATGCCCGGTGTCCGCGTGACAGGTCAACGCACGCTGGTCACGGTTCCATAACGGACTGTTCATACTTGATTGAAACTGTAACTTACGGCCGTCCATCCGCTGCCACGGTGGACATGGGAGAGTTGATGGGTGAACTACGACCTCAGCGCTCCTGCTCGCCGCGACATCAAGGGCCTCACGGCCGCCATCGAGTCGGCCGAGGACGCTGCTTCACTGCAAGCGCGTCTGAGCGTGCCCCGCTACGGCGTGTTCGACCTCATCGGCCGGGCCCGCCGCTCGCCGATCATCGGCGGACTCCTCCTGGCCGGCACGGCACTCGATCAGAACGGCAAGCCGACGAAGCCGCTCCAGGTGCTCGAGTCGATCCCCGAGCTCGACCCCGTCGACCCCGACCCCGGTGCCGTCACCGCTCAGCTCGCCGAGCTCTCACACGGCGACCTCGTCACGGTTCGGTTCTCCGACGGCGCCTACGGCGACTTCGGTGTGACCGGCATCGCCGTCTGGTCGGTCCCCGGCACCACCTTCCTCGTGGGCGGCTGGCTCATCGGTTCCGCGGGTGCGCCGGCGCCCCGGGTCACCGAGCTCGTCCGTCTCGCACCCGTCGGCGACCACCCCTGGCCTGTCCCGGCCCAGATCACCGTCGTCGGTGAGGACATCGGCATCGACTGACCGCGCTTCGTTCGCCCATCTTTGGGCGAATGAACACACATTCGCCCAAAGATGGGCGAACGAACGGACACACCGGAAGCGCTGGGGGCGAACCGATGAGGAGGATGGTCCGCGAAGTCGTCTCGGCCGGGATGATGTGCCTCCCGCTGGCAGGGGGGATCGTCGCTGCCTGGACCGTTCTGCCGACCGCGCCCTCGACGCTGGCCGTCCACGTCGACCGGAGCGGACTGGTCGACGGCACCGCGCCGACCTGGCTCATGGTCACACTCCCGCTCGCGCTGTCCGTGGTCGCCGCGGTCCTCGGCCTCGCCGGGCTCCGCGAGTCGTGGCAGGCGAACCGTCGGGTGCAGCGAGCACTCGTTGGAGGAGCAGCCGTGCTGGGTCTCGTCGTCTGGATGTGGTCGGTGGAATTCACCCGGCTGGCCGGCACGGGAGCCGACCTGGTCGCGCTGCCGGTCGTCCTCTCGGTGTTCGGCGCGATGTTCTGGGGCGTCCTCTGCTTGGTCGTCACCCCGCCTGATCTCCTCGCGGACTGAACCTGGGCATGGGCACCACTGCCCATTCACCGCTCGAGACGCTCGACCTACGCTCGTGATGCCCGAGCAGTCGAACGAGAGGAACATCATGACCACACGAACGATGCGCAGCAGGATCGCCCTCGCGGGGGCCGCACTCGGCCTCGCCATCGCCGGCTCCGTCGGCGGCGTGGCGACCGCAGCACCGGCCGCAGCCGCCGGCCAATGCGTCGACTACCAGTACTCCGCCGGAGGCGACGGCGGTTGCGTCGCCAACATCCAGACCCTGCTCAACGCCTTCGGACCGAGGATCCCCGGTGGTGTGTCCAACCTGGAGGTCGACGGTCAGTTCGGCGAGCAGACCCGAGCAGCCGTCGTCGCCTTCCAGACGTACTGGGGCATGCAGGTCGACGGCGTCGTGGGAGCCGAGACCTGGAACATCCTCTGCGCGCCGCAGATGGGACCCGGTCCGGTCGACTGGTTCCCGTACGACGCGGCTCGCGCCTCCGGCTGCAACATCTGACCGGGCCCGCACGACGACACTCCCTCGCCCATCTTTGGGCGAGGGAGTTCTCGTTCGCCCGAAGATGGGCGAACGAACGGAGCAGGTTACTGCGCGTCGAGGGTGAAGAGCTGCGCCTGCTCGGGAGCGAGGAGCGGCATCGCGATCCCGACCTCGGCGAGCGTGCGGCCGGTGAGCACGACCGAGCCCTCGGTCAGCCACACCGGCGGCACGTCCTGGATCGACCGGGCGGGCGCGCCGAGGTCGAGTGGACGGACCCGATAGCGACGCTCGGGATCGAGGCCGGGCACCCGGAGTGGCGCGGGGATCGCCGTCAGCGGTGCGGCGAGCGCCACCTGCGCGACGATCGCGGACGAGCGGTCCTGGGCGATCACCCCGTGCGCCTGCAGTGCCGGGTCTGCGCTGTCCATGCGGACGACCTCGCCCGTGTGCAGCAGCGGGCGGAGGCGTTTGTAGTGCGCGATCCATGCCGCGATCAAGTCGAGTTCGGCGTCGCTCGCCTCGTTGAGGTTCCACTCGATGCCAGCGCTCCCGAAGAGGGCAGTGGCCAGGCGGAACGCGAGATCCGAGGTGCGCCAGGTGGTGTGCGAGCGGGCCGCACCGAGGTGACCGCCGAGATACTCCGGTGGAACGGCGAGCCCCGTGTAGCGCTGGATCGACTGCCGCTCGAGCGGGTCGTTCGTGTCGCTCGTCCACACCCGCTCGACCCGCTCCAGGATGCCGAGATCGATCCTCGCGCCACCCGAGGCGCACGACTCGATGTCGACACCGGGGTGCAGGGCACGCACCTCGTCGAGCAGCCGGTAGAGCGCCGTCGTCTGCCGGTGCGCCGAGCCGCCGAGGAGGTCGCGGTTGTGGTCCCACTTGAGGAACGCGATGTCGTACTCGGTCAGCAACGCGTCGAGTCGTCCGAGGAGGTAGGCGAAGGCGTCCGGGTTGCCGAGGTCGAGCACCCGTTGGAAGCGCCAGGTCGGAGCGTCCGGGTGCCCGAGGACCCACTCGGGATGCGTGCGCGCGAGTTCCGAGTCGGGGTTCACCATCTCCGGCTCGACCCACAGTCCGAAGTCCATGCCGGCACCGGTGACCGCGTCGATGAGTGGCGACAGCCCACCGGCCCAGCGTTCCGGGTCGACGAACCAGTCGCCCAGCGCACGGCGGTCGTCCGTGCGACCGGTGAACCAGCCGTCGTCGAGGACGAACCGTTCGACACCGACGCGCTTTGCCTGCTCCACGAGGGTGAGCAGTGTCGGCAGGTCGTGGTCGAAGTACACGGCCTCCCAGGTGTTCAGCACCACCGGGCGGGGCTTCGTGATCGTGCTCCACGAGCGGATCCAGGGGTGCAGTCGCGCGGAGACGCCGTCGAGACCCGCGTCGGAGTAGACGGCGACCGTCCACGGTGACTCGTAGGTCTCCCCCGGCGCCAGCGTGACTTCGCCAGGCGCGAGGAGTTCACCGGAGCCGGTGACCACGGGGCCGAGTGGCGAACGCTCGCTCCAGATCACCTTGTCGCCGCTCCACGCGAGGTGCGTCGCCCACACCTCGCCGCTGCGGAAGTCGAAGCCGGGTGCGCCCGCGACGGACAGGAACGCGTCGTCGTGACCGGGACGTCCGTGACGGTGCTCGCGTGTCCAAGCGCCCTGCCCGAGGCGGTGGCGCTGCGGCGTGCGCTCGTGCGTCCAGAGACCGGTGAAGTCGAGGAGTTCGGTGGCGCGGTCGGGGACCGGGAGCACGACGGCGAGGGCGTCGACAGCGAGTGGTCGGTCAGCCTCGGCGTCGTTCCGCACGGTGTGCCGGACGCGGAGCACGCCCTGGGGGGTCAACTCGATCGTCGAGACGACCGTCACCGCGGCGCGTTGGTCGGACGTCGTGAGGGCCAGCGAGGTGTCGGTGGCCTGCTGGTCGATCAGCCGCAGCGCGAGCAGGTTCGACTTATCGGTTCCGCCCGGCCGGTGTACGCCGACACCCGGGCGGCCGCTCCAACCGTCGAACACGGTGGGAAGCAGGCTGAGGCGCGGCGGGGCGTCGATGGACGAGGGCGGGATCGCCGGCGTCAGCCCGTCGGCGACGGCGATGAGGGAGTCGGTGGCGAGTTCGCCGACATCGGCTCCCCAGTGGAGGATGGTGGGCACCTTCGTGCCGCGGGCGTCGACGATCAGGCTGACGCCCGCGGCACGAAGGTGGTGGATCACTGTTCTGTCACTCCTTGACGGGGATGGACTGCGCCTTGAGGGCGTCGATCGTCGCCGACTGGCCCTTGGTGAGGGCGTCGAGCAGGGTTCCGTCACCGGAGACCGCAGCCTTGAAACCGTCGGACACGTCGTTGTACGTCTGCGTCATCGTCGGACCCCAGGCGAAGTCCTCCGACACCTCGGAGGAAGCCTCCGCGAAGACATCGTAGATCGGCTGGCCGCCGTAGAAGTCGACGCCCTCCTTGAGGACGGGCAGGTTCAGGCCCTCCTTCGTCGCCGGGTAGATGTTGGCGCTCTTGTTGAGCATGGTGAGCGCCTCGTCGGAGGTGTTCAGCCACAGCGCGAACTTCGACGCCTCATAGGGGTGCTTGGAACCGGTGAAGACGGCGGTCGAGGAACCGCCCCAGTTGCCTGCCGCGGAGTCGCCGGCCTCCCACTGCGGAGCCTTCGCGACGGCCCACTTGCCGGCGGTGTCGGGAGCACCCGACGCGATGGAGTTCGCACCCCAGACGGCGGAGTTCCAGGTCCAGGCGGCGCTGGAGTTGTAGGCGTTGTCCCACTCGGTCGTCCAGGTGGGGACGGTCGAGACGAGGTCCTCGTCGATCAGGTCCTGCCAGTAGTCGGCGACCTTCTTGGAGGCGGGATCGGTCAGGTCGACGGTCCAGTCGGAGCCGTCGTTGTCGAACCAGCTACCGCCGGCCTGCCAGACGAAGCCGGCGAACTGGTTGATGTCACCCTGCGAGAAGTTGGTGATGTAGGCACCGGTGGCGCGGACCTGCTTGGCGGCCTCCTTGTACTCGGCCCACGTCGTCGGGATGGCGATCCCGTTCTGCTCGAACAGGTCGGCGCGGTAGAACATGGCCATCGGGCCGGAGTCCTGCGGGACGGCGTAGACCGAGTCGGACTCACCGAGCGAGACCTGACCCCAGGTCCAGTCGACGAAGTCGTCCTTGGCGGCCATGACGTCGTCGCACGCACCGAGGTCCATGAGGCCGTTCTGCACGCGGAAGTTCGGCAGGGCGTCGTACTCGATCTGGCCGAGGTCGGGCGCGTTGCCGGCCTTCAGCTGGTTGAAGAAGTTCTGGTACGTACCGCTGTTACCGTTCGGGCCGGTCTGGACCTTGACCTGGATGTCGGGGTTCTCCTTGTTCCAGACGTCGACGACCTCTTCGATGCCGGGGATCCAGGAGGTGAAGCTGAGGTCGACCTTGCCCTCGGCCGGGGCGCAGGAGGCAGCAGCACTGCCGCCCTCCGACCCGGTGGAGGAGCAGCCGCTCAGGACGACGGCCGACAGCACCGCTGCGGCGACCGCTGTTCTCTTGAGGTTCATAGCGAATCCGTTCTTCTGTGAATGGTGCGGGATGGGTGTTGGTGCGGGATGGAGAGGAGTGTCTGCTCGTCGGTCCGACTACTTCACGGCGCCGGCACCGAGGCCGGAGCGCCAGAACCGCTGGAGCAGGAGGAAGGTGATGACGAGCGGGATGATCGACAGGAACGCGCCGACGAGGACGTAGAGGCGCAGTTCGGGGATCTGGTTGACCTGCGAGTTCCAGGAGTAGAGCCCGAGGGTGACCGGGAACAGGGCTTCGTCGCGCAGCATGATGAGCGGCAGGAAGAAGTTGTTCCAGATGGCGACGAACTGGAAGAGGAACACGGTGACGAGCGCCGGGAACATGAGTCGCACGGAGATGGTGAAGAAGGTGCGGATCTCACCGGCGCCGTCGAGACGCGAGGCCTCGAGGAGTTCCTCGGGCACGCTCGACGCCGCGAAGATCCGCGTCAGGTAGACACCGAAGGGGCTCACCAGCGAGGGCAGGAAGACCGCCCAGAAGGTGTTCGTGAGGCCCACCTGGCTGAAGATGAGGAACAGTGGGAGCGCGAGCGCGGTCGCGGGGACGAGCACACCGCCGAGGACGACGTTGAAGATCAGGTCGCGTCCCGGGAACCGGTACTTCGCGAGGGCGTAGCCGCACATGGCCGCGAAGAGCGTGCCGAGCAGTGCGCCGAGGCCGGCGTACAGGACCGAGTTCAGCATCCACTTGAGGTAGACGCCGTCGCGGTAGGCGACGAGCTGGCCGATGTTCTCGAACAGGTTGAAGTCCGCGAACCAGAGTGGAGCCGAGTTGCCGAACTGCGCTGACGACTTCGTCGAGGCGATGAACAGCCACCAGATGGGGATGAGGAAGTAGAGCGTGAAGACGAGCATCACGATGAGCGCGCCGGCGCGCGACAGGCGGCTCTCCTGCGGGCCGCGGCCGGTGGACAGGATGGCGGTCATTTGCCTTCCTTTCGCTGCGTGAACTTCAGGAACCCGAAGGAGAGGACGAAGGTCGCCAACGCGAGCACGACCGAGAAGGCGGCTGCGAGGTTCACGTTCGGGATGGACGAGGTGGTGTAGACGGTGAGGTTCGGGGTGAAGGTGCTGCTGACGGCCGAGCTGAAGGTGCGGAACACCTGCGGCTCGGCGAGCAGCTGCAGCGTGCCGATGATCGAGAAGATCGCCGTGAGCACGATCGCCGGCATCACCAGTGGGATCTTGATCGACCAGGCGATGCGCGCCTGACCGGCGCCGTCGAGCCGCGCGGCCTCGTAGATCTCCGTCGGGATGGAGAGCAGCGAGGAGTAGATGATGAGCATGTTGTAGCCGACGAACACCCAGGTGACGACGTTCGCGATGGCCCAGAGCACGAGGTCGGCCGAGAGGAAGTCCACGTTCTGCGTGACCGCGGTGAACGGTGACAGGTTCGGCGAGTAGAGGAAGCCCCACATGATGGCGGCGATCACGCCGGGCACCGCGTACGGGACGAAGAACGCGAGGCGGAAGAACCGCTTGCCCCGCAGGAGCGGTGAGTCGAGCAGCAGCGCGAAGAGGAGCGCGAGCCCGAGCATCACCGGCACCTGGACGACGCCGAACAGGAGCACCCGTCCGACGGACTGCCAGAACGGGCCGTTCTGGAAGACCTGCACGTACTGCGCCAGTCCACCGAACACCTCCCGTGCCTGACCGAAGGTGCCGTCACGCTCGATCACGAGCAGCGACTGGTAGACCGCGTACCCGATCGGCACGAGGTAGAACAGCGCGAACAGCACGGCGAACGGGACGATGAAGATGGCGATCGCCCGCTTGTGCTGCACCACCGCCTTCGGCAGCTTGGCCGCCCTCGGCGGGCGGACGGGCCGTGGCGACGTCGCCTCGGCCGTCTCGATGTTGACGCTCATCGCGTGCGGTCCTCTCTGATGACGCGCACGGCGCCGGCTGGCACGCGTGCGATGGAGTCGACGGGTTCGCCGGTGACGAGCTCGCGCCCGCTGGCCGGCAGCTCGACGTCGTTCGTCGAGTGGTTGATGAGGAAGAGGTAGCTCCGTCCCTCATCGGCGCGGCGGACGACCTCGAGGCCCGGCTGGTCCGGATCACCCTGCGGCAGCGCCCCGGCCCCCGCGGCTGCGTCGCGGAGCACCTCGTCGAGCGCGCCGGCGTCCAGGTTCGTCGCGAGGTACCAGGCGTCGCCGCCACCCGCGATGCGGTTGCGCGTGATGGCCGGGCGACCGGCCGACGGGCCGTCGGCGAAGGAGTCGACGATCTCGGCGCCTCGGGCGCGGGTCCGCTCGGACCAGGCCGTCGCGGTCCGGCCCGACGCGAGCGTCAGCACCTGGCCGGGGAGGACGGGGGCGAACTCCTCGACGTTGACGCCGAGCAGCTCGCGGAACGCTCCGGGGTAGCCGCCGGGGCGGACCCGGTCCTCCTCGTCGGCGATCCCGCTGAAGAACGTGACGACGGCGTGCCCGCCGGCCGCGACGAAGTCCGAGACGACCGCGGCCTCGCGGTCGCGCACCAGGTACAGGTTCGGGACGACGACGAGCCGGTAGGCGGAGAGGTCGGCGCCCGGACGCACGACGTCGACGGTGTGACCCAGACGACGCAGTGACGCGTGGACCGCGTGGACCTGCGAGAGGTGGTCGATCGCGTGGGTCGGGCGACTCTCACCGTCGGCCGCCCACCAGTTCTCCCAGGAGAAGACGAGGGCGACATCAGCCTGGACGCGCGTGCCGGTGATCTCGTCGAGTCGGTCGAGCGTGCCGCCCAGCTCGACGACCTCGCGCCACACGTCGGAGTCGGTGCCCGCGTGCGGCAGGAGGGCCGAGTGGAACTTCTCCGAACCCTGCAGCGACGCGCGCCACTGGAAGAAGCAGATCGCCTCCGCGCCCTTCGCGACGTGCGTGAGGGAGTTCCGGGTCATCTCGCCAGGTGCCTTCGCGAGGTTCTGCGGCTGCCAGTTGACCGCACCGGTGGACTGCTCCATGAGCAACCACGCGCCGCCCCCGGCGAGACCGCGCGTGAGGTCGCTCGCGAACGCGAGTTCGGCCGTGGGGTCCGCGAGGCGGTTGTCGAGGTAGTGGTCGTTGGCGACGACGTCCATCTCGGGCGCCCACTGCCAGTAGTCGAGGTTCCGGATGTGCGCGGTGACCATGAAGTTGGTCGTGACGGGCACGGAGCTGTGGCGGCGCAGGACCTCGAGCTCAGCCCGGTAGTAGCCGAGGAGCTCGTCGGAGGAGAAGCGGTGGAAGTCGATGACCTGGCTCGGGTTCCGGCTCGACAGGGTCAGGCGCGGCGGCAGGATCTCGGCGAAGTCGCTGTACTGCTGACTCCAGAACGACGTGCCCCACGCGGTGTTCAGACGCTCGATCGTCTCGTAGCGGGCGCGGAGCCAGCCTCGGAAGGCCTCGGCGCTCTCGTCGTCGTAGCAGAGCGCGTTGTGGCAGCCGAGTTCGTTCGACACGTGCCAGAGCTCGACGGCGGGGTGCTCGCCGTAGCGTTCGGCGACGCGCTCGACGAGTTCGAGGGCGTAGCGACGGAAGACCGCGGACGACGGGCACCAGGCCTGGCGACCGCCGGGGAAGCGCGTCGTCCCGTCCTCGGTCTCGGGGAGGATCTCCGGGTGCCGGAACGTCAGCCACGGCGGGGCCGATGCGGTGCCGGTCCCGAGGTTGACCCGGATGCCGGCCTCGTGGAGCAGGTCGAGGATCTCGTCGAGCCCGGCGAAGTCGAACTCCCCCGGCCGTGGCTCGAGGTGCGACCAGCCGAAGATGTTGAGGGCGACGAGGTCGACGCCCGCCTCCTGCATGAGCGCGACGTCTTCGCGCCAGACGGACCGATCCCACTGCTCGGGGTTGTAGTCGCAGCCGTAGGCGATGCCGTCGTGGCTGAACGTGGGGGTCGTGCTCATGGTGCCTTCCGCGATCTGTGAACGTGCACAGATCGAAGAGCGACAACTCCACGTTGAGAGTCTGTGAACGTACACAGAGTAGGCGTGCGTTTCTGAATCTGTCAACACGGACCCCGCCGAAGGCCGCCCGGACCGGCGCTAGGGTGGACCCGTGACCCCTCCGCCGACCCGACGCAAACGAGCGACGGTGCACGATGTCGCCGTCGAAGCCGGCGTCTCCCGGGGCACGGTCAGCCGGGTCGTCAACGGCGAGCGCTACGTGTCGGCCGAAGCGCGCGAGGCGATCGAGGCCGCCATCGAAAAGGTCGGCTACGTGCCGAACACGGCCGCCCGGAACCTCGTCATGCAGCGCACCCAGGCCGTCGGTTTCGTCGTCCACGAGCCGCACAGCCTGTTCGTCGACGACCCCAACATCGGCAACATCCTGCTCGGGGCGAATGAGGCCCTGTCACAGGCCGACCACCAGCTCGTCTGCCTGGTCGTCGACTCCGAGCGCGACACCGACCGGATCACCCGGTACCTCTCGGGCGGCTTCGTCGACGGCGTGATCATGGTGTCTGCACGCCAGAACGACCCGATCACGCGCGTCATCGAACGCCTCGGCCTCCCGGCGACCTTCGTCGGCCATCCGCCCGACCTCCGTGAGCTCCCCTTCGTCGGGATCGACAACCGGTCGGCATCGGCCGACATCACGGGTGAGCTGATCGGTGCCGGCCGACGGCACATCGGCATGATCGCCGCAGCCCTCGACCGGGATTCCGGCTCAGACCGACTCGCCGGGTTCCGCCATGCGCTCGGCGACCGCTTCGACGAACGACTCGTCGTGGAGGTCCCGCTCTACTCGCACCAGGACGGCTTCGCCGGCATGTCGGAGCTGCTCCGCCGGGAGCCGGCCGTCGACGGCGTGTTCGCGGCTTCGGACGCCGTCGCGGCCGGAGCGCTCGAAGCCCTCCGTGCGGCAGGGCGGAGCGTGCCAGAGGACGTGTCGGTCGTCGGTTTCGACGACTCGGCGTGGGCGCTCCGTTGCCACCCGCCGCTCACCACCGTCCACCAGCCGGCGGCGGCCGTCGGTCAGCGCGCGGCGGAGGTGCTCCTCGCGCAGCTCCGGGGTGAGACGATCTCGCCGGTCGGCTCGTTCGTCCCCACGTCGATCGTGCGTCGCGGGAGCGTCTGATCCCCTTCGTTCGCCCATTCTTGGGCGAACCAGCACTCCGTCGCCCAAGAATGGGCGAATGAACGCCGGTGGAGCGACTCAGAGCTGTGGTGACGGCCGTCGGATCGCGGCGCGCTTGGCCTCGTCGAAGGTGTCCACATGCAGCCATTCGGGCGGGCTGGGCGCCACGATGAGCACGTCGTAACCGGTGCCCTGTGCCTCGACGTACGCGAGACAGCACTCGGGTGAGGAGGGATCGGCGTCGTTCGAGATCCGCCATTGCCGGGCACCGATCGGGACGACGTGGTGCCGTTCGGACGAGTCTCGCGCTGGAGGAAACGGCGACTCGAGCGACACTGCTGGAGCATGCTTCGTAACCATGCCATCAGGCTAGGCGCGCTCGCGGAACGCGTCTCGAGGCTTGACTTCACAGGTTCGCGGCGACGCGCCGGGCTGCAGGTGGACGATCAGCGCGACGGGCGTCGCACGGTCTCGAGCCCCAGGAGCATGAGGGCCACCACGATCGGGCCGTAGACGAACCCGTCGGCGGCCGTCAGTGATTCGCCGAGGAGCAGGACCGCCACGAGGACGAGCAGCACCGGTTCCAGGTAGCTGAGCAGCCCGAAGACGCCGAACGACAGCAGGCGACTCGCGACGAGGTACAGCACGAGGGCGACGCCACCGATCACCCCGAGGAGCACGATCCCCCAGCCCAGCTGCGGGTGCGCGGCGAGGACGGCGAGTGAGGACGGTTGCAACGCCAGCACGATCGCGACGGGGACGAGGACCGCCAGCTCGAAGCAGAACGCACCGATGGAGTCGAGCGCGGCTCGGCGCCGGATCGCGAAGTACACCGGGTAGCCGACGGCGACCGCGATGGTCGCCCAGGACAGCCCACCGGCCACGACGATCGCGGCGGTGACGCCGAGGGCGGCTGCGGCCACAGCCGCGATCCGGAGCGGTGCGAGTCGCTCCCGATGCAGGACGACGCCGACCACGACCATCGCCAGCGGCATCAGGAGGTAGCCGAGTGCGAGTTCGAGCCCGTGCCCCGTCTGCGGTGCCCAACCGAAGAGCCACAGCTGCAGGGACAGCAGGAGCCCGTCGAGCACGACCACGAGGACGAGGATCGGACGACGTGCGAGTCGAACCGCGATGTCGCGGACGTCCCGCCACCACCCGAACACCGCGATGAGCGTCGCCAGCACCGGCACCGTCGCGATCACGCGCCAGGCGAAGATCTCGTTCGCCCCGAACGGCTCCAGCAGCGGCGGCAGGAAGAACAGCGCCGCGAACAGGAACGAGGCAACGACGGAGACGAGGACCCCGCGGGGCGTCGTCTCGCGATGCTCAGGGGGAAGGGCGGCCGTCACGGGTCCTCACCCTATCGTCGCGCGGGCAGCTCAGCTCGCGGCCGACCGGGCGGCCAGGACGAGGGCCTCGGCTTCGCGACGCTCGTCCTCGGTCAGCTCGGAATAGCCCGATTCCATGAACTGATCGGTCTTCGGTTTGCGCAGCGCGTACAGGAACTCGATCGAGGACCGCCTGGTGGTCAGGTCTTCCGCGAATGCGCCGTAACCGTTCCGTCGGTACCCTCGAATGCTCGGTTGATCGCGCACGGCGATCCGGAACATGTTCGCGACCGCGCTCGGCCCGATGGAACGGACGTCGTCGAGACTGACGACCCGCGATCGGAACGCCGTGTACGCCACGAGGTGCCCGTCGATCACGACGATCCGGTGCGTCATCCAAATCAGCGTCATCCAAGTGTTGATTGCGAGGATGACGCCCATGCCGACCAGGACCGGTACCGCTGACACCAGTTTGTCCTTCGGAATCACCAGGACGAGGAAGAGCGGCGCCACACAGAGCATGAACACCTGCGCCTTCAGGCCGAATGCGGGAACGTACTTCATGCGTCGCCTTCCGTCGTCAGATGCATCATGTCGCCCATCCTCACCAGGTGTACGGGTCGAAGGTCCACGTGCCGTCGGTCGACAACACGACGGCGCCGTCCACCCACACCTCGCAGTCCTCCGCGGTCACGATGCCGTATTCGCCCGAGGCCGAGGCGAACGCGGCGACGAAGTCGGCACTGCCCCGCCGGGTGGTGGTCACGAGGAACCCCGCCGTCGCGGAGTACTCCGAGAACTCGAACTCGGGACCACGGGTCAACAGCCAGGTGACGCCCGACATCTCGTCGCCCTCCGAATTGTCGATCGCGATGGAGCAGCCCGCGGGTTCATAGGACGTCGATGCGATGCAGGCGTCCACGTACGCGCGGACCGCAGCGGTCGCCCCTTCCTGCCCGAGCGCCGTCAGTGTCGGGTACAGATACGCCGTCTGCCTGCCGTCCCATTCGGCCTCCACGCTGGGCACCTCGAAGTCGAAGAAGCCGGTGGTCGAGTCGGCCGCGATGTCGTACTTCCCCGGTCCGACGACGTAGACCGTCGTCTCATCCACCGTGCCCACGTGCTCGCCTCCGACGGAGAGGTCCAGCGCACCGAACCTGACCGTGGGCACCGTGATGGTCGGCAGGCTCGCCGGTTCGGTGCGCCACGCGCTGAACCACAGGAAGCCGGACGGCTGTGCGCGCAGCGTGAACGCCGTGGTCTGCCGTTCACCGCCGTGCTCGAACGCCACGTCGACCGTGGCGACCCCGTTCTCGGTCCGGGTCGCTCCGACGCGATAGGCCGTCGGGCGGTCGGTCGCGAGCGCATACCGCTCATCGGTCAGGAGGTCGACGCTGTAGCCGAGTTCGGCGGCGGCGGCAGCGGTCCCGTCCATCGCGACGGCCCGTTCGAGCTGCCCCTCCTCCAGTGCGTCGAGATACGGCTGCAGCATCACCGACGGTGCCGTGGCCGCCGTCAGCGACACCGACGCGCCGACCACCCAGGCCGCGGCGACGACGACCGTGGCGGCGATGACACCACCGAGGGCGACCGGACGCAGTCGGTGCGACGGCGGAGCGACGGGGGCGACGCTGCCGCCTCGGGTGGCTGGTTCAGCGGTGTCGGCCGCGCCGACGGTCGGGTCCACGTGCACCGGGCATCCTTCGATTCCGGGTCGCAGGGAGGAGCTGCCGTCCCGGAACCCGCAGCGCCTCGCGCATCGGGACGGACGTGGCGGAGGACCGCACGCGTTCGAGGCAGCACCGCATCATCTCACCTCACAGCCGCCGAGCACCAGATGCCACAACCGACGCCGCTCACCAGTCGTGGACGGTGCCGTCCGTCAGCCGGTTCACCGGCAGGTACGCCTTCGTGTACTCGAATGCGGCAGCCGCGTCCTCGTCGAGTTCGACGCCGAGGCCGGGCTGCTCGCCGGGGTGCAGGAAGCCGTCGTCGAAGGTGAAGGAGGTCTGGAAGACCTCGAGGGTCTGTTCGTTGTGCGGCATGTACTCCTGGATCCCGAAGTTGTGGATCGCGAGGTCGAGGTGCAACGCTGCGGCCATCCCGATGGGCGAGATGTCGGTGGGGCCGTGGATGCCGGAACGGATCCCGTAGATGGCCGCGAAGTCGAGCAGTTTCCTCATCGCCGTGATGCCACCGGTGTGCGTCACCGCCGAACGGACGTAGTCGATGAGGCGCTCGGTGATGAGGGTCTGATAGTCGTACACCGAGTTGAAGACCTCGCCGATTGCCAGCGGCGTGGTCGAGTGCTGGCGGACGAGTCGCAGGGCGGTCTGGTCCTCCCCCGGTGTGCAGTCCTCGAGCCAGAAGAGCTTGTACGGCTCGATGTCCTTCGCGAACCGGGCGGCCTCGATGGGCGACATGCGGTGGTGTCCGTCGTGCAGGATCCGGAGGCCCGTCCCGAAGTCCTCGCGGATCCGTTCGAAGACGCCCGGCATGTGCGCGAGGTAGCCGGCGGTGTCCCAGGACTCCTCGGTCGGTGCCGTGGCAGCCGAGCCGTCCGCCGCTCGCTTCGCCGGCTCGTAGTCGTAGCGGACGCCGGGCCCTGAGGCGGACACCCCGTACACCTGCCCGAGCCCCGGCACACCGGTCTGGACGCGCACCGCGGTGAACCCGAGCTCCTGATACCCGGTGATCGCGTTGGCGAGTGCCTGGTAGTCCGTCCCCGAGGCGTGCGCGTACGCCCGGATGCCCGATCGGCTAGCACCGCCGAGCAGCTGGTACAGCGGCACCCCGGCCTTCTTGGCCTTGATGTCCCAGAGCGCCATGTCCACCGCGGCGATGGCCGCCATCGTGACGGGGCCGCGCCGCCAGTAGGGTCCGCGGTACAGGTACTGCCAGGTGTCCTCGATGCGGTCCTCATCGCGGCCGATCAGCATCGACGCGACGTGGTCGCCGAGGTACGACGCGACAGCGAGCTCGCGTCCGTTGAGGGTCGCGTCACCCCAGCCCACGACACCGTCGCTGGTGGTGATCTTCAGGGTGACGAAGTTCCGGCCGGGACTCGTGACGATGACGTCCGCGAGTTCGATGCTCATGGGGGTTCCTTTCGAGGAGGTCGGGTGCCGGTCAGATGGCGTCGCGCGGGTCGGTGAGGTCCCGACCGGCGACCTCCGGCATCCAGATGGACGCGACCAGGGCGCAGAGGGTGAAGACGCCGAGCATGATGATGATCGGGATGAAGGAGCCGGTGGCGGCGGACACCCAGGCGGCGGCGATGACGGGGCCAGCGCCGGTCGCGACGATCGCGGCGATCTCCCGGGCCATCGCGGTGTAGGTGTAGCGGTTCCGAGCGCCGAAGAGTTCCGGCAGCGTCAGGTTCTCGAGCGATGCGAAGCTCATCACCGCCAGGTTGTGCAGGACGACGTAGCCGACGAACACCAAGGCGGTGTCCTTGCTGTGGATCATGAGCATGGTCGGGACGATGATGATGAGCGCGATGATCGCCCAGACCATGTACATGCGCTTCCGGCCGTACCGGTCACCGAGCCAGCCGGAGAGCGGCACGGTGATGAAGGCGACGAGCGAGGAGACGATGACGGCGTTCACCCCGATCGACCGGTCCAGCAGCAGGACGACGGTGATGTAGCTGATGAGGTACGTCTGGACGAGTCCCGAGTTGCCGGCCTGACCGAACCGCAGCAGGAGCGCGATGCTGAACGCCTTGATCGGCTTGCGGTTCATGGCCTCGAGCGTGCGGAGGTTGCCGGTCTCGGTCGCGAGGGCGATCGTCTCCTGCTTGGTGAGCGCTTTGCCGTCGACGACGTCGTCGCGCTCCTCGAAGATCGGGCTCTCCTTGAGGTTGAAGCGGACCCAGACCGCGAAGAGCATGATCACGACGCTGCCGATGAACGGGATGCGCCAGGCCCAGGCGATGACCTCGTCCTCGCTGAACGCCAGGAGCAGACCGGCCCACAGCGCGGACGCGAGCAGGGTGCCGCAGTTGGTCCCGAGCGCCACGAGCGACGCGATGATGCCGCGGCGTTTGGCCGGGGCGTACTCGGCGAGCATGACGCCGGCGCCCGAGATCTCGGCACCGGCTCCGAAGCCCTGCGCGATCCGCAGGAGGACCAGCAGGATCGGCGCGAGGAGGCCCACCTGCGAGTAGGTCGGCAGGAAGCCGATGAGCGTCGTCGACAACCCCATGAGCAGGATCGTGTAGAAGAGGACCTTGGTCCGGCCCGTCTTGTCGCCGAGCCGGGCGAAGAAGAACGCGCCGACCGGACGGGCGACGTAGCCGACCCCGTACGTCGCCATCGCGGCGACGACGGCCATGGCCGGGTCCTCGTTGGAGAAGAAGAGGTCGGCGAACACGAGCGCGGCGGCCAGCGAGTAGAGCTGGTAGTCCATGAACTCGAGCGCGGTGCCGAGCCACCCGGAGATCGCGGCGCGGACGAGGTCGCGGACGGATCGGTTCTCGGTGGGGTCGCCGGCGGCGACGGACGATCTGGGTTCTGACATGAGGTACTCCTTCGGACCTACGGGATGCAGCGGAAGTGGGGGTGGGAGTGTGCGGTGGGTGGCTCAGAAGGCGAGGAGCACCTTCGCCGAGCGGGATGAGTCCCGAGCTGTGGCGAAGGCGTCGACCGCCTCCTCGGCTGGGATGACCTGGGTCACGACGGCGTCGAGGAGATCACCCTCGGTGAGGAACGCGATCGCGTCGTCGATCTCGGTGGAGAAGCGGAACGCGCCGCGGATGGTGAGCTCCTTGGCGAGCATGGGGGCGAGGTTGATCGGGCTGTCGACGTCGGGGAGCATGCCGACCTGGACGATCGATCCGCCTCGTCTCGCGGCCCGGACCGCCTGGGTCAGGGCGACCGGCGCGCCGGAGCACTCGAAGACGACGTCGTAGGACTCGTCGGCGACGGCGTCGCGACCCACGAGCAGGAGCTCACCGGCTCCCACGGTCGCGGCGCGTTCCAGTGCCTGTTCGCGCATGTCGCTCGCCGCGATCGTCGCTGCACCGGCCCGGCCGGCCGCAGCGATCACGAGCAGACCGATGGGCCCGGCACCGATGACGAGGACCCGCGCACCGCGCACGTCGCCGGCGAGCCCGACCGCGTGCATGGCGACCGAGAGGGGTTCGGCGAGCGCCGCCCGCTCGAGCGGGAGTCCGTCGGGCAGGACGCGCACCATCGAGTGCTCGACGATCAGGTACTCCGAGGCCCCACCCTGTCGGTGCGGGTTCGCTGCTGCGCTCCCGAGGTAGTCACCGCCGGGCCGCAGGTGCGGGCGGTCCTCGAGCCCCGGAAGGCTCGGGCCGTATCGCGCCGGGTGCACGGTGACCCTGGTGCCGGGGGCGAGCCGACCGGAGGGGTCCACGTCGACGACGGCCGAGAGCTCGTGGCCGGGGGTGAGTGGTTCGCGGATGACGTACTCGCCGTTCGCTCCGTTGAAGTAGTAGTGCAGGTCGGAACCGCAGATACCGACGTACCGCACCCGGAGGCGGACCTCGCCGTCGCGTGGTTTCGGAGTGGGGGCGTCCTCCCAGCGGATGTCCTCCGCGCCGTGGATCGCGAGCGTCTTCATCGGTTGGCTCCTGTCGTGGTCATGGGTGCCTGCGAGGCGGTGATGCTGTCGCGGATGGCCGCGTCGACGCCGTGTCGACGGATGGTGTCGATCAGTTCACCGACCCGCGAGATGAAGGTCGGCTGCTCGGCGAGGTCCTGCCCGAAGAGGTGCAGCTCCGCGATCACCCGATGCGCGAGGTGCCGACCGTCCGTCGACGTGCTCGCCAGGCGGGCGAGCTCCTCGCGGGCCGGATCGACCATGGCGCGCGCGTGCGGACCAGGGTCGAACCCCGGCATCGGGGCAATGCAGGCCAGGTAGGCCGCGACCGTGAGGGCGATGAGGTGCGGGACGGATCCGGCCTCGAGCAGCAGGAGGGCGGGCTCCGGGATGCGCTGGCGCAGCTTCACCGATCCGTCGGTACCCACCTGCGCCGTGCGGTGCCCGAGGGCGTGGTTCGCCCAGCGTTCGAAGAGCTGCCCCTCATACGTGCGGACGTCGACGCCGGACGGGAACCGCACCGACGGCTCGTACTCGTGGCGGAGGATCGCCCGTGCGGCGGATTCAACGGCGGTGTCGGCGATCGACTCCGAGATCTTGGCCACCCCGCGGAGCGCACCGAGGTAGGCGATGAGCGAGTGCGTCCCGTTGAGGAGCCGCACCTTCATCTGCTCGTACGCCCCCACCTCGTCGGTGAACACGGCGCCTCCGGCCTCCCAGGTGGGACGCGCAGCGGCGAAGCGGTCCTCGATCGCCCACATCGTGAACGGTTCGGCGGAGACCGGTGCGTCGTCCCGGACGCCGAGGCGGGTTGCCACGAGCTCCCGCAGTCGCGGGGTCGTCGCCGGGACGATGCGGTCGACCATGCTGGACGGGAAGGCGACCGCGCTGTCGAGGTAGGCGAGCGCTTCCGCGCCCTCGGTACCGCGCAGTTCGGAGAGGAAGGCCCGGACGAGCGCCTCCGTGCGAGCGCCGTTCTCGCTCAGGTTGTCGCAGCTCAGGATCGTGATCGGCGCTCCACCACCCGAAGCCCGCCGCTGCAGACCGCGGGCGAGCTGGCCGATGGTCGTCTGCGGGGCACCTCCGCGGAGGTCGGCTGCGATCAGCGGGTCGTTCAGGTCGAGGAGACCGGTCGACGGTGAGGCGCTGTAGCCGTGCTCCGTCACGGTCAG
This sequence comes from Plantibacter flavus, assembly GCF_900177615.1. Taxonomy (GTDB): domain Bacteria; phylum Actinomycetota; class Actinomycetes; order Actinomycetales; family Microbacteriaceae; genus Plantibacter; species Plantibacter flavus. The sequence continues at coordinate 473,659 of NZ_FXAP01000002.1, forward strand.
CGTGACGACCCGGATGCGGTCGTCCGCGAGAGTGCCGACCACGCGCTCCGGATCCTCCGCCGCGACGAACGCGTCGGTGTGCACGGCGGGCACGGAGAACGAGGCCCCGGTGGGTGAGATCTCTGCGACCGTGTAGCGGAGATCCTGCGCCTGCATGGCGTCGACGACCGCTCGGGACCGGGATGCGACACCGACGATGCCCCATTCATCGCTGCCCGCGCTGAGCGCAGCCGCCGTGTAGACGGCCTGGTGCGCTCGGTGGAAGTTACCGAGGCCGAGGTGCAGGATGCCGGCGGCGGACGGTGCCGAGTGCTCCGGACGCGGGCCCGAACGAGCGCCCAGTCGCGGCGGCAGGGCCGTCATCGCCGAGCCTCGGGGCACTGCGTCGTCGGCTGGAGGAGATCCGCGTCGATCATCATGAAAGTGATTCTGAATGGTTTGTACAAAGTTTGTCAAGTAGTTTCATGGCACCACGATGCCGCATCATGAGTACACCCGACCCCGCGAAGGATAAACCGTGACCGCCACCCTCACCGATGTCGCCCGTCACGCGGGCGTCTCCATCGCCACCGCGTCGCGGGCGTTCGGCGAGCCGGATCGCCTTGCGGACGCAACGCTCGAGCGCGTCCTCACGGCGGCGGCGGACCTCGGGTACTCGAACCCGAACGGTTCGACGGCGGAGAAGACCTTCGGCGTCATCGTCCCCGACATCGCCAGCCCGGTCTACGCGACGCTCCTGAAGGGCGTCCACGCCCAGGCCTGGCAGGGACGCCACCGCCCGGTGTTGTTCGACACCGATGAGGACCTGCATCGGGAGCACGAGCAGCTGGAACTGGCGCGGAAGCTCAACGGGATGCTCCTCTGCTCGCCACGGCTCCCGGACGACGAGATCCGCGCGCTCGTGGGCGACACCCCGGTCGTGGTGGTCAACCGCATCATCGACGGCCTCCCCTACGTCGTGATGGACACCGAGAGCGGGCCACGGCAGGCGGTCGAGCACCTCGCCGCACTGGGTCACCGACACATCGCCTACGCGGCCGGTCCGAAGCACTCCTGGGCGGACCTCCGCCGTGGCGACGCGGTCGCTGCGGCCTGTGCACAGCTCGACATCGAGTTCACCCGCCTGGGCCACCAGGCGGCCTCGATCCAGGGCGGCCTCGCCGCAGCGGCCACGATCGTGGCGAGCGGTGCGACGGCGGTCATCGCCTACAACGACCTGGTCGCCCTCGGTATCGACGCCGGCATCACGTCGATGGGCAAGCGCTGCCCCGAGGACCTCAGCATCATCGGCACCGACGACATCGAGATGGCGTCCATCCGCCAGCCCGGTCTCACCACCGTGCGGCTCGCGATCAACCGGTGCGGGTCGTTGGCGGTCGAGGTGCTCCTCCAGGCCATGGCCGGCGGGTCGCCCCGTTCGGTCGCGAGTCTCGACTCGCAGCTCATCGTGCGCGATTCGACGGCGCCCCCGCGGCGGGGCTGACGCGGCGGACGGCAGCTCCCCCGATCAGCCGGCATCCCATCGGTGGAGCCGTGCGGCCGCGAGACCCGACACGAGCGCGAACGCCGCCATCAGACTCCAGACCACCGCGAGTGGCACGGGCTGAGGGCCTTGGGAGATGATCGCTTCGAGGGCACCGACGATCCAGGTCGTGGGCAGGAGCCCGAAGAGACCGGCGACCCACTCCGGAAGGACCGCGAGCGGGCAGAGGGCACCGGATGTGGCGAGAGCGAGCATCGGCAGCAGGTACGCGAGTTGCATGGCGATGTCCGGGTTCGACAACCGCGCCGCGAGGAGGTAGCCGAAGCCGAGCAGCATCGCGCCACCGAGCAGGATCGTGCCGGCGATCGCGACGAGGTCGGAGAGTGGACGGATTGGCACCGTCCAGGCGGCCAGGGCGACGATCACCGCGGCCTCGACGACGACCAACCCCACGCGGATCGGCAGATGTCCGAGCAGGTACGCGTCGCGACGGGCCGGCGAGGTCGACAGCGCCCGCAGCAGGCCGGTGCTGCGGTGCCGGACCAGCGGCACCGTGGTGAGCATGAAGGCGATCGCCATCGACCCCGTGCTCGAAACGAGCGGGAGGGCGTGCTCCAGCACACCGGCAGGCGTGCCGGACGCCGTCGCCACGAGGGCGTCCACACCCCAGAGCAGTCCAATCAGGGCCAGGAAACTCGCCACGAGCGCGATGATCGAGCGCGGGTCCCGGACGAGGTCGCGCGCGTGGGCTGCGGCGAAGCTCCGGACCTGTGCTGGGAACGGATGCATCGTCCTCATGGGCTGTGGGCCCGGTCGCCCTCGGCTGCTGACGCCGGCCGATTCGCGAGATCGATGAAGAGATCCTCGAGTGACCCGTGCGCCACTCGGAACCCGCGCGGTCTGAGACCGGAGGAGAAGGTGAGGCGGCGCAGCACGGCGTCAGGGTCGTCGGTCACGATCCCGACCAGGCTGACGGCGCCCTTCGCCGTCACGGTGATCTCACCGGGGATGTCGTGGGAACGCAGCTCGTCCGCGGTGGTCCGGCCGGGGACCTCGAAGGTGACCGTGGCCGTGGCGGCGTGTTCCCGGACCAGGGTCTCCGGCTCCCCCGAGGCGGCGATCGCGCCGTCCACGAGGACGGCGATCCGGTCGCAGACCTGGGTGGCCTCGTCCATGTGGTGCGTCGAGAGCAGGATCGTGGTCCCGCGTTCCTGCTGGCGCCGGATGATGCTCCAGAGGTTCCGTCGAGCCTGCGGGTCGAGTCCGGCCGACGGCTCGTCGAGGACGACGATCTCGGGATCGCCGATCAACGCGATGGCGATCAGCAGACGACGCTCCTGGCCCCCTGAGAGGTGCTTCACGCGCACGCGCCGTGCCTCGCCCAGATCGAGCTCGTCCAAGACCTCCTCCGGACGCCGCACGTCGCGGTAGAACGACGCGAAGAGGTCGAGCGTCTCCGCGACGGTCAGCGTCGGGAACAGGGTGGCGGCCTGCGGCTGCACCGCCATCCGCTCGGTCACGTATCGGCGGTCGATCGACGGGTCTCGCCCGAGCACCCGGACGGTTCCGTCGGTGGGACGGCGGAGTCCGACGATGGTCTCGAGCGTGGTGGTCTTCCCGGCGCCGTTCGGTCCCAGCAGTCCGAACACCTCGCCCGCATGGACCCGGAGGGAGACGTCGCGCAGGACGCTCCGGTCGCCGTAGCGCTTGCTGAGCCGGTCGACGGTGACGACCGCTCGGTCCGGTTCGTTCATCGTCGTCCTCCAGACGGCGGGGCGTCGTGTTCACCCGGGAAGAAGATCTCCTCGATCGGGCGTGAGAGCAATGCGGAGACCCGGAACGCCAACGGCAGGGACGGATCGTAGCGCCCGGTCTCGAGCGCGTTCACCGTCTGCCTGGAGACGCCGAGTGCTTCAGCGAACTGGACCTGCGTCCACCCGCGTTCGGTACGGAGGGCGCGGACGTCGTTCTTCATCGGGTTGCCCGGAAGGAGACGACGCCGATGGTCACACCCCAGACCGCCATCCCGCCGATGAACACCCACCATTCCGGCTGGGGGACGACGACACCGGCAGTCGACAGGAACACGACCGCGAGGCTGATCAGCATCGCCGCACCGAACCCGATGGCGAGACTCAGCACGATCAGTCCGCGCTGCAGTTCGTCAACACGGCGCACGTGCCGGACGAGTGCGATCACGATCCACACCACCGGCACGAGCGGGACGAGTGCGACCGCGACGGCTGCGGGCGATCCCGGCTCGGTGGGCAACAGCTCCGGCAGGAAGAGGAACGTCACGAGGAACCCGACGGCACCGGCCGCGATCTCCCACATGTATCTGCGGGACGCACGACGCTCCTGCGGCGTCGATCCCCGTGTCGTGTGCTCGTTCATGCTGCCACCTCTCGTTGCGTGTCGGACATCGTGGTCGCCCGCCCGTCGCGCTCGGACTGATCCCACTCGAACCACCGCACGGCGAGCGTTCCTGCTGCGACGGTGACGAGCGACATGAGCCCCCAGAGCGCGGGGACGGGGAGGAACGGTTCGGCCCCGGTCAGTGAGGCACTCGCGGCGGCGACGAACCAGGTGGTCGGCAGGCAGTTCATGGCGACCTGCACGGCGGCGGGCAGGATGGATTGCGGCAGAAGCCCACCCGAGGCGAACACGAGCCCGATCGTCACCAAAACCATCGTCTGTTGCGTCGCCTCGGCGTTCCGCGATCGGGCGGCGAACACCAGCGCCAGAGCGAACAGCATCGCCGCTCCGAGGAGGAACGAGACCCCCAGAGCGAAAAGGTCCACACCGTCGACGTACCTGCGCCAGACCGCGATCCCGGTCGTCAGCACCAGGATCCCCACCGCCACCAGCGCGCGCAAGGGGAGCTGCGCGAGGAGGAAGGTCGACCGTCGCAGCGGTGTCACGCCGAGCAGTCGGAGCAGCCCGCGCTCCCGCATCGCCACGAGCGGGACGGTCGTCCCGATGAACGCCAGGCTCGCGACCCCGACCAGGACCACGATCCCGAGGTTCTCCTGCAGCGGATCGATCTTGACGTCACCCTCGTCGTCCATCACCGTCACCCCGTGGGCCGTGACGCCTGCGTCGCGCAGCCCTCGCCAGATCGGGTCCCACGCAGCCTGATCCGCAGTGTCGAGCACCACCAGGGCACGCCCCTCGTGCACGGTCACCCGCGTGTTCCGATCGGGGGCGTCGTCGGCGACCACCCGCACACCGGCCCGCTCCAGAGCCGACGAGACTCCCGGGTCGTCCGTTTCCAGCGCGACGACCGGAGCAGGGCCCAGGACGACGAACGCGAGCCACATGGAGACGTAGATCACGAGGATGATGCCGGTCATGAACCACATCGAGATCCCGGTCAGTGGATTCCTGAGGACGTCGCGAGCGCTCATCGACGCCAGCCGCCCGAACGCGGTGCCAGCGCGGCGGGTCGACCTGTCGGTCGTCCTCATCGTCGGCGCACCTGGACGATCGGGTTCGAAATGACAAGGAAACCTGACATACGTCAAGTATGCTTGTCATGCAGCCGGGTGTCAAACCTCCTCGGCAGCACCACACGTCCATGGACTCGTCGGCCCGGCGTCGGGGGCGCCAGGATCAGCGTGTCGACCACGAGCGTCGAACCCGCCGCGACACGTCCTCGTCACCGCCGCGGGCGGGCGTGACCACCTTTGGCCAGATCCATGTACCAGTTGTAGAGCGAGGACCGCTCCGCCACGAGGTCGAGGTACACCTGCCGTGCGCGTTCATCGTCCGCCACCAGGAGGTAGCGCTCATCGTCGAGGATTCCTCCGACACCGGCGGTCGTCGTCTCGTACGCGTCCTGCTCCTCGATCGACGTCATCGACCGCAGCTCGTCGAGGTACCCGACGAGGACGGGAAGATAGGCGCCCTGCGCGATCCGCCAGGCGGCCTTCTCCTGCGCGCGCCGGAAGCAGATCGCCAGATCACGCGGGAGCGCGCGCGCAAGCGGTTCTGGATCCCCAGCCGTGCCGGACGCCGCGCCGAACGCCCTGGCGAAGTCGATCCGGAGTGAGTTGCCGTAGGGGCTGAACGCCGCGAGATCCCGGGTCGACTCGGCCGAGATGACGAGGGTGTAGCCGTCGCGGTACGCCAACGGACGGTGTGAACTGCGACGATCCGGCGTCGCGAGCGGCGCGGTCACCCACTCGCGGACGATCGCCGACGTGCGATCGCGGTCGTCGATGTGCGTCTCGGCGCTGCTGAACGCCGAGGAGTGGTCCGCCAGCAACTCCAACAGCACCCGACCATCGTGCAACATCGTGATCGCGATACTCACCGGCACTCGGGGGGTCTCCATGTCGACACGGTAACGGAGACCTGACATCCGTCGAGCATGTGACAGGCGAGGCCCGATGTGTCATCGGTCACCGTGTCGAGAATCGTGCGATCGTCGTCGCTCGAGCGAGAGACGACAGTCCGTCGGGGGCGCCGGGACGAGTCTGTCGACCACGAGCGGACCGGGCGACCGGGTGAGGACGTCCTCGATCACCGCGAGGTGCACGGCACACAGGACCTCCGGCCCGAGCGTCCGGAAGAGGTCCATCGCCGGGCACTGCAGCCGCAGAGCCAGCGACCCCGCCGGCTCGGGTTCGAACCCGAGCCGGTCGAGATGATCGTCGAGGACGTCCAGCTGCCCGTCGTCGTCTCCCGCCTCCTCCTGCAGGACGACCGCCCGGTACGCCTGACCCAGGCGGAGCGCCCGCTCGGTCACCTCGCGACCGTGGGCCGACCGTCCCGCGTGCTCTGCGGCGACGAAGAGGGTCCGAGGGCGCCCGCGGGTCGTGCGCGGCTCGCGCTCGGAGACGACGAGTCCACCGTTCGACAGAACGCGCAGGTGGTCGCGCACCGTACTCTCCGGCATGCCGACCGCTCGACCGAGCATGCCGGCAGAGCTGGCACCGTCTGCGAGGAGTTGCGCAAGGATGCGCAACCGAGGTCCCGAGGCGAGGACGGAGCGGATCGATCGAGCATCCATGTCCGTACTCTACATTTCAGCGGAGTGTATTTTCCGCGGGAATGTCGTCGACGATGCGACGGCCACCCGATCTACCGTCTGAGCGTGCGCCCACCCGGGCGCGGACAGGACCGACATGCTCACCGAAGCCACCCGCACGATCATCGCCGAGACCGCGCCCGTCATCGCCGGCAGGATGGAGACCATCACCACGTCGTTCTACGCGGCGTTGTTCGCAGACCACCCCGGACTGCTCGACGGCATGTTCAGCCGGACCAACCACGCCACCGGACAGCAGGCGGCCGTGCTCGCTGCTTCGATCGTCGCCTTCGCGACCGCCGCGTCGACGTCCGAGGAGGCCCCGGCTCACCTCGTCACGCGGATCGCCCACCGCCATGCCTCCCTCGGCGTCACGCCTGAGCAGTACCAGGTGGTCTACGAGTACCTCTTCCGCGCGATCGCCACAGATCTCGGCGACGCCGCCACCTCAGAAGTGGTCGCGGCCTGGAGCGAGGTCTACTGGCTGTTCGCCGACGTCCTCATCGCCGCCGAGCGCCGACTGTACGGCGCACAGGCGAACGACTCGCACTGGACTCCTTGGACGGTCTCGGAGAAGATCGTCACGACCTCGACGGTGACCGAGTTCATCTTCGTCCCGGCCGATGGGACGCCCGTCACTCCGGCGGTCGCCGGGAACTACGTCAGCCTCCGGGTCACGGCGCCGGACGGATCATCCCAGGCTCGCGCGTTCACCCTGCTGCGCCCGGGGACCGGCCGGAGCATCGCCGTCAAACGGGACCCTGACGGCGACGTCACGCCGGTGCTCCACGACGTCATCGAGGTCGGCGACGTGATCGAGCTGTCCAACCCGTATGGCGCGGTCGTCCTCGACGACGACCGGTCGCCGCTCGTCCTGATCTCCGCGGGTATCGGCTGCACGCCGACCGTGTCGTATCTCGAGGCCCTCGTCGCCACCGCCGACCCTCGAACGGTCCTCGTGCTCCACGCGGACCGCTCGCGCGAGGACTTCGCCTTCGCCGACCGCATCGCCTCGCTCGTCGATCGACTGCCCGACGCCCGGATGCAGACCTGGTTCGCGGACGACGTAGCGGCACCGAGGCTCGAGCTCGACCACGTCGCGCTGCCCGAGCACGCGACCCTCTCGATCTGCGGGCCTCTGGGGTTCATGCAGGTGCTGCGGGACACCGCCCGGTCATTGGGCATCCCCGAGGGACGCCTCCGCTACGAGATCTTCGGACCGGACGTCTGGCTCGCGACCGGTCGGCAGAGGTAGCACGCCGGGCCTGGCGGCCGGCCGGAGAACGACGAAGGCCCCCGATTCCTCGGGGGCCTTCGTGTCACATCCACTGGTGCGCGAGGCGGGACTTGAACCCGCACGCCCTTTCGAGCACTGGCACCTGAAGCCAGCGCGTCTGCCAATTCCGCCACTCGCGCGAGACACCAGACGTCACCGCTCTCGCGGCAACTTATCGAGGATAGCACGCGGAGCCCGAGTGGCAGAACACCGGAGATCCGCGCCAGAGCAGGACGAAACGGCCCCGACGGTCCGGCGCCGATGCTGATCTCCTGCTGCCGAGCGGGTGAACACCTGGCGTCGGCGCCCGCGTCGATTGGCCTCGTGTGCAGGCAAACCGTCTAACATTGCCTGGACACCGACACGAATCGAGAGACCGTGGGCATTCTGGACAACTTCGAGAAGGGACTCGAGCGCGCCGTCAACGGCGCCTTCGCGAAGACCTTCAAGTCCGGACTCCAGCCGGTCGAGATCACGAGCGCGCTCCGACGCGAGCTCGACACCAAGGCCGCCGTCGTCTCCCGCGACCGCATCCTCGTGCCGAACAAGTTCACCGTCCGCATGTCGCCCACCGATTTCGAGCGCATGGACGCCATCGGTCCCTCCCTCGTCGACGAACTCGGTTCGCTCGTGCAGAAGCACGCCAAGAGCCAGGGGTACTCCTTTCCGGGTGCCGTGACCATCCAGCTCTCCGGCGACCGCTCGCTCCCCGACGGCCTCGTCCAGATCGACAGCGTCAATCTCAAGGGCTCCGTCACCTGGGCGCCCGTGCTCGACATCGGCGGCAAGCGCTACCCGATCACGCAGGCCCGCACGGTCATCGGCCGCGGTACCGAGGCCGACATCACGATCCCCGACACCGGCACCTCGCGGAAGCACGTCGAGATCCTCTGGGACGGCAACGCCGGTCAGGCACGCGACCTCGGTTCGACGAACGGCTCGAAGCTCAACGGCCAGTCCTTCCGCCAGGCGGCCCTCTCCCCCGACTCCGTCATCGAGATCGGCCGCACGAGGATCGTGTTCCGGGTGGTAGCCAAGGCCGGCGGCTCCGATCGCCAGATGAGCGATGCGACCCGACGTCACGATGTGTCGTCGTTCGGCGACTCGTGGGGGGACGGCGCGTGAGCGAACTGACCCTGCTGGTCCTCCGCATCGGCTTCCTGCTCCTGCTCTGGACGTTCGTCTTCGGCATCGTCTACGCCCTCCGCACCGACCTCTTCGGTCCGCGCGTCCGGAAACCGCAGCAGCAGTCGTCGAACGGAGCTCCGGCCACCCCGCCGCAGCCGATGCGTGCCGCGACCGCCCCGGCCCCCAGTCGGCCCGCGGCCGGTGGATCGAGCGGCACGCCTCCGCGCGCCACGGTCGACAACACCTCGCGCCTCGTCATCGTGTCCGGCCCCAAGCAGGGCACCGAGCTCCCCCTCGGCCGCGAGCCGATCACCATCGGACGCTCAGCGGACTCCGGCCTCATCATCCGCGACGACTACACGTCCACGCATCACGCGCGCCTCATGCTCTGGAACGACGAGTGGATGGTCCAGGACCTCGATTCCACGAACGGCACCTTCCTCGCCGGCAAGCGCGTGAGCGTCCCGACGCAGATCCCGCTCGACACCCCCGTCAAGGTCGGCCAGACCAGTTTCGAGTTGCGGCGGTAACCCGGTGACGACCAGCGGCGCCGGCGCAGCGCTCTCCCACGTGGGTAAAGTGCGCTCAAACAACCAGGATTCCGGCTACTCCGGGCATCACCTGTTCGTCGTCGCCGACGGCATGGGTGGTCACGCCGGCGGTGACGTCGCGTCGGCGATGGCACTCAACCGCATCATCGAAGCCGACGAGCCGTACCCGTCCTCCGAAGCAGCTGAGGCGACGCTCCAGTCGGCGATCCTCGCGGCGAACTCCATCCTGGGCGACACGGTCTCGAAGCACCGCGAGCTGACGGGCATGGGCACCACGGTCTCCGCCCTCGCGGTCATCGGCAACGAGGTCGCCATCGCCCACATCGGCGACTCCCGGATCTACCTCTTCCGTGAGGGCGAGCTCAGCCAGATCACGGTCGACCACACCTTCGTCCAGCGCCTCGTGGACTCCGGCCGGATCACAGCCGAGGAAGCGATGGTCCATCCCCGCCGATCGGTGCTGATGCGCGTCCTCGGCGACGTCGACGCCTCCCCCGAGATCGACACGATGACGCTCGGGACGCAGCCGGGCGACCGTTGGGTCCTCTGTTCCGACGGCCTCTCGGGCGTGGTCGACGAGACGCACATCACCGCGACCCTCACCGAGCAGCTGTCAGCACAGCGCACTGCCGAGAAGCTCGTCCGGCAGAGCCTGGACCGCGGTGCCCCGGACAACGTCACCGTCGTGGTCGTCGACATCGTCGACGAGCCGGTGAGTGACGGCGAGCCCGTCGTCGTCGGCTCGGCCTCGAAGCCTGTGGCCTTCGCGCTCACCCCCTCGGTGAAGAAACCCTCGCTCATCCCCAACAGCTGGCTGCACCCCGGCCGAGTCACGTCGCTCGGCAACTCCCACTTCGAGCCCGCCTCCGAGGACTACCTCGACGAGCTCATCGAAGAGGACGAACGTCGCGCGAGACGTCGGCGCATCACCTGGCTCGTCGGCCTCATCGTGGTCATCATCGCGATCGTGGGTGGTGTCGTGCTCGGGTACGCGTGGACACAGACCCGGTACTTCGTGGGCGGCGACGCCGACACCGTCGTCATCTACCAGGGGATCCAGCAGGACGTCGGCCCCATCAAGCTCTCGAACGTCAAGGAGGACACGGGCATCCCGCTCGGCTCGCTCTCCGACTTCGACCGCCAGGCCGTCGACCAGACCATCAGCGCATCCTCGTTCACCGAGGCCCTCGACATCGTGAAACGTCTGCGGGTGACCGATGACCAGTGACGTCGCAGCCCCCATCCAAGCCGACACCGGCGTCATCAAGACGATGCGCCGACTCCGGCTGCCGAAGAAGCTCCGCAACCTGGAGCTCGCGCTGCTCATCTTCGCGTTCGCCATCAACGCGGTCGCGGTCATGCTCGTGCAGCTCGGCGCCCTCGGACACCTCGATTTCGCCCTGATCACCTTCGGCTCCGGCCTGTCGCTGCTGGTCCTCGCCTTCCACATCGTGTTGCGCTACACCGCGGCGGAGGCCGACCCGTTCCTGCTGCCGATCGCCACCGTGCTCGGCGGTATCGGCATCGCCGAGATCTACCGGATCGACATCGCGCTCGGCGACTCCGGGTGGGCGAGCGCCGCGGTCCGACAGATGGTGTGGAGTGCGATCGCGATCGCCGGAGCAATCGCCGTGGTCCTGATCATCCGCAACCACCGCGTCCTCTTCAAATACACCTACATCGCCGGCCTCTTCGCCTTCGTCCTCCTCCTGCTGCCCCTGTTGCCGGGCATCGGTCGCGAGGTCAACGGCGCCCGCGTCTGGATCGGCATCGGCGACGCGGTCACCTTCCAGCCCGGCGAGATCGCGAAGATCGCTCTGGCGGTGTTCTTCGCCGGTTATCTCGTTCGCACGCGCGACAGCCTCTCGATGGTCGGCAAGAAGTTCCTCGGGATCCAGTTCCCCCGTCTGCGCGACCTCGGCCCGATCCTCGTGGTGTGGGCGATGGCGATGGGCGTGATCGTCTTCCAGCGCGACCTCGGAACCGGTCTGCTCTACTTCGGCATGTTCCTCGTCATGCTGTACGTCGCGACGAGCCGCGCCAGCTGGATCATCATCGGCTTGACGATGTTCTTCGCCGGTGCGTTCATCGCCGGTCAGACCCTCTCCTACGTCGCCGGTCGTTTCCACAACTGGTGGGACGCCTTCAACCCGGAGGTGTTCGACCGCGACGGCGGCAGCTACCAGCTGGTGCAGGGCATCTTCGGCCTCGCCCACGGCGGACTGCTCGGTACCGGGCTCGGCCAGGGCATGCCCGAGATCACACCCGTCCCGCAGAGCGACTACATCATCGCCAGCCTCGGAGAGGAGCTCGGTCTCGCCGGCCTCTTCGCGATCTTCGCGCTCTATCTGCTGCTCGTCTCGCGGGGCTTCCGAGTCGGCTACGCCGGTACCGACGACTTCGGCAAGCTCCTCTCGATCGGCCTGGCGTTCACCGTCGCGCTGCAGGTCTTCGTCGTCGTCGGCGGCGTGACCCGCATCATCCCGCTCACGGGACTCACCACACCCTTCCTGGCGGCCGGCGGGTCGTCACTCGTCGCGAACTGGATCATCATCGCCGTCCTGCTCCGCATCTCCGACACGGTCCGGACCCAACCCAAGGCGGTGGTCTCATGAATCGCGAACTCAAGCGGGTGAGCATCGTCGTCCTGGCGATGTTCCTGGCGCTCTTCGGGTCGACCACGATCATCCAGATGTTCCAGGCCGACACCCTCAACGCCGACGGTCGCAACACGCGGACGCTCTACGACAGCTACCGGACCGAACGGGGTCCCATCCTGCTCTCGGACGGGACCGCCATCGCCTCGTCCGTTGCGAGCGACGACGAGTACAAGTACCAGCGTGTCTACGCGAACGGTCCGCTGTACGCGCCCGTCACCGGCTACTTCTCGCCCACCCAGGGCTCGTCCGGTCTCGAACTCGCGACGAACGAGTATCTGAGCGGCACGTCGAACTCCCAGTTCCTCGACTCCATCAACCGGCTCATCTCCGGACAGGCACCGAAGGGCGCGGCGGTCGAGGTCACCCTGGACCCCGTCGTGCAGCAGGCCGCCTTCGACGCACTCGGCGACCAGGAGGGCGCGATCGTCGCCATCGAGCCGAAGACGGGCAAGATCCTCGCCTCGGTGTCGAGCCCCGGCTACGATCCGAACGTTTTGGCCAGCCACGACAACGCGGCCGTGCTCGACGCCTACCGGACCCTCGACGACGACGACCGCCAGCCGCTCCTCAACAAGGGCGTCGACGGCGACCTCGACCCGCCCGGTTCCACGTTCAAGCTCGTCACGGCGGCCGCGGCGTTCGCCTCGGGCGACTACACGCCGGAGTCGGAGTTCCCGAACCCGTCCACCTACACGCTCCCCGGGACGAGCACCGTCATCCGCAACTCCGAGGGCGGAAGCTGCGGTGGAGGCGCGACGGTGTCGATCGCGACGGCGGTCGAACTCAGTTGCAACATCCCGCTCGCGGAACTCGGCGTCGAACTCGGCTACGAGAAGATCCGCGACATGGCGCAGAGCTTCGGCTTCAACATGGACGTCAACATCACCGGAACGGGACTCAACCCCATGCCGATGCAGCCGAGCACCTTCCCGAACGCGCTGAGTGACGACCAGACCGCCATGGCGGCCTTCGGGCAGTACACCGTGCGGGCCTCGGCACTCCAGATGGCCATGGTCTCGGCCGGCATCGCGAACGGTGGCATCGTCTGCAACCCGCAGCTGGTGAACCGCGTCGTGAACCCCGATCTGAGCGTCCTCAAGGAGTTCGAACCGGCGCAGCTGTCGCAGCCGATCTCGAGTTCGGTGGCCAAGGAGATCACGGACATCATGGTCCAGGGCGTCCAGAGCGGTGCTGCGACTAATGCAAGAATAGATGGGGTCGATGTGGCTGGAAAGACAGGCACGGCACAGAACGGATCCGACGATCCGTACACGCTGTGGTTCACCGGTTTCGCGCCTGCGGACGACCCGAAGGTCGCCGTGGCGGTCGTTGTAGAAGATGGCGGTGGACTCGGACAGGACGGTTACGGCAACCTCGTGGCCGCTCCGATCGCGAAGAAAGTACTAGAGGCGGTGCTGAACAAATGAGACCGACAGCCGGGCTGACCTTCGGGGGTCGCTACGAACTGCAATCTCGCATTGCGATCGGTGGCATGGGCGAGGTGTGGCAGGCCACTGACCTGGTCATCGGCCGGACCATCGCCATCAAGATCCTCAAGGACGAGTACATGGGGGACCCCGGGTTCCTCGAGCGGTTCCGTGCGGAGGCACGGCACGCCGCACTCGTGAACCACGAGGGCATCGCCAACGTCTTCGACTACGGCGAGGAGGACGGCAGCGCGTTCCTCGTCATGGAACTCGTGCCCGGTGAGGCTCTGTCCACCGTGCTCGAGCGCGAGCGTGTCCTGCCCACCGACAAGGTGCTCGACATCGTCGCGCAGACCTCCTCGGCACTCCAGGCCGCGCACGCCGCAGGCCTCGTCCACCGTGACATCAAGCCGGGCAACCTGCTCATCACGCCGGACGGCCGCGTCAAGATCACCGACTTCGGCATCGCCCGCATCGCCGACCAGGTGCCACTCACGGCCACCGGTCAGGTGATGGGCACCGTGCAGTACCTCTCGCCCGAGCAGGCGAGCGGGCACCCCGCCTCGCCCTCGACGGACATCTACTCGCTCGGCATCGTCGCGTACGAGTGCCTCGCCGGACGCCGTCCGTTCACGGGCGAGTCGCAGGTCGCCATCGCGATGGCGCAGATCAACGAGCAGCCGCCGGAACTCCCCGTCACGATCGCCGAGCCGGTCCGCCGGTTCGTCATGTCGATGATCGCGAAGAACCCGGTCGACCGTCCGGCATCGTCCGCCCACGTCGCGCGCGCCGCCCAGGCGCTCCGTCGAGGCGACCTCAACGCCGCGGCCGCAGCCGTACCGATGATCCTCGGTGGGGCCGGCGACGCCGCGACCACCGTCATGGACCAGACCCGCCGGATGCCCGCAGCCGACGACGCGACCACGCAGCTGCTGTCCGCCTCCGAGGCGGACCAGCTCGAGGACGACGTCGAGGGCGAGGGCGAGAAGAAGAAGCGCAGCAAGTGGACCTGGCCGCTCATCGGTCTCGTCGCCCTGCTCGTCATCGTGCTCGTCGGTTCGCTCATCGCGGTGTTCGCCAACCAGGGGAATGACGCAGGGGGCAAGACGCCGTCGGCGACATCGACCTCGGCCTCGCCGACCCCGTCGAAGACCCCGACCCCGACGCCCACACCGGTGCCCACGGTGTTCCCGATCAACCTGAGCGATCTCCAGGGCCGGTCCTTCGACGAGCTCAACGCGATCTTCAGCGCGACGCCGTACAACTTCAGCGTGTCGAAGAACGTCGGTAACGCAGCGACGTCGCCGGAGCAGGTCGACACGGTCTACGACGTCAACCCGACGGGTAACGTGAAGACGGGTTCAGCCATCACCCTCACCGTGTACGGCGAGATCGCTGTCATCAACCCACCCACGGAAGCGCCGAAGGTCGATCAGTCCAAGTTGAACGACGCCGGTCAGCTCGAGATCCCGAAGGACGCGACGTCGACGACCATCGCCGTCGACTGGGCTACCGTGCAGAACGCCTGCCCGACCGGCACGGACTTCCTCGGCTACACCGTGACGGTCGGCGGCGGTTTCTTCCAGAACAACGCATCGGGTCAGTTCGACGCCAACACGACCAGCGGCACGATCACGGTCGACGCCGCCGGTCAGCTGACCGTGTCCTACGCGGTCCGGTGCAGCACCGGCACGTCGGCGGCATCACCGGCATCGACGCCGATCGACGTGGTCAAGGCCACCGAGTAGTCACATCTCGTCGTGTGCTCTCAGGGTCATCCCTGAGAGCACACGAAGGGTGCCCGGGTAAGCTGTTAGTGTTTGTCCTCCAAGCGAATTCAGGGGTGGTACGTGGCTGACGATCAACGCCTGCTCGCAGGTCGATACGTCGTCGGCGACCTCATCGGTCGCGGGGGCATGTCCAACGTCTTCCGCGGCGTGGACACCAAGCTCGGTCGCACCGTCGCCATCAAGGTCCTGAAGTCCACCCTCGCCACCGACCCGGCGTTCCGCTCCCGTTTCCGTCAAGAGGCGCAGGCTGCCTCTCGGATGGCCCACCCCACGATCGTCCGCGTCTACGACGCCGGCGAAGAGCGGGTGAAGGACGGCTCGGGGCACGATCTCATCGAACCGTTCATCGTCATGGAGTACGTCGAAGGGCGCATGCTCAAGGACCTCATCGCCGAGGGACCCGTGGAGTCCGAGGAGGCCGTGCGCATCGCGCACAGCATCCTCACCGCACTGGAGTACTCCCACCGAGCCGGCGTCGTGCACCGTGACATCAAGCCGGGCAACGTCATGATCACCACGGCTGGCGACGTCAAAGTCACCGACTTCGGTATTGCGCGCGCCGTCTCGGATTCGTCCACGACGGTCGCCCAGACGACCGCCATCCTCGGCACGGCCGCGTACTTCTCGCCCGAGCAGGCCAAGGGCGAGACGGTCGACGCCCGGACCGACCTCTACTCCACCGGCGTCGTCCTGTTCGAGATGCTGACGGGCAAGGCACCCTTCCGGGGCGACACCGCCGTCGCCGTCGCCTATCAGCACGTGAGCGAGCGCCCGGTGAAGCCGAGCTCGATCAACCCGAAGGTGTCGCCGGCGCTCGACCAGGTCGTCCTCCGAGCCCTCGCGAAGGATCGCTTCGAGCGGTACCAGAGCGCCGTCGAGTTCCGTGAGGATCTCGACGAAGCAGGAGCGGGCCATGTTCCGGTCCGACGCGACGACCACGACTCACTGTTCGGCCCATCGCCGACGGCGGCGTCCAGCACCGAGCAGGCGATCCGTCAGCTCACCTCGGACGACACCGTGACGCGCACCCAGCGTCGGCCACCGGTCGTGTGGATCTGGGCCGCCATCGCCGGTATCGCCGTCATTCTGTTCTCACTCGTGTTCTGGGTGGTGCAGCTTCCGCCCGCGACGAGCATCTCCACGGACTCCCGAGAGGTGCCGGATCTCGTCGACGCCACGTGGGAGAGCGCGAACAGCACGATCGAGCAGCTCGAGCTCGTCCCGACCAAGTTCGACGAAGCGAGCAGCGACTACGAGGCGGGTCACGTCATCCGCACCGACCCGCCCGGCGGCACCACGGTGACCAAGAACACGCAGATCAAGGTCTACGTGTCGACCGGCCGTGCACAGGTCGAGGTCCCCGACGTCATCAACCAGTCCTCCGAGGCCGCGTGGGCTGCAGTCGCCGCCGCCGGCCTCACGCAAGGCTCCGTGACCCGCGAGAACTCGCCCACCGTGCCGGCAGGTGTCGTGCTGCGCATGGACCCCGGAGCTGGCACCTCCGTCGACCAGGGGGCCACGGTGAACCTCGTCGTCTCCAGCGGGAACGTCACGCTGACGGATGTCGTCGGGCAGCCGCTCCTCGATGCGACGAACTACCTCCAGGACGCGACGAGGCAGTTCACAGTGCAGCCGCAGGCGGACGCGACGTGCAAGGCTGTCGCCGGCGACCCGATCACGGCCATGTCACCCGCACCGGGCGACATCCCGCAGAAGTCGATCATCACGCTGACCTACTGCACCGGCCCGTAGGCTGCGCTGGCTCTTGGACCCGTCCAACGACGGTCCCTGAGCATGCTTTCCGGTACCTGAGTCTGCTTTCCGGTCCCGGAGCTTCCTTTCCGGTCCCTGAGTCTGCTTTCCGGTCCCTGAGCTTCCTTTCCGGTCCCTGAGTCTGCTTTCCGGTCCCTGAGCCTGTCGAAGGGCCTACCGGGTCATGAGCGGGCTGAGCCCACGTGCACGCTCATGCGCACTGGTGAGCCCGGCCGTCTCCAGCCAGTTCGCCAGGAGCTGGTAGCCGCCCTCGGAGAGAACCGATTCCGGATGGAACTGCACGCCGTGGATCGGGGCCTCACGATGGCGGAGTCCCATGATCACGCCGCTGGTCGTGCGGCTCGTCACGACGAGCTCCTCGGGCACGCTGCCGTCGACGACGGCGAGCGAGTGATACCTGGTGGCGTTGAACTGCTGTGGGATTCCGCGGTAGAGGGCACTCCCGTCGTGTTCCACGAGCGAGCTCTGTCCGTGCATCAGCTCGTCGGCGGTGTGCACGGTCGCTCCGAACGCCTCGGCGATCGCCTGGTGTCCGAGGCACACCCCGAGGAGTGACGTGCCGGTGCGGTACGCCGCGCGCACGGTGGCCATCGATATCCCGGCGTCAGCGGGTCGGCCGGGTCCGGGCGAGACGAGCACGCCGTCGAACCCGCGGATCCGCTGCTCGAGGTCGTCGAGCGCGATGCCGTCGTTCTGCACGACGACGGTCTCTGCACCCAGTTGTTCGACGTACCCGTTCAGCGTGTAGACGAAGCTGTCGTAGTTGTCGATGACCAGGACGCGGGTCATTCGTCGCCGACGGTCACATTCTGATCGACGATGAACGAGTCGACGTAGGGGAACACCCAGGTGAAGAGTGCGGCCACGACCGCCACGAACAGGACGACGAGGATGATGATCCTCAGCCAGACGGGTCCGGGCAGGACCCTCCAGAGTGCGCCGTACATCGTCAGCCTCCAGCGGCCGCGACGGACGCGGCGATCTCGGCGGGTGGCCCGGCGGACAGCGGCTGCCAGGACTCGTACACCGCGTAAGCGATACTGCGTTCCGCCGTCGAGTAGAGCGGGTTGCAGGTGGTCAGGGTGAGGATGCGCTGCGTGGGTGCGACGCCGTCGACCTGAGGGACGGGGTTGAGGACGTCGACCTGGGTGGGCAACACGTAGGTGATGTTCCGGAACACGTAGGTGTAATAGCCGTCGGCCGTCTGGACATAGACCTTGTCGCCGATCTGCAGGTCGCTGATCAGGGTCATCGCGCCGCCGTAGGCCTTACGGTGACCGGCGACGACGAAGTTGCCGACCTCTCCGGGCATCTGGGTGCTCGGGTAGTGACCGACGCCGAGGTCGAAGCTGTTGAGGACGGTCGCGGTGTCGACACCCTCCGCCACGACGCGACGGTAGTCGGCGCCGTACCGGGGCACGTAGAGCACGGCGAACGGGTCGCCCGGCGCGGGGCGGGCGGTGACGGGCGGCTCACCGTAGTTCGGCGCGCCGGATGCATCGACGGTCGGTTCGGGCGCCGGAGCGGTCTCGGCGTTCTTGATCCACTCCTGCGACTGGCTCGACGCGGCGTTCGCCTGGCTGCCGGCCATGATCATGTCGTTCCACCAGAGCTGCCAGGCGAGGAACAGCAGGACGACCATGCCCGCCGTGATGAGCAGCTCGCCGGCGACCCCGAAGACGCTGATGCGGTGCTTCGACGGCGCTCTGCGCTCAGCGGCGCGTGCGCTCGCTCGCGAAGGTAGGTCGTCGGTCACGCCTGGATTCTACCGAGAAGAACTCGGGATCGGCTGACCCCCGAGGCACCGATTGGGGTGAACAGGTAGAATGTCGGCATGGCACGCACGAAGTCACGAAGCAAACCGTCCCGCGAACCCGAGCAGACGAGCGGCGAACCCGCACCGAACGCGGTCTGGTTCAAGCCGGTCATGTTCGGTTTCATGCTCCTCGGCCTCGCCTGGATCGTCGTCTACTACCTGAGCGGCACGCTGCTCCCGATCCAGTCGCTGGGACCGTGGAACATCCTCGTCGGCTTCGGCATCGCCTTCATCGGCTTCCTCATGACCACCAGGTGGCGTTAGCCCCCTCACTTCACGTCGTGCACAGCGGGTCGTCCTCTCGGACGGCCCGCTGTTTCTTGTACCGGGCACCGACATGACGAGTTCTCCACAGGAATGTGGAGAACTTCCGAGTTATCCACATGTCGATGTGGAGAAACGCCGGGAGCCCCGGAAACACGGGGAACCACACCGGTGTAATTATCCCCAGTGTTCATAACTCTGTGGATAACTCGGGCAACCTTCGACTTCTGCTGCAGGGTTACGGCTCACGATCGAGGGCACCACTGGTCCGCGCCCGGTCGACGAGCCGAACCCGGTCACTGAGCCTGTCGAAGTGCGGTCCCGCTCAGAGCAGGGCGGGGAGCAGGCTGGCGCCCACGAGGACGACGCTCAAGGCGCCGATCAGGACCGCCTGGAGTGGCTGCTGGGTGCGCTTCCGGGTGTTGACGAGGATGAGGCCGACGAGGGCGCCTCCGACGAGGCCGCCCAGGTGGGCCTGCCAGGCGATGTTCACGTCGGGGATGAAGCCGATGACGAGGTTGATGCCCAGGAGCACCAGCAGCCCGCGGGTGTCGGCACCCATGCGTCGCTGGATGACGAGGAACGCGCCGAGGAGACCGAAGATCGCGCCCGAGGCGCCGACGACGGCCGTCCTCGGGTCGGCGAGGAACAGGACACCGACTGAACCGGCGAACCCGGCGACCAGGTAGAGCGCGAGGAACCGCCAGTGCCCGAGCATGGTCTCGAGGATCCGCCCGAAGATCCAGAGCGTGTACATGTTCAGCAGGATGTGGAAGATGAAGCCCTGCGAGTGGACGAACACGGCGGTCAGCATCCGCCAGGGCTGGAGGGCACCGTACGACGGATCGGAATACACGCCGGCGTAGAGGAGCGCGTTCGTGACGCCGAGCCCGGGGATCCACTGCAGCAGGAACACCAACGCCGTCACGGCGATGATCGCGTACGTGACGATGGGGGAGGAGTTGCTGATCCTCGCGCCGAGACGGTTGCGAGGGGCGCTCTGTCGCTGCGCCTTCATGTCCTCCGGACAGATGAAACCGACTGCCCCGGGCGTCTGGCACTCTCCGCAGATCGTCCGGCCGCAACGCTGGCAGAGCACGAAGCTCTGTCGGTCGGGGTGGCGATAGCAGAAGTTGGCCGACGGATCCCGGGGCAGGGTCACGGTCTGTCCTCCGAGCGGGGTCTAGGCCTCGGAGATGGTGACGCTCTCGAGGACGACGGGCTCGATCGGCTTGTCGCCGGCACCGGTCGGGACGGCCTGGATGGCGTCGACGACCGCGCGGGACTCGGCGTCGGCGACCTCACCGAAGATGGTGTGCTTGCCCTGGAGCCACTGCGTGGGAACGGTGGTGATGAAGAACTGCGAACCGTTCGTGCCCTCGACGGCGCCCGTGATGGCGTTGCGGCGCTTGCCGGCGTTCGCCATGGCGAGGATGTAGGGCTCGTCGAAGTTGAGCTCCGGGTGGATCTCGTCGTCGAAGTTGTAGCCGGGGCCACCGGTTCCGGTTCCGAGCGGGTCGCCGCCCTGGATCATGAACGCGGGGATGATGCGGTGGAAGATGAGGTCGCTGTACAGCGCGTCGTTCCGGGTCTGGCCCGTCTTCGAGTCCGTCCACTCGCGCCCGCCGGTCGCCAGGTCGGTGAAGTTCTTGACCGTCTTGGGAGCGTGGTCCCCGAAGAGGTTGACCTTGATCTCACCGTGGTTGGTGTGCAACGTGGCGACTGCGGTGTGCTTTGACATACTCCCAATTCTTGCACAAGGGTTCGGGACTCTCGGATGGTATCCAGGGGTCTAAGTGGCAAGATGGAGGTTACGTTGTTGCCGCGATCATTGGAGATGACCACATGAGCCTGTCACGCAAGCGCCGGAAAGAGCTCAAGAAGCTCAAGGGTTCCGCTGCCGACCTCTGGGACTCCCAGCAGGATGTCCTGAACCACGCCAACGAAGTCGCTCGTGAGGTGAGCCGTCAGCTCGGGAACTACTCGAAGGAGCAGGTGGTCCCCGTCGTGCGCGACACCTACGAGCACCGCGTCGTCCCGACGGTCGACCGGGGGATCAAGGTCTCCCGCAACGCCGTCGACGGTGTGCGGAAGGGCATCTCGGATGGCGTCGTCCCCGCTGTCGGTGGCGTCGTCGGTACGGTGCTGAGCATCGGCGACATCGCCAAGGACACCCGCGTGCAGGCGGCTCTCCGCCGACTCCACGTCCCCGAGCAGGTGCTGCCCGCCAAGAAGGGCGCGAGCGCCGGTACCGTCATCGCGATCGGCCTCGGCGTCCTCGCCGCTGCCGGTGTCGCCTACGCCGTCTGGCAGACGTTCCGCGCAGACGACGAGCTGTGGGTCTCCGACGAGGAGCCTGCCGCTTCCTGATCTCGCTTCGCACGACGCAGCCCCTCGCCGGTTCCGACCGGGGAGGGGCTTCGTGTTGTGACGGCTGTGCTCAGATGAGGCCGGCGAAGCGTCGTCCGACGTCGACGAGGCTGACGCGGTCGAGTGAGCCGACCTCCTCGAGCGGGTACCACGCGGCGTAGTCGGTGCTGCCGTCCGCCTCGTAGGTCAGCGTGCCGCCGGTGAGGTGCGCCCGGTAGACGATGCGCAGCGTGTGGAGCGGCCCGATGGCCGTCGTGCTGAGGCGGCGCTCCGCCGGCACGACCTGCGAGTCGGCGCCGATCAGCTCGTCGAGCTCCGCGTGGTAGCCGGTCTCCTCGAACACCTCACGGACCGCGGCGTCGGCCGGGTCCTCTCCGGGGTCGATCCCGCCACCCGGGAGCGTCCATCCGCTGTGTCCGCTCTCGTTCCAGTGGGAGAGGAGCATGCCCCGTTCGTCGATGATGACGGCATAGGCAGCGACGCGGATATCCATGCCGCCAGCCTAACCGCCGGTCCCTGCGACAACGGAGAACGCCCCCGGCGTCTGCCGAGGGCGTTTCTGGACTGTGGAGCCTGGGAGAATCGAACTCCCGACATCCTGCTTGCAAAGCAGGCGCTCTACCAACTGAGCTAAGGCCCCGGATGGAGCAGATCCGGAGATCCGATCCAATCGGTGTGTTGCTGGTCGTGCAGGGTGGGGCTACCAGGACTTGAACCTGGGACCTCTTCGTTATCAGCGAAGCGCTCTAACCGCCTGAGCTATAGCCCCGTTTTGAACCTTGTTGAGACTACCCGATTCCCGCCGCAACTCATAATCGAGCGGCGCCGCGCGGGGCGGCGCCGACCCGACGGAGCGTCAGTTGTTGGTGAACCCGACGAGGAGGCCACCCGTGATCTTCACGCTGAGGTTGTAGAGCCCCGCGAGGAGGGCTCCCATCAGCGTGATGACGATGAGGTTGAGCAGCGCCACGATGCCCGCGAAGGCCATGACCTGCGGCAGGTTGACGTACTGGAGGATGTTGTTCCCCGGGCCGGCGATGTCGGTGAACAGGCCACCGACCTTCGTGAAGACACCGGTGGTGTTGAGCACCGTGTAGACGAGGAAGAAGAACACCACGATGACCACGGCGACCGCGATCGCCGCCAAGAACGACAGCTTCACCGCCGACCAGAAGTCGATGTACACCAGCTTCAGGCGCACCTGCTTGGTGCTGGTGCGTTTGGTCGACTTCTTGGCCAACTTCTCTGCGACGCTACTGCTCATCTACTTCTTCCTTCATCGCCGGAGTCTCGTCCGGCACGGATGCCTCGGGTGCTGCACCCTCCGTGGCGGCTGCGTCTGCAACCGTCTCCGGAACATCCTGGGTCTCAAGGTTTCGGTCACTGTTCTTGGCCAGCGCGATGATTCGGTCGCTCTCCGCGAAACGTGCGAAGACGACGCCCATCGTGTCGCGCCCCTTCGCTGGAACTTCGGCCACGGCAGACCTTACCACCTTGCCACTGGCAAGAACCACAAGGACCTCGTCGCTCTCGTCGACGATCAACGCGCCCGCGAGGGTGCCTCGATCGTCGTTCAGCTTGGCCACCTTGATGCCCAGACCGCCGCGGTTCTGGCCGCGGTACTGGTCGATGTTGGTGCGCTTCGCGTAGCCGCCCTCGGTCACGACGAAGACGAACGCCTCGCGTTCCTCACCCTCGACGGACGGAAGCACCGACGCCGAGAGCAGCTTGTCGTCGTCGCGGAAGTGCATGCCGATGACGCCGCTCGTCGCGCGTCCCATCGGCCGCAGGGTCTCGTCGCTGGCCGTGAAGCGGATCGACATGCCCTTGCGGGACACCAGCAGGACGTCGCTGTCGTTCTCCACGAGCAGCGCGGAGGTGAGCTCGTCGCCCTCGCGCAGGTTGATCGCGATGATGCCGCCCGAGCGGTTCGTGTCGTACTCCGAGAGCGCCGTCTTCTTGACGAGGCCGTCGTGCGTCGCGAGCACCAGGTACGTCGCGGCCTCGTAGTCGCGGATGTCGAGGATCTCCGCGATCTCCTCGTCCGGCTGCATGGCGAGCAGGTTGGCCACGTGCTGGCCCTTGGCGTCGCGGCCGGCCTCCTGCAGCTCGTAGGCCTTCGCGCGGTACACGCGACCCTTCGTCGTGAAGAAGAGGAGCCAGTGGTGCGTCGTCGTCACGAAGAAGTGGTCGACCACGTCGTCCGCGCGCAGCTGGGCACCCTTGACGCCCTTGCCACCGCGGTGCTGCTGACGGTAGTTGTCGCTGCGCGTGCGCTTGATGTACCCGCCGCGGGTGACGGTGATGACCATCTCCTCTTCGGGGATCAGGTCTTCCATGTTCATGTCGCCGTCGAACCCGAACATGATCTCGGTGCGGCGGTCGTCGCCGTACTTGTCGACGATCGCGGTCAGTTCCTCGCTGACGATCTCGCGCTGGCGGACCGGCTTCGCGAGGATGTCCTTGAGGTCGGCGATCTGCGCTTCGATCTCGGCGGCCTCGTCGATGATCTTCTGACGCTCGAGGGCGGCGAGACGACGCAGTTGCATGTCGAGGATCGCGCTGGCCTGGAGCTCGTCGATCTCGAGGAGGTCCATGAGGCCCGTGCGCGCTTCGTCGGCGGACGGCGAGCGACGGATGAGCGCGATGACCTCGTCCAGCGCGTCGAGCGCCTTCAGGTAGCCGCGGAGGATGTGTGCGCGCTCCTCCTTCTTGCGGAGTCGGAACACGGTGCGGCGGACGATGACCTCGACCTGGTGCGTCACCCAGTTGGTGATGAACCCGTCGAGCGGCAGCGTGCGCGGGATGCCGTCGACGATCGCGAGCATGTTCGCGCCGAAGTTGTCCTGCAGCTGCGTGTGCTTGTAGAGGTTGTTGAGGACGACCTTCGCGACCGCATCGCGCTTCAGCACGATGACGAGCCGCTGGCCGGTGCGACCGGAGGTCTCGTCGCGGATGTCGGCGACGCCGCCCAGGCGACCCTCCTTGACGAGGTCGGCGATCTTCAACGCGAGGTTGTCGGGGTTCACCTGGTACGGGAGCTCGGTGACGACGAGGCAGGTCCGGCCCTGGATCTCCTCGACGTTCACGACGGCCCGCATCGTGATGGAACCGCGACCCGTGCGGTAGGCGTCCTGGATGCCCTTGATACCGAGGATCTGCGCGCCGGTCGGGAAGTCCGGCCCCTTGATGCGCTGCATGAGCGCCTCGAGGAGCTCTTCCCGGCTGGCCTCCGGGTTCGCCAGGTGCCAGAGGGCACCGTCGGCGACCTCGCGGAGGTTGTGCGGCGGGATGTTCGTGGCCATGCCGACCGCGATGCCGACGGAACCGTTGACGAGCAGATTCGGGAAGCGCGCCGGCAGGACGACCGGCTCCTGGGACTCGCCGTCGTAGTTGGGCTGGAAGTCGACGGTCTCCTCGTCGATGTCGCGCACCATCTCCATGGCGAGCGGGGCCATCTTCGTCTCGGTGTACCGAGGGGCTGCCGCGCCGTCGTTGCCCGGTGAGCCGAAGTTGCCCTGGCCGAGCGCCAACGGGTACCGCAGGCTCCACGGCTGCACGAGGCGGACGAGCGCGTCGTAGATGGCCGTGTCGCCGTGCGGGTGGAACTGACCCATGACGTCGCCGACGACGCGCGCGCACTTGGAGAACGAACGGTCGGGGCGGTAGCCGCCGTCGTACATCGCGTAGATCACGCGGCGGTGGACGGGCTTCAGGCCGTCGCGGACGTCGGGCAGGGCACGGCCGACGATGACACTCATCGCGTAGTCGAGGTAGCTGCGTTGCATCTCGAGCTGCAGGTCGACCTGGTCGATCCGTCCGTGCACGCCGTGGTCCTCGTCCGGGACCGTGATCTCGTCGTTGGTTTCGTCTGCCATGTTCTCTTACTTCTCCTGGTCCCTGAGCTTGTCGAAGGGCCTGTTTGGTGCGAGGTGGATCACTTCGACAAGCTCAGTGACCGGTGGATGAGGGTGGTTCGTGCCACTCAGATGTCGAGGAAGCGGACGTCTTTCGCGTTCTTCTGGATGAAGGTCCGTCGGGACTCCACGTCCTCGCCCATGAGCGTGGAGAAGATCTCATCGGCAGCAGCGGCGTCGTCGAGGGTGACCTGGAGGAGCGTCCGCGTCTGCGGGTCCATCGTGGTCTCCCACAGCTCCTTGTAGTTCATCTCGCCGAGACCCTTGTAGCGCTGGATCCCGTTCTCCTTCGGGATGCGCTTGCCCGAGGCGACACCGTCGGTGAGGAGGGCGTCGCGCTCGCGGTCGCTGTACACGTACTGGTGGTCGGCGTTCGACCACTTCAGGCGGTAGAGCGGCGGCTGCGCGAGGTACACGTAGCCGAGGTCGACGAGCGGACGCATGTAGCGGAACAGGAGCGTCAGCAGCAGCGTCGTGATGTGCTGGCCGTCGACGTCGGCATCGGCCATGAGCACGATCTTGTGGTACCGCACCTTGTCGGGGTTGAAGTCCTCACCGATGCCGGCACCGAAAGCCGTGATCATGGCCTGGACCTCGTTGTTCGCGAGCGCGCGGTCGAGGCGTGCCTTCTCGACGTTGAGGATCTTGCCACGGAGCGGGAGGATCGCCTGGGTCTCCGGGTTGCGACCCTGCACGGCGGAGCCGCCTGCGGAGTCACCCTCGACGATGAAGATCTCGGACAGCGACGGGTCCTTCGACTGGCAGTCCTTGAGCTTGCCGGGCATGCCGCCACCCTCGAGGAGGCCCTTGCGGCGGGCCGTCTCACGCGCCTTCCGGGCGGCGAGACGAGCGGTCGCGGCCTGCAGCGCCTTCCGGATGATCTCCTTAGCCTGGTTGGGGTTGCGGTCGAACCAGTCGTTGAGCTGCTCGCTCACGACCTTCTGCACGAACGCCTTCGCCTCGGTGTTGCCGAGCTTGGTCTTCGTCTGGCCCTCGAACTGCGGCTCGGAGAGCTTGACGGAGATGACGGCGGTGAGACCCTCGCGGACGTCGTCGCCGGAGAGGTTGTCGTCCTTCTCCTTGAGGATGCCCTTCTCACGTGCGTATCGGTTCACGAGCGTGGTGAGCGCCGCACGGAACCCTTCCTCGTGGGTGCCGCCCTCGTGCGTGTTGATCGTGTTCGCGTAGGTGTGGACACTCTCGTTGTACGCCGTCGTCCACTGCATCGCGACCTCGAGCGCGATCTTGCGCTCGGTGTTCTCCGACTCGAAGGAGATGATCTCGTCGTGGACGAGCTCGGCACGCTTGGCCTTGTTCAGGTACTCGACGTAGTCCTCGAGACCGCGCTCGTAGAAGAAGACGTCCTTGCGCTGCGAGTGGGCCGCCGAGTTGTCGTCGACGTCCTCGGCCTCGATGGCGTCGCGCAACGGCCGCTCGTCAGCGAGCTCGATTCGAAGGCCCTTGTTGAGGAACGCCATCTGCTGGAAGCGGGTCCGGAGCGTCTCGTAGTCGAACTCCGTCGTCTCGAACGTCTCGGCGCTCGGCCAGAAGGTGATCGTGGTACCCGTCTCGGAGGACGGCTCGTCCTCGTGGAGCGGGGCGTCGGGGACACCGTGCTGGAAACTCTGACGCCAGACCGAACCCTGACGACGGACCTCGACCGAGAGGCGCGTGGACAGTGCGTTGACGACGGACGAACCGACGCCGTGGAGCCCACCGGAGACCGCGTACCCGCCGCCACCGAACTTGCCGCCGGCGTGCAGGATGGTCAGGACGACCTCGACGGTCGACTTCTTCTCGACCGGGTGGATGTCGACCGGGATGCCTCGACCGTTGTCGATGACGCGGACGCCGCCGTCCTCGAGGATGGTCACGAGGATCGTGTCGCAGTAGCCGGCGAGGGCCTCGTCCACGGAGTTGTCGACGATCTCGTAGACCAGGTGGTGCAGACCACGTGGACCGGTGGACCCGATGTACATACCGGGCCGCTTCCGGACGGCTTCGAGACCTTCGAGAACCTGGATGGCACTTGCGCCGTAATCAGAGTCTTGGGCGTGCGTGTTGGGTTCTGATGTCATAGGAAAAGAGGGCTCCAAACCGTCGAGATTCGACCGTTCCATCCTACCAAACAGACCCCGTGAAGCCGCGAGAAAACGCCCGTTTGAGGCACTTTTCCGTGCCCGGAGGCCGTATTTGCCTCCCTAGCCGTAAGTATCGCGTGGACCACGCCCTGGGATCGACCTGGGGCCTCTTTTCCAGGAGGGTGCTCCGGGGCCCTGGAAACGGATCGTGTCGACACCGGCGTCGGGATAGCGTTCGGCGATGCGGACGAGGATCTCGTGGCGCATGTGGCGCAGCTGTGTCGCCCAGGCCGTCGACTGGCATTGCACGAGCAGGACGCCGTCCGAGATCGACACCGGTTCGGAGTACCTGGCGGTGTCCTCGCCGCACAACTCCGCCCAGTTCCCGAGCACCTCGTGCTGGGCGAGCGGCGAATTCCACCCGAGTCCGGCGGTCAGCGAATCGATGACCGTCCCGAGGCCCTTGGGGTCGCGACCGACACCGTACGGCACCGAGTCCTGGGGCCCCTCGGCCGAGCGTTCCCGGCGCTTGCGGTCACGGGAGACCCGTTCGCCGCCGAAGATCTCCTTGAACCGGAGGTACACCGTGGCGGAGAGTTCCCCCGCCGGGTCGGCATCCCGTCCGAGTCGGCGCGGCTCAGTCATGCGTCGACTCCGCGGGGAGCGGCTCGCTCACGACGGCGGCCTCCTCGTCCGGACCGTCCACGATCCGTCCGGCTTCGATGCGCACGACGTGCGCGGTGAACCGTTCGGGGACGTCGTCGAACACGGCCGCGGTGATGATGACCTGGTCGTACTCCGCGACCGCGGCCGCGAGGCGTTCCCGGCGACGCGAATCGAGCTCGGCGAAGACGTCGTCGAGGATGAGCACCGGATCGCCGAGGGACGAGTCGGCCCGGAGGAGCTCGGCCGAGGCGAGTTTGGCGGCGAGCGCGAACGACCACGATTCGCCGTGGCTCGCGTACCCCTTCACCGGGAGCCCGTTGAGACCGAAGAACACGTCGTCGCGGTGCGGTCCGACGAGCGTCAGGCCACGCTCGAGCTCTGCCGACCGGCGCTGCGCGAGCGCCGCGCGGAACCGTTCCGCGATGCGCCCCAGATCGACGGGCGCGCCCGGCTCGACGCCCTCAGTCGGGTCAGCGGCGGCCGACTCGTCCTCGGCATCGGTGCCGGCGATACTGAGCACGGGCAGGAGGACCGGTCGGTGATCGTCGCCGGCGACGGCCTCGTACGCTCCGCGCAGTGGCCCACCGAGCATGGCCAGGAGCTGCAGGCGTTCGGCGATGATCTCCGTGCCGTACTGCACGAGTCGGTCGTCCCAGAGGTCGAGCGTCGCCAAGGGCCCGGACTTCAGCCCACGCGCCCTCGCCGACTTGAGGAGCGAGTTCCGCTGCTTCAGGGAGCGGTCGTAGTCGGCCATCACGCCGGCCAGCCGTGGGATCCGCTGCACGAGGAGCTGATCGATGAACCGCCGGCGCGCCGACGGGTCGCCGCGGACGATCAAGAGGTCCTCCGGCGCGAAGAGCACCGTGGACACGTACCGCGGCAGTTCACGCGGCTTGATCTGAGACCGGTTCACCTGCGCACGGTTGGCCGAACCCCGGTTGAGCTGCACCTCGGCGAGGAGCTCACGACCGTCGTGCATGATGCGGGCCCGGATGATCGCCGCATCGGCACCGTGTCGGATGAGCGCCTGTTCGGAGGAGACCCGATGGGACCCGAGGCTGCTGAGGTATCCGATCGCCTCGACGAGGTTGGTCTTGCCCTGGCCGTTGCGACCCACGAACAGATTGGGTCCGGGTTCGAGCGCCACGTCGACCACCGCGTAGTTGCGGTAGTCGGTGAGATTCAAGTGCCGCACGATCACCACGTCACCCTACCGCCTCGCCCTGACGCCGAACGGGTCGGGGCGCCGTCGGACGTCCGAGCGCGCCCGTCACGACGACGCAGGGTGAACGAAATCGACCCTCCGGCGAAGCAGAATGCTCCGGGAGGGTCGGTTTCGTTCGTCAGGAGACGTCGTGTCGTCAGTCGTCGGCCTTCTTGACCGCGTGTCCGCCGAACTGGTTGCGGAGTGCGGCGACCGCCTTCATGGCCGGCGAGTCCTCCTGGCGCGAGACGAAGCGGGCGAAGATCGATGCCGAGATGGTCGGGACGGGCACCGCGTTCGCGATGGCCTCCTCGATCGTCCAGCGGCCCTCACCCGAGTCCTCGACGTAGCCCTCGATCTGCTCGAAGTCCGGGTCCTCCTCGAGGGCGCGGACGAGGAGCTCGAGCAACCAGGACCGCACGACGGTACCGCGCTGCCAGGCCTTGAAGGTGCCGGGGACGTCCTTGATGATGTCCTCGCGCTTGTCGAGGAGCTCGAAGCCCTCGGCGTACGCCTGCATGAGCGCGTACTCGATGCCGTTGTGCACCATCTTCGCGTAGTGGCCGGCGCCGACCTCTCCGACGTGGACGAAGCCCTCATCGCGCGGGCCTTCAGGACGCAGGGCGTCGAAGACGGGCATGACCCGCTCCACCTGCTCCTTGGAACCGCCGACCATGAGGCCGTATCCGTTGTCGACACCCCAGACACCGCCGGAGACGCCGGCATCGATGTAGTCGATGCCCTTCGCCGACAGGAGTTCAGCGTGCTTGAAGTCGTCCGTGAAGCGGCTGTTGCCGCCGTCGATGATCAGGTCGCCGGCCTCGAGTAGGCCGTTCAGCTCCTCGACGACGGAGTCGGTGATGGCCCCGGCGGGGACCATGACCCAGACCGTGCGAGGTGCCGGGAGCGCAGCGACGAGGTCGCTGATCGTCGCGACGTCGGTGACATCGGGGTTCCGGTCGAAACCGGTGACCTCGATGCCGTTCGCACGCAGACGCGTGCGCATGTTGTTGCCCATCTTGCCGAGACCGACGAGACCGATGTGCATGGTGGATCCTTTGCGTGTCAGCGCAGCAGCAGGTTCGGCTGCAGCAGGTACTTGTAGCTGTCGGCACCCGGCTGGTCCTTGGAGGATTGGCTCGTGATGAGCATGGGTCCCGGCTTGTTCGTGTTCTCCGTCTTCGTGAACGAGAACCGCACGTACTCGCTCCGGACCGCGGTCAGACCGTCGATCAGGAACTGCGGCTTGAGGGAGAGCACGATGTCGTCGCCGGTGAGGAGGGCGTCGATGCCCTCGGATGCCTGCGCCTGCTCGGATCCGACGGCCTCGAGCGTGAGGCCGTCGATGGTGAAGGTGAAGCGGAGGGCCGCTTCGCGCTCGAGGACGAGCGACATGCGCCTGGTCGCCTCGATGAGTTCCGCGGTGTTGATGATCGCGTAGTTGTCGGTCGTCTCGGGGAAGAGCCGCTTGACCGGCGGGAAGTTGCCCTTGATCAGCAGCGAGGTGACCGTCTTGCGGTCGGCCCGGAACGCGATGAGCTCGCGGTCGTCGCGATTCGTGATCGCGACGTTGATGTTGCCGCTGTGGCCGAAGGTCTTGCCGACCTCCTGGAGGGTGCGAGCCGGCACGAGAGCCGTGATCGTCTCGCTGGAACCGTCGCCCTGGCCCGAGTCCCAGTCGATCTCGCGGACCGCGACCCGGTAACGGTCGGTCGCGACGAGGCTGAGGCTCGTCTTGGAGACCTCGAGCTGCACGCCGGTGATGACCGGGGTCACGTCGTCGCGGCTTGCGGCGACGGCGACCTGGCTCACAGCGGTTGCGAACTCGTCGGCCGGCACGAGGCCGAAGTCGGCGTCGACCTGCGGGATCGTCGGGTACTCCTCGACGGGCATCGATCCGAGGGTGAACCGGGCCGAACCACAGGTGACCTCGATGCGGTTCTCCACCTTGCTGAACCGGACGGGCGCGTTCGGGAGTCTGCTGGCGATCTCCGAGAGCAGCCGGCCGTTGACGAGTGCCGTACCGGCCTCCTCGACCTCGGCCGCGATGCCGGTCTGGCTGGAGACCTCGTAGTCGAAGGAGGACAGGATGAGACCGTCGTCACCGGCTTCGATGAGGATGCCGTTGAGGATCGGCAGCGTCGGGCGCTGCGGGAGCAGCTTCACTGCGAACGAGACGGCTTCGCTGAATACATCCCGGTTGACGCTGAATCGCACGACAAGTCCCCTGTCTCTGGCTCTCGATGACGTCACCAATGCTAGTGGGTCTGCTTCCGCGGTCGAGTGGGACGAGGTGCTGTGGAGAAGCGAGCCTGGGGAAAGGTTGTTTGGCGGAGAGATCATTGAATTAACGGTTAACAGTCTTAACCGGTGTGGAAACTGTGGATAAGTCCGCCGAACCCGCTCGAACACAGGGAACTACATGTGTGTAACTTGGTGGTGGCCTGTGGAGAGAACGACACGAGGGTGTGGGGCGCGGAGGCCGGTGAACGATGTTCACTCACAAGCCCGCCCGGAGCTTCCACATCTCTCCACAGGTTATCCACAGGGCTGCGAGGCCGGAATGTGGAGAGATCGGGCCCGGATCATGTCGTCGAATGAGCGCTCGTCGTCGCCTGATGAACGAAAACGGCCCCTCGGGCGCACCGAGTGCGTCGAGGGGCCGGAAACGTTCACCAGGACGCGTCAGGCGCCGTAGCGGTTCCCCGGTCCCCGAGCCTGTCGAGGGGCGGCACTTCGACAGGCTCAGTGACCGGTCAGGGGTCAGGCGCCGTAGCGGAGGTTCTGCTTGATGCGGCTCGTGAGCTCGGTCACCTGGTTGTAGATCGAGCGCTTCTCCTGCATGAGGTCGGTGATCTTCCGGTTGGCGTACATGACCGTCGTGTGGTCCCGGTTGCCGAACAGCTGACCGATCTTCGGGAGCGAGAGGTTCGTGAGCTCGCGACAGAGGTACATCGCGATCTGCCTCGCCGTCGCCACGGCCTGCGACCTGCTCGAGCCGTACAGGTCGTCGACCGAGAGCTTGAAGTAGTCGGCCGTCGTGTTGATGATGTCGATCGGCGAGATGACATTGTCGTCGTCGAGGCTGATGACGTCCTTCAGCACCGTCTGGGCGAGCGTCATGTCGACGGCCGTCCGGTTCAGGCTCGCGAACGCGACGACCCGGATGAGCGTGCCTTCCAGCTCACGGATGTTGCTCGACACCTTGGTGGCGATGAACTCGAGGACCTCGTCCGGGATGTGCAGCTTCTCGTTCTGCGCCTTCTTGCGCAGGATCGCGATGCGGGTCTCGAGGTCGGGAGCCTGGACGTCGGTGATGAGTCCCCACTCGAAGCGCGAACGCATCCGCTCTTCGAAGCCGGTGAGTGCCTTCGGCGGCAGGTCGCTGGTGATGACCACCTGCTTGTTGTGATCGTGCAGGGTGTTGAAGGTGTGGAAGAACGCCTCCTGCGTCTCCGCCTTGCCCTGGAGGAACTGGATGTCGTCGATCAGCAGGATGTCGATGTCGCGGTACCGCGACTGGAAGAACGAGCCGCGGTTGTTCGCGATCGAGTTGATGAAGTCGTTCGTGAACTCCTCGCTGGACACGTACCGGACGCGGATCCCTGCGTAGAGGTTCATCGCGTAGTGGCCGATGGCGTGGAGGAGGTGGGTCTTGCCGAGTCCGGAGTCGCCGTACACGAACAGCGGGTTGTAGGCCTTGGCCGGCGCTTCGGCCACCGCGACCGCGGCCGCGTGCGCGAACCGGTTGGACTGGCCGATGACGAAGTTGTCGAAGCTGTACTTCGGGTTGAGTCGGGTGTCGTTCTCGCGCGCCGGCAAGGTGGGCGTCGGGGTCAGCTGCGGCTGCGGTGACTCGAGCGGTGCCGGGTCGATGTGCTGGAAGCCGGTCTGCTCGTACCGTTCCTCGACGATGTCGGGGTTGACGACGATCGCGTAGTTGCCGACGGGGCCGCCGTCGACGATGGACGCGAGTGCGGCGAGGATCGGTGCCCGCATGCGCTGGTTGAGCATGCCCATCGTGAACTCGTTGGGCACCTCGAGGTAGAAGGTGCCGCCCATGATGCCCTTGGGGACGATGAGGTTGAGGAACCCGCGGAGCGGCGGGGTGATGCGGTCGTCGACGGAGAGGATCTCGAGCACCGATTGCCAGGTCTCAGCGATCGCATCGTCGGCGTCCGACATAGTTCTCCCCACACATACTCACAGGTTCATCCACAGGCTCTCCCCTGAGTATTCGGGGCTGAGCGCGGTGCTATCCACACGCTGTGCATAACCCGAGGGCTTACGCTAACAACACGTCGCCCCAGTCCCAAATCACTGTACGGCCGCCCTGCGTGTCACTGCTACAATTTCTGAGAATCCTGTGGATAATCATTCGTTTGGGCGCCGCTGGTTTGACCTTCGCGCGAGTAGACCGTAGGTTTAATCAGTTGACTTCTGCCCACGGGCACCCTTCCGTACCCTGCTGCCACCTGTGCAGTGGTGGGTCATGATCCGGAGATCGTAATTATGAGCAAGAGAACCTTCCAGCCGAACAACCGTCGTCGCGCCAAGAAGCACGGCTTCCGTCTGCGCATGCGCACGCGTGCCGGCCGCGGCATCCTGTCGGCTCGTCGCGCCAAGGGCCGCACCGAACTCTCCGCGTAGAGCCGTCGTGCTCGAGCGTGCGAGCCGGATCACGTCCGGCGACGACTACCGAGGGGTAGTTCGTCGCGGGTCCCGGTTCGTCGGCGAGCACACGGTCACGTACGTACGCATGAACCCGAAGGGTGGACAGCCGCGCTTCGGGTTCATCGTTGCGAAAACGGTCGGAAACGCAGTGACCCGCAATCTCGTCAGACGGCGCTTGAAGGCCATCTGCCACGACAGCGTCGTTCACGCTGCCCGCGGCGCTGACGTGGTCATCCGTGCCCTGCCGTCTGCAGCGACGGCTCCGTTCGCCTCGCTCCATGCCGAGGTCGACCGCGCCTTCGCCAAACGCGGCGTCACCGCCGAGGCTGCGGAAGCGCACCGATGAACGGCGTCCTCGCTGCCACCTGCCTGGCGCCCCGCAATGCTGCGGTGTTGGCGCTTCGTGGGTATCGCGCTGCGATCTCCCCGCTGTACGGCGACGTCTGCCGGTATTACCCCAGCTGTTCCGCGTACGCTCTGGGAGCGGTGCAGCAACACGGTGTCGTCGTCGGTTCGGCGATGGCAGCGGCCCGCATCGCGAGATGCCACCCCTGGGCAGCACCTCGTTTCGACGAGGTACCGCCCAAGAAGAACTTCCGGTACAGCGTCACTTCTCACGGATTTGTCGTGCAACCGAGCCACGGAAAGGGCTGACCCGCACCTATGGACATCATCGGCACAATTCTCTGGCCGCTCAAGTGGGCGGTCGAGCTGCTCCTCGTGGGCTGGCACCTGCTGTGGACGGCCATCGGACTCGACCCCGCGGCCGGTCTGACCTGGGTCCTCTCGATCGTCGGGCTCGTCCTCGTCGTCCGTGCCGCGCTCATCCCCCTGTTCATCAAGCAGATCAAGAGCCAGCGCAAGATGCTCGAGATCGCGCCGCAGATGAAGAAGGTGCAGGAGAAGTACAAGGGCAAGCGCGACCAGGCAAGCCGCGAGGCGATGTCCCGCGAGACGATGGAGCTGTACAAGAAGCACGGCACCTCGCCCGTCAGCGGATGTCTGCCGCTTCTGGTCCAGATGCCGATCTTCTTCGCCCTGTTCTCCGTGCTCAACGACGCCCAGAAGAGCAAGGCCGGCGTCGGCCCCCTGAACGAGACCCTTGCCGTGCAGTTCGGCGACGCGAACCTGTTCGGGATCGCACCGCTGCACACGAGCATGCAGGCGGCACTCGCCGGCAACCCGGTCAACTGGGCGGTCGTCATCATCGCCGCCGTCATGGTCATCCTGATGTGCGCTTCGCAGTTCATCACGCAGCTGCAGATCGTCTCGAAGAACATGTCGGCCGAGACGAAGGCGAGCCCGCAGTTCAAGCAGCAGCGGATCCTCCTCTACATCCTGCCGTTCGTGTTCCTCTTCTCCGGCTTCGCCTTCCCGCTCGGCGTCATGTTCTACTGGCTGACGTCCAACGCGTGGACGATGGTGCAGCAGTTCCTCGTCATCCGGAACATGCCGACGCCTGGTTCCGACGCCGCGAAGGCTCGTGAGGAGCGTCTCGCGCGGAAGGGCAAGCTCATGACGCCGAACGGCGACGTCATCTCGATCTCCGAGGCGCCGGTACCCGAGAAGAAGACCCCGACGCAGCGCCAGCAGCCCATGGGCAAGGCGCGTGCGAAGAAGCAGCAGACCGACGGACGAGACAAGTAGGAGTATCGGTGACTGACCAGGAACTGGCCCCGGCCCAGGACGAAGCACCCACCATCACGCAGCTCGAAGAAGAGGGCGACGTCGCAGCGGACTACATCGAGGAGTTCCTCGACATCTGCGACATCGATGGCGACATCGACATCGATGCCCGCAATGGTCGTGCGTACGTGTCGATCGACTCCCCCACGGAGAGCAACCTGCGTCTCCTGTCGCGTCCCGACACGGTCAACGCGCTGCAGGAGTTGACCCGCCTGGCTGTGCAGAACCGTACTGGTGGCTTCTCCCGGCTGATCCTCGACATCGGCGGATCCCGCGAAGCGCGTCAGCAGGAGCTCGGCGCCCTCGTGGAGCGAGCGGTCGAGCGCATCGAGGCCGGTTCCACCGAGGCGGCACTCCCCCCGATGTCGAGCTACGAGCGCAAGCTCGTCCACGACATCGTGTCGGCTCGCGGTTTCGTGTCCGAGTCGCACGGCGAAGGCCGCGACCGTCACACCGTCATCACCCGCGGCTGACGCGGCCTGATCGTTTCACGTGAAACTGCGATGACTGACGTGCCTGCAGGACTCGAGCCGGAACCGGCGGAAGCAGCCGAATTGTTCGGCGACCGGATCGATGTCGGTCGTGCCTTTGCCGCGAACCTTGCGGAGTTCGGTGAGCCACTCGGCTTGATCGGGCCGCTGGAGCTTCCGCGTCTCTGGACGCGGCACATCCTCAACAGCGCGATCGTGGCGCCGCTCCTTCGTCCCGGCCGAGTCGGCGACGTCGGCACTGGAGCTGGGCTGCCTGGACTGGTCCTTGCGATCGCTCGGCCGGACGTCGAGTTCGTGCTCATCGAACCGATGGAACGTCGGGTCGCCTGGCTCAACGATCAGGTCGGCGTCCTCGGGCTCGAGAACGTCACCGTCGTGCGAGCGCGCGCTGAGGAGGTTCGCCTCGATGAGCCCCTCGACCAGGTGACTGCGCGGGCGGTCAGTGCGCTCCGCAAGTTGCTCCCCCTCACCGCTCCCCTGCTTCGGGACGGCGGAGAGCTGGTCCTCATGAAGGGCGCCGGCGCACAGGCGGAGGTCGACGCGTCGACCAAGGAGCTTCGCAAACACCGGGTCTCCGGCGTCCAGGTTCGAACACTTGGTGAGGGTGTTCTCGCGGAGCCGACCCGAGTCATCGTGGGAACCGTTCGCGGCTGAACGCGGACGGGAGCTCTTGGTATCTCTGCGAGGGGCACCGCAGGCGATATCTGGCGGTCCGCGAGCTCTCGGGAGAATGGCTCCTGACGAACCGGCCGAGAAAAATGGGCCAGTTCAGGGGCGCTGAGTGCGTCAGGATCGATTCTCCGCTCCATTCGTACACGAATCTGGCCCGCTCGGCGGTCTGATTCGAGTGTTGTCGGACACTTGCCAGCGGTGTTCCTCCTGGTATCTCATATATCTTAACCTCCTGGCACGTAGCCAGACTCGCGATGCGGCGCCGGTATCGCCAGAGACGGGCGACGATGCTCCGCGCTCCGGTGATCGGCGCACCCAGACGTCGAGGCGCCACGCGGCGGCCGGCCATCAAGCTGTCCCTTCGGAGATGGCGTACGAGTGCGGTGGCGCCACGGTGTACCTCGCGGGTCGCGGTGATCCGGCCGGGCTTGTCAGGGACCCCTCGTCGTCGTCCGAAGCCGTGCTGGGTAGGTCACACAGATGATGCTCGGTTGCAGGGCCGGCTAGGATGCGTCGCCCGTCTCACCCGTTCAGCTGACTCGCGGTGGTGCGGCTCGTCGTGGACCTCTTGTGTCTGCGCATGATGGCGGTTTGTAGTCCGACACCCGTCGGATGAACGGTAGGTGTGTGGGTGTCGGCGTGGGTGTTGGCTGAGGTGGGGGGCGAGTTGCCGGCGGACGGAGGTGAGAACAGTCCCCCTCGCCGCTGCCGTTGCATCGAAGGCGCCCTGCTCGCGGAGGCTCTTCGGCGCGGAGCGGTCACATCGGAGCGCAATTCTCCCAGCTTTTACTCACTGCCTGATGCGCAGGCGACGAGCTGCAGTGCACGGTGGGCCTTCACCTGACCACGTGTCGAGATGCGTCGAAGTTGCGCAGGTCCTGTCCGTTACTCCTGTCTGTCTGTACCAGGCAGGCATACCCACTAGAGACCATGGATCAGACAGTGCCGGAGGAGAGGAGCATGTCAGCGGACGACTGAGGTCGGGCGAGGTTTCACGTGGAACCTTGGAGGTTGCCTGTCACCCCAGTGGGTCCGTCTCGGGAGTGACCACGTTGACATGGAATCGGGACCGAACTCATGCAGCGGATGCTCGCAGGAGGTGCCGACCGCCATGGATGGTGCTGAACAGGGACGGTGTTTCACGTGAAACATGGCGGGCGGACGGCTCCGACCTGGCCACGATGTACTCGCGGACACGAGTTGATTCTGATGGGCGCATTGTGCGGTGACAGGCTGATGTGTATTCGAGATCACACCTATCCGTCGCGTAAGCCCTGTGGAGCGTGTTCCACGTGAAACATCGGCCGAATACGGCGGTCCGAGTGAGAATCAGACTTGCGGCGTGATGCTTCGTCGTCAACACTCCCCCAGTGTTGGAACACACCAGTGAGGTGATCGGTGGACTGCGGGCGGAGGCTGACGGGGCGACGTCTGAGGTGAACCTCGGGCGGGCTCGTGGTGCACAGAGTCCTGGTTTCACGTGAAACACTGGCGCGGACTTGCGGCAGTGGAACAGCCCTGCAGCACACGAGTGTGTGGAGCTGGCGTCTGTGGATAAGTCTGTGGACAGTTCTCGTGAGGAACGGCAGGAAGTGGCGACCCTGCGCTCAGAAGCGAGCCACATCCCGCGCGTCTCCGTCCTGTGTTCACGCCACACTGGGCCGACAACCCGGACGTGCCAGACTCGGAGGGGAGCCGTTCGGGTGCGAACTTCCGCGGAAAGACGCGGATCTCTGCCTGATGGTAGAGGAACTTGCCCCCACGGTTGTCAACACACGTCCGCCGGGCTCGTCTTGGGTTGGTGTGTCCAGCATCGATCTGCACGCGCTGGGGGCACGCGGTTGCGCGGGATCGCGCATATCGGAGGCCTGTGGATAACCCTGTGGAAGAAGAAGGGCGAGGCGTCTCTTCTGGACGACACGTGGGGCGTTCGACGATCTTCGGGTGTCGCGAAATGGCGCTCGAGAGCCAAGGCCCGGGCGCACTCCCCCGATCACTGTCGGAGATCGCTCCCCTGGCGTCAGCCCACGCTGGTACGGTTGATGTACACGTTTCGAGCGAGAAGGTTTCACGTGAAACAACCCGAACCAACGCATTCCGCGGCTCCCGAGCGCGACTCCGTTGGTAGCGCCTTCGACGCGTCCACGCCGTTGGCTCGCGAGCTCCATCATCTGACTGAGAGGCGTAAAGCCTTGGCTCACGCAACCCTGCCGACGCCCGATCACACTCGGGTCTTCACGGTCTCCAACCAGAAGGGTGGGGTCGGCAAGACGACGACCACCGTCAACATCGGCGCCGCCCTCGCCCGTTCGGGTGCACGTGTCCTCGTGATTGATCTGGATCCCCAGGGGAACGCATCGACTGCGCTCGGCGTCGAGCACCACTCTGATGTCCCGAGCGTGTACGACGTCCTGATCGACGACTTCCCCCTGGCCGATGTCGTCCAGCAGAGCCCGGAGTTCCCCACGCTGTTCTGCGCTCCCTCGACGATCCATCTTGCCGGTGCGGAGATCGAACTCGTGTCGCAGGTCGCGCGTGAGCACCGACTCCGCACGGCGCTCGAACAGTTCATTCAGGACGCCGAAGAGCCGTTCCACTACGTCCTGATCGATTGCCCGCCGTCCCTCGGCCTCCTGACGATCAATGCCTTCGTCGCGGCCAAAGAGGTGCTCATCCCGATCCAGTGCGAGTACTACGCGCTCGAGGGGTTGAGCCAGCTCCTCAGCAGCATCCAGCTGATCCAGCGGCACCTCAACCCAGGGCTCGCCGTCAGCACCATCCTCCTGACGATGTACGACGGTCGCACCAACCTCGCGCAGCAGGTGGCCCAGGACGTCCGAGACCACTTCAGCGGACAGGTCCTCGAGTCCGTCATCCCACGAGCGGTGCGCATCTCCGAGGCGCCAAGCTTCGGGCAGAGCGTGATCAGCTACGACCCCACGTCGCTCGGCGCGGTGTCCTATCTCGAAGCAGCGGCGGAGATCGCCAACCGATGGGCCGCAGGCTCCTCCGATACACCCGATACGAACCACCCTGAGGGAGTCAGTCACTGATGGCAACGAAACGAACTGGACTCGGTCGCGGGATCGGTGCACTCATTCCGACGACGAGTTCAGACTCGCAGGCGAACCGTCCCGTCGACGTCTTCTTCCCGGACAATCAGGGCACTGCTCGCAAGGCGGCGAAGGACGCTGCGACGGCCGCCGCGGATGCGGCCGCAGCCGAGGCGGCGGCGGTCGACGCTCCGACTGCACCGGACGCCGCTGCTGAGACGACAGATGGCCCGCAGCTCGTGGCCGTTCCCGGTGCCCGTCTGGCGTACCTCTCCCCCGAACTGATCGTGCCGAACGCCAACCAGCCGCGCACGGTCTTCGACGAGGACCACCTCGCCGAACTCGTCACGAGCATCCGTGAGGTCGGCGTGCTGCAGCCGATCGTTGTCCGACCGATTCCTGGCGACGACGAACGATACGAACTCATCATGGGCGAGCGGCGTCTCCGTGCCTCGAAGGAGGTGGGCCTCGACCGCATACCCGCGATCATCAAGGACACCGCCGACGAGGACATGCTGCGCGATGCGCTACTCGAGAACCTGCACCGCTCGGAGCTGAATCCGCTCGAGGAGGCTTCCGCATACCAGCAGCTCCTGGCCGACTTCGGAATCACCCAGGACGAGCTTGCCAACCGCATCGGTCGGTCCCGCCCCCAGATCAGCAACACCATCCGCCTGCTCAAGCTGCCGGCGGCTGTGCAGCAGCGCGTCGCTGCCGGTGTACTGAGCGCCGGACATGCTCGCGCCATCCTGTCGCTGACCGATCCTGAGGCACAGCAGCGACTGGCCGACAAGATCGTGAACGAGGACCTGTCCGTTCGCGCGGCCGAGGCTGCTGCGGCTCAGGGCGTCCAGGCGAAGAAGCCGCGTCCGATCGCCGGGTCGCGACGCGGGCAACTCGATGAGATCGCAGACCGACTCGGCGACCGTCTGAACACCCGCGTGAAAGTGACGCTCGGCGCGAAGAAGGGACAGATGGTCGTGGAGTTCGCGACCATCGCCGACCTGAACCGCATTCTGAGCGAGCTTGGCGAGTCCGGATTCGGCCAGTCTTCCTGACCCTGTTTCACGTGAAACATGGACCGTTCGGCCGCGAGGTTGCTCATGCCCTTCGACAAGCTCGGGGACCGAAATGGCGGGTACAGGAACCGGGATGGGGGCCACAGAAACCGGGATGGCGGGCGCAGGGGCCGGCCGGCGGATCACTCCACCCCGGTCACTGAGCCTGTCGAAGTGCCATAAATACATCATCCGATTTGAAAATCCCTGGCCAAACGGCAATTCACAACGTTTCACGTGAAACGGCCTGACAACGAAGAACCGCCCGACTCATGAGAGCCGGGCGGTTCCGTGATTCAGAAAAACCTGATCAGGCGAGGAAAGCTGCGAGATCCTTCTCGAGTGCTGCCTTCGGCTTGGCACCGATGACGGTCTGCACGACCTCGCCGCCCTTGAAGACCTTCATCGCGGGGATGGAGGTGATCTGGTACTTCATGGCCAGGTTCGGGTTCTCGTCGACGTTCAGCTTGAGAACGGTGATCTTGTCGCTGTTCTCGGAGCCGATCGTGTCGAGGATCGGGCCGACCGCGCGACACGGACCGCACCAGGCGGCCCAGAAGTCGACGAGGACGGGCTTGTCGCTGTTGATGACCAGTTCGTCGAACGTGGCCTCGGTGACTGCATCTGACATGAGTGTTCTCCTTCGTGGTGGCCAGGCCGACAGCCTGGCCGTCGATCAAACGGTGGTGGTGAGCACGGGGTCGGCCGGCTGCGGACGACCGGCCGTCTGTGCTTCGCCGATGGCCGACGCCTCCCCAGTAGCCTGCTCGAGGTCTGCGAGGTAGTGCTCCGCGTCGAGGGCGGCGATGGTGCCGCTGCCGGCCGCGGTGATGGCCTGTCGGTACGTGGGGTCGATGACGTCGCCTGCGGCGAAGACGCCGGGGAGGTTGGTCTTCGACGAGCGGCCCTTGACGGCGATCGTGCCCTCGGGGGCGAGCTCCAGCTGGCCGTGGATGAGGTGCGTGCGCGGGTCGTTGCCGATCGCGATGAACAGGCCTCCGAGTGGCAGGTGGGTCTCCGTGCCATCGGTGGTCGAGCGCAGCGTCACGCCGTCGACGGCGTCGGCACCGGTGATGCCGGCGACTTCACTGTTCCAGATGAACTCGATCTTCTCGTTCGCGAACGCGCGGTCCTGCATGATCTTCGACGCGCGGAGGGTGTCCTTGCGGTGGATGACGTACACCTTCGACGCGAACCGCGTGAGGAAGGTGGCCTCCTCCATGGCGCTGTCGCCGCCGCCGATGACCGCGATCGTCTTCTCCTTGAAGAAGAAGCCGTCGCAGGTGGCGCACCAGGACACACCGTGGCCGGAGAGTCGCTCTTCGTCGTGGAGGCCGAGCTTGCGGTAGGCGGAGCCGGTGGCGAAGATCACGGTGTGGGCCTCGTGCACCTGTCCGTTGCCGAGGGTGACCGTCTTGACGTCGCCGTCGAGCTTGAGCTCGGTGACGTCGTCGTAGAGGACCTCGGTGCCGAACCGC
Source organism: Plantibacter flavus (assembly GCF_900177615.1). Classification (GTDB taxonomy): domain Bacteria; phylum Actinomycetota; class Actinomycetes; order Actinomycetales; family Microbacteriaceae; genus Plantibacter; species Plantibacter flavus. The sequence continues at coordinate 516,209 of NZ_FXAP01000002.1, forward strand.
TCGGCCTGCTCCTGGAGCTTCATCATGAGCTCGGGGCCCTGGATGCCCTCGGGGAAGCCGGGGAAGTTCTCGATCTCGGTGGTGTTCATGAGCTCGCCGCCGGCCTCGACCGATGACGCGACGAGCAGCGGCTGCAGCGAGGCGCGGGCAGCGTAGATCGCCGCCGTGTAGCCGGCGGGTCCTGATCCGATGATGATGACCTGACGCACGATGCTCCTCAGTGGTTCGTGGGCTCCCGGACCAGGTGGGTTCCGGGGTTCCGAGTGGTGTAACACATCCTAACCGGCCGCTATTCCGCTCCCCTCGGGGCCTCGGGCAGCTCTCAGCCGGTGTGATCGAGGTGGTGTCGACGCGCGGGTGTCAGCGCCCGAACCTGGCGAGGACGGGCGCCAAGGCCGCCTTGAGCTCGGGAGTGCGCAGGAGGGCGAGCACCGCGAGGTACACGGCGGCCATCGCCGCCCCGACGACGGCCATGGTGACGATGGCGCCGGGGATCGTGGCGGTCGGGAACCCCTCCTCGCTGACACCACCGAGCAGCAGCAGCACGACGACTCCGACCACAGCCGCAGGCACGGCGGCGGTGATGAACCGGACCAGGCTCAGGACGATGCGTCGGCCGTCGAGACCCCCGAGCCGACGACGGAGCAACAGCGCGGCGACCACGGTCTGCGCGACGCATGCGATCGTGATGGCGAGCGCGACGCCGGCAGCCACCAGATGCGGCGGGAGGACCAGCAGCACGATCAGCGCCAGGAGGACGAAGAGAAGGGTCTGGAACAGGGTGAAGAAGAAGGGCGTCTTCGTGTCTCCGAGGGCGTAGAACGCGCGCTGCAGGACGAAGAGGATGCAGAAGGGGACGAGCCCGATCATGAAGGCGATGATGATGCCGCCCATCGCCTGTGCCTGTTCGAACGTCTCGGCGAAGACACTGCCGAACGGCACGGCGACCACCATGATGACGGCCGCCGCGAGCACGATGAGGACGCTCACGACGCGGATGGCCCCGGAGATGTCGACCTGGAGTCGCCGGACGTCTCGCCCGCGCTCGCGCGTGCCCTGCGCGTGCTCGCTCATCCGCGTGAAATAGGCCGTCGCGATCGAGACGGTGATGATCGAGTGCGGGAGCATGAAGATCAGCCAGGCGTAGTTGAGGATCGCGACCGAGGGTCCCTGCTTGCTCACGGAAGCGACGATCTGGGTCTCGACGATCCCCGCACCGGTCGTCAGGAGCAGCATGCCGAAGGTCCAGCTGGCGATCCGCCCGGTGGCGCGGAGGCCGACGCCTCGCCAGTGGAAGTCCGGTCGGAAACGTAGTCCGGCTCGACGCCAGAACAGCATGAGGAACGCGGCCTGGACGACGACGCCGAGGGTGGCGGAGCCTGCGAGGAGCACCGTTCGACCGTCGGTCCACTCGCTGACCGCGAGGTCGCCGCTGCCGTACAGGGTGATGAAGGCGATCAGCCCGGCGATCGCGATGACGTTGTTGAGCACTGGTGCCCAGGTGAACGGCCCGAACATCTTGCGTGCGTTCAGGACCTCGCCGAGGACGGTGTAGAGCGCGTAGAACAGGATCTGCGGGAGACACCAGTAGGCGAACGCCGTCGCGAGCGCGAATTGATCAGGCGACAGCGTCGCGGCGACGATGAACACGAACACGGGTGCGAGCAGGGTGATGAGCGCGGTGGCCCCGCCGATGAAGACGAGGGTGATGGTGATGAGCTTGTTGATGTACGCGTTGCCACCGTCGGCGTGGATCCCCGCACGGACGATCTGCGGCACGAGCACGGCGCTGAGCACGCCACCACCGATGATGACGTAGATCGTGTTCGGGAGCTGGTTGGCGATCGCGAAGGTGTCGCCGATGACCAGGACGCCGATGGCCTGAGCCACGAGGATCGCCTTGACGAAGCCGAGCAGTCGGGAGACGAGGGTTCCCGAGGCGAGGAGCGCGCTCGCCCTGCCGATGCCGTCAGCCATTCGTCTCCTGTCGTCCGGGTGACGACTCTACCTGGGGCTCATCGCCTGGGGGCTGACCGCTGTCCGGAGCACCTGCGGAGGCGACGGACGGGGCACCCGATCCGCGTCGCTTGGCTCGTCGGCTCAGCACCATGCGGACCACACCGCTGACGAACAGCAGGGCGACGAGCAGGGCGAGGACGACGGCACCGATGCCCTCCCAGTCGGCGCGGACGTTCACGCCCACGAACGACTGTTCACCGATCGCCTGCCCGCTGGTGCTGAAGAGTTGCAGCCGGAGGGTGACGTCGCCGTTGCCGATCTGCGACTGCACGGGGACGAGCACGGTGGCGCGCGAGTCCGCGGCGATCTCCTGCGTCACGGAACCGGAGATGCTCAACCGACCGTTGCTCGGTGAGGCCTCCATGACCACGGTGACGGGATAGGGCAGGTCGTTGCGCACAGCGAACGGCAGGGACACCTCGCCGCCGACCATGTTGATGCGACTGCTGTCGGTGACGCGCACCGATGCGAGGACCGTGTCCGTACGTTCCTGCTGCGCGGTGACTGCCGACCCCCAGTCGCCCTCTGCACGCAGCCAGCCGGCTGCGAGGCTGGAGAGCAGGGTGGCGCGTTCCCGTCCGGTCAGCAGCTCGGGTTCGTCGAGCACCGAGGAGAACGCGGTGACGTCCTGTTCCTCGTCGAGGAGGACCTGAACGTCGGACACACGTTCGCTGTCGGGCGCCATCGCCCCGAGCGTCGCCGCGGCCGGAGGCTCGGCGAGCGTCGCCGCGAGGGAGGTCTGCGCGGTGGCCGGCAGGGAGCGGAGTGCGTTGACGGTGTCGCCGAGGGCTGGGAGCGTCGCGTCGACTCCGCGAGGCAGCACGGCGACGACCGTTCCGCCGGTCGAACCCTCCGTGCCGATGGCGGCCGCCCGCGCGTTCACGTCGGCGATGGCGCTCTCGAAGGCGGCGTCCGTCGTGGCCGCGGCGGCCTCGCCCAGCGACTCGGCGAGGCCGTGGTCGGCCAGCAGCGTCTGCGCCGTGCCGACCGTCGCCGAGGCGCGCACGGACTGTCCGGTGTCGGTCGTGTTCGCGGAGTCGAGCATCGTGACCGTTCCACCAGATGCTGCGAAGACGGCGAGATCCGCATCGGTCACCGCGCCTCCCGCCCACACGATGCTGGGGAGCGAGTAACTCCAGCTGAGGAGCTCGTCCATGGTCGGAACGGTCGGCACGGCCTGGCCAGGGGTCTCGGAGGGGCTCGGTGTGGGTGCCGGCTCGTCCGACGGAGTGGCTGCCGCCGATGAGTCGGAGGACGCGGCCGGTGAGGAGCCGGCCTGTGGAGTCGGCTGGCCGTCGTCGGGGCCGGTGGTCGGCGACGTGGTCGGGGTGGGCGTCTCGGTCGGCTGCACGACGGGGAAGTCGGCGATGTTCAGGGCGAAGGAGAACGAGCTCGGGCTCAGCAGTCGGTCGAGGCCGGCTTCGGCCTGGACGGCGGGTTCGGCGTCGCCGTACTGGAGCGCGAAGGTCTCGTTCGGGGCGGCCTCGAGGCGGGCGAGCCAGGCGACGGCGCTCTCCGGTGCGCGCGTGCCGAGCGCACGGATGGACACGATGATGCGTGGGTCGATCCCGAGCGCGATCTGCTCGCCGAAGAGTGCGTCGAGCTGCGTCGCGAGCGCACCGTCGTCGGCCGTGAGCTCGGCGAGTTCGTCCGCATCGAGGAGTCCGCCGTAGCTGAGGGGCACGGTGAGCGGGGCGACGAGCGCGACGGAGGCGGTCGTGGGTTGGCCTTGCGCCCTCCAGACGAGCGCCGTCCGACCTCCGGCCGCCGTGTCGCCGGCGACATAGCCGGCTGAGACGCCGTAGGAACCCCAGGCGTCGGCGTCATCGAACCCCAGCGCCGGAGGAGTGAAGTCGAGCCCGCTGACGACGTACTGCTGTCCGGCGATGAGCTCGGGGATGTCGATCGTCCGCACCACGGTGGTGCCGGCGGGCGTCGCGGCCGCGTCCGCCCCGGTCGTGTCGAGCCAGGCGTCGAGCGCCTCCGTGCCGGTGATCCGCGCCGTGGTGACCGCCACGGACACGGAGCCGGCGGGGAGGTCGGCGTCGGTGCCGTTCGTGAGCGTGATGCCGAACGAGGTGAGGGACGAGGGTTCGACCGCTCCCCCGTTGCTCGGGCTCACCTCGACGGAAACGAGACCGTCGGGAGTCGATGCCGTGTTCGCGCTCGTCTCCGGCGAGGCGATCGCGCTGGAACCCGTGGACCAACCGCCGGCGGACACCACGGCGAACGACAGCGCGGCTGCTGCGAGGGCGCTGAGGAGGCGTGGGCGGTGGCGGTGATGTGTCATGGGCGGTGGGGACGATCCGCTCGGGCGGAGCCATCCGGTGACGATTGTACGGGGGCCTCCCAGTCGAACCTGGATGCTTGCGCCCCGGGCGGCGCCGGTGCGGAGGTCGCCGGGGTGTGAGGCGGCCTCGAGCCCTACGCCCGCGGGGCGGGGGCGGACGACTCGGACGGGTCCTTCCCGTCCACTCGTGCTCCGGCTTCGCCCGGTCGTTCCTCCCGGCGCCCGGCGCCGAGCGACAGGGTGGCGAGGAAGCCGACCGCCAGGAATCCTGCGGCCGCGAACGCCGCTGAGCGGGTGCCGTCGGACAGGGCGATCCTGGCGTCCTCGGCGACCGTCGCGGTCGCGGGGTTCGCGTCGAGACCGGCGATGGCGGCACCTGAGCTGTCGACGAAACTCGTCACGAGGGCGTCGCGCTGCGCGCTCGGCACACCGGCGTCCTCGAGTCGTCCGTCGAGGACCGACGCCGTACTCACGAAGAGGATGGTCCCGAGGACGGCGATACCGAGTGCCGAGCCGATCTGCCTCGCCGTGCTCTGCGTCCCGGAGCCCTGGCCGCTCTGCTCGACGGGCACGTCCTTCAGGACGACGCCCGTCAGCTGTGCGGTGGCGAGACCGACGCCGAAGCCGTAGACGAACAGGAACGGCACGATCGCGAACCATTCGGTCGCCGGCCCGACGACCAGCCCGATGCCCGCGACACCGATGATCTCCGCGACGAGGCCGACGCGGACGATCAGGACGGGCGCGACCCGGTTGCCGAACGCGCCGGCGAACCCGCTCGCGACGAAGGAACCGATCGCGAGGGCCAGGAGGATCAGACCGGTCTGCAGTGCGCTGTAGCCGAGGACGAACTGGAGCCAGATCGGCAGCGAGAGGATGATGCCGAACTCCCCCAGCGAGACGATGAGGGCGGCGATGTTGCCGTTCCGGAACGACGGCAGCGAGAACAGGGAGAACGCGATGATCGTGCTGCGCCCCTGGCGCATCCGATGGCGTCCCCAGAGGACGAACGCGACACCTGCGACGACCGCGACCATGAGGGCCACAGGTACCGGGGAAAGGGTGAACGGCCAAGTCCAGTCCCCGATGACGAGTGGATCGTCCGTGAGCCACCATCCGAGACTCCGGCCCTCGATGAGTCCGTAGACGAGGGACGCGCTCGTCAGGATCGACAGGACTGCGCCGACGACGTCGATGCGGTCGGTCGCGGGTTCCCGCGACTCCCCCACGAACAGGAGGAGTCCGACGATGATGAGGACGCCGAGGGGCACGTTGATCCCGAACGCCCAGCGCCAGGAGAAGTCGGTGGTGAGCCAGCCGCCGAGGAGCGGACCGACCGCCACCATGCCCCCGATCGTGGAGCCCCACACCGCGAAGGCGATCGCGCGGTCGCGGCCTCGGAAGGTCGCGTTGATGATCGAGAGGGTCGTCGGCAGGATCATCGCGCCGCCGACGCCCTGGATCACCCGGGACAGGATCAGGAGGTCGCCCGTCGGCGCGAGGGCGGCGAACACGGAGGCTCCGCCGAAGACGACGACGCCGACGAGCAGCATCCGACGACGGCCGAAGCGGTCGGCGAGCGTGCCGAAGACGATGAGCAGCGCGGCGAAGACGAGCGTGTAGGACTCCTGGACCCACTGCACCTGGGTCGAGGAGATCCCCAGGTCGTCGACGATCGACGGGATCGCCACGTTGACGATCGTCGAGTCGACGATGATGAGGGCGACGGCGATGCTGATGACGACGAGGCCGAACCACTTGCGACGGTCCGACACCGGTCGCTCAGGCTTCGCGGAGGGCGTGGATTCCGTCATGCGCGGAAACGATCAGCTGGCTGCATATTCTGATTATGCGCCTGGTGGATCGTCTTGTCACGCGCGATCACTCGGCGTCGTCGCCCTCCCACGGCGGCCGGGCGACCTTGCCGGACATCCGCCACACCGCTCGGGTCAACTCGGGGTGCACGCGGGCGATCTCACGGAGCACCTCGTACTCCAGGTGGTCCGCGTTGTCGCGGTGATCCTGGGCGTCGTCGAGCGACGAGTACCCGGCCAGCCGCGCCATCGCGTGTTGGGCGGCCAGACCCCGAGCGTGCAGCGCGTCGTCCCGGAGGACGGCGACGACGAGCTCGTCGACCGTCGGCATCGAGGGCAGGAAGTCCCAGGGGTCCTCGCCGTCGCGGGCGCGGTGCTCGATGATCACCTCGCGCTCGAGCTGTGCGTCGCGGCGCAACCTGGGGAGGTCGACGGCCTGCAGATCCACGTACCCTCCTCGCTCCGGCGCACCCCGCGGCGCGCACTCGGGTATCAAGGGTACGCCCGGTATCGGTGGACCGTGCCGTCAAGGTGCAGCTCCCTCGCGGCCGAGGCTGGTACCGCAGGACCACCGATGTCGTCCGATCGGCGGATGCCACGGTCGCGTCAGGTCCATCCTCGTGCGGATGTGGTCGGTGGCGGCGCTCCATAGCGTGGAGTGGGGCGGATCGCGCCCACTCCGCGACCGAGAGGCCCGTCCTTCCATGTCATTCCTCACGAGGCTCAGCCTCGCCAATCGACTGATCGTCGGCCTCATCACCGCGGCGATCGTCGCCTTCGGACTCTTCGCGGTCGGTTCCCTGAAGCAGGAACTGCTGCCCTCCGTGCAGCAGCCGGGTGCCGTCGTGGCCGCGACGTACCCCGGCGCCTCGCCGTCGTCGGTGGAGCGCGAGGTCACGAAGCCCGTCGAGCAGGCGGTGCAGGGGGTCAAGGGCGTCACCGGCGTCACCTCGACGTCCGTCAGCGGTTCCACCTCCGTGCAGGTGAGCTGGGACTTCGGCCAGGACGACGAGAAGATCGTCGGCGACATCCGCAGCGCCCTCGCCGGCTTGAAGAGCACGCTTCCGAACGACACCACCACCGAGGTCTACGCCGGCGGGAGCGACGACATCCCCGTGCTGCAGCTCGCGGTCGCCTCTGAGGACGAGTCCGGTGAGTTCGCGGGCAGGGTCGAGACCACCGTGCTCCCCGCGCTCCGTGGGATCGCCGGTGTGCGCCAGGTCGATCTCGCGGGCGAGAACGCCACACAGCTCGTCATCACGATGCGTCCGGCCGACCTCGCGGCCAAGAAGGTGACCGCCGAGGAGGTCATGGCGGCCGTCCAAGCGAGTGGTGTCATCACGGCTGCCGGGACGAGCGTCGACGCCGGCAAGGAACTCTCGATCGAGGTCGGCTCGCCCGTCAGCTCCCTCGCCGAGGTGCAGGCCCTCCCCATCCAGCACGAGGACGGGCCCTTCGCGCTCTCCGCCGTCGCGGACGTGGAGCTCGTGCCCGCAGCCGAGACCTCCATCGCCCGGGCGGACGGTCTCCCGTCGCTGTCGCTCACGATCCTCAAGGACCCGTCGGCCAACGCCGTCCAACTGGCCCACACCATCCGTGACGCCCTCCCCGGGCTTGAGCAGGAGCTCGGCTCGGGTGCGGCGTTCACCGTCGTCTTCGATCAGTCGCCGATGGTCGAGCAGTCGATCCACGACCTCTCCATCGAGGGCGGGCTCGGACTGTTGTTCGCGATCATCGTCATCCTGGTCTTCCTCCTGTCGATCCGGTCCACGATCATCACGGCCGTGTCGATCCCGCTCTCCCTCCTCATCGCCATGATCGGGCTGTGGATCGGCGACTACTCACTCAACATCTTCACGCTCGCGGCGCTGACCGTCGCCGTCGGGCGAGTGGTCGACGACTCCATCGTGGTGATCGAGAACATCAAACGACGGCACACCGGGCGCGCGATGACGACCGCGAGTGTCGTCGACGCTGTCCGTGAGGTCGCCGGGGCCGTGACCGCGTCGACGATCACGACGGTGGCCGTGTTCCTCCCGGTCGCCTTCGTCGGCGGGACGGTCGGCGAGCTGTTCCGGCCGTTCGCCGTCACCGTGTCGGTCGCGCTCATCGCCTCCCTCGTGGTGTCGCTCACGATCGTGCCGGTGCTCGCGTACTGGTTCATGCGAGGCTCCTCCGCCCCGGGTGTGGGCACGGCCACCGACGAAGCGGCCACCGGAGAGGCGTCCGCAGTCGAAGACGAGTCCGAGGCGTACTCGAAGCTGCAGCGGGCCTACCTGCCGGTCCTGCGCACCGCCCTGAAGCGTCCGGTCGTGACCCTGCTCGTGGCGGCGGTCGTGTTCGCCGGGACGATCGTCTCGGCCGGGTTCCTGAAGACCGACTACCTCGGCGACATCGGGGGCGAGAACACCGTCACGGTCACGCAGGAACTCCCCGAGGGGACGAGCCTGGATGTGACCAGCGACGCGGCCGCGGCCGTCGAAGCGGTCCTCGCGAAGACCGCGGGCGTCTCCGGATACTTGACCACCGTCGGTGGGAACGGCTCGAGCAACACGGCACAGATCAGCGTGACCGTCGGTGAGGAGAGCTCACGCGAGGGCGTCGCCGACACCATCCGGGACGCCGTGGCGAAGCTCGACGACGTCGGCGAGGTCACCGTCGGCGACGCTGCCGGCGGATTCACCGGTGGCGGAGGCGGCATGGAGGTCACACTGCAGGGCGAGGACCCCGTGGCGCTCGCCACAGCGGCTGCCGCGGTACAGGACATGCTCGGCGGCACGGACGGCCTCCGCGATGCGACGAGCGACCTCGCCGACGAGCAGGGCCTGCTCAAGGTGAACGTCGACCGCGCCGCCGCCGCCCGGTACGGCTTCACGCAGGAACAGGTCGGCCAGGCCATCGCCAGTGCACTCCGCGGCACACCGATGGGTTCGGTCATCCTCGAGGGAGCGTCTCGCGACATCATCGTGCGCTCGCAGCGGGTCGGCACGACGCCGGCCGAGATCGCCGCCCTCCCCCTTCCGGTCAGTGCCTTGCAGCAGGCCGCGGCTCAGAAGGCTGCGACCGACGCCCTCACGGCCGAGCAGGACGAGGCCACCCAGCGCGCGAAGGATGAGGCGGCATCCCAGGCCGCGACCCAGCGCTCGGAACTCCAGGAGGCACGCTCGACCGCGGCATCGCAGCTCGACGCCCTGCGGGCTCAGCTGAGCGCGCTGCAAGCGGCTCCCGTCGAGGTGCCGCCGGTCACGCCCACGACACCGGAGGAGGAGGCGGCACGACAGGCCTACGAGGCCCGTGCCGCTCAACTCGCCGGGCTGAGCGACGCCATCTCCCAGCTCCAGGGCTCGATCACGACCATCGACGAGCAGCTGACCGCGATGCGGGACGCTGAGAGCGAGGCCGCCGAGCAGCAGGTGGAGGCGGACCGCCTCACCCAGGCGCAGAAGGACCTCGCCAACGTCAGCGCCGTCCCGATCCCGGTCAGCGCCGTCGCGCAGGTGGGCGAGGAACGTGCCGCAGCGGCGATCACGCGCATCGACGGCGTCCGGACCGTGACCGTGTCGGCGACGCCGACGGGTGACGACCTCAGTGCGACGACGCTCGCCGTCCGGGAGGGCCTCGCCGGCCTGGACCTGCCGAGCGGGGTCACGGCCTCGGTCGGTGGTGTCGCCCAGGACCAGGAGGAGTCGTTCGCGCAGCTCGGCCTCGCGATGCTCATCGCGATCGTGCTCGTCTTCATCGTCATGGTGGCGACGTTCCGGAGTCTCTTGCAGCCGCTCATCCTGCTGGTATCCGTGCCCTTCGCGGCGACCGGCGCGATCGCGGCCCTGCTCATCACGGGGACACCGCTCGGCATCCCCTCGATGATCGGCCTCCTGATGCTCATCGGAATCGTCGTCACGAACGCGATCGTCCTCATCGACCTGGTCAACTCGTACCGGGCTCGGGGCGACGGCATCGACGACGCGGTCTTGCACGGAGCCCGACTCCGTCTGCGGCCGATCATCATGACTGCCTGCGCGACCATCTTCGCGCTCGTGCCGATGTCGCTCGGTCTCACGGGCGGCGGGGTGTTCATCTCGCAGTCGCTCGCGATCGTCGTGATCGGTGGTCTGGTGTCGTCGACGCTCCTGACGCTCATCCTCGTGCCGGTGCTGTACCTGCTGTTGGAGCGACGGACCGAGCGCCGTCTGGCGAAGCGCGAGCGGAAGCGCGAGGCGAAGGCCGCGCAGCGCGAGGTCGAGGAGCACGACGAGCAGACCGATGAGGACGTCGACGCCATGCTCACCACGGATCGTTGACGGCGGCTGCGGGGTGGGCGGCTCGGCCCACCCTGCAGCTGGCACACTGGTGGGCGTGGACCAGCGACTGATCGACCTCCTCCGTTCCGACCTCGACGCGGCCGGGTACACGGTGGAACGGGTGCGCGGCCTCTGGGGTGAGACGGCCGAGGCCGCCCTGCACCGCTCCAACCGGGTCGTGGCGATCCGCTCGCTCGACGAACGCCGCCGGACCGTGGGGGCGGAACCGATCGCGACACTGGCGACGCTCTTCGTGCTCGGCGTCGCCGTGGCGGCCGATGACGCGACGCGTGCATTGCCGTCGCTCGGTCTCGACGGCGCGGTGGCGCTCGGTCTCGTCGGTCTGAGCGACGACGGATCGGTCGCCCCGGCCATCGATCTGCGTCCGTACGCCTGGGTCGACGCCAACGGGAGCGGTGCCTGGTGGATCGCCTCCGACCTCGGCGAGCTCGCGCTGGGTCACGAGCTCGGCGAGGAGCACGTCCTCGGGGTCGGCGGCGCGTCGATGACCCTGAGCGGCATCATCTTGCCCGAGCGGGTCGGAACCGCACTCGACCTCGGGACGGGTTGCGGCATCCAGGCCCTCCACCTGTCGCGGATCGCGGATCACGTGGTCGCGACGGACATCTCCGAGCGAGCCCTCGAGCTCGCCGCACTCAATGCGCGCCTGAACGGCATCGACTCGATCGAATTCCGCCACGGCAGCATGTTCGAACCCGTCGCCGGAGAGCGGTTCGACCGCATCGTCTCCAACCCGCCGTTCGTCATCACCCCGCGTGCCGAGGGCGTGCCGAGCTACGAGTACCGCGACGGCGGTCTCGTCGGCGATGCGCTCGTCGAGTCCGTGTTCCTCGAGGTCGCCCGGCATCTGACGCCCGGCGGCGTCGCGCAGTTCCTCGGGAACTGGGAGTACCGCGACGGTGCCGACGGGCTCGAGCGCGTGGCCGGGTGGGTGGAGCGCAGTCCGGAACCGGTCGACGCCTGGGTCATCGAGCGCGAGGTGCAGGATCCGGCCGAGTACGCGGAGACTTGGATCCGGGACGGTGGCACACGGCTCGGGACGCCGGAGTTCGAGCGCCTCGCGGGGGCGTGGCTCGACGACTTCGCGGCTCGGGCCGTGACCGGCGTCGGGTTCGGGTATGTGCTGCTCCGTCGATCGGACCCGTCCACTCCGCTGCGCCGCTTCGAGCGGCTGCACGGGCAGGCGGGCTCGAACTCCGGCGGGCTGGGTGCGCACCTCGCCGTGTGTCTCCTCGCTCACGACTGGCAGGTGGCGCTCGACGACGAACGACTGCTCCGCGAACGCGTCATCCTCGCGGGCGACGTCACCGAGGAGCGCCACTACTGGCCCGGGGACGAGGACCCGACGGCGATGACCCTGCGGCAGGGTGGCGGCTTGGCCCGCTCGGTGGGCATCGACACAGGCCTGGCGGGGCTTGTCGGGGCCTGCGACGGCGAGTTGACCCTGGGAGCCATCATCGACGCGATCGCCCAGCTCGTCGAGGTCGATGCGGCGGAACTCCGCGTCGAACTCCTCCCCCGGGTCCGCGCACTGCTGGACGACGGGATCCTCCTGCCGAGCTCCTGAGTGTTCAGGCACGCTGGCCCTACTCGTCGTGGAACCGTGCCTGGGCGATGAGGACGCCGTCGTCCGTGAGGCGGTGCTCGCTGGAGTTGTCCACAGCCCCGACAGGGTGCCGGTTCGGGCGGTCTTCCAGGTGATGGCGATAGTCTGCCGTGTCGGACCGACCGACGCCGCCGACGAAAGCGACCACCCTCCATGCCGGAGAGCCCACTCTCAGCCAGCCCGTACGAGGTGCTCGGCGTGAGCACGACGGCGACGCAGGACGAGCTCCGGAGGGCCTACCGACGGCTCATGCGCGAGACCCACCCCGACCTCGGCGGAAGCGCGCGGCAGTTCAACGCCGTCCAGCTCGCCTGGGAGCGCGTCGGAACCGAGCAGGACCGGGCCGCCTACGACCGGGGGCGCAACGTGCCGTCCTCCGACGCGGGCGACGACGACGCTCCGACCTGGTCGGCGTCGACCACTGGTCGGTCGGGTACGCAGCGCGCCGACTCACGCCCTCGCGCTCGTGCCTACGGACACCCCGGCGGAGACTCGCGGGAGGCCTACCTCGGGCTCATCCGGGAGTGGGTCGGCCGTGGTGTCCCACTCGACGACCCCTACGACCCGAAGCTCGTCCGCTCGGCTCCGCGCGAGATCCGGCACCAGTTGGCCAACGCGCTCGCCGAGGAGCAGACGGCGCGCACCGTGGCCACGCTCGGCATCGGATACACGGTCTGGCACGATGTCCTGGCCCCGGGCGAGGCGAAGCTCGACCACGTCGTCCTCGGCCCGACCGGCCTCTTCGCGGTCAAGTCGGAGGACTGGGGTGGGCCGGTCCGGGTGCACCGCGGAGAGGTCGTCGGGGAGACGCTCGATCCTCGCGAGGAGCCCGTGCGGTCGATCGTGCGCTCGGCGCGGACCGTCGCGAAGGCGGCCCGGGTGAAGTTCACGGCTTCCGTCATCGTCGTGCCGGACGGCGCCACCCCGGAGTCGGTGGAGTTCATCGGTCGCAAGCATCCGGTCACGGCCCTCGTCGAGCGCTCCCGCCTGGCCGACCTCCTCCGCACCGGTCTCCCGGGCGTCGACCGCATGGGCGGCAACCAGCTGTTCGACATCCGCACGCGCCTGCAGCAGACCATCCGCTTCGTCGGACTCTGACGCGCGCCGTGACACGGCACGGGAGGAAATCCCCTCCCGCCCCACTCGGGGACCTTGTGCCGTCGTGCTCCGGGCCCCAGCATCAGGGCATGACTTCTCCCGCAGGCTGGTATCCCGATCCCGAGCAGCCCGGCCAGCAACGATGGTGGACCGGAGTCGGTTGGGGTGGGCAACGCATGCCGGCGGCCGTGCCCGCTCCCCCGGTCGCCGTCCCTGCTGCTGCTGTTACCGGGGCCACGCGTACGCGCCGCCTCGGTCCGCTCCACATCGTCCTGCTCAGCCTGGTCGGAGCACTGTTGCTCGTCAGCGCCGTCGGTGGCGCGTTCTGGGCGATGCTCGCACTCGTCGCCCTGGTGGCCGTGGTGATCGGCGTGGTCGCGCTCGTCCGTGGTGGCGTGTCCTCCCTCGGGATCCGCAACCGCGGTATCGCGGCCGCCGTGATCGGTGCCGCCCTGTGCCTGGTCGTCGTGAGCGGAAGCGCCAACGCGGCCATCCACCCGGTCGGGCCCCGGCCGGCGGCGCTGCTGTCGGCTCCGGAGGGGACGTCCGTCGCCAAGCCGAGTGCAACGCCGTCCCCCACCCCGACCGACGTCGTCACCGAGGTGACCGAGGTGGTGGAGATCCCGTTCACGGTGAGCGAGGTGCAGGACCCGAACATCGACGTCGGTCAGGTCGTCGTGACGACGACGGGCGTCCCCGGGCAGCAGACGAACACCTACCGCGTCACCACGCGAGCCGGGGTCGAGATCACTCGAGAACTCGTCGCGCAGCTCGTGTCGGTCCAACCGGTCGCGCAGGTGACGTCCGTCGGGACGCGGCAACCCGCTCCGCCGCCTCCCGCTCCCGTAGCCGATCCGGCAGGCGGAGGGTGCGACCCGAACTACGAGGGGCAGTGCGTTCCGATCGCCAGCGACGTCGACTGCGCCGGCGGAAGCGGTAACGGACCGGCGTACACGCCTGGCCCGGTGTACGTCGTCGGGAGCGACGTCTACGACCTCGATCGGGACGGCGACGGTATCGCCTGCGACGCCTGAGCAACCCCGTTCGCGTTCGGCGGAAGCTCGGGTCCGAGACGTGGAGCCGAGCGTATCGTCGCTGGCGAGGCGCCGGACGGCTCCTCGACGCGGACGGATTGGAGCGACGTATGAGCGCAGCACTCAACGGCAAGCAGGTGGCCTTCCTGCTCACGGACGGCTACGAGGACAGCGAACTGACGGGCCCCTGGGAGGCGGTCACCGGAGCCGGAGCGACCGCCCGGCTGGTGTCGCCCGCCACCCAGGACGTGACCGGGAAGAACGGACACGTCCAGCCCGTCGACGTCGCGGTCGCCGAGGCCTCCTCCGACGACTACCACGCTCTCGTGCTACCGGGCGGCGTGGTCAACGCGGACGACCTCCGCGTGGACGAGACCTCGGTCGCCTTCGCGAAGGCGTTCTTCGAGCAGGGCAAGCCGGTCGGGGTGATCTGCCACGGCGCGTGGATCCTCATCGAGGCGGACGTCGTCCGCGGTCGTGAGCTCACGAGCTACCCGAGCCTCAAGACGGATCTGCGGAACGCGGGTGCGTCCTGGGTGGACGAGGAGGTCGTCGTCGATCAGGGACTCGTGTCGAGCCGGACGCCCGACGACCTGCCCGCCTTCAACGCGAAGCTCGTCGAGGAGATCGGCGAAGGTGAGCACGAGGGCCAGCACGCCTGACTCACGATGAAACGCCCGGACGCCCGGCCCTGCGTGAGGGGCCGGGCGTCCGTCTTGCGTGGGTCAGGCGCGACCGCAGATCAGGCTCAGCAGCGCGAGCAGCTCTCGAAGACAATCCATGAGCACTTCCCTTTCATATCAGATGGTTACATTGGACATTCTTCATCCTGACAGGAAGTGTGAGATCGTACAGTCCGCAGAAAAGCGGACACGACGCCGCAGTCGCCGCATGCACGAACGCCCGGCCCCTTGGAGGGGCCGGGCGTCCGAATGCTGTGTGGAGGCGCTTACGCCTTCTTGTTGCGGGTCAGTGCGCCGTAGATGAGGAGCACGACGATGGATCCGCCGATGGCGAGGAGCCACGTCTGCAGCGAGAAGAACTCCTGGAGGTTCGCGCCGAAGAGGATGCCGCCGAGCCAACCGCCGAGCAGTGCGCCGACGACGCCGAGCAGCAGCGTGATCAACCAACCGCCGCCCTGACGGCCCGGAAGGATCGCCTTGGCGATGGCGCCGGCGATGAGGCCGAGCAGCAGGAAGCCGAGAAAACTCATGATGTCTCCAAATGTGATTGCTGGATCGAACGGGGTGCCGGTCGACCGTGTTACCGCCCCCGCCGGTGGGCGGGGGCAGCCACTGTATCGCGAGGACTAGTGCTTGAACGCGTCCTTGACATTCTCGCCGGCCTTCTTGGCGTCGGCCTTCGTCTGGTCGGCCTTGCCCTCTGCGACCTTGCTGTCGTCGCCGGTGACCTTGCCCAGGGCTTCCTTCGCCTTGCCCGCGAGGTCCTCAGCGGCGTTCTGGATCTTGTCCGATGCACTCATGGCGTTCTCCTTCGTCTGCGTTGGAAACCGGTGATGATGTCCGGTCATCGGGTAAGACGCAGCTCGGCGGGCATTCGTCACGAAATCCGTCGAAAAACTTCCGGGACGCCGGGGGTGTCCGATCGAATGCGAGACTGGAGGTTCGTGTTCCGCCAGGCAGCGCCGCCGTCCAGACCCGCCAGGAGGTGAATCGCTTGAGGACAGCACCCCCTCGCTCGGGCTTCGCGCGCTTCCTGCGTGTCGTCCGCAACACCATGTTCTGGATCATCGGCGTGATCCTCGCCATCGCACTGGTGATCTTCGTCTGGTTGCAGCTGACCCCGTGGCCGGGCTCGATGGTCATCCGCATGGCGTTCGACGAGCGGGCGAAGGTCGTGCAATCCGACCTCGTGAAGTACGTCCCCGACGGTGTCGACGTCCGACAGGACATCCCGTACCGCTCCGGCGACGCGGACGCGCTGCTCGACGTCTACACGCCCGACGGGGTGCGCGGCAGTGGCGCCGCCCTCCCGACGATCGTGTGGGTGCACGGCGGAGCCTGGATCTCCGGCAGCAAGGAACTCATCTCGAACTACATGCGCGTGTTGGCCGGCGAGGGGTACACGGCGGTCGCGGTCGAGTACACGATCGCGCCGGAGGGCCAGTACCCGTTGCCCATCGAGCAGGTCGCCGACTCGCTCGGCTACCTCGACGCCAACGCTCGCGCGCTCAACGTGGATTCGTCCAAGCTCATCCTCGCCGGCGACTCCGCCGGTGCCCAGATCGCCGCCCAGGTCGCGAACGTGGTCACGAGCTCCGAGTACGCCAGCTCCATCAAGGTCGAATCGCCGATCGAACCGGAGCAGCTCGCCGGCGTCGTCCTCGCGTGCGGGGCCTACGACCTCAGCCTGGTCAACGCCGAGGGCAGCTTCGGGTGGTTCCTCGACACGGTGCTCTGGTCGTACTTCGGAGCGCGCGACTACAAGACCCGACCGGAGGTGGCGTCCGCTTCCGTCGTCGACTATCTGACGGCGAAGTATCCACCGACGTACATCACGGTCGGCAACTGGGATCCCCTCTACCCGCAGTCCGTCGAGTTCAAGGCGAAGCTCCAGGGTCTCGGTGTGGACGTGCAATCGATGATCTTCAACCCGGACTTCCGGCCAGGGCTCGAGCACGAGTACCAGTTCCTGCTCAACGACCAGGGCCGGTTCAACCTCCAGCGCATGGACGCCTTCATCGACGGCGTCACCGACACGAGCCTGCCGTTCGGACAGCAGGGTCCGCCCGTCCGCTGAACGATCGCCGTCAGGGCAGGCGGATGCGTTCGCCGTCCTCGACGAGACGACCGTGGAGCACAGCCTGGGCGAGCGTCAGATCGAGCCAGCGTCGAGCGGTCTCACCGAGGCGACCGTAGCCGAGCACCGAAGCCGCTTGCATCGGCAGCTGCTCGCGGTCGACCTCGTGCTCGGGGCTCGCGGTGATCACGAGCTCCATGGCGTTGCAGATCTCCGCGGGACTGATGTCGGTGACCGCGCGGTGGTCGCGATGCACGACCCTGCGGACGCCTCGCCACGTGACGACGTCGAGTCCGGTGGGCCACGCGAAGCCGTTCTGGACGACGAACGCCTCCGTCACCAGGGCTGACAGCTCGGTGCGCGACTCCTCGGACGGTCGGTCGACGCCGAAGCGCCGGGCGACGATGGTCACGAGGCGAGGGACGGCGATCGGGCCCTCGGTCGTGAGGATCGCCGACGCGACGCGGGTCACGGCGGCCTTCGTGAGCTCGAGGTTGTCGAGGACCGACGCCGGGCCGATGACGGAGTCGTCGGCGAGCTCGAAATCGGTGATCGCGACGCTCAGGGGGACGACCGGAGCCGACGCGGTGACCGGGAGGGCGACCGGATCCACCAGGCGGGTCGCGGTGTGCTCCTCTGCTGGTGCCACGTCGTCGACGTACGTCCGGGCTGCGTGCCCCTCGCGATCGCCCAGCGGCTCCGAGCCGGTGCGCTGCTGCGCAGGGGGCGTCGGTGTCGTCCGCGGCGCGGGATCCGGCATGCGCCGTGGCGATCGGTCCACGGAGGACTCGGCGTCGTTCGTGGCCGGCGTGGCCGGCGTCGGGGGGTCCTCCGAGAGCGCACGTTCAGCGCGTTCGCGCCAGGCCTTCGGAAGCCACGTCGACTTCGCGACGAAGCCGTTCCACCCGCGACTCACGGTGCCACGCTCCGCTCGGGGCGCGGGCTGGCAGAGCGACGATGCCCTGCGGGATGGGTCGACGAGGTCAGAGGTGGCACCTCCACAGGATAGACCGCGGCGGACGTGCGCTCAGCTCGCCGTCTGCCGACGCGCCTCGCGTCGGCGCTCGCGTTCGAGGTCGGCGGCTGCAGCCTCGGCAGGCGTCGGAGCCGTTCCGCCCAGGGCGCGAGGTTGCCACCACGCCCCGGTCCCGTCGACGGGATAGTCGCGTTGCAGCTCGTCGATCATGCCCTGCAGGCGGTCGCGGAGCTGCTCGGTGCTCGTGCCGACGTCGTCGCCGGGCGCGACGATGATCGGCTCGCCGAACGAGAAGTGCACGGGGACCCCGAACCGCTCGCGGAAGCCGACCCGGTGGTTCTTCGTCAGGAGGCGATGACCGCCCCAGACCGCGACGGGGATGATCGGCACGCCGGCTTCCTGCGCGAGGCGGACTGCGCCCGACTTGAGGTCGCGGACGGTGAACGAGGCGCTGACACCGGCCTCGGGGAACACGCCGACGAGCTCGCCGCTGCGGAGCGCTGCGACGGCGTCGGCGTAGGCGGCCGCGCCGGCGCGCATGTCGACCGCGATGTGCCGCATGCTCCTGAGGAGCCGGCCCACGACGGGCTGGTCGAAGGCACCTTGCTTGGCCATGAATCGGATGCGGCGGCGGTTGTGGAGGACGGTCGCCCACTCGACGAGTGCGAACTCCAGGTACCCGAAGTGGGTCATCGCGATCACGGCGCCTCCCTCGTCGGGCAGGTGCTCGACGCCGGTGGTGTGACGGCGCAGGCGCCAGAAGCCGAAGAGGGAGCGACCGACACCGACAGCGGTGTCGTACACGGGCTCGATGGGGCGTCTCATGGCGACACCGTACGACAGCGACCTGAGGAAGTACCGGGCTGGACACCTGTGGAAGTACGGGTTGGAGGCGACTCGGGAACCCCTTCGTCGTCGGACCGCACGCCCGATACGATCGCAGGATGACGGTGACGCAGACGGGCCGCTCTCGCGGCAGCTACGCCAAGACGGCGGCGAGACGTCGGGAGATCCTCGAGGCGGGGATGGACGTCTTCGCCGAGCAGGGGTTCCGCAGCGGATCGCTCCGTGAGGTCGCGGAGCGCGTGGGGATGAGCCAGGCCGGCCTCCTCCACCACTTCCCGACCAAGAACGACCTGCTCGCCGCGATCCTCGATTTCCGCGACGACCGGGATCGCGAGGAGTCCGGCATCGAGATCGGGAGCGGCATCGAAGGCATCCGCGGGCTCCTCCGTCTCGTCGAGCACAATATGCGCGTCCCCGGTCTCGTCGAGCTCCACTGCGTCCTGTCCGCCGAGGCGACCTCACCTGACCACCCGGCGCACGAGCACTTCGTCCGGCGGTACAGCTGGTTGATCGACGGGATGACCGTCTCGTTCGAGGTGATGGCGCGCGAGGGTCAGTTGGTGGCCGGCGTCGAACCCGCGAGTGCAGCGCGCATGCTCATCGCGATGATGGACGGTCTCCAGCTGCAGTGGCTGCTCGACCGTGACTCGGTGGACATGGCCGAGGAGACCCGGCGCTCGCTGCGGCCGTTGCTGACCGTCGAGCTGTAGTCCGCCGCCAGCCTGCCGGCACCAGGAGTTCTCCACACCCTTCGTCACGAACCGGTCATCAACTCATATCTGATATTAGAGTTGGGGTGGCTGCGGGGCAGACACGGAGGGGAAGTCCTTATTTTGATTTATTCAAAACTACTCGGTACGGTGGCTGCATGAACGGATCGGAGGTGGAGTCGACGACGGACGACTTCAACACGAAGATCCGCGCAGCCGGGCTACGCGTGACCACGGGACGCCTCGCCGTCCTCGACATCCTCGCCCGGACACCGCACGCCGATGTGGAGCAGGTGGTCGCCTCCTTGAAGCCGCGAGCCCCGCAGACCTCCCCACAGGCCGTGTACAGCGTGCTCAACGCCTTCGTCGCAGTCGGTCTCGTGCGCAGGATCGAACCGGACGGCCATCCCGGCCGGTACGAGCTGCGCGTCGACGACAACCACCATCACCTGGTGTGCAGCTCGTGCGGAGCCGTCGTCGACGTCGACTGCACGCAGGGTGAGGCGCCATGCATGCTCCCCGACGACACGGCGGGGTACGTCATCGACGCGGCAGAGATCACGTTCTGGGGAGTGTGCCCCGCGTGCCAGGCGGCTGCCGCCTGACGCCGTTCCACAGACCACTCGACCGCACCTCCATGCCGATCGTCAGCTGTCACCGCCAAGGTGGCAGTGCTGAATCCATCCGACCGTCCGACCAGCCCCACCCTCGAGGAGAGACATGTCCGAGACCAGCTACACCACCACCAACAGCGGAGCACCCGTCGCGAGCGACGAGCACTCCCAGAGCGTCGGCGCAGACGGAGCGATCGCGCTCCACGACCACTACCTGGTCGAGAAGCTCGCGCAGTTCAACCGCGAACGGGTGCCGGAGCGCGTCGTCCACGCCAAGGGCGGCGGTGCGTTCGGACGGTTCGTCACGACCGGCGACGTCTCCCGGTTCACGCGCGCCGCGTTGTTCCAGCCGGGCGTCGAGACCGAGATGCTCGCACGCTTCTCCACCGTCGCCGGTGAGCAGGGCAGCCCCGACACCTGGCGCGACCCCCGTGGTTTCGCGCTGAAGTTCTACACGAGCGAGGGCAACTACGACCTCGTCGGCAACAACACGCCGGTGTTCTTCATCCGCGACGGCATCAAGTTCCCCGACTTCATCCGCTCGCAGAAGCGTCTCCCGGGCTCGCATCTGCGCGACCACGACATGCAGTGGGACTTCTGGACGCTCTCCCCCGAGAGCGCGCACCAGGTCACCTGGCTCATGGGCGATCGAGGCCTGCCGGGCTCCTGGCGGCACATGGACGGGTTCGGCTCGCACACCTACCAGTGGGTCAACGCCGCCGGTGAGCGCTTCTGGGTGAAGTACCACTTCAAGACCGACCAGGGCATCGAGATCCTCACGCAGGACCAGGCCGATCAGATCGCCGGCGAGGACGCGGACTTCCACATCCGCGACCTCTCGGATGCCATCACGCGAGGCGAGCACCCGAGCTGGACGCTGTCCGTGCAGGTCATGCCCTACGCCGACGCCGCGGGCTACCGCTTCAACCCGTTCGACCTCACCAAGGTCTGGCCGCACAGCGACTACCCGCTCATCGAGGTCGGCAAGATGACCCTCGACCGCAACCCCGAGAACTACTTCGCGCAGATCGAGCAGGCGACCTTCGCGCCGTCGAACTTCGTCCCCGGGATCGCTGCGAGCCCCGACAAGATGCTCCTCGCCCGCATCTTCAGCTACGCGGACGCACACCGCTACCGCGTCGGCACCAACCACGCGCAGCTGCCGGTCAACGCGCCGCACGCGCCGGTGCACACCTACTCGAAGGAAGGCGCCATGCGCTACACCTTCAACGACGCGGACGCGCCGGTCTACGCACCCAACTCGGTCGGTGGCGCCCACGCCGACCCAGCGCGTGCCGCTGAGTCCAACGGCTGGCAGTCCGACGGCGAGCTCGTGCGGGCAGCGGCGACGCTGCACGCCGAGGACGACGACTTCGGCCAGGCCGGGACCCTCGTGCGCGAGGTGCTCGACGACGCCGCCCGCGACCGTCTCGTCGGCAACATCATCGGCCACGTCTCGAAGGTGACGCGCCCCGAGCTCCGTGCGCGGGTCATCGCCTACTGGACCGCCGTCGACGAGACGCTGGGCGCTCGCGTCGCAGCGGGCCTCCCGCCGCTCGTCTAGAGCCCTCCGCCGAGAGCGCAGAAACGGTCGCCATCCTTCGCGGATGGCGACCGTTTCTGCGCTCTCGCGGGCTCAGACGCCCATCGGGCCACCACCGCGGCGCGGAACGCCGCCGGTGCCCTCCGCGAGGCCTCTCGCGCGTTCGCGCTCGACCTCCGCGTCGTTGTCGTGCGAGTGGTGTTCGTCGGCAGAGCGCGCGGCGCGGTCGCGCCGTGACACGTACCAGACGGCCGCGATCGTCAGGAGGACGAGCGCGGCGAGGATGACGATGGTGCCGATGTCCATGTGATGCTCCTCTCCTCGTCCATCGACCCTAACGAGGCCTCAGATGCACGCAACCCCCTCACCCGACGGGCGAGGGGGTTGCGGAAGGGGTGTGTGATCAGCCGGCGACCTGTTTGGCGCGGGCGAAGACCTTCTCGATCTCCTCGCGACGACCCGGCTGCTTCAGCGACAACGGCGAGGGGTGCGGAGCGTTGAAGGCGCTGTAGGTGTTGCCGAGCAGGGGCTCGACGTGCTTCCACCAACCGTCCTGGGCGTGGGGTCCGCAGAGGACGACGACGCGCAGGTTCTTGAGGAGAGGCAGGAGGGCACGCAGTTCCATCGCTCCCTGAGCGACCTCGGGCGCGTTCGGCTTCTTCCGTCCGGCGCTCAGGTACCACGGGACGATGTTCCACACCATGACGTCGTCGAAGCCGATGTCGTTCCGCAGATTCCAGAGGCTCTCGGCGATCGGGTCGTCGTTGTCGACCGAGGCGAAGCCGGATCCCGGGGCGTCGAGGCTGTCGGGAGCGAGCGTCCCCGGGGCGTCGAGGAGGATCAGTGTCTTCGCGTTGACGGCCGCATCGGCCGGGTCGACGAGCGGGAGGACGAGGTCCGCCTGCCGCCGTCCGCGGCGGGTCATCATCGCGTCCGACCAGTCGCGCAGCGGCGCGAGTGCCGGCGACTCGGCCAGCATGCGGTGTCGTTCGGCCAGTTCGTCGGGGTCTTGCAGCCCGCGAGGGGCATCCATATGCATCTTCCGAGCGTAGCCCGTGACGGCTGCCCCGTCATCGTCTGAGCCGGTTCTGAGGCTGAAGATGCTGCACAGGACGGTGGATCCGTGCCCGTCAAGCCGGGGCGGACCGGGTTGACGCGGGCCTAGGCTGGCCAGGATGACTGACGAGCGAACCGCCCCCGACGACCGGACGAAGTGGCGCGCGTTCGCCATCTGCGTGTCGGTCGCCGCCCTCACGATCCTCGACCTCTCCAAGGTCAACGTCGGACTGCCGTCGATCGAGGAGGCGCTCGACGCCGGCCCGACCGCCCTGCAGCTGATCGTCGCCGGGTACGCCCTGGCCTTCGGTCTGATCCTCGTGCCCGCCGGGCGCTACGGCGACCTGCACTCGCGGCGTCGCATGTTCATGATCGGCCTGAGTGTGTTCGGGGCGGCCAGTCTCGCCTGCGCCGTCGCACCGAGCGTCGGTGTCCTCATCGGCGGGCGGATCCTCCAGGGCATCGCCGCGGGTCTGCTGATGCCGCAGGTCATCGGGCTCATCCAGCAGTTGTTCGTGGGGAAGGAGCGCGGCCGCGCCTTCGGGCTCTTCGGAGCCATCATCGGCCTCTCGACGGCGTTCGGACCGACGCTCGGCGGCCTGCTCATCGCCATCGGCGGCCCGGAGGACGGCTGGCGCCTGCTCTTCTGGATGAACGTCCCGCTCGCGATCATCCTGTTGCCGATCGCCGCCCGACTGCTGCCCAAGCAGCAGCCGCACGAGGCGGGCGCCGGATCGCTCGACCCGGTGGGCATCGTGTTCCTCGGTCTCGCCGTGCTGTCGCTCATGCTGCCGTTCGTCCTGACGACCGGTTCCCCGGGCGACGACCCGGCGCGCTGGTGGTTGCTGGTCGCGTTCGCCGTCTTCGCCGGCCTCTTCGCCTGGTGGGAGGGTCGCTACCAACGCGCCGGGAAGACACCCGTCGTCGACTTCTCCCTCTTCAAGCTCGGCAGCTACCGCAACGGCGTCCTGATCTCGACGACGTACTTCGCGGCGATGCCGGCCACCTTCCTGACGCTCACGCTGTTCGTACAGCAGGGGCTGGGGCTCGAGCCGGTCTTCGCTGGCATGATCACGATCCCCTTCGCCCTCGCCTCGGCCGTCAGCTCGTGGTTGAGCGGTCGGGTCGTCGACCGACTCGGACGACCCCTGGTCGTCGGTGGGCTCGTGCTGGTCGTGGTGGGGTTCAGTCTCAACTCGGTCCTCGCCTTCATCACGCCGCCGGAGATCACGCCGTACGCGATGGGTGCCGCGATGCTGCTCGCCGGCATCGGCGGTGGCGCGGTCATCTCTCCGAACCAGACACTGATGCTCGCGGACATCCCCGTGGCCTCCGGTGGTGTCGCCGGATCGATCGGTCAGCTCGGCCAGCGCATCGGCACCGCGGTCGGACTCGCCGCCGCGACGGCCACCTTCTACGCGACCGTGTACTCGGAGAACGGTGGCGATGCGTCGGGCGCCTCGCTCGACGTCTATCACGACGCGTACCGCAACAGCACCCTCGTCACGATCGGCTTCGTGGTCGTGGCGCTCGTCTTCGCGCTGCTCGACGCCCGTTCGCGGAAGGTCGCCGCCGTCGCACCCGATTCCACCAAGTAAGGGTGACCTGAGTTAGGGTAGCCTCGGTCGCGGCCGCCGGAGCCGCCGGAGGAAGAGGCTCGAGTGGCTCGCACGAATGCCGAGACGGCGCGCATCAAACCCGAGGTGGCGACCCTCCTCACGCTGCGGGTCGTCCGCCGCTCGCGTATCTCGCCGAACATCGCCAGGGTCACCCTCGGTGGCGGTGACATCGCCGACTTCACCTTCCTCGGTTACGACCAGTGGTTCCGGTTCTTCATCCCGGTCTCCGAAGGCGGGCTCGAGCGGCTGCCGACCAAGCTCGACATGCTGGCCTACGCCAAGTACCTCGCGATCTCCAAGTCCGTGCGACCGGTGCTCCGGAACTACACGGTGCGGGATTTCCGGCCCGACGGGCCCGACGGGCCGGAGCTGGACATCGACTTCGTCATCCACGGGTCGGCCGCCGAGGGGACTGCGGGGCCTGCGGCGAGCTGGGCCCAGTCATGCGAGGTGGGCGATGCGGTGGCACTGCTGGACGAGGGGCGCATGTTCAACCTCCCGGCCGACGTCGACCGGGTGCTCCTGGTCGCCGACGAGACCGGACTCCCCGCCGTCGCAGGCATCCTGAGCGCGCTTCCGGCGTCGACCGTCGGGATGGCGATCGTCGAGATCCCCTCCGCGGCCGACGCGCAGGACGTGCGGGTCCCGGACGGGGTCGAGCTGCGATGGGTGGTCCGGGAGGATCCGCACGACGTCCCCGGCCGAGCGGCGCTGGCCGCCGCGACGGCCCTCGGGGTGCCGTCCGCCCCGTGCTACGGGTGGGTCGTCGGAGAGCAGTCCCTGGCGGCGAACGTGCGTCGGCTCTGGGTCCGTGGCGGCATGCCGAAGGAGCGCGTCATGTTCTGCGGCTACTGGAAGGCCGGAAAGGCGCACTGATCAGCCGACGGTGTCGGCGTTCGCGTCGACCGTGCAGCGAATTGGGTCGATCACCCGAATTCGGGGTGTCCCCGACGCGCTGGGTCGACGGCTCCACTAACCTCACGACATGCCCTCTCCCGCCGGTACGTCCGGAAACACGATCGGTGCGCTGCCGACCGGCATCGCGACGGGTCTGATCCGGACGGTGACCGGCGGATCCCCCGACCGGGCGTCCGAAGCCGATGTGTTCCAAACGGCGAGGAGCGCTGCGGACACGTCGTCGCATCCGCACGACGCCCTCCGCAGCTGGGACGTGGTCCGCTCCACCTTCCGCCCAGGTGAGGCGCTGACCTTCGACGAGCGCTACCGGTACGCCCAGCTCCCCCTGATCGACGCCGACCACCCGCTCGCGCTCGCCGCAAGCCCCGATGGCGTCTACCGTGACGGGCGGTACGCCGAGGCACGCCTGGCGGTCGTCGTCCCCGTCCCGGTCGAACGGCTGTTCGTCGATCCGATCTTCCTGAGCTACGAGGCCGATCTCGCCTCGGCACCCTTCGCCCCCAAACTCGCCCGGGGCATCGAGCTCCGACGCGCCCACCGCTTGCACGCGACGCTCTCCTCCATCGACGCGGACTCCGGCTTCCTCGACGGCCTGCGGACGAGCGTCGGCGCGTTCACGCCCTTCCGGGTCAGGCTGGCGGGCCCCGTCATCGGCGGCTTCAACCGCGGACGCTGTTACCTCCCCGCCATCGCGGACGCCTTCGCGCCCATCCAGCGTGCCGTCGGCGGGCGTCCCGCACCGCTCATCGGGGTCGGCCTACACCACTTCCGCGATGAGCTCGACGCCGCCGAGACCGCGGCGCTCGCGGCATTCCTCGAGCGTTGGCGCGACGTCACCCTGTTCGAGTGGACGGTCACCGAACTGGCGATCACGTCGACCAACGACGATCTCGTGCTCAGCGGACGCACGCTGGCGCGCATCCCGCTCGACGCGGCCGACTGACGCTCGGCGACTCCAGGGTCAGCTGGTGGTGAGTCGCCTGACCATCGGGAGGTCGGGCGTCGCCCAGTCGAGTTCGCCGAGCTGCTGGCGCGTGACCCATCGCAGTTCGTCGTGGTCCGTGCTGTGGGTCGGGACCGTGCCGCGGAAGGTCACCTCGTAGCAGGCGAGGTCGATGACGAGATCCCCGACCGGGACGGTGGAGCGGTCGAGGAGTGCTCCCACGGAGACGTCGGCGTCGAGCTCCTCGTACAGCTCGCGAGTCAGCGCGTCCTGCGGCCGCTCGCCGGGCTCGACCTTGCCGCCGGGGAACTCCCACAGTCCACCGGACGCCCGCCCGGGTGCCCGTCGACACGCGAGTACGGTGTCGCCCTGTGAGGCGACACCCGCGACGACCTGGATCGTGGTGGTCATGATGCGTCCCGTCCCGTCCCGTGGCGTCGTGGTCGGTGTCCAGGCTAGGGGACGTGGTGTCGAGGAACCCCGACGCCGCTCCACAGGCTGCTCCCCTTCGGCTGACGTCAGCCTGCGTCCCGCGACGGCGCTGTGGTCGGTGGTGCGTGCCAGACTGACAGCGATCGGAGGTGGACCAGCCCCCGCAGCAGTCGTCTCGAAAGGCACCCACCGCACCGATGTTCCTCCTCGACGGTTCCGCCATCACGAGCGCCAGCGACCTCTCCAACGCCTCCTACTGCGAGTTCGCCTTCCTGCGCACGGTCGACGCGAAGCTCGGTCGGATCGAACCGATCGTCGAGCCCGAGGACGAGATGCTCATGCGCACCTCCAAGCTCGGCGACCAGCACGAGCTGCGCGTCCTCGAGTCGTACCGCGCCGAGTTCGGCACCGGCGTCGTCGAGCTCGACCGCCCCGACGTCCGGGACGCGGTGGCGCTCGCTGCAGCCGTCGAGTCGACGATCACGGCGTTCCGCGACGGAGCCCCGGTCGTCTTCCAGGCCGCGTTCTTCGACGGCTCGTTCATCGGCTTCGCCGACTTCATCGTGCGCCGGCCCGACGGCCGGTATCGCGTGCAGGACACCAAACTCGCGCGCTCACCGAAGGTCACCGCCCTCCTCCAGCTCGCCGCGTACGTGGAGCAGCTGGAGACGGCCGGGATCCCGGTCGACGACGACGTCGACCTCATTCTGGGAGACGGCACCGTCAGCACCCACGCGGTGGCCGACATCCTGCCGGTGTACCGTCGCCGTCGTGCGCGCCTGCTGCGGATCGTCGCCGAACGGCTCGAGGCCGACGCCCCGGTCGCCTGGGGCGACCAGCGCTACAGCGTCTGCGGACGATGCGCCTGGTGCGACGCCGAGATCACGGCCTCACGCGACGTCCTGCTGGTGGCCGGCCTCCGGTTGACGCAGCGCGACCGCCTCCTGGCGGCCGGCGTCGCCACGATCGACGATCTGGCGTCGCTCACGCTCACCGGGTCGACCGAGCAACCGGGGCCGCACGGGCTGCCGGGCGGCGCCGGCGGGACGGTCGACGGCATCGCCGAGAGTACGCTCGCCGCGCTGCGCGAGCAGGCGCACCTGCAGTTGGAGCCGTCACCCGCCGCTGGTGTACCGGCGTTCCGCGTGCACGACGCCACGGCGCTCGGGCTCCTGCCGCAACCCGATCCCGGCGACGTCTTCTTCGACTTCGAGGGCGACCCGCTGTACACCGAGGGCGAGCCGGGCGACGCCCGCCGGGGCGACCGCACGAGGTGGGGCATCGACTACCTGTTCGGGCTCGTCGACACCGACGGCCGGTTCCGATCCTGGTGGGCGCACGACTTCCATGAGGAGCGGACGGCCCTGATCGACTTCCTCGCCTATCTCACCGCCCGCCGTGCCGAGTTCCCGGGCATGCACGTGTACCACTACGCCGCCTACGAGCGGACTCATCTGCTCTCGCTGGCCGCCCGACACGGGGTCGGGGAGGACACGATCGACGACCTCCTCCGCGAGGCCGTCCTCTTCGACCTCTACCCGTTCGTCCGGAAGACGGTGCGCGTCGGATCACGGTCGTACTCGATCAAGAAGCTCGAGCCGCTCTACATGGGTGAGGAGCACCGCGACAGCGACGTCACCGACGCCGCAGCATCCATCACCGCCTACGCGGAGGCGCGCGAGCTGAGCCGGAGCGACGACCCGGAGCTCGTCGCCGAAGGCGAACGGAAGCTCGCCGAGATCGCCGAGTACAACGCGTACGACTGCGAGTCGACCCGTCGACTGCGGAACTGGTTGCTCGACCTCGGCGCGGAACGGGGCGTGCTGCCTGGCACCTTCGTCACCGACGCACCCGAGCCCCTCGTGGATGAACCGACGCCGCTCCACGACGCGCTGACGGCGTTGGCCGGAGACCCCCTCGACCCGGAACGCACCGACGACGCCACCGCGTATGCGCTCGCGGCGGCCGCCATCGACTACCACCGTCGCGAGCACAAGTCGTTCTGGCAGGAGCACTTCTCCCGACTCATCGCCGCGCGCGACGAATGGGAGGACACCCGGAACGTCTTCACCGTCACCTCGGGGGTCGTCGAGCGCGACTGGTTCCGCGAGGGACGGCAGCGCAGCGACCGCCGTCACGTCCGACTCCGTGGCCGATGGGCTCCCGGCAGCAGCGTGAAGGTCGGCGCCGACCCGTTCGCGGTCTACGACCACCCCGGACCGTACACGCTCCCCCGCGCCGAGCCCGGCTCGCGACCGGCCGGGCAGATCACGGTCCTCGAGGTCGACGACGACTCCCTGCTCATCCAGGAGACGCTCAAGACGGATCGTGAGCCCTACACGGAGCTGCCGGTCGCGCTCACGCCATCTCCTCCACCACGGCCGGGAACACAGGTCGACGCGATCGCCGAGTGGGGGCAAGCGGTCCTCGACGCCTCTCCCGGGTGGCCGGACGACGGCGTCGTCGACATCCTGCGGCGACGACCGCCCCGAACGAGCTCGGGCGAGTCGCTCCCCCACCGCGGAGACGGGCGGACGATCGAGGACGTGACCGCCGCGTTGCTCGACCTCGACGACTCGGCGCTCGCCGTCCAGGGGCCGCCCGGAACCGGCAAGACCTACGTCGCCTCGCACGTCATCACGGCCCTCGTGCAGCAACACGGCTGGCGGATCGGGGTCGTGGCGCAGTCGCACGACGTCGTCGAGAACCTCCTCGATCGCGTCGTGAAGGCGGGGCTCTCCCCCGCGCTCGTGGCGAAGACCTTGCGATCCGGTGCCGACCCGGATGCGGAGCGCGGCTACACGGTCCTTCCGGCCAATGGTCATGGCGCGTTCATGGCCGAGCAGACCGGCGGCTTCGTCATCGGCGGGACGGCCTGGGACTTCAGCAACCCCAACCGGTTCGACCGGAGGTCGCTCGACCTGCTCGTCGTCGACGAAGCCGGTCAGTTCTCGCTCGCCTACACGATCGCGGCGAGCGTCGCCGCGCGGAACCTCCTGCTCCTGGGCGACCCGCAGCAGTTGCCGCAGGTGAGCCAGGGGACGCATCCCGAACCGATCGACACCTCCGCCCTCGGATTCGTGGCCGACGGTCGCGACGTCCTCCCTCCGGAACTCGGCTACTTCCTCCACGAGACCTGGCGGATGGACGCCGCGGTCACCGAGCCGGTCTCGCGGTTGTCGTACGGCGGCGAGCTGCGCTCAGCAGCGGCCACGACGAAGCGGCGGCTCGAGGGTCGGGCACCGGGGCTGCACGTCGTCCCGGTCCATCACGTCGGGAACGCGACGAGTTCGCAGGAGGAGGCCGACCGCGTCGCCGAGCTCGTCCGGTCGAGCATCGGGCTCCCCTGGACCGATCCGGATGCCGGCCGCATCGACGACCCGGTGAGCGAGGCCGACATCATCGTCGTCTGTCCCTACAACGCCCACGTCGCCGTCGTCCGTGCGACGCTCGACGCTGCCGGGTTCGACGCGGTGCGCGTCGGGACCGTCGACAAGTTCCAGGGTCAGGAGGCCGTCATCGCGATCGTGTCGCTGGCCGCGTCCTCCCCCGCCGACGTCCCGCGGGGCATGTCGTTCCTGTTGATGAAGAACCGACTGAACGTCGGGATCTCCCGCGCCCAGTGGGCGGCGTACCTCGTGCACTCCCCCGCACTCACGGAGTACCTGCCGATCACGCCGGAGGGTGTCGCCGAGCTCAGCGCGTTCATCCGGTTGGTCGACGGCCACTGACCAGCTCAGCCGAGGCAGTGGTGGGGCGAGGAGGCCGTCGCGCCGCATCGATACGCCCGTTCTGCGCCGCCTTCGCGAGCCACCGCTGACGCTGCTCCACGGTCGAATCCTTCACCCGACCGAACCGGTCCACGGCGACGGGCTTGATCCCGCAGAACCGGAGGGTGGTGGTGCGGAGCTGCTTCACCGTCGTGTCGCCGACGAGCGGCAGGTACCACGAGGGTGAGTCCGACGTGACGATCACCCGTCCGGAGCGGCCGGCGAGCAGTCCCTCAGGGAGGCCGTTGGACTTCGTCCGGTAGGCGCGGCGGGGCAGCAGCAGGCGATCGAAGAACCCCTTGAGCAACGCCGGCACCGACCCCCACCAGACCGGAGCGACGATCACGATGTGGTCCGCGGCGAGGATCTGCTCCCACGCCCGTTCGAGGTCGGGCTCCAGGTCTTGACGGCGGGTGTAACCGAGGCGGAGGTTCGGGTCGAACGCGAGGTCGCGAACGGCGAGGACGGTCGCGTCGCCGTGCGCCTCCGCGTAGCTCGTGGCGAGTGCGGCGCACAGGGACCCGGGGTTCGGGTGTCCGTCGATGACGAGGGCGGGCATGAGTTCTCCAACAGTGAGAGGTCTGGACAGTGCCAAGAATCTGGACACTGTCCACTTCTGGCCGGAACCGACTGTACGGCTACAATGTTGCTTGTGTCAAGATCGACGACGGCGTACCACCACGGCAACCTGGGGCCGGCGCTCGAGGACGCTGCGCTCGAACTCATGCGGACGCAGGGCCACGCCACGCTGAGCCTGCGAGAGGTCGCGCGGCGCGCGGGAGTCAGTCACAATGCGCCATACCACCACTTCGGCGACCGGACCGCGCTCCTGAAGCGGCTGAGTGAACGCGGCATGGCCGAACTCCTGGGCGCCATGCGGGAGGAGCGGGAGGCGACGGCGGGTCGAGACCCACAGGAGGCGGCCGTCCGGATCGGTTCGACGTATGTGCACTACGCGGCGCAGTACCCGGAGCGGTTCCGCCTGATCTACGACCCCGAGGTGTGTGTCCCCGGCTCGCCCAGTGAGGCCATGGCACCACTCATCGGAGGCGTCGAAGCAATCCTCGCCGAAACGACCGCGTCCTTGTCACCTGGTGGTGAACCCCGGGTCATCGCCGCCCTGACCACGGCGGTCTGGGCCGCGGTCCACGGGCTCGCAGAGCTCGTCGTCGCCGGACACATCTCCGAGGCGGAGGCCCGACCCGCGCTGGAGGCGTTGCTCACGCAACGCTGACGAGGTGTCCTGCATGGAGCATCCACACGACCTTCATCGGGGAAACGGTCGGGAAGCTCAGAGGCCGTTCATGGTCGAATCAGACGTCTCACTCGGATTCCGGGAGTCAGATGATCTCAGCACCCCCGCCGAGAGGAACCCCGTGAACACCACCCCGGACCCCGAACGCCCTGAGCCGCGTCCGGCGGACGGTACGCAAGCGTCCCAGCCGTCATCCGCACCCGCCCCCGACCCCTACCAGCCGCCCACCGGCTCATATCAGCCCCAGGCCGGGCTGGACGTCACTCCCCCGGCCGGCTACCCCGGCAATACGACCGGCGGTGGTCCGAGACCCGACACCACCACGCCCTTCGGATACGCCACGGCTCCCCACACGATGTACGGCCAGCAGCCGTCCGGTCACCCCCAGGACCCTCGAGGCCCATATGGTCGGTTCGGCGACAGCCGACACCCTGACACGCAGCCCAGCGCCTGGCAGTCCCAGCCGTACGGCCAGCAGACGATCCCCCAGCCGCCGTCGAGCACAGGCACCCCGGCGAAGAAGCAACCCATCGGTTGGATCATCGCCGCCGCGACGGCCGCCACGGTCGTGTCGCTCGTGACCGGCGGCCTCGGCCTCGCCTCGCTGGCGGCCGGAGCGTTCCAGAGCGTCGCCGCCTCCTCTCAGGTGACGGAGACGGTGCCGGACGAGGGCGGTCAGAGCTTCCGCGCTCCCGGCGGTCAGCCCGGCGCGCAGCAGGCGACGCCGGACGCCGCGACGGCGAACACCCGGAGTGCCACCGCTGCGGAGTCCGTCGGCGTCGTCGACATCGACACGGAGCTGGCCTACCAGGGGGCCGCAGCCGCGGGAACCGGCATGATCCTCACCGCGGACGGCCAGATCCTCACCAACAACCACGTCGTCGCTGGAGCCACGAGCATCGTCGTCACCGTCGTGACGACCGGGGAGAAGTACGACGCACGCGTCGTCGGGACGGACGCCACGAACGACGTCGCGCTCCTGCAGCTCGACGGCGCCTCAGGGTTGGACACCGTGGCCATCGACGATGACGGCGGCGCAGCCGTCGGCGACGCCGTCACCGGGGTCGGGAACGCGGGAGGCACGGGTGGGACGCCCAGCGCCGCGGACGGGTCCGTCACCGCCCTCGACCAGGACATCACGGTCCAGGATGAGTCGACCGGGTCGGGCAAGCAGCTGACCGGTTTGATCCAGACGGACGCTGACATCCAG
This sequence comes from Plantibacter flavus, assembly GCF_900177615.1. Lineage (GTDB taxonomy): Bacteria > Actinomycetota > Actinomycetes > Actinomycetales > Microbacteriaceae > Plantibacter > Plantibacter flavus. The sequence continues at coordinate 549,044 of NZ_FXAP01000002.1, forward strand.
TCGGGCGACTCCGGCGGGCCGCTCTACGACTCGGAGGGCGAGGTCGTCGGCGTCGACACCGCTGCATCCTCCGGCGGGACCGACATCGACGGATTCGCCATCCCGATCGACGACGCGTTGTCCATCGTCGACCAGATCCGCACCGGCGTCGAGACCGACACCGTCTCGATCGGCTACCCGGCCTTCATCGGGATCGGTCTGGCCGCGTCCGGCGCAGCCCAGACCGTGCCGGGTGCCGTGGTCGGTTCGGTGATCGAGAACACGCCGGCGGCGTCGATCGGTCTCGCAGCCGGCGATGTCATCACCGGCCTGAACGGTGTCGCCATGGACTCCGCTCAGACCCTGACGGCGACCATGGCCACGCTCGATCCCGGCCAGACGGTCTCCGTCACCTGGACCACGGCGAGTGGGACCTCCCAGACCGCGGACGTGACCCTGATCGAGGGCCCGGTCGCCTGATCGCACGCTCGGGACGCTCGACGACTCCTCACCTCCGGCCCGCCGCCGGATCCGAGGAGTCGTCGACGTCTGCCCAGTAGGCTCGGGAGGCGGTGCCTCGCCGCGTCCACCGGAAGGAACCGCCCGTGACCCGCTTCCTCGGAGTCGACCTCGCCTGGGGCGAGGGGACCGGCTCCCGCGCGGCGAACGAGTCGGGACTGGTGTGCATCGACGAGACGGGGACGGTCATCGAGGCCGGGTGGGCCGTGGGGATCGACGCCGTCGTCGCCTGGATCGTCACCACCGCCTCACCGGGCTCCGTGATCGCGGTCGACGCCCCGCTGCTCGTCCAGAACGAGACCGGCATGCGTCTCTGTGAACGTGAGGTCGGGCAGCGGTACGGCCGCTGGCAGGTGTCGGCCTACCCGTCGAACCTCGGTCTGCCCGCGCTCGGCGGTGTCGCGCTCTTCACGGCGCTGGAGGCGGCTGGGTTCCAGTACTTCGACGGACTGAGCACGCCGGCTGCCGACGCCGTCGTGTTCTTCGAGGCCTATCCCCACACCACGTTGGTGGGTGCGGAGGAGTTCGGGTACCCGGATGCGCGGCCCCGCTACAAACGCCTCGATCCCGGTCTCCCCGTCACCGAGCGACGGCGACGCCGCGCGGAGGTCTGCGACGACCTCGTCTCGCGCCTGCAGGCCCTGAGCTCGGCGACTCCGCCACTCGACCTCGACACCCACCCGGTGACGGCGCTACTCAGTGCGGAACCGTCGCCGCTGAAGGAATCGGCGCACAAGCACCGCGAGGACCTCATCGACGCGGCCATCTGCGCGTGGACGGCATCCGCCTGGTCCCGTTGGGGACTCGAACGGTTCCAGGTCCTCGGGGCCTCAGATGCGCCGGACGACCGGGGGCGTGTCCCGACGCTCCTGGCCATGGCTCGGCCAGAACAGCGCGCGGATCCACACATTCCTGTTTCGGCATATTCCACTTCCGTCTCACGACAGTCATCCCCGCCGTCAACAGGGTGCATCACCAAGCCACCCACAACAGACCACGATCTCGATGAAGGACATATGAAGAAGAAGGCATACGCTCAGGACGACGCTCCGGAGGGGTCGAACACGATCGAGTTCGTCCCCGGCGGAGCGGCGAACGCCGACGCGTCACCCGCGGCCTCGACGCGAGCGCCCTCCCCCGCTCCGACGACCGTCGAACTCCTGCGCAGTGCCACCTGGCACCTCGAGCATGCACGGGTGGTGGGCCACCCCGACGACGTCGAGTTCGAAGCGGCGAGGTCGGCGTTGGCGGAGGCGGTCTTCGACCTCGAACACGTCCAGTACGGGGAGACGACTCGCGGCTAGGGCACCGGTCAGGCGGGCCCTGAGCCCGATCGGCGCCGCGTCGCCCGGTCAGCCCGTGCGCGCCGCTCGAGGATGTCGTTGCGAACCCAGCGGATCACCAGCGCCACGGCGAGTGACAGGAACAGGAACGCCGCAGCGCCCAGGGCGTAGGAGATGAAGTCCGTCGGGATGAACGTCGTGCCGAGCACGAGTGCCGTGGGCGGCCACTGGTCCGCGAGTGCGGCCGGCACCCCCGTGGCCTGGAAGCACTCGATCGCCGCCGAGAAGCCGAACGCGCCGAGGGCGATCTGCCACAGCGGACGCCGCGGCGCGGCGAAGGCGAGTAGGAGCGCGACGAGGACCGTGTACAGCGCGTTGGTCACGGGGTTCGCCCAGGCTGCCGCCACCGACCAGTGCACCGTCAGCCCGGCGACGATCGTGATGATGGCTGCGCCGAGGAGCAGCGCGCGCTTGAGCGAGGTGGCGGGGCGTGGCTCGTCATCCGTCTGGTCGGGTGCGTCGGTCATGGTGTCGTCCTCCGGGTGCGTCGTTGTCGCCCACGGGCCCAGTCGCGGGCCTCGGTTCCGGAGAGGGCGAGGATGATGGAACAGTCGACCGCGAAGCCGATCAGATTGGTCTGCAGGGTCAATCCCCCGGCTCCACCGAGATACGTAGCGGCGAGCGTCGCGATGGACGCCGAGCTGAGGGTCATGGCCACCAGGCGGGCGAGATTGCCGCCCCGATGGACCCGCCAGGCGAGGACGAGGTAGCTGAGCGTCAGCAGCGCGAACAGGGCCAGGATGGCGCCGATGACCCAGGGGACGAAGGCGAGGTCGTCCGCCGTCGCCGCCGGTGCGCTCACCTCGGCACTGAACCGCGACCAGTCGGTGACGACGATCACGCCGGACAGCACGGACGACAGTGCGGCGACGGTGAGGAGGACGACCCCGGCGATGATGTCGAGTGGACGCGGGTCACCCGCGCGGACCAGGGATCGGGTCGGCGGGGCGCCGGCCGGCGGGAGCGTGCCGACAGCGGGCACCGCGACGGCGCTGAGATCGATGATCGGCAGGTCGCCGTCGGTGACGATCGCGTCGCCTCCGCCGTTCCGCGAGTGGTACCCGGTGGAGAAGTTGTCGATCACGGACGTCGACGCCCCGAGGTCCGCAGCCTCGATCGACGCGACGATGTGATCGCGTTCGTCGTCGACGTCGTCGGCGATCCGATGGGTCACCTGCAGGGTGAAGACGCTGATGCCGACCGACCGGTCGTACGTCCCGGCGGCCAGCCAATCCGCCTGGTATCCGCCCGGGAGCAGCCAGCCCTCGGGGGTGGGCCAGAACCGGACGTGGTGCCGCTTCCCCGGACTGCCGTCGACCTCCTGCTGGTAGCAGAACGCCTGAGGACGACCGAACAGGTAGAGCGACGAGACGGGTGCCTCAGGGTAGCTGCGCCTGGTCAGCGTCGAGGTCACGATCCGCAGGTTCGCACGCAGGCCGAGGTCGTCCGCGAGCGTCCAGCCCGCCGAGAGCATCGCCGTGTGGATCTGCTCCTCCCGACCTCGGAGGCCGAGGTTCACGGGATCGCCGAGGATGCCCTCGCGCGTGCGAGTGCGTCCGATGAAGTAGTCGGGCAGGTAGACGCGCGACAGCACGGTGTGCAGGCGGGGGAGGATCAGGTACGCGATGACGAGGTAGATGACGAGGATGAACCAGGCTTGGGCCCACCCGCGGGCGAACGCCTCGGTGAGCAGCACGTACGCCAGGAAGGCGGCCGCAGCCGTGCCGAAGGCGAAGAACCAACCGTCGACGATGCGTGCGATCCGTCCGCGACGATCCTCGGACAGGCCGCTTGCGGGCCCGATGAGGTCGCTGCGGGTCTTCGTCACCCGTCCAGGGTAGGGCCTGGTGCATCCACGTGCCGGGTGCGTGGGTGGTGGGAGGATGGTGGGATGGACTCCGTCGCCCACATCACCGACCTCGCCGACTTCATCGTCGCCTCGCCCACCTCGTATCACGCGGTGGCGGAGAGCGCTCGGCGCCTCACGGCGGCCGGCTTCACCCGGCGGCTCGAGACCGAGTCCTGGGACGGTGGCGGCGGCCGGTTCTTCGTCGAACGCGAGGGCGCGGTGATCGCCTGGGTGCAGCCCGAGCAGGCCCACGCCACGACGCCGTTCCGCATCCTCGGCTCACACACGGACTCGCCGAGCTTCAAGCTCAAGCCGAAGGCGACGACCGGTGCTCACGGCTGGCTGCAGGCCGGCGTCGAGGTCTACGGCGGACCGCTCCTCAACTCCTGGCTCGACCGCGAGCTCGAACTCGCCGGACGTCTGGTGACGCTCGACGGGACCGTGCACCTCGTCCGGACCGGCCCGTTCCTGCGCATCCCGCAGCTCGCAGTCCACCTCGATCGAGGTGCCAACGACGGCCTCGTCCTCGATCGCCAGCGTCACCTGCAGCCGGTGTACGGGGTCGGCGACCTCGCCCACGCCGACGTGCTCGCGCACCTGGCGGCGATCGCCGGCATCGACCCCACCGCGATCGCCGGGTACGACGTGCTCGTCGCCGACACCCAGGAGCCCCGACGGTTCGGTCTCGACGGTCAGCTGTTCGCCGCCGGACGCATGGACAACCTGACCTCGGTCCACGCGGGACTCGCGGCGTTGCTGGCCGCGAGCGACGGGGGAGCGACGGACGACGCAGGACACATCACAGTCTTCGCCGCCTTCGACCACGAGGAACTCGGTTCGGCCTCGACCTCCGGTGCCAGCGGCCCGTTCCTCGACGACGTCCTCACCCGCATCGGCGCGTCGCTGGGCGCGACGACGTCCGAACGGCTCCAGGCCTATGCGGCCTCCTGGTGCTTGTCAGCGGACGCCGGCCACGCGATCCACCCGAACTACCCGGAACGCCACGACCCGGCCAACCGGCCGATCGCCGGTGGCGGGCCACTGCTCAAGATCAACGCGAACCAGCGCTACGCCACCGACGCCCTCGGAGCCGCACTGTGGGCTCGGAGCTGCGCCGCAGCAGGTGTGCCCTCGCAGGACTTCGTGTCGAACAACACGGTGCCGTGCGGCTCGACCATCGGCCCCCTCACCGCGACGCGACTCGGCATCCGGACGGTGGACGTCGGGACGCCGCTGCTGTCGATGCACTCCGCCCGCGAGCTGTGCCACATCGACGATCCGACCGCTCTGAGTGCAGCGGTCCAGGCGTTCTTCCGGGGCGCTTGAGCAACGCCGCAGCAGGCGATCCGCGCGGGAGCAGGACACCGTGAGGCGGACGGTCCTGCTGCGGCGCTGATCTCCTGCTGCCGGGCTGGGCTCAGCCCAGTTCGCGCAGCCGCAGACGACGTCCGTCGGGGCTCGCGTCCGGGTTCACCTCGACGAGGTCGGAGCGCGAGTTGATGAAGTCGCTGAATGAGCGGTAGCCGAGCGGCTTCTCCTTGAACGCCGGGTCCATGCGGATCATCTGGTTCTTCACCTCGGCGTTCAGGAGCCAGTCCTCGTCGTCGTTCTTGGCGTGCACGAGGCGGAGCGCCCGCACGAGCAACTCCGTCGCCGCGCGCTGTGCGTCGGGGCCGGAGGGGTCCGCGGTCTCGTCGTCGGTGTCGTCCAGGTCGTCGGCGTCACGGTGGCTGAAGACCGGCTCGGTGAAGAGGCCCCCGATCCGCGGGGGTGTCTGGGCGACCGGTGCTTCGGCCGTCGGCGAGGACCCGGACGAGGCGCGACGACGTCCGCCGGACTTGGGCGCGGACTTCGGTGTCTCCTCAGAGGAGGTCTCCGCCGCACTCTCGACGGCGGCAGGGGTCCGAGGCGTGCGCGTGACGACCGGGCGGACGATCCCGGGGATGTCGTCGTAGTCGGAGAACTCGTCACACGCCGCCATGAGCGCACGACTCGTCGCGCCGGCGACGCCGATCCCGATCACGTGGCGACCGAGGCGTCGGCAGCGCTGCGCAAGGGAGATGTAGTCCGAGTCGCCGGCGACGATCACGATGTGGGTGAGGTCGGGAAGGCGGAAGAGGTCCTCGACGACGTCGACGGCCAGGCGGATGTCGGCACCGTTCTTCATCGCCTTCGTCGTGGGGAACATTTGCGTCAGGTCGACCGCGCGGTCCACGAGGTCCTTCTGGTACGCGGAGTTGACCGGCTCGGACCAGTCGGCGTAGGACCGGCTGATGACGATGTTGCCGAACGACGAGGTGTAGTCGAGGATGGCGCCCACGTCGACGCGAGCGGCCTGCAGGCGCTCGGAGATCTCGTCGCCCTCCGGGGCGGCCGAGGGCACGTGGGACCGCGCGCGATCCCGGCTGAACGCCGCCTTCCCGTAGAGCTGGTTGTAGCGCGAGATGACGATGTTGTCGAAGTCGATGTAGACCGCGACTCTGGGCGTTCCGGTTTCTGCCATGGCTCCATCATCCTCTGGTGGCCTGCGAATCCGCGACTCCACTCCTCCACAGCTCGGCCTGCGGGGCTCCTCTCCACCGCTGTTGCGCCGGCTAGGCCTTGACTGACCTGGGCTGCGTACCGTGGTCGCATGCCCAGCCACGCCGCCGACATCTTCAGCCCAGGGTCGTAACCGAAGTTATACCCGGTTATACTCTCACCTGTGAAGACCGCCATCTCATTACCCGACGAACTGTTCACCCGCGTCGAAGCTCGCTCCGCCGAGCTCGGTGTCAACCGCTCCGAGTTCTTCGCGGCGGCGGCGAGTCGGTACCTCGACGAGACCGATGCCGCCGGTCTCACTGCCGCACTGGACACCGCGCTGCGGCATGCGGGAGTCGCTTCGACGGAGGAAGCACGGGCCGTCGCCGCGGCCGGACGCGACCGCCTGGCCGAACTCACGACGGGAGACGATTGGTGATCCGACGCGGTGACATCCGCTGGGTCGATCTCGGCCCTCGCGAACGGGGGAGTGCGCCCGCCGGTCGGCGCCCGGTCGTGGTCGTCCAACACGACGCCTACACGCGGAGCGCACTCCGGACCGTGATCATCGCGGTCGTCACGTCGAACACGGCGCTCGCCGAGCTCCCGGGCAACGTGTTCCTCCCTGCTACGGCTTCCGGCCTGCCGAAGGACTCGGTCGTGAACACCACGCAGCTACTTACCCTCGACGAGGGCGACCTCGGTCCGGCCGCCGGCAGGGTGCCCGCCACCCTGTTACTGGATCTGGACGCGGGTCTCCGTCGAGTGCTGCACCTCTGAGACGGTGCCGGGTCGATCGACTCAGAGGTGGCCGGTGAGCTTCCCATGGAAGGCCGAGCTGCGTTCGTCGAGTCCGGTGAACACGACCTGCTTGCCGTGCGCGGCGTACTTCTCCTGCACGGCGTCGAGGACGGCGACGCTCGAGGCGTCCCAGATCTGCGAGGCGGTGAAGTCGACGACGACGTCCGCAGGGTCGGCCGCGTAATCGAACTGCTCGACCAGGTCGTTGCTGCTGCCGAAGAACAGTGGGCCGATGACGCTGTACCGGACGGAGGCGGCGTCGTCCGCGAGGACCCGACGGACGCGGATCACGTGGGCCACGCGCCGTGCGAAGAGCACCATGGCGAGGACCGCTCCTGCAGCGACGCCGATCGCGAGGTTGTGGGTGATGACGACCACCGCGACGGTCACCACCATCACGACCGTCTCGGGGATCGGCATCCGTCGCAGGGTCGCCGGGCGCACGCTGTGCCAGTCGACGGTCTTGATGGCGACGATCATCATCACGGCGGCCAGCGCGACCATCGGGATCTGCGCCATCACCGGGCTGAGCGCGGTCACGAGCAGCAGGAGGAAGACGCCGGCGACGAACGTGGAGATCCTCGTCCGAGCGCGCCCCAGTTTGACGTTCACGACCGTCTGACCGATCATCGCGCAACCGGCGATCCCTCCGTACCAACCTGCCAGGATGTTGGCGACGCCGAGGGCCCACGACTCGCGCCCCTTCGACGACGTCGTGTCGGTGATGTCGTCGACGAGTTTCGCCGTGAGGAGGGTCTCCATGAGCCCCACGAACGCGACGCTCAGCGCGGTCGGCCAGATGATGCCGAGCGTCTCGAGGTTGAGCGGCACGAGCAGGGCGGTCAGGCCGGGGAGGCCGCCTGAGACGTCCCCCTGGTCGCCGACGGTCGGCACGGCGGCGTGCGCGATCATCGTGATCGCGGTGACGACGACGATCGCGACGAGTGGTGCCGGCACCGCGGTCGTGAGCTTGGGGAGCAGCAGGACGATCAGCACCGTGATGACGAACAGCGGGTAGACGAGCCACGGGACGCCGAGCAGGTGGGGGACCTGGGCGACGAAGATGAGGATGCCGAGCGCGTTGACGAAGCCGATCATCACCGAGCGGGGGATGAACCGCATGAGCCGGGAGAGACCGGTCACGCCGAACACGATCTGGATGAGGCCCGCGAGGATGACGGCGGGGAGCAGGTACTCCACGCCGTGTTCCTTGACGAGCGGCGCGACGACGAGGGCGACGGCTCCCGCGGCGGCCGTGATCATCGCTGGCCGCCCGCCGAGGATCGACATCGAGATGGCGAGCACGACGGAGGCGATGAGGCTGACCTTCGGGTCGACGCCGGCGATGATCGAGAAGGAGATGACCTCGGGGATGAGCGCCAGCGTCGTCACGATCCCGGCGAGGATCTCGACACTGAAGGCCCTGGGGTTCCGGAGGGTCGCGATGACGCCGGGGCTCGGGCGGACGGCGGTGCGCATGGGGGCGTCGGGCTGACTCACCGTGCAAGCCTAGGCTCGTTCGCAACGCAGGACGCACCCGGCGTGTCGCGGCCGGCGCCGCAGGGCGCGCCGCGACACGCTTCGCTGGTCCTGAGTTGTGGACCGAGCGGGTCAGCCGCGCAACCAGGCCTCGAGACCGTCTGCGCTGATGGGGAGTGCTGCTGAGAGGACGTCGTGGCCGGTGGCGGTCACGAGCAGGTCGTCCTCGATGCGGACGCCGATACCGCGCAGCTCCGGCGGCACGGTGAGGTCGTTCGCGTGGAAGTAGAGGCCGGGTTCGACCGTCAGGACGGCTCCCGGCTGCAACGGCTCGTCGAGGTACCGCTCGTCGCCGATGCGGGCGCAGTCGTGCACGTCGAGTCCGAGATGGTGGCCGGTGCCGCTCGGCAGGTAGCGGCGGTGCTGCTGGCCGTTCGGCGACATCGCCTCGTCGACCGACACCTGCAGGATGCCGAGGTCGCGGAGGCTCGTTGCGATCTGCTCGTAGGCCGTGTTCCGCATGTCGATGAACGACCGGCCGGGGCCGACCTGCGACATCGCGGCACGATGGGCCCGCTCGACGTGGTCGTGGACCTCGCGCTGGGCCGCGGTGTACGACCCGCTCGCGGGGAAGGTCCTCGTGACGTCGGCGGTGTACAAGGAGCGGGCTTCGACGCCGGCGTCCATGAGGATGAGGTGCTCGGGGAGGACCGGACCGTCGCAGCGCGTCCAGTGCAGCGTGGGAGCGTGCGGCCCGCTGCCGATGATCGTCGAGTACCCGACACCGTTGCCGAACGTGCGGGCGTGGCGCTCGAAGGTCGACTGCAACCAGCGTTCTCCGCCGAACTCGATGGCGGCGGGCAGTTCGCGCACGACCGAGCGGAACCCGCCGACCGTGGCGTCCACGGCGGCGCGGAGCTGCGCGATCTCCCAGTCGTCCTTGACGAGCTTCGCGGCGGACAGGGCGATGAGGAGCGCTCGCGACGCCGCGAATCGACCGTCGACCCGGGGCTCCGGGGCGCCTGCGCGGAGCGCGTCGGCGGGCACGATGGCGAGGGACTCGTCCAGCACCTCGAGGGAGCGGACCTCGATGCCGAGCGCCTCCGCCCACTGGGGGAGTCCGGCGGATGGGCCGATCCAGAGCTCGCCGCGCATGGCGTCGGCGTAGAACGCCTCCTCACCAGGACCGACGGGTTCGGCGAGGTACAGCGTCGCGTCGTGGCCACCAGCGGTCGGCCGCATGACGAGGACCGCGCCCTCCGCCTGACAGGAGGTGAGCCACACGAAGTCGCTGTCGGGTCGGAACGGGAACTCGGTGTCGTTCGCGCGCGTCACGGCGCGTCCCGCGGTGACCACGAGCCAGTGGCCGGGGAACTGCGCGCTGATGACGTCGCGGTGACGCCCGGCGGCTGCGCCGGCACCCTCGGCGAGGTCGACGGAGCGGTCCACCGCACCCCAGCCCGTCGCGAGGTACTCGCGGAAGGCGCCGTCCCGGGGGAGTGGCTGGGTGCGGGGGTCGCGGAACTGCAGGCTGTCTGGACACATGGAGATCAGTAAGCCACCCGCTGTGGACGCCGTCAAGCTGCGAGGCCCGGAGTCAGCGGAACATCTCGTCGATGTGGTCTGAACCGTCGTTTCGTCCTGTACGACCGGCACTCACGGCGGAGGGGATGGACGGATCGTCGGCAGGTTGACACCTGTTCGGACGCCTCCGCAGAATGACGGCATGACAGGAACCGCCGACACCGGCACCAGCGCCACGCTCGACTTCAACCTCGATGCGAAGGTGTTCGACATGGTGTCGTCGTCCGCGAGCGTCGTCGACGCCGACGCGCCCACGCGATTCGTCTACCACGAGACGCACGGCGTGCTGTGGGGCGAATACGTCGGTGACACCGTCTCCGTCGGACGGTTCTGCGGGGTGCGCACCGGCGAACGCATCGACATCTCGTTCGTGCACCGCAACCGTGCCGGCGACCTGACGACGCGCGGCGAAGCGAGCTCGATCATCTCCCGCGCCGAGGACGGCTCGTTCATCCTCACCGAGGACTTCGTCGGCCCGGACGGACAGGCCCACGTCAGCGTCTGTCGGGAGATCGCCGCCGCCTGAGTCGTTCAGGGCCGGCGCGCCACCGTCGCCGGGTCAGCGTCCGCGTCGCTCCGGCACCCGCTGGGCGCGCTCGTCGCTCGTGCGGACGAACCGCGTCATGCCGAAGCGCTCGCCGGAGTCCTCGACGCTCGTGCGTTCGGACCTCGTCATGCGGAGCGACACGTTCGACCGCTCCTCGTCCATGAGGAAGACGGTCGTCGTCGCCTTGATGGACGGCCACTGTGCGAGTCGGGTGGCGACCAGTTCGTGGATCGCCGCCACGTCGGGGGCCCGGATCAGCATCATCGCGTCGTGCTCGCCCGTCGTGACGGCGAAGTACTCCAGCTCCGGGACCGAGGACAGCCGCGCGCGGAAGTCCGCCCACTGGCTCTGGCGCAGTGTGATGAAGACCATGGCCGCGACACCGAGCCCGACCGTGGCCGGCTCGATCTCCGCGTGGACCCCCTTCAGGACGCCGGCACGGAGCATCGCCTCGTAGCGCGAGTAGGCGTTCGAGCGGGAGATCCCGAGCTCCTCCGCGAGTGCGGCGACCGAAGCCCGCCCGTCCTCCCGCAGCAGCTCCAACATGCGGATGTGGGTGTCGTCGAGTTGCATCGATTGCTCCAAACGTCCAGATTCGGCGGTGGTCCTGGCGGTCGATTGAGAGGATATGGCAGATTCGCCGCGAAATCGAGACAATTCTTCTTTGGTAACGGCTTGTGGATTGACGAATGATCGCGTATCGCACTACTTTCAGCTCATCCCTCCAACCAGATAAGGAGCTCCACCTTGTCACGATCCTTCAGCCGCACGAGCCGGCGCGGCATGGCGGCCCTCGGCCTCGCCCTCGCCGCCGGCCTCGCGCTCAGCGCCTGCTCCCCCTCAGGTGGCTCCGATGACAGCGCGGGCAAGTCGCTCGTCGTCGACGCGTCCTTCGACCTCAAGACCGCCGACCCGAACCGCGAGTACGAGACGACCGGCTCGATCGTCGCGAAGGCGCTCTACGAGACCCTCCTCACCTTCCAGGGCGACGACGTCACCGCCCCGGTCGACGGCCTCGCGAGCTACGAGATGAACGCCGACAACACGGTGATGACCCTCACGATGAAGGACGGCAAGAAGTTCTCCGACGGCTCCGACGTGACCGTCGACGACGCGGTGTTCTCGCTGCAGCGCGTCCAGGGTGTGAAGGGCAACCCGTCCTTCCTGCTCGACGGCGTCACGATCGAGAAGACGTCGGACACGACCCTCACGCTCACCTCGGCGACGCCGAACCCCGCCCTCCCGTTCATCCTTCCGAACCCGGCCCTCGGCGTCGTGAACAAGAAGGTCGTCGAGGAGAACGGTGGCAGCGCGACCGCCGACGACGCGGCCGAGTCGTTCCTCAACACCACGTCCGCGGGCTCCGGCCCGTACAAGCTCGAGTCCTTCGACGCCGCCTCGCAGGTCGTCTTCACGGCGAACCCCGAGTACACGGGGACCAAGCCCGCGTACGAGCGCGTCGTCCTCCGCAACGTGCAGGGCCCGACCCAGAAGCTCAACGTCGAGGCCGGTGACTCGCAGGTCGCCCTCGACCTGAACCCCGATCAGGTCTCCGAGCTCGACGACTCGAAGGTGAAGATCATCGCGAACCCCTCGCGCTACATGATCTTCCTCATGCTCAACCAGGACCCCGCGATCAGCGACATCACGAGCAACCCGAAGTTCCTCGAGGCCGTCAAGCTCGGCATCGACTACGACAAGATCGTCGACCTCGCCGGCGACGGTTCCGTCCGTCCCGGTGGCTTCATCCCCTCGATCTTCAACGGTGCGCTCGACGCCGCCGACGGCAACCAGTTCGACGCCGATGCGGCGAAGGCGGCCCTCAAGGAGTCCGGTTACGCCGGCGAAGCCGTCACGTTGAACTTCCCGAACGACATCACGGTGCAGGGGCTCTCGCTCCAGAGCATCGCGGAGTCGGTCCAGGCGCAGCTGAAGTCGGTCGGCATCACCATCACGCTGGCCCCGGCTCCGGTCGCCACCGAGCTGGACGCCTACCGCGACGGCAAGGAGACCGTGGGTCTCTGGTACTGGGGTCCGGACTTCCCGGACCCGTCGAACTACCTCGCGTTCACGCCGGGTGAGCTCGTCGGCCTCCGCGCGGGCTGGCCGGCAGGCGCCGACCCGACCGTGACCGACCTCGCGAACGCGGCGCTCGCCGCGACCGACACGGACGCCCGTGCCGCCGCGTACCAGGACCTCCAGAAGGCGCAGAACGCGAGCGGACCGTTCATCCCGCTCCTGCAGCCGGCGCAGAACGTGGTCACCGCGACCACGATCACCGAGGTTCCGCTGAACCCGACGTGGACCGTCGATCTTGCCGGAATCAAGTAGCGTCGCACCGACGACGTCCAGCGCGCGAGCGGGTCTCCACCCGCTCGCGCGCTACCTCGGCATCCGGCTCGGACTCACGGTCCTCCTGATGTTCGGGGTGACGCTCGTCACCTTCACGCTGACCAACCTCGTCCCCGCGGACCCCGTGCAGGCGGCGCTCGGTGAGCAGGCCGCAGCGGATCCGACGATCGTCGCGCAGTTCCGCGAGAGCGCCGGCCTCGACAAGCCACTGCCCGTCCAGTACGTCACCTACGTCGCGAACCTGTTCCAGGGCGACCTCGGGACCTCGCAGCAGACCCGCGGCGCCGTCGCGGACGAACTCGGTCGCGCCTTCCCGGCCACGGCCGAACTGGCGCTCACCGCCATCGTCATCTCGATCGTGATCGGCGTCGGCCTCGGCATGTGGGCCGCGCTGCGCCGGAAGACGATCACCGACCAGGTCATCCGGGTCGTGAGCCTCATCGGCATCTCGGTGCCGTCGTTCTGGCTCGCCCTCGTCGTCTACTTCGTGTTCTTCTCCCAGCTGCACTGGTTCCCGGGCTCCGGGCGACTCTCGCCCGCGGCGATCCCGCCGCCGAAGGTCACCGGGATGTACACGATCGACGCGTTGCTCGCCGGCCAGTGGTCGACCTTCGGCGACGCCATCGCCCACCTGATCCTGCCCGCCTCGGTCCTGGCGCTCTACACGATCGGCCTGCTCACCCGGTTCGCTCGGTCGGCGATCCTCGAGGTGCTCGACCTCGACTACGTGCGTGCAGCGCGGGCGAAGGGCCTTCCCGGCCACGTCGTCGTGACCCGGTACGTCCTCCGCGGGGCGCTCGTCCCCATCATCACCGTGCTCGGCGTCGCCTTCGGGTCGTTGCTGTCCGGGACGGTGCTCGTCGAGAAGGTGTACTCGTGGCACGGTCTCGGCGAGTACGCGTACTCCGCGGCGACCAAACTCGACCTGCCCGCGATCATGGGCGTCGGGCTCATCGTCGGCTTCGTGTACATCGGCCTGAACTTCCTGGTCGACGTGCTGTACGGCTTCATCGACCCGAGAGTGAGGGTGGCATGACCGACGTCCTCGCCGTCCAGACCAAGCGCAAGGGCCGCCTCCGCATCTCGAAGCAGCTGCGCACCCCGCTCGCCGTCGCGGGTGGCGTCATCGTGCTCTTCTGGCTGCTCGTCGCGGTGCTCGCGCCGTGGATCCGGCCGTTCGACCCGCTCGCCCAGGACTTCGACCGGCTGCAGGCCCCGAGTGCCGCGCACTGGTTCGGCACCGATCAGGTGGGCCGCGACGTCCTGTCCCGGGTCGTCAGCGGCGCGCAGGTCTCGATCCCGCTCGCCCTCATGCTCGTGATCTTCGCGATGCTCATCGGATCGCTCCTCGGGGCGATCGCCGGCTACTTCGGCAAGGCCCTCGACGAGACCATCATGCGGATCGCCGACCTCGTGTTCGCGTTCCCGACGATCATCCTCGCGATGGTCATCGCCGCAGCGCTCGGCCCGAGCCTCACGAACGCCGTCATCGCGATGCTCATCGTGTCGTGGCCGGCCTATGCCCGCGTGACGCGTTCGCTCGTCATCGGAGCCAGGGGAGCCGAGTACGTCATCGCCGGTCGTCTGCTCGGCAACGGGCCGTTCACCTCGCTCGGCAAGGACATCCTGCCGAACGTCGTGTCGCCGGTCGTCGTGCTCGCCACCCTCGACGTCGGTACGGCCATCCTGCTGCTGTCGGGTCTCTCGTTCCTCGGCCTCGGTGCCGTCCCGCCGACGCCGGACTGGGGTGCGATGGTGTCCGACGGGGTGCAGAACTTCTCCTCCTGGTGGATCGCGGTCTTCCCGGGACTCGCCATCCTCACGGTGGTGCTCGCCTTCAACTTCCTCGGCGACGCCCTCCGCGACGCCCTCGACCCCCGGTCGCAGGAAGCCGTGCAGGGGCGCGCGCTGTGAGCGGCGCACGCGGTGCGAGCGACCCGAAAGGACGCGACATGACCCAGTCAGCAGGCGGCACCGGTGGCGGGATCGTCATCGAGGGGCTCACGCTCGGCTTCGGTCGCGGTGCCGCGACCAAGCAGATCCTCCGCGGCATCGACCTCGAGGTCCCCGCCGGTCGCATCACCGGACTGGCCGGTGAGTCGGGGTCAGGCAAGACCATGACCGGGCTCGCGATCTGCGGGCTCCTGCCGGCCGGCGCGGACCTCGGCGGCAGCATCCGCTTCGACGGCACCGAACTCGTGGGGCTCAAGCAGCGCACCATGAACCGGTACCGCGGCACGGAGATCGCGATGATCTTCCAGGACCCGACCGCGAGCCTGCACCCCATGCTCACGGTCGAGGCCCAGCTCGTCGACCACTACCGGCACCACACGGGAGCCTCGAAGGCGGCCGCCCACGCGCGGGCGCTCGAGATGCTCGGCCTCGTCGCCGTCCCGAACCCGGAGGCGGCGCTGCGCAAGTACCCGCACCAGTTCTCGGGCGGACAGCTGCAGCGCATCGCGATCGCCTCGGCGCTCATGTGCGAGCCCTCCGTGCTCATCGCCGACGAACCGACGACCGCGCTCGACGTCACGGTCCAGGCCGGCATCCTCCGCCTGCTGCGGAAGCTGTGCGACGAGCTCGGGATCGCGATCATCCTCGTCACCCACGACCTCGGGGTGATGTCGGCGCTCGCCGACACGATCGCGGTCATGCGGCTCGGCGAGATCGTCGAGCACGGCAGCCGGTACCAGGTCATCACCGATCCGCAGCACGAGTACACCAAGGCGCTCATCGACGCGCTGCCCGACACGGGAACGGAGGCGGCGTCATGACGCTGCTGCACCTCGACGACGTCCACGTGACGTACAAGCTGCCCGGTCGCGGCACGCTGAACGCGGTCGACGGCGTGAGCTTCGACCTCGAACCGCGACAGGTGCTCGGCCTGGTGGGGGAGTCGGGCTGCGGCAAGTCGACCCTCGCGCGAGCGGTCTGCGGGCTGGAACCGACCTCGGGTGGCGCGATCACGTTCAACGGGACGCCGATCGGCAAGCTGGGCCTCCGGAAGCGCGCACCCGAACTGCTGCGGATCCAGATGGTCTTCCAGAACCCCTATGCCTCCCTGAACCCGCGCCGCACGATCGGGAGCCAGATCGAGGACGGCCTCCGGGTCAACCCGGTCCGCGACGCGTGGGACGTCGGTCAGTTGCTCGAACACGTCGAGCTCGACGCCAACAGCCGCACCCGCTACCCGCACCAGTTCTCGGGCGGCCAGCGGCAGCGCATCGCGATCGCCCGGGCCATCGCGGCGGGTCCGGAGCTGCTCATCGGCGACGAACCGATCGCCTCGCTCGACGCCTCCCTGCAGGCACGGGTGGCGAAGCTCATGCGGAAGCTGGCGGTCGAGACGGGCGCGGCGCTCCTCTTCATCAGCCACGACCTGTCCGTCGTGCGGGTCATCGCGGACGACGTGGCGGTCATGAGCGCCGGTCGCATCGTCGAACACGGTCCGGTGGACCGCGTCTGGTCCGACCCGCAGGACGCCTACACGCAGCGGCTCCTCGCGGCGATCCCGGTCGTCGACGGACTCGGCACCCTCCCCGGCGCCTAGCCGGACCCCTGCTCCGTCCCTGTCTCAGGAGCGTCTCGGCGTGCCGGGTCCCCCGCGCTCGACACGCCGAGGCGTTCCTGAGTCAGGGAACCGGTCAGCGGAGGGTCGGCGGGGCGACCGGGCCGGGGGAGTCGTCGATGAACGGGCGGTCGATGGTCTCCCGGACGAGCAGTTCGAGGAGGCGGAACGCCCCGACCGCTGCGAGCTGCACGAGGAGCAGGGGACCGAGGAGCGCGCCCGCGTACTGCAACCAGACGAGGAGTCTCCGTTCCTCCCGCCAGCACACGGCGAGGACCGCGGGTGCCACCGCGAGGCCGAGCCACCCGGGCGTCGGAGCGCCGAGCACGGGCGTGACGAGTCCGATCGTCGCGACCCAGACGGCCAGGACCCCGAGGACCGACTGCCCGATCAGCACGGCGGCGACGCCTGGAGCGTGCCTGACGTACCGCTCGACCGACACGACGGCCCACATGAGCCAGGCCCGGAGGAGCGGCACCCGCTGCTGGCGGAGTCCGACACGGAACTGTCGATCGTCCTCGAACCGCTGCTCGAGTGCCTGGTCCGGCGGGAGCCCGAGTGCGAGGAGCGCGCGGTGGTCGTGCACGACGGCCGGCGCGGACTGCCGGCCGTAGCTGCCGATGAAGCTCCACAGGATGCCCGGGACGGACGCGAGGTCGGTCCATCCCTCCGCCCGGGCGCCGTCGTACCCGTCGTCTGAGGCCGGTGCCCACACGACGGGACCGTCCGGGGCGTGCTCCTGGAAACCGATCCGCCGCTCGAGCCGGAACCGGCGTCCGGTCGGGGGGATCTGCGCCAGGTCGATCCGCTGCAGCGGCTGCTCATCGTCGTCGAGGTAGGGCATGCGGACATCCTCCCGCAGCCCACCGTCAGGTGTGAGTCCCCTGGATGTCGGCCCCTGACCTTGCTCACGAGTTTCCCGCGTCGTAGCGTGGCGTTCCGTCGCCGTTCAACCGAGTCTGGTCAGATGGTCAAACAGCTGCGATGCGGTTCGGAGAGCATCGCTCGAACGAGAGTTGTCACGTGAGTCTTCGCACGGCCGAGTACCCGAGGCCCGATCACTTCCTGCTCCATGTGAGCGACACGCACCTCCTCGCCGGCGGGGGGAGCCTCTACGACAGCGTCGACAGCGAGACGCACCTGCGCCGTCTGTTCGCGGAGTTCGAGGCGTCCGGCGGTCGGCCCGAAGCGATCGTCTTCACGGGAGACCTCGCCGACAAGGGCGAACCCGACGCATACGACCGCATCCGCTCCATCGTCGAGCCGGTCGCCGAGCGCCTCGGATCGCAGATCATCTGGGTGATGGGCAACCACGACGACCGCCAGGCGTTCCGAGCCGGGCTGTTCGGCGAGGTGCCGACCACCCGCCCGGTCGACCGCGTCTACGACGTCAACGGCCTCCGCGTCATCACCCTCGACTCGAGCGTTCCCGGGCACCACCACGGCGAGGTCTCGGACGAACAGCTCGACTGGCTCGCCGAGGAACTTTCGACGAAGGCCCCGCACGGCACGATCCTCGCCATGCACCACCCGCCCGTCCCGAGCGTGCTCGACCTCGCCGTGAGCGTCGAGCTGCGCGACCAGGCGAAGCTCGCCGAAGTACTCGAGGGGTCCGACGTCCGCAGCATCATCGCCGGGCACCTGCATTACTCGTCGACCGCGACCTTCGCGGGCATCCCGGTGTCGGTCGCCTCGGCCACGTGCTACACGCAGGACCTCAACGTGCCCGTCGGCGGGACGCGTGGTCGCGACGGCGCGCGAGCGTTCAACCTCGTCCACGTCTACGGCAAGACGGTCCTGCACTCGGTGGTGCCGCTGGGCGAGACCCCGCCGCTGCACTACATCGACGCCGAGGAGAGTGCGCGCCTGCTCGCTCGCGACGGCATCGAGCTGCCCGTGTCGGACACGGTGCCGGTGCAGCCGGAGCCGCCGCTGACGATGCCGATCGGCGTCCTGGTCTAAGGCGGCACCTCCCCGCTCCCTGAGTTCGCCTCCGGTCCCTGAGCTCACCTCCGGTCCCTGAGCTCACCTCCGGTCCCTGAGCTTCCCCCGGGTCCCTGAGCCTGTCGAAGGGCCGCAGCCCGGCAGGGTACCGCAGCCCGGCGGGTCCGCCGTTCCGGGAGCCTCTCCAGACCGACGCGCCTATCGTGGACGGATGACCTCCCCAGAAGCACCCCGCACCGCACTCGTCGTCGGCGCCAGCGGCATCACCGGTTCCGCGATCGTGTCGCAGCTCCTCGAGGAGGGCGGCTGGCGGATCCTCGCCCTCTCCCGCCGCGCGCCGGCGGCCCACCCGCAGGTCGAGCACGTCGCGGCCGACCTGCGGGACGCGGACGACCTCGCGCGCGCCCTCGGCGGCACCGGCGTCACCCACGTGTTCTTCACCGCCTGGTCACGTCAGGACACCGAGGCCGAGAACATCCGGGTCAACGGCGGCATGGTCCGCGACCTGCTGGCCGCCCTCTCCACCGAGCCCGTTCAGCACGTCGCCCTGGTCACCGGCCTGAAGCACTACCTCGGCCCGTTCGAGGCCTATGCGGCCGGCGAGATGCCCGACACCCCGTTCCACGAGGACGAGGAGCGCCTGGACACGCCCAACTTCTACTACGAGCAGGAGGACGAGCTCTTCGCCGCGGCTGCGCGAGCGGGGTTCACCTGGTCGGTACACCGTTCCCACACCGTGATCGGACACGCGGTGGGAAACGCGATGAACATGGCGTCCACGCTCGCGGTGCAGGCTGCGCTCTGCAAGCGGCTCGACCGACCGTTCGTGTTCCCCGGCTCAGAGACCCAGTGGAACGGCCTCACCGACATGACCGACGCCGGACTCCTCGCCGAGCAGATGCTCTGGGCGGCGAGCTCACCGGCCGGTGCGGACGAGGCGTTCAACATCGTCAACGGCGACGTCTTCCGCTGGCGCTGGATGTGGCCGCGACTGGCCGCGCACCTCGGCGTCGAGCCGGAGGGCTTCGACACCGAGCCGCGTCCGCTCGAGCAGCAGATGGCGGGCGTCGAGGGCACCTGGGTCGAGTTGGTGGCCGAACACGGTCTCGTCGAGGCCGACCTCTCCCGCGTGGCGTCGTGGTGGCACACCGACGGTGACCTCGGCCGGGACATCGAGGTCGTCACCGACATGAGCAAGAGCCGACTCGCCGGCTTCACCGGCTACCGGCGGACGCTGGACGCCTTCACCGCGATCTTCGACCGCCTCCGCGAGGAGCGCATCGTCCCCTGACCGGCCCCCGGTCCCTGAGCACCCTTCCGGTCCCTGAGCGCCCTTCCGGTCCCTGAGCACCCTTCCGGTCCCTGAGCTTGTCGAAGGGTGGCGACCGTGTCGGTCCCTGAGCTTGTCGAAGGGTGGCGACCGTCTCGGTCCCTGAGCTTGTCGAAGGGTGGCGACCGTGTCGGTCCCTGAGCTTGTCGAAGGGTGGCACTTCGACAAGCTCAGTGACCGGGTTCGGCTCAGTGACCGGGTTCGGCTCAGTGACCGGGTTCGGCCCCCGGGTACCCCTTCCGGTCCCGGAGTGCCCCTTCCGGTCCCTGAGCCTGTCGAAGGGCGGTCAGCTGAGCTTGGCCGGCTCGATCTCGAGCGCGCTCGGCACGGCGGCCTCGCGCTCCCACGGTGCCGGGAACGGGAAGTACCGCTCGAGGAAGTCGATCACGGCGGTGGTGCGCTGCTCCACCGAGATCTCCGGCCGGCTGCCGTCGTTCAGGCAGAACATGTCCTGGTCGCGTCGCTTGAGGAGTCGCTCCATCTGCCCGAGCGACTGCTTGAGCGTCGTCTCGATGTAGCGGACCTTCGCCTGGGTCTGCTGCACCGCGCGACCCGTCATGAGGCCGTAGTAGTGGTAGAACGAGTTCGTCACCGAGATGTTGTCGGCCGCGCGGAAGGCGCTGTGGGAGGTCGCGCGGAACTCCTCGGCGAACTCCTGCTCCATCTCCGCCATGATGCTCCGGCGGAGGGGCGCGGCGCAGTGCTCGAGGTGACGGGTGGTGACGCGTCCGAAGCGCTCGTGCAGGAGCCGACGGTTCACGCGGGCCGCGTTCTCGAAGCCGCTGCGCGAGGGGTCGTTCGCCCCGAGGCCGATGCGGGTGGTCGCCTCCACGAACTTGCTGATGCCGCCCGGTGAGAAGAACAGTTCGGGACTGATCGGTCGGCCGAGGAACATGTCGTCGTTGGAGTAGAGGAAGTGCTCCGACAGCCCCTCGATGCGGTGGAGCTGGCTCTCGACGGCCATGGAGTTGTGTGTCGGCAGGGCGTCGAGGTCGCCGAAGAACTCCTCGCTGCGAACGATGGTGACCTTCGGGTGCTCGGCCAGCCATTCGGGTGCGGGGGAGTCGGTCGCGATGAAGATGCGTCGGATCCACGGGGCGAAGGTGTGCACGCTGCGGAGGGCGTACTTGAGCTCGTTGATCTGGCGGAAGCGGGCGTCGGAGTCGTCGCCGTCTCCGACGACGTAGCTCTGCATCCGCTTGGCGCGGGCCCGCTGGAACTCCTCGGAGGAGCCGTCCACCCACGAGAAGACGAGGTCGATGTCGAAGGTGACGTCGCTCGCGAGCGCGCCGAACATGTGCTCGAGCGTCCGCCAGCTGCGGCCGTAGCGTTCGACGGTCGTCTCGACGGCCTCGGTGCGGGGCATGTACGTCCTCATGAGGACGTTCTCCACGGGAGCGGTGATCTCCTCGTCGCCGAAGCGCCAGAGTTCGAGCTGCAGGGCGGTCTCCATGCCGTAGCGGAGGCGGCCGAGCGGTTCGATGCGCGGCCGGTACAGCCGGAAGACCTCGGCCTTGCGGGCACCGGTGAGCAGTCCGTCGGAGAGGAGGTGCGGATCGCCGGCCGGCTTCACCGTCGACATGCGCGCTTTGAGCGGCACGCTGTAGAAGGGCTCGTCGGCGAACGCCTCCGCGAGTGCGGTCTGCAGGCGCTTGCGCAGGGAGCGGTCGATGACGATGACGGGGCGGTCATGCTCACCCCGGATGAGGAGGTACTCGATCTCGGCCGCGTCGAGGACGTCGGCGACGGCGAGGAGGTCCTCCACCATCGACTGCTGTGGGGTCAGGTGACCGTTGATGAGGGTGTAGACGCCTTTGCGCTGCACCACGTCGGGGCGGTCGAAGCGCTGCGATCGGGAGCCACCGGTCACGAGGACGAGCTCAGGGGCGGTGGTGAACGGGAGTTCCGGCGGAATGGGGTCCTTCACGGTACTGGTGAAGGCCGTCGGTGCCTGAGTGCCGACGGTTGGCCGCTGGTCGTCGAGTTCGTTCGTGATCGTGTCCGCCTCTGGTCTGCTGGGGAGTGGGTTCCTCGTTATTGTACGGCCGTCGCGCAGGAGCGCTCACGGCTTGACGGCGACGGGGTGGCAGGCGGCGTCCGGGTACGATTGACCCCATGGTGAGCGTGGCGGAATCCTTGGTGCGCCTGCAGGACCTGGCCTCGTCGCCCGTGGTCGCTCGGGTGGCGTCGGCGTTCGCCGAAGCCGGGTACGAACTGGCCCTCGTCGGCGGCCCCGTTCGCGACGCGATGCTCGGTCGCACCGTGAGCGACCTCGACTTCACGTCGAACGCCTCGCCCGACCAGATCCTCGCGGTCCTCAAGCCGATGGCGAGCGCCTGGTGGGATGTCGGCCGCGACTTCGGCACGATCGGCGCGAAGGTCGCCGTCACCGACGACGACGGCGTCGAGCACGCCGACACCGTCGAGATCACCACGTATCGTGCCGACGCCTACGACGGCGTGACCCGCAAGCCGGTCGTCGCGTTCGGCGACACCCTCGAGGACGATCTGCGTCGGCGCGACTTCACCGTCAACTCGATGGCGCTCCGCATCCCCGAGATCACCCTCGTCGACCCGTCCGGCGGCGTCGAGGACCTCGTCGCCCACCTGCTGCGGACGCCGAGCTCGCCCGAGGTCTCCTTCGGCGACGACCCGCTGCGCATGCTCCGGGCCGCGCGGTTCGCCTCCCAGCTCGACTTCCGGCCCACCGACGACGTGATCGAGGCGATGGAGGAGCGTCGCGAGACCATCTCCATCGTGAGCCCGGAGCGCATCCAGGCCGAGCTCGGCAAGCTGCTGGCGACCGACCACCCGCGCGCGGGTCTCGAGCTGCTCGTCGACACCGGCATCGCCGACCTCGTGTTGCCCGAGCTGCCGGCACTCCGGCTGGAGCCCGACGAGCACCACCACCACAAGGACGTCTACCAGCACTCGCTGACGGTGCTCGAGCAGGCCATCGGTTACGAGCACTCCCGACACCCCGGCGAGGCACCCGACCTCGTCCTGCGGTGGGCAGCGCTGCTCCACGACATCGGCAAGCCGGCGACGAAGAAGACCGGCCCCGGCGCAGCCGTCACCTTCTACCACCACGACCTCGTGGGTGCGAAGCTGGCGAAGAAGCGCCTCACCGCACTCCGCTACGACGGCGACACGATCAAGAGCGTCGCGCGGCTCGTCGAACTGCACATGCGGTTCTTCGGGTATTCGGAGGGCGTGTGGGCGGACTCCGCGGTGCGACGCTACGTCCGCGACGCCGGTCCGCTGCTCGAGCGGCTGCACATGCTCGTCCGCGCCGATGTCACGACCCGCAACCGGCGCAAGGCCGACCGCCTCGGCTTCGCCTACGACGACCTCGAGCAGCGCATCGTGGAGCTCCAGGAGCAGGAGGAGCTCGAGTCCGTCCGGCCCGACCTCGATGGCAACCGCATCCAGGAGGTGCTGGGCATCGCACCCGGGCGCGAGGTCGGCGAGGCGTACCGCTGGCTGCTGGAGCTGCGCCTCGACGAGGGCCCGCTCGGCGAGGAGGAGGCCACCCGCCGCCTCCTCGACTGGTGGTCCTCCCGTTGACAGCCCCTCCTGCCCGCGAACTGTCACAAACGCACAGTCAGACGGCGTCACACTGACCGTTTCTGACAGCTCGCGGGCGTTCAGACTGAACTGCTAGCCTCCCTGAGGTTCACGGAACGAAGGATTCTCATGCTCAAGCGACACGCCGCCCTCGCGATCGCGGCCGCCTCCGCCCTGATGCTGAGCGGTTGCGCCGCCGGATCCACGGAGCGCACGACGGTCACGGTGCGCGTCTGGGATTCCGCCGTCGCCGACGCCTACGAGACCTCGTTCGCCGCCTTCGAGCGCGAGAACCCCGACATCCGCGTCCGCGTCGACGTCGTCGAATGGGCCGACTACTGGACGAAGCTCCGCACCGACGTCGCGGCGGAAACCGCTCCCGACGTCTTCTGGTTGAACAACTCCTACCTCGCCGGGTACGCGGACAGCGGCAGCGTCCTCGACGTCGGGCAGACGCTCGGCAAGGACGCGTCGAAGGACTGGGCGCCGAGCGTGGTCAGCCAGTTCACCCGGAACGACAAGCTCTGGGCCGTTCCGCAGCTGTCCGACGCCGGCATCGCGGTCTACTACAACGCCGACCTCCTCGACGCGGCCGGCGTGAAGCCCGCCGAGCTCGAGGAGGCGACCTGGTCGCCCGACGCGACGAAGGACACCTTCCTGCCTCTGGCGAAGAAGCTGACGAAGGACGCGGCCGGGGTCTCTGCCGACCAGCCCGGCTTCAACCCGGCGGCGCCCGCGACCTACGGCACCGGCCTCGGGTACGACCTGCAGGCCGTGCTCCTGCCCTTCATCGGCTCGAACGGCGGGAAGTACCAGGACGGCGACGACTTCGCGTTCAACGACCCGAAGACGAGCGAGTCCGTCAGCTACCTCGTCAACGCGATCAACGGCGCCAAGGTCGCCCCGCCGGCCGCCTCCACGAACGCCGACGGCGACTTCGCCCGCGACGCCTTCCTCCAGGGCAAGGTCGCCATGTTCCAGTCGGGGCTCTACAGCCTGAAGGCCGTGCACGACGGCGCCGACTTCCGCTGGGGCGTCGCCGAGCTCCCGGCCGGCCCTGCGGGCAAGGTCAGCGTCACGAACGGGATCGCCGCAGCGGGCAACGCGGCCACGAAGCACCCCGACCAGGTGAAGAAGGTGCTCGCCTGGTTGGGCAGCGCCGAGGGAAACGCGCCCGTCGGTGCGTCCGGCTCGGCGGTCCCCGCCGTGACCGCAGCCCAGAAGCAGTACTTCGACTACTGGAAGGGCCAGGACGTCGACGTGCAGCCCTTCTTCGACGTGATCGCCGACGACGCGAAGACGATCGCGCCCCCGACGGGTGCTGGTTACGCGAAGGGCCTCGCCGCCTACGACCCGATCTTCAAGGAGATCTTCGCCGGCACGACGCCCGTCGCCGACGGCCTCAAGAAGGCGCAGGAGGCGGCCAACGCCGCCATCAACGACTGACCCCGGACGCAGGGCATCGCAGGGCATGATGGACCATCATGCGGATCCTCATCGCGAGCCACCTCGAGCCTGAGCACGTCGAGGCGATCAGCGCCTCCCACCCCGATGTCGAGGTGCTGTACGACCCGGCCCTCGTCGCGGCACCGCAGTACGTCGCCGATCACCGCGGGCCGGCACCCGAGCTGTCCGCAGCGGACCAGCAACGGTGGGAGGACATGCTCGCCCGTGCCGACGTCGCGTTCGACTTCGACTGGCAGGACCCGGCGGCGCTCCCGGAGCGCGCCCCGAACCTGAGATGGATCCAGGCGACGAGCGCCGGCATCGGCGCGTTCATGCGTCGCACCGCACTCGACCGCAGCGGCATCGCCGTCACGACGGCGGGCGGCGTGCACGCCGTCCCACTCGCCGAGTTCGCCCTCGCCGGAGCGCTCTTCGTCGTGAAGGGCGTTCCCTTCCTGCAGCGCCGGCAGCGGGAGCGCCGGTTCGAGCGGTACACGACCAGACAGCTGGCCGGGATGCGGGTCACCGTCGTCGGCGTCGGCGGCATGGGGTCGAACGTGGTGCGGACCTTCGACGCCATCGGCGCACGGGTGACCGCGGTGGGGCGGGTCGGCGGCACCTATGAGCTCCCCGACGGCGTCGAGCTGAGCGATGTGGACCGGCTCGACGAGGTGCTGCCGGGCACCGACGTGCTCGTCCTGTGCACGGCGCTCACGCCCGAGACCGACAACCTCATCAGTGCCGACCGGATCGCGCTCCTGCCCGACGGCGCCGCCATCGTCAACATCTCCCGTGGGCAGGTCGTCGATGAGGACGGGCTCATAGAGGCGCTGCGCTCGGGTCGGCTGGGTGGCGCGGCGCTCGATGTCTTCCGCGAGGAGCCGTTGCCCGCGGACTCACCGCTGTGGGACCTCGACAACGTGCTCATCTCGCCCCACTCGGCGTCCACGGTGGAGAGCGAGAACGCGACGCTCACGGCACTGTTCATCGAGAACCTGGCCCGCTACCGCGCAGATGAACCGCTGCTGAACCGGTTCGACGCCGAGCGCGGGTACTGACGGACCCTGAGCCCCGGGCCACTGGGCCCGGGATCCCGGTGGCGTCCGCACCGGGCGAAACGCGCGGTCATTGCGCTGCAGATGTCGCTCGCGCACGTTTCGTGCTCGTAACGAATCAGCACCGGAAGCCTTCTCGGTTTGAGGGTTTTGTTCGGAGCGTGCTGTAATCCTCTACAAGCACGTGCGAAGAACCTGCACACAGCCGTGCCGTCTCTCACACACAGAAAATGAGGTCGACATCAATGTCATCCCCACGTAGTGGATTCCGGAAGAGCGCCGTCGCGCTCGCGGGTCTGTCCATCACCGCCCTCGCCCTCGCCGGCTGCGCAGCCGGTGGTAGCGGCTCCAGCAGCGGTGCCAGCGGCACGATCGTCATCGGCACGACCGACAAGGTCACGACGCTCGACCCGGCCGGATCCTACGACAACGGCTCCTTCGCCGTCATGAACCAGATCTACCCCTTCCTCCTGAACACGCCGTACAACAGCCCGGACGTCGAGCCCGACATCGCCGAGTCGGCAGAGTTCACCTCGCCGACCGAGTACACGGTGAAGCTCAAGAAGGGCCTCAAGTGGGCCAACGGCAACGACCTCACCTCCTCCGACGTGAAGTTCAGCTTCGACCGTCAGCTCGCCATCGCCGACGACAACGGCCCGTCGTCGCTCCTCGGCAACCTCGAGAAGACCGACGCACCCGACGACCTCACCGTCGTCTTCACGCTGAAGACCGAGAACGACCAGACCTTCCCGCAGGTGCTCTCGAGCCCCGTCGGCCCGATCGTCGACGAGGACGTCTTCTCCGCCACCGAGCTCACGCCCGACAACGACATCGTGAAGGGCAAGGCGTTCGCCGGTCAGTACACGATCGACAGCTACAAGTTCAACGAGCTCATCTCGTACAAGAAGTACGCCGACTACCAGGGCCTCCTCGGCGAGGCGAAGAACGACACCGTCAACGTGAAGTACTACACCGACGAGTCCAACCTGAAGCTCGACGTGAAGCAGGGCAACATCGACGTCGCATCGCGCAGCCTCTCCGCGACCGACATCGAAGACCTGAAGAAGGACAAGAACGTCAAGGTCGTCGACGGCCCCGGTGGCGAGATCCGCTACTTCGTCTTCAACTTCGACACGATGCCCTACGGAGCGACCACCGCTGACGCCGACGCCGCGAAGGCGCTCGCCGTCCGCCAGGCCGCTGCCGACCTGATCGACCGCGCTGCGATCGCGAAGGACGTCTACAAGGACACCTACACGCCGCTCTACTCCTACGTGCCCGCCGGCCTGACCGGTGCCACCGAGTCCCTCAAGGGCCTCTACGGCGACGGCGACGGCGGCCCGGATGCCGCCAAGGCGAAGGAGACGCTCGAGGCAGCCGGTGTGACCGTTCCGGTCGCGCTCAACCTCCAGTACAACGGTGACCACTACGGTTCCGGTTCCGGCGACGAGTACGCGCTCATCAAGGACCAGCTCGAGGCCGACGGCCTGTTCACCGTCAACCTGCAGCAGACCGAGTGGGTGCAGTACTCGAAGGACCGCACGACGGACGTCTACCCGGCCTACCAGCTGGGTTGGTTCCCGGACTACTCCGACGCCGACAACTACCTGTCGCCGTTCTTCGCCACGGACAACTTCCTCGCGAACCACTACGACAACCCGGCCGTCAACGACCTGATCAACGAGCAGCGCTCGACGACGGACGCCGATGCACGGACGAAGCTCATCGAGCAGATCCAGGACACGGAGGCGGCTGACCTGTCGACCATCCCGCTGCTCCAGGGCGCTCAGGTGGCGGTCGTCGGCAAGGACATCGAGGGCACCGTTCTCGACGCGTCGTTCAAGTTCCGCTACGCGCCCATCACCAAGGGCTGAGTAGCCTGACCAACTGATATCCGACTATGGTGAGTCGGACGTCGCGATCGGGGTGGCTCCACAGAGCCGCCCCGATCGTCTGTCCGGGCTCTACCGAGTCGGTGATCGAGGAGGATCCACTGCAATGACGGCAGCTGTCGCAACCCCACCCCCCAAGGCGGCCAGACGTTCCGGAGGTGGCGGACTCTGGCGGTACCTCGTCATCCGCTTCCTGTTGATCATCCCGACGGTGTTCATCCTCGTCACCATGGTCTTCTTCCTGATGCGCCTGACCGGTGACCCGATCACCGCGGCGCTCGGAGGCCGTCTCCCGGCCGATCAGCTCGCGGAACGCATCAGCGCCGCCGGCTACGACCGGCCGCTCTTCGTCCAGTACTTCGAGTTCCTCGGACAGATCGCGGTCGGCAATTTCGGCACGACGATCTCCGACAACCGGCCGGTCATCGAGGTCCTCCTCACGTATGGCTCCGCGACTCTCGAACTCGCGATCTACGCCCTCATCGTCGCGTTCATCGTCGGCATCCCGCTCGGCATGCTCGCCGCTGCCCGCCGCGACCGCTGGCAGGACGCGGGCCTGCGCGTCTTCGCGATCCTCAGCTACGCCACCCCGGTGTTCTTCGCCGGCCTGCTGCTCAAGCTGATCTTCTCCGTGTGGCTCGGGATCCTCCCGGTCGCCGGTCGAGCCAGCACCGGCACCGAGCTGACGCTCCAGACCATCTCCGATCCGTCCGGCATCTACCTGATCGACGCGATCCGCCTCGGCGATCCGACGGCGATCAGTGACGTCCTCGCCCACGCGGTGCTCCCGGCGATCGCCCTCGGCCTGCTGACGGCCGGCGTGTTCCTGCGGCTGGTCCGCACCAACGTCATCGGCACGCTCGGTTCCGGCTACGTCGATGCGGCCCGGTCGCGCGGCGTCAGCGAGTTCCGGCTCGTGACGAAGCACGCCTACCGTCCGGCGCTCATCCCGATCATCACGGTCATCGGCCTGCAGATCGCGCTCCTCCTCGCCGGTGCGGTCCTCACCGAGACGACGTTCGAGTGGAAGGGCCTCGGCTTCATGCTGAGCGAGTACCTCAAGGCGCGAGACTTCGTCGCCGTCCAGGGGATCGTCGCGCTGCTGGCCGTCATCGTCGCCCTGACCAACTTCATCGTCGACATCATCGCGGCGATCATCGACCCGAGGGTGAGGTACTGAGCATGAGTGCTCCGACAGCCACCACCGCCGTGCAGACCGCGCCCGCGAAGCGACCGTTGCGCGAACGTCTCCCCGTCGTCAAGCAGTTCCGCCAGTCCGTCGGGCTGCAACGGGCGATGCTCGTCATCGGTCTCGTCGTCACGGGCGTGTTCGTGCTCATCGCGATCCTCGCGCCGCTCGTCGCGCCCTACCGGTTCAACCAGCTGCGCGGCGACGACGGTTCGTTCGGTACGCAGCAGGCGCCGAACGCGACGAACCTCCTCGGCACGACCGTCGGTGGGTACGACGTCCTGTCCCGGGTGCTCTGGGGTGCCCAGACCGCGCTCTTCGTCATCGTGTCGGCGATCATCCTGTCGATCTTCATCGGCGTCCTGCTCGGGCTCGTCGCCGGGTACTTCGGTGGCTGGCTCGACCGCGTGCTCGTGGTCGTGTGCGACGCGGTCTACGCCTTCCCGTCGCTGCTGCTCGCGATCGTCATGTCGATCGTCATCAGCCGCGGGCAGTCGAGCCTCTGGGGCGGCATCCTCGCCGCCGCGATCTCGATCACCGTGGTCTTCATCCCGCAGTACTTCCGGGTGATCCGCTCCGAGGTCGTGCGCATCAAGAGCGAGGCGTTCGTCGAGTCGGCGAAGGTCATCGGTGCATCGAGCTCCCGCATCATGTTCCGTCACGTGCTGCGGAACGCGACCCGGACGCTGCCGCTCATCATCACCCTCAACGCCTCCGAGGCCATCCTCACGCTCGCGGGGCTCGGCTTCCTCGGGTTTGGCATCGAGCCGACCGCAGCCGCAGAGTGGGGCTACGACCTCAACCGGTCCGTCTCGGACGTCACGAGCGGCATCTGGTGGACCGCGCTGTTCCCCGGCCTCGCGATCGTGCTCGTCGTGCTCGGCATCACGCTCGTCGGCGAGAGCCTCAACGACCTGTCCGACCCGCGTCTGCGCAGCCGTCGTCGGGTCGGCGCGTCGAGTGGATCGGTTGCAGCGACGTCGAGCATCACGACGACCGGTGGCACGCCCGACAGCCCCGGTGGCGCCGGGATGATGGACGCCGAGTCGCTGGGTGCCGTGAGCGACGCCGCGGCCGACAGCGATCTGGAGAACCGACGAGAGGACGAGCGCTCATGAGCCAGTCGACGCCGACCACCGGTCCACGCGACCTCGGCACCAAGGACATCGTCAGCATCCGCGACCTCGGGGTCTCGTTCTCGACCGACGCCGGCGCCGTGAAGGCGATCAACGACATCTCGCTGTCGGTCGCGCCGCGCGAGATCGTCGCGATCGTCGGTGAGTCCGGCTCGGGCAAGACGGTCACGGCCAAGACCATCCTCGGTCTGCTCCCGGAGACGGCGACCGCCTCGGGTGCCGTCGTCCTGCGCTCCCGCGACGGTTCGACCGAGCAGGACGTCGTCACGGCGTCGGCGGAGCAGCTGCGGTCCATCCGCGGCAGCGACGCGGCGATGGTGTTCCAGGAGCCGTCGACGGCCCTCAACCCCGTCTACAAGGTGGGCTGGCAGATCGCCGAAGGCCTCCGCGCGCACGGGTCGTACACGAAGGCCGAGGCACGGGCCAAGGCCATCGACATCCTGCGTCGCGTCGGCATCCCGGAGCCGGAGGAGCGGGTCGACTACTTCCCGCACCAGTTCTCCGGCGGGCAGAAGCAGCGCATCGTCATCGCGATGGCGCTCGTGCTCGACCCGGGCCTCATCGTCGCCGACGAGCCGACGACGGCACTCGACGTCACGGTGCAGGCGGAGATCCTCGACCTCCTGCGTCGGTGCCGCGACGAGTTCGGGACGGCCATCGTCCTCATCACGCACAACATGGGCGTCGTGGCCGACCTCGCCGACCGCGTCGTGGTCATGTACCAGGGCGACATCGTCGAGGAGGCTCCCGTGCAGGAGCTGTTCTCCTCGCCGAAGGCCGAGTACACGAAGAAGCTGCTGTCCTCGGTGCCGCACGTCGGCCGCGGTAAGAGCTCCGCACCGGCAGAGGTCGAGCGCGGCAAGCAGCTGCAGCTCGGCGAGCCGGTGGTGGTCGCGAAGGGACTCGAGATCGAGTACCCGGGTCGCTTCGGCCGTGCCGGGTTCCGGGCGGTCAAGGGCGTCGACTTCACGATCCACGCGGGCGAGGTCCTCGGCCTGGTGGGTGAGTCGGGGTCGGGCAAGACGACGATCGGCCGCGCGATCGCCGGGCTCACCAAGGTGACCGGCGGCTCGCTGTCGGTGCTCGGTGTGGAGATGAACCGGGTGAAGGAGCGCGAGTTCGCTCCGAAGCGTCGTGAGATCGGGTTCGTGTTCCAGGACCCGGCGACGAGCTTCAACCCGCTGCTCACGATCGCGGAGTGCGTGGCGGAGCCGCTCATCGTGCACGGGCGCTTTGGCGACGCACGCGCGGCCCGGCGTCGGGTGGACGAACTACTCGAAGCGGTCCAGCTGCCGAAGGCGTTCGGCGACCGGTTCCCGCACGAGCTCTCCGGTGGGCAACGGCAGCGCGCTTCGCTCGCGCGGGCGTTGGCGCTCGAACCGGCACTGCTGGTCGCTGACGAGCCGACCTCGGCACTCGACGTGTCGGTGCAGGCCCGCGTGCTGGAGCTCTTCGCCGAGCTGCAGCGTGAGTTCGGGTTCGCGTCGCTGTTCATCAGCCACGACCTCGCGGTGGTCGACATCCTCGCCGACCGCATCGTCGTGCTGTACCGCGGCGACATCGTGGAGGAGGGGCCCGGCTCAGCGGTGCTCGGTGCGCCGAGCGACGTCTACACGCGTCGACTCCTCGCGTCGCTCCCCGTGCCAGACCCGGCCGAGCAGGCCGTGCGTCGCGAGGAGCTCAAGCGCCTCCGCGCCTGACCCTTCTTCGGTCCGTGAGCCACCCACCCGGTCACTGAGCTTGTCGAAGTGCGCCCTTCGACAGGCTCAGGGACCGGGGTGGCTCAGGCCCCGTGCTCAGCCGAGCTTGACGGCGGTGCCGTAGGCGACGACCTCCTGGTAGTTCTGGCCGACCTCGGCCGCGTCGAACCGCATCGCGAGCACCGCGTCGGCACCGAGGGCGGTGGCCGCCTCGATGAGTCGCTGCTTCGCTTCCTCGCGGCTCTCCGCGAGCTGCTTGGTGAGCCCGGAGAGCTCACCGCCCAGCAGTGCCTTGAAGTTGGCGCCGAGTTGCACGCCCGCGTTACGTGCACGGACCGTGAGTCCGGTCACCTCGCCCAGCACCTCGGTGACCTGGCGGCCGGGGACATCGTTCATCGTCGAGATCAGCATGCTCGCAGTCTGGCACCGCTGCGCCCACCCCCATAGGGGGGATGTCCCGGCATCCAGGGCCTGACCCCGCTCACCGACCTTTCCCCGGTCACTGGGCTTGTCGAAGTGGAAGCACAGAGGCGCCTCACCCTTCGACAGGCTCAGGGGCCCCCGACATCGTGCGCCGAGGATGTCCAGACGGTCGACACGAGGGCGATCTAACATATCTGCATGTCAGACATCGAACCCCCGGTCACCAGAGCCGGCCCACAGCCGCTCCAGATTCGCCAGGGTCTCACGGCCGGATCGATCGTCGCCGCGTTCCTGACGGTCATCGTCGGCGTCCGAGCGGGCTTCGGCGTCGCCGAGTACTTCGGCTCGGCGCTCTGTTTCGCCGAGCTGGTTCTCGCGGCGTACCTGGTCATGACGCGGGTGAACCTGGCCCGCGGCCGGAGCCGCTGAACGCCCGAGTGCTGCCCGCACGAGACCCGGAGGGAACGCGTGATTCCGTCCGGGTCTCGTGTCTCCAGCGAGAGGTCGCGTCGGGCGAGGTCGGCGGGTGACGGCAGACTGGGGTGGTGCACATCGTCCTCCAGCAGCTCGACGGCGCCCGCGTGCGCGTCGTGCACCTCGAGGACCGCCCCACTTCATCCGGCGAGCCACCTCCGGTCTCCGAAACCACCATCCCGCGCGCCGACCTCGCGGCCTTCGTCCGGCGTCTCGAAGCCGAGCCGAACCCGCCGCGCTGGGTGTGGGACGACACCACGCTCTGGTACCCGGCGCTCCTCGCTGTGGGTGTCCGGGTGGCCCGCTGCGTCGACCTCCGGCTCTCCCACAACCTCCTCCGCAACGCCGCCTTCACCGCCGACTCCGCCCTCGCGACGGCTCCGGCCGGACCGTGGGACGAGGTCCTCGACCCCCGCGTCGCCCAGCGCGCGGAGGCCGTCGGGACCCTCTTCGACCTCGACCTCCCGGGTGGCGAGCGCGATCCCGTCGCCGAGTTCACCCTCCAGCGCGACGCCGTCGACGGCGCGACACCACAGGGACGCTCGCAGCTCGGACTCCTCCTCGCCGCCGAGTCCGCCGGTGCCCTCATCGCCACGGAGATGACCTTCGCCGGTCTCCCATGGGACGCCGAGGCTCACGACCGCATCCTCGCCGACGCCCTCGGTCCCAAGGTGCCGCCCGGGGTCCGCCCGGCGAAGCTGGCCGCAGTCCTCGAGGAGGTCAAGGCCGCCCTCGGGGTGCAGGAGCTCAGCCCCGAGTCACCGGGCGAACTCCTCAAGGCGCTCCAACGTGCCGGCATCAACGCGACCTCCACTCGGCAGTGGGAGTTGCAGGAGATCGAGCACCCCGTCATCGAGCCGCTGCTCCGGTACAAGAAGCTGTCCCGCCTCCTCACCGCGAACGGTTGGACGTGGGTCGAGACCTGGGTGAAGAACGGACGCTTCCGTCCCACCTACGTGCCCGGCGGGGTCGTCACGGGCCGTTGGGCCTCCGACGGTGGCGGTGCCCTCCAGCTCCCGCACCAGGTCCGCGGTGCCGTCCTCGCGGACGAGGGGTGGCGTTTCGTCGTCGCCGACGCCGCGCAGCTCGAACCACGGATCCTCACGGCGATGTCCGGCGACCGCGCGATGGCCGATGCCGGACGCGGCGTCGACCTCTACCAGGGCATGGTCGACGTCGGCGCGGTCGACACCAGGCCACACGCGAAGATCGCGATGCTCGGTGCCATGTACGGCGCGACGACGGGGGAGAGCGGGCGCCTCCTGCCCCGACTCACCCGAGCGTTCCCGCGAGCGATCGAGTTCGTCGAGACGGCCGCCAGGGCCGGTGAACGCGGCGAACGGGTCAGCACCCGGCTCGGCCGCACCTCACCGCTGCCCGGCGAGACCTGGCGGGAGATCCAGTCGGCCGCATCGATGGAGGGTGCCAACGCCGCCGCGACCCAGCGTGCCCGCATGGAGGCTCGCAGCTGGGGCCGCTTCACCCGCAACTTCGTGGTGCAGGGCACTGCCGCCGAATGGGCGCTCTGTTGGATGGCCGGGCTCCGGACGCGGCTGCAGGCGCTCGCCGCAGAGACGGTCGGTCCGGCGGCTGCGCTCACCGAGTCGGCCCACCTCGTCTTCTTCCTCCACGACGAGATCGTCGTCCACTGCCCCGAGCACCAGACCGAGCGGGTCGTCGCCCTCGTGCGTGAGGCGGCGGCCGAGGCCGGTCGTCTGATCTTCGGCACCGCGCCGGTCGAGTTCCCGGTCACCACCGCCGTCGTCACCTCCTACGCCGACGCCAAGTAGCCCGCGAACTGTCAGTTGATGCGGGTGTTCGCGGCCCGCACTGTTCCGAAGTGACAGTTCGCGGGCTGGGACGGGAGAATGAGCCACCGACTGCCGTATACGTATTCAATCGAATACGGCCCGTGGAATAAGGCTTCCCTAAGTCCACTGCATACGTATACCATCGGCGCATGGTACTCATCAGATATCGGGCGACGCCGATGATCGCACTGGCAGCGGTGGGCGTTCTCGCCCTCACCAGCTGTGGCGCGGGCAGTCGCACCGGCAACGCGAATGCGACAACGGTGTCGTGCGGATACACGGCTCCCGAGGGCAAGACCACGGTCAACGTCCTCGCCTACAACTCGTCGGCCATCGACCCCTTCACGGACACGATGGTATCGAGTTGCTCCACCGACGACGTCACGTTGAAGCACGACCCGATCGACTTCGGCGGACAGGTGACGAAGACGACCGCGACGCTCGCGGGCGACACCGGGACGTACGACATCATCGAGACGTACGGCTTCGTCATCCCCGGCCTCGCCGAGGACGAGAAGCTCGTCCCACTCGACGACCTCTACGACGAGCTCGCCGAGGAGTACGACCTCGACGCCCTGAGCGAGTCGATGCGCGCAGGCATGTCCTACGACGGCAAGCTGTACGCCCTGCCCATGCAGGCGCAGATGTTCGTCACGGCCTACCGCACCGACGTCTTCGACGACCTCGGCCTCAAACCGCCGACCACCTTCGACGAGATGATCACGGCGGCCGAGGCCATCAAGCAGGCCGGTGTCATGGAGTACCCGATCGCCCTGCCGTGGCTCGCCACTGCGGACGTGTCGACGAGCTACCAGGCCGCGATGAACTCGCTGGGCGCGGACTTCGTGTCCGCCGACGGCGAGGTCACCCTGGACACGCCGGAGGCCAAGCAGGCCCTGGAGGCGATGCTGTCGCTCAAGCCGTACATGGATCCGCAGGTCACGACCTTCGACCAGCCGAAGGTGCAGCAGCAGATGTTCAACGGGACGGCGGCCATGTCGATCATGTTCTCCGGCCGGATGAACGACCTGACGCTGCCGGCCAACTCGAAGCTGTCGGACTCCTTCGGCTTCGCGGGGGCTCCGAAGCTCACCGCGGACGCGCCCTACTCCTACAACCGCCTGTCCATCGACGGCTGGTCGATCCCCTTCAACACGAAGCTCGACAAGAAGATGCTGTTCACGATGATGGCGTCGGCGGTCAGCGAGAAGGCGTCCAAGGCCTCCGTCCCGGCCGCCTACCCGGCTCGGGCCGACATGGTCACGGACGAGAACTCGCCCTACGGGGCGGCGGCCAACGACTCGATCGACTCGGCCATGCCGCCCGTCGTATCGCCCTACCTGGCCGACATGACCAATGAGATCCGTCCGATCCTCGTCGAGGTGCTCAACGGCAACCTCTCCGTCGACGACGGCCTGGCACAGATGCAGGCCGCCGGCGAGAAGATCGCCGGCTGATCCACCGAGTGCAGGATCCGATGGGTGCGGCCCGGACGAACGGTCCGGGCCGCACCGTCTCCGAGGAGGGATGTCGATGAAGACACGCGAGTTCTGGGTGCTGTTCTTCCCCAGTCTGCTGGTGATGGGGGCGCTGCTCGTCCTGCCGCTCGTGCGGACGGTGCAGTGGAGTTTCGAGCAGGTCCGCTACGGCGTGCCGGGGGAGTTCGTCGGCTTGGCGAACTTCGTCGAGGCGCTCACCGACGTCCGGTTCGGGCGCGCCGTGCTCTTCACGGTGAGTGTCACGGTGGTCACCACGATCATCCTGCTCGTCGGCGGGTACATCATCGCCACGGCGGTGAACCGGCTCACCATCACGCGACCGCTCGTCCTCGGCATCATGCTCGTCTCGTACGTGCTGCCGAACCTCGTCGGGGCCGTCGCGTTCTCCTGGTTGTTCGACGACAGCTTCGGC
Organism: Plantibacter flavus; assembly: GCF_900177615.1. Taxonomy (GTDB): domain Bacteria; phylum Actinomycetota; class Actinomycetes; order Actinomycetales; family Microbacteriaceae; genus Plantibacter; species Plantibacter flavus. The sequence goes on from NZ_FXAP01000002.1 coordinate 585,466, forward strand.
GGGTTGGCGAACCGGATCATCGAGGCCTTCACGGGCAATCAGGTGCTCTGGTTCACCGATCAGGTGCCGAACGGCATCCTCGTGATCGCCAACACCGTCTGGAGCATGATCCCGTTCGCGATGCTCATCATCCTGGCGGGTCTGCAGGGAGTGCCGTCCGAGTTGAAGGAGGCCGCCCGCATCGACGGGGCGAGCTCGTTCCAGACCCACCTGCACGTCATCATCCCCACGATCCGCGGGGTACTCGGCTTCGTCACGCTCATCACGATCATGGACGTGCTCCGCATGTTCGACAACCTCATCCCGTTGTCACCGCAGGCGCAGTCGATCGGCAACGAGTCGATCATGCTCTACGTCTACTCGGTCGCCTTCGCGGACGGTGCTCAACGCCTCGGTCTCGGCAGCGCGATCAACGTGCTCACCATCCTCCTCATCCTCATCATGCTCATCCCGTTCATCCGGGGGATCTTCAAGGAAGCGAAGGCCGAACGATGACCATCAAGCCGCTCGACCTCTCCACCCGCGCGATCACGACGGGTGGCGCGCCACGGCGGAAGCCGACACGTCGGCGACCGCTCACCGGCATCCTGCTCGGTCTGCTGTGCGTCCTCATGCTGAGCCCGTTCATCTGGATGACGCTGTCGGTCACGAAACCGACCGACGTCGCGTTCGCGAACCCGCCGGTGTTCTCCGGGTACACGCCGACGCTCCAGGCCTTCGTCGACCTGTGGCAGACGACCTACTTCGCCGACTACCTCGTGAACACGCTCGTCGTGGCCGTGGTCTCGACGGTCCTCGCGCTCGTCATCGGCATCCCGGCTGCGTACGCGCTGTCGCGGTTCCCCAGCTACGTCTCCGCGCTGCTGCTGGTGCTCGCCCTCGTCTTCCGCGCGCTTCCCCGCTTCGCCGTGGTCCTGCCGATGTACGACATCAGCAAATCGCTCGGTATCTACGACACCACCTTCGCGCTCGCGCTCGCCCTCGTCGCCATCAATCAGCCGTTCACGATCTGGCTCCTCCGGAACTTCTTCGCGGAGATCCCCCGTGAGCTCGACGAGGCGGCGATGATCGACGGGTGCAGTCGGATCGGCATGCTGCGTCGGGTCATGATCCCGCTCATGGGTCCGGGCATCCTCACGGCCGGGATCTTCGTGTTCCTCTTCGCGTTCCAGGAGTACCTCACCGCGCTGGTGCTCACCGACTCGTCCTCGAAGACGGTGCCGGTGTTCATCGCGACCCAGCTCGGGCAGACCCTCCCGATGCTGCAGCAGGCCGGGGCGGCTTCCATGCTGCTCACCATCCCGGTGGTCGTGATTGCGTTCATCGCGCAGAAGTACCTCGTCGCGGGCTTGAGCGACGGCGCCGTCAAGGGGTGAACGGGTCGGCCGTGCGACCACCGCTCGTCCTGCTTCCCGGGATGAACTGCACCGGCGACCTCTGGGCGGACGTCACCGTTCCGGGCTCGATCCGATGGCCGCTCGCCGAGCGGTCGGTCGCCCGGCAGGTGACGGAGCTGCTCGACGGCCTCCCGGAGCGCTTCGTGATCGCCGGACTGTCGCTCGGTGGGGTGATCGCCATGGAGACGGCCCTGGCCGCACCGGACCGGGTCGCGGGGTTGTGCGTCATGTCGGTGAACGGGAGGGCGACGACCGCGGTGCAGCACGAGGCGTGGCGCGCGTGGCGTGACCGACTGGCGGCCGGTGGGACGCCGGCCGAGCTGCAACGGGAGATCCTGCCGTCGCTGGTGCCGACGGCGGTGCGCGGTGGCCGACCCGACCTCGTCGATCGCGTGCTCGGCATGGGTGCGCAGACGACGGCGGATCGGCTCGACGCGCAGCTCGCGCAACAGCTCAGCCGACGGCCACTGCTCGACCGGCTCGCGGCGCTCGACCTCCCGACACTGGTGGTCTCCGGAACCGCCGACCCGATCTGCCCTCCCGTGTTCCACGACGAGATCGCCACCGCGGTGCGCGGTGCGCGACTCGTGTCCGTCGACGCCGGACACCTCCCGCCCCTCGAACGCCCCGATGTGGTGCGAGCCGTGCTCGACACCTGGTTGGCGGAGGTGGCGGGAGGGCAGCGTCAGCGCTGACCGGTGACGAAGCCGCGCAGCTCCGCCATCAGAGCGTGGGCGAGGTTCACGACGACGAGACCGGCTCCGGCGGAGAAGGACTCCGCCGCCGCCGTCCGGGTGCCGACGATGTCCATGCGCAGGGCGCCGGACCGGGCCAGTTCCGCGTGCACGGCGGTGATGGACGCACCGACGGGCGGATCCTCCGGGCCGGTCGACGCGGCGAGGTCCGCCGGGCCCACCAGGATGCCGTCGAGCCGCGGGGTCGCCACGATCTCGCCGACCGCTGCGACGCCGGCAGGCGACTCGACCATGCCGATGAGGAGCGTGTGCTCGAGGAACCACCGGCTGTGCTCCTCCGGCGTGTTGAGGCCGAAGCGGCCGGCGCGGCTGTAGGTGGCGAAGCCGCGGGATCCGACCGGCGGGTACATCGCCGCATCGACGACGGCTGCGGCGTCCGCGGCCGAGTCGAGGTGCGGCGCGACGATGCCCTGGGCACCCTGGTCGAGGATGCGCAACACCTGCGCGGTGTCGTGCTGCGCGACCCGGACGATGACCGGGACGCCGTGGATCGAAGCCAGCGCGATGTGCTGTCGGAGGGCGACCACGTCGGCCGGCCCGTGCTCGGTGTCGATCAGGATGAAGTCGAAGCCCGCGACCGCCGCCATCTCCACGAGCTCCTCCGCCGGCATGCGCAGGAGGACTCCGAGGAGGCGGTCCCCGCGCCTGGCCCGCTCGCGCAGCGAGGCGCTCACGCGATCATCCCCGCGGACAGGTCCACGTCGGAGCCGCACAGACCCGGCATTGCGAGCATGGCGAGGACGGCGGCGCCGACCTCCTCCTCGGTGACCATGCGCCCGAGCGCGGCCCGGGAGACGAAGGCGGCTTCGGCGGCTTCGACGCTCGCCCCCGAGCGTTCGGCCTCGAGCCGGAAGTTGCGTTCCATACGAGGCCCGCTCACCGGGCCGGGGGAGAGGGTGTTGACCCGGACGCCGGCCGGACCGACCTCGAAGGCGAGGGTGGACGTGAGGCCGATGACGGCCATCTTCGAGGCGCAGTACGGCGTGCGGTGCGCGAGCGGGCGTTTGCCCGACACCGATGCGATGTTGACGACGTCGCCGTCGCCGCGAGCGGTCATGCCGGGCAGGAACGCCCGGCAGAGCAGGTAGGTGCCGCGGACGTTGACCGCGAACACCTCGTCCCAATCCGCCGGCTCGATGTCGGTGAGCGCGGCGACCGGGCCCGGGACGCCGGCGTTGTTGACGAGGATCGAGACCTCCGTGTCGGCGAGGGCGTCGCGGAGTTCGTCGACGGACGCGGGCGTCGCGACGTCGCAGACGGCGGTGCGGGTCCGACTCCCCAGCCGGTCCCGCACCGCGTCCAGTCGCCGCTCGTCCCGCCCGACCAGGACGAGGTCGGCGCCGGCGGCGTGCAGCGACGTCGCGATCGCCGCGCCGAGACCGCTTCCGCCACCCGTGACGAGCGCGGTGCGGCCGCGGAGGTCGGTCACGGCGCGGCCGTCCCAGCGGTCTGCGCCTCGTCGATCCACGGGAAGTCCGTTCCGCGGTGTCGCCAGACGCGGGCATCGCCGGAGCGCGCGTGTCCTTCGAACAGTTCGACGCGGGCCGCTCGTCCGCAGACCTCGCCGAGGTCGGCCGACGAGGACGGCTCGACGATCTCCTGGTAGGTCACCGTCCGCAGGTACTTGCCCACCCAGAGCCCACCCGTGTAGCGGGCCGCGCCGAGGGTGGGGAGCACGTGGTTCGTGCCGATGACCTTGTCGCCGTAGGACACACAGGTGTCCTCGCCGAGGAAGAGCGCGCCGTAGTCGTGCATCCGGGTCAGGGCTTCCCGCGGGTGCTCCGTGAAGACCTGGACGTGCTCGAACGCCAGGCTGTCGGCGATGCGGTAGGCCTCGTCGAGGTCCTCGGCGACGATGACCTGCCCCCAGTCCCGCCAGGCCGGCTCGGCGTAGTCGCGCGTCGGCATCCCGGGGAGCAGACGCTCGATCCAGTCCATCACCTGTTCGCCCAGCGTCTGCGAGGTCGTCACGAGGACTGCGGGCGACTCGGGGCCGTGCTCCGCCTGGGAGAGCAGGTCGACGGCGGTGAAGAACGGGTCCGCATGCTCGTCGGCGACGATCAGGATCTCGGTCGGGCCGGCGAACAGGTCGATCCCGACCTCTCCGAACAACTGGCGCTTGGCCTCGGCGACGTAGGCGTTGCCCGGTCCGGCGATGAGGTTCACCGGCCTGATCGTCTCCGTGCCCACGGCCATCGCCGCGACGGCCTGGACGCCGCCGAGCAGATAGATCTCGTCGGCCCCGGCGAGCTTCATGGCCGCGATCGTTGCTGCGGGGATCTCACCTCGGATCGGCGGCGTGCAGGCGACCACCCGCGGGACGCCCGCGACCTTCGCCGTGATGATCGTCATGTGAGCGGACGCGGTGAGCGGGTACTTGCCGCCGGGGATGTACGCGCCCGCGGCCTGAACGGGCACGTGCTTCTGGCCGAGGAGGACACCCGGCAGCGTCTCGACCTCGATGTCGACGAGTGAGTCCCGCTGCGCCTGGGCGAAGCGGCGGACCTGTGCCTGCACGAACTCGATGTCGGCGATGACCTGCGGGTCGAGCGTCGCCATGATCTCGTCGACCTGCTCGTCCGACAGGCGGTACGAGTCGCGGCTCGAGCCATCGAACTGCTCGGCATAGCGACGGACCGCGGCGTCACCGTCGGTCCGGACGTCGCCGATGATGCCGCGCACGCGTTCGGCGACATCCAGTTGTGCGGTGTCGGCGAAGGTCTTCGTCGGCGCGTTCTTCAAGTGCAGGGGCATCCCGTCTCCTTTGACTGCATACGTATGTCAGTAGTATGCCCGCGTATGCACAAGTGGTCAAGGCGGTACAATCCGAAGGACTCCGGAACCGATCCCATCGGTCGCCTTACCCAGGCGGTTCCGGAAGGACGGACGCACGGAGGTACCCGATGGTCGTGACCAGCCGAGACGTGGCGCGACTCGCCGGCGTCTCCCAGCCCACCGTCTCGCGGGCTCTGCGCGACGACATCCGCGTCTCGGAGCAGACCAAACAGCGTGTCCGGGAGGCTGCTCAGCTTCTCGGATACATCCCGAGCGAGGCCGGCCGAGCGCTCTCGTCGGGGCGCACGCGACGCATCGGGATGCTCCTGACGGATCTCGACAGCCAGTTCTACTCGCACATCATCGCGCCGGTGCACCGCGAGCTCGAGCGACTCGGCTACCAGCTCATGCTCCACACCGAGACGGCCGACAACGACACCATCGTCGAGCGGTTGCTCGCCAACGGACTGGACGGCGTCATCCTCGCCACGACGACGATCGACTCCGCGGCGCCGCTCCGGCTCCGCGACCGGGGTCTCCCGTTCGTGTACTTCAACCGCACGGGATCGCTCGTCGACGCCGATGCGACCGTGGTCGACGCCGCTCCCGGATACCGCGAGGCGGTCCGGGCGGCGGTCGACCTGGGGCACCGGAACGTCGCCGCCGTGCTCGGCCCGAGCAACACGAGCACGGCGCAGCACCGCGAGCAGGCGCTGCGGGCCGCGCTCGGCGAGCACGGCATCGTGCTGGACGAGCGCCTGGTGCGGCGGGTGCCATACTCCTCCGCAGCCGGGGAGATCGCGGCTCGCGAGCTGCTCGAGTCGGCCGGTGAGCCTGCGCCCACCCTCGTGTTCTGCGGGAACGACGTCGTGGCCTACGGCGCCCTGAACGCCGCACATCGGCTCGGCCTGCGGGTGCCGGACGACCTGTCCGTCGTCGGCTTCGACGACCTGCCGGAGGCCGCCTGGCCGATCATCGACCTCGCGACCGTCGGATTCGACATCGCCGGGATGGCGAGCGCGTCCGCCAACCTGGTCGTCCGTCGCATCGAGCGCCCCGGCGATGAGCTCGAGCGCGCCGTCTTCGCCTCGTCGTTCCACCTTCGCCGCACCCTCGGTCCCGCTCGCTGATTCCGGCGCCGCGCTCCGGTCCGCGGTTGTGACACCGTGTGTTCTCGGTCAGGCTCTTGCATGGCGCTGTGCATACGCATACACTGCATCTACCGCTTGGTCGGTTCAGACGAAGACCAGCGGGTGCTGACGACGAAGGAGTGACCTGCATGCCTCTCGACCCGGTGGCCTATCGGCCGTACCAGGATCCCGACGACTTCATCCGGGAGGTCACCGACCTCATCTGGGTGGATCGGTCCATCAGTTTCATCCGGGACAACTACGAGCCGGACTCGATCGTCCACGGCGCCTACGGCACGTCGACGACGCGTGAGGAGGTCATCCAGGGCACGCTCATGCGCATCTCCGCGACCCCCGACCGCACCGGTCAGGCCGAGGACGTGATCTGGGAGGCGCGTGGCGACGATGCGTTCCTGAGCTCGCACCTCGTGTTCTCCGGGCACCTGCAGACCTCCGAGTACAGCCGGACGATCGCCAACTGCCTCTACCGTCGAGGCCGCATGGTCGAGGAGTGGGTCGTCCGCGACACCCTCGCCGGCGCGCTCCTCCACGGTGCCGACGTCGAGGAGTTGGCCCGGGTGCAGGCGTTCCGCGGCTACCAGGGCTCCTGGACCGAGGCTGCGCCCGTCGACCCGATCGCCGTCGGCGACTCCGGTCCGCGCCCCGACGACCACCACGCCGAGGTGAGCACCGTCCTCGAGATGATCCAGACCATCTGGAACGAGCGCGACCTGCAGAAGGTCGAGAAGTTCTTCGAGCGCGACCTCACCCTCCTCACCGTGGGGAACCGCATCGTCATCCGGCCCGAGGGGTACCGCCGGGCGCTCCTGCGCCTGCTCGAGTCCTTCCCGGGCGGCCTGTTCGAGATCCGCGACATCCAGGCGCACTACGACGTCCGGTACGCCGGGCACCGGGTGGCCGTCACCTGGAAGTTCGTCGGCGACTACACCGGCGTCCCGAACTACGGTCCGCTCACCGGGCAGCCGGTGGACCTGCTCGGGATCTCGCAGTTCACGCTGCACAACGGGGCCATCGTCAAGGAGGTCCGGCTCTGGGACGACATCGCCCTGCGGGCGCAGATCGCCGCCACACGAGGGGACGAGCCCGTCGGGCCGTCCAACATCTACTGACACACCGAAGGAGCATCACCATGAGCGACGTCATCGTCGACACGCGCGAGATCGAACGCCGGACCATCCGGCGCTCCGACTGGGTGGCCTGCAACGCCGCCTTCATCGACTGCCGGACGCCGGGGTCGGACCGCAAGGAGAACTACGCCTTCATCGGCGCCGGGGTCTCGCAGAATCCGAACCAGGTCGTGAACCTCACCGAGAACCACGGCTTCAACACCGGCGCCGCGGGCATGCCGAACGGCATTTCGAACAACCTGCACCTGCACTTCACCGCCGAGGTGTTCATCAACCTGGGCGGCGAGTTCCGCCTGCGGTGGGGTGTGGACGGCAAGGAAGGCGAGTACGTCAGCCACGACGGCGACGTCATCTCCATCCCGACCTGGATCTTCCGCGGCTTCACCAACGAGGGCCCGGACGAGGGCATCCTGTACACGGTGCTCGGGCGCGACGTCACCGGCGGCATCATCTGGGGGCCGTCGGTCCTCAAGGAGGCCGAGTCCTACGGGCTCCACCTCACGGCCGACAACCAACTGATCGACACGGTGGCCGGTGACGAACTGCCGACCGACGTCGCGCTCATCACCCCGATGAAGCAGCGGTACATCGACGAGCTGACGAGCTACTCCGTCGAGGAGCTGCGGTCCCGCGTCGTCCAGCCCGGCGACCGCGTCTACTCTTCGTCGGCGCTGCTGTGCACGGCGGTCGACGGTGGCGCGGCCGATCTCGCGCTCGTCATCGGCTACGGCATGTCGGAGAACCGCCGTCAGGTCCCGTCGATCCACGAGCCCCACTCGTTCAACCTCGCGTGGGTGCGCGCGGCTGCCGGGCAGGGCGTGCTCCGGCACCGCCACCAGCAGACGCAGGCGCTCCTGGTGAAGTCGGGGCGTTGGGACGTCACGCTGAACGGCGACCCGTCGACGACGGTCACGATCGGTGCCGGCGATTCCTTCTCGGTGCCGCAGGGCAGCTGGCGCTCCTATGTCTGTGTCGACGGCGGCGAAGCCGGTGCGGGCGAGATCCTCGTCATCAACGGCGGCGACGACCGGGTGACGCTCGAATGGGCTCCCGAGGTCGTTTCGGCCGCGGCGGACGCCGATTGGACGATCGACCCGAACGGCTACCTCGCGCCGCTCGGCGTCATGCTGACGGCGACCGAGGACGACTGACCCTCCCAGCTCGCTCCCGCGGGGTCCCGAGTGGCTGGTGCGGCCCGTCTGCTGCCCGCCGTTCGGGGCCCTTCGCGGCGACCGTGAGTGCCCGGCCGGCCGCGTGGACGAGGGTCTCGAGCGGACCACGACGCTTGGTGAGGGCGATGATCCAGCCGAGGAGGAGCGCGCCGGCGACGTGGACGAGCCAGAGCTGCGGACTCGAGATCAACCACGCGGTGTCCGCATACGTCCCGGCGATCGCGGCGATCAAAGCACCCACCGACGCCATGAAGACGTGCGCCGAGTAGACGGTGAGCGGCGCGGCCCCGGCGCCGGTCGCCGGCAGGAGCGCGAGCGACCAGCCGCGGTTCAGGACCGTGCCGAGCGCCAGACACAGGCCGATGACGACCGCCGCGATCCCGATCGTGAAGAGGAGGTCGAGTGTGGTGCCCGAGTGCGGGGCGCGGGCGACGAGCCACCAGAAGGACTCCGTGGGGCTCGTGCCGTACATCCCTTCGGCGAGGGCGTCCTCGACGGCGGTGATCGTCGTCGGATCGGGCTCGAGGCCGCCGGTCCAGGCGCGTGCGATGCCCTGCATGCCGCCGACGGGGCCGAGGAGCAGGGCGGCGAGGCGATCCGCGGCGATGGCGACGACGAGTCCGATCGCCGCGAGCCGGAGTGCGAACCGTCGCAGGGTCCCGTTCGCCCGCGCATCCATGAGCAGCCGGCCGACGGCCATCCCAACGAGGACGTAGACGATCCAGGTGAGCGCCGGGTACACGCCGGTGAGGAGCAGCCCTCGGGCGAACCCGCCGCTCGAGACGTCGAACCAGGACGCGCTACCGATCTCGGGGGAGTCCACGCCGCTGAGCGGCACCCGGAGCGCCTGCGAGCAGATCGGCCAGACCACCGCCCAGACGGCCGCGACGACCAGCAACGTGCGTGGACGCCACGTGACGGCCGGGATTGCGAGCCAGAAGGTCACGCCGTAGTAGGCGATGATCACGTAGATGCCGCCGGGCAGGACGCCGAGGGTGAGGCCGAGGACGAGCAAAGCGAAGCCGCGTCCGAAGAGGTTGAGGCGCGCTGCTGCGGGAGAACCGGCAGCGAGGTCGCGACGGCTCGTGAGGACGATCCCGATGCCGGCCAGCACGGCGAACAGGGCCGCGGCCTTCCCCGACAACACCTCCGTGATCGGCGTGTGTCCACCGGTCGCGATGTCGAAGGCCCAGACGTGCGTGGCCATCATGCCGATGAGCGCGAGGAAGCGCGCGAGGTCGAGACCGATCAGTCGGTCGGCGCGCTGTCGGCTGGCTGGGCTGCTCATCGGGTCCAGCATCCCACGCGTGGCGGCTGCGCGACAGGCCCGCGGTGGCGGTACGGGCTCCCGTCCGGTACGCTGTGAAGGTTGCCCGGGTGCGTCCGCTCTGTTCTCATCCGATCGCAACGATGCTTACACCCTCCTGCCACAGAAAGTCTGTGGCCGTTCGAGTCCGAAGGAGGTGGGTTAGTGACGCATCAGTACGAACTCATGGTCATCCTCGACCCCGAGATTGACGAGCGCACGGTTGCACCGAGCCTCGACAAGTTCCTCAACGTCATCCGCAACGATGGTGGAACCATCGACAAGGTCGACATCTGGGGCCGTCGTCGTCTCGCTTACGAGATCAACAAGAAGACCGAAGGCATCTACGCCGTCGTGGACTTCACTGCATCGAGCGCTGCCACGCAGGAGCTCGACCGCCAGCTGAAGCTCTCCGAGGCCGTCATGCGCACCAAGGTGCTGCGTGCCGAAGAGGCCATCGCTCAGGTCGCCACCGAGACGAAGCGCAGCGAAGAGAAGGCCGCCCGCAAGGCTGCCGCCAAGCCCGCTGCTGCTGTCGCCGCGGCTCCCAAGGCAGACGCGGCTCCGGCTGCGGCTGAGACCAAGGAAGCCTAGGGCTCATGGCCGGCGAGACCGTCATCACCGTGGTGGGCAACCTGACCAGCGATCCGGAACTGCGTTTCACGCAGAACGGCCTGGCTGTCGCCAACTTCACCATCGCTTCCACGCCGCGCAACTTCGATCGCGCGACGAACGAATGGAAGGACGGCGAAGCGCTGTTCCTGCGCGCGAGCGTCTGGCGTGAATTCGCCGAGCACGTGGCCGGATCGCTCACCAAGGGAAGCCGCGTCATCGCGACCGGGCGTCTCAAGCAGCGTTCCTACGAGACGAAGGAAGGCGAGAAGCGGACTTCGATGGAACTCGAAGTCGACGAGATCGGCCCTTCGCTCCGGTACGCGACCGCGACCATCAGCCGTGCACCCTCGGGTGGCGGCGGCGGTGGTCAGCAGCGCGGCGGCGGAGCTCCGCAGGTGCAGCAGAACGAGCCCTGGGCTCAGAGCGCACCCGCAGCTTCCGGCGGCAACGGCGGTGCAGATGCCTGGAACACTCCGGGTAGCTACAGCGACGAGACCCCCTTCTAAACAGATTCGATCGGTCCGGTTCTGCCGGCTAGCCGATCACTCCATTCACACGCAAAGGAACAACCATGGCTGGAAAGTCGAGCGGCGACCGCCGCAAGCCTGCCCGCGGTGCTAAGGGCGGCAAGAACGTCGCTCCCGCGAAGGCGATCCGCGTTGGTGTCATCGATTACAAGGATGTCGCCACGCTTCGCAAGTTCATCTCCGAGCGGGGAAAGATCCGCGCTCGTCGTATCACCGGTGTCAACGTCCAGGAGCAGCGACTCATCGCACGTGCGGTCAAGAACGCACGCGAGATGGCGCTCCTGCCCTACGCCGGCTCTGGCCGCTAGGAGGCGCCGCACATGTCGAAAGTGATTCTGACGCACGAGGTCTCCGGCCTCGGCTCCGCTGGTGACGTCGTCGACGTCAAGAACGGCTACGCTCGCAACTTCCTCGTGCCCCAGGGTTTCGCGACCCCGTGGACCCGCGGTGGCGAGAAGCAGGTCGAGCAGATCAAGTCGGCCCGCGCTGCGCGCGAGCACGCCACGATCGAAGAGGCCCAGGACCTGAAGGCTCGCCTCCAGGCCACCAAGGTCAAGCTCACGGTCAAGACGGGTGGCGAAGGCCGTCTGTTCGGTTCCGTGAAGCCTGCCGACATCGCGAAGGCCGTGGCGGAAGCCGGGCTGGGCGAGGTCGACAAGCGCAAGATCGAGATCCACACCCCGATCAAGTACGTCGGCGAGCACGAGGCCACCATCAGCCTCCGCGACGAGATCGTCGCCACGATCACCCTTCAGGTGGTCGCGGCCAAGTAGTACCCGCCGTGCGGTGTCGGGCCTTCGGGTCCGACGCCACATGCACGTCGTGATGAGCGCGATGGCGGTGGACCGAGAGGTCTACCGCCATCGCGTTTTTCTGTGCCTGGAACAGGGGTGATGTGTCGTCCCGATAGCTGTGCGCTACACCCGTTTCGCCCTCTGCGTCAAGCAAGTTGTACACAGGTGACCCCCGTTCTCCCCAACGTTCGACACAGGATCGAAAGAACTTTCCACACACAGCCTGTGGAATCAGAATCTCCTGGTCAGAGCCGTGTTACACGACAGAAAAACTTCTCTCTCCACAGGGTTTCCCACAGCTTGTGCACACGACACGCGGCGTTTCCCCCGATCTCTCCACAGAGTTATCCACAGGCAGAGTTGGTTGTGGAGACGAGTGGCCCTATCGTGAGTCATCGGCGTCTCGGAACAGCCGGACGAGCAGGCTGAGCAGCCCTCGTCCGTAGCCCTCGAGCGCCCCGCAGGTCCCGTGCGTGTCGCATGCTCCTGCTACACCTGAGTCGTCACCACCCGCACCACCCGAGTCCACATCGAGAAGGGATGTCCACTTGTCGATCGCTCACCTGGGCCGCTCCGAAGGCGGCGGATCGTACGACGAGCCGCGCGGCAATGAGCGGGTCCCTCCGCACGACCTCCTCGCGGAGCAGAGTGCACTCGGCGGCATGCTGCTGTCGAAGGACGCGGTCGCCGACGTGGTCGAGACGCTCCGTGGGGTGGACTTCTACATCCCCAAGCACGAGGTCATCTACGACGCCCTCCTGACGCTGTACTCGCACGGTGAGCCCACCGACGTCATCACCGTCACCGACGAGCTCGTCAAGACGGGCGAGCTGTCGCGCGCCGGTGGTGCTGACTACCTCCACACGCTCACGAGCCTCGTGCCGACCGCGGCGAACGCCGGCTACTACGCCCGCATCGTCGCGGAGCGCGCGCTGCTGCGTCGTCTCGTCGAGGCCGGCACCCGCATCGTGCAGATGGGGTACGCGGCCGAGGGTGAGGCCGTCGAGCTCGTCAACTCCGCTCAGGCGGAGATCTACGCCGTCTCGGGCAACCAGGAGGTCGAGGACTACGTCCCGCTGACCGACGCGGTGAGTGCGGCGATCGATGAGATCGAGGCCGCCAAGCACACCGACGGTTCCATGACCGGCGTCCCGACGGGCTTCCGCGAGCTCGACGAACTGACGAACGGTCTGCACCCGGGTCAGCTCATCATCGTCGCCGCCCGACCCGCTATCGGTAAGTCCACGCTCGCCCTCGACTTCGCACGTGCCGCTTCGGTCCACTACAACCAGCCGTCGATCTTCTTCTCGCTCGAGATGGGGCGCAGCGAGATCGCGATGCGTCTCATGAGCGCTGAGGCGTCCGTGCCGCTGCAGCTCATGCGTAAGGGAACGGTCGACTCGCAGGACTGGACGAAGATCGCACAGGTGCGCGGCCGCATCAACGACGCTCCGCTCTACATCGACGACAGCCCGAACATGACGCTCGTCGAGATTCGCGCGAAGTGCCGTCGACTGAAGCAGCGCGTGGGTCTGAAGATGGTCGTCATCGACTACCTGCAGCTGTTGACGTCCGGCAAGCGGGTCGAGAGCCGTCAGCAGGAGGTCTCGGAGTTCTCCCGTGCGCTGAAGCTCATGGCGAAGGAGCTCCAGGTCCCCGTCATCGCGCTGTCGCAGCTGAACCGTGGTGCTGAGCAGCGTGCCGACAAGATGCCGGCACTGTCCGACCTCCGTGAGTCGGGCTCGATCGAGCAGGACGCCGACATGGTGGTGCTCCTGCACCGTGAGTCCGCCTACGAGAAGGACAGCCCGCGAGCGGGCGAGGCCGACCTCATCATCGCCAAGCACCGTAACGGACCGACGCGCACGATCACCGTCGGCTTCCATGGGCACTTCTCGCGCTTCGCCGACATGGCGCCGGGGATGTAAGTGTGAACGCGCCACGCAAAGTGTCGCTTGCTCAAATAACTTGTCGTTTCGTGGCCGCGGCGACACTTTGGGTGACAACTGGGTCGTGAGACTCGTGGGTCCGAGTGTCTCGGACTCAGTCTTCGTCGAGAGGTCCGATCCACTCGTGGATGGTGGACACCGGTTGGTCGACTGCCCTGGCGATGTCCTCCACGGGGACGCCATTCAGGTGAGCGATGCGGGTGAGGTTGTTGCGTTTATTCACCCACCGCTGTGTGCGCTGTTCGGCGTCTCGCACCACTTCATTGGCGCCCAGCACTCCTTCCAGGAGTGCGTCATACAGCCTGGTCATTGCTCGTCCCTTTCTGTCGTTGCCTTCCCGCGGTGGGCATGGCAAGCTTTCAGCAGGGACGAGCCTGGGTCGTGTTGTTTGCAAACAAGACCTGTTATCTGCCTGGCGTCTGAGAAACGCCTTGCCGAGACCGAACATGAGCGGCGGGAACCGCAGCGTTCGGTGCACTGTGCAGTAACACCTTGGGAGCAGCGTAACGCTGCGCCCGTGGAATGGCTACTGATCGCGCCTGGAGTTCAGTGTGTCTCCCAGTAGCTCTTGGCCCACTTCCGGAGCGATTGCACCTCCGCTGGGTTCTGTTGCGGTCCGTGGGTCAGCTCCCACGCGGTGATCAGCGGATCTGTCCGATGCCCGTTGTCCCACTGGGCGGCGGTTGTGAGGATGGTCGGATCGGCCGGTTGCACGAGCTGCACGGTCGCATCCGCGGGAGCGCATCGAACGTAGGGCAGGCTCCGCAGACGCAAATTGATGAAGGCGCTGTAGAGGATGACTGGTCCGTGGATATCGAACCGGTGTTGCTCCTCATATCGGTTTCTCGGGGTGGTGTCTTTGAGGGGGGCCTCGATGCCGTCGTGACCGGACCGCAGGATCCTTGCAGCCTTGCGGTCACCGACGTGGACGACCGCGGCGTCGCCGATGAGTTTGGTCAGCTCCCTCAGCTGTGTGCTGCGCGTTCGGTCACTGCGCCATGAGAATCGCATGCCGCCCGGCCCCGGGTAGTTCGTCAGATGCCAGTCCCACAAGTCGTCGAAGTCGTCGACGACCCACCCGGCTGACTCTCGTTTCACACATCCGGCCGGAAGAAGGCCGAGCAATTTGCTGACTCGGGATTGGCTGATGCCTAGACCCACGCCAGAACCCATCAGGGGTGGTTCGTCGCCAGAGGGCGCGGGTGCCGCGAAATCCCCTTGCCGGAACGGTGTCGATGTCACCATGAGATGACGCACCAGCGGAAGCAGTGACCGGTGTTTCGTCGTCACCTCGACCTGGGGCGGCGGCCACAGGGCACCACCGACACAGCACACGCGATCGCGGAGACCGACGTAGGCGATGCGGCCATCGGCAGCGATCTCCTCAAGCGCAGGCGTGACACGGTCGACCAGGTACAGCACGTGGGTCGCAGCCCCAGTGAGGCCGCCGAGATCGTCGAGGATCCGCTTAACCGTGTTGATCCGAGCTGCGGTGAAAATCTGGTAGCAAGCCGTCTCCCGCCAGGTATTGAGCCACACGGTGTCTCCGAGGCTCGCCATCACGTCCACCCACGCCGCATCGAGGATGTCGTACGCGATCTGTCTGTTCGCCGCCATGTCCGCAGCCTAGAACCCAAGCGGTCGTTTTCGGTACTCGGGGTTCTGCGCCAACAGTGATCTTCTGCTGCGATTCGGCAGACCGCCATGCCATTTCGACGGATCGCTTTCGACTCGTTTACGAGTTGATGTTCGGAGCCAATTGACTCGTCATCCCTCTCGTGGAGCCGGTCAGAGTCGCTCCTTGGTGGATCAATTTCTCACGAGAACTGTGCGCAGGCAGCTGCTGCGGCCTACGGTTTCGATCAACGACCACGCCGCGATCAGAGCGCGCGGTTCGTTCATCTCGTCGCCCCTCGTCCGAGTATCCCCGGGGCAGCTTCGTCATGCCCGGATGCGGCAGAAAGGTCATCATGAGCGCCCGCACTCTTCGCGCGTCACAGCACAACATTCCTCAGTCACGCACTGAGCCGTCCAGCTCTCCGGCGCACGCCCCGGCCGAGCTGCCGGCGCCGTCATCGTGGGAGTCAGCGCTGCCCCCCAGTGAGCACCCCGACACGGTTCCGCCAGAGCTGCAGTCAGCATTGGAGAAGTTCCGGCTGGCCGGCATGCTCGGGGAGGGCACGCGTGTGCGACTGTTCAGGCCGATCCGTGGACCCCGTCGACTTCGGCTGCCGCAACGGTCTCCGGGTGACGTCGGGGTGAGGGTCTTACTTTCCCGCGACGGGCGCACAGGCTACGCTCGCCGCCTCAACCAGGTCAGCCTGGCCGACCTGGTGCACAGCCACCCGATGCGCGACTTTTCCAGACGCCGGGCACAGAGTAACAAGCCGGTCGCGTTCTTTAGCCGGACCGTCGGTGACATGATCGCTTGCGAATCCCAACACGAGCGCCGCTTCGCGCTGATCGCCGACTGGCATCCGAGCGTGGCGTTCATCGCCGCGCAACCATTCACCATCGACTTCCCCGCCGGCAACGACATTGACAGCCACACACCGGACTTCGCGCTCATCACCACCAGCGGAACCGTGGTCGTCGTGGATGTGAAGTGGCCATCCCACGCCGTCGACCCCGACACGGTCCGTCGCCACGAGCTGATCGAGCGCACCCTCGCGCGTGCGGGAATGCAGCACGCAGTGTGGACCGGCGCCCCCATGTCGCTCACGCAGAACCTCGCCAACTTCGCGGCCGCCCGGGTACCGGAACACAAGATGCGTGAGCTGGAACCAAAGCTCCTCGCCGCCCACCGGCCCGGACGCACCGTCTCCCAGGTGCTGGAGGACGCCGCTGACACCTGTCAGGTGCCCTGGCTGGAAGGACTCGTCGTGGTGCGCCGGATGCTTTGGGACCACCGCCTCACCGTCGACATGGCGGTCCCCTTCACGGTCGATTCCGAACTGTTCCGATCGTGAGCGACATTCGATGGATTCGGCCAGGGATCGAACTCGACTGGCACAGCACTCGCATGATCATCCAGCACGTCGGCGCCTATGTCGTCCTCACCCGGCTCGACGGCACCCAACCCACTGAAGTGCCCGTGACCGACATCGCACGCGCGCTGCGTGGCAACAAGGCACCCCAGGATCTCGCGCATCTGCATGACATCGAAGACCGTCTCACGGAACGCTCCAAGGCGCGGCTGGATCACGACTCCGACCTGCTCCACATCATGCTCACCGGCCGGCGCGCACACCAACCCGACACGGATGCTCCCGCACCCAACCTCGATCCAGCCCGCGTCCCCGAAGGGCTTCGCCGGCGCAGACTCGCCAAACTGCTCGCGGAACAGACACGCGACCGCGGCTCAATGAAGGGATTCAACGTGCTCCACAAGAGCGAGATGCGAAGACTGCAGCGGATCATGAAGCGGTGGCGCGACGGACAGAACCTCCTCGACGGCAGGTACCGTAAACCCCGAGCCTGGCGAACCGATGATGAGGTCATGGACGCCCTGCTGAGCTTCATGAACGACCAAGCCGTGCGCTCGACGAAGTCCGACAGTGCACTCGTTCGGGCATTCCAGATCCACGCGACCACAGCCCACCCGACGTTGCAACTGCCCTCAACTGCAACCCTTCGTCGGAGGGTGCAGGAGCGGCGCGGCGCCTGGTCACACCTCGGGGCGACCGCGAAGAACCGCATCTCCCAGACCAACGTTCCGAAAGCCTCGGGAGTGACGCGCCTGGCGACCCGTCCCGGGGAGCTGGTGTTGTTCGACACCACGAAGTCGAATGTCTGGGTGAAAGACCCCAGAACCGGTCGCGTCGTCCGCCTCGATGTCACGCTCGCCATCGATCTCGCCACCCGATGTGTGGTGGGACTGGCTATCACGTACAACACGACGAAGTACGCGATCGGACTGTGCCTGGCCGATGTGCTGCGACCCAAGACCGCGGCCCTGGCATCCGAGTGGGCAGAGGATGAAACCTCCATCGCCGACCAACCGTTCATCGGCAGACCCGGCGCGTTCGTGTCGTTCCACTCGACCGCGTTCCACCCCGAGGGTGTCGTCGTCGACAACGGCAAACAGTATGTGTCCACGTACATGACGGCGCAGATGGCGCGGCTCGGGATCCACTACGAACCGCAACGCTCTTACAACCCGACCGACAAGGCGCAAGTCGAGCGCGTGTTCCGCACGATCAAGGACATGTTCGAAGCACTAATGCCGGGCTTCACGGGCGGATCTGTCCACGAACGAGGCACCGCACCAGAAGCCGAAGACCTGATGACACCAGGCGAATACGAACGACGGCTGCGCCAGTGCATCGACCTGTACAACCACCGCACACATGAGGGCCTGGTCCTGCCCGAGGACCCGTTCGTGCGGTTGAGCCCCTACGTGATGTTCAGCATCCTGGCCGAGAAGATCGGAGCTTTCGCAGACGTCGAGTACCAGTACGACTGGGTGCGGTTCCTTCCCTCGATCACGGCGAAGATCGAGCCGAGCCGAGTTCGCGTGCGACTGCTGAACTACAAGAGCCCGATCTTGCGAGAGCTCCAGGGCGACCCGGTCGTGATGAAGACCGGAAACCTGCGGGTGTTCTACGACCCGTTCGACCTCCGCATCGCCTGGTGCTTTGACGCCGATGGCACGCTGCACCCGCTGCGGTGGCACTACTTGAACGAACACACTCCCCGGTTCGGGGAGATGCACACCACCCACGTCGTCGAGAAATACGCCGGCAAGAAGGTCAGCCGAAACGACGTCGAACGCATCCTGCTCGAGATCTTCGCAGGCAAACACGACCAGGGTATGCCGGAAGGGATCCGACACGACGAACTCGCCAACAACCTCATGCAAGCACGAACGGACCGACTCACCGAATCCCAACGAGATGCAGCCCTCCAGGAAGAACCCGACGCAATACACGAACAGCGCCCGCCTGCGTCCGAACCTCGACCCCACGATCGCGGCGTCGGCGACAGTGCCAACACGTATGAACCGCCGCCCGTCGAACCATTCGAGCCCGATGACACTTCCGAAGCGCAGGACGAGCAGGGCCCGCAGCGCTCCGCGCGACGTCCGCGAGGTCTGCGCCCGTGGTGGCACCGTGACCGGCCCGAATCGTGAACGCCTCCCGGTTCTCTGTCACCCCAGACGACGACCCCAACGAGTTACTCACCGCCGAGGACCGCGCCTGGATCAGTGACGTGTACGCCGACGATGTCCTCGACCCTGGGCGCGTTACTCCCGCACAACTGGCGGCGATGAACGCTCGCGACCGAGAACGCTACCGGATGCAGCGCACCCGGTATCTGCGCATGGTGCCGTTGCTGGAGACCAGCGTCGTCAGGGACGTCATGGGCAAGCTGCGCCTCATCGCCAACTCCGCCATCCGCTCGGACCTGCACCAGCAAGACATCCCGATCCTGAACGGAGAGCCCGGTGTCGGGAAAACGATGATGCTGAAAACGCACGCGGCGGAGGAGATGATGCGCCTGGCGTTGCACCGCAGCATTGAACTCGAGGACGGCACCGCCAGGGCGCTCACCACGTTCCGGCCTGTCATCTACGCCCACCTGAAGAGCACCATGACCCGCTACGACGTCATCCGGCTGTTGTGTGATGAACTCGGCTGGCCCTCTGACCGGAACCCGCAACGTGCGTTCGAACGAGCCGTCGCGCAGTGCGGTGTCCAGCTGGTCATCATCGACGAGATTCAGCACGTCAACTTCGATGGCAAGACCGGGCGACATGTGCACAACATCATTCGTTGGATGTCGAACTTCGGCCTCCGGGTCGTCCTCGGCGGCACCGACGCCGATGGGGTGCTGAGCGGGGTGGGGGCTCCTGCTGTTGAGGTCGCCGCACGAAACTCCCGCGGCCGTTGGATCCGTGTCGACGTCCCGAAGATGGAGATCGGAGGACGGCGGGAACTTACCGCTTGGGTTGACCTGATCTTCTCCTTCGAATCCAGGCTCCGGTTAACGCAGGCTCCGCTGGAGGAGGGCTGGCTGGCCGACAACTTCGCCGAGTACATGTGGGCCAGAACCCAGGGATACCTGAATTCTCTCGTGTTGCTGATCAATCTTGCCGCCGCGACAGCCATCGAGACCGGTGCTGAGACCATCGATCGGAAGATCCTCGACAGCGTCGAACTGGAAGACGAAGTCGAACGTCAACGCCCGCAACGCATGGCGAAGTTCGAAGCGGACAATCCTGCACCACGGCGTGCTGAAGGTGACGATGACGGGCCGGATCTGCAGGACCGTCAAGCATCGTGACCGTCGTACTGGATACGCCGATGCGACTTGGTACGCCCGTGCGGCTGCTCGAGGGGGAATGGTTGCATAGCGCCATCAGCCGGTGGGCTCACTCGTTCCGTGTTTCGCGAGCGGCCATGTTCGACGCGTTCGGGTTGCAGAACCTGCTCGCAGCTGCGGTCACCAACATCGGAACCCAGTTGCACCCGGCGATCGCCGCGAATATCTCCTACGCCACCGGCATCGAGGAGGCGCGACTTCGTGCGGCGACGATGGAGGTGTTCGACGGCAGCCTGCTCGTGCTCCGCGATCGGAGGAAGGGACAGCCGGCAGCGGGGATATCGAAACGTGGACCGTGGTCATGGCAGGCCGGCACGAGGTACTGCCCCGACTGTCTGCGAGACGAACCGGGAGTGTTCCGCAGCCTCTGGCGCAGCCCCTGGATATACGCGTGTGTCGCACACCGCCGCATCCTCCTCGATGCCTGCCCCACCTGCCAAGGGGAGGTCGTTGAGATGCGCGGACGGAACACTGATCTGTTCAACCCCTCCAGCTGCCGGGCCCACATCGGACTGCGCGGCGCAACGCGACGAACCTACTGTCGGGCGCCGCTCGAGGACACCTGGGAGCACCTGCGTCTTGCGCCAGGATCAGCGCCATTGGCTGCGCAAGAAGCGATCTTCGCTCACCTTCGAGCAGGCACCGGCGAGCACATCGTCACGCTCCTCCAACCCGTCGCAACGGCGCTTCGCGGCGCCGGTGCATTCGATGACGTCAGCTCGTTGAGTGGCCTCGATGAGCAAGAACTGCGTGGTCTGTTCGACGAGGAGAAACACGTCGGCATCAGCGCGCCGAAGAATGCCTACGCGATGGCCGGGCTCATCGGCGCGGCATGGGCCCTCGTGAATATGGGCGAGTTCGTCAGTGCCCCGGTGGTTCGACGGACCACGTTCGCCCGGCCGCCCGCCCACGTGCCCAGGGGCGCCGGATATGGGCCGGGAAGCCCCACCGAGCTCCTCACCCGCTGGCCGGGTGCGTCGGATGAGCTCCGAGGGTGGGTGCTTCGCGCTCACGACCAGGACCTCACACTCACCCAGCGCATCCTCTGGGACACCGCCATCACCCCGGCAACCATGGACGCCCACCGAGCTCGGACCGTGTATTTCCAGACGCGGAGGGACCGCATCCCGGAACTGCTCTGGCCGGCCTGGTGCAGCCGCTTCGACCTTGGTGGCAACGTCGACGCCACGACACTGGCGCACGCGCTCACCATCGCTGTGCGCGCGGTCGGGTTGAACGATCAAGCACGCGACCACGAAGAGAGCAACCTCGCGGCCGTCCTGCGAGCGAACATGCTGGGCACGCCCGCGCAGACAACTGCGCTCCTCGCCGGCATCAGCGAGCTTGCGCGCACGATCGATGACGGTCCCAACCCCATCAACTATCGCCGCCGATTGGAACTGCCCACGGCGGAAATGTTGCCACGGACACACTGGGAGACGCTCGCCGACAGCGTCCACACCGACCCTGGCGGAGCACCGCGACTGCGGCACGCCCGCCGCTACCTGTGGCAGCGCCTCAGCGCGACGTCCTCGGACCAGTTGCCCGCAGAGCTGCAGCTCGGGTTCACCCACGATGACGTCGCCCAGTACACCGACTTCCGAACGCGGATGACGCTCGAACTCCAAGAAGAAATTGACCGATACGGGCAAGCATTCCTCCAAGCGCACCAGATCTGGGAGCCCGTGACGGCAACCCCAGCAGTGAGCGCCCACCTCAACTGGCCAGGCACGGAAATCCTCGAACTCAACATCGAACTTCTGCACGCAATGTTGGACGACGGCATCCGCACCCACAGAACCTTCGCCCAGGCACTCGGCGTTTCGACCCGTCAGGTAGTTCGAGCAATCGATGCTTGTCCCCCATCGACAAGCAGAGCCGTCACCTCTGTGGAGTGGGAACAGCTACTCGTACCGGTCCCGCCCAACCCGCTTTCCTCGTTCTTCGTCAGCGAACCCGAATCAACGTGGAGCGAGCCATGCTGAACCTCCCTGTCGTTCCCCGAGCCCATCGGCTGCCGCTGGTGCGATCATGACCCGCGAAGCGGATCCAGGTGATGGTGCCCTGTCCGCGGTACAGATCGCGTTCCTCATCGAATCAGGTACGTTCACGGCCGAACGTCTCGCCGAGGTCTCAGAGAGGGTCGCTCGAGGTGACCTCGAAGCACGCGAGCGAAAGACCCGCCAGGACACGATCGACGCGTCGCTGAGCGCAAACGTGGTGGCCGAACGGCTCGGTCTCGATATAGCCGAGCTGCGACGACTGCGCAGCACAGGCAACCTGTATGCCTTCCGCTCGCGGGGGCGGTGGCGATACCCGTGTTGGCAGTTCACCGACGACAGGCGGCAGCTGCTGCTGCCCCACCTGGCATTCCTGATCGCGTCGATTCCGGTCGACATGCACCCGGCGACGGTGCTCGGCTTCATGGAGACTCCGCAACGAAGCGCCCAGGTCGACGGCAGACGGGTGACGCCTGGTGAGTGGCTACTTCGCGGCGGGGACCCGCAGGTGCTGCGCGACATCTTCGAGGCATTCCTGATGAACTAGCGACATTCGCCCACCAGTCTCGCGGGATCGAGGCGAAGTGGTCCGGCGCAGCGGATCTTGCGGAGCCGCTCGCTGCGAAGGCCGTCTGGGCCTCGCCCCAAGCGCGAGTGTTGAGGGCTGAGCGGGTGCGGTACTCGAGACTCGAATACCTGCGGTTGCGAGACTCGCGTTGGGTTGCCGGCACTTTGCTCGGGGATTCTTGCGGCCAGAGACTCAAAATAGGCAGTGGACTCGTCGAATACTAGGAACCCTAGGTCGAAGCCGGGGCGCTGTGCTCGGTAAGCGCTGATCTTATGCGAATGCTTGACCACGACGGTTGCAAAGTGATCCACGTAGGCGCGGTAGTTGTGGTCCTGTTCCGTTGGTAGCCCGCTGTCAACCGCGGCCAGTAGCGAAGCGTTGGGAGTCATCTGCTCGAACCCTGCCTCGCGCAGTTCTCGGAGAATGGCCGCTTCGCGGGCACGCGTCGCATCCTTCCTACCGGGCCGCGGGTGGTCGTCAACGATCATCACCTCGAGGAGGAGACGATGGGTTAGGTCCTCGAAATCAGGACGTTCCCGCTGCACGAGTGTTTCTCCACGAAGTGAAGCAAGCGCGTGCGGTAACCGTCCGCAGCGATCGCGTGGTCCCACAGCCGCCAGTACATCGGCCCGTCCTTGACGGCATCGAACAGATCCGACCCCTCGATCACCACGAATGAGCAAGAAGTGTCACGATGACGCGGCCAGTGGTTAAAGAGCCGACGATGGCTGATGTCCATGGGCGGGGCGGCTTCCGAGCCGCCCTGTTTTCCTTCCCGCCGAGCCGCCCGCCTGTTGTGACACAAAGTCTCGCCCGGTTAGGTTGGGAGCATTCCTGGTCAAATCGATCAGATGGGGAGGAATACATATATGTCTATCCGGAAGGCTTTCGGGGGGATTGCGGCGCTCTGTGTCGCATTGGTCATCACCGGCGCAGCGACAGCACCCGCGGGTGCCGCGGAGAACGACGGCACCGGCGACGGCGACGTCGTGCAGCTGGAGTTCAACGGCCAGACGGATTTCACGGACATGGGTCCGGTGCACATGGTCATCGACGCCGAGACCAACACCATCACGAGCGTGACGCCGATCGAGGGTGTCTCGTATTCATCGCGGCAGGGTGAGGCGCGCTTCGTCGCCCCGAGCGAGGAATCCGCCGCTGATCCCGTCGCCGCACGTGCGCCGTCAGTCGGCACGACCTGCTCGGGCGGCAACGTTGCCTGCTGGCGCGGTGTCAACCTCGCGGTGGACCGTTCATTCGTCGGCACCGGAACCGCGACGGGCAACTGGCCCGGCCGTGGCTCCTACTACTCGGGTGGATACTCCGGTTCGGTCTGCTACCTGAGTCCGGCGACCACGTGCAGCGGGACCGTCCCCGCGGGCAGCCTCATCTCGATCGCGGGTCCACTGACGGGGGTCAGGGTCACCCTGGGTTAACAGCTGCTGACCTGACACGGAGAAGGGGCCCGGACATAGTGTCCAGGCCCCTTCTTCACGTTCTGACAGTTGGCACCGGCGCCCCAAGCGCAGCGCTTGCACTCGGGTGTGCGAGCACGTGAGATGGGGACGAATCGTCTACGAACAGCCCGGGTGGACGCGCCGCTGAACTACACCGACTGGTCGTCTACGCGCAGAGACAGCTCCGTGGCGGACGGGCGGGTGATTGCTGAGAGCTTCACCTAGCTAGCGCTACGAGCGCTCACAGTCCCGATCCGTTGTTCAGACCAAAAGGCGGCGCAACGCGTCTGCCAGAGTTTTCGCTGTCGGTGCGTGCCTGTACGGTCGCGGCATGAATACCTCCGCTCGGAACACCGCGCACACACTCCTCGACTTCTACTCTGGATACACCGGGGCCGAGTCGGATGACGCCAGAACGCGTGCTTTCAACACATCGATGGAAAAGCTCAACCACGACGGGGCGATCAGCGCAGAACTGGGCGACCAGGACGAGCTGTCCTTGGACGTCTTGCCGCTGCTGCTTGCATCCTCAGTCAGCTACGAGTGGTTGTTCTCCCAGCTCACTGCTGCCACGGGCAAGGATGCAGCCGAGCTGAGCTTCGAACTGAGGGCTTTCATCGACTCACTGCAGGACTGATTCGTCATCCCACCGAGTTCGAACGGCGTTCAGCGGCGTAGCTCTCCGAGGTGCCGGGCAATCGCCCGCAACGTATGAACTGAGTTCTGGGCTGTCACAGCAGGATCGTCGCGCTTGCCCTGTGCAGTAGACCCGGCAGCCGGCATAGGAATGAGCTTGGCGTACTCCGAGAGGTCCTAGCGAAGGTGCTCTACGTAGTGGCGCTCGGGCTCGTTTCCCCCTGGCTCCCATACGTACGCCGCGCGAAGCTCGCCAACCGCAGGAGCACCGAGACTCCCTCCAGGCGTACTGTTTTCGTCATCCGGAAAATGCCAAAAGACCCGTCGGCGTGCACCCGGAGCCAAATCAAACGGGACGGCGAACAAGCGCCCAAGCGCTGGCCCAATGGCGTCTTGATCGGACTGCGCCTCGAACTCGCGTTCTACGATCGACAGCACAATGCGGCGAGCGGTCGTGCGTCCGAAGTTCGCGATCACCAGGTCAAACGCAGGGGACCCGCCGACACTCGTCACGACATCGAGACCGACGTACGGCCGCGTCTGATCCTCGCTGTTCTGCGACTCGCGCTTCGCGGAATCACGAATTTGAATCGAGGTGAGTCTGAGTTGACGGTATGTCAAAGCAATCGCCACGATCGCCACCAGCGCGCCGACCGCGGCGGCGATCGCACCGATCCACCCGGGAACTAGTTCAACTGCGCTGGCATGCTCGGTTATCCACATGACCAAACGCTATTGCAAGCAGTCGCGGGTCCAGGAGAGTTGCAGCGGGCCCTGATCCGATTGGCCTCTGGCGAGCGGGTTCAGACGTAGCAATCCCCAGATCAATCACTCGAACTGTCATGAGAGATATTATCAGCTCAGTAAGACCATGAGTTGCGTTAGATGCAGGATCTCGCGACCGATGGCTTTTCCCGCGATTCCGCGCGACGCCGACGCCCCTGCATGAGACGTTGTGACGGTGCTCCGGAGGGGTTGACCCGAGATAGCGCGCGACCTGCGCAGACGAAGAACGAAGGCGGCCGCCGGTAGGAGTACCGACGACCGCCTCTAATTCTGCTGATAGCGACCATGCCGGGGCGCGCCTCTCAGCGCCCGTCGCCGACGCGACCGCGAGGCGAACGGTAGCCTTGGCGCGTCGAAAGTACTCCGCAAGATCAATCGCGCCGCGCGGGTAATTGGTGACGTTCTCGACGTCCTCACGAGTTGCCTTGAACCCTTCGTGCCAGCCAGCTGCGAGCGACTGACGCACGCTATTGCGCTGTGTCTCATCGAGCTGTGCGAAAGCTCCGGCCACTGCTCCTCGACGGTGAACCGCTAAGTCATAGCCGCGCCTTCTTTCAAGAGGGATACTCCGGAGCTACACGCCAGGCGTAGATCGTATCGGCCAATGGGATCCAGTCGTCGCGCGCCAGGATCCGCCCGTTCGACGATCGGCTACCGGACGGGTCATAGGCCGCTCCGCAGTTGCTGCCAACGGACCCCTTCCGCGCAGATGCAGTTACAGCGCGAATCCGCCGTCCGACGTGAGTACTTGTCCTACGACCCAGCTTCCCGCTGGCGTTGCCAGCCACCCGATGAGTTCCGCTGGGTCCCCTGGTGTGCCGACGCGACCGAATGGTGTGCTTGCGAGGTACTGGTTGAAGTTCTCGAAGGAGCGATCGGTGGTGTCGGGGTCCATGTATCCGGTGTTGACCGGACCGGGGTTGATCGTGTTAAGGACGATTCCAAGCTCGAGGAGCTCGGCGGCGACTGTAGCGGTGACCCCGGCGAGTGCTGCCTTGCTTGTGGCGTAGGCGACCTCTCCGCGCATAGCTCCATGAATCTGTCCGGACGTCATCCAGAACACGTGACCCTGCGCCTCGGCGTATGGCGCGTTGCCGGTGATCCGGTCTCCAGGCCGGCGCGGTTCGTCAGTTCGAGGTGCACGGAGCCGTGCGAACTCGGCGGTAAGCAGCAGGGTGGATCGGGTGTTGACTTCCCAGAACGCGCTCAGCCGCTCCGGTGTCATGTCGAGAATGCTGCCGTCGTTCCCGCTCTTCGCGTGGTTGCAGACGAGGACGTCGAGCCCTCCGGCGAGGCCGGCGGCGGCGGCGATGAGGTCGGGGACGGTGGAAGGGTCCGACAGGTCTGCGGGGACGTCTGCGAACTGGGCGCCCTCTGTGAGGTGGGCACGGACTTCGGCGCGGACCGCGTCGATGTCGTCTCCGCCCCAGGGGAGGTCGAGGTCGTGCGGGCCGTGATGGTGGATGGCGACGTTGGCGCCGAGTGAGGCGAGCTTCGTGGCGACGGCGAACCCGATGCCGCGTCGTCGTGAAACGCCGGTGACGAGGGCGGTCTTGCCGTGCAAGGGCGGGGAAGTGGACATGGTGAACCTTTCGATCGCCCCGAAGAGGGCGTGCTGGGTAGGAATCGAAGAAGGTTCAGGACTTCATAACTCACATGCTAGTAGGGCGAATTGCAGGAAACGACTGTCAGCCAACGCCGTCTAGGTTAGCCGGTCGTTCAGTGGGCGATTTTCAGAGAGTGCAGGCAGGACCTTCGCGCCCGAGCTGGCCTGGATCGCCGAGGAGCCTTGTGTCTCGTAAACCTATAGGTTTCCGAGACGTTAAGCAGCCTGGCGGGAATCCGTATTGCGTGTACTACCAACCTCTTTTTGGGCTGAGCGGGGCACTGGGCCCGTCTTCTAACTCGGCGGTACTACGACGTGCCAACCGGGAGGACTGAAACCGCTAGCTGCGCACCACGCCGCGTCTGAGGGTCTGGCTTATGGGTGCTGGAGCGGTTACGTGTCAGCGAGATTACGTAGCGCTGCAATGTGTCCGTCGAATGCAGCTCGTCCACGGGGGGTAAGCGAAACGGTAGTGGTGCGACGGGAATCTGACCGTTCGAGTGATGCCTGCTTCGAGGTCTGCATGTAGCCGATCTCGATGAGGTTGCGAATTGTCTTTGACAGGTTCGCGTCGCTCACTCTGAGGGTGCTGACGAGGGTGCCGAAGTCGGCGGTGTCCAACGGTCTCAGTAGCGCGCAGAGCCGCAACCGCGTCAGAGCGTGGATTGCCTCATCGAAGCGTGGTTCAGGGGGCACGTCGCAGGTCCCGGGCGTAGCACCTGTCGTAAATCGCGACGCCCATAAGCATGATTATGAACCCGGCGGATGCCAACGCGATGATCCAAGAGAGTTCGCCGTTTGTTGCGAGAGTGAGGGAGGCGGCAAAAGCTGCGACTGTCATGGCGCACAGCACGATCAGCACCATCAGACTTGCCGGGCCGGCTGGACGGTTGGTCGCGATCCCGGTCCGCTTTCGAAAGTTGTACTCAATGCCGAATAGGGCGAGAGCAGCAAGTCCGGTTACGACGTTCATCGGACCGGCAATGCCTGCGGCTGGGGCGGCGATTATCGCGGCGACTGAGAAAGCCTGTGCCGGAGCAACCCACCAGGTTTCAGCAGTCACTCGTTCAGCCAGTCGGGAGCGATCTGCAACGATCACGCCAAGCGTGTCGCGAGCGAACGCTGCGCCATCCGGGTTTGAGGGGGACCTGTCCATGCGACCAATTAGAACACTTGACTCATAGTTAAGCAACTTCGTGCGTCGTAGTAATTTCCACAAGGAATGCGTTGGGCCGGTGAAGCTGGACCCGTGCGGTCGGCGAGAGGGGCGGGATGCGTCCAGGGTTGGCGCGCCTCGCCGCTAGGTCTAGCTAGCTCCACAGCATTTCCGATTCAGCCTCGGGAGACTCCAGATGACTTCGTGTAGCGAGACGGCGCACGTCGACAAGGCGGAGGTTCCCCGATCATGGCGGGGCTTGATCTGCGAAGGTAGCACAAACATGTGCTACCGTCGCAGTACAAACGGCCGCTGTCTTTGGGGTCGATCTGACTGGAGGAGGCCGCATTGCTCTTGACGTTCCTGCTGACTATCGAGAACCTGCTGCCTCTCGAGGTGGCACTGACGTTTGGATTTGCCCTCTTCGCCCTCTCCTGGCTCTATCCGCGTCGCATCCTCTCGGTGCCTCAAGTCGAACGCCGCCGGTCTACCTTGCTCTGGGTGGGGGTAGTAGGGCCACTTCTCGTGGTAGTGGCAGCGACGGTGGCCAGTGCTCTCGCGGCGTCAACTTGGGACTGGTCCGGGTATGACGGCTGGTGGAGACGCCCTCTGCCGCTACTCGTGGCGGCAGTCGTCGTTGCAGCCGCCGGATTCACTCTGGGTCGGTCGCCGCAGCCTAAACCCACGGATCGTGCTGTCGCTCCGCAGCGGTCCTGGTCCGCGTTCGCACCGCAGCGTCTCCTGGTCGTAGCGGCCGCCTGCGCGGCCGTGATCGTGATCGTGGCGGGTTGGCAAGTGTCGATCGCCGTCTCGGCGCCGGCGGACGGGCCGTTCTTCGGTCAGGTGCCCCACTACACGACGTTGCCGATCTACATGAGCTTCAACGGCTTCGGCTACGTGCCCGGCGCTGGCTGGCCGAACCACGCCGCCACATTCCTCGTTCTCGGTATTGCGGCCGCCATGCTCGTCGTCACCCTCCGAGCGGATGCTAATCGAGCGCTCCCGGTCCGCTCTGCCGCGCCGACTGCGACGGTGGACAGGAAGGCGGCTGCGCGATTGCTCACTCTCATCCTGTTGGCGGGACTCGTTGCGACGCTCGGCGCCGTGCTCATGCACGTGGGCACTTCCGGCCTCTCGACGGTCGGGCTCGACGAGGAGTGGGTCTCCGAGAACGTCTCGATCACCAAGCTCTCAATCACTGGCGGCTACAGGGCGATTGCAGAACCCCTGAATCTCACCGGATATGCACTGCAAGGCGCAGGCGTCGCCTTGGCATTGAGGATCGCCGCGGACACTTTGCGATCAAGACGCCGCATCGCCCGCACTGCCGCAACTGATACCGCCGGAATGCTCCGGTGAAGGCGGCCGCCAACTGTGGTCCAAGCTCAGCTGAGGAGATTGTGGAGCTGTACCGCGGAGCGATCCGATCCGGCCTTCTCGGAGACGGCGAACGTCTGCCTACGGTGCGGCAAACTGCACGTGATTACGCCGTAGCACAGGCCACTGCGGCAAAAGCGTATCGAACACTCGAACAGGAAGGCCTAGTGATCACCCGCACCGCCGCCGGCACCCGCGTCGCCCCCGGCGCGTCCCGAGCGCCGCAAGCCGTCGTCGAACGTATCCGAGACTTGGTCGAGGTGAGCGCTGACTCGGACGTCTCCCTCGAGGACGTCCTTGCCGTCCTCCGCACTCTCTGGACTGAAAGAGGTCCCGCCGCTACGCCGCAACCCGAGAAGCCGACCTAGTAGCAGGCCAGCCCCGATCGGTCTCGCATGACGGCGCTGGCGTATCCTGGATCACGGCAGAGCCATGGACGGGAGAGGTCTCGAAAGCACAAGCAGCATGCCTCCCGAGCAAGTGCGGACGCTGCACTCCAAGGAGATCGAGATCGCTGAGGATGCGCTTGGCCCATACCTGGACGGTCTGAAGCCTCGACCCTTCTTGAGGTGGAGGACCATCGAGCCTGGGAACGACCCGTCACACTTGCGGCATTGCGCGCACTTCTCGGCGTGAAACCACCTCAGAGTTTCCGATACCTCGACTCTGAACAGGTCGATGTGATCACAAAGAGCGGCTCAAATGCGACGTAACTAGACACACGGCTTCCCCTCCCGTCGAGCTGATTCAGGGAGTACGCCGATTCCTTGAGTCCCTCTGAAACACGGTGTATTGAGCCCAATCCGAGCTATCCCACGGCACTCCATTGGCACCTGTCCAAAGTTCTCCGCGGTGCAGTGCAGGTCTTTGACGAGAATGGCCTGCGCCGTCAGCTTGCCCCAGCGGGATATCTCGTCTTCTACACCACACTGGCCATCTCGCAGAAGTGGCATTCAGCACGCCGTCTCGACACGAGCCAGCTAGAAAATCCGGTAGCTCGACATAGCGCGTTCGGTCCGCCGCTGAGCTTGCTGCCCCTCGCCCAGGGATGGACGCTCTCCTCGGATCAATTAGTCAGCCTCTGAGTCGTCCGCGTCGCTGACGAGTGAGGCGGGCGGACGTCAACCCTGATGACCGTCTGGCCTCAACAATGCGAGAGTCGACCTCATCGAGCGGATCGGCTCTATGGCGATCGTAAGATCCCTTATGCCTCCGCAACGCGGCAGCTGCCGGAATATACGCCTCCATCAGGACAATAGAGCGATCAAGCGGACTCATATCTAGTGACGATCAGGGGTGAGTCAGACGCCACCAAGGGTCTGGGTACGTTATTCCCGACGTCACGTGAAGGGGGACGTCCACGGTCCGCGCTCCGCCCGATGATGCAGCCGGAAGTGAAAATGTCAGTGTGCCCACGCGGGTGTCTTGCGTGACAGTGGTGATAGGACTCGTCTCCGCGGTGGTCGTGACGGTGGCGTCCTGCCACAGCAGTACGGAAACCGATTCAGTTGCTACGAGATCGGCGCGCTGCCCCCATGGTGTTTGATAGGTGCCCACGACCTCGCCGGCGGTGATGAGCGGGGCCTCGTGAAATCCCGCCGATATGCTTCGCACCACCCCAAGAGCTGCGCTGTCCCGCTCGGCGCGGGAATCCGCTCCGAGGATCACGCCCACGACCGTGACGCTTCGAGTCCCGACTGGGATGGTCGCCGCGAAGAGGATACACGCCCCTGATTCGTCGTCCGTTCCAGTTTTGATACCGAAGATTCCCTCGATTCCGAGGAGGGTGTTGAGGTTGCGGATCGTGCCTGCGCCGGGAAGCTGGGATTCGGTGAGGGCGGTCACTTCGGACAGTACAGGGTGAGCCAAGGCGAGCGATCCGAGGGCGACCAGGTCCTGTGTGGTGCTGGTATTGCTCGGGCCAATTCCGCTGGTATTGGTGACCGTTGTGCCGGTGAGGTTATGTGCCAGCAACCATGCATTGGCCGCTTCCAGGTACCGCTCAACTGATCCGAATGCCCATTCGGCGAGTGTGACGCTGTAGTTGTTGGCCGAGGGCAGCATCATTGCCTCGAGGAGCTGGCGCTCGGTCAGTACGGTGCCAGCGACCACTGGGGCGTTTGACCCGTTCTCAGCAATCGCTTCGAAGTAGTGGTCGACGTCAGCCTCGGTCATCGTGATGTCTGGTCCGTCTTCGCCCGCCTTCAGCGGTGCCACGCTGAGGACAACGAGGGCGGTGATGACTTTCGTGATACTCGCGATGGGGAACGAATCGGTAGGCCCGTGGCTGTCCAGAATGCCGTCGAAGCCGAGCGCGCCGACGGCGCCTCTGCCGAATTCCGGCCACTGCACCGCGGTCGGGTTGGCAGCGGACATGGACGGCAAGGCCACGATGGCGGTTGCCGCGGGTGGCGGCCCGGCGAGGGTGAGTGACGTGTAGATCGACGAGGTCAGGACCGTGGCGAGTAGGATCCCCGCGGCCAGTCGGCGTGGTGTGCGGCGGCGCGGGGTGGCAGGTGCGGGCTGCATGGTCACCGCAAAGCTCCGAGGACTAGGTCGGCGAGAGCAGGGATGGCCGCTTCGTTGGCACCGGCGGGAATGCGGAGGCGAATCCAGTGATCTCCATCGGTGAGATGGACGGTCGGCTGGGAGCTGCGGTCGAGGATGCCGCGACCGCGGTCGAACGTCATCGGTTCACCCTGCGCGGTCTCCAGTGGTGATTCGGCACCGAATACCCAGGCGCCGGCTGGCACGAGCTGATACGACACCGCGGCTGCCTTGCCGCTTACGCCGAGTTCGCAGGAAGTACCGCCAACGCGATGGATGGAATCAGCTGCGAGGGTATAGGCGACGGCCGTGGGCGGCGCGAATGTCCATGGTTGAGGCCCTTCCGCGTCCAGGATGCGTCTGATCTCCGCGACATCCATCAGTTCCTCGCAACGTGCCTTCCGAGACGGAGGGGTCTGGGTTGTCGGCTGCGGCACTCGTCTCGCAACGATCTGAGCGAGAGCGCTGAGCGCTTCGCCTGGTTTGTTGTGCGACGCGGAGGATCCCTTCGCGACCAGCTCGACGAAGGTGTCACCGACCCGCATGTGAAGCTCGCACCGTCCCTCGTATGTCGGCTCTCCAGGGGTCTCGCAGGTCAAGCCAGAGATGTCACCCACTTCGGTCGACCATTCGGTGTGCGCGTACGCGGAGTTGAAGTTCGCCCAATGGTCGCCGCCATTGGGTGCGACACGGATGTCGAGGGACTGCCCGCCTGCGGCGAAGCGGCAGCTGAGACCTCCCTCGATCAGCACTGCTGCGTCACCAATGTCGGCCGGCACGGCAGGAAGCGCTTTGCCGAACAGTGCCGCCAGGTGATCATCATTCACAGCCGAACCGCAGCTGATATCCGGCAGGAGCGACACCGGAGCCGAGACGGCATCTGCTGCCGGAGCATCCAGGCTGGAGCTACCGGAAGATGCGACGGGAGCAGACGTGCTGCAGGCGGAGAGCCCGACCACCGCAATGAGCAGTCCGAGGCCGCGTACCGAGGGTACTTTGGATCGGGGGCCGTTTCGGCGAGTTTGGGCCGCGGTCTCTGGTTTCCAAGGGTTGAATGGCGTCGGGATGCTCATGAGGAGATCCCCGCCGCTTCGAGCACCTCGCGGGCGATGGGTGCAGCGATTTCGCTCCCGGAGCCGGCTTGCCCGCGTCCTCCGCCGTCCTCGATGAGAACGGTGATGGCGATGCGCGGAGCGTGAGCGGGCGCGAAGCCGGTGAACCACAGACTGAACGGATCGTCCGGACCATTTTCTGCCGTCCCAGTTT
This sequence comes from Plantibacter flavus, assembly GCF_900177615.1. Classification (GTDB taxonomy): domain Bacteria; phylum Actinomycetota; class Actinomycetes; order Actinomycetales; family Microbacteriaceae; genus Plantibacter; species Plantibacter flavus. The sequence continues at coordinate 618,757 of NZ_FXAP01000002.1, forward strand.
TGCCGGCGACATCCACACCCCGGATCGCAGCGTTCATTGCTGCCCCTGACGTGACGCCGGTCAACATCATTTCAGTGAGGGCTGCACTGGTCGATGGACTGATCGGTCGGGAAAAGATGCTGGGCTCAGTGGGTGAGGAGCGGCCGTTGACAGGATCGATGACGGCGTCGACGAGGCGAGGCGTCATCAGGACGCCGCGGTTTGCGATCGCGGCGCTCACCATGGCGATCTGCAGGGGGGTGGCGCGCACGTCATCTTGACCGAATGCGGACAATGCCACCTGCGCCTCAGACATCCCGTCCCGCATGCTGCTCGGTGTCACGTCTAGCGGGATCTCGATGTTCCGGTCGAACCCGTATGCCTCCGCCATGGCACGTAGTGTCGATTCGCCAAGCGCAGGTCCGAGTTGCACGAAAGGCACGTTGCACGATTGGGCGATGGCTCGGGCGAGGGTGACCTCATCCCCGGGCCCGCACGCGAGGCCTGTTGCGTTGCGAACCACACTCTCGCTCCCGGGAAGTCCGATCCGTGCCGGGTTTGCGAACAGTGACTCCGGATCGTACTCCCCGCTCTCCAGCGCCGCGGAAGCGGTGACGAGCTTGAACACGGACCCGGGCGGGTTCAGCGACCCCCCAAGCGCTCGATTCACAAGCGGCTCCGCAGGGTCAGCTTCGAGGTCAGCGTAGGTTGCAGAAACAGCATCAGGGTCATGGCCTGCAAGCGCGCCCGGGTCATACGACGGCGTTGATACCATCGCCAGAATTCTCCCCGTTGAGGGTTCCATCGCCACAACCGAACCAGTCAGACCTCGATCGGTCAATGCGTCATAGGCTGCCTGCTGCACAGTCGAGTCGAGCGTCAACTCAACATCGTTCGTCATCACGTCGCCTCCACTGAAAACTCGCTCCAGCCGCCGTACCCATTGCGACTCGCCCTCGCCGGTCAACTCGGAACCGTAGGCCCGCTCGACACCCGTTGCGCTGGGCAAAATACTTAGGTACCCCGTGACTGGTGCGTAGACCGGGCCGGCGGTGTAGACCCGCTGATGCCGGTATGGATCTTCGCTGGGGACGGACTCCGCGATGGGAACACCGCCGACCAGTATCCGCCCGCGCGGTGCTTCCAGCTGCGTAAGCGCCGTTCGGCTGTTCAGCGGCGATGCGTTGAGCTCATCCACCTGCAACACCTGAATCGAGGAGACTGCCGCGAACAGCGCCACGAACATCGCTGCGGTCACAACGCCTACGCGAGACACTTCCTTTTGCACTTTCCACCTTTCACTGTTACCCGTTAGCATTCTAGATGGTTTTACTTTTAGAGTGCTGAGTGGGGGAAGGCGGATGGCGTCACGGAGGTTGCTACGCGGTCGGGCGAGTTGGGTACTGATCGCGGTTTGGGCCCTCACCATCCTGTTGGCGCTGCGGTTGATCGAGGTGCAGATTGTTCGTGGACCGACGCTTGTCGCGGACGCGCAGGAGAAGCTACGCAGTGGGTCGACGACCTTTGGGGCTCGAGGTAGCATCCTGGACCGCTCGGGTCGTGTCCTTGCGTTGTCGGTACCTCACTTCGAGGTCACTGTGTCGCCTGCGGACGCTGCGGACTTTTCGCGCATTGTCGACGGAGACGAGCAAGTGATCGAGCTCAAAATCGCGGCCGCGGAGATCGGAGAGGTGATGCAGATGTCGGGGCAGCAGGTCTTGGCCATCATCGACGGAGCTCTCGCGGTCGACCCACACTCAAACTGGGCTCGGCTGTCGGAGGCAGTGAGCTTTGCGCAGTTCAGGGCGCTCGATGCGCTTGACGTGCCCTGGTTGTATTTCGCTGAACGAGCGGGCCGCAGCTACCCCCTCGGCGCAGTGGCGGGCAACCTCGTCGGCTTCCTGGGCGACGATGGAACGGCATTGGCTGGGGTGGAACTGCTAACCGATGACTGTCTGCGCGCGGCGAACGGGTTCACCCGCTACGAACGGTCCCGTCAGGGAGTTCCGCTGCCCGGCACCACGCAGACGCATCTCGCGCACGCTGGCGGTGACGTAACCCTCACCATCGATGCCGATCTGCAATGGTTCGCCCAACAAGCCCTCGCGGAACGTATTGAGGCGGTAGGAGGGAGCTGGGGTGCCGTGACGATCGTCGAAGCCGCAACAGGCAAGTTGCTGACGGTCGCGGAGTATCCGAGCGTCGACCCCGGAAACGTCGACGGCACGCCCGTCGAACACCGCGGATCGCGCGCGTTTACTGCTCCATTCGAGCCGGGCTCAACGTACAAGACGCTGACTATGCTTGCGCTGCTCGAAGAGGGCAAAGCGACACCCTCATCCCGCGTTCTCGCTCCCTACCGCTATCTCGCAGACAACGGCGCGGACATCAACGACACTGCCCCACACGACGATCAATCACTGACGCTTACGGGAGTGATGGTGCATTCCTCCAATACGGGCATCGCCCAGCTCGCCGAACGTCTCACGAACCGTCGTCGTTTCGACTACTTCCAAGCACTCGGTCAGACCTCTCCAACCGCTGTCGGATTCCCCGGTGAGTCGGGCGGCATCCTGGCGGATGTTGAGGAGTGGGACAACCAAACTGTCTATGCGACGATGTTCGGTCAGGGCCTAGCAACTACTGCGGTACAAGGCGCGAGCCTCTATCAAACAGTTGCGAACAACGGGGTACGAATGCCCCTGCAGCTCATCGAAGCCTGCGAATCTGTCGACGGCACAGTCCTAAAGACGCGGCAAGAGGATGGCGAACGAGTATTCTCCGAACGAACAGCGAAGGATGCGGCCGACATCCTCGAGACCGAAGACCGTGCTAGCTGGGTCGCCGGTGATGTCGAGGTTGAGAACTACCGAGTTGCGATGAAGACTAGTACCGCGCAACAGCCCGACGGGTTTGGCGGGTACAGCGATAGCTACCTTGTGTCGATGAGCGGGTTCTTTCCCGCCGAGGCGCCGCAATACGTCGTCTCCGTCAACATCGCCGATCCAGTCCTCATGAACACCTCCGGTGCAGCCTCTCCCGTGTTCCGCGACGTCATTATGCAGATTGCGAAAAGCTACCGGGTACTGCCCTCGGAACATCCTCCAACGATCCTACCGCTCGAGTATTGACGCCAACAGCTGCTCCATGTGTCCGATTCTTGCTCAGTCACAGGCGCGTGAAAGAGTCTGCGCCGTGCGTTGCAGGGCGCGTTCAACGCCTATCACCCGAGTTGCCCACAATCAGCTCTTGAACTGACGAGTCTTATGCCTGTTTCTTCGCGAGCGCGTCTACCAGGTGCTGCACCGCGCTATGCCCTGCAGGTAATCGAAGCCTGGGTGAGTGGGTGAACGGTTGCACCGCTTCGGCGGCTCCCGATTTCCGGGCGGAAATGCGCTGGAACAACTCGCAGGCGATGGGGAGGTCGGGAGCGACTCAAGCGCCGCACGAACGTCACTGCGAAATCCGTGCTCCACGGGTCACTGTGCAACGCACGGAGAGCATTCATCGAACGCTCGCCTTGAGCAGTGCAATCGTATTGTTTGAGCTGGCGGGACCTCGGGAAGGCAATACGCTCCCTGGGTAAGCGTAGCCCTGCGACCTCGTCGTCAACCGCGGCGGCAACGGCATTACCGCCGGTCCGAGACTAGCTAATGCCCTCAGTCGTCCGCTGTCCACACTATGTGGCGGTCTCGCGCGGAGACTTGCTCCGGAGGGGTAAACGCTGCTCGACTACGTGTCACTCGTCGCTCGATGGCTGTGCAGATGGCACGCCACTGCCGGCGGGAAGAGGTGCACTGGTATCACCGTCCATGCGATCCGCCCCTCTCATCCACGCGGTTGCTGCACGAACGTACCAACTACCTCCTCTCGGACGCCCTCGTGGACGGCGCTCTTGGGGTTTCGATCAGCGCTGTCAGCCCGCCTCTCCGATGGTTCGAGAAGTTTGCTAATAGTTCTCGTTGTAGCTCACCATCCCCGACCAACCACCTGAGGGCTTCTTGGTGCAGTCGACCCGGTGAATACTCTTGGCCTGCCCGGTACGCAGAAGCTGGACAACCTTGTCGTTCACCCCGGTCCAGCAGGTCGATTCTGATGAGTAGTTGCCGTACCAGGTGCGCAACGCGGCATGGGCTGGTGTGGCTACCGCCACGCTCCCTCCCACGGCGAGTACCACTGCGACCGTCGCTCCGGCGGCAATCCGCTTCAGGTCCATCTCAACTCCATCCTCCTGGTTTACTTATCAAAGCTTATCGCATCTCCAACTTTAGACCAAAATTTTTAAGCTAAACATGTCAGACGGCCCACATGATCCGTGCCTCGATGCCGACTATGCAACAAGGGCGATCGCGTGGTGCGCAGATGGGCTAACTTGCCTTGGGGGAGCCGACGTTGCTTTCACCTCGGTCACGTCGACCTCGCGTGGCTAGCAAGGAAGGGGATCGTGCTCGGGGGTCGCTCTGTTGAGTGCCGTGGCGATCAGCGAGAAGGCCTTCGGTGGTTGCGTGCTTCCTGGACTACCGAACCACTGACGCATTGAGGTTCTTGAGCAGACGAGATTGGACGCTAGCCTCTACCATCAGAAGCAGATAATATATCGGAAATGGATGATCTTAGCTACCCGCTCTTTGTCCGACAGACGATACGCGCTCGAGTTCGTAAGGTCGAAGGGTTCACGTACCCCGGGACTCGTTGACGACAACCTCGCCACCGACGAGAGGGCCCGAGGGTGCTACCTAGCACGGAGGACGGGAGCCTGGATCATCGGCACGCTCATCTACGGCAACAACATCGATCGAAAGCAGATCATCGATCACCAACTGGTGCACCTCAAAACCATTGTTCTGATGAAGCTTCGACGCAACGAACCATTTGCGCTTACGGTCCATGACGGCGAACGGATGGACACGCGGAGCACGTTCTGGATCCACCCGGCTGTCTCGCTTTGTTTTGTCTTCGATACCTGCGAGCGGGTCGATATGGACCGACAGGTGCTCGAGTCGCTCATGCGTCAAGCGAACGGTGGCGAAATGACGATTGATGCCGATCGCGCGTGATCGGTGGCGGGAGCCTGATTGGGCCGCTCAATCGCCAATGAAGCGTCCGTATGAAGGTGGCGGCAGATTTGTCTTTGGGGCCGAAGGCTCGCTGTCGCCGGCGAGACGTGCATGGTCGTGGACTGAGTGACGAGCCGAGGGATGGGGTACAAACTCGTCTGCGCGGGCGCCCGTGTCGCCTGGGCTGGCGCCGACAGGTCCGGCACCGGTGACCACGGAGTGCTCGGTGCGTCGTCATCGGCATCGCCGACGAGAGATACCCTGATGCCGGCACCGCCCTCGTAGCGAGCACGACGAGGGCAGCCCCCTACATCGTCGCTTAGTCGGCCTAGGCGTTCGTTTCGTGTTCTCGGGCGGGACGACCGCGTCTGGTCGTGATCCGCTGGCTCGTGCCGCCCGAGAACGCGCCTGGCTAGAAGCCTGTGTGAGCGGGGAGCTGGACGGACCCAGTTCGTGCACTCTCGCTCGCTGCTGCGAATTCCGCATCGGACTTCGCGTCGTCGTTTGGGGAGAGCCGACTTGCGATGACGGCGACCAGAACGTTGAGGATGAAGCCTGGAACGATTTCGTACATCGTGCTGGAGAGGAGCCCGACGTTGCCCCAGACGATGACCGTGACGGCGCCCGCGATCATGCCCGCGATTGCCCCGACCTTGGTGAGTTTCCGCCAGAACAGCGCGAGCAGCACGATTGGGCCGAATGCGGCCCCGAATCCTGCCCATGCGTATGCGACGAGGTCGAGGATGGAGGAGTTGGGGTCCCATGCCAAGACCGTGGCGATGATTGCGACAATGAGCACTCCGCCCCGCCCCAGGAGCACTTGACTTCGAGTCGACGGTCGCTTCTTTGCTCCGATCTTGTAAAGGTCTTCGACGAGAGCCGAGGACGACACGATGAGCTGTGAGGACACCGTGCTCATGATCGCCGCGAGTACGGCTGCGAGTACGAACCCTGCGATCAGCGGGTGGAAAAGCCGCTGTGAAAGCTCCAGGAACACGCGCTCGGGGTTCTGCAGTGCGAGTTCGGGGTGCTGCTGGAAATAGGCAACGCCAACCAGTGCGGATGCCATCGCCCCCATCACAGAGAGAATCATCCAAGTGATGCCAATTCTGCGACCAGACGTGGCGTCTGCGGGTGAACGAAGCGCCATGAATCGAACCAGGATGTGTGGCTGGCCGAAGTACCCGAGCCCCCAGGCGGCGGCCGAGATGGCGGCAAGGATCGTTCCACCGGTGAAGAGGCTGAACATGTCAACGGTCGTGCTTGCGGCACGGATGGACTCGATCGTGCTCTCGATCCCACCGGTCTGCGTGAGCCCGACGATCGGAACCGCGACGAGGGCCGCGACGATCATCGTGCCCTGGACCACGTCCGTGTAGGTGGCTCCAACGAAGCCTCCGAAGAGCGTATAGAGCACGGTCACGCCGGCGACGACGAGCAAGCCGATGTGGTACTCGGATCCGAAGGCACTTTGGAAGAACACCCCGCCGGCGACGATTCCCGCCGATACGTAGAAGGTGAAGAAAATGAGGATGACCAGGCCTGCGACGGCCCGGAGCGTGTGTGAGGTGTCTCGTAGGCGATTCTCGAAGAATCTCGGGAGGGTGATCGCGTTCCCTGATATCTCCGTATAGGCGCGCAGGCGTGGAGCGACAAATTTCCAGTTCAGCCATGCACCCACGGTGAGCCCGATGGCGATCCACGCCTGGAACAGGCCTCCGATGTATAGCGCGCCGGGTAGCCCGAGCAGGAGCCAGCCAGACATGTCTGAGGCGCCCGCGCTGAGCGCGGCAACGCCCGGGCGCAATTTTCGTCCCGCGAGCAAGTAGTCATCGAGATCATGGGTGCGCCGGTACGCCCACCATCCGATACCGAGCATGACCGCCATGTAGAGCACCATCGCGAACAACTCGAACGTTTTGTCAGGCATACAGACTCCCCCGCTAACCATCTATGTCTTGGCGTTGAAGTATGTCAGATGTGCGAGGATCAGGGAAGAGGGGGCTCGTCGAGTACCGCCGGCCGCTTATCGTTGTCGTCGGGCGTACCACGTCCGCCGGACCCTCTGTTCGGGCGGACGGGCGCACCTTGCAGGGAGCGCGTTGAGTTGTTCGGCGCGGACTATCGGCCGAGGTTATGCGTTCTGCGTCGAGCGAGCAGCATGACGCCCAGGCCCAGCATGGCAATCGCGGTCGCGAGTGGCGGGCGCGGATCTGCGCCGGTGGCGGGGAGCGCGATGGTCCTGTCGAGCGTTGTGACCGAGGGGACGGTTGTTGGAGGAGGGGTTGGCGTTGTTGTTGGTGGTGGAGCGTCGATTGTGATGGTGTCGGACAGTACGGCTGGTTCTCCGAACCCATTGGAGGCTGTAAGCGTGAAGGAGTAGGTGCCGGGAGTCGTCGCCGTTCCGCTCAGCTGACCGGTAGAGCTCAATGTGACGCCGTCAGGCAAGGCCCCAGCGGTGAGGGTGACTTCTGGCGCGGGCGCACCGCCGACGACATATGTGTACTCGAGCGGTGATCCGGCGATGCCGTAACCCGCTGAGCCGGTGATCGTCGGTGGGACGGCCGCTGCGGCGACGGTGACGGTGTCGGTCCGTGATGCGGGCGGCCCGATGATGTTGGTCGCGGTCACGGTGAACGTGTAGGTCCCAGCTGCTTCTGGCGTTCCCGCAAGTGTTCCGTCTGGGGAGATGGTAATTCCTGGGGGGAGGGTGCCGGCGGTCAGGGAGAGTGTGGTGTCGGGGGCAGAGGGAAGGGCATAAGCGTGCTGGTAGGGGACGTCAACGGTGGCTGCTGGTGCCGGTGTCAGGACATAGGGTGCGCTGTAGAGGTAAATTTTGCTCACAACGTTCGACGCGAAGGCGATGGTCCCAGACTGGGGGTCGACGGCCGGCACTCCGAACGTGCCTTCCGGAGGTCCAGCGAATCGGCCAAGTTCGGTGCGTGAGTTTGTATCAGTGACGACGAATGTGCCGTCGAAGTTCGCTGTGTACAAGTGCTCTCGTGTGGAATCTAAGGTAATGGAGCGGCCATTTGTGCCGCTGAGTACCGTGACGAGGGCGTCAGTGGACAGGTCGTACACGTTCACGCTTCCGCCGCCGACGTACAGCAGCTGCTGGGCTGGGTCTATCGCGAAGGATCGGGCGAAGGTCCTGGTTGGGAGGACGCCAATGAGGTCAAGGGTGTCTCCGTCGAATATTCTCGTCCCGGTGAAGCTTGTTGTTCCGGCGAAGAGGCGGTGGGAGGTAGGGTCCACAGCAAGAGCCGTGAATCCGGGGAACGATGAATCCACGGAGCTCGCTAGTGTGTTCGTTGTGGCGTCGATCCGATACAACACCGAGCCTCGGGGAGTGGAAGCGTAGACCGTTCGCGTGGTTGGGTCCACTGCGATCGCACCCAGTGCCGTGGTACCGAGATTCACCTCTGCGATGACGGTGGCGCCATCGAGGTCGACGACGTACACCGAGCCGCTCAAGCCTGACAGGTATGCTCTGCGGTGCTCTGAATCGACCGCTACTGCCGCTATCGGGCCAGGCAGTGCGATGAATCCTGACACGGTTCCAGTTGTCCCACTTACGATGGTCAAGAGCGAGTTCGCTGACGAGCCGACATAGAAATCCCCGGTCATCGAATCAGCAGCCACATCGACTGGGTCGGGGACGTCAACAGATCCGGGCAATGGGGCTGCGATGGCAGCGCCAGAAACCAGAACACCAATAAGGACGAAAGCTGCGCCGACAGCACTAAGCACCCCACGCACAGCTGCCAGTCGACGCATCGTCCTTCGCCTCCTCAAAAGTGGTTCGTCGTCATAGTCTTGGTTCTATTCGCCACAAAATCAGCCCCTTTCCAAACACGCCGCAACGCGCTAAGGCACACCTCCGATAACCAAGTGAGCCACCGACCGCCATATCGCTCGACGGAGCCGAGGATGATGATTTGGCGCAGACTGTATATATGAGCGCGGTTTGCGGCTCTCGCGCTGACCGGAGGTGCGCCGCTCTAACGACAACCTGCTACGACCATGGTCAGCGCGAGCGGGCACCGGTTCGTCGGTCCGGGATAGCGTGCCACCGGGCTTGGACAGGTGCCCCGCTTGTGCCGATCGACCGGGCAGTAGTCCGAGTTGAACTGCCTCGGCCTGATCGTCCTGAGACCACAGCGTCGGATGTCATGCTCGTTGGGCCTGGTCCTTCTCCCGGGGGGGGGGGGGCATCAACCCCGGCCGTCGAACGCCTCCTTCGCGACAGGACGACAGCGTGACCGGTGCGTGACATGCCCTCATTCTCGAGCGACAACTCGAAAACCTCAGCCGTTCGATGGTGGACGGCGAACACACGCGGCGTTTCAGCGGTGACGCATCACGGCTGAGGCGAAGAGGAGACCGAGATGAGCGGTTCTGAGAGGCGGAAGATGCTCTCAACGGCAAGTTCCGCTGCGATCGGGTCCCCCCCGCCCAGTGCGGTCCTTAAGGCGTGGTAGCCATCATCGAGAACGCTCCAGTCCATGTCAGTGTCGCCGCGGGTCGCCGCGAGACGGTAAGCCAGGCCATCAATGATGTCTTTGGTCGCCGTGACCAGGGTGGCGTTCGGGCACGCGGCAATGATCTCGTCGAAGAAGGCCCAGTAGAGCCGGCCGTGCTCCTCGGCGTCCCGATCCGTCACAGCGACGATGACCTGATCCAGGGACCGCGTCAATCGTTTGATCTGCGAAGCGCCCAGCCCAGGAACGGTGACACGAACGACGCCCCCGAGCATTGCTCCGAGGGTTTGCAACACCTCGGTTCGCTGCGCCGGATCAGGGAGAGCCACCCGGGTGTAGCGTTGCGCGGCCATCTCGATGAGCCCAACTCGAGCGAGGTCGTTCAGCGCCTCTCGGATCGGAGTCCGCGAAATCCCGAGCCACGACTGCAGCTCTTGATCGTTTAGGTGCTCACCCGGTTCGAGTGTGCCGTCGAAGATCGCTGTTCGGATGCGGTCTACTACCATTTCCCTCAGAGAGCGACGCTCCACGGGCGGATGTGCAGCAGGAACCGGCATATTGAACTCCTCAACTAAGCAATCTGGTATAGCCAGCATAACCAAGATCAGCAACAGATGATGCGCATCTCGGGTCGCTACCGCTCGCATCGGCCACAAACCAGGCAGCTGCATTCGAGCTGGGTGCCGGGCTGCGTACCCGATGGCTCTTGGTCGAGCCCCAGTGCGTCAGCCGTATCGCGTCGGGGTGCATGTGCAATCGGGTGCAACTTTCAGATGCTAAAATAGCTATGGGCTGATATTTATACAGCGTGGTGCTAACCCGGAGGAGTCGCATGTCGAAGTTGGCCGAAGTGCTGGTGGCGCAGGGTGCGCTCAGTCGTGAGGTGTTCCGTGGCCTCGACATGGAACCCCAGAGCGAGGAGCATCTGCTCGATAGTCTCCTGCGCACGGGGGAGCTGAAGGTCAGTCAGATCCGGCGCGCACAGGCTGCGGTTGCTGGTGTGGAATTTGTCGAGCTATCGGGTTTCACGGTTGATGCTGAGGCTGTGCGGTTGGTGCCGTCGGGTGTCTGTCGACGCCACGAAGTGCTGCCGATCGGCTTCCGCTCAGGATCCCTCCTGGTCGCCATGGCGGATCCCGGCAATCTGCTGGCCACCGACGATGTTCGCGTATACGCCCGGCACAATGTCATTGGAGTCGCCGCTGACCGTGACGACGTCCTGGCGGCCATCGACCGGTACCATCGCGCGGACGATGAACTCCATGATTTGACCTCGTCGCTGGCGGAGTCTGACGGTGCGCAGCAGGATACGAATGCGGAACTGACCGGGGCGTCCGACGTGGACGCTCCGATTGTGCGCTACGTGAACTTGCTGGTATCGCAGGCTATCCAGGACAAAGCTTCCGATGTCCATATCGAGCCGGGTGAAACGGGTGTGCGTATCCGGTATCGCGTAGACGGCGTGTTGCACGAGATGCAGACGGCGCCTCGCTCCATTCAGAACGAGCTCGTTTCACGTCTGAAGATCATGAGTGAGATCGATATCGCCGAGCGGAGACGACCGCAGGATGGCCGAATGTCTGTCCGTCATGCGGGCCGCGACATCGACCTCCGGGTCGCGACGCTTCCCACGGTGTGGGGGGAGAAGATCGTCATGCGCATCCTCGACACCGCGCACACCGGGCTGACCTTGCAAGATCTGAACCTTCTTCCGCACAACGCCGAAACGTTCGCAGAGGCCTACGGAAAACCGTATGGGATGGTGTTGGTGACCGGCCCGACCGGGTCGGGGAAGTCGACGACGCTCTACACCACGTTGAACGAGGTCGCCCGGCCGGAAATCAACGTCATCACGGTAGAAGATCCGGTCGAATACCGAATGCCCGGCGTGAACCAGGTCCAGGTGAACGTGAAAGCCGGGCTAACGTTCCCAACCGCGCTGCGCAGCATGTTGCGCAGCGATCCCGACGTCATCCTGATCGGCGAGATCCGCGATTCCGAAACGGCTCAGATAGCGATCGAGGCGTCCCTCACCGGACATATGGTCTTGTCGACATTGCACACCAACGATGCCCCGGGCGCTATCACTCGGTTGACCGAGATGGGCGTCGAACCATTCCTGGTCGGCTCAGCGCTCGACTGCGTCGTCGCGCAACGTTTGGCCCGGCGACTCTGTGAGCAGTGCAAAGCCCCCGCGACGTACGGGCCAGGTGAGCTTGCTCGGATGCGATTCCGCATCTCCGCCCACGGAGAGCCTCCTACCCTCTACCGACCCGTCGGGTGTGTCAGCTGCTCCGGCAGCGGCTATCGCGGACGCGTTGCCATTCACGAGGTGATGGCTGTCACGGAGGAAATCGAACGGCTCGCCGTCCAGCGCGCACCGGCTGCGGAAATCGGCCGGGTAGCCCTCCAGCAGGGCATGCTGTCGCTCCGACAAGACGGCTGGGAGAAAGCCAAGCTCGGCCTGACCACAGTCGAAGAAGTCTCCCGCGTCGTTGCCTAACTACCCGCGCCCCAACCCCACGCCCCACACTCTGAAAGAACCGTCCGTGATATCCGATCCCTCCCCCCTCCTCGACCCCTTCGCCGGCGAAACCCTCGACGGCCTCCTACACATGGGCGGCGAACCCCAGCCGCCCACCCCCGCTGACCTGCACCATGAGCCAGTGTTCACGCCGCCGTCACCGATCAGCCCGACAGCTGGACTGCACGCAGTCCTCTTGGAAGCCGTGACACGAAAGGCATCGGATGTGCACGTCACTGCCGGCACCGCGCCCATGCTGCGCGTGATGGGCGAGCTGCAGCCAGTCACTGCCGAGTTTCCGACGTGGGGTGCAGCGTCGATCGAGCGCGAACTCTTCAGTCTGCTCAGCGACGCGCAAGCAGCGAGCCTTCGCGAGCGGTCGGAACTTGACCTTGCGCTCACGATCGAGAACGGAAGCCGCTTTCGTGTTAACGTCTTCCGACAGCGAGGCACCTATGCGGCTGCGTTCCGGCTCGTCCCTGACCGCATCCGATCACTGCGCGAGCTGGGAATGTCCGATGACATCGCCGCTTTCGCTGACCGGCCCCGCGGTCTCGTCCTCGTCACAGGCCCCACCGGTTCGGGAAAATCGACCACGCTCGCCGCGCTCCTCGATCTGGTGAACGCGAAACGCTCGTGTCACATCATGACCATCGAGGATCCGATCGAATTCGTCCACGCGAACAAGCGTTCCATCGTCAATCAGCGGGAAGTCGGCTCCGACACCACCAGCTTCGGGATGGCGCTGCGGCAAGTGCTGCGACAGGATCCCGACGTGATCCTGATTGGCGAGCTTCGAGATCATGAAACCATCTCGGTCGCGCTCACCGCCGCGGAGACCGGTCACCTCGTGCTGGCCAGCCTGCACACACAGACCGCAGCGCAGACCATCGACCGCATCGTCGACGCGTTCCCGTCTCATCAACAAAACCAAGTACGTATGCAACTCGCCTCAACACTGCAAGGTGTGGTGTGTCAGGCGCTCTTGCCTCGGCGGGACGGTGGTGGCAGGATCGCCGCGACAGAGATCCTGCAGGTCACACCCGCGGTATCCAACCTCATCCGCGAAGGCAAGAACTACCAAATCCCCACCGCCATTCAAGCCGGCCGCAACGTTGGAATGATCTCCCTCGAGCAAAGCCTCGCGGGCCTGGTAAACACGGGAGTGATCAGCGCGCACGACGCACGATCCAGAATCACCGACGACGAACAGTTCACCCGCATGCTGCACGGCGCAGGCAACGAGGGTGTGCGCTGATGGCTGATGCAACCACCTTCGCCTACACCGCCCGGCGAGCAAACGGGCGACTGGTGAAGGGGCGCATGGATGCGCAGTCCGAGGCGGTGGTCGTTGCACGCATGCGGGAGCTGTCACTCAGCCCCGTCGCGATCACCGAGTTGACGAAGGGGGTCGGATTCCAACGCGAGATCAGCTGGGCGGGCTTCAAAACCCCGAGTAAACCCAAAGATCTCGCGATGATGACCAGGCAGTTGGCGACGATGATCACCGCAGGTATCGGCCTGCTCAGCGCCCTCGGTATCCTTGCCGAGCAAACCGAGAATACGGCTCTGCGAGAACTGCTGACCTCCGTCCGCGATGATGTGGAATCTGGCCAGTCGCTCTCTGACGCCGTCGCGAAGCATCCGACGCAGTTCCCCGCGGTGGTCATCAGCATGATCCGCGCCGGCGAATCCGGCGGTTTCCTCGAACGATCTCTGTCCGCAACTGCCCTCACCCTCGAGAAGCAAGTTGCACTGCGAGCGACTGTGAAATCTGCCATGACGTACCCCATCGTGGTCCTGGGTATGGCTGTCGCCGCAGTCGCCGTCATGCTGCTGTTCGTCGTCCCCGTGTTCAAGACCATGTTCGAGGACATCGGTGGCGGACTTCCCATCCCCACCCAGATCCTCGTAGCCCTCTCCGAGTCCCTCATCTGGCTTGCCCCGCTTCTGACCATCCTCACCGCCGCCGGCGCGCTGTGGTGGTCCAGGAACCGTCACCGCAGCGCCGTTCGTCAGATCATCGATCCCATCAAACTCAAAATTCCTATCTTCGGTCCACTCGTGCAACGCATCGCGGTCGCCCAGTTCTGTCGAACGTTCTCCAGCATGCTCAGCGCCGGCGTACCGCTGCTCTCAGCGCTGTCGATCGTCGCCTCGACGACCAACAACACCGTCGTCGAGGCGGCCATTGAACGCACTGGAAGCGCCGTCCGCCTCGGAGAACCGTTTGCCCAGTCGCTCGCCACCGAACCCGTCTTCCCGCCGATGGTCACGCAAATGCTCAGCATCGGTGAGAGCTCGGGCTCGATGGAACAAATGCTCGAGTCGCTCGCGGGATTCATGGAAGTCGAAGTCGATGCGGCAACCGCATCGCTGATGTCCATGATCGAGCCCGTCATGGTGGCATTGCTAGGCGTAGTCATCGGCGCCATGGTCATCGCGCTCTACCTCCCGATCTTCGAGATCGTCACCGTCATGCAGTAGCGCACCCCGGTAAACATTGCCCCGGAATGTGTACCGACAGCCAGGGCGAATTTGGCGCGCCCGGAACCGGGCCGCGAGCGTTCTCACCGGAACCTCCAGACGGCAGAGCAGCGACCCAACACCGCCACTAACCATGTTACTATTTATCCGCCAGCTGTTGATATTACAGACGGTTACCCTCTATTACGCATCACAGGATTGGACTACCCATGCATTTCGACCTCCTCGCAAAACTCGACGAGCGTCGCCGCGCCCTGCGCGAAAATAAGGATGGCGGCTTCACGCTCGTCGAGCTCATTGTCGTTGTCCTCGTCGTCGGTATCCTCGCCGGCATCGCGGTCCCGATCTACATCGGTGTGCAGAACAACGCGAAAGACAGCGCCGTGCAGGCTGACCTCGCAAACGCGAAGACCGCCGTGGTGTCGTACATGACGACCAAGGGGTCGTACGCGGATCTGAAGGATGACCTGCTCGAGAGCATGAACGACCTGAAGAACCACGGCCTGACCAAGAGCCAGTACGTGATCAGTGATCTGAAGTTCACCGCGGGCACCGAGCAGGAGTTCTGCATCACGGCACTGTCGGAGACGAAGAACACCTTCTACGTCACATCAGCAGAAGGCGTCGCGCAGGCCGAGGACCCTGCGGCGCTGCCCACTGGATGCGACGCGCCGACCGAAAAGCCGTCGAACCCCTAAGCGTCGCAATGCCGCACGCTTCGGCGTGCGCCGGGATGACCGCTGCGGTGCTGCCGCAGTGGTCATCCCGCCCCTGTTACTTCTCTCCCGATTGGTCAGCCGTGCTCCTACCGCCCGCAGCCTCTTATGCGAGCCGACCGAACGCCCTCGAGTATCGAGATCGCGGATCGAGCCTCATGGAAGCGATCGTCGCGCTCCTGGTTTTTGCCATCATGGCCACGGGATCAATCGCCGGCATCACGTCAGCCCTGAAGATGATCGCCGAATCCCGCTACCGGCAGGCCGCGCACAACCTCGCGTCGCAAGACATTGACCGCATGCGAGCGGTACCTGAACTGGCTGACATGAAATCGTTGGAATACGACGTGACCCTCGACGGCACCACATTCGTCGTGGACCGCTCGATCGGCTGGGAAACGCCGCACATCGGCCCTGTGCTGCCTGACGATGGCAGTGGGAGCAGTGCAAGCGGCTGTCCGCGTGTAGCGGTGGAAACGACCCGTTACGTGAGCGTCGAGGTCACGGTGACGTGGACGGGTATGAGCCCGCTCGGCGGTGCGGTGACCAGTAAGACCCTCATCGGCGCGAATGACACCATCGACTCTCCCGGCACCGGCTCGATCATCGTCGAGACCTATAACGCCGTCGGTGAGCACCTCGCCGCATCATCCGTCACCGCAACTATTGAGCCAGCACCTGTGCCCGGAGAACCCGAGCCGCCCGCCGGAACGCCCCGCACTGTCCCAGGTCAGTGCTCCGTTATCACCGACCTCGCGCCCGGCGACTACACGGTCTCTCTGTCGGCGCTCGGCGCCCATCTCACACCAACCCACGAAGTGGCACCTACGCAAACGGTCACCGTCACAGCCGGTCACTCGATCACGACACGCTTCGTCTATGACGACCGTATTTGGATCAAGGCCGTCGCCCGTCAACCGTCCACAGGCGCCCCCTGGGGCGCTCTGATGGCGTCTGACATGAAGCTTGCCGTCATCGGCCCCGACAACACCACCCTCTACGACCTCGCCGATGAAATCCCTGTGCATCCCTCCGCCCGCGGGTACCAGATCGTCGCCGGCGGCGGGGAGACGTGCCGCGCCGCAGACCCAGACGAGTGGACCGTCGCGCAAAAGCGGTACCCCGCGGTCCCCGTGACTGGTCCATCCAACGCGCCGGAAGTGTCCTACCAAGGCTGGGGTGTCGATCTCGCCAACCTCGCCGGTATCGCAACGATCACCGCACAAGATCCAGCAGGACTGTGCTCGCCGCTGACCTTCGTCCGGGCAGACCCGACGCAGCCCCGCGAGCCACTCTTCATGCCGTTCGGAACCTGGGATGTCCGCTATGGCACCCGATGTGACTCCTTCACCTTCGGGCCGACAGGGGCCGGACCCGTCAAGCGGTGCACAACATGACACCGGGTGTCGTACACCGGCGGCGCCCTGATGAGGGGATCAGTTTGGCAGAACTGATGGTCACCATCATGCTCATCGCCATCGTGATGACGATCGCGACCGGAGCGTTCGCGTCGATGGCTCGAGTGACTGCCAACGCGCAATCCATCGATCTCGATGTGCGCAATGCTTCGAACGCCATGAATGAAGTGTCGCGGGTGCTGCGCGCCGCGACCCGCAACCCCGTTCGAGAAACCGCCCTCGCGGCACCCGCGGTCATTGAAGCCCGAGCAGACACCGTATCGGTGTACGCGTACGTCAACCTTGAAAACGCGGACGCACGCCCGATCATGGTGACGTTCGCCGTGACGGACACCAACGACTTCGTTGAATCCACCTACGACGGCGTCCAGGATGAGCGAGGCTACTGGGACTTCACCGGCCCAGCCCGCACACGCACCCTCGCCGAGAACGTCCAGCGAACGCCCGAGCAACCAACATTCCGCTACCTCGACCTCGCCCAGCGCACGCTCGAACTCGAAACCGACGGCGCTCTCTCGGAACGCAACCGGCGCCAGGTCACGGCCGTGGAGCTGCAGATCACCGTGGATGGTGTCGACGGTGCCAACAACCGCGTTGGTATCACCCTTCAATCAACGGCGCATCTGTCCAATGTGCACAACGCGAGGAGCTAACCCCATGGCACTCACACCCGCGACGCCGACACACTCCCGCGACTCCGGCGCAGCCTTGCCTCTGGTGATCGCGCTCGGCATGGTCATCATCATCGTCGCGACAAGCGCGATCGCTTTCGCCAACGGCGGAGGGCTCAAATCCCGCCACGACGCGGACTGGGACGCGGCACTCGCCGCAGCATACGCCGGCGTCGAAGAGTACCGTTCACGACTGACCGCGATCAGTGACTATCAACTGTGTATCAACGACAATTCTCCGTTCACTCCGGAGCCGCCTTCGGAGGTTGACGGCTGCGGGACTAATCCCGCCTTAAGCGTCGAGCCGGCCGGTGATTGGGCGAGGTTGGACGACAGGTCAGCATTCCGGTACGAAATCGACAACTCTGGTTACGCCTCAACGGGCGAACTCCGAATTCGAGCAACCGGGCGAGTGGGAACGGTGACGCGTTCCGTCATCGCTGAACTTCGCGAGGAAGACCTCACCCGATACGCGGCTCTTGTCATGTTTGCCACGCCCACAGCCAGCAGCAGTAATAACTGGGGCTCCTCGAACTGGGGCACCCCGGATTGGGGCGACCCAACAGCTCCCACCAGCGACCAGTTTGCGCGAAAGTGCGACCGCGCCGCCTGGGCGGGCCGTGACAGCGAGGCATGTCCGCAAACAGTGTGGGGAGCGCCGGGCACCCTCCTCGGCAATGCCGTTTGGCAAGGCCCGGTCCACTCGAACGACAGCATCGTGGGCTGCGACGTCACCTTCGAGGACAGTTTTGGCTCGTCCGACCCGCACACGCGAGCTGACACGAGCCGCGGGTGCGGTGACGACCAACGACCGGTTGTCTACAAGAAGGTCATCGACATTCCGACCACCCTTGGTGTGCTGCGCGAGAACACACAGCCCGTGCCAATCAACGGTGCGGTCGGCTGCTTGTACACCGGCCCGACCTCAGTGAAGTTCCACAGCAACGGATCCATGACCGTGCGAAGCCCCCAAACGAAGTACACCAACGTCCGTCTGGACCTCCGCGATATCCGCAACCCAGCTGAATGCGGCACACCCGGGACCGCGCCAGGAGCGCTGGGCAGCCCGGGCGGAGCAACCATTTCCGTCCTGGATGGCAGCATTCTCTACGTTCAAGACATCACCGATGCGACGAAAGATCCGAACTCGCACGACACCTGGACTGTGCAGGCGGGCTGCTTCACGAGCAACGGTGTCGGCTTCCCGATTGCCGGCGAATCCCACCCGGTCGCGATCAACAACAACCAGTACCGCACTGCGGCGTGCCCGTACGGGGCACGGTCCGGCGACCTGTTCGTCGAGGGCGAGTTCACGGGGTCGATGTCTCTCGCCGCGGAAGGCTCCGCCTACCTCACCGGCAACCTCACGAACGTCGAACCGATGAGTGATCTCTTGGGGATCATGGCGCAACGCGACATCGTGGTCTGGAACCCGATCACGTGGGAGCGCCCCATCGGTTGCGAGGTCAGCGGTGCTTGCGGATCGCCTATTCCACTTGTTGGGGGTGATCGGGAGATCTCGGCGTCGTTGCTGTCAACGAACGGCGGGATCGTCGTGCAGAACGCTGGTGCTGGAGGCAATCAAGGGGCGCTGCGCATTCATGGTTCCGTCGCTTCCCGATACGCCGGGATCACCCACATCACCGGCCCCGGCGGGTACACCGGCGGTTATCAGGACGTTGTCGTCACCTACAACGAACGCCTACGCTCCGCCGCCCCGCCCCGATTTATCCGACCAAACAGCGCGGTGCACACACTGGCAGAGCTCATTGAAGTGAAGCCCGCGTTCAGCCCCGACGGGACCCCGCAATGATCACCATCCCCGACCTCGGCATCGTGCTCCCCCTGGCATTGGCAGGTTTTGCCGGTTTGCTTGTCGGTTCGTTCCTCAATGTCGTCATCTACCGAGTTCCGGCAGGACTCTCGCTCGTCCGCCCACGCAGCGCCTGCCCAGAATGCGGCACGCAGCTGCGGGCGATGGAGAACCTACCCGTGCTGTCCTGGCTGATGCTTCGGGGACGATGCCGACACTGCCATACGCGCATCTCGGCTATCTACCCGCTGGTCGAGGTCGGTACCGCGCTCTCATTCGCGCTCGTGACCGCATGGCTGATCGCTGCGCACGAGCGGACGACGTCGGCCGCGGCATTCTGGGTCAACTTCGTCGCCTTCCTCTACCTCGCCGCAGTGTCCATCTGCCTCACGCTGATCGACACTCGAACGCACCGGCTGCCGGACCGAATCGTGCTGCCCATGTATCCGGTAGGTGCCGTGCTCTTCGCCGTGGGTGCCGCTACTGGCAGCGGTGTCCAACCGCTGGTCACTGCGCTGCTCGGCGCGGTGGGCTTTTGGGCAGCGTACGCGCTCCTGCGCTTCGCTTATCCCCAGGGAATGGGGTTAGGGGATGTGAAACTTGCCGGCGCCGTCGGCTTGTTCGCGGGATGGTGCGGCTGGGAGAGCGCGGTTGTGGCGTTCTTCGCGCCGTTCATCCTCGGCGGACTGCATGCGACCGTCTTGCTGCTCACCCGACGAGTCACCCGGAAAACGCCGTTGCCGTTCGGCCCGTGGATCATCAGCGGCACCTGGCTCGGCGTCATCGCAGGGCCGAGCGTCGTTGCCGGCTATCTCGCACTCGTCGGTTTGACCCTCTAATCCTCGAAACAGAAAGGGCCTTCGTATGGCCAGGAACTTCGCCGGCATCGACTTCGGCACCACACGGTTACGTGCAGCCGAGGTCGACGCCAATCGACAGTCCCCGACAATCCTCAGCCACGGCAGCGTTCCGGTCCCAGAGGGACTCATCTCTCACGGGACCGTAACGGACATCGACGCCACCGTGGAACTACTGCGGGAGCTTTGGTCGACGAGCGACATCGGGACGAAGAATGTTCGTGTCGGCATGGGATCAACGACAGTCCTCATCCGAGACCTCGTGGTGCCGAAATCCTCACGTCAACGGATGAAGGAAGCGTTACCGTTTCACGTCGCCGACAAACTCCCGTTCCCCGTCGACGAGGCGATTCTTGACTTCTTGCCTGTTGCGCAGGTTGAGGCCGACGCTTCGACCGTGAACGGGCTGTTGGTCGCCGCGCGAGCTGTGGACGTGCACGCGAACGTCGAAGCGGTTTCTCGTGCAGGCTTGCATGTGGAAAGCGTTGACGTTGTGCCCTTCGCAACGGCACGGCTGGTCGCGCACAACAACGTCGGCGAGGGCGGTCTTGCTCTCGTGGACATCGGCGCCACTGCAACCACGATGACCGTGTTGATCGGTGGTGTTCCGCGCTTCGTGCGTATTGTGCCCACCGGCGGGCAGGCAATCACCGAACGACTTGCGGCGGACCTCGGTGTCGACCTGCAGCGGGCGGAGCTGTTGAAGGTGCGGATTGGGATGACGCACCAGCCAGCCAGCACCCCCGAGAAGGTAGCTGTCGACTCGGTCATTCACGCAGCCCACGAACTCATCGAATCGGTGAGATCGACTCTGCAATTCTTCATGAATGCCAATCGAGGTATCACGGTGGCCAGCATTCGTCTGCTTGGCGGCGGGTCCCAGCTCCTCGGACTGAAAGAGGCCCTCACGGCTGCAACAGACCTTCCAGCCACCTTCGCCCGACCGTTCGGAAAACTCACCTTCGGGCCACGCGTCGACGAAGCGCACGCGCGCGCACACACCGCCGAGTACGCGGTCGCTCTTGGGCTGGCACTGCGAGGCAACGAATGAGCCTCATCCGGCGTTCTTCGGAACCCCAGCTGCAGTTCGGAGCAGACGCGTTCGTTGACCTCTTCCCTCGCGAGATTACACAGCAGCGGCGCTTGACCGCACTGACGAAACGCTCTTGGATCGGTGTGCTCGCCCTGAGCGCTGGCGTGGTCCTGGCTATCGCCGCCTCGGCCACGGTTTTGGTGTACGAGCAAACGCAACTGATGGACGCGAACACCAAAACTCGCGCCCTGACCCGGGAGATGCAAGCGTTCGACGAGCTCGTGCAGCTCCGCGCGGAAACGCAACAACTCGAAGCCACAAGGGGTGTCGCAGCTGCGGGAGCGATCGACTGGGACTTCTATCTGGCTTCGTTCCGCGGCGCCGTTCCTGCAGGGGCGACACTGAGCTCAATTTCCGTTGACAGCGCAACAGCCTTCTCATCGATCACGGCCCCCTCGGTCCCGTTGCAGGGGCCGCGCGTCGCCCAGATCACAGTCCGAATCGAGAGCACCTCAGCGGACGCGGTCACGGTATGGCTGGACAACATTTCCACGCTGCCGGGATTCGCCGACGCAACGCCAACCTCAGTGTCAAACGTACCTGCAGGATTCGCGTCACTTGTGACCGTCCATCTTGATGCTGCAGCACTCACTGTCCCGAAAGAGCCCACCCCATGAAGACCTCCCAAGCACGAATCCTGCTTTTCGCAGCCCCACTCACTGCGGTGACTGTGGTCCTCGGTGGTGTCGCACTAGGGGCACAGCCCCTGTTGGCCCAAACTGGCACCACTCAAGCTGAGACCGCGACGGTGCGCCAAGGCAACACGGCTCTGCAGGGCGTCCTCGACTCTCTCGCCGGCGATGCTGAACGAATCGACGACATCCGCACGGAGGTCGAGGCACTTCGGACAGCGATCCCGGATCAGGCGAATATGAGCTCCTTCCTGAGTGAGCTCTCGGGAATCGCCGCGACATCAGGAGTGACGTTGTCCGGCATCACCGTGAAGGATCCAATCACCTACGAACCCCTGGCTAGCGGCGAAGGGGTCCTTGATGTTCCTGCGATGCAGGGAGGAGGACGCCTCCTCGCGATTCGGCTTTCACTCACGGTCGAGGGCGCGCCGGAACACGCGGACACCTTTTTGTCGCTGCTCAGAAAGTCAACTCGGCTGTTCTCGATTGACTCGGTGAGCACCGGTGGATCGAGCAGCGTTTTTCTCGCGCCTCCGAACCGTTGGACGATCGGCGGGTATATCTTCGTGCTCGATGACGCTGAGCGTTCAGAATGAGTGCCGCTTGCGCCCGCGGTGATTACTTGCTGCGCTTCGTTGCCAAGTGCCCAGACCAGGGTCTCGTGCGCCCGCAACGTTCAGGAGCACAGCCATGAGCGAAGCGCCGTCTGTGTCCGAACTCTACGAGAGGTGGCGTAGCGGGCAAGTCACCCCGGCAGGGATCTCCGCCGCCGTGCGAACGAGTGCTTCAGCCCACGCGGCAGCAACCTCGACAGGCCACTCGTCCCACGTCCTCGAGGCATGGCAAGCCGGACACTTATATCCAAGCTGGGGCGCGCTGAATCGTCTCGCGAATGCGCTCGAAGTGTCTTTGCCCTGGATCATGGACGAATCGCATGTGCGCGATCAGGTGCCAGCGAACTCCGATGAGCTCCTGATGCTGCGCTACGACCGCGATTTGGTGGCGTTGATCTGCGCGGAAGGAGACGAGTACCCAGCCGACTTCACCGCCGAGCACCAAGCTCGACTCGGGCGTGCGATCTTCGAGGCGATGGACGTCGCGACCACCGAGTTCGCCGCGCTCATCGGAAACGAACCGGATGGCGCTGCAGCGGCACGTTGTGTAACGGAGCTGGCAAGACGGCACCGCGATGAACTGCAGCGACTGCGTCGCGCATTGTTTGGCGGAGATCCACTGACGCCGCAATCGCGCACTGAACGGCGACTCTACGAGCGACTCATCCTCGGCAAGCTCGCCGATGCACATAACACCGGCAGAGACGTCCTGGTGGGCTCGACGAGCAGCATCCCGATGCGCGCAGTCACCGTGTACGGCTCGCATGTCATCCTTCAGTTCTCCGCATCGGTGAATCGCCGTGACAAACTGGTGCAGCTGAGCTGCCAAGACGATGCTGGGCTGTCAACCGCAGTTGAGCGTCGCCTGTGGTTACGAGCTCTCGTCCTCGGATGGCCTGGATCGACACCAATCCAGGGAGAGACCGTCAGCTTGTCAGTGGCGGTCCCAGAGAGCAGTAGCTAGCGGACGGAGGTCGTCGAGGGTCCAAAAGGCCCGCGCGATCGCGGCGCGCTGCCGCGGCCCGACACGCTCGGTGTCGGGCCGCATAGTGAGCGGGCGGCTGCGCACAGACCCAGGGCATTGTCACTATTGGTGAACATTTCAGCTAGCCCATGAGCTTCGCGGCGTTACAGACCCGGTGTGGCACGCACCCCGTTGCGGGTCGGTGGCGCCAGGCCTACGCGGACAGCGAGGTGCGCAAGTTGTAAGCGCGCGCCAGCGACATGAGGGCCGCGGGGTCGTCGAGCTTCAAAAGCGCCCGGGAGAAATCGTAGAACGCCTCAGCATCCTCGACCGGTGCAGAAGGATCGGCGACTCGGGCGATGTGTACCCGATAGTTCAACCCGTCGAGGGCCTCAGCGAAGGCAGTGACCAGCTCAGCGTTCGGGCAGCTCTCGAGCAGCGCAGCGCTGAATCGAGCGCGAGCCGATGTCGTCGCCGACGCTTCCACCCCCGTCGTCGCTTCAGCGACGTCCGCCGCGAGTGTGACGAGCTTGTCACGATGCGGTGCGGTCAGCTCTGGCACCGAGACAGATGCGACAGCCAATAGCGTCGCGCCGAGCGCCTGCATGGTCGCTGGATGACGTCGCGGGTCGGCACACACCACGCGCGTGTATCGTTGCGCCGCCATCTCGACGAGCCCGCTCCGGGATAGGTCGTTCAGAGCTTCACGAATCGGCGTGCGAGACACCTGCAGCCACTCCTGCATGTCCTGGTCGTTCAGCGCTTCACCCGGGAGGATGGTGCCGTCGAGAATCGCGGTCTTGAGACGGTCCATCGCCTCGCATCGCAAGGAGCGTCGTTGTGCTGGACGATCGCCGGACGGTAGTGGCATGCAAATGGTCCTCTCGAAGTCGTTCCCGGGTGCGCCGCGTTGCGTTGTGAGCGGGAGATTGTTCGCGCTGTGAAGTGCGGGGGGCCGAGGCCAAGATTTGACCCGGCCGCCCCGCGGGGCTGACGTTTCCGAATCCGTGCAGCCCCACCAGGCGCCCACCCGAAGAGCGCCGCTTCTAGAATACCTCGACTAGTTCTAGAACTCAAATTTCAAGCGGTAACCACTTATGCGCCACCAACTCACGCATTGCACTCGTAACGAGACTGCTCGGGTGACAGCTCTGAGTAACGCCGAACTGTCACGTGGTTTTGCTTGGTTTGAGGCGCTCAGGGCTGGGTGCGCTGGTGGGCATTCGTGGAGACGGTTGGGCGGGGCGGAAGTTGCTTCGTCGCCGCGGCTCAGTCGCAGGCTGCGGCGACGCTCTTCGATCCGTGGGCGGCGCCACTGTTTGCAGGTGGATGAGGATGGCGTGGTCAATCTCACGGACGAGGCTACGTCGATCGTCGCCGGCTTGGTGGAGTGCGCGTTCCAAGGCAAGCGCAAGTTGTCTCGTCATGTGGGTCATGGGCTCATCAAGCCGTGGCGGTTGGTGTCATGGCATGGTTGGGCGACGAGGTGATGGAGGCGGCGCCATCCTCTGGCCACCAGTTTGGTCGGCACTGCTCGATGACTCGAGTGAGAGCTTCATCTGTTTGCTGCCGGGGGTCGGTCCGCCAGCCGCGAATCGCGGCGACGTGAGCGGCGGCAGTGACAGTCGCCCATCGTCGAACATCGTCACGTGTGCCGCCGGGGACATTCTCGCTCGCGTCATCGAGGCGGTTGGCGCGAGAAATGAGAGCGGCTGTGGCTGCGTCAGCGAAGGCGGCGTTGAGCATCCACTGTAGTGACCCATCGACTGAATCGCAGTCGAAGCCGCGCTGGTAGATTGCGTCGTAGCCCGAGATATGGTCGACGGTGATCCACACGAGGCGAGCCAGGAGTTCGCATGACGGTGCGTCCTCCAGGGCATGTTGCGTACAGAGCTCGTCGTACTTGAACCGCAGAGCATCGGCAAGCAACGCGACTGGCGAATCGGCATGGCTGTAGAACGTGCTGCGGTTGACGCCCGCCGATGCGGCCACCTCCGAAACCCGCAACCGTGCCGCGGACTGTTCTCTCGCGAGGACCAGAATGGCCTCCCGGAGTCGCCCCCTCGTTCGTATCTGCCGCCGATCCATCATCAACCTCTTTCGCCTACTGGTTCGAGACTCTAAGCTTACTACTTCTAGAATACTAGAGGCAAACAGTGGCGCCCTGCCACAGTGCGCTGGAAGTTGATCTTCGCCTGACCGCCGGCGCGCCGGCTCAGGACCCTCGGTGACGAGCTGCACACGACTTCCTCCCTGCTCTAGCTCATAACAGAGGACCCGAAATGCCGATCCCCCCATCGACTGGCCCCATCAAACTCCGACTCGTGCACGAGGAGGTCCAGGCTCGGATCACAGCAGCCATCGCGCATGGGGACCTGAATCCCGGCGAGCGGCTGGATGAAATTGCTCTGTGCGAATGGTTGGGAGTTTCTCGACCTACCGTCCGGACTGCCTTGCAGATATTGACGCAGCGGGGGCTCGTCGAGAGCAGTGCCCGCCGCTATCTCCGCGTGAGTCGACCTGATCCCATTCAGCTCACGGACGGCATCCAAGTACTCGGAGCGCTCTGGGGCATCGGGCTCCGGCAGGTTCTCCCGAGCGTCTCCATTGAACTGATTCGGGCACATAGCGCTGAAGCTGAACAACTGGCGGCGCTTCTTCGAGATCCCGAGAGGGTGGCGCCCGAGGGGAGCGAAGTCATCCTCCGAGTGCAGGATCTCTTCCATTTTTATCTCGTCAATGCCGACAACGTGCTGCTGAGCGAAGCGGCTGTCCCGGTCGAGAATCGCGTCGCCCAAGCCGCCCGAATCGCCCTTCCATATTTCGACTTCATTGGCCTTGCTGACTTGGTGGAAGGCGTCGGACACGCGTCTGCCACACGGGACGTTACTGCTGCCCAAGCGCTGATTGTCGCGTTCCTGGAACTCGGTGAGGAACTCGTCGCACGAGTCACGGGCGCCGATGAGCGGGGGGAGCCCCGCCGCCGCATCTAGCGGCGCATCGGCGTGGCTCCGACGGCCGGTCGGCCGCACCGCCGGCGGCACCGTTGTTTCAGTGAAAAACTTGTTCTAATATACTTACCTGCTATGATCATGAAAACCAAGCGGGTTAGATCAATCTGGTTGGTGGCGCGGCGCTCCGAAGCGCCGGTACTTGCACACCCGTCGCACGACGATGGGCCACCTCGCGAACAACAGGTCAGGGAACATGACAAATCGACTGAAATCACCACGCGTACCCCGCTTAGTTGCGCTCGTTGCAGCCACCCTCGTTGCGACCTCAGGGGCGGTGTGGGATGCGCCTCAAGCAGTTGCCAGCGAAACCAAGTCCGCCGCTGAGGTGGTCGCCGGATACACCGGTTCGAAGGCCTACGGGCTTGCGGTGACTCCAGACGGCACGACTGCCTACGCTACGAGTTTCACAATGCCTGAGATCGCCATCATCGATACGGCGACCAACGCTCAAACCGGGATTGTCGGTGGCTTCACCCAGCCGACGTCTTACGGCATCGCCGTTGCGCCATCGGGGTCGTTTGCCTACGTTACCGGCTCATCGATCGATGTGATCGACACCCAGACCAACACGGTCGTCGGGTCTGTTTCAGGCGTGAGCGGCAGTGGGCTGAAGCGAGTCGCGTTTTCGCCGGACGGAAGCAGCGCCTACGCCATGAATGAGCAAGAAGCTCGGGTATACGTCATCGACACCGCAACTCACACGGTGCGGTCGACTATTTCGGGGTTCGGTGGGCGTCTGTTCGAAGGCCTCACGGTCTCGCCCGATGGCACCCAGGTGTACGTCGCGAACTTCGGGCAGTCCTCAATTGACCTCATCGACACCGCAACAGCTCGCCGCATCGGAACCGTGTCCGGTTTCTCCGGTCAAGAGCCTGCAGCAGTCGTTTTCGCTGGAGACGGAAAAACCGCCTACGTGGCTACGCGTGCAGCGATTTCTGTCATCGATGTTGCGACAAGCTCCGAGGTTGCTAGCATCCCCGTCAGCCGAGCCAACGACATCGTCTTGTCCGCGGACGGTCGTTTCTTATACACCACAGACATCGTGCTGGGCGAGGTCACGATGACCGACGTGCTAACCCGCACCGCGGTCGGGACCTTCGCGCAAGCGGTTGGTCGTGGGGCCCACCAAATTCGCGTCGTACCCGGGTCCCACGTCGGATACGTCTCCAACGTTCGAACCGGTCAGATCACGCGCATCGATCTCTACCGTCCCAACCCAGTCGCCGACGCGATCCAACCAGCTCGGGGCACCGTTGACGCAGCCGCGCCAGTCACGGTGTCCGGGAACTTCCTCCTCGGCACTACCGCGGTCACCTTCGCAGGTCGACCCGGCTCGAACCTCGACGTCGCGCCGGACGGCAAGTCGCTCAGCGTCATTCCGCCGAACGGTGCGCCAGGCACCGCAGAGGTGCAGGTGCAGCATCCGGACGGTAACACTGTTGTGCACGAGACATACACCTACTACACCGTGCCTGGCGCCCCTCGCGAGTTCGATGCGGTGGCGCAAGCAGACGCCGTGTCGTTGGAGTGGGTTGAACCCGCGTCCGATGGTGGGGACACCATTGAGTCGTACGTCATCTCGGTCGCCCCGTCGGGCACCAACCAGTGGACAGAAGTAGGAGAAACCGCTGAAACAAGCTTCGCCGTCGAGGGGCTCAGTAAGGGCAAGGAGTACCAGTTCCGATCCGCAGCCCGAAACCAGGCCGGCGACGGCCCGCCCGCACAGGTGATTGTCGGACTGGCCGAATCCGGGGTGCCAACTTCCTCCTCCCCGCCGCCCGCACATTCCACAACTGCTGCAACGAATGCCAGCAGACTCGCTGTCGCCGGAACCGATGCCGTCTGGACGCTCATCGTCGGAACAATGGCCCTCCTCGGAGGGTTGATCCTGCTCTTGCGCGCCAAAACTCGACGCATTCACGCATCAGAAGACCGTCGGAGCACTCCGTTTGCCTAGCCCAGAACTGCAATTGGAACCGTCAAACGAACAGTTCTGTCGGTGAAGTCATCACCGACGGTGTCTCCACCACGAGGGTCGCATAGCCGGTTCAGGTCGGGATTCGGCGAGCGATCGAGATCGATGCACCGGACGCTGCGCCCTGTCCACGGAGCAACAACGGACGAATACATCTACCTCATTGACCCGGCGACGACTCGCCGACATGACCATTAGGGAGCCACTCTGTGATTTCTTCTACGATCGACTGGACAGCCCGCACAAGCGCGGCCACGCGCATCATCCGCCGACACCTACCACCAACACCCTTGGTGCCGATCGTACTCGATGGCTTCGCAGCTCCGGCTTACCTGAAACTTGAGACGTTACAGCCCACCGGCTCATTCAAAGTTCGCGGCGCCCTCGCGGCAGTCGCCGCATCAGCACGTGACTTCCGCCCAGTCATCACAGCCTCAGCCGGTAACCATGGCCTCGGAATCGCCTACGCGGCCACTCTTATCGGCGCAGATGCCTCCATCGTTGTGCCAGCGAACGCGTCGCCAGCCAAAGTCCAAGCTTTGGGCAAATATGCAGTCGAACTTCGCCTGATAGGTGATGGATACGACGAGGCCGAAGCGGCCGCAGTCAACGTCGCTGAGGCGCTGGGTGCACGGTTCGTGTCCGCATATGATGACCCCGATGTGATCGCCGGCCAATCGACCATCATCGCCGAAGTTGCCGACGAGATACCCGGCCCGTTTCAGATTGTGGTTCCTGTCGGCGGCGGCGGTCTTGCTGCTGGCACTGGACTCGCTGCCCCTGAACGAGCTCGCGTTATTGGCGTCGAAGCGGCAGCTTCCCGGGCGGTGTCGGAGGCGATGACGACCGGTCGCATCGTCGACGTCGACATCCATCAGACCCTCGCTGACGGCCTGGCCGGCAACATCGCTCAAGGCTGCATCACCCCTTCTCTCCTGTCGGAGAATCGGGTCACCACGACCGCCGTCGCGGAAGACGCTATTCGTGCGGCCGTCCGACACCTCGCTCTGCGGCACGGAGTCATAGCCGAGGGGGCCGCCAGTGTGGGGATAGCAGCCGCGCAAGCAGGACTTATCCAAGCCGATCTCCCCGCGGTGTTCGTGATCACTGGGCGCAACATTACCGGCGAGCAGCTCGCTCAGCTGGTCAGCCCATGAGGACCACACCACCAGTCTTCTCGGCCGACGAAATCCGCGCAACCCTCACGATGAGTGATGCCATCGAATCTGCCCGCACCGCGTTCCGAGCCCTGCACGCGCAAACGGTGGAGTCGCCGCCGCCGTGGCACCTGAATGTCTCCGAGCATCGCGGCGAACTGCATGTGAAAGGCGCCGCAGTGCACGGTGCACCACACCTATCGGTCAAGGTGGCGACCGGATTTCCTGGCAACGCCTGCCATGGGGTCCCCACCTCCGATGGCCTCACCGCAGTGGTCGACAGCGCGACCGGTCGCATCGCTGCACTGTTCCTCGACGGCGGCTATCTCACCGAGCTTCGCACCGGAGCCGCCGGCGCCCTCGCGCTCGATCTGCTTGCTCCTGCAGAGGTCGAGGAACTCGCGATTGTCGGCAGCGGTGGACAGGCGCGCTTCCAGATCGAGGCCGCGCTCCACGTGCGCACTCCAGAACGAATAACCGTCTATGGTCGGAACGAGGACCGCATGCGGGCGTTCGCAACCTGGATTCAAGAACGCGCCGATATTCCCGTTCGACGAGCAGCCTTGGACGACTCGCCGATGACGGCCACGGCCGTAGTCACCGTTACCCCTTCAACTGTGCCCGTGCTGTACTCGCACCAGATCAGGGCTGGCACTCATGTCACCGCAATCGGCTCTGACGGGCCGGGCAAACGCGAGCTCGAGCCGTCATTATTGCGCCGCGCTGACCTCATCGTCGTCGATTCCCTTCATCAATCCCAGACGCTCGGAGAACTCCAAGGCATCGACCTAGGAGGCCAGGACGTTGTTACTCTCGGATCTTTGCTCCACAGGCGCAGGACTGATCGGGATCCAGATCTGCTGACCATCGCAGATTTGTCCGGTACCGGCGCACAAGACGCCGCAATTGCTGCCCTCGCGGCAAGACGACTGCTCGACAACTGACGCGCAGGACGAGATTGATGCTGAGCTTGATTGCGCGGGGCTGCTCGCGCGCCGCAAGCTCAGTCCGGTAAGCCGGAGACTCTCCGGACGGCAAAGGTTGCCGCCTCCATCGCACACGACTCGGACCGCGATCGCAAATGACTCGACGCGTCAGAAAGACGTTACGGGCGCCACTTACGCGGTGCGAAGTCGACACGCCCGCTTCGCACCGCGTTTGAGCACAAGGTCAGTCGGCGATGCAGAAGGTCTGCTCGGCATTCGCCAGCGGCGCCACCGAGCACTCAGCTGGGCTGCTGGCGTGATCGTCCGCGCCGAAGTTCACCGTGACTGTCAACTCGTTGCCGAAGGTGGTCTGATGCACGTGGTCATCGATACGTTCGAACGAAGTGAGCGGTGCTCTTGTCGGAGGTCGGCAACACTGCTGTGCACGGCAGTGCCGTCGCTGTGGTGGCTTCATATGGGAGTCCAAGGCAAACCGTTTGACGACAGGAAACTCCGTTCCGCGAGTGGCCGCTGTGCCTCGCCTCATCGCACGCGGCGTGAGTCTTGGCGCTCCTGTCCGAACAGCGGATGTTTCGACGGTGTATCAGCAAAGCGTTGACGCTCTCGCAACATTGGAATTGGTGAGCTGGAGCACCGCTGCCGAACGAGAACGAGAGTTCGGCGGCATCACAGTGAGGAACTCTATGAACCACGTCTTCGACGATGAGCTCGACAGTTCAGTCGACAACCAACCCCCGCTTCCGCGCACCCCCCGACGTCGGAGAATGCTCATTGCCAGCATCGCCGTGAGCGCTCTAATACTGGGCGGCGGCGGCACCGCGTACACCTTTGCGCGACAGAGCGAGGAGGCCGCCGCTGAAGAGCGCCCGACGATCAGGACGTCAACGGCGAAGATCGAACAGGGAACGCTCGCCGGGAGCCGCCAGTCGCCGGGCACTCTTGACTTCGCTGACAAACGAACCATCGCGGCGGGTTCCGGAGGTACGCTCACCGCGACCGCTCCGATCGGCAGTCAAGTGGCTCTTGGGAACGGTTTGTACTGGGTCGATAACACGCCGGTTCTGTTGCTGCACGGGCCGCTACCTGCGTGGCGTGCGTTCGGGCTCGGAATGGGCAACGGACCGGATGTCATGCAGCTCGAGATGAGTCTCGCGGCGCTCGGCTACTTCGATCGCACTCCTGATCTCGAATTCGCCGAGTCGACCGAGCGCGCGATCAAGCGGTGGCAGAAAGCACTCGGACTCGAGCAGACGGGTCGTCTTGAACTCGGTTCCGTTATCTTCATGGCCGGGGATGTTCGTGTTGGATCGGTCGACGCAGCGCTTGGCTCGCAGATCGGCCAGGGTGGCAACGTGCTGACGGTGACGTCGCTCGGCAAACGAGTCCAGGTGGATCTGAAGACCGCCGATCAGCGGCTCGCTGTGGTTGGCGCCACAGTGACCATCAGCCTGCCCGGGGGGACCACGACCTCCGGGACCGTCTCCGTTGTCGGTGCGCCCGTGGAAAAGGAGTCGAATGGCCAATCGAGCGTCAGCATTCCGGTCACGATCGATCTCGACGACCTTGCTGTCGTTGCGGATCTGCAGCGCGCCACGGTGACCGTTGGGTTTCCCTCCGAGCGACGCGAAGACGTGCTTTCCGTGCCAGTGGAAGCACTCACGGCCCTCGATAGCGAGCGGTTTGGTGTCGAAGTCGTGAACGCCGACGGAACCACGAAGCGCATTCCGGTCACGACTGGGTTGTTCGCCGACGGTCGGGTGGAAATCAGTGGCGGTGGCGTCACTGCCGGTGTCGACGTCGTGGTGCCGGCAGCATGAGTGACATTGTGCGACTCGAAGGGGTTGGTCGCAGCTACGGCAGCCCTGCGGTGCACGCTCTCGCGGGTGTTGACCTCACCATCACGACAGGCGAGTTTGTCGCCATCGTTGGCCCGAGCGGTTCAGGTAAGTCGACGATGCTGAACCTGATCGGCACCCTCGACCGGCCAAGTAGCGGCTCCGCATTCATCGATGGAGAAGACGTCCAGCAGCTCTCCGATGCGAGGCTCTCGGCACTGCGTGCATACCGTATCGGCTTCGTGTTTCAACAATTCCACCTGGCCGAAGGGACAACTGCGACCGACAATGTTGCCGATGGGCTCGTCTACACCGGCATTCGGCGTTCGGAACGACGCCGGCGTGCGAGCTTGGCGCTGACCAGGGTCGGGCTTGGGCACCGGCTCGATCACCGCCCCAACCAGATGTCCGGCGGCGAACGGCAACGCGTCGCCATCGCCCGCGCTGTGGTTGGCAACCCGCCACTGCTGCTCGCTGACGAACCCACCGGCAACCTCGACTCGTCATCGGGTGCGACCGTCGTCGCGCTGCTCCGAGAGCTGAACGACGCCGGTACAACGGTCGTAGTCATCACTCACGATGTCGACCTCGCCGCTCAACTCCCTCGCCGCGTGTCCATCCGCGACGGCAGAGTAGTCGCCGATTCCGGAGTGGCAGCATGAGGCGCGAGAACGGGCGAGCGTCGAAACTGCTAGCCCGAGATGTGTTGCATCTGGGGACAACAGGACTTCGGTCCAGGCCCACCAGAGCAATTCTCTCTGCGCTTGGCATCGCCATCGGCATCGCGGCGATGATCGCCGTCGTGGGAATCTCCTCATCGAGCCAGGCGCAGTTGAACCAGCAGCTCGACTCGTTAGGTACAAACCTGCTACGCGTCACAGCGGGGAAGAGTCTGGCAGGTGAGGATGCGCAACTGCCTACGAACGCTGTTGCGAAAGTCGGGCAGATCGCGGGCGTTCAGCACGTCGGGTCGACTGCGGCGCTGCAGAAGCAGGCCATCTACCGCAGCAACCTGATCGAAGCCGGCCGTACCGGAGGCATCGGGGTGCACGCCGCATCAAGCGGCCTCTTCGCCGTTGTCGGCGCCGAGCTCGTTGCCGGTTCCTGGTTCAACCACGCCACCGCTTCGTACCCGACCGTCGTCCTGGGCGCGATCGCTGCTGAGCGCCTCGGGGTTTCCTCGTCAGGCATGCTCGTCTGGCTTGGAGAACAACAGTTCACAGTCATCGGCATCCTCGCACCAGTCGCCTTGGCTGAGGAGCTCGATACCTCGGCCCTGATTGGTGAACAAATTGCCGAGTCGCTCTTTGGCTTCAGCGGAAATCCGACAACAATCTACGAGAGATCCACTGATGCCTCCGTCGAAACGGTCCGTCAACTCCTCGCCCGCACCGTCAGCCCCCAAGCGCCCACAGAGGTCCAAGTATCTCGCCCCTCCGACGCGCTGGCTGCGAAGAAAGCCGCAGATCAAGCCTTCACCGGGCTGCTCCTCGGTCTTGGCTCCGTAGCGCTGCTCGTCGGCGGCATCGGAGTAGCCAACACCATGGTTATCTCCGTCCTTGAACGCCGCAGGGAAATCGGTCTGCGGCGGGCCCTCGGGGCGACGCGCGGGCATATCCGTTCACAGTTCCTCACCGAAGCGCTCCTCCTGTCGGCACTCGGTGGTATCACCGGCGCGGCGCTGGGCAGCGTGGTGACTGTCATCTTGGCGACCCTCTCCCAGTGGCCCGTTTCACTCCCTCCACTTGCCCTCGCAGGAGGCGTCGGAGCAACCCTCGCCATCGGAGCTATTGCCGGGCTTTATCCCGCGATTCGGGCCTCACACACGCCACCAACCGAGGCTCTCAGCAGCTGAGCGCTGTCTTGTCCGGCAGCACATACGTTCAACAGACGCTGCCCGTAGGCGGTGAACGATATCGCGTTGTCAGTCGGCACTCTGGCACGTCTCGCGCGGCTCAAACGTGTTGCTCGCTGGACATTCCTTTGATGCTCTGGCAACACGGCAACTGCTGGAGTGGAACCACCTGATGACGGCCCGACCGCATCGCAGCCACAAACCTGATCACCAGAAAGGCGCCACATGTCCATCGACCACACCCTCGCCCCTCCCGGAACACCTCGCCGGAAGTCGCTCGCGATCCTGCTGGCTTTGCCGCTCTTGATCGGCGCGCTGACCGCCTGCAGCACCGCCGACTCAAAACCCAGCAGCGGCAGTCAACTCAGCTTCGACGACTACCAACTCGCTTACGCGCAGTGCATGCGAGACGAGGGTATCGACTACCCAGACCCAGAGTCAGGTCAAGCCATCTCACCGAAGTTCGACCAAGACAACGCCGACGCGATGAACGCGGCATCCAACACATGCACGAATAAACTCGGCACCCCGCCGGCTCCCCCAGGAGGAGTGCAGAGCGAAGCCGAGTCGAAGGCAGAGATGTTGGAGATGGCACAGTGCTTCCGCGACCACGGACTCGATGTGCCCGATCCAAAAGACGGGGAAGGATTTTCCCTTCCGACGGATGCCCCCGACGAGGTGTTCGAGGCCTGCGGGATCACCTCCGGCGGCAGCGGAGCAGTGACCGTCGAGGGCTAGACGGAGGCGCGTCGGGAACCGTACCTCGCCGCGAATAAGCGGGAGACCGACCCAGGCGCGCTGACCGGCGCGTCTGGGTCGGTCACGCTTGGAAAGCCTCGAGCCGCTGCCTGTAGGTGACTGCCACAGCGCAACTGAATTTGTCTGCACTCGTCGTCACCCCGAGCGGATGAGGTCGACGAGGGCGGTCCCGAACGCTCTGCGCCCGCCCACGAGCACATCCGGGCATCGAACAGCGGTAGTGCCTGGCACTTGTCCACGCGCATTGATGGGGCAGAAGTGCTCGCATCACCTGCGCGAGACTCGCTCCCGACCTACTCGTTCACAGCTCTCTTTACGATATCACTACATTCGCTTTGAGATACTTACATTAAAATGTTTCAGAGAATAGAACGAAGGAGTACATGTGCGGGTCCTGATTGTGGAGGACGAGGTCTACCTCGCGAAAGCGATCCGGTCCGGGCTCGGGCACGAGGCAATCGCCGCCGACATTACTCACGATGGCGCTAGCGCCCTCGAAGCCATCTCCGTGTCCGCCTACGACGCACTCATTCTTGATCGAGACCTGCCCGTCGTCCACGGTGATGAGGTCTGTCGCCGCGTCGTGGCCGACTACCCAGCGGTGCGAGTGCTGATGCTCACCGCAGCGAGAGGGCTCGACCATACGGTGTCGGGACTGCGGCTCGGCGCCGACGACTATCTTGTGAAGCCGTTTGAGTTCCCGGAGCTTGTGGCTCGGCTGCGCGCGCTCGCCCGCCGCACGGTCGATGCGCGCCCGCCGGTTCTGGAACGCGCCGGGATCCGTCTGGATCCATTCCGCCGGGAGGTCACTCGGGATGGCGTCGACGTGCGGCTATCTCGGAAAGAGTTCGCGGTCCTCGAACAGCTACTCCTCGCCGACGGTGGAGTTGTCAGTGCGGAGATGCTCCTCGAAAAGGCATGGGACGAGCGCGCGGACCCGTTCACGAACACGATCCGCGTCACGGTCTCAAACCTGCGTAGGCGGCTGGGTGTGCCCTGGGTCATTCAAACCGTCCCCGGTAGTGGTTACAAGATTGACGAGGTCCTCGCGTGAGTTCCGCGGTCGATGGCGCCCAGCTGCACGGTAGAC
This sequence comes from Plantibacter flavus, assembly GCF_900177615.1. Taxonomy (GTDB): domain Bacteria; phylum Actinomycetota; class Actinomycetes; order Actinomycetales; family Microbacteriaceae; genus Plantibacter; species Plantibacter flavus. The sequence continues at coordinate 654,695 of NZ_FXAP01000002.1, forward strand.
CACGCCGTCTCACCGTGCGAGCCAGGTTGACTCTGACCTACACGGCGCTGTTTACGGTAGCGGGCGCGATCATGCTCGCGAGTATCTACCTCTTCATGCGATACGTTCCCACCTATGCGATTCGCGCGGTTGATGTCGAGGACCTGCGTTCGACGAAAGAGTATGTCCAAGCTTCGCCGGAAGTTACCCCTGAGGCCTTCGTTTCGCCGGCCTTGGTGGTCTCGGATCAGTCCGACATCCTCAACACACTCCTCGCAGCATCAGCGCTCGTTCTGGTCTTGCTCGCCGGGTTGAGTGCGGGCGCGGGCTGGATCATCTCTGGACGTATGCTCAAACCGTTGCAAGAGATCACCGCCGCAGCACAGCGAGCGGCCACTGGGACGTTCGACCACCGCGTCGCACTCGCCGGCCCTCGAGACGAAATCACTGAGCTCTCTGACACCTTCGACCACATGCTGGAACGGCTCGGAAGAGCATTTCAGGCGCAGCAACGCTTCGCAGCCAACGCCTCGCACGAACTACGCACGCCGCTCGCCATCACGCAGACGATACTCGACGTCGCGAAACGCGACAGCGGCCTCGACGGCAACATGATGCACGTTCTCGACCAGCTCCGGGAGACCAACACTCGCAGCATTGACACGGTTGAAGCGATCCTCGATCTAGCCGACCTCGACCGAGGCGACCTCGAGACAACAAACTGCGACCTCCAGTCGTTCATTGCGGACGCCTTCCGCGACGTCGACCGTGAAGCATCCGCACGTGGCATCAGGATCAGCATCGATACTCGACCTGCCGAGATCGAAGCAGACCCGCAATTGCTCGCCCAACTGCTTGGCAACCTCCTGCACAACGCGGTGCGCCACAACATAGATGGCGGAAGCATCTCAATCCGATCCGGCCTCACCGCCGGGCTGGCCGGCGTTCGCGCATATATCGAGGTCTCTAATTCCGGAGCAATCCTTTCTAAGGACCGTGTCGGGCGTCTCATGGAACCCTTCTACCGCGACGAGGGCCGAGTGGCCTCCGGTGCCTCCGGGTCGCGCGGGCTCGGGCTGACGATTGTGAACAGCATTGTTGCCGCGCACCACGGCACGATCGGTCTCACCCCGAACGCTGACGGCGGTCTTCGCGTGCGAGTCGAGTTTCAACACCCACCGCGTGCTCGAACGGCCTGAGACGGTCTCCAGCCGCCGTCATCGACTTCAAGCCCCCTTGAGGCGCGAATGCTGCTGGCCGTTGCAGGCTGCGAAGTCGCAGAGGACCTGCCGTGTCCGGGAGGGGATCGCAAGGCGAATGCAGGCCGGTCGCAGCTCCGGGGGAAGCAGCGCTCCCGCGGGTACAGCGTCAACATCCTGCGCATGGAGCGTGCTCGGGCTGTCCGCCGGCCGCTGCGCTGTCGCACCGCTTCCCCATGATGATGCTCACGCGGTCGACCGGACGCCAACATCCGGGCGGGTGAGGGGGCCTATTCGTTCCGCCCCGCCTCTCGATCACTCCCGGCCCCGTCGCCTCGGCTGGAGAACAAATGCGCCACGTCTGCGTTGTCCACTCGCTCATCGAGTGCCGACAGCAGGGTGGCCGCCTCGGGAGCACGACCCAGCTGCGCCCGATGCAGTGTTTCCTCGAGCTCATTCGCCGGCCAGTCCTCCAACTGCGCCCAGACGCTGTCCCGATGTGCAAAGGTCCTCACCGGACGCCTTAACTCAGAAGCCGCGGCATGAGCCAACGTGTGCCACCGCTCCACAGTCACCTCCGCCGCCGCAAGACTCTCAGCAGTTGCCCCCACTCCGCCATGCAACCGCAACCGCAACACCAACAATGCATGCAAAACTCGCTCGTCTTCTTCGTCAACCATGCCCACACCCCAAGACTTGAACTCGCCGACCAACGAAGGCGCCCAATATTGGTACAGCTGTGTGCTCGGAACCATCCGTCAGCACACCCCAGTCTCGGAGCGCGTCCAGTTCACTTGGGGAACCGCCACGACTGCGCGCCTAGCGCACCGCAACATTCGTCATTCACCACTGAGTTCAGTATTGCGATTAAGTTCAGATACATCAATATTGATGCTTAGATGACCTGAATAGCATCTTCGGGTTGCGCCACTGAGCGTCGGCTCAAGACTTCACCTCGCCGTGGCGCTGGTCGGCCCGCAGGCCCCGGAACCTCGAGGCCGATTGGTGTGCTGCGGCGATGACAGTGTTCACGCGTTTGACGATGAGCTCGCGCTCGTACTCGGCCAGGGCGGCGATCAGGTGGAGCATGAGCCGGCCTGTCGATGTAGCGGGGTCAATTCCATCGGAGAGTGATCGAACGTGGCGCTCATCACTCTCGAGCAACGGCAGATCAAGTTAGTGAAGAACACTGTCGCCGATGGCGTCGAGGGGGCGCCCATCGAGTCGGGCGTGGATGCGAAGCTTATTTCGACCGATGATCCCCGCGCGCGTGTGCGGCTCGTCCCCACTTGACTTGGACGATTCCACTGCGCCCTGAGCGCGCCGTCAGCTCTCGGGTGGGAGGGAGAAGCCCCGAGTCATGGCGCGGTCGATGACCTGCGGCGGCACACCGAACTCGGTCAGGAAGACAGTGCTGAGTGCTGCCGTCCTGATGGGTGTCAGTGCGAACAGCTTGCGGTCATTCGAAACGTCACGCCACCCCGTTTTGGTAGGCCCAAACGACGGCCTGCAGGCGATCGCGGACGGCAAGTTTGGTGAGTATCTTGCCGACATGGGTCTTGACGGTGGCTTCCGTGATGAACAGGTCCTGGCTGATTTCAGCATTTGAGCGTCCTCGAGCCATCGCGAGCAGCACGGATCTCTCTCGCGGCGTCAGGCCTACCGTCGGCTTGTCATTGCGCACCGCTGCCGGAGGAAGCGGCTCCCCGCGATGATGCCCATGCGGTCGAAGGACCGTCCGAGGCGACGGCCTCAAGTCTGCCGATGACACGGCGCGAATCGCCTCGACGAGTTGGGGAATGGAGATGCCCTGGAGGACAAATCCGTTCCCGCGGGTGCTCGCTGCATGCAAGGCGTCGGCATCAAGGTCGGCAAGCCTGAACAGATCCTCCGGGTTCGCGACCATACAAGGCTCCCCGGCTCCGACGTCGTCCGAAGCGAGCGCGTGCCCATCGACCGTCTCTGAGTCAGGTTTCGTACCAAGCGGGCGCAGAGAAGCTGATTCACTGAGGGCGTTATCCACAATGCGGATGGTGCCGAAACGCCCGGTGGTGTTGGTTGCGACCATGCGGAGCAGATCCCGATTGTTGATTACCAGGACCGCGATGTTGTCCACCCTTAACGACCCGTCAGCTGGCGGCGGAGCTGCTGACCCAGGTGCCGACTTCCGACCCGCGCCGCCGGGAACCCATACGCTGACCCACTTCTTTCGCCTGGAGCACATCCACGTTCCATATTCTCATATTTTTGGTTGTATTGTTCCAAAGATGGCGAGTAGTGTTTCCTGCACGTGAGCGCCGGGGGTTGTGGGCGGGGTTCGCCGTGCTCTTCGGTGTCTGAGTGTGGTGGCGCACGGTGCACCGTGGCGCGGACGCTGGCGGTCGGGGCAGCTGGGGAGGTTGAGGCGCACAGCTCCGGTGGGAACTGGAGGACGGGTCCCAACGCCGGAGCGGGTGCGCTGGCTGAAGTCTTAGTCGGATCGTGAGTGGTGTCGGCGAATTTTGGCGGTAGTGAAGGACAGGGGAAGGCGACGTGGCGACATCAGTACCGCAGCTAGGAACGCTGGTTGCGAAGGTGGAGCGGATGGGCGATGCCGGCAGGCAGGCGGTCATCCGGCTCGTCAACGGTTTCGTTCAACCAGTCGGGGATGCCTTGGTAGCCATTGATCCGCTACCGGTCGCTGGAGATGTGGTCCTCTGCGCCAACAACCAGTGGACGAGGGGCGAGGAAGCCGATTGGCACCCACAGCTCGAGGTGGGTATCGTGCAGCTCCTGAGTGGCGGGCGAGCAGTCGTCTCCGCCGCGCTGGGACAGAAGAACCTCGCTGTGCCGTCCGGAATGGAACTGGCCCCGGGCAACACGGTCGAGTTCGATGCCCGCGAAGAGGTCTTGCGGGTAATCGCTCCCACTCCGGTCGAGCCGGAGCCGGTTCGAATTGACCGAGGCGACGACTTCGACCCGGGAAAGCTCCTCACGGCAGTGGACGATGCGCTGTCCTGGGAGCAGTTCGCAGGGTTTGACTGGATCCGCGCCGAGGCGCAGGACATCGTTCGCGTGCAGATGCAGCACGCCGCTCGCCAGAAGCTCCGTGACCTGCGGGTTCGACCGATCCGAGGCATCCTCTTCGAGGGCCCGCCAGGTACCGGCAAGACCATGCTCGCTCAGATCATGGCGAAGGAAGCCGGAGCTGCGTTCTACATGGTGACCGCCGCGAGCCTCGGCGGCCACCTCCAGGGCGAGAGTGAAGGCCGACTGGAAGCCATCTACGAGCACGCGTCCACACACGAGGTTGCCCTGGTGTTCATTGATGAAATCGACACCTTGATGAAGGACAGAGGCTCCGACAATGACTACGGCTCTCGCCTCGTGCACGTGTTCCTGACCAATCTCGACGGCGCGGGAAACCGCGACAACGTCATCACCATTGGGACGACGAACCGAGTGCACGACATCGACCCCGCCCTGCGCCGCACCGGGCGGTTCAGCCGAGAGCTCCGCTTCGAGCGGCCAGATGAAGCAGGCCGGCTGGCGATCTTGCAGGGCGGGAACCACCACACTGCCGGACGTCTCGACTACGAACACGTCGCTGCAGCCACCGCTGACTGGAGCGCCGCGGACCTGCAGGGCGTGTGGGAGCATGCGGGTGAACTGACGGTGAAAGCCGGTCGCACCGCGATCCGGAACGACTTCTTCCTCGCTGGATTCGATCACGCACGCGAACGCAAGGCACGACAGAACGGGCACACCGCATGACCAACAAGTTCCTCGATCGCATCCTCGCTGGACGGCTGGCGCGCCGCCGCGCTGCGGCGCTGAAGAAGATCAAGAAATTGCAGCGGTTCGCCGAACCCCTCGGCGAGCTGCGGCAGTTCGTGTACCTCGACGACACCGCGCTGCGCAGCCTCTATGTCGCCCGATACGGCGCGGAAGCGGTGAAGATCACTGAGTCGGAGACTCGAAGCCGCGAAGCTGAGGTCATGGTCGGTGGTTCCTACTCGATTCCCGCGTCCGTGGGTTTTCAGGCGGAGGGTCGCGTCCGCGGCTCCGCCACGGCAGGGCGTGAAGTCGAGCGGCTGGTGTCAAAGCAGTCGATGTTCCGAGACTTCTTGAACGCCGAGGTTCGCGCCGCACGAGACACCTCGGCGAGTGTGACTGGGGGCGCCTCGCTGTGGCGTGGCAGCGAAGCAAGCGCACCATCCGGAGGCCTTGAACGTGGGCAGCTCGTCGAGGTGCGGATCCGTCTCCAGGCGCACAAGTTGTACCGGTTTGCATCGTTCCTCGACTCGGTTGGTCGGTTGTCAGAGGATGGGCCCGCCTCGGAGATGGAAGTCACCGCGCGCCTCCTGCAGGAACTGCTGATCGGGCAGGTGCCCATTGAGGCCGAAGTACTGGACTGGGGGTGGAACGAGACCGACGGGACCCTCTCGAAGCTCACTCCTGGCGTGACTCCGCTTTCTCTCGTTGCCCTCACCGACGTTGCGAACTACTGGACTGATCTGCGGCGAATGCTGTTCGACGGTCTCGAGTGCACGGCCCTGGTGCGCCTCAGCGATAACACCGTTGTTCGCAACTGGTCTCCGTTGAAGCTCTTCAACGCGATTCGCGGGATCGAAGGCCTGCCCGGCGTCGACATGATCGACAACGTCATCCACGGCCTTGATGGATACTTGACAGCGCCGGCCGCTCAGCCCGATGACGATGCCTCTGCGGTGCGCGAAGCCTTCACCGTCTATGCGCAACAGATCTGCAGCGGGCCTCTGCCCGAAACGGATGTAGACAGCATCGGCCGCCTCACAGTGGTGGCGATGCGATCACGCACCACGTCGGTCATGAACGAGACGTTCTCCTACGTCGAATCGCTCTTCTCTCGGACATACCTGGAGAACTGGACGGCGGATCAGCTCGGTGAATTCCGCGAAACCGCGTGCGCGGCGGCCGGCATCGGGTCCGACGGCTCTCGCATCAGCCCCGCAGCCACGCAGGCACCGGTGTCGCGCCCGATCGTTCCTACCGGGCCGCAGCTCGCGGGCGAGATCATCGCGATCTACTGGTGAGCGCGGGATCAGCGCTGTTGAAATCGCTGGGCGACAAGAGGGCACCTGCGGAGCTGTCAGGCTCCATACCGACGACGGAGGTCACGTGAATTGGTTCGAAGCGCTGTGGGTGGAACTGTCCTCGCCCGCGTGGGTGGCAGGTCTGCTGCAGGCGACGTTCGGCACAATTGTCGCCTTCACCGGTGCGCTGTTCCTGTTTCGGCGTCAATTGCGTCACGACCGTGAGCTCGTAGCCGCCCAGCTCGAGTCTGATCGTGAAGCACGTCTTGCCGAACGGCGCTCAGCTGCTGCGGACGTTCTGGGCAGAACCTTGCTCGCCACTGCGGAGCAGCTCCCCATGCGTGATGCCGGACAATACGGCCTCAGGGATGCGCTCTGGGACCTCGCTTCCGACCCGCCGGGTGGCCGATCGTTGGACGATGCGATTGAGCAGGCGGAACTGATCCTTCCACGTTACGACATCGTTCGATCCTTCAGTCGGGAGGCGAGTGGTCGCTGGTACACCATGAAGCGGATGGTGTCGCAGCTGTCGCACGAGGAGCGCACCAAGTCGAACTGGTTGTCGGTGCTGTATGACGAATTCATGACACCACTGACCCGTGACATGACCGCGGTCGGCCGGGTTCTCGTGGGGTGGAACGGTCACGGTGAGGCGCCGATCGACAGCGCTGTTTCGACGCAAACCTCGATCGCTCCGGCGGAGGTCGCCGATCCTGCTGCGTACTTCGCCTGGCGGACGGAGCTTGAGCGGGAGCTCTTGCATCGCCGGCGCGTCCGGGAACAATAAGCCCGAGGCCCGCCAACCGCGGCGTGCCAACGGCTAGTGCCTGAGGGAGAAACTGGACTGGACTCCCAGGTCTGTCGCGATCGCGGTGAGACGCTCGTGATCGGGATGATCGGACTGACAGGTGTCCCAGGCAATGAGCGTGAGCAGGAGCATGGTGGCAGCGACTCCGATGTAGCTGTTCGCGTTGGAGAATGCGGCGTGGTTGCGGAACGCAACACCGAGGGGATTCTCCGGGTTGTGCGCCGTGTAGAGATCGACGACTCCGGAATCGGCGTGCGTCATCGCTGACATAGCTCGGTACATCAGGTACCAGTTCTCTGCGCCTTCGATCTTCATCATGCGCTGGTCGATTTTGTATCCGGAGGGGCTGCCAAGCCGGTCGAGGATGTCGTCCGTCTCGGCCAATCGATCCGCGACAAGGAGATCACTCGGATCAAGCTGCAGCAGACTGTTCAGGGCCTTACGTCGGGTGACGGCGCCGAAACCGATGAAGGACTTCCAAGCTTTCTCATCGACGATCAACCAAATAGCGGAGGTGGCGTCCTCCATGAGCGCGCGCACGACCGGGATCGCAGGCACCGGTTGGTGGTTCTGGTAAAGAGTGAGGACGCCACCTGCGCAATCAACAGCGTGCGCGGTCAGTCCACGAACCAGGACCGGCACACTCGCATCATGCAAATCCGTGCGGGTGATTACCGTCTGTTTGTTCTGAGCAGCCCAGATCGCCAGCAGTTCCCGAATCACAGCCCGGTAGTCCACCGTATTGTGCGTCATCGCTTCCTCCGTCGCTCGAAAGCCGTCGGTGATCGCCCCACCGTGAACGGACCACGGCGGACAGCGAGGCGCGGAGGCGCGATCGTCCGGCCAGCGTCTGCATCGTATCCTGTGCCTTCCCAGAGGGCGCCAGATCCGAGGTCGGCGGTCCGGCGATCCGAACGCCGGGGCACGTCAAGGCGCGCCGCACCGAGCTTTTCGCAGGGTTGGAGGACGCCGTGCGTTCGATCCACATTGACCACATTGTGTCAATGTGGGTATTGCCCACCTGGAACGGATGCGTATCATGGGCGAAGGAGGAACAGTGAACACGCAAGCATTCAAGGCCATCGGTGAAGTGACTGCCGACGGGCGCGCCCGCATACCGTTCGGGAAGGCGGGGGTGCGTCAGGATGACCGCTACGCGGTCGCGATGAACGACGACGGGGAGATCCTCCTCACGCCCCTGGTGAGCATCCCGAAACGCGAGCTCCTCGTATGGGAAAACGAGGCGATCCGCTCCTCGCTGGCTCGAGGGCTGGAACAGAGCGCGGCAGGCGATGTCGTCAGCCGCGGGAGCTTCGCTCAGTACCTCGACGAAGATGGCGACGAGGACGCTGAGCCTGGGACGGAAGCCAACCCGGTCGCGTAGATGGCATTCGAACTCAAATTCACGAGGGAAGCGGATGCGCAGGTGCAGGCACTCAACACCCCTGCTCAGCAAAAGAAGCTGCGGAAGGTGCAGCGAGCCCTAGCTCGTCTGGAACTGGACCCGCGGTATCCCTCGTTGCACTCGCACAAGTACTCGTCACTCTCAGGATCCCAGGGTGAGGAAGTGTGGGACTCATACGTCGAAAATCACACACCCGGCGCCTGGCGGATCTTCTGGCACTACGGGCCGGGCTCGAACACGATCACCGTCGTGTCGATCACGCCCCACCCGAACTGAGACAGAGTCGCCGTGGAATCCCAAGCAGAGCAGCGCATTCTCCTCGATGCCCTCGTCAGCTACTCAGACGCATGTACTCTGCCGCTCCTGACTCCGTCATGCCCCTTCTACTCCGTCGATAGCGGGCGGGCATCGTGCGAGGAGCAGTGCCGAGACATCGCGACCTCGCGCGGAGCCGAACCGCGCAATGTGCGCAACGGCAACGTCGGCGGGCTCGTCATGCACGGTCGCGAGCTGCCGATCCGTTCGGTTTCAGGAGCCCAGCCGTTCGACGCGGCTGAACAGCACTTGCGTCAACGCGGACGACCGCTCTCGGAGCAGGGTGTCTCAGCGCTGCTGCTTGGCCTCGAGGAGCAAGTGCTCGGCGCCGTGACGTCCTCCGAGCAGCCGAATCCGTACATGTCGGAGGTCATTTGGGGTGAACTTAGTCGCCGCGGACTGAACATGGAACGCATCGTGCGAGGTGGACTCACCGCTGAGATCGCCACTGCAGTGCGGTTGAGTCTGCAGCTCTTCGTTCTGAAACGCGCAGGTCTCACCGCCCCAGGTAACACCAGCGACATCGAGGAAGCGATCTCCGGCACGGGCCTTCGATGGTTCACCCTGCTCGAAGCAAGCGTTGTCCGCTGGGAAGACGCCAGCGAACGCTCCGCCCTGACCGCTCCCACGCACACGCCCGCAAGAATTCGAGAGCTATGGGGACCGCTCCTCGCCGCTGACGTCACCGACATCATGATCGACTCGTTCCTGTCAGGCACCCCCGAATATCACCACGCGATGTCACGAGAGTTCGCGCTACGGGTCGCGGCATGGTTCGACCATCTCTTCGAGACCGACCTCACCGCGGCGTTCAGTATCACGGCCCCGGAACACGCGGAGATGTTCACCGCGCTGCCAATGCATCGCGACGACATCGAGGGCAAGTGGATTTGGGAGCGGTTCACGGTCACCGACCTCGATGATTGGCACGCATCGTCGCTGATCGAAGAGTGGCGGTGTGACCCCGCCACGATCGCTGCGCTGTGCCCAGACCGCATCCTCAACGAGCGCACCATCGATAATCGGACCGCCGGGGAGCGGGCGCTCGTCGCTGTCTCTGACGCCCGCCCGAGGATGCCACGATACAAAGGCATCGTGCCGTCGCTCTTCATCTCTGAAGCCGAACAGGCGCTTCGGGAAGGAGCATGGGAACGCGCCGCCAAGATCTTCGCCGGCGTGATTGAACTTCGACCGGCGGACGCCGAGGCCTGGAACAACCTGGGCTTCTGTCAGATGGGCGGAATGCAGTACGAGGCGGCCCTGAAGAGCTTCACGCGCTCCGCTGAACTCCCACGAGGCGGGGGCACGGTCTCCATCGGGAACCGGACCCTCCTCCTGCACCTGCTCGGGCGTGACGAGGAGGCCCTGGAAGTCTCTAAGCACCTACGATTCGTTCCGCTCGACGCAGATGCTATTCAGGCAGTGCTCTGGGCGCACCCGACAGAAACTGGTCAGCTGGAGCTGGTGGATCAAGTGGGCATGATCCCCTATATTCGCGACCTGCGCGCTCACATCGAGAAGGGCGCCTGCGCCCATCCCACCGCCGGAAACGGCTAGGGCGTGTCTGAAAAAGGTTGACGGGATCGGCTGAGAGTCTGGAGTCGAGTCGCGGTCTCAGTTGCTTTCTGATGCCCAGTGGTCTCTGATCGAGGAGATCTTGCCGAGGCCGACGGCTCGGCCGGGGCGGAAGATCTCGGACGCGAGAACGATGCTCGAGGGCACAATTTACCGGTATCGGCACGGGATCAAGGCCGTGACCCCGGAGCCGCGAGACCCGTGAAGGCTTGACCGAGGTGTCGCAGCTGACGGATCGTAGGCCCTGATCTAATAGGGGGCATGTTCGTCGTGATCCTTGATTACCTTGCCGACCTGACAGAAATCGATGCTGCGCTCGCCGACCATGCCACGTGGCTGGACGAGAACTATCGGAGCGGTCTGTTTCTTGCATCGGGGCGACGCGAACCACGAACCGGTGGAGTAATCCTCGCCGCTGGACTTCGCGAAGATCTTGAGAACGCGGTCGCAGCCGACCCTTTCGCGCAGAGGCGGCTTGCCCGCCACACAGTGATCGAGTTCCACCCGTCGAAGTTCGGGGGCGCGCTGAATGTAGAACAAGTGAAGGCCGCCCTCAACTGAGCCGACCCCACAACAACCGATCTGGAGCTTTCGCGGACCCTGTCTCCGCGCTTCTCGAAGGGGTGGCGGGCGCTGTAGCAAGTTTTCGGCCGCGAGTCACGAATCCAGTTGCAGTGTCGCTTCGCGAGGTGCGCATCGACCTTGAGTTCGATGATGCGGAGCTCTCGACTGAGAGACACGGACGGTGTCGTGCGAATCATCCGATCGTCCTCGTCCTCTTCGTGCAAGGCGAGCCGCCGCAGCAGATCAGTGTCAAAAGGAGGTTGACCGTAGGCGTCGTGAACGACATTCGCGAGGGCGCAGTCCGACGCGATCTTGAGCTGCGTGCCCAGTACAAGTTTGTGCTACCTTGTCAGCACAAGGCGCACTGCGCTCCGTTCGACGTTCTGCGAGGTACCGATGCTCACGACACTCCTCATGCTGCTGTTCGAGGTCAAGCAGATCCTGCCCTTCGAGAACGCGCTGACCTTCGGGCTGGCGATCTTCGCGCTGTCCTGGGTGCGCCCGCGTCGCATCGTCTCGTTGCCCGAGCGAGGCTTCCGTCATGCCGTGCTCTGCTGGGCAGGGACGGCGGGTGCTGTCGCGATCGTGGCCACCGCGATCCTCGCGAGTGCTCTGAACGTCGGCGTGTACGACGCGTCCGGATACGACGGTTGGTGGCGGCGACCGGCGCCGCTGGCCGTGGCGACCCTCGTGATCGTGATCGCGGCGCTCGTCCTGCGTCGTGTCCCCGTGCCCGCGCCGGGTGAGCGAGCGATCACGCCGCAGCGTGCGTGGAACACCTTCGCACCGCGGGGGTCGCTGTGGATCGCGGGCATCGCGGCGTCGCTCGCCCTCCTGACCGCGACCTGGCAGATCGCCAGTGCGACGTCGGCGCCTGAGAACGGCCAGTTCTTCGGACACGTCCCCGACTATTCGCCCCTGCCGATCTACACGGACTTCAACAACGGGTTCGGCTACGTGTCCGGCTCGGGATGGCCGAACCACCTCGCCACGGTCATCGTCATCCTGCTCGCGGCACTGACGCTCGTCCTCGTGCTCCGCACCGACGCCAACCGGCCGATCCTCGCCCGGTCCACCGCGCCAAGTGTCCGCCCGGACCGCGAGTCGACCGCCCGGGTGTTCACGCTCATCATGCTCGCCGGCGTCACCGCCACGCTCGGCGCGCTCTGGATGCACGTGGGCTCGGCCGGGACATCGCTCGTCGGAATCGACGAGTACTGGGTGTCGGAGAACGTCTCGAACACGCGCCTGTTCATCGACGGCGGATACAGCGCGATCGCCCGGCCGATGAACCTCGCCGGCTACGTCCTCCAGGGAGCCGGTGTCGCTCTGGCACTCCGAATCGCGGTGGACACCATCAGAGCCGCGCTCGCCACACGAACGCGCTCCGACGCGGACGTCCAGTTCGCCGGGTCGGCTCGATGAACCACCTGTCGGCCGACGAGATCACCGAACTCTTCCGCGGCGCGATCCGGTCAGGGCTGCTGGGAGACGGCGAACGCCTCCCGACGGTGCGGCAGACCGCACGGGACTTCGCGGTCGCCCAAGCCACGGCGGCGAAGGCATATCGCGCGCTCGAACAGGAGGGTCTCGTCGTGACCCGGACCGCGGCCGGCACCCGCGTCGCCCCCGGAGCCTCGCGGGCACCGCAAGCGGTCATCGAACGGGCGCGTGCGCTCATCGAGGCGAGCGACGCGGCCGGGGTGGCCGTCGAAGACGTCCTGGCGATCGTCCGTGCGATCGCGAACCGTCGTGTCGAGGAGCCGTCGACGACGGACAGGGCTGAACGCTGACGGAGCCGTGCTGCCCTCCGAGAGGGGACGATGGACTCGAGACCGCCGCGAGCCTCATCGAACTCGCAGCTGCGCATCCAGGACCCGAACGCAACGAAGCGCTCGTACTCGTAGAACGCCTCGACGAGGAAGCTGCATCAGCGACCCCATCCGTTGGGCTACCCCAAGCTCTCGACTCACCACGCGCTCGAGGCGCTTGCGTCAGCGAATGCACCCATCGACAAAAACCAGCTAGCCGCGACAAGCTACGGGACCGACATCCTGCGACAGTGCGCGTCGAGATCCATGCATCGACAGAAGTACGCGAGCTGAAATAGAGCTGCGTGGAGGAGACGGCCAGGCGAACGGCTCGACAACCGAAGGTTCCCTGCACGGCCTGAAGAAGAGGCTGAATTCGCCGTCGCCAGCAGCTGCCGCCATGCCGGGTCCGTGTGGACGCCCGTGAAGAAGATCAAGGCCGTTCGGGCGCACCAGGCGAAGCAGCATTACCAAGCGCCACCAGATGACCCCATCTCGGGCCTGAGATCCGCGGATTCGCGCGGACTTGTGCAGAGCGACACTTTATTTGAGCAGCCTCAGCGACACTTTATTTGACACACCGCTCGCTCACTGGGCGCACGGCGACACTTTGCGTGGCCGTTCACAGTAAGTGTGAACGCCCATCACAATGTGTCGTTGGCCAGCGTAAAGTGTCGTTTCTTTGCTCCGACCGACTGTCCAGGCCGAATGTGACGCTCTGGCTCAGGGCATCACATCGACATTCAGGCTTCACTCCTGCGTGAGAACTGGTGCTGTCGTTTGCTGACGAGGACTGGTCAAGAGTCGAATCACTTGACGATGCTCGGGCGGTTGTGAGCCCGGGGTGACAGGTGAAGTGGCCTGTGGCCCATGCTGAACCGGCTGCTCAGTCGAGGAGCAGGTGGAGGGGTCGCGCGCCGGTGGTGCCGACCAGGCTGAGCTCATTCTGTGCTCGAGCCGCGAGCGCAAGAGGGGACACAGGGTTCTTGCCCTGCTCGGCGTTTACCACTCGGTCGAGTGCTGCAGCCACGAGCACCGGGGCGGTTCTCACGCTGACGCCGAGTGTGACGGAGTCAAATTTTGCTGCGTGCATGATGAAATTGCGGTGGTAGTACAGGCGCCGGCAGACACTGTTGTAGTAGTTCCGAACTCGTTCGAGAACGCCCACCGGGTCTGCGGCAAGTTGAATATAGCGGGCGGCGGCCGCGCGATCCGCCGCTGACTCGAATCCTGGGTCACCTGCGTTAGCTAGATGTTCAGCCATCAGACGCGCTTGATCCGCACTGGGGAGTCCTTGAAGCGCGTCAAAGAGCTCGCCAGATCCGTGGTCCGCCCAAGCGCGGGCCAGGTCTCCGACTTCTGCTCGGGGGAAACTGCACGTAATGATGTCAGAGAGCCTGTCGGCGACATCGGTCCCCTTGCCGCCCGGTCGTCCGAGGAGGCCTTCAGCAGCAGCCCAAACAGAGGCGATGGATGCTCCGCGGATCTCGCCGCTATGGGAGGCGAGGAGCCCGATCGCTCCATCCAAGCGTTGGCCACTGTCGGCCCCTCCGACAAACAGCCGGCTCCGCTGGATAGCGGGCACACGAATGGAGCGGCGATCCTCGAGAGGAGTGCGTATCTTGTTGGCTGTTGCGTCGATCACGTCGGCCTCGAACTCGATCTTGTCTCCCTGGCCGTATCCCAGTTGGACCCTCGCCACCAGTTTCTGCTGCCACTCGAGCAGCTCATACATCGCGGCGTGAGGGTCGCGAGCTTCGGCGCTCCACTCGATGGCGCCAGCGCCGGCGCGTGGCACGGGCCGGCGCTTTGGGTTGTTCGCTGCTCGAAAGCGCTTGGTGTAAGTGTCGGAGTCCAGCCAGTGTTCCTTGAGCGCCTCTCTCACCTCGAGTGGGGCTCGGACGACGCCCACACAGAAGGTAAAGGTACGTCGCGACTGGACCAGCATCTCTCTACCCCGTCGCAGCACAGCGGCCAGCTCGACCTTCCGCCCTTGGGCCACCAACCAACCGTGGACGTGATTCCGGTGGAATCCCTCGTCCAAGAGGTGCGCGACCAGAAGGCGTGACGCCAGCTCGACCTGCTCTGGTGCGATACCGACTGACTCGACGTGTTCGATCCACCTCAGGACGTACCCGGTTCGGCTTCGCGCAGCGAGGGCGACGGTTCGGTCCAGAAGCTGCTGGAGATCGGGAGTTGGCTTCGACTTGGCGTTGCCGGACGGTCGTAGCTGCCGGAGTAGCTCGTGCAGAGCCTCTCGGACGGTCTGGTCGCCGACGCCCGGGTCGCGGAGCACCTGCGTCATCGTGGTGTTGATGATGTCCTTCATCGCCTCGTCAGAGGTAAGCGAACCGTCCCATGTAGCCAGAACCGCCTCGATGACTTCATCGAGAAGCACGAGCGTTCCGGGCTGCCAGAGACCGCGATGCCAAGCGGTGCGGCTGTCAGCCAGCTCCCTCATGCGGGCCAGCACAAGTTCACCAGTTGTCGATTGATTTTCCACGTTGTGTGTGTATCCTTGCGGTAGAGCGCGAGCTCGTTATTCTGACAGACGGGAGTCGCCCCTCGGGGCCGCTCCCGTCTTTACTTTGTCGGGCAGTGGTCACACTGTGTCACATACCTTCGATGTCTACTGCGATGCCACAGTGCGAGAGCGTGCGTGTTTCGACATGGTGATCGCGCTCAAGTGTGCCGTGAATCGCCCTACACGCTTCGGCGCGAGACCGGAGCGCCCAGCCCGAGTAGGCGCACCCCCGCAAGAACCCGAGAAGTCGGGGCGTCACGGCGATCCAGTAGTAGTAATCAGCCGAGACTCGGGCGGTGCGACCGACGGAGGTCTAACCTCCGCGTTCAATCCTGCTCACATCATCCGCGCAACGGTGCGCCAGGCGACCAAGGATGGAAGCTACGTAGCAACGCTGCATGACGTAAGTGGCCAGTCCTTCAAGTTCAACCTCGGCCCGAACGGGATGACCGAGGACCAGATTGCACAGGCACTGGAACAGCTGTTCAAGCTCTCATCGATCGAGTATCTGAAGCCGACGGTGACCGATTAGTTATCCACAGAGGAAACGCTCAGACTGTCGTAATCCGGTGTTATCTACGTATTTCAGTCGGGTAGTTATCCACAGGCGGGGCGGCTTCCGAGCCGCCCCGTTTCTGCAGCCTGCGGACGATCCGAAGGCCCCTAGATGAACGGACGTGGTCATGGGTAAGGCGAGTAACAGGAAGCGTGACAGACGTCTCGCACGCGCCGAAGAGGAAGCGCCGGAGATGTGGGCTGACGGGCGACCCGAGGATTGGGGCAAGCAGGTCCGTCAAGCCATGCTCGACACCCTCGACCTGATCGAACAGCTGCGCGCCGAGCATCGGCTCGATGACCTCCCGCAGTACAAGAACTATCCAGCCGGATCGTGCGGCATCACTTCGTACACCGTTGGGATGGTGCTGCTCGATCGGGGCCTGAATGACGGCGACGGACAATGGTTCCTGGTCGACACGAACGACTCTGGACCAGAGACCGCGACGCACACCTGGCTGGAATATCGGATCGGGACAGAAGCGGTCTACTCCGTCGACCCGTCCATCGGCCAGTTCCCCGGGATTCGCAAGACGCCGTGGGTCGGGCGTGGCACATCTCCTGCAGCCAAACGGTTCACAGGCCGCTGGCCTCTGCAGCCGGTCAAGACCGCAGATCAAGAATGGGCGAAACCGTCCTATCTCGAATCGCTGCAGCGCGTTCGGGAACGCTTGGAACAGTCGACTCGGCAGCCACTAGTGTCGGGGCATGAATGACTCTCAGTTGCCTATCGTCAAGCAGTTCACCTATACCGATTTCGCGATCCTTCTCGCGACGGTGGAGCATTCGTCTCCGCTAGACGGCAACTCGGGTGACTCATCCGTGCGCTTCAATGTCCAAGGCGGGTCGATCTGGCTCGGAACAGAGGAGCGAGACTCCGAATCGCAACGGGATTTCACCATTCAGCTCAGCGGCACCAGCGAACACCAGATCCTTGCGCGCGCGTTCCGCGAGATTGCGGATCAGCTCGACGCAGCACCCGTTCGCGGACAGGCGGGCTGAGCGCATGGGAAAGGCCAGCCGGATCAAGCGCGAGCGCGGCAGCGTCATCACGGCCACGCACGAACCCAAAGTGCCGCAGAACTGGCCGGACGGGCACGTTGGCGTCGAGCTGACAGGCAGCGATGACGCCGAGTGCATCGTTGTGACTATCCACGGCGTGCGGCACTACCTCCATTCCTCGACGGCCTATGAGCTGAGCAAGATGCTCGACTCACGGATTGAGGAGTGGGACAGCTACGCCAAGTCGCAAGGAGCGCCAGGCGTCCTGGACGTCGACTAGTCGAGCACGCGCACGGAGAGCACAAACTGTTCCGCGGGCACCATGGCGCGGAGCGCGGCACGCGCCGCCGGATAGTCGCGGCCCTCGGCCTCGACCGTGCTCGTCGACGTCGACCGGAAGACGCCTCGCTGCGGCCATAGGCCGTCGTCGTCTTTGTGGTTGTGATCGTCGGTGTAGCGCTCGCGTTGGTCCTTCGACGCATGCGCTGAGGGCCGAACGCTCGGAGGGCGATCGGCAATTTGAAGGCCGGCCGAGTACGAAGAAGGGATGCGGACACGCCGACTCTGGGTGGGATGGATACTCGGCCCAGGGACTGTTGCGTTGTTCGTCGTCACCGTTGTCGCAGCAGTCACGAGCTTCCCGCCATGGCTGCCTCTGCTCGTCGCCGCAGTCGAGGCCGCCGTGGCTGGATCGGCCCTCTTCGTGCTGGAGCTGCGTGCAGCTCGAGAGCAGCAACGTGCACGGCAGGTTGAGTCGGCGCGGCTCGACCGGTGGACGATCGGCTATCGAGACGGTCTGGTCGCGAGTTCGGCCACCTCGACGACGGCGTCGTCCGGCATGTCAGGAGAGTAGTTCTCCCGGAGCTGCTGCCCGAAGCGCTGCATGTCGGTCCCCGGGGGCTGGTGCGCCTGCTCGGCCGTGAGGGTGTCGAGCCGGTACCGCTGCACGGCGGTGACGGTGCCGGCCACCGGTTCGAACGCACTCGCGCTCCTCGACGAGGACGGCACCCCACTCGCCGATGTCGCGGCCGATCTGCGCGTGACTGTGAAGACCGTCCGTCGTCTCGCCGATATGAATGAGCCCGCTGCTCCTCGTCTGAGCCTCGTCCGGTCCTCGGACGATGGGGACCGCCGCCAGACGGACCCGATCAACCCCCACATTGAACAGGAAGGAGGAACCGCCATGTCGAACAGGTCCAGCATCTCCGGACGCTTCATTTCGAACGCAGCCGCGGCGCGTCACCCGCGCACCAGCGTCACCGAGTCCGGAGCGAACCGCACCAGCGAGACGCAGCACCGTAGCGCCATCACCGGGCACTACATCACGCCCGCTGCGGCTGCGCGTCACCCGCACACCAGCATCACCGAGAACAAGAAGTAGATCTCTCGAAAGAGGGCCCGATCTCAACTCAACTGAGATCGGGCCCTCTTGTCAATGAGGCTACAAGCTCCGGCTCACCGGCGCGACGAGCTGGCGGTTGTATAGCTTTTTAGTTATAGAGCGCTATATTGCGGTAGACTGCAGGCATGTTGCCCGTCCTGAACCCCTTTCGACCAGGCGCAGGCGTGCGTCCGCCCGAGCTGGTTGGACGCCAGTCGGAGATCGATCTCGTTGACCTCATGGTCGCTAAGAGCCGCCGTCGGCGCAACGATGGCGGCATGATCCTGTACGGGCTCCGGGGCGTCGGGAAAACCGTGCTCTTGAACCAGCTCCAGCAGAACGTTGAGAAAGCAGGATGGGTGACGGTGCAGTTGGAGGCTCGCCCTGGCGAGGCTGGCTCACGGGTCGCCAGGCAGTCGCTCGGCCGCGGTGTGGCAATGGCTGGTCGGCAGATGACCTCTCGTTTCAAGAACGCGGCCAGCGATGTGCGGACAGCCGTTGCGACCGTCGCATCGTTCTCCGCAACGGTCGCCGGCATGACGCTCAAGCTGGATGCGCCGGCTGCCGAGAACAGAGCGAACTCCGGCCTGATAGAGATCGATCTTGAAGAACTCGTAGCGGACCTCGCCGGCCCGCTGACGCGGAACAACAGCGCGCTGGCCATATTCGTCGACGAGATGCAGGACCTGGACAGCGACCTACTGACTGCGCTCCTGGCCGTTCAACACAAGGCGTCACAATCCGAGTGGCCGTTCTACGTGATCGGCGCTGGCCTCTCGACATTGAGGCGAACATTGGCCGAAGCTCGCTCGTACGCCGAGCGATTCGTGATTCGCGAAATTGGGGCACTTAGCCACGAAGCTGCAGTCGAGGCCGTTGCAAAGCCTGCCACCGATCTGGGCGCGATTTTCGATCAGAGAGCGGTCGACCTCATCGTGGGAGAGGCGAAGGGCTATCCGTTCTTCCTTCAAACCTACGGCAAGGCCGTGTGGGATCTGGCCCCCGATAAACGAATTGACGCCGAGATCGCCGCAGCCGGGATCGCCGAGGGGAACGCCGACCTCGACCAGGGATTCTTCCCTGCACGATGGGATCGCACAACTGCCGGAGAGCGACACTACCTCCGCGCCATGGTTGCAGTCGGAGGAAATACGGCGAGCACCACCGCCGTGGCGGAGTACCTGGGAGTCGTATCATCGGCGCTCAGCCCGGCCCGACAATCTCTCATCAGCAAGGGCATCATTTATGCGGAACGACGGGGCTACGTTAGCTTCACGGTGCCAAACATGGACGCGTTCATCCTTCGACAACCGAACGTCGACGACGAGGATGATGAATGATCAGCAGGAGAAGGGGCGTCAGCTGCTCTCGGGGGAAGGTCTTTGGCGTTCGTCCAGACCCCGTACCTCCAGCTCGCTTTGCCGGCTAAGCCCGCTCGTCTCCGACTCGACTTCGCCCCGCCACCGCACACGCAGATCCCATCGCGCTGACATCTGCGTGAAGTCCGTCTCGCCTCCGCGCTCGTCATGGATCACAAGTACCTCGGCGTCCACATCTGCGATGGCGTCTACACCGATCTCGTAGACCGTCGTGCCGTATCTCTTCTTGACTTCGAGCGTGTCGAAGCGAAGGTCTACGCCACCGACGATCTGCACTTGGGCGTAATCCACTCCGGGCGGGCTCCATCGCGTGATGTCCTTGTGCGCAAGGTCGAGCGTGAGCCGATCGATGATCTGCCGAGTGCTCAGATCGAGATCGGACAGATCGAAGTCACCGCTCTCATACTCGCCTGGGAAAGCTAAACTCCCGATCGAACGCAGAACCGTGAGTTCAGCACCCGTTTCTGCATGTAGCTCTTCGGCAAGTATGCTCTTTTGCTTCGTGAACACGCCGTCATCGGATAGAAGTATCAAGTCGGAGAAGGGCGGTTCGCCGACCTGCTCGAGGGCGGTGAGCCATATTAGCGTGTCCCGGTACCCGCCCCCGTCATCGTCGAAGGGCGGCGTCCGATTCACCGCTCGTTCAGTTAGTTCGAGATGGCTGTGTTCGGATGGGTCGACGACCTCAATGCCGACTTCTCGAAGCCGCGCGCGCAAGATCGACTCGTATGCGTTGGCTTCGTCTCGGTAGACGTTCAACAGTTCTTCCGCTGCGCCCTTCGCTCTCTGTGTCGACTTGCGAATGATGGATCGGACCTGCCGCGCCTTCTCGGTGCGCTCACGGCGATATCCGCCGATTGCCTCCAGTAGTGCAACCTCCGGTAGCACAAGGCGTAGCCGGTGTGAAGCAATCTCGTCCTGCGCTACTCTCCACTTGCGCTGGCGAAGTAGGGGGTCGTTGACGATGATGTTGGCGTCGACGATGACCAGCATGATCCCCCCTCAGAGCCGCCCACAGGCGGTCGGATCAAATATGACGACTCCCCGAACGAGGAAGCCGCAGACTGTCACGGCCGAGATGATCGGTCATATTCAGATAAGGCTATCTACAGGCTTGGTGCTTCGGCGCCGGGCCTGTTTCTATTCGAACCACGTCTTCACTAGGACAGCGTGAATCGCGCCGTCGCCGCCCGATGTCGTCCCACGACTTCGCGATGTCCGGCTCCTTCTCCACGGTCATCGCATCCTGCATCGTGGCCACCCAGTGCTCTGTCAGGACATGGACCTCGACGTAGAACGTGCGAGATGCGCCTGTCGGAAACGACGCGGTGCTGGTATCGAAGCCGACCGCGGCGTGGAATGCTCGCGTGCTGCCCTCGTTCTCCCCCCGAGTGATCTCGACGTGGGTCACATCGACCGACCCAGAACGGATTTCAACGACAACAGGAATGCTGGGCCCGCCGTCGGGGTTCGCGGTCTTGAGGAGCTTCACCATGAAGTCAGCCTAGGCGAGCTCGTCGACGACACGCCCGGAGTGCCGAGCATGATCAACGCGTGCCGTCGATGCGACGGACTGTTCACGTCGAAGCTGAATCCGACGCTCACGGCCATGGCCCAATCATTCGGACATGCCGCGGTGCTCTACGGCCCCGGAATCTCCGTCGGCATCACGAGTACGACGGAGCTACGGTCGGCCTCGACCCGACGCAGATTGCACGGGGGCTCAAGCAAAGCGGAGTTGCTGCGCGGCAGAGGCCGGCGTGGTACTTGCGGATGATTCATTCAACGGCGTCTCATCTCTCCACGCGTGGACCTCGCCGCGGAGCGCCACCAGATGGCCCCATCGCGGCCTCAGATCCGCGGAATCACGCGGGCCTGTTCGGAGCGACACTTTGTGCTGGAAACCGCGGCGACACTTTACGTTGGAAACCCGCTCGTTCACTGGCCCCGCGGCGACACTTTGCGTGCGCGTTCACATGTAGACGAGCTCGCCCTCATGTCACTTTCCTTACAAACGGTCCCGATCAATATCGGTGGGCTGCGGAAAACTTCTACTCAGCAGCCCGGAAGGTAAGTTTCGCCTGACAGGCTTACAATGTTCTCGAACAGCCCTCTTGGCGTCCTCGTGCCAATTTCGGGCATCGACGGTCGCTTCAATTGGGCGTTCTCACACGCGGCATTTGTTGCCGAGCCGCTCGGTGACGAACCGCCACTGGCGGCCACCACGTGGCACACGATCACTCGCGCAAGCCGCGCACTCGCTCGTCTCGACCAAGCGTCGCGCCAGGTACCGAACCCCCGTCTGTTCCTCCGTCCGACACTCCGGCGCGAAGCGCAGAGCACATCTGCGCTCGAGGGGACCTTCGCTCCGCTAGACCAGGTGCTTGCTTCGGATGCAACCGCGTCCGCAGGACGGAGCAAGGAGCTCTAAGGGGTCTTGAACTACGTCAGCGCAGCAACCCTGGCCTTCGATGTGATTGAGCAGGGGAGATCGCTTGGAACCGGGCTCCTCGAGTCGGTGCACCAAGTTCTCGTGCGAGGCACGGACGCAGATACCGATCAGGCGGGCAGAATCCGCACTACACAGGTAGCGATTGGAAGCAGCACCGGTGCGCTCGAAGACGCACGTTTCGTACCGATGCCTCCGGGAATCGCGCTCGATGTCGCTGTTCAAGACCTCACGCAGTGGATGAACCGGCCATCGGTGTCGCGGGACCCGATCGTGGCCGCGGCGATGGCTCATTATCAGTTCGAAACCTTGCACCCTTTCAATGACGGGAATGGGCGTATCGGTCGTCTCCTTGTGGTGCTCCAGCTCATGGCCGATGATTTGATCACGGAGCCACTGCTCATCGTCTCGCCGTGGTTCGAAGCCCGCAGAACCCAATATCAGGATCATCTGGCAGAGGTCTCTTCCAGTGGTGCGTGGGATCCGTGGATTCAATTCTTCGCAGAGGGTGTCGCGGCGTCTGCTGTGGACATCGCCGAACGCGTCGACAGGATGCTCGCTGTCCAGGCGGCCTATGTACAGATCCTCCAAGTCGCTGGAGCCCGCGGAGTGATCAGGGATATCGCGGACACGCTGATCAGTGATCAGGTCATCACCATCGCGATGATGAGTGAGCGGTTTGGCAAGACGCCCCAGGCCGTTGCTCCTGCCATGCAGAAGCTCGTCGACCTCGGCATCCTGTCGGGCCCGTACGGGACCTATGGGCGGCAGTACATCGCCGACGATGTGTTCCTCGCGGTGACTGCGCCTCCGGGCAGGGTGCCCGCACGAGACGACCCACTCCAACATGACACAGGTGCCGATCCCTCGCGGATGTAGCGTGAAGGCGGGCTGTTGAGCGCTCTGGGCTCGTGGTGGGTGTCCGTTCCGACAAACCTTCCCTCTCCTCTGCGTATCGCGGAGCCATCGCCTGCATCTGGTCCATGACGAGTTTGATCGCCTCGGGCTGCTTGTCCGGCAGGTGCGAGATGCTTTCTGCGCCTCAGATCCACGGAAGCGCGGGGCATGTTCGGAGCGGCACGTTGTGCCGGAAACGGTGGCGACACTTCACCTCGGAAGCCCGCTGATTCAGCGGGGCCGCAGTGACATTCTGCGTGCGGTCGGCCTCGTCTTCCCCGGATGTCTCGTGAAGAATGGCCTCGCGGGGAGCCCCGCTCAGCTCTGAGCGCGGCGCGCGTGCGTGCGCGCCTTCATCCGGTTGCCGCAGACCGCCATCGAGCACCACTTCGCGGTGCCAGGGCGACTGTGGTCGACGAGGAACTGCGTGCACTCGTGGTTCGCGCAGGCACGGAGGCGCCCGGGGAACTCGGTGATCACGCTCGACCACGCCAGCACGACCGCCGCCACGAGGCGATCGTCGTCAGGGACCTGAAGCTCCCAGACCACGCCGCCCGGGGTGATGCGCGGCGTGCGCACGGCATCGTCGAGGATGCCCGCGAGGTCTCTGATCGCTCCGCCGTCATCTCCACGGACGACGGTCTGGAGCGCCTGCCTCGCATGTCGAAGGCGCGCCACCTCGTCCGCGGATCCGGTGCCGCCCCAGCTGCGCGCCAGGTCTTGTCCGGTCGGCCCCTCGAGACGGTCGGTCGGGGTGCCCTCGACGACCGGCGCACTGTTCAACAGGCCCAGCAGCAGCTCCTCGTCGCGAAGCATCGTTCTCCGTTCTCGTGCGCCGACCGGCGCCCTCGATCCATGCTACCGTCTGGCTAACCAGTAAAACAATCTAAAGGGGTTAGCAATGGTCACCGTCCACCACCGCACCGTCTCGATCGACGGGCTCGACGTCTTCTACCGCGAGGCCGGCCCGGCGGACGCTCCCGTGCTCCTGCTCCTCCACGGGTACCCGACCAGCTCCCACATGTTCCGGCACCTCATCCCGGCGCTTGCCGGCCAATACCGCGTCATCGCTCCGGACCACATCGGCTTCGGTCGCTCCTCCGCCCCCTCGGTCGAGGAGTTCGAGTACACCTTCGCGGCCCTCGCAGGGGTGACCGGCCGGTTCCTCTCGACCATCGGCGTGACGCAGTACACGATCTACGTCCAGGACTACGGCGCCCCGGTCGGCTGGCGCCTGGCCCTCAACGACCCCACCGCCGTCGTCGGGGTCATCTCCCAGAACGGCAACGCCTACGAAGACGGCTTCGTTCCGAGCTTCTGGGACCCGATCTGGGCCGACGCCGCCGAACGGACCGCCGAGACGCGCGACGCGCTCCGTCCGGCCCTCGGGCGGGAAGCCGTCGAATGGCAGTACACCCACGGTGTGCCGGACGCGACGACCGTCGACCCCGACGCCTGGGAGCACGACCTCGCGCTCCTCGCCCGTCCGGGTCAGGACGACGTGCAGCTGGCGCTCTTCCGCGACTACGCGACCAACCGGGACCTCTACCCAGCGGTGCACGAATGGCTCCGCACCTCACAGGTGCCGGTCCTTGCGATCTGGGGGCGTAACGACGAGATCTTCGCCGCCGCCGGCGCCACGGCGTTCACCCGCGACGCCCCCGATGCTCGCGTCGAACTCGTCGACGGCGGACACTTCCTCCTCGAATCCGACCTCGACCACGTCGCTGACACCATCACGGACTGGCTCCGGACGACTGAACGAAGCGCATAGCCCGGCGGGGCGATCCGTCCACCTGGGCCGAGGTCAGCGGCGGTGCGTTCCGGACCAGCGGTCAGGAACCTCCCCGCCGACGACGGGCCCGTGCGCCGAACTCGTCCAGCGCCTGCAGGACCTCGCTGGCCTGCCAGTGGCGGTTCCGTCGGCCGGCGCTGGACTGGACGAGGATCCCGGCGTCGACGAGCTTCTGCACCGAGGCGTCCGCCGTCGAGAAGTGCAGCCCCAGGGCCGATGCCACCAGCGATGTCGTGATCACCGGCTGCCGCAGGAGCAGTTGCTTCAGACGCTCCACGGATGAGTCGCTGCGCACCTTCACGGTTTCATCCCACCGCTCTGCGATCGACGTGATCTCGCGCTCCAGCGTTCGACCGTTGGCGACCGCCGCGTATGCGGCTTCCGTCATCGTCTCGACGATCGGGCGCACGTCACCGGACCGGTACGCCGTGAGCGCGCGGAAGTAGTGGTCCGTGTCGCCGAGCAGGCCGGCGGACATGGGTACAGTGACGTTCCTCGTCACGTCAGCTGCCCGCAGCATGCCCTGCACGAGCGCGCGGCCAGTGCGTCCGTTGCCGTCCGGGAAGGGGTGGATCGTCTCGAACTGAGCGTGAGCGATCGCGATCTGCGCCATGACGGGCACATCGAGACGGTTCGCGAACGTCATCACATCCGCCATGAGCTCAGGCACACGATCCTGGTGCGGGGGGACGAACGCAGCGCCGTGCGGCGAGAAGCCGGTTCCGCCGATCCACACCTGGTCGTCGCGCCACCGACCCACGATGTCGGGATCGGACCGCTCCAGCAGTGCGCGGTGCATCGTGAGGATCGCCTCGGGGTCCAGGTGATCCGCCAGCGCCACGGCCGCCTCCATGGCGGCGACGTTCTGCACGACGAGCTTGGCGTTGACCGACGTCGAGTCGCCGATCTCTGCGAGGGCCACCTGCTTCGCGCTCGAGGTGAGATGCTCCACCTCGGAGCTCGATGCGCTCTCGGTCCGCAGCAGGATCGACGAGAACGGTGCCGCGAGCGTGCCGACCTCGGCGTCGAAGCGGGTCAGCTCGCGGCCGGCGTCCTCGCTTGCGGCCACGAGATCCGCGGGCAGCTCGACAGACAGATCCGCGATGAAGGGTGGGACTGCCGCCTGGTATGGGCCCGCGGCCAACCTGCGGCGTCGCTTGGATGCGACCGCGTCGCTGTCGTGCGTCCATGGACGCGGTTCGTAGCTCGTCGAGGGCCAGAACCTCTCCGACTCCGTGGAGTCAGTATCCGACATCATGCTGCCCCCTTATTCGGGTTTATTCATCTTACACCGAATAACAGGGCGGATACCTGAGGATTCCTCGCAACCTCGCGGTCGCACCCTGCGCGGGCGTTCGCGATCCTTCCCGAAGCGATCCGACGAGTGCGATGCGATTCTTCCTGGCCGAACCGCGCCGGTCACAATCGGCTCGGCGAATGGGGACCGCTCACCATCGAGTGTCACCGTGCCCCGGGGCGTCCGTTCGATCGGCAAGTCGTCTCGCGGGGGACGGCCGCGGGTCGACTTGCACCTGCCGTAGCGTCATGTGGTGCAGTGGACGTCTCCCGCCCACCGAGGAAGGCCCCACATGTTCTCGTCCTTCACCCCGCCGCGCCAGGTCACGATCGGAGGCGCCGCCGCGTTCGTCGGCACCACGCCACGGGCGATCCGTCACTACCACCAGATCGGTCTGCTCCCTGAGCCCGAGCGGGGGAGTGACGATCGCCGCCGCTACGGCTACGAGGAGATGATCCGGTTGCTGTGGATCCGCCGGATGGCGGACGCCGGCATCGCCCTCGACGACATCCGCGACGCCTTCTCGGACGGCGGCGCCGACACCGACGACGATGTCGCGCGCATCCTCGACCGCTTGGAGGGCTCTCTCGTCGCTCGGCAGGCGGAACTCGAGCAGCAGCGGACCGCCGTGCAGCGCATGCGTGTGCAGGGCAGCCGGTTGGGGCTGCTCTCCGACGTCGTGAGCGACCGCCTCGCACACCTGCCCGAGGGCGCTCTGCGGCAGGACGACCTGGACACCCTGCTCGTGACCGAACGGATCTTCGGCGGGCTCGGCGCGTCCGTCCAGGCGTCGCGCTTCATCGCCTTGGCCAGCCACCCGGAGCTGCGGGAGGAGTCCGACCGGGTCGATGCCGCCGAAGCAGCACTCGACGACACGGTCGCGGTCGACGACCCTCGCGTGGCGGAGGTCGCCGCCGAACGGCATGCCTTCGAGACGGCCCTCCGCACGGTCATCGAGGACTCCGGACTGGCGCAGGACGACGACGACCGCTTCGACGCGTGGGACGAGTCGCACCCTCTTCCTGACGATGAGGACGGCGCAGGCTCGACGTGCGGCTCGACGAGCCTCACCGAGGCCGTCCGGATGATGCCCTACGACTTCTCCCGCGCACGCCTGCGGTGCATGGAACTGGTGCTGGAACTCGACGCGCTCGACCTCGCGCCACCAGCCGAACGCTGAGTCGTCGACCGCGATCCTCCGTGTACCGCATCGTCCAGACGGCCGCCACCGGCGTCATCGCCGACGTGGGCCTGGCTGCTTCCGTCTACGGACTCACGTCCTGCGTCGCGTCAGCTCACACGGTGCGATGACGGGCCCCGGGAGACCGCTCGGGGCCCGTCCGCGGTCAGGCCCGGATTCGTGCGAGCCCGACACCTCCGACACCTCCGACACCGACCGTCATGTCCACGCCCGGTGCCGCTTGGTCGGACGTCAGGCGGGCGCTTCGCCCATCGTCAGTTCCGGCTCGACGCCGGCCGGCATCGGGAACCAGGCGAGGAAGGTGACGCCCTCGTCGGTCGCGTCGAAGACGATCGTCTCGTTCGCCGGCTCGTGGAAGGTGTCGCCGGCGCGCAGGACGGTCTGCGGTCCGGCCCCCACTTGGAAGTCCACGGAGCCGGTCTCGATGGTGCCGAAGACCGGGCCGTTGTGCCAGTGCGCCCCGACGTGGTGGTCGGGGGCGATCGTGATGCGTCGCACTTCGACGGAGGCGAAGCTCGGGGCCCCTTCGAGCGTCACCGTGCTCAGGGTCGTTCGTTCGATCGGGGATTCACTCATGGGTCGATGATGCCAGTGGGCGGTGGTCGTCGATGCTGAAGGACGGGCCCGTTGGTCAGGAACGGAGACGTGTGCCCCGCTGTCTCTCCGGACCCTAATCATCCGAGGCAGGCTCTCGTCGGGGTGATGACCTGCCCGGAGCATAGCTCCAGTGAGGACGCCGTGTCCGATCGGATCTGCGGGCCCCTGGTCTCAGCCCGATCGTCGAGGACTCAGACCAGGTGACCCACCGTGACACTCTCCAGCTCGGCGCGGGTGAGTTTGACTCGGGCCAGCCGGATCCGCTGCCCGGCCTTCACCGGTCGCGGAAGGGCCACGGTGAGCCATCCCTCGTCCTGCGCCCCGAACACGCAACCCTCCGCGTGAGGGAACACCGTCGTCGCGGGGATGCTGCGCAAGACGCCGATCTGCTGTTTGAGCACCGCCAGGCGGTGGATGTCGAATGCTCGCGCCACCGTGGCCGCGCGGACCGTGCGCAGGGCGCCTGCGAACACCCACGTCGGCATCCGTGGGCCTGAGATCAGCATGAACGGCTTCTGGAGGTCACGAGCGCGAGCCTCACCCCTGCCGCCGACCAGGCGCTGATCGTAGGTGATGGTCGGGGAACCCTCGCCACCCCATTCGGCGAGGCCGGTCGGTGCCTGCAGGGCGACCCAGCCGTCCTTGCGGAAGATCCCGAACTCTCGCCGGAGACGCACCTGGATCGACACCAGCGAGATGGCGATCAACAGGACGCCCGCGGTGACCCACCCCGCCACGGCCGGCCTCGAGAACCACTCCCCGAGCACGCCGATGCCCGGCGCGGATGCGGCAGTGAAGGCGTCGACGAGGCCGAAGATCTGAGGGATCAGGAACGGGATCCCGAGCACCAGCCCGAGTATGGAGTACTCGGCTTCGGTCTTCAGCCGGCGCCGGAAGCCGCGGAAGGTGCTGATCTCCTGCTCGATGCTCCACCGCAACTCGTCGAGGCGGCGAGGATCGACGCTCGCTTCCCAATCCGGGCCGAGCCAGCCGCGCACCGGCCCACTGTCGTTCCGAGGAATGCTCACAGCACCCAGGGTAGAGGCACTGCCGCACTGCTCGACGAGTGGCCGGGAGACGTGTTCCCCCTCAGGGACCGGTTGCGACATCCGCTTGAGGAAGCTATCTTCCTATAAACACGTTCCATGACCATTGGGGGAGATGATGATTCGCAAGAAGATCCTGGTACTGCTCACGTCCGGGCTGGTGGTCGCCGGCGGTCTCGGCGGCGTGGCGGCGCAGGCCGTGGCGAGCTCCGCGGAGGCGCCGGCCGAGGCGACCGCGACGCCCGCCGAGACAGAGACCGTGACGCCGACGGCGACGCCGGCCGCGACCACGCCTCCGACCGAGTCCACGCATATCGACGAGTTCTACCTGCAGGGCCTGTGGCAGCGCTTCTTCGAGGTGGGCAAAGCCGCGATGGCGTCCTGCATGACCGAGGCGGGGTTCGGGTTCGACGACACCAGCTTCGACGGGATGCCGCCAGGCCTGAGCACGGCCGACCAGGACGCCTGGCAGGCGGCTGCGGTCCCGTGCCTGGAGGAGCGTGACGCGGCGACCGCTGCCGCCGAGGCCGCCTACGTGCCGACCGAGGAGGAGCGTGCCGAGGCACTGGCGTTCGCGACGCAGTACCAGGGCTGGATCGATGCGATGCGCTCATGCATGGCGGACCGCGGCCACGAGTTCGTGGGCGCCGTCGACATGACGCTCCAGGCCTACCCGTATCCCGAAGGTCAGCAGGCGACCGGGATGCCCGACGGCCTGTCTCCTGAGGAGAGCCACCAGTGGAAGTTGGACGCCACCGGCTACGACTACTCCATCCCCGAGTCGGAGCAGAGCACCTGGGAGGCGTCCTGCGGATTCGTCGCCGACGCCGCCTACGGTGGGCCCGGCCACTGATCGGTCCGTCGTGAGTCGGTCTCGTGCCCGTCGCAGGGCGTCGGACACGAGACCGGCCACCGAATGGGTGAGGATGGGGCCATGCGCGCAATCTTCACGGACATCGTCAACGGGGCCGAGCAGCAGGTCCGAGACCGGATCGCACAGGATCCATCGGTCGTCGGAGCCGTCGCCACGGGTACGCCGAAGCAGTACGCCGGACAGTCCACCCTGCAGGTGGCAGTCCGCTCCGGCGAGTTCGCCATCGCGCACCTCTTGCTGGCGAGCGGCGCCGACCCCGGGTTCGTCGACGTCGACTCGCCGAGTGGCTGGGCCAAACCCGTGCTCCATGATGCGCTCGTGGCTGCCGTGAAACGCTCGCGGTGGATGCGTCAGACGTTCACTGCGCAGTCGGAGCGAGCGTTCCGAACGGTGAACAGCGCATCGACATCGGACGACGCGTACAGCGTCGTCGTGGCGCTGCTCGATGCGGGCGCCGATGTACACGCAGTGGATTCGAAAGGATGCACGTCGCTCGGTCGCGCCGCGCGCGCAGCACACGACGTCCTTCCTCGCAGGCCGCACGGCCAGCCTGATGCTCGGGACGGCAGACCGTTGAACCCGGAGCTCGTCGACGATCTCTCGCGGATCTTCGACCTCCTCCGCCGGCGTGGGGCGGACCCGGCACACCGAGAGCCGCAACTGGACATGTCCTTGAGCACGTATTACGAGACCGAACTCGTCGGGACCTTCCTCGCAGGTGGCGCGCGACCGGATCCCGCACCGTAGGCGACCGGCATCGTCCCGCCTCTCCGGAGCGTCGGCCTAGAGCAGCGCGGGCCGTTCCTGGTCGCGGACCTCGAATCGGACGCTGCCGCCGTCGATCAGGGCGTCGAGCTCCTTCGTCTCCATCCGTGGGCAGGCGACGGGGTCGAGGAAGACCCTGGCGCCGTGGTCTTCGACGACCTCGTCGCCGATCTCGGGCTCGGTGGCGAGATCGACCGCGAAGTGCGACTCACGCTCCGCTTCAGAGCGGATGCGAAGACCGCCGGTGCGCGGGTCGTCGGTTCTGGTGGCGAGGGTCCGGATGACCGTGACGGCGTTCTGGGTCAACGTGAGCATGGTGTTCCTTCCGGAGATGAGTCGGCTTTCCCGTTCAGCTTGAGGTGATGCGTGCATGAGTGCAACAGTTGCCGTGTACCGATACCGAATGGAGATGTCCGTGGACGACCTGAATCTGCTGGAGGCCGCCCAGCGACCGCTCCAGAACGAGCTGCTCCAGATCGCTCGACGATTGCTCGACGCCGGGACGTCCGATGATGATCGTGCGGCCGCGATCAGTCACCTTCGCGACGAGTCCGAGGACGCGTGGGAGCGTTGCAACGCGTTCTTGCTGGCTTACGCGGTCAGTCGATGCTGTGAGCCCGCCGAAGCCGTCGATGACCGGGGCGTCCGATCCGGCCTGCACGACCGGTTCGCGGATGAGTTCATCGACGCGGTGGCCTCGGGACTGCCGTCGCTCGCCCTCGAGTGCTGGACCCATCCACCGATGCTGATACCGCCGTTGCCGCCGATGGCGAAACAGACCGCGATGCTCGTCGCGGTGCTGGATGAAGCGATCCGGCGCCAGGGGCACCAGACGAGCCCGGAGCCTCTCGTCGACGCGTTCCCAGGCGGGGTCTGGATCGAACTCACCGAGGACCCGGCGCACGTCGGTGTCAACACGGAACCCTGACGGTCGCGAGGCGTCGTCCGCGCAGCCTCACAGGCCGAGGTCGAGGAGTTCCGACACGGCAGGTTCGCCGGCGGCGAGCGAGAAACGGTTGAGTGCGTCCATGAGTTCGCGCTGATCGTGCACCGGCATCCGCTCGAGGATCCGTGCGATCTCTTGACGTCGGCGTTCCGTCACCTCCGACACGATCGCGGCCCCGGAGTCCGTGATCTCCACGAGGACCTCCCGGCGGCTGTCGGAGCTCGGGACGCGACGAACCCAGCCCTTGGAGGTCATCCGGTCGATCACTCGGGAGAAGGTGGACCGGTTCATGTGCAGCTGCTCGGCGAGCCGCCCGATGCGGAGTCGTTCGTGCGTCGAGAGGATCACCAGCACGCGGAACTGCGGCAGGCTGATCTCTTGCAGGACCCCGCTCAGGGAGCGGGCCACCACGCCGAGGAGCGCCCGCGAAGCGACGAGCGTCGCCTCGACCGTGGCCGTGTCCTCGACCTCCGCCACCTCACCGACCTCCACCCGCGTCCGAAACCCGACGCCTCCGCTCGTCATCGTACAAGTCGTCGGCACCTGATCTGATCTCGTCTCCGCTCGAGGACGAGGGGGTTCGTACTCAGGGGCGGAGGCGACGGTGGAGTGCGTTCAGGATCTCGGTGTCGGCGTCGTCCAGTCGGGTCGATGAACGCCGCAGGGCGAGTGTCGCGGCGGCGTGGAACGTCTCCGCCTGATCGGGTGCGGTGGCGGCCAGCGCTGCGAAGCACTTCTGCAGCCTCATCTGGACTTCGAGGATGCCGGCACCGTCGCGCGACAGCGGACGGAACGCATCCGTCACGAGGTCCTCCAGGGTGACGCCGCGGACCCAGATCCGCGGGTGGTCGACGTCGACGTCGCGTGTCGTGGTGAGGGTCGCCGTGAAGACCCGTTGCAGGGCTCCGATGATCTCGATCGCCGTGCCCGGGTCGTTCGTCGCCGGTGACAGTGCCCGGCTGCCGATCTCGGTCAGGGCGATCACGCCGAGCCGTGGGTCCTGCTCGTAGGTGCGATGCGAGGCGATGCGGAATGCCCGCCTGATCGACGGCTGGAGGTCCGTCTCGGCCTCGCCGTCGACGATCGCGAGCGGTGTCGTCGCGTCGGCGACCCGGCCTGCCGTCGCGACCACCTGGATCGAGACGCCTGCGTTCGCCGCAGCTCGGTCCAGCATCGGCAGGTCCACGAACACGACGTACCCGGGCTTGTCGGCGAACACACGTGTCCCCTGGCGGTCCGGTCCGGTCAGTGGGTTCGCTCCGAGTGACGGCGACTCCGCATAGGCGGTGAGCGACGTCGTGGCGGCGGCCTCGACGCGGTCGATGATGTCGGACATGCGGCCGAAGGTCGACAGATGGGCGATCCAGCGTAGAAGGGTGACGACGACGATCGTGATCATCACCAGCGTTCCGACGAACAGGATCGTGCGCCCGTGGTCGCCGTAGTAGCCGGTGGACAGGGCGATGATGCCGACGAGGGAGAAGGTGAAGCCCCCGACGAACGTCGACAGCGCATTCTGCGAGGTGGTGTCCTCCACCATGAGCTGCGTCGCTCGCGGCGTCGCGATCGTGGTGGCGGAGGAGTAGACGGTCACCATCGCGGTGATGGAGAACGTCGTGACCGCGAGCATGGAACTCGCGATGATCTGCAGGATCGATCCGACGGAGTCCTGGCCGAGGTCGATCACCAGGCGGAACGGGAGGAGGCCCCCGATGAAACCGGCCGCGAGCGCGAAGGCGACCGCCATCAGTGTGAACACGGCGGCCCTCGCCCACACCTTCTTGCCGAGCAGGAAGAGGAACCTCGGGAGACCTGTCTTCATCATGTCCTTTGGGTCGATGGCGGAACACCATCCTGCCCGATGACACGGCTGCGGGGGTGGCGTCCGAGCGTTGCTGGTCCGCGCAGTTCGAACCATCGACTCCGTGGAGAAGTCCTCCCTCGCGCCCGAGCCTGCGTCCCTGTCGGCGACATCGGCTTGCCAAGCCGTCAACGGCCGTCCATACTCGATTACCGAGCGACCACTCGGTTTTCGGCGGTGCGGCTCGGAGCGACTCAACGACGAGAGGACGGAAGCATGACGACGGCCAGCGGCTCAGCGGCGGGGATGCCTTCGGGCATGACGACATCCACGGCGACGGCGGGACGTGGTTCCGCCTTCGAGGAACCGACACAACCGGCGAAACGCAGCTACATCACGTGGCTGCTCCTCGCACAGCTGGTCTTCTTCATCGCCCTCCTCGGCCCCGCGATCGTCGGCATCGGCATCAAGATCCAGTCCTTCGTCGACGCCGGCGTCATCGACCAGAACGGCGCGACCGGCGCAGCCGCGGTGCTCGGCGGATTCGGCGCACTCTTCGCGACGATCGCGAACGTCGTGTTCGGTCGTCTGTCCGACCGGACGACCAGCCGGTGGGGGCGTCGGCGCATCTGGATCGTCTCCGGCACGGTGATCATGACGGTCGCCTTCGCGATCATGGCGCTCGCCCCCGACCTGCTGGTCGCGACGATCGGTTGGTCGCTCGCCCAGCTCGGAGCCAACATGGCGCTCGCACCGTTCATCGCGACGATCGCCGACCAGGTCCCCCGCTTCCAGCGGGGCAAGGTCACCGCCGCACTCGGCATCTCGCAGAACGTCGGTATCCTCGGCGGAACCTACGTCGCCCAGGCCTTCCAGGACCAACTCGTCATCATGTTCGTCGGGCCCGCGATCCTCGCCATCGTCGCGATGGTCGTCTTCGCCGCTGTGCTCCCAGACCGTCGGCTGCCGTTCGCCCCGCCCCGCGCCACCCTGCGCGACTGGGCCGAGACCTTCTGGGTCAGCCCCCGCAAGCACCCCGACTACGCCCTCGCCTGGTGGTCGCGCTTCCTCATCACCTTCGCGAGCTTCGGCTTCACCACCTTCCGATTCTTCTACCTGCTCAATCACGTCGAGGCGCCCGAGGCCGACATCCCGGCGATCATCTCGACCAGCGTCCTGATCTACACGGTGGCGCTCATCGGGGCGAGCTACTTCGCCGGCTGGCTCTCCGACAGGATCGGCCGCCGCAAGGTGTTCGTCTGGAGCTCCACCGCGCTCTTCGCGGTCGGTACCTTCGCCCTCATCTTCGTGCAGGACGTCGGCTCGTTCTACGTGCTCGAGGCGTTGCTCGGTATCGCCTACGGCATCTACGTCGGCGTCGACCTCGCCCTCGTGGTGGACGTGCTGCCCGACCAGGAGAACGCCGGCAAGGACCTCGGCGTCTTCAACATCGCCAACGCCCTCCCCCAGACGTTCGCGCCGCTCATCGGTGGCATCCTCGTCTACGTGAGCGATCCGACCGGCAACAACTACGGGTTGTGGTTCACCGTCTGTGCGGTCGCCGCCATCCTCGGGGCGGTGGCGATCTTCCCCATCAAGAGCGTCAGATAGTGCTGTTCCAATCAACGAAATCGAAGGTGAAAACGATCATGTCCCTCCCCGTAGCGTCCGTCCAGCTCTACACGCTGGCCAAAGAATTCACGGCAGACCCGAGTGGTTCGCTCGACAAGCTCGCCGCCATCGGCTTGAAGAACGTCGAAGCGTTCGACTTCGTCCGCCGTCCCGCTGAGATCCGCGCCGCGCTCGACGCGAGCGGCCTTGCCTCGCC
Source organism: Plantibacter flavus (assembly GCF_900177615.1). Classification (GTDB taxonomy): domain Bacteria; phylum Actinomycetota; class Actinomycetes; order Actinomycetales; family Microbacteriaceae; genus Plantibacter; species Plantibacter flavus. The sequence continues at coordinate 689,742 of NZ_FXAP01000002.1, forward strand.
CACCGGACACGCGCCGCTGCTGTCCGACGAGCTGTGGACCCCCGACGGATCCATCCCGACGCCGGCCCCAGAGGTCGTCTTCGCCGCAGCCGCCGAGATCGGCATCACGACCGTCATCGACCCGTTCGTCGCCGCCGACCGCTGGCTGACCGAGGATGGCGTCGCCGACATCGCCGACCGCTTGAACCGGGCCGCCGACGTCGCAGCCACGTTCGGCCTCACGGTCGGATACCACAACCACGCGCAGGAGTTCCTGGCGTCGTTCGACGGCCAGACCGCCTACGAGCGGTTCGTCGCCACCACCGACGAGCGCGTCGCGATCGAGCTCGACCTGTTCTGGGCGTTGACCGGTGGTCAGGACGCCACGGAGCTGGTCACGAAGCTCGGCTCGCGCCTCATCGCCGTGCACGTGAAGGACGGCATCGCTCCGGCGTCCAACCCGTTCGCGCCCGACGCTCCGGCGTTCGGCTCCGAGACCCTCGACCAGCGCCACCCCGGCGACGGCCAGGTGCCGCTCGCCGCGGCGCTCAAGGCCGGCGAGGGTGCCATCGAGTACGCGGTCATCGAGTACGACAACTCGCCGGGCGATGTCTTCACCGACATCCAGGCCAGCTACGACTTCCTCGTCAAGGGTGGGTTCGTCGCATGAGCGGCCCCGTCGGAATCGGCGTCATCGGCGTCGGCGTCATCAGCGACACGTACCTCGAGAACCTCGCGTCCTTCCCCGACGTCGAGGTCCTGATCGTCGGGGATCTGCTGCTCGACCGGGCGAAGAGCCAGGCTGAGAAGCACGGCGTGCCCGCGTGGGGATCGGCCGAGGACGTCCTCGCGCACCCCGACGTCCAGGTCGTCGTCAACCTGACGATCCCGGCAGCCCACATCGAGGTGTCCGCCGCCGCGATCGCCGCCGGGAAGCACGTCTGGACCGAGAAGCCGCTGGGCCTCGACCGCGACGGAGCCGCTCAGCTGCTGCGCGATGCCAGCGCGAAGGGCCTCCGTGTGGGTTCGGCGCCCGACACGGTGCTCGGCCCTGGCTTCCAGACCGCCAAGCGTGCCGTGGCGCAGGGGGTCATCGGCGAGCCGATGTTCGCCTCCACCACGTTCCAGACGATCGGTCCCGACGTCTGGCACCCGAGCCCGGCGTTCCTCTTCGCCGAGGGGGCCGGTCCGCTGCTCGACATGGGTCCGTACTACTTCACCGGTCTCGTCAGCCTCTTCGGCTCGGTCGAGCGTGTCGCGGCGCTCGGTCGCAAGAAGTTCGAGGAGCGCGTCATCGCCACCGGCCCGAACGCGGGGACGACCTTCCCGGTCGAGGTGCCGACGTCGCTGCAGGTGCTGACCTCGTTCGCGGCCGGCCAGCAGGCGTCGAGCCTGTTGAGCTTCGACTCCGCGCTCGAGCGCCACGGCGTCTTCGAGATCCACGGCACCGAGGGTTCCCTGGTCATCCCCGACCCGAACCAGTTCGAGGGTCGCACCGCCTCCGTGCAGGCGCGCACCTCGATCAGTGACGGCGCGTGGGGCGAGCAGGAGTGGATCGAGATCGAGCAGGAGGGCGTGGTCGTCGGCCGCGGTCTCGGCCTGCTCGACATGGTCCGCGCGATCGCCGAGGACCGGCCGCACGTCGCGACCGGCGAGTTGGGCTTCCACGTGCTCGACGTCCTGCTCTCCGCGCGGGAATCGGTCGAGAGCGGGCAGTTCGTCGACGTGTCGAGTTCGATCTCGGCACCGGTCCCGGCTGTGCCCGTCGACTTCGACCCCTTCGCGAAGACGCTGTAGTCACCGCCGGGAGTGCCCGTTCCGCTCGGCGTTCGCGTGTCAGCGAGCGGAACGTGCACCCTCGGTGGGCGGGGCCGACGCGGCGTCGAGCAGCTCGAGCACGTGGCGGTAGTCCTCGCCCGTGGCGCGGGTCATCCCGAGCTCGCAGGTGCGGTTGCAGGATGCGTGCGCGTCGGCACCCAGGGCGGCGACCTCGGCGGCCTCGGCCTTCGTCGCGGAGGCCGTCAGCTCGGGGTGCAGCATGCCGCGGTCACCGGCGAATGCGCAGCAGCCCCAGTCGTCGGGGACGTGCACCCGCTCGGCCACGGCTTCGCCGATCAGCACGAGATCCGGGTCGAGGCCCATCTGGCGCGAGGAACAGGTCGGGTGCAGGACCAGCTGCTCGATCCGCGCTGAGACGTCGACCCGCGGCAGGATCTCCCGGGCGGCGAAGGCCACCGCGTCCTCGACGACCACGCCGCTCTCGCTGAGGAGCTTCGCGAAGCCCTCCGTGCAGCTCGACGCGTCGCTGACGACCACCAGGCCGCTGTCGGCCACGGCCGCTCGAATGCGTTCGACCGTGCGCTGCTCGTTCACCGCAGCGCCGGACGCGAACCCCTTCGACGACCACGGGGTGCCGCAACAGATCGACTCGACGCCGTCGGGCACCATCATGCTCAGGCCGGCCCGCTCGAGCAGCCGGGTGAAGGCGCCCATGACGCCGTCCCCGCCGTCCGCCGCGCCGAACATGCTGTTCACGCACGCCGGGACGTAGATGCCGACGGTCGGACCGTCACCGGCGCCCACCGTACGACCGAGTGCCTTCCGCGAGCGTCCGCCGCCCGGCAGATCGCCCGAGTACTTCGGCACGGTGTCCGCGCCGAGGACGGCACGCGCGACGTCCGTCACCGCACCGACCACCGGAGCCGGTAGGAGCTTCGCGCCGGAGAGCGCGACCGAACCGATCCGTGTGACCGGCCCCCAACCGGTGGCGGCCGCCTTCCAGCCCGCGGCGGCGACCGGAGCCGCCTCCGTGCGCCGGATGCGCTTGACCAGCGCGCCCGTGTTGATCTGGACCGGGCAGGCGGTCTGGCACATCCCGTCGACGGCGCAGGTCTGCACGCCGGCGTAGTCGTAGTCGTCCGCCAACTCCTCGGCGAGGGCGATGTCTCCGCGAGCGCGAGCGGACTCCTCGGCGCGGCGGACGACGATGCGCTGCCGCGGCGTCAGGGTCAGGTCGCGGCTCGGGCAGACGGGTTCGCAGTACCCGCACTCCACGCAGCGATCGACCTCCTCCTCGACCGTCGGCTGAAGCTTGATCCCCTGGAGATGCGCCTGGGGATCCTCGTCGATCAGCACGCCGGGGTTCATCACCCCGGCCGGGTCGACCAACCGCTTCAGCTCGAGCATCACCCCGTACAGTTCATCGCCGTACTGCCGGCGGACGTACGGCGCCATGGCGCGACCCGTGCCGTGCTCGGCCTTCAGGTTGCCGCCCGCATCGAGGACGAGGTCGACCATCTGCTCCGTGAAGCCGTTGAACCGGCCGAGCGCGGCGTCGCCCTCGAACCGGTCGGTGAGCATGAAGTGGATGTTGCCGTCCTTCGCGTGGCCGAAGATGACCGAGTCGCGATAGGCGTGCTGCACGAAGAGCTCCTGCAGGCTCGCGCAGGTGTCGGCGAGGGCCGCGGTCGGCACGACGATGTCCTCGAGCAGGGCCGTGGTGCCGGACGGCCGCGCTCCCGCGACCGAGGCGTAGAGGCCTTTGCGGAGCGCCCAGGCGCGTGACCGTTGGGACGCGTCGCTCGAGAACACGACCGGCGCGTGCACGTCCAGACCGTTCAGGAGTGCGCCGCCCGCCGTCGCGCGGTCCCTGAGTTCGACGGTGTCCTCGGAGCGGTACTCGACGAGGAGTGCCGCGTGATCCTGCGGCGTGAACCCCTGGATCTCCGCCGGGCTACCGGGGAGACGCTGCCCGACCGTCAGGGACGTCGCGTCCATGAGCTCGAGCGTGGCGGCTCCGGACGCGACCAACTCGGGCAGCGCGCGCGTCGCCGCGTCGAGGGAGGGGAACACGGCCAGAGCCGTCGACACCAGCGGCAGGACGGGGACGGTGCGGAAGGTCGCCTCGGCGACGAATGCCAGCGTGCCCTCCGAGCCGATGATGAGGTGCTGCAGGACGTCCACGGGCGACTCGAAGTCGAGGAACGCGTTGATCCCGTACCCCATGGTGTTCTTCAGCGAGAACTGGCGCTCGATGGACGCGACGGAGGCCGGGTCCGATCGCACGCGGCGCTGCAGACGCTCGATGCCCTCGGCGAGTTCCGGCTCCGCTTCGTGGAGCTGTCGGTCGGCCGTCGGGTCGGCCGTGTCGATCGTGGTGCCGGACGGGAGGACGAACACCATCGACTCGAGCGTCCGGTAGGTGTTCTCGTCGATCCCGCAGGCCATGCCGCTGGAGTTGTTCGCGATGACGCCGCCGATCGTGCACGCCACCTCGCTCGCCGGGTCGGGGCCGAGGCGGTAGCCGAGTCGCGTGAGTCGCGCGTTGACCTGCGCCACCGTCGCCCCTGGCTGCACCCGGACGCGCTTGCCGTCGTCGAGCACGTCGATGGATTTGAACCGCTGCCTCGTGTCGACGATGATGCCGGAACCGGACGCCTGGCCGGACAGGCTGGTGCCACCCGACCGGAACGTGACGGGCGCGGCGGACCGCGTCGCCGCCCGGAGGATCGCTGCGACCTCGGCAGCGCTCTCCGCGATGACGACCGCCTCGGGCGTGAGCAGGTAGTGCGATGCGTCCCCGGCGTACGCGGCCAGGTCGATCGCCCGGGTGCGGATCCGCGTGGGGTCACCCACGGCTTCGCCGATGGCTTCGGTGATGAGGGATGGGACGGTGGTCGGGTGTGCCACGAGGCTTCCTTCTCGAATGCGGGCGTCAGCGGGATGCAGGAGTGCGGAGTTGCGCGGGTGCTGCGTTGCGGCCACGGTGGTCGGACGCCTCAGAGGATGGGGCGTCGTCGGCCATCGCCCGGCCGATTCATTCGAAGCGTTGCCAGTCCGGCCGGTTGTCGTAGGTGTAGCGATAGTAGTCCGACAACCGCAGCCCTGATGCCGCCGCCTCGTCGACGATGACGGTCGCGTGTTCGTGCAGCTGGAGTGCCGACCCGGGGACGAACGCGCTGAGCGGTCCCTCGACGGCGGCCGCGACGGCGTCGGCCTTCCCAGCGCCCTGGGCGACCAGCACGAGCTCGCGTGCCTCGAGGATGGTCCCGAGTCCCTGCGTCATGCAGTGGGTCGGCACCTGGTCGGGCGAGTCGAAGAAGCGGGCGTTGTCCTGGCGGGTCTTCGGCGCGAGGGTCTTGATGCGCGTGCGTGACGCGAACGACGACGTGGGTTCGTTGAACCCGATGTGCCCGTTCGACCCGATGCCGAGGATCTGCACGTCGATGCCGCCGGCCTCGGCGATGGCCCCGTCGTACTCCTTCGCGGCGGCCGCGAGGTCCGCGGCGCGGCCGTCCGGGACGCGGACGCGCGAGGGGTCGAAGCCGAGCGGAGCGACGACCTCGCGCGCGATCACGCTGGCGTACGACTCGGGGTGGTCGGCCGGGATGCCCACGTACTCGTCCAGAGCGAAACCGCGGGCCTCGGCGAACGACAGCGAGCCCGCTTGCACGCGACGCGCCAGTTCCGCGTAGATGCCCTGCGGGCTGGAGCCGGTCGCGAGCCCGATCACGGCCTGGGGGCGCCCGGCGACGATCGACGCGATCTTCGCGCCGGCGACGCGACCGACCTCGGCGGCGTCGGGAAGGATGATGATCTCCACGGTGTCCTCTCGTTCCTGCTCAGGCGCTCGCCGCAGCCACGGCCGAGCGGACGTCGCCGTCGTGCGATTCCAGCAGCCGGCCGGCCGTCGCCGCGTCCACGTCGGCGAGGAGCATGACGACGGCGGTCTTGGCGTGGGCGCCGGCCTGCTCCAGGGCGGCGTCGGCGATCGGCCGTTCGACACCGGTGGCGTCGGCGACGATCCGCTGCGCGCGGTCGACGAGCTTCTCGTTGGTCGGCTTCACGTCCACCATGAGGTTGGAGAAGACCTTGCCCGAGCGCACCATGGACGCGGTGGACAGCATGTTGCACACGAGCTTCTGTGCGGTGCCGGCCTTCAGCCGGGTCGAACCGGTGAGCGCCTCGGGGCCGGTCACCACCTCGATGACGATGTCCGCCTCGGCGCTGATCCTGGCGTTCCGGTTGCAGGACACCGCGATCGTCCCAGCGCCCAGGTGGCGTGCGTAGCGCAGCCCGCCGATGACGTACGGGGTGCGACCGCTGGCCGCGAGACCGACGACGACGTCCGTGGGGCGGAGGTCGGCCGCGATGAGTTCCGAGGCGCCGAGCTCGATGTCGTCCTCGGCGCCCTCGACGGCGACGACGAAGGCGTGCTCGCCCCCGGCGATGAGCCCCACGACCTCGGAGGGGTCGGTGCCGAAGGTCGGCGGGCACTCGACCGCGTCGAGCAGTCCGATCCGGCCGCTCGTCCCCGCACCGAGGTAGACCAGTCGTCCACCCTGCCGGCGAGCCTCCGTGATGCGCTCCACGGCGCGCGCGATGCTCGGCAGTTCCGCTCGGACCGCGTCGGCGACGAGTCGGTCCTCGTCATTGATCACCTCGAGCAGCCGGAGCGTGTCCAGCGTGTCGAGGTCGACCGTGCGCGGGTTGCGTCCCTCGGTGGAGAGCGCTGCCAAGGTACTCGATGCTTCAGGCACGAACGGCCCTCCGTTCTGGGTCGGACGGGCTGACGCCGTCGTGGTGGTCCGTGGGGCTGTCGACGGTCATGCTTCGAACCGCAGCGAGCGAGGCGGCCCGTCGAGCGTCCGCGTGGGGAGCGAGTGTCCCGGGACGATCGCGCCCAGGACGCTGCCGTGCGAGGCGCCAGTGGCAGAGGGGAGAGAACCGGCCTGGCCGTTCACCGTCAGGAAGCCGAGGACGGCGAAGGCGAGCGCCTCCTTCGCGTCGGACGGGAGGCCCGCGTCGTCGCTGCTGACGACGTCGGCCTCGGGGAGTGCAGCCCGGATGCGCGCGACGAGCTGAGGATTGCGCACCCCTCCGCCGGCGAGGATGACGCGCTCCACCCCGCGGACGGCGTCCGCCACGGTCCGTGCGGTCAGCTCGGTCAGGGTGGCGACGAGGTCCTCGATCGGAAGCGTCGGTCGGCCGGCGAGCCGCTCGCGGAGGTAGTCGAGGTGGAACAGTTCCTTGCCCGTCGACTTCGGGGCGGGCCGCCGGTAGTACGGCTCGCGCAGGAGGAGGTCGAGCGTCTCCTCGTCGACGGTGCCACGCGCGGCGAGCTCGCCGTCGGCGTCGAACTGCCGGGCGCCGCCGGTGTGCTCGGCGACGACGGCGTCGATGAGCGCGTTCGCCGGTCCGCTGTCGAACGCGATCGGGTCCTGGCCCGGCCGCACGATGGTGGCGTTGGCGATGCCGCCGAGGTTGACGGCCGCAGCGGTCTCGCCGCCCAGCCAGAGAGCGTCGATCATGCTGACCAGCGGTGCACCCTGCCCGCCGGCCGCGACGTCACGCGAACGCAGGTCGGCGACGACGGTGCAGCCGGTGCGCTCGGCGATCCAGGCCGGCTGGCCGAGCTGGAGCGTGCCCTCGACCCGGCCGTCCTCCACCCAGTGGTACATCGTCTGGCCGTGGGAGACGATCAGGTCGGCGTCACCGTCGCAGAGCTCCGCGACCGCTCGCACCGCGAGCTCGGCGAAGGCCTGCCCGATCCGCGTGTCCAACCGGCAGACGTCGTCGACACTGGTCTTCGCGGGCGGCAGGGCTGCGGTGATCGCGGCTCGCAGCTCCGGGTCGTACCCGGCGGTGAGCATCCCGAGCGGGCGGACGACGAGGGTGTCGCCGTCCACGCTGATCTCGGCTGCGGCGGCGTCGATCGCATCGTGCGACGTGCCGGACATGAGGCCGATGACGCGCATCGGGCGGCTCACTTGCGCAGCTCCGCCCGGTGGGCGTTCCCGCGGAGTGTGCCGATGGCGATCGCGCTCACCAGGCAGGTGGCCATCACGTAGTACGCCGGGACGTCGACGTCGCCGGTCGAGGCGATCAGCGACGTGATGATCAGGCCGGCGCTGCCGGAGAAGACGGCGTTCGAGATCGAGTAGGACAGTCCGAGGCCGGTGTACCGCACGGAGGTGGGGAACATCTCGGCGAGCATGGCGGGGCCCGGGCCCGCGATCAGGCCGACGACCGCTCCGGCGACGAACACGGCGAGGCCGTGGACACCGACGCCGAGGTCCGGGTTCTGCAGCACGTTGAGGAGGGGCAGCGCCAGGATCACGATGAGCCCGGTGCCGGTGAGCATCACCCAACGCCGACCGATCTTGTCCGACAGCCAGCCGGCCGGGAGGATCGTCGCGGCGAAGCCGGCGTTCGCGAGGACCGTGGAGATCAGCGCTTCCTGGAACGAGGCGTTGAGGCTGCTCTGGAGATAGGAGGGCATGACGACGAGGAAGGTGTACCCGGCGGCGGACCAGCCCATCAGGCGGCCGATCCCCAGGAGGATCGCCTTGGCGGTCTCGGCGGCACCCGCACGCACGACCGGCTCGGCGACCTTGGTGGTGTCGGCGGCGGCGACCTTCTGGAACTCCGGGGTCTCCTCGAGCTTCAGGCGGAGGAACAGGGCGACCGCGCCGAGGGGGATGGCGAGCAGGAAGGCGATCCGCCAGCCCCACGCCGCCAGATCGGCTTCGGACAGCAGGGAGGACAGCAGCGCGACGGTGCCGGCGCCGCCGAGGAGTCCGAGCGCGACCGTGAACGACTGCCACGATCCGTAGAAGCCACGCTTCCCGGCCGGGGCGAACTCGGTCATGACCGAGACGGCGCCGCCGAACTCGCCGCCGGCGGAGAGGCCCTGCAGGATGCGCACGATCGTGAGCAGGATGGGCGCCGCGATGCCGATGGAGGCGTACGTCGGGAGGATGCCGATGAGAGCGGTCGCCCCGGACATCATGACCAGGACGAGGATGAGCGTCGGCTTCCGGCCGATCCGGTCGCCGATCCGGCCGAAGAGCGCCGCCCCGACCGGGCGGAAGAAGAAGGCGATCGCGAAGGACGCGTAGGTCGCGATGAGTGACTCGATACCGGTCTGCTGGCCGTCGCTGAAGAACTGTGCGGCGAGGATCGTCGCGAGGAACCCGTAGATCCCGAACTCGTACCACTCGATGAAGTTGCCGACGCTGCCGGCGACGATCGCCCGGCGTCGGGCGGTGCTGCTGATCACGTCGCTGCGTGGTGTGGAGCTGGTCACGGGACCTCCCTTGGTTCCTGGATCGTGCATGCCGGCAGCACCCGCGGTACTCCGCTACACGTGTCGGCCAGTCCGCACCCGAGGTGGGCACTGGTCGCGAGTCGGTGCAACAAACATACACAATTCGACAATAGATGGTAATTTCCATACATCCCGCCGGTGGGTGCCGACGGTACAGTGTTGACGGTCGAGAGGAGCACCGATGGGAGCCGACGTCCACCGGACATCACGGGCGGTGTCCACCGAGGTGCGCGCCCGTCTCGACGAACTCCGTCCCTCCGAACGGCGGATCGCCGAATCACTGCTCGCCGACCCGGGCGCCTTCGCGACGCGGTCGGTCGCCGAGATCGCCGAGGAGGCCTCGACGTCGACGACGACGGTCGTGCGCTTCACGCGCAAGATCGGCTACGACCGCTTCAAGGACTTCCGGCACGACCTGACCGAGGAGAACCTCCGCGAACGGCTCGCGCTCGCCGGGACGAACGTGCAGTCGCCCGACATCGTCGCCGGAGACAGCCTCGACGACATCGTCGCGAAGGTCGCCGCGAACGAATCCCTCTCGATCGCCGACACCGCACAGGCGCTCGACACGGCAGCCCTCACGCGTGCGGTCGCCGCGGTCGCCGGCGCTCGCCGGGTCGACATCTTCGGCGTCGGGGCGAGCTCCATCGTCGCCGTCGACCTGCAGCGGAAGCTCTCGCGGATCGGACGGGTGGCGCTCGAGTGGCCCGACCCGCATGCCGCCTGGACCGCCGCGGCGATCCTCGACGAGCAGGCGGTCGCCGTCGCGATCTCGCACTCCGGTGCGACCGCGGACACCGTCGACTACCTCCGGCTCGCGGCCCGCTCCGGGGCCACGACCATCGCGATCACGAACCACGCGGAGTCGACCCTGGCGAGCAGCGCGGACATCGTGCTCCAGACGTCCGCGCGGGAGACGGCGTTCCGATCGGGGGCGCTCGGCAGCCGGATCGCACAGCTGATGGTCGTCGACTGCCTCTTCATCGGTGTCGCCCAGGTCGACTCCGAGTCGTCCATCGGTGCGCTGCAACGGACCTTCGACGCGGTCCGGGAGCGTCGCTCGACCGAGTGACGTCCGCGCCGACCCTGGTCGGTGTTCGTGGACCAGCTCGACCGTTGTCGTCGACGAGGCGGCCGGCCGCTACGAGGCGTCCGCGCGCAGGACGGCGGTGACCGCGAGGCGGAGGGACGAGCTCTCGAACCCGAGTCGTGCGCGCGCGCCGGGGAAGGCGCGCTCGAGCGACAGGCCGTTCACGACCGAGAGCAGGAAACGCGACTGCTGCTCTCGATCGCCGTCGGTGAGGGCGCCCTCCTCGTGGAGTCGGGCGAGCCACCGGTCCACGCGGCTGACGGCGAGCCGCTCCATCGCGAGGAAGGTCTGGGCGGACTCCTCGGGTGTGGGTGATGCGACGTAGGCGTCGTGGAGCGCGGTCCAGTTCTGTCGCGCGACGGCACCCGTGCCGACGGCGGAGAGGAGCAGTTGGAGACATGCCTGCAGGCGTTCGGCCGGCGTTTTCGTCGGGTCGGCCATCGGGTCGTCCGGAATGTCGAGTGTCTGGAGTCCTTCGATCACGGTGTCGAGGAGTTCCTGCTGCGTCGGGAAGAAATGTCTGAGGGACCCGGTACTGACGCCTGCCTTGGCCGCCACGGCACGGACGCTCAGGCGTGCCGTCGGGTCTTCGCCGAGCATCGTGGCAGCAGCGATCAGGATCTTGGATCGTGTGTCGGAGCCTGCCGGTTCGGTCATGTGCAGGGTCCCCCTTCTCAGTTCTAGTACAGCGTGCTAGCGTGTCCCTCGATTATCACACTGTACTAGAGATGGCTGTGTCGAGGTGATCCGACGGCCCCCAGGTCGGTGTGGAGAGGAGCGCGACGGATGGAACAGGGCTGGCGGGAGCGCCGGTGGACGCGCCGAGCGAAGGCCGGTGATGGCAGCAGGTTGAAGCCGTTCCGCTGGTGGCAGATGACCACCCGGTCGGTGATGTCCATCACCCTCCGCGATGCAGAGGGTCGAATCGTCGTGCACACGATCGATGTCCGTCACGGAGGTGACGCGTCGGACGGCGTCGTCAGAGCGAGGCTCTACCGGGACGGCGCCCTCCACCTGGTCTCCCGGGTGCCGGCGCGTTTCGCCGTGCACGGCGGGCACATCGAAGTGCGGGTGAGCGAATCCGGTCTCCGCCGCTGCCACTTCCTCGCCGATGACGGCACCGAGCAGCAGCTCGCACCGGATTCTCGCTCGGCGGAAGGTCGACGCCTGCAACTCGCTCAGCGACACCCCGTCGCCAGCTCGGTCCTCGGCGCGCTGTCGATCGTCCTCCTGCTCGTCGGCATCGGCTTGAACGCACTGCAGATCGCGGAACCGATCTCGCAGATCCCGCCGATCGCCGACACCCTCGGCACCTTCGAGTCCCCGCTGCATCTCGACCCGTGGCTGAACGTCGCCCTCGGGATCGGGGCGGCGCTCGGCGCGATCGAGCGAGCCTCCCGCCTCCGTTACCACTGGCTGCTCGACAGCGGAGCGGGGACTTGATGTCGCCGAGTCCGTCCGGCCGATCGAACCGACCGAGGAGCACCATGCACGCACCAGCACTCCGACCGTTCCGGGTCATCAGTGAGCACCGGCGTGCCTACCTCGTCCTCAACGCCGTGGCGTACGGGCTGACCGTGGTCGGTTTTCTCATCGGTCTCGCCTTCCCCGACCTCACGCGCGCTCGGGAGTCGGCCATGGTCGAAGACGGTACCGCCGCGCTCGTCACGCAGCTCGTGAACACGCCGCCGCTGTTCGCGCTGATGATCCTGGCGGTCAACGTCCTCCGACTGAGCCTGCTCACCATCGTCCTGCCGTCCGTCGTCGTGCCGTTCGCAGGACTCGCGGCCTTCGGGTTCTGGGTGGTCCAGACCGGGATCACCCTCGTGCCCCTGAGCGACGACGGATGGGTGGCGCTCATTCCGCACGCGCTCACGCTCGTCATCGAGCTCCAGGCGTACATCCTCCTGCTGCTCGGTGTGTACCTGCACGGGGTGCTCTGGGTTCGGCCGGCGCTCGCCGGAGTGGTGCGCCACCGCCAGGGGTACCTGCAGGGGCTGCGGCGGATCGGTGCGCTCGTCCCTCCGGCGTTGGCTCTCCTGGTCATCGGGGCGATCTGGGAGGCCTACTCGTTGCGGTACCTGGTCCACCCGCTCGGCCAGTGGTTGGCGTGACCGTCGCGGCGTGCAGCCCACGCGGCATGGCTAGAGCATCCCGGTCAGCACTCCGCCGTCCGCGCGCAGGGTTGCGCCGTTCGTCGCCGACGCCAGTGGGCTCGCGAGGTAGGCCGCCAGCGAGGCGATCTCCTCGGGCTCGATGAAGCGTTCGAGCAGTGTGGTGTGGTTGCGTCCGATGATCGACGCCTTCACCGCCTCGACGGGAGCGGCCTGGTCGGCGGCGATCGACTCGATCGTCGTGGCGACGCCGTCCGAGTAGGTCGGGCCGCCGAGGATCGTGTTGACTGTCACGGCGGTGCCGCGGGTCAGCTTCGCGAGTCCGTTGCCGAGGGCGATCATCGCGGCCTTCGTGACGCCGTAGTGGATCATGTCTGCGGGGATGTCCACGCCGGACTCGCTGCTGACGAAGAGGACGCGTCCCCAGCCGCGATCCAACATGCCTGGCAGGGCGTGCCGGGACAGTCGGACGCCGCTCATCAGGTTGACCTCGAGGACGTTGGACCACTCGTCGTCCGAGATGGACTCGAATTCCGCGAGACCGAACTGGCCCACGTTGTTCACCAGGATGTCCACGGCGCCGAGGTCACCGAGCAGTCGCTCGACGGAGGAGGGATCGGCGAAGTCCGCGACGATCCCGTCATGGCCGGCATCGGGGTACGCCCGCCGAAGCGTGGCGACCGCATCCTGCACCGCCGGCTCGGAGCGCCCGTTCACGATGACCCGTGCACCCTCCGCGGCGAGCGTCCGGGCGATGGCTGCGCCGATGCCACCGGTCGATCCGCTGATGAAGGCCGTCTTGCCTCGGAGCTGCAGGTCCATCTCGTCTCCCTCTGTCGGCGATCCGCCGATTCACTTGCTCAGGAAAGTCATCCTAGAGTGATTCACTTGTCCAGGCAAGTCGCATAGGCTCGTCCCATGACCGACTCCGCCGAACGCCCCGCCCTCACCGGCGACCGTCTCGCGGCCTGGGCGTCCGTCGCCACCCTGCTCGAGCGGCTCCCTTCGGCGCTCGACGCCCAGCTGCAGCGCGACAGCGGGCTGAGCCACTACGAGCACGGGCTGCTCTTCGCGCTCGACACCGCCCCCGACCGCACGCTCCGGATGAGCACCCTCGCCGGCTACGCGAGCAGCACGCTCTCCCGGCTCTCCCGCGCGATCTCGCGACTGGAGAAGCAGGGGTGGGCGCGGCGCGAGGTCGATCCGATCGACGGTCGGTTCACCCTCGCCGTCCTCACCGACGCCGGCCACGACCACGTCGCCCGGTCCACCCCCGCGCACCACGCCCTGGTCGAGGAGCTCGTCTTCGGCTCGCTCACGGAGGCGCAGGTGCGGCAACTCGCCGAGATCAGCGCGCGGATCGCGACGACGATCGATCCGACCGTGCCATGGGCGGCGCGCGAGTGAATCTCGGAAAGATGTCCTTGTGGGCGCGCTCACGCCGGGCGTAGCTTGACCGCATGAGCCTCTTCATCACGTGTCCGGTCGAGAGCGTCGAACGCGCGACCGCCTTCTACGACGCCCTCGGCTGGACCCGCAACGCTGCGATGTCCACCGACCAGGTGTCGTGTTTCGAGATCGCGCCCGAGCAGTACGTCATGCTCGGCAGCCGCGAGATGTACGCGAGCGTCGGTGGCACCGAGGAGCTGATCGGCGGACCGGACACGCCCTCGAAGGTCACGGTCTCGTTCGACCTCGGGAGCCGCGAGGCGGTCGACGAGCTCGTCGAGCGCGCCGGTGCCGCGGGTGGCCGGGTCGGCGACACCGACGACTACCCGTTCATGTACCAGCGCCAGTTCGACGACCCCGACGGGTACCACTACTCGCCGTTCTGGATGAAGCCCGACGCCGAACCGACCGCCTGAGCGACCGCACCGCGACACGGCACGGCGAGCAGGTCACCAGGTGCGAGGTCGCGGGGGAGCAGCACGCGCTGCTCGGTTCCTGCCTCGCTGTCGAGGTGGAACGACACCGTGTGCGTCGTCGACGCTCGCCCGATGAGCCGGAGTTCCGACCAGCACGGCTCGACGTCTGCGAGACAGGCGTCGAGGGTGAGGTGATGGCCGTCCTCGCCGAACGTCGCAGCGACGACGCGCGTGACGACCACGGAGGTCTGCTCGACGGGCGAGGGGCACCCGCCCGTGCCGGCGATCACCGCTGTCGCCGTATGGACGCACGGGGTTCCGCACTGCTCGATGAGGCGCAGCATCGGAACGTCGTCGACGATCACGTCCGTGGTACTGAGGTGGGTGTGTGCCGGCCAGCGGTCGGGGACGAACGGGTCCGGGATGCTGCGGCGGAGCGAGGGCAGGATCGTCGTGAGGGTCATGATCTCCGGTCTACGCCTCGCCACCCGCCCGAGTCGCGGTCCTGACGGGATCCATACGTCGTTCCCCGGAACCCCGACGGTCTGCTCACGCTTCGCGCGGGTGGATGGGGGCATCAGCTCTCGACCATGGCTTGCATCTCCTGTCAGAGCTCGCGCGCGAACGACACCGTCGTGGCCGTGCGTCCGGTCTCTGCGAGTCCCGCCTTCAGGAGGACCCGCTGGGATGCGACGTTCGTGACGTCGGTCTCCGCGGCCGCCCGTTCTGCGCCATGCGCTGCGGCGAACGACAGTGCGCCGACGACCGCCTCCGTCCCGAGTCCGACCCCGCGAGCGGCAGGGACAAGACCGTAGCCGAACTCGACGCGACCGTCGCTGTCGGGCGGTCCGAAGAAGCCGAGTCCACCGACGGCCGAACCGTCGGCATCACGGATGAGGTACATCGTGAAGATCGGGTCGCTGACGGTCGATTCCGCGAGACCGCGGAGCGGACCGAGCTCATCGGCGAAGGGGTACTCCGGGTGCCAAGCGTCACCGTCACGCTCGTCGCGTTCGACGATGCGTCGCGCGAGCGCCGGTGAGATCGGTTCGAGGGTGGTTCGTTCGGTGCGGATGATCATCGACGCCAGTCTGGCAGGGTGCCGAGAAGACGATCGCACCGTGCGCAGGTGCGGTGGTTCCCGCGGAATCGGTGGAGGGCCTGCAGCCTACGAGGGATCACCGTCCTCGGGCAGCGATCGACGCTGCCGGGCCGCGCGCCACTTGAGGAGCGTCAACACCAGATTGAGGACGACCAGCGACAGTGCGACGAGTTTCAGCGGCAGCGGCATCGATGGGTTGAAACCCAGGATCAGCGCGAGGATGGCTAGGAACCCGAGTCGGACCCACGGCGCGGCTCCGGCGCTCTTCATACCGTCGCTGAATCCGGGTGCTCGCAGCATGTGCGGCTCCCGACTCCGATGTGGGCGGAGCTTGACTCCGACGTGACGTCATGGTTTTCGCTAGGAATGTCCGTCCCCTCAGCGAAGGAACCCTCATGCCCGACTCACCGTCGAACACTCCATCCCACCTCTCCGGCTACGTGCAGGGCTTGCGGTATCGACCGCAGCTCTGGCGCACGCTCGTGGCCGCCGTGAGTGGCATCCTCACGCTCGTGGTGGTGCTCGGTGTCGCCGCGATCCCGGTCGGCCAAGCAGTGGATCGACTGATCGGTGTCACCCCGTTCGACCCGGCGAACCCGTCCTTCACGGTCGGATTCTGGGCGGCGGGCAACGTCCTCGTCGCGCTCCTCATCCCCGTCAGCATGGTGCTCCACAAACTCGTGTACGGCGCCTCGCCAGGAGCGTTGGCCTCGGTGACAGGCCGCTTCCGGTGGATGCTTCTCGCGCGAGCCTCAGTCGTCGTGCTGCCGGTGTGGGTCGCCTACGCGGTGATCATGCAGCCGTTCCTCGGCACCGGATCTCCGAAGTGGACGACGGTCAATCTCGTGCTCTGCGTGGTCGCGCTCGTGACCATTCCGCTGCAGTCGGCCGGCGAGGAGTACCTGTTCCGGGGCCTGATCTTCCGGGCGATCGGGGCGCGATTCGCTCGTCCGGTCGTCTCGTTCGCGGTC
This sequence comes from Plantibacter flavus, assembly GCF_900177615.1. GTDB lineage: Bacteria > Actinomycetota > Actinomycetes > Actinomycetales > Microbacteriaceae > Plantibacter > Plantibacter flavus. The sequence goes on from NZ_FXAP01000002.1 coordinate 705,972, forward strand.
GCCACCGCCGTGACCGCGCTGCAGTTCGGGCTGATCCACGGGGCGACCGATCCGTGGGGTGTCGCGTACTACGTCGTGATGGGGATCGGCTTCGCGGTCCTCGCCGAACGCACCGGTGGTCTCGAGGTCCCGATCCTGATCCACGCGGCGAACAACACGTTGCTGCTCGTGCCGGTCGTCCTCGCCGGGGAGTTGGCGACGGTGTCGACGCCGACCGGCCCGATCGTGCTGGTACCGATGCTGCTCGTGGCCACGGTTACCTGCGTACTGTGGAAGCTGGCGCCGTGGCTGACGTCATCCGCGCGGCGGCGAGAGGAGGTGACGGTGTGAGGAGCAGTGACCTCGCCCGCTTGGCCGGCGTCTCGGTGCGCACGCTCCGTCACTACCACCAGATCGGTCTGCTGCCCGAACCCGAGCGCTCCGCGAACGGCTACCGGGACTACGCAGCCTCCGACCTCGTCCGAGTGCTGCGCGTGAGACGACTCGCGGATCTCGGCGTGCCGCTCGCCCGCATCGATCCGTCGGCCGACCTCGAGGACGAGCTCACGCGGTTGGACGAGCAGTACGCGGAGCAGATCGAGGAGCTCCAGGTGCGGCGGGACATGATCAGCGCGCTGCGCGAGCACGGGACGCGAGTGGACACCCCTGCGTACGCGCAGCGTTACCTCGACGCTCTCGGCCGACGGCAGGACCTGTCGCCGCGATCCGTCGAAACCGAGCGGGACGCCTCCGTCCTGCTCGAGCTGCTCCTCGACCGGAAGACGCTGGCCGAGCTCGGCGCGCTCGACGACTCTGCGATCGCGGAGCTCGCTGACGTCACCGCGGCTCTCCTCGGTCTCGGTGACGACGCGTCCGACGAGCTGATCGACGCCGTGGCAGACGGTCTGGCGGCGGTGTTCGACCGCCTCCAACACACCTCCGACACACCCCGGCTCAGCCGCGAGGCCGCCGACTCCCTCGACGACCACGTGAGCAGGCAACTCACCGCGGTGCAACTGGCGGTGGTTCGGCGGTCGACGGGACGCCGGTGATCGACATCCGACCGATCGACGAGTACGAGTTCCTCGTGCGGCCTGACGACGCCGCCCAGAGCGCCCGCTCTGCTCTTGCCCGGAGCGTCAGGGGACGGATTGCGCACTCTCGATGGCCTGCTCGAGGAGCTCCAGTTCGCGACGCACATGGTCCAACGCATTCCCGGGGTGGCGATGCTGCAGGTCGTGCAGCATGAACCGGCAGGCCCAGATGCGCGCAGCCGTTGACGCCTCGTCGAGGTTCGCGCCGTCGGTCCATCCTGCGAGGAACGCCCGCCACACCGGCTGGTCGAGCAGCGGAATCGCGTGCGGGTCCAGCCGGAAGATGGCGGAGGTCCTGGCCCGGTCGTAGTCCGGCGGCCCGGCTGCGGCGTTGGTCCAGTCGATGACGGCGGTCACACGGTCGTCCGGCCCCACCAGGATGTTCAACGGGTGGAGATCGAGGTGCAGGAGCGAGCGTTCGCCGTCGATGGAGGCGAACGCCGGAGGGGCGGTGACCGTCCACAGTGCCGCCTGCGCACGACCACAGGCGAGACCCCTCGTGAAGGCCCGCTCCGCGGTCACGCCGCTGAGATCGGCGGCGACGGTGCCGTCGACCCGCTCGATGAGCGCGGCCGCCCATGGTCCGCCTTCGGTCGGGACGAAGGTGCCGACGGTCGCCGGAACCGGCACCGCCACGGAGGCTGCGTTCGCAGCGGCGAGTTCGTGCGCGATCGTCTCCGGGGAGCCGAGGCGCAACACGGCGTCGTCGATCCCGAACACCCGCCCGGTCATCCCACCGAGCTGCTCGAGGCGTTCATGATCGAGCCCGAAGTGGGCGCTCGCTTCGATGAGGGCGCGACGGAATCCGCGCTCGTTGTCGTCGACCATCACGTCATCGTAGGTGAGGCGCGCCATCGGGTCACGGGTGTCGTCACCGTCACCCCGATGACGAGCGGGTCGCGGCCGAGCGGCGCTGCCATGCCGCCAGGACGGCGACGAGGGAGCCCGTTCCCTCGGAGACTGAGGGGTGGCGCCGCGCCCCTCTCCACGTCAGTCGCGAGAGGATGGACGCATGACCGCTCTCTCCGGAATCGATATCGCCGCCGAACTCCGACAGGTCGAGGCCCATTGGACTCCTCGAGTGGTGGGGCGGGTCAACGATCAATACGTGAAGGTCGCGAAGCTCCTCGGCCAGTTGGTCTGGCACGACCATGCGAACGAAGACGAGATGTTCCTCGTCGTCTCGGGCACACTCCGTATCCAGCTCCCCGACGATGAGGAGGTCGTGCTCACGGCGGGCCAGTTCTTCGTGGTGCCGCGGGGCGTGCAGCACAATCCCATCGCCGATGAGGAGGTCGAGATCGTCTTGATCGAGACCGTTACGACTGCCCACACCGGCGATGTGATCGTCGAGGGCACGGTGCCCGTCGAGCGTCAGCTGGGCGACTTCCGCTGACGACATGATCGCCGGACGGCAGTCGACCGTAGGGTGGGCGGATGCTTGTTCCGGATGAATCACGTTGGACCACGCTCGAGAAGACGACGGTCCACCGAGGTCGGGTCACCTTGGTCGATCACGAGGTCCGATTGCCGGACGGGTCGCGATCGAGGTATGTCGTCGACGAGAGCGTTCCCTTCTCCGTCGCCTCGCTGATCATCGTCGGCGACGACGTGCTCCTCGCCCGGCAGTACCGATACCCGCTCGACCGCTGGATCCACGACCTGCCGGGCGGTGCCGGTCGAACGGACGAAGCCCCGCTCGATGCCGCTCGGCGTGAGCTCGAAGAGGAGCTCGGTATCGTTCCGGACGACCTCCGACCGCTGCACACCTTCTTCATGAACCCGGGGCGGGCGTCCTGGCCGACACACCTGTTCATCTCGACTCGCGGCCTCCGCCCCGGCCTGGCAGACCTGTCGGATCCCGCGGAGCAGGTGCGGCTCGAGCGCATCCCGCTGTCCGAGCTCGACGCACTGATCGTCTCCGGAGCGATCGTCGACCCGCCGCTCATCGTCGCCCGAGCCGTGGCGGCGGCCCAGGGCATCCTCCCGCCGCTCGGGGTGGCCAACGAGTAGCGATCTCGCTGAGCGCATCTGACTGAGAGCTCGAGCAGGCGGCTCCGGTCACGCTCCCTCGATTCGGGTACGCTCGCGGCGTGAACGAAGACGAGACGCTCGTCCACGTGACGCACGACGCGCCGTGGCTTCCTCCGGGAGGCAGGGCCGAGGTGATCCGCCGGACGACGCCACCGCGGCCGATGGCGGTCGTGCGCCTGCTCCTCCGCGACGCCGACCGGGTGTTCTGCGTGACGAGGCAGGGGACAGGTCGGCTCGATCTGCCGATGCTCGAGGCCGCATCCGATGATGCCGACGGCACGGCGACCGCCCGTGAGCTGGCACAGCGCATCACCGGCGAGCACACGGGCATGCACTTCATCGGCGCCGTACGCAACGTCGTGGAGGCACCGGCCGACGGGTACGACTGGCCGGCGCCGGTCGCCCACTTCGGCGTGTGGGCTTCAGTCGCGACTCCGATGGCTCATGGCGCGTGGGTGCGTCTCGACGATGACGAGCATCAGCTGCGCGACCGGCACTGGTACCCACTGATGGGCTGATGTGTACGACGCAACCGTTCGTCGGCGGATGATCTGGCCGGGATCCGGCACTGTCGACTGTCGGTGCGCTCTGTCAGGCTGACGGGATGATCGCAATCATCTCCGCTCCGACGAACCTCGGGCTCCGCCCACCGGAGCGGGGGAGCGTGCCCGGCGCGGATAAAGCTCCGTCGGCTCTGCGGGAGGCCGGACTGTTCCGGCGGCTCGAATCGGCCGGGGCCCGTGATGCAGGCGTGCTCCTTGCCGGGCGGTACCTCGACGACGACGACACCCGCCCGAGTGTCCACGTCCGCAACGAAGCGACGATGGTCGATCATGCGCGGCGTCTCGCCGCTCGGCTGACGGAGGTCCTCGACGCCGGTGACGCTCCGCTCGTCGTCGGAGGCGACTGCAGTGTCCTGCTCGGCATCGGTCTGGCGTTGTCGCGTCGTGGGCGGGCAGGACTGGTGCACGTCGACGGCCACACGGACTTCAGACATCCCGGCAACAGCGACGCCTGTGCGAGCGTCGCGGGGGAGGACCTGGCCGCCGCCGTCGGCCTGCACTGGCCGGCGATCGCGGACATCGACGGTCTCGGCCCGTACTTCGAACCGCGACGCGTCGTGCACATCGGGCACCGCGATGACGACGCGGAAGCAGCACAGGCGCGCGAGACGCTCGGACTCGTCATTCCGGCCCGGCGGTTCATCGAGCAGCCCGCCGGCGACGTGCGTGTCGCGGTGCACGAGGTGGCGGGCCGTGGGTACTGGCTGCAGCTCGACGTCGACGTCCTCGACGCGAGCATCATGCCCGCAGTGGACAGCCCCGATCCCGGCGGCTTGGACGCGCCGCAGTTACGTGCGCTGTTGGCCGAACTCGCTCCTGGCGCGGTCGGAGCATCAGTGACCGTCTTCGATCCAGACCTCGACCCCGACGGCCGCTACGCTCGGCTGCTGACCGAGGTCCTCGCCGACGGGTTCAGCGAGCTCGGTTCGGCGAACGAGCACGACCGACCGCTCAGCGCGGCGACCTGACCGGAACGAGGCAGTCGACCTCGCCCTCGCGCCGATAGTGCTCGATGTGGGGGCGGTCTTCGTCGTGATCGGCGAGGTCGACCGAAGGCGGCACAGCACGGCCCGAACCGGACTAGGCCGCACCGGTGTGCTCAGCGGTCGATCGAAGCCATGTTGGCGTCGTCGTGACGAGCGCCAGCTGCGGGGGTGAGGGTGCTCAACCGCTCGACCTGCTCGGGGCTCAGCTGCACGGCATCGGCGGCCGTGTTCTCCTCGACCCGTGAGACCCGTCGTGTTCCGGGGATGGGCGCGATGTCGTCGCCGCGGGTGAGGATCCAGGCCAGCGCGGTCTGTGCCGGCGTAGCACCGATCTCAGCGCCGATGGCGCGGACCTCATCCACGATCGCCAGGTTGCGACCGAAGTTCTCGGGAGTGAACCGCGGGTTCGTCTTGCGCCAGTCGCCCTCGGGGATGTCGTCGGACGAACGCAGCTGCCCGGTGAGGAGGCCGTGGCCGAGCGGGGAGTACGGCACGAACCCGATCCCGAGCTCGCGGAGGAGGGGCAGGATGTCTGTCTCGACCTCGCGAGTCCACAGGGAGTACTCGGTCTGCAGCGCCGACACCGGCTGCACGGCGTGCGCACGGCGGATCGTTTCAGCAGACGCCTCGGAGAGCCCGAAGTGCAGTACCTTGCCTTCAGCGATCAGCTCGGCGACGGCGCCCGCCGTCTCCTCGATGGGCGTGTGCTGGTCGACGCGGTGCTGGTAGTAGAGGTCGATGTGGTCGGTGCGGAGTCGCCGAAGCGACCCCTCGACGGCTGCTCGCACGTTCGCTGCCGAGCTGTCGGCGACACGACCCTGCTTGCCGGAATGGGAGACGAGCCCGAACTTCGTGGCGAGCTTGACCTGATCGCGACGCCCCGCGATGGCTCGTCCGACGACCTCCTCGCTGTGGAACGGCCCGTAGACCTCCGCGGTGTCGATGTGCGTCACGCCGAGTTCGAGGGCGCGGTGGATGGTGCGGACGGACTCGTCGTCGTCGAGCCCACCGCCGGTGGTGTACGTACCGGCCATCGTCATGGCGCCGAGGCCGATGCGGGAGACCTCGAGGGTTCCGAGACGTGCGAGCTTCATGCTGCTCCTTCTGCCGAGGGGTGGGTGGTGATGCTCCGAGTCAACCGCTCGGCGCCCCGGTGAGCGTGGCCCGGTCTACAGGTGCACCAGGAGGGCCCCTCTTCCGGAGGAGGATCGGCGTACCGTCGATGCATGGACATCCACGACGACTTGAGCGAGTTCTTGACCTCGCGCCGGGCGAAGCTGACGCCGTCGCAGGCCGGATTGCCCGACTACGGCGGTCGGCGTCGCGTGCCCGGACTCCGCCGCGAGGAGGTCGCGCTGCTCGCAGGGATGAGCGCCGAGTACTACAAGCGGCTCGAGCGAGGAAACGCCACCGGGGTCTCGGAAGCCGTCGTCGACGGGGTCAGCCGCGCCCTGCAGCTCACCGAGGCGGAGCATGCGCACCTCTCCGGGCTCATCCGCACCGCGAACGCCGGAATCCGGCCGCAGCGGCGGCGGCAGACACGGACGACGACACTGACGGCCGGCATGCAACAGACCATCGATGCGATGTCCACGGTTCCCGTCTTCGTGCAGAACGGGCGGCTCGACGCCATCGCCACCAACACGCTCGGTCGGGCGCTGTTCTCGGAGATGTTCGACGACGTGAGCCCGCCGGTCAATGCGGCGCGGTTCGTGTTCCTCGACCAGCGTTCCCAGACCTTCTACCAAGACTGGGAGGGCAATGCCCAGCAGATCGTCGCGATCCTCCGCGCCGAAGCCGGCCGCTCACCCTACGACCGGGAACTCAGCGACCTCGTCGGCGAGCTGTCCACGCGCAGCGACCTGTTCCGCAAGCTCTGGGGTGCCCACGACGTCCGGGAGCACCGCGGTGGGTCCAAGAACGTCCACCATCCGATCGTCGGCGATCTCGCCCTCAACTACCAGAGCATGGACCTGGCCTCAGATCGTGGCCTGCAGATGCTCGTCTTCTCCGCCGAGCCCGGATCCGCTTCCGCCGACCGCATGCAACTCCTCGCCAACTGGGCGGAGTCGGGGCGTGTCGCGTTCGAGCGACGGCCCAGCCGCTGATCGGTCGATCGCCGGGCGTTGCGACGGCCGGACTCGGCCATCGCGTGAACGGCGCATCCGAGCAGGCGAGGCAGTCGACCTCGGTCATGGTAGGAAGGCCTCATGCGCCGCGCCCTCAGCACGTTCCTCGCCATCTGCATCGTCGGAACCCTCGCGGGGTGTGGGGCGTTCCAACGAGGGCCCAGCTACGAGTCCGCCAAGGAGGCGGCGCTCTCCCTGCGTGAGGAGTTCGAAGCGACGTTGCCGGACGGAGCGTCGACGGTGAGCGAGGATGAGGTCGACATCGCGTGCAACGGCGGCGCAGTCCAGTTCAACGGCATCGTCACCGTGGATGTCGCGGAGGACTTCGACCGGAACGCCTGGTTGGACGAGGCTGCCGCGAGGTATGCCGACCGAGCGGCGTGGAAGGTCGAGAAGAAGGTCGCAGCCGACGACTCCTCGGACGCCACCAGCGCCGTCGCCTTCTTCTCCGAGAACGGCTACTACGTGCGTCTCGACGAGTTCGCGGACACGGCCGAGTGGGGGCCGGTCATCGTCCTGTCCGCGTCCGGTCCGTGTGTGCGTCGCTGAGCTGAGCGTCCGTCCGCAGGTGTCGCGACCCACGCCACGGCCGGAGTCGAGCTCCTGAGCGTGCGGACTGCGACCCCAGCGTCGCGCTTCCTGATACCGTCGAACCATGGTCGGTCTGCTCGAACTCGTGGCGCGGACGTTCGCGCTGCTCGGGGCAGGCGGCGGCGGGAACGTCGTGATCCCCGCCCTCATGGTGCTCGGGTTCATCGGGGCCGTGTCCGCGGCGGCGGTCCTCATCGCCGTCATCCTCCAGGTGCGCGTGACGCTCCGGCCACGCACCGGACCCGTCGAGCTGCGCGAGGTCGAGAACCTCCGCGTGCTGGTCACCCACAACAACCCCGACGCACCGGGGCACGTCCGGTCTCGAGCGCCCGGAAGCGCGATCGTGACCGTCGGAACGGCCGGGTTCAGCGTGCAGTAGCGCCCCGGTGGTCCGTGGCGGTCGAACGATCCTCTCCCGTTCTCGATCGAAGGACCACTCATGGACCTCTCCACCATCCCGTTCGTCTCCACCATCCTCGACGGCCTCGCCGGGTTCGTCGAAGCGACCGGCGGATTCCTCGAGCCCATGACGGGCTCGTGGGCGCCGCTGCTCGCCATCGTCGTCCTCACCGTGCTCGTCCGGCTGCTCTTACTGCCGGTCGGCGTCTCGCAGGTCCGCACCGAGCGCACCAGGCGCCGCCTCGCCCCGGAACTCGCAGCCCTGCGTAAGCGCTACGCCGGTCGACCCGAGGAGCTGAACCGCGCGCTCGTCGAGCTCTACCAGCGGCACGGCACCTCGCCGGTCGCGGGCTGCCTGCCACTGCTCGCGCAAGCACCGGTGGTCTCCGCGGTCTACGCCCTGTTCATACACCAGGACATCGCCGGTCATGCCAATGCGCTGCTGTCCGGGGTGGTCGGGGGCGTCCCGCTCGGCGCGAACCTGTTCCAACTGATCGGCACCACGGTCACGGCGATCTGGCCGTTCCTCATCGTCCTCCTGCTGCTCGGCCTCGCGATCGAACTCACCAGGCGGGCGAGCGCACGATGGGCGGCCGTACCGGACGAAGCTGCAGCGGCGCGGACACCTGCTCCCGCCGGCGCCGCCGCGATCGCACCCATCATGCGCTGGCTCCCGTTCCTCTCGGTCGGCTTCGCGGCCATCGTCCCGTTCGCGGCCGCCGTCTACCTCGCGACGAGCGCGCTGTGGACGGTCGCCGAGCGGGCGGTGCTCCGACGCGCGCTCCGCGACCCGTACGCGCCGGCGGTCTGAGTCGGCCCACGGTCTGCGCGCACCCGTCCGAGAGTGCTCGTTCTGCTCTTCCGAGCACGCTCAGCGAGCAGAACGGGCATTCTCGGCATGCTGACCGGTCAACGCCGACGTGCGGGATCGGTGAGGCGGTGCATCATCGAGCTCACGCTTCGTCGGCTCATCACGCGACTCAGGCCACTGCTGACGCGGTTCACACGCCCGTCGATCACGCTCGGCCCGGGGTTGCGTCGTGCGAGGTGGACGAGTGCCGTGGCCACCACGTCCTCCGGTGTTCGCATGCGGGCTCCAGCTGTCGCGTCCTCCGTTCCGACGACCGCGTTGAACTCCGTACTGGTGGCCCCCGGCGAGAGTGCGAAGACCGTGACGCCCGTCCCGCGGGTCTCCGCCCAGAGCGCCTCGGTGAAGCTCAGCACGAACGCCTTCGATGCGCCGTAGACGGCCATTCGAGGCGTCGGCGTATACGCAGCCATGCTCGCGACGTTGATGAGGAACCCCGAGCCGGCCGCCACCAGGGCTGGGAGCAGCGCAGCACTGAGCTGAACCGGCGCGCTGACGTCGACTGCGATCTCGAGGACGAGATGTCCCGGGTCATCCTGGAGGAAGGGGCCGAACGTCCCGAAGCCCGCGTTGTTGACGAGGCCGGTGATCCGGATGTCGGCCTCGGCGAGGGCTTCGGTGATCCGGTTCACGGCGGCGGGCTCCGAGAGGTCCTGGGCGAGGGGGAGAACGCGGACGCCGTGTGCTGCCTGGAGTTCTCCGGCGAGGGCGTCGAGACGGTCGCGGCGGCGGGCGACGAGCACGAGGTCCGATCCTCTGGCTGCGAATGCTCGGGCGAACGCTGCGCCGATCCCGGAGGATGCTCCGGTGATGAGCACGGTCTGGGTGGGGCGGGGGACGGGCATCGGAACTCCTCGACAGCAGCATGGGATGCGACGGACCCGCCACATTCGCACTGTATGCCTTACTGGCACTGAGTGTCAACTAGGCAGTGCGATATCCTGGCCGCATGCAGGCCCAACCGTCGCTCTGGCAGCGCTCCCGAGAAGCCGCCTACGCGGAGATCGCCCGCGTGGCGATGGAGCTGTTCCTGGAGCAGGGGTTCGAGCAGACCACGATCGACCAGATCGTTGCCGAGGCTGGTATCTCGCGACGCTCCTTCTTCCGCTACTTCGGAACGAAGGAGGACGTCGTCCTGGGGGATCTCGCCGGTCAGGGCGAGCTCGTCCGCGAGGCGCTCGAGGCGGTCCCCGACGAGGTGGAGCCATGGGACGCCCTGCGCCTGGCGATGCAGGCGGTCGACGCCCTCCAGATCCAGCCCGGCGTGACGTTGAAGATCGCCACGATGATGTACCGGACGCCTTCTCTGCGCTCCCGGAGTATCGAGAAGCACCTCCACTGGCAGGCGCTGCTCGTCCCCGAGATCCGCAGGCGACTCGCCGTGGGCGACGACGACCCGGCGCCTGAGGCGATCGTCGCGACCGCCATCGCGTGCCTGGACGTCGCGGGTGAACGCTGGGTCTCCGGTGGTGGAGTGGGTGACCTGAGCGTGCTCTACGACCGGGCCGTCGCCGGGGTTCGCTCGGGGTCCTGACGGCAGGGTGCCTCGAGTCCGACGGAGAGCGCCCGTTCTGGTCGTCGAAGGCGTTGTGCAAAGCAGAGCGGGCACTCTCGGTGGACGGGCGCCAGCCGAACGTCACTCGCTCGGGACCTGCAGCGATCTGCCTCTGCCGCCGCGATCGCTGGAGGCCTATGCTCCGGTCATGGAACGCCATGTCATCAGTACCCCGAACGCACCGAGCTCTCCGCTCTTCAGCCAGGGTGTGAGAGCGGGCTCGACGATCTCGGTCTCCGGCATGGTCGGAGTCGATCCGGCGACCGGAGTGTCAGCCGGGCCCTCCATCCAGGACCAGACCCAGCAGTCGCTCCGGAACTGCGAGGCTGTCTTGAACGCAGGTGGAGGCACGATCGCCGACATCACGATGGTCACCGTGTTGCTCGCCCACCCGGACGATTTCGCGGGTCTGAACGAAGCGTATGCGGACTTCTTCGACGAGCCGCGCCCGGCACGTGCTGTCGCCCGGCTCGGACCGGAGCTTCCGGGCGTCCTCGTATCGATCGCCATGACTGCGCAGGTGGATCGCTGACCGCGGCAGTGGACTCGCGATGGCCTCGCGGCATCGTGCCCGAGTCTGCGCCTGGCAAGATGCCAGCATGAGAAGTCATCACGTGAGCCGGGTCATCAGTGCCTCGCCGGATGCCGTCTACGAGTACGCATCGGACATCGACAACCTCCCGCGGTGGGCGGCCGGTCTCGCTCAGGCCGAGGTGGTCCGCGAGGGCGACACGCTGTTCGTCGAGTCGCCCATGGGTCGGGTGGAGGTCCGATTCGTCGAGCACAACCGACTCGGCGTGCTCGACCACGACGTGACCCTGCCGTCCGGGACCGTCGTGACCAACCCCGTGCGCGTCCTGGCTCATCCGGAGGGTGCCGAGCTGGTGTTCACCGTGCGCCAGATCGAGCTGGACGACGCCGCGTTCGCGCGTGACGTCGCCATGGTCGAGGCGGACCTCGAGCGCCTCGATCAGCAGGTCGCTGGGCAGGCCGGTGTTCGTCGATGACGCGGAGCACCGGTGGCGTCGTCGCCGCCGTCGTCGCCGTCGCCCTGGCCGGTGGGCTGGTGCTCGGGCTCGTGGGGTGCGCCTCCGCTATTCCGTCCCCGTCGGCGTCGCCGAGCTCTCCAACCTCGGCCCCACCGTCGGCCCCGCCCGCGTCGATGCCCGACCTGTCCGTCGAGTTCCAAGCCGTGGAGGCCGAGTTCAGCGCGCGCGTGGGCATCAGCGCCGTCGACACCGGGACCGGTGCCCGCCTGTCGTACCGGGCTGACGAGCGCTTCGGGTACGCCTCGACGATCAAGGCGCTCGCCGCAGCTGTCTTCCTCCACGAGGTGCGCGGCTCGGCGCGTGACGAAGTCGTCACCTGGTCGGCTGAGGATGTCGAGGCGGCCGGTTACTCGCCGGTGACGAGTGAACAGGTGGAGACCGGCCTCACCCTGTCCCAGCTTGCGGAGGCCGCCGTCCGGCGGAGCGACAACACGGCCCTCAACCTCGTCCTCGCCCGGATCGGAGGGCCGACCGCGCTGGACGCCGCCCTCGTCGCGCTCGGCGACGAGGTGACCGAGGTCGTCAACGCGGAGCCGCTGTTGAACGTGATCGAACCGGGCAGCACCGATGACACCACCACCCCTGCCGCGTTCGCCGACGACCTGATCCGTCTCGTCGACGGCTCCTACCTGGAGCCCGCCGACCGGACGGCGCTCCTGGCGTGGATGGGCGGCAACGCGACGGGCGACACCCTGATCCGGGCCGGTGCGCCGGCGGGATGGCAGGTGGCCGACAAGTCCGGGGGTGCGGGTGGGATCCGGAACGACATCGCGATCATCGACCGGCCGGGCGGCGACCCGATCGTCCTGACCATCCTCACGAACACACTCGACCCGGACGCCGAGTACGACGACGCGTTGGTCGCGGAGGCGGCGAGCGTCGCGCTCGCCGCCTTCGATCGATAGCGGTCGCTCCCGGGAGTGTCCCTGCCGATCCCAGCCCTACGCCGCCGACCGCAGCTCCGGCAGGATCTCCGCCCGTCCGAACCGCCCCAGCAGGAGCAGCAGGAGCGCGCCGCCCGAGAGGAGCCCGTCCGCCACTCCGGCGGGTAGCAGGAAGATCATCAGCACCAGAGTCACGGCGCAGTTCACGAGCGACAGCGCGAAGCCCCACTGCCGATTGCGGAGGACCCCGATCGCTCCGATCGTCCTGAGCGCACCGAAGACGCCGCTCATGAGCATCATGAGGCCGAGGTTGTCGTCGAGGTAGGGGAGCGCGAAGACGTGGGTCCCCGCCGGGAGGCCATCTGGCGCAACGCCGAGGATCAGCAGTACCGGCAGCGCCAGGGCGACCAGCCCCTCCATCAGGACACCCTGCAGCAGGAGCAGGATGCCTGCGGCTCGGAGCTGCCGACACCGCACCACCTGGTCGTGCCCCGAAACTCGAGCGGGATCGGGCCCGGGTGGCAGTGTCGGTGATGCGGTTCGCTCGGCCATACTAGCGACGCTAGCCAGGTGGATGCGCCGGCACATCGACCATCCGGTGGATCGGCACATCGACCGTCCGGTAGATCGGTGATCTGTCGGATGCGAATCACCGACCCGCCAGGTCACGTGGCGGCGCTCGGACCGCCGCGGCGGGACAACCCGATCACGTTCCAGCCGAGTCCTTCGAGATGAGTGATGAGGTTCCCGCCGATCACTCCGCGGGCTCCGACCAGAGTTGGATCTGGTGGCGGTCTTCAACGCGCTCGGCCACCCGACCCGCCTCGCGATCCTGGGCTGGCTGAAGGATCCCGAGTCGTTCCCGCCGCAGGATCAGCCGGCGAGCGAGGTCGGCGTGTGCCTCAAGCACATCCAGGCGCGGGCCGAGGTGTCGCAGTCGACCGCCTCGCAGTTCATGGCCACGCTCCAGCGCGCGGGCCTCGTGACCTGCACTCGGATCGGTCAGTGGTCGCACTATCAACGCGACGAAGCTGCGATCGCGGCGCTCGGTCGGCACGTGTCGCTGGCTGTCTGAATCTCCACGGTGATCCACCGCCCGGGCTCGAGCGCCGACGAGCTGATGGTGCGATGGGGCTGGACATCGGGCGCGTGTAAACGTATGGTTTACATATGCAATTTAAATTGACGGACGTTCTCGCAGAACTGACGGCGCGTACCGAGAGGCTCCTCACGGCACCGATCCTCGGTGACCCGTCGGATCCGACCCGTCTGGTGCTCGGAGCGCTCAGTGTCCGCGAGAGCGCTGAACGCGTCGTCATCGCGGCGGTGCAACAGGCTCGCCGCGACGGAACCAGCTGGCAGGCCATCGGCGACGCCCTCGGCGTCACCCGGCAGGCGGCGTTCCAGCGCTACGGCAAACCCGTCGACCCACGAACAGGAGCTCCCATGGACACGACCCCGCTTTCCGACGCCGCAACACTCGCTACGACGGTGATCGATGACCTCGCCGCCGGCCGATGGGAGGACGTGACCACGCGCTTCGACCAGACGATGCGCGACGGGTTGCCTGCGACCGCACTGGCTGGCGCCTGGGCCCAGATCGCCGGGCTGGCCGGGGTCTACGAGTCGCGCGGTGAGACCGTCGCCTCGAGGGCTGCGGACATCACCATCACGAACACCCCGCTCGCCTTCGAAGCCGGGGATTTCGTCGCCCGCATCTCGTTCCGCGACGACCGGACGATCGCCGGACTGCATATCCTCGACTCGGCGTCAGCATGAGCCGCTCCGACGGACGCAGGGGGGTCGTCGACATCGTGGTCGAGGGGGCGGATCTCGTCATCACGCCGCGAGGGTGGTGGGGATTCCTCAGTCTGCGTCGGCGGATCCGGGTCCCGAGCGCCGCGATCCTCTCGGCCGACGTCTCCGCAGATCCGACGGCCGAGGTTCCCGTTCGGTGGCGATCCGGTGGCACTGGCACGCTCATGATCCGCGCCGGGTTCTTTCGTGGCGCCGGCACGCGCTCCTGGTGGTGCTATCGCTACGGGCGGTCGGCGGTGGTCATCGAGCTGGAGCTGTCTCGGCTGCAGGCCCTTGTCGTCATGACCGACGACGATCAAGCGACGGTTGAGATGCTGCGGCGCGTGAACGGAGCGGCGCTGTCCGACCACTGACCGCGCCCGGATCGGCTCGCCACCAGGGCATCCCAGGTCGGCGGGTGCTGCTCGCCGTCTCAGATGGCCGGGTGTGATGCCCTGGGCCCAGCCATGAGTTGTTTCTTTGCAGGAAACGATATGATAGTTTCTTCAGACGCAACGACTGGAGGTCCATCTTGAACCACGGAGACGCACAGGATCGGTTGAACGCCGCACGCGATGCCTCACGCCGAGCCGCTCGGCAGGGCGCCCTGGGCACGGCGATCATCACCGCGGTGCTCGTCATCGCCCTGGGGGTCGTCGTCGACCTCGACATGCTTTGGCTCCTCGGCATCGTAGCCCTCGGCTTCGTGGCGCTGTCCGTCAGTCGTCCGCTCAAACTGCGCCTCGACTGGTCGGATCGCGTCGGTGCGCTGCTCCTCACCGCGAGCGGTGTCGCCGTCGCGGCCGTGTACGTCCTCGTGCAGTGGGCCGCGCGCTCGGCAGACCTCGTGGCCCCGAACACCCTGTCGGCGCTTGCGGCGGCCGTGGTGGTCTTCGCCGCCTGCCTGCCGGCGCTCATCCGCCTCGCATCCGGTGGTCCGTCCGTCGGCGCCCGGCCCCGGACCGGCGATGCGTGACGCCGACGGAGCCGAGGACGCCGCGGTCAGCCGCCAGGCGCTGAACCCGCTCTTCCACGAGCCCGCTCGCCTCGCGCTGCTGTCGGCGCTCGCTCCCGCCGAGTACGCCGACTTCGCCTCACTGCTGCGCATCACCGGCGTGAGCAAATCGGCTCTCTCGAAACATCTCTCGGCGCTGGCCGATGCCGGCGTTGTCGAGGTCGGCAAGAGCGACACGGACCGTCGTGGCCGCCGCGTCGCCCTCACCATGCAGGGGCGTGCCGCATTCGAGACCTACCTCGATGCGCTGACCGCCATCGTGCGCGACGCCCGCGGCTGACCGGGGCTCGCTTCGTCCAGTGGCCGCGCGAGACCGCAGCCGCTCCGGTGCGTGAACGGAGCGGCGTCGTCCGACAACTGATGCCGGCGATCTTACGGAATGGAGACAACCGAACGGATCGGCGCATGCCACCCTGCCGGTGCTGCGAAGGTCGGAGGATGACCATCCCCATCGCAGTGATCGGCGGCTCCGGTCTCTCCACCCTCCTCGATCACGCCAGCGCGACGCCCATCACGGTCGCGACGCCCTTCCGGTCCGTCGAGGTGCTGATCGGCGAGCTCGGAGACCGCACGATCGCCTTCGTCCCCCGCCACGGAGCCGGACACGACGTCCCGCCCCACCGCATCGACTCGCGCGCGACGGCCTGGGCGCTCGCCAGCCTCGGCGTCCGTGCGATCGTCTCGACTGCCGCCGTCGGTTCGATCAGTACGGCCCATCCGGTCGGGAGTCTCGTCCTCGTCGATCAGTACCTCGACCGCACGCACAGCCGACCGGACACCTTCTACGAAGGGCCCGACGTCCAGCACCTCCCGTCAGCCGAACCGTTCTGCCCGCAATTGCGCGATCTGGCGGTGGAAACCCTCGGCGATGACGTCGTGGTCGGCGCCACGGTCGCCGTCATCCAGGGCCCGCGCTTCTCGACCCGGGCGGAGTCCCGGTGGCTCGCGTCGGCCGGTGCCCATCTCGTCAACATGACGCTGTACCCCGAGGTGGCGCTCGCCTCCGAGCTCAACCTGGGCACCGTCACCCTGGCGTTCGTCACCGACGAGGATGCGGGCGAGGACGCCGTCCCGGTGGACGCACCGCTCGTGTTCGCCCGGCTGCGTGAGGCGAAGCCCAGGATCGTCGACGCGGTCGAGCGCATCGTCGCCGCGATCCCCGCCGACTACCGGGCGCGTACGGCCGTCGACCCGGAGGCCGTGGCGCGCGTCCTCCAGCGGGAGACCACGTGATCCTCGTCACCGGTGGTGCCGGGTTCATCGGCCGGGCCGTCGTGCGGGCGCTGGTCGGTCGCGGTGACCGGGTCCGTGTCGTCGACTCGCTGCGATCCGACGTCCACGGCACCAACCCGGCGCCGCCCGAACCCGGCGCGCAGTTCCAGCTCGGCGACCTCAGGGACCCCGCCGTCGTCGTCCGGGCGTTGGACGGAGTCGACGCCGTCCTGCACCTGGCGGCGAAGGTCGGCCTCGGGGTGTCGCTCGACGACGCACCCGACTACATCGCGTCGAACGACCTGGCCACCGCTGAACTCCTCGCCGGGATGGCGAGAGCCGGCATCCCGAGGCTCGTCCTGTCCAGTTCCATGGTGGTCTACGGTGAGGGCGCCTATCTCGGAGCCTCCGGACCGGAGCGCCCCACGCCGCGCACGATCGGCGATCTCGAGGCGGGTCGGTTCGAACCGATCGGCTCCGACGGACGCGTGCTGCGTCCGGATCTCATCGTCGAGGACGCGACTCTCGACCCGCGGAACGTCTACGCCTCCTCCAAGCTCGCGCAGGAACAGCTGGCCTCCGCATGGGCACGCTCGAGCGCGGGCGTCTCCGCCGTGCTGCGGTACCACAACGTGTACGGGCCCGGTATGCCGCACAACACGCCCTACGCCGGCGTCGCGTCGTTGTTCCGCTCAGCCCTCGCGCGCGGCGAGGCCCCACGCGTGTTCGAAGACGGCCGGCAACGCCGTGACTTCGTGCACGTGGACGACGTCGCCGCCGCCAACGTCGCCGCCCTCGACTGGACGGCGGATCAGGCGCCCGGCGCGGTCCGCCCCTTCAACATCGGCAGCGGTACCGTCCACACCATCGGCGACGTCGCGACGGCCCTCTGCGCAGACGACACCCTCCGGCCCGTCGTGACGGGCGAGTTCCGTCTCGGCGACGTCCGGCACATCACCGCGTCGTCCGAGCGTGCTCGGGCGGAACTCGAGTGGAGACCGCTCGTGCCCTTCGAGGACGGCATGCGCGACCTCCGGACGGCGCCGCTCCGCCGGGCTGCCTCATGACCGCGCGCGTCGACGTCGTGTTCCCGTGTCTCGACGAAGCGCAGGCCCTCCCGTGGATCCTCGACCGGCTTCCGGACGGACATCGCGCGATCGTCGTCGACAACGGCTCGACGGACGGCTCGGCGGAGGTGGCGCGACGTCATGGCGCGACGGTGGTCCACGAACCACGACGTGGCTTCGGCTCCGCAGCCCACGCTGGTCTCCTGGCGGCGACGGCACCCGTCGTCGCGTTCTGCGACGCGGACGGATCGTTCGACCCTGAGCATCTGGTGCTCGTCAGCGGTCCCGTCCTCGAGGGTGCAGCCGACCTCGTGCTCGGCAGGCGCATCCCGGAACGCGGCTCCTGGCCGGTCCACGCGCGGATCGCGAACCGTGCGCTCGCCGGCCTCATCCGGCTTCGGACCGGACTCGCCCTGCGCGATCTCGGACCCATGCGCGCCGCCGACCGCCTCGCACTGCTCGGCCTCGACCTGCAGGACCGCCGAAGCGGGTACCCGCTCGAACAGGTCCTGCGGGCTCGAGCGGACGACTGGCGGATCCGCGAGGTCGACGTGCCCTACCGCCCGAGGGTGGGCCGGTCCAAGGTGACCGGGACGCTGCGGGGCACCCTGACCGCCGTATCGGACATGTCCCGTCTCCTGGCGGAGCAGCACGACCGCGCCGGTGCCGCCCGATGACCACGATCGTCCTCATCGCGAAGGAGCCCGTCGCCGGGCGCGTGAAGACCCGCCTGCACCCGCCCTTCACGCTCGTGGAGGCGGCCTCGCTCGCGGCAGCCGCGATCGACGACACCCTGCGCGTGCTCGGCGAGGTGCCGGCGACGAAGCGGGTCCTGTTCTACCAGGGGACGACGCTTCCGGCGCGTGCCCGGGGATTCGACGTCGTCCCACAGCCGGAAGGGACGCTCGACGAGCGACTCGGCTGGCTGTTCGACCGGTACGACACACCCGTCCTCCTCGTCGGCATGGACACCCCGCAGCTCCAGTCGGGGCATCTGGCGGGGCCGTGCACTGACTGGCCCGACGACGTCGACTCCTGGTTCGGCCCGGCCGAGGACGGCGGCTTCTGGGCGCTCGGGATGCGGGAGCCCGACGGCGCGCTGATCCGGGGGGTCGCCATGTCTCAGGACGACACCGGTGCGCGCCAACTGGACCGTCTCCGCGCCGCAGGGCACCGGGTCGGCATGCTGCCGACGCTCCGCGACGTCGACACGGCCGCGGACGCCGATGTGGTTGCTACTGTGGCGCCTCGGACGGCGTTCTCGGAGCGGCTCCGCGAGCTGCGTGCCGGCGGTCGACCACCCGAAGGGCGATGACGACGACAACCGTCACCACGGCGATGCCGATCTCGAACCGGACGAGGTTCCCGAGGTAGTCCGACGGGAGGACCGTCGGGTTCGCGGTGCCGATCGCCGCCTTCCAAGCGGCAGGCAGGACCACGATGGCCATGATCCCGCCGACCACCCCGGCGCCGGACAGGACGGCGCGCGTCCGGGCGCGGAGCCCCAGCTTCCGCAAGAGGACCGCTCCCGCGACCACGACGCCCGCGATGAGACCGTCGTGGACGACGAGCGCGCCGGCCAGCCAGAACGCGACGCCGGGATAGCGCACCGCGGGGATCTCCTGGACGAACAGTGCCAGGCCCACGATGATGATCGCGACGCCGAGCGCACCCAGCGTCCACCGGGTGCGACGGAATGGACGGTCGGATCGGATGGAGGACCCGTTCATGCGATCACCTCGATGCTGGACAGCCACTTCGTCTGCAGGACGCCGGGCCGGGAGGAACAGATGATCCGAGCCGGGTAGCCGTGATCGAGATCGAGTACCTGGCCGTCGAGCTCGAGCGCCACGAGGGTCGCGTCGTCGAGCACGAACTCGCTCGGCATGATCATCACCGTGTACTGGCTGCGTTGTTGCAGGCTCCGGACGCGGATCGTCGCATCCGCGGGGGCGTCGACGTGGGTCAGGAGGTCGCGCATGCGCACGCCCCGCCATCGGGCGCTCTGGCTCCACCCCTCGACGCAGGCGAGCGGGATGGTCTCCTCGACCTGCGGTAACGCCTCGAGCTCGGCCCGCGAGAAGGTCGCGGAGCGCTCACCGTACCGCACCTCGAGTGACCAGTCGTCGGCGGACGCCGCTTCGACGACCCCTGCCGACGCCGCGGTGTGGTTCACGGGGAGGCCCTGCGGACCGGTGCCCGGCAGCCGTGGGGCGAAGAACGCCAGCGGTCGCAGGATCGAGAAGCTCTGTCCGGCCGTGAAGAGGATGAGCGCGCCCGTCGCGACGGCGATCGTCGCGAAGAATCCGCGTCGGCCGAGTGCAGCCGACCGGTCGTCTGACGCGCCCTCGAGCGGCTGTGGTTCACGATCCACCCAGTGCGACAGTCGACCGGTCACGCCGCCCGGACGCACGGCTGTGCCCGGGGCGTCGGGTCCGACCGGGTCGGACGGCCTCGGTTCGGCCGGGTCCGACCCGTCGCGGCGCCAGTACCGGGCGATGATGGGCAGTTTGACAGCGATGTGGAGTGCGAGCGAGCCGATGATCACGAACGAGAGGACGAAATGGAGTCGCCGGAACGAGAAGGGGAACCATGCGTACAGCTGATAGGTGTTGAGCAGTCCGATGGTGATCTCCACGAGGGAGGCGGCGACGAACAGGGCGATCGAGGCGCGCTCCAGCAGGTGCAGCGGAGATCGCACCGGTGGTGACTGGAACAGCTCGGGGAAGACCGCGTGGAGTTTGCCGAGCAGGAGCGGGAAGCACGCGATCCCAGCGGTGACGTGGACGCCCTGGCTCACCTGGTACAGCCAGACCGGCTTCGTGGGGAACACCATCCAGGGCAGGGGCTGCTGGAGGAAGTGGCTGTACATGCCGCTGAGGAAGCACACGACGAAGGCCAGCCCGAGCAGTCGTCCGAGGACCACGGCGCTTCGTGTCCGACGTGACGGTGACGCCACCGTCGCGCGTGCGCGATGCAGCGTCCGTTGCAGGCCTGATGCCACCATGTCGTCTCCGTCCGTGTGCCGCTCACGTTACGGACGCACAGGTACGGCCGTCGGGCGATGCGGTGACGAAGTCGTGACAGGATCAGCCCGCCGGGTGGACCCGGTCAGTCGTGCGGACGCCCGCACGGGAGACGGATGTCGAAGCGGCATCCTCCGGGCACGTTCCGTGCGACGACGGTGCCCCCATGCGCCTCGACGATGCCCCGGACGATCGCGAGTCCGAGACCGCCGCCCGTGAGCCCGTCGATCGTCGCGGTCCGGGCGGGATCACCGCGCCAGCCGGCGTCGAACACCCGCTCGAGGTCGTCTGACGGGATCCCGCTGCCCGTGTTCGTCACGCTCAGGGTCAGCTGACCGGCCTGTTCCTCGGCGGCGACGTCCACCGCGCCGCCGGGCGGGGTGTGCTGGACGGCGTTGACGAGCAGATTCGCGATCGCCCGGGAGAGCTCGCGGTCGTCCCCGATGATGATCGGCGACGACGGTTCACCGTGCGCCCGCAGATCGACCTGTTGCCGGTCGGCCACGGCCTGCAGCTCACCGACCGCGTCACTGACGAGATCGGCCACCGAGATCGGCTCCAGGTGGAGTCGGAGGGCACCCGCTTGGATCCGTGACAGCTCGAAGAGGTCGTCGACCATGGTCGTCAGGCTCGCCACCTGACCGCGCATCAGGCGGTAGTACCGCGCCGGATCCTCGACGAGGCCGTCCTCGAGCGCCTCGGCCATGGCGCGGATGCCGGCGAGGGGTGTCCGCAGGTCGTGCGAGACGTGCGCCACGAGTGCCCGGCGTGCATCCTCCGCCGCCGCGGTCGCCGCCCTGGACTCCGTCAGCCGGTGCCCGGCGAGATCGAGCTCCGAGGCCAGACGAGCCAGCTCCGCGCTGTCGGCCGCACCGGGCAACCCCGGTCGCTCCCGGCCGGGCGAAGCCCCGGTGGATGCTCCTGAGGAGCCGGCCTCCGCCGCCTGCGAACCGTCTCCCAGCGCGCGGGCGATGTCCGCCAGTTCCGCGCTGCGCCGGGTGAAGGCCAGACCGAGGAGGACGGCCGTGCCGAGGGAGACCACGCCTGAGATGGCGGCCATCGTCAGGACGACGGAGAGGTCGTGGGCCGAGACGTACATGGCCGAGGAGGCGAGCACCACCCCGAGCGCGACGGACAACAGGCCGGAGACGGAGACGACCCCCAATTGCACGAGCATCGACGAACGCCTGGTCAAGCGGAGCGCAGCGAGACCGGCGACGGTGACCCCGGTCGCCGCGGCGAGCGCGATGCCGATGAGGATCAGGATGTCCTGGAACGGGAGCACGGGGTCCTCAGAGGTCGAGACGGTAGCCGACGCCCCACACCGTGGCGAGGATCGTCGGTCTGGTCGGTTCTGTTTCGATCTTCTCGCGGACGCGCCGCACGGTCACCGTCACCGTCGACAGGTCGCCGAAGTCCCAGCCCCACACCGCGCGGAGCAGCTGTTCGCGGCTGAACGCCTGCCGGGGATGCTTGAGCAGGAAGGCGAAGAGGTCGAACTCCCTCGCCGACAGCGCCAGCGCCGTCCCGTCCCGTTCGACGGTCCGCGCGGAGGGGTCGAGGGTGAAGGGCCCGTGGCTGAAGGACGCCTCCGGGGTGAACTCCCCGATCACCCGACGCAGGATCGACTGGACCCGGAGGACCAGCTCCCTGGGCGAGAACGGCTTCGCGAGGTAGTCGTCCGCACCGGCTTCGAGCCCGGCGATCCGGTCCTCGGTCCCGCCGAGCGCGGTGAGCATGATGATCGGCATCGAGCGGAGCGCGCGAAGTCGGTGACACACCTCCAGACCGTCGATACCCGGCAGCATCCGGTCGAGGACGACGAGGTCGGGTGCTCTGCGCGCTGCGATCTCGAGCGCCGTGAAGCCGTCCCTGGCGGTGTCGACGATGAATCCGGCGGCGCGCAGGTAGGACTCGGCGACCTCGAGGACGGTCGGATCGTCCTCGACGATCAGGATGCGTCGATCGGCGAGCAACGGATCGGTCTCGGACGTCGGAAGGGAGGACACGGCCCTACCGTAGTTCGTCGGGACCGCAGGTTCCCACTCGGCGGGAAGCCGTCTCCGGTTCGTAAGGTCCCGCGCCGTCGCGTCGTCGTCGCCCGACCTAGCCTCGGAGGATGTCCAGCCTGCTGACCAGTCGTCATCCCGGCACCGAGTCGGTGTTCGGGGCCGGCGGCCACCTGCCATACGACCGTGCGCTGCTCGAGACCGTCGACCGCACCACGGTGCGGCTCGTGGAGGCGTTCAGCGCACACTCCGACGCCGACGAGCTGATCGACGTCGCGTCGTTCACCGCAGCCGCCGACCCGGTCGACCTCGGTGTGCTCGGAGCGACGACGGGCGCCATGCTCGACCTCGGTTGCGGTCCTGGACGCATGGTCGAGGCCGCCGTCCGGCTCGGGCGCCAGGCACTCGGTGTCGACCTCTCGAGCGTCGCCTTGGAACTCGCGGCGCGGCGCGGTGCCCCGGTGCTCAGCGCGTCGGTGTTCGATCCGCTCCCCGACGAGGGACGGTGGGACACCGTGCTGCTCCTCGACGGCAACATCGGGATCGGCGGCGATCCCGACGTGCTGCTTCGACGGACGCGAGCGCTCGTCCGTGACGCGCGGGACTCGCGCGTCGTCGTGGAGGCCTCCCGACGCGACGTCGATCGCCGGTTCGACGCGGTGGTCGTCGATGTCGACGGGTGCCGCAGCTCGGCGTTCCCGTGGGCGCAGCTCGGCTCCCTGGCCATCGCGCGAGTGGGCGCGCGGAACGGCTTCGGTGTCGCCCGTCGATGGCGCGCGGGCGGCCGGCGCTTCGTGGCGTTCGCACCATGTTGAGCCGGGGGTCGAGGGGGTCGGCCGCGCGGAGTCTGAAGCCGGGGCGCACCCCCGACTCGTCGGACCACACCGCGGCCCGGATCGGCACCGCGATCGCCGTCCTGCTCATCGTTGCGGCGATCGCACTCCCTGGGCTCATCCCGCTGAACGTGCATGTGCGATCGTTCCCGCCACTGCACGCCGAGTGGGCGCCGCACGTCGGTTGGGGCTCGCTCCCCGCGGTCACGCTCGCTGTGTTCGCGCTGGTCTGCTCAGCCCGGATCGCCCAGCTCTCCCGCTGGCGGGTGCTCCTCGGGGTCGTCTTCGTGACGGCGTTCGTCTGGATGGTCTCCTTGGCGCTCGTCGACGGACCGGAAGGCCTCGGGAAGATCCTCGAGCATCCGTACGAGTACCTCGGACCCGCCCTGGCCATCACCGACATCCCCGCGATGCTGACGGAGTACGTCTCGCGGATCCCGCTCGACGCGAAGGACAACTGGCCCGTGCACCTCGCGGGGCATCCGCCGGCCGCCGTCCTGTTCTTCATCGGCCTCGTGCACCTCGGGCTCGGCTCGTGGCTGGCGAGCGGGCTGGTGGTGATCGTCCTGGCGTCCACCACCCCGGTCGCGGTCCTCATCACCCTGCGACGGCTCGGTGCCGAGTCCGCCGCCCGGGTGGCCGCCCCGTTCCTCGCGTTGGGACCGGTCGCGGTGTGGCAGGCGGTCTCCGGCGACGCCATGTTCGGCGCTGTCGCCGCGTGGGGGTTGTGCACACTCGCGTGTGCGGCGACCACCGGTGAGGTCCGGAGGCGGATCCTGTGGTCGCTCGCCGCCGGGCTACTGCTCGGAATCGCCGTGTTCCTGTCGTACGGGTTGGTGCTCCTCGGCGTCCTCGCACTCGCCGTGCTGTGGCTGGCGCGTTCGTGGTGGCCGCTGCCCATCGCGGCGGCGACGGCGTGCGTCGTCGCCGTCGTGTTCGCCGTGTTCGGATTCCGGTGGTGGGAGGCGTACCCGGTGCTCGTCGACCGGTACTGGGCCGGGATCGCGAGTCGCAGGCCGTTCTCCTACTGGGTCTGGGGCAATCTCGCGGCACTCGCCATCAGCGGCGGCCTGATCGTCGGTGCGTCGGTGGCGGTGGTCGTCCGGCGAATCCGCCGCCCGTTCCCGGTCGGGGCCGTGCGTGTCGTGGTCGTGCTGACCGCGGCGGCGGCGCTCACCATCCTGTTCGCCGACCTGTCGATGATGAGCAAAGCGGAGGTCGAACGGATCTGGGTGCCGTTCGTGCCGTGGTTGCTCATCGGCACGGCACTGCTTCCGGAACGCCTCCGGCGCCCGGCGCTGGGCGTGCAACTCGGCACGGCCTTGGTCGTCCAGCACCTGTTGCTCACTGGCTGGTGAGGCGTCGGATCGGTCAGAGCCCCCGCGACACCGCGGCAGCCGCTGCGAGCCACGCCCGCTGCGTGCTCGACCGCAGAGTGTCGTGACGGATGACGCCGTTCTTCAACGCGGGATCGAAGGGCACGACGACCACGTCGCGCACGTAGGGACGGAAGTCCTCGGCGTACGCGTTGGCGATCGACGTGTCCTTGGCCTCGGCCTCGGAGACGATGACGACGGCGTTGCGCGCGAGTTCAGCACCGCGCTCGCTCACCCGGCTGACGGCGGTGAGGGTGAGTCGCGCGCCCTCCTTCTTGTCCTCGACCGTCGTGGTCGGGATGACGAGCTGGTCGGTCAGCTCCACCATGCGGCGCCAGTTGGGGGCGCCGGCCGAGTTGCCCGAGTCCATGACGATCAGGCGGTAGTACTTCGCGAGGACACGATGGACGAGGTCGACCTCGTCGGCGGTCACCACGTGCTCGCCGTCGGCCGCTGATCGCAGGACCTCGTACTTGTCGCCGGGCTGGTGGTGGACGAACCGCGACAGGTCGGCTCGCTCGGCGCCGGGGGAGAGGAGGTCGCCCGCCGCGGCGAGGAGGTCGAGGACGGTCGAGTCGTGCCCGCCCTGTTCGGTCCGCCAGCCGAGCGTGCCCATGGTCTCGTTGTTGTCCCAGGCTGCGACACCGCCACCGCCATACCGGGCGAAGACGGACGACAGGTTGACGACGGTCGGCGTCTTGTTGGCGCCGCCCTTCTGGTTCGCGACGGAGATGGTGCGACGCCTCGGGAAGTGACGTGACACGGCGTGGACGTCGTCGCGCTCGGCGCGCTCGCTCGCGGACGGCGGCACCGAGAAGCCGAGCTTGTTGAGCAGGCCGGCGAGCCCGTGCTGTGCCGGGCCGATCGTGGGCGGCGCGAGGAACGATGGTGCATCGCGCAGGTCTCGTCGATCGGTGGCGGTCGGCTGGCCCGGAATCTGCTGCTGCTGCGCGGCGAACGGGGGTTGCTGCTGCGCGGGCGCGGGCGGCGGTGCCTGCACCGACCGCTGGGCCGGGACCGCGCGCTGCGCTGGCACCGGCTGCTGCGCGTTCGGCTGGTTCGAGACCGGCTGGTTCGAGATCGGCTGGAACGGCGGTGTGTCGAACGCGGGCTGCTGCACGGTCGGGTGCTGCGGCGGGACGGGCTGCGGTGTCGTGGGCGCCTGCGGGTTCGCGGAGACCGGTGGCGTGGGCTGCGCCGGGACCGGCGCAGCCGTCGACGGCTGGGCGGGGGCGGCGCGGGGCGGTGTCTGCGGCTGAGCAGGGGCCGGACGCGCGGGTGCCGGCTGGGAGGGCGCGGGCGGTGGCGCCTGGATGAGCGGCACGCGTTGTGCCGTTGCGGGCGGTGGCGTGGTCCGTTGCGCGGTGCGCGCTGGCGCTGCGGACTGTGGTTCCTCCTGCAGTTCGCCGTCGACACCGACGAGGAGCACGGTGACGCTCGTCGGGTCGGTCACCGTCACGCGGATCGGTCGACCCGACTTCCGGGCCTCCGCCTGCATCAGTTCGACGAGCTGGCGGCGGGCCGTTCCCTCGTCGGTGGCGGTCAGGTACTGCTCGGCGGTGCCGACGCGGAACACGCCGGAATTGTCCGCCAGCAGCGATGCCGTCATCGGCGGGAAGTCCTGTATCGAGGCCTTGTCGATCATGCTCTCACTCCTTCGCGGCGGGGGTGAACCCGTCCCCACTATGCCTTAGTGCGGCGCATGTCGGATTTCCGGCCCCAGCCGAGACGGCTCGCCGAGAGTGCTCGTTCGGTCGTCTCCGGCGGCATCAGCGAGCGGAATGGGCACTCTCGACGAGCCTCCGAAGTCGCCGGACCCGAGCGATGAATGATGCGCGGTCGACGAAGAGGTCGTGCGCTGTGACGCGGACGACGCGCCATCCGGCCGCCTCGAAGCGCTCCCTGCGAACGATGTCGGTTCGAAATCGCTGCTGGTCGGTGCGGTGCAGGTCGCCTTCGTATTCATATGCGATGCGGAGGCGCGGTTCGGCGAGATCCGGATGGAGTACCGCGGTGCCCCCGTCCACCTGCACGGGTGGATTGACCCTCGGCTCGGGGATGCCCGCGTCGATGAGCGCGAGTCGCAAGTGTGTCTCGGGACGGGAGTCGACGCCGATGCGGACGAGTGGCAGGGCAGCGCGGAGAAGCCGAGCCGACCGACGAGAGCCGTAGGCGGTTACAGCAGCAGCGAGCTCGTCGATCGTCGTGTGCATGTCGACACGCGAGCCGCCTCGAGATCGCGACCCCGATACGAGGAAGTCGCCGACAGCGACGAGGTCGGGCAGCTCGAGCATCGTCGCCAAGAGCGCGAACGTGTCGGCCGGGGCGGTGAGGGTGAAGCCTCGGACCTGTGTCGTGCGGGTCGCCTCGGCAAGCCGGTGACCGACGACGCCTCGGCCACGAGCAGGTTGCACTCCGTGAAGCGCGCCGATGTGGAGGTCCGTGGCGTGCTTGCAGGAGTTCGGGAGCGGGGCACCGAGGAGCGCCGCCGCAGTGAGATGGCTGAAGACCCACCCTGGTCGGAGCCGAGGGGAGAACGCCGCGCAGCGCCCGAAGACGTTACCCAAGTCGACGTCGACCGAGCGCACGCCCCAGAACGGCGCCTCGAGATCACTGCCGCGCAGTCTCCCGTTCGTCTCGCCGTGCAGCGCGCGGTCGCCGACCGCGAACGCCGTGTTGCGGAGCCGTGGCGGGAGCGGGCGATGGCGGGACACCGCCCCATCCTCCCGATCGCGTGCGGACCTTGGCTCCGGTTGTCCACAGCCCTCGTCGAAAGTGCTCGTTCGGTCGTCTCAGAGCGCATCAGAGAGCGGATTGCGCACTCTCGATCGATCCAGGGCCCGCGAGGCCGACGTACATCGAGCGGTGGAGCTCTGCGACGTGGTCGAAGGCCAGGCGACTCGCTGCTGCCGCATCGCCGATGCGGAGGGCGTCGACGAGCTGGGCATGCTCCTCGTTCGACGCGCGCAGGTACTCGATCCGGTAGGGGATGAAGTAGGAGTACAGCTCGCGGGACACCCGGTCGTGGAGGTCGGCAGCGCCCGGCACGCCTGCCGACACCGCCAGCTCGGCGTGGAACGCCGCATCGGCCTCGCGGAACCGGCTCCAGTCCGGCTCGGCCCGCATGGTCGCCACGAGGTCGTCGAGTCGATGCAGGGAGGACGCCTCCGGTGTAGCGGCGGCCCGTGCTGCCAGCCCGGCTTCGAGCGTCGCGCGCTGGTCGATGAGCGCGTGCACGTGGACGGCGTCCTCGCGGTAGGCGGCGATCTCGGGCACGGTGCCCACCGCGGGCGCATCCGCGATGAACGTGCCGCCCGTGTTGCCCTGCCGCCGGACGACGACGCCCTCGTCGCTCAACGCCCGATACGCACGCCGCACCGACATCTCGCTGACCCCGAACGCTCGAGCCGCTTCCTCGGGTGCCGGGAGCCGTTGGCCGGGCACCAGCATCCCGAGCTCCAACGCCAGCGAGATGCGTGCGCGGACGGTGTCGACGGCGGTCGTGCGTCGGATCGCTCCGAGTGAGGGCGAACCCAGATCCATGGCACCCTCGTCTCATCGCTGATCGACTCCGCGACCCTGGTTCAGCCGGCGGTCGGTTGGTCGGCGGTCGCCTCGCTCACCGCGCCGTCCGGCTCGGCGTCCAGGGGGAACCGCTTCCCCAACACGATACCGATCAGCATGGCGACCACGGGGATGAGGGCGAGCACGACACTCACGGTGACGCTTCCGCCCGTGACGAGCGTGAAGTTCGACAGCACGAGCCACAGCGCGAACGCGAGTCCGACCACCGCGAGGATCGGGAACACCCGCGCACCCCACGTGCGGCCGGCGACCAGCTCGGGTCGGCGTGCGAAGAACACGAGGACGGCGATCGAGGTCGTCAGCATGAGCAGCACCATCCCGACGGTCGCCACCCCGGCCATGGATCCGAAGACCCCGACGAGCGGGTCGAGGCCGGCGAGGGCGAGCCCTGCGAGGACGATGGCCGCCGTCACCGTCTGCACGATCGAGGAGGTCGACGGCGAGTGGTGTGCGGGGTGACGCCTGCCGAGGCGGGCGGGCAGCACCGACTTCTGCGCCAGCGTGAACTGGTAGCGCGCGATGACGTTGTGGAAGGACAGCACGCACGCGAACAGGCTCGTGATGAGCAGCACCTGGACGACATCGCGCATGATCGGGCCGAGGTAGGTCGTCGTCGTGTCGAGCAGGAGGTTGCCCTCGCCGGCGAGCGTCTGCTGGGCGACAGCGACGGCGTTCCCTGCGCCGACGCCCGTCACGAGCGCCCAGCAGGAGATGGCGTAGAACACGCCGATGATGACGACGGCCAGGTACGTGGCTCGCGGGATGGTGCGTTCCGGGTTGCGCGCCTCGTCCCGGAAGACCGCGGTCGCCTCGAACCCGATGAAGCCGGTGAGGGCGAAGAGCACGGCGACGCCGATCCCACCGGTGAAGATGTTGGCCGGATCGAAGGTCTCGACCGCGATGCCGTCCGCACCGCCCGTCGCGAAGATGACGACGTCGAGCACGACGACCACGAGGATCTCGAGCGTCAGGGCGATGCCCAGCACCTTCGCGCTCAGGTCGATGTGCCGGTAGCCGAGCACGGCCACGATCGCCATCGTCGCGAAGGAGTACAGCCACCAGGGCAGGCTCGGGCCGCCGAAGTACGTGACGAGGTCGTCGAGCGCCCACCCCATGTAGCCGTACACGCCCACTTGGATCGCCGTGTAGGCGACGAGTGCGGTGAACGCGGAACCGAGGCCGAGACGCGAGCCGAGTCCGGCCGTCACATAGGAGAAGAACGCGCCGGCTTCGCGGACGAACGGCGTCATGGTGACGAAGCCGACGGAGAAGACGAGGAGAATGACGGCCGCGAGGGCGAAGCCGATCGGGGCTCCGGCGCCGTTCCCGGTGCCGATCGCGATGGGGACGTTGCCGCCGATCACGGTGAGTGGTGCGGCGGCGGCGATCACCATGAAGACGATGGAGCCGGTACCGAGCTGGCCGTCGAGGCGCTGACGCGGCTCGGCGATGGGGTTCACGGTCATGAGGTCACTTTCCAGGGGAGTCGGGGGACTCGGAGGGGGAGGGGAGGAGGGACGGAGTCCTTCAATACAGCTCGGCGCGGCGGTCGGCGAGGTAGGGGTTCTCCTGCCTGGCGCGCCTCGTGGCCTCGGGATCGATCGTGGCGATCATGAGACCGACGGCGTCCGCGTCGAGGGCGTCGAGGACCACACCGTCCGGGCCGACGATGCTGCTGCGGCCGACATAGGCGAGGTCCCCTTCGGAACCGACGCGGTTGACGTAGACGAGGTGGACCTGGTTCTCCCAGGCGCGCACCGGGATGAGCCGCTCGGCGATGTGCGCGTACGGCTCCATCTGCGCGGTCGGGACGATCACGACGTCGGCGCCGTCGAGGGCCGCCGCACGGACGGTCTCGGGGAACTCGACGTCGTAGCAGATGAGGGCGGCGACGCGGACGCCGCCCAGGTCGACGGTCGGTGCGAGGGTGTCGCCGGCCACGAAGAGCTGTCGGTCGAGCTCGCCGAACAGGTGCGTCTTGCGGTACCGGAGCAGCTCGGTTCCGTCAGACCCGACGAGGACGAGGGCGTTCGCGACGGCCCCGCCCGGGAGCGGTTCGGGCAGGCCGGCGAGGATCGCGATCCGGGTCTCGCCGGCGATGGCGGCGACCCGGTCGACCAGCTCCGGCGTGGCGAGCGGGGCGAGGCTGTCCCCGAGGTTGTAACCGGTGACGAACATCTCGGGGGTGACGAGCAGATCCGCGCCGCGATCCGATGCCTGCTTGGCGGCGTCGGCGACGAGCGCGAGGTTCGCCTCGACGTCTCCGGGGACGCCGTGGTGCTGCAGTCCTGCGATGGTCAGGGTCATGGCGGTGGAGCTCCTCTATCGGCGTGCGTCGATGCACTCAGTAAACAGCTCAAAGTGAGTTGTTTGATGTCCATCATGTTTCGATCCGGTTTCACCCGCAAGAGGGGCGGGACATACTGGTGGCGTGCGTGCCCTTCCTGTCGACGTCCCGATCGTGCTCGGCCCCTTCGGAGGCCTGTCCTCCATCGAGCTCACCGCGACGGTGAGTGAGCTGGGCGGGCTCGGCTCCTTCGGTCTGTACGGCTACGACGCCGGGCGCATCGAGCGGACGGTCACGGCGCTCCGCAAGCGGACTGCGGCGCCTTTCGCCCTGAACCTGTGGCTGCCGCGTGGCGACGAGCTGTCTCCTGACGACTCCGAGGCGTCCTTCGCAGCCACGGTAGAGGCGCTCCGACCGGTGTTCGACGAGTTGTCGCTCGAGCTGCCCGTTCGCCCGGCCCGGTACCTGCCGCCGTTCGGCGACCAGATCGAGGCGGTCCTGGAGGCGCGGCCCGCCGTGGTCAGCTTCGTCTTCGGGGTTCCGCCGCGGCCGGTGGTCGACGCGGCGCACGAGCGGGGCATCGTCGTGGTCGGGACGGCGACCACCGTGGCCGAGGGACTCGCCCTGCAGGAGGGCGGCGTCGACGTCGTCGTCGGCACGGGCATGGAGGCCGGCGGCCACCGCGTCTCATTCCTGCGAGCAGCCGAGGACTCCCTCGTCGGCCTGGTCGCCTTGATCCCGCAACTCGTCGACGCCCTGGACGTCCCGGTGATCGCCGCCGGCGGTATCGCCGACCGACGTGGTGTCGCCGCCGCACGGGCACTCGGCGCCGCCGGCGTGCAGGTCGGGACCGCCTTCCTCCGCACGAGCGTCTCCGCAGCGACGGACGAGCATCGGGCGGCCATCGTCTCGACGTCCGCCGACGGTACCGTCCTCACGCGCGCGATGAGCGGCAGGCTCGGCCGGGGTGTCCCGAACCGGGTCTTGCGCGAGATCGAGGCGTCGGGGGTCGTGGCCCCGTTCCCGGTCCAGAACTGGCTGACCGGGCGCTTCCGCACCGTCGCCTCCGAGCGGGGCGTCGCAGACCTCCAGGGCTTCTGGGCAGGGCAGGCGTCACTGCTGACCCGCGATCGGGCCGATGCCGAAGCCGTCTTCGCGGAACTCGCCGCGGGCCTGTCGGTCCCACCCAGGGCACCCTGACCCCGGTCCGCGTCGCCCGCAGGACCGCGTAAGCTGGAGGGGACTTCCTGCAAGAGATGAGACGTTCACCGTGCCCAGCATTCCGTTCGACGGCGCCAAGCACGATCGGTACTGGATGGTCCCGATCCTGCGTGCGGTGATCGCGCTCGCCACGGCGGGGGTCGTCACCTTCACGCAGGGCCACTCCTCACAGTTCGGCCTCGTGGTCTTCGGGGTCTTCACGCTGCTGTCCGGTGCGATCGTCGGCGCCTTCGCGTTCCCGAACTTCTCCGACACCGTGACGCGCGCGTTCTTCCTCGGCCAAGGCGTCATCGGCGTCGTGACCGGCGTCTTCTCACTGCTCGTGAGCGGCGGCGGGCTGAGCATCTTCCTCTACGTCGTCACCCTGTGGGCGGCCCTCACCGGATTCCTCGAGCTGTACAGCGGGATCCGCTGGCGCGGACGCCTCGCCGCGGCGAAGGACTGGACCGCGGTCGGTGCCTTCACGGTGCTGCTCGCCATCGCGACGCTCCTCGTCCCGCCCGGACTCGAGCAGCGATTCGCCGCCCCGGGGGGTGTCGAGGGTGTCCTCCGTGCGGACATCGTCGTCGTCGGCCTCGTCGGGGCATACGCCGCGATCATCGGCGTCTACCTCGTCATCGGCGGACTGTCGCTGCGGTGGGCGGGCAAACGCCCGGTCACCGGCGCAGCCACCGACGACACCACCGGCACGGCTGGAGCCGCATCATGAGCAAGCCCAACCGCGACGACGTCCTGCGGCCGATCGAGCTCCTCGTGCTCTCGGGCGTCATGGGGGTCTTCACCGGCGTCGTCGTCCTGATGTCGACCCGCGAGATCATCCTGTCGCTCATCGGCCTGGGCATCGCGTTCATCGCTTCGCTCGTCGTCCTCGCGATGCTGGCGCTCGCCGTGAAGCCCGACTTCCAGGAGAAGCTCGACCTCGACGAGCAGGACGGCGACGACAAGCGTCCGCCGCGCCCCTCCGGCCACTGACTTCCGGCTTCATTCGCCCATTTTTGGGCGATCCAATGCTCGTTCGCCCATTCCTGGGCGAACGAGCATTGACCGGCTACGGCAGGTAGTCCACCAGGTCGTCGGAGAGCCCGAGGTACGTCGCCGGGGTGAGCTCGAGCAGGCGCTGCTTCGCGGCGTCGCCGATGTCGAGCCGGGAGACGAACTCGACGAGCTCCGCCTGGCCGAGACGCTTGCCGCGCGTGAGCTCCTTGAGGAGCGCGTAGGGGTCCTCGATGCTCGAACGACCCGCGGTCACCTCGGCTCGGATGACCGTCTGGATGGCCTCTGCGAGCACCTCCCAGTTGTGGTCGAGGTCCGCGGCGAGGACGTCCTCCGCGAGGTCGATCTGCCCGAGGCCGCCGAGGATGTTGTCGAGGGCGAGCAGCGAGTGGCCGAACCCGACACCGATGTTGCGCTGGGCGCTCGAGTCGGTGAGGTCGCGCTGGAGTCGTGAGGTGACGAGGGTGGCGGCGAGGGAGTCGAGGATCGCGCTCGACAGCTCCAGGTTGGCCTCGGCGTTCTCGAAGCGGATCGGGTTGACCTTGTGCGGCATGGTCGACGAGCCGGTGGCGCCCGCGACCGGGATCTGTCGGAAGTAGCCGATGGAGATGTACGTCCACATGTCCGTGGCGAGGTTGTGCAGCACGCGGTTGGCGTGGGAGATCTTGCCGTACAGCTCCGCCTGCCAGTCGTGCGACTCGATCTGCGTCGTCAGCGGGTTCCAGTCGAGGCCGAGTCCCTCGACGAACTCGCGCGAGATGGCGGGCCAGTCCGCGTCGGGATCGGCGACGACATGGGCGGCGAACGTGCCGGTCGCGCCGGAGAACTTGCCGAGGTACTCGTTCGCCTCGATCTGCAGCGCGATGCGCTCGAGTCGGTAGACGGTGACGGCGAGCTCGCGGCCCATCGTGGTGGGTGTCGCCGGCTGGCCGTGGGTGCGGGCGAGCATCGGGACGGCCCGGAAGTCGACGGCCTTGGTGCGCAGGGAGTCGAGGACGAGTCGCAGCTTCGGCAGCCAGATGGCGCGGACGGCCTGCGACACGGTGAGCGCGTAGGAGAGGTTGTTGATGTCCTCGCTCGTGCAGGCGATGTGGGTGAGTTCGGCGATGCGATCGAGACCGAGCTCGGACAAGCGGTGGCGCACGAGGTACTCGACGGCCTTCACATCGTGACGCGTGACGGCCTCCTTCTCGGCCAGCCAGTCGATGTCGGCCTGGCCGAAGTCGAGGTAGAGCGCGCGGAGCTGCTCGATCTCCGCCGGGGTGAGCGGGGAGGAGCCGAACATCGAGTGCTCGGTGAGGTAGACGAGCCACTCGACCTCGACCTGCACGCGGGCGCGGTTCAGACCGGCCTCCGAGAGGTACTCTCCGAGCGCCGTCACGGCGGGGCGGTAGCGACCGTCGAGCGGGCTGAGCGGCTGGGCGGGGAATTCGGTCATGGGGTGGCTCCCTGGGTCAGTGCTGGTTCGAGCTGGTGGAAGAGGGATCTGCAGGCATGGTCGATCATGCCGAGGACGGTCTCGAACATCTGGGCGTCCGAGTAATAGGGGTCGGGGACGTCGCGGGTCCCGGAGGTGCTGTCGAAGCTCAGGAGCAGGTGCACCTTGGAGCGGTCGGCGTCGTTGCCCGCCCAGGCCCGAAGGATGCGTTCGTGACTGCGGTCGAGGGCGACGACGAGGTCGTAGCTGTCGAAGCGGTCGGGGTCGAACTGCTTGGCCCGGTGGGCGGTGGCGTCGTGGCCGTGCGCTCGCAGCGCGGTGACCGTGCGGTGGTCGGCGTGCTCGCCGACGTGCCAGTCGCCGGTGCCGGCGGAGGAGACCTCCACGACCCGCTCCAGCCCGGCGGCCGCGACGAGGTCGGTGAAGACGCTCTCGGCCATCGGGGATCGACAGATGTTGCCCGCGCAGACGAAGCACACGCGGAACGGGGTCGTGCCGGGGTCGGCCTCCCCGAGGGTGTTCATGCGTCTATTCTGGCCGACCGCGCCCGAGCCGTCGAACCGTTCTCAGCTGACTCCGCTCCACAGTCCCCGCGAGCGACATCCCCTCCACACTGAACGGACGGCGGCTCTGGCGATCGGCGGTGCACCGGCAGAGTCGAGAGCCGTGGCTGGCACGGGATCAGCACAGAGGGGATGGTGGGAATGGACGACGATGGCATCAGGATGTGCTCGGCCGAGGAACGCCTCGAGGAGTCGGTCGCCGTGCTCGAATTGCGGTCGCTTCGTCTCGAATCCGTGATGTTCGATCTCGAGGTCTGGATGACGACGCTGGGGGACGCGCGTGCCGGGGCGCGGTGGTCGGGCCCTGCGGCCACGGTGTTCGGGTGGAGTGCGGATGAGCTCGCTCAGCACCTGCGTGCTGCTGCAGCCGCGCTCGATGTCGGTGCAGGCATCGCTCGCGGGGCCGCGACGAGTGCCGTGGCGGATGGACGCGGATGAGCGACGACGTCGTTCTGAGCGGAGGCGGCTCCACGGCAGTGGCGACCGACGACCAGCTGCGTCTCGCGCGGGTCACCGCGGCCCTCGCCGAGTGGTGTCTCGACGCGGCCTCCCAGGTCGAGGCGGTCGCCGGTTCGGCGGACACCGGCGCCGACATCCCGACTGCGCTCGCGCGTCCGTGGCTCGACCCTTCGTCGTCCTCAACGCCGTCCAGTGCGGGCGGGGAGGCTGCGATGCGCGCTGCCTCCGCCCTGCGGGACGCCGCGGTCGATGCTGAACGTCTGAGCGGGCAGCTCACGCTCGGTGCCGAAGCGTATGGGGCACTCGAGCGCGGGGTGTCTGAACTGTTCGAGTCGATCGCGGGCGCGGGTGCGTGGGTCCTCGGGGCTGTCGTCGGCACGGTGGTGCGGTTCCATGAGACCGACAAGCAGGTGGCGCCTGGCGAGGCGCAGTTCATGGAGGACATGGCGGTCACCTGGGGGCGGTCGCTTCTCGTTCCGTTCGTGGCGCCGGCCGTGGCCGCCTTCGCCCTCATCTCGCTCAACCCGAAGGTCTGGCCTGCACTCGAGGCGACGGCACAGCGGACCCTGCGGAACCTGGGATCCTCTGCTGCCACTGCACGTCTGCTGCGGACGTTCGTCTCGTCGGTCGACGATGCGCTGACCGGAGCCGCTGGTGCACCCGTCCCGTTCCTGCGCGACTACGACCCGCGGACGTCCGGCGGGGTCGCCGGTGTCGCGCTGCTCATCGCCCGTGGAGCAGACACGAGCGGGATCTTCACGCCGGCACCGGTCGACGTCAAGCCGATCCGTCCACCCGGATGGGCGGCGCCGACCGGAGCGCCGGCAGCTCAACCATGGGCGGCCATGGGGCCTCCGCGTAGCCCGTCCGAACTCATGGAGCGGATGCCGGGGAACGCTCCTGGCGACCCGCAGATCAGGATCGAACACCACGCCGACGAGAACGGCGAAGACGTCTGGATCGTCTGGTCCGGCGGAACCGTCGAGATGATCCCCGTGCCGGGTTCGACTGAGCCATGGGACGCTCGGAGCAACCTGAACGCCGTCGCAGGTGCGGCGGCGGAGAGCGTGCAAGCGACGATGGAAGCCATGAGACAGGCAGGGATCCCGGAGGGAGCGCGCGTCATGCACGTCGGGTACTCCCAGGGAGGGATCGTCGCGGCGGCCATCGGTGCTTCAGGCCAGTACGATTCGTCGGTCGTCACCTTCGGGGCGCCCGTCGAGACGATCGATCTCCCTGAGGACGTCCCAGCGTTGCACGTGCAGCACGAGGAGGATCCGGTCCCGGCGCTGTCCGGGGAACGGGCGGAACGGGTCGACGGCGGGCGAGTGGCGCGGCGTTCACTGTACGACGGTGGGCCGCCCCCGCCTCCTGCCGACGGAGTCGACGAACCGGTCCCGGCGCATCTGGCACGGAACTACCTCGACACCGCCCGACTGCTGGACGGCTCGAGCGACCCGGGCGTCAGAGATGCCCTTCGTCCGCTCGACGGACTGGCCGATGAAGGGGAGCGGATCATGTACCGGGCCGACAAGGTCCTCCCGTGACCGGGTGGTGGCGCGGAGGGTCAGTCCTTCGCCTTCGGGCGGATGACGATGCCGAGCAGCCAGTTCACGATCGAGATGACGATCGCCCCGAGGACGCCCCACCAGAAGCCGTCGACGGTCAGGCCGAACCCGAACCAGCCGCTGATGCCCGCGGTGATGAGGAGGAGGAGGCCGTTGATGAGGAGCCCGATGAGACCGAGCGTGAGGATGTAGAGCGGGAACGCGAGCACCTTGATGACCGAGCCGATGATGGTGTTCACGACCGCGAAGATGAGCGCGACGAGCGCGAACGTCAGGATCGTCTCCAGTGTGCCGCCGGGCGCGTACGGCGTCACGTTCACCCCCGCGACGATGAGGGTCGTGACCCAGATGGCGAAGCCGTTGACGATCAGGTTCAGCAGAAAACGTCCCATGAGGGCAATCCTCCCACCCTTGCCACAGCGGGCAAAGGGCCGATCCGGACCGGCGCACTGCATTCCGACGCGGGTATCCTTCGCGGCCTAGACTCGTCGAGTGAGTGACAACCTGCCAACCACCGCCCAGCCGGCCGCTCAGCCGGGCCGGAGCCCGGTCCGTCTCCGTCCGGAGATCGCAGATCTGCCGCCCTACCGTCAGGGCAAGCCGGCCGCACCCGACGCCTTCAAGCTCTCCAGCAACGAGGTCCCGTTCCCGCCGCTCGACGCCGTCCTCTCGGCCATCACCGACACGGCTGCGAACTCCCACCGCTACCCGGACGGCGCCGCACTCGCGTTGCGCACGGCGCTCGCCGAAACCAACGGGGTCACGCCGGAACGCATCCACATCGGGGCGGGCTCGGTCGCACTCCTCAGCCAGTTCATCACCGCGACCGCCGGTCCGGGAGACGAGGTCGTCTTCGCCTGGCGCTCCTTCGAGGCCTACCCGGGTCTCGTGACCGTCGCCGGCGCGACGTCCGTGCGCGTCCCGAACCGGCCCGACGGCTCCCACGACCTCGAGGCGATGGCCGCAGCCGTCACCGACCGAACCCGCGTCGTCATCGTCTGCACGCCGAACAACCCCACGGGCCCGGTCGTCGAGCGCGCCGCCTTCCTCTCCTTCCTCCGCTCCGTGCCGTCCGACGTGCTCGTCCTCCTCGACGAGGCGTACCGCGAGTTCGTCACCGACGACGACGCCGTCAACGGCATCCCGCTCCTCGACGAGCACCCGAACCTCGTCGTGCTCCGCACCTTCTCGAAGGCCTACGGGCTCGCCGGCCTCCGCGTCGGCTGGGCCATCGGCCACGAGCTCGTCCTCGACGGCGCCCGCAACGCGGCCATCCCGCTCTCCAGCACCGCGCCGGCGCAGCAGGCGGCCATCGCCGGACTCGCGAACGCCGAGGACATCCGAGCCCGCGTCGCGGTCATCACCGCCCGACGCGACGACCTCGCCGCCGCACTCCGCGAGCAGGGCTGGTTCATCCCCGCGGCGCAGGGCAACTTCGTCTGGTTCGGCCTCGGCGAGCAGACGGCCGCGTCGAACGAGACCTTCCTCGCGCACGGCATCGTCGGCCGCGCCTTCCCGGGCGACGGCGTCCGCATCTCGATCGGTGAAGCCGAATCGATCGAACCGCTCCTCGCCGCCGCTGCAGAGATCCTCGCCGGGCTGCCGGCCGACCACCCGACACGAGAGGGAGTGCGCTCACGATGAGCCGTTCCGGAGACGACCCCACCGTGCCCAGCGTCCAGTTCATCGACGCGGCCGGCACCTTCGCGCCGAACGAACACGCGGAGCGCTATCAGCCGTTCCTCGATCGCCTGACCGAGACCGACCTGCAGCAGTTCTACCGCGACATGGCGAACGTCCGCGCCTTCGACATCGAGGCGACGAACCTGCAGCGCCAGGGCCAGATGGCGCTGTGGCCGCCGAGTCACGGGCAGGAGGCGGCACAGGTCGGTTCGGCCCGTGCGGCGCGAGCCCAGGACCACATCTTCCCCTCCTACCGCGAACACGTCGTCGCGATGATCCGCGGCGTCGACCCCATCGACATCGTCCGCCTCATGCGCGGTAACACGCACGGCGGCTGGGATCCGGCAGACCCGTCCAACGGCAACATGCACCTGTACACCCTCGTGCTCGCCGCCCAGACCCTGCACGCGACCGGCTACGCGATGGGCCTGAACTTCGACAAGGCCGTCGGCACCGGCGACCCCGACCACGACACGGCCGTGCTCGTCTACTTCGGCGACGGCTCGAGCTCCGAGGGCGACGCGAACGAGGCGTACATCTACGCCGCCAGCTATCAGACGCCGCAGGTGTTCTTCCTGCAGAACAACCAGTGGGCCATCTCCGTCCCCGTCTCCCGTCAGGCCCGCGAGCCGCTCTACCAGCGCGCCGCCGGCTTCGGCCTCGACAGCGTCCGCATCGACGGCAACGACGTCCTCGCGAGCTACGCGACGGCGGCGAAGCACCTCGACGACGCCCGCGCCGGCCACGGCCCGAGCCTCATCGAGGCGATGACCTACCGGGTCGGCGCCCACACCACGAGCGACGACCCGACGAAGTACCGCACCGACGACGAACTCCAGTCCTGGATCGCCCGCGACCCGATCGTCCGGTTCAAGACGTACCTCCAGGGGCTCGGCGCTTCCGACGCGTTCTTCGCAGAGGTCGACGAAGAGGCTGCTGCGCTTGCCGAGGACACCCGCGTGCGCACGCTCGCGCTCGAAGCACCGGGCCGCGAGCTCATGTTCGACGGCGTCTACTCCGAACCGCACCCGCTCATGGTCGAGCAACAGGCCTGGCTCGAACGCTACGAGGCCTCGCTCGAAGGAGGCAACGCATGACGACGACCACCATGCCGATGGCCAAGGCGCTGAACGCAGGCCTGCGCAAGGCGATGACCGAGGACGACAAGGTCCTGCTGATGGGCGAGGACATCGGCCCGCTCGGCGGCGTCTTCCGCGTCACCGAGGGTTTGCACGCCGAGTTCGGCGGCGACCGCGTCCTCGACACCCCGCTCGCGGAGTCCGGCATCGTCGGCACCGCGATCGGTCTCGCCATGCGCGGCTACCGTCCGGTGTGCGAGATCCAGTTCGACGGCTTCGTGTTCCCGGCCTTCAACCAGATCACGACGCAGCTCGCGAAGCTCACCAACCGGCACGAGGGCAAGCTGCAGATGCCTGTCGTCATCCGGATCCCCTACGGCGGACACATCGGCGCGGTCGAGCACCACCAGGAGAGCCCCGAGGCGTACTTCGCCCACACGGCCGGCCTCCGTGTGGTCAGCCCGTCGACCCCGAACGACGCCTACTGGATGATCCAGGAGGCCATCGCCTCGAACGACCCCGTCGTCTTCCTCGAGCCGAAGAGCCGCTACTGGCCGAAGGGCGAGGTCGACCTCGACGGCTCGGCCGCGCCACTGCACGGCAGCCGCATCGTCCGCACCGGCACGGAGGTCACCCTCGCCGGACACGGCGCGATCGTGAGCGTCATGCTGCAGGCGGCTGAACTGGCCGCCACGGAGGGCACGAGTGTCGAGGTCGTCGACATGCGCTCGTTGTCGCCCATCGACTACGACCCGCTCGTCGAATCCGTCCGCCGGACCGGCCGCCTCGTCTACGTGCAGGAGGCGCCCGGTTTCACGAGCGTCGGCTCGGAGATCGCGGCGACCGTCACGGAGCGCGCCTTCTACTCGCTCGAGGCACCCGTTCTTCGGGTGTCCGGGTTCGACACCCCGTTCCCGCCGGCGAAGCTCGAAGGCGTCTACCTCCCGGATGCCGACCGCATCCTCGAGGCCGTCGATCGCTCGCTGGCGTACTGAACACCGAAGGAAGACGAGGAACCACGATGAGTGATCTCCAGTTCGAACTGCCGGACGTCGGCGAAGGCCTGACCGAGGCCGAGATCGTCGCATGGAAGGTCGCGCCGGGCGACGCCGTCTCGGTCAACCAGGTGCTGGTCGAGATCGAGACCGCGAAGTCGCTCGTCGAACTCCCGTCGCCGTTCGCCGGGACCGTCGGTGCCCTACTCGTCGAGGAGGGCCAGACCGTCGACGTCGGGACGCCCATCATCAGCGTGAGCACCGGTGGCGGAGCAGCGACCGCCGAGCCGACCGCGCCCGCACCGGCGGTCGTCGAGTCGGAGGAGGCCACGCTGGCCGCCGACACCGCGGCGAGCGTCTCTCCTGCCGAAGAGCCGCGCCCTGGCGCCGTGCTCGTCGGATACGGCAGCGCCGGCAGCACCTCGAGCCGTCGCCGTGGCCGTGGCGCGACGCCGATCGTCGAGCCGGCGAGTCCGGCCGTCACCCCGCAGCCGCCCGTGCGCCGCCAGCCGCCGTCGAGCATCCCCGCCGCGTCCGCGCTGCCGGTCATCGCCAAGCCGCCGATCCGGAAGCTCGCGAAGGACCTCGAGGTCGACCTCACGGCCATCGAGGGCACCGGGCTCGCGGGGGAGATCACCCGCGACGACGTCATCCGTGAGGCCAGCCAGGCGAGCGTGTTCCGCAACATCGAGACGCCGGAGTGGGCCGACGAGCGCGAGGAGCGCATCCCGGTCAAGGGTGTCCGCAAGGCCATCGCGACGGCCATGACCCGCAGCGCCTTCACCGCGCCGCACGTCTCCCTCTTCGTCGACGTCGACGCGACGCGCACGATGGAGTTCGTCAAGCGCCTGAAGAACTCGACGGACTTCGCCGGCGTCAAGGTCTCGCCACTGCTCATCATGGCCAAGGCGATGATCTGGGCGGTCCGCCGCAACCCCACGGTCAACAGCGAGTGGACGGACCAGGAGATCATCGTCCGCCACTACGTGAACCTCGGCGTGGCCGCTGCGACCCCGCGCGGACTGATCGTCCCGAACGTCAAGGAGGCGCAGGCGATGAGCCTGCTCGAGCTGGCGCGCGCCCTCGAGACTCTCACCCTCACTGCCCGCGACGGCAAGACGCCGCCGGCCGACCAGCAGAACGGCACGATCACGGTGACGAACATCGGTGTCTTCGGTATGGACACCGGCACCCCGATCCTCAACCCGGGCGAGGTCGGCATCGTCGCGCTCGGCACGATCAAGCAGAAGCCGTGGGTCGTCGACGGCGAGGTGCGCAGTCGGTTCGTGACGACGCTCGGCGCCTCCTTCGACCACCGCGTGGTGGACGGCGACGTCGCGAGCCGCTTCCTGGCGGACGTCGCGTCGATCATCGAGGAGCCTGCGCTGCTGCTCGACTGAGTGCCGGGGTCCTGAGCCTTCCCTTCGGTCCCTGAGCCTTCCCTTCGGTCCCTGAGCCTTCACTCCGGTCCCTGAGCCTTCACTCCGGTCCCTGAGCCTTCCCTCCGGTCCCTGAGCCTGTCGAAGGGCGATTTTGAGAATCAGTATCAATAGGCGTACCGTTGGCCTTCTCACCCCGATCGAGAAGGTTCATCAATGCGCGCTCGCACCCTGCTCCCAGCCTTGGCCATCCTCCCGGCGGCCGCCCTCGTCCTTGCGGGCTGCTCCGGCAGCAGTGCGTCGAGCGCGGCCGACGACGGCAAGATCAACATCGTCGCCTCCACGAACGTGTACGGCGACATCGCTTCGAAGATCGGCGGCAAGGACGTCGAGGTGACCTCGCTCATCTCGTCGGCCGCCCAGGACCCGCACTCCTACGAGGCGAGCACGCAGGACCAGCTCTCCATCAAGAACGCCGACCTCGTCATCGAGAACGGCGGTGGTTACGACCCGTTCGTCGACACGCTCCTCGACGCAGCCAAGAACGACTCCGTGGAGGTCGTGAACGTCGTCGACCTGTCGGGCCTCGCCCCGGACGACGACCACGCCGACGAGCAGCACACGGACGAGGCGCACGCCGAGGACGACGACCACGACCACATCGAGGGCTTCAACGAGCACGTCTGGTACAGCTTCCCGACGATGGCGAAGCTCGCCGACGAGCTGGCCAAGGAGCTCGGCGAACTCGA
Source organism: Plantibacter flavus (assembly GCF_900177615.1). Taxonomy (GTDB): domain Bacteria; phylum Actinomycetota; class Actinomycetes; order Actinomycetales; family Microbacteriaceae; genus Plantibacter; species Plantibacter flavus. The sequence continues at coordinate 748,437 of NZ_FXAP01000002.1, forward strand.
CAGCGCGAACGCAGCCACCTACACCGCGAACGCGAAGGCCTTCACGGAGTCCCTCGGCACGATCGAGACGGCCCAGGCCGCGATCAAGACCGCACACGACGGCGAGGGCGTCGCCATCACCGAGCCCGTCCCGCTCTACCTGCTCGAGGGCGCCGGACTCGTGAACCGCACCCCCGAGGCGTTCAGCGAGGCGATCGAGGAGGGCACCGACGTGTCGCCGACCGTCCTCAAGGAGACGCTCGACCTCTTCGGCAGCGGATCGGTCGCGCTGCTTGCCTACAATGAGCAGACGAGTGGCGGCGAGACCGAGCAGGTCAAGACCGCCGCGGAGAACGCAGGCGTGCCGGTGCTGTCATTCACCGAGACCCTCCCGGACGGCAAGGACTACCTCTCGTGGATGACCGAGAACGTCGACGCCGTGGCGGACGCCCTGAATCGATGACCAGCGGTTCTACCAACGGCTCAGGCCCCGTCGATGTCCTCGCGCTCGCCGGGGCCGAGCTCGGTTTCGGCGGACGAACGCTCTGGGACGGCCTCGACCTCTCGGTGCGCCCGGGGGAGTTCCTCGCCGTGCTCGGCCCGAACGGCTCCGGCAAGACGAGTCTGCTGCGCACCATCCTCGGGCAGCAGCAGCTCGACCGCGGGACCATCAGGGTCGCCGGAGGCCCGGTGCACCGCGGCGACCGCCGCATCGGCTACATCCCGCAGCAGAAGCTCATCCCCGCCGGCACGCCGATGCGCGGTCGCGATCTCGTCGCCCTCGGCGTCGACGGCCACCGGTTCGGACTCCCCATCCGCACCGCGGCGACGAAGCGTCGGGTCGACGAGTTGATCGCCTCCGTCGGCGCGACCGCCTACGCCGACGGCGCGGTGGGCACCCTGTCCGGCGGTGAGCAGCAGCGGCTCCGCGTCGCCCAGGCGCTCGCGGACGACCCGATCCTCCTCCTCTGCGACGAACCGCTGCTCAGCCTCGACCTCCAGCATCAGCGCGGGGTCAGCGAACTCATCGACCGTCGCCGACGCGACCACGACACCGCGGTGGTCTTCGTCACCCACGACGTGAACCCGGTGCTCCCCATGGTCGACCGCATCCTGTACCTCGCGGGCGGCCGGTTCCGGGAGGGTACCCCCGACGAGGTGCTCCGCAGCGAGGTGCTGTCCGAGCTCTACGGCACGCCCGTCGACGTGCTCCGCAGCCACGGCCGGGTCGTCGTGGTCGGCATCCCCGACAGCGAGACCCACCACCATCACCACGACGATCCGCACACCGGTGCGGTGGGGGTCGGCGCATGAACACCGACGACCTCTGGGGACGCCTGTTCAACTTCCAGGACTACGGCGCACTCCTCGAACTCGTGCAGAACTCGATCATCGCCGGCGCGGTCCTGGGCATCGTCGGCGGCCTCATCGGCGTGTTCGTGATGCAGCGGGACATGGCGTTCGCGGTGCACGGGATCAGCGAGCTGTCCTTCGCCGGCGCCGCCGGCGCCCTGCTGTTCGGGGCCAACGTCGTCGTCGGGTCCCTCGCGGGGTCCCTCGTCGCCGCGATCCTCATCGGCCTGCTCGGCTCGAAAGCGCGCGACCGCAATTCGATCATCGGGGTGCTCATGCCGTTCGGCCTCGGCCTCGGCATTTTGTTCCTCGCGCTCTATCCGGGACGGAGTGCCAACAAGTTCGGGCTCCTCACCGGGCAGATCGTCTCGGTCGACGACCCGCAGCTGGGCCTCCTCATCGTCATCAGCATCGTCGTGCTGGTCGCGCTCCTCCTCCTGTGGCGACCCCTCAGCTTCGACAGCCTCGACCCGGACGTCGCCGCAGCGCGCGGGGTGCCGAGCCGGTTCGTCTCGCTCGCCTTCATGGTGCTACTCGGGCTCACGGTCGCGGTGTCGGTGCAGATCATCGGTGCGCTGCTCGTCCTCGCGCTGCTCGTGACGCCCGCGGCCGCAGCGCTCCGGGTGTCGTCGTCGCCCGTGCTCGTCCCGGTGCTGAGCATGCTCTTCGGCTTCGTCTCGGCGGTCGGCGGCATCCTGCTCGCCATCGGTGGATCGCTCCCGATCAGCCCCTACATCACGACGATCTCCTTCCTCATCTACCTCGTCTGCCGCATCGTCGGGCCGCGCACCGCGTCCGGGCGACGTGGTCGTCGGGCACCCGTCGGCGAGACGCGGCACGCCCAGGTCGCGCGATGATCCTGGACCGTGCACCGCGTCCGCGTGGAGCTGCTTCGGAGCGACCTCCGAGCCGTTCCCGGGTACCCTTGAAGCGACAGGCAGGAGCACCCGTGGCGAAGCGCAACACCTGGCAGCGAGAAGCTGTCCGCGAGGCCCTCGGCGGCAACGACGGATTCATCAGCGCCCAGGGACTGCACGCCGAACTCCGCGACACCGGTTCTCCGATCGGGCTCGCGACCGTGTACCGCGCCCTCTCCGACCTCGCGGTCGAGGGCGAAGCGGACTCCCTGCAGTCGCCTGAGGGCGAGAACCTCTACCGTGCCTGCACGCCGGGGACGCACCACCACCACCTCATCTGCCGGAACTGTGGTCTCACCATCGAGATCGAGGCCGACGAGGTCGAAGCCTGGGCGCGCTCGGTCGCGTCGCAGCACGGGTTCACCGAGGCGAAGCACGTCGTCGACGTCTTCGGGCTCTGCGAGAACTGCTCGGCGGCGGCCCAGCGCGCGTGAGGCCGGAGTGAGCAGGACGACCGGAACCCTCGGGGTCGACGACGACTGGACCGCACCCGACGACGACGGCGCGGAGCACTGGGGTCGCACCGAAGGGCGGGATCCACGGAACCTGCGGACACCGCTCCTGATCGGCGTCGCCCTGCTCGTGGTGGTCGGGCTCTTCGTGCTCCGGGCGCTCATGCCGCTCGGTGAGGCGCTCACGCCGCCCACCGCGGTGCGCGACTTCGTGACCCTGACGCTCAGCGTGGTGGTGGAGTCGCTGCCGTTCGTGGTGCTCGGCATCGTGCTGTCGATCCTCGTGCAGATCTGGCTTCCCGACGGCTGGCTCGAGCGGTGGTTGCCGACGCAGCCGATCCTCCGCCGAGCCTGCATCTCGCTGCTCGGCATGTTCCTGCCGGTCTGCGAGTGCGGCAACGTCCCGCTCGCCCGCGGCCTCATCGTGCGCGGGTTCACGGTGCCGGAGTCGATCACCTTCCTGCTCGCCGCGCCGATCCTCAACCCCATCGTCATCGTCACGACGCATCAGGCCTTCGGCTGGGACGGCGGGATCCTCGTCGCCCGGCTCGTCGGCGGGTTCCTGCTCGCGAACCTCATCGGGTGGCTCTTCAGCAAGCACCCCGATCCCAGCTCGCTGCTCACGCCGACCTTCCAGGCCAGCTGCGAGGTGACCGAGCAGCACGGGCACGAGCACACGAAGGTGGAGCGCAGCCTGCAGCAGTTCGTCGCCGAGGCGCGCGCGATCATGCCGGCGCTGCTCATCGGGTCCGCCGTCGCCGGCGCCGTGCAGGTGCTCGTGCCGCGGGAGGTGCTCGTCACCCTCGGCGCGAACCCCGTCTGGTCGGTGCTCGCGATGATGACGCTCGCCGTGATCGTCTCGATCTGCTCGAACGTCGACGCCTTCTTCGTGCTGTCCTTCGGATCGACGTTCATGCCCGGCTCGATCGTCGCCTTCCTCGTCCTCGGCCCCGTCGTCGACGTCAAGATGCTCGCGCTCATGCGCACCACCTACACGACCAGGACCCTCGTGATCATCACCGCGGTCACCGTGCTGTTCTCGGCGGCCCTCGGATTCGGAGTGAACGCCCTTGCCTGATCAGAACGCCACCCACGGACACGCGCACGCCGAGACGTCGACGGCCGGCGATCGTCGCGTCCCATTGCTCGAACGCCTCCGGCAGCGATGGTGGGGCGTGCTGCTGCTCGTCACCGCCGCCGTATGCATCCTCTGGCTCGCGCTGACCGACCGCCTCGGGCTGTACATCCACCCGCGCTACTTCGTGTTCACCGTCATCATGGCGCTCATCGCGGTCGCGCTCGGCATCGTCAGCGTCCTCGTCCATGTGGACGTCGAGGAGGTGCCGAAGCGTCGCGGGCGAACGGCGCTGCAGCTCGCCTCCGTCGCGGGCAGTCTCGCGGTGGTCGGCGCGATGGTGGTGCTGCCGCCATCGACGCTGTCGGTCGCGACGGCCGACCAGCGCGCGGTGAACTCCGGCACGCTCGCGGGGGAGGTCCAGGGGCAGGACGCCCAGACGGTGCTGACCTCGAACCCGGACTTCAGCACCTTCGGCATCAAGGACTGGGCCACGCTGCTGCGCCAGACGACGCGTCCCGCCGACCTCGAGGGGCGCGCCTTCACCGGGGTCGGTTTCGTGATCGCCGATCCGGACGCGGCCGACGTCTTCTACGTCTCGCGGTTCGTCGTGAACTGCTGCGCCGTGGACGCCCAGCCGGTCGGTGTGCCCGTGCAGCTCGACGGTTGGGACCAACAACTCAAGCCCGGCGACTGGGTCGAGGTCTCGGGGGCGCTCACCGCGAGCGACGCCTCGCATCTGCCGTTGGTGGTCGGGACGGCGAAGGTCGACAAGGTCGAGGAGCCGGCGGACCCGTATGACTACTGATCGCCGGGATGCTGCACGAGGCCGGTCGACGCAGGCCGCCGGCGACCGGAGCGGTTTCGGCCGACTGGTCGCGATCGTGCTGATCGCGCTCGTCGTCATCGGCGGCGGCGCGGCCGTCGTGGGCTTGACCCAGGGGCCGAAGCTCGTCCGCACGGTGGTCGACCCGACCGGACTCGTGGAGTCCTGGGGCCAGCGGGTGGTCCTGGCGGTGAACCAACCGATCGCGGATCTCGGGTCGGACCGGGTGCGGATCGAGCCGGCAGCAGACTTCGACGTCAGTACCGGGGCCGGTGGCATCACGCTGGTGTTCCCCGAGCCGCTCGCCTACGCGACGGACTACCGGATCACGGTCGACGGGGTCACCGCGCCGGATGGCGGACCGGCGGCCACGCTCACGACGTCGTTCTCGACGCCGCCCGTCGAGGGGTTCTCGCTCGTGCGGAGTCCGGTCAAGGACGGCGGCTCGGCGGCGACGAAGGCGGACGACCGGATCGTGCGCCTCTCGATCGGCGGTGGTGAACCCGAGACCGCGTACGACGCGGCGAAGATCCAGGAGTTCGCGACGATCGGCGACTCCCTGATCGTCGTGGAGCAGGAGACGAGCGGGCTCGGTCGCATCGTGGTGGTGGACACGACCGACGGCAGTACCCAGGAGGTGGCCCTCCCGATGGGCGGGATGATCACCTCCTTGCAGACCGCTCCGGCGCAGAGTCGGGTGGGGTTCCTGTTCACGGAACAGTCGTTCGGCCGCGATGGCGGCGACAACCTCACGCTGTACTCGTTCGAGCTGCAGCAGGGGAAACCGACGGAGGCCGCCCGCGTCGGCGGGATCGACGGGGCTGCGGTCCAGGCGGCGGAGTGGTCGTTCGTGCCCCGGACCTCCTCGATGCTCGTCCGCACAGTCGACAACTCGCTCGAGCTGCTCGATCCTGCTGCGACGACCGATCCGGTGCTGCTCGGCCGGGCATCCCTCATCTCGAGCTACATCCCGGGCACCACCAAGGTCGTCATCGAGCAGGTCGACGGTGTGGTCGTGCTCGACCTCGCGACGGGGAAGAGCGAACCGTTCGTCCTGCCCTCGGTGGCACCCACCGAGATCCCCGGACAACTCGTCGCACTGTCGGAGTCCCTGTCGGCCAGGATCTACGCCGACTACGACCGCGCGGCCGGAACCACGGAGCAGCGGGTACTGGCGATCAAGGACGGCGCGACCGCCGAGCTCTATCGGCCTGAGCCGGGTGCAGTCGTCTGGTCGCTGTGTGCGAGCCCGAACGCGGAGTACGTCGCGGTCGTCGTCGTCCCCGACTTCGCGAAGGCTGGCTTCGACGGGTACGCCAACGCGCCGATGCCCAACGGTCCCGAGATCGAGGTCGTCGACGCCCGCACCGGCAAGGTCGTCGGGACGCAGGCCGGTTTCGACCTGTCCTGGTGCGCAGGCACGGGTGTCGCGCAGTGACCCTGCGCCGCCCGTTCGCGGCCCCTTCGGTGAAAACCGCGTGATTCCGGGCGACACGCCCGGGATGCAAGCGGAATTTGCCACGATCCCGAGACACACGTAGAGTAATCACTCGTCACCCCAAAGGTGCGGGAAGCGGAAGAGCTTCTCGGCCTCAAGCGGGGACAATCCCCAGCCAAAAGCGAGAACATTTCGATGTTACCGTTTCAAGTCTCGGTTGGATGACTTCCTCCTGGTGTCACTCGTGCTCAGCATGACTCTGTTCGCAGAGCGGCTGAAACGCCGAGTTGACAACAAGCCGGGAAGATGTAAGATAGAGAAGTTGCCCTGCAGGGCGGTCGTGATGGCCAAAGGCAGGAGCATCCGATCCTTGAGAACTCAACAGCGTGCACAATGTCAAATGCCAAAA
>NZ_FXAP01000004.1 GCF_900177615.1 Plantibacter flavus
AAGCAGTATCGGACCGAGCCGGATCCCGCGCCGTTCTGACCGCTGCCGGTCCCTGAGCTGCGCCGCACTTCGACAAGCTCAGTGACCGGGAAAAGGGCGTCCGGAGCATGTCGGCCCTGAGCCTGTCGAAGGGTTCATCGTGGGCACTTCGACAAGCTCAGTGACCGGGAAAGGTGTGCCCGGAACGTCTCGGTCCCTGAGCCTGTCGAAGGGTTCCTCGTAGGCACTTCGACAAGCTCAGTGACCGGGAAAAGTACGTCCGGAACATGTCGGCCCTGAGCCTGTCGAAGGGTTCACGTGGGCACTTCGACAAGCTCAGTGACCGGGAGAAGTGTGCCCGGAACGTCTCGGCCCTGAGCCTGGCGAAGGGTTCCTCGTGGGCACTTCGACAAGCTCAGTGACCGGGAAAAGGGCGTCCGGACATGTCGGCCCTGAGCCTGGCGAAGGGTTCCTCGTATGCACTTCGACAACCTCAGTGACCGGGAGCGGTGTGCCCGGAACGATGAGGCGTCCTCGTGGGCACTTCGACAGGCTCAGTGACCGGGAGCGGTGTGCCCGGAACGATGAGGCGTCCTCGTGGGCACTTCGACAAGCTCAGTGACCGGGAAAGTGTGCCCGGGACCGACTCGGTCCCTGAGCCTGTCGAAGGGCACTCAGGTCGCGCCGGTTCCGTGGACGGCCGCGGTCCACCCGGAGTAGCTTCGGTCCCCGAGCAACGCCGCACTGAGCCTGTCGGCTGGGACTGTCCTCGTCGGAACGGTTCAGTCCTCGTCGGACACGCCGACCGCGCCCACGCCGGCACGGGAGCCGTCGCGTGGGATCTCGAGCCAGACGTCGAGTTCCTCGTCGTCGTCGTCCGGCCCCGGAGCCACGCCCGGTTCGCGATGCACCGCACGCAGGCCGACCACGGTCACCGCGACGCGCTCGTCGTCCGGGACGCTCCGCACGATGAGGCGGGTGGCTTGCGAGGCGGCGAGCGCTTCGGCGATCTGCTCGTGGACCGCGTCGAGGACGCCGGCGTCCAGCTCTTCGAGGCCCCCTTCGTCAAGCATGTTCACGATCGCTCCGCGCCGCCGGGCCGCGAGCACCTCGGACCGGACCGGGTCGCTCAGGAGGTGGCGCCCACGGATCTCGTCTCGGAGACTGGCCTCGAGCGTCCGGCACTCCATGCGATCGGCCACGGAGAGCCTGCCGCCGTTGGCGATGATCGTGCGGAGCATCGGGGTCGCCAGGCGGCCCGTCTGACTGAGGCGTCGCCGCCGCTCGTGCACGTGCGCGTACTGGGCCGCCTGCCAGTCCGAGGTCGCATGCTCCGCCTGCGTGAGGCGCTCGGCGTCGTGCTGCGCCCCGGCGATCGATCGAGTGAGCACGCTCGCGAGGATGACCCAGATGAGGCTGCCCGTGACGCCCATCCCGAGCGCCAGTCCCGGACCCGCCCAGAGGAGCGACTGGACCGTGAGGAAGACGATCCCGATGTACGCGACCGCCTCCCGCTGCCGGACCACGGTGATCGTCATCAGCGTCCCGATCGACGCGACGTGCCAGGTGGCGTAGCCGTTGTTCCGCGTCGGGTCGAGCTGGCTGGTCACGAGCAACGGGACGATGATCGCGGTCGCGAGGTTGATGCTCGCGAGCCACGACGGCATGCGCGTCGTGCCCATCGGCCAGAGACTCAGGACGCTCGCGACCGCGTAGACGAGCATCGCGATGAGGACCGGGACGACATCGCGGGGTGTCTCGAGCGTCAGCGCTGCACGGAGCAGGTGGTACGCCGAGAACAGGGCGGCGAGGATGACGAGAGCGTACCTCGGTGCCGGGGTCACGAGCCGTGCTCCGGAGACCACTCGATGCGGATGACGGCGCCCTCGCCCGGACGGGAGATCACCATCGAGCGACCGCCGACCGCGGCGACGCGCTCCACGATCGAGACCTTCAGCCCGAGACGCTCCTCGGCGACCTGCGCGGGGCAGAACCCGATGCCGTCGTCACCGACGATGACGCAGACGCCACCGGAGACCGTGCCCTCGATCGAGAGGCTCCGTGCCGCTCCCGGCCCCGCGTGCTCGACGCTGTTGACCATCGCCTGCACCGTCGCCCAGTAGACCGCGTTGGCGACCGTGACGGGCAGGACCCGGCCGGAGGCCCCCTCGACCGTGACGGAGAACGGTTCACCGAGCATCGACGCGGCCGCACGCAGCCGTTCGATGAGCTCGGCGAGGCCGGTGACCTCGTCCTCGTTGGTCACCGGCGCTCCGACGCCCTCGAGCTGCTCGATCGCGACCCGCGCCATCATGACGGCGAGCGCCTCCGACTTCGGGGTCAGCGCCCGGTCCGCGGCGAGCAGGGAGGCGAGGACGCTGTCGTGGACGATCGAGTCGACCTCGACGCGCTCCACCTCCGTGGCGTGCTGCTTGACGGCCGCGTCGTAGGTGGCGAGGGCGGCCGCCCTCGCGGTGTCGACCCGACCGGCCAGCACGCGGAACAACCCGACGAGGACGACGATGAGGCCGCCGATGATCGTCGCGTAGGACGCGTCGAGCGCGCCGATCTCGAAGGACGCGGGCGCGAAGTCCGCGTCGATCACGCGGTTGACGCCGTACATGACCGAGGTCACGACGAGGTACACGATGGCACCCCGCAACTGCAGCGGGATGCAGGCGAACGCGACGGCGATCGTGCAGAGGTACCAGATCCACGGTTCCTGGTTGATGTCCGCCGACGCCTGCGCGTTCACCGCGGGCCAGATGAGGAGGGCGACGAAGAACACGGCGGCGAAGACGCCGGAGGCGATGCGGTGGTGCCACAGGAAGAAGCAGCAGATGATGGCGCCGAACATCGTGCCGAAGACGAGGGAGACGTAGAGCACGCCGAACCAGCCGGTGATCTGGACACCCTGCCCGAGCGTGGTGAACGCGGTCTGCAGTCCGAAGACGAGTCCGATGATCGCGACCGAACGGCCGAGGAGGCGTTCGAAGTTCGCGGTGTTCAGCATCCGGCGCTGAACCTGGGCATCTTTCGTGGTCGCGGGGATCGCGGGATGCCTGGTCGGTGCCCGGAAGCTAGGAGACATCCGTCCCGCCTTGATCGAGGCCGGGGAGGATCCCGTCCTCGACCGCTCGGCGGAGCAGGTCGACCTTCGTCGGTGCCGGGCGACCCACCTCGACGTACTTCACCCGGATGCGGTCGATGTGTTCGCGGGCCGTGGAATAGGCGATGCCGAGCTGCATTGCGACGGTCTTCAGTGGCAGGCCGGACGCGTAGAGGTGCAGGACGTCGCGCTCGCGACGTCCCAGCTGCGCCCGCGCGAAGTCGCTGTCGGCGTCGATCGCGCTCGCCCACTCGATGTTGTTCAGTGCCTCGCCACGGGCCACGGTGCCGATGGCGGCGATGACCGTGTCCGTCGGGGAGGACTTGGGGATGACCCCGGACGCGCCGGCGGCCAGCGCCTCGCGCACGAGCGCGACCCGGTCGGCGATGGAGTGGATGAGGACGTGCGCCCCCACGGCCTGCACCGCATGGATGTTCGAGGTCGGCGTGCTGCCGTCGGAGAGGGAGAGGTCGAGCACGACCACGTCGGGCACCACACCGTTCAACGCGGCGATGCACTCGACGGCGGTCGGGGCACTCGCCACGACCTGATACCCGGCGTGCGCGCACACCGCTTCGATCCCGAGCCTGACGGACTCGTGATCATCAATGATTGCGACGGTCACCACGGCACCATCGTAGCGAGTGACGGACCCACGGGGCACGACGGCCGGATCGCGAGTCGTCTCCGTCGGTACGGGCCCGCTCAATCCGTTCGTGAGAAGCCTGCGACGGCCTCGAGGTGGTGCGTGTTCGGGAAGAGGTCGTAGGCCGCGAGGTGGTCGAGCTCGTAGCCCTGCTCCGCCAGGAGGGCGACGTCGCGGGACAGCGCGATGGGGTCGCAGGCGACGTAGACGATCGACGCGGGCCGCAGCTCGCCGAGCATGGCGACGATCTCTGCTCCGGCACCCGAGCGGGGCGGGTCGAGCACGACGGTCGCGGTGGCGTACCGGGACCGCTCGATCCGACTGCCCGTCGCGATCTCCGACCGCAGGAAGGCGTCGACCTTCGCGGTGACAGCCTGTGCGCCCACCCACTCGGACAGGTTCTCGCCCGCGTACTCGGTGGCGCGTTCGTCGCTCTCCACGGTCGTGATGCGGGTGGTGGAGCCGAAGCGGTCCCCCACGCCCGCGGCCAGGAGGCCGACGCCGCCGTAGAGGTCGAGGTTCGCGGCGCGCGGGTCGAAGCGCGCGTCGTCGATGGCCGCAGACACGGCCTGCTGGAGGGTCGTCGCAGCCTGACGGTGGACCTGCCAGAATCCGTTCGCGTCGACGATGAACTCGCGCTCGCCGACGAGCTCGCGGATCGGGTCCGCCACGGGACGGACCGGCTTCGGTCCCCCGCGTCGACCGCGCCCGCCACCGCGTCGGCGGTCGCCGCCTCCGGCCTCGTCCGCACGCGTCAGGACGCGGACCGTCCCGGTCGACGAGGCGACGATGTCGATGGAGGTGGTGCCGTGCGGCAGCTCCTCGAGCTTGGCCGCTCCGGCCACCGCTTCGATCGCGAGCGGCAGGTCGTCGACGGGGACGACGTGGTGGGACCTCGAGGCATAGGGACCGATGTTGCCGTGCTGATCGACGTGCAGGGAGACCCGCGTCCGCCACCGGGTGCCGTCGGGCGTCTCGCCGTCGACCGGCGCGACCGTGAACTCGGGAGCGACTCCGGCGAACCGCTCGAGGCCTTCCGCGAGGACCTGGTGCTTCAGCGCGCGCTGGTGGGCGAGCTCGATGTGTCCGAACTCCGCTCCCCCGGCCCGCTCGCTCGGCTCGCGGTCGACGGACGCCTCGGCCCAGACATGCGGACGGCGGTGCTCGGACGGCGTGAGGACCTCCAGGGTCTCCGCCCGCCAGAAGCGCTTCTCGTTCTCGTCGACGATGCGTGCCCGCACGCGTTCGCCGGGGAGCGTGTCGGGGACGAAGACCACCCGGCCCTCGTGCCGGGCGACGAAGACACCCCCGTGGGCTACGTTGGTGATGTCCAGTTCCACGGTGCGTGCAGTCGTCGTGCTCATGCGTCGAGCATGTCACACGGGCGGCTGCGGGGAGTCCACCGTCCACTGCAGAAGGAACCGTCATGCGCCTCACGCTCGCCTCCACGTCGCCGGCCAGACTCGCCCTGCTGCGGTCGAGTGGCATCGAGCCGATCGTCGTCCCGTCATCGGTCGACGAGGAACGGGCCGTCGACGACGCGACCCGCGCCGCGGGTGCGCCGCTCGCCCCCGACGAGGTCGTGGCACTCCTCGCCCGCGCGAAGGCGGAGGCCGCTCTGGCCGTGGTGCGCGGACGTGGCGACGCGGTCGACCTCATCCTCGGCGGCGACTCGGTCTTCGTCCTCGACGGCGTCGTCCACGGCAAGCCCCACACCCCCGAGCGCGCTCGCGAACGCTGGCACGCCCAGCGCGGGAGGACGGGGACCCTGTACTCCGGTCACTGGCTCATCGACTGCACCGGTGCCTCGCCGGTCGGGATCGGCGCGGTCGCGAGCGCCGAGGTGTCCTTCGCGGACGACCTCGACGACGCCGAGATCGACGCGTACGTCGCATCGGGCGAACCCCTGGCGGTGGCGGGCGCGTTCACGATCGACAGTCTGGGTGCCGCCTTCATCACCCGCATCGAGGGCGATCCGTCGACCGTCGTCGGCCTCTCGCTCCCGACCCTGCGGCGTCTCGTCCGCACGCTGGGACACGACTGGCACGAGCTCCGCAACCGGCGCGGCGCACTCTGACGACCCGGGCCTTGTAGAGGCGACACGTCGTTCCTGCGACTTTTTTGTGCGTGTGAGCCAAAGGCTCACCCGGGCCTCCCGGTAGGCTCGTGGACTGTGCCACGTATAACCAAGGTCCTCATCGCCAACCGTGGCGAGATCGCCGTCCGCGTCATCCGAGCCGCGAAGGACAGCGGGATCGCCTCCGTCGCCGTCTACGCCGACCAGGATCGCGACGCCATGCACGCCCGTCTCGCCGACGAGGCCTACGCCCTCGACGGGACGACGAGCGCGGAGACGTACCTCGTCATCGACAAGCTCCTGTCCATCGCCCGACGGTCCGGCGCCGACGCCGTCCACCCGGGCTACGGCTTCCTCGCCGAGAACGCGGACTTCGCGCGTGCCGTCATGGCCGCCGGGCTGATCTGGATCGGCCCGTCGCCCGAGGCCATCGAGCGGCTCGGCGACAAGGTCTCCGCCCGCCACGTGGCCGAGAAGGTGGGCGCTCCGCTCGCCCCCGGCACGCTCAACCCCGTCTCGGGTGCCGAGGAGGTGCTCGACTTCGTCGACATCCACGGCCTGCCCGTCGCCATCAAGGCTGCCTTCGGCGGCGGCGGTCGCGGCCTCAAGGTCGCCCGCGAGCGCGAGGAGGTCGCCGAACTCTTCGAGTCCGCCACCCGCGAGGCCATCGCGGCGTTCGGCCGGGGCGAGTGCTTCGTCGAGAAGTACCTCGACCAGCCGCGCCATGTCGAGACGCAGTGCCTCGCCGATGCGCACGGCAACGTGGTCGTCGTCTCCACCCGAGACTGCTCGCTGCAGCGTCGCCACCAGAAGCTCGTCGAAGAGGCACCGGCACCCTTCCTCACCGACGACCAGGTGGCGGAGCTGTACCGCGCGTCGAAAGCGATCCTCAAGGAGGTCGGCTACCTCGGTGCCGGCACCTGCGAGTTCCTCATCGGTAAGGACGGCACCGTCTCCTTCCTCGAGGTCAACACACGCCTGCAGGTCGAGCACCCGGTCTCCGAGGAGATCACCGGCATCGACCTCGTCCGCGAGCAGTTCCGCCTCGCCGAGGGCGGCGTCCTCGACTACGACGACCCGCAGCCGAGCGGCCACTCCTTCGAGTTCCGCATCAACGGCGAGGACCCGGGACGCGGCTTCCTCCCGCAGCCGGGCCCGATCCACGTCTTCAAGACCTTCGGCGGCCCCGGCGTCCGGCTCGACTCCGGCGTCACGGCCGGCGACACGATCTCGGGCGCGTTCGACTCGCTCCTCGGCAAGATCATCGTCACGGGACGCACCCGCGAGGAGGCGCTCGAGCGCAGCCGTCGCGCGCTCGATGAGTTCGAGGTCGCCGGCCTCCCCACCGTCATCCCCTTCCACCGCAAGATCGTCCGCGACCCCGCGTTCACCGCGGAGGACGGCACCTTCGGTGTGTACACCCGCTGGATCGAGACGGAGTTCGTCAACGACATCGAGCCCTGGGACGGATCCATCGATGCGCAGCAGGCGCCCGCTGCCCGCTCGACGGTGGTCGTCGAGGTCGGCGGCAAACGGCTCGAGGTCAGCCTTCCGGGCGGACAGCTGGGGCTGAACGTCGGCGCACCGGTCGCCGCTCCCGCTCCGCACCGCCGCGGTGGTGCAGCGGTGGTCTCTGGTGCGACGGGTGATTCGGTCTCGGCGCCCATGCAGGCGACCATCGTGAAGCTCGCGGTCGCCGAGGGCGATGTCGTCGTGAAGGGCGACCTCGTCGTCGTCCTCGAGGCGATGAAGATGGAACAGCCCATCACGGCGCACAAGGACGGCACGGTCGGCGCGATCGACGCGACGGTCGGTGCCACGGTCTCCTCGGGTCACCACCTCCTCACCATCAGCTGACCCGACCGGCACCTTCGGGCGTCGCATCGGACCCGGCGACGATACGCTGAGCAGGTGTCAGCAGCCGACCTCCTCGAAGATGCGTTGGATCGTGTGGCGGACTTCGACGCCGCCGGTGCGATCGCGCTGCTCGAGGCAGAGCCGCACGCGGCGTCCGATCCCCGCGTCCTCGCCCTCCTGTCCTACGCCCGGTTCACCACCGCCGACTTCGCCGGTTGTCGCCGGGACGCGGTGGACGCGCTCGCCGCCTCGACTGACTCCGACCGGACGACGCGTCTGCTCGTGCTCGGAGCCGCCGGGCTGGCCCTCGGCTCGGACCGCTCGTCCGGCTCGGAGCTGGAGGGGTGCTTCGCGGAGGCGGACACCCTCGTCGACGACGGCGGCGACCTCGAACCGACCCTGGCCTGGCTCGTCGGGTACCTGCTCGTCGAGGGTGCCGTCGTCAACGTCCTGATCCACGCCGCCCGGCGCTTCGCCGACGCGTTCGCCGACGAGATCGCCGCCACCCCGGGCCGCTTGTACCGGACCCTCGTCGACGGGGTCCTCGCCCGACTGCTTCTCAACGAGGGACGCGTCGCCGAGGCCGAGGCCGCAGCGCTCACGATGTTCGAGCGGGCCGGGAGCGGACCGACCGCCCTGTACGCGGAGGCCGTGCAGTGCCTCGTCGCCGGGAACCGTGCCGAGCAGGGCGCGACCAGGACGCTCGCACGCCGCGTCCGTCAGGCCATCCCCGAACCCACGGGCGCCTTCCAGACGACCTGCTACCTCCTCGTCGGCTACGGTCTCGCCGCCCTCGCGGACGACCACGGCGCCGCGGCCCTCGCGCGGAGCGCTTCGGGGAACGACTTCAGCGGCCTGTCCGTCCAGGACCGGGCCCTCGCGATCGAGCTGCTCGTCGCGAGCGCCTTCCTCGACCGCGACATCGTCGAATCGGAACGCCTCATCGGCTTCATCGCCGCCGACATCGACCGCAGGGTCCCCGGGCCGGCCATCCTCCGGATGCAGTGCAAGCTCGAGCTCCTCCGTGGACGACCCGCCGACGCGCTGGCGCTCGCGCGCACGGCGACCACCCGCGCGTTGGCCGACGGCCGCATGCTGGAAGCCGGGATCGGCGAGATCCTCGCCACGCGTGCCCTCATCGCCATGTCGGACCGGACGCAGGCCGTCCGTGAGTTGGCCGCGCTCGCCGAGCAGGCGGTCCGCGGCGGGCACACCGCCGCGTCCCGCTCCGCCGCCCGGGAGCTGAAGGCGATCGGCCGACGTCTCGCGCCGGTCGCGGGATCCGGTTGGGACGGACTGTCGCCGCGCGAACGCGAGGTCGCCCTGCTCTCCGCGGAGGGCAACTCGACGGCGGAGATCGCGTCCGTCCTCCAGCTCTCCTCGCGCACGGTCGACGCGCACGTCACCCGGGTGCTCGCCGCGTTCGGGATCGTGTCCCGCCGCCAGCTCCCCTCACGGCTCCCGGCGACTCTGCCGTTGACCGCCGTCCCCGTCCCGACCGCACCGCTCACGCCCCGACAGCGGGACCTCACCGAACTCGTCGCGGACGGCCTGTCCAACGACGAGATCGCGACGGCCCTCGGCATCTCCCGCAAGACCGTGGAGAAACACCTGAGCGCCGTCTTCCACGCCTGGGGCGTGCGCTCGCGGGTCGCCGTCGCACGCATCGTGCTCGCGAACCGCGATCGGTGAACCCCGGCGCCTCGCCGACGTTTCGACGAGGACGACGCCTATTCGACGATGTGCATGGCGCGCGCCGCGTCGGTGATCGACCCGGTGAGTGACGGGTAGACCGTGAAGGCACGCGCGACCTGGTCGACGTTCAGCCGCTGCTCGACCGCGAGCGCGAGGGGGAAGATGAGCTCGCTGGCCTTCGGGGCGACGATGACCCCGCCGATGACCGTCCCGCTGCCGGTCCGCGCGAACAGCTTGACGAAGCCGTCCTTGATGCCCATCATCTTCGCGCGCGGGTTCTGGGCGAGGGGCAGCTTGTAGATCTCACCCTGGGCGATGCCGTCCTCGATCTGTTTCTGGGTCCAGCCGACGGTCGCGATCTCGGGCTGCGTGAAGATGTTCGCGGCGACGTTGCGGATCTCGGTCGGGTTCACCGCGTCGCCCATCGCGTGCAGCATCGAGGTGCGTCCCTGCATCGACGCGACGGACGCGAGCGGCAGGAAGGTCGTGCAGTCGCCGGCGGCGTAGATGTTGGGGACGCTCGTGCGCGCCACCCGGTTCACGCGGATGTGACCGGAATCGGTCAGCTGCACGCCGGCCTCCTCGAGACCGATCCCGGCGGTGTTCGGCACCGAACCGACCGCCATGAGGCAGTGCGAACCCTCGACCGTGCGGCCGTCGGAGAGCGTGGCGACGACGCCGTGCTCGGTCCGGGTGACGGAGTCGGCCCGCGACTTCGACAGGACCGTCATGCCGTTGCGCTTGAACACGTTCTCGATGACCGCTGCCGCGTCGGCGTCCTCACCGGGCAGCACCTGGTCGCGGCTCGAGATGAGCGTGACCTTCGAGCCGAGCGCCGTGTAGGCGGAGGCGAACTCGGCGCCGGTGACACCCGAGCCGACGACGATGAGGTGCTCGGGGACGGAGGTGAGGTTGTAGAGCTGCGTCCAGGTGAGGATGCGCTCGCCGTCCGGCAGCGCGGAAGGCAACTGGCGCGGGCTGGCCCCGACGGAGACGACGACGGTGTCGGCCTCGATGCGGTCGAAGTCGGTGCCGCTGGACAGGTCGGTCGAGACGATGACCTCGTTCGGTCCGTCGAGCCGCCCCTGACCGTTGACGATGCGGACACCGGCACGGATGAGACTCGCCCGCATGTCCTCGGACTGCTGGCGGGCCAGCCCGAGCAGTCGCTTGTTGACGGCGGCGAGGTTCACAGCGACCTCGGGACGACTGGGCTTGCCGGTGGTCTCCGAGCGGACGAAGAACTGCACACCGAGGTCGGCCGCCTCGCCGATGGCCCCGACCGCGTCGGCCGTGGCGATGAGGCTCTTGGAGGGGACGACGTCGGTGATGACCGCCGCACCGCCGACGCCCGTGCGCTCCACGAGCGTGACGTCGGCCCCGAGCTGAGCCCCGGCGAGGGCCGCCTCGTACCCGCCGGGTCCGCCTCCGATGATCGCCACTCGCTGCTTGCGTTCGAACTCGTAGGCCATGCGTCCATTCTCGCGCGCCACCAGGGGCGAGACCAAACCCGTTCGGGCCCGCAGCGGCGGGGATCGTGCGCGGATGAGCGGGGTCGGCACGGTTGGGCGGCGGCCCCGCCCCTGTCTAGAGTGAGAGGATGTCCGAAACCTCTGCGAACCCACTCGATCTGTCCGATGTCGATCCCTTCGAGATCGCCCGCGAAGCCGCCGGCCAGATCGCCGAGAAGTCCGGCGTGGAACGCCACGACATCGCGCTCACCCTCGGCAGCGGCTGGGGCAAGGCGGCCGACCTGATCGGCGAGACCACGGCGACGATCCCGGCCTCGGAGATCGTCGGCTTCTCGAAGCCGGCGCTCGAGGGCCACGTGGGCACCCTGCGCTCGGTCCTGCTCCCGAGCGGCAAGCGTGCGCTCGTCATCGGCGCCCGGACGCACTACTACGAGAACCACGGTGTCCGCCGCGTCGTGCACAGCGTGCGGACAGCCGCTGCGGCCGGTGCGAGCATCATGGTGCTGACCAACGGCGCCGGCGGCATCAAGGACCACTGGACGCCCGGCACGCCCGTGCTGATCAGCGACCACATCAACCTCACGGCCGACTCGCCGCTCGAGGGCGCGACGTTCATCGACCTCACCGACCTCTACGCCAAGCGACTGCGGGACATCGCGCACGGCGTCGCTCCGGAGCTCGACGAAGGCGTCTACACGCAGTTCCGCGGACCGCACTACGAGACCCCGGCCGAAGTCCAGATGGCGAAGGCGATCGGCGGCCACATCGTCGGCATGTCGACCGCGCTCGAGGCGATCGCCGCACGTCAGGCCGGCATGGAGGTCCTCGGGATGTCGCTCATCACGAACCTCGCCGCCGGCATCCAGCAGACGCCGCTCAGCCACGCCGAGGTCATCGAAGCCGGCCAGGCGGCCGAGCCGGTGATCAGCAAGCTCCTCGCGCAGATCGTCGCGGCCCTGTGAGCGAGGCGACGAGCCTGCTCGCCACCGCCGAGGCCTGGCTCGCCCAGGATCCCGACGACGAGACCCGGGCCGAACTGGCAGGCCTCGTCGAACGTGCCCGCGTGTCCGACGACGTGGCCGTCGCAGAACTGCACGACCGCTTCGACACCCGACTGCAGTTCGGCACGGCCGGGCTCCGCGGCCGCATCGAGGCCGGTTCCAACCGGATGAACCGGGTCCTCGTCTCACAGGCCGCGGCCGGACTCGCCGCCTATCTGCTCGAGCAGGCGCCGGCAGGCGTGACGCCGAGCGTCGTCATCGGCTACGACGGCCGGAAGAACTCCGCCGTGTTCGCCAGCGACACCGCCGAGCTGATGGCCGGTGCCGGTGTCCGCGCCATCCTGCTCCCACGGCTCCTGCCGACGCCCGTCCTCGCGTTCGCCGTGCGGTTCTTCGACGCCTCGGCCGGAGTCATGGTGACCGCGAGTCACAACCCGCCCGCCGACAACGGCTACAAGGTGTACCTGGGCGGTGAGCACCACGGGTCCCAGATCGTCTCCCCCGCCGACGCGGCCATCGCCGCCCACATCGAGCGCATCGCCGAGACGGCGCTCGTCCAGGACCTCCCGCGCAGCGACGGGTTCGAGATCGCGGGCGACGACGTCGTCGACGCCTATGTCGCCGAGACCGCGGCCGTCGCTCCCGCCCCGGCGGGCAGCCAACTGCGCGTCGTCTACACGGCCATGCACGGCGTGGGTTGGGAGACGACCCGACGCGTCTTCGAGACCGCCGGTTACCCGGCACCGGAACTCGTCACCGAGCAGATCGACCCCGATCCCACCTTCCGGACCGTCAGCTTCCCGAACCCGGAGGAGCCGGGCGCGCTCGACCTGTCCTTCGCGACGGCGCGAGCAGTCGGCGCCGACCTCATCATCGCCAACGACCCCGACGCCGACCGCCTGGCGATCGCGATCCCCGACGACGCGGTGCCGTCGGGGTTCCGTCGACTCACCGGCAACGAGGTCGGTCTCCTCCTCGGCTGGCGGGCCGCCCAGGCCGCCAGCGCTGCACTCGACGGCGATGCGGCTCCTGAGGGCACGCTCGCGTGCTCGATCGTCTCCTCCCCGGCCCTGCGCATCGTCGCCGAGGCGCACGGCCTCGAGTTCCGGGAGACGCTCACCGGGTTCAAGTGGATCTCCCGGACGCCGGGCATGCTCTTCGGTTTCGAGGAGGCCCTCGGCTACCTCGTGAACCCCGGGACCGTGCGCGACAAGGACGGTATCTCGGCCGCGGTCGCGTTCCTGGGTCTCGCGACGGCGTCCGCGCAGGCGGGCGAGAGCGTCGCGGAGCTCCTCGACCGGTTCGCGGACACCTTCGGTTCCTTCGGCAGCGACCAGATCTCCATCCGCTACGCGGAGCTCAGCCGCATCGGTGAGGTCATGTCCGGACTGCGGGCGCTCCCACCGACGGAACTGGCGGGCGTTCGGGTGACCCGGATCGACGACCTCGCCGACGGGTTCGAGGCGCTCCCGCCGAGCGACGTCCTGCGCGTCTGGCTCGACGACGGCACCCGGGTCATGATCCGGCCGAGCGGCACGGAACCGAAGCTCAAGGTGTACGTCGACGTCCAGTCCGCCGACGGCGACGCCGACGAGCGGGCGGCCACGGTCGCCGCGCGGCTCGCCGCACTACGGACGGACCTGACGGCGCTCGTCTCCTAGCAGCTCGACGGGCTGAGCGGCCTGGCGGTGTGCGGCCCGGAGACCGGGCCGCACCGGTCAGCCGATGGCGCGTTCGAGCTTCTCGGTGAGTTCGGCGAGGTCGAAGTAGTTGTCGATGACGACGATGTCGGCGAAGGTCTTGCCGATGCGCTCGACGAGTTCCGGCGAGGTCAGGATCACCTGGGCGTCGGCCGCGGTCGTGCTGAGGCTCTCGATGTCGCCGGCGACGACGTCGGCCTCGAGGTCGAGGCGTTCGAGCGCGCGTTCGGCGTTGAGCTTGAGGATCGCGGAGGAGCCGACTCCCGAACCGCAGACGGCGACGATCTTCATGCCTGGTCTCCGATGCTCAGGGGGGACGCACCGAACACGGCCCGTACCTCGTCGAGCGTGGTGGCTGCTGCGAGCCGCGGGATGGCGGTCTCGTCGTTGAAGACGTTGGCGATCTCCGCCACCCAGCCCACGTGCGACTCGGCGGTGGTGACGGCGAGGCCGAGGACCACGGAGACAGGGTCGTTGTGGGGGTGGCCGAACCGGACCGGAGCAGCCAGGGTCGCGACGACGAGGGCGTCCTCGTGGACGTCGGCACCCGGTCGGGCGTGCGCGAGCGCCAGGCCCGGCGCGATCACGACGTACGCGCCGAACTCCTCGACGACGTCGATCATCCGCTGGGTGTACGCGGCGTCCGTCGCGTGGGTGTCGGACAGCAGCGATCCGGCTACGCGGATCGCCTCGCGCCAGTCGTCGACACCGACATGGAGCGCGACGCTGGCTTCGGACAGTTCTGGGAGTGGCATCGCTTCAATCAGAGGATCGGTCGACCCGAATGGATCGGAACCATCGTAACGCTCCGAGGCTGGAAGCCTGCCGCGCAGGTGCCGCCCAGGCGGTCGCCGGAACAGCACCTGCCGCCATCGTCAGTCCTCGTCGTCGTCGAGGAACTCGTCGAACGCCTCGCTGATGCGGTCCGCCAGGGCCTCACGGATCTCCAGCGGCTGGAACGTCGCGGCGGCGGCGTTCAGCTGGAAGGTCTCCAGGTCGGTGAGGTCGTAGTCGAACGCCTCGGAGAGGAGCGCGAGCTCCTTCGTCAGGCTCGTGTCGCTCATCGTGCGGTTGTCGACGTTCACCGTGACGGCGAAGTCGAGCTGGTAGAGCAGGTCGAACGGGTGGTCCTCGAGCTCCTCGCCCCAGGCTGCGATGGCGCCGGTCTGCAGGTTCGACTGCGGGCTGAGCTCCAGGGGGATCTTGCGGTCGCGGACCCACTCCGCGACGGGTCCGAGTGTGGCGTAGAGGGACTCGGCGTCGTCGCGCTCGATGAAGATGTCCTCGGCGATGCGGACACCGTGACCGAGTCGCAGTGCTCGGCCGTCGAGCAGAGCGCTCCGGATCGACTCGATGCCGTCGGCCTCCCCCGCGTGGACGGTGACCGGGAACAGCTCGGCCGCGAGGTAGTCGAACGCCAGCCGTTGCTTGCTGGCGGGGAAGCCCGCCTCGGCGCCGGCGATGTCGAACCCGACCACGCCGCGCTCGCGGTGGCGCACGGCGAGCTCCGCGATCTCGAGGCCGCGGTCGGCATGCCGCATGGCCGTGACGAGCTGGCCGATCTGGATGTCGGAGCCGGCGTGGGCCGCGTCCTTGATGCCGAGCTCGATGCCCTCCTGGACGGCCTCGACGACCGCGTCGAGGCTGAGGCCACGGGTGAGGTGCTGTTCGGGAGCCCAGCGCACCTCGCCGTAGATGACGCCGTCCGCAGCGAGGTCCTGGACGAACTCGCGTGCGATGCGGACGAGCCCCTCCTCGGTCTGCATGACGGCGATGCTGAGGTCGAAGGTCTTCAGGTACTCGACGAGCGAGCCGGCGTTGCACTGCGTGTAGAACCAGTCGGCCAGGCCGTCGGGGTCCGACACGGGGACGTCGACACCGTTCGCTTCGCCCAGCTCGATGATCGTGGCGGGCCGCACACCACCGTCGAGGTGGTCGTGGAGCGAGATCTTCGGGAGCGCGCGGAGGTCGACGCCGGAGAGGGGGGATTCGTCTGCAGAGGTCACGGGGTTCACTGTACCGCTCAGCCCTCCGTCGAGGTGAGGCACTTCGTCACTCCCCATCGCCCTCAACGACCAACCGCCTCAACTCGGCCGGGGCCGCCGAGGCGCGCCCGGATGCGCTCCGCGAGCATCGACGGCCGGCGGAGGTCGTCGGCGGTCAAGCGCATCACCGTCCATCCCTCATGTGCCAAGTCCTCCGTGCGCGCGATGTCCTTCCTCCATTGTG
The DNA here is from genome assembly GCF_900177615.1 of Plantibacter flavus. Classification (GTDB taxonomy): domain Bacteria; phylum Actinomycetota; class Actinomycetes; order Actinomycetales; family Microbacteriaceae; genus Plantibacter; species Plantibacter flavus. The sequence goes on from NZ_FXAP01000004.1 coordinate 15,766, forward strand.
ACCGGTCGGTCCGGTGATGGTCTCCCTCGTACTCGAGGACCAGACGCTGGTCACGGAACACCACATCGCCCCGGACCACTCGCCCGGAGCCGTGGAGGACGATCTCGGCGTTGTACTCCGCCTTCGGGAGCGCCGATGCCTCGAGGATCAACCGGAGCTCGGTCTCCTTCGGCGACTGGCAACGGTCATGCAACCGCGGGATCGCCGACCGAAGGGCGACGACGCCACGACGCGACGGATACTCCTCGACGGCCTTACGAAGCCGATCGAGGGACGTCCGAGGATCCAGGAACCAGAGGAGGGCGTCGCCGGCGGCGATCAATGCCGGGAGCGGTACCACCGTCGCGAGGTCGCACCAGGTCCGCTCGACACTGGTGACCGGGAGTCCGTCGAGATCGACGATGTCCCCCGGGCCGAGGGTGCCGCGATGTCCCACCACGCCGCGCCCCTCTCGCGCTCGGACGCCAGCAGGTGACATGACATGCAGCGGGTCGTCCGGGCTCGTCGACCTGGGCGTCGGAATGCCGTGCAGGGCGGCGGCCGTCTGATGGCTGAAGGCTCCCCCGATCGGGAGAGCGCTCAGGTAGGCAACCGCCCGGTGGTACAGGTCAGCCGGGTAGCCCGGTGGCGTTCGGATCCCGTGGAAGGGAGCACCGAGCGCGGGGTTCCGGAGCTGACGTGGAGTGAACCCGGCGCGCACCGCAGACTGAGCGGATTTCGGCCCGGCCATGATCGGGATCGAGGATCGGAAGGTCATCCCTCGATCGTGCCGCTGGCAGGAGGACGTCCGGTCGTTCTCCACGGGTCGCCTGTTCAGGTGAGGCAACTCGCCGTCCGGAAGGGCTCTGGGCGACGAATTGCCTCACCTCAGCGAAGTCAGGACTCGATGCGGGCCCGGACGATGGGGCCGCGCGGGGGCGCGGTGTCCTCGATCGTGTAGGCACCCTCGAGGGCCTCGAGCGCCCGCGGGAAGCGGGCCGCGTCGTCGGCACTCAGCGTGAAGAGCGGCTGTCCGGCCCGGACCGCGTCGCCCGGCTTCGCGTGCAGGTCGATGCCCGCCGCGTGGATGACCGGGTCCTGCTGCCTGGCCCGACCGGCACCGAGGCGCCAGGCCGCGATGCCGAACGGCAGCGCCTCCTGCGTCGCCAGTACGCCGTCGCGCGACGCCGTGACGACGTGGGTCTCCTTGGCGACCGGCAGCGGTGCGTCAGGGTCGCCGTCCTGTGCGCGGATCATGCGCTTCCAGACGTCCATGGCCCGACCGTCCGCGAGGGCGCCCTCGACGTCCGCATCCGGCTGCCCGGCGAGGGTCAGCATCTCCCGCGCCAGGGCGAGGGTCAGCTCGACGACGTCCGCCGGGCCCCCGCCCGCCAGGACCTCGACGGACTCGCGGACCTCGTTCGCGTTGCCGATCGCGAGGCCGAGCGGGACGTTCATGTCCGTCAACAGCGCGGTCGTCGCCACACCGGCGTCCGTTCCGAGCGCGACCATCGTACGCGCCAGTTCCTCGGCGCGCTCGTAGTCCTGCATGAAGGCGCCGGAGCCGAACTTGACGTCGAGCACGAGCGCCCCGGTGCCTTCGGCGATCTTCTTCGACATGATGCTCGACGCGATGAGCGGGATCGCCTCGACCGTGCCCGTCGTGTCGCGGAGTGCATACAGGCGCTTGTCCGCCGGGGCGAGACCGGAGCCGGCGGCGCAGATGACCGCGCCGACGTCCGACAGCTGAGCCAGCATCTCGTCGTTCGTCAGCGCCGCCCGCCATCCCGGGATGCTCTCGAGCTTGTCGAGCGTCCCACCCGTGTGTCCGAGGCCGCGGCCCGACAGCTGCGGCACCGCGACGCCGAAGACGGCGACGAGCGGGGCGAGCGGCAGGGTGATCTTGTCGCCCACGCCGCCCGTCGAGTGTTTGTCCGAGGTCGGCTTGTCGAGCGATGCGAAGCTCATCCGCTCACCACTGGCGATCATCGCCATCGTGAGGTCGCGGATCTCGCGCCGCTCCATGCCGTTCAGCAGGATCGCCATCGCCAGCGCCGACATCTGCTCGTCGGCGACGTAGCCACGGGTGAAGGCGTCGATCAGCCAGTCGATCTGCGGCGTCGACAGCTCGCCGCGGTCACGCTTCGTGCGGATGAGGTCGACGACGTCGAATGCTTCTACGGAACTCATGCGTGGTACTCCTCGAGTTGACGTGGTCCGAAGGCGTCCGGCAGGACCTCGTCGATGGTGCGGATGCCGGAGACGGTGTCGAGCAGCATGCCCGCCGTCGAGTGCTCGTACAGCAGCTGCCGACAGCGGCCGCACGGCATGAGGCGTTCGCCCTTGCCGTCGACGCAGGCGAACGCCACGAGGCGTCCTCCGCCCGACATGTGGAGGGCGGAGACGAGCGCGCACTCCGCGCACAGCGTCAGGCCGTAGCTGGCGTTCTCGACGTTGCAGCCGGAGATGATCCGGCCGTCGTCGACGAGGGCGGCCGCGCCGACCGGGAACCGGCTGTAGGGCACGTAGGCGTGACCCATCGCCTCCCGGGCCGCGGTGTGCAGCGCCTCCCAGTCGACGGGTGGCGTGGTCGTCCTGTCGCTCACGGTCAGCCCTTCACGTAGGGCTTGCCGGCGGCTGCCGGTCCGCGGGAGATGCCCACGAGTCCGGCGACCGCGAAGATCGTCACCACGTACGGGAGCATGAGCATGAACGCGCTCGGCACCGGGGAGCCGATGGCACTCAACGCGAACTGCAGGTTCTGCGTGAAGCCGAACAGCAGCGCGGCGAGCGTCGCCTTGAGCGGGTCCCAGCGTCCGAAGATGACCGCCGCGAGCGCGATGTAGCCGGCGCCCGCCGTCATCTCCTTGTTGAACGCACCGACCGAGCCCAGGGTGAAGTAGGCCCCGCCGAGGCCGACGATCGCGCCCGCGAGCGCCACGTTCCAGAAGCGCGTCCGGTTGACGTTGATGCCCACGGTGTCGGCCGCCTGCGGGTGCTCACCCACGGCGCGGAGGCGGAGGCCCCAGCGCGTGTAGAACAGGCAGAAGAACACCACGGCCACGGCGATGTACATCAGGTAGATGATGATCGTCTGGCGGAACAGCACGGGTCCGATGAGCGGGATCTCGCTGAGGATCGGGATGTTGATCCGGGGGAACTTCGGCGGGCTGTTGAAGAGCGCCTCGTTCTTCGTGAGCACCTGCGAGTACAGGAAGCTCGTGAGACCGACGACGAGGACGTTGAGCACCACACCGACGATGACCTGGTCGACGAGGTACTTGATCGAGAACGCCGCGAGCAGGAAGCTCACGAGCGTCCCGGCGATCATCGCCGCGACGAGCCCGAGGAAGGCGTTCCCCGTCACCGAGGCGACGAAGGCGGACGAGAACGCGCCGGCGAGCAGCTGGCCCTCGATCGCGATGTTCACGACGCCGACCCGCTCGGAGATGACGCCGCCGAGCGCACCGAAGATGAGCGGGACGCTCAGGGCGACGGTACCGAGCAGGAGCCCGGTGATCGGGATCGCCTTGCCGGCGGCGGCCCACGACAGGAACCCGACCATGAACAGCACACCGAACACGGTGATGAGCCAGAGCGGGACCTTCTTGCCCGTCGTGACGAGGTACGCGCTCAGTGCCGTGATGGCGGCCAGGAGGATCGTGACGACGATGCCGGTGACCGTGGACGGGAGCACGACCGTCGGCAGTTGGATGACGTCGCCGTCGCTGGAGAGCCGGAACGTGCTGTTGCCGTCGCGGTGCCAGATGACGAACAGCAGGAACGCGATGACGGTGAAGATCCCGAACGCGATCGGGGCCTTCCAGCTCCGGACGGCGACCGTCTCGAGGACGATCGGCGCGTCGGGAGCCGGCTGCGGCGTCTGCTTGTCGAGCGTGAATCCACTCATGCGGACACCTCCTTCTTGGCGGAGCGACGCGTTCGGCGTGTCGAACCGTCGGGCTTCGGCAGGAAGAAGATCGCCCGCACGAGCGGCGGAGCCGCGATGAACAGCACGATGAGTGCCTGGAGGACGAGCACGATGTCGATCGGCACGTTGACGCCCTGGGTCGCCTGCATGGAGTACCCGCCGGCCTTCAGTGCACCGAACAGGATGCCGGCGATGAGGATGCCGCCCGGCCGGCTGCGTCCGAGGAGCGCGACGGTGATGGCGTCGAAGCCGATCCCGGCATCGATGCCGTTGTCGAACCCGGAGGTCACCGTTCCGAGCACCTGCGAGACGCCGGCGAGACCGATGAGCCCGCCGGACAGGAGCATGGCGTACACGTAGGTGTTCTTCACGTCGATACCCGCGACGCGCGCGGCGTTCGGGTTCTCACCGACCGCCCGGAAGCGGAACCCGATGGAGGAGCGGCTGAAGAGCCACCACACGAACACGACCGCGAGGATCGCGATGAGGAAGCCGGCGTGCAGGTTGTAGCGGTCACCGAGGAGTTTCGGCAGCACCGAGTTCGGCGCCATCGCGGCGCTCTTCGGCACGTTGGAGCCGGGAGCCTGCAACAGCCCCTGCGTGGACAGCATGAAGGTGATGAGGTAGAACGCGACGTAGTTGAGCATGATCGTGATGATCACCTCGTGCGCGCCGGTGCGTGCCTTCAGGACACCGACGATGCCGCCCCAGAACGCGCCACCGATGATGCCGGCGGCGATCGCGACGAGCAGGTGCACCACGGGCGGGAGGTCGAGCGTGAAGCCGACCCATCCGGCGCAGGCGGCGGCGATGAGCATCTGACCGCGCCCACCGATGTTGAACATGCCGACCCGGAACGCCAGGCCGACACCGAGTCCGGCGAGGATCAGCGGGGTCGCGAAGGTCAGCGTCTCCGTCAGCGGGCGGATGCCGTTCAGGAAGTCGGGGCGCTTGAAGTTGTAGATCGACCCCTGGAAGAGCGCGCCGTACGCGCCGGTCGCCGACTGCCAGACCGCAGCGATGGTGTCGCCCGGGCGGGCGAAGAAGTACCCGGCGGCGGTGTGGACCTTCGGATCGGTCAGCGCGATGAGGATCGCACCGACGACCATCGCCAGGACGACGGCGAGGATCGAGATGACGATGCTCGAGTTGAGGATCTCGGCGAGCACCTTGTTCGAGCGCGGCTGGGTCGTGTCGGGCTTCGCCTCGCCCGGTGCCACCGGCTGGACCGTTCCGGGCGGGGTGTGGGACGTCTCGCTCATGCTGCTGCTCCTGCCGGGAGTTCGCCGGCCATCATGAGGCCGAGGACCTCTCTGGGGGTCGATGCCGGGACGATCCCGACGATGCCGCCGCGGTACATGACGGCGATGCGGTCGGCGAGCGCGACGACCTCGTCGAGCTCGGTCGACACGACGATGACGGGGATGCCGGCGTCGCGCGTGGCGACGATGCGCTTGTGCACGAACTCGATCGAACCGACGTCGATGCCGCGGGTCGGCTGTGCGGCGACGAACAGCCGCAGCTCGCGGCTGAGCTCACGGGCGAGGACGACCTTCTGCTGGTTGCCGCCGGACAGGGAGCCTGCCGGGGACTCGATGCCTTGCGAGCGGACGTCGAACTCCTGCGACTTCTCGCGGGCGAACTCGTCACGGAACCCGCGCTGGACGTTGCCGGCCTTCACGAAGGGCGCGCCCGTGGAGCGGTCCAGCATGAGGTTCTCAGCGATGGTGAACTGTTTGACGAGACCGTCCTCGGACCGGTCCTCGGGCACGAACCCGACTCCGGCGTCGAGGACCTTGCGCGGGGTGGACCCGACGAGTTCGACCCCGTCGAGCTTGATGCTGCCCTTGGTGTGCGGCTGCAGCCCGAGGATCGCCTCGGTGAGTTCCGTCTGCCCGTTGCCCTGGACACCGGCGATGGCGAGCACCTCGCCCTCGCGCACCTCGAAGCTGACGCCGTTGACGACGAGCTGGCCGAGGTGGTCGACGACGGACAGGTCTTGCACAGTGAAGGTCGTGTCACCGAGGTTCGGCGCCTCCTTGTGGACCGTCAGTTCGACGGGACGCCCGACCATGAGGGACGCAAGCTCGGCGTTCGTCGCGGTGGGCGAGGCCTCGCCGACGACCTTGCCGAGTCGGATGACGGTGATGCGGTCGGCGACTTCGCGGACCTCGCGCAGCTTGTGGGTGATGAAGACGATGGACGTGCCCTCATCCTTGAGCTGCTTCATGATCGCCATGAGCTCGTCCGTCTCCTGCGGGGTGAGCACGGCGGTGGGCTCGTCGAAGACGAGGACGTTGGCGTTGCGGGAGAGCGCCTTGACGATCTCGACGCGCTGCTGCACCCCGACCGGGAGGTCGCCGACGATGGCGTCCGGGTCGAGGCTGAAGCCGAACCGTTCGGAGATGTCGATGACGAGCTTGCGGGCCGCTGCGACGTCGAGGCGGCCACCGCCCTTGGTCTGCTCGTGGCCGAGCATGACGTTCTCGGCGACGGTGAAGACGGGGATGAGCATGAAGTGCTGGTGCACCATGCCGATGCCGGCGCCCATGGCGTCGCCAGGGCCCTGGAAGTGCTGGACGACGTCGTCCAGGAGGATCTCGCCCTCGTCGGCCTGATACAGGCCGTACAGGACGTTCATGAGGGTGGATTTGCCGGCACCGTTCTCGCCGAGGAGACAGTGGATCTCCCCCGGTTCGACGGTGAGGTCGATGCGGTCGTTGGCGGTGAGTGCACCGAACCGTTTGGTGATGCCGCGGAGCTCGAGCTTCATGGGTCCCAATCTAGTCACGTGTCGGATGTCGGCACAGGCGGTCGGGATCGGCGTCCGGCCGTGCCGCGAACAAAGCGGGGGGAGGCCGCGGATCGCGGCCTCCCCCCGGAGATCCGGGTATGCACCCGGATGGAGAGGACTACTTCTTGACCGGTGAGGAGACCGAGGTCGCCTTGATGGAACCGTCGATGATGCCCGCCTTGATCGTGTCGAGCTCGTCGGCCAGGGTCGGGGAGACCTTGGACTCGAAGTCGTGGAACGGCGCGAGGCCGACGCCCTCGTTCTCGAGGGTGCCGATGTACGCGGCCGGGTCGAACTTGCCCGCACCGGCCTCGGCCACGGTGTCGGAGACGCCGGCCTTCATGCCCTTGAGGATGGACGTGAGGAACAGGCTCTTGTTCTCGGCGTTCGTCTCGTACAGGTCGGCGTCGACACCGACCATCGCGACGTCCTTGCCGGTCTCCTGGATCTCGGCGATCGCGCTCAGGAAGATCGGTCCACCGACCGGGAGGAGCACGTCGGCGTTCTGGTCCATGAGCGTGCGGGCGAGCTGCTTGGCGGTGTCGTTGGCCTCGAAGCCACCGGTGAACGAACCGGTCTGAGCAGCGACGTCCCAACCGACGACCTGGACGCTCTTGCCCTTCTGCTCGTTGTAGTAGGCGACGCCCTCGGCGAAGCCGTCCATGAAGATCTTGACGGACGGGTACGGCTGTCCACCGAAGGTGCCGACGACGCCGGTCTTCGAGTAGTCGGCGGCGGCGTAGCCGGCGAGGAAGGCAGCTTGAACGGTGTCGAAGAGGATGGGCTTGATGTTCGGAGCATCCGTCACGCCGTCGCCGATGTCGTTCCCCTTGTCGTCCTTTCCGCCGGTGTTGTCCGCGGGGTCGTCGATGATCGCGTAATCGATGTCGGGGTTGGCGTTCGCAGCGGTGATCGTGTCGGCGGAAAGGGCGAAGCCGACGCTGACGATGAGCGAGCAGCCCTGGTCCGCCAGGCTCTGCAGGTTCGGCTTGTAGTCGTCGGCCTTGTCGGACTGGACGGTGATGGGCTCGACGCCGAGCTCCTTCGCCGCCTCGGTCAGACCCTCGTAGCCGAGCTGGTTGAACGACTTGTCGGTGAAGCCACCGGCGTCGGAGACCATGCACGGGAGGAAGTCGGATGCGGCACCGGTCGTGTCGCCGCTACCGGTGCTGGGTGCCGATGCGCAGCCGGCGAGCAGTGCCATGAGACCGACGCCGGCGATTGCGCCCGCAGCGGCCTTCCGAGTTGTGATTGCCAAGGTTGCCTCCAAGATGCAGCCCCGCGGGTCACGGGGCGTATGGGGTTACGTTACCCAATGCGACGACTGCCGGACGGACGATCCCGGCTTCGCGACCGAAGCGTTACAGAACGGTGGCACCGGCGTCATGCGCCGGAAACACGCGGATGCGCAGACGCGCATCGCCGGGCCGTGCTGCTGCGCACGTGAGCAGGACGGACCCACTCGCCGGATGCGCTTTGCGCACCGGGTGTTCGCGTGCCGTGACCAGATCAGCGCTGCACGACGCAGAACAGGTTGCCGTCGGGATCCGAGAGGACAACGTAGTCGGCGTCCTCCTCGTACTCCCACTCCACGGAGCCGGCACCCAAGCCGAGCAGTCGCACGACCTCGGCTTCGCGGTCGTCGGTGAAGAGGTCGAGGTGGTGCCGCCGCCGGTCCTCGGCGCGCGAGGAGACGAGCATGAGCGACAGTTGCACGCCGTCGCCGTCGCGTGGGACGAGCGAGGCCCAGTCGGACTGGGGCTCGCCACGGAGGACGTAGTCGAGCGCCCGGGTCCAGAAAGCGACACTGCGGTCGATGTCCTGCACGCCCCAGACCGGGGCTCCGATGGAAAGGCTCATGCCCGTATCCTCCCGGCGTCGGGGCGTGCGCGCACGGGCTTGACGGTGACGGGCGGAGGAGTCGTGGACACCCCCACCCGTCACCGTGAGCGTCACCCGAGTGTCATGGCCTCGTCACTCCACCGACGCCTGAGCCACCGGGCTTGGGTCGCTTGGGAGCACCTTGATGCATGTCACCCTTCTGCCGTCGAGGTCGCATCACGTAGGTGATCTGAGCGATCACCGCGAGCATGACGAGGATCGTGACGAGAGGAAGCCCCGGCGAGTTCAAGCCCGCCGCCGCCGCGTAGATGGCGATGACGATTGCGTCTGCGACCACCATGAAGCGGAGCTGATTCACGGGCACGCCCGTCACAGCCGGTAGAACGTGTTCTCGAAGGACACCATGAAGATCCCGCCGAAGATCGGAGTGAGGAGCTCAATGACTGCAGCCCGCAGGCCCCACTTGATGCCCTCGTACTCCGCTTGAGACAGACCGGCGTCGTGGAGCTTGATGGCCGCCTGCCTGCCCATCCCATCAGCCGCCCCACCAGCGAGGATCACGGCGGTGATGATGGGAAGCCAGGCCACCTGGGTATCGGCGTCGCTCGTGTGGGCGACCTCGTCGGTCACCGCCACGGGTTGCGGTGGCGCCACCGCGGTCTCGGCCATTGCCGGCCCGATCGAAGTGGCGACCAGCGAACCGCTGAGCGCCGCCGTCAGGGTGATCTTTCCAAGGGTCGAGCCCTTCATGATCGACATGTCTACTCTCCTTTGAGGTTGCAGTCACATCTTTTTTATGTGACATCTAACATGCGAAAAGCTAGCAGATCGCCTTGTTCTTGTGAAGAGTGACCAGGCAGGTTCAACGACGTCCGGATGAGCTGGGCCACCGCGCACGGCCGTCCCCACCACCGTCCGACGTCGTCACCCGAGTCGAAGCCGGTCGCCGGACCAGCGCCGACGGAGCCACCTGTCGTGGCTCGCGATCACGACCGCACCCGGGTAGTCGCCGAGGGCGTCCTCGAGCTCCGTCGCAAGCGCGAGCGACAGGTGGTTCGTCGGCTCGTCCAGGAGGAACAGGTGCGGAGGCCTCGCGATGATCAGCGCCAGGGCCAGACGGCGCTGCTGCCCGACGGAGAGCTGGCCGATCGGGCGGTCGAGGTCGCGAAGCGCCAGGAGCCCGAGACCCGCGAGCGGGGTGCGCGCGGCACGCGCCTCGCCGAGCGTCCGGTCGTAGGCCTCCCGAGGTGATCGGTCCGCATCCGGGAACGCGACGTCCTGCTCGAGGAGCCCCACGCGGAGCCCCTTCCGCCGGAGGAGCGTCCCCGCATCGAGGCGCAGCGACCCGGCGAGCACCGCCAGGAGCGTCGACTTCCCCGAACCGTTCGCCCCGGTGACCAGCACCCGCGACCGGGGCGCCAGCTGCAGGCGTTCGAGGTGCAGCCGGCCGTCGACGCGGGCGTCGGCGAGGTCGAGCAGCTGCTCCCCCTCGTCGAGGACGGTCGAGCCGCTCGGGATCCCTGCGAACGAGAGTTGGCGAGGCGGGCGCCGCACCTGCTCCCGCTCCAGGACCTCGAGCCGGAGCTGCGCGTTCCGCACCCGCCGACTGATCTGCTGCTCGACGCGGTCGCCGCGCATGCCGAAGGCCATGCGGTTGTTGTCGCGGATGCCCCGATCGTGGTTGATCCGCGGGGCGACGTCGTGCACCGCGGAGGCAAGGCGGCGCAGTTCGGCCTGCTCCTCTTCATGACGCGCCGACCAGCGGTCGAGTTCCGCGGCCTTCCAGCCGAGGTACTCACTGAACGGCCCGCCGAACTCCACGACGGGTGACGCCTCGCCGACGGGGACGGGGCGGGACGGATCGATGTCGACGAGTCCCGTCGCCACCTCGTCGAGGAAGGCGCGGTCGTGGCTCGCGAAGAGCACCGGACCCGGCCACTCGGACAGGTGGCCGCGGAGGAAGGCGACCGCCTCGTCGTCCAGATGGTTGGTCGGCTCGTCGAGCAGCAATGCGGTCGGTCTCGCGACGAGGAGCGCGGCGAGGGCGAAGCGGGATCGCTGTCCCCCGCTCACCTCACCGAGTCGTCGCGACCGTTCGATCGCGGCGATGCCGAGGCCGTCGACGACCGCGTCCAACCGGGCGTCCGCTGTCCAGACGTCGGCGCGTTCCGCCGCATCGAGCGCGGCGGCGTACCGCTGCTCGGCGGAACCGTCACCGGCGGAACCCGTCTCACCGAGTGCCGCCGCCGATGTCTCGAGCTCCTGCTCGACGGCTCGGACCTCGCCGAGCGCCTGCTCCAGCAGCTCGCCGACCGTCGTGTCCCCCGGGAGTTCGAGTTCCTGCATGAGGATGCCGGTGCGCACCGGGCGGACGGCCTCGCCGTCGTCCGGCTCGTCGATCCCGGCGAGGATGCGCAGCAGCGTGGACTTCCCAGCGCCGTTCTCGCCGATCAGGCCGAGACGGTCCCCGGCCGACACGACGAGGTCGACGTCGCGCAACACAACGCGGTCGCCGTGGGAGCGGGTGACGCCGTCGGCGCGGAGCTGCTGGATGTCGATGGATCGCCCGAACCTCGAAGTGGTGCGGCGGTGGACTGGTGTCGCATGGGTCATGGGTGCTCGCATGGAGGCCCCTTTCGAGATGGGGCACGCCACGTACGGTCGTCGTCCGAGACGTCAGGAGTGAGCGCTGGGCTCGAACTCCTGGGCGGACCTGGAAGCGTCTGGCGTACCTCGATGGATTCCCGCCGGGCGCATCACGTTCGTGATGGTCTGCCGCAGGCGCGGGACGTCGATTCGCTCAGTTCTTCACAGTGATCTCAGGCTATCCATCGGTTGTCGGCCGCCGCAAGCCCTGCACGTCACCGGTCCCGATTAGGCTGGTCGTCATGCGTGCTCCGTCGGTCCCCTCGCCCGCGCGGCGTCGCCGTGCGCATCGGTCGACCGCGGCCTCGCTGCTCGCCGCGCTCGGTATCGGTGCGCTCGTCGCACTCGGCGCACTGCCGACCACGCCGGCGGCCGCTGCGAGCTCGCAGCTGAGCCGGACGCAGACGACGCCGACGCCCACCCCGAGCCCCTCGCCGACCACCCCCTCGACGGCGACCCCGAAGCCGACGAAACCCGCGACGCCCGCTCCCGGCAAGCCTGCCCAGCCGGCGCCGCCCACGGTCCGCGGCACGGACTTCGACCCGGGCGAGATCATCAGCGACGCGAACTTCTACGACGCGAACGCCATGAGCGAGGCGGACGTCCAGGCGTTCTTCGCCTCCCAGACCTGTACCCCGAAAGACGGCGTGCCGTGCCTGGCGGACTTCCGTGCCAGCACCGAGTCCGTCCCGGCGGCCGAGCCCGGACACTGCGAGGCCTATCGCGGCGCCGTGAACGAGTCGGCGGCGCGGATCGTCGCGAAGGTCGCGCACGCGTGCGGGATCAACCCCAAGGTACTGCTCGTCCTCATGCAGAAGGAGCAGTCGCTCATCACCGGGCCGAGCGAGTACGGATACGCGCGCGCCATGGGCTGGGGCTGCCCCGACACCGGCCCGAACTTCAGCGCGAGCTGCGACGCCGACTACTTCGGGTTCCAGAACCAGGTCTACCGTTCCGCATGGCAGTTCCGGCAGTACACGCTGTACCCGCTCAACGTGCCGGGTGAGTCCTACCAGCGGGCGTATCACCTGGGATCGGTATACATCCAGTACAGTCCCGACGCGGCCTGCGGCGGCACCCAGGTCGACATCCGCAACCAGGCGACGGCGAACCTCTACCTCTACACGCCGTACCAGCCGAACGCTGCAGCCCTCGCGAACGTCTCGGGCACTGGCGACGCCTGCAGCGCCTACGGCAACCGCAACTTCTGGCGGCTCTACACGGAGTGGTTCGGCCCCGCGGTCTGATCTCCCGGTTCGTTCGCCCATCTTCGGGCGAACGAGGGCCCGTTCGCCCGAACATGGGCGAACGGAACGGATCACTCGCCGATGAGGAGTGAGACCCGGTCGTCGAGGTAAGCGTCGAGCGGGGTGAGCCCGAGGTCGTGCCCGGCCCAGCGGAGCATGACCGTGTCGTCGACGAGTCGCAACGGACCCGAACCCTCCCGGAGTGACGCCTCGTCCAGCGCGAGCTCGACGACCTCGAAGTTCACGACGTCGCCCTCGGCGAACGGGCCGCGGTGGGCCGCCTGCTGCGCGATCCGACGGTGCTCGACCTCGGAGGAGCGGTGGTTGAACCACTTCGGCTCCACGGCCCGAGTGGACTCCGCTGCGGTGAAGAGGCGACCGTCGGCCGAGAGCAGGACGACCCCGAGGCGCCACGCCCGGCCGATCGGCCGCAGCGCGGGTGCCCGCTTCACGAGCGGGAGTCCGCGGGGTGTGTAGACCTGCGCCAGGGCCTCGTCACGCACGCCTGCGGCTTGGAGACGCGCGCCCGCCTGCAGGAGCAGCTCGCGCAGCGCGGTCACCGTCGATCGCCGATCAGAGGACGTCGTCGCGACCGGACAGCTTGAGGGCGTCGACGACGCTCTTCACCCGCTGCGCGTTGGCGCTCGTGGTGACGAGCAGGGCGTCCGGGGTGTCGACGACGACGATGTCCTGCACGCCGATGAGGCTGATGACCCGACCGGTCTGGCTGACGACGATGCCGCTGGAGGCGTCCGACAGCACGCGCGCGTTCTCGCCGAGGATGGCGAGGTCGGACTTGCGCCCACCGGAGTTGAGCTTGGCGAGCGAGGCGAAGTCCCCCACGTCGTCCCAGTCGAAGTGCGCCGGCACGACGGCCATGCGACCGGCGGCCGCGGCGGGCTCCGCCACGGAGTAGTCGATCGCGATCTTCTCGAGCGCCGGCCAGACGCGGTCGACGACCGGGCCACGGGCCGCCGCGTCGTCCCAGACCGCGGCGAGTTCGAGGAGGCCCGCCAGCAGTTCGGGCTTCTGCCGACCGATCTCCTCGAGCAGGACGTCGGCCCGCGAGATGAACATCCCGGCGTTCCAGAGGTGCTCGCCGCTCGAGACGTACCGCTTGGCCGTGGCGAGGTCGGGCTTCTCGACGAAGGAGTCGACCAGCATGACCCCTTCAGCCCCGCGGATGCCGAGGTCGTGGGCGCTCTTGATGTAGCCGAACCCGATGGCGGGCTCCGTGGGCTGGATGCCGATCGTGACGATGTAGCGCTCCTCGGCGGCCGTGACGGCCTGCGCGACCGCGGCACGGAACAGGCGGTCGCCGCGGATCACGTGGTCGGCGGCGAACGAGCCGACGATGACGTCGGGTTCGCGGCGGACGAGGATCGCTGCGGCGAGCCCGATCGCGGCGGTCGAGTCGCGCGGCTCGCTCTCGAGGACCACGTTGGCGTCGGCGAGGTCGGGCAGCTGCTGTTCGACGGCCGCGCGGTGCGCTCGCCCGGTGACGACCATGATGCGCTGGTCGCCGGCGATCGGCGCGAGGCGGTCCCAGGTGGCGCGCAGCAGCGTGCTACCTGAGCCGGTGAGGTCGTGCAGGAACTTGGGTGCGTCGGCTCGCGAGAGCGGCCAGAGACGACTGCCGATGCCGCCGGCCGGGATCACCGCGTAGAAGCGTTCGAGGGGCGTGGTCATCCCCCGAGCGTACCGCCAGGCTCCAGCCTGGAGACGACGGCACGGAAGCGTCATCTGACGGGTTTACGATGAGCGCCAGATCGAGCACGAGAAAGAACGGTACGAGCATGGCTGGACGCAACGTCCTCGGGATCCCGATCCCGTCCTTCGGCAGCAAGCAAGCTCCCCCGGCCCCCGTCGGCCCGCCGGACGCAGCGGACCTCGACGGGCGCAACAGCATCGTCAACGCCTGCATCTACCGCCACGGTTCCCGCAGCTCCACGCTCACCTCACTCGAGGACACCTTCCGCGCACTGCATGAGACCCCGGACGGCGTCGCATGGATCGGCCTCTACCGGCCCGACGCCGGTGAGCTCGGCGTCCTGGCGGCGGAGTTCGGTCTCCACCCGCTCGCCGTCGAGGACGCCATCACCGCGCACCAACGGCCGAAGATCGAGCGGTACGACGACGTCCTGTTCGTCGTCCTCCGGGCCGCGAACTACGTCGACGAGACCGAGACCGTCGAGTTCGGCGAGCTGCACGTCTTCGTCGGCCCGAACTTCGTCATCACCCTCCGGCACGCCGAGTCCCCCGACCTGTCGCACGTGCGGGCGCGGATGGAGCAGGAGCACGAACTCCTCGCCTACGGTCCGCAGGCGATCCTGTACGCCATCATCGACGCCGTCGTCGACGGCTACGGCCCGGTCGTCGCCGGACTGTCGAACGACATCGACGAGATCGAGGAGCAGGTCTTCGTCGGCGAATCCCAGGTGTCCCGCCGCATCTACCAGCTCTCCCGCGAGGTCATCGCCTTCGAGCGGGCGACGCACCCGCTCAGCGACGTGATGCTGTCGCTCGAGCAGGGCAGCGCGAAGTACGGCGTCGCCGACGAACTGCAACGCGGCCTCCGCGACGTCGCCGACCACCTCACGAGCGTCAACCAGCGGATCGACGCCTACCGGGAGCTGTTGCGCGACATCCTGACCGTGAACAGTACCCTCGTCGGTCAACGCCAGAACGAGGAGATGGCGAAGATGACCGAGGCGAGCCTCAAACAGGGCGACGAGGTGAAGAAGATCTCCTCCTGGGCCGCCATCCTGTTCGGCCCGAGTCTCATCGCGGGGATCTACGGCATGAACTTCACCCACATGCCGGAGCTGTCGTGGTGGTTCGGCTACCCGATGGCGCTCGCGCTCATGGCCACCACGAGCGTCATCCTCTACAAGGTGTTCAAACGACGGAACTGGTTGTGAACACCCGGTGTCGCCCGGTCGTCGCGCAGGTGTCCGGCCTCTCTCGACGTCGAGACAGTTAGGCCAGCCTTAGCGGCGGGACCGCGCATCCCCCGCCTACACTTGGTCCAGCGCGCCGATTCGACGCACGGCAGGCAACAACCCCCGCACGGCAGAACGATCTGCCGCAGATAGCGACTATCAGGGAGGACCTCGTGACCGCGAGTCTCACGCGAACGTCACCGTTGGAATCCACGACATCCAAACGCCCGGCCGGCACCCTGTACCGGGGCCGTGAGGGCATGTGGTCGTGGGTGCTCCACCGGATCACCGGTGTCGCCATCTTCTTCTTCCTCCTCGTGCACGTCCTCGACACCGCGCTGGTGCGGGTCTCCCCCGAGGCGTACAACGCGGTCATCGGCACGTACAAGAACCCCATCATGGGGCTCGGTGAGGTCGCGCTCGTCGCCGCCATCGCCTACCACGCGTACAACGGCATCCGCATCATCCTCATCGACTTCTGGTCGAAGGGCACCAAGTACCAGCGGCCCATGTTCTGGATCGTCATCGGTCTCTGGGTCGTGACGATGCTGGGCTTCACGCCGCGCCACCTGATCAACGTGTTCAGCGAGATGGGCCACTGATGACGACGATCGCCGCTCCCCGTACCCCCGCTCGTCCCGCGCGCCGCAAGGGCGTCAACTGGGAGAAATGGGGCTGGATCTACATGCGCGTCTCCGGCGTGATCCTGCTGGTCCTCATCTTCGGCCACCTGTTCGTCAACCTCATGGTGGGCGACGGCATCAAGGCCATCGACTTCGCGTTCGTCGGCGGCAAGCTGTCGAACCCCTTCTGGCAGTGGTGGGACGTCGCCATGCTGTGGCTCGCACTGATCCACGGCGGCAACGGCATGCGCACCATCGTCAACGACTACGCCACGGGTCGCACGATCCGCGGTGTCCTCAAGGTCGCGATCCTCGCCGCCGTCACCATCCTCATCATCCTCGGGACCCTGGTCGTCTTCACCTTCGACCCGTGCCCCGCCGGCGCACCTGCAGACCTGCTCGCGTCGTTCTGCCCCGCCAACTGAGCAACCGAGACCGAGCAACGGAAACCGTGACTACAGAAACCACCGAGTCCACCGTCATCGACGGCATCCACTACCACCAGTTCGACATCGTGATCGTCGGTGCCGGTGGTGCCGGCATGCGCGCCGCGATCGAAGCCGGCCCCGGAGCGAAGACGGCCGTCATCTCCAAGCTCTACCCGACGCGGTCCCACACGGGAGCGGCGCAGGGCGGTATGGCCGCTGCGCTCGCGAACGTCGAGGAGGACAGCTGGGAGTGGCACACCTTCGACACCATCAAGGGCGGCGACTACCTCGTCGACCAGGATGCTGCGGAGATCCTCGCGAAGGAGGCCATCGACGCGGTCATCGACCTCGAGAACATGGGTCTGCCGTTCAACCGCACCCCCGAGGGCAAGATCGACCAGCGTCGCTTCGGCGGCCACACCCGCGACCACGGCAAGGCTCCGGTCCGCCGCGCCTGTTACGCGGCCGACCGCACGGGCCACATGATCCTGCAGACGCTGTTCCAGAACTGCGTCCGCCTCGGCATCAACTTCTTCAACGAGTACTACGCACTCGACCTGATCATGACGAACGTCGACGGCGTCGACAAGCCGTCCGGCGTGGTCGCGTACGAGCTCTCCACCGGCGAGATCCACGTCTTCCAGGCGAAGGCGGTCATCTTCGCAACCGGCGGCTTCGGCAAGATCTACAAGACGACCTCGAACGCACACACCCTCACGGGCGACGGCGTCGGGATCATCTGGCGCAAGGGTCTCCCCCTCGAGGACATGGAGTTCTTCCAGTTCCACCCCACCGGCCTCGCCGGTCTCGGCATCCTCCTCACCGAGGGAGCCCGAGGCGAGGGTGCGATCCTCAGGAACGCGAGCGGTGAACGCTTCATGGAGCGGTACGCCCCGACCATCAAGGACCTCGCCCCGCGAGACATCGTCGCGCGCTGCATGGTCCAGGAGGTCGCGGAAGGCCGCGGTGCCGGACCGAACAAGGACTACGTCTACCTCGACTGCACCCACCTCGGTGCCGAAGTCCTCGAGACCAAACTGCCCGACATCACCGAGTTCGCGCGCACCTACCTCGGCGTCGACCCGGTGACGGAGCCCGTCCCGGTCATGCCGACGGCGCACTACGCCATGGGCGGCATCCCGACGAACGTCAAGGCCGAGGTCTTGAGCGACAACGACACCGTCGTCCCCGGCCTCTACGCGGCCGGCGAGTGCGCGTGCGTGTCCGTCCACGGCTCGAACCGACTCGGCACGAACTCGCTCCTCGACATCAACGTGTTCGGCAAGCGCGCCGGCAACAACGCCGTCGAGTACGTCCAGGGCGTCGACTTCACGCCGCTGCCCGAGAACCCCGCCGGCTTCGTCTCCGGCCTCATCGAGCAGATGCGGAACTCCAACGGCACCGAGCGGATCTCCACGATCCGCAAGGAGCTCCAGGAGGAGATGGACCGCAACGCCCAGGTGTTCCGGACCGACGAGTCCCTCGCGGGCGTCACCGCCACCATCCACAACCTGCGCGAGCGGTACCAGAACATCGCCGTCCAGGACAAGGGCAAGCGCTTCAACACCGACCTCCTCGAGGCGATCGAGCTGGGCTTCCTGCTCGACCTCGCCGAGGTCGTCGTCTACTCCGCTCGCAACCGTCAGGAGAGCCGTGGCGGTCACATGCGCGACGACTACCCGAAGCGCGACGACGAGAACTACATGAAGCACACGATGGCGTACCTGTCCGGCGACCCGCACTCGTCCGACGCGGCCGACCACATCCGGCTCGACTGGAAGCCCGTGGTCATCACGCGGTACCAGCCGATGGAGAGGAAGTACTAGCGATGAGCACTGCAACGCTCGAGAACCCGCCGGCCGCGGCCCCGGAGGAGATCCAGTCCTTCACGGTCACCCTGATCATCCGTCGGTTCGACCCGGACGTGGACGCCGAGCCGCGCTGGGAGGACTTCGACGTCGAGATGTTCCCGACGGACCGCATCCTGGACGCGCTCCACAAGATCAAGTGGGAGCAGGACGGGACCCTCACGTTCCGTCGCTCCTGCGCGCACGGCATCTGCGGCTCCGACGCCATGCGGATCAACGGTCGGAACCGCCTCGCCTGCAAGACGCTGATCAAGGACCTCGACATCTCGAAGCCGATCTACGTCGAGGCGATCAAGGGTCTGCCGCTCGAGAAGGACCTCGTCGTCGACATGGACCCCTTCTTCGCTTCGTTCCGCGAGGTGCAGCCGTTCCTCATGCCCGGCAAGCCCGCGGAGAAGAACAAGGAGCGCGTGCAGTCGGTCGCCGAGCGCGCCCGCTTCGACGACACCACGAAGTGCATCCTGTGCGCCGCGTGCACCTCGTCGTGCCCCGTGTTCTGGACCGACGGCCAGTACTTCGGCCCGGCGGCGATCGTGAACGCGCACCGCTTCATCTTCGACTCCCGCGACGACGCCTCGCAGGTCCGCCTGGACATCCTCAACGACCAGGAGGGTGTGTGGCGCTGCCGCACCACCTTCAACTGCACCGAGGCGTGCCCCCGTGGCATCCAGGTCACGCAGGCGATCGCCGAGGTCAAGCAGGCCATGATCTCCGGCAAGGTCTCCTAGCCGTTCCCAGCCCTGGTGTCAGCGCGATGCGCTGACGCGAGTGCAGGCCATCACACCGAGCGCGTCCCTCCAGAGGGGCGCGCTCAGTGCGTTCACCCGCGATCACGCCGAACACGGCGCGCTCGCCTCAGCGCACCGCGCTGGGTCAGGCCAGCGCGGCAGCTCTGGCTTCAGCCGCTGACGCGGCGCTCAGGGCGTCCATGGCCATGGCACGGGCCGCCTCGAGCGTGTAGCGGCGCAGCTCGCTCCGGACGTCGCCGAGCGCGGCCGGGGTGACCGAGAGACTCGTCGCCCCGAGGCCGACGAGCACGACCGCGAGGGCCGGATCCGCTGCAGCCTCCCCGCAGACACCGATCGAGCGCCCGGAGGCGAGACCGGCGTCGCCGACGAGCTTGACGAGCCGCAGCACGGCCGGGTGCCACGGGTCCTGGTACGACGCGAGCGGCCCGAGGAGACGGTCCGCCGCGAGCGTGTACTGCGTCAGGTCGTTGGTCCCGATGCTCACGAAGTCCGCGACCCCGAGGATCTGCGCGGCGAGCAGCGCACTCGACGGCACCTCGATCATCGTCCCGACCGTGCGCAGCCCGAGCCGTTTCGCGAGGGTCACGAACGCCGCGGCCTCGGGAAGGTCGGCGATCATCGGGGCCATCACCCAGAGGTCCGCCTCGTGGGCGTCCTGTGCGAGCGCGAGAGCCGTGAGCTGGTCTCGGAGCACCTCGTCACGAGCGCGGAGCGCCCGGATGCCCCGCACCCCGAGCGCCGGGTTGGGCTCGGCCTCGTCCGGGCGGAGGAAGGCGAGCGGCTTGTCGGCTCCGGCGTCGAACACCCGGACGACGACCCGCTTGCCCGGGAACGCCGCGAGCAACTCGCCGTAGCGGTCAGCCTGTTCGGCGACGCCCGGCGCCTCCGCGCGGTCGAGGAAGAGCAGCTCGGTGCGGAACAGCCCGACCCCCTCGGCGCCGAGGGCCAGGGCGCCGGCCGCGCCGGTGACGGACCCGAGGTTCGCGAGCAGGGGCACCGGGGTGCCGTCGGCGAGTTCGCCCGGTGAGCGCGGTGAGACCCGCACGCGCTCGGCCGCGGTGGACCTGGCCGACCGCACCTCGCGCTTCGTCGGCGACCCGGTGACGACCCCGGCTCCGGCGTCGACGAGGACGATCTCACCGTCCTCGAACTGCTCGGCTCCGGCGACGCCCACGACGGCGATGAGGGACTGCTCGCGCGCGAGGATGGCCGTGTGCGAGGTCGCCGAGCCGCCACTCGTCACGAGTGCCAGCACCCGATCGAGGTCGAGGAGCGCGGCGTCGGCCGGCGCGAGGTCCGCGGCGACGAGGACGAACGGCTCGTCCGACTCGGGCGGTCCGGGGACAGGTCGGTCGAGCAACCGCGCGATGACCCGTTGCGAGACGTCACCGACGTCGGTCGCGCGCGCCGCCATCGGCTCACCCAGGTTGAAGAGGACCTGCTGGACCGTCGCCAGGGCCTCGAACACGGCGCGTTCCGCGGAACGCCCCGCCGCGATACGCGTCGCGACGTCCTCGGCGAGCGCCGGGTCGTCCGCCATGACCGCCTGCGCTTCGAGCACGTCCTGCGCATGTCCGCCGGCTCGTCGAGCCCGCTCCTCGAGGTCGGCCCGCGTCGCGCTGAGCGCCGCGACGGCCCGGGCCTGTTCGAGCGTGACGTCCCCGGCGAAGGGGTCGGCGCTCGGTTCGGGCAGCGGCTCCGGCATGCGGAGCACGGGACCGGCGACGACGCCTCGTCCGACGCCGGTGCCGGTGAACGTGCGTTGCCCCTCCGCCTCGCGCATGGTTCGACCCTAGTGCACCGCCTCTCCCCCGGTCCGGCCCGCTTGTAGGCTGGTCCGGTGACCAATCCGCGTGCGCCGAGGAAGGACTCCGCCGACGCGCCGGACGTCAGTACCACCCCCAGGGTGCGGCTCCAGCAGACGCCACCTCCACTGGTGTTCCAATGGATCCAGAACAGCGAGAACCCGTTCATCCGACGGCTCGCGCCCCGCGCGGCGAGAGCGGAGCGCGCCACGACGTGGGTCATGCGGCTGAAGCCCTATCGCGTCATCCACCGGTATCTCGCCATGGACGGCAACCTCCTGGCCGCCGGGATCAGCTTCCAGGCCGTCTTCGCCGTGTTCGCCGCGGTCTACGTCGGATTCGCCATCACCGGCATCTGGCTCGGCAACAACGCCGAGGTCTTCCAGGCACTGGTGGAGATCATCAACCGCGCCGTCCCCGGCCTCATCGGCACCGACGGCGAGGGCATCATCGCCGAGGAGCAGCTGTCGAGCGCCTCCCTGCTCGGCTGGACCGGGGTCATCGCCGCCGTCGGTCTCATCTGGACGGCGATCGGTTGGCTGTACTACACCCGGCAGGCGGTCAGGTCGATCTTCGCGCTCCCGAAGGTCGCCGCGAGCTTCTTCCTGCTGAAGGTCGTCGACCTCGTGCTGGCGCTCGCCTTCGGCGTCCTCCTCCTCGTCTCCGCGACCCTGTCGGTCGCCAGCACCCAGGCACTCAGCTGGCTGCTGTCACTGGTCGGCTTGGAGGGCACCTTCTGGGTGACCGTCGGCAGCCGGGTCGTCGGGCTGGTCGTCGCGGTCGTCGTGAACCTCGTCACCCTCGGCGCCATGTACCGCGTGCTCAGCCGGATCCGGATCCCGTGGCGCAACCTCTTCGGAGGCGCGCTCCTCGGCAGTCTGGTGCTCTCGCTCCTGAGCGTCGCCAGCAGCGCGGTGATCGCCGGGGCCTCCCGGAACCCGTTGCTCGCGACCTTCGCGGTGTTCATCGGCCTCATGCTGTGGTTCAACCTCGTGAGCCGCGTCATCCTCGCCTCCGCCGCGTGGATCGCCGTGGGGCTCGACGACCAGGGCATCAGTGTGCGCACGACGACGCCGGAGGAGCAGGCGGCCGAAGAGCTGGCGGCCAGGCGGCTGATCGCCGAGGCGGAACTGCGGGAGGCTCGCGAATCCCTCCGGCGCGCCAAGGGCCCGGCGGTCTGGTTCGCCCGCCGGCGCGTTCGGCACGCCGAGGAAGCCTCGGCCGAGCTCATCCGAGAGCACGGCGAAGCCCCCGAGTCGCCCGCGGCGGACGCGTCGGACCCACCCCATCGCCGACGCCCGGGCGGACGCCGGGGCCAGGGCGTTGTCGGCCCCCGCGACTAAGCTGGAGGCATGTCTGCACCCCTCCGCATCGCCAGTGTCAACGTCAACGGAGTCCGCGCGGCCTTCCGCAAGGGGATGGGCGACTGGCTCGAAGACCGCGGGGTCGACATCCTCGCCCTGCAGGAGGTCCGCGCCGCGACGAGCGACCTCGAGACGCTCTTCGGACCGGAGTGGAACATCCTCCACGATGCCGCGACCGCCAAGGGGCGCGCAGGCGTCGCGATCGTCAGCCGTCGTTCGGCGGGCGTCCACCGCGTCGCCCTCGGAGCCGACGACTTCGACAGCGCGGGTCGTTGGATCGAGGCCGACTTCGACATCGACGGCACCCTCGTCACGGTCGTGAGCACCTACGTGCACTCCGGCGAGGTCGACACCCCCAAGCAGGTCGAGAAGTTCCGCTTCCTCGAGGCGATGCTCGAGCGGCTGCCCGCTCTGCGCGAGCACAACCCGCTGTCCCTCGTCGTCGGCGACCTCAACGTGGGCCACACCGAGCTCGACATCAAGAACTGGAAGGGCAACGTCAAGCGTGCTGGCTTCCTGCCCGCGGAGCGGTCCTACTTCGACCGCTACCTCGGCCCGGCGGGCGAGACCGTGACAGGCGTCGACGGCGTGTCCGGCACCGGGCTCGGCTGGGTCGACATCGGGCGCCAGTCCGCCGGCCAGGTCCCCGGTCCCTACACCTGGTGGTCCCAGCGTGGCCAGGCCTTCGACACCGACACCGGATGGCGTATCGACTACCAGCTCGCCACTCCCGAGCTCGCAGCACTCGCGTCCGGTTACACGATCGACCGGGCCGCGGCGTACGACCAGCGATGGTCCGATCACGCCCCCGTGGTCGTCGACTACGCCGTCTGACCACCGGCACCACACCACCAGACCACCCGAGCCCGACTTCGGCCGCTCATCCCTCTGCGAGAACCCACATGACCAAGCCACGCCTGTACTCCGGCATGCAGCCCTCCGCCGACTCGCTCCACCTCGGCAACTACATCGGCGCCCTCCTGCAGTGGAAGCAGATGCAGCAGGAGCACGACGCCTTCTTCAGCATCGTCGACCTGCACGCGATCACGGTGCCGCAGGACCCCGCCGAGCTGCGCGAGAAGACCCGCCGCACGGCCGCCCAGTACATCGCCGCAGGCATCGACCCGTCGGCGTCGACCCTGTACGTCCAGTCGCACGTCCCGGCGCACGCGCAGCTCGCCTGGGTGCTCAACACGATCACCGGCATGGGCGAGGCCGCGCGCATGACGCAGTTCAAGGACAAGTCGGCCAAGCACGGGCGCGACGCCTCGTCGGTCGGGCTCTTCGCCTACCCGATCCTGATGGCTGCCGACATCCTGCTCTACCAGACCGACATCGTGCCGGTCGGCGACGACCAGCGGCAGCACATCGAGCTCACGCGCGACCTCGCCGAGCGGTTCAACGCCCGCTTCGGCGACACCTTCGTCGTCCCGAAGGCGCAGATCCAGAAGGACTCCGCGCGCATCTACGACCTCCAGAACCCGACGTCGAAGATGTCGAAGTCCGCCGAGACCCCGGCGGGGATCATCTGGTTGCTCGACGAGCCGAAGGTCACGCAGAAGAAGATCATGCGTGCGGTCACCGACAACGACGGCGTCATCGCCTTCGATGCACAGGAGAAGCCCGGTGTCTCGAACCTGCTGAGCATCTACTCCGCGATCACCGGCTCCCCCATCGAGGCCGTCGTCGGCGAGTTCGAGGGTCGTGGCTACGGCGACCTCAAGAAGGGCCTCGCCGAGGTCGTCGTTGGCGAACTCGAGCCGGTCCGTGCGCGCGCGCTCGAACTGCTCGACGACCCCGCCGAGCTCGACCGCCTGCTCGCGGTCAACGCCGCGCGCGCGACCGAGGTCGCCGAGCAGACCCTCGCCGAGGTCTACGACCGCGTCGGACTCCTCCGCCCCGCCTGATCCCGCCGTCCGTTCGCCCATCTTCGGGCGAACGAGGGCTCCGTCGCCCGAAGATGGGCGAACGGACCACGACAGAACGGCCCGCCCTCCGCGAGGAGGACGGGCCGTTCCGGTCGGTCGGGACTACTGCACGTCGTCGTCGACCCAGTCGAAGGTCTTCGTGACGGCCTTCTTCCAGTTGCGGTAGAGGCGGTCGCGCTCTGCGGAGTCCATGTTGGGCTCCCAGCGCTTGTCCTCCTGCCAGTTCTTCGCGAGGTCGTCGAGGTCGGACCAGAAGCCGACGGCGAGACCGGCCGCGTAGGCCGCGCCGAGCGCCGTGGTCTCGGCGACGACCGGCCGGATGACCGGGACGCCGAGGATGTCGGCCTGGAACTGCATGAGCGTGTCATTGGCGGTCATGCCGCCGTCGACCTTGAGCTCCGTCAGCGGGACACCCGAGTCGGCGTTGACGGCGTCGATGACCTCGGCCGTCTGGAACGCGGTCGACTCGAGAGCGGCCCGGGCGATGTGGCCCTTGTTGACGTAGCGGGTGAGCCCGACGAGCGCACCGCGGGCGTCCGGACGCCAGTACGGTGCGAACAGCCCGGAGAACGCCGGCACGAAGTACGCGCCACCGTTGTCCTCGACGGTCTTGGCGAGCGCCTCGACCTCGGGAGCGGAGGAGAACATGCCGAGGTTGTCGCGCAGCCACTGGACGAGCGAACCGGTCACGGCGATCGAACCCTCGAGCGCGTAGTGCGGCTTCGCGTCGCCGAGCTTGTAGCCGAGCGTCGTCAGCAGACCGTTCTCGGAGTGGACGATCTCCTCACCGGTGTTGAAGATGATGAAGTTACCGGTGCCGTAGGTGTTCTTGGCCTCGCCCTGCTGGAACGCGGCCTGACCGAAGGTCGCCGCCTGCTGGTCGCCGAGGATGCCGGCGATCGGCGTCTCGCGGAGGAGGCTGTCGTCGGACGCGTGGCCGTAGATCTCGGAGGAACTCTTGATCTCCGGGAGCATCGACTTCGGGACGCCGAACGCCTTGAGGATCTCGTCGTCCCACTGCAGGGTCTCGAGGTCCATGAAGAGCGTGCGCGAGGCGTTGGTGACGTCGGTGACGTGCACGCCGCCGTTGACACCACCGGTGAGGTTCCAGATGACCCAGCTGTCGGTCGTGCCGAAGAGGAGGTCGCCCGCCTCGGCCTTCTCGCGAGCACCCTCGACGTTCTCGAGGATCCAGACGATCTTCGTACCCGAGAAGTAGGTCGCCAGCGGCAGGCCGACGGTCTTCTTGAAGCGCTCGACGCCACCGTCCGCAGCGAGGCGGTTCACGATGTCCTGCGTGCGCGTGTCCTGCCAGACGATCGCGTTGTAGACGGGCTGACCGGTGGTCTTGTCCCAGACGACGGCGGTCTCGCGCTGGTTCGTGATGCCGATGGCCGCGATCGCGTGCCGGGTGATGTTGGCCTTGCTGAGCGCCTGGCCGATGACCTCGCGGGTGTTGTTCCAGATCTGGTTCGGGTTGTGCTCGACCCAGCCGGCCTTCGGGAAGATCTGCTCGTGCTCGAGCTGGCCCGTCGAGACGATCGATCCGCTCTTGTCGAAGACGATGGCCCGGGAACTCGTCGTCCCCTGGTCGATTGCGATGACGTAGTCCGCCATTGGATACTCCTTCGTTGCGTGCGTTGCGAGGTGAGGCACCGGAACCGGTACCCCGGGGTGCCGCGGCGGTGATCGTGTCCGGTCACCGCCGCAGCGTCAGGTCAGACGGCCGGGAGCAGCACCATCGAGGCGAGAGCCGCGAGGACACCACCGAGCAGGGGGCCGACGACCGGCACCCAGGCGTAGGACCAGTCGCTCTTGCCCTTGCCCTTGATGGGGAGGAGGGCGTGGGCGATGCGCGGACCGAGGTCACGTGCCGGGTTGATCGCGTAGCCGGTCGGGCCACCGAGGGAGGCACCGATACCGACGACGAGCAGGGCGACGGGCAGGGCGCCGAGGGCTGCGAGTCCCCCGGGGACGCCCTCGATGACCACGGCGTCGGGGCCGGTCTTGCCGAAGGACATCACGACGAAGACGAGGACGAAGGTCGCGATGACCTCGGTCACGAGGTTCCAGCCGTAGCTGCGGATCTCCGGGCCGGTCGAGAAGACACCGAGCTTCTTGCCCGGGTCCTCCTCCTGGTCGAAGTGCTGCTTGAAGGCGAAGTACGTCAACACGGCACCGATGAAGGCACCGACCATCTGCGCCGCCCAGTAGACGAGCGCCGTACCGAAGTCGATCGAGCCCGTGGTGAGGAAGCCGATCGTGACGGCGGGGTTCAGGTGTCCGCCGGAGGCGTAGGACACCGTGACACCGGCGAAGACCGCGAGGCCCCAGCCGAAGTTGATGAGCAGCCAGCCGCCACCCAGGCCCTTGGATTTCGTGAGGATCGCCGTGGCGACCACACCGGTACCGAGGAGGACGAGCATCGCCGTCCCCACGGTCTCGGAGAGGAAGATGGTTCCGAGGTTCATGTCTTCATTGACCTTTCATAGGTGTGGCCCCCTGGGAGCTCGAACCGAGGCGCGAGCTCCCACTGGGCGGGGTTGCACTGACCAGTTGCTTGTAACGTAGCCAGCTCACGTTGCACAGGACAAGGGCCTTGCCTGCACGTTCGTGCATTATGAGAACGCCGGGGCCTCCTGGGCGGCGTCGACCCGGAGGTCGACCTGGTGGGCGTCCCGCAGGCGGTCGAGGGCCGCGGTGATCTGCGCGGTCCGCTCGGCGTCGTCCCACCCGAGGACACCGCCGACGACGCGGGCGATCTCGTCGACGAGGCCGGCGGTGAGCGATCCGGTGAAGGCGAGGCTCGTGCGACGGTGCAGCACGTCGGAGAGGTGCACGACCTGCTCCTGCTCGACGAGGTACTCCAGCTCCTGCACGCTGTAGTCGGCAGCGCCCTGCAAGCGGTCGTCGCCGTGCTCGGCCAGGTGCTCAAGGAGTGCGGCGGCCTTCGTGCCGTACCGGCCCAGCAGCTGCTCGGCACGCTTGGCACCGGTGCCGTCCTCGTGTGCGGCGACCCAGGTGCGCGTCGCGGCGTCAGTGCGCGGGAAGCCGGCGCCGCCGCCGATCGCGAGGCCGAGGGTCTCCACGGGGCGCGGGGCCCCGATGGTGTTGAGCACGTCCGTGCTGAGGTGCTCGGCGAGGGCCCGGAAGGTGGTCCACTTGCCGCCGACGAGGCTGAACACGGTGGTGGACGGACGTGCAGCGGCGGCCCGACGCTCGATCCGGTAGTCGCGCGACACGAAGCCGGGGGCCTCGTCGTCGTGCTTCGGCAGCGGGCGGATGCCGGAGAACCGGTAGACGATCTGCTCGCGCGAGGTCGCGATGGTCGGGAAGACGTGCTTCACGAGGTCGAAGAAGTAGTCGACCTCCTCCTCGGTGCAGACGCTCGGGGTGCTCGGGTCGGCGTCGATGTCGGTCGTGCCGACCATGACCTTGCCCTTGAGCGGGTAGATGAGGACGATGCGGCCGTCCTCGTGCTCGAAGAAGATCTCGCGCCCCTTGGTGGCCGCGTAGAGCTCCGGGTTGTCGAGGACGATGTGCGAGCCCTTCGTGCCGCCCATGTAGGTCGTCGGCTCGCCGAGGCCGGCGTTCGTGAGGTCGGTCCAGGGGCCGGAGGTGTTGACCACGACGTCGCTCGTCACGGTGAAGGTCTGGCCGGTGACGGTGTCGCGGAGCTCGACGCCGTCGGCTCCCATGCCGACCGCCTCGACGTAGTTGACGGCGCGGGCGTGCGGGCCGGCGGCGAGGCCGTCCATCAGGACGTCGAGTGCGAGGCGCTCCGGGTCGTGCATGGAGGCGTCGTAGTAGGTCGCCGTGTACTTGAGGCCCGGGTTCATCTTCGGCAGGTCGGCGAGCGACTTCTTGCGGCCGTGGAAGCGGTGACGCGGCACGCTGCCGCCGTCGCGGGAGAAGGAGTCGTACGCGGTGAGGCCGACCTTGATGAGCAGCGCACCACGCTCCTGCGGCTTGCCCTGCTTGTGGGTGAGGAAGCGCAGCGGTGCGGAGAGGATTCCGGAGAAGGTCGAGAAGATCGGGACCGTGGTCTCGAGCGGCTTCACGTAGTGCGGGGCGATCTTGATGAGCCCGTTGCGCTCCTGCACCGACTCCTGGACGAGGCGGAACTCACCGTTCTCGAGGTACCGGATGCCGCCGTGGATCATGTGGCTCGACGCGGCAGAAGCACCGGAGGCCCAGTCGTTGCGTTCCACGAGCGTGACGTCGACGCCCTGGAGCGCGAGGTCGCGGAAGGTCGCGATGCCGTTGATGCCACCGCCGATGATGAGCACCGACGCCTGCGGGCGGTCGATGACGGACTGGACAGTGGAACGGGGAGCTGACGACTTGAGGGACATGAGATGCCTCGCTTCTTCGCGGTTGGTACGCGACGCTGCCGGGATTGCGCGCCGCTGAATGATGTGACTGAATACATCGTGACACCCGCTGCAACTCTGAACAGCCCTAGTGAACAAACGTGCAAGGAGACCCGATGTCGCTCGCAGACGCGCTCAGCCAGCCGGACCGGACGGCCGAGGCGCTCCGTGCCGCACAGCTGTATTACGTGCAGGACCTCACCATGGAGGCCATCGCCCAGGAGCTCCACACCTCCCGGTCGTCGGTCTCCCGCCTGCTCGGATATGCGCGGGAAAGCGGGCTCGTCGACATCCAGGTGCGCTCCCCGCACGACATGCCGTCGCGGCTCGAGGCGGAGTTCCGCGACCGCTTCGGCGTGACCGCCCACATCGTCCCGGTCCCCGACCACACGAGCGACATCGACCGCCTGGAGCGCGTCGCCCTCTCGGCTGCACGTTTTCTCGGCTCGGTGTTCGACTCGAACATGACGCTCGGTCTGGCCTGGGGCTCGACCGTGAGTGCGGTGGCGAGGCACCTCACCCCCAAGCGGACCCACAACTCGCAGATCGTCCAGCTGAACGGTGCGGCCAACACGCGCACCTCGGGCATCCTCTACGCGAGTGAGATCCTGCATCGGTACGCGGACGCCTACGGGGCCTACGCGCAGCAGTTCGCGGTGCCCGCCTTCTTCGACGACCCGTCGACCAAGCTCGCCCTCTGGCGGGAACGCAGCATCCGACGGGTACTTGAGATCCAACGCCGCATGGACGTCGCGCTGTTCGGTCTCGGTTCGCAGCTCTCGGGTGTGCCCAGCCACGTGTACGTCGGCGGCTACCTCGACGACAGCGACTTCGAGGCGCTCGCGAGCGCCGGGGCGGTCGGGGACGTCGCGACCGTGTTCTTCCGGGCCGACGGTTCCTGGCGGGACATCCCGTTCAACAACCGTGCGTCCGGGCCAGACCTCGACGTGCTGCGCGGCGTCTCCCGTCGGATCTGCGTGGTCGCGGGAGCCGCCAAGGTGCCCCCGCTCCTCGGGGCGTTGGCGGGAGGGCTCATCTCAGACCTCGTTGTCGACGAGGGCACCGCCCGCGCGGCGATCGACCAGCACGACGCCCAGCGCTGACCCCGGCCGCGCCAGGCGCTGCAACCGGGCGTCATCCGGACCGGGAATAGGGCTCCCGCTCAGCCCGTTGACCTAGAATCGACAACACGTAACGTGCTCCGGGGTCGGTGAGAGTCCGAACCGGCGGTGAGAGTCCGCGACCCGTGTCTCGCGCAAGCGAGGCCCGGTTGACCTGGTGGAACTCCAGGACCGACGGTTATGGACGCGTCTGCTCGCAGGCGGCGTTCGAGTCCGGATGGAAGGAAGCACGGGCGTCGGCCGATGGTCGACGCCGGCGAGCACCTGCCCGCGACCCCGGAACTCGTGTCAGTACCGACCGAGATGACGGACAGATGAGCGCAGGAACCGAGGCACCGCAGGCGAGTGCCCACGAGGAGCAGGCCATGCTGCGCGCGCTCGAACTCGCCGCCAAGGGCCCCGCCCGCGGTGTGAACCCCCGAGTCGGCTGCGTCATCCTCGACGCCGACGGCACCGTGCTCGCCGAGGGCTGGCACCGTGGAGCCGGCACCCCGCACGCGGAGGTCGACGCTCTGTCCCGCCTCGCTCCCGGAGCGGCCCGCGGCGCGACCGCCGTCGTCAGCCTCGAACCCTGCAACCACACGGGCCGTACCGGACCGTGCGCCGTCGCCCTCCTCGAGGCCGGTGTCGACCGCGTCGTGTTCGCCGTGGACGACCCCGGCCACCACTCCGGAGGTGGAGCGGAACGACTCCGCGACGGCGGCGTGACCGTCGTCGGCGGCGTGCTCACCGGACCGGCGGAGGACCTCCTCGGTGACTGGCTCACCAGCGCCCGCCTCGGGCGTCCGCTCGTGACCGTGAAGTGGGCCTCGAGTCTCGACGGACGCATCGCCGCGAGCGACGGCACGAGCCGCTGGATCACCGGCGATGCCGCGCGCGACGACGTCCACCGTCGACGGGCCGCCCACGATGCGATCCTCGTCGGCACGGGGACGGTCCTCGCCGACGACCCGAGCCTCACCGCTCGCGACGACCACGGCGACCTCCTGCCCGAGCAGCCCCGGCCCGTCGTCATGGGCGATCGCCCGATCCCCCGCGACGCCGCCGTCCACCGCCACCCCCGGCCGGTCGTCGTCCACCACGGGCATGATCCGGCTGCGCTGCTCGCCGAGCTCCGCGCCGCTGGCGTCCGGAGCGTCTTCATCGAGGGCGGTCCGACCATCGCCACAGCGTTCCTCCGCGCAGGACTCGCCGACACGGTCCTCACCTACCTCGCCCCCGTGCTCCTCGGCGGCCCTCGCCTCGCGATCGGCGACCTCGGTGTCGACACCATCGGCGAAGCGATCCGCCTCACCACCGTCGGCGTCGAACCACTCGGCGACGACCTCCTCGTCATCACGGCACCCGACCGCAGCGCCTCCGCCTCGGCCGCCCACGACCTCACCGCCTGACCCCCAGAGAACGGACCACCCATGTTCACGGGCATCATCGAAGAACTCGGCACCATCGTCGCCATCGACCACGGCGCGGACTCGGCACGTTTCACCGTCCGCGGCCCGCTCGCCCTCGAGGGCACCCGGCACGGGGACTCCATCGCCGTGAGCGGAGTCTGCCTCACCGTCGTCGAGCAGACCGGTGAGACGTTCACGGCCGACGTCATGGCCCAGACCCTCGCGATGAGCTCGCTCGACGGCGTCACGGTCGGGTCTCCGGTCAACCTCGAACGTGCGGCCCGCGTCGGCGACCGCCTCGGCGGCCACATCGTCCAAGGCCACGTCGACGGCACCGGCACCGTCCTGGCCACGGTGCCCGGCGAGGCCTGGCGCGTCGTACGGGTCTCGCTCCCCGCGGCGCTCGCGCCGCTCGTCGTCGACAAGGGGTCGATCACCGTCGACGGCGTCTCGCTCACCGTCAGCGCCATCAGCGCACCGGACGCACCGGAGGCCTGGTTCGAGGTGTCCCTCATCCCCGAGACGCTGGCCGCGACGACGCTCGGTGAGCGGGTCCCCGGCGACCGTGTGAACCTCGAGACCGACATCCTCGCCCGGCACGTCGAACGGATGCTCGCATTCAGCCGTCTCGAGTCGGCACTCCCCAGCAGCATCGACCAGGATCCGCAGTCCGCGGCCCCGGTCGGCACCACCGCCACCGGAAGGGGCAACGCATGAGCATCGCCAGCATCCCGGAGGCCCTCGAGGCACTCCGCCAGGGCCGACCGGTCATCGTGGCCGACGACGAAGGCCGAGAGAACGAGGGCGACGTGATCCTCGCCGCGGAGTCCGCCACCCAGGAGTGGATCGCGTGGACGGTCCGACACTCCTCCGGATTCATCTGCGCACCGATGACGAACGAGATCGCCGACCGGCTGGCCCTCCCGCCGATGGTCACGCTCAACGAGGACCCCAGAGGCACCGCGTACACCGTCACGGTCGACGCGGCCGACCGACTCAGCACCGGTATCAGCGCCGCCGACCGCGCCCACACCCTGCGCGTGCTCGCCGACCCGGCGTCCGTGCCCGCCAACCTCTCACGCCCCGGACACATCGTCCCGTTGCGCGCCGTCGACGGCGGGGTGCGCGAGCGCGACGGGCACACGGAGGCGGCCGTCGACCTCATGAAGCTCGCTGGGCTCGTCCCGGTCGGTGCGATCTCCGAGATCGTCGCCGACGACGGCGAGATGATGCGTCTACCCGGCCTCATCGCGCTCGGGGAGCGGGAGGGCGTGCTCGTCACGACGATCGCCGCACTCATCGCCTTCCTCGAGGAGAACCCCGACGCGGCCGCCGTCTGCGCCGAGGAACGCGCCGCCAAGGCGGCCATCCCCGAATCGTCGAACGTGTCGTTCGAGGTGGAGACGACCGTCCCGACGACGCACGGCTCGTTCCGGTTGCGCGCCTACCGCGACCGCAGGACCGGTGCCGACCACGTCGCCATCATCGCCGGCGACCCGCAGGCCACCGGTGCGCTCGTGCGCGTCCACTCCGAGTGCCTGACCGGTGAGGCGTTCGGCTCGCTCAAATGCGAGTGCGGTCCGCAGCTCGACAGCGCCCTGGACACCATCCAGCGCCACGGCGGTGTGGTCGTCTACCTGCGCGGGCACGAAGGGCGCGGCATCGGCCTCGTCAACAAGCTGCGCGCCTACCGGTTGCAGGAGGACGGTCTCGACACCCTCGACGCCAACCTCGCACTCGGGCTGCCAGCTGACGCCCGCGACTACACGGCTGCGAGCGCGATCCTGACGGACCTCGGCATCACCTCCGTACGCCTGCTCTCGAACAACCCGGAGAAGGAGCGACAGCTCACGAACCACGGCATCGCCGTGAGCGAGCGCGTCCCCCTGGTGGTCGGCGTCGGCCTGTTCAACGAGGGCTACCTCGAGACGAAGCGCGACCGCATGGGCCACAGCATCGGGTTCGAGCTCGCACCGGAACCGCACCCCCACCAGTAGCCCACCGCCACCCCTCGATTCCCTCGAGGAGCGAGAACACCACCAACCCCTCGACGCACTCGGGGGAAGAAGACAGGAGACCGCATGAGCGGCGAAGGATCCCCCACCATCAGCGTCGACGGCACCGGCCTCGACATCGTCGTCATCGCCGGCACCTGGCACGAGACCATCACCGACGGTCTCATCGCCGGAGCCGTCAAGGCCCTCGATGCGAGCGGTGCCAACCACCGTCTCGTGCGGGTCCCCGGAAGCTTCGAGCTCCCGGTCGTCGCGAAGGCCGCCCTCGAGGCCGGGGCCGACGCGGTCGTCGCACTCGGGGTGATCATCCGTGGCGGCACGCCGCACTTCGAGTACGTCTCCGACGCTGCGACGAGCGGCCTCACGCAGGTCAGCATCCAGACGGGCAAGCCCGTCGGCTTCGGCGTCCTCACCCTCGACGACGAGAAGCAGGGGCTCGACCGCGCAGGGCTGCCCGGGTCGAAGGAGGACAAGGGCGCTGAAGCCGCCGATGCCGCCGTCGCCACCGCGGTCGTCCTCCGCGAGCTGCGCGGCTGACCC
This sequence comes from Plantibacter flavus, assembly GCF_900177615.1. Taxonomy (GTDB): domain Bacteria; phylum Actinomycetota; class Actinomycetes; order Actinomycetales; family Microbacteriaceae; genus Plantibacter; species Plantibacter flavus. Next base: position 49,352 of record NZ_FXAP01000004.1, read on the forward strand.
GACCGAGGGCGCGTCACGTGGCATTCCGGTAGCGGTATACGCCCGTCCGGACAACCGAATACCGGAATGCCGCACTTCGGCGTACAGTGTCATGGTCCTGCCACAAGCGGGCGAACCTCTGATCCTGCCGTCGTCGGCGGGCGTGCGCGACCGGTGCTGATGCTTCGACGGCGTCCATTCCCGAACCGAAACGCGCACGCATGTCTCTCGAAGCAACCCCAGTCACCAAGACCCCGGTCAATCCGCGATCTCGCGTCGTCCTCGCCAGCCTCATCGGCACGACGATCGAGTTCTACGACTTCTACGTCTACGCGACGGCCGCCGTCCTCGTCTTCCCGCACCTCTTCTTCCCGAGCGAGGACCCGACCGCGGGTCTCCTCGCCTCCTTCGCCGTGTTCGGCGCCGCGATGGTGGCCCGACCCGTCGGTGCCGTCATCTTCGGGCACCTCGGCGACAAGCGCGGTCGGAAGGCGACCCTCGTCGGCGCCCTCCTCACCATGGGGATCGCGACCTTCCTCATCGGCCTGCTGCCGACCTACCAGCTCGTCGGCTGGGTCGCCCCGCTGCTCCTCGTGACCCTCCGCATCGGTCAGGGCTTCGCGCTCGGCGGTGAATGGTCCGGTGCCGCGCTCGTGGCGACGGAGAACGCCCCGGCCGGCAAGCGCGCCCTCTTCGGCACGTTCCCGCAGCTCGGCGCGCCGATCGGCTTCATCATCGCCAACGGACTCTTCTTGATCATCGCGGCGATCCTCCCGAGCGACGACCCGTCCATGCCGTCCGAGGCCTTCCTCGAGTGGGGCTGGCGCATCCCGTTCCTCTTCTCCGTCGTCATGGTGATCGTCGGACTCTGGGTCCGTCTCCGCCTCGTCGAGAGCAACGCGTTCACGAACGCCAAGGAGCAGGGCAAGGTGCAGCGGTCGCCGCTCGCGAGCGTCGTCAAGCTGCACTGGCGCAAGCTGCTCCTCGGCACCTTCTTCATGCTCGCCACCTACGTGCTCTTCTACCTGATGACGACGTTCTCGCTGAGCTACGGCCGTGCGCCACTCGACGCCCCGGTCGCGGGGCTCGGCTACAGCTACACGACCTTCGTCCTCATGCTCATCGCCGGCGTGGTCTTCTTCGGGATCTTCACGCTCGTGTCCGGCCCCTTCGCCGACAAGTACGGACGCCGCAAGACGCTCATCGTCGTGACGAGCGCGATCCTCGTGTTCGGGCTCGTCTGGGTCCCGCTGCTCGGCGCCGGGTTCACCGGGGTCATGATCTGGCTCATCATCGGCTTCAGCCTCATGGGGTTCACCTTCGGACCGATGGGCGCCCTGCTGCCCGAACTGTTCCCCACGAACGTGCGATACACCGGGTCGGGCATCTCGTACAACGTGTCGTCGATCCTCGGCGCCGCGGTCGCACCGTTCATCGCCGTCGCGCTGTGGAGCGCCGGCGGCGGCAGCCCGTTCTGGGTCGGCGTCTACCTCTCGGCGATGGCCCTGATCACGCTCGTCGCCCTCATCGTCTCCAAGGAGACCAAGGACGTCGACATCGACGCCTGATCGAGGCGATCACCGAGGGCCGGTACGTGGAGGACGTCTCCGCGCACCGGCCCTCGGTGCGTCCGCGGTCGGCGCGTCGGCTTCGGGCTCGGCGCGTGCGACCGTCGCCTAGAGTTGAACCACGGTGCGCCGTCGCCATGGACGTCTCGGAGCCGCGCACCGCACCTCGGAGGAAGAGCACCATGAGCACCCCAGCGCGCCCGGCACGCAGCCGCAACCCGTTCAGCCGACCGAAGGACGACGGTCCCCGCGCGAGCCTCAAACAGCTCATGCCGTACATCTTCGAGCACCGCTCGATCCTCATCGTCGTCATCATCCTGAGCGTCATCGGAGCGGCCGCGTCACTCGCCCAGCCGCTCATCGTCAGCCAGGTGATCGGGGTCGTCGAGGCGGGCCGCTCGCTCGGCAACCTGGCGTGGCTCCTCGTCGGGCTCGTCGTGGTCTCCGGCGTGATCAGCGGGTACCAGCACTACCTCCTGCAGCGCGCCGGCACCGGGGTCGTCTACTCCTCCCGGCGCCAGCTGATCGCGCGCATCTTCCGGCTGCCGATCAGCCAGTTCGACACACGTCGGACGGGCGACCTCGTCTCGCGGGTCGGCAGCGACACGACCATGCTCTACGCCGTCCTGACGCAGGGCTTCGTGGACGCCGTCGGCGGTGCCATCACCTTCATCGGCGCACTCATCGCCATGGCGATCATCGACCCCGTCCTGCTGGGTCTCACCCTCCTCGTCGTCATCGTCTCGGTCGTCGTGGTCGTCGCGCTGAGCGGACGCATCCGCGTCGCCAGCCGCGAGCAGCAGACCAAGGTGGGCGAGCTCGCCGCCGCGGTCGAGCGCGCCATCAGCTCCATTCGCACCATCCGGGCGTCCAACGCGACCGACCGCGAGATCGACGCGGTGGACGGCGTGGCCAAGGAGGTCTACGGCGTCGGCGTGCGGATCGCGAAGATCTCCTCGCTGGTCGTCCCGGTCGCCGGCATCGCCATGCAGACCTCGTTCCTGGTCGTCCTGGGCGTCGGCGGGTTCCGGGTCGCGTCCGGGGCCATCACCATCGCGAGTCTCGTCGCGTTCATCCTCTTCCTGTTCATGATGATCATGCCGCTCGGCCAGGCCTTCGGCGCGATCACGAGCGTCAACCAGGCGCTCGGAGCGCTCGGCCGGATCCAGGAGATCCTCGACCTGCCCGACGAGGGCGACGACGACGCGGCCATCGCCGCGCGGGTCGGACGTCCCGGGACCGCCTCAGCGTCCGCTCCGGCGATCGAGTTCGACGGCGTCGAGTTCGCCTACCCGGACGCGGCGGTCATCGAGCGCGAACGGGCCGCAGCGGAGGCGCTCGCGACCGAGGCGCTGACTGAGGGCACCAGCGCACCGGAGGTCGTCGCCGCCGACGCCGCCCGACTCACCGAGGCGCAGTCCGCGCTCGGTCGTCAGGTGCTCCGTGGGGTGTCGTTCGCCGCGATGCAGGGCAGACGCACGGCGCTCGTCGGACCGTCCGGCGCCGGCAAGAGCACCATCCTCGGGCTCATCGAACGGTTCTACGATCCGACGGCCGGTGCCATCCGCCTGGGCGGCGTCGACATCCGCACGATCCCCCGCGCCGAGCTCCGGGACCAGATCGGGTACGTGGAACAGGACGCCCCGGTCCTCGCCGGCACGCTGCGCGACAACCTGTTGCTGTCATCGCCGGATGCGAGCGACGCCGACTGCGAGCGCGTGCTGCACGCGGTCAACCTCGGCGGGGTCCTCGACCGCAACCCGCTCGGTCTCGCCGCTCCGGTCGGCGAGGACGGCATCATGTTGTCGGGCGGCGAGCGGCAACGCCTCGCCATCGCGCGCGCCATCCTCGCGGCTCCCCCGATCCTGTTGTTGGACGAGTCGACCTCGAGCCTCGACGGCGTCAACGAGCAGATGATGCGCGAAGCCATCGATGCGGTCGCGACGGGACGCACACTCATCGTCATCGCTCACCGGCTCTCGACCGTCGTCGACAGCGATCAGATCGTCGTCCTCGAGGAGGGTCGGGTGGTCGGCGTCGGCACCCACAGCGACCTCGTGACCGAGGTCCCGCTCTACCGCGAACTCGCGAAGCACCAGCTCCTCGTCTGACGTCGGTTCATTCGCCCATGTTTGGGCGAACGAGTGCTCCGTCGCCCAAACATGGGCGAATGAACGGGGTCACGGGCGCCATCCTGCCGCGATGAGGCGCTCGCGCGCTCGGTCGACCGCGACGGCGGCACCCGCCTGCAGGTGATGTGCGAGGAAGCGGTCGTGGGACCATCCGAGTCTGGTGACGGCATGGATCCGGTCGACGTCCTTCGCGAACTGACCCGGGTCGGTGGCGTGCTGGCGCCCGTCGTACTCGAACGCTGCGCGATACGCCGGGTAGGCGAGGTCGAGACGTGCGATGAATCTCCCCCAGCGATCGCGCAGTTCGTGATTGAGCACCGGCTCCGGGAGACCGGCGCGAACGAAGGCGAGTCGGAGTTCCGTCTCCTTCGGCGATTCGGAACCAGCGCGGATCTGCGGGAGTGCGGCACGGAGTGCCCCCGCGCCGACATGACGGGATCCACTGAGCGCCGCTGCGAGGTCGTCGAGCGAGCAGAGCGCTGGAAGGCGCTGGTGGAGCCAGCGCCCGGAGGCACCACGCTCACGGACCAGATGATCTCCGACCGCGACCAGCTCATCGATGTTGAGACTCGGTCCGAGCTGGCACCACATGTCGGCGGGACTCACGACCGCGAGCCTCTCAACGAGGATCGGATCGCCGAAGAGGCCCGCCAAGCGATGGCCGACGACCCCGGCGACCCTGGGCGCTCGGTCCGGCGGCCGGACGCCGACATGCACCTCGTCCCAGCGCAGCCGCGCCGGGAGCGGAGCATCCAGGAGGTGCGCGGCCGACAGGTGCGAGAAGAACTGCGCCGGTGCCATTCGCTGGGCGTACGCCCGACACAGCTCCAGGTGCGCGAGATGACGATGTTCGGGAGGCAGGTCCGCTCCCCTGCGCGGTGCAGCGAAGCTCCGAACCCCCGGGAACGGTGCTGGAACACGCGTCGTGCGGAGGCGCTCCGGAGAGACGCCCTGCTCCAACGCCGAGCGGACGGAGAAGGCTTGGTGATCGGGTAGATCAGTCGGCGTCATGCTTCGATCGTCGCGCGATCGGTCGGTCCGCGACCGGCGCGCCCTCCTCGCATCGACCTACCGCCGCGATCTCCGGCCTGTGGAGCGTCCTGGTCGCCGGTCCGTTCGCCCATCTTTGGGCGCACGAACCTCCATTCGCCCAAAACTGGGCGAATGGAGGACGAGCATCAGGATCGGAGGCGGTAGCGCAGGGCGGCGAGTTCCGCGCGGAGGGCGGCCGGGACCCGGCTGCCGAAGGTGTCGAAGAAGGACTCGGTGAGGTCGCACTCGACGAGCCAGGACTCGCGATCGACGGCGAACAGGGCGTCGAGGTCGGCCTCGGGCACATCGATGCCGTCGAGGTTCAGCTCGTCGAGGACGGGCAACCGGCCGATCGCCGACTCCCGTGCGTCGACCTCGTGCTCGAGCCGCCGCACGATCCACTCGATGACCCGCGAGTTCTCGCCGAAGCCAGGCCACAAGAAGGAGCCGTCGGCGTCCTTCCGGAACCAGTTGACCTGGAAGATCCGCGGCGCCTTGCCGTGCTCGAGCGCACCGCCCACCCGGAGCCAGTGACTCCAGTAGTCCGCCATGTTGTAGCCGCAGAACGGGAGCATCGCGAAGGGGTCGCGGCGGAGCTCCCCGACCGTGCCCTCGGCGGCGGCGGTCTGCTCGGAGGAGATCGTCGCCCCCATGAACACGCCGTGCTCCCAGCTACTGGCCTCGACCACGAGCGGCACGTTCGTGGCACGGCGCCCACCGAAGAGGATCGCGTCGAGGGGAACGCCGTCGGCGGCGTCCCAGTCGTCGGCGATCGACGGGCACTGCGCCGCCGCGACGGTGAACCGCGAGTTCGGGTGGGCCGCCGGGCGCCCCGACTCGGGCGTCCAGTCCTGCCCCTGCCAGTCGACGAGGTGGGCGGGCGGCTCGGGGGTCAGCCCCTCCCACCAGACGTCTCCGTCGTCGCGGAGCGCGACGTTGGTGAAGATCGTGTTGCCCCACAGGGTGTCGACGGCCGTCGCGTTCGTGCCGGCGCCCGTGCCGGGTGCGACCCCGAAGAAGCCGGCCTCCGGGTTGATGGCGTACAGCCGGCCGTCGTCGCCGGGCCGGATCCACGCGATGTCGTCGCCGAGGGTCTCCACCGTCCACCCGGGGATCGTCGGCCGCAGCATCGCGAGGTTGGTCTTGCCACAGGCCGAGGGGAACGCGGCGGCGATGTGGAACGCCCGGCCCTCCGGCGAGACGACCCGGACCAGCAGCATGTGTTCGGCCAACCAGCCCTCGTCGCGTCCGATGACCGAGGCGATCCGCAGCGCGAAGCACTTCTTCGCGAGGAGTGCGTTCCCGCCGTAGCCGGAGCCGAACGACCACACTTCGCGAGTCTCCGGGAACTGGACGATGTACTTGGTGTCGTTGCACGGCCAGACCGCGTCGGCCTGCCCTGCTTCGAGCGGAGCGCCGACCGAGTGGACGGTCCGGACCCACGGCTGTCCGTCGGCGATGAGCTCGAGGACGCGGTCGCCCATCCGCGTCATGATGCCCATGCTGAGGACCGCGTACGCCGAGTCGGTGATCTGCACGCCGAGCTGCGAGAGCGGCCCACCGACCGCGCCCATCGAGAACGGCACGACGTACATCGTGCGGCCGCGCATGCTGCCGGCGAAGACCCCGTGCAGTTCGTCGCGCATCGCTGCGGGATCCCGCCAGTTGTTCGTCGGGCCGGCGTCCTCCTCCTGCTCGGAGCAGATGAAGGTGCGGTCCTCGACGCGCGCGACGTCGCGCGGATCGCTGCGGGCGAGGAAACTGTTCGGCCGCCACTCCGGGTTGAGCTTGATCAGCTTCCCCTCCTCGACGAGCTGGTGGGTGAGCCGGTGCGACTCGCTCGCGGAGCCGTCGACCCAGTGGATCGCGGACGGCTCCAGGAGAGCCGCCAGTTCGTCGACCCAGGCGTGCAGCTCGGCGAGGCCGCTCCGCTTCGGGCGCGGCACCGCTCGGAGCTCCGCGCGGGCGGCGGGAGCGGGTGCGGTGTCGGGAATCAGTGCTGCGATGGACATGCGTTCCTCCGGCGTTGGTGGGACGGTCAAGAAGTGGTCGTAGAGCCACCATGCGCCTGTTTCGGACGATCTTCATGGTCTTTCACCCTTCAAGAATCACGGTTCTTTCGATACGGTGAAGGAATGACGCCGACTCCCGCATCGACCGCCGCCGCCGAACTCCTCACGCTCGGCCATCGGATCCGGCACTTCCGGACCCGGCGAGGCCTCACCCTCGACGACCTCGGTGAACGGGTCGGGCTGGCGGCGAGCCAGCTCTCCCTCATCGAGAACGGGAAGCGCGAGCCGAAGCTGTCGGTCCTGCAGGAGCTGACGACCGCGCTCGGGGTCGACCTGACGGACCTCTTGTCGAAGGAGGCGCCGAACCCCCGCGCGGCGCTGGAGATCGAGCTGGATCGGCTCCAACGCAGTGCACTCTACGGCGAGTTGACCCTGCCGATCGTCAAGCCGTCGAAGGGCATCCCGGACGAGGCCCTCCGCGCACTCGTGGGCCTGCACCGCGAACTGCAGCGGCACGCGAGCGAGGCGATCGCGACCCCGGAGGAGGCGCGGCGTGCCAACACCGAGTTGCGGGAGTGGATGCGGGAGCGCGACAACCACCTGCCCGAGATCGAGGAACTCGCCGAGTCGCGCGTGCTGCGTGCCGGGCACAGCACCGGCGCGCTCACCCACCGCACGGTGAGCATCATGGCGGAACAGCTCGGCTTCGACCTCATCTACGTCAACGACCTGCCGCACTCCGCCCGCAGCGTCACCGATCTCGAGAACGGGCGCATCTACCTGCCACCGGCGTCGATCCCCGGCGGGCACGGCCTGCGATCCATGGCCCTGCAGGCGATGGCGCACCGCCTGCTCGGGCATCAGCGTCCGACGAGCTACGCGGAGTTCCTCCGGCAACGGCTCGAGATCAACTACTTCGCGGCGGCGGCGCTCATGCCGCAGACGGCGGCGGTGTCGTTCCTGCAGCAGGCCAAGCGCGATCGCAACCTGGCCGTCGAGGACTTCCGTGACGCCTTCGGGGTCACCCATGAGGCCGCGGCGCTGCGCCTGACCAACCTGGCGACCGCCCGGCTCGACATGCGCCTGCACTTCCTGCGGGTCTCCGAGGACGGGGCGATCTCGAAGGCCTATGAGAACGATGCGCTGCCGCTGCCCGTCGACGTGACGGGGGCGGTGGAGGGCCAGATCGTGTGCCGGAAGTGGAGCGCTCGGAACGCCTTCGCGCGGACGAACCGCACCACGGAGCTCTACCAGTACACCGACACCCCGGCCGGTACCTTCTGGTGCGCGACCCAGACCGGCACGACCGAGGCCGGGGAGTTCTCGATCTCGGTCGGCGTGCCCTGGGGCGAGGCGAAATGGTTCCGTGGACGGGAGACCACGACGCGTGCGGTCTCCACCTGCCCGGACCCGACCTGCTGCCGTCGACCACCGTCGGACCTCGCCGACAAGTGGCGGGAGCAGGCCTGGCCGAGCGCCCGCTTGCACACCCACATCCTCTCCCCGCTGCCGAGCGGCACCTTCCCCGGCGTCGACGACTCCGAGGTCTACGACTTCCTCGAGCGTCACGCGGCTGGCTGATCGCCGGGGGCGGCGACGCCGTCGCGTGTTCCCGGGGTGCTGCAGAACGCCCAGGCCGGGAGGTGCCCCTGGCGGATCAGCGACCCGACGGTCGCCGCCAGCGGGTGGTCCAGCTCCTCGTCGATCAGCTCAGCGAGGAAGGCGGCCGCGCGCGTGCTCTGACCGAGCGCCCACGACAGCCAGGCGAGCATGGCGAGCGGCGCGACGCGTGCCGACTCCGACGCTCGCGCCGCGACGCCGAGGAGCAGGCTGCTCGCCGCCCGGATGCGCTGGACGTCGGGATGCGGTCCGTCGCCGACCAGCAGGTGGGCGACCCGGTGGAACACCTCCGGGTCGTCCGTCCCGACCGGCAGATGCCCGTACGCGCGTTCGGCGTCGTCGAGTTCCTCGCCCAGCTCGCGCCCGAACGCCCACTGCATGAGTGCGAGATCACTCGCCCACGGACGTGACAGGCTCAGCAACAGGAAGGCCACCTCCCGAGCGGTCATCGCCTCGATGCCGCGTGCGAGCGCGTCCTCGAAGACCGCAGGAAGGCCGTCGAGTCGTTCCACGGCGTCTCCGACGTCGATCCGCCAGGTCGTGCGGGCGTGATCGGCGGCCGCGTCGAGCATGGAGGCCAGTCGAGCGCAGAGCACCCGGTACTCGAGGTCGACGGCTGCGAACGTCGCCACGTCCACCGACGGGACCTCGGTCGTGACGAGCTCCCAGGGGAGCGGTGGGACCGGCGGGACCGCCGCCGAGGCCACGATCGCAGGCGACCGCCCTCCGGCGGGGAGTCCAGGGTCGAGGTAGGAGCCCCAGCCGTCAGCGGCCGAGCAGAGCGCGTCCTTGACCGTGAACCCCTGTGCGTTCGCCAGCTGGAGGACCGCGTCGGCGATGGTCTTGCCCGGCGGCTCCGCCCCGGCTCCGAACGCGTCGTCCGTGTAGACCACCGGCACGATGGCGTCGACGCCCGGGGCCCGGCAGACGAATCCGAGGGCGCGCTCCGCGGCGGCGTCCGCCACCTGCCGGTCGACGTCCGTTCCGGCCGGCAGGTGCACCTGGAGTGCGCCGCGGCTGTGACGGCCCGCGAACAGGACGACGACGAGACTCGATCTCGGAGTGCTTCCGACGAGTCCGGGGATGAGGGCGAGGAGGTCTTCGGCCGCATTGGCCTGCACGATGTGGGTCATGGAGCAAGCCTCAGTCGAACCCGGGTCCGACTGTCCGGCAGGCGTCACGGATGTGGAGCGGATGCTGTCGCGGCCGCACTGTGCAGCGCGGTCGCCGCGGAGTAGAGTGTGCTCGTCAGACTCCGCAGCACGGGGTCGTTGCTCGAAAAAAGGGCGATAGCGCGGCCAGCACCGGCGAGACACACACGGAATCCCATCCGTCCACGTTCTCGAAGGTCTCCCATGTCCGAACACGCTTCGTCGACCGTTCCCACGTCGATCCGCTCCTCCACCGTCTCCGCTCGGGTGGCCCAGGCACTCAGCCGCCATGTCTCCGAGGTGTTCGGCGTCATGGGCAACGGCAACGCGCACCTCCTCGACGCCCTCGCCGCGACCCCGACCCGCTTCACCGCCATGCGCCATGAGGCCGGGGGCGTCGCCGCAGCCGACGCCTACGCCCGCGCGGGCGGCGGCCTCGCTGCCGCGACCGCGACCTACGGAGCCGGATTCACCAACACGCTGACGCCGCTCGCGGAGGCGGTGATGGCCCAGATCCCGCTGATCCTCGTCGTGGGCGACGCCCCGACCACCGGCGCCCGCCCGTGGGACGTCGACCAGTTCCAGATCGCCGCCGGGCTCGGTGCGCCGACCTTCACCGTCGGTCGTGACGACGCCACCGCGACCACGCTGCGTGCCATCGAGCACGCCGTCCACCGCCGGACCGCGGTCGTGCTCGCGATCCCCTACGACCTCGCCGCCGTTGCGTCCGACGAACCGCTGCGGGCGGACGGGACACCGCACCACCCGGCGCTCGTCCGGCCGTCCCGCGTGGAGCCCGTCGCGCGGCGTCTGGACACCGCCGCGGCCGCCCTGCGCAGCGCGCACCGTCCGCTCATCCTGGCCGGGCGCGGAGCCTGGCTGGCCGACGCCGGACCCGTCCTCGGCGAGCTCGCCGAGCGGCTCGACGCCCACACCGCGACCACGGCGCTCGGACGCGGTCTCTTCGGTTCCAGCCCCCGTGATCTCGGGGTGGCCGGCGGCTTCGCGACGGAGCACGCCGCGACACGCATCGCCGAAGCGGACGTCGTGCTCGTCGTCGGCGCCGGTCTCAACCAGTTCACGATGCGGTTCGGCGAGGCCTTCTCCCCCGATGCGCACGTCATCCAGGTCGACCTCGCCGACGCCCCGACGAACGCCAGGGTCGACGAGCTCATCCACGGTGACGCGGCCCTCGCTGCCGCAGGTCTCCTGGAACGGCTCGCCGACGGCGCGGGGTCCGGATGGGTCGCGTCGGCCGGTCGCGCCCGCCCAGCACCGCACCTCGACCGCGACCCGGGTGACGGCTCGTCCGGCGACGGACTGTGCGCCGACGGGCGCCTCGACCCACGAAGCCTCGCGCACCGACTGGACGAGCTGCTCCCGGCCGACCGCACGGTCGTGCAGGACGGCGGCCACTTCATCGGCTGGGCGCCGATGTACTTCGACATCCCCTCCCCCGACCGCCTCGTCATGGTCGGGACCGCGTACCAGTCGATCGGACTCGGGTTCCCGAGTGCCGTCGGTGCCGCCGCTGCCGGGCACACGGGCACCACCGTCCTCTGCACCGGCGACGGCGGCGGCCTCATGGCGCTCCCCGACCTCGACACCGTCATCCGCACGGTGCCGAGCGGCGTGATCGTGGTCTTCAACGACGCCGCCTACGGAGCCGAGGTCCACCAGTACGGCTCGCGCGGGCTCGACCAGGCCCCGATGCTCATCGACGAGGTCGACTTCGCCGCCCTCGCGCGGGCCTTGGGTGGCCAGGGCGTGACGATCGACACGCTGGCGGACCTCGACGGACTCACCGACTGGGTCCACGCCGGGGCGCAGGGCGTCCTGCTGCTCGACTGCCGCATCTCCACGAGCGTCGTCGCCCCGTACCTCTCCGAGATGATGCAGCAGGGACCACGGCCGGTCGCCGTCGACTGAGCCTGCGCGGCGCCACCGCGGGTATCGTTGACGGGTGCTTCCTCAGCCTGCCCCGACCGCGCCCACCTACGTCATGTCGACGGACGGCATCCGGATCGCGACGTACCTCCACGAACCGGCTCCGGGCACCGGCGACCTCGGCACGATCGTCGCGGTTCACGGCTTCGCCTCGAGCGCCGGACTCAACTGGGACCTCTCCGGGTGGACACGCACGCTGACGCGCGCCGGGTACCGTCTGCTGACCCTCGACCAACGCGGTCACGGAGCATCCGACAAACCGACGGATGCTGCCGCCTACCGACTCGACGTCCTCGTCGACGACGTCCTGTGCGTCCTCGACGCCTACGGCATCGACGAGCCGCACTACCTCGGGTACTCGCTGGGTTCCCGGGTGGGCTGGCGGCTGGGCGTCCGGCACCCCGACCGCGTGCGGTCCCTCAGCCTCGGCGGTCTCCCCGAGGGCGACTCGCTCCGCGACTTCGACCTGGAGGCGGCCCGTCACCACGTGCGGACCGGGACGACGATCACGCACGCCCTCACCGACACGTACGTGACGATGGCCGAGGGGGTGCCGGGCAACGACGTGGAGGCGCTCATCGCCCTGGTGGACGGCCTCCGCGGAGGACCACAGCCGAGCACGGCCGAGGTACCGCCACTGCCGATGCTGCTCGTGACCGGAGACGACGACGCGGTCGCCGCCGGGAGTCGGCGGCTCGCCGGAGCCGCCGGTGCCCGCTACGTGGGGCTGCCCGGCCGGGAGCACTTCAACGCGGTCTCGTCGCGGGCGTTCAAGGACGCCGTGCTGGAGTTCCTCGCCGAGCGGGGGTAGCTGTCCGGGGCACTTCGACAAGCTCAGTGACCGGAAGGGGCACTCAGTGACCGGAAGGGGCACTCAGTGACCGGAGGGGAGCTCGGTGACCGGGAGCAGTCCTCCCTCGACCGCCTCGGTCAGGCCGCGTGCCGGTGCTCGACACGACCCTTCGCGAGCTTCGACGGCCACCAGATGGCGCTCCCGATGTCGTGGCTGAGGGCTGGGACGAGCAGCGTCCGGACGATGATCGTATCGAGGAGGACCCCGAACGCCACGATGAACGCGATCTGCGCGAGGAACAGGATCGGGATGACGCCCAGCGCCGCGAACGTGGCCGCGAGCACGAGTCCGGCCGAGGTGATCACGCCGCCCGTGATCGCCAGCCCCCGCAGCACGCCGGCCCTCGTTCCGACCCGCAGCGACTCCTCGCGGACCCTCGTCATGAGGAAGATGTTGTAGTCGATCCCGAGCGCCACGAGGAAGACGAAGCCGTAGAGCGGCACACTCGGGTCCGCGCCCGGGAACCCGAGCACGTGGTTGAACACGAGCGCGGAGACCCCGAGGGCCGCCCCGAAGGATACCACCACGCTGAGGATCAGCAGGACCGGGGCGAGCACCGAGCGGAGCAGCAGCATGAGGATGAGGAGGATGACCGCGAGCACCACCGGAATGATGAGGTTCCGGTCGTGGATGGACGCGTCGTTCGAGTCGATGGCGGTCGCCGTGACGCCGCCGACCGGCGTGTGGGAGCCGACCTCGGCGTCGAGGGTCGAGCGCAGTTGTCGCACGCTCTCCTCCGCCGTCGTCGAGTCGGGGGCCGCGTCGAGCGTCGCCTGGAGCAGGATGCGGCCGTCGTCGACCGTCGGTTCGGCCGACGCCACCGGGGTCCCCGGGGGGCCCGCGGCGGGAGCCGTGAACACCGCCTCCCCGTCGCTCACCGTCGCGTCCGCGGTGCCGGTCGCGGAATCGCTCGACAGCACCTGGACGCTGTCGAGACCGTCCGCCTCCTCGAGGATGCCGATGACCTGCGCGGCGTCACCCTCCTGCGTGAGGACGTACACGGGGCTCGCCGAGCCGGCCGGGAAGTGCTCGCCGAGAGCCGCCTGACCGTCACGGGCCTCGGACGTGCCGAGGATGAGGTCGCTCTGGGCGACGCCGTCCGCCTTGAGCTGGAAGACCCCCAGGCTCGCGACCAGGAGGAGCAGGGTGCTCCCGATCCAGACGACGCGGGCGTGGCGGGAGATGAGGCGGGCGATCCCACCCCACAGACCGGTGGTCGGCACGGCGGTGTCGTCGGTCGACGAGGCGCGCACACGGTGCTCGCTCCCGACCTTCGGGCGCAGCGGCCAGAACGAGGTGCGACCGCAGGCCAGCAGGAGCGCGGGCAGGAAGGTGAGCGCCGCGAGGACCGAGAAGACGATCCCGATCGAGGCGACCGGCCCGAGCGCCTTGTTCGAGTTCAAGTCGCTGAGCAGCAGGCAGAGCAGTCCGGCGATGACCGTGCCGCCCGACGCGACGATCGGCTCGAACGATCCGCGGAGCGCAGCCCACGTCGCATCCCACCGCCGCTCGTGGTCGCGGAGCGCCTCCCGGTACCGCGAGACGTAGAGCAGCGAGTAGTCGGTCGCCGCACCGATCACGAGGATGAAGAGGATGCCCTGCACCTGGCCGTTCAGCAGGACGACACCGGCCTTCGCGAGCCACCACACGGTGAGGAGTGCGGTGCAGAGGGCGAACAGCGAGGTGCCGAGCACGAGGAACGGGAGGACCGGCGAGCGGTACACGACGATGAGGATGAGGAAGACGGCGCCGAGCGCGGTCAGGAGGAGGATGCCGTCGATGCCGGCGAAGGCGTCGGTGAGGTCGGCCGTGAACCCTGCCGGGCCGGTGACGAAGACGTCGAGGCCGGTCGGGGCCGCTTCGGCGAGCTGTGCACGGAGGGCCTCGACGACGTCGCCGACCTCCGCGTCGCCGCTGATCGGGACGAAGACCTCGACCGCGTCGCCGTCCTCGGAGGGGATGGCCGGCGAGACGCCGTCGGCGACGCCCTCGGTGGAGGAGAGTGCCGAGAGCTCGTCGTCGATCGCCGCCCGGTCCTCGTCGGTGATCCCGCCGTCGCGGACGAACAACACGAGCGCCGGGATGTCGTCACCCTCCCGGAACCCGTCGAGTGCCGTCTGCACCTCGGTCGCGTCCGCGCTCGCGGGGAGGAAGCTCGTCTGGTCGTTGGTCGCGACCTCGCTCACCTTGCCGAAGTACGGACCACCGACGCCGGCGGCCGTGAGCCAGAGGAGGATGAGGACCGCGGGGAGCACGACCCGCAGCCACCGCGGCGCACCCGCACGGTCCCGCGGCCGCGGCCGGGTGTCCGCGTCCGTCTGCGTTCCGCCGTGTCGTCCGTGCGTCATGCGCGCGCCCCGTTCTCGCCCTGCTCCGAATAATATGCAGCTAGCTTACTATCCGCGTCGGGCGGCCGGGGACAGAGTTCAGGCGGGGACGACGACTCCCCCGGCTTCGGTGATCTCGGCGAGCGCCACATCCCCGGCGGCAGGGTCGACGGGCGCGACGAGACCTGCGAGGACGCGGACCTGGAGGCCGTGCTCGATGGCGTCGAGCGCACTCCGGCGGACGCAGTAGTCGGTCGCGAGGCCCACGACGTCGACCTCCGTGATGCCGGCATCCGTGAGGACCTCGTCGAGGCTCAGCCCCTCCGGCGTCACGCCCTCGAAGATCGAGTATCCGTGGGCGCCCTGGCCCTTGCTGATGTGGGTGTCGACGCTCTTGGTGTCGAGCGCGTGGTGGTACTCCGCGCCTGCACTGCCCGCGACGCAGTGCACCGGCCAGTTCGTCACGTAGTCGGGCTCACCCGTCGCGAAGTGACCGCCGTTGTCGCCCTCGGCGTCGTGCCAGTCGCGTGAGGCGAACACGTGCGCGTACTCGTCCCCGTGCTCGGCCAACAGCTGCGTGACCCCCGCGGCGACGGCCTCGCCGCCGTTCACGCCGAGCGCACCGCCCTCGGTGAAATCGTTCTGTACGTCGATGATGAAGAGCGCGCGCGCCACGATGCCTCCGGGTTGTCGTCGTCCCGCCTCAGTGGAGGTGGGTTCCATCGAGGGTAACGCCGGGGAACCGACGGGGTCGGGTGGTTGCGCCGTCGTGGTTCAGAGCCGACGTGCGCGCTCCTTGCGGCGGTCGAAGAACTGGAGACCGATGTTCACACCCATGACGACGGTGCCGAGGAGCATGGCGACGAGCCCGGCGATCCGGAACCCGACCGGTAGCTCCAGGAGCAACGCGAAGACGACCCCGAGCACGATGAGCGCGGCACCCGCGGAGAACAACACCAGATACTTCATGCCCCCAACGGTACCGGCTGAGCGGCGGCCCCGGGACGGGACCGCGACCTAGGGTGGAGACATGACCCGTCTCCCCCGTCGCGCGCATCTGCTCATCGCGGCGGGCGCCGCCCTCCTGCTCGCGGTCACCGCCGCCGGCTGCTCCACCTTCCCGAGTGGTGCGAGCTCCGACACCGGACCGGCCCACTCAGCGGGTGGGTTCCCCACGGACGTCGTCTTCGACTACCAGCTGGGTGGGGCTTACGAGCCGGCGGCCGGCGTGGGCGGCGTCGCTCGCGACAGCACCGACTCCCCCGACCCCGACCGGTACTCCATCTGCTACGTCAACGGCTTCCAGAGTCAGCCGGCCGATCGCGACGCCTGGCTCGCCGAGCCGGACCTCGTCCTCACCGACGACGCCGGTGAACCGGTCATCGACGAGAACTGGCCCGACGAACTCATCTTCGACCTCTCCACCGACGACCGTCGCGCGCGCATCGCCGAGCGGGTCGGTGCGAGCATCACCCGCTGCGCGGAGGCCGGCTTCGACGCCGTCGAGATCGACAACCTCGATTCGTACACCCGGTCCGACGGTCGACTCACCGTTGAGGACGCGATCGCCCTCGCCACCCGGTACGCCGACCTCGCCCACGACGCGGGCCTCCTCATCGGGCAGAAGAACGCCGCCGAGCTGGGCACGCGTGGTCGGGACGACGTCGGGTTCGACTTCGCCGTCGCGGAGGAGTGCCATCGCTTCGACGAGTGCGCCACCTACACCGAGGTGTACGGAGGCGCCGTGCTGGACATCGAGTACACCGACGACCTGCGCGGCACCTTCGACGAGGTGTGCGCCGATCCGCAGGTCCCGTTCTCCACGATCCTGCGCGACCGCGACCTCCGGACGGCCGACGACCCCGCCCAGGTGTTCACAGCCTGCGCTCGGTAGGCACCGGCAGGAGATCCGCCCCGGGGCAGGAGCTTCCGCGGCGACGCGTCCTGCTGCGGGGTGAACCCCGGCGCCCAGGCATCTCCAGCAGGTGTCGGTAGCGTGGAGGCATGATCCGGACCCACGACGCATGAACCTGGAGCAATTGGAGGCGGTCGTCGCGGTCGTGGACTACGGCTCGTACGCCGCAGCGGCCGACGTCCTCCGGATCTCGCAGCCCTCGCTCACGAGACGCATCCAACGGTGCGAGACCGACCTCGGGCTCGCCCTCTTCACCCGGGTCGGTCGGCGCATGCAGGTCACCGACGCCGGACGGTCCGTGCTCGGCCCGGCGAGGCGGATGCTCCAGGAGGCGAACGGGCTCCGCGCACTCGCCGACGCCCAGCAGGCACTCACCGCCGGTACGCTCCGGATCGGCGCGCTCCCCTCGCTCGTGGCGACCCACGTCCCGGAGCTCGTCGCCCGGTTCCACGCCGCGCACCCCGACGTCCGCATCGAGGTCACGGGCGCCGTCGACTCCGCCGAACTGCTCGAGGCCGTCGACCTCGGGCGCATCGACCTCGGCGTGGCCGATGTCGCCACCGCCGGCCCCGGTGTCGAGGTGCGGCTCCTCGAGGAACAGCGGTTCGCGATCGTCCTCCCCGGCCTCAGGACCGTCGCCGAGCGCGAGGCCGAGCACACGCCGCCGACCATCACCGGCGACGAGCTGGCTGCTCACACCCTCGTGACCCTCCCGCGCGGGACGTCGATGCGCACCGTGACGGACGAGGCCTACGCCCGCTTCGGCGTGCAGCCACCGCGGGTGATCGTGACCACCCAGCGCGACGCGCTCACGCGGTTCGCGACCGCCGGCGTCGGGCTGACCGTGGTCCCCGAGCGGCTCGCCGACTGGGCGGCGGCCAACGGCGCCCGGGTCCGCCGGTTCCCGACACCGGTCACAAGGGGCATCGGCCTGCTCGTGCGCCACGACAGCCTCGGGACACCCGCCGTGAGTGCCTTCCTCCGCTTGGCGGAGCGGGTCCCACCCGGCGACTGACGACGCCCCGCGTCAGCCGCAGAGGTCCGCGGCGGCGTTGCGGGACTCGACCTCGACGGGTGCCGGCGCGGCAGGCGGGGACAGTGAGGCGAAGTCGTCGCCGATGACGAGCACGACGTCCTCCTCGTCCGGCCCTGGTTCGCCGCTCACGACGACCGTGATCCCCAACTCCTGGGCGAGGGAGGCAGCCGTCGCCCGAGCCGCGTCCGAGTCGCGCGCGAGCAGGACCGTGACCGGCGTGTCCGTCTCCGCGTCGCCGATCGACGCGACGGTGTAACCGAGGGCGGTCAGCCGGTCGGCCGTCGCCGTCGCGACCCCGTTCGTCTGCGAGCCGTTGAGGACGCTGACCGCCTCGACCCGCACCGGTTCGACCGGGGTGACCGGCTCGGCGGGGGACGCATCAGCTGCTCCCGCGATCGGCACCGGGACATCGGTGGCGAGGCTCGAGAAGACGGTCGCCGCGTCGTCGCTCGGGACGACACGGTTGGCGTCCGACGGCGCCTCGGTCCACGGCATCGTCAGGAAGGTGATGGCCGACGCCGGCACCTGCGAGACCCGGTGCGCGAGGGAGGTCAGGCTCGCGAGGTCGCCGAGCGCGGTGTCGACGGTGAGTGAGGAGGTGACCGCGTCCAGGAAGCGGATGAGGCGGTCCGGCCGGGTGAGCACCTCGGCACTCAGCGCCCGCTGCACGATCGCGGACATCACCATCTGCTGGTTGCCGAGGCGCGAGATGTCGCTGCCGTCACCCACCGCGTGCCGGGTGCGGGCGAGCGCGAGCGCCTGCGTCCCGTCGATGACCTGCGCTCCGGCGGGCAGCGCGAGGTTCGAATAGGGGTCCTCCATATCCTCCGGCAGGCACACCGCCAGCCCGTCCATGCCGTTGACGATCGCCTGGAAACCACTGAAGTCGAGCTCGACGAAGTGGTCGATCGGCACACCGGTCATCGCCTGCACTGCGGCGACCGAGCAGGCGGCCCCCGAGTTCAACGCCGCGTTCACCATCCCGTAGTCGTCGGGCGTCCCCCGCCCGGTGTCCGCGCACATCGACAGGTCGGTCAGTGTGTCACGCGGGATCTGCATCGCGTCGATCCGGGTGTTGCCCTCGGACACGTGCACGAGCACCATCGCGTCGCTGCGCTTGGTGCCGGTGTCCTCGCCGTAGTCGCCGACCGCGAGGTCACGGCTGTCGGAGCCGAGGAGGAGGACGTTGATCGCCGGGTCCGGCGCGCCCGGCTGCGCGGGGTCGGTCGAACGTCCGGTCGGGGCGGCGATGGCCTCGGAGCTGAGGTTGCCCTGCAGTCGCAGCGCGAGCGCACCGACACCCCCGAGGAGCGCGAGCACGAGCCCGCCTGCGATGCCGACGATGAGGCGCCGACGGCGGACCCGTGCGCTCGCCCCACCGCCGTGACGGCGAGCGTGGGCGGCACGTGGGCGGACGGATGCCTCGGGGAGATCGGGGAGATCGGGTCTGCGCATCGTCCCAGTGCACCAAGCGTCGAAGCGGCGGACAAGCAGCCTGCCCGGTGCGACTCATACACGGCGCGCATGCGTCGGAGGATCAGCTCACGGGCGAGGCGACCTCCGAGCCACGCAGTCCGGGCACCGCACGCTTGCCGAACTGGCCAGTGACGACCAGGATGAGCGCCGTCGCTGCGAGGAGGATCCAGCCCGGCCAGCCGAGCAGGGTGCCGAACACACTGCCGGTGTCCTGCATCGACGTCGGGCTGGCGAACAGCAGCAGTGCCCCGACGGCGGCGTTCACCGCGCCGTGGGCGATCACCGCCGGCCACACCGAGGCCGAGCGGAGCCGCAACCAGCCGATGAGGACGCCGAGCAGCATGCACCAGCCCACCATGAGGAGCAGGCCGAGGACGTCGGTCCGCTGGTAGTTGTAGCCGAGGAGGATGAGCGGTGCGTGCCACACGCCCCAGATCGCCCCGGAGATCAGGAGCGCGGGCCAGGTGCCGAGCGGCAGGAGGTTCGGCAGCAACCAGCCGCGCCAACCGAGTTCCTCCCCGAACGCGGACAGCGATGCCACCAGGACGCCGAGGGGCAGGGTGAGGAGCTGGACCAGGGCGACCGTGGTGAGCTCGTCCCGCCCGAGCTCGCCGGCGCCCGAGGCGGTCATGATGGCGGCGAGACCGGACAGGCCGACGAGGTCGAGCTCGATGAGCCCCATGGCCTGCCCGAGCAGCATGGAGCAGAACGCGAGGACGGGGAACCCGACGAGCGCCGCCGCGCAGAGCCCGAGGGTCCGGCCGAGGGGACGCAGCGGCGCGAGTCCGAGCAGCCGCGGGATGCTCCTCGGCCGGGCCACGAACAGCACCACGACGAGCGCGGCGATGGTCGGGGTGTACATCATGCCGAGGGCGATGAGCTGGAACCAGGGGTTCGCGAGTCCCTCACCCGACAGCCACAGCGGTGCGGCGATGAGCCAGGCGAGGCCGACGGCGAGCACGGTGAAGACCGTGACGGCGACCCACGGGACCCTGGCGGGCAGGATCGGGGCCAGCTCGCGGTTGCGCCGGCGCTGGCGGTCCGCCGCCGACTCCGGCTGCTGCGCGAGCACGGCCCGCCCGGCGGCACCGATCACCGGGCCCGCGGCCGGTGCGGGTGCCGGTGATCCGTCGGCGAGGGTCGTCCAGATCGGTCCAGGCGCGGGCTGTCCGATCGGCGCCCAGCCGCCCTCGGTCGGTGTGTCGTCCGGTCGCTGCATGTGATCCCCCGTGGTCGCGAACAGCTTCCTACGCTACGCAGCGACGGCGCGGGGCACATCCGCCGCCCGGGGGATCACGCGGTGAGGTGACAGCCGCAGGACTCCCGCAGGAGGAGCCCGACGGGGACGACGGTGCTGCGCTCGTGCTCGCCGTCCGCGTCACCGAAGCGGGCGAGCGCCCGGGTGGCGGCCAGGCGGCCCAGTCGTGCCGGGTCCTGTTCGATGACGCTGACCGCCGGATCGAGCTGGTCGGCCATCGGGAAGTCGCCGAAGCCGAGCGAGGCGATCCCCCGTGAGCGCAGCGCGGGGACGAGCGCCATCGTCACACGCGCGTTCGCCGAGAACAGGGCCGTCGGCGGGGAGGCGAGGCCGAGGAGACCGTCGACCACGGCGGCGGCCGGTTCGCGGTCCGTCGCGTCGAGGCTGACGAGGGCGTCGTCGAGATCGATCCTGCTCTCGGCGAGCGCCGAACGGTACCCCTCGAGCCGGCGACGGGTGCTCGGCGGGTGCGCCGAGTCGGCGACGAAGGCGACCCGGGTGTGCCCGTGCTCGAGCAGGTGCCTCGTCGCGAGGTAGGCGCCGCGGTGGTCGTCCTCGACGAAGCTGTCGGCGTCGAGCCCACCGGGGGCGCGGTCGACGAACACGATGGGTGTGTGCTCGGCCCATGGCGCGAGCCAGGACTGGTCCTCCGCGACGGGCGCGAGGACGAGCCCCATGAGCTGGGAGCGGAGTAGCGAGTCGAGCACGGCACGCTCGCGCGCCGGGTCGTCGCCGATGCTCGTGACGAGGGTGGTGATGCCCGAGACGGAGCAGACCTCCTCGACGGCGCGGACGACCGCGGCGAAGAAGGGGTCGACGACGTCCGGGACCGCGACGCCCACGGAGGAGGACCGCCCGGCGCGGAAGGTGCGCGCGAGGACGTTCGGGACGTAGTTCAGCTCCCGCATGGCCGATTCGACCCGCGACCGCGTCTCCGGGAGCACGTGCGGGTCGTCGTTGAACACGCGGGAGACCGTCTTCGAGCTCACTCCGGCGAGGGACGCCACGTCCTGCATCGTGGCCATGGCTGCTCCTCGGGTGGTTCCACCTTGGTGGCGTGGTCGGATCGGGCTGGTACGCGGGCGGCGACCGAGGACGCCGCCCGCGATCCGTCAGCGACCGGCGAGCGCGGTCTCGATGACCTGCTCGAGCTCACGGAGGCGAGGCAGCGCACGGTTGGTGAGCAGTTCCTCACGCTTCGCCGACGAGATCGAAAGGCTATCCTTCCACAGCGAACGACCGGCCATCGCGCCGCCGGCACCGTTCTCGACCGCGGTGCGGACCTGGCCGACGAAGGTCTCGTGGTCGACGCCGGCGGAGAGCACTGCCCACGGCACACCGGCGGCGGCCTCGGTCACGGCTGCGGCGGCCTCGGCGGAGCCCGGGTACTGGAGCTTCAGGACCTTGGAACCCGCGGCGACGGAGATCTCCGCGGCACCGCGCACGAGCTCGGGGAAGATCTCGGCGTAGGCCTCGTCGCTCTCGCCGTCGAGCTGGTAGACGAGGATCTCGACGATGAGCAGCACGCCCTCGGCGGTGCACTCCTCCACGAGGCGGGCGATCTCGTCGATGACGACCTGCTCGGCCTCGCGCTGGTCGGAGCGCAGGTAGAAGAGCATCTTGGCGGCGTCGCCACCGAGTTCGCGGACCCGGCGGGCGTCCATGCCGGGGACGTACTTCGTCCGGCGCAGACCGTTCTCGGTGTCGAAGCCCGAGGAGTCCATGCCGACGACGAGACCGGTCGTGCGGGAGAGGGTGCGCTCGTCGACGACGAGCGGGAGGGCGACCTCCGGGTCGAGGAGGATGGCGGGTGCGTGGTTGCCGAGGAACCGGACGAGGTCGCTCTTGGCCTCGGCGAGTTCGTCACGGCTGATGCCGGCCGCGCCGTTCGGGGCGTCGGTCATGACGGCCTTCATGCCGTTGCGCTGGTCGCCGGCGACGATGAGCATGCCACCGCCCGGGGTGCTGATCGTGGCCATGGCGCGGCGTTCGAGCGTCGTCAGCTCGTTGGTCCTGGTGGCTACTGCGTTCATGAGGTGCTCCTTGTGCTTCGGATGGGGTCTGACCCCGGCAGCGGTCGCGCCGGGGAGGATCGGTCTGGGTCGTCGGGTGGTCGGTCGGTCAGGGGTGCGATGAGGAGATGGCGGGTTCGAGGAGGGCCCCGGCGAAGACGGCTGCGCCGTACGCGGTGTCCTGGGACCGGTGCGACACCTGCACGCCGGGCAGGACGGCCGCTCGGGCGCGTTGCACGGACCGCATGCTGGCCCAGCCGCCGGTGAGCAGCGCCGAGGTGGCCGGGGCGACCTCGCGGTCCATCGCCGCGATGAGCACGGCGAGTTCGTCGTTGCCGTGCCGGAGCACCGCTTCGAAGATCTCGGCCGGTCCTGCGCCGTCGGCACGGACCGTGAGCTTGAGGACGCCGTCGTCGTTCCGGGCGCCCGCGACCGAGACGTCGCCGTCGGCGAGCAGCCCGCCCGCCGGGAGCGCCATGATCTCGTCGTCCAGGCGGTCGCGCCCTGCGCGGTCGGTCACCCCGACGAGCTGGAGGGTGCGACGCATGAGCAGGCCGGTCTTGACGCCGGCGACGAGCACCCAGGTGCCCGGCACGACGTGACGGACGCAGTTGATGAACACCTCGGCAAGACGCTCCCGGGCGGCGAACGGGAGTGGTTCGTCGAGGCGTCGCAGCAGGACCTCGGCCGTGCCCATCGACACGTGGTACCGCTCGGCGGGGAACGAGCCGGTGGAGACGGCCGACACGAGGTGGTCGTGGCCGGCGACGGTCAGGGCCGCACCGGAGAAGACCGGCGGCACCCACGGGCTGCTCGCTGCGCCGAGCGGGGCACCGGCGTCGGTGAACGGTGGGAGGAACGACGCGTCGACGCCGAGGTGGTCGAGCAGTTCGGGCCACGGCTCACCCGTGTCCTGATCGAGCAGGCCGGTCCGCGACGAGAGCGAGTACTCGGCGGCCTCCTCGCCGCCGAGGGCCGAGACGAGGTACTCCGGCAGGTTGAGCCAGCGCGTTCCGGCGAGGTCGAGCCCGGCGTCACGGAGGTGGAGGAGCTTGATGACCGAGACCTGCACGCCGAGCGGCAGGCCGGTCCGACCGGCGAACTGCTCGGCGATCTCGGCCGGGAGGGCCACGAGCTGTTCGGCGCCGCGCGGGTCGAACCAGGCGATGGCGGGCGCGACGGGCCGGCCGACGGCGTCGAGGACGATTCCGGACTCCCCCATGCCGGAGACGGCGAGCGCCCGGACCCGCGCGGCCGGCCCGAACCGGTCGGCGAGTTCCACGCCGACGTGGTCGAGGAGCTCCCGGACGGTGGCGATGAGGGACGCCGCCTCCATCACGGTCGTGCCGCCTGGACCGGCGAGCCACGGGGTGGGCAGCTGGTGGATGAGGACCTCGGCGCCGTCGGCGTCGGTCACGAGGATCTTGACGCCGGTGCTGCCGAGGTCGAGGCCGGCGACGAGTCGATCCGAGGCCACGGAGGTGACGGCGGTCGAGTCGAGGTTCGCAGCAGGGTGCACGGCGGTGTCCGTTCAGGTTCCGACGTCCGTGTCGGCTTCCGACGATGACTCCATGTCATCGATGTCATGGCGAGCATACCTCGTTCATGTCATCGATGACATACCCCAGTGTGAATTCTTCGGAAACCGGGAACCGGATGGTGGCCGAGGCCGGTGGGCTCAGTCGCCGAAGTCGTCCGCCGCGGGCTCGAAGACGATCTCGAGGTCGACCTCGAACGACTCCCCGGGCTCCACCATCCGGCCGGCCTTCCCGCGATCCGGACCGGAGGCGTGACTCGGCCAGCAGGTGCCGGGTTCGATGCCGAGGGCGTACGACCCCGCGGCCGTGCTCCGCCACACCGTGAGGAACGGCAACTGCTCCGGTCGGAACCGGACCGTGACCGTTCCGGCCTCGCCCGACAGGGTCGCGATGGACCAGCCGTCGGGCCCGGCGACCGCGTCGAGGGCGTCGACCTGCTCGTCGGCCGCCGGTTCTGGCTCGCCGATCACCCGCCGCCAGCCACCGTCGTCCGGGCGTTCGGACCCCGCCCCGCCGGGGACGACGGTCGCGGCCGCCGCGACGGCGCCGCCGTGCAGCAAGGGCCAACCGAGGTTCACGTGGTAGAGCAGGCGCACCGGCTCGGCGACGAACCCCTCGTTCCGCACGACGTCGTGCAGGCGGATCCGTGCGACGCCGACCTCGGCTCGGATGCTGCGGGTCACCGTGAGGTTCTGCTGGAAGACGGCGCCCTCGCGGAGCAGACCGTCGACGAGGAGCTCGTACCGGCCCGCCGCGGTCCATCGCCCCTCGCGGCGGGTCACGGCCGCCGGGATGCGATGCGCCCGACCGTGCATCCCGCCGTCCGCCTCCGCGGCCACGCCGACCGCGGTGAGCCCGCAGGTCGTCAGCAGACCGCCCTGCCAGCGGCGGGCCCAGCTCTCGGCCTGCGGAGCGGTCGTCGGCGCGACGAACGACACGACCTCGCCGTTCCAGGAGGCCTCGCCGAGGTCGAGGAACTGGTCGGCCTCGACCGTGACCTCGAGTCCGCCGAGGTGGCGCAGCTCGACCTGGCGCCGGCCCGTCGACGGCCCGTCGTCGACGCGGACTGCACGCGGAGCCCACGCACGCTCGACGGCACCGGATCGGGCCTCGACGAAGCGTCGACGCCGGGCGCCCCACACGGCGTCGCGGTCGACCTGGTCGTCAGGCGTCTGTTCGGGCGGCGTCGTCGTCATGGCAGGTCCTCGGGTCGGTGCGGTCGGGTCGAACGGTTCGGCGGGTGGGGCCGGCTCAGAGGGCGGTGTAGCCGCCGTCGATGACGAGGCTCTGGCCCGTGAGGTACGAGGAGGCGTCGGACGCGAGCAGCAGGACGAGCCCGTGGAGGTCTTCCGGCTGCCCCATCCGGCCCGCCGGGATGTCCGCGGTCCACTCGGCGGCGAGGTCGGGGTTCGCCTCGGTGAACTCGCGGGTCATGTCCGAGAGGAAGTACCCGGGCGCGATCGCGTTGACGCGGACACCGGAGGGTGCCCACTCGACCGCGAGCGACGACGCGAGGTGACTGACCGCCGCCTTCGACGCGTTGTAGGAGGCCTGGAACTGCGGCTGGTTCACGATGAACGCCGACATCGACGAGATGAAGACCGCTGAAGCGGGCCGACCCGCGGCGATGGCACGACGGGCGAAGGACTGCGCGGCGAAGAAGGTGCCGTCGAGGTTCACGGCGAGCACCTTCCGCCAGGTGTCCGCCGGCACGTCGACACTGTCGCCCCAGATGGTGATGCCCGCCGCGGTCACGAGCAGCGACGGCGCGCCGAGTGCAGCCTCCGCGGCGGAGAAGGCGGCCTCGACGGCGGTGGCGTCGGTGACGTCGACCGTGTGTGCCGAGGTGCGGACGCCGTACTCGGACGCCAACCGCTCGGACGACTCGTGGACGGTCGGCAGGAGGTCGAGCAGCGCCACCTGGACGCCCTGCGCGGCGAGCGCCGTGGCGATCGAGTAGCCGAGCCCGCGGGCCCCGCCGGTGATGACGGCCGTACGGCCGTGGAGGTCAGCGAACATGTGTGGTCCTTCGATCGGGGGCGGTCTGGTGGAGGTGTCGTCGGGCGGCGCGAGTCGCTCAGATCTCCTGGTCGGTGGGCAGGATGACGAGGTCGCGGATGGTGACGTGCCGGGGTCTGGTGAGCATGAAGAGCACGGCGTCGGCGACGTCCTCGGAACGGATGCCGGTGCGTGCGGCGATCTGGTCCTCCACCCCGGAAGCACCCTCGGCGATCCCCCACAGTTCGTTGAGCACGACGCCGGGGGCGACCGCGCCCATCCGCACCCCGGATCCGACGAGGTTCCGCCGGGTGGTGTGGACGAACGACTGCATGGCGTGTTTCGTCGCGGAGTAGACGGGCTCCCAGTGGATGTCCTGGTGTCCGGACACCGAGCTCGTCACCAGGACGTCGCCCGCACCCTGCTCGACGAGGTGCGGCAGCGCTGCGCGAACCGTCGCCATCGCTCCGAGGACGTTGACGCCGACGAGCTCCTCGATCGCGTTCATCGGGGTGTCGACGACGTCACCGCCGACGTAGAGGCCCGCGTTGGCGAGGACGATGTCGAGGCGTCCGAAGGCGGCGAGCGCCAGGGCGACGGCCTGCTCGGACACGGCGGGGTCGGCGAGGTCACCCGCCAGGAAGACGCTCGGTGTCGGCAGGGCGTCGGCGACAGCCGAGAGTCGCTCGGTGGAGCGTCCCACGAGTACTGTTCGCACCCCGGCGGCGGCGAGCGCCTGGGCGTACGAGCGGCCGATGCCCGATGACGCTCCGGTGATGATCGCGACCTGCCCGGTGAGGTCGATGGCGCTGGTCGACTGGCTCATGTCGTGGTCCTTCCGTGCGCCGTCCCGGCGCGGTCGGTGGTTGATTCCTGCGCGGCGAGCGCGGCTCGACGCAGCAGTTCGTCGGGTCTCGTGTCGATGCGGGCGACGGCCTCGTCGCTCAGGTACACCGGCCCGCCTGCGGCGAGCGCTCCGAGGAGCACCTGGGCGACCTTCACGGCCATCTCGGTGATCCGGAGGACCTCGGCCGCACTCGATCCGAGGGCGAACATCCCGTGGTTCTGCAGGTACACGGCCTTCGGCACCCGGCCGGTCGTGGCGAGCTGCTCGCGCAGCAGGCGGCGGACCGTGCGGGCGAGCTCGAGCCCGGGGTCGACGTAGGGCACGAGCAGCGGTTCGGTGCCGAGGACCACGATCTGGTCGGGGAAGAGCGACCCGCGGGTCAGGGCGTCGGCCGACGGTGAGCACAACAGCGCGTTGACCGGCACGGGATGGGTGTGGCCGACCGCGACGACGCCGGGCAGGTCGAGACAGACGGCGTGGAGGATCGCCTCCACCGAGGGGCGCCGACCGTTGCCCGCGAGCGCCGCGGCATCGAACAGCGTGGCCACCTCGGCGTCCCCGCCCGCGTGCGAGTCGACGAGGTCGAGCACCGGTCCGAGCGCGAGACGGACCGCGTCGTCGGCGGTCGCCACGGCCATGGACGCGCCGCTCGCCTTCACGAGCATCGCCGGATCACCGTCCTCGGGTAGGAGCAGGGAGGTGTTGCCCTCCGCCAGGAGCGCCCACGCCCGATCGGGATGCCCGAGGTCGCGCGAGAAGGCGACGAAACGGTCGAGGATGTCCGTCTCGGTCTCCGGCTGGTCGATGCGGTCGGTCATGTCGGTGTCCGCTCATGGTCGTGGTCGTCGTGGTCGTCCTGGCCGTGCCGGTAGACCGTGTCGAGTGACGGCGCGTGACCGGCCGCGACGAGTTGCACGGCCAGGTTGCCGAGCGCCGATGCCTCCGCAGGACCGGCGGTGACGGGAAGACCGGTCCGTGCCGCTGTGCGGGCGCACAGGAGTCGGTTGCGCGATCCGCCGCCGACGATGCGGACCGAACGGATCGTCACCCCGGTGATCGCCTCGCAGGCCCGGACCGTCTCGGCGTAGGCGACCGCGAGACTCTCGACCACGGTGCGCACGACGTCGCTCCGTCCGCCCGGTGGACGCTGGCCGGTCTCCCGGCAGAGGGTCGCGATCCGTTCCGGCATGTCACCCGGGACGAGCAGCCGTGGGTCGGCGACGTCGAACACGGCGGGCGTGACGTCCGTGGCCGCGTCTCCTTCCATCTCCGACACGGCCGCCACGAGATCGACGAGGTCGACCGCGCTGCCGTCCTCGGCGGACCAGGCGCGGGCGCACTCCGTGAGCAGCCACATCCCCGCCAGGTTGCGGAGGAGCAGCGAGGATCCGGCGACACCTGCCTCGTTCGTGAAGCCGGCGGCCCGCGCGTGCTCGGTGAGCACCGCCGCCGGCAGGCACACCCCGACGAGGGACCAGCTGCCACTCGAGACGAGGAGCTCCGCGCCGTGCGGGCGGGCGAAGGCGAGCGCGGACGCGGTGTCGTGCTCCGCGACGCGGTGGACGGGGATCGGCACGCTCGACCCGAGACGCGCGGTGACCTCCGGCGTCGTCGGGCCGGCGACCGTCCCCGGTGCGACCACCGGCGGGAAGTCGAAGCCGTCGAGACCCCAGCGGCGGATGAGCTCCGCCGCCCAGTCGCCGGTGCCCTGATCGAGCAGCTGCGTCGTCGACGCGATCGTGCGCTCCGCCCCGACGACGCCCGTGAGCAGCCACACCCAGAGGTCCGGGACGAGCAACACGGTCGGGCGACCGCCGTCGGCTCGGCGGACGTCGAGCTCCTCGGCGCGGGACCGCAACTGGTACGAGGTGTTGATGGTCTGCTCGAGCACGCCGGTCACCGCGTAGGCTGTCGCGGCGTCGACGAGCACGGCGGCACGGGCCGGTCCATCGGCGTCGGCGCCGCGGTGATGCGGCACGGTCGGGAACCTCGACGCGAGGCCGGACGGGAACGCCGTTCCGGTGCCGACGCCCACGAGTGCGATGTCGACGCCCCAGCTGTCGATCCCGATCCCGTCGAGCACGCCGCCGGCGGCCTCCGCGATCCGGACGGCCTCCGCGAGCCCGACGAGCGTCTCCTCGAACAGGCGCTCCGCATCCCACCGGAGCCGACCGTCCTGCGTGATCGGGCCGTTCGGGAACCGGTGCACCTCGATGAGCGACAAGCGCCCGTCGGCCCAGCGCCCGAGCATGACGCGACCGCTCGACGCGCCGAGGTCCACGGCGGCGTGGAAGCGTGGAACGGCCTGATCGATCATGGCGTCGGCGTCTCGTCGCGCGGCGGCGTGGCCGGTTCGCTCAGCGGCGTCGTCGGGTCGGGGTCCTGGACGGCGACCGGTGTGGTCAGCGCCTCGAGCGAGGTGAGGATGGTCGTCGCGCTCGACACGGCGAGCGCACCCCAGGCGGCGGCCGACGCGACCGCCGCCGCCGGATCGTCCCGTCCGTCCTCGCCGTGGAGTCCGACGAGGAATCCGGCCAACGAGGCGTCCCCGGCACCGGCCGTGTTCACGACCGTGGCTGCGACGTGCGCGTGCCACAGACCCGCCGCGGTGCGGAGGAGCGCCCCGTCGGCCCCCATGCTCACGTAGACGAGGTCGCAGCCGGCACGGTGCAGTTCGTCGGCGGCGGACGCGACATCGCCGATCGTCAGCAGCTCACGTCCGGTGAGCTCGGCGAGCTCGTGCGCGTTCGGCTTGAGCAGATGGACGAGGTCGAGGTTCGCGACGGCGGTCTCGAGCGCCGCACCCGCGGTGTCGACGGCCACGCGCGCTCCCCGGTCACCCGCCTGACGGAGCAACTGGAGGATGTCGACGAGGCCGGTGCCGCCCTGGACCGTCGGGATCGTGCCGGAGAGGACGAGCCAGTCCGCGCCGATCCGGTCGATCTCGGCCCCGGCGGTCGCGACGACGGCGGCCCAGTCCTCGGCGCGCAGCGGGATCGCCGGTTCGTTGACCTTGGTCGTCCCGGTCGCCGCGTCGAGGATGGTCGTGTTCACGCGCGTCCGACCGTCGGTCGGGACCACGGCGAGCAATGTCCGAAGTGCCGGGTCGTCGGCGAGGATCCGTCCGTCAGCACCCATCGGTACCACCGCACGGACCGGGAGCGGCGAGAGGGTGACCGCCCGCGCGACGTTGACGCCCTTACCGCTCAGCTCGGTGGACACGCCCACCGCCCGGTTGACGTCGCCGAGTCGCAGCCCATCCACGCGGTAGGTCTGGTCGATCGCGGCCGCCGGCGTGACCGTGACGATGCCGCTCATGCGTCCGCCCCGACCGTCTCGACGCGGACGCCGGTCGAGAGGAGGGCGTCGAGGGTCGGTTCGTCGACGCCGTGATGCACCACCGCCACGCCGAGACGGGCGGCCGGGACGGAGGTCGCGAGGCCGTCGGCGCCGAACGTCGCCGGGTCGCCCAGGAGGATCGCCGTGGAGGCGAGCTCGACCGCCGACGCGACGACCGCCGCCTCCTCCGGCGAGGCGTGGAGCAGTCGGCCGTCCGCGGAGACACCGAGCGCCTCGACGACCGCGACGTCGAGGCGGAGGCCGGCGAGCTGCTCGCGCGCCCAGGCGCCGGTGAGGACGCCACGCCCGTCCGCCGTCCCGCCGACGAGGTGGACGACGGCTGATTCCTCGGCAGCGGCCGCAGCCAGGGCGACCGGCACCGAACCGGTCACGATGACGGTCCCGGCGGTCGTCGCGAGGCCCGCGGCGAGCGCCTCGCAGGCGGATCCCGCGCCGAGGAAGACCGCTGAGCCCGGGTCGACCAGGGTCAGCGCCCGCGCGGCGAGCGCACCGGACGCCCCGGAGTCCTGGCCCGGGTCGAGGTCGGTGCGCACCGCACCGCCGTGCGCGCGTCGGAGGCGTCCGTCGAGTTCGAGGACGCGGAGGTCGCGCCGGATCGTCTCCTCGGTCACGCCGAGGTCCACTGCGAGCACGCCGACCTCGACCCGCCCGTCCTGGTCGAGTCGGGTGAGGATCTCCCGACGCCGGTCGTCCACCGGACTGGACGTGGCCGTCCCGCGGCCGCCGACGGCGGCGCTCATCGTTCCACCCCGGCACGGTCGTCCCGTTCGGACGCCGGACCGTCGGGGCTCGACTCCTCGGCCCGCCGTCGCCACCAGGGGCCGATGGCCTCGACGAGCTCGTCGAACGCGGTTCCGACCCCGGCCCAGTACGCGGCCGAGGCGTCCGTCGGCAGGACGGCGGCTGCGTGCCGGACGACGTCGTGCTGGGCCTGTTCCACCGACGGCAGGAGTCCGGTGGCGACCCCGGCGACGATCGCGGCACCCAGGGCTCCGGCCTCCTCGGAGTCGACGACCGTCACGGGCGCTCGAAGCGCGTTGGCCACGAGCTGCACGTACAGCGGTGACCGAGCGAGGCCGCCGCCGAGGACGATCGGCTCGTCCCACCGGAACCGTTCGCCGAGCGCCCGGGTGTGCCAGCGGTGCATGAGCACGATGCCCTCGAGGGCTCCGCGCAGCACGTGCGCCCGGGTGTGCCAGTCGCGGACCCCGGCGAGGGTGGCCGATGCTTCGGCGCCGAGCGGCGAGTCCGATTGGAAGGGCAGGACGAGCGGCACCGGCTCCTCCGGAGGGAGTGCTGCGGCCTCGGCGATCAGCGCGTCGCGGCCGGTGGCGTCGGTCACGCCCAGGAGCCGGAGCGTCCAGTCGAAGGAGGGTGATGCCGTCGCCGAGGTGGACATCGCGATCCGCAGGTCCGGGGTGATCGAGAGGCGGGACTGCCACCGCGGGTCCACGTCGGGCTGGGTGGTCGTCACACCGTTGGTGCTGAACGAACCGGCCACGAGGGCGAGCCGCCCGGGGACGAGCGCTCCCATGCCGATCGACGAGGCCTGCACGTCGTGGAGTCCCGACACGACCGGTGTCCCGGCGACGAGGCCCGTGACCGCGGCGGCCTCCGGGAGCACCCGCCCGACGATCGTGCCGCTCGGGTTGATCGGCGGGAGCAGGCGGAGCAGTCCGGCGGGCAGGCCGTAGGCGTCGAGGACCTCGGCGCTCCAGGTGGCGGTCCCGACGTCCAGGAAGGAGGCGCAGGCGTCGGAGTAGTCGGTGGAGATCTCACCGGTGAGCCGCAGGCGGACCACGTCCTTGCAGAAGAGCATCGCGTCCGCCTGCTCGACGCGCTCCGGGTCGTGCCGGAGCAGCCAGCGGAGGAGGTTGCCGGCGGCACCCGGCGTCGGCAGCTGTCCGGAGCGTTCGAGCACCACGCGCAGCCGGTCTGGATCCGCCGCGAGTTCGGCGGCCTCGACGTGCGCCCGGGAGTCCATCGCCGTGATGGCCGGGCCGACCGGCGCTCCCGCGGCGGTCACGAGGTGCAGGCCGTCGCCGTGGCCGGTGATCCCGACGGCGGCGACCAGGGTCGGGTCGACACCCGAGGTCGCCAGCACCTCCGACACCGCATCGGCGACCGCGGCCCACAGGGCGTCCTGCGACCGCTCGGCGTGTCGGGCGACCGGGCGGTCGACGGGGCTCGCGCGCCGAGCGACCGCGACCGGCAGCAACCGCTCGTCGTGCAGGACGGCCTTGACGGCGGTCTGCCCGACGTCGATCCCGAGCAGGAACCTCGACCCCGACTCGTGGGGTGCGCTGTGCGGCCCGTGCTCAGCCATCGGCGGCCTTCCGTTCGTCGTCATCGTCGTCGTCGGGTGCGCCCGATCATGTTGATCTTCGCACCGATCCCACCGAATCGGAAGGGATATCGGACAGATTCGGATACGCTGGCCGGACCGGACGGAGCAGTCATGTACCCAGCAGAGCGTCACGCCGCGATCCTCGCGGGCGCCCGCGACGGCGACGGCGCCCTGTCGGTCGCCGAGCTGAGCAGCCGACTCGGCGTCACACCGGAGACCATCCGTCGCGACCTCGCCGTCCTCGAGCGACAGGGGCTCATCCGCCGCCACCACGGTGGCGCGGTCCTCGCCCGACGATCCGCGTTCGAGCCCAGCCTCCAACGACGCCGCGAGGGCGAGCGCATCGAGCGCGCCGCCGTCGCCCGCCTCGTCGTCGAGCAGCTCCCTGAGGAAGGGGTCGTCCTGCTCGACTCCGGTGCGATGACCCTCGAGGTCGCCGCACTCCTCCCCCACGCCAGCCGACTCCTCGTCGTGACGAACAGCCTGCCGATCGTCGCTCTGCTCGGTGGCCGACCGCGACTCACCGTGCTCGCCCTGCCCGGGCGGGTCCGCGCCGTCACGCAAGCGACCCTCGGCGCGTGGACCGTCGAACGGTTGTCGGGACTCCACGCCGACGTCGCCGTCCTCGGCGCCAACGGGGTGGGCCTCGCCTCGGGGGCCACGACGACCCTGCCCGAGGAGGCCGAGGTGAAGCGGGCGATGCTCGGTATCTCCAGACGACGCATCCTCGCCGTCACCGCCACGAAGTTCGCCACCACCTCGTTCCACCGGGCCGCGGGACTCGACGAGTTCGACCAGATCGTGACCGACGACGGGCTCGACCCGGACACCGTCGACGCGCTCGCCGAGAGCGGTCCCGAGCTGCTGTTGGCCACCACCTGACCATCCCCACCGGCACCGGGTCGATCGTCCCGCGTGCACCCCGAGAGGAACCACCATGACGCTCGTCTCCACCGCCGCGCTCCTCGACGCGCAGCGCGCCGTGCTCGCCTTCAACGTCATCCAGCTCGAACACGGCGAGGCCATCCTCCGCGGCGCGGAGCTCGCGGGCCGCGGCGTCATCCTGCAGGTCTCCGAGAACGCGGCGAAGTACCACGGCGGCCTCGCGCCGATCGGGCTCGCGAGCCTGGAGCTCGCCCGCGAGGCCGGCACCGCGACCGCCGTGCACCTCGACCACGCCGAGGACGAGACGCTCGTCGAGGAGGCGGTGCGGCTCGGGTTCACCTCGGTCATGTTCGACGCGGCCACCCTCCCCGACGAGGAGAATCGCGAACGCACCGCAGCGGTCGCCCGCGCAGCTCAGGCGCAGGGCGTATGGGTCGAGGCCGAACTGGGGGCGATCGGCGGGAAGGGCGGCGCACACACGCCCGGCGTCCGGACCGACCCCGGTGAAGCCGTCGCGTTCGTCGCCGGCACCGGCGTCGACGGCCTCGCGGTCGCGGTCGGCAGCTCGCACGCGATGACGTCGCGGAGCGCGACCCTCGACTTCGGCCTCATCCGGGAACTCGCTGCAGCCGTCCCCGTCCCGCTGGTCCTGCACGGTTCGAGCGGCGTGAGCGACGCGGACCTCGTGCGGGCGGTTGACGCGGGCATGCGCAAGATCAACATCTCGACCCATATCAACGGCGTCTTCACCCGAGCCGTCCGTGAGCGACTCGACGCGGACCCGTCACTCGTCGACCCGCGGAAGTACCTCGGCCCGGCGCGCGACGCCGTCGCCGCCGAGGTCGCCCGGCTCCTCACCCTCGTCGCCTAGGACCGGTCGCCGACCCGACCGTCAGTCGATCGCGTGCGGTCACAACCAGTGGACGATGTCCGGGTCCAGGCAGACCCCGCCGAGGCCCTCGGTGGTGGTGACGCCGTCCGCGAACCGGATCACCACCGCCTGTCCCTCCATCCGCACGTACTCGGCCCGGAGCCCGAGTCGGAACGGGACGTCGGTCGACGCGGTGACCGCACGGCTCGCGCGTTCGGGGACCGTGATGATCAAGCGGTGGGCTCGCCCCGCTGCATCGACGACCTCGGCCTCGATCCGTCCCGGAGCATCGTCGGACAGCCGGCGCACCGCGGTCGCCGCGACGATCACCTGGGTCATGTCGCGATTCTCGCACCCCGTGGAGGGTGGCGTCGAGGCGGAGCGGACCGGCTGGCCGTCGGGCCTGTCGCCCTTCGACAGGCTCAGGGACCGGGGCCGGGACCGGGCTCGCGCTTAGGGACCGGGTCTGGGCTCGCGCTCCAGGACCGGGTCGGGCTCGGAGGGCTGCCGCCGGTCGCGCAGGGAACGGCGACGCCCGGGCAGAGATCCTCCCGGACGCAGCGCGACGGCGCCGGAGCTCGATGCTCCGACGCCGTCGCGGTCTGGTGATGCAGTGTGGCCAGCAGGCCTAGCCGCACTTGGACTGGTAGACGGCATCCTTCGCGTCGCCGTCGACGTTGTCCTTCGTGATGATGGTGAAGCCCGTCTGGATCTTGGCCTCGACCTTGTCACCGTTCAGTGCGGCGATCGCCTGGGCGACACCGTCGGAACCGATGGTGGCCGGCTCCTGAGCGACGAGCGCCTGGACGGTGCCCTCCTTCAGCTGCTTGACCTGGGCGGGACCGGCGTCGAACCCGACGATGGTGACGGAGTCCGCCTTGCCGGCCTGCTTGACACCGGTCGCGGAGCCCTCAGCGGCGAACAGGTTCGCTGCGAAGATGCCCACGATGTCGGGGTCCTTCTGGAGCGCCGCAGTCACGATCTCAGCAGCCGTGGACGGCTCGTTGTGACTGTACTGGACGCCGAGGTCGGTGAACTTGTCATCGCCCTTCACCGCTTCCTGGAAGCCCTCGGCACGGGCGTCCGTGGTCGAGATGCCAGGGTCGACCGAGACCACGAGGACCTTGCCACCCTCCGGGTGCGCCTTCTTGATCGCGTCGAACGCCGCAGCGCCGCCGCCCTTGTTGTCGCTGGAGATCTGCGAGACCGCGAACGACGGGTCGTCGACGGTGGTGTCGACGAGGACGACCTTGATGCCCGCGTCGGCCGCAGCCTTCAGCGGGGCCTCCATGGCCTTCACATCGGTCGGGGCGACGAGGATCGCGTCCGGCTTCGAGGCGACGACCGAGTCGACGAGCGGCTTCTGCAGCGTCGGGTCGAACTTCTCCGGACCCTGGGTCGTGACCGTCGCACCGGCGTCCTTCGCCGCCGATTCGATACCGCACTGCATCGAGATGTAGAACTCGTCGCCTGCGACGCCCTGGATGAACGCGATCTTGTAGCCGTCGGAACCTGCGCCTGCGCTGCTGCCGCCCGAGCTCGCGCCACCGGAACACCCGGTGAGCATGAGGCCTGCCGACGCGCCGAGCGCGAGGACTCCGAGAACTGACTTCTTCCACTTCATTGTGATTACCCGTTTCTCTTGAACTGCTGGACTACTGGGATGGTGCGGGGGGGGTGTTGATCTGTGTAGGGGTTATTTCTTCTTCCTGCTGACGAGGGCTCGCCAGAAGCTCGTGGATCCACCGCGGGCTGCGGAGGAACGGCGGACCTGGTCGACGTAGACGGCCAGGATGAGGACGGCGCCGACCGCGACCTGCTGCCAGAAGGGCTGCACGCCGGTGATGACGAAGCCGTTCTGGAGGACGGCGGGGATGAACAGACCGACGACGGTGCCGAAGATCGTCCCGTAGCCACCGAAGAGCGAGGTGCCACCGATGACGACCGCGGCGATGACGTTCAGGTTCGTCTGCGACTGACCGGCGATCGCGGTGGTGCCGAACTGCGACAACGACAGGATGCCGGCGAGACCCGCGAGGCCACCCGAGATCGCGTAGATGCGGATGAGGTGACGGTCGACCTTCACGCCGACGCGTCGTGCCGCCTCCTCGCTCGATCCGACCGCGTAGGTGTACAGGCCGAACTTCGTCTTGTGGAGGATGAGCGCACCGATGATGACGACGACGAGCGCGATGACCGAGATGATCGGGACCGCGCCGAAGATGTTGCCGTACCCGATCGAGTCGGTGAGGACCGACGGCACCTCACGGATGTCGACACCGCCCGTGAGGATCTGGGCCAAGCCGAGCGCCATGCCGAGGCTACCGAGGGTGACGATCAGCGGCGGCACCTTCGCCTTGGAGATGAGGATGCCGTTGAACGTGCCCCAGAGGATGCCGACGCCGATCGAGACGATGATGCCGACGATCGCGGTCCCCCAGTCGTCGCCGCCCATGGCCCGCATCGTCGTCGCGGACACGACGCCCGAGAAGACGAGGACGGAGCCGATCGAGAGGTCGATGCCGGAGGTGATGATGACGTAGGTCATGCCGACGCCGAGCACCGCGAGGATCGAGGCGTTCTGCACGACGAGCCGCAGGTTGGACAGCTGCGCGAAGGTGTCGGGTGCGATCGCGGAGAAGATGGCGATGACGACGAGGAGGACGATGAAGATCTGGAAGGCCTGGGCCTTGAAGAGCTTCCTGATCGGGGTCTCCCGATCCTTGGCCGTCTCGATGGCGGTCGTCTCCGGCCCCATCTCGGCCTGCTTCACCGCGCTCATGCGACGTTCCTCGTGCTGGCACCGGTCATGAGACCGACGAGTTCTTCCATGTTCGTGTCCTTCGTGTCGACCGTCGCCGCGCGGTGGCCGAGCCGCAGCACCTGCACGCGGTCGGACACCTCCATGACGTGCGGCATCGAGTGGCTGATGAAGACGACCGCGATGCCCTTGTCGCGCACCCGGCGGATCGTCTCGAGCACGTTCTTCGTCTGGCGGACGCCGAGGGCGGCCGTCGGTTCGTCGAGGAAGACGACCTTGTTGGCCCAGTGCACCGCGCGGGCGATGGCGATCGCCTGGCGCTGCCCACCGGACATCGCGCCCACCGGGTCGGTGAGCGAGCGGACGGTCGCGCCGAGTTCGTCGAAGGCGTGACGCGACTGCTTGCTCATCTCCTTGACGTTCATGAGGCCGAGCAGCCCGCCGAGGCCGGGCCGCATGATCTCGCGGCCGAGGTAGACGTTCTGCACGGGGTCGAGGTGGGGCGCGAGGGCGAGGTCCTGGTAGACCGTCTCGATGCCGAGCGCACTCGACTGCATGGGCGAGGTGAGGGTGATCGGTTCGCCTTCGAACTTGATCACGCCGCTGTCGACCGCGAGGTTGCCGGAGAGGGCTTTGACCAGGGTGGACTTGCCCGCTCCGTTGTCGCCGATGAGGGCGGTGACCTCGCCGGGGTAGACCTCGAAGTCCGCTTCGTCGAGGGCGCGGACGTGCCCGAACTGCCGGGTGAGGCCTCTGGCCTCCAAGACGGGAGTCGTCATGTCGTTCTCGTTCCTTTCCAGCCGGTCCCGGTGGACGGGTCCGGCGTGTGGTGGCTGTCGTACCGCCGTTCGGGGCGGTGGTGTGTGGTGAGCTGCTGCGTGATCGTGGGTCCTGCGTCGAGGGGTGGCGTCATCGGATGCCTCCCGATGCGAGGGTCGCCGGCCAGCCCGCACCGGGGCCGGCGGCGAGCACGGTGCCCGAGCCGCTGACGGTCCAGCGCCCGAACCCGGCCGGGACGGCGAAGACCTCTCCGGCGGAGAACTCGACGGCCTCGGCGCCGGTCTCAGAGACCAGTGCGCCTGCGCCGGTGAGCGCGAGGGCCACCGAGAAGCCGGCGTCCACGGGTGCGCTGCCGTCGGTGCCGGGCGCCACGGCGAAGAGCTGGAAGTAGGGGTCGGCGTCCGCGGGCAACAACGACACCGGCGCGTCCGTCCGGGCGTCGAGGTCGTGCAGCACGACGAGGTGTTCGATCTCGGACTGCGGGAGTGCCTGCGTCGACACCGCGCCCATCACGGTCTCGAATCCGAGGCCGAGGTGGGACTCGTCGCGCGTCGAGGTCGTGACCGACCACTCGAGGAGGATGGAGAGGTCGGTCGGTTCCTGCACCTCCGCGAGGAAGATGCCGCCGTCGATCGCGTGCGCCGTGCCGGCCGGGACGAGGATGCCCATGCCACGCTGGACGACGATCCGGTTCATGTGCGACAGCATCCACTCGCTGTCCTGGGCGTCGCGACGGCGGTCGAGTTCGTCGGGGTCCACGTCCTCGCTCCATCCGAGGTGGACGGCCGAACCGGGCTCGGCGTCGAGGATGAACCAGGCCTCCGTCTTGCCGTAGGAGCAGTCGAGGTGGGAGGCGGCGAACGCCCGGTCCGGGTGGACGTGGACGGGGAGTCGCTGACGCGCGTCGAGCAGCTTGACGAGGATGCCCGTGTCGGCGGCGTCGGTGCCGTGGTCCGGTCCCGCTCCGGTCCACTGCGCAGGGTCGGCCGCGACGAGGTCGCGGAGGAGGACGCCGTCGACGGTGCGGGCGAGGCCGATGGCGCCGCCGGGCTCCTGGTCGGCGCGGCTCACGGTCGCCCCGAGCCACTCCTCCGGCTGGAACTCGCTCTGCTGCTCGATGCCGCGCAGGCTGGCGATGCGGTCACCGCCGCGGTAGAAGTGCTCGATGAGGTTCGGCGCGAGTCGCGTCGGCTGGGCGAGCCTCGTGGGCTGGGTCGTGCTCATGCTGCTGGTCCTCCGACCATGCTCGTGGTGGACGCGGTGCGCGCGTCCACGGTGTGACGCTGTGACGGGCCGGGGATCTCTCCGGAACCACGCGACACCAGCGAGGTCGGGACGACCCACTCGCGCGGCTCATCGGCCGGTGATTCGCGCAGTTCGAGGAGTCGCTCGATCGCGGCGGTACCGATGACGAACGGATCCTGGTTGATGCAGCTGACGGCCGGTCGCAGGACGTCGGCGAGGGTGAAGTCGCCGAACGCGATGTGCGCCGTCCCCTCACGCCCGATGCGGTGCAGGGAGGTCGTCAGGCCGATCGCCGCCTTCGCGTTCGACGCGAAGAAGGCGGTGGGCGGGTCGTCGAGTCCGAGCAGGCGCTCCGTCTCGGCGGCGTAGTCGAGCGAGCCGTCGATGGTCCAGGAGACGAGCGACGGGTCGAGGTCGATGCCGGCCTCGGCGAGGACGTCGGTGTAGCCCTGGTAGCGCCGACGGATGGTGAGGAAGCGTTCGTCCCGGTCGTAGAAGGCGATGCGGGTGTGGCCGAGCTCGACGAACTGGCGGATCGCGAGCTGGGTGGCGGCGTAGTCGTCGACCACGACGCTGTCGAAGGCGGCGAGCGGACGGTCGACGGCGACGACGGGCGTCACGTTCCGGAACGCCTCGAGGTAGGGCAGTTCCGCGGCGACCGGGGCGATGATGACGCCGGCGACCTGGTGGCCGGCGATGAACCCGGTGAGCTGGTCGCGCTCGCGCCCCTCGTCGAGCCCGGTGCTCGCCACGAGGACGCTGAGGCCCTCCTTGAGCGCGCGGGCCTCGATGGCGCTCACGAGCGAGGCGAAGAACGGGTCGGCCAGCGAATCGATGAGGACGCCGATCGCGCCGCCGGTGCCGGACTTCAGGGAGCGGGCGGCCGTGTTGGGCACGTACCCGAGGCGATCGATCGCCTCGAGCACGCGGCTTCGGGTCTCGGGGTGCACGGACGCTTCGCCGTTCACCACCCGCGAGACGGTCTTGATGCTGACGCCGGACTGCGCAGCCACATCTTTGATCCCGGGCGGCCGCATCAGCGGGCCCCCCTGACGGGAAGCGGAACGGGTCGGACGTCGCAGCCGGTCCGGAGCGACGGGACGTGCGCACGTGTCCGGATCGGACTGGTCGCGGTGATCGCGGGGTTGCAGGTGCCCATGGGCTCCACCTCCTGACAGCGTTGTCATCGGTCGGGGTGGTGCAGCTGCAGAACCCCGTCGTTCCTTCGTGCGCCTATACTGACCGCAGACCGACAACGTTGTCAAGCAACGTTGTCTGAAAGAGATCAAATTCATTTGGAACTCGCATCGAAGAGGCGTTCAGACCCCTCGGATGTGGGTCGCCACCCCGGAATCATCGAGGAGTCAGCGTGATCGTCGTCGTCGCAGGAGCAGCCGGAAGCGGCAAGACCACCCTCGGACGTGAGCTCGCCAGGGCCCTCCGACTCCCGCTCCTCGACCTCGACACCATCACCAATCCGTTGCTCGACGGTCTCGGTGCGGTGAGCGATCCAGATGGCGCCGAACCGCTCCACTGGAACGACGCCAAGCTGCGCCCGACCATGCGCCCGGCTCGGTACGCGGCCCTCCGAGCGGTCCTCGCCGATCAACGCGACAGTGGCGTCGGCGCGGTACTCGTGGCCCCCTTCACCGCGGAGCTCCGTGGCGGCGACGAATGGGACGCGCTCGTCGAGGCTGCCGGGACCGTCCCGAAGGTCGTCTGGCTCCACGCCGACGCCGCCACGCTCGCAGCCCGCCGGGCCGAACGCGGTGCCGAACGGGACACGCACATCGTGGACCCGTCGACCGACACCCCACCCGCCATCGAGCACCTGTCGATCGAAGCGGCGTTGTCCACCTCGCAGCAGCTCGCCGCCGTCCAACGCGCGCTCGGTCTCGGACGGACCATCGAAGCCTCCGCACCGATCTTCGACCAGGTCTTCGCCGCCGGACTCTTCGACCTCGACGGGACCCTCATCGACTCGACGCCGGCCGTGAACCGGTCATGGGCGCAGCTCGCCCGCGAATACGGTCTCGAGGGCGACCTGCTCGCCGCGGGACACGGCCAGCCCGCCGCCCAGGTGCTCGCCGGGATCTTCCCGCCCGAGCAGGTCGCCGAAGCACTCGCACGGATCATCGAGATCGAGGCCGACGAGGTCGCCGACGTCATCGCGCTCCCGGGGGCGGCGGAGGCACTGGCGGCGCTCGGCGACGACGCGAAGGCGATCGTCACGAGTGGCACGAGGCTCATCGCCGGCAACCGGATCGCCGCCGCCGGGCTCGTGCGGCCAGAGGTCGTCGTGACCTTCGACGACGTCACGAAGGGCAAGCCGGACCCCGAACCGTTCCTGCTCGGACGCACCCGGCTGGGCATGGAGTCGCAGCAGTGCGTCGTGTTCGAGGACGCACCGGCCGGGCTCGCCGCAGCGCGCGCCGCCGGCTGCTGGACGGTCGGCATCGCGGGGACGCACGAGGCGCACGAACTCGATGCGGACCTCGTGATCGACGGCCTCTTCCAACTGCGGCTCGAGCCGGTCGTCGAGGGCGGGTTCCGGCTCTTCCCGGCTTCGCTCGGCTGAGCGGCGCACCGTTCCATGGGCCTGCCGGAGGGCCGCAGCGTTCTTCGGCACCCACGGGGACTCGCTCCCTGAGCCTGTCGGAGGGCCCACTCGTCGGCACCCGCGGAGACCCGGCCCCTGAGCCCGTCGAAGGGCTCGCTCGTCGGCGCCCGCGGAGACTCGCTCCCCGAGCCTGTCGAAGGGCCTCCGAGCAACCTCGCCGCCGGACCGCGACGCCCTCCGAAACTCGTTCCCTGAGCTTGTCGAAGGGCCCGCGAGCAACCTCCCCACCACGCCACGATCGTCGCTGAAACCTGGTCCCTGAGCTTGTCGAAGGACCCACGGGCAGGCCCGCCCTCCGCACCTCGACCGCCGAGGACACCCGCTCCCTGAGCTTGTCGAAGGGCCCACGAGTGGACTCCACGTGTCGGACAAATACCCAGATCAGGGGCTTATTCAGTGCCCGTTCCAATGTCGGTGGTCCGTGTTTGGATGAAACCATGACCAGCACCGCACCGAACCCGCTCGCCGCCGCCGCGGCGGGGTTCGATGCCGTGTGGAAGGGTGCGCTCGACGCGATCCGTCCCGGCTCTGGTGTCGCGGAGCAGCTCGAGAACCTGAACGATGAGGCCATCCTCCGTGTCCTCGACGAACTCGGCTCCGTGCAGCATGCGGTCGAGGTCCTCGCCGCCCGCGTCACCGGTGCGATCGCGTTGCGGCCGTCGCCCAGTGGCCGCGACGGCACCCTGGTCCGCGCTGCCGGTTACGCCAACCCGGGCGTCATGGTGTCCGAGCGGTGGCGGGTCTCCCGCGCCCGTGGCGCAGCGATCGCCGAGGTCGGGGCTGCCATCACGCAGCCCCGCGGGCTGCTCGGCGAGTTGGAGGAATGCCCGTTCCCCGCGATCGCCGCCACCCTCGAACCGCCACCCGAACCCCACGACGACGCCGAACCGATCCGCGATCTCGACGCCGCAACCCAACCACCCACCGATCCCCACTCCGCCACGGCGGAAGATGACCCACACGACCACGGCGCACTCGGCACACCACGCTCCCCCCTCAGCGTCGACGGGGCCGCGGTCATCGTCCGGGAGCTCCGCAACGCCGGCCGCATCTGCAGCAGGGGCGAACTGGAGGCGGCGTCGGTCATCGCGGTCGAGCACGCCGGACATGCGCCCCTGCAGGACGTCACCCGCATCGCCAAACTCGTCCGCACCCGCCTCGACCAAGACGGCCGCGAACCCCGCGACGAACTCCTCCGCCGAGCAGAACGCTGCACCATCCACGAACTCCCCACCGGCATGACCCTCCTCCGCGCCGAACTCGCCCCCGAAAGCGCCGCCTTCATCCGCGCCGGCCTCGACGCCCTCATCCGCGCCACCACCCGCAAACCCCACTTCGTCCACCCCGACATGGCCGACCCTGCCGACCAACCCGACGGATCCGGTCACCCCATGCCCGACGGGCACACGCTCATCCCCACCGACCGCCGACGCGCCATCGCCCTCACCGAGACCTTCCGCCACCTGGCCGGCTGCAGCAGCGCCGCCACCGAACTCACCCCCGTCACCGTCGTCATCCGCACCGACCACGACACCCTCGAAACCGGTCTCGGAATCGCCACCATCGACGGCATCGACGAACCCATCGGAGTCGGCGCCCTCCGCCGCCTCGCCGCCGACGCCAACCTCATCCCCGCGGTGCTCCGCGGCCCCTCCCAGGTCCTCGACCTCGGCACCAGCACACGACTGTTCACGCGCGGACAGAAACTCGCCCTCGCCGAACGCGACGGCGGCTGCGCCTGGACCGGCTGCACCCACCCACCCTCCTTCACCGAAGCCCACCACATCACCTGGTGGTCCCAAGGCGGACCCACCAACCTCGACAACGGGGTACTCCTCTGCCCCTTCCACCACCACCGCATCCACGACGACCACTGGACCATCACCATCCAAAACGGCATCCCCTGGTTCATCCCACCCAGCCACATCGACCGCCACCAAACCCCCATCCGCGGCGGCCGCATCCACCTCGCCGCCTGAACCCGGGCACCCGCACGCCCAAACGCCGCCCTCCGACAAGCTCAGGGACCGAAACGGGAACCCCGCAAACCCAGACACACTCAGGGAACGACGCCGTATCCGACAACCCAGCCATCCCGGTCCCTGAGCCTGTCGAAGGGCACACGAACAGCCGTTGAACCTGCCCTTCGACAAGCTCAGGGACCGAAAAAGGGACCCAGCAGACCCAGACACACTCTGGGAACGACGCCGTATCCGACAACCCAGCCATCCCGGTCCCTGAGCCTGTCGAAGGGCACACGAACAGCTGTTGAACCTGCCCTTCGACAAGCTCAGGGACCGAAAAAGGGACCCAGCAGACCCAGACACGCTCAGGGAACGACCCCGTATTCGACAACCCAGCCATCCCGGTCCCTGAGCCTGTCGAAGGGCCCACGAGGAACCGTCATACCTGCCCTTCGACAAGCTCAGGGACCGACACGGGAACCACCCTGCCTCGGACACGCTCAGGGAACGACGCCGTATCCGACAACCCAGCCATCCCGGTCCCTGAGCCTGTCGAAGG
Organism: Plantibacter flavus; assembly: GCF_900177615.1. Classification (GTDB taxonomy): domain Bacteria; phylum Actinomycetota; class Actinomycetes; order Actinomycetales; family Microbacteriaceae; genus Plantibacter; species Plantibacter flavus. Next base: position 93,445 of record NZ_FXAP01000004.1, read on the forward strand.
GCACACGAACAGCCGTCATACCCGCCCCTCGACAAGCTCAGGGACCGACACGGGAACCCCGCAAACCCAGACACACTCAGGGAACGACGCCGTATCCGACAACCCAGCCATCCCGGTCCCTGAGCCTGTCGAAGGGCACACGAACAGCCGTCATGCCCGCCCTTCGACAAGCTCAGGGACCGACACGGGAACCACCCTGCCTCGGACACGGGAACCGGTCAGCGACCGAACGCACCCGCTCCTCAACCGGTCGACGGGCCGACGACGCGGCACACGGCCGCCGCAGGCTCACCCCGCGGCGACGAGCTCCTCGACCGCCACCCGCGCACCGACGGCCGCCAGCCGCGCGCGCGCCGCGATGAACGCCTCGCGCAGTCGCACGTCCGATCCGAGGTCGCCGAACACCACCTCCAGGTCCAGGAACGCCCCCGGGCGCTCCGCCTCCTGCGCGACGGCCGCCTGCAACTCGGCCAATCGCCGGTCGACCGGCGCTAGCTCGCGCCCGTCGTCACCGACACCCTCGATGAACCGACTCCACGCCGCGAGCACGAGCACCGAGCGGGCGATCCCGCCACCGATCCGCACCTGCTCGCGGACGACCGGGAGCAGGAACTTGGGGATGCGCTCCGAAGCGTCGACGATCTGCCGCGCCAAGGTGTCCTTGATCGCCTCGCTGCCGAACCGGCGCATCAGCTCCGCACAGTACGCGTCGATGTCGATGCCCGGCACCGGCGCGAGCGTCGGCCTCGCCTCCTCGTGCATGTAGCCGAGGAGGAACCGGGAGAACAGCTCGTCGCGGCAGACATCGTGCACGTACGTCTCTCCCGCCAGCAACCCGAGGTAGCTCATCGCCTGGTGGGAGGCGTTCAACAACCGGAGCTTCATCAGCTCGTAGGGCTCGACGTCCTCCACGAGTTGCACGCCCACCTGCTCATACGGCGGACGGCCGTCGGAGAAGTCGTCTTCGAGCACCCACTGCTCGAACGATTCCGAGAGCACCGGCCAGCGGTCGTCGATCCCGAACCGCTCGGAGACGAACGCGCGCTGCTCGTCCGTCGTCGCCGGCGTGATGCGGTCCACCATGGAGTTCGGGAACCGCACCTCGGCACCGATCCAGGCCGCGAGCGCCGGGTCGATGCGCTCGGCGAAGGCGAGGATCGCCGTCCGGGCGACGTACCCGTTGCCCTGGATGTTGTCGCAGGACATGACCGTGAAGGGGACCGCACCGGCGTCGCGTCGGGCACGGAGGGCCGCCGTGATGAACCCGAGCGGGCTCTGCGGCAGCGCCCCCGCCGGCAGCCCGTCGAGGTCTGCGAGCGTCGCACCGTCACTCGGCTCGAAGGCCCCGGTCGCATCGTTCACCCCGTAGCCGCCCTCGGTGATGGTGAGGGACACGATCCGCGTGGACGGATCGCTCACGCGCGCGAGGACCGCTTCCGGGTCGTCGGGAGCGAACAGGTACTCGACGATCGACCCGACGACGCGCGCCTCGACCTCGCCGTCCGGACTCGTCGTCACGAGCGTGTAGAGCCGGTCCTGAGCGCCGAGCGCGTCCCGCATGGCGGCGTCACCGGGCAGGGTGCCGACGCCGACGAGCCCCCAGGACGCGTGCTCGTCGCCGGGGAGCCCGAGCACGCGGTCGACGAACATCGCCCCGTGCGCACGATGGAAGGCGCCGACGCCGAAGTGGACGATGCCGGGTCGGATGGCCGAGCGGTCATAGGCGGGGACGGCCACCCGCTCGTCGAGAGCGGTGAGGGTGGCGTCGGAGAGCTGGGTCATGTGGTGCCTTCTCGTCGGTGAGCGGGTTCCGGGTGGTGCGGGTCGAGCGTGCTGCGGCTGCTGGGTGCTGCGGGTCGAGCGTGCTGCGGCTGCTGGGTGCTGCGGGTCGAGCGTGCTGCGGCTGAGGGCGGGTCAGACGCCGTGGGTGGATTCGGTCTCCACCGGGGTCGACGCGTCGAGCGTGACGATCCGGGTGGCACGCTGCTTGGTGGCGTCCACCAGGCGGGCGTTCGGCTCGTCGACGCCGATCACCCAGGCTTCGGCCTCGTCGCGCGGGTGTCCGTGACCGAGGCGTCGGGCGATGAGTCGGTCGCGGCGGACCTCGTCGTCCACGTCGACGTACCAGGACTCGTCGAGATGCGCGGCGACACCCTGCCAGCCGTGGTCGTCGAACAGGAGGTAGTTGCCCTCCGTGATCACGAGCGGCACCTCGGGACGGACGAGGACGGCACTGCCGATCGACGCCTCGAGCGAGCGGTCGAACCGGGGTGCGTAGATCGATGTGCCCGGTGAATCGGCGGTGCGTCCGGCACGGGCGAGGCGGGACAGCAGCGCGATGTAGCCGTCGACGTCGAAGGTGTCGGGCGCGCCCTTGCGGTCGCGTCGCCCGAGGCGGACGAGCTCGGCGTTGTCGAGGTGGAAGCCGTCCATCCCGACGATGACGGCCTGGTCGCCGAGCGCCGCGGCGATCGCGTCGCTGACGGTCGACTTGCCCGCACCGGGTGCCCCGACGATCCCGAGGATCCGGCGGGACCCGGTGGCGGCGAGCGAACGGGCGTGATCGATGAGGCCGTCGAGGTCGACGAAGCCATCGAGGCCGGCCCCGGCAGTGGTCGTGATGCCGCTCATCGTGATGCCTGACCTCTCCTGGGAGCCGACCGGTCGCGGTCGCGCCGTCGCCCGACTCACGGTAGGTCCACGGGATGCGTGTGTCAACACCGGATGTCACCGGTGTCATCATCTGCCGTAGAAATGCATGTCACGGGTGACATGACCGTCATTCCGTGGTTATGATGCTCCCGACCCGGTGCACCGACGCACGGGCCTCATCACGTCGATCGGACCACCTCATGACTGACTTCAACGGCCGCACCATCCTCGTCACGGGAGCGAGCGGCGGCATCGGCGGCGCCACCGTCCGCCACCTCGTCGCAGCGGGTGCGCAGGTGATCGCCTCCGGTCGCAACGTCGAGCACCTCGACGCCATCGCCGCCGAGACGGGCGCCGAACCGCTGCCCTTCGACCTCACCTCGGAGGACAGCATCCGCGACGCGATCGAGGGACGCGACATTTGGGGCGTCGTCAACTCCGGCGGTTGGGGCGGCGAGATCGCTTCCCCACAGGAGACCGACATCGACGTGTTCGACAAGGTCATCAGCATCAACGCACGTGGGTCGCTGCTCGTCACCAAGTACGCGTCCCGCGAGATGATCCGCCAGGAACGCGGCGGCGCGATCGTCAACGTCTCGAGCCAGGCGAGCCTCGTCGCCCTCTCCGGCCACATCTCCTACGGCTCGTCGAAGGCCGCGCTCGACAACATCACGCGGGTCTCCGCCCTGGAACTCGGCAAGTACGGCATCCGGGTCAACGCCGTCAACCCGACCGTCGTGATGACGCCGATGTCCGCCTGGTACTGGGGTCGGCCCGACATCGAAGGCCCCTTCCTCGAGGCGATGCCGCTCGGCAAGTGGGCCACCGAGGACGACATCGCCGGCCCGATCACCTTCCTGCTGAGCGACGCCGCCGGCATGATCTCGGGCGTCTCGCTGCCGATCGACGGCGGCTACACCGCGCGCTGACCCGATCCGGCTCGACCGAACGGGAGGGACCCGAGCATGGCCACGATGCGCCAGATCGCCGCAGCCGCCGGCGTGAGCGCGAAGACGGTCTCGCGGGTCTTCAACGACGACCCGCACGTCCTCCCGGCGACCCGAGAACGGGTCGAGTCGATCATGCGTGAGCTCGACTACGTGCCGAACTCCCTCGCGACGGCGTTCCGCTCGGGCCGTCCGTCGGTGATCGGGGTCGCCGTCCCCGACATCGTCGACCCGTTCTTCGCCGAGATCGCGCGTGCGGTGGAGCGGACGGCGCGCGATCACGACATGTCGACGCTCGTCACGAGCCTCGGCGACGACCCGGACCGCGAGCGCGCGGTCCTTGAGCCGATGCTCCGGCGCCAGCTGGCCGGAGTGGTGCTCGCGCCGATCGGCGACGACCAGAGCTCGCTGGCCGCGTGGGCGTCGCGGACGCCGTTCGTGTTCGTCGACCGCGCGCCGGGGCGCCTCACGGCCGACGCCTTCACGCAGGACGACTTCGGTGGAGCGTTCGCAGCGACGACCCACCTCGTCGAGCATGGCCACCGCCGGATCGCCTTCGTCGGCGACCAGCTGGCCCTGCCGACGACCGCCGAGCGGCTGCGCGGGTACCGGGCGGCACTCACCGAAGCCGGGCTGCCCGCCGACGAGGGGCTCATCGCCCTCGGTGCGGCGACCCGCGAAGGGGCGGCGGGTGCGCTGGCGGCGATCGCCTCGCGGGCGACGGCCCTGTTCTCGTCGAACGCCGTCTGCACGATGGCGTTGCTGCCCGCGCTCGCCGAGCAGCCGCTCCCGCTGGTCGCGTTCGGAGACTTCCCCCTGGCCGAGCTCCTGCGACCGTCGGTGTCGGTCATCACCCAGGACCCGGAGGCCCTCGGCCGACTCGCTGCGGAACGGATCATCGACCGACTCGACCGCCCCGACGCCCGATACCGCCGGAGCACGGTCCTCCCGGTGCACCTCGTCGAGCGCGACTCGTGTCGGGCTGGAGCCGCGACCCCCCTGAGCCGGGCTATCGCCCCCGGAGCGCCGCCGCCTCGCTGAGCCATCGGCTGTAGAGGTCCCAGGGGTCGACGTCGCGGGCGACCGAGGCGATGTGGGCGAGCAGTCGAGGCGACCCGGTGAACCACTCGGAGCGCTCGAGGCGCTCGCGGGCGAACTGTTCGTGACGCGCACGCTCGACGTGACGGTCGCCGCGTTCGAGGGCGAGTAGCTCGTCGTGCCAGATCGCGGCGAACCGCTGGCGTGGGTTGGTCGTCGTGCCGATCTTCACGCGGTCGCCGTGGCGGAGGTAGTAGACGACGTCGATCCGCGGCCGGGCGAGGTCGTCGTCGGGCACCTCCCCCTGCCGCCACTCGCACGCGGCGCACAACCAGGCGGACGGGTAGTGTCGGCCGAGCCGCGAGCCGCACATGATGCACGGCGACGGCAGGGCGTCGACGACACCCCAACGACGCTCCGCCCAGTCGGCGGCGAGGGCCAGGTGATCCTCGCAGAGCGCGACGGGCACGTCGACCGGCGCCGCGGCGTCGCACCCGGGTTGTCCGCATCGTCTGTGGGGCATCTCCCGAGTGTCCCCCACCCCGCCGACACCGGCCTCCAACCCCGGTCCCTGAGCCTGTCGAAGGCACCCGAACTGACCCCGCCCTTCGACAAGCTCAGGGACCGATCGGTTGCGCCGGCAGGGACCGGCCGAGCGAGCGGACAGCGACCGACCGTTCGGAAACGACCGACTCCAACCCCGGTCCCTGAGCCTGTCGAAGGGCACACGGCAGGACCCCACCCCTTCGACAAGCTCAGGGACCGATCGGTTGCCGGTAAGGACCGGCCGAGCGAGCGGACAGCGACCGACCGTTCGGAAACGACCGACTCCAACCCCGGTCCCTGAGCCTGTCGAAGGGCACACGGCAGGACCCCACCCCTTCGACAAGCTCAGGGACCGAACGGGCGAAGCGGCAGGGCGAGCGACGGTCCTCCACAACTCCCCCGTGATCCGAGAGCGTCCACCGTCGGACGTCAGCGCAGACCGACGGGATCGAGGTCCTGCGAGGCTTCCCGAATGCCCCACGTCTACATCCTCAAATGCGCCGACGGATCCTTCTACACCGGCAGCACCATCGACCTCGCTCGACGAATCGCCGAGCACATGGACGGCCTCGGAGCGACCTACACCCGCGAGCGGCTGCCCGTCACACTCGTCTGGTCGGCCGAGTACGACCGCGTGGACGACGCATTCTTCATCGAGAAACGTCTTCAGGGGTGGAGCCGGGCGAAGAAGCAGGCGGTGATCGACGGGCGGTTCGACGACCTCCCGCGTCTCAGCTGCTCGCGGATCACCGCATGGCGCGATCCAGAACCTGGAACGGACCCGGTGGCCGGTCCCTGAGCCTGTCGCAGGCACACGAACTGACCCCGCCCTTCGACAAGCTCAGGGACCGATCGGTTGGGCCGGCAAGGACCGGCTGAATGAGCGGACAGGGACTGACCGTTCAGACACGACCGACCCCGACCCCGGTCCCTGAGCCTGTCGAAGGGCACACGAACAGACCCCACCCTTCGACAACCTCAGGGACCGAACGGTTGGGCCGGCAAGGACCGCCCTTCGACAGGCTCAGGGACCAGAGAGGCGAGCGGACAACCCTTCGACAAGCTCAGGGACCAGAGAGGCGAGCGGACAACCCTTCGACAGGCTCAGGGACCAGAGAGGCGGGCGGACAGCCCTTCGACAAGCTCAGGGGCCGCCCAGCGCGCTCCCGGCTGGGAGACGGTCGGGTGGCCTCCCAGCCGATGCGCACGTCACAGCGCGATCGCGCGACCCTCCTCGTGGGAGCGGATCGCCGCTCGGTAGATGTCGTGGGTCAGCGCCGCCTCCTCGGGGCGCGCCGCCCCGAACCGGTCGCCGAGCGAGCCGTGCCGCTCGGCGAGGAACACGGCCCACATCTGGAGGATCGTGTCGGAGAACCCGGACTCGAAGTTCGGGCCGGTCACCGTCGGCCACACCGACTGGCTGCCCGCGTCGAGCTGCTGCCACACCTGCTCCCGACCGCCACCCGGGATGTCCCGCACCGCGAACACCTCGACGAGCTTGGGGTTCTTCGTGCTGAACCGCACCCCGCCGTCGAGACCGATCGCCTCGAACTCCCACGTGTTCTTCTGCCCGGGATCGATGCGCTTCGTCTCAGTCGTCAACGGGAAGCGGACACCGTCGTGGGTCGCCCAGCTGTGCAGCACGGCGTTGTCCCAGGTGTCGCACGGCACGAGCGAACCGTCGGGGCCGGGCCGCTCGGTGACGATGTTCTGCAGCACCCCGTACACGCTCTCGGGTGCCCAGCCGAGCCGCAGCGGCACGTGCCAGGTGTGCATGCCGAGGTCGTTCATCACGCCGGCCTCACCGCAGAACCGCGTCTGGCGCTTCCAGTTGATCTGCTTGCCCCGATCGATGTCGCTCGAGTGCAGAAAACTGTTGCGCGCCTCGACGATCGTGCCGAGCGCTCCAGACCGGACGTAGTCGATCGCCAGTTGCGCACCCGGGAAGAACGGCATCTCACTCGAACATCGGACGAAGCTCTCCGGGTGCTCGGCCATCGCCGCGAGGACGGACTGCGCTGCCGCTGCATCGATGCCGAACGGCTTCTCCGCCAGTAGGCCCTTCCCGGCTCGGATGACGTCGGTGTAGATCTGCTCGTGGAGGTCGTGACGCACGGCCACGTAGACGACGTCCACCGACGGGTCGGCGAGCAGCTCGTGGTAGTCCGTGGTCTTCGTGACGACGGTGTCGATCTCGTCGAACCAGTCGAGCGCCGCCGGATTGATGTCGCAGATGGCCGTCAGTCGCGGTCGCACCGGGTGGTCGATGAGTGCCGGCCACCGCTGGATGGCCGCGGCGATCTCGCGCCCCATGAGTCCGCCGCCGATGATCGCGACGTTGACGCGCTCCGCCGTCGCGCGGTCGGACGTCACCTGGTCGGCGCTCATGCGCGAGCCGCCTCGAGGATCGCGAGGCCGGCGTCGGCGTCGGCGCCGTCGTGCAGCACCGCCATGAGTGCCGCGGTGATCGCGGCCGGGTGCTCGTGCTGGATGATGTTGCGACCGTAGACGATGCCGCTGACCCCCGCGTCGAGAACGGCGACCGTGCGCTCCAGCAGGGTCCGGTCGTCGACGCGACCGCCGCCACGGACGAGGACGGGGATGTCACCGGCGACCTGCACGACGCGCGCGTACTCGGTGATGTCGCTGCTCGGGTCGGCCTTGATGAGGTCGGCGCCGAGTTCGACCGCCTGGCGGACGAGCGTGACGATCTTCTCGATGTCGCCGTCGACCTGGTACCCGCCGGCCGTCGTGTTGTCCTGCATCACGAGCGGTTCGATCATGAGCGGCATCCCGTACCGGGTCGCTTCGCGGCGCAGGGCCATGATCGAGCGGATGTTCGCCTCGCGGACCTCGGGGTGGTCGGGGATCTGCATGAGGTTGACACACACGGCGACGGCGTCGAGCCGGACGGCCTCCTCGATCGCGTGCGGCACGTGGTGGCTGTAGAGGATCGAATCGAGCGGGTTGCCGTAGACGTTCGCGACGTCCGTCCGCAGGACGAGCGCCGGCTTGTCCTTGCCGGGGACCTGCTGCAGGAGACGGGCCTGGCCGAGGGTCAGCTGGACGGCGTCCGGGCCGGCGGCGACGAGGGTGCGGACGACCTCGCCCATGTCCTCGATGCCGGTGATGAACGAACGCTCGCCGAAGAACCCGTGGTCGACGGCGACGTCGAGCGCGCGACCTGATCGGGCGTTGAAGAGACGATTGAGGCGGTACAGCGACATTGCGGCGGCTCCTGATCGTGACGGGGAGGGTTTCCGAATCGTCCCTCGGTGTGTCACAGTAGTGGCCTGAGACAACGTTGTCTAGCTTGCATCGGGTCAGGCCCGGGGCGAAGAACGGAGGGTCCATGGGCGAGATCGTCGTCGCCGGTCACATCTGCGTCGACCTGTCACCAGGGCTGAGCGCGAGCGCACGCATCGATCCGGGCGCGCTCATCGACACCGGCCCGCTCCGCATCTCCCTCGGCGGCTGCGTCGCGAACACCGGCCTGGCCCTCGCCGATCTCGGGAGCACGGTCCGCCTGCACGCGACCGTCGGTGACGATGAACTCGGTGCGATCGTCGCGTCGCGCATCGCCGCGCACGAGCGACTGCACCCGGCACTCGAGGTCACCGACCGGGCCGCTACCTCCTACAGCGTCGTCGTCGAGCCCGCAGGCCTCGACCGGACCTTCTGGCACCACACGGGCGCCAACGAGGTGTTCACCGGCGAGCACCTGGCCGTCGGCGACGCGGACCTCGTCCACCTCGGCTATCCCCCGCTGCTCCCCGGGATCGTCGCCGACGACGCGGCGCCCCTCGCGAAGCTGCTCGAACGGATCCACCGACAGGGCGCGACCACCTCGATGGACCTCGCCGTCGTCGACCCCACGAGCGCCGCCGGCCATCTGGACTGGGAGGCGATCCTCCGGCGCACCCTGCCGATGACCGACGTCGTGAGTCCGAGCGTCGACGACCTGCGTTCGGCGCTCGGCACACTCCGTCTGCCCGCCGGGACCAGCGCATCGCCCCTGGCCCAAGCGGCGGCGTTCGCCGACCTGCTGCTCGCCTGGGGTGCCGGCGTCGTGGCGATCTCGGCCGGCGAGGACGGGCTGCTCCTCCGGGCCGCCGGTGTCGACCGCCTGCGCCTGGGCGGACGGATGCTCGCACCGCTCGCCGAGGCCTGGGCCGACGTCGACCTCGTCGCGCCGCCCGTCCCCGCACCCGCGTTCGTGTCGACCAACGGCGCCGGGGATGCGTCGACCGCCGGCCTGCTCTTCGCGATGTCACGCGGTGCCGCACCGGCGGAAGCCGCCGAACTCGCGGGCGCGAGCGCCGCTGCGACGATCGCCGGGCGCCGGCCGACGGCGTCCGAGATCACCCGACTGCGCCCCGGACTCAGCGGGCTCTTCGGTGTCGCGGGGGCGGACGAGCCGGTCGCGTGATCCCCCATACGCCAGGATGGTGAGCATGCGCAGCTCCCGACCCCCGACCATGAACGACGTCGCCGCGGCGGCCGGGGTCGGGCTGAAGACCGTGTCGCGGTACGTGAACGGCGCGACGAACATCAACCAGGAGCTGTCGGAACGGATCGGCGCGGCGATCGAGGCCCTCGGCTACCGGCACAACCTGGCGGCCGCGAGCATCCGGCCCGGGCGGTCGAGCAAGGTCATCGGGCTCATCATCAGTGACCTGGCGAACCCCTATTACTCGGTGTTGGCACGGTCGGTGGAGCGCGTGTGCACGGAACACGGCTACCTGCTGATGTCCGCGAGCTCCGAGGAGGACGCCGACCGGCACCGACTCCTCGTCGACCGGCTCGTCGCGCAGCGCGTGGACGGCCTCGTCGTCGTGCCACCACGGCAGGCGACCACGGCCTGGGCGACGAGCACGATCGTGCACGTCCCGATGGTGCTCGTCGACCGACCGACCGGGCCGCTGGAGTCGGTCGACGTGCACACGGTGCTCGCCGACAACGCGGGCGGAGCGACCCGTGCGACGGCGGCCATGCTCGCCGCGGGCGCACGTCGAGTCGCGTTCCTCGGCGACTCACTCGAGTTGTACACGATGCGCGAGCGACTCGCCGGCTACCACCGGGCGCTCACCGAGGCCGATCTCGGCGGCGCGACGGGGACGGGTCCGATCGAGCCGATCGTCTCCGATGGCGCACACTCCGTCGAGGACGCTGCGGCGGTCGTGGCGGGGTTCCTGGCGTCGGGCGAGGTCGACGCCGTGTTCGCCGCGAACAACCGGGCAGCGATCGGGGCCATGGAGGCGTTCGCGACGGCCGGACGCCGGCTGCCGCTCGTCGGCTTCGACGACTTCGAGGCGGCACCGCTCGTGACGCCGGCGGTGTCGGTGGTGGCGCAGGACGTGGCGCTCATGGGCCGCGTCGCGGCGGAGACCCTCCTGGCGCTCATCGCCGACGAGGCGGGCCCGCCCATGACGCACACCTTGGACGTACGTCTGGAGCTGCGCGGCTCCGAGCGCTGACGCCCTTCGACAAGCTCAGGGACCGGAAGGGGGCGCTCGGGGACCGGGAGAGGTGCACCCGGACCGCCCTTCGACAAGCTCAGGGACCGGAAGAGGTGCTCCGGGACCGGAGGGGCGTTCACGGACCGGGGAAGCGACCCCCGAGTACGGAGAAACCGCACACGGAGAACCGCTCCCTGAGCCTGTCGAAGGGCACACGGGCAGACGCCGCCGTTCGACAAGCTCAGGGACCGGGGACGGGCGCTCAGGGACCGGGAGGATTGCACCCGGACCGCCCTTCGACAAGCTCAGGGACCGGAAGAGGTGCTCCGGGACCGGAAGAGGTGCTCCGGGACCGTAGGGGCATTCACGGACCGGGGAAGCGACCCCCGAGTACGGAGAAACCGCACACGGAGAACCGCTCCCTGAGCCTGTCGAAGGGCACACGGGCAGACGCCGCCGTTCGACAAGCTCAGGGACCGGGGACGGGTGCTCAGGGACCGGGAGGGGCGTTCACGGACCGGGGGAAGCGACCCCCGAGTGCGGAGAACCGCTCCCTGAGCCTGTCGAAGGGCACGCGGGCAGACGCCGCCCTTCGACAGGCTCAGGGACCGGGGACGGGTGCTCAGGGACCGGGAGAAGTGCACCCGGACCGCCCTTCGACAAGCTCAGGGACCGGAAGAAGTGCTCAGGGACCGGGGACGGGCGCTCAGGGACCGGGGACGGGCGCTCAGGGACCGGCGGGGTACGTGAGGCCGTGGCCGAAACGGAAGAGCGGGTCCTCGGTGTCGTAGGGGACGTCGGACCGACTCGCCTCGACGGCCGCCATCGAGCGCGGCAGATCGAACGGCAGCCGACCCTCCGGCAGCGCCCGGCCGAAGACGACGTCGAGGAACGCCGCGTCACTGCCACCGAAGCTCGCGACCAGCGCCGCGACCGCGTCCACCACCCCGGTGAGGATCGCCGGTCGATCGAGATGCATGTCGAGCACGGTCGGCACCGTCAGCGCGAGCGCCCGCAGCCGCTCGACCTCGTCGGCCGGGATGTCGAGCGATCCGGCGTGGAACATGGCCTCGAAGCCGCCGGGCCGCGGTTCGTACGGCGTCTGCATGCGCACGAGGGCGACGTCCGCCGAAGTCGGATCCGCGACGACCTCGCCGTACGCGCCCGCGAGCTCGGGATCGACGCCCTCGAGGTACAACCGGGGACGTGGCGAGCGCACCGGCAGGGTCTCCTCCACGTTCGTCAGGACGGTGAACGCGCGGCGTTGTGCGGCCTCGCCGGCTGCGACGAATTCCGCGCGGCCGACGATCCCGCTCGCGGCGCCCGCGTCGACGTACGGCTGCTCGAAGAGCCCGAGCACGAACTTCTCACGCAGCAGTCGGCGCACCGAGGCGTCGATGCGATCCTCGGTGACACGTCCCTGCTCGACGAGTTGGACGACGAGCTCGGGTCGGGCCTCGCCGCCGAACTGGTCGCAGCCGGCCTGCAGGATGCGTTCGACCCGGGACAGCTCGTCGAGGTGTTCCAGGCCCCATGCCCGTGCGGGCATGTCCTGTCCCATGATCGACGTGTCGGTGACGAGCCCCCAGTCGGTGCAGACGATGCCTGCGAACCCGAGCTCCTCGCGGAGGAGCCCCGTGATGATCCCGTGGTTGAAGGCGAACGCGACCTCCTCGTGTTCGGTCCCGACGGGCATGCCGTAGTAGGGCATCATCTGCGCGGCTCCGGCGGCGATCGCGGCGCGGAACGGGATGAGGTGGTGGTCGAAGTTGTCGCCGGGGTACACCTGTTCGCGTCCGTAGGCGAAGTGCGGGTCCTCCCCGTCGAGCTGGGGCCCGCCACCCGGGAAGTGCTTCGTCATCGTCGAGACCGACTGCGCCCCGAGTTCGGCGCCCTGGAACCCTCGGATGTAACCGGCGACGAGTTCGGCACTGAGCTCGGCGTCCTCCCCGAACGTGCCGCCGATGCGCGACCAGCGCGGTTCGGTCGCGAGGTCGACCTGCGGGTGGAGCGCCAGCCGGATCCCGACGGCGAGGTACTCCTGCCTCGCGGTGTCGGCGAACGCCTCGACGAGGTCGGCCGACCCGATCGCCGCGAGGCCGAGCGTCTCGGGCCACTGCGAGAACGCGCCGGCACGGGCCGCCGTCCCGACGTTGTCGGTGAAGTGGTTGCGCGGGTCGGTCGACAGCGTGACCGGGATGCCGAGTCGCGTGCGCGACGCGCGCTCCTGCAGGGCGTTGGTCCACTCGGCGAGGGTCGTCGTGTCGGGCGCGGTGCCGAGGACGTTGAAGTGGGACATGAGCTGCTCGCCGATCATGTGCTCGCCGCTCGCGAGTCCCATGTGCGGGTTCGCCTCGTCGATGGGGCCCGGGGCGATCATCGTCTGGAAGAGCATGCCGGCCTTCTCGGCGACGGTCATCCGCGCGAGGAGGTCCTCCACCCGGTCCTCCACCGGCAGGCTCGCGTCGCGGTAGGGCAGCGCCGGTTCGTGCTCGCTCATGGGTGGTCCGTTTCTCGTCAGTGAGTGGGGCGGCGTCGGGATCACCCGGGCTCAGGCGAGCCGGAAGCGAAAACCGAACTCCGTTCGGGAACGGAGCGTGACTCCAGTATGCCCGCTGACGAGGATCACGCAAGACTCAGCCGGTGTGGTTCCCCATGGCGCGCAGCCCGTCGGCCAGCCAGTCCAGCGACGGGGAGACGCCTGGTGCGACCGGATGGCGATTGAGGTGGCCGTGCAGGACGCCCGACTCGAGCCGGCTCCGCACGGGAGCACCGGCCGCCTCCGACGCCGCGATGAGCAGCTCCCCCGACGGCCGGAGGTCGTCGAACTCCGAGAGCAGGACCGACAGCGGCGGGCGGTCCGGGGTCACGGGGACGATTCCCGGCAGGGCGAGCTCGGGCACGTCCTCCAGCCGACCGACGTAGTTCCCGACCATCCAGTCGATCGACTCGGTCGGGAACCGCATGAAGTCCGGCAGGACCGACATCTCAGCCAGGACGTCCGCGGGCAGGGCGGGCACGGCGGCGTGCAGGAACGGGTAGGCCAGCAGCACGGCGTCCGCGCGACGATCGCTGCGGAGTGACGCGGCGAGCGCGAGGGCCGCTCCGGCGCTGGCCCCACCGATGGCCGTCCGCGCACCGGGAACGGCCGACCGCTCGTCGTCGAGCTGCTCCCAGACCGCGAGCACGTCGTCGAGCGGCACCGGGTACCGCGTCGTGCCGTCCGCCAGCCGGTAGTCGACGGAGACGACCTCGGCACCCGCTCTCGCCGCCAGTTCGGCGCTCACGACGTGCGCCTCCGGCCAGTCGAGCGTCCCCGCCGCGAAGCCGCCGCCGTGCACCCAGAGGAGGGCGACACCACTGGGGTCGGCCGGGACGTAGCGCCGGATCGGGACCGCACCGTGCGGACCGTCGACGGTCTCGTCGGTGATCACCACGTCGCTCGGTGGGCTCCATGGCCCGTCGTCACCGTAGGCTGCGAGTCGTTCCTGGAACGCCTCGTCGAGCGTCCCGCCGGCGGCAGCGCGATCGGCGTTCGAGAACCCGTCGAAGAGGCTCAGGCGGTCGCGGTAGTACGGATCGAGTGACATGCGCCGAGCCTACCCAGCCGACTCGGTCGACCCAGCCGACTCAGACCACGATGCCGCCTCGGTGAGGGGTTCGGTTGGCGCGCGGTGTTCGGGATCGTCGCCGCCGCCACCGCGCTCCTCGGCGTCCTCGCGGTCGTCGTCGCTCCCCGCGTGGCAGGCAGCGCCCCCGGGCGTTCGAGGCGCATGGGTGCGGCGCTCCGCATCCCCGCGGTCGTGACGATCCTCGTGGCCCTCGCCGTCTGCATCATCGGCCAGAACATCGCGTACACCTCTCTCGCACCGGTCCTGTCCTCCCGCGGGACGCCCGTGCCACTCGGGTTGCTCCTCGCAACCTTCGGTGTGGCGTCGGTCGTCGGCACGCTCGGCGCCGGACGGCTGGCGAACCTGCGCCTCGGGGCGACCATCCTCACGGCCGCCCTCCTCGGGACCGTCGGCCTCGCCGTCGTGGCCTGGGATCCCCCGGTCGTCGTCCTCCTCTTCGCCGCGGCAGGCTGGGGGCTCGCCTTCGGCGCCTACTCCGTGCTGTTCCAGGCGGCGATCGCGCGGGTCGCCGGGAACGCTGCTGACGCGGCCCAGTCGGCGCTCGTCACGGTGTGGAACTGCTCGATCGCCACCGGCGGGGCGGTCGGCGGGATCATCCTCGGCACCTGGGGTGCGACCCTGCTCCTCCCGGCCGCCGCCGCGCTGACCGTCGTCGCCATCCCCCTCTGCGCCGTGATCGCACGCGCCGTCCGCCGCGGGTGAACGACGGAGGACCCGGCACGCCGGAGCCGGGTCCTCCTAGACTCGATGCGATGCCCGTCCCGTTCCTGCACTCGCCGAACATCCTGTTCGACACCGTCGTGTACCGCACGGAACGACTGTCGCCCGGCTTCGTCCGTCTCACCCTCGCCGGTGCCTCGCTCGCCGACTTCGCCCCGTACGAGCGGGACCAGCGGATCAAGATCCTGCTGCCGGAAGACGACGGCGCGTACCCGGAAGGACTCCACGGTGGCCTGCCGGAGCACGCGTGGCGGCAGGCGTGGCGTGCACTCCCACCGGCGGACCGCCCGGTGATGCGCAGCTACACGGCCCATCGCGTCAGGCCGGCGCTGCAGGAGGTCGACCTCGACGTGTTCATCCACGAGCCGGCCGGCCCGGCCAGTCGATGGGCGCTCGGGGCGCGGGTGGGCGACCGGTTGCTCGTCTCGGGTCCGGACGTCCGTCGCGGCGAGCCGGCACACGGCGTCCAGTGGGCACCCGGTACCGCGACGACCGTCCTCGTCGCCGCCGACGAGACCGCCTTCCCGGCCGTCCACGGGATCCTGCGCTCCCTCGACGAGGACGTCCGCGCCCACGTCCTCCTCGAGCTCGGCGACCCCGCCGACACCGCCCTGCTCGGGCCCCTGCTCGAGCGTCACACGGTC
Organism: Plantibacter flavus; assembly: GCF_900177615.1. Taxonomy (GTDB): domain Bacteria; phylum Actinomycetota; class Actinomycetes; order Actinomycetales; family Microbacteriaceae; genus Plantibacter; species Plantibacter flavus. Next base: position 109,083 of record NZ_FXAP01000004.1, read on the forward strand.
GAGGTCCATGAACGGGCCGGGCAGGCGGGCGGAGACGCGCTCGTCGCCGGCGTCGAACAGTGGCTCCGCACACACGGATCGTCGGCGGCGACACTGGGCACCGGCTTCGCCGCCTGGCTGGTGACCGAGAGCACCCGGATCCCCCTCCTGCGCGCCGCGACGACCGACCACGGGATCGACCCGGAGCGCGTCCACGGGCAGGGCTATTGGAACGCCCGCCCCAGAGCCACCCCTGAATGAAGGTTATGCTTGCCTTACTCGGTCGCGTCCGTCGCGACCCGTTCGAAAGGTGATCCGTGCCCCTCCTCCTCGCCGATCGTCGACGTCTCGTCGCTGTCACCGCCCTCTCCATCGCCGCCCTCTCCATCGCCGCCCTCGGCCTCTCCGCCTGCAGCAGCTCGAGCGCCTCGACCCCCTCGGACACCGCGACGAGCGCGACGCACGTCATGGAGCACGCCCACGGCGAGACCAGCATCCCCGACGCACCCAAGCGGGTCGTCGTGCTCGAACCGGTGCAGCTCGACACGACCGTCGCGCTCGGCATCACCCCGGTGGGCGCAGCGGTGCTGAACGAGACCGCCGGCGTCCCCGCCTACCTCGGCGAGCAGGCCGCCGACATCCCCACCGTCGGGACCGTGGCGGAGCCGAACGTGCAGCTGATCGCCGCTGCGAAGCCCGACCTCATCATCGGCACCGAGTCGCGGCACTCCGCCCTCTACGACCAGTTGTCCGAGATCGCGCCGACCGTCTTCATGGCGACGCAGACCGACCCCTGGCGCGACAACGTGCAGTTCGTCGCCGAGGCACTCGGGGACCCGGACGGCGCGGACGGACTCCTCGACGCCTACGACGCACGCTGCGGCGAGATCGCCAAGGAACACGACACGGCCGGCAAGACGGCACAGCTGATCCGCCCGCGCGACGGCGTCCTGACGCTGTACGGCCCCACCTCCTTCGCCGGCAGCACCCTCGAGTGCGCCGGGTTCACGACGCCCGAACACGCCTGGGAGGACATCTCCCTCGACCTCTCCCCCGAGCGCGTGCTCGAGGCGAAGGCCGACCAGGTCTTCGTGACGAGCGTCGACCCCGACGACACCTCGACGCTGCCGGCCTCCCTCACCGCGAACACGGACGCCTTCCCCGAGTTGCACCTCGTCGACCAGTCCTTCTGGATCACCGGCGTCGGCCCCCTCGGCGGTATGGCCGTCCTCGACGACCTCGACCGGCTGCTCTCCGACGGGTCGTGACGAACCCGACCGCGATCGTGACCGTCCGCGACACCTCGGTGAGAGGACGGGCGCCGCGGCGCCACCGCCTGCTCGTCGTACTGCTCGCGGGCGTCGCGGTGCTCGCGGTCGCCGTCCTCCTGTCGCTGTTCGTCGGAGCGAACCCCGTCGCGTCGGATGACGTCCGTGCGGCGCTCCTCGGCACGGGCTCGGACGAGGCGGACTTCGTCGTGTGGGACCAGCGGGTGCCGCGCACGGTCGCGGCGCTGGCCGTCGGTGCGGCCCTGGGTGTCGCTGGTGCGCTCATGCAGGCGTTCACCCGGAACCCGCTCGCCGACCCCGGCATCCTCGGGGTCAACGCCGGGGCAGGCTTCGCGGTCGCCGTCGGCCTGGCGTTCCTCGGCGTCCGGGCGCCGGGCGACATCGCCTGGCTCGCCTGCGGTGGGGCGCTCGTCGTCACCCTCGTCGTGTACGCGATCGGTTCCGGCGGGCGTGAGCAGTCCTCCACCGCCCGCCTCACCGTCACGGGTGTCGCCTTCGGCGCCGTGCTCGCCGGGCTGACGACGGGGATCGCGATCACGCACCCCGACGCGTTCGACCGGATGCGCGGCTGGAACGCCGGCAGCCTGCTCGAACGCGACCTCGGTGTCGTCGTGCCGGTCCTCCCCTTCCTCGCCGTGGGGCTCGTCCTGGCCGCCGCGAGCGCGCGAAGCCTCAACGCGATCGCCCTCGGCCCGGACGTCGCCAGATCACAGGGCGTCAGCGTCGCGCGCAGTCGCATCCTGGTGCTCGCCTCGGTGACGCTGCTCGCCGGTGGCGCCACCGCGATCGCCGGCCCGATCGCCTTCGTCGGCCTCGTCGTGCCCCACCTCGTACGTTGGTCGGTCGGCAGCGATCAGCGCCGCATCCTCGGGGGTTCGGTCCTCGTCGGCTGCGTCCTCGTGCTGTGCTCCGACGTCGTCGGACGGATCGCGGTGCTCCCGGGCGAGATGCCCGTCGGGCTCGTGACCGCGTTCGTCGGGGCGCCCGTCCTCATCGCGCTCGCCCGACGCAGAACGGCCTCGGGCCTGTGAACACGACACGGGAACGAGTGACCGCAGGTCCGAGCACCGGACGCCGACCTGCACGACGCACCCTCCTCGTCTGCGCCGCCGTCGTCCTGGCGATCGTCGTCGCGGCGATCGCCGGTCTCGCGCTCGGCGACTACCCGCTGACCACCGACGAGGTGATCGGCGTCCTCACCGGACGCGTCGACGGCCTGGCGCGCACCGTCGTGCTGGACTGGCGCCTGCCCCGGGTCCTCGCGGCGATCGGCTTCGGCGCAGCGCTCGGTGTCTCGGGAGCGATCTTCCAGACGCTCACCCGGAATCCGCTCGCGAGCCCCGACATCATCGGCCTCGCGAACGGCTCGTTCACTGGGATGCTCGTCGCGCTCCTCCTGCTCGGCGGCAGCTGGCCGACATTGATGGCCGGATCGCTGCTCGGCGGCCTGGCTGCCGCGGTCGCGATCTTCCTGCTGGCCCTCCGCCAGGGCTTGTCGGGCTTCCGCTTCATCGTCGTGGGCATCGGCGTCTCGGCCATGCTCGCCGCGTTCAACAGCTGGCTGCTGCTCCGAGCCGACCTCGACGTCGCGCTCTTCGCGGCGGCCTGGGGTGCGGGGACGCTCAACACCGCGACCGCGACCGTCGTCTGGCCGTCACTCGCGTGCCTCGTGGTGCTCTTCGCGATTCTGCCGTTCGCCGCCCGTCCGCTCCGCCAGCTGGAACTCGGCGACGACGTGGCCGCCGCGACCGGGGTGCGCCTCACCCGCGAACGCGCCATCCTCATCGGCCTCGCGGTCGCGCTGGTGAGCGCGGTGACCGCGGTCGCCGGCCCGATCGCGTTCATCGCCCTGGCCGCTCCGCAGATCGCACGCCGGCTGACCCGCTCGCCGGGCATCCCGCTGGTCGCGACAGGACTCGTCGGCGGCCTCCTGCTCCTCGCGTCCGACCTCGTGGCCCAGCATCTGATCCCGCTGACGGTGCCGGTCGGCGTCGTCACGGTGGTCGTCGGCGGCCTGTACCTCACGCAGTTGCTGCTCCGGGAACGCCGGCGCTGACGGTCGGTACCGGACCGCTCAGCGGGCGTCGTCGAGCTCCAGCAGTTCGCCGACCGTGCAGTCGAGCACCCGGCAGATCGACGTCAGCGTCGAGAACCGGATCGCCTTCGCGCGGTCGTTCTTCAGCACCGACAGGTTCACCACGCTCACCCCGACGAGCTCGCTGAGCCGGGCGAGGGTGAGACCGCGGTCGGCGAGCAACCGGTCGAGGTTGCAGTGCACGCCGGTCGCGACGTCCTCCTCGGGCGCCGGCACCATCAGACGAGTCCCTCGGTGTCGGCGCGCAGGCGCTCACCGGTGCGGAAGGCGATCGCGAGGCCGCCGACCGCCATGGCGACGAGCACCGGGATCCAGGTGAGCGGATAGGGGGTTCCTTCGACGGCGCCGTCGGTCGCGGCCGCGAGCGCGCCGTTCGACGCCATCGTGCCGAACCAGGTGTCCGCGATCCACCCGCAGAGGATGGCGATGGAGGCGATCGAGAGCAGCCGTGCGTTCCCGGGGGCGAAGGCGTCGCCACGCAGCAGGCGGCGGAAGAAGCGGAACGCGCAGACGATGACCACGAGGTTCGCGATCGCCGGCAGGACCGCGGCGAGCAGCACACATACGAGGGTCACCACCGGAAGGTCGGCCACGACGACCGAACCCTGGTCGATCGTGAAGGAGCCGGCTCCTGCCGCACCCGGCAGGACTGCATCGACGGCGTCGAAGAACACGGGCACCCGGGTCCCGTCGGTGCCGAAGATATCGAGCAGCCGGAGGACGAGCGTGACGACGACGGCCCCCGCCGCGACGACGGCGGCACCGAGCACGGACACGAGGTCGTTGCGGGTGGAGCGCTGGGTCTTCGCGGCCTGCCAGGCCGCGTGGTCGAAGCCGGACGGCGTCGGGCGATCGGTGGACTCGGTCATGATCATCACATCCATATCGATTGTCGTTGGTATCGATAAACGATATGCCGAGACCGATCAGAACGCAAGAGCGGGCGGAGAGCACGTCCACCCGGCCGGATCACCCTGGCGGTGACTCGTCGAGCGCCTCGAGCTCACGCAGTGCCGCCTCGGCGCGCTCGAGACGATCGCCCTCCGGCTCGTCCCACCACTTCGGGCCGCGTTCACCGAGCCCGTGCTTGGCGAGGCCGACGCGACGGCGGGCGGCAGCGACCGCGCCGTCGTCACCCGCCCGCTTCGCGACGCCGACGCCGGAGCGCCCGCGGCCGAGGTGGGACTGCAGGGACGCGACGAGCTCCGACGGCAGAATCGGATCCGTCCGGCGCCAGCGCCTGCCGTTCACCACGAACCAGTGGTCGTCCTCCACCGGCCCGCCGTCCGATCCCGGCGTCACGGGTGCCTCCTGGAGACGACGCAGGGCCCGGCCCACCGCGAATGCGGACGAGACCGGGCCCTGGAGGTCATGATGGCGCGATCAGCCGTTCTTGACGGCGTCGAGCACGCCCGCCCATCCGAAGGCGGAGATGGCGTCGGCGAAGGTCGAGTCGCCGCGCCCCTCGCCGATCTGCTTGCCCAAGGCGTCGCGGACGACGACCGTGTGGTCCTTCTCGGCCTCGGTGCCGTTGCCCTCCTCGATGAAGTCGATGTGGATCTCGCTGTCGCCGAGGGTGCCGGTGACCGTGGTCGTGGCGTCCTTCTCGGTGGTCTTCGTCGTGAGGAACGGACCGCCGCCAAGTGCCGCGAGCGCCTCGTTGATCTGGTTCGTGAGCGATGAGGTGTTCATGTGTCTCTCCCTACGGTGGTGAAGAGTCCAGGGTAGTGAGCGGACCCGGGAACGACGGGAGCATGGCGCTCGCGCACGAGATGTGCGATAGGGCGACCGGAGACGTCGACGGGAGACGGCGACCGGACACGACGACCGGAGTCGCCGCAGGAGCAGAAGATCGGCCTCGCGTCAACGGTCGGCACCATCCAGGTGCGGTCGGAGCCGCGAGTCGTAGGCTGCGAGCCACGCAGACCGGCACCCCGACACCGACGGGCCGGTCGACGAGACGAAGGAGACCCTCATGGCCGGAGACACCGACCCCTACACGACCCTCAACAAGCTGCTCGCGGACTTCCGGTTCGCGATGCTCACCACGGTGGACCTCGACGGCAAGCTCGTCGCCCACCCGCTCACCGTCCAGGAGCGCGAGTTCGACGGCGACCTGTGGTTCATCGTCGGCAAGGACGCCTCCGCCGTGCAGCAGCTCGACGTCAACCCGAACGCCGGCGTCACGCTGAGCTCGGACAGCTCATGGGTGTCGCTCGCCGGCACCGCCGAGCTCGTCGACGACCACGCCAAGCTGGAAGAGCTGTGGAACAGCGTCGTCGAGGCCTGGTTCCCGGACGGCCCCTCCGACCCGCGCGTCGGTCTGCTGAAGTTCTCGGCCGACAGCGCCGAATACTGGGACAGCCCCGGCGGCAAGATCGCGACCGCCGTCGCGTTCGTGAAGTCGAAGGTCACCGGCGAGACCTACGACGGCGGCGACAACGCGAAGCTCGACCTGTAACGAGCGGTCGCCTGGACACCCTCAGGCGCGTTCGTCCGCCAGGACACCGCCGAGGATGCGGGCCGCCTCATCGAAGCGCCCCGCGTCCTCGCCGGAGTAGTTGACCCGGAGGTAGGGCCCCGCGGGCTCCGCCGGGAACCACTCGGTGCCGTCGGAGACGATGAGCCCACGACTCTCGCAGGTGCGGACCACGCGCGGCACATCGGTGCCTTCGGGGAGCCGCAGCCACAGGTTCAGTCCACCGAGCGGCAACCGCTCGAGGTGCGCCGTCGGGGCGTGCTCGCGCAGGCACGCGACGAGCAGGTCCCGCCGGGCCCGGAGGAGCGGTCGCAGACCACGGAGGTGCGACCGCCACCCGGGCTGGGTGACGACGTCGAGGGCGGCGGCCTGCAAGACCCCGCTGATGTACATCGACTCGGCGGCCAGGTCGGCCAGGATCCGGTCGTGGGCGGGCCCCCGCGCGATGACGGCGGCGACCCGCAGCGCCGGTGAGACGCTCTTGGTCAGCGACCGCAGGTAGATGACGTGTCCGTCGTCGTCGAGCGCGGCGAGCGGCCGGGCGTCGACGTCGATAGCGAGGTCGTGCGCCCAGTCGTCCTCGACGAGGAACGCGCCGTGCCGCCGGACGGTCTCGAGGATCGCGACCCCGGTCTCCGGCGACCAGCGGCCGCCGGTCGGATTCGCGAAGGTCGGCTGTGCGTAGAACGCCCGCGCACCGGTGTCCTGGAACGCGCGCTCCACGACGTCCGGGTCCGGTCCGTCGGGACCGGTCGGCACGGGGACAAGCGTCACGCCCGCCTGCTCGGCCGCGAGGATCGCGCCCCAGTAGCTCGGCGACTCGATGAGCATCGGCTGCCCCGGACCGACGAGCGCACGGAAGATCGAGCTGAGTCCGCTCTGACTGCCGGAGATCACGATGACGTCCCGGGCGGTCGGCGGGGTGACCCCGGGCGGTGCGGCTGCCGCGAGGTCGGCTGCGAACCACGCCTGGAGCTCCGGCGATCCGGCCGCCGGCGATCGGGTCATCGCCACGTCGGTACGGGCGGCGCGGGTGAGCGCGGCACGGACCAGCCGTTCGGGCAACAGTTCTCGGGCGGGGTATCCGGAGTGCATCGCGATCGCGGCGGGTGCGACCGACCGTTGCGCCGAGGACAGCGCGCCAGAGCGCCACGGCAGCGCGCCGAGCGCGGCGGTCTGCCAGCCGTAGTCCACCGACCGCGCCGGACGAGCCGCCCGCACGAAGGTGCCGACGCCCGGCCGACTCTCGATGAGTCCTCGCCCGGCGAGCTGGCGCATCGCGTTCTGGACGGTGACGGGGCTCGCTGCGAACTCGGCGGTCAACGCCCGATTGGAGGGCACGCGCGCACCCGGAGGTGCCGCTGCGATCCAAGCGGTCATGGCGGCGACGATCCGCCCGGTGCTATCGTTGTCCATGAATCCACAGAGTAGCGTTATCGTGACCCCGGCGCGAGTGTTATCCCGCAGCGGGCTCGGCTGGGGCTTCCTCGGCGTCCTGGCGTTCTCGTTCACGGTCCCCGTCACGAAGGTCGCACTCGTCGGCCTCTCGCCGCTCTTCATCGGTTCCGGGCGCGCGGTCGTCGCAGCCCTGCTCGCCGCGATCACCCTCGCCACCCTGCGAGCGCGGCGACCGACCGGCATGCAGTGGGCTCGCGTCGCGATCGTCGCCGGCGGCGTCGTCGTCGGATTCCCACTCCTGACCTCCTTCGCGCTGACCACCGCTCCCGCCGGTCACAGCGCCGTGGTGATCGGCCTCCTCCCGGCGGCGACGGCGGTCGCCGCCGTCCTCCGGGGCGGCGAGCGCCCGACGCTCCGCTTCTGGGTCTTCGCCGGCTCGGGCGCGGTCGCGGCGATGCTGTTCGCCTCCGTGCAGCACGGCGGCCTCGCGCCGATGGCCTGGTCGGACCTCCTCCTGCTCGGCGCCGTCGTCGCGGCCGCCGTCGGCTACGCGGAGGGCGGACTGCTCGCCCGGGAGCTGGGCTCCTGGCAGACGATCTCCTGGGCGCTCGTCGTGGCAGCACCGCTCATGGTCGCCCTCACGGCACTGTCGGTCGTCCAGCAGCCGCCGACCGCAGCCATCGGCACCTGGCTGGCGTTCGGCTACCTCGGCATCGTGAGCATGTTCCTCGGCTTCTTCGCCTGGTATCGCGGACTCGCCATCGGCCCGATCGCCCGGGTCAGCCAGATCCAACTCGTCCAGCCGGTGCTGAGCATCATCTGGGCGACCCTCATCCTCCGCGAGCGACTCGACTGGGCCACCGTGCTCGGCGGGCTCGCGGTCATCCTGTGCGCCGGCCTCGCCGTCCGCACCCGTCTCGACCGGAAGTGACCCCACCATGCGCCACACCCCCACGTACCTGATGACCGACGTCGACGAGGTCAAGCGCCTCATCCGCAACCACCCGTGGGCGACGTTCGTCTCGCCCGCGAGCACCGGACTCGTCGCCTCCCACTACCCGGCGATCCTCGAGGAGGACCGGGACGAGCTGTCGATCGTCAGCCACTTCGGCCGACCGGACGAGCGCTCGCATGAGCTCGGCGAGCACGAGATCCTCGTCATCATCCAGGGACCGCACGACTACGTCTCGCCGAGCTGGTACCCGGAGGGCCAGCTGATCCCGACGTGGAACCACGTCACCGCGCACCTGTACGGCACGCCGGAGGTCCTCAGTGAGGACGAGAACTACGAGATGCTCTCGCGACTCACCGACCACTTCGAGGATCACCGACCGGACGGCCGCCACCTGTCCCAGGACGAGGCCGGCACCCGGCGGGCCGCGAAGGGGACGGTCGGCCTGCGGATGCGTGTGACCCGCTTCGACGCCCGCGCGAAGCTCAGTCAGAACAAGACGCCCGAGGTGGTCGACGACATCACCGCGCACCTTGCGGAGCGGAATCCGGCACTGGCCGAGGAGATGCGCCGTCAGCAGGATCGGCGGCCGGCGGGGCACTGAGTCGACGGGCACTGACCCGACGGGCACCGACGCGACCGCGGGCGTCGCTCGCGAGCACGAGGGCGACGCCCGCCGCACTGAGCAGGAACCCGCCGGCCGTCAAGAGCGTGAACGGCTCCCGGAACAGGAGCGCACCCGCGACGGCGGTCGTCGGCGCGACGAGGAACAGGAGCGCATTGAGGACCGTGACCCCGATGCGACGCAGCAGCCACCAGTAGAGCCCGTAGGCCGACAGCGTCGGGACGAGCGCGAGGAAGAGCGTCGTCAGCCAGAAGGTCGCGTCGCCCGGCGGCACCGCCTCACCGGTCGCGAGGGCGAGCACCGCGAGGAGCACCATGGTCGCCGTCGCGTGGACGGTCAGCGTGAGGAGGACCGGGGATCGGTGCACGGAGCGCCGTTCCAGGATCGTCGCGGTGATGAGGCTGACCATGGCCAGTGCGGGCAGGGCGTAGGCGATCGGCGGCGCATCCGAGGCGCCGAACTGGGACTGCACGATGAGGAACACCCCGACCGCGCCGATCCCGAGTCCCAGCCACTGGGCCCCTGGAACCCGCACATGCAACAGCGGTCCGGCTAGTGCCGCGATGACGAGCGGCTGGACGGCGTCGATGAGCGCGGTCGTCCCGGTCGAGATGCCCACCGCGACCGAGGCGTAGACGAACACGACGTAGCCGAACTGCGCGAAGAGGCCGATGACGAGCTGCGACCGCGCCTGTGCCCGGGTGGCGTTCCGCCACTGCCCGCTCAGCAGCAGCACGATCGCGAGCCCCACGGCGAGCGGGACGAACCGCCAGAGGAGCACGGTGAGCACCGGCACGTCCTCGGTTCCGATCTTGGCGACGATGAACCCGGAGCTCCACGCGAGGACGAACCCGATCGCCGCGAGGGGGACGATGACCGCTCGGATCGCACGAACCACAGGTATACCGATCTGTTTACTCATTCCCGCAGTATACAGACTGGTATAGTTTTCGCATGACGGTCGACACTCCAGAGCTCGCACCCCTCACGCCGGGCGCCCGACGCGTGCTCGACGCCGCCTCCGTGCTCTTCTACGAGAACGGCATCCACGCGGTCGGCGTCGACACCATCGCCGAGGCGGCCGGGGTCACGAAGAAGACGCTCTACGACCGCTTCGGCAGCAAGGAGGCCCTCGTGCTCTCCTACCTGCAGCATCGCGACGCCCGCTGGCGCGTCTGGGTCGACGAGTTCCTCGCCCGACACCCGGAGCCCGGGATCGACCGGGTCCTCGCGATCTTCGACGCGGCGATCGGCTGGTCGGACGACAACAGCCCCAAGGGCTGCAGCGCCGTCAACGCACGCGCGGAGATCCCCGACCACGCGACGAGCGGCCTCGTCCTCCCCGAGGTCACCCGGCAGAAGCAGTGGCTGCTCGACCGCTTCGCCGAACTCATCACCGAGGCAGGCCTGTCCGACCCCGGAGCGCGCGCCCGCGAACTCATGCTGCTGTACGAGGGCGCCATCGTGACGGTCGGGATGCGCACCTTCCGCGAACCGTTCGAGACCGCCCGCGCGATCGCCGGCCGCCTCCTGGCCACCTGACCGGAGCCGGACCCGGCCTGTCGGCGACCGCCCGACATCGCGTAGGGTCTCGGGATGGACTCCACCGACGACGCCACCGCCGCCGACCGCGAGAACAGCACCGACCGCATCGCCATCGTCACCGGGGTCGGACGCCGCCGCTCGATCGGCGCGGGACTCGCCACCGGCCTCGCCGCGGACGGCTGGAACCTCGTCCTCAACGCCTGGCGGCCCTACGACGAGCGCCTCGGCTACGAGCGGACCCCCGACGACCCCGAGGCGATCGCGGACGAGTGCCGTGCGCTCGGCGTGACCGTCGAGCTCGTGTCCGGTGACCTCGCCGACCCGGCGTTCCCGGCCGAACTCGTCGGGCGGGCGGCGGAGCTCGGTCCCGTGTCGGGGCTCGTCATGTCGCACTGCGAGTCGGTGGACAGCTCGATCCTGACAACGGACGTCGACAGCTGGGACCGCCACTTCGCCGTGAACGCGCGGGCGACGTGGCTCCTCATCAAGGCCTTCGCCGAACAGCTCCCCGTGCAGGAGGCACCGCCCCGGGTGGCCGGTCGCATCGTCGCCCTCACGAGCGATCACACCGTGAACAACCTCCCCTACGGGGCGAGCAAGGGTGCGCTCGACCGCATCGTGACCGCTGCGGCAGTGGAGCTGGGCGACCGCGGGGTGCGGGCGAACGTCATCAACCCGGGTCCGATCGACACGGGCTGGATGACCGACGACATCCGCCGCTGGGGCACCGAGGCGACGCCCGCCGGCAGGCTCGGCACGCCGTCCGACACCGCCGACCTCGTCCGCTTCCTGTTCTCGCCGGCGGGCTCCTGGATCAACGGCCAGGTGCTCTCGAGCAACGGCGGCTTCAACGTCGGCTAGGAACGTGCGTCCCGGCCGACCCGCGCACGGATGTCGGCGATGTCGGTCGGCATGATCCGGCAGCAGCCGCCGACGATCGTCGCCCCGGCCTCCAGCCAGGCCTCCACCTCGCCGACCCCGGCGGCTCCGCGCCAACAGCGGGCGTCGGCGTCCCAGCGCTCGCCCGAGTTCGGATAAACCACCACGGCCTTGTCCGTCACGGACCGCGCGGCGGCGATGGCCGGGAGGACCTCGTCCGGGTGCGAGCAGTTGACACCGACGGCCTGGAACTCGTCGATCCGCTCGACGAGACGGAAGCCCTCGGCCATCGGTTCACCCGACCGCAGACGACCGTCCTCCACCGTGAACGACAACCATGCCGGCACGCCCGAACCCCGCACCAGATCGGCGAGCGCCGTCGCCTCGTCGAGCGTCGGGATGGTCTCGAGGGCGAGGAGGTCGGGGCCGGCGTCGGCCAGCACTGCCAGACGCCGCTCGTGCCACTGCCGCAGCTCGGTCCGACTGAGACCGGAGGCACCCTGGTACTCCGAGCCGTCGCCGAGCGTCGCGCCGTACGGACCGACCGACGCGGCGACGAGGAGCGGGCCGTCGGGGTCCGATTCCGACCGCGTGTCGCGCGCCGCACGCGCCAGCTCGACGCTCGATCGCAGGAGCCGTTCGGTCTCTTGAACCGAGATGCCGATCTGCTCGAACGCCTCGAACCCGACCTGGTACGACGCCGTGATCGCGATCTGCGCACCGGCGGCGAAGAACTCCCGATGAGCGTCCAGAATCGACTGTGGCTTCTCCAGGAGCAGACGAGCACTCCACAGCGCGTCGGAGAGGTCGTGCCCGCGTGCCTCGAGCAGCGTTCCGAGACCACCGTCGAGGGTCCAGACACCGCGCCGAACATCCATGCCGTCCATTGTGCCCGCACCACCGCGGGGAGGGGCGCCACTGGACACCTGGTATTGTCTATACCCGTCCAGAGCCGAGAGGACGCGTTCTCCCCGAGAACGACCCGCCACCCGACGTGAAGCTCCCCGAGCTCCGTGCCAGTGCAGCATGGCGATCCTCCGGCATTTCTCGGGCACTGAGCGATTACGCGAGTGCCGAATGATTCAACACGACTGTCAGGAAACGAGTACTGCTTGTGAACTCCAGCGACAACGCGGCATCATCGTCCCCCGCATCCCCCTCCCCTAAAACCGGCCGGAAGCCGGCCCGCAAGACCAGGCGCCTCCGCGTCGACGACGTCCTCGTCGTCAAGCGGTCGCGCATCCGCACCGCCATCTCGGGCACCGTCGTCGGCAACTTCATGGAGTGGTTCGACTTCGGCATCTACGGCTACCTCGCGGTCACGATGACCGTCGTCTTCACCGAGGGCCTCCCTCCTGAGGCCGGCATCCTCGTCACCCTGTTCGGCTTCGCCGTGTCGTTCCTCGTGCGTCCGCTCGGCGGGCTCGTGCTCGGACCACTCGGCGACAAGATCGGCCGGAAGAAGATCCTCTTCCTCACGATGTCGATGATGGCTGCAGCCACCGCGCTCATCGGCGTGCTGCCGACCGCCGCCCAGATCGGGCTGTGGGCCATCGCCCCGCTGTACCTCCTCAAGATGATCCAGGGGTTCTCGACCGGTGGTGAGTACGCCGGCGCGTCCACCTACGTCGCCGAGTTCTCACCCGACCGTCGCCGTGGGTTCTGGGCCTCCTGGCTCGACGTCGGGTCCTACGTCGGCTTCGCGGCCGGTGCCGGGACCGTCGCCCTCACCACGCTGATCGCGGAGGGCCTCGCCGGCCCCGACGCGATGACCGAGTTCGGTTGGCGCATCCCGTTCCTCATCGCCCTGCCGCTCGGTGCGGTGGCGGTGTGGTTCCGCCTCAAGATCCCCGAGACCCCGGCCTACGAGGTCGCCGAGACTGCCGGTGGGATCGAGTCCGAGCACGAGGACCCCATGGCCCGCCAGGGTGTCTTCGGGATCTTCCGTCACTTCTGGCGCCAGATCCTCATCGCGATGGCGATCGTCGCCGCGACGAACACCGCAGGCTACGCGCTCACGAGCTACATGCCGACCTACCTCGAGAAGGACGTCGGCGTCTCCAACCTGACGGCCGCGGTCGCGACCATCCCGGTCCTGCTGATCATGTCCGCCTGCCTGCCGCTCGTCGGCCGGATGTCCGACAAGCTCGGTCGCAAGCCCGTCTACCTGATGGCGGTCGGCGCGAGCCTCGCCCTCATGGTGCCGGCGTTCGCGGTCATGCAGATCGGCGAGATCTGGGCGATCTTCATCGCCCTGTTCATGGTCGCCGTCCCCGTCGCCCTGTGGGCGGGACCGTCTGCGGCCTCGCTGCCGGCGTTCTTCCCGACGGCGTCCCGCTTCGGCGCGATGGCGATCGCCTACAACCTGTCGGTCTCGCTCTTCGGTGGCACCACGCCACTGTTCAGCGAGTTCCTCATCCAGCTCACCGGCAACACCTTCATGCCCGCGTTCTACATCATGTTCTTCGCGGCAGTGGCGGGCGTCGGCGTGCTCACGATGCGGGAGACGGCTCGACGTCCGCTCATCGGCTCGGTGCCGACGGTCGAGACGAAGGCCGAGGCGGAGGAACTCGTCAAGGGGCAGGACGACAACCCGCTCATCGACACCCACACGATGCCGCTCGACATCCTGCCGCCCGCGTCGACCACCGGCGCCACGGCGGACGGCCAGGACGGACGCGTCACGACGCCCGCCGGCTAGCGGGTTCGTCGACGCGTTCGTCGACGCGTTCGTCGAGGACGACGCGTTCGGTGATCACGATCGGGGCGGGTGCGCGGTGCGCATCCGCCCCGTCGCGTCCGACCCGCTCGAGGAGCGCGGCCTGCCAGCCGCCGCTCGCGACCGGCTTCGCCGGGACAGACGGCACGGTCGGCTCCACCTGCACCTCCGACGTCGTCGACTCCTCAGGCTGCGCGACCGGCCCACGCTCCTCGACGAGCGCCTCCTGGATGATCCGTCGGGGATCGAACTGTCGAGGGTCGAGGCGTTTCCACTCGGTCGGGTCGAACTCGGGGCCGAGCTCCTCGGCGGCTCGCGCCTTGGTCGTGGCGACGAGGTCGCGGACGGTGCGGACCAGCACCCCGAGTTTCTCGGCGTACACCGGCAACTGTTTCGGGCCGATGAGCACGGCCGCGAGGATGCCGATGACGATCAGCTTGTCCATGGTGAGTCCGAACACGATGCGCTCCGATGATCAGGCGGCAGGGGTGTCGGCGCGAGTGTCTGCGCGCGTATCTGCGTCGCCCGACACCTCGTCCTTCAGGATGCGTGCCGACTGCCCGACGCTGCGGGCCAGGCTCGGGAGCTTCGCGGCGCCGAAGAACAGCAGGATGACGGCGAGGACGATGAGGGCGTGCCAGCCGGTGAGGTTCTGGAGGAATCCCATGACGGGTCCTTTCGGGTCGATGCGGGTCGGGACGGGAGTGCGTGGAGGTGCCGCGGTCAGCGTCCGCTCGGCGGCGTTCCTCCGCCGCCGCCAGCCCCGCCACCGCCGGACGGAGCGGCACCGGCGGTCGGCGTCGTCGTGGTGTCCACCCGCACGGTGAGCGCCACCTGATAGCCGGAGGACGCGTCGCCCGTCACCGTCGCGAGCTGTAGTGCACCGCCGTCGTCGCCGAAGACGTTGTCGTCGTCGAGACTCACCTGGGCGAGGTTCGCGCTCGAGCCGTCGTAGCCGGACAGCGCGTAGACGGTGTCGCACGCCGCCTGCGGGAGGGCGACCTGGGAGGTCGCGATGGCGTTCGCGGAGTCGGAGATGTCGTTCACGGTGGGGTACACCTCGAAGTGGATGTGCGGCCACCGGCCCGAGTAGCAGGCCGGGAAGATCGAGGTGTACGAAACGGTCCCCGAGCTGTCGGCGACCTGGACGCCGCGGAGGTAGGTCTCGTCCTCGATCCCGTCGGAGTACATCGAGTAGCCACCCGACGCGTCGCAGTGCCAGACGTACACGGCGACGTCGGCGAACGGGGCGTCACCGTTCGCCATGTCGAGGATGGTCAGCGAGAGGGCCATGGGGACCCCGCTGGCAGTCGTACCCGATCCGATGCTCGATCGGATGTCGCTGCGGACGATGCCGGACTCCTCGAGCACGTCGGCTCCGTTCGAGCCGTCGCCCGGGTAGGGGCCCGCGGTCTCGTCGGGGATCTCGCCGGTAGGCAGGTCGCCGGTCGCGGTCGCGGTGCTCGTGCCGGTACTCGCAGCGCCGGTGCTCGTGCTGCTACTGCCGGACGCCCCGGTGGAGCAGGCGGCGAGCGCGACGGCCCCGACCCCGGCGCCCACGAGGCTCAGCACCGTGCGTCGGCTGACGAGGGTTCCGAGGTCGAACGCGACGCCCTGGTCGACGACCTCCTCGTCGGCCCGGTCGAGCAGGCGGCCCTCGTAGGCCGGGCCGTCCGGGGTGGTCTCGGGTGTCGGGATCCTGCTCATGGTGCGCCTCGCCTTCGTCTGCGATCGGTGGTCTCGATCGGTGGTGAGACGAGCATCGGCGTGCCGGCTATGGGCTTCCTATGAGCCGTCCATACGTCGTCGATGGGTCTGCTGGGCGGTTGCCGAGTCCGCATCGTCCCACCAGGCGAGGACCCGGGAACCGATGAGCGTGAGCCACTTCGACGGCTCACCCTCCGGCACGTCGGTGTCGAACCAGACGCGTCCGGGGAGGACCCGTCCCTGCAGCCAGATCCCGTCCGACCGCCGTGCCGCGCGGACGAGCTCGACGGCGTCGGCGAGGCGCGGATCCGGGGGTGTGCCGCCGGCGAGAGACGCGTCCCGGAAATGGTCGAGGGCGGCGAGGGCGCTGTAGCGGTAGCGGTTCGGGTAGACGAAGTGGTCCACGAACGGGCCGACCCGCTCACCCGTCGTCGCCCGGTTGAGGAGTCGTCGCGTCAAGAGGTACTCCTCGCCACCTTGCCGGGCCTCACGAACACTCGAGTCCCCCGTGTACGACTCATACGCCAGGAGACCGCGCACCGCGTTGAGGGTCGAGTGGAAGGAGGACCGCACTGAGTCGCCCTCCTCCGCCTCGCAGTTCCAGCCGCCGTCGGCGAGGCGATGCGTGGAGAACCAGGCGGCGAGCGGGGTGACGTCGACGTCGAGCCAGGCGCCGGTGGCGAGCGTGAAGGAGTTGATGCAGACGTCGACCTCACCGCCCCAGTACGGCAGATCGTCGTACTCCCAGCGACTGTTGGCGGTCAGGCGCTCGGCAGTGTCGGTCAGGGCCCCGGCATCGACACCCCATTCGCGGAGGTCCTTGAGCGCCCAGGTGGTCCCGACCCAGGGCTGCCCGGGCTCCTCCTGCTCGGCACTGCCGAAGAACCCGGCCGGGAAGTAGGCGCCGCCCGCCCACTGTCCGTCAGGGTCCTGATGCGCGAGCAGCTCGGCACCGAACCCGGTCGCCGCCACGGCGCCCCGCGTCGCCTCCCAGACCTCGGGTGGCGCTCCCGCCAGGTCTCGTTCGACCTGCCACCGGATGGCCGGGTCGGCGTCGAGCAACCAGTCGAGCAGCTTCGGATCGATCGCCATGCGGGAACGCTACTCCCCGGTGGCGCGCTCCGACAGGGTGGATCAGCGCGGGGTGGCCTTGAGCCCGTTGGGCGGCCCGTCGCGGTCGGAGGCGGTGCGCGGCACGTCGTACCGCACGAGCGCGTCGGCGCGTTCCAGGCTCGGTTGCACGCTCATCAACACCCGCTTGAGTGGATCGATGTCCCAGGCGATGACGAAGTAGGCGTCGGCACCACCCCGATCACGGCGCCGTTCGATGACCGCCTTCGGGATCACCGGGTCGTTCCGCATCACGAGCCACGTGTCGTGGTCGAGGCGGATCGGATGCGGGCGGGTCATGTGTCGAACATACGTTCGAATGTCGCGTGAGGCAAGTCGATACTCGAGCTGCTTAATTTTGCTTAACCGCTTGACCATCTTCACCGCACCTCGCTACGGTAACTGCGTAACCGATTAACCACTCACTGCAGAGGACGTCATGAACCAACGAGGGTTCCACCAGCCGAACGGCGCATGGGTCGGAGACGTCATCCCCTGGCAGGAGGACGGTGTCTTCCACCTCTTCTACCTGCACGAGTCACGTCGGGTGCCCAAGATCGGCATGCCGTGGCATCGCGTGACCACCCGCAACCTCGTCGACTTCGACGACCTCGGCGAGGCACTGGCGTCGGGCGGACCGTCCGCGCCGGACTTCAACGTCTACACGGGCAGCGTCGTCCTGGACCCCGACGGTGTCCACCACGTCTTCTACACGGGACAGCACCCGGAGCGCCGCGGTGCCGACGGTCTGGCGCTGCAACTCGTCATGCACGCCGTCAGCACCGACGGCATGCGCACCTGGGAGCGCCGGGAGGCCGACACCTTCGGCGCCACCGCAGGATATGAGACCGCCGACTGGCGGGACCCGTTCGTCTTCTGGGACGAGGACGCGGCCGTCTGGCGGATGCTCATCACCGCCCGACACGCACACGGCCCGGAACGGCGTCGCGGCGTCATCGCCCAGTGCACCTCCACGGACCTCTCGATCTGGGAACCGGTCGAGCCGTTCTGGGACCCGCGCCGCTACATCGCCCACGAGTGCCCCGAGGTCTTCCAATGGGGCGACTGGTGGTACCTCGTGTACTCCGAGTTCAGTGAGTCGTTCACGACGCGCTACCGGATGTCCCGCACCCTGCACGGCCCCTGGCTCGTCCCCGAGCACGACACGCTCGACGGTCGCGCCTACTACGCGGCGAAGTCCGCCGCCCGCGACGGACGCCGGTTCTTCTTCGGCTGGATCGCCTCGCGTGAGGGAGCCCACGACGCGGGCGCCTGGCAGTGGGCCGGCACCATGTCGGTCCTCGAAGCGGAGCAGCGTGCCGACGGCAGCCTCGCCTTCCATCCACCGGTCGAACTCCGCGAGACGTTCGGACCCGCCGAGGAGCGGACGGACGCCGTCATCACCTCGGGCACGGTCCTGAGCGCCCCCGACGGGTACGCCGACGCCCTGTCGGCCGTGGACGCACCGAGTTCCTTCCGACTGGTCGCCCGGTTCGACATCGCCCCCGGCACGACCGAGTGCGGCGTCCTCCTCCGGGCGAGCGACGACGGCGACGCGGGCTACGTCCTGCGCCTGGAGCCGAAGCGCGACCGCCTCGTGTTCGACCGCTGGCCCCGCTCCAGCACCGGCACGGAGCAGTGGCAGATCTCCGGCGACGTCCCGTTCGTCGTCGAACTCGAACGCCCCTGCTACCTCGCCCCCGGCTTGCACGAGCTCGAGGTGATCGTCGACGGCGACCTCTGCGTCGCGACCGTCGACGACGCGGTCGTCCTCAGCACGCGCCTCTACGACCGACCGGCTGGTCGCGTCGGCGTCTTCGTCGGTGAAGGGACCGTCACCGTCGAGGCGTGCACGCTCCTGGAACGCGACGGCGGCGACTCCGACGACGACCCCACCTCACACCGACTCCTCACCAGCACCACGTCCTGATCCCGACACCACGCTCCGCCCTACTGCACCACCACCCGCACACCCGCACCCACCTGTGATCGATCAACGGAGATTCCGACCATGCCAACCACCGCACGCCCCCGCACCATGCGCCCCGCCCGCAGCACCGCCTTCGTGGCGCTCGTCGCCGCTGCAGCACTCGCCCTCTCCGGCTGCGCCGGCGGATCGAGCGCCACGGACCCGACCGACGTCGACCCGAAGGGCGACATCGTCCCCCGCGAGATCTCGTGGCTGCTCTCCCGCCCGGCCGACGGCGGGGTGATCACCGCGATGGAGCAGATTGCCGACGAGTACGCGAAGGACCACCCCGGCTTCTCGCTGAACCTCATCACGACGCCCGACCGCCCGTCCTACATCCAGAAGTACGAGACCCTCGCGGCCGCGAACAAGCTCCCCGAGCTCTTCGACACCGACGCGACCCCGTTCGCGCAGAAGCTCGCGAAGCAGGGCCGGATGGTCGACGTCGACCTGCTCCTCGAGGACCTCGGTCTCGCCGACTCCTACCGCGAGGCGGCGCTCAACTACCAACGGTTCGACGACGGCTCGCTCTACATGGTGCCGTTCGAGTTCCAGCTGGAGTTCTTCTGGTACAACCGCTCCCTGCTCGAGGACGCCGGTGTCACCGTCCCGGCCACGCTCGACGACTTCCCCGCCATGTGCAAGGCGCTCCGCGCCAAGGGCGTCACCCCGATCGCGCTCGACGGTCAGGACCAGTGGCCGCTCGAACGATACATGGCCTACTACCCGTTCCGGATGGCGGGTCCCGAGTACATCCAGGACCTGAAGGCCGGGAAGGCCTCCTTCTCCGACCCGGCCGGAAAGGCCGCGGCCGAGTGGCTGTACGACCTCGGGCAGGCCGGCTGCTTCCAGGAAGGCTTCTCCTCGACCGGTTACGCGGACGCGCAGGCGCTCTTCACCTCGGGGAAGGCCGCGGTCTACAACATCGGCACGTGGGAGCTCTCGAACCTCGCGACGGACGCGCTCGACCCCGGCGTCCGTGACGCGGTCGGCACCTTCACGCTGCCGACCATCGACGGTGCCGTCACCGCCGACAACGAGTACGTCACCCCCTCCGGCATCGGCATGGCCGTGAACGCGAAGACGTACGACCCGCTCGTGCGCGACTTCCTCGCGTTCGCCCTCGAGCGCTACCCGGAGCTCTACGCGGCGACGGGCGCCCTGTCGCCGACGACCTCCGCGCAGACCACCGTCCCCACGAACGCGACCGAGCTGTACGCGAGCTCCGTGGCGCAGGCCGACGGCGTCGGACCGGCGATCGCGATGCCCTGGGACACCCAGCTCGACCCGGCCACGAACACCCGACTCCAGCAGGAACTGACCCTGCTCGTGCAGGGCGACATCACGCCGGACGAGTTCATCAAGACGATGGATGCGGCCCTCACGGAGAACGTCGATGACTGAGCTCACCCAGAGCGCGGTGGGCGCGGCACCGGCCCGCCCACCGCGGCGGCGGAAGCCGATGTCCACGTCGATGCTGCCCCGCCGGTCGACGCTGTCGGTGCTCGTGTTCCTCGTGCCGCCCCTCGTCCTCTACGGTGTCGCGGTACTCCTGCCGATCGTGCAGTCGCTGTTCCTCAGCCTCTTCTCGTGGGACGGCATCACGGACATGGCGTTCGTCGGACTCGACAACTACGTCAAGATGCTCACGCGGGACGACGTCTTCTGGACCTCCTTCGGCAACGCCCTCGGCTACCTCGCGATCTGTCTGGTGCTCCAGCTCGGCGGCGCGCTCCTCGTCGCCGGACTGCTCACCGCCCTCCCCCGGGCCCGCGAGCTCGTCAAGACGCTGTACCTCCTGCCCGCGGTCATCTCGACGGTCGCGATCGCCATCCTGTTCCAGCGGCTGTACGCGCTCGAACCGGTCGGGCTGATCAACCAGCTGCTCGCGTGGGTCGGACTCGGCGACCTCCAGACAGCCTGGCTGTCGAACGTGCAGACGGTCCTCGCGGCCGTGTCGATCCCGGAGGGCTGGCGGTTCACCGGCCTGTACATGCTCATCATCTACGCCGCCCTCATGGCCGTGCCCCGCGACCTCGAGGAGGCCGCCCGGCTGGACGGCGCCTCCTGGTGGCAGATCTTCTGGCGGATCCGCTTCCCGTACATCCGGCCGGTGTGGATCACGACGACGGTCATGGCGACGACCTTCGCCCTCCGCGGCTTCGACATCCCGTACCTGCTGACGAACGGCGGGCCCGGCCAGTCGTCCGAGCTGCTGACCACGTACATGTACAAGACGGCGTTCGTCCACACGGACTACGGCTACGCCAGCGCGATCTCCATGTTCATCGTCGTCGAGTGTCTCGTCGCCGTCGGCCTCATCTTCCTGCTGCTCCGACGGAAGGACAAGTCATGACCGCCACCCTCCCCGCCCGGCCGACCGAACACGTCGCGCCCCCGGCGGCACCGGCACCGAAGCGGAAACCCCGGCACACCCCACGCGTGCGGGTGCAGCGGACGATCCTCACCGTGACCGTCGTCGCGATCGTGCTCGTCCAGGTCTACCCCCTCGTCTGGTTGCTCCTCACGAGCTTCCGGACGGCGGCGGACTTCGCCGGCGGCAACCCCTTCGCGCTGCCGTCCGAGTGGACGCTCGACAACTACGCGCGGGCGTTCTCGACCGGCAACCTCGGGCTGAACATCGTCAACAGCCTGATCGTCACCCTCGGGTCGAGTGTCCTGATCGTCATCGCCGGCATGATGGCGGCGTACGCGCTCCAGGTCCTCGGGTTCCGGTTCAGCGGGCTCGTGCGCGGTCTGTTCCTCCTCGGCATCATCGTGCCCGTGCAGATCGCGCTCGTCCCCCTGTTCATCGACTACTCGCAGGTCGGCCTGCTCGACACCCACCTGTCGATGATCATCCCGCTGGCGGCGTTCGCCCTGCCGATGGCGGTGTACCTGTTCTCGTCGTTCTACGAGTACATCCCGAGGGAGATGTACGAGGCCGCGTCGCTCGACGGGGCGGGTCCGTACCGGATCTTCGGCCAGATCACCTTCCCGCTCTCGGTCAACACGATCATCACCGTCGTGCTCGTCAACAGCATCTTCATCTGGAACGACTTCATCTTCGCGAACACCTTCGTGCTCTCCGACGGATTGAAGACCATCCCGCTCGGCCTGCAGAACTACATCGGGGCGATGGGGAACACTGATTGGACGGCGACGTTCGCCGCCGTCTGCGTCACGGTCACACCGCTGCTGTTGGTGTTCCTCGTGTTGAACAAAGCGATGATCAGCGGCCTCGAGAGCGGAGCGACCAAGGGATGAGCAGCACCGACCAGCCGAAGCCCGGCGCGGACCACCCGAAGAACACCTCGGGCATCACGATGCGCGACGTCGCGAAGGCCGCCGGCGTCTCCGTGGCGACCGTCTCCCACGTCGTCAACGACAAGCCGGGGTCGCGGATCGGCGAGGACGCCAAACGTCGGGTGCACGAGGCGGTGGCGGAGCTCGGCTACCGGCCGAACGCCCTCGCCAAGACGCTGTCCCAGGGGCACTCCCGGTTCATCGGCCTCGTCGCCGACGCGATCGCGACGACCCCGTTCGCCGGCCAGATCATCCACGGCGCCCAGGACGAGGCGTGGCGCCACGGCTACGTCCTGCTCGTCGCCAACACCGACGGCAACACGGCCGCCGAGGATGAGGCGATCGCGATGATGCTCGAGCACCAGGTCCGCGGGATCCTCTACTCCACCTGGTTCCACCACGAGATCACCGTGCCGGAGGCACTCCTCCAGACCGACACCGTGCTCGTGGACTGCTACGCCGCGGGCAGCGGACTCCCGGCCGTCGTCCCCGACGAGGAGCAGGGCGGGCGGACCGCGACCGAGGCGCTGCTCGCGGCCGGCCACCGACGGATCGCGTTCGTCAACACGACGACCCCCTCACCGGCACAGACCGGCCGGCTCGCCGGATACCGATCGGCGTTGCAGGCGGCGCGGGTGGCGTTCGACGACGCCCTCGTGTTCCCGGCCTCACCGGAGCAGGAGGGCGGATACGCGGCGACCACGGCGGTCGTCGACTCGGGCGCCACCGCGGTCTTCTGCCACAACGACCGCGTGGCGATGGGACTCTACGACGGCCTGCGCGAGCGCGGACTGCGGATCCCCGACGACATGGCCGTCATGGGCTTCGACAACCAGGACGTCATCGCCGCACACCTCCGGCCGCCGCTGTCGACGGTCGCCCTCCCCCACTACGAGCTCGGGGCGGCCGGTGTCCGTCGGCTGCTCGGTCTCGACGCCGCGCTGCCGGCCGGGCCGCAGCTCATCGCCTGCCCGGCCGTCCCGCGGCACTCCGTCTGAGGGCGCGACCGTGCACGACGAGCAGCAGACCCTTCCACGGCCCGCCTTCCACCTGACGCCGGAGCGGAACTGGATGAACGACCCGAACGGCTTGGTCTTCCACCGCGGGCGGTGGCACGCGTTCTTCCAGTACAACCCGGAGGGCAGCGACTGGGGCAACATGAGCTGGGGCCATGCATCGAGCGTCGACCTGCAGCACTGGGACGAGCATCCGGTCGCCCTGCGGTACACCGCCGAGGAGCAGGTGTACTCGGGATCCGTGGTCGCCGCGGGTCCCGACGGACGCCTCACGGCGTACTACACGAGCGTGTCCACCGACGGTCGGCAGGCGCAGTCCCGGGCGACCAGTGACGACGACGGGCTCACCTGGCAGCGCGACCCGGAGAACCCGATCCTCGACCGCGGCTCGCACGCGTTCCGCGACCCGAAGATCATCCGGTACGAGGACGCCGCAGGCTTCCGCTGGATCATGCTCACGGTGGAGGCCGTGGAGCGTCAGGTCCTCGTGTACTCCTCCACCGACCTCCGCACCTGGGAGCACGTCAGCACCGTCGGTCCGTTCGGTCCCACCGGCGTCGTGTGGGAGTGCCCCGACCTCATCCCGCTCGCGGTCGACGGCCGCCCGGACGAGATCCGGTGGGTCCTGCTCCTCAGCACCAACCCGGTCGGCGACGCGCAGGACCCGGACGGGTCGTCGATGAGCTATCTCGTCGGCGACTTCGACGGCTCGGTGTTCACGCCTGAGCGGGCCGAGCTGCAGCGGCTCGACCACGGTCGGGACTTCTACGCGGCGGTCGGGTTCGACCGCGCTCCGGACGGTGAAGCGGTGATCCTCGGTTGGATGGGCAACTGGCGCTACGCCGCCGATCTCCCAGCCTCGCCGTGGCGGGGCGCGATGTCGCTCCCGAGACGCCTGTCCTTGACCACGGTCGACGGCGAGCAGCGACTCGTGCAGGGGCCACCGGCCTTCGTCAAGGAACGACTGGCCGCGATCGACCCGACGACCGTCGCCGTGTCCTCGGACGCCGTCGACCTGGTGCTCGACGGCGACGGCGTGGTCGAGCTGCACTGGGATCCGTCGATCACCGGTGAGCTGCGGCTCCGACTGACGGCCGACACCGACGGGGTGGCCCTCATCGTCCACGACCCGGCGGCGGCGTCACTCTCCGTCGCCCGGTCGGGCGGTGCCATGGACACGGTGCACCCCGACTTCGCCTCCACGAGCATCGTCCCGCTCGCCGGCGACCGTCCGGCTCGGCTTCTCCTCAGCCTCGACGGCCCGCTGCTCGAGCTGTTCGTCGACGGCGGTCTCGCCACCGTCTCCGACCTCGTCCTCCTCGGGAGCGGTCGACCGACGCTGACCCTCGCGAGTGAACGCGCCAGTCCCGTCTCGGTGGCCGTCGCCGTTCTCGACCGGGCGCCCGCCATCGACCAGGTGCACGCGCTCGCCTGAGCACTCCTCCACCGCACGATCCAGCACCATCCCCGCCACGGGTGCCTTCGGCGCGCCCGCGGCATCGACGAAAGGAACCGCAATGACGCACGACCTCTCCCGCCGGACCGTCCTCCAGGGCGCCGGCCTCGGGGCGCTCGCTCTGTTCGCGAGTGCCAGCACACCCCTCGCCGCCCAGGCGCAGACCACCGCCCAGGCGCAGGCCTCCCTCAGATCGGTGTTCCACATGACGCCGCCGTCGGGGTGGCTCTGCGACCCGCAACGACCGGTGTTCACGAACGGCGCTTACCAGCTGTACTACCTGCACTCCGGCCAGAACAACGGTCCGGGCGGTTGGGATCACGCGACGACGACCGACGGCGTCGCCTTCACCCACCACGGGACCGTCATGCCCCTGCAGCCGGACTTCCCGGTGTGGTCGGGATCCGCCGTCGTCGACACCGCGAACACCGCCGGTTTCGGGGCGGGTGCGGTCATCGCCCTCGCGACGCAGCCCACGGACGGCGTCCGGAAGTACCAGGAGCAGTACCTCTACTGGTCGACGGACGGCGGCTTCACGTTCACGATGCTCCCCGACCCGGTGATCGTGAACACCGACGGACGTGCGGCCCAGACCACGGCGGAGATCGAGAACGCCGAGTGGTTCCGGGACCCGAAGGTCCACTGGGACGCGGCCAGGAACGAGTGGGTGTGCGTCATCGGCCGGGCGCGCTACGCGGCCTTCTACACCTCGCCCGATCTCACGAACTGGCAGTTGCAGCACAACTTCGACTTCCCGAACCACGACCTCGGCGGCATCGAATGCCCGGACCTGTTCCAGATGCGAGCGGGTGACGGCAGCTGGCACTGGGTCTTGGGCGCCAGCATGGACGCCTACTCGATCGGCCTGCCGATGACCTACGCCTACTGGACGGGCACGTGGGACGGGACGCGGTTCACCGCCGACGACCTCACCCCGCAGTGGCTGGACTGGGGCTGGGATTGGTACGCCGCCGTCACCTGGCCGAAGGCGGAGTCGCCCGACGACCGCCGGCTCGCGATCGCGTGGATGAACAACTGGAAGTACGCGGCCCGCGACGTCCCCACCGACGCCTCGGACGGCTACAACGGCCAGAACTCCGTCGTCCGGGAGCTGCGACTCGAGGCGCAGTCCGGTGGTCGGTACAGCCTGCTCAGTTCACCCGTGGACGCTTTGGCCGGGTATGCGACCTCCACCGTCTCCCTCCCGGGCCAGACCGTCACCGGGAGCGCCGTCCTGCCCTGGAGCGGCCGGGCGTACGAGATCGAACTCGACCTCACCTGGGACACCGCGACCAACGTCGGTCTCTCCGTCGGGCGGTCTGCGGACGGCTCTCGCCACACCAACATCGGGAAAGCCGGGGCCGAGCTCTACGTCGACCGCGCACCGTCCGACCTGGCGGGCTTCTCGCTGCAGCCGTACACCCGGGCCGCAGCACCGATCGACGCGGCTGCACGCTCGGTCCATCTGCGGGTCTTCGTCGACACGCAGAGCGTCGAGGTCTTCGTCAACGCCGGTCACACCGTCGTCTCGCAGCAGGTGCACTTCGCCGAGGGCGACACGGGGATCTCGCTCTACACCGATGGCGGGCCACTGACCGCCTCGGCGATCACGATCCGCGAGTTCGGCACGGCGATCTGAGGCGAGCGCGAGCGGGCACGGCGACGGTGCCCGCCCGCGTCCGACGGGTGCGCTCGGTAGGCTTGACGTTCCTTCCGGCAGGATCGCCGGACGACAGGAGATGGGGATCCCGTGAAGAACGCCGCGTCGTACGCGATCGGGCTCGCGCTGAGCCTGGTCTATGTCTCCCTGGTCGGCGTGCTGTCGATCCAGATCGCCGGTCTCGCGGGTGGCGCGGTGTTCGACCTCAGCAACACCCTGACGGCCGTCACCGAACCGAACGCAGGCCTCCTGCAGGTGCTCGGTATCGCCATGGCGAGCGGAGCGGTGCTGTGGATCCTCATGCGACGCGGGACCCCGGGGTCGGACGCGCAACGCCTCCTGCGACTCGGCTTCGGCACCGGAACGCTCGTGCAGATCGCCGTCGGCGTCGCCCTCCTCGTCGGACGGTTCTCCCTCTTGGACCTGAATCAGGGTCCGGCGAAGTGGCTCGAGGGCTGGATCACCTTCGGCGCCTCAAACTCGGCCGTCCACGTCGTCCTCATCGTGACGGTGTACCTGATCGTGACGAGGCGACACCGTACCGGCGGCTCCGCACAAAGGTCGCCTGCCTGAGGGGTCGGACGCGCTCTCGCGCCATCGCATGCTGCATCCATACGTCAGGATGGACGGATGGATCTGCAGAACCTGGTCGAACACGGACATTGGACGACGGCCCCTGCGGCGGTGACGACGGAGCCGGACGGTTCCCTACTCGTCACCGCCGCCCGGGGCAGTGACGCCTGGCGGCACACCTCCTACGGTTTCGTCCACGACACGGAGCACGCGCTGATCGCGCCGATGCAGCGACGGGCGGCGATCGAGGTGTCGTTCGTCCTCGACGGCACCGAGCAGTTCGATCAGGCCGGGGTGTTCCTCCGCGTCTCCGAGTCGACGTGGATCAAGGCCGGGGTCGAGGTGTCCGACGGGGTCGCCCAGCTCGGTGCGGTCGTGACGCACGGGACCTCCGACTGGTCGGTGGCGCCGGTCCCCGATTGGCTCGGACGAACGGTCACCGTGCGCGCGAGCCGCGACGGTGACGCCGTGACCGTACGCGCACGGGTGGACGACGAGGACTGGCGACTGGTCCGCGTCGCCCAACTCGACCCGGAGACCGACGTCGAGGCGGGGCTGTTCTGTGCAGCCCCGACGCGCGCCGGCCTCACGGTGCGGTTCACCGCGGTGCGTCTCGGTCCGCCGGACGACGCGCTCCACGGCTGACCGTCTGTGCGGTCGCGGCATTGCGCTCCGCGAGCTGTGCGAACGCGGTGACGAGTTCGGGCGGCTCGACGACGTCGACGTCGGTGTCGAAGCGGTTCAGGGAGGCGGCGAGCGCCACCCACGACCACGCGCCGGCGGTGTAGCGCGTGCGGTCCGGGCCGAGGGGCTCGGCGGTGCCGTCGCCGACGAACGGCCGGACCGCATCGAACGGCAGGTGGAGCACGACGGTGCCGACACAGGGCCAGGCATCGGCCTGCTCGGATCCCTTGAACCTCGCAGCCACGAACGCCTGCACATCTCCACCCGGCACCTCACGCGGACGGAACCGCGGTCCGGTCGGCGTCCTCGGCACGATGCGGTCGGCGCGGAAGATCCGCCAGTCGTCGCGGTCGAGGTCCCAGGCCACGAGGTACCAGCGCCCCTGGGAGGTGACCAGGTGGTGCGGCTCGACGCGCCGAGGCGGTTCCGGATCATCGTCGGATCGCCCGAACCGGAGGACCTCCTGTGCGCGGATGGCGGCGGACAGCGCGAGGAGGACCGGAACGGCCACCTGCGGCGTCGGTCCATCGCCGGCTCGGGGCACCGAGGTGACGTCGAGGGCGTCGAGTCGATGCCGCAGCCGCGACGGCAGGACCTGTCTCACGGTCGTCAGCGCTCGGAGCGCGGGCTCCTTGAACCCGGATCCCGCGACGGCTGCGGTCTGGAGGGCGATGGTGAGCGCGACGATCTGCTCGTCGTCGAAGAGCAGCGGCGGGAGTTCGCTCCCGGCGTCGAGGTGGTACCCGCCGTCCGGCCCCATCGTGGCCTCGATGCGATACCCCATCTCGCGGAGCCGGTCGACGTCGCGGCGGATCGTGCGGTGACTGACGTCCAGCCGGTCGGCGAGCAGGGCACCCGGCCAGTCGCGCCGTGCCTGCAGGAGCGAGAGCAACTGCAGGAGTCTGGAGGTCGGTGAGGCCATGGTGCGAGCGTAGTCCGAGTGCAGGACATGATCTGTCCTAGACACCTGGGACAGTCGTACTCGACCGGGAGGAACCCGGCACGACTCGAGGAGCACGCATGAGCATCACGACCACGACCCACCTCAACTTCCAGGGCGACGCCCGCGCTGCGCTGGAGTTCTACCAGTCCGTCTTCGGCGGGCGGACGACGATCGCGAGCTACAGCGACTTCGGGATGCCGAAGGACGCCCCGGGCGCCGACCTGGTCGTCTTCGGTCAGGTCGAATCCGAGGACGGCTTCCGGGTGATGGCGTACGACAGCCCCGGAGCTCCGGCGGCGTCGCTGATCGGCACCGGAACGACCCGCCGCGAGCACGGGACGACCCTCACCGAGCAGTCCTGCTTCGTCGCGGTGCGCGGCGAGACGCTCGCGGAGGTCGAGACGTTCTGGGACCGACTCGTCGTCGGAGGTTCGGTCGTCGAGGAGCTCGCCGCGTCCGCCTGGAGCCCCGGCTTCGGGATGGTGACCGACCGGTTCGGCGTCACGTGGGTGCTCGACGTGGCGGCGGCCGGCTGAGGCGTTCGCGCACGTCCTGCGAGACGGAGAACGGGCCGGTGCGGACGATCGCGTCCACACCGGCCCGCCCGGTCGTCAGGTTGCGGCTCAGCGCACCAGGTCGAACCGCTGACCCTCAGGCTTCGAGGGCAGGAGGAAGAGGACGAACAGGATGAGGCCACCGATCGAGGGGATGAGCGAGAGGAAGTAGAACGGGCCGGGGAAGTTGGCGTCGTGCAGGCGGCGCCAGGCGAGGGCCAGGTTCGGGACGATGGTCGCCAGCCAGATGAGGCCGAGGAGCACGACGCCCGTCAGGATCAGCGGAGCGGCTCCGGGGATCTCGAGTATGCCGGGCTGGGTGTAGTACGTCTTGGAGCTGGTGATGCCGTCGAACACGACCGGCTCACGCTGCGCGGCGGCCGACACCGCACCGATCCCGACACCCGTGAAGAAGAGGATGTTCGGGATGAGCGTGACGAGGAAGATGAACAGCGTGACCCACCAGTACTCGCTCCGCGAGGCGCGGCCGGTGAAGGTCGTGTACTTGCGGAGGTAGCGCTTGACGGCCTGCGGGAAGGTCGCCCCGTACAGCGGGAGCGTGAGGTCCTCCGGGGAGGCGGCGCCGCGGATCGGAGCGGGCGCGTACGGCTGCCCGTACGTCGGCGTCGCGGGGTATTCGGGGGTGGTGTTGGAACTCATGGCGTCTTTCGATCGATGTGCGCGGTCACTGAGATCCTGGCATAACACATGACCACCTCAGAACAACTTGCGCGACCGACCGACTTCGGGCATGCTCCGCGGCATTTCGGTGATCCCTCTGCCGGTCCCGAGCTTCTCCTCCGATCGCTGAGCACTCCCCTCCGGCCCCTGAGCACCCCCGACGGTCTCAGAAGCAACCCCGACAGTCCCAGAGCAACCTCCTCCGGTCCCTGAGCCCGTCGAAGGGCCCACGCCGCAGCCCACGAATCGGGCACTCTTCCTCCGGCCCCTGAGCCTGTCGAAGGGCTCCCGTAGGGCCTCCCGCTCCAGAGCTCCACTCCCCGGAGCCTGAGCAACCTCCTCCGGTCCCTGAGCAACCTCCTCCGGTCCCTGAGCCCGTCGAAGGGCATACGGAGAACCTCCCACTCCGGTGACCCTCTCCCGGTCCCTGAGCCTGTCGAAGGGCACACGAGGAACCCCTCGCTCCGGTGACCCTCTTCCGGTCCCTGAGCTTGTCGAAAAGCACACGAGGAACCTCTCGCTCCGGCGCCCCTCTCCCGGTCCCTGAGCCTGTCGAAGGGCACACGGAGAACCTCCCACTCCAGTAATCCTCTTCCGGTCCCTGAGCTTGTCGAAGGGCACACGAGAATGTTCCCCAACCGGTGCAACTCAGCATCTGGAATGTCAGTGGTCCATGGTGGACTGGTTCCATGACCGAGACCACCTCCGCCGCAGTTCGAGCTGGCGATGAGTATGCCGCGCAGCTCGCGGAGTTCTCGGACGAGTTCGCGGAAATCCACCGGCTGCGGGCGGCCCTCGATGCACGAGAGGCGCGGCTCCTCGCCCGTTCTGCCGCCTACGCCGACGCCTTCGCAGACGCCACGGTCCCGGCCATCTTCCCGCCGGCCGAGCGTCAGGCACTTTCACGCCGTTCGACCTGCGCCGCGTTGGCGATGGCGACCCGAATACCTGAACGGACGGTCCAGCGGGCGACGAATGACGACGAACGCCTCGTCAACGATGCGCCGTCCGTGCTTGCCTCCCTTGAGGCCGGGCGCATCTCGGCGCGGCACGCGCAGACGATCATCGACCAACTCAGCGACGTACCGACCGCAGGACGGGCGGCGTTCCTGAAGGCGGTGTTGCCAGCCGCGGAGCAGCTGACCAACGCGAACCTCCGGAAACGTGCCCGTGTCCTGCGGGAGCGTCTCCACCCGGAATCCATCACGGCGCGCGCAACCCGCTCCGAAGCCGACCGCCGGGTCGAGTTCGAGCCCGCAGCCGACGGCATGGCCTGGGTGCACCTCTTCACCACAGCACCGATCGCCCAGGGCATCGTCGAGCGCGTCGAGGCAGCCTCCGCCGAATCACGCCAGACCGGCGACACCCGCACCTGCGCCCAACTGCAGGCGGACGCCCTCGCGGCCCTCGCGCTCAGCGGCGTCACGCCTGACGACGTCATGTCGAGCTCGGTGCTCCCTCACCCGATCGAGGTCCAGGAGCACATCAAGCCGACCGTGCACATCACCGTGCCGGCGCTGAGCATGGCCGGTGTCAGCGATGCCCCGGCCACGCTGGACGGCTACGGCCCGATCGACCCGGAGACCGCCGCGCGTATCGCGGTGAACGCACCGAGCTTCACCCGGATCCTCGTCCAACCGGAAACCGGCGCGATCCTCTCCGTCGGCCGCAACCAGTACCGGGTCCCGGCCGACCTCCAACGCGCGATCCGCCTGCGGGACGGCACCTGTCGGGCACCGGGCTGCGGCAGGCGAGCCAGAGCCTGCGACCTCGACCACTCGGTCGCGTGGGAAGACGGCGGCACAACAGATGTCGGCAATCTTGCCTGTCTGTGCCGACATCACCACCGGATGAAGCACCTCCCCGGATGGAACCTCGACCACCAGGCCGGCGGGGTGCTCGATTGGACGACACCCGACGGCAAACACCACCGGACCGAACCGGACCCTGCACCGTTCTGACCCCGCCGACGAAGGGTTCCTCGTGGGCACTTCGACAAGCTCAGCGACCGGGAAAAGTGCACCCGGGAACGAATCGGTCCCCGAGCCTGTCAAAGGGTTCCTCGTGGGCACTTCGACAAGCTCAGCGACCGGGAAAAGTGCACCCGGGAACGAATCGGTCCCCGAGCCTGTCGAAGGGTTCCTCGTGGGCACTTCGACAAGCTCAGCGACCGGGAAAAGTGCACCCGGGAACGAATCGGTCCCCGAGCCTGTCGAAGGGTTCCTCGTGGGCACTTCGACAAGCTCAGCGACCGGGAAAAGTGCACCCGGGAACGAATCGGTCCCCGAGCCTGTCAAAGGGTTCCTCGTGGGCACTTCGACAAGCTCAGCGACCGGGAAAAGTGCACCCGGGAACGAATCGGTCCCCGAGCCTGTCGAAGGGTTCCTCGTGGGCACTTCGACAAGCTCAGTGACCGGGAGAGGTGCATCGGGCTCGTTTCGGTCCCTGAGCCTGTCGAAGGGCAGTTGAGTCGCGACACCCCGGTGAGCGCGCTCCGAACCGCGTCACCTTCCGGAAAGCGCTTGCCGGGCGCACGCTCGCACCGGTAACCTCGTCCGGAACCCCACCCGGAAGGTCGCGATGCTGCGCCGAAACGACACCTCCACCACGCCGACCGTCGTCAACGACAACGCCGCCTGGTGCTGGTTCCAGGACGAGCGCGCGCTCGTCGATCCCACATCGAACTTCCTCGTCGTCGGCTCGATCGCGTCAACGGGCGGCGTCGACGGCGAGCAGCGCGGCGGCAACGTCGAGGTCACCGTCGTCGACCTCAGCACCGGCACCGCCGACATCGTCGTCCTGCACGAACGCCTCGAGTCCGACGATCACGACGTCCCGGCTCTCTGGCGGCGGCGCGACGGGCGCTGGCTCGCGATGTACACCCGCCACAAGACCGACGACCTCACCCGCTGGCGCATCAGTGAACCGGATGACCCACGCCACTGGGGGCCCGAGCAGACGTTCGACTGGAGCGCACACACCGGTGGACTCGGCGTGACCTACTCGAACCTCCACGAACTCGACGGCCGCCTGTACTGCTTCGCCCGCGCCGTCAACGACGACCAGTGCGCGCTCGTGTCGGACGATGACGGCGACACCTGGAACTACGCCGGCAAGCTGTTCACCCGACCGAAGGTCGGCTACGTGAACGGCTACACGCGCTACGTCTCCTCCCCCGGTTGCATCGACCTGATCACCACCGACCACCACCCGCGCGACTACGACAACAGCGTCTACCACGGCTTCCTCGACGCCGACGGGCTCCACCGGACCGACGGCGCCGTCGTCGACCCGCATCCGTTGCGTGGCGACGCGCCCTCGCAGGTCGAGCTCACCACCCTCGTCGCCGCCGGCTCACGAATGCCCGACGGCGGCACCTGGGCCGGCGACCGACTCTCCCACTGCTGGACCGTCGACGTGCGACGAGCCCCTGACGGCACCGTGGCCGCCGTCGTCTCCGCCCGCGCCGACGACGGACCAGCGCATCCGGACGAGGCGACCGAACGCCTCCGGCCCGTCCTGGACCATCGGTTCCTGTTCGCCCGCCTCACGCCCGGCGGCTCCTGGCAGGTGCACCCGCTCGCCCTCGCCGGCCCCGGCCTCCTCCCGCACGAGCAGGACTACACCGGACTCGCCGCCATCGACGCGGACGACCTCGACTCGCTCTACGTCTCGACGCCGATCGATCCTCGGGACGACCAGCCGCTCGCCCACCACGAGATCTTCCATGGTCGCACCGGCGACGGCGGAGCGACCTGGACGTGGACGCCGCTCACGGAGGACTCGGACGTCGACAACCTGCGTCCGATCGTCGCACCCGGTGACCCCTCGACGGTCTCGCTCCTGTGGTTCCGCGGGAACATGGCGAGCTCGCAGGACTACCGGTGCGAGGCCGTCCTGCTCAGGCTGCCACGCACCGAGTGACGACCGGTCACTGGGCCAGGACACCCCGCCACTGAAGTCCGAAACCTGCCGGAGCTCGGCCCGGATGAACGGCCAGCTCACGCCGCATGACGACCGGTCACTCCGGCCAGGACACCTCGCCGCTGAAGTCCGGGTGCTTGCGGAGGTGGGCCTGGATGAAGGGGCAGTACGGCACGATCGTCAGTCCTCGCTCGACTGCATCGTCGAGCGCGGCGGCGGCGAGGACGCTGCCGAGCCCCTGCCCTCCGAAGTCCGGATCGATCTCGGTGTGGGTGAACAGGATGCGACCCGGTTCCTCCCGGTACCCGGCGATCCCGGCGACGCGCTCCCCCACCCGGATCTCGTACTCGTGACGCTCGTCGTTGCGGACGACCTGCGGGCCGTCCTCGGGTGTGCTCGATGTCGACATCGGGGCTGCCTTCCGTTCGTCCCCCACTGTACGTCGAGCGATCCGTCACGTGCTGTTTACGCAGCGGCCGATTCCGCAACGTGCCGGAAACACGGGCACAGGCCATCGGAAACACGTCGGTGTCACGCTGGGCGCACCCGACGCGCTCCAGCCGCGTCCCTGCGGAGAGGCACCTCGAATGGATCAAGGAAACACAGCGTTCATCCTGATATCAGCGGCACTCGTGCTGCTCATGACGCCAGGGCTCGCGTTCTTCTACGGCGGCCTGGTCAAGGCGAAGAGCGTCATCAGCATGATGATGATGAGCTTCGGCGCACTCGGCCTCATCGGCGTCCTCTGGGTGCTCTACGGGTACGCGATCGCGTTCCCCGGCTCCGAAGGCACCGTCGCCCCCTGGGCGATCGACACCGGGAACATCGGCCTGACCGCCGCCCTCGAGACGCCTGAGGGAGCGGCCTACCCGCCGCTCGCCTTCGTCGCCTTCCAGGCCACCTTCGCGATCATCACCGTCGCCCTCGTCTCCGGCGCCATCGCCGACCGAGCGAAGTTCGGATCCTGGATGATCTTCGCCGGCATCTGGGCGACCGTCGTCTACTTCCCCGTCGCGAGCTGGGTGTTCAACTTCGGTCTCGCCGACGACGGCAGCTTCGCATACGGCGGCTGGATCACGCA
Organism: Plantibacter flavus; assembly: GCF_900177615.1. Lineage (GTDB taxonomy): Bacteria > Actinomycetota > Actinomycetes > Actinomycetales > Microbacteriaceae > Plantibacter > Plantibacter flavus. The sequence goes on from NZ_FXAP01000004.1 coordinate 143,707, forward strand.
CGGCCTGCAGGACGTCTTCGGCGTCGGCGTCATCGACTTCGCCGGCGGTACCGCTGTCCACATCAACGCAGGTGCTGCAGCCCTCGCCCTCGCGCTCGTCCTCGGCCGTCGTGTCGGCTTCAAGAAGGGTGCCTACGTCCCCCACAACCCGCCGTTCGTGCTCCTCGGCGCCGGTCTCCTCTGGTTCGGCTGGTTCGGGTTCAACGCCGGTTCAGAACTGGCGGCCGACGGCACTGCGGCACTGGTGTTCGTCAACACCATCGCGGCCCCGGCAGCAGCCCTGCTCGCCTGGCTCGTGGTCGAGAAGATCAAGGACGGCAAGCCGACCTCCGTCGGTGCCGCGTCGGGTGCCGTCGCCGGTCTCGTCGCGATCACCCCGGCGTGCGGTTCGCTGCACCCGATCTGGGCCATCGTCCTCGGTGTCGTCGCCGGCGCGGTCTGTGCGCTCGCGATCGACCTGAAGTTCAAGCTCGGCTTCGACGACTCGCTCGACGTCGTGGGCATCCACCTCGTCGGTGGTCTCATCGGAACCCTGTACCTCGGCTTCTTCGCCAACGGCACGGGCCTCTTCATGGGTGGTGACGCTTCGCAGCTGCTCGTCCAGGCGATCGCCGCGTTCTCCGTCCTCATCTACTCCTTCGTGCTCGCCTTCATCATCGGCTTCGCGATCGAGAAGACGATCGGATTCCGTGTGAAGAACGAGGATGAGATCGCCGGTATCGACACCGTGGTCCACGGTGAAGAGGGCTACATCCTCGTCGACGACAAGGCCTGATCCACCGGCCTGAACGACCTGCCCGACCCGACCCGACGAGGACGAGATGCGCGGAGCAGCTGGACCCGAACCGGCTGCCACCCCCGCTCATCTCGTCCTCGTCGACGTCGCGTCACGACCACCGGCCGACCCTGGCCCGCCGCAGCTCGTCCGGTTCACCGACCTCGTGCGGCAACCACTCGACCGTGGCCGTGGCAGCGTGCGAGACGTCTGGACGAGCACCGACGTCGACCGCCGCATCCGCTGGCGACTGCAGGTCGTCGACCTCCGTGACGCTGCCGGACTCATCGCCGCTCCCGACGACATGAACCACGCGATCGTCGGCTTCGCCGGCCCACAGGTCGCGGTCCGCGCGGGCGGGAACGAGCTGAACGGTCCCGGACGCATCCTGCACCGCGATGAGGTCCTGACGGTCCGCGAATCGTCGGTGCGTCTCTCGAGACCGCGGCTGCGGGCCTCGGGGTCGAGCTCGATGATCCTGTTGAGCTACAGCACTTCGGAGGACCCGCCGACGCTGAACTTCGAGCAGCCGGACACCGCGCAGGATCCCGCCGACGGCCTGCGGATCACCCTCGCCCTGCGCGGTCCGATCCGGCGCGGCGATGGCGAGGTGCCACAGGGTGCCGCCCTCGTCTCCGCACCGTTCGCCGTTCCGCCGCGCTACCGCTGACCGCTACCGCTGACCGGCGGTCCGGCCGTCGGCGAACCGCTGTCGCGCGTGCTGCTGCCGTGAGCCGACCGGCACGGCCTCGGTCGCCGCGGGCAGCCCCATGGACGGCGTCGACACGTAGATGCTCTCGGCGCGATCGACGAGGAACGTCTCGTGCCAGACGCCGACGGCTTTCGGCGCGGACCGGGCGCGCTTGTTGAACCGCGACCAGGCAGGCCGATGGGCGGAGGCCGGTGCCGACGCGTAGGCGTAGAGCTTGTCGATCGACGACCAGTACTGGACGAGGTACGGGCCGCTGGAACCGATCAGGATGTGCGAACCGAGGAGCCCGGACTCCGGGTCGGACATGAGCTCCTGCAGCATGCGCGGCATGTCACCGAAGATCGGGAGCCACTTGTCCACCCGCCACCACTGGTTGATGGTCATCCCGATGTGGAACACGACGAGCTCCCCCTCGTGACGATGGGTGATTCGGCCGACGACGACGCGTGACATAGACTGCTCCTGTTCGATAGTGACGCTATCCAAGTTGGATAGTAGCACTATCCAGACGAGGGGCACAGGATGAGGATCTCGGAATTGGCGGCGGTGTCCGAGGTGCCGGTGGCGACCATCAAGTACTACCTGCGCGAGCAACTCCTCCCGGAGGGCGAGCGCACCTCGGCGACCCAGGCGAGCTACGGCGACGCCCACGTGTCCCGGCTCCGCGTGATCCGCGCGCTCCTCACCGCCGGCGTGACCATCGCGGAGACCCGCAACGTCGTCGCCGCGCTCGACTCGCCGCCGGCGGGCCCGTACGACCTCCTCGGCGTCGCCCACACCGCCGTCACCCCGCGCCCGAGTGGTCCGGTCGACACGACCCGCGCACTGGAGCTCTACGAACGACTCGGCGGGATCGAGGCGCAGTGCGATCCCAGACTCCTCGCCGGTCTGGCCGGGGCGCTGGACACCCTGGAACGAGCCGGATTCACCGTGCCACCCGCGGTCCTCGACCGCTATGTCGACGCAGCGCGCAGCATCGCCGAAGCCGAGATCGACGGCATCCCGGCGGACTCCCCCGAGCTCGCGGTGCAGTACATCGTGCTCGGCACCGTGCTCACCGAACCGCTGATCCTCGCCCTCCGCCGGGCGGCCCAGCAGGTGGTGTCGTCGGAGCGGTTCGCCGGGACGGAAGACCCGGCGCCCCAGCCGTCCTGACGCTCAGGCTCCGAGGGCCTCAGGCGTCGAGTTCCGCCGAGGTGGGCGGGTTCGCTCCCGCCCGCGACACCGTGATGCTCGCAGCTCGCGCGGCGCGATCGAGCAGCTGCTGCAGCACCTCGTCGGACACCCCACGAAGTCGCTCCTCGGCCCCGGGCCCCGCGATACCGGCGGTCAGCAGCCCGTCGATCAGCGCACCCATGAACGTGTCGCCGGCACCGACGGTGTCGGCCACCTGCACCCGCGGCGTCTCGATCTCGAGCACGGAACCGTCTCTGACCGCGACCGCCCCGTCACCACCCATCGTCACGACCACGAGTCCCGGCCCGGCCGCGACCCACTCCCGGGCCGCGTCGACCGGCGCCACACCGGGCAGCAGGAACGCGACGTCCTCGTCACTCGCCTTCACGACGTGGGCGCGTGCGATGCAGTCGAGGGCCGACTGACGGACGCGGGCCGCGTCGTCGATGAGCGATGGCCGGATGTTCGGGTCGTAGGTGATGAGTGCCGAGGGACGACGCGCGTCGACCAGCTCGCGCAGGCGGTCGGCGCTCGGCTCGAGGACCGAGGCGATCGAGCCCGTGTGGACGACGGCGGCGTCCGGTGCTCCAGACGCTTCCAGATCGAGCGAGAGGTCGAACTCGTAGGTGGCCGCCCCCTCGGCGTCGAGGGTCGCCTGCGCCGTGGACGTCCGGCCGGTCGGAGCCGACACGAGGGCCACTGCGGACGCGTCGAGCCAGGAGCGGATCGCCGCGCCGCGCTCGTCGTCGCCCACATGGGTCACCAGAGCCGGGGCACGGCCCAGCCGGCCGAGGGTGATCCCGACGTTCGCCGGGCTGCCGCCGGGGCTCTCCGCCTGCGTCCCGTCGAGCCGCCGGACGATGTCGATGAGGGTCTCGCCGGCGATGAGGACGTCGGTCGTGGGGGCTGCGTGCATGGCATCTCTCTCTGCTGGATCCGAGGGTCGGGTGGCGTCAACCGGCGTCGGTCGACACCGCGGCGATGAGCGAGTCCCGCTCGATGATCGGCATGGTGACCAGCTCGTGCCCGAGGGCGTGCTGGCCGAGGAGCATCGAGGCTCCGAGCGCGCCGATCTCCTGGTAGGGCAGCCGTGCGGTGGTGAGGCCCGGGCGCAGGTAGCCGGCGAGGATCTCGTCGTCGAAGGAGACGACGGAGACGTCCTGCGGGATCCGACGCCCCTGTTCGAGCAGCACCTGGTAGGCACCGAAGGCGACACCGTCGTTCGCGGCGAGGATGGCGGTGACGTCCGGATGGTGCGCGAGGAGCTCGGTCGTCGCCTCGTAGCCGGGTTCCGGCTGCCACTCGACGATGTCGACCCGAGCAGGTTCGATCCCGGCCTCCGCGAACGCCGCGGCGATGCCTGCGAAGCGGAGCGCCACCGTCGCCGTCTGTCGCGGATCGTCGATGACGTCCTGCGGCAGGTCGCCGACCACGCCGATCCGTCGGTGGCCCGCGTCGACGAGCCGTTTCGCGACCGCGTACCCGGCAGCTCGTTCGTCGGGCAGGACGTTCGCGTGTCCCGAGGAGGACGCTCCGTTGAGCACGACGACGGGGACACCGGTCGAGGTGGCGGGGAGGTCGATGAGGCGGGCGCCGAGGAGGCCGATGAGGATGCCGTCGACCCGGTGGTCGATCATCGTCTCGAAGGCGCGGGCGAGGCCGCCCTCGATCCCCTCGGTCTCCGCGATGAGCATCGTGTGGTCGTGGGCCTTCGACACCTCGAGCGCACCGCCGATGAGCCCCGAGGCGTGCCGGGTGAGCGTGACCTCGTCGGAGATGAACCCGATCGTCTTGGTCTTCCCGCGGCGCAGCACCTGGGCCGCGGGGTTCGGGCGGTAGTCGAGCTCCGCCGCGGCGGCGCGGACCCGCTCGACGGCGTCCGCGGACAGCCGGGAACCGGGGCGGTCGTTCATGATCATGCTCACCGCGGCCTTGGACATGCCCGCGCGCTCCGCGACGTCCGCGAGGGTCGTGCGGCGGCGTTGCGTGGACATGACACTCCCTCGTGCGGTTTGCTGAATCAGTTCAGCATATCGCGCGGAGCTGTGTTATGTTTCGTCTGCTGAATCCGTTCAGCACCTCCATTCACGGCTCATCGTCCGCGCCCTGCGAACGGTCGGCCCCGATTTCGCAGGAGCAACAACGTGGTTGATCTGAGTCGCAGGGCGGCACTCGCCCTGCTCGGTCTCGGTCTGGCGGGCACGGCCATCTCCTGGCCGCGCCTCACCGGCGGAGACATCCCCGGCCGAGGTGACGACGCCCTCACCGTCGCCCTCTTCGGCACCGCCCAGGACGCCGCCGCCCGGCAGTCGCTCGTGGACGGCTTCCAGAAGCTGCACCCCGACATCCCCGTCCGGATCATCGCGATCCAGGGCCAGGACTGGGGCAACTTCTTCGCGAAGATCCTCACGATGGTCGCGGCCGGCACCCCGCCGGACATCGTGTCGGTCGCCACGGAGGGCACGCAGCTGTTCGCCGAGCGACTCGCACACCCGATCGACGAGTACGTGCAGCGCGACGCCGCCGAGCTGCAGGAGTACTTCGACGACGTGAACCCGTCGCTCATCGAGTCGTTCATGTACAAGGGCAACCTGTTCCAACTGCCCGACAACTTCAACGCGGCGAACATGTACTACAACACCTCCGCGTTCGAGCGGGCCGGCCTCGAGCGTCCGCGCGACGACTGGTCGGTCGACGACTTCTTCACCGTCGGCCGCACCATGCAGGCCAGCGCCCCCGGATCGTTCCTGCCCTACTTCTGGAACAACCGACTCTGGGGCGGTGTCGTGCCCTGGTTGTACATCAACGACACGAGCTTCCTCACCGAGGAGAAGGCACCCGGCGGCGACTGGATGTGGTCGAAGTTCTACCCGAACGAGACCCCTCGTGGTGGTGGGTACCTGTGGGAGAACGCCGACGCGCTCAGCGACCGCACCGTCGAGAGCTTCGAGGTCCTGCAGCGCATGGTCTCCGAGGGCATCGCCGCGAACCCCGCGCAGGGCGGCGGCAACGAGCTCGTCTCACTCTTCTCCCGCGGCTCGGTCGGCATGACGCCGGCCGGCGGGTTCTGGGTCAAGGGACTCAACGACGCCGGCCTCGGCGACGACGAGTACGACGTCACCTACTTCCCGAAGATGCGCGGACAGCGCCACCAGTTCGGAGCCGGCGGCTACGCGATGATGCAGACCTCCGAACGCAAGGACGAGGCGTGGGAGTGGATGAAGTACTGCATCTCCGTCGAGGGCATGTCGATCGCGCACAGCCAGCCCGACTCGTCGCTGCCCCGGCGCTCGCTCAACGCCGAGCTGTACGGCGGTGACATCGGCCCGAAGCACTGGGAGGTCTTCTACGACACCCTCGACCGGTTCCCGACGACCGGCCCGATGCCCGCACCGCCCCAACAGGCCGCTGTGGAGTCGGCCCTCATCAAGAACGTGGTCGGCACGATCACGAACGGCCCGAACGGCGTCCGCCGCGGCCTCGAGACGATGCAGCGGGACCTCGAGCTCGCGCTGAAGGGACGATGATGGCGCTGCAGTCACCGACAGCGACCCGAGCACTGGTCGTCCCGCCCGAGGCCGAGACCGGCCGGCGCAAGCGTGCCCCTCGCGGCAGCCGACTGCTCGTCTGGGTGTTCCTCGCCCCGACGCTCATCGGCCTCGGACTCTTCAGCTTCGTCCCGATCATCGGGTCGTTCGTCCTCGCGTTCTTCCGGTGGGACATCATCTCGGCACCCGAGTTCGTCGGCGTCGGCAACTTCGTCGACCTCGCGGCCAACCCGACGGTCCGCGTCTCCTTCCTGAACACGGTCGGCTTCGTCGTGGTCGCGGTCACGCTGCAGCTCGCCGTCGCCCTCCTCCTCGCGATCCTCGTGCAGTCGCGGATGCCGGAATGGCTGCGCACCTTCTTCCGCTCCGCACTGTTCTTCCCGTTGGTGCTGTCGGCCGCGTCCGTCTCGCTCGTGATGTCGTACCTGTTCAACCAGGAGTTCGGCCTCGTCAACGAGTTCCTCGGACTCTTCGGGGTCGGGAACATCGGCTGGCTGACGACCGGGTTCGGGGCGAAAATCGTCGTCCTCCTCGTCTACGTGTGGCAGAACTTCGGCTTCACCTTCCTGCTGTTCATCGGCGGACTCGCCGCGATCCCACGCGAGGTCTACGAGGCGTCGTCGCTCGACGGCGCGTACGGCTGGAGCCAGTTCCGGAACGTCACCCTGCCCCTCGTGAGCCCGACCATGCTCGTCGCGTCCGTCATGGCCATCATCAGCGCCCTGCAGATCTTCGACCAGCCGTACGTCCTCACGCGAGGTGGGCCGGGAGACGACACCCGTACCGCGGTGATGGTGATCTACGAGTCCGCGTTCCAGCAGCTCGACTTCGGTCTCGCCGCAGCGATCGGCATCGTGCTGACGCTCCTGATCATGCTCGTCACCGCCGCACAGTTCCGGCTGAGCAAGCGTTTCGTCTTCTACGGATGAGGTCCCAGATGTCCATCGCAGCAGTCACCCCCGACTCATCACGCCGCCGACTCGCCTCGGCCGGGAAGTTCCTCGTCCTCGTCATCGCCGCGTTCCTCACGCTCGCGCCCGTCGTCTGGACGCTCATCACGGCGCTCACCCCGGCGAACGTCGACACCGGGCAGACCGAGTTCGGCCCGGGCGCGTTCATCGACGTCTTCCAGAAGATCCCGATCCTGCTCTACACGTGGAACAGCGCGCTCGTGACGCTCCTCATCGCAGCCGGGCAGATGCTCAGTGCGGCGATGGCCGGCTACGTGTTCGCGCGCTTCGACTTCGGGGGCAAGCGCATCCTGTTCGGACTCATCCTCGCCACGATGATGGTGCCGATGCAGGTGACGATCGTCCCCGTGTTCATGCTCATCCGCGGCATGGGACTCTCCGACACGCTCCTCGCGCTCATCATCCCGATGATCCCGACGGCGTTCGGCACGTTCCTCATGCGGCAGTACTTCATGGGGTTGCCGCCGGAGCTCGCCGAGGCGGCGCAGATCGACGGGGCGGGACCGTGGAAGATCTTCTTCCGCATCTACCTGCCGCTCGCCGCCCCGGGCCTCGCCATCGTCGGCATCCTCGCGTTCAACTACCACTGGAACGAGTTCTTCCGACCGTTGATCCTCACGATCAGCGAGCAGAACTTCACCCTCCCGCTCGGGCTCGTGACCCTGCAGGGCAACCTCGGCACCGGGTCGGTCGCGACCGTCCTCGCCGGTGTCGTCCTGTCCATGATCCCGGCTGCGCTGGTCTTCGTCTTCGGCCAGAAGCCGCTGCGCGAAGGGCTCACCGCCGGCGTCAGCAAGTGACCAGCACCACCGTCCTCCCCTCGATCCGACTGATCTCGAACCGAAAGGAAGCCATGACCGGCCTCCACGCAACGCACGTCCTCGACCGCGGCTTCCCGCTGCTGCACCCACGACCCGAGGCCGGGTGGTTGAACGACCCCAACGGCATCATGTTCGTCGACGGTCGCTGGCACGTGTTCTTCCAGTACAACCCGGGGTCGGCCCGGCACGAGGACATCCACTGGGGTCACGTGAGCTCGCCGGACCTGCTCGCCTGGGAGGAGCACCCGGTGGCCCTGGCGCCCCGCCCGGGCACCACCGACGGCTTCGGCTGTTGGAGCGGCGTCGGGGTCGTCGACCAGGGCCGGCCGGCCGTCGTCTACTCGGGCGCGCGTGATCGACACGGGTTCTCGGAGGTCGTCGTCGTCCACGGCTCGGCGGATGCGCAGGACTGGAGCGGCGAACGTGTCGTCGCTGCCGGGCTCCCCGCGGACGAGCGCGTGACGATGGTGCGCGACCCGTTCCTCTTCGAGCTGGGTGGGCGCCGCTGGGCGATCCAGGGTGCCGGCCGCTCCGACGTCGGTGGGGCGCTCCTCCTCTACGGTGTCGACGACCTCGACGCCTGGACCGAGGAGGGGTACCTGCTGACGGCCGAGGCGCCGGTCGTCTCGGAGCTCGCTCCGTGCGAAGGGTGGGAGTGCCCGCAGCTCGTGCGCGTCGGCGACGACTGGGTGCTGCTGGTGTCGCTGTGGCTCGACGGCCAGCCGCACCGCGGGGTGGCCTGGATCCTCGGCTCGATGGAGCTCGACGAGGCCACCGGGCGGCCCGTGTTCAGCGCCCGCCGGACCGGCATCATCGACGAGGGGTCGAGCTTCTACGCGCCGCAGGCCGTGCAGTCCGACGGCTCGGACGGACACCCGGAGCGGGTGCTCCTCTGGGGCTGGGCCCAGGAGATCGCACCCGATGGCGTGCGCGGCCGGACGCAGGCGGACACCGACGAGCAGGGTTGGTCGGGCATGCTGACGTTCCCGCGCGAGCTCGTGGTCCGCGGCGACGAGGTCGAGCTGGTCCCCGCGCGGGAACTGCCGGGACTCCGGGCCAAGGTCGTCGACGCGGCAGCGCTTCCCGATCAGGCGGAGGTGCGGCTCACCGGCGCAGGCACGGCCTCCCTCGAGCTGGAGGGCTCGGACACGCAGGTGATCTGGCGGGGCGAGCTGGCCGAGGGCGACGAGGTCCGGATCCTCATCGACGCGTCCATCGTCGAGATCCACCACACCGGGCACCCCGCTCGGACGTTCCGGGCGTATCCGGCCGATGGCGAGCGGTACGCCGTGCGGCACGACGCGACCGTGCGAGCCGACGCCTGGTCGCTGGCGGTCTGAGGATCGGGTCCGGCGCCACCTGCAGCGCCGGACGTGGGCGTGTCACCGCTCGGTCGGGAGCAGTCCCAACCGCCGTGCGGTGGCCAGCGCGTCCTCGCGGGAGTCGACGCCGAGCTTCCGGTAGACGTTCCGGAAGTGGAACTTGACCGTGTTCGCGGACACGTACAGTGCCTGCGCGATGTCCTGTCGGGTCCGACCCTCCGCGGAGAGCTGGAGGATCCGGCGCTCGGTGGCGGTGAGCTCCACGAGCTGCACGGTCTCGGGCGTCGGCTCGGGACTCGAGGCGAGCGTCCGCTCGATCCGCGCATGGGTCTCGCTGGGCGACATCGTGCCGAGGAGCTGTCGGAGCGGCCTGCGCGGCGCCACCACGAAGGGCGTCAGCATCCCGGTCCGCGCCGTCGTCGCGATCGCCTGCAGGAGATGCCGCCGCCCGTCCTCGTCCGAGTCGTCGGCGAGCGCCGAGGTGATGAGCAGCTCCGTCTGCGCACCGGCGTCGATGTGCTCCTCCGCGAGCCCGGCGGTGGCGAGTTCCCGGGCGAGGGGTTTGCGATCGGTCAGGAGGGCGAGCCGCGAGGCGACCGCCGCGGTGTGGGCGTTGCGGTCACGGCCGTCGAGGAGGACGCTGGCCTCCGTCGGACGGTCGAGGGCGAGGAGGAGTGACGCCTCCACGGCGTCGAGGAGTCGCTCCGACCCGGCATGACGTAGGCTGCGACCGGCGAACACGCGGGTGCGTTCGATGAGCTGCAGCGCCGCCCGTCGATCGCCCCAGAGGAGTGCGTGCTGCGCCTGCGCGTAGGTGATGAACGGTGCCCAGGAACGCTCACGGTTGACCTGCAGCTCCAGGGTCGCGAGCGCCGCCTCCGCCGCTGCCCGGTCGACGCGGGCGATGGCGATCAAGGCCCGGGCGATGGCACCCGACAGTTGGACCAGCGGCACCATCCACCCGTGCGCGCCGCCCCCGTCGTCGTGGCGTTCGAGCCAGCGGTCCGCCTCCACGATCTCGCCGCGCACCGCGTAGAGCAGGGCGAGCTTGCCGGAGGCATCACCGCCGTTCCGGCCGTCCCACGACTCGTGTCGGAGTTCGTACGCCTCGCGGAGCACGAGGCTCGCCTCGTGGAGGTCGCCCACGAGCAGTTTCGTGATCCCCACCTGTAGCAGCGCCGTGGGGACGCGGGGCGCGAACTCGGTCGGGCGGTGCACACGGGCCCGTCGCGCGAGCTCCTCGGTGATCCGCGCGTAGTGCAACGCCCGCTGGTGCCGACCGTGCACGCGGTAGGCGATCATGAACGCCGTCGATGCACTCAGGCTGATGCGCGCGAGCTCGGTGCGAGCTCGGTCCCGGAGATCGTCGGGATCGGTCGGCAGCTGGAACTGCGCCACCGACTGGTCGAGTGCGTCGGTCTCCCCACGGATGTTGAGCCGGATCTCCCGGACGGCGAAGACGATGGGGTGGTTCGAGAGCACGCGCGCCGGGAGCGCCTGCAGTGCGCGGTCGAGCGTCGCGAGGTCGAGCGCCATGAGGATCCCCCACTCGTACTCGATCACCGAGACGACCGTGTCCCAGTCCTCCTCCTGGATGGCCGTGGTGAGGAGACGGGTGACCGGGGCGACGTCCGTGGGGTGGAGGAACCCCGCCCCGAGGGAGGGAAAGTACCTATTCCGACCGATGTGCACGGGTCAACCCTAAGTGACCGTCACCTGTCGGGGAACACCCGGGGCAGGATGCGGGGTGGTCTTTGGCCGATCCGCCCGGACCGCGTCGGGGTTGCCGCTCTACTGATCCTCGGCCCCACAGCTGGGGCCAGGTTTTCGGCGGGCGCACCGCCGCTTCACGGGGAAGGCGACACACATGCAGCAGCACACGGGTCGAAGGAGTCACCGCGCACGGTGGCGGAACCAGTGGGGGGCACCGTCCGCCGGTCGCGCGACCATGGGGATCATCGGGGTGACCGTCCTGTCGGCGCTCTCGCTCGTCGGGGTCGGCTCGAGCGCGCAGGCGCTGCCCGGGACGCCGGGAACGCCGCAGTCGGGCTCGGTCGTCTACACCGAGGACTTCGAGAACGGCGTGACGTCGCCGACGTACATCGAGGACTACGTCGGAGCCGACGGCACGCGGTACACCGCGGACGCCTCCTGGCGCGACCACACCCAGTGCAACGGCAACATCACGAGCTTCGCCTCGTCCGCGGAGCCGCAGTGCCTCGCGGCATCGGCGTCCGGTGAAGGACGCACGCGGCAGCTCGCCTGGGCCCTCGGCGCCGGCGACACGGCCAACCACTCCGTGAGTGCCTGGACCTCGCAGCAGAACCTCACCATGAACCCGCCGAACGCGGTCGAGTTCGCGACCGTCGACCCGATCGCGCTCACGAGCGCCGGCCGGTACCTCACGACCTCGGTGGATCTCGCCGCGGTGTCGTGCAACGCGTCGCAGCAGCCCGTCCTCGAGTTCTTCCTCACCGACGACCAGGGCGGCGCCCACTCCGTCGGGGCGGTCAACGGCTGTACCGCGGCCGGCTCCCGGTCCGTCACCGCACCGGCCACCGGCGCGGCAGGGGCCGAGAACGTCCGTGTCGGCACCTACGTCTCACCGGGAGCGGTCCTGCTCCCCGGGGCGACCGTCGGCATCGTCGCCCGCAACCTGACCGGCGGCGGCACGGCCGGCAACGACCACGCCTTCGACAACATCCAGGTGCTCGACGTCTCCCCGCAGTTGGACAAGTCGTTCAGCCCGGCGAGCGTCGTCGCCGGTGAGACGTCGACGCTGACCCTCACGATCACCAACACCGACGAGCTCGCGGCGAAGAACGGCTGGTCCTTCACGGACGCGCTGCCCGCCGGCCTGACGATCGCGGACGGCGACGCGTCGACCACCTGCCCGTCGGGTGTCGTCACCGCACCCGAGGGCGGCTCGTCGATCGACGTCACCGGGAACCTCAGCCAGGGGATGGCCTCCTGCGCCGTGACCGTCGAGGTCACGTCGCCCGTCGCCGGGACGTTCACGAACGGTCCCGACAACATCACGAGCGTGGGCCTCAACCCGCCGGCCGTGGCCACGGTCGAGTTCGTGCCGCAGGCTCCCGCGATCACCGTCGTGAAGTCCGCGTCCCCCGCTGCGGCGGAGTACGCCGTCGGCGACGAGATCACCTACTCCTTCCTCGTCACCAACACCGGCAACGTCCCGCTCACCGACGTCCAGGTCGACGAGGGCGCGTTCACCGGGACCGGTGACCTCTCCGACGTCGTCTGCCCGGCGGGAGCCGCGTCGCTCGCGCCTACGGCGACCGTCACCTGTGAGGCCACCTACACGATGACGCAGGCCGACATCGATGCCGGTAGCGTCTCCAACTCGGCCACCGCGACCGGGACACCGCCGCAGGGCCAGCCGCCGGTCTCACCGCCGTCCGAGGTCACCATTCCGGGCGTGGCCCAGGCCCCGGCACTCACCGTCGCGAAGTCGGCGACGCCGACGACGGTCGCGAACGCCGGCGACGACGTCACGTACTCCTTCCTCGTCACCAACACCGGCAACGTCACCCTCACCGACGTCTCGATCATCGAGGGCGAGTTCACCGGCACCGGCGAGCTCTCCGACGTGGTCTGCCCGGCTGCAGCCGGCTCGCTCGCTCCGGCCGCGACCGTCACCTGCGAAGCGAGCTACACGGTCACGCAGGCCGACGTCGACGCCGGCTCGGTGACCAACTCGGCGACCGCGACCGGCACCCCGCCGGCAGGCGGCACTCCCCCGGTCTCACCGCCGTCGGAGACCACGGTCGAGTTCCCGGCAGCGCCCGCCATCACGGTGGCGAAGTCCGCGACGCCGACCACGGTCGCGAACGCCGGTGAGGAGGTCACCTACTCGTTCCTCGTCACCAACACCGGGAACGTCACGCTCGCCGACGTCTCGGTCGTCGAGGGCGAGTTCAGCGGGACCGGTGAGCTGTCCCAGGCCGTCTGCCCGCCCGCGGCAGTCTCGCTCGCCCCAGCGGCCACCGTCACCTGCGAGGCCACTTACACGGTGACCCAGGCTGACGTCGACGCGGGATCGGTCACGAACAGCGCGACCGCGACCGGCACCCCGCCGAACGGTGGCACTCCCCCGCTCTCGCCGCCGTCGGAGACCACCGTCGCGTTCCCGGCGACGCCAGCCATCACGGTCGTGAAGTCGGCCGATGCGGTGGCTCAGGACGGCCTCGCGGTCGGCCAGGTCGTCACCTACTCCTTCCTCCTCACCAACACCGGGAACGTCACGCTGACGAACCCGACGGTGACGGAAGGGGAGTTCTCCGGCGCCGGCGAGCTGTCCGAGGTCGTCTGCCCGGCCGAAGCCGCTTCGTTGGCACCGGGCGCGACGATCACCTGCGAGGCCACCTACACGGTCGTGCAGGCAGACGTCGACGCGGGGCTGATCACGAACTCGGCGACCGCGACGGCGACGCCGCCGAACAGCGTGAACGGTGTCCCGCCGGTCTCGCCGCCGTCCGAGGTCACGATCCCGTCGCCGCCCGTCCCCGGCCTCTCGGTGGTCAAGACGGCCGACGTGGAGCGGGCCACGACTGCAGGACAGGTCATCACCTACTCGTTCCAGGTGACGAACACCGGCAACGTCACCCTGCGTGACGTCGCGGTCCAGGAAGGTGACTTCACCGGCACCGGCACGCTCTCCGCGATCACCTGCCCGACGGGCACGGCGCTCCTCGCGCCCGGCCTCCAGGTCGTCTGCACCGCGACCTACACGGTCACCCAGGCTGACCTGAACGCGGGCTCGATCCGCAACACCGCGTTCGGGACCGGCGTGACGCCGGGCGGCGAGTCGTTCACCTCCGACCCGTCCACGGCCACCGTGAGCACGCCGGGTCCGGTGCTCGCCTCGACCGGAACGACCGTCGCACCACTGGTGGTCGGGGCGGCGATCCTGCTGTTGCTCGGTACCGGGCTCGTCATCCGACGCCGCCTCGTCACCGGGCACTGACCCGGACCTGACCGATCGGGCGGGTCGAGCCTTCGGGCTCCGCCCGCCCGTCGTCCTTCCACCACCACTACCCTGTTGAGGCCATGAGAACCGCGACCACCACGACCCTGCTGCGCTGCGCGGCCTTCGGCGCCGTCGGTGCCGTCATCCTCTTCCTCGTCAGCCCGCTGACCTCGACCGCCGCGGTGCTCAACCCGGTGCTCTACGCCGCGATCGCCGCCGTCACGATGGTGATGCCGATGCTCGCCAGGCGCTGGACGGGCGTCCCCGGTGCGACGGTGCTCACCGCAGCCGTCACCGGGCTCCTCGCGCTGCCCGTCACGGCCCTCGGCCCGGCGCTCATCGTCGCGCTCGTCGTCCCGTCCGCGGCGATCGACCTGGTGCTCGCCCGCCGCCGTCACCCCGCCCGCGTGACGACCTGGGTCGCGGCGGCGGCCGGTGGCGTCGCGATCTGGGCGCTGTCGTTCGCGGTGATCTCGCCCGACCTCGTCTCGCCGGTGCTCGTCATCGTGCTGCTCGCGGTCCGCATCGTGAGCTACGTCATCGCCATGGAGCTGGCCGGTCTCGTCGCCGGTCGCCTCCGCCGATCCGGCGTGCGATCAGGGCGTCGCGGTGACGCCCGCCGAGGATCCTTCGACGCCTGATCCGGATCAGGCTTCGGGGGCCGCGTTCCACCGGCGTCGTTCCGGGTCCGCGTCCCACTCCTCCAGCACAGCTGCTCCGGAGGCGACCGGGAAGGTCGTGATCAGGCGCTCGTCGATGCCGTACACGAGCGCGACGGCGTCGGCGTCGGAGTCCGTCGGGTCGCCGAGCGCCAGACGCATCCGACCGCTCGGCCCGTCGGCCGTCCGTACCGGTCGTGCGAGCAGGTCCTGCGCGGCGACCGTCACCCGAGACAGCAGGGACGACGCACGAGCCCAGGGGACGAACTCGTCGTCGGGGAGTCCGAACGCGCGCGCGAGCGCTCCGTCCAGCCAGCGATCACGCTTCAACCCGTAGGGCGTCGGGACCGACGAGAGCAGGTAGCCGTAGACGTGGAGGAGCCCGGCGTTCCCGACCGGCCAGGCCGCGGTGAGGCCGGCGCGTGCATGGAGCGCCTCGAACAGCGCACGAGGGATCACGGGCCCGCCCGTGTGCTCGTCGATGACGGTCGACGAACCCCACGAGGCGAACCGGCCGGCCGCCGTGTCGTCGTCGATCGCCGCACCCAACCAGGAGTGCTCCTCGAGCACGGTCGAGGGTTCGGTGTCTGCTCGTCGCGCGAGCTCCGTCATCATCACAGCACCACAGCATAGGCGGCTCGTGCGTCGGTGAATTCACCCGCCGTTCACCCGCCATGGTGATTGCGTCCACACTCGCCGTCCATGATGGACGCAGCGTCCGCAGGAGCGGCCGTGTGAACGAAACGCTCAGAAGGAGCGCCTGTGGCCCCCACCATCCTCTTCGATTTCGACGGCACCCTCGCCCTCGGCGACGGGCCGATCACGGCCTTCGCCCGTGCCATCGCCGAGCGCACCGGCGACTCCGAGTTCGCGATGCGCGCCGAGGCCGCCCTCGCCGCGTTCGCAACCGGCGAGACCGACGCCCGCGACGGGTACGACGCCGTGACCCGGATCGCCCGCGAAGCCGGCGTCGATGCAGACGTCATCGGCGCGTCGTACGACGACTCGCGCGCTCTGCTCGGCTCGAGCGAGGCGGCGGTCGACTCCCCCGAGGGCCTGCCCGCATTCCTCGAGACGCTGGGCACCCACGCCCGACTCGTCCTGGCCACGAACGCGCCCGGCGACGGCATCACGGCGCTCCTCCAGTCCTGGGGCGTCGCCGAGGCGTTCGACGCCGTGCACTTCACCGTCGGGAAGCCGGCAGGCCTCGTCCCGCTCATCCGCGATGCACTCGCCACCGGCCCCGTCCTCGCCGTCGGCGACATCGTCGAGAACGACCTCGCTCCCGCCGCCGAACTGGGTGCCGACACCGCCCTCGTCGGCGCGACCTTCGCGCGCTCGACGGCCACCGCCACGATGCGTGGGCGCTCGCTCGCCGACCTGTACGACCAGATCATCGCGTGGGCCGCAGCCGCATCGCGCCTCCCCGACGCCTCCCAGACCTCCACTCCCGCTCCGTCCGCCTCCTGATCACCCTCCACCCTCGAAAGGCATCCCGAACATGCGCAAGACCCTGCTCCTCACCGGCGTCGCGGCCGTCGCCGCCCTCGCCCTCGCCGGCTGCAGCCCCGCCGCCTCCTCCCCGTCGGCCACGGGCACGGCGTCCTGGCCCGACTCCATCACCATCTCGCTCGTGCCGTCGGTGGAGGGCGAGGACCTCGCCGAAGCACTCGACCCACTCACCAGCTACCTGTCGGAGAACCTCGGCATCGAGGTCAACGGGGTCGTCGCGACCGACTACGCCGCGACCGTCGAGGCCCTCGGCAGCGACCAGGCGCAGGTCATCATCACCGACGCCGGCTCGCTCTACAACGCGACCGAGCGCTACGACGCGAACCTCGTCCTGCGCGACGTCCGCTTCGGCGCGACCTCGTACGCGTCGGTCGCCTACACGAACAACCCCGACAAGTACTGCGCCGAGGCGCCGGTCATGGTCACCTATGCGGCGAGCGACACCCCGCTCTCGTACTGCAACGGCATCGAGCCCGGCGCCGACGCGGCGACCGGCGCAGGGCCGGCGGCGCTGAAGGCCCTCGACAAGATCTCGAAGGGCACCAAGGTCGCTCTGCAGGCCGCGACCTCGCCCGCCGGCTACCAGTACCCCGTGGTCGCCATGCGTGACGCCGGCATCGACACGGACGCCGACATCACCCAGGTGCCGGTCGAAGGCAACAACAACGCGGTCCTCTCCGTCTACAACGGCGACGCCGAGGTCTCGTTCGGCTACTGGGACGCGCGCACGACCGTCCTCAAGGAGGCGCCCGACGTCGCCGACAAGGTCGTCGCGTTCGCGTACACCGAGATGATCCCCAACGGCGGCGTCGCCGTCTCGAAGTCGCTCCCGGCCGACCTCACCAAGCAGCTCACCACGCTCATGGCGGGCTACGCGGACTCCTCCGACGCGGCGAAGAAGGTCATGTTCGACCTCGTCGGCCTCTCCGGCTGGACCGACAAGACCGCACCGGACGAGATCACCCGCTACGGCGAGATCCTCGACCAGTTCTCGAACTGACCCGCTCCAACCGATCGCCCCTCTCCAGGAATCCGGTGCATGAACACTGATCAGCATCGCGCGGAGGCCCGAGCCCAGCTCGCGGCCTCCGCGTCGTGGTCCATCCGTCTCGACGACGTCTCGGTCACCTACCCGAACGGCACGAAGGCGCTCCGCAACGTCTCACTCGACATCGCCGCCGGGGAGATGGTCTCCGTCGTGGGGCTCTCCGGCTCCGGCAAGTCGACGCTCATCCGCACGATCAACGGCCTCGTGCCGGCGACGAGCGGGACCGTCGCCGTCGGGCCGCACACCGTCACCGGTCTGCGCGGCAGGCAGCTCCGTCGGCTGCGCGGGCACGTCGGCATGATCTTCCAGGGCTTCAACCTGGCCGACCGGACGAGCGTGTACCGCAACGTGCTCGTGGGCCGGTTCGCCAGCACCCCGACGTACCGGAACGTCCTCGGCCTGACGACCGCCACCGACCGGGAGCTCGCCCTGCGTTCGCTCCACTCGGTCGGCATGCTCGACAAGGTCTGGACCCGCGCGGCGCAGCTCTCCGGCGGGCAGAAGCAGCGGGTCGCGATCGCCCGCGCCCTCACGCAGCAGCCGAGCGTCATGCTCGCCGACGAGCCCGTCGCGAGCCTCGACCCGCCGACCGCCCACACGGTGATGAACGACCTTCGCCGGGTGAACACCGAGACGGGCCTCACGGTGCTCGTCAACATCCACCTCATGGACCTCGCTCGCACCTACACGACCCGCATGATCGGGCTCCGCGACGGCGAACTCGTCTACGACGGCTCCGCAGCGGACGCGACCGAGGCGGACTTCGAGCGGATCTACGGTCGCCCCATCCAGCCCGACGATCGGCTGGACCGATGACGGCGACCGGGACCGATGTGCAGCTGCCGCCCGGGACCGACTGGCAGCTGCCGCCCAGGCCGAGCAACCGGCTGCGGACCGCGCTCATCATCGGGGCCGTGGCCGCCTTCACGATCGCCACCTGCCTCCCGGCGATCGGCGGCGTGCAGCTCGACTTCGGCGCGCTCATCTCCCACTGGGACAACGGATCCGGTCTGCTCCTCCAGCTCTTCCAACCCGACTTCGCCTTCCTGCCACGGACGGTGCAACCGATGCTCGAGACGCTGCAGATGGCGCTCGTGGGTGCAGTGGCCGCGGCCTTGCTGTCCGTCCCGCTGACGCTGTGGGCGGCGGCCCCGACGAACCCGAACGGTCTGTCGCGTCGCATCCTGCGCGCGATCGTCAACGTCATCCGAGCGGTGCCCGACCTCGTCTACGCGACCATCCTCGTCGCCATGGTCGGCGTCGGTGCGCTGCCCGGCCTCCTGACGCTCTTCCTCTTCGACCTCGGCATCATCGTCAAACTCGTCTCGGAGGCGATCGACTCGGCCGACCACCCGTACATCGAGGCCGGCAGGGCCGCCGGTGGGACGCAGACGCAGATCAACCGCGTCACCGTCCTCCCGCAGGTCTGGCCGCTGTTCGCGAACCAGTGGCTGTACACCCTGGAGCTCAACGTCCGCATCTCCGCCATCCTCGGCATCGTCGGCGCCGGCGGCATCGGTCGGCTGCTCGACGAACGGCGGGCGTTCTACGCCTACGACGACGTCTCGGTGATCGTCCTCGAGATCCTCGTCGTCGTCGTGCTCATCGAGGTCGCGTCCAACCTGCTGCGGAGGCGACTCGTATGACCGCGAACGATCCGAACACGTTGCTCCCCCGCCGTCCCTCGCGACTCGTCCCGACCCTCGCGGCCGTCGCCGTCGGGATCGTCGTCATCGCCGCGACCGCCGGCCTGCCGATCGACTGGCGCGACCTCGGCACCGTCCCGGCGCAGCTCGTGCACTTCGGCGGGCTCATGTTCGAGAGCCCGAACTGGGAGAAGCTGCCGCGGGCCCTCACCGAGATGTGGCGGTCGATCTCGATGGCCTGGATCGGGGCCATCCTCTGCGTCCTCGTCTCGATCCCGCTCGGCATGCTCGCGGCAGGGTCGGTCGGTCCGGTCTGGCTGCGGCTGCCGCTGCGCGGGGTGTTCGCCGTGATCCGCGCGGTCCCGGAGGTGATCATCGCCCTCATCCTGCTCACGATCACCGGGCTCACCCCGTTCACGGGTGCGCTGGCCCTCGGGATCGCCGGCATCGGCACGCAGGGGAAGTGGGTCTACGAGACGATCGAGTCCGTGCAGGAGGGTGCCTCGGAGGCCGTCCGCGCTGCCGGTGGCGGTACCGCGGAGGTGACGCGCTGGGCGCTCTGGCCCGCCGCCGCCCCGGCACTGCTGTCGCTCGCGCTCTACCGGTTCGAGATCAACATCCGCACGTCGGCGGTCCTCGGGCTCGTCGGCGCGGGCGGGATCGGCAGCATGCTGGCGAACTACACCAACTATCGCCAGTGGGATACAGTCGGGATGCTGCTGATCGTGGTGGTCGTCGTGACCATGACGATGGACGCGATCTCGGGTGCCATCCGACGCCGGATCACCCGGGGCCCCGGCATCGCCCGCACCACCCGTACCGCCCTTCCCGCCCGCACGACGAGGAGCCGCAATGTGGACAGGGTCCGCTGACGCCCCGCCGACGGCCAGGATCGCGATGCTCGCGCCGTCGCTCCAGCCGAGCGAACGCCGGGTGGCCGAGACGGTGGCCGAGGACATCGAGGCGAGCATCGAGCGCACCGCCCAGGAGGTCGCCGACCTCGCCGGTGTCGGCCGCGCCACCGTCATCCGCACCGCGCAGTCGCTCGGATACGAGGGCTACCCGCAGCTGCGGGTCGCCCTCACCCGCGAGGTCGCGCTCGGGACATCGACCGCCCGCGACGATGGTGACGACACGATGCTCGGCACCCTCCGCGGGGCCATCGACCACTTCGCCGGTCGCCTCGGCCAGACGACGTCGGCGATGACGGAGGAGACGCTCGAACGGTTCGTCCGGGTGCTCGACGAGGCACCGAGACTGCTCATCGCGGCGAACGGCCTCTCCTCACCGCTCGGTTCCGATCTGGCGATGCGGCTCATCTCGGCCGGCCGGCCGGCCGAGTATCTGCCCGACACGCTCGGGCAGCAGATCGCGGCCACCCACCTCGGTCCGGGCGCGGCGTGTCTGGTCCTGTCGGGCTCGGGCGCGAACCGGGCGTCCGTCGACGTGGCCGCGGCAGCTCGGGCGAGTGGCGCGACCGTCCTCGCGATCACCTCCTTCCCGCGCTCGGCCGTCGCCGAACTCGCCGATGTCGCGCTCGTGGTCGCTCCCATCGACGCGACCTTCCGGGACGAACTCGTGCACACCTCCCGGGCGGCCATCATGCTCGTGACGGAATCCGTGGTCGGGCTGCTCGTGGGCCGACGTGGCGATCGCGCACAGCGCGCCCAGTCGGCGACGCTCGCGGTCATCAGCGGCTCGCTGTCGGACGACGCTTCGGACTGACCAGGCTCAGGCCGACCGGCTCGGGCCGGTGCCGGGATCCGCGAGAATGTTCTCCATGCCCCGTCACCGACTGCGTCGTCACCTGCTCACCGCCGTGATCGCGGCCACCGGTTCCCTCCTCGTCCTCTCCGGCTGCGCGGGCCCCGCCACGACACCGGCCGCGGACACCGACGCGACACTCCGCGTGGGCCTCGTCCTCGAGCCGTCGGACCTGAACATCCGGACGACCTCCGGCGTCGCACTCGAGCAGGTCCTCATCGACAACGTCTACCAGGGGCTGGTCTCGCGCACGACGGACAACGAGATCGTCGACACCCTCGCCGAGCGCCACGAGGTCAGCGCCGACGGGCTCACCTATACCTTCGTCCTCCGCGACGGCGTGACCTTCCACGACGGCGCTCCACTCACCGCCGCCGACGTCGTCGACTCGCTCACGCAGGTGCAACAGAACGTCGCGTTCGTCGACCACCTGGATCTGGCGCAGCTCCAGAGCGTCACGGCGGTCGACGACCACACGGTCCGGCTGCAGCTCAGCTCCCCCGACTCCGACCTGCTGTGGGCGCTGACGGGTCGTGCGGGGCTCGTCCTCCGGGCTGGAGCCGACAACGACCTGTCGACGACGGCCAACGGCACCGGCCCGTTCACGCTCACGTCGTGGAAGCAGGGCGACAGCATCACCGTCGAGCGGAACGCCGACTACTGGGGTGACGCTCCGAAGGTCAAGGAGGTCGTCTTCAGCTACATCCCCGATGCGTCCTCGGCCGTCAACGCGACCCTCGCCGGCGAGGTCGACGTGCAGATCGGTCTCGACGCGAACCTGCGGGACCAGGTCGAGCGTGCCGACGGCCTGACGATCGTCGAGGGGAAGACGACCGACAAGTACACGCTCGCGTTCAACAACCAGCGCGCACCGCTCGACGACCCTCTCGTCCGCCAGGCGCTCCGCACGGCCATCGACCACGCGGCGATCGTCGAGGCGGTCGGCGGCGCCGCGGCCTTGCAGTACGGACCGATCCCGGAGCTCGACCCCGGCTACGAGGACCTCAGTGACGTCGTGAGCTACGACCCGGAGGCGGCGAAGGCGCTCCTCGCCCAGGCCGGCCAGGAGGACCTCGCGCTCACGCTCACCGTCCCGAACCACTACGGCACCGCCGCCACCAACGTCCTGGTGTCGCAGTTCAAGGCCATCGGCGTCACCCTCACGGTCGACAGCGTCGAGTTCCCCACGTGGTTGAACGACGTCTACACGAACCACGACTACGACCTCAGTCTCGTGAACCACGTGGAGGCACGCGACGTCCAGCACTGGGCGGACCCGGACTACTACTTCGGCTACGACAACCCGACGGTGCAGTCGTTGGTCGCCGAGGCCAGGGCTGCGACCGACCCCGAGGTCGCCGACGAACGACTCCGGGAAGCCGCAGCGCTGGTTTCGCAGGACCACGCGGCCGATTGGCTCTACACCGGGATCACCCTCACCGTCGTGCGCGACGGCGTGACCGGTTTCCCCACCGACTTCGTCAGCGAGCACCTCGACCTCCGGGACGTCGCCGTCACCGACTGATCGGCGGCGGGAGGCTAACCGCGACCCGCACCTCGAGTGGCGGAGGACACCAGGTCGTCCTTCGGCAGCGCCGTGCCGTCCGTGAGGGCCTGCGTCCAGGACGCCGTCGTCGCGACCGCGGCGAAGTTCGAGTCGAGCAGCGCCATGAGGGTCGTGTGGACCGTCTTCGCGTCGACGGACCCGGCCGCGTTCTCGAGGTTGATGGCGCCGGTCGCGTCCGAGAGCACCTCGACGTCGATTCCGAGTTCCTCGGCACCCGCCGCGGACGCGATGACGCAGTTGTTCGTCATGTAGCCGACAAGTGTGACTGTGTCGACGCCCTGCTCGCGCAGCCACGCTTCGAGCTCGGTCCCGGCGAAGACCGAACCGTACTGCTTCACGACACCCTTCCAGGACGGCTGCGCGCGGCGGGCGACCTCGGGGTGCAGCTCGAACGCGCTCGTATCCGGGTCGAAGACTGGCGCCCCGCTGCCCGATGAGTGCTGGACGACGGCGACCGGGATTCCTGCGGCCGTCGCCGCGTCGATGGCGGCCGCGATCCGCAGGATCGACTCGTCGCGCGGCGGGTACTGGATGGCGAGTGGACCCTCGAAGTACTCCTGCTGGACGTCGATCAGGATCAGGGCGCGGGCGGTGGTGCTCATCGGGGAACTCCTCGGTTCGGTGGCGGTGACGGTACGACGCCGGTTCCATCCTCCCTCGGGAGCGGACGAAGCCTGCCGTTCGACATCCACCGACCTGCTCCGCGTCGACGCGCGCCACCGATAGTCTCGGCGCATGGGGATCAGGGGTGCGGGGATGCGGTCGGTCGGAATCAGTGCGGGACTCGCCGTGATGGTGGCGCTGTCAGCGTCGGCGTGCGCGTCGTCCGCGACACCGAACGCGTCGCCGACCTCAGACGCACCGAGCGCCCCGGTATCGACCGGCCTCCTCGCGTGCAGCGACCTCGCGTCGCTCGATACGGTCGCCGGCGTCCTCGCCGCCGAACCGGCGGACGTCGTCGAGGCCGTCCAACCGTCCGACGCCGTGGATCTGGCCGTCCTGACGGCGGCCGGTGGGCTCGCCTGCTCCTGGCGGGTGGGCGCCGGACAGCAGATGATCGGCGACGGAGCGGGCGACTGGGCCTACCTCTCGATCGAGATCCTCCCGGGCGCTGCCGACGACTGGGCCCCGCCCTACGCCGGCGACACACCGTCCGAGGACACGAGGACGATCGCCGGTGTCGACGCGACCACCTCGTCGGGCGAGACCGGATGGCGCGTGTCCGCTCCCGTCGGCTCGGCCTGGGTCGAGCTGTCGATCACCGCCTCCGGGCTGACCTCCACCGGCAGCCGGTTCGAGGGCACACCGGCGGGCGAGGTCCTCGACAACCTCGCCACGGCGGCGGAGACCACCTTCTCGACGGTGGGGCCCGCCTCCGCGACTCAGCTCGCCTGGCCCGCGCTCGCGCCGCGCGAGGGCGACGCGACCTGCGACGGCGGGCTGGACGAGGCAGGGATCGTCTCCGCACTGCAATATGGCGAGGCCACCACCACCTACACCGTCATCGATCCGCGGGCCCAGCCGATCGGCGACCTGGAGGATGCGGCGAGCGCCCGCGTCGGTGCGTTCAGCTGCGAACTCTTCGCTGAGGGCTTCGGGTACACCGACATCCTGGTCGTGCGCGACGGCGCGACGATCATCGACGGGCTGGCAGCCCAGCCCGACATGGCGGCGGCGCTCGAGCCGGTCACCCTCGAGGGAGCGGTCGACGGCGAGTCGGCACTCGTCGCGCGCCGCATGGACGGTCCGCGGTCGCCGCTCTACCTCACCGTCGGTGAGACGTTCTACGCCGTCAGCTCCGGCGACGGCGCACAGACGGTCGCCGAGGCGATCATCGCCCAGACCCGGTAGCGGCGAGACCGCGGCATACGGCACGAGGCCCACCTCCGGCAGAACTGGTGGAGCAAGGGCGAGTGGACCGACACGGTCGTCTTCGGGCTGCTCTCGAGCGACCACGGCTGAGACCAGTCGACCGGCTCACTCGACCGCGATCGCGATCGGGCCCGTGAGCGTGCCGATCTGACGCCCCTCGCCGCGCCTCAGCCGTCGGTCCCTGTCACCGCGCCGATCCCGCGCTGGGGACGGCGTGCACGGCGGTGATGCCACGCTTCGCCAGCGAAGCCGGATCCGCAGCGGTGCGAGACGTCACGACGGTGACCGGCTCGCCCTGCTCACGCAGCTCATGCCAGCGCTCGAACACGACACCGCCCGGCGCGAGGTCGGCCCGGGCGATCGGGAGATCGTCCTCGTCCACGTCGACGACGACACCGACCGTCCGCGGGAGCACGCGGGCGGTCGCACCGGTACGAGCGTCCGCGACGAGTTCGGCGAAGCGATGGCCGAGCGGCTTGACCGTGTTGTCCACGTCGAGCAGGCCGAGCGAGTACTCGAGGTCCTTGTAGTCGCCGAGCGACCGGGACACGTCGTGCGAGCACCACCAGGTGATGCCGTAGAGACCGGGCGTGGACAGCGCCGCCTCCACCGTCCGGGCCGCGAACTCCGGCATCTCGGCATCCGCCAGGTTCATCGACGGAGCACCGACCTCCTGCAGCCACACCTGACGCTCCACGTCCGTCGCGAACGCCTTGGACAGCTCGATCATCCACTCGGCGTGGCGGACGGATTGCGGGGACAGGCCGCCGTAGCGCTTCGCCGTGCCGTTGAAGATCCAGGAGTGCACGGTCGTGATGTCGCCGAGCCGTGAGGCGTGCACCGGGAGGAACGGATGCCCGTCCCGATACCAGAGGTGGTCGTTCTCACTGTGGGTGAGCAGATGCCGTGGGTCCGGGTCGACCGGAGCCTCCAGCAGTCTGGTCAACCAGTGTGCGACCTGGTCGCTGTCAGCGGGCATCGCGGCCGGATTCGGCAGCTGGAACTGGTTGAGCTCGTTCCCCAGGGTCAGGCCGATCAGGTTCGGGCGGTCCCGCACTGCGTCGTAGACGGCGGACACGAGCGAGGCCTGCGCGTCGACGGCGGCCTCATCGACGAACATGTTGCCGTCGTGCCAGTTGAGGAGCCAGGCCGGGACGAAGTCGAACCCCGACATGTGCCCCTGGATGACGTCGACCGCGATGTCGAGTCCGAACTCGGCGGCCAGGTCGGCCACGAGCGAGATGTCGTCCAGCGCCTGGCGTCGGATCAAGGTGCGGTTCGGCTGCAGTACCGGCCAGAGCGGGAACACCCTGACGTGGTCGAGGCCGAGTCTGGCCAACGCCTCGAAGTCACCGCGGACGACGTCGGCGTCGATGCCCATCCATTGGAACATCCAGTCCTTGGAGGGGGTGTAGTTCGCTCCGAAGCGCGGCGTGTGGTCGGTCACGGGGTCACTCATCCTTCTCGATCGGGGTCTGGGGCCGGGGCCGGCACCCGCGCGGTGGATTCCCGCACGATGAGTCGGCGCGCCGAGACGGTCTGTGAGACGGCTCGCTCGCCGTTCACGAGCTGCTCGAGCAGCTTCACCGCCGTTCTCGCGCTCTCCTCGACCGGAGCGTCGAGCGCGGTGATCCGGGGACGCACGAGGGTCGACACCCACGAGTCCTCCCAGGCGATGACGGACAGCTGCTCGGGGACCCGGACGCCCAGCTCGGGCGCGTGCGCGATGATCTCGGCCGCCATCGCCTCGCTGTCGACGAGGAGTGCCGTGGCCGCGCCGGAGCGCCGCAGCACGTCGGCGACGGGATCCTCGGCGGACGGCTCCCAGTGCAGCACCGTCGGCGTCATACCCCGACGTTCCGCGGCCTCCACGAAGCGACGGTCTCGTTCCCTGGAGTGGACGAGGCCCGGAGAGTCGCTCACGCGGGAGATCGCGCGGTGACCGAGTGCGGCGAGATGCTCCAGCACCTCCTCGTAGGCCGCGTCGTCGTGCACCGTGACGGCCGGCACGAGATCGTCCACCGGCGCACCGAGTAGGACGGCCGGCGCCCCCAGCTCGCGCACCTGCAGGATCCGGGGGTCGTCGTCGCGGACGTCGACGAGGAGGAACGCGTCCACCCGCTGCTCGCTCCACCACTCGCGGTAGACGCGCTCCTCATCGGTGTCCCGCACGAGCGTGAGCGACAACGACCAACCGATGGCTGCGAGGGGCTCGGTGAGACCGGCGATCAGCCGCATGAAGAATGGGTCGCGCTCAAACGTGTCGCCGGAACGCGTCACGACGAGCCCGAGACTGCGCCCGCCGCGGCCACTGACCTTGCGACTGGCGTAGTTCGGCCGCCAGTGCAGCTCGTCGGCCGCGCTGCGGATGCGGGCAGCGGTGGCCGCGGACACGTTCGGTCGTCCGTTGAACACGTGCGACACCGCCGACGGGGAGACCCCCGCCCGGGCGGCGACGGCGGCGATGGTCGCGCGAGCCGGTTTCTTGTCGTTCATCGTGTCCGAGAGTAGGGGCTTGACCGGATCTTGTAAAGCGGCATACATTGACCGCACGTTGATGTGTACCGCTACACAAGCGCCACGCGGACGACACGATCACATCCCATCCCGACGCACCGCAGCTCTCAGGAGGTCTCATGACCGATGGCATCAGCAGACGTACGTTCCTCGGCACGGTGATCGGGGGCGGGGTGATGATCCCCTTGCTCACGGGATGCGGCCCCCTCGTTCCGGCCTCCGGCATCCCCGGGTCGATCTCGGTGCACACGCAGTTGAGCGGAGCCGTCTCGGGAGCCCAGGTCTTCTCCGACGTCGTGGCCGCGTACTCCCGCGAGACCGACCGTGCCGTCGCCCTCCTGAAGAACGGCTCCGACCTCCCCATCGTCTTCGAGACGAGCTCGCTCGCGGGCAAGGAGGCCGACATCGCCATGGTGAACCTCCAGGGACGCACGCTCTCCTGGACCCGGCTCGGCGCCACGATCCCCGTGGAGGATCTGCTGGATGACTGGGGCCTCCGCGACAAGATCATCCCGGAGGCCCTCGAGGAGTGGACCGACGAGGACGGACACCTCCGCGCGTTCCCCTTCACCCGGACCAACTGGCCGGTGTCGTTCAACACCGGCCTGCTCGCGGAGGCGGGCGTCGACGTGCCGACCACGTCCGACGAACTCATCCTCGTCGCCGACGCCCTCCGGTCGAAAGGCATCGGTCCGGTCACCGTCGGGGGATCGGACTGGAGCGGCCAGAAACTGTTCCTGCAGATCCTGCAGGGCTTCCTCACCAAGGACGAGGCCACCCGCGCGTTCTCCTCCGGCAAGCTCTCCGAGTTCCCCGGAGCGATCGCCGGCGTGCAGCACTTCGTCGAACTACGGGACGCCGGCGTCTTCGTCGACAACGTGCAGGGGTACACCTCCGATTCGGAACTGACGCAGTTCAACACGCGGAAGGCCGCGATCGTGCCGGCGATGTCGTCCGCCCTCGCCCTCGTCCCCGCGGAGCGTGCAGCCGAGGTGACCGTCGGTGGGTGGCCGACACCCTCGCAGGGAGGCGTCGTCGACCATCCGACCGTCATCCAGAGCTACAACGGGCACGGCATCTGGATCAGCGCGAACGGCGCGGAGAAGCTCGAACTGCTGAAGCCCTTCATCCAGAACCTCTACTCCCCCGAGGTCACGAGCGAGTTCATCCTCGGCTCCGGTCGCGACATGAACCGGATCACGGACGTCGTCAGCACCGACTTCCCCCTCGTCGCGCAGGCCTCGCAGCTCACCACCGACCAGGTGACCCCGGTCATGCTGCCCGATCTGCTCATCCCCGATGCGGTCTTCGAACCGATGATCCGGGTGACCGCGATGGCTTACGGCTCCGCGAGCGCCGACCAGATCATCGACCGGTTCGAGCAGGCCTACAACGCGGCCTGAGGGCCCGAAAGGACATCATGACCGTGCTCGAAGCCACCCCCACGACGGGACGACCCGTCTCCGCCCGACCACCCGGCGCTCGTCCACGGCGCTCTCCGCTCCGGGAGCGCTTCCCCGGCCTCGCTCTCCCGGCGCTCATCTGGTACGCGGTCTTCATGATCGGACCGGTCGTCGCGATCTTCGTGATCGCCTTCCTGCGCTGGCCGGGGATGCTCGAGACCCCGTCCTTCGCCGGCCTGGACAACTTCCGGACCGTCTTCGCGGACGCCACCTTCTGGGCGGCCCTCGGCAACTCCGCCGTGCAGATCGTCGTCGGACTCCCGATCATGATCGTGCTGGCGTTCCTCCTCGCCTTCTACGTCGTGCAGAAGCCCCGCGGGCACCGCGTCCTGCGGTACATCCTGTTCATCCCTGCGCTGATCTCGGCGCCGGCGACCGCCATGGTGTTCTACGCCATGCTCAACCCGGACGGACTCGTCAACGGCCTGCTCGCACCGCTCGGCCTGGCGGGCAACGCCTGGCTGGCGAACCCGTCGACCGCGCTCGGCGCCATCATCGCCGTGGAACTGTGGAGCGGCATCGGCTACTCGGCCGTGCTGATCGCCGCCCGTCTCGACGGCGTCGACACTGAGATCGTGCAGGCGGCCCGTGTGGACGGCGCGAGCGACTGGCGCATCGCCTGGCGGATGTACTGGCCCATCGCCCGCGACTTCATCGGCGTGGTCACCATGCTCCAGTTCCTGTCGCTGCTGTTCAACTCGGCACAGACGGTCCTCCTCCTCACCCAGGGCGGTCCGGGCACCTCGACGATGACACTGTCGTACCTCATCTACAGCAAGGCGTTCGTCGAGACGGACCTCGGCTACAGCCAGGCGGTCGGTGTGGTCCTGTTCGTCCTCGGGCTGCTCGGCATGTGGCTGATCCGCCGGACCCTGCGCGCCACCCACTGATCGGATCCAGGAGACTCTCATGGCATCACGCACCGTCCTCCCCCTCCGTGATCGGTTGGGGTCCCTCACGAGCGGCACCCTCGCCTGGCTGTACGCGGCGATCCTGCTCATCCCCTTCTACTACTTCATCTCCTCGTCGTTCAAGACGAACGAGGAGATCTTCGAATCGCCGCTGGCGCTGCCGACGTCGTGGGACCTCTCGAACTTCGCCACCGCGTTCCGGCAGGCGGACCTCGGGCTCGCGATCGCGAACTCGGCGCTCACCACGATCAGTGCACTCGTGCTCACCCTGTTGCTCGCCCTCCCCGCGGCGTTCGCGCTCGCACGGGCGCAGGGCCGGCTCGGGAAGGTCATCGAGAACGTCTTCAACCTCGGCTTCCTGATCCCCGCCTTCGCGGCGTTGTTCCCGACGTTCCTCCTCGCCGCTGCCGTCGGGCTGTTCCACACCCGCACCTTCGTCGTCCTGCTGCTCCCGGCCACCGCACTCCCGCTGTCGATCGTGATCCTCACCGCGTTCATGCGGACGATCCCGCGCGAGCTCGAGGAGGCCGCATCCATGGACGGCGCGTCCACGCTGCAGGTCCTGCGCCAGGTGTACCTCCCCATCTGCATCCCCGGCATCGCGACGGTGCTGCTGCTGAACTTCCTGTCGTTCTGGAACTCCTACCTCTACCCGCTCATCCTGATCGGCCCCGACACCGCCCAACGCACCATCCAGGTCGCGCTGCCGACGCTCAAGGTCGACGCCGGCACCGATTACGGTGTCCTCATGGCCGGAACCCTGCTCACCCTGCTGCCGGTCTACCTCGTCTACACGGTCCTCCAGAAGCAGATGCAGAAGGCGCTGGTGTCGGGAGCCGTCAAGGGATGACCCGGTCGACGGCCGAGCTCAGCCTGCGCGAGCGGATCGGCCAGATCAACCAGCGACTCAAAGGGTGGGAGGCCGTCGAATGGGTCGACGGCGCCCCACGCGTCACCGACGTCCTCCGACGCGAGGTCGACCGGTGGGGCGGGATCGGCGCGATCTACGGCGTCCTGCGTGCCGACCCGTGGTCGCAGGTGCGATGGAGCAACGGCATCCCGCCCGAACGGAGCGCGGAGGCCTACGAGGCGGTGCAGGAGGTCGTCCGCACTCGCGGATCCGGGCTGCCGACGCTCTTCGTCGAGGAGGTCCCACACGGCCTCATGGCACTCGGCGGCACCACGCTCCCGGTGAACCTCGCGCTCGGTGCCGGGATGGACGTCGACCTCGTGGAAGCGCTCGGCGCCCAGGTGGCAGCCGAGGCCAGGGCACGAGGCACGCACGTGGCGCTCGTCTCCGGGCTCGACGTGCTGCGCGATCCCCGCTGGGGCCGCGCGGAGGAGTGCTTCAGCGAGGACCCAGCGCTGGCCGCGCTGCTCATGGAGGCGACCGTGCGGGGCATGCAGGGGCGTGGCACGCACGGCCGGATCGCCGACGACCGCATCGCCGTGGTGGCGAAGCACCTGGCCGGGCAAGGCGCCGGCATCGGAGGGCGGAACGGGTCAGGCGCGCCGATCGGCGGCCGCGAGCTCGGCGAGATCCACCTGCGACCGGCGTACGTGGCCGCTCTGGCCGGCGTCGCCGGATTCATGGCGGCGTACAACGACATCGACGGCATCCCGTGCAGCGCCAACGCGGACCTCCTCACCGGGGTCCTCCGCGAGGACTGGGGCTGGGAGGGGATCGTCATGGCCGACGGCACGGCGGTGGACCGGTTGCGCGACAGTACGCCCGATCCGGCGAGCGCCGCGGCACTCGCCATCACAGCGGGGGTCGATCTGAGCCTGTGGGACGAGGCCTTCACGCACGTGGAGGAGGCGGTCGAACGCGGTCTCCTCGATCAGGCGCTCGTGACCCGCGCCGCAGACCGGGTCCTCGCGCTGAAGAGGCGTGTCGGCCTGCTCGAGGAAGCGCCGGAGTACGCCGTCGCCGATCCGGCCAGGTGCCACCCTCCGCGGGAGTTCCTCGAACTCGTGCGCCGTGCAGCGGTACAGTCCTGTGTCCTCGTGCACGACGACGACGCACTGCCGCTCCGCGCTTCCGCAGTGGTCGCCGTGATCGGGCCGAACGCCGACGATCTCGACGCCCAGCTCGGCGACTACACCCCGCCGCGGCCGGCCGACGACCCGCAGGCCTCCACGGTGCGGTCCGCGCTCGAGGCGCGTCACGGCATCGGCAACATTCGTTACGCGCAGGGCACGTCGCACCGTTCCGGGCTGCCGGGTGATGCGGCGGAACAGGTGGCCGCGGCACTGTCCGGGACGGACGCGGCCGTCGTCGTGCTGGGTGGGACCAGTCGGCGCAGCTACGACGACGAGTTCGCGGACAACGGCGCCGTCGACGGCCCCGCGCCAGACACCACCAACGGTGAGGGCGTCGACCTCTCACGCCTCGCCCTGCCCGAGGCGCAACTCGACCTCCTCCGTGCCGCCCGGGCGGCCGTCCCCGTCGTGATCGCCGTGCTGATCGACGGTCGTCCACGTCCCCTCGGGCCACTCGTCGCGCTGTCCGACGCGCTGATCGTCGCACCGTTCCCCGGCCCCGGGGGCGGATCCGCGATCGTCGACGTGCTCGCGAGCGGTGTCGGCGGTGGGCTGCTTCCGGCGACATTCCCCGCGAGCGACGGCGTGCTGCCCGTCGCACACGACGAGCGGTTGGAGACGGCCCGAGGGTACGTCGACGCTCGGCACCCCGCGGGCAGCCTGCTCGGTAGCGGCGCTCCCGCTGTATCGGTGACGCTGCGTCCCGACAGCGTGACGCTCACCTCGGAGGCGCTGCGTGACGGAGGCTCGGCCACGCTGACCGCCGACCTGGTCAACGACTCCGACCGGACCGCCTCCCTCGCGGTGCCGCTCTACGGACGCAGGCACGAGCTCGGCATCCGTCCACGCCGGCGCAGTCTGCTCGCCGTCGAACGTGTCCGGGTCGCTGCCGGGTCCACGACCGCCGTCGGGTTCACCCTCGGTCTCGACGAACTCGGCTCCTGGGCGAGTGGTCGTCCGGTCGCCGCCCCCGTGGAGGTGGTCGCCTGGACGGACCCGAGCCACGATCCTCCGCCCGACGCCCTCGTCGTGCGGGTCACCGATGAGGAAGGACGCACGGGATGGGAACACTGACCCCCTTCGCCCCGGACGCCCGCACCCGTGAGCTGCTCACCGACGCCGCCGAAGAGGTGGGACGGGTCACCGACGGCCGGATCGGCGATCTGGTCGGCAGGGCGTTGCTGGCCACGCTCACCGACACCGTCGGCGTCGGCCCGTCAGGACAGGTGTTCGTCATCACGGGAGACATCCCGGCGATGTGGCTCCGCGACTCCACGACCCAGCTCACCCCGTATCTGCGGTTCCTCGAACGCAGTGGGCAACTGGCCGACCTCGTGGAGCAGGTCGTCCGACGGCAGTTCGGGTTCATCGCCCACGACCCGTATGCCAACGCGTTCAACGACGGACCGACCGGAGCCCACTACGAGCCAGCAGACGTGTGCGAGGATCCGGCGGTCTGGGAGCAGAAGTACGAGGTCGACAGCCTCGCCTACCCGATCACCCTCGCGCACGCGCTGTGGCGCAGGACCGGGCGGACCGGGTTCCTGCTCGACGCCCCCACGCCCGGCGTGCTGCGGACCGTCGTCGACCAGCTCCGCGCCGAGCAGCGACACGACACCTCTCCGTACCGGTTCGAGCGGGCGACCGCCATCCCCACCGAGACGCTGCCGCGCGGCGGTCGAGGTTCCCCCGTCGCTGAGACCGGCATGACGTGGAGCGCGTTCCGGCCGTCCGACGACGCCTGCACGTTCGGGTACAACATCCCGGCCAACCTCTTCGCTGCGGAAGCGCTGCTCGCGCTCGCCGAGATCGCGACCGAGGTGCTCCAAGACATGCCGTTGGCTGGGGAAGCCCGCACCCTGTCCGCCGAACTCGTCGCCGGCGTCCAGGCGCACGGGGTCGTGCCCGGGCCGGGTGGCGTCCCGATCTACGCCTACGAGGTCGACGGGCTCGGGGGCAGCCTCATCATGGACGACGCGAACACGCCGTCGTTGCTCTCGCTCCCCCTGATCGCACCGACCGTCCTCGATCCGGCCGTGTGGGCGGCCACGCGCGACGTCGTGCTGAGTCCGGCGAACCCGTACTGGTTCGAGGGCTCGGTGTTGCGCGGCGTCGGGAGTCCGCACACCCGTGATCGGCGGGTCTGGCCGATCGCCCTCGCCGTCGAAGGACTGGTGGGCACCCCGGCCGAACGTCGCCGTCTGCTGCGGATGATCGCCGACACCGATGCCGGAACGGGCCGGGTGCACGAGAGCATCGACGTCGACGATCCGACCGTCTACTCGCGACCCTGGTTCTCCTGGGCCGAATCGATGTTCTGCGAGCTCGCCCTCACCGTGCTGGACGACGAGCGGGCACGGGTGGTGTGACTCCGGGCCGGTGCCCGAGCGCCGCAGCGGACCGCCTCCCCGGAGGACGACGAGCGACCGCGCCTGACCCGGTTCGGCCGACGACTCAGCGGCGATCCGGGTCGATGATCAGCAGCGGTTCGTCGACCGCCCGACGTTCCAGCACCTCGTCCGTCGTCGACCGCTTCGCCTCTTCGACGTCGGCGTCGGTCAACGCGACGGCCTGCCAGAAGGCGACCCGGCCGTTCGGCGTCTCGATGGGTTCGACCACCGGGTCGGCGGTGACGGCGAGGGTGGTGAGGGCGCCGTCGGGATCGTCGGTCACGCCGTCGGCGAGCCTGATCCGGTCCCCGAGCCACAACTCCTGCGGCCCACTGCGCACGTACTGCGCGAGGACGATCAGCGCGCGGTACGGCCACTGGGGCGGTGTCTCATCCGATGGCGACCGGCGCACGCGCATGGTGAGCTCGTACCCGAAGCCGCTGGTCGTCGGATCGTCGGAGTCCTTGCCCCACAGCTCGGTGAGCCCGTAGGTGACGTAGAACCAGTGGTCCGGCCCAGGCAATGCCGAACACCCCTGCAGAGCGGACCCGAAGTGCAGTCCCGGCGAGTAGGCGACATGGAACTCGCGGGCACCCGAGTAGTGCTGCGACGCGGCCTGCGTGACGGCGTCCCATCCCCGCTCGTCGAAGTCGTCGGGGTCGTCGGATTCGTCGGGCCCGCCTGCATCCGGCTCGGTCGCGGCGGGCGGGGTCGGTGGCTGCTGGGTCTTGCGTCGGAAGAAGCGCATGCGACGAGTGTAGGCATCGGTCGCGCGGACGCGCCCGCGGGTGAGGGCGGATCACGGGTGCCGCCCATCAGGCGCGACGGCGATACAGTGAATTGGCCCGACACCGGGCGGGACACCTGGGAGGCCCGATGCCACGCTGGATCGAAGGCACCGAACGCCACCCTCGGCTCGGCCTGCTGAGCCGGAGTCAGGGTCCGCTGGCGCTGGGGGTGGGGATCGTCACGGCGATCGTCGGCACCACCAGTCCGGCCGTCCTCCGGGTCACCGAGCTCCAACTGGCTTGGGCCGTGATGGGACTCGCGCTCGTCGCGACACTCGTGCTTCCGTGGGAGCGGATCGCGCGCCCGTGGGCGCTCACCCTCGTCAGCGCCGACCTCGCCGTCGTGGGATTCGTGAACCATGCGGTGTCCCCCGTCCTCGGCGCCTCGATCGTGCTGCTCGCCTTCCCCGTGCTCTGGCTGTCCTACAGCTTCGGACGTCTCGGCGTCGTCCTCGCTCTCGTGGGGAGCGTGCTCGTCATCTGGCTGCCCAGCCTGCTGTACGGCGAGGCACCCGAGAGCGCTCGGGACCGGAGCGAGCTCGTCGCGCTCACCCTGCTGCTGGTGCTGGTCATCCTCGCCGTCGGCCTGCAGTCGCAACGGTTCGAACGCGCCCAGGCGAGCGTGCGGGCCGAGGGCGAGGCGAAGGTCGAGGCCTTGGAGCGGCAGAACCGGCTGGCCGTGATGCTCCGCACCGTCGCCGACGAGGTGAACGTCGGACTGGTCTTCTTCGACGAACACGGAGACCAGATCCTCAACAACCGACTCGCCGTGGAACTCGCGACGCTGGCCGGCTACGACGCGTCGACCGGGGGCGCCCGCTTCATCTGGGCGGCGGACGGTGTCACCCCGCTGGCGACGGAGGACCAACCGGTCGTGCGGGTCCTCGATGGACAGGACGTCCGCGACTTCTTCTACTGGGTGGGGCCTCCCGGCAAGCAACGAGCCCTCGTCGCGAACGGCCGACCGGTCAGTGGCGCCGACGGCGAACCGAACGGAGCGCTCCTCGTCGGACAGGACGTGACCGAGCTCACCGAAGCCGTCCGGATGCGCACCGAGTCGCTCACGAGCCTCAGCCACGAGCTCCGGACGCCCCTCACGAGCATCCTCGGGTATCTCGACATGCTCGACGACGACACGGACGTCGCACCCCGCGTGCAGGCCCAGCTCGCCGTCATCCGCCGGAGCGCCGATCATCTCGGGCGTCTGGCTGAACAGTTCCTCGCAGCGAGCGCTCCCCATCTGGAGATCACCGACGAACCCGTCGACCTCAGCGCCATCGTCCTGGAGGCGGCCGACGAGCGACGACGACTCGGCCTGCCCGACGGCGTTGAGCTGCGCACGGCTGCAGTGCCGACGCTGCAGCTCGTCGGCGATCGAGCACGCCTCCGGGAGTTGCTCTCGATCATGCTCGACAACGCGGTGACCTACACCCGCGCCGGCGAGATCTTCCTGAGCGTGCGCTCGGACGGCGTCGATGCGATCGTCCGCGTCACCGACACGGGGATCGGCATCCCGACGGACGAACTCGCCAGGGTCTTCGAACGGTTCCACCGGGCCGGCAACGTGCGCGAGGAGACGATCCGCGGCTCGGGCCTCGGACTCACCATCGCAAGATCCATCGCGCAGGCGCACCGCGGCACGATCGAGGCGTTCGCCACCGGTGACCCCGGAACCACCTTCATCGTCCGTCTACCGCTGGCCCGGCGGAGCCGCTCGGTCGGCTGACGCCGCCGCCGAGGCGTCTCAGTCGCTGAGGCGCCCGGGCCGAGTGGTGCTCACCACCAGAAGGGCGCTTGCGTCACGTAGGGCGATTCGAGCCGGGCGACCTCGTCGTCCGTCAGCTGCACGTCGAGCGCGGCGGCGGCATCCGTGAGGTGTGCCGGTCTGGTGGCACCGATGATGGGAGCTGCGACCGTCGGGTTCCGCAGGACCCAGGCCAGTGCGACCTGCGCCATCGGGATGCCTCGCTCGACGGCGATCTCCTCGACGGCGTCGATGATCGGGCCGTCGGCGTCCGTGTCGAACGCCTTCGCCACCTCGTCGATGTTCGAGCGGTTCGTGGCTGCACCGCGCGGCCGGGCGAGCCGTCCTTTACCGTTCGGCGAGTACGGCGTGAGGCCGACGCCGGTGTCCGCGCACATCGGGATCATCTCCCGTTCCTCTTCGCGTTTCAGCAGGTTGTACTGGTTCTCCATCGCGACGAAAGGTGTCAGCCCGTGGACCGCTGCGGCCGTCTGCAGCTTCGCGAACTGCCAGGCGTACATGGAGGAGGCGCCGAGGTAGCGCACCTTCCCCGCCCGGACGACGTCGTCGAGCGCTCGCATCGTCTCCTCGACCGGGGTCTCCTCGTCGAAGCGGTGGACGTAGTACACGTCGATGTGGTCGGTCCCGAGTCGTCGCAACGACGCGTCGACCTGTTCGAGGATGGCTGTTCGGGAGAGTCCCGATCCCCCGGGCCCGTCATGCATCCTCCCCGACACCTTCGTCGCGAGGACGATGTCCTCACGGCGACTGAACCGCTTGATCGCGCGTCCGACGTACTCCTCGCCGCTGCCCTGTTGATAGACGTTCGCGGTGTCCCAGAACGTGATCCCCAGCTCGACCGCCTGCCGGAAGAACGGCGCTGACGCTGCTTCATCGAGGGTCCAGCGGTGGAGTCCGCGGTTCGGATCGCCGTAGGTCATGCAGCCGAGTGCGAGGCGGCTGACGCGGAGTCCGGTCGCTCCGAGGCGGGTGTACTCCATGCTTGGTGCTCCTTGGGTCAGTGGTGGGGCGAGGGGTGTCCGGAGGTGGCCGCCCAGCTGGCGAGGAGTTTGAGTGACTCCTCGCTCGGTGATCCGGGTTCGGCACTGTAGATCAGGAAGTTCAGGCCGGGCTGATCCATCGGCTCCATCGCCTCGTAGATCATGCGGAGCTCGCCGACGACCGGGTGATGGAACACCTTCTCGCCGGACGTGTGATGGCGGACGTTGTGCGCGCCCCAACGGACGCGGAACTCCTCGCTGCGCGTCGACAACTCACCCACCAGGTCCTGCAGGGCCCGATCGTGCGGGTTGCGCCCCGCCTCGGTGCGCAGGATCGCGACGTTGATGTCGGCCGAGGTCGACCAGCTCGGATAGAACGCCTCCGCGAGGTCGCGGTGCAGGAACACGAACCGAGCCAGGTTCACCGGGCGCTCCGGGAGCGCGTAGAGGTCGGCGTACAGCGCGCGGAAGAGTGCGTTCTCGGCGAGGACGTCCATGCGGCCGTTCCGGACGAACGCCGGGCCTGCGGTGATGGAGTCGAGGGCGAGTTGCATACCGGGCCGCACGCCGGCCGGCGCAGACCGTCGGCGGGCCCTGATCGGCGATTCGTTCGCCGCCCGAGCGAGGTCCGTGAGGTGGGAGCGCTCCGCGTCGTCCAACCGCAGTGCGGTGCCGATCGCGTCGAGGACCGCCTCCGACACCCCCGAGAGGTTCCCGCGCTCGAGACGCGAGTAGTACTCGACGCTCACTCCGGCGAGCATCGCGACCTCGGTGCGACGCAGACCCGGCACGCGTCGGTTCGTTCCGCCAGGCAGCTCCACCTGCTCTGGCGCGAGTCGGTCCCGACGGGTCGTCAGGAACTCGCGCACCTCGTCTCGATTGTTCATGCCGACAACGATATGACGCGGCCTCCGGCGCTGGGGTGTTCCCGCAGGACACCCATCCTCGACCTCGTGGAGGCCGTCCGGGCAGGCACGCAGCGTCTCACGTGCCCGCGCCGCCCTGAGACGTGCCCTGGCGGAGTATCCCTGCTTCGTCGCCGGTGGTGTGTGATCGAGGGATGCAGATCGACCACGGGAACGCGGCAGCACACCGCGCGTCACCACCGGCCTTGGACGATGACGTCGCCGACGACCGTGCAGGCCGGAAGCCGCGACAACGCCTGACGCTGCTGTTGGCTGCGCTCGGGTTCTTCCTGATCACCCTCGACATCCTCATCGTCACCATCGCGCTCACCAGCATCGCGCGAGACCTCGGTGGAACGACGGCATCGCTGCAGTGGGTGATCGACGCCTACACGGTGCTGTTCGCGGCCCTCCTGCTCCTCGCCGGTAACCTCTCGGAGCGGTTCGGCGCGAAACGGGCGTTCGGCGTCGGCATCACCGTCTTCCTCGTCACGTCGATCGCGTGTGCGGTGGCCCCGTCGATCGGTGTCCTCATCGCCGCTCGAGCCCTGCAGGGCGCCGGTGCGGCGTTGATGCTGCCGGCGTCCATGGCGCTCATCCGTGAGGCGTTCCCAGGAGGGCGCGAGCGCGCTCGCGCCCTGGGTGTCTGGGCGGTCGGCGGCGCGGTCGCCACCGCACTCGGGCCGGTCCTCGGCGGCGCGTTGACGACGCTCGACTGGCGACTGGTGTTCGCGATCAACCTGCCCGTCTGCATCATGATGCTCCTGCTGCTCAGGACGGTCGCATCATCCCCTGCACGGCCGGAACCGTTCGACTGGGCCGGACAGTTCGTCTGGCTCATCGCGTCGACGGCGCTGGTGTTCGGACTCATCGAGGGCGGGTCGGACGGGTTCGGCAGTCCTGTCGTGGTCGCCAGCCTCGGAGTCGCGCTGCTCGGCATCGTCGGGTTCCTCGTCATCCAGGCGAGGAGCGCGCACCCGATGATGCCGTTGGATCTGTTCCGATCGAGCGGTATGCGCATCGCCCTCGCCGTCGGATTCGCGTTCATGGTGAGCAACTTCGGGACGGTGTTCGTCCTCAGTCTGTTCCTGCAGCAGCAGCTCCGACTGCCGCCGCTGCTCGCGGGCCTGGTGTTCCTCCCGTCGGCCCTCTTCGCCGTCGTCGGCAACATCGTCAGTGGCACCGTCGCCAACCGGTTCGGTGTGCGGGTCCCGATCGTGGCGGGGTTGTTCCTCATGGTGGTCGGGCTCGTCGGCACCGTCGCCACCGCGCACCTGGGGTCGCCGATCTGGGTGGGTGTCTTCGCGTGCTTCACCGCCGCGGGAGGTTCCGTGGCGATGCCGCCGGTGACCTCCGTGGTCCTCGCGAGCGTCCCGGCATCGCGCGCCGGCACCGCGAGTGCGGTGTTCAACACCTTCCGCCAACTCGGCGGTGCGGTCGCCATCGCGGTCTTCGGGGCGCTCCTCACCGGCTCGACGGGCTTCGTCGCCGGTCTGCAACTCAGCCTCGTCGTCGCCGCCGCGCTCATCCTCCTCACCGCGATCGCGAGCGTGTTCATCAGGCCGGCGGACGGGTCGTCATGACGCCGCAATCGACCAGACGGGATCAGTCAGTGTCGTCGCCGACGCCCGGCTTGCGGCCGGGGTCGATGCCCAGCCGCTCCTCGCCCCGCTCCACGTCGGCGAACCGCTGGTCCTCGACGACGAGCAGCACCTTCTTGGGCACCGTCTTCAGCCAGATCCTGCCGCCGTTCGCCAGTTCCCAGTGCAGGTCTCCGACCTGGGATCCGGCGGGCTGACCAAAGTGCACGCTCAGCGCCGACTGCAGCTCGTATGCGGCGCTCCGCAGCGCGCCGGGGTCGTCGC
The DNA here is from genome assembly GCF_900177615.1 of Plantibacter flavus. Taxonomy (GTDB): domain Bacteria; phylum Actinomycetota; class Actinomycetes; order Actinomycetales; family Microbacteriaceae; genus Plantibacter; species Plantibacter flavus. The sequence continues at coordinate 183,717 of NZ_FXAP01000004.1, forward strand.
TCTTGTCGGAGACAGCGATCACGACCTGGGAGATCGCTTCATCTGCGACGAGCGAACGAACGGTCGGCAGGTTCACGGGATACCCGGAACGGTGCTGGACACCGCTCGACGTCTCCAGTTTGAGCTGCCACCCGAGACGCTCCGCGAGTGCCGTGAAGTCGTCGCGACCGAGCGGCCACGACACCGACGTGAAGGCTTCGCAGACGGCATCGATCTGTGCGTCCGTGGCTCTGGCGAGTGCACCCATCAGGTCATCCTACGGCTGTCTCCGCACCGGATTCGGCGGCCGCGGACGAGCAGCCCCGAAAACCAGAACAGCCGCTGACCTGGATGTTCCAGGGCAACGGCCGGGTGAAGCTGATGGAGCCGCCCAAGGGAATCGAACCCTTGACCTTCTCATTACGAGTGAGATGCTCTGCCGACTGAGCTAGGGCGGCGCGTGCACTGGTCGCCCGGCGCACGAGTATCCATGTTAGCGCAGCTTTTGGACCGTCGTGTACAGCTCGGCGAAAGAACGACGGATCCGCTCCGCAAGGGACCCTGGGGTCGGCGCATCGGCCCAGCAGCGCCAGGCATGACGCAGGCCGGCGAAGCCCACCATCGTCACCATCCAGCAGCGGTCGAACAGCGCCTCAGCGTCCTTTACGAGTGTCGGGTCGTCGTTCAGCACCCGGCGCTCGACGACCTTGTAGAGGCCCTCCTCGAAGCCGCGCATACTCGCGATCCGCGCACCCAGCAGGTGCGGGTGGTCGCGCAGCACGTCCTTGCGGAGATGGTGGATCTCGACGTCCTCGTCGGCATCACCGACGGTCCTGGCAAGAAGCTCTCCCAGATCGGTGAGCACGTCGGTGGCGGGCCCCGCGGTGAGGAAGGCGTGCAGGGCGTCACCGTCCGGGATCAGCGGGATGTCGCCGATCAGCGCCTCCTCCTTCGTCCCGAAGTAGTTGAAGAAGGTCCGCGGCGAGACCTCCGCCCGACGGCTCACCTCCTCGACCGTCACGTTCTCGAGCCCCTGCTCACTCGCGAGCGTCAGCACCGCGTGCTGGATCGCCCGACGCGTCGCGAGCCGCTTCCGCTCGCGGAGCCCGAGTTCAGCCGGCGCCGTCATGGTCATCAGGATCCCGCCGTCAACTGCACATCGGGTCCTTCGACGGCACCGTGCCGTCGATGAGGTACTGGTCGACCGCCTGGTTCACGCAGTCGCTGCCCTTGTTGTAGCCCGTGTGACCCTCCCCCTTGTAGGTGATCAGCTGACCCTTGTCGAGCTGCTCCGCGAGGTTCTGCGCCCAGACGTACGGCGTGGCCGGGTCGTTCGTCGTCCCGACGACAAGGATCGGCGCAGCACCCTTCGCGTGGATCTCCCCACGCTCGGTCCGCGTCTGGTACGGCCAGTTGGCGCAGAACGTGTCGCCGTAGGCCATGTACTCGCCGATCACGGGAGCCGCCTCCTGCAGCTGCTTCGCTTCGTCGGCCATCTTGGTCTTGTCGTCGTCGTAGCTGTAGTCGAGGCAGTTGATCGCGTTGAAGGCCTCGGTCTGGTTGTCGGCGTACTTGCCGGACTCGCTGCGACCGTTGTAGCCGTCGGCGAACTGGAAGGCGATGTCGGTCCCACCCTGCATGACCTCGGCGAACATCTTGCTGAGGTACGGCCACGCATCGGCCTGGTACAGCGGGTAGATGATCGCCGTGAGCAGGGTGTTGCCGCCCAGCTCACGTCCGTCGTCGCCGGGGATCGGGTTCGCGTCGACCTCGTCGAGGAGCGTCTTGATCTCGGTCATCGCGCTGTCGACGGAGCCCTTGAACGGGCAGTCCTTACCCGTCATGCAGTCCTCGAGGTAGGCACGCAGAGCACTCTCGAAGCCCTTGGCCTGCTCCTTGACGACCTCGAAGTTCGATGTCGACGGGTCGATCGCGCCGTCCAGCACGAGGCGCCCGACGTTCTTCGGGAAGAGCTCCGCGTACGTCGCGCCGAGGAAGGTGCCGTACGAGTAGCCGAGGTAGTAGAGCTGCTTGTCGCCGACGGCTGCACGCAGCATGTCGAGGTCCTTCGCAGCGCTCTGCGTGTCGACGAACTCGAGCATCTTGCCCGTCTCCTCCGCACACGCGTCGCCGAAGTCCTTCGCGGCCTTCTCGTTCGCGGCGATCCACTCGTCGGAGCCGCGCTTCCCCGGCGTCACGTCGTACAGGTACGCGTCCATCTCGGAGTCGGTCAGGCAGGTCACCGGCGTCGACTTGCCGACACCGCGCGGGTCGAAGCCGACGACGTCGAAGTTCTCCTGGAGGTCCTTGTCGACCGCGAAGTCGAGGCTGTCGGCGACGAGGCTGTAGCCGGAACCACCCGGGCCGCCGGGGTTCATGAAGAGCGAGCCGATCGGCTTGCCGTTCGTCGCCTGGTGACGCACGAGCGCCAGGGAGAGTTCGCCGTCCGAGGGGTTGTCCCAGTCGATGGGCGCCTTCGCGGTGGCGCACTCGAAGCCGTCGGCACAGCCGCTGGTCTTCCAGTCGAGCTTCTGCTCGTAGAAGGGCTTCAGCTCGGCATCGACGTCGCTCGTCGCCGGCGAGGAGGACGACGACGTCGGCTCGGCGGCCTTCGGCGGCAGGAAGGCCGTCACGCACCCGCTCAGGGTGAGCGCCGCGACCGCGAGACCGGCCACCAGGGCGACCCGCGCCGCACGGCGCGCACCGGGACCCCTGCGACGGGGTGCACCGGTCGATCCCGTCGAGTCCGACGGCTGCTGCCTGGGCGAAGTCACAGAGGCTCCCTACCGGACCGCCGACACGAGCATGGCCTCCAAGGCCAGCGCCGGGGCGACGTTCCCTTCGATTCGTGTGCGGGCGACGGAGATCGCCTCCAAGGTTTCGATCGTAACCGCAGGCGTCGTCCGGCGAGCGGCTTCCTCGAGTTCCGGACGCAATTCACGGTTGATGATCGTGGCGTCGTGCCCCAGCTGCAGGAGCACGATGTCGCGGTACAGCGAGAGCAGGTCGACCATGATCCGGTCGAGACCATCGCGCAGGCTGCGGGTGGCGCGCCGCTTCTGGTCCTCCTCCATCGCCCGCACCTGCGAGCGGAGGGCCGGCGGGACCGACTGACCGGGCTCGACGCCGAGTGAGCGCAGGGTGCTCTCCCGCTCGGCCTCGTCGCGGAGCGAGGTGTACGCCTTCGCGTCGTCGCCCGCCAACTCCAGAAGGCGACCCGCGGTGACGACCGCCTGGCCGGCGCTCCGGATGTCTAGCACTGCACGGAGCGTGGACTCACGGCGCTGCCGTGCGCCGGGGTCGGTCGCGAGGCGGTGGGCCATGCCGACGTGGCTCTGCGCTTCGCGGGCGGCACGCTCGGCGAGGTCGGGCGCCACACCGTCGCGTCGTTCCAGCAGCTCGGCGACATCGTCGATGGTGGGGACACCGAGGCGGACCGAGCGGACGCGCGACCGGATGGTGGGCAACAGGTCGGCCTCGCTCGGTGCGCACAGCACCCAGATCGTGCTGCTCGGCGGTTCCTCGAGCGACTTCAGCAGGAGGTTGGAGGTGCGCTCGGTCATGCGGTCGGCGTCCTCGACGACCATGACGCGGAAGCGACCGACGGACGGCGCGCGGTAGGCGTTCCGGACGAGGTCGCGGACCTCGTCGATCGTGATGATCACGCGATCGGTGCTCAGGGCGGAGAGGTCCGGGTGGGTGCGCGCCTCCACCTGACGACGGGTGACGTCGTCGCCCCCGGGCTCACGACTGAGCAGCGCGGCGGCGAACGCGTAGGCGAGGGTCGACCGGCCGGAACCGGGCGGCCCGGTGATGAGCCAGGCGTGAGTGAGGCCCTTGGGCGTGACCGGGTCCGACGCCGACTGGAGGAGCTCGATCGCGTCGCGTTGACCCGTCAAGTCGGTCCAGGAAGCCATACCTCCAGGATACCGGGCGGCACCGACCTGAGCCGGCGGGGTGCGCGTCGGTCACCGAGCCGACCCACGGTCACCGAGCCGACCCACGGTCACCGAGCCGACCCACGGTCACTGAACCGACCCACGGTCACTGAACCGACCCACGGTCACTGAGCCGACCCACGGTCACTGAGCTGACCCACGGTCACTGAGCTGACCCACGGTCACTGAGCTTGTCGAAGTGCCGACCACACATGCGCGCCCTTCGACAGGCTCAGGGACCGGAAGGGTGTGGGCTCAGGGACCGGAACGGAGTGCGCCCTTCGACAGGCTCAAGGACCGGAAGGGTGTGGGCTCAGGGACCGGAACGGAGTGCGCCCTTCGACAGGCTCAGGGACCGGAAAGGTGTGTGCTCAGGGACCGGAACGGTGTGCGCCCTTCGACAGGCTCAGGGACCGGAAAGGTGTGTGCTCAGGGACCGGAAGGGTGTGCGCTCAGGGACCGGAAGGGTGTGGGCTCAGGGACCGGAGGGATGTGGACTCAGGGATCGGAACGGTTGGCGCTCAGAGGAGCGGCGCGATGCGGGCCTGGATGTCGGCGGCGAGTTGCTCGGGCGGGAGCGCGGCGTCGACGACGAGGAACCGCTCGGGTTCTGCGGCCGCGAGGGCGAGGAACGACTCCCGCACCCGGGTGTGGAAGTCCTGCGCCTCGGCCTCGAGCCGGTCGAAGCGCTTGTTGGCGTTGTCGAGACGACCGCGGGCGACGGCGACGTCCAGGTCGAGCAGGACGGTCACGTCGGGCAGGAGGTCCTCGGCGGCCCAGAGCGAGATGTCGCGGATCTGCTGCGCGTCGAGCACGCGTCCGCTGCCCTGATAGGCGACCGACGAGTCGAGGTACCGGTCCTGCAGGACGACCTCGCCCCTCGCGAGAGCCGGGCGCACCACGGTGGCGATGTGGTGAGCACGGTCCGCCGCGTAGAGCAGGGCTTCGGCTCGCGGGCTGATGTCGCCCCGGTGATGCAGCACGATCTCGCGGATCTCGACACCGAGCTCACTGCCGCCCGGCTCACGGGTCCGGACGACCGTCCGTCCCTGCTGCTCGAACCAGTCGCTCAGGAGTCGCGCTTGCGTCGACTTCCCGACGCCGTCACCGCCCTCGAGGGTGATGAACAGGCCCCGAGGGCGTCCTCCCCCGCTCACGTGACGGCGTCGGCCTTCGCCGCAGCCGCCTTGTTCGCGGCGCGGGTCGCGGCAGCCTTCTTCGCAGCTTCCGAACGGGCGGTCGACGTGGCCGTCGCGGACTTCGTGGCCGCCGTCTTGGCGGTCCCCGTCTTCGCGGCGGCGGTCTTCTTGGCCGGAGCCTTCTTCGCGGGTGCCTTCTTCGCGGGAGCCTTGCGACCGGCCTTCGGCTTCGCCGGGCCCTTCGCGCGCTTGTCCGCCAGGAGCTGGACCGCTCGCTCGAAGTCGACGTCGTCGACCTCCTCGCCACGAGGGATCGTCGCGTTGGTCACGCCGTCCGTCACGTAGGCGCCGAAGCGGCCGTCCTTGATCTTGATCGGCTTCCCGCTCTCGGGGTCGGCCTCGAACTCCTTGAGGGCGCTCGACGCCTTCCGTGCTCCGTACTTGGGCTGCGCGAACAGCTCCACGGCACCGGCGAGGTCGACCGCGAAGATGTCGTCCTCGGAGGTGAGCGACCGGGTGTCGGTGCCCTTCTTCAGGTACGGACCGTAGCGACCGTTCTGCGCGAGGATCTCCTCACCCGACTCGGGGTCGGCGCCGACGACCCGCGGCAGGTCGAGGAGCTTGAGCGCGGTCTCGAGGTCGATGGTCGCGAGGTCCATCGACTTGAAGAGCGACGCGGTGCGGGGTTTCTCGGCTGCCGCCTTCTTCTTGGCGGGGGCCTTCTTCTTGGCACCCGCTGCCGGCTCGGTCACCTCGCCGGTCGCCGTGTCGACGGAGAGCTCCGCCTCGGGCTCCGGGTCGACCTCGGTGATGTACGGGCCGAAGCGTCCGTCCTTCGCGACGATCTCCTTGCCGGTCGCCGGGTTCACGCCGATGACGCGATCGCCGACGACGGGTGCGTCGATGAGCTCGTGCGCCTTCGCGGGCGTCAGTTCGTCGGGCGCGAGGTCCTCAGGCAGGTTGACCCGACGCGGCGTCGGGGCTTCCTCTCCTTCGGCCGGCGGCGGACCGTCGGGCGTGACCTCGAGGTACGGGCCGTACTTGCCGATGCGGAGCGTGACCCCGTCGTCGATGACGATCGAGTTGATGCGGCGGGCGTCGATGTCGCCGAGGTTGTCGATGACCTGACGCAGGCCGCGACCCGAATCGTCGCCGAAGTAGAAGCCCTTGAGCCAGTCGACGCGGTCGACCGAGCCGCCGGCGATCCGGTCGAGGTCGTTCTCCATCTCAGCGGTGAAGTCGTACTCGACGAGTTCCTCGAAGTACTCCTCCAGGAGACGGACGACGCTGAACGCCACCCAGCTGGGGATGAGCGCCTGGCCGCGCTGCGTCACGTAGCCGCGGTCGATGATCGTGGAGATGATCGATGCGAACGTGGACGGTCGGCCGATGCCGAGCTCCTCGAGCCGCTTCACGAGGCTGGCCTCGGTGTAGCGCGGGGGCGGCGAGGTCTCGTGCCCCTTCGCCTCCGGGTCCTCGATGCCGAGCTGCTGGCCTTCGGTGAGGGGCGGCAACTTCGCCTCGGACGCGTCGTCCTGAGAGTTGCGGTCCTCGTCCTGGCCCTCTTCGTAGGCGGCGAGGAAGCCGCGGAAGGTGATGACGGTGCCGGACGCGGTGAACTCGGCACGGCCCACGTCGGTCTTCGACTCGAGCGTGATCGTCGCGGTGGAGCCCTTCGCGTCGGCCATCTGGCTTGCGACGGTGCGCTTCCAGATGAGGTCGTACAGCTTGAAGTCGTTCCCGCGGAGGGTCGATGCGAGCGAGGACGGCGTGCGGAACGTGTCGCCCGAGGGACGGATCGCCTCGTGCGCCTCCTGCGCGTTCTTGCTCTTGCCGCTGTAGAGGAGCGGCTTGTCGGGCACCGTCTCGGCACCGTAGAGGGCAGCAGCCTGCTTCCGAGCCGCGTCGATCGCCTGCTTGCTCAGCGACGGCGAGTCGGTACGCATGTACGTGATGTAGCCGTTCTCGTACAGCGACTGCGCGACACTCATCGTCTGGCGAGCGGAGAACCGGAGCTTGCGACCGGCCTCCTGCTGGAGTGTGGAGGTCGTGAACGGTGCCGCCGGCCGGCGGGAGTACGGCTTGGACTCGACGGAGAGGACGGTCGCCTTCGACTGCTCGAGTGCTGCGGCGAGCGCCGTGGCACGCTGCTCGTCGAGCGGGACGGCACTGCCCTTGAGCTGGCCGAGGTCGTCGAAGTCGCGGCCGGTGGCGACGCGGTCGCCGTCGAGCCGGACCAGACGCGCGGTGAAGGGTGCTCCGGTGGCGTCGGCTTCGGGGAGGAAGCGGGCGATGACGTCCCAGTAGGAGGCGGCGCGGAAGGCGAGACGCTCGCGCTCCCGGTCGACGACGAGTCGGGTGGCGGCGGACTGCACGCGCCCGGCGCTCAGCCCGGGGCCGACCTTGCGCCAGAGCACCGGCGAGATCTCGTACCCGTAGAGGCGGTCGAGGATCCGGCGGGTCTCCTGGGCGTCGACGAGGTCGGTGTCGAGGGGCCGCGTCTTGTCCTTCGCAGCGAGGATGGCGTCCTTGGTGATCTCGTGGAAGACCATGCGGCTGACGGGGACCTTGGGCTGCAGGACCTGCAGGAGGTGCCACGCGATGGCTTCGCCTTCGCGGTCCTCATCAGTCGCGAGGAGGAGCTCGTCGGCGTTCTTGAGTGCGCGCTTGAGGTCCGCGACGGTCTTCTTCTTCGCGTCGGAGACGACGTAGTACGGCTCGAAGCCGTTGTCGACGTCGACCGAGAACTTGCCGAGCGAGCCCTTCTTGAGCTCGGCGGGAAGGTTCTTCGGCTCGATGAGGTCGCGGATGTGACCGACCGAGGACAGCACCTCGTAGTCGTCACCGAGATATCCGGCGATCGACTTCATCTTGGTCGGTGACTCTACGATCACGAGTTTCTTGCCTGCCACGAGGCTCCTTCCATCAGGCACACCATACACACGTGCACAGCAGGCTTGTCCAATCGTGGGGCGGCCACGCGCGTGTCCATCCCCTTGCGTTCTCCGGCGTTCGGAGCAGAATGTCTGCCATGAGTACCCAGACGAGTTACACCGTGAAGTTGACCGACGGTCCACTGGAGGGCAAGACGATCAGCGCCCGACTCAGCGACCACGGATCACCGACGCCCACCGTCGACGTGCCGAGCGGCACCGCCGGCAAGGTCTACCGGTACGCCCGCACGACCGGCGAGGAGTACGACGACTCCGGCGCCCCGAGCGCCGTCGACTACCGCTTCCTGGAGGCGGTCTTCACGACCGACTCCGGTCAAGGCTGACCGATCGCACCGCTACCTCTTAATAGGTGGCGGCCACGGGCACCCCGACGACTGCGCCGGAGGCCTCCGGCGGAGGTCCGGCTCTCGCGGCGACCGTGATGGCGCCGAAGGCCGTGTCGACAGTGGCGTCGACGAGGACGGTGACGCCCTCCACACTGCAGGTGCCGAGCGACGCGGCATTGCGCGCCGCGACCATGCGAGCAGTTTCGCAGGCGAAGCCTGGGAGACGGCCGGACGCGGTGTCGGCTGCCGCCAACGCGGCTGCGTCGGCTGCATTCGCGGCTCGCTGATGAGCGGCGAACAGCGTCACCACGGGCAGGGTCGCCAGGAGGACGGTGACCAGCGCGCCGAGGACGCCTGCCGCGAGAACCGACCCGGCTCCGGTCTCCTCCTGGATCCCGTTCTTCGCGCGGAGGACCAGGCAGCGCCACTTCACGCTCATCGGCCGTCACGCATGGCGCACGAGGATGCCGACACCGGGACGACGCCGGCCAGGCCGGATCCGCCGTCAGCGTCGACCCGCACGCACACGAGGTCGCCCTCCACGACGCTCGTCATGGTGGCCCCCGGGAGGACGCGGGCGACCCGACCCGCCGCGGTCCCGGCGTCGTCGCCTCGCCCCAGGCTCCGGGCGGCGTCCGCCGCCGCGTCGGTCGCGCGGAGCTGGGTCAGCCCGACCTGTACCGCGGAGAGCCCCATCGCCAGCACGAGGACGACGGCCGGGACGACCACCGCGAACTCCGCGGTCACCGCGCCGTCCTCCGAACGGCAGGTCGGTACCTTCAGCCGCACGGCTCAACCGTTCGCCGTCAGGGCTCGTCGGATGAGGTCGGTGAGGATGCCCCGCACCTCGTCTCCGCGGAGGATGGCGACGAGGAGCCCGGCGAAGCCGACGGCCGCCATCGTGGCCACCGCGTACTCCGCCGTGGCGGACCCCCGTTCGTCCTGCAGGACGCGCCGCGCCTCGCGCGTGACACGCTGCTCGACTCGACGACCGATCGTGATCATGATGTTCCTTCCCCGCACCGGAGTGCTGCGCTCGTGGCACGAACACCTCCATGTTCGGCGATCCCCTCCGGCTGCCGGCCGTCGGCAGTGAAGATGACGACGGGTCGAGCCCGCACGCCGGCTGTGGAGCGGGCTCGTCTTGCGATCACTCGCTATTCATGCTTGAGTAATAGTCATGGATGAACAGTTGGCGGCTCGCGACTCGCAACTCCTCCGGGGCGTGTTGCCGATGCTCATCCTGTCCACCGTGCACCGCGGCGAGACCTACGGGTACGAGCTCGTCGAGCGGCTCCGAGCCCTCGGTCTCGCCGATCTGGCGACCGGCGTCGTGTATCCGGTCCTCAGCCGATTCGAACGCGACGGACTGGTGACCGCGCGTCGGGTCGCCTCATCGGGCGGCCCAGCACGGAAGTACTACACGATCACCGAACGAGGAGACGCGGCGAGGCTCGACGCCATCGCCCGCTGGAGGGCGATGACCGACATCGCCGAACGAGGAATCGACCCTGAAGGAGCATCAGCATGATCGATCAGAAGCGCCCCACAGCGGACGACCTGCTCGCCGAGCGCGCTGCACGCGGGCTGAGTTTCGCGGACCGCTGGCGACGCGACTCGTACCTGCAGCGCCTCGACTGGCACCTCGAAGCCGTGGTCACGGGGCGGGAGCGCCGCTCGATCATCCGATCGCTCCGCGACGAACTCTCGGTCGATCGGCGACCGATGACGATCGCGCTGGCCGACCTCGGCTCACCACGTGCCCTGGCCGCCCGCTACGCCGACGACCCGGCCAGGTTGCGACCGACCTGGTCGATCGGGGTCGTCTGGGGCGGCGTCGCCATCCTCGCTTACTGGTTCTCGTTCGCCCTGTTCACCCTCGGGATGCTCGCGGTGGTCGAGCAGTCGACGCTCGATGAAGCACACGCACGGTTCTTCTTCGTCGACGTGCTCGCCTTCGCGAACGCGGACGGCATCGGTGTCGGCTGGTCAGGTGACGTCGCGTGGATCCTCGTGCCGATCGTGATCATCACCGTCGCCGTGCTCATCGGCGCACGCTGCTGGCGCGCACTGCCACGCTCCCGCGACTGAAGCAGTCCCGCGATCGGAGCACGGCGGGTCGGCGGCGTCCGGGGCGTCAGAAGCCGAGCGTCGTGGACGTGACGACACTGAGGAGGAGCGGAGCCACACCGACGAGGAGGAAGGCCGGCAGGATGCAGACCCCGAGCGGGATCATGAGGCGGGTCGCGAGGATCGCGGCAGCCCGCTCGCCGTCGGACCGCGCCTGGTCACGCTGCTGCTCCGCTTCACTGCGCAGCAGCTCGCCGGCGGGGATGCCCGCCCTGGCCGACAGAGCGAGGACGCCCGTGATCGTGGCACCGTCGTAGGGGACGGCGAACCGCTCGCACGCCTCCTCGACGATCGATCGGGCCGTCGGCGCCGCTCCCCCACCCGCCATCGCCACCGCGACCAGGTCGAGCGACAACCCCGGTGCGGGGTCGCGCCTGGCCGCCCGTGCGCTGAGTGCCGAACTCCAGCGCGCACCGACGATGAGGAACGCCACGCCGGCCGCGAGACAGCAGAGCCCAGGAGGTGTCGCGAAGAGCGTCCGCAGCGTGTCGAAACCGAGGGCCATCCCGAGGAGGACGGCGACGAGCGGCAACCAGAGCACCAGCCTCGCCGTCGCGGACGGTCCGGCGAGCGCCGTGCCGACGTCGCGACCGATGCGGTCCAACTCGCGCAGTGACCCGGCGAGGTCGCGCAGACAGACGCCGAGTGGCGCGCCGGTGATCGCAGCGACCTGCCAAGCGGCGGCCAGGCCCGCCCAGGCCGTCCGGGCGCCCGCACCGGTCTCCTGATCAGCGATGACGGCGATCGCCGCCGGCAGGTCGCCGCCATGCGCTGCAGCATCGGCCACCGCGGACAGCACCGCCGCGTCGGACCGATGATCGCTCGTCGGGCCGGCTTCGTCGTCCGGTTCATCCGTCGCGAGGCCGTCGGGCACCGCTGCTGATGGTGTCCGCGCATCGGCGTCCGCTTCCAGGGCCAGATGCCTCCAGGCGCTGCCGGGCGCGACGCCGGCACCCAGCAGCACGGCCAGGCGACGGGTGGTGCGCGCCACACGAGCGGGACCGTCATCGTCCGGCGGGGCCGCGCCGGGAAGCACCGCGAGCACCCGCCGCAGGACGCGTGACGACATCACGGCAACTCCTCGACGGAGAGGCGGTCGTGTTCGTCGATCAGGAGACGGCCGACGGCGACCACCTGCCGGCCGACAGGAAGTCGCGCCAGATGCACGATGAGTCCGATCGCGCTCGTCGCCTGACGCGCGACGGCCTCCTGACTCATTCCGGCGAGCGCACCGAGCGCCTCCAAGCGGGCGGGCACGTCGGTCACGGAGTTCGCATGGAGGGTGCCGGCACCACCGTCGTGCCCGGTGTTGAGCGCCGACAGCAGCTCGCGCACTTCGGGCCCCCGGCACTCGCCGAGCACGAGCCGGTCGGGGCGCATGCGGAGGGCCTCGCGGAGGAGGCGTTCGAGGTCGATGCCGCCGGCACCCTCCAGGTTGGCCTGGCGCGACTGGAGTGCGACGACATGCGGGTGGAGGATCCGCAGCTCGGCGACGTCCTCGATCACGACGAGCCGCTCGGCGGGTGAGGCGAGACCGAGCAGGGCGCCGAGCAGCGTCGTCTTCCCGGAGCCACCCGCGCCCGTGATGAGGATGTTCGTCCGGGCGGCGACGGCGTCGCGCAGCAGCTCGGCGACCGTCGCCGGGAACATCCCGGCGGCCTGGAGCGCATCGAACCCCAGCGCTTCGTCCCGCGGTACCCGGATGGACAGGAGCGTCCCTCGCGTCGACACCGGCGGGAGGACCACGTGGACCCGCACGCCGTCCTGCAGACGCACATCGACGCACGGGGTCGCCTCGTCGACGTGCCGCCCGCCCCTCGCCACCAGGCGCACCGCGAGCGCGCGGATGGTCGCCTCATCGGAGCGCCACCCCGCCTCACGGACGAGCCCGGCACCGTGGTCGAGCCAGAGGCCGGACGAACCGTTGACGAAGAGGTCGGTGACCCCCGGATCGGCGAGGTAGGGAGCAAGAGCCCCGAAGTCGGCGAGCGCCGTGACTCCGCGCGACTCGCCCGCACGCGCGGGTTCGGTGTCGGCCTCCGCTCCCGGCGGATCAGGAGGGGTGGCCTCGGGCGGGACGGAGACGACGAAGCGATCGGACATGCGCCGAGCGTAGAAGGGCCGGGTCGAGCCCCGAGGTGCGGGGCCCGGATCCCACGATCTCACGCAGAGGGCCCCGGTTGTGGAGCGGTGTCAGGCGGACGTCGACCCGCCTCAGCGGCCGATCGTCGAGGCGCGGATGACGAGGTCCGCGCCGATCACCGGGGCGGGTGCCACCGTCCGGCCCTCGATCCGAGCGAGCAGCTGCTCCGCACCAGCGCGACCGAGCGCCTCGCCGGGCAACCGCACACTCGTCAACGGCGGGTCGCTCACCACCGACGACGCCAGATCGTCGAACCCGACCACCGCGAGCTCACCCGGCACCGGCATGCCCATCGCCCGCGCCGACTGCAGCACCCCGTACGCGTGTGTGTCGGTCGCGCAGACCAGCGCGGTCACCCCGGCGTCGCGCCACCGCGGCCAGCTGTCGACGAACGCCGCGGCCGCCGCTTCGAGGTCGATGATGCTCTCCGCTCGATCGTCCGCGTGCACCCGCATCCCGCGCACGGCGGCCTCACGCTCGAGCAGCAGTCGACGCAGGAGGAACGTGTCCGTCGCCGTCCGCCCACCGAGGTACCCGAGCTGCCGGTGACCGAGGACGTGGAGGTGGTCGAGGAGTGCCCGGACACCGCCGAGGAGGTCGAAGTCGACGGAGACGGCGCGTCGGTCGGCGGCGACGGCACCGGACGAGGCCTCCGCCGTCGTCGTCGGGAGGCGGGGTGCGTCGAGCAACACGAGCGCGGTGTCGAGCCGGAGCTCATCGAGGAAGGCCTCGCTCGGCGCGTCGACCACGACCCCGGCCGGTCGGAGGGCCGCGAGTCGGCCGAGCGCCGCCGCCGTGGGCACGTCGCCCTCCCCGGTCACCGACACGAGCAGCTGGTACGCGTCGCCGAGGCCGGCCCTGAGCCCCCGGATCACCGCACCGAAGTAGGGGTTCGACGCATCCGGTGTCACGAAGACGACCAGGTTGCTCGACCCGCTCGCGAGCGCCCGCGCGGCGTGGTCGGCGACGTAGCCGAGCTCGGCGATCGCCTGGCGCACCCGTTCGGCGTTCTGTGCCGAGACATGCCCTGCATCCTTGCCGTTGGCGACGAGCGACACGGTCGCGACCGACGTCCCGGCTCGCTCCGCCACCATCGCCGCGGTGACGCGACGGGCGGCGCATGGCTGGGGATCGTTCGGTTCGAGGGGCACTCGTCGATCGTATCGGGGCCGCGGAACCCTGGGCCGAATGACCCGGTTTGGCGAACCTAAAGCGCTTGACATAGGCTGCTCCCGGCGGACCTGAAGCGCTTTACGTGCCGTGTCGCCCGCTTCCCCAGCACCCCAACGATGTGGAGAACCATGCCCCGCAAGATCATCCTCGACTGCGACCCAGGCCACGACGACGCGATCGCGATCCTCCTGGCACACGGCAACCCCGAGATCGAGCTGCTCGCCGTCACGACCGTCGTCGGCAACCAGACGCTCCCGAAGGTCACCCGGAACGCCCTCGCCGTCGCCCGCATCGCCGGGATCACCGACGTGCCGTTCGCCGCCGGTGCCGACCGCCCGCTCGTGCGCCCGCTCGAGAACGCGCCGGACATCCACGGCGAATCGGGTATGGACGGCCCCGTCCTCCCCGAACCGGCGATCGCCCTCGACGACCGGCACGCCATCGACCTCATCATCGACCTCGTCATGTCGCACGAACCGGGCGAGATCACCCTCGTCCCGACCGGCGGCCTGACGAACATCGCCCTCGCGGCCCGCAAGGAGCCGCGCATCGTGGAGCGCGTCAAGGAGGTCGTCCTCATGGGCGGCGGTTACCACGTCGGCAACTGGTCGGCGGTGGCCGAGTTCAACATCAAGATCGACCCCGAGGCCGCGCACATCGTCTTCAACGAGAGCTGGCCCGTCGTCATGGTCGGCCTCGACCTCACCCACCAGGCCCTCGCCACCCCGGAGGTCGTCGAGCGGATCGCCGCGATCGGCACCGGCCCGGCACGCTTCGTCGAGGAGCTGCTCGAGTTCTTCGGCACCACCTACAAGGACGCGCAGGGCTTCGACAGCCCGCCCGTGCACGACCCGTGCGCGGTCGCCTACGTGATCGACCCGACGATCGTGCGGACCGTCAAGGTGCCGATCGACATCGAACTCACGGGCACGCTCACCCTCGGCATGACGGTCGCCGACTTCCGCAGCCCGGCTCCGGACGACTGCAGCACCTGGGCCGCGACCGAACTCGACCACGCACGCTTCTGGGGCCTCGTCACCGACGCCCTCGAGAACATCGGGGAGATCGAGCTGTGAGCGACCTCCTGAACTCCACGAAGCCCGCCGTCCGCATCGGCGCCCTCATGACGGCGTTGCTCGCCGCGTGCATCGCGTTCCAGTTGAACGCCAGCATGCTGAGCCCCGCGCTCGTCAGCATGGCGCGCGAACTGCAGACCGACGACGCCACCATCGGCCTGTCGCAGACCATGTTCTTCACCACGGCGGCGCTGTTCTCCGTTTTCCTCCCCCGCCTCAGCGACATCGTCGGCCGGAAGCGTGTCCTGACCGGGATGCTCGTCGTCATGCTCGTCGGCACCGTCGTCGCGGCCCTCGCCGTGAACGTCGAGATGTTGTTCGTCGGCCGCATCATCCAGGGCGTGTCCGGGCCGGTCGTGCCCATCACCCTGCTCATGCTGCGCGCCGAGGTCACCGACCCGAAGCGGTACGGCGCCATGATGGGGCTCATCACCGCGGTCAACGGCGGCATCGCCGGGATCGACGCCCTCGCCGGCGGCTGGCTCGTCACGAACCACGGCTTCCGGTCCGTCTTCTGGACCATGGCCGTCGTCGCAGCCGTCGCGATCGTCTTCGTCGTCCTGTGGGCCGCGAACTCGCAGCCCTCGAAGGGCACGAGGATGGACTGGTGGGGCGTGCTCCCGCTCGTCGTGTCGATCGCCGCACTGCTCACCGCGTTCAACGAGGCCGGCAAGCTCGCGGCGGCGAACTGGTTGCTCGTCGGTGGGTTCATCGTGGTCGCCCTCGTCGCCTTCGGGATCTTCTGGACCGTGGAGAACCGGGTCGCCGAACCGCTGGTCGCCACGAGACACCTCCGCCAGCGCAGCACCTGGGCGCTCCTGCTCACGACGCTGCTCACCATGACCGGGGTCTTCGCCGTCGCCAACGGCCTCGTCACCTCGATCGCCCAGAACGTCGACGCAGGCTTCAGCATGGAGGCCGACCTCGCCTCCCTCGCGTTCCTGACGCCGTACGCCCTCGTCGGCTGGCTCGTCGGCCCGTTCGCCGGTCGTCTCGCGCCCACGCTCGGCTACCTGAACGTGCTCCGCATCGGCCTCATCGGCAGCATCGTCTCGATCGTCATCATGGCGCTCGTCGGCGTGCACTCGCTCCCCGTCCTCATCGCGACGACCGTCCTCATCGGTGCGACCTACGCGGGCATCGGCAACATCATGCTCAACGGGCTGGGCATCGTCCTGTCGCCGAAGGAGAACCCGGGCTTCCTGCCCGGACTGAACGCGGGCGCCTTCAACCTGGGTGCCGGCCTCAGCTTCGTCGTCCTCCCCGCCGTCCAGATCGCCGTCGCGCCCGCCGGAGGGACGTCGACGGCCGGGTACACGAGTGCCATGCTGGTCGGCGCGGGCATCACCGCGGTCGCCCTGCTGGTGTCGTTCCTCATCCCGAAGCCCGCGGGCGCCGAGGTCCGTCCGGCCGAGACCGCCTCGGCAGCCTAGGAAGGTCACCATGCAGAGTCCACGCATCGTCGTCGTCGGGTCCTTGAACGCGGACCTCGTCGTCCGCACAGCACGCTTCCCGCAGCCCGGGGAGACGCTCACGGGATCCGAACTCGCCGTCATCCCGGGCGGCAAGGGCGCCAACCAGGCGGTCGCCGCGGGCAGACTCGGCGGCGACGTCACCATGGTCGGCGCGGTCGGCGACGACGCGCACGGGTCCCTCCTGCGCGAGTCGCTCTCGAGCTCCGGTGTCGACGTCACCCGGATCGCCCGACGTGACGACGTCGCGACGGGCACCGCTGTCATCACCGTCGACGACGCCGGGGAGAACACGATCATCGTGTCGCCCGGGGCGAACGGCACCCTCACGCCGGATCGGATCGGCGAGGCGTGGACAGCGCTCGACGGTGCCGGCGTCGTCTGCCTGTGCCTCGAGGTGCCCATCGACACCGTGCTCGAGACGGCCCGGCGGGGCGCTGCGGCCGGGGCGCTCGTGCTCCTCAACCTCTCCCCCTACGGGCCGGTGCCGGAGGAACTCCTGCAGGCGACCGGCGTCCTCCTCGTGAACGAGCACGAGGCGGCCGACCTCGCAAGGGTCGACCCGGAGGAGGCCGGGTGGGAGGCGACCGCCACGGCGCTGCGCAGCCACGGCATCCGCCGAGCCGTCGTCACGACCGGGGCCGCCGGCAGTGTCGTGATCGACGGCGAGGCCGACCCGACGTCGGTTCCGTCACCGACGGTGGACGCCGTCGACACCACCGGCTGCGGCGACGCGTTCATGGGTGCCCTCGCGCTGCGACTCGCTGCCGGCGACGAACTCGTCGACGCGGCTCGATTCGCCTCGACCGTCGGCAGCTACGCGGCGACCGGGGCCGGCGCCCAGGCGTCGTACCCCGATCAGGAGCAGCTCGCGGCGTTCCTCGAGCAGCGATGAGACACGGGGTCCCGCGTGAACCGACGCGGGACCCTGCGGGGCCTCACCCGGCCGCGATCACCCAGAGGTAGAGCACCGCAGCAGCAGCGATCGCCCAGCTCGTGAAGCTGCCGACGAGGAACTCCTCCGCTTTCCCACCGACACCGCGATCCTCGGAGATCTCCGGGAAGCGCACGATGCCCTTGGCCGCGACGAGGGCGGCGATCACCATGCCGGTGCCGCTCAGCGCGAGGACGACGATGAAGACCCGTTCGAGCGGGCCGATGAGTCGGCCACCGAGCAGCTGCGTCGTCGGACGCCGCGGCGTGGCGCCCTGCTCGACGCTCCCCCACTCGCGACCGCGGATCCTGACCGTCCAGGCGGAGGCGGGCTTCGCGGCCGGTTGCGGCTCATCGTCCTCACGCGCGCGGCGCAGCGACGCCCGCACGATGAGGTTGCTGCTCCGCGTGAGGAAGACAAGGATCGACCCGGCTGCGACGGCGAGAGCCAGGGGCACCTCCTGCAGCACGCCGAGGTCGAAGCCCGCGTAGACCCGTGCGGCGGGGCTGTCGGCCGTCCCGCCCGCCCCGAACACGAGCGTGGACGCGACGACGAGGAGACCGAGCAGGAGCACGGGCCAGAGTCCGCGTGGTCGTGAGGTGTCCGAGGACGGCATGGCCACGATCCATCCGAGGGCGACGATGGCTGTCAGTGTCGGCCACCACCAGTCGAGCCCGAGGCCCAGCACGGCGAACAGCCAGACGACCAGCAGCCCGATCGCCGGCGACCAGCGCGGGCCCCGGATCAGTCCACGACAGATGTCGGCGACCCCGATCATGAGCAACAGGACGGCCGTGATCATCGAGTCGGCGCTCCGGCGAGCAGGTCGAGGGCCGAGACGAGCGCGGCGCCGCCCGATCGTTGTAGGTTCTGCGACACCGCGGACTGGGAGATACCGACCTCGAGGGCCATCGACTCCTGCGAGCGGCCGAGGAGCGCACCCGCGGCGAGCTGTCGCTGCCGGGGGTTCCGCATCTGATCGATCGTGTGGTCGCGCAGGGTGAGGAGTGCGTTCACGATGGCGTCTCCGTCCTGGGGCGATTCGCCCTCGAACCACGATCGCAGGTACGGCTGACGTTTGTCCTCCCGCCGATGCGCCTCGTCGATGGCGGCTCGGGCCCGCCACCAGGCGGAACCGTCCTGGATGATGGCGTCCTGCCCGGCATCGATGTCCGTGACCTCGCCCCAGCCGAGGCCGAACCGGCAGTCGACCCCGGCGGGGAACAGGAGTCGCGCGAGGGTGGTGGCACGCAGCGCGGTCGCGACGTCCGCGTACACGACCTGGAACTCGTCGCCGACCGTCGGACGCAGCGGCTGCTCGGCGGGCCACGTGGCCTCCACCTGGAGGAAGACGTCCTGGATCGTGCGTTGAGCGCGGGTGCGATCGTCGAGACGGCGGGAACCGACGATGTCGACGACGACGGCCAGGAGGAGATCGGTCATCTCAGAAGCATAGAGCTGATAGTGGCAGAACTATAAGCAATATTCGAATACTGTCCGGCCGCCACCTGCAGCCGGCACCGGAGACAGAAGAAGGCGGCACCCATTGGGGGGAATGGGTGCCGCCTCTACAGTGCCGGATTGGGGGGAATCGCTGGCACTGCATGCACGAATGTGTATTCGGCCGGGTCCAAGTGTACGCCAGTGGACGGGGAACACAAGCACTCAGACGACCCCAGATCGAGTGGTTTCCCTACCATGCCCAGATCATTCACAGAATGGGCCCACGAATTTGTTCGGATGAGTGACAAACCCGCAACCGAGAACGCGCTACGCTCGTGCATGGCACGGACTCGACCCGCCTCGGCAGCTCGAGTCAGGAACGCGGATTCGCAAGGGAGCGAGACACACACGATGAGCACTCAGATCGACAGCCTGCTGCACGAAGACCGACGATTCCCACCGTCGGAGGAGTTCGCCGCGCAGGCGATCGCCAGCGCCGAACTCTACGAGCGGGCGTCGAGTGACCGGCTCGCCTTCTGGGCCGAACAGTCCCGCGAGCTGCTCACGTGGAGCAAGCCGTTCACGAAGACCCTCGACTGGTCGAACCCTCCCTTCGCCACCTGGTTCGACGACGGCGAGCTGAACGTCGCATACAACTGCCTCGACCGGCATGTCGAGGCCGGCAACGGCGACCGCGTCGCCCTCCACTGGGAGGGCGAGCCCGGCGACACCCGCACGATCACCTACGCCGAGCTCACGGCAGAGGTCAAGCGTGCGGCCAACCTGTTCACCAGCCTCGGCGTCGAAGCCGGCGACCGGGTCGCCATCTACCTGCCGATGATCCCGGAGGCGATCGTCTCGATGCTCGCCGTCGCCCGCATCGGCGCGGTCCACTCGGTCGTCTTCGGCGGGTTCAGCGCGGACAGCCTGCGCTCCCGCATCGACGACGCCGAGGCCAAGCTCGTCATCACCGCCGACGGCGGCTACCGCAAGGGCAAGGTCTCCGCGCTCAAACCCGCCGTCGACGCGGCGCTCGCGAGCCGCGGCGAGCTGCCCGAGCAGACGACCGTGGACCACGTGCTCGTCGTCCGTCGCGGCGAGAACGAGGTCGAGTGGACGACCGGACGCGACCTCTGGTGGCACGAGGCCATCGCCGAAGCCGAGCCCGAGCACGACGCGCAGCCGTTCCCCGCCGAGCAGCCGCTCTTCATCCTGTACACCTCCGGCACCACCGGGAAGCCGAAGGGCATCCTGCACACCTCGGGTGGCTACCTGACGCAGACGGCGTTCACCCACAAGAACGTCTTCGACCTGCACCCCGAGACCGACGTGTACTGGTGCACGGCCGACATCGGCTGGATCACCGGTCACAGCTACGTCACCTACGGACCCCTCGCGAACGGCGCGACGCAGGTGCTCTACGAGGGGACGCCGGACGCGCCGCACCCGGGACGCTGGTGGGAGATCATCGAGAAGTACGGCGTCAGCATCTTCTACACGGCTCCGACGGCGATCCGCTCGTTCATGAAGCTCGGTCGCAAGATCCCGAAGCAGTTCGACCTGTCGTCGCTCCGTCTGCTCGGCTCGGTGGGTGAGCCCATCAACCCCGAGGCGTGGATGTGGTACCGCAAGATCATCGGCAACAAGGTCGCGCCGATCGTCGACACCTGGTGGCAGACGGAGACCGGGGCGATCATGGTGTCGGCCCTCCCCGGTGTCACGTCGACCAAGCCCGGCAGCGCGCAGGTCCCGATCCCGGGCATCGCCATCGACGTCGTCGACGACGCCGGTGGCGCGGTCGGTGCCGGCGGCGGTGGACTCCTCGTCGTGACCGAACCGTGGCCGTCGATGCTCCGCGGCATCTGGGGTGACCCCGAGCGGTTCAAGGAGACCTACTGGGAGAAGTTCTGGGACGTCGAGGGCGGCCCGTTCTACTTCGCCGGCGACGGTGCCCGACTCGACTCCGACCGCGACGTCTGGCTGCTCGGCCGCGTCGACGACGTCATGAACGTCTCCGGGCACCGACTCTCGACCGCAGAGATCGAGTCGGCACTCGTCGCCAACGAGATGGTGGCCGAGTCCGCCGTGGTCGGTGCGGCCGACGAGACCACCGGGCAGGCGGTCGTCGCCTTCGTCATCATCAAGGAGTCCCACCTCGAGCAGGCGTCCGGGCTCGCGGACATCACCGGGGCACTCCGCAGCTGGGTCGGCGAACAGATCGGTCCGATCGCCCGCCCACGCGAGGTCTACCTCGTGAACGAGCTGCCGAAGACGCGTTCGGGGAAGATCATGCGTCGTCTCCTCCGCGACGTGGCCGAGGGCCGCGAGGTGGGCGACACCACGACGCTCGCCGACACCACGGTCATGCAGATCATCACCGACAAGATGGTGAAGAGCACGTAACGAGTCGCTACAAGCACGAGAGCCGGACGGAATCGCTGATTCCATCCGGCTCTCGTGCATGTGGCGACCGCCTCCCAGGCACGCATCACGACCTGGCCATCCACATCCGGTCCGCTCCCACCGGCGGTCACACCCCGCCTGCATCAAGCTGCCGGCATGGACCTCATCGGATGGCTGGATCGACACGACGGCATCGCTGAACGCCGGGAGGCGATCGAGCTCGGCGCGACACGAACGCAGATCGACTCCGCTCTCAGAGCCGGCACCCTCCGACTCATTCGTCGCCGATGGCTCGCGACGGCCACCGCGCCGACCGCTCTGACCACGGCGGCAGCGCGGGGAGGGAAGCTGACGTGCCTCAGCGCGGCTCGCGCGCTGGGACTCTGGGTAATCGACGACGGGCTCGTCCACGTGAGCGTCAGGGCGAGTTCATCGGAACCCTCACCTCCCGAGGTGAAGCTCCACTGGATGCGCACGCCGCCAGGCGCGAGTAGCCGTCGACTGGTCGAGCCCGTCGAGACGACCCTCATCCACTTGGCGACCTGTCAAC
Source organism: Plantibacter flavus (assembly GCF_900177615.1). Taxonomy (GTDB): domain Bacteria; phylum Actinomycetota; class Actinomycetes; order Actinomycetales; family Microbacteriaceae; genus Plantibacter; species Plantibacter flavus. The sequence continues at coordinate 205,377 of NZ_FXAP01000004.1, forward strand.
CATTCGAATCCGCGCTGACGACGGCCGAGTCCGCGATTCGCATGGGACTCATCGACCGTGACCACCTCGTGCGGTTGGAGACTCGTTCGACGCGCTTCCGCGCCGTCGTCGCGGAATGCACTGGCTTGGCGGACTCGGGCATCGAGACGATCCCCAGAATCCGACTCGAGCGGATCGGATTGCGCATGGAGCAACAGGCCGTCGTCGACGGCCACCGCGTCGACGGTCTCATCGGCCGTCGCCTCGTTCTGCAGTTCGATGGGCATACCCCGCACCAGCAACCGCAGCAGCGGAGTCGGGACCTGCGCCAGGATCGGCGATTGGTGTTGCTCGGCTACACCGTGCTGCGTTTCAGCTATCAGCAGGTGATGCATGAGTGGGAGCGGGTGGAGCAATCCGTGGTGGCTGCCGTCGCTCAAGGGCGGCATCGCTGAATGCACGAGAGCCGGACGGAATCAGTCGTTCCGTCCGGCTCTCGTGCATGTGGCGCGGCGAGGCGCTACGCGAACTCGACGATGAGCTCCACCTCGACGGGCGAGTCGAGCGGGAGCACGGCGACGCCGACGGCGGACCGGGCGTGCACGCCGAGGTCGCCGAAGATCTCGCCGAGGACCTCTGACGCACCGTTGATGACGCCGGGCTGGCCGGTGAACGCCGGGTCGGAGGCGACGAAACCGACGACCTTCACGACGCGGGTGACGCGGTCGAGCGAACCGATCTGGCTCTCCACCGCGGCCAGCGCATTGAGGGCGCACGTCCGGGCGTACGCCTTCGCGTCGGCGGGCGAGACGAGTCCGTCGCCCTCACCGACCTTGCCGGTGGCGGGGAGCTTGCCGTCGGTCATGGGCAGCTGGCCCGAGGTGAAGACGTGCTCGCCGGAGACCACCGCGGGGATGTAGGCGGCGACGGGCGGGACGACGGTGGGCAGGGTGATACCGAGCTCGGCGAGTCGGTCGGCGATCTGGGACATGGGGGTTCCTCCGGGACGTCGGGTCAGTCGGCGATGGGGCGCTTGAGGTAGGCGACGAGCCCACCCTCCGGACCGGTGACGACCTGGACGAGCTCCCAACCCTCCCCGCCCCAGTTGTTCAGGATGGCAGCCGTGTTGTGGATCATCAACGGCGTGGTGAGGTACTCCCAGCGGGTCATGTCTCTCCTCGATCGGGCGCTCCGCACGGAGAGGCGGAGGCGCAGGGGATGTTCATGGCGAGCCCCAAGTGAAGCTCGCTCACAGTTTCCCCGCTTACCTTCGATCCTATGCCTGAACCACGTACCCCCGCGAAGACGGTCGCACAGAGCGTCCTCGGCTTCGTCGGCTTGAGCGTCGCCGCCGGTGTGCTCGCCACCGCCGCGGTCACCCCTGCCATCGCGATGACCGGTCTCGCCACCTCCACGGGCATCTCCGTCTTCGACGGCCTCCCCGACTACCTCCAGCTCGACTCGCTCGCCCAGAAGTCGAGCATCTACGCCAAGGACTCCGCCGGCAACCCGGTGCTGCTCGCGTCCTTCTACGACCAGAACCGGATCGAGGACAGCTGGGACCAGATCTCCCAGTTCGCCAAGGACGCCGCGGTCTCGGCCGAGGACCCCCGCTTCTTCGAGCACGGTGGCATCGATCTCGCGGGCACTGTCCGCGCGGTCGTCAACAACGCCGCCGGTGGGTCGACGCAGGGTGGCTCCTCCATCACGCAGCAGTACGTGAAGAACGTCCTGGTGCAGAAGGCGGAGGCCATCCCCGACAAGGCGGAGAGCGATGCGGCCTACGAGGAGGCGACCGCGACGACCCCTGAGCGCAAGCTCAAGGAGATGCGACTCGCGATCGGTCTCGAGAAGACCTACGGCAAGGAGGACATCCTCCGCGGGTACCTCAACATCTCCGGCTTCGGCGGACGCGTCTACGGGATCGAGGCCGCGTCCAACTACTACTTCAACACCACTGCGGCGAACCTCACGCTGGAGCAGGCAGCGACGCTGCTCGCGATCGTCAACAACCCCGAGAACCTGAGGATCGACAAGCCCGACAGCGCCGACAACGGCGCGGCGAACGGCTACGCCCTGACGAAGACGCGACGGGACTACGTCCTCGACCAGATGCTCAAGGAGCAGAAGATCTCACAGGAGCAGCACGATGCCGCGGTGGCGATCCCGATCACCCCGACGATCGTGCCTCCCATCACCGGCTGTTCCGCGGCCGGGTCCTCCGCCTACTTCTGTGACTACGTGACGAACGTGCTCCAGAACAACGAGATCTTCGGCGCCACTCAGGACGAACGGTGGACGAACTTCAAGCGCGGCGGCTACAGCGTCTTCACGACCCTCGACCTCGATCTGCAGAACGCATCGCAGGCCGCGATCGACGAGTACGTGCCGAAGACGACCACTGAACTCGACCTCGGTGCCGTCTCGGTGAGCGTGCAGCCAGGCAGCGGGCGGATCCTCGCCATGGCCCAGAACAAGGACTACTCGCAGGATCCCGACGTGCTCGCGACGGGCTCGAACTACAGCGCGATCAACTACAACACCGATCAGGCGTACGGCGGCTCTGCTGGCTTCCAACCCGGGTCGACGTACAAGATCTTCACCCTGACGGACTGGCTGAAGTCGGGCAAGGGCGTGAACGAGTCGATCAACGCCAACCGGAGATCCGACTGGGGCACCTTCACCAACAGTTGCGTCCCGGGTGGGACGGAGCAGGCGGAGGCCGGGTGGAGTCCGCGGAACGACGAGGGCGAATCGGGGTCCTACACCGTGAGACGCGCGACGCAGCAGTCGATCAACACCGCGTTCATCGCGATGGCGCAGGAGCTGGACCTCTGCGACATCAGCAAGACCGCTGAGTCGATGGGCGTGCACCGTGCCGACGGCGCTCCACTGAACAACTCCCCCGCCACCGTGCTCGGCACGAACGAGGTCGCTCCGCTGAGCATGGCGACCGCCTTCGCGACGCTCGCCGCCGGTGGCAAGACGTGCGACCCGATCGCGATCGACTCGATCACGAAGCCCGACGGTTCCACCGCCGAGGTCCCCTCCGCCAATTGCCGCCAGTCGGTCGACGCGAAGGTGGCGGCCGCAGCCGACGACGTCCTCCAGGGTGTCGTGTCGAGCGGCACCGCGTCCGCCTCAGGCGCCCGCACCGACGGCGTCGGTGAGCTGATCGGCAAGACCGGGACCACGGACAACGCCGAGGCGACCTGGATGAGCGGTGCGAGCACGACGGTCGCGACGGTCGTCGGCACCTTCAACGTCAGCGGACACGTCAACCTCCGCGACACCTACATCGACGGCACCCAGGTCGCGTCCATGCGGCACTACATCTGGCCCCAGATCATGTCGGCCGCGCTCGCCAAGTACCCGGGCGGCGACTTCCCCGCGGCCGACCGGGCGACCTTGCAGGGCGACGGCTCGGGGACCAGCGAGGAAGACTCGACGCCTGCGCCGACACCCACCACCGACCCGACGCAGGCCCCGAGCGAAGCGCCGACACCGGCACCGGGCGACAGCGGGGACACCGATGGGACCGGAGAGGACGGCGGGCCCGCAGCCCCGGGGAACGTCCCGGGGAACGGCGGCGGAGCCGGGAACGGGAACGGGAACGGCTCGCCCGGATGATCCGATGCAGCTGCCGGTCGCGTGCCGAGCGGTAGCCGCATCAGCTCGCCCGGCGGCAACGATCGGGTTTCAACGCGGTGCTGAGCGGGCCTTTTTCAGGATTGTCGCTTAGCATCGATCCATGCCTCAACAACATCGCACGGCCACCGGTGTGCTCGGCGGCTTCCTCGGCTTCCTCGGCCTGAGTGTCGCCGCGGGCGTCCTCGTCACCGCCACGGTCACCCCGGCGCTCGCCGTAACGGGGATCGCGACCAACAGCACGATCAACGTGTTCGATGGTCTGCCCGACTACCTGGCCCTCGACGAGCTGGCGCAGAAGTCCAACATCTACGCGACCGACAGTGCCGGTACGCCGCAGCTGCTCGCGTCGTTCTACACGCAGAACCGCATCGAGGTCGGCTGGGACCAGATCAACCAGTTCGTGAAGGACGCGGCCGTCTCGGCCGAGGATCCGCGTTTCTACGAGCACGGCGGCGTCGACCTCACGGGTACGATCCGTGCGGCCGCGATCAGCCTGTCCGGCAACGACCTCCAGGGTGGTTCGTCGATCACGCAGCAGTACGTGAAGAACGTGCTCGTGCAGAAGGCCGAGGCGATCACCGACAAGGAGAAGATGGAGGCCGCGTACGACGAGGCCACCAAGACCACTCCGGAGCGCAAGCTCAAGGAGATGCGTATGGCGATCGGCCTCGAGAAGCGCTATGGCAAGCAGGACATCCTGCGGGGGTATCTGAACATCGCCGGCTTCGGTGGTCGTACCTACGGCATCGAAGCCGCAGCGAACTACTACTTCGCCACGAACGCGGCGAACCTCAACCTGGAGCAGGCAGCGACGCTGATGGCGATCGTGAACAACCCGGAGACGCTGCGCCTCGACCGCCCCGAGAGCGAGACCAACGGCGCGGCCAACGGCTACGCCCTCACGAAGGACCGCCGCGATTACGTCCTCAAGCAGATGATCAAGGAGGGCAAGATCACGCAGGAGCAGTTCGACGTGGCGATCGCCACCGTGATCACGCCCACGATCACGCCGGCGAGCACCGGCTGCCAGACGGCCGTGAACATCAGCCCCGGCTCCGGATTCTTCTGCGACTACGTCACCCGCGTGTTCCAGAACAACCCGATCTTCGGCGAGACCGAGGACGAGCGGTGGGCAGCGTTCAACCGCGGCGGCTACAGCGTGTTCACCACGCTCGACCTCGACCTCCAGTGGGCCGCACAGAGCGCGCTCGACGCGTACATCCCGCACGCGAGCGACCAGCTCGACATCGGCGCGGTCGCCGTCACGGTCCAGCCGAAGACCGGGCGGATCCTCGCGATGGCGCAGAACAAGGACTACACGAACGATCCGGAGATCGCGGCGACCGGAGCGAACTTCAGCGGCGTCAACTACAACACCGACTACGACTACGGCGGATCGAGCGGCTTCCAGCCCGGCTCCACGTACAAGACCTTCACCCTGGCAGAGTGGCTCAAAGAGGGCCACGGCCTGAACGAGGGCGTCGACGGACGCAAGCGATCGCCGTGGGGTACGTTCAAGGACTCCTGCGCCGACGGCGGCACGGTCTACGCCGGCTCCGATTGGAACCCCGGTAACGACGAGGGCGGCAACGGCGGCTACTACACGGCGCTGCAGTCCACGAAGGCCTCCATCAACACCGGCTTCATCGCCATGTCCAAGCAGCTCGACCTCTGCGGCATCCGCAAGACGGCCGAGTCGATGGGCGTGCACCGCGCCGACGGCGGGCCGCTCCTGCAGTCCCCTGCCACCGTGCTCGGCACGAACGAGGTGGCTCCGCTCAGCATGGCGACGGCCTTCGCGACCTTCGCATCCGGCGGCGTGACCTGCGACCCGATCGCGATCGACCGCGTGGTGAAGCCCGACGGCACGGAGATCCCCGTTCCGGCGGCGAACTGCCGCCAGGGCCTCGAGCCCAACGTCGCGGCGACCGCGAACGTCGCCCTCCAGGCGACCTTCAACGGCGGTACGACGAGCGCATCGCGCATCGGTGACGGCATCCCGCTCATCGGCAAGACCGGAACGACCGACAACAACGAGGCCACCTGGATGAGCGGTGCGAGCACCTCCGCGGCTACCGTCGTCGGGGTCTTCAACGCCACCGGCCACGTCAACCTCCGACGCACCTACTTCGATGCCGGGCAGGTCGCGGTCCTCCGTCACTCGATCTGGCCGCGCATCATGGAGGTCGCCAACGGCAAGTACGGCGGCACAGCGTTCGGCGACCCGGATCCATCCCTCATCAACGGCCAGTCCGTGCAGGTGCCGGACGTCGCCGGGAAGTCCATCGAGGAGGCACAGAAGATCCTCGAGGATGCCGGCTTCGGCTTCGCGAACGGCGGCGCCGCCGACTCCGCCCTCCCCGTGGGTCAGGCGGCCAGCACCAACCCTGCCGGCACCGTCCCGAAGGGCTCGATCATCACCGTCTACACGAGCAACGGCCTGGTCGGCGTCGTCCCCGATGTGAGTGCTGCCGCCAGCTTCGACGATGCGAAGGCGGCCATCCAGGGTGCCGGGTTCTCGAACGTGGGTCAGAAGTGCGTCGCGGACCCTGCGGCCACGGGCACGAAGGTGACCGGCGTGGATCCACCAGCCGGATCCCAGGCGAAGAAGGACGCGAAGATCACGGTGTCGATCACGAAGGACAAGTGTTGACGCTCTGACGCGATGACGAAGGGCCCGGTCGGATGTCGACCGGGCCCTTCGTCGTACCCTCGGACGCGCTCCGGGCGTCTTCGGAGGGGCCAGCGGGTACGCTCGTGGGACGGTCGGAACCACTCGGCGACCGAAGGAGGAGACGATCGATGGCGGCACCCATGAGCACCGGCGGCAGACTCGGAACGGCAGCGGCCGTCGTGGCAGGCCTCGGGGCCCTCACCTTCGGGTACGCGTCGGTGATCGAGCGCAACGCCTTCACGCTGCGCAGGGTGACCGCTCCGGTCCTCCCGCCCGACGCCGAGCCGATCACCGTCCTGCACCTCTCCGACCTCCACATGGCGCCCTGGCAGCGTCGCAAGCAGGCCTGGCTGCGGTCACTGGCCGATCTCCGGCCGGACGTCGTGATCAACACGGGCGACAACCTGGGGCATGAGCAGGGCATCGACGGGATCCGGGCTGCGCTCTCGGTGTTCGCGGGAGTTCCCGGGGCGTTCGTGCACGGCTCGAACGACTACTACGGCCCGACCGCGAAGAACCCGTTCAAGTACTTCACGCAGACCTCCTCGAAGCACGTCTCCCCGACGACGCTCGACACGGGTGCGCTCGAGCGGTTCTTCATGGACGAACTCGGCTGGATCGACCTCAACAACGCGGTCGGTGAGATCTCGGTCGGTGGAACACGCCTCGACCTGTTCGGCGTCGACGACCCGCACAAGCACTTCGACCGCCTGGACACGCTCACGGCACTCATCGACGAACGACTGGACGCCGAGACGTTGGAGACCGACGATCCGTCGCTGGCGCACACCGTGACGGTGGGCGTGATGCACGCTCCGTATCGGCGGGTGCTCGACGCGTTCGTGACGCAGGGTGCGCAGTTCATCTTCGCGGGGCACACCCACGGTGGTCAGGTCTGCGTGCCCGGCTACGGGGCACTCGTGACGAACTGCGACATCCCTCGCAAGCAGGTGAAGGGGCTCAGTGTCTGGCGCCATGCCCTCCGCTCGGCGTACCTGAACGTGTCGGCCGGTGTCGGGACGTCCATCTACGCGCCCGTGCGCTTCGCCTGCCGGCCGGAAGCATCGCTCGTGACGCTCCTCCCCCGTCGCACGGTGGTCTGACCGGGCCCGACTGCCCTTCGACAGGCTCAGGGACCGGGACCCCGGTGGGTGCCTGCCCTTCGACAGGCTCGGGGACCGGGACCCCGGTGGGTGCTGCCCTTCGACAGGCTCAGGGACCGGGACCCCGGTGGGTGCTGCCCTTCGACAGGCTCAGGGACCGGGACCCCCGGCCCGAGCACCCTCCCCCGGTCACTGAGCGCCCTCCGCCGGTCACTGAGCTTGTCGAAGTGCTGCCCTTCGACAGGCTCAGGGACCGGGATCGCCGGCCTGAGCGCCCTCCGCCGGTCACTGAGCTTGTCGAAGTGCTGCCCTTCGACAGGCTCAGGGACCGGGACCCCGGTGGGTGCTGCCCTTCGACAGGCTCAGGGACCGGGATCGCCGGTGGGTGCTGCCTTCAACAGGCTCAGGGACCGGGATCGCCGGTGGGTGCTGCCCTTCAACAGGCTCAGGGACCGGGATCGCCGGTGGGTGCTGCCCTTCGACAGGCTCAGGGACCGGGGGCCCCGGAGAAACAGAGAAGCCCGGCCAGACGATTTCTCGTCTGACCGGGCTTGTACTGTCGGGGTAGCGGGATTTGAACCCACGACCTCTTCGTCCCGAACGAAGCGCGCTACCAAACTGCGCCACACCCCGATGGCCCGAAGGCCTTGTCTAGGATAGCCGATTTTTCAGCGGCTGTTCGCCACTTCGTGGAATCGGTGGATCCCGGACCGGATCAGCCGGACGCCGCCATCGCCGCCCGGCCGATCCGTCTTCTCACGCCTGCTGGCGGCGACGCACGACCACGGTGCCGAGCGCGGCAGCACCGACGGCGAGGAGCCCGCCGGCGACCCACGGGAGGGCGGTTCCGGCGAATCCGGTGTCGGCGAGCGCGTTGCCCCCGGCAGACGGGTCGGAGGCCGATGCGGCGGCCGCAGCGGCGTCCGCCGGGTCCAGGACGGTGAAGTCGGACGAGTCGGTCACGGTGCCCTGGGTCGCGGTCAGCGTGTAGGTGCCTGCGGGGTCCGCAGCCGTGTCGATGGAGACCTGGATGTCGCCTGCCGCGTCGGCGACGGTCGACAGCGTGCGAGCGGAGACACCGGCCGCGGAGGAGTCGATGGTGATCGACACCGTCTGGTTCGCGACCCAGAAGTCCGAACACGAGTACGAGACCGCCGCGCCGCGCGCGACGCTCGCCGGCGTGATCGAGTTGCAGCTGCCAGGACCGTAGCTGTCGCCCTCTAGCGCGTTGGCTGCGGTGGGCAGCGCGACGACGGCGAGGAGGACGAGTGCGGCGGCGGAGAGAGTTCGTTTCATGTGCGGGCCCCTAGGTGTGCGGATGGCGCATGCGCTGCGTGATGCGACATGCGGACAGGGCCTGGAGCCGAGCGCTGTTCACTCGTGGCCTCCATGGCCGTCATCATGCTAGGGCAGCCGTCATCTCGCCAGGGCTGGAAAACCGCGGAATTCCGCGGATGTGACCACCTTTGGGGGTACGCCCTGTCCGTCTGACGCCAAGCCGGGCGAAGACGCCGCCAAGCCGAAGCCCAGGAGGGCGAGGGGCCCTTCCGTCAGGCCGTGGTCCGAGCGGAGGACCGCTCGGACCACGGACTCCGACCGACGGATCAGGCCGTCTTTCGGCGACGGATCGCCATCGCGCCGATGACGCCGGCACCGACGACGAGGAGTCCTCCACCGATCCACGGCAGGGCTCCACCGTCGAAGCCGGTCGAGGCGAACTCGCGCTCCGAGACCTGGAAGGAGGCGCTCTCGGTGGTCGCGCCCTGGGCTGCGGTCACCATGCAGGTGCCGGAGGCGGTCTTGCTGGTCTCGATCGTCACCGCGAACGCCCGGGCGGCGTCGGCGCTGAACGTGCCGGACGTCGGCACGGCGCTCTGCTCGGCGGCCTGCTCGGTCGCGCCGGCGGTGTTCGGCTTCGCAGCGGGAATGCTGCAGCCGGGTCCGGCGACGGTGACCGTCACCGGAGTGCCGGGGTCGAAGGTGCCGTCGCAGCGGAAGACGGTCGACTCCCCCTGGGTCACCGACACCGGTGTGAGGGTCGCACAGCCGGCAGGGCCGTAGGTGGACGAGTCGGTCGCTGCACTCGCGGCGGTCGGGGCCGCGAAGACTGCCAGGAGGCAGAGCGATGCTAGGGCAAGGGTGCGCTTCATGTTGATATCCCCAAGGAACGTCGAATACCCCCTGCGTCCGCCGATTTCGGGTGGGCGTCCGCGCGAGGTTCCCCAGGGTCACGAATTCGGGTGCGTGGCTTCCTGAGGTGTTGTCATGCTATGTCAGGAGCCGCACCGGGGGAAGGCTGAAATGGTCGTTTTGCCCGTGATTCCGGGGGTTGTGACCAGGTTTGGGGGTACGTCGGAGGCCTTCGGGGCGAGCACCGTGAAGACGAGTTCCGTTGTCGCCCCCGGAGTGAGGGTCACATCGGTCTGGGCGTAGAGACGACCGTTCGGGTCGGTCACGGCCTTGACCGGCAGGTCCTCGCCGTCGCTCGCTCCGAGCAGGGCTGCGCCCAGCGGACCGTGGATCACGACGCGCGTCGCGATGTCTCCCGCGGGGGTGCCGAAACGCCCGCCTGCGGTCACGTAGTCCGGCAGGGAGGTCGCGGCGTCCGCCGGCGCAGTGGACGTCAGGGTGACGGCGACGACGTATTCGGCGCCCTGTTTCGTGCACCGGGCGTCGCGGATGTCGACCTTCGTCTCCAGGTAGTAGTCCATCTTCGCGCGGGTCAGGTCCTCGAGGTAGACCCCGGTGTACACGGCCGCATCGTCGGTCGCCGGCGGGATCCCGGCGAGGCTCGTCTGGGCGATCAACGCCTGTTCGGCGGGGACCGCACTCCACACGTGGAGCCGGTTCTCCGCGCCGGACTCGGACAGGGCCTGGACGAGGGCGCCGGGGTCGGGCGAGCGGGAGATCATGCCTTCGAACACCGCACCCGAGACCGCGGCGAAGAACGCGTCCTGGACGAGCCGGTCGGGGAACCGGGCGTAGACGTCGCTCAGCAGCGTCTTCGCGGCGTTGTCGGCGGTGAGCTCGGTGCCGTCCGGGAGGGCGACGGGTCCGGTCGCCTCCAGCAGGTGGGCGAGGACGTAGGGGTCGACGGCGACAACGGTGTCGATGGGCACGCCGAACACCTGGGTCCCCATGGCTGCGGCGAGCTCGCCGGTGCGGCTGAAGTCGACCGTGAGGTTGGTGTCCTGGATGTACCGGCCGAGGTTGTCGGTGTAGACGTTCTGCTCGAACGGGGTGAGCGGCAGCACGGGGGCGGGGAAGCCGGAGAAGTCGTCGCTCCCCCGGGTGCCGGCGAAGGTGATGGCGCCGTTCTCCGCATGGATGAGGGCCACCGCCCCGGCGATGCCGCCGCTCGAGCGCAGCTCCGCGTTGTTCTGGATCATCACCATGATGTTCCGGGGCCCGGCCCCACCCGCCATGTCCGGCAGGAGCGCCGTGGCCCGCGCCGCGGTGTCGAGCATCGTGGAGGCACCGGTGATCGTCCGGGTGAGTTTTTCGACGGCGTCGGCGACCACCGGCAGCGCTCCGTCCGTGCCGATCGTGTCCACGCGCCCGGCGATGATGTCAGCCGCTGCAGCCGCCTCGGCCACTGTCGGCGCGACGGCGCGGAGCGGCTCCGTCGCGATCGATCCGTCCCCGGGGAGCAGGGACGACAGGTTGACCTGATCGGCGATCTCGACGACCTTCGGCACGACGTCGACCGCGACGTCGTCGGTCGCAGCGGCGGCCTGTCGCACCGCGGAGAAGTTCACGCCGATGAACGGGACCGCCTCGGCCGCCCGCCAGACGGGATCGCTCGTCAGGGACACCGCCTCGCCGGTGTGCGTCGTGAGTGCGCGCTGCGTGGCCTCGGTGCCGCTCGCGTCGCCCTTCAGCACGGCCGACTGGAGCGACTTCGCCTCCGACTGGGCGGCTTCGAGCGCGTTCTTCGCCAGGGACGCCCGGACGCCGAGCCAGGCTCCGAGCGCCAGGACGACGAGGAGGACCGCGAGTGCGACCCACCACAGACGCGAACGCCGACGGCCGGGCAGGCGGATGCCGGCGGTCGCCGGGCGTGGGTCAGCCAAGAGTGCTCCTTCTTCGGGTAGGCACAGCCTAACCGCCGGATGATGGCCTCCGAGGGTCGGTGCACGCCCCCTTTCAGGGGTGGACGGCGCACGCGACAACCGGGCTCACGGCCGCTCATGGCCTACGATTGCGGGGTGCCGTCAGCACGCTCGTCGACCGATTTGGAGCCGCTCCGCAGATGACCCGGACGCCGCGCATCGTGATCGGGATCCTGCTGCTGCTCTGCCTGTGCGTCATGCTCGGCATCGCATTCTGGCCGACGCCCGTCGACGCCGACGGCCGGACGACGCTGCTCGCGATCCTCGACCGGTTGCAGGCCGCGGGCGCCCCGGCCTGGTTCGACTACCGCTTCGTCGAATCGGCCGCGAACGTCGTGCTGTTCATCCCGCTCGGCGCCCTGCTCGCCCTGGAGCTGCCGCTGCGCCTCTGGTGGATCGCACCATTGACAACGACCCTGTTCTCGGTCGCGATCGAACTCGGACAGACCCTGCTCCCCGAGCGCGTCGCGACGATCGCCGACGTCTACGCCAATGCGACCGGAGGGCTGCTCGGCGCGACGATCGTGCTCGTCGTCCGGCTACTCGTCACCGGTCACGGACGACCGAGACCGACGTAACGCCACCCGGCGCCCCGCCAGGCGTCCACGTCGAGGCAGTTGCGTCCGTCCACGATCGTCTTGCCCGCGGTCAACTCGGCGACGGCCGAGGGGTCCAGGGCGCGGAACGCCTTCCACTCGGTCACGACGACGACGATGTCCGCGTCCGCCAGGGCCTGCTCGGCCGAGTCCGCGAACGTCAGTTGCGGGTGGAGTCGACGAGCGTTGGGGACCGCTTCCGGGTCGAAGGCGAGCACCACGGCGCCGAGGCCGTTGAGGCCGACGGCGACGTCGAGGGCCGGCGAATCGCGGACGTCGTCGCTGTCGGGCTTGAAGGCGAGCCCGAGCACCGCGACCCGCTTCTGGTAGGCGCTCCCGCCGAGCTCCTCGACGACGAGGTCGATGACGCGCTGGCGGCGACGCAGGTTGATCGCGTCGACCTCCTTGAGGAAGGCCACCGACTCCCCTCGACCGAGCTCCTCGGCGCGAGCGGTGAAGGCGCGGATGTCCTTCGGCAGGCAGCCGCCGCCGAACCCGACACCGGCGTTCAGGAAGCGGCGACCGATCCGGGCGTCGTAGCCGATCGCGTCGGCGAGCTCCGTGACGTCGGCGTCGGTGACCTCGGCGATCTCCGCCATCGCGTTGATGAAGGAGATCTTCGTGGCGAGGAACGCGTTCGCGGCGACCTTCACGAGCTCCGCGGTCGAGTACCCCGTGGCGACGAGCGGTGTGCCGGTCGAGTGTGCCTGGGCGTAGACCTCGTCGAAGGCGGCTCGCGCGACGGCGGCGTCCTCGGGCGTCGGCGGCAGCCCGTACACGAGTCGGTCGGGCGCGATGGTGTCCTGCACGGCGAAGCCCTCCCGCAGGAACTCGGGGTTCCAAGCGAGCACAGCGCCGGTCGGGGCGACGAGTTCCGCGAGCCGTGCCGCGGTGCCGACGGGTACGGTCGACTTGCCGACGACGACGTCGCCTGCCGACAGGTGCGGCAGGAGTGCCGTCACCGCCGCGTCCACGTAGCGCAGGTCGGCCGCGTTGGAGCCGGCCTTCTGCGGCGTGCCGACCGCGACGAAGTGCATGGTCGCCCCGGCCGCATCGGCCATGTCGGTGCTGAACCGCAGGCGGCCCGACTCGACGCCGGCCAGCAACAGCTCCGGCAGGCCGGGCTCGAAGATCGGTGAGCGTCCAGCGGAGAGTGCCTCGATCTTGGCCGGGTCGACGTCGATACCGACGACCTCGTGCCCGATCGATGCCATGGCGGCCGCGTGCACGGCCCCGAGGTAGCCGCAGCCGATGACGGAGAGCTTCATGCGTGTGATCCTTCACTGGTGGGACGTACGGTGGGCGTGCTGGACAGGCGTCCGCCGGACTCCTGCAGGTAGCAGACGCCGCAGAGCGATTCATAGGTGACGGTGGTGCCGTCGATGGCGACCTGGTCGCCGTCGAACACGAAGGTGTCGCCGAACCGGCGGCCATTGAAGATCGCCTTTCGACCACAGCGACAGATCGTCTTGAGCTCCTCGAGGCTGTGGGCCACCTCGAGGAGGCGGCGGCTCCCGGGGAACGCGACGGTCTGGAAATCGGTCCGGATGCCGTAGGCGAGGACCGGGATGCCCTCGAGCAGCGCGATGCGCAGCAGGTCGTCGACCTGTTCCCCGTGGAGGAACTGAGCTTCGTCGACGAGCAGGCAGCTGACGTCCTCGCCGGTCTCCTGCACGACCCGGCGACGGTGCTCAGCGAAGACCCGGACGGCGTCGTCGTCAGGACCGAGCAGGAAGTCGGCGTCGCGGGTCACGCCGAGGCGACTGACGATGGCGGCGTCGCCCTTCGTGTCGAGCGAGGGCTTGGCGAGGAGGACGCGGTGGCCGCGCTCCTCGTAGTTGAACGCCGCCTGGAGCAAAGCGGTGCTCTTGCCGGAGTTCATCGCCCCGTATCGGAAGTACAGTTTCGCCACCAGGCAAGCTTAGGGTTCCCGAGCTACACCTGTGGCATCCGACGACAGACCGGGCGAAGGCCCGTGCGGCGGCTACAGCGAGATGTCGAGGGCTTCGGCGGTGCTCTCGAGGACCTTCGCTGCCGTTGCGGGGACGTCGTTCAGCGTCGAGCCGTAGGTCGGGATCATCTCGCGGAGCCTCGGCTCCCACGCGGTCATCCGGTCGGGGAAGCACTTGCGCAGGACGTCGAGCATGATCGGCACGGCCGTCGACGCGCCGGGGGAAGCACCCAGCAGTCCCGCGATCGTGCCGTCCGCACCCGTGATGACCTCGGTACCGAACTGCAGGACGCCGCCCTTGTCCTTGTCCTTCTTCATGACCTGGGCGCGCTGCCCGGCCTCGATGAGGTACCAGTCCTCGTCCTTCGCCGTCGGCAGGAATTCGCGGAGGCTGTCCATCTTCTGCTTGCGGGACTGCAGGAGCTGCCCGACGAGGTACGTGATGAGACTCGGGTTGTCCTTCGCGACCGCCAGCATCGGGAGGAGGTTGTGCGGGCGCACCTGGGTGACGAGGTCGAGCATCGATCCGCGCTTGAGGAACTTCGGGCTGAACGTCGCGTACGGGCCGAAGAGGAGGCTCGCCTGGCCGTCGACGACGCGGGTGTCGAGGTGCGGGACGGACATCGGCGGGGCCCCCACCGAGGCCTGGCTGTAGACCTTGGCCTGGTGCTTCGAGACCACCGCGGGGTTGTCGGTGCGGAGGAACTGCCCGCCGATGGGGAAGACGCCGTAGCCCTTGATCTCGGGGATGCCGGACTTCTGCAACAGCTTGAGCGCCCATCCGCCGGCGCCGACGAAGACGAAGCGGGCGTTGATCTCCATCGGTGAACGACCGAGGGTCTGGCGGCCACGAATGCGCCACGTGCCGTCCTTCAATCGCTTGAGCGACCGGACCTCGTGGTTGGTGCGGACGTGCGTGTTCGGCGCTGCACCGAAGAGCTTGTGCGTGAGTGAACCGAAGTCGACGTCGGTGCCCGCGGTGATCCGGGTGGCCGCGATGCGCTCACCGACGGCGCGACGGTTGATGAGGAGCGGAGCCCACTCGGCGATGACGGCCGGGTCCTCCGAGAACTCGATGCCGGCGAAGAGCGGCTGATCCTTGAGCGCCTCGTAGCGCTTCCGGAGGTATTCGACGTCCTTGTCGCCGCGCACGAACGTCATGTGCGGGGTCGGGTTGATGAAGGTGTCGGGTGCCCCGAGCAGGCCCTCCTCGACGAGGTGCGACCAGAACTGACGGCTGAGCTGGAACTGCTCGTTGATGCCGATGGCCTTCGCCGGGTCGACCTGGCCGTGGGCGTCCTGCGGCATGTAGTTGAGCTCGCACAGCGCGGCATGGCCCGTCCCGGCGTTGTTCCAGGGGTTGGAGCTCTCGAGCGCGACGTCGCTCAGGCGCTCGTACACCTCGACCTTCCAGTCAGGCTGCACCTGGTGGATGAGGGCGGCGAGCGTGGCGCTCATGATGCCACCACCAATGAGGGCTACGTCGATGGTTTCGGTCACCAGAGCAGTCTAGTCGCGGCGAGGCCCGAGCTCTCCACCCGCGTGCTGTCGCTGATCGCGTGCGACGAGATCGCTCGATGTCGAGACACTTCGGCCCGACTGGGTGGACGTGGGCTCAGCGTCCGGGGAGTGCGGGGGTGAGGGCGTCGAGCTCCTCGAGCATGCGCTGCGCGAGGTGTGCATACCCGGCGTCGCTCGGGTGGAGGCCGTCGGCGGAGATCCACGTCGCCGGGTCCTCGTCCAGCCAGTGCGACGCACCGGAGATGTAGTCGGCCCCGATGGTGTCGGCGGCGTCGTGCACCCATCCGATGATCTGTTCGACGGAGGCAGGTCGCTCGGCGGTGTACCACCAGGGCTCCACCACGATGATTCGGGTGCCGGGCAGACCGTCGCGCAACCGCTGGAACTCCGGCAGGATCGCCTCCTGGATCGCCTGCTCGTTGCCGGTCCACTCGAAGTTGTCGTTGATGCCGAGCGCGACGATGAGGACCTCGGGGTGCTGCGCGATGACGTCGGCCGTGACGTCACCGACCTTGTCGCGCTTGCGGACGAAGCCGAGACCCGGGTAGCCGGCGTTGTACTCCGTCCAGCCCTCGGCCTGCGCGACGAGCGACGACCAGCGGGCGGCGGGCGACGACGCTGCCGAGCCCTTCGTGTACGAGTCGCCGTAGAACGCGACGAGTGGTCCGACGGCGACCTCGGAGCCGGAGGTGTCGGCGCGGGCGACCGTCGTCTGCTGGACGTCGGCACGCAGACCACTCACGGTGATCACCGCGGTGACGGCGATGGCCGCCGCGATGAACGCGGCCAACCACCGTCGGCGCAGGCGTGGTCGCTGGCGGGCCATGTCGTCGTCCCCGATCGGGTGGAGGGAGGGCCGGTCAGACCGCGGCAGGCTGTGCGAGCAGCTCGGCGGCGACGATCTCGGCGATCTGCACCGCGTTGAGGGCGGCACCCTTGCGGAGGTTGTCGTTCGAGATGAACAGCGCGAGGCCCTTGCCGGCCGGCGCGCTCTGGTCCGGACGGATGCGCCCCACGAACGACGGGTCTGCACCGGCGGCCTCGAGCGGCGTCGGCACGTCCGAGAGCTGGACGCCCGGAGCGTCGCGGAGCAGCTCGATCGCCCGTTCCGGCGACAGCTCGCGCGAGAACTCGGCGTTGATGGAGAGCGAGTGGCCCGTGAACACGGGCACGCGCACGCAGGTGCCCGACACGAGCAGCTCGGGGAGCTCGAGGATCTTCCGGCTCTCGTTGCGGAGCTTCTTCTCCTCGTCGGTCTCGCCCAGTCCGTCGTCGACGATCGAACCGGCGAGCGGGATGACGTCGAAGGCGATCGGGGCGACGTACTTCTCGGGGGCCGGGAAGTCGATCGCCGAACCGTCGTGGACGAGTCGGGTGAGGTCGCCCTGAGCGACCGCGGCCTCGATCTGGCCGGCGAGTTCAGCCGCACCGGCGAGCCCGGAACCGGAGACGGCCTGGTAGGTGTTGACGATGAGGCGCGTGAGCCCGGCCTCGGCGTCGAGGACCTTGAGGACCGGCATGGCCGCCATGGTCGTGCAGTTGGGGTTCGCGACGATGCCCTTCACCGCGTCCTTGATGGCGTGCGGGTTCACTTCGCTGACGACGAGCGGGACCTCGGGGTCCATCCGCCACGCGCTCGAGTTGTCGATGACGAGCGCACCGGCAGCGGCGAACCGCGGAGCCTGCGTGCGGGAGCCGGTCGCCCCGGCCGAGAAGAGGGCGATGTCGATGCCGCTCGGGTCGGCCGTCTCGACGTCCTCGACGACGATGTCCTGGCCACGGAACGGGAGCGTCGTGCCCGCCGAGCGCGCCGTCGCGAAGAAGCGGATCTCGCTGATCGGGAACTCGCGTTCCTCCAGCAGGCGGCGCATGACCTTGCCGACCTGACCGGTCGCTCCGACGACACCGACACGTACACCGTTGCTCATGGGGATTCCTCTGGTTTCAGGGGGTTGTTGTGAACCATCTTGCATCAGGATCGGCGGGATCCCGCCCGTCGGTCCTTGGTCGGCTTGGTTCCGGAGCCTGTGGACGAGGCGGCTCAGCGGCCGGTGCCGCCGTGGACGACCGCTTCGTCCTCGCCGTCGAGACCGAACGCGGAGTGGACCACGTTGGCGGCCTTGTTGAGGGTGTCGGCGCGCGTCACGACCGAGATGCGGATCTCGCTGGTGGAGATCATCTCGATGTTGATGCCCGCTGCACTGAGCGCCTCGAAGAGTTTCGCCGAGACGCCGGTGTTCGTGCGCATGCCGGCACCGACGAGGGCGAGCTTGCCGATCTGGTCGTCGTGCTGGATGGCCGAGAAGCCCACCCGCTCCTGCTCGGCTGCGAGCGCGCGGAGGACCTGCTGCGCCTCGGGCTTCGGCAGGGTGAACGAGATGTCGGTGACGCCGGAGACGGCGGTCGACACGTTCTGGACGATCATGTCGACGTTGCCGCCCGACTTCGCGACGATCGTGAAGATCTCCGCCGCCTTGCCCGGCAGGTCGGGGACACCGACGACGGTGATCTTGGCTTCGCTGAGGTCGGTCGCGACTCCGGCGACGATGGGCTGCTCCATGGGTGCCTCACCTGCTCCTGGGTTGTTGCGGCTCGCGTCGTTGAGGACGAGCGTGCCTTCGTTGTTGTTGAAGGACGACCGGACGTGGAGCGTCACGCCGTGGCGGCGTGCGTACTCGACGGCGCGGATGTAGAGGACCTTGGCGCCCGAGGCCGCGAGCTCCAGCATCTCCTCGCTGGAGATGCGGTCGATCTTCCGGGCCTTCGGGACGACGCGGGGGTCGGAGGTGAAGATGCCGTCGACGTCGGTGTAGATCTCGCAGACGTCGGCGTCGAGGGCCGCGGCGAGCGCGACGGCCGTGGTGTCGGAGCCGCCACGACCGAGCGTGGTGATGTCGCGGGTGTCGCGGTTGAAGCCCTGGAAGCCGGCGACGATGACGATGGCGCCGTCGTCGAGGGCCTCGCGCAGGCGCACGGGGGTGACGTCGACGATGCGCGCGGCGCCGTGCTGGGCGTCGGTGATCATGCCGGCCTGGCTGCCGGTGAAGGAGCGTGCGACGTACCCCATGCTGCTGATCGCCATCGCGAGGAGCGCCATCGAGATGCGCTCGCCGCTGGACAGCAGCATGTCGAGCTCGCGGGGAGCCGGGATGGGCGTCACCTCGTGGGCGAGGTCGAGCAGTTCGTCGGTCGTGTCGCCCATCGCCGAGACGGCGACGACGACCTCGTTGCCCGCTTTGCGGGTCTCCACGATGCGCTTCGCCACGCGCTTGATGCTCTCGGCGTCCGCGACGGAGGACCCGCCGAACTTCTGCACGATCAATGCCATCGGATCTCCTGGGGAAGTCGGTGCGGGCACGAGCGGCCCAGCGATCATCCTACCCATCCGGGCATTCCGCGCCGTTCATGTGACGAAGGGCACCCTCACCCGCTCCGGGGCAGGAAATCCGCCCCGCAGCAGGACGCTTCGGCCCGTCCGGTCCTGCTGTCGGGCCGATCTCCTGCGGTGGGGAGACGGGTGGGCCTCGGTAGGGTTGGCCTATGCAGCAGGAAGACGCGCGGGTGCTCGCGACGGTGCGACGCCTCTGGCAGGGACTCGCCTCGCCGACCGCACGGTTCTCCGCCGGCCGCGTCGCCGTCGTCGTGAACGCCGGCTCCATGGCGTGCCCGCCCGGATGGATCGGCGTCGTCGAGATCGACGGCAGCGCCCTCGCGATCGTGCCCGACGACGACACCGCCAGGCGACTCGCCATCGAGGACGAGTCACCGAGGAGCGTCGGGACGGTCGAGTTCCTCCGCTCGCGCGTGCAGGTGGCCGATGTCCTCGGGCCGGCGACGCTCGACTACCTGCTACCCGGGCGGTTCCGACCGGCCGAGGAGATCGACGTGGTGGCGAGCAAGGCGAGCGACCCCGCCATCGAGTCGTTGCTGTCGAAGGTCGGCGACGACGAGGCCTCGGAGAGCGGGATCTTCGGCATCACCTCGCCGCTGTTCTCGGTGCGCGAGCACGGTCGGGTCCTCGCCGTCGCCGGCTACCGGTCGTGGCCGTTGGGCGTCGCGCACGTGACGGCGTTGACCGCCCCCGAGGCTCGCGGGACCGGTCTCGCGACCCGACTCGCGTCGACCGCGGTCGAGCACGCCCTCGCGGCTGGGCTCCTCCCCCAGTGGCGTGCCGCCGACACGAACCCCGGCTCTCGCGCCGTCGCCCGCAAGCTCGGCTTCTCCGCGATCGGACGACAACTGTCGGCCCGCCCGGTGGTCGCCGAGTGGCCGGCGCCCTCCGCCGACGCCTGAGGCGCGCCCGGCTGCCCCGACTCAGGATTCCGGCGGCACGGCGGAACCCACCAGCCCCGACACACCGGCCGACTCCTGAGAGAGGACCGATGGCGAAAAAGGGGCGGAGGGGGGGCGAGGCGGCGGCGGGGTCAGCCGCTGACGACGGTGCGACCCTCGAAGGCACGACCGAGGGTGACCTCGTCGGCGTACTCGAGGTCGCCGCCGACGGGGAGACCGGAGGCGAGGCGCGTGATGCGGATCCCCATCGGGAGGAGCAGCCGGCTGAGGTAGGTGGCGGTCGCCTCCCCCTCGAGGTTCGGGTCGGTCGCGATGATGACCTCGGTGACGGTGCCGTCGGCGAGGCGTTGCATGAGGCGCCGGATGTTCAGGTCGTCGGGACCGACGCCGTCGATCGGGCTGATGGCGCCGCCGAGTACGTGGTAGAAGCCGCGGAACTCACGTGTCCGCTCGATGGCGACGACGTCCTTGGGCTCCTCGACGACGCAGATGAGGGCCGGGTTGCGACGCGGGTCGCGGCACACGCTGCAGAGGTTCTGCTCGGAGATGTTGCCGCAGATCTCGCAGAACTTGACCTTCTCGCGGACGACGGTGAGCAGCTCGGCGAGCTTCGACACGTCGAACGACTCCGTCTGGAGGATGTGGAACGCGATGCGCTGCGCCGACTTCGGACCGATACCGGGCAGCCGCCCGAACTCGTCGATCAGATCTTGGACGATTCCCTCGTACATGGCCTACCGCCCTCCGGAGCGCGGCTCGTGCGGCTGCTCCTCGATGAATGTGGCGCCGAGGAGCTCGCGGACGACGCTCTCGCCGTACCGGTTGTCGCCCGCGGGGTGGGTCGTCGGCACCGGGGGCGCCTGGCGCATCCGGACCGGGGGCTGCGGGCGCTGCTCGGCGACCGGTGCGGAAGCCGATGCGGCCTGCGGAGAGCCGGCGGGAGCTGCGGATGGCGCGACGGCCGCAGGTGATGGAGCAGGGGCCGACGACTCGAACGGGTCGGGGTAGGGCGGCTCGTCGTCCGGCGGCGGTGCGTCGTCGTCGGACGGGATCGAGACGACGTCCCACGTGACGGTGCGCGAGCCGAGCGCGTCGCCGTTGGACGGGCCTCGGGCTGGTGCTTGCTGGCGCGGCGGGGTCGACGGCTGCCGCTGCGTGGACGAGGTGGCCGGCGTCTCGGGGGCTCCGGATCCGGCGGGTCGCCCGGGCTGCCCTTCGACAGGCTCAGGGACCGGAGACGGCCGGGTCGTCGAAGCAGGCTCGGGCGCGGACGTGGGCCCTTCGACAGGCTCAGGGACCGGAGACGGCCGGGTCGACGAAGCAGGCTCGGGTGCGGACTCGGGCCCTTCGACAGGCTCAGGGACCGAGGACGGCCGGGTCGACGAAGCAGGCTCGGGCGCGGACGTGGGCCCTTCGACAGGCTCAGGGACCGAGGACGGCCGGGTCGACGAAGCAGGCTCGGGTGCGGACGCGGGCCCTTCGACAGGCTCAGGGACCGGGGGTTGCCCTTCGACCGGCTCAGAGACCGGAGACGGCTCGGGTTCATCGGCCGGCGGCGCGACCGTCGCCCACGAGGAGGCGGAGACGGAGGTCTGCTGCTCCGCCGGGGCGGTGACCGACGATGCGGGTGCCGACGGCGCGACGCCGGCCGGAGCAGCGGACGCGGGTTCGCCACCGGCTGGCGCGACGGTGGGCCACGACGACCGGGATCCCGACCCGCCGGCGCCGGCGGACGACGACGGGGCAGCGGGGGCTGGGACGGTCTGCGGCAGGCTCGGGGTCGACCAGGCGGACGACTCCGACGACGGAGCGCCGGTGGCGGGCGCATCGGTCCGTGGTGCCGGCGGCTCGTCGGCACCGGCCACCTTGGCGAGGTACTTCACCCGCACGCCGAGGACGTCGAGGACCGCCGTACGCAGGACCTCAGCGACACCGGTGCCGGGGGCGTGCCGTGCCTTGAAGTCGTTGAGATCGCTGTTGTTCGCGAACACGAGCGTGAGGACGTCGTCGTCCGAGTACCCGCCGACCTGGGTGTTGACGACGATCATCCAGGCCTTGCGGTCGGACTTCTCGACCCGCGCCACGATCTCGGGCCAGGCGTCGCGGATGTGCTGCAGGGTGACCGGGCCGACCCGAGGGGCGGCGGGGGTGGGTGCCGCGGTGTGCGCCTGATCCGACTCCTGCGCCGGTCGACGGTCGGGGGCCGCGGACTGGCCCGAAGCAGCGGAGGCGGCGGAGGCGGCGGACGCAGCGGCCGGGGCGGGAGCCGGGGTGGAGCTCGCCGCCGAGCTCGCGGGGACCGCGCCGGCAGGGGCCGGAGCGCGGTCGGCGACCACGGGCTGCGCCGAGACCGCTGTCTGGCCGCCCTCGGCTGCAGCTCCTTCGACGCCGATGCGACGTTCGAGCCGCTCCACCCGAGCGAGCGCACCACGAGCGGAGTCGTCGGCTGCGGGCACGAGGATGCGCGCCATCATGAGCTCGAGGTGGAGCCGGGGCGACGTCGCGCCCGTCATCTGGGTGAGCGCCTCGTTCACGACGTCGGCCGTGCGCGACAGCTCGGCGATGCCGAACGCCCGCGCCTGGGCGAGCATCTTGTCGAGTTCGTCCTGCGGGAGGCCGCGGAGGACCGCTGCAGCGTTCTCGCCCGTGGCGGCCACGACGATGAGGTCGCGGAGTCGCTCGAGCAGGTCGTCGACGAAGCGGCGTGGGTCTTGGCCGGTCTGGATGACGCGGTCGACGGTGCTGAAGGCGGCACCGGAGTCGCGGGCGGCCAGGGCGTCGACCACTTCGTCGAGCAGGGCCGTGTGGGTGTAGCCGAGCAGGGCGACCGCGCGCTCGTAGTCGACGGAGTCACCCTCGGACCCGGCCATCAGCTGGTCGAGCAGGGACAGCGTGTCGCGAGCGGAACCGCCACCGGCCCGGACGACGAGCGGCAGCACGCCGGCCTCGACACCCACGTGCTCGCTCTCGCACAGCTGCTGGACGTAGTCGAGCATCTGCGCCGGCGGGATGAGCCGGAAGGGGTAGTGGTGGGTGCGGGAGCGGATCGTGCCGATCACCTTGTCGGGCTCGGTCGTCGCGAAGATGAACTTCACGTGCTCCGGCGGCTCCTCGACGATCTTCAGCAGGGCGTTGAACCCCTGCGGGGTGACCATGTGCGCCTCGTCGAGGATGAAGATCTTGTAGCGGTCGCGCGCGGGCGCGAAGATCGCGCGCTCGCGGAGGTCGCGGGCGTCGTCGACACCGTTGTGGCTGGCTGCGTCGATCTCGACGACGTCGAGCGAGCCGGAGCCGTCGCGGGAGAGGTCGACACAGCTCGCGCAGACGCCGCACGGGGTGTCGGTGGGGCCCTCGGCGCAGTTGAGGCAACGGGCGAGGATGCGCGCGGACGTCGTCTTGCCGCAACCACGTGGACCACTGAACAGGTACGCGTGGTTGACACGGTTGGTGCGCAGGGCCGTCATGAGGGGATCGGTCACCTGCGCCTGACCGATCAAGTCGGCGAACGTCTCGGGCCGATACCGGCGATACAGAGCTGTGACCACCCACCAATGGTAGCCGTCGCCCCCGACATCGGAGTCGGGGATCGGACTCCCCCGTCCGTTCGCCCATTCCCGGGCGAACGATCGTTCCCTCGCCCGGGAATGGGCGAGGGAACGTCCGCTTCAGGCGGAAGCCGTCAGCGTCGGACGATCATGATCCAGGAGAGCTGCACGTCCGTGCCACCGCCCGAACCGACCGGATCGAGGGTGATCGACAGACGGCCGTCCGCATCCGGCTGCACGGACGACAGCGTCGCCACGGTCGGGGTGCCGGTGATCGGCTGTGCGCTGAGCAGTGTCGCCCCGTTCGCCCCGATGTCCGCGCGCCGGTTGTTCGCCCACTGCGACCACGGATCGTACAGACCGACGTACACGTCGTAGCTCCCCGCGTCGAGCGAGTCGAACGCGTACTCCAGCGTGCGGTCGGTCGCGGAACTCGCGACGTAGCGGAGCGACTCCGAGAACGGCCCGTCGGTCGTGCCCGTCTCCGCGCCGACGACGCCCCAGTTCGCGCCGGTGGCCGCGTCGGCCCCGAGCGTCCGGTCGAACGTGGAGTTGAGCAGGGTGCCGTCGGCCTCCGCCACCGAGCGGATCGCGTCGTACTCGGGCGACGCCGTTCCCCCGGCGTCGACGAGGTAGACGAGGTCCTTCGGGACGACCGTCACCTGGCGGGTCACCGGGCGGGACACGCCCTCGACCGTGCCGGTCAGCGAGACCGGGCCGGGGACGGCGAGCGCCGCGGTGTCCCACGTGATCGACCGGGTGGTCGTGGCGCCGCCCTCCGTGACCTGCGCCTCGGTCGGCAGGGTGCTCGCATCGCCGAGCCGGACGGTCGCCGGCACGTCGACGTCGACCGCGACCTTGCCCTTCCCCTCGAGGTCCGCGAGCGTCCACTCGTCGTACCACTTCAGGGACAGGGATCCGTCGTCGCCGAACTCGAGCGGGAGCCAGACGGCCGGCGCGTTGCGGAGGTCGGACGGCGTCCAGCGGTCGCCCATGTAGATGAACTCACCGGCGGCCGCGTCGATGGGGATCACGGACGTGCTCTGGCTGCCGTGGGTCGTCGACGCACCGGAGCCGCTCACCGGGTTGCCGTGGTCGGTCCACTCCCCCAGCATCGAGTCGGTGGTGGCGTACTTGGCCGGGTTGGGGTTCCAGCCCGTCGCGCCCGAGGTGATCAGGTAGTAGGTGCCGTCGTAGACGAACACGGCCGGAGCTTCCCGCTGTCCACCGATGTAGGTGCGGGTGAAGTCCTCGCCCTTCACGGCGCGGTCGACGGGTGCCGACAGGAACATGAAGTTCGACGACAGCTTGGAGATGAAGAGGGTCAGGTTCTCCTCGCTCGCGTAGATGATGTAGCCGGTGCCGTCGACGTCGGTGAAGAGGTTCATGTCGCGCGCCATACCGGGGCTGTCGGGCTGGTAGTTCGGCTCGCCCTCCGGTGCGACGTTCAGGCGGTAGCTGTCCACGTAGCGGAACGGGCCGGTCGGCGAGTCGGAGACCGCGACCCCGGCGGTCGCCTTCGCGTACTGCGCGTCGGAAGTCGCACTCGGCCCGTCGGTGTGGATCCACATGACCCACTGCTCGGTTGCGGCGTTGTACATGACCTTCGGCCGCTCGAGGATCGCCGCGGGGACGGCCGGATCGCTCGGGACCGTCAGGAGGTCGCGGACGACCGCCGCGCGTTGCCGGGCCGTGTAGTCGGCGTACAGCTCGGCTGCGGCCGGATCGGTCGTGAGCTGGTCGGCGGTCGACAGGGCCTGCAGCGCGAGGCCTTCGTCGGTCCAGTTGTACAGGTCGCGCGAGGAGTACACGTGCACCCCGCGGCTGCTCGCGTAGCCGTTCCACCGGTCTTCGCCGTACCAGTAGTAGATCGGCTGGCCGTCGGCGGCCGTCGACGGCACGACCTGCCCGCCGTGTGCCTGGATCGGGTTGCCCTGGTCGTCCACCCAGGCCTGGCCCGGGCGGAACGAGTCGTAGGTGACGATCGGCCGGAGTGCGGTGAGTGCGGCCCCGAGCGCGTCGTAGGCCGCGGTGAGTGCCGCGGTGTCGGTCGACCCAGCGTCCACGAGCGCCTGGGCGTCGGCGATCGCCGCGTCGAGGACGGCGAGCGAATCGGCGACGTAGCCCGCACGCTGACCCTCGTCGAGGGTGACGGCCCGGATCTTCGCCGCGAGCACCTCGGTGGAGGCCGTGTGCGGCGCTCGGATGACGATGTAGTTCACCGCTGGGTCGGTGTAGGTGTTGGTTCGACCCGCCGGGCTGTGGACCTCGAGGTCGAGGGTGCCGTCGTCGACGCTCACCGTGAGCTGCTGTTCGAGGAGCGCACCGGCCGGCGCGGTGACCTGGGCGAGCGTCTCGCCCTCGGCCCGGAGGTCGAGCGGTCGTGCCGCCCAGCCGCTCGGCAGGTTGAACCCGAGGGTGACCTCGTAGTCGCCGGCCGGGAGGTCGAAGGCGTAGTCGACCGACCGCGTCGGGAGGGAGCTGCCCGCGGGCGGTGCGTCGTAGCGGAGGGAGGCGGTCTTCTCGGTCCCGGAGGAGCTGTTGGGCGTCGGGTTGCTGTTCGCGTCGGCGACGAATCCCCAGGACGCGCCGGTGGCGGCGTCGACCCCGTAGGACTGGTCGGTGCGTGACTGGTACAGCCCGATGTGGTCGCCGGCGGAGACCGCGTCGGTCACCGTGCTGCCGGCGTTCGCGAAGTAGAGGACGAAGTCGTTGGCGACGAGCTCGTCGACCGTCGGGCTCGGGTAGCTCGGTGCGGCCTCGGCACGCGGTGCGTCCGCCGTGACGAGGGCGCCGGAGAGACCGAGGGCGAGGACCACCGCGCCCGCGACGCCACTGCGTCCGACACCGGCGCTGGAGGACGCGTCTTCGGCGGAGCTCGAGGCGGCGACCCGACGACGGCGGAGGATGAGCAGTGCACCCGCGAGCAGGAGCACCGCAGCGACGATCACCGCGGCGGTGATCGAGACACCCGACACGGCGAGCCCACCGGCACCGCCTGCGTTCGTGCCCGAGCCCGGCTGACCGACCCCTGGGTTCGCCCCTGGCTCGCCGCCCGGCCCGGTTCCGGGATCGGTGCCACCGGGCAGGGAGTCGACGGTGTTGCCCGGGCCGCCGTTCGTGCCATCGGCGACAGGGACTGCACCGGCCGCG
The DNA here is from genome assembly GCF_900177615.1 of Plantibacter flavus. Taxonomy (GTDB): domain Bacteria; phylum Actinomycetota; class Actinomycetes; order Actinomycetales; family Microbacteriaceae; genus Plantibacter; species Plantibacter flavus. The sequence goes on from NZ_FXAP01000004.1 coordinate 231,955, forward strand.
GCGACGGCACCCGTCTCGCCGAGCGCGACGCCGGCCGCGAGCAGACCGTCGGGCAGTGCCGCACGGGCGTCGGCAGCGCCCCAGACGGTGACCGATCCGTCGGCGGCGATCGCCCCGGACAGGTACGGACCCGCGAAGACACGGACGACGTCGACCCCGTCGAGGGACGCCGGCACCTCGGTCTGGCCGGAGCCGTCCGCACCCCAGGCGAGGACGGTGCCGTCGTCGGCGAGGGCGAGCGCGTGGTCGGTGCCGGCGGCGAGCTGCACGACGTCCTCGTCGGCGAGCGCCGCCGGGAGCTCGAGCTGCCCGGCGTCGCTCCGGCCCCAGGGGACGACGTCACCGTCGTCGGTGAGGGCGACGGTGAAGCCGGAGCCGATGGCGACGTCGGTCACGCGTGCACCGTCGAGCGCGGTCGGGAGGTCGTTCTGTCCGAATGCGTCGTCACCCCAGAGCGCCAGCGTGCCGTCGGCGCGGACGGCGGCCGAGTTCGGTCCGCCGGCGGCGATGCGGAGGACCCGGTCGAGCCCTGCCGGGACCGTGGCCTGGCCGTCGGCGTCGCGGCCCCAGGCGGTGACGGTGCCGTCGGCGGCGAGCGCGAGCGAGTGGTTCGTGCCGGCCGCCACCTGGGTGATCGTCCCGGTGAGGCTCGGGACGGTCGCCTGGCCGAAACCGTCGGCGCCCCACGCGAGCACGGTGCCGTCCGCGCCGAGCGCGACGGCGTGGCCAAGACCGGCGGCGACACCGGTGACCGGGATGCCGACGAGCTCCGCGGGAGCCGCCGGGTCGCCCCAGCTGAGCAGGGTCGCCGTGGGCGCCTCGGCAGCGGTCGCGCTCCCGGCCGTCAGGGCGGTGGTGCCGACGATGGCGACCGTCAGGAGGCCGGCGGCGAGACCGCCCCGCCGCAGGACGGCGGCACCTCCATCCGGTGTCGATCGGTCGGGTCGTCTCGTCGCTCGTCGCATGCTGCGGCGTCCTTTCACGTCATCGTGGGGTGCTGCGTTTGGATCGGTCCCTGAGCCTGTCGAAGGGCGGGGAGAGGTTTTGGGCCCTTCGACAAGCTCAGGGACCGGGTGGGGTCAGGGACCGGGGTTGAGGTGCTGCGTTTGGATCGGTCCCTGAGCCTGTCGAAGGGCGGGGAGAGGATTGGTGGCCCTTCGACAAGCTCAGGGACCGGGTGGGGTCAGGGACCGGGGTTGAGGTGCTGCGTTTGGATCGGTCCCTGAGCCTGTCGAAGGGCGGGGAGAGGATTGGTGGCCCTTCGACGAGCTCAGGGACCGGGTGGGGTCAGGGACCGGGGCGGGTTGGCGGCTAGAACTCGGTCGGGCCGAGCGAGGGGCGGGCGAGGAAGGACAGGGCAGGCGTCGTGAGCGCGTGGAACTCGAACACCGTGAAGCGGTTCTCCCCGGCACGGAGCTGGCCGCCGGGGACGTACAGCGTGTGCTGCGGCCCCCGCGACCAGTAGCGGCCGAGCAGGAAGCCGTTCACCCAGACGAGCCCCTTGCCCCAGGCCGCGGTGTCGAGGAACAGGTCGGTGGGCGCGTCGAGTGTGACGGTGGCGGTGAGGAGGACCGGCCCGGCACCGCTGATCGGCGCGTCAGCCGTGCGCGTGGCTGCGGCGTCCACGACGGCGTCGAGGCGGTCGAGGGCCACGGGGGCGATGCCCCACGACGTGAGTTCCACGCCGTCGAGCGACACGGGCCCGATGATCCCCTTCGGCTCCCCCAGGCGCTTGCCGTAGTTGACGCGGCCCTGGTTCTCGAGGAGGAGTTCGAGCGTCTCGCCCGCCGGGATGACGATGGACCGCTCCTTGAACTCGCGGGTGAGTGCACCGACCGGCACGCCGTCGACGGAGACGACCACGCGGTCGCGCACCTCGGCGAACCGGAGCACCCCGCCGCGTCCGCCGATCGACGCCCGGTAGCGCGCCAGACCGCTGAACGCTCCGAGTTCGTCCATCGTGGGGATCCGGTCGAAGGCCCGGAGCGGCGCGATCTCGTCGGCCACGTCCGCGAACGGGACCTCCTGCTCGAAGGACGCGGTGAACGCCGGGGCGTCCGTCGCAGCGGGCGGGATCTCCGTCGGCACCTCGGCGTACTTCGCGATCACGTCGCGGAAGGCGAAGAACTTCTCCGTCGGGTGGCCCGCCTCGTCGAGGGGCGCGTCGTAGTCGTAGGAGGTGACGTGCGAGCGGTACTGCCCCTTGTCGTTCGCGCCGCCGGTGAACCCGAAGTTCGTGCCGCCGTGGAACATGTAGATGTTCACGGACGCACCGGCCGCGAGGAGCGCGTCGAGGTCCGCCGCCGTCTCCGCGATGGGCGTCGTGTGGTGGTGCTCGCCCCAGTGGTCGAACCAGCCGTCCCAGAACTCCGAGCACATGAGCGGCCCGGTCGGCTGGTGTTCACGCAGGGTCGCGAGGCGTTCGAGCGAGCGGCTGCCGAAGGAGCCGGTCTTGTGGAGATCGGGGATGCTGCCGTCCTCGAGCATCTGGGCCGTGGGCTGGTCGACGGTCGTCAGCGGCACCGTGATGCCGAGCTCGCGGGTCCACGCCGTCAGCGTGCGGAGGTAGTCGTGGTCGTCGCCGTAGGCGCCGTACTCGTTCTCGACCTGCACGAGGATGACGGGACCACCGCGGTCGATCTGCAGCGGGGCGACGATCGGCAGTAGCGCCTCGAAGTATTCGCGGACGGCGGCCAGGTAGCGAGGCTCGCTGCGACGGAGGCCGAGCTCGGGGTCGTGCAGCAGCCAGCCGGGCAGGCCGCCGTTGTCCCACTCGGCGCAGATGTAGGGGCCGGGACGCACGATCGCGTACATGCCGGCGTCGGCCACGAGTCCGAGGAAGCGTTCGAGGTCGTTCACGCCCGTGGTGTCGAACACGCCGCGCTCGGGGCTGTGCTGGTTCCACGCGACGTAGGTCTCGATGGTGTTGAGGCCCATGAGCTTCGCCTTCGCGATGCGGTCCGCCCACTGCTCGGGGTGTACCCGGAAGTAGTGGAGGGCTCCGGAGAGGATCCGGAACGGCTGACCGTCGAGCAGGAAGTCGTCGTCGCCGATGGAGAAGGTGGGCATGCTGGGGCTCCGTGATGAAGGGGTGCGGATGGAGCGACCACGGCCGGCCGGAGCGGATCCCGGAGGACCCTCCGACCGGCCGCGGTCGATGGTGCTGGTGCTACAGGTGCCGTTCGACTACTTCTCGGTGACCGTGAAGCCCTGCGTGTTGCCGTACTCGACGAGCTGCTTCTGCCAGTCGGCGAGGCCGTCGTTCAGGTCGGCCTTGTTCGCGTAGGACTGCCCGACGGTGTCGGCGAAGATGCTGTTCGCGTAGACCTGGTAGGGCAGGTACTGCCAACCGGTCGACACGTCCTTCGCGCCCTGCACGAGGACCTCGTTGATCTTCTGTCCACCGAAGTACTCCGGCGCCGCGGAGAGGAATTCGTCGGAGTTCAGGTCGGCGGTCGTCGCCGGGAAGCCGCCGTTGTCGAGGAAGACCTTGACGCTGTCCTCGTCGTTGTTCAGCCACTTGAGGAAGCCCGCGGCGAGCGCCGGGTTCTTGCTCTGCTTCAGCACGACCTGGCCACCGCCACCGTTCTCGGCGTTGGCGGGCTTGCCGTCGTAGGTCGGGATCGGGGCGACGCGCCACTGGCCGGAGGCCTCGGCGACGGACGACTCGAGCACACCGGGCATCCAGGCGCCCGTGATGAGCGTCGCGATGCTGCCGTTGCCGAGCGACTTGTACCAGTCGTCGCTCCAGCCGGGAACGCTGGAGAGCAGGTCGCCCTCGACGAGCTGGTTCCAGGTGTCGGCCCACTTCTTGGAGCCCTCGTCGGCGAGGTTGACGCTCACCTTGGTGCCGTCGGCGGTGAACGGACGTCCACCGGCCTGCCAGATCATGCTGGTCGCGAAGCCGGAGTCACCGGAGTCGTTGGTGATGTACTTCGACGGGTCAGCCGTGTGCAGCTGTGCGGCTGCCGCGATGTACTCGTCCCAGGTGGTCGGCACGGCGATGCCGTACTGGTCGAACACCGTCTTGTTGTAGAACATGGCCATGGGGCCGGAGTCCTGCGGGAGGGCGTAGAGGCCGTCGCCGATGTTGACGGAGCTCCACGGGCCGGGGCTGTAGTCGTCCTTCAGGTCGCCGAAGCCGTAGGCGTTGAGGTCGACGAGGGAGTCGCTGAGCGCGAACTGCGGGATGGCGTAGTACTCGACCTGCGCGACGTCGGGGGCACCCTTACCGGCCTTGATCGCGTTCTGCAGCTTCGTGTACTCGGTGGTGTTGGTGCCGGCGTTGACGAGGTTGACCTTGACCTTGGGGTAGGCCTTCTCGAACGCGGCGACCTGCGCCTCGGCGGAGGGCGTCCAGGACCAGTAGGTGATCTCGCCACCGGCTTCGAGGGCGGACTCGATGTCCTTCGCGTCGCCCGAGGCGGTGCTGCCGCCGCCGGACGAGCAGGCGACGAGCGAGGCTCCGATCATCGCGGACGCGACGGCCGCCGTGGCCGCGCGGCGCAGAACCGTGCGAGACGGTGAGATGCGCTTCATGGGTGTTTCCTTTCACTGCGTTGGGAGGAGGAGGTGATGCCCCGGTCCCTGAGCCTGTCGAAGGGCGGAGGTGGTGCCCTTCGACAAGCTCAGGGACCGGTTGGTGATGCGGTGGTGCGGGTTGGGAACGGGTGTTGGCGCGGGTGGCCCTTCGACAAGCTCAGGAACCGAGACCGCAGGAAGGATCAGCCCTTGACGCTGCCGGCGCTGAGGCCCGACTGCCAGAAGCGCTGCAGGAAGAGGAACGCGATGACGATCGGGACGATGGTCAGGAGCGATCCGGTGATCACGAGGTTGAAGATCGGTTGGGCAGCGACACCGGTGGCCTGGGCGCTCCACTGGCTGAGGCCGACGGTGAGCGGATACCAGGTGGGCTCCGACAGCATGATGAGCGGCAGGAAGTAGTTGTTCCACGTCGCGACGATCGCGAAGAGGAGCACCGTGACGATGCCGGGGCCGAGGAGTCGCAGCGAGATCGTGAAGAAGGTGCGGAACTCCCCCGCGCCGTCCATGCGGGCGGCCTCGAGCAGTTCGGTCGGGACCGCGTCCACCGCGTACGTCCAGATGAGGTACAGACCGAACGGGCTGACGAGCGAGGGCAGGATGACCGCCCACGGCGTGTTCGTGAGGCCGAGCTGGCTGAACATCAGGAAGGTCGGGACGGCGAGCGCCGTGCCCGGCACCGCGATGGAGCCGAGGATGATCGCGAAGACGGCGCGCTTGCCCGGGAACCGGAACTTGGCGAGGCCGTAGCCGCCGATCGTGGCGAGCAGCGTCGCCCCACCGGCACCGACCACCACGTAGAGCAGCGTGTTGCCGAACCAGCCGACGAACTGCCCGTCGCGGTAGGTGAGCGTGTCGACGATGTTCTGCCAGAGGTTGAACCCGCCGTCGCCGAACCAGAGACCGAAGGACGAGAAGAGGTCGGGCTGGGACTTCGTCGCGTTGATGACGAGCCACAGGATCGGGACGACCGAGTAGATGAGGAAGACGGCCATGACGATCGTGAGGACGATCGAGCGCTTCCGGCGCGGGTCGTGGCGCTTCCTGGTGGGCCGGTCGAAGGCGCGCGGGTTGCGGGCGGTCCGGGTCGACACGGTCTGCGGGCGGACGGTCGGGTTCGAGACGGTGGCCATCAGCTGTTCTCCTGTCGGGAGCCGCGCACCTGCACGACGTAGGCGATGACGGCGGTGATGACGCCCATGATGATCGCGACCGTCGCCGCGAGGTTGAACTGCTGACCGGCGAAGGACAGGTTGTAGGCGTACATGTTCGGGGTGAAGTTGCTCGTGATCACGTTGGGCGCGAGGTTCTTCAGCAGGTTCGGCTCGTTGAAGAGCTGGAACGACCCGATGACGGAGAAGATCGTCGCGATGACGAGGGCTCCGCGGAGGGCGGGGATCTTGATGCTGAAGACGGTGCGGAACTGTCCGGCCCCGTCGATCTCGGCCGCCTCGTAGATCTCACCGGGTACGACACGGAGGGCGGCGTAGAAGATGAGCATGTTGTAGCCCATGAACTCCCACGTCACGATGTTGCCGATGGACGCGAGGACGGCCTGGGAGCTGAACGGCTCGAGGATCTGGGCGCCGACGAGGTCGTTGAAGCTGCCGGCGAGACCGAACTGGTCGCCGTAGATGAAGCCCCAGATGAGTGCCGCGACGACGCCCGGGACGGCGTACGGCAGGAAGAGCGCGATGCGGAAGAAGGCGGCGCCGTGGAGCCGGGCACTGTCGAGCGCGAGCGCCGCGGTGAGGGACAGGGCGAGCATGATCGGCACCTGCACGACGAAGAACAGGGCGACGCGGCCGAACGGCTCCCAGAACTTCGGGTCCTGGAGCACCTGGGCGTAGTTGTCGAGGCCGACGAAGGCGTTGCCGCCGATGAGCTTCTCCTGGAAGAAGCTGAGGTACAGCGCGTAGACGAGCGGCGCGATGATCATCAGCGCGAAGACGATCATGAAGGGGGCGATGAACGCCCAGCCCTTCCAATCCCGGCGGTCGCGTCGGTGGACACGGACCGCTGGTGGCCGGCCGGTGCGAGCGGTCGTGGTGGTCATGGGCAGCTTCCTTGCTGGGATTCGGGCGGAACCGTCGTGCGGTGGAGCCGTGCGGGGGAGGGAACACGTTGGATGTTTACGTCAACATCTGTTCGGTACCATAGCATGTTCACGTCAACATGCAAGGATGGATGCGACGATAGGGAGACCATGACGGACACCACCCGGAGAGCGCCTGGCCGCGCCAGGCGAGCACCGTCGATGGCGGACGTCGCAGCGCACGCCGGCGTCTCGTCCCAGACCGTCTCCCGCGTCGCGAACGGGCTGACCAACGTGGACGACGGCACCCGCGACCGCGTGCTCGAGGCCATGACCGAGCTCGGCTACCGCCCGAACAAGGCCGCGCGGGCGCTGCGATCAGGGCGCACGCGCAGCATCGGGATCACGATGTTCACGCTCTCCTCCTACGGCAACATGCGCACGCTCGACGCGATCACGGTCCAGGCGGCACGGGCCGGGTATTCGGTCACGGTCGTCCCCGTCGAGTACCCGACGCAACGCGACGTCGCGGTCGCGCTCGACAGCCTCCGCGAGCAGGACGTCGACGGCCTGATCATCGTCATCGAGTCGCACATCGTCGACGGCGCCGACGTCGAACTCCCCTCCGGCCTGCCGGTCGTCGTCATCGACTCCGCGGCACGCACCGACTACCCGGTCGTCGACAACGACCAGGCACAGGGCGCGGCACTCGCCACCCAGCACCTCCTCGACCTCGGACACCAGGGCGTCTGGCACATCGCCGGCCCCCGTACCTCCTACTCGGCGGCTCGTCGTGAGCAGAGCTGGGCCGACACCCTGCGGGAGGCCGGCATCACCCCGCCGCCCGCGTTCCGTGGCGACTGGTCGACGACCTCGGGGTACGAGATCGGCCTCGAGATCGCCGAGCGCCCGGAGATCACGGCCGTGTTCGCGTCGAACGACCAGATGGCGCTCGGGCTCCTGCGCGCCCTGCACGAGCGTGGGCGTGCCGTGCCGCAGTCGATCAGCGTCGTCGGTTTCGACGACACCCCGGAGTCGGACTCGTTCTGGCCGCCACTCACGACGGTGCACCAGGACTTCGACGAGATCGGCCGCCGGGCGATCACCACGCTCCTCCGCGAGATCGAGGAGGGCCCGCAGCTCTCCACCGAGCCCCTCACGCCGACGTCCCTCGTCGTCCGCGCGAGCACGGCTCCCCCGCCCGCGCGCTGAGGTGAGGGAGACACTCCACGCGGTCATTGAGCCTGTCGAAATGCCCACGGCGACACCTCGATCAGCTCGGCGAACGAAGCCCCGGTCATTGAGCCTGTCGAAATGCACACCTCCGCACTTCGACAGGCTCAGTGACCGGAACGGACCGGAACGGGGACCTCAGCGGCCGGCCATCGCTTGACACCCGAGCGAGGGGTCGCCCATACTCGTCGGAAATGTTGACGTGAACACGGTGGTTCGACGCCGCCGAATGTTCACGTGAACATCCCCTGCACCACGGCCTCCAACGAAGGAACCACCGATGACACTGCCGTCACCAGTCCGCCGACGAACGATCGGAGCGACCGTCGCCGTCGCCCTCGGCATCGCCGCGATCGCGCCAGCACTCGCCACCGTGGACGCCGCACCCGCGGCCGCCGCGGAGAGCACTACCCTCACCATCACCCCCAACCCGGCCTACCAGAACGAGGCGTTCGAAGGCTGGGGCACGAGCCTCGTCTGGTTCGCCAACGCCACGGGCGACTACCCGGCGGACGTCCGCCAGGACCTCTTCGACAAGGTGTTCGGTGAGGACGGCCTCAATCTCAACATCGCCCGCTACAACATCGGTGGCGGCAACGCGAGCGACGTCCCGCCCTACCTGCGGGCCGGCGGCGCGGTCGACGGCTGGTGGAACCCGGACCTCGCCGCGAGCGACGCCGACGGCCCCATCACCTCCGACTACGTCGACCGCGACCGCTACGCCGCCGCCTGGGACGCCGACGACCCGGCCTCCTACGACTTCGACGCCGACGAGACCCAGCGCTGGTGGCTCACAGCACTCAAGGACAAGATCACCAAGTGGGAGGCGTTCAGCAACTCCCCGCCCTACTTCATGACCGAGAGCGGCTATGCGTCGGGCAACTTCAACGCCGCCGACGAGCAGCTGAAGCCCGAGAGTGTCGACGACTTCGTCGCGTACCTCACCACCGTCGTCGACCACCTCGAGGCCGACACGGGCATCGACTTCGACACCATCGACCCCTTCAACGAGCCGAACACCAACTACTGGGGCACCCAGATCGACGAGGCCACCGGTTGGCCGAAGGGCGGACGCCAGGAGGGCGCGCACATCGGCCCGGCCATGCAGGACACCGTCATCAAGGCCCTCGCCGAGCGCCTCGCCGCCGAGGGCACCTCGACCGAGGCCGTCATCGCGGCCATGGACGAGACGAACCCCGGCATCTTCGCGACGAACTGGAACGGCTGGTCACAGACCGCCAAGGACCTCGTCACGCAGCTCAACGTCCACAGCTACGGCCAGGGCGGCAGCGTCGTCGCACGCGACATCGCGAAGACCGCCGGCAAGCCGCTGTGGATGAGCGAGGTCGAGGGCAACTGGGACTCCAGCGGCAAGCACAACCTCACGAACATCGACAACGGCATCGGCATGGCGACGCACCTCATCGACGACCTCCGCAACCTGGAGCCGACCGCGTGGGTGCTCTGGCAGCCCGTCGAGGACCTCTACAACATGGAGAAGGTCGAGAAGCTCAACTGGGGCAGCGTCCTCATCGACTTCGACTGCAACGCCGAGGGTGACTCGGAGCGACGCATCGCAGACGGTGACGCCGACCCGAGCTGCTCGGTGAAGACGAACGCGAAGTACAACACGCTCCGCAACTTCACCCACTACGTGCAACCCGGTGACCACCTCATCCCGTCCACCGACGCGCAGACCACCACGGCACTCCGTGCCGACGGCACGGGCGCGACCCTCGTGCACGCCAACCCGTCGACCTCGGCTCGGACGATCACGATCGACCTGTCGAAGTTCGCCGACATCGCTCCCGGAGCGACGGTCACGCCGGTCGTGACGACGGAGTCCCCCGCGGACGACGTCACCGCCAATGCACTCGTGCAGGGCGACGCCGTGTCGATCGACCCGGTGACCAAGCAGGCGACGCTCACCGTCCCGGCGAAGTCGGTCACCACCTTCCTCGTCGACGGTGCGACCGGTGTCGCAGCCGACGCGGCGCCGTTCCAGGACGGACACGCCTACCAGCTCGTCGGCAGGCAGAGCGCGAAGGCGTTCACCGCCGCAGCCTCGACGGGGTCCGTACCGGCCGGCACGATCACCCCGCGCGCTTCCGACGCCACGACCGGTGCCGCACAGGTGTGGACCGCCGAGCTCCTCTCCGGAGGCGGCACGAACACCGACCGCTACGCCGTCCGCAGCTCGTCCGGAGCACTCCTCTCCGCGACCTCCGCCGGCACCTCGCTCGTCGCCGCGACGCGGGAACAAGCTGCGGCCGACCCATCGCTGCAGTGGATCCCGACGACGACCAACGGCTCCGAGTGGAGCCTCGTGAACGTCGGAACCAGCCAGGCCCTCGAGGTCGGCGGGCAGTCCACCGCCACGGGTGCCGCCGTCGGCGTCTACCAGTCGAACAACGGCGCGAACCAGACGTGGAGCTTCGTCGACACCGCCCTCACGGGAGTGCAGCCCGTCACCGTGCAGACCGTCGCCGGTGTTCCGGCGGCGCTGCCCGCGACCGTGGTGCCGCTGTACGGCGCGGTCCAGGGCGCTCCGGTGCCGGTCACCTGGGACACCTCGGCCGTGGACTGGAACACGCCGGGCACGATCGTCGTGAACGGCTCCGGCACCGACGGGTGGGGTGCGGCGTTCACCGCGCAGGCCGCCGTCGACATCGGCGGCTTCACGACCACCGAGCCGGTCTCTCTGACGGTCGCCGCAGGGTCCCCCGCGAGCGCCGTCATCGCTGCGGCGCCGACCACGGTCCCGGCGCAGATCGGTGCGAGCACCAACCGCTTCGACACGGCCGTCACGTGGGACTTCAGCACCCTCGACGACGCCGACCTCGCCGACACCGGTGTGGTGCAGGTGCGCGGCGCGGCTGCGTCGAACGACCCGACCGCGGCACCGGTCGACGCACTCCTGTCGATCATCGTCACGGCGCCCGGCGAGCGGAACATCGCACCGGACGCCACGACCGTCGCGAGCGCGACGTCCACCGAGTCCGGCTATCCCGCGAGCAACACGAAGAACGGTGTGCGGAACGACAAGGGTTGGTCGAACTGGCGCTCGTCGAACAAGCCCGCGAGCGACACCTTGAGCTATGAGCTCGGCGGTGAGCACACGATCGAGCACGTCACCTTCTACGCCTACAAGGACGGGAGCACCAACAGCTGGCCGAGTGCGCTGACCGTGCAGTTCCGCGACGCCGACGGCGCGTGGATCGATGCTCCGGGTGGGGCGGTCGCCGTGCCGGTCCCGAGCGATGGGACGGCTCCGATCGTCGACGTCGACCTCGGTGGCGTCACGACGAGTGCGGTCCGCGTCGTGATGACGGCGTACGCGAACACCCACCTGGTCGTCTCGGAGGTCGAGATCTACGCGCTCGCACCGTCGGTCGCGACCGAGGCGAGTCTCGCCGCGCTGCGGGTGAACGGCACACCGGTCGAGGGCTTCGACGCAGGCGTCCTCGAGTACGAGGTGCCGCTCGCCGGGTCCGCCGATCCGGTGGTCGACGCCATCCCGGCCGACCGCGACGCGACGGTGACGATCGAGCCGCTTGACGCGGTACCGGCTGCCGCTGCTCGCGCTGCGGCTGATGCGAGCGACGGTGTCGTCATCACCGTGACGGCGGCCGACGGCGTGACCACGCAGTCGACGACCGTCACCTTCGCTCGGACGGCGGTCGCGACCGCGACGCTGTCGAGCGTGGCCCGCGAGGGCGTCCCGACGACCGCGGCGGTCGTCGTGGACCCCGAGGACGCGGCCGTGGTCTACGCCTGGCTGCTCGACGACGAGGTCGTGGACAGCGCCGACACGGCGACGTTCACGCCGCCCACCGGCAGTGCGGGTGCCGCGCTCGCGGTGCGGGTCACGGTCTCTGCCGATGGATTCGCGCCGGTCGAGACGACGTCCACGCCGGTGACGGTGCTCGCCGCCGCGGTGGACCCGGGGACCGATCCCGGCACCGACCCGGGGACGAACCCCGGCACCGGGCCCGGCACGGGCTCCGGTGGTGGCACGGTCGGTGGTGGTGACGGCACGAGCTCGCCCTCGGGTGGTTCGGCCACCGGCACCGACTCGCTGTCGCGCACGGGTGTCGACGTGTCGAGCATCGGGCTCGTCGCGCTGCTCCTCGGCCTCGTCGGCTTCGCCTCGGTGCTGATCGCGCGTCGCCGTCGCTCCGCGGAGTAGGTCGCTCCTGACGAACCCCGTCACCCGTCGTCTGGGGTGGCGGGGTTCGTCGTGTGTCGGCAGGCGCGCGGTTCCCGGGGGCACTTCGACAAGCTCAGTGACCGGAGCCCTTCCCGCGGAGAGACCCGCTCCCTGAGCCTGTCGAAGGGCCCACGAGCAACCACACCCGACACGAAACGGCTCCCCGAAGACACCTCCACAAGCTCAGTGACCCGAACGGTACCCCGCTCCCTGAGCCTGTCGAAGGGCCCACGAGCACCCACACCCGACACGAAACGGCTCCCCGAAGACACCTCCACAAGCTCAGTGACCCGAACGGTACCCCGCTCCCTGAGCCTGTCGAAGGGCCCACGAGCAACCACACCCGACACGAAACGGCTCCCCGAAGACACCTCCACAAGCTCAGTGACCCGAACGGTACCCCGCTCCCTGAGCCTGTCGAAGGGCCCACGAGCACCCACACCCGACACGAAACGGATCCCCGAAGACACCTCCACAAGCTCAGTGACCAGAACGGTACCCCGCTCCCTGAGCCTGTCGAAGGGCCCACGAGGAAGCCCCGCCGTCCGGGATGACTCGGGCGGCGGGGCTTCGTGGGTCGGGTGACTACTCGGCGTCGAGGTCCGTCTCGAGGAGACCGGCGAGCTCGGCGAGCGCCTCGTCGGCACCCTCGCCCTCGGCGCGGAGGGTCACGACGTCGCCGTTGGTGGCGCCGAGGCTCATGATCGTGAGGATGCTCGAGGCGTCGAGCGGGCCCGAGTCGCCCAGCTCGATCGTGACGGGCACCGGCTGGCGCTTGACCGTCTCGATGAAGAGCTTGGCGGGGCGGGCGTGCAGCCCGACGCGGCTGGCGATGGTGGCTTGGCGTTCGGCCATGGTGATGCTCCTTCTGCGGTTCGGTTGGTGCCGGCCAGACCAGTGGATCAGGTCAGGCTGTGGATCGGACGGGTACGGATCAGACGGTCGCGGGCTCGGTGGCGACCGCGGGGGCTGCCGAGTCGGCACCCTCCACCGGCCGACGACGGGCGAACCGCTTGAGCAGGACGACGGCGACCGCGGTGATGACGGTGCCGATCGCGACCGACAGGACGAACATCCCGATGTTGCCGATGGCGAAGAACACGAAGATGCCACCGTGCGGTGCCTGCGAGGTGACGCCGGTCGCCATGATGAGCGCACCGGTGGCGGCACCACCGAGGATCGACGCCGGGATGACGCGGAACAGGTCGGCTGCGGCGAACGGGATCGCGCCCTCGCTGATGAACGCGGCACCGAGCAGCCAGGCCGCCTTGCCGTTCTCCCGCTCGACCGCGGTGAACGAACGACGGCTGAGGACGGTCGAGGCGAGTGCCATCGCGAGCGGCGGCACCATGCCGGCGGCCATCACGGCGGCCATGATCTGCCACGGTGCCTGGTTGGCGAGCGTTCCCGCACCGAGACCGGCGACGGCGAACGAGTACGCGACCTTGTTGACGGGGCCACCGAGGTCGAAGGCCATCATCGTGCCGAGGATCACGCCGAGCAGGATCGCGGAGACACCGGTGAGGCCAGAGAGCCAGGAGTTGAGCCCGCCCATGAGCGCGGCGATCGGGCCGCCGAGGACGAGGATCATGAGGCCGGACGCGACGATCGAGCCGATCAGCGGGATGATCACCACGGGCATCAGCCCACGCAGCCACCGCGGCACGTTCAGGCGGCCGAGGCCGTAGGCGACACCACCGGCGAGCAGACCACCGACGAGTCCGCCGAGGAAGCCGGCGCTCATGAGGAGGGCGACCGCACCGGCGACGAACCCGGGTGCGATGCCCGGTCGGTCGGCGATGGCGTAGGCGATGTAGCCGGCGAGGGCCGGGACGAGGAACGCCATCGAGGCGTTGCCGATGGAGAACGCGACCGCACCGAGGTAGGCGCCGAGTCCACCGGCCGGCAGGTTCACGAGGCTGTTCTCGACGATGATCTTGCCGGCGTTCTCGGTGATGTCGTAGCCACCGAGGAGGAAGCCGAGCGCGATGAGCAGACCGCCACCCGCGACGAACGGGATCATGTAGCTGACACCGGTGAGCAGCCAGCGCTTGATCGACTGACCGACGTTGGCGTCCTTCTTGTCCGACGTCGACGCGGAGGCGTCACCAGCCGCCGCGGCGACCCGCGGGGCGTTCGGGTTCGAGATCGCGGCGACCGCGTCGTTGATGAGCTGCTCCGGGGCGTCGATGCCGCGCTTCACGGGAGCCTTGATGACGGGCTTGCCGGCGAAGCGGGTGACGTCGCGGACGTCCACGTCGACGGCGAAGATGACCGCCTGCGCCTTCGCGACGACGTCGGCGGGCAGCGGGGTCGCACCGGAGGCGCCCTGCGTCTCGACGTGCAGCTCGACACCGAGGCGCTTCGCGGTGGCGGCGAGCGAGTCGGCCGCCATGTAGGTGTGCGCGATGCCCGTCGCGCAGGAGGTGACCGCGATGAGCACGGGCCGTGCGGCCTGGTCGCCGGCCTCGACGGGAGCCGTCGCGGCGCGCTCGGCTGCGGGAGCCGCTGCCGGCTTGGGTGCGTCGCTGAGCGCACCATCGACGAGGGCGACCACCGCGGCGGCGTCGGGCGCCTCACGCAGCGAGGTCACGAACTCGGGCTTGATGAGCGAGCGGGCGAGCTTCGACAGCAGGGCGAGGTGCGCCTGGTCGGCGCCGTCCGGAGCCGCGATGAAGAAGAGGAGGTCGGCCGGGCCGTCGTCGGAACCGAAGTCGACGAGCGGCGAGACACGGGCCATCGCGAGCGTCGGCTCGGTGACGGCGGCGGAACGGCAGTGCGGGATCGCGATGCCGCCGGGGATGCCGGTGTCGGTCTTGCTCTCCCGCGCCCAGGCGTCGGCGAACAGGGCCTCGGTGTCGGTGGCACGGCCGGCGCGGACGACGAGCTCGGCGAGCGCGCGGATGACACCCGCGCGATCGGTGCCGAGGTCGGCGTCGAGGGCGACGAGCCCTGGGGTGATGAGTGGGGTGGACATCTGGGTTCTCCTTCGAAACGGATGCTGGTGCTTCGGGTGGTCGGGGCGGCCCTTCGACAAGCTCAGGGACCGGGGTGGGCGGTCAGGGACCGGGGTGGGCGGTCAGGGACCGGGGCGGTCAGGGGGCGGAGGGGATCCGCTGCGGGAGCTGGACGACGTCGATGGCGGCGGCGTCCGTCCCGCTGAGCGCCGGCACGTCGCTGCCCGGGAGTGCCGCGGCTGCGGCTCCGTGGGCGACGGCCTGCGCGAGGCGTGCTGCAGGTGCGAGACCTGCGGTTCGGGCGATCAGGTAGCCGGCGAGGGAGGAGTCCCCCGCGCCGACGGTGCTGCGCGCGACGATCTTCGGGGCCCGGGCCGACCAAGCCGTGTCACCCTCCACCAGCACGGCGCCACGGGAGCCGAGGGTGACGAGGACGGCGGCGACCGGACCGGGTCGGTCCGCGGTGCCGATGAGCGTGGCGGCGACGGATGCGGCGAGCGCCGGGTCGGCCTCGATCTCGTCGCCGGATGCGGTGCCGGTGAGTTCGGCGAGTTCGGCACCGTTCGGCTTGATGAGGTCGACGCGTTCGCCGGTGGCGGCGAAGGCGGCGAGGAGGGCGGCGAGCGGCTCCCCCGAGCTGTCGACGGCGACGAGCGGGCGGGTGCCGTCGGTGAGGGCGCGAGCGGCCCGGACGATCCGTGCGTAGAAGTCGGCGGGGAGACCGGGTGGCAGCGAGCCGGCGATGACGAGCCACTCGGCATTCGCGGCGGTACGGGCGGTCGCGTCGACCAGCCGCGCAGCGTCGTCCTCGGTGAGGAGCGGACCCGGCTCGTTGATCTTGGTGGTGGTGCCGTCGGGCTCGGTCAGCGTGATGTTGCGACGCACGGGCTGCCCGGTCGGGACGGCGAGGACGTCGACGCCCTGCGCGCGGAGCGACTCGATCATCGGGTCGGTCGATTCGCCGGGGAGGACGGCGACGGTCGCCAGCTCGGCGGCGGCGATGGCCCGCGAGACGTTGACGCCCTTGCCGCCCGGCTGCTCCCGGCTGGCGAGGGCGCGGAGGACCTCGCCGCGCTCGACGATGCCCGGGAGCTCCACCGTGTGGTCGAGCGAGGGGTTGGCGGTCAGGGTGATGATCATGCGACGACCACCTCGACACCCGCAGCCTCGAGGGCGTCCCCGAGCGTCGTCGGAACGACCTCGTCGGTGATGACGGTGTCGATCTCGTCGAGGGCGGCGAAGCGGATGAGCGCTTCCTCACCGAGCTTGGCGGCGTCGGCGAGGACGACGGCCCGGCGCGAACCGCGGACGATCGCCGACTTCACGGCACCCTCGAGCTCGTCGGGCGTGCTCAGGCCGAAGTCGGCGCTGACCCCGTTGGCGCCGACGAAGGCGATGTCGGGACGGAACCGGCCGAGCTCGTCGACGGTGGTGCTGCCGACCGCCGCGCTCGTGATGCCACGGACGCGGCCACCGAGGAGGTGCAGTTCGACGTGGTCGCAGTGGTGGAGCGTCGCGGCGATCGGGACCGAGTTGGTGATGACCGTGAGCGTCTGGCCGGCGGTGGCCGGGCGCCAGGTGACGAGGAGGTCCGCGAGGTGGGCCGTGGTCGTCCCGGCGTCGATGACGATCGAGCCGCTGAACGTGGCCGGGATCAGCCGGAGGGCCGCACGGGCGATCGTCGCTTTCGCGTCGCTCCGCTGGCCCTGGCGATCGGCGAGACTGGCTTCCGCGACGGAGGCACGTGCTGCTGAGACGGCACCGCCGTGGACGCGGCGCAGGACACCCGAGGTTTCGAGCTGGTCGAGGTCGCGGCGGATCGTCTCGGCGGTGACGCCCAGCTCACGGGAGACATCGGCGACGGAGACCCGTCCGCTTGTCTTCACCCGGCTGGTGATGTGCTCGTGCCGCTCCGTCGCGTACATGCGTCGTCCTTGACCTTCGTTTCCGGTGTTGCAGGCTTGCAGTGCGAAGAAAGTATCACACAAACACAGAGAAACACAGATCCAGGTGCGTTCATTCGCCCATCTTTGGGCGAGGGAGCGTTCCCTCGCCCAAAAATGGGCGAATGTAAGGGGACCTCAGGGCGCGAGGGACGGAACCGGCAAAGGGGTGGCGGTCGGCGCAACCGTGGCGCCGACCGCCGGTTCGTCTCGCACCCGAACGCGCGAGACGGCTGTGGTCACGACGGCGAACCCGCCGACGTCGTGACGGATCTCTCGGTCCTCTGGCGCTCCGGCCGCAGCTGGCGGAGCACTCCCCCGGCGTGCGCCGCCCACCGACCGACGGCGACCCAGCTGCGGTCGCGGACGAAGAGGAGGTCGAGGGCGATCATCGCGAGCGAGAACGGCCACAGCCCGAGGAAGAGGCCGATGCCGAGGTGCATCAGGATCGTGAAACCGAGCGCGAGAATCCGCGTCGGTCGCCACAGGATCAGCACCGGGAACAGCAGCTGCACCCAGACGGACAGGAACGTGGCGACCCAGACGAACGGACCGACCTGCCAGGCGAGGTCGCTCAGCGCGGGGAACGGCCGGAACACGTCGAGGACGAGCGAGTAGTAGAACGCCGTGCCCTCGCGCCACTCGGGACCCATGAGCTTGTAGATGCCGGAGTTCACGTAGACGAG
The DNA here is from genome assembly GCF_900177615.1 of Plantibacter flavus. Classification (GTDB taxonomy): domain Bacteria; phylum Actinomycetota; class Actinomycetes; order Actinomycetales; family Microbacteriaceae; genus Plantibacter; species Plantibacter flavus. The sequence goes on from NZ_FXAP01000004.1 coordinate 249,561, forward strand.
CATGATCTGGTACGCGCAGAGGAGGACCGCCGTGTTGTTGGCGGCGTTCGCGAGCCACGCCGGGATCGCGAACCGACCGCGCAGGATCGGCCGCAGCGCTCGTCCCCGCCGCTTGGTGAGCCACGCGTCGACCGACCAGTGACGCGACAGGTCCGCGAACACCAGGAACAGCAGCGTGATGCGGATGATCGTGTCGCCGCCGTTGGTCAGCACCGTGCTGTTGGTCGCGAGCCCCACCCAGAACACGAGCAGGACTGGCGTGACGAACCGGGTCTGCCAGCCGACGAGGAACAGCAGCCCGAGCACGATGAGGACCCCGTAGGCGAGGTCGAAGACGAAGGCGCTGTCCTTCGTGAAGACGAGCTCGAACAGCGGGAACCAGGCGCGGCGGTTCGCCTCCGGATCGACCCACTTCGACGCGACGCCCCAGAGGTAGTGGCGGTCGGCGAGGCTCGTGAACAGGAAGCTGACGATCGCGACACCGTAGAGGACTCGCAGGGCGGAGAGGCTGTAGCCGGCGTGCTTGGCACCCGTGACCCAGCCGGCGAACCGGTCGAACGATGCGCGGACGGCGTTCATCGTGCACCTCCGTAGCGGGTGACGACGTCCCGGTAGACGGCGAGGGTCTCCGGGTCGATGACGTCGTCGACGTGCCGCCAGCCGAAAGTGACGGCGGTGTCGTCGAACTGCTGCTCCTCGGAGAAGCGGTTGTCGAAGTCGTTCGGGCGGGTGCGGTCGATCCGCCACCGGACGCGCTCGACGTCCTGCTCGAAGTACGCCGTCGAGAACGCGGTCGCGTACTCCTTGAGCATGTAGTCGTAGCGGAGGAACCGGACGACGTCGCCCTGCCCCGAGCCCGGCGTCGTGCTGACGGCGTCGAGGTCGGCGATGAGCGACTCGGCCGACTGGGCACGATACCCGCCACCGTCGGCCCGCTGGATGAAGGTGTCGCGGACGATCTCACGCTGCTGGGCGTCGAGCGCGAGGTACCGGGCGTTGTAGGCGAGCATCGCGTTCCACGAGGACTTCTGGATGCGCGACGGCTCGGCGTGGCCGGGGACCGCCTGCTGCTCGAGCTTCGTGACATTGATCCAGTCGGACTTCACGAGGGTCCCGTCGGCGTCGCGCCACTGGGCCTGGACGGAGAAGGTGATATTCGTCTTCATGATGCTCGGCGCGAAGACGTTCCACTTCTGCGTGAAGTACGGGCCGGCCGCGGCGACGACGGCACCGCGGACGGGTGTGGTCGGCGAGACGATGACGAGGGTGCCCGCGACGTAGACGCCGACGAGGGCGATCGAGACCGCGGCGGCGATGCGCGCGGCCCGCTTCGGCGGGGCCGCCGACTCCGCTCCCTGACCGCCGCTCGATCCGTGAGCGCCCTTCGGTCCCTGAGCGCCCTTCGGTCCCTGAGCCCCTTCCGGCCCCTGAGCCCCTTCCGGCCCCTGAGCGCCCTTCGGTCCCTGAGCGCCCTTCGGTCCCTGAGCTTGTCGAAGGGTCCCCGCCGAAGCCTGCCCTTCGACAGGCTCAGGGACCGGTTGCCCGGCCTCGAGTCCCTCGGCGCCGTCCGGTCCCTGAGCCCCTTCCGGTCCCTGAGCTTGTCGAAGGGCGTCAGAACGGCCCTCGACGGGTGTGCGTGTGATCGGAGTCACGGTTCCTCCTTGGTGCTGGGTGGTGATGAACCGCGGGGACACCCGTTCGGTGGTGCCGTCCGCGGGGGAAGGAGTGGGCCGCGCCGACCCGAATGCGGCGCGGCCCACTCGGCGGGGTCACTCCAGACGCGCCCGTCGCGTAGCCACGAAGGCACCTCCGAGGAGGAGCATCATGGCGCCGAGTCCCCCGAGCCACAGGCCGTCGAAGCCGGTGCTCGGCAGACCGGGGCGTGACCCCGGTGCGGCGGCGGCCACTGCGGTGACCGTGAAGGCGGTCGCCTCGCGGTCGAGCGGGAGGTCGCCGGTCACGGATCCGGAGAGCTCCACCCGGTGGGCACCCAGCTCGATCGACGAGTCGACCGGGAAGGTGAGGGTGGCGTTGCCGGAGGCGTCTGCGATGACGGGCGTCAGGGCGAACGGCGTCGAGAACACGGTGGCCGAGACGGTCTCGCCGGGCTCGAAGCCGGTGGCGTAGACCTCCTGGATCACACCCGTGTCGCGGACGATCGTCACGTACTTGACGGTCGCCAGGCGGTCGTCGCCGGCGTCGGTGTCACCGTCGGCGTCAGCTGCCGTGTCGGCGTCGGTCGCTGTGTCGGCGTCAGTCGCGGTGTCCGCGTCGGCGTCGGCGTCGGCGTTGAGGTCGAGATCGGTGCCGTCAGCGGCGGTGTCCGCCGCAGCGTCCACGTCAGCTGCAACATCGGTGTCGGCAGCAGCGTCAGTGTCGGCAGCAGCATCGACATCGGCCGCAGCGTCCGTGTCAGCAGCGGCATCCGTGTCGGCGGCAGCATCGACGTCAGCCGCAGCATCCGTGTCGGCAGCAGCATCCACATCAGCCGCAGCGTCCGTGTCGGCCGCAGCATCCACATCCGCAGCAGCATCGGTGTCGGTGTCGGTGTCGGCAGCCACATCCGCAGCGGCGTCGGTGTCGACATCAGCCGCAGCATCCACATCGGCCGCAGCGTCCGTGTCAGCAGCGGCATCCGTGTCGGCGGCAGCATCGACGTCAGCCGCAGCATCCGTGTCAGCGTCCGCGTCAGCATCCACATCAGCGGCAGCATCGACGTCAGCCGCAGCGTCCGTGTCGGCAGCAGCATCCACATCCGCAGCAGCGTCGGTGTCGACATCAGCCGCAGCATCCACATCGGCGGCAGCGTCGGTGTCAGCCGCAGCGTCCACGTCTGCGGCGGCGTCCACATCAGTCGCGGCGTCGCTGTCCGCAGCAGCATCCACATCGGCCGCAGCGTCGGTGTCAGCCGCAGCGTCCACGTCTGCGGCGGCGTCCACATCAGTCGCGGCGTCGCTGTCCGCAGCAGCATCCACATCGGCCGCAGCGTCGGTGTCAGCCGCAGCGTCCACGTCTGCGGCGGCGTCCACATCAGTCGCGGCGTCGCTGTCCGCAGCAGCATCCACATCGGCAGCAGCGTCCGTATCGGCAGCAGCATCCACATCAGCCGCGGCATCCACGTCCACGTCGGTGTCCACGTCAGCAGCAGCGTCCACATCGACCGCAGCGGCGTCGGTGTCGACGTCGACCGCTCCGTCCTCGATGGTGACGTCCGACTCGGCCGGCGTCTCGGAGACATCGCCCTCGGCGGTCACCGTGACCGGTCCGGGCGTGTAGTCGTCCGGGATCGGCAGGTCCACGGTGAAGGAACCGTCGGGGTTCGTCACCACGGTGACCGACGGTGCGCCCGGGATCGAGACCGTGACGGTCTCCCCTCCGGCGAAGCCTGTGCCGTCGACCGTGACCGTCTCACCCGGCAGCACCGAGGACGGGTCGACCGTGATGGCCGTATCGTACGCGAGGACCTCGATGATCGTGGTCGCCGGCTCGTCCGATGCGGCACCGAGTGCCGTGACCGTGACGTCGCCGAGCGCATATCCGTCGGGGACCGGCAGGGTCACCGTGAAGCCGCCGCCGGCGTTCGTCACCTGCGTGACGACCGGGGCGCCCGGGATCGACACCGTGACCGTCTCGTTGGCTGCGAAACCCGATCCGGTGATGACCGTCGTGTTGCCGGCGATCAGCGCGTCCGGGGAGGCGGTGATCACGGGCGAGAACACGATGGCGGTGACCGTGACGGTCGCGGTGGCCGGCGTCTGCGACACCGCTCCCTCCGCCGTGACGACCAGCGGGCCGACCGGCGCGTTCGCCGGGACCGTGATCCCGACCGAGAACTCGCCGGCACCGTTCGTCGTCGCCGGAACAGCCGTGCCACCGGGCACCGTGACCGTGACGGACTCGTTCGGCGCGAAGCCGGTGCCCGTGACAAGCGTCGCTCCGCCGGCCGTGACCGTGCTCGGGTCGGCGGTGATCGCCGTCTCGTAGGCCTCGACCGTGAGCTCCGCCTCGGCGGGCGTGGCCGAGGTCTCACCGACCGCGGTCACCGTGACCGGCCCGGCGGGCGTTCCGGGCGGCACCGGCAGGGTCGCGGTGAAGCCGCCGTCGCCGTCCGCCGTCACCACGACGGGGTAGCCGCCGGGGATCGAGACGCTGACCGACTCGTTCGGCTGGAAGCCGGTACCGGTGACCGTGGTGGTCTGGCCCGGGTTGACCGTGTCCGGTGTGAGGGTGATCGCCGTGTCGTAGACCGTGGCCTCGACCGTGACGGTGGTGGTCGCCTCGGTCGCCGAGACGACGCCGAGTGCGGTGACCGTGACCGGACCGGTCGCGAAACCCTGCGGGACCGCGAACGTCGTGGTGATCTCACCGTCGGCGTTCGAGGTGACCGTCACCGGCGCGAGACCGGGGAAGGTGACCGTCACGCTCTCGGTCGGAGCGAAGCCACTCCCCGAGATCTCCGTCGAGGTCCCGCCGGGGACCGTCGCCGGGTCGGCGGCGATCGTCGGCGTGTAGACCACGTCGACCGTGAGGTTCGTCGTCGCAGGGGTGTCGGACGTCGCGCCGAGCGCGGTCACGACGACCACGCCCTCGGCGGAGTCGGCCGGCACGGGCAGCGACACCGAGATGGTGCCGGTCGCCGTCGCCGTCGTGTCCACCGGGTCGGCGCCGGGGATCGAGACCGTGACGGTCTCGTTCGGTGCGAAACCGGTTCCGGTGACGAGGGTGCTGGCACCCGCGACCACGGTGGTCGGGTCGGCGGTGATGGCCGTGACGTAGGTCGTGGCTTCAACGGTGAGCGTCGCCGTGGCGGGGGTCGCCGAGACGGCCCCGGTGGCGGTGACGGTCACAGGTCCGAGCGGGAAGTCCGCCGGGAGGTCGACGCTCACGGAGATCTCACCGTTGCCGTTCGACGTGGTGGGGATCGGCGTCGCGATGCCCGGGACGGTGACGCTCACGGACTCGTTCGGTGCGAAGCCGTCACCGGTGACGAGGGTGCTCCCACCGGGTGCGACCGTCGTCGGGTCGACCGTGATCGAGGTCTCATAGGCCTCGACGGTGACCGTCGCCGTCGCGTCCGTCGCGGAGACGGCGCCCGTTGCGGTGACGACCAGCGGTCCGGCCTCCGTGGCCGACGGGATCGGCAGGGCGGCGGTGAAGCCGCCGTCGCCGTTCGCCGTCACGACGACCGGTGTGCCACCGGGGATGGAGACCGAGACGGACTCGTTCGGCGCGAACCCGGTACCGGTGATCGTCGTCGACGTGCCGGGGAGCAGGGTGTCGGGGTCGGCGGTGATCGCGGTCTCGTAGGGCACCACGGTCACGTCGGCGTCGGCGGGCGTGTTGGAGGTCTCACCGGTCGCGGTGATCGTGATCGGTCCGGCCGGCGTTCCGGCGGGGATCGTGACGGGCTGCGTGAAGTCGCCGTCGCCGTTCGTCGTCGCCGTGACGGGGTCGCCGCCCGGGATGGTGATGGTGACGGTCTCGTTCGGCGCGAAGCCCGTGCCCGTGACGGTGGTGGTTCCACCCGGGTTGGCCGTCGTCGGGTCCACCGTGATCGCCGTGTCGTACACGACCGCTTCGACGAGGACCGAGGTCTGCGCCGGCGTGAGCGACAGGGCGCCCGTGGCCGTGAACGTCACCGTCGCGGGGACGAAGTCCGCCGGGAAGGCGACGACCTGGCTGATCTCGCCGAGCCCGTTCGCCGTGGTCACGACGTCGTCGAAGCCGGGAGCCGAGATGGTCACCGACTCGTTGGCGACGTAGCCGGTGCCGGACAGGATCGTCGAGTCACCGGGGTTCAGCGTGGACGGCGTCGCGGTGAGCGTCGTGTCGAACGCCTCGACGGTGATCGTCGCAGTGGCAGGCGTGGCCGAGACCGCGCCGACGGCCGTCACGACGACGGGGCCGGCGGGGGTGCCGGGCAGGATCGGCAGGATGGCGGTGATGTCGCCGTCCGGGCCGGCCTCCACCACGACGGGCGTGCCGCCGGGGATGGAGACCGAGACGGACTCGCCGGGCAGGAAGCCCGTTCCGGTGACGGTGGTGCTGCCGCCGGGGAGGAGCGTGTCGGGGTCGGCGGTGATCGCCGTGTCGTAGACCGTCGCCTCGACCGTGACCGTGGTCGTCGCCTCGGTCGCGGAGACGACGCCGAGGGCGGTGACCGTGACCGGACCGACCGCGAAGTTCTGCGGGACGTCGACGGTGGTCGTGATCTCACCCGCTGCGTTCGACGTGACGGTGATCGGGTCGAGGCCCGGGAAGGTGACCGTGACGCTCTCGCTCGGCGCGAAGCCTGCGCCCGAGATCTCGGTGCTCGTGCCGCCGGGGACGGTCGCGGGGTCCGCGGTGATCGTCGGGGTGTAGACGACGTCGACTGCGAGGTTCGTGGTTGCCGGTGTGTCGGAGACCTCGCCGAGGGCGGTCACGACGACCGTGCCCTCCGCGTAGTCCGCCGGGACCGGCAGCGAGACGGAGATGGTGCCGGTCGCCGACGCCTGCGTGGTGACCGCGGGCGCACCCGGGATGGAGACCGTGACGGTCTCGTCGGGCTCGAAGCCGGTACCGGTGACGAGCGTGCTCTCCCCGGCGACGACGGTCGTCGGGTCGACCGTGATGGCCGTGACGTAGGTGGTGGCCTCGACGGTGAGCGTCGCCGTGGCCGGGGTGGCCGAGACGTCGCCGGTGGCGGTGACCGTGACGTCCCCGAGCGGGAAGTCCGCAGGAAGCGTGACACTGACCGTGATCTCACCGTCGCCGTTCGCCGTGGTCGTCACCGGCGTGGCGAGGCCGGGGATGGTGATCGAGACGGACTCGAGCGGGACGAAGCCGGAACCGGTGACGACCGTGCTGCCACCGGGAGCGATGGTCGCCGGGTCGAGCGCGATCGCGGTGTCGTAGGCCTCGACGGTGATGTCCGTCTCGGCCGGCGTCGCGGAGACCGCGCCGGTGGCGGTGACCGTGAGCTGGCCGGCGGCCGTACCCGACGGGATCGGCAGGACGGCCGTGAAGCCGCCGTCGCCGTCAGCCGTCACGACGACGGGCGTGCCGTCCGGGTAGGAGACGGAGACCGACTCGTTCGCGGCGAAGCCGGTGCCGGTGATGGTGGTCGAGTTGCCGGGGAGGAGCGAGGCCGGGTCGGCCGTGATGGCCGTGTCGTAGGGCAGCACCTCGAGGTCGGCGGTCGCCGGGGTTGCGGAGGTCTCGCCGGTCGCGGTGACGACGAGCGTGCCGACCGGTGTGCCGGCAGGGACGGGCAGGTCGACGGTGAAGCCGCCGTCGCCGTCCGCCTCGACGGTCACCGGGGTGCCGCCCGGGTAGCCGACGGTGACCGTCTCGCCGGGCAGGAAGCCGGTGCCGGTGACGGTCGTGGTGTTCCCAGGGATGAGCGACGTCGGGTCGAGCGTGATGGCGGTGTCGTAGACCGTCGCGGTGACGGTGACGACGGTGGTCGCTTCGGTCGCGGACACGGCTCCGAGCGCGGTGACCGTGACGTCGCCGACCGCGAAGTCCTGCGGGACCGCGATGGGGGTGCCGATCGCGCCGAGTGCGGTGGCGGTGACGGTGATCGGCTCGAGGCCTGGGAACGTCACAACGACGTCCTCGCCTGGCGCGAAGCCGGCGCCGTTGATGATCGTGGTCGTGCCACCGGCGACCGTGGCCGGGACGGCGACGATCGAGGTCTCGTAGACCACGGCGAGGTTGGTCGTGGCCGGGGTGTCGGACGTCTCGCCGAGCGCGGTCACGACGACCGAGCCTGCGGCGTAGTCCGCCGGGACGTCGAGCTCGACCGAGATCGTGCCGGTTCCGCTGGCCGTCGTGGTGACCGGGTCGACGCCGGGGATCGAGACGGCGACGGACTCGCCGGAGGCGAAGCCGGTGCCGGTGATCGTCGTGGTCCCACCGGCGACGACACTGGCCGGGTCGGCGGTGATGGCGGTGACGTACTGCGTCGCCTCGACGGTGACCGTCGTGGTCGCGGGGCTGGCCGATGAGGCACCGGTCGCCGTGACCGTCACGGGGCCGAGCGGGAAGTCCGTCGGGAGTGTGAGGCTGGCGGAGATCGTGCCGGTGCCCGACGCGGTGGTGACCACCGGGTCGGTGAGGCCGGGGACGGTGATCGACACCGACTCATCGGGCAGGAACCCGGTGCCGGTGATCGTCGTGCTGCCGCCGGGCGCGATCGTCGCCGGGTCGGCGGTGATGGCGGTCACGAACGGCGCCACGACGAGGTCGGTGGTGGCCGGGGTGTCGGAGGTCACACCGGTGGCGGTGAACGTCAGGGTCGCCGGGGTGAAGCCGACGGGGATCGCGACGCTCTGGCTGATCACACCGGCGGCGTCCGACGTCGTGGTGACCGGGTCGAGGCCGGGCGCGGTGATCGTGACCTGCTCGTTCGCCGCGAAGCCGGTGCCGTCGATCACCGTGGACTGGCCGGGGTTGACCGTCGCAGGCGTGGCGGTGATGGCCGTGTCGTACACGACGACCGTCCCGCGCACGGACGACGAGGCGAGGTTGACCGTCGCGAGCGAGATCGCCGGGACGAGGGAGATCTGCACGGCTCGGACGGTCGCCGATCCATCACCGAGGTCGCCGGTGGCCGGCTGCACGTTGGCGGTGACGTCGGCGACCAGGCGGACGATGTTGAGGATCGGCCCCACGACGTTCGCCGCCAGGCCGCCCGTGATGCCGTCGACCGTCGACTCCGCTGTCTCGAGGACCGTGAACACTCCGCCGACGACCCCGAGCACCAGGTTGAGGAGGTTCGAGATGATCTGGTCGAGGCTGATACCGAGGACTCCGAGCACCGTGTTCAGCACGCCTCCGACGATGCCTGAGGTGACGAAGGTCGCCGACCCGTCCTCGATGGCGGACAGCGGGGCGTTGAGCGTCAGGGTGACAGCGTTCTGGCCGAGCGCTCGGACCTGGACGACGGCGTTCACGTTGGTGGCCTCGACGGCAGCCCGGAGACCGGTGACGACCGCCGTCACCTGATCGGTGATGGCCTGCGTGATCCCGTCGGCGATCGCAGCGGCGATCGGACCGGACAGCAGCGAGGTGTTGGGCGGCAGCTCGTTGAGATCCGGCAGATCGGGGTCTGCCGCGAGCAGTGTCTCGATGTCGACCGTGACAGCACCCGTGGTGAGGTCGACCGTGACACCGCTGGCTGAGCCGACCGGACCGGTGGGGAGCAGGGCGTTGAGGTTCGGAGGAGTGACGGCCACGGAAGTCGTCGAGGTCACGATGCCCAGGTTGATCGCTCCGGTGAGCGCCTGGTTGAGTGCGGTCTGCAGACCGGTGAGGGAGGTCTGGACACTCCCGACCGTGGTCTGGAGGTTCGTGTAGACGTTCTGCACGAGCGGGCTCTGGAGCGTGAGCGTCGCACCGGAGATCTGGTAGTCGGGAACGGCCGTGGCGCCACCCGTCTGCGAGATCGTGGAAGCGAGGGCGCCGAGGCTGAGCGAGAGGTCGCTGAGGACGCCACCGGTGGGGGTGCCGACGCGGCCGAGCAGCCCGGTGAGGTCGAGTTCGGCGTTCGCCGGTGGTGCGTCCGGTCCGCCGATCGAGACGCCGCCCTGGTCGGTGACCGCGCCCGAGCCGGCGATCGCGTCGCCGTTGGCGGCGGCGGACCCGTACTGGGCGACTGCACCGAGCTCGATGACGCCGTTGGCGCCGAACAGTTGGAGCGAGCTGCCGAGGTCGACGCCGAGGGTGTTCAGCACCTCGGCGGACAGCGGGTTCGCGGCGACCGGGTGCACCCCGCTCGGGTTCTCGGCACGGGCGCCGGCGACTGCGGCGAGGGCGTCGAGGTTGATCCCGGCCGCCTGTCCTCCGAGGAACCGGCCGAAGCCGTCGGAGACATCGGTCGGGGCCGCTGTGGCCGCCGTCGTCGATCCCATGGCGATGACCGTGCCGACCACGGCCATGGCCGCGACCTTCCACGCACGGCCTCGGCCGAGGATGCTGCGTTGCTGTCCCCCCACGGTGGAACCCTTTCTTCGGTGCACGGGCGAACCCGCGACTGGCGTCGATCCCGGCCAATCTATGGGCGGGTGTCCCTGTCCCCCAGAGGAGGGACCCCAACCTCCGTAGTGCCGGATGGAAAACCGGTACTGGCCTCCGCAGTGCGAGGCGGCGCCGCGGGACGCCGGGTTTCGATCGGTCCCGGAGGGCCTCCGACGCGTCATCGGTGGCGGGGCTCCAGTGCACTTGGTTCCACCCGCGTCATGTCATCGATGACGATTGAGGGATAACCCTCACTGGCCGGGGGTTTACCCCCGACCGAGATGCGTAGTTTCTACTGAGAACGCTCTCTTTGGGCTGCGGAAGCACTCAGGGATTACGGATAATGGGGCATCCGACGGAGTATTCGCAGCATCCCTAGTGATGTGGATCCCGTCGTCCTGACGGAGCTTGAGGGGGCTGCGATATGGAAGAACCGTTTGCGACGGCAGTGGGGCGAAATCCACATCCGGCTTCGACCGAGCAGGTCGTCCCATGAACCCGGGCGCGCATCGGTTCAGCGGCGGAGCGTGGTCCGCCGCATCCCCCACCCGTCGCTCCGGCGAGTTCCGGCAATCCGCCACCCGCGCTCCCGCCCAACCGAGCGGTCGAGCGGCGGCGATCGCCCGGATGACGGCACTCATCGCGAACCGGACCAGCACGCTCCTCGTCGGACCACACGGCTACGGCAAGACCTTCACCGCGGACGCGATCGGACGTCGGATGCACGAGGACGGACGCCCGGTCATCCACGTGTCGGGTGCGTCACGGGACGCCTCGCACACGCTGAGCGACTGGCGTGCGGCGCCGAGCGGTGCCGTCTTCATCGTCGACGACGGGGCGAACCTCCACCCGGCGAGCCTCGCCGACATCATCGAACTCTCGCGGTCGCGTGAGCAGGTCGCCCTGGTGACGCTGGAGCAGGAGCTCGCCGGACTGCAGGGGCGCGGCGACGAGTCCGCCGATCGGCTCCTCGCCGTCTGGCGGACCGGGTCGCTCACACGGATCGACCTCCCGGCGCTCGACGGGTTCGAAGCCTCGGCGATGGTGGACGAGGCCGCCGAAGATGCGGTCCTCGACGACATGGCCAAGGCCGTCATCGTGCGGCTGAGCAACGGCTCGCCACGGCTCGTGCATGAGCTCACGAAGGACGCGCTCGAGACGGGCGGGGAGTTCTACCTGCCGCGCAGCATCCTCTCGCTCGGGGTCGCGGGGGTCTCACCCCGGGTGCACGACCTCACGGAACCCCAGCTCTCCCGGCTCGAGGACGAGGGTCGGTACGCCCTGGTCATGCTGGCGAAGCTCGGTCCGGTCCCCTACTCGCGCGCGATCCGCCTGCTCGGCGAGCACCAGTTGCACGCGCTCCTCCGGCTCGGACTCGCGCGGAACGACGGCTCAGGCCAGGACCGCATCGTCGCCGACGAACTGCACGCGTGGTCGGCACTCGCGGAGTGGCGCCACAGCGGACGACTGCACCGCCACGACCGCGTCCAGCGGACGCTCATCTCGGACCTGCGTGGCGGTGCCCGTCTCACGCCGAACGAGTCCTTCATCCTCGGCCGGTACTGGCTGACGGCCCCGCACACCGAGCTGGACGAGGGGTTCGAGTCCCTCACGATGGCGCGCACGTTTCTCGAGGCTGCGCACGTCGCGAACGTCTCCGGGCTCGCCGAGGACGGTCGTCTGCTCGCCGAACGCGCCTACACCTGGCGTCCTTCCGTGGCAGCGGCGCTGCAGTGGTCGCGATCGCTCGCCATGCTGGGCGACGGCGACGGGGCTCAGCGGGTCCTGGAGGTCGATCCCACTGCCGACTCCGACGAGGACATGCAGGCGGAGGTCTTGAGTTGGCGGGCGATCCTCGACCGCTGGTCCGAGCGCACCTGTGCGCAGGAGCTGACGGAGCAGGAGGAGCACAGCCGCGTGCTGTCCCAGCGGATCCTGATGGTCGAGACCTGGCGCGACCAGGATCGGCAGGGTCCGTCCGAGAGCGACGCCGTCTTCTGGAAGGTCCTGCGCGACGTCGACGCCGCGCAGTCCTCGCGACTGTATGCCGCCGCTGCGCTCGTGACCAGGCTCGGCCTCAGGCTGCCACCGTCCGAGCTGCGGGAGCTGCTCCAGCTGGGTGACGCCGTCTACCGGTCGGTGCCCTACAGCGCAGCGCGGCCGTTGTCGCACGCCCTACGCGACGCGAGCGCCATGTACGTCCTGTCGGCCGGCACCATCCGCCTGCTCACGGGCCTCTCCTGGGCCGGCTTCGCGCGTTACATCGACGAGTTCGTCGCTCGCGCCGAGCGCGGGACCGGGCGCCTGGCGACGACGGACCAGTGCATCGTCGGGATCCTCGGAGCCCAGTTAGCGTTCTTCGACGGCCGCCCGGACCGCACCGTCGCCGACCTCCGGGTCGTCGAGCGCCTGCTCGACTCGACCGTCCCGCCCGAGGTGCACACGCAGACCGCGCTGCTCCTCGTCGGCGCCCTCGCCCAGACGGGCGAGCTCGAGGAGGCGACGGAACGGCGAGCTGCTGAGGACGAACGCCTCATCGCCGCCTCCACGGTCCTCTCCTACCTGGCGGACATCGCCGACTTCGGTCTGCTGATGGCAGGCGGTCGCGTCATGGAGGCCCGGGATCACCTAGGTCGGCTCGCGCAGGACATCCGGAAGCCGCTGACCGAGCGGGTCTACTCCGCGAGCCTGGCCTCCGCGGCCGGCACCGACCTGTCCGAGACCCTGTCCTGGGTCGTTGACGCCCGATCGCTGGAGCTCACGCCACTGCAGGCGTCGCTCATGCTGCTCCTCGAGGCCGGCGCCGCCGGTGACGCGAGCCGCGTCGAAGAGGCCGCCTGTTCGCTCGAGGAGGTCGGAGCACGGCATCGGGCGATCGGAGCCCATCTGCTCGCAGAACGACTCCACGAGGCCCAGGGTCGACTGCAGCACGCTCGCCGTTGCGCGGAGCGGGCCGCCGAACTCGTGGGTCCCGTGCCCGGCGCCGCCGCGGATGCGGAGGCCGGCTGGACCTCAGTCGTTTCTCCATCGCCCGTGTTCGCCACCTACCGACCGGAGACGACCGAGGAGACCGTGCCCGTCGAGCGCATCGTCCCGGTCGAGCCGCCCGCGACGCACGCACCCCTGGCCTACCTCTCCCGAGGACAGACGGACACCGGCCAGGAGACCGCCGGGGCCGACCTGAGCGCGCTCACCCGGCGGGAGCTGGAGGTCTCCCTGCTCATCGCGCAAGGACTGAGCAATCAGGAGATCGCGACGCGGCTCTTCCTCAGTGTCCGCACCGTCGAGTCGCACGTGCTCCAGGCGCGGACGAAGCTGGGTGCGGGGAGACGGCGCGACCTGGGCCGCCTCGTCGCGCAGTCCTCGCAGCGTCATGCCTGACCCCCCGATCGGGCGATGCGGCGCGGTTCAGCAGTTTTCTCGGTAGCGTCCGCCGATCCCAGTACCCCACTACTGGTTACAACGCTCAGCCCGCTGCCTATCGTCCTGAGAGTGTCGTGAGACGCGCGGAGGCCGTCTCCGCACGCCCGACACCTGTGGTGACGCGAGCCGTCACCGGCGGACTCCAGGGGGCTTCCATGACCATCGACACCAGCACCGAGGCTCCAGCGGCCACCGGCACCGACGCGCCCGTCCGCGGTCAGCGCAGCAAGCGGGCGAAGGCGATCCTCGCCGGCGGTCTGGTGCTCGGCGTCGGTGCGGCGATCACCCTCGCGGCCTGGAACGACTCCGAGTTCGCGACCGGGATCTTCGCCGGTGGTGGCTTCGGCATCGAGGGCAGCACGGACGGTACCGCGTTCACCGAGCACCCGACCGAGGCTGCGGCCGCCCCGCTCACCTTCGCGGTGGAAGCCGACAACCTGGCACCCGAGGAGCCCGTCTACGCCGGCTTCGCCGTGCAGCTGACCGCCGCGTCGACGTACGCCGGAACGGTCGACGTCACCGCCACGAGCGGCGACGCCATCGCCTCATCGCTCAGCTACTCCGTCGTGGAGACCACCACCTTCGGCTGTGACGCCGCGAGTTTCGCGGCCGGTGACCCGCTCGTGACGGACGCCGCCACGGCGGAGAGCACGGCCGCGGACGTCTTCACGCTGGGTGCCGTCACCACGCCGGTGTTCCTGTGCTTCGAGGTCACCCCGGCAGCGAGCCTCCCACAGGCGTCGCCGAGCGGCACGGTGGTCTGGCAGTTCGCGGCCGAGTCCACCACCCCGCTGCCGTAACCCGCGGCGGGACGGCGATCATGGGACGACACACCCCGGCGGCGCGGAGGCATCACCGCACCGCTGAGCGACGGAGCACGTCGCGCTACACGAAGACCAGAGCGGCCCTGGCAGCAGCGCTCGTGCTGGGTGTCGGGACCTCGCTCACCCTCGCGGCCTGGAGCGACGACGAGTTCGGAACGGCGACCTTCGCGGCGAGCACCTTCGCCGTCGAATCGCAGACGGCGACGGGAAGTTGGGCGGCGCACGAAGCGGCCAATCCGGTGACGCTGCTGTTCAACGCGACCGCCATGTCGCCTGGACTGTCCCAGTACGCATACATCGACATCCGCACCACCTCGGCGACGACCATCGGCGGGTCGGCTGCCCTGTCCGCGGTTTCGGCGGCCACCGGCGGGCTACTTCCGGCGCTCGAGTACCGCGTCGTGGCGACGGCGACGGGCACGACGTGCGGAGCGGGCGCATTCGCCTCGCAGACGTACACGGGGTCACTGGCGGCCGGCGCCGCGGTGCCGGCCGCGTCCGGCACCCTGGGCACGGCGTCGGCGACCCCGGTGCGCTTCTGCTTCGACGTGCGGGTGAAGCCGGGCACGCTGCCCAGTTTCCAGGGCTCGACGGCGTCGGCGACCTGGGTGTTCACCAGCACCTCCAGTTCCTGATCGGAGCACCGTGACCCGTCCCTCCACGGAAGCGATCGACGCCACCCGGCGGCAGCGACCCCGCCGCCCGGTGGCGTCGATCGTCGGAGACACCCTGCTGAACCTCGCCGCCGTCGGCGGGGTGGTCTGCATCGTGCTCGTCATCCTCGCGACCTGCTTCAACATCACCCTCATCATGTTCAAGACCGGTTCCATGAGCCCGACGATCCCCACCGGCTCACTCGCGCTCGTCCGCGAGATCCCGGCATCCGACATCGCGGTGGGCGACGTGGTGACCGTCGACCGCGCCGGGCAGCTGCCCGTCACCCACCGCGTGACCTCGGTGAGCGGCGGCGTCGACACCGCGGGACCGCAGCGCACCATCACCATGCAGGGCGATGCGAACCTGTCGGAGGACCCCGAGCCGTACACCGTCTCGACGGTCCGCATCGTGCTCGCCTCGGTGCCGGGGCTCGCGTACCTCGTCGTGTGGTTGTCCAACCCGTGGGTCCTGGCCGGACTGACGCTCAGCTGCTCGGCCCTCGTCATGTGGGCGTTCTGGCCGCGCTCCGACCGCAAGCGCCCACCGAGTGATTCGGGCGGGACCGGCGGAAACGGTCGTGCTGCTTCCCGACGCCGCTCCTCCACGGCCGGCGCCGACGCAGCCGGACCACGACCGGCCCGCCACGCCGCGCTCCGATACTCACCGGTCGCCCTCCTTCTCGGCGCCGGCCTCGCGATCGGCGGCGCCGCTCCCGCGCACGCCGAACCGATGGTCGACGTCATCGCCGGTGAGGCGGTCGTCCTCACCTCGATCGGTGACCCGTCGGCCATGCGGTCCCTCACCCCCGGTCGGTCGACGCCCTGGGAGGTGGGCATCAGGACCAAGCCGGAAGCCACACCGGGCTCCATCGACGTGACCATGGTCGGCTCCGGCTCGTCCGAACTCGGCCTCGTCATGGTGGTCGACGCCTGCTCCGTCCGGTGGACCGCGGCCGGATGCGTCGGCACCGTCACCCACCTGTTCGACGAGATGGCGGTGCCCGTCGACGGCGTCGAGCGCGCGGTCCTCTCGATGCGCAGCTCGGAGGCGTGGTGGCTGAAGTTCGACGTCCGGATGCCGTCCGGCGCAGCGGTTGCGAACGCCTCGGTCGCCCTCACGGTCACGGCCGAGGGCATCGGTGACGACGTCTCGGTCTCGCCCGGCCCGATCACCACGCTCCCCCGCACCGGCGCGAGCATCGAGTTCGCCGTGTGGACCGCTGCCGGCGCGATCCTCATCGGCCTCGTCGGCGCGTGGTTCGGCGCGCTGCGTCAGCACTCCCGCTCGGCGAGGGCAGCACGATGAAACCAGGTCGGTCAAGACTCGTCGCAGCGGTCGTCCTCGCGACGACGGTCGCATTCGTGGCGGCCCCTGCTCCGCAACCGGTGGACGCCGCTTGGCAGGACGCCGAGTCGGGTGCCGTGGCGTTCGCCGCACTGAGCATCGCCAAGCCCGTCTACCTCGCCGGAGCAAGCGGTTGCTCCATATCCACGACGTCGGTGCTCGGCGTCGGTCTGGTCATCAACTCCTACACCCTGACGTTCACGATGCCGGAGGGGTACGGCTCGGCGGACATCCAAGTCGGCGGCGGGAACACGTCGACCACGATCGCCCTCGCCTCCGCCGCGGTCACACCGGCCGCGACCTCGCCGACCCCCAACCCGACGAGGCAGTACTCCGTCACGTTCAACCGAGGTCTTCTCGACGGACTCCTCACCGGCCTGCTCGGCGGAACCGGCTATCTCGGCGTTCGTGTGGCGCCGTCCAGCCTGATCGTCCCGCCGCTCACTCGCGACACGATCTGGACGTCGCCGTGGGCCGTCGTGCAGGTGGGTACAGCGCTCCTGGGCACGAACCCGACGTGCACCGTCATCGGGTGAATCACGCCGGACCGGACGATTCTCTGACGATCAGCTCGAACCCGGCCCGCACGCGCCGCCCCGGCCCGACGTGCCCGGCCACGCGTTCGACCAGCATCGCGACGGCCTCGCGGGCGATGGCCTCCTTGTCGGGTGCGACCGTCGTCAGCGACCGCATCGCGTACCGGCCGTCCTCGATGTCGTCGAAGCCCACCACGGCCAGGTCGCGCGGGATGTCGACGCCGCGGTCCCAGGCCGCACGCATCGCGCCCAGCGCCATGAGGTCGTTGAAACAGAACACCCCGTCGGGGGGATCGCCGGCGTCGAGCATCTCGCCCATGACCGCCGCTCCGCTCGCACGATCGTATTCCCCTTCGGCCATATACCGGTTGGGGTCGAGTCCCGCCTCGTGCATCGCGCGCGTGAACCCGTCCACGCGCTGCTTCGCCGTACCCGTGGAACGGGCCTGCCGACCGATGGCGCCGATGCGGGTGCATCCGCGTTCGATCAGGTGCCGGGTCGCCGCGTAGGCCGCCTCGGTACCGTCGATGGCGACATGGTCCGCGCTCGCGCCGTAGTCGCGCTCGCCGAGCAGGACGATCGGCTGGGTCGCGGCGGCTGCTTCGACGTCGGCGGCTGTGAGGTTGAGCGCGTTGAGCAGCACGCCGTCGAACGTCGATGACACCGCTCCCCCGGTGAGTACGGCACGCTCGCGTTCCGGGTCGCCGTTCGTCTGATCGACGACGAGCGTGAGTGAGCGCTTGGTGAGCTCGGGGATCAGGCAACGCGCGAGGTCCGAGAAGTACGGCACGTCGAGCTCGGGGACGACGAGCGCGATGAGACCGCTGCGGTTGTTGCGGAGTCCTCTCGCGTGCGGATTGGGCCGATAACCGAGTTCGTCGATGACCGCCTGCACACGTTTGCGGGTCTCGGCACCGACCCGTCCCGGCAGGTTCACGACGTCCGACACCGTGCGCTGGGAGACACCGGCCGCCTGCGCGACATCCCGTGCGGTCACTGCCATCCGTGCCTCCCCGTCGGTCGCGCACGCTCTACCGTGCGTCCGTCCTGACGCAAGCGTAGCGACTCCGCGACGGCCGGATCATCACGGCAACCGTTTTCCAGATGCGTCTTGTGCTACGTAGCACAAGCCATTAGTGTGTCTCCCTGTCAGCACGGTCGCAGCGAGTCGAAGGAGATGCGCAGCATGTTCGAGAGCCCACCACCCATCACCCGAGCCGCCACATGAGCGCGCTCAACGAGCTGCGCGCGCTGCGGACGCCGAAGGGGGCGGTCAAGCATCGCGACGCCTCCGAGTTCCGGGACAACCGCGCGGCGCTCCTCTTCCTCGGCCCCTGGATCATCGGCTTCCTCGTCATCACGCTCGGGCCGGTGCTCGTCTCGCTCTACCTGTCGTTCACCGACTACAACCTCCTCCAGAACCCGAACTTCACCGGGCTCGAGAACGCACAACGGATGGTCGAGGACCCCCGCCTGCACCAGTCCCTCGGGGTGACCATCACCTACGTCCTGGTCTCGGTGCCGTTGCAGCTCATGGTCGCCCTGGCGATCGCGGTCCTCCTGGATCGCGGCCTGCGCGGGCTCTCGTTCTACCGGTCGGTGCTGTACCTGCCGTCGCTCCTCGGCGGCAGCGTCGCGATCGCCGTCCTCTGGCGACTCGTCTTCGGCTCGAGCGGCCTCGTCAACGCGCTCCTCGCCGTCTTCGGCATCCAGGGGCCCGGTTGGATCTCGGAACCCGACACCGCCCTGTCGACGCTGATCATCCTGCACGTGTGGACGTTCGGCGCCCCGATGGTGATCTTCCTCGCCGGCCTCCGCCAGATCCCGCGGCAGTACTACGAGGCGGCGTCGACGGACGGTGCCGGCCGGTGGACGCAGTTCCGGTCGATCACCCTCCCGCTGCTCAGCCCGATCATCTTCTTCAACCTCGTGCTCGGCATCATCGGCGCGTTCCAGTCGTTCACGCAGGCCTACGTGGTGTCGAACGGATCGGGCGGGCCGTCCGACTCGACGCTGTTCATCACGCTCTACCTGTATCAGAAGGGCTTCGGCAGCTTCCAGATGGGGTACGCGTCGGCGATCGCGTGGCTCCTGCTCATCATCATCGCCGCCGCCACGGCCATCAACTTCTGGGCCTCGAAGTATTGGGTGTTCTACGATGACTGACCTCAAGACCCGCCCGTCCTCCGAGGACGGCCTCTCCCCCGATGCGGCCGCCCGTCGCGAGCGGGGCGACGCTCAACGCGCCAAGCTCCTGCGCCGTCAGCGGATCTCGAGTATCGGCAAGCACGCGCTGCTGATCCTGCTCGGGCTGCTGATGCTCTACCCCGTGCTGTGGATGGTGGTGTCGTCACTCCGCCCGAACGGGTACATCTTCGACAACCCGGGCCTCGTGCTCGACACCTTCGAGGCGTCGAACTACACGAACGGCTGGAACGCGCTCGCGCAGCCGTTCGGCAGCTACCTCGCGAACTCGGCGATCGTGGTCGTCGGCTCGATCATCGGCAACCTGCTCACCTGCTCGCTCGCCGCCTACGGCTTCGCCCGGCTGCGGTTCCGGTTCAAGCGCTTCGCCTTCGCGGCGATGCTGCTCACGATGATGCTGCCGATCCACGTGCTGATCATCCCGCAGTACGTCATCTTCGCGCAGCTCGACTGGATCAACACCTACCTGCCGCTCATCGTGCCGAAGTTCCTCGCGACGGACGCGTTCTTCATCTTCCTCATGGTGCAGTTCATCCGCGGCATCCCCCGCGAGCTCGACGAGGCGGCGCGCATCGACGGGGCGGGACACCTGCGGATCTTCGTGCAGATCATGCTCCCGCTCATGACCCCGGCACTCGCGACGACGGCGATCTTCACCTTCATCTGGACCTGGAACGACTTCTTCGGCCAGCTGATCTTCGTGACGGACCCCGACAAGTACACGTCGTCGGTCGCCCTTCGCTCGTTCGTCGACACCCAGTCGCAATCGGACTACGGCGCCCTCTTCGCCATGAGCGTCGTCACCCTCCTGCCGGTGTTCCTCGCCTTCCTGTTCGGTCAGCGCTTCCTCCTGCGGGGCATCGCGACCACCGGAGGCAAGTAGCCCGGAGTCCCCAACCGGTCCCTGAGCCTGTCGAAGGGCCAACCCATCCACCCCATGCAAAGGAGCATCATGCAACGCCAACCACGATCCCGGTCCCGCCTCCTCGGCTTCGCAGCCGCCACTGCCATCTCGGCGCTCGCCCTCAGCGGCTGTGCCGTCGGCGGTGGGAACGGCGACGCGGCCCTCAGCGACGAGGACGTCACCATCACCTTCAACTGGTGGGGCGCAGCCGCCCGCGACGAGCGCACCCGCGCCGCCATCGACCTCTTCCAGGAGAAGTACCCCAACATCACCGTGAAGGGTCAGTCCACCGAGTGGGGTGGCTACTGGGACAAGCTCGCCACGACGGTCGCCGGCGGGGACGCCCCCGACGTCATGCAGTTCGACCAGCTCTACCTCGCCTCCTACGCCCAGCGCGGGGCGCTCGCCGACCTCGGTGCTCTCGACGAGTTCCTCGACACCTCCGACCTCAGCGCCGAGGTGCTCGATCAGGGCAAGGTCAAGGACGAGCTGTACGGCGTGCCGATCGGTGTCGGTACCGTCGGCCTCATGGTCAACCGGTCCATCTTCGAGCAGTACGGGATCCAGCTGCCCGACGCGACGACCTGGACGTGGGACGAGCTCAACGAGGTCGCCCTGCAGGTGACCGAGGCCTCGGGCGGCGCCGTCCACGGCATGTCCCCCTTCGGTGGCGACATGCCGACCCTCACCCTGTGGGCCCGGCAGCACGGCAACGACATCTACGACAAGGAGGGCAAGGTCATCCTGAAGCCCGAGGTCGTGGAGAGCTACTGGCAGTACGCGCTCGACCAGATCGAGAGCGGCGCGGCCCCGAGCGCCTCGCAGCTGGCCGAGGGCAACGGTGTGGCGATCGACCTCATGGACATGAGCACGGGCAAGGTCGCCATGACCTTCCAGCCGTCGTCCGTGCTCA
Organism: Plantibacter flavus; assembly: GCF_900177615.1. GTDB lineage: Bacteria > Actinomycetota > Actinomycetes > Actinomycetales > Microbacteriaceae > Plantibacter > Plantibacter flavus. The sequence goes on from NZ_FXAP01000004.1 coordinate 270,369, forward strand.
CCGCCTTCCAGGCCGCTGCTCCCGACCACCAGCTCGACCTGCTGCCGTTCCCGGCGGCGAAGGACTCGTCGGAGGGATTCCAGTACCTGAAGCCGTCGATGTACTGGTCGGTCTCGTCGAAGTCCGAGCACCCCGCTGAGGCGGCGTTGCTGGTGGACTTCCTCACGACGGACACCGAGGTCGCGAAACTGTTCGGCACCGAGCGCGGCATGCCGGCGAACCCGGACTTCCAGAAGGCGATCGAGCCCGACCTGACGCCGACGGACCTCATCGTGGCGGGTGTCGTCGACGCCGCGCGCGAGGAGTCGGGCACCCCGCCGGCGATCACCCCGGTCGGTGGTGGCGACAGCGAGAAGATCCTCGGCCGCTACAACCAGGACGTCCAGTTCGGGAAGACCACACCCAAGGAGGCCGCTGAGGCGTTCGTCGCCGAGCTGACGAAGGCCGTCGACGACGCCCGGTAGCACCTCCCCTGCCCGTCGACAGGCTCAGGGACCGCCGATCGGACCCCGGTCCCTGATCCCATCCCCCGGTCCCTGAGCCCCACCCCGGTCCCTGAGCCCCACCCCGGTCCCTGAGCCTGTCGAAGGGCCCGACGACACCTCCACCCACCACGACGCATCGGAACGACACCCATGACGCACCCTCTCCTCTTCCCCGCCCCGCTGCCGAGCGGCCGCGCCGACTCCACGCCGCAGCCGCGCCCGGAGTACCCCCGGCCGCAGCTCGTCCGTGATGGCTGGGTCAACCTCAACGGCCTGTGGGAGTTCGAGATCGACGCCGGCGACAGCGGGCTCGAGCGCGGGCTCCTCGGCCGTGAACTGACCGAACGGATCCTCGTTCCGTTCGCACCGGAGTCGGCCGCGTCGGGCGTCGAGCACACGGACTTCATGGAGGCCGTCTGGTACCGCACGCGGTTCACGGTGCCGGCCGGCTGGCAGGGGAAGCACGGCATCCTGCACTTCGGTGCCGTCGACCACGACACGACCGTGTGGGTGGACGGAGTCGAGGCGATGCGGCATCGGGGTGGCTTCACCCCGATCCGGGTACCGCTCGGCTCGGTCGAGCCGGGCCAGGAGCTGGAGATCGTGGTGCGCGCCCGCGACACCCGCCACGAGCCGAAGGCCGGAGGGAAGCAGGCGACCTGGTACGGCAACACCGACTGCTACTACACCCGCACGACCGGGATCTGGCAGACGGTCTGGGTGGAGGCCGTCGACGAGCTGCACCTGCGTCGCTTCACCGTGGTCCCCGATGCGGACGCCGCACGGTTCGACTGCACGCTCGTCCCCAGCCGGAACGCCGCCGGTGGGACCGCGACGGTGACCCTGTCCGCCGATGGCGTCGTCGTCGCGAGCGAGACGGCGCAGCTCGGGTCGACGATGTCGCCGTCGGTGCGGCTCGAGGTCCCGACCGACCAGGTGCGTCTGTGGAGCCCGGCCGATCCGTTCCTCTATACCCTCGACATCGAGATCCGCGACGGTGCTGGCGACGTCACCGACCGCGTTTCGAGCTACGCGGGGCTGCGGAGTGTCGCGATAGACGGCACCGCGGTGCTGATCAACGGCGAGCATGTCTTCCAGCGGCTCGTGCTCGACCAGGGGTACTGGCCGTCCTCGCTCATGACCGCGCCGGACGACGACGCGCTCGTGGCCGACATCACCCTCGGGATCGACGCCGGGTTCAACGGTGCACGGCTCCACCAGAAGGTGTTCGAGGAGCGGTACCTCTATCACGCGGACCGGCTCGGATATCTGGTGTGGGGCGAGTTCGGCGACTGGGGCGTGTCGGGTGCGGGCACGGTCGGTCACAACCAGGGGCCGACGGCGTCGTTCATCACGCAGTGGGTCGAGGCGTTGGAGCGCGACGTCAACCATCCGTCGATCATCGGCTGGTGCCCGTTGAACGAGACGCACCAGACCCTGCACGACCGCGTGACCGTCCTCGACGACGTCACGCGTGGCATGTTCCTCGCGACGAAGCTCATCGACCCGAGTCGCCCGGTGATCGATGCCTCGGGCTACGCGCACCGGGTGCGGGAGACGGACGTGTGGGACGCGCACTCGTACGAGCAGGACCCGGCGGCGTTCGCTGTCGAGCAGGGCGGGATCGCGGACGGTGAGCCGTTCACGAACCTGGAGGATGGACGCACCATCTCCTTGCCGTACGAGGGGCAGCCGTTCTTCGTGTCGGAGTTCGGCGGCATCTGGTGGAACGCGGAGCTCGCGGCGGCGGACACCGGTGGCGACTCCTGGGGCTACGGCGCACGGGTGGCGTCGGTTGAGGAGTTCCACGAGCGCTTCGCGGGGCTCGTCCGGGTGCTGACCGATGACGAGAACATGTTCGGCTACTGCTACACGCAGCTCACCGACACGTTCCAGGAGCAGAACGGCATCTACGACTTCGATCGCAAGCCGAAGTTCGACTTGGCCCGAGTGCGTGCGGTGCTCGCGGCCGACGCCGCCTACGAGCGTCGCGTCCGCCCCTCCGCCTCCTGATCCCTCGGTCCCTGAGCCCCGCCTTTCGACAGGCTCAGGGACCAGATCCACCCACCGGACCCCGATCCAGGAACTCCAATCCCGTTCCCTGAGCCTGTCGAAGGGCCCACGAGCACACCTCTCCCCTCCGAGCTGCCCCGCCCCGAACCCCTCGGGCCGTCAGCTCATCGCGGTGACGATCACCGTGGCGGCGGCCATGCCGTTGAACCACACGTGCGTCCAGATGCCGGGGCCGAGGCGCTTGGTGGTCGCCGCGTAGACACCGTTGACGACACCGAGCACGAGGATGCTGAGGCCCAGCGTCACCATCGTCACCGGGCTCCCCCACCCTTCGTAGAGGTGCACGGCGGCGAAGAGCAGCGCGCTGACGCCGACGGACACGACGGCCGCGGTCCGCCGACGAGAGGTGGAGGGCGTCGCAACCCCACCGCGCATCGCTCCCGCGGACCGTCCGCGGAGGATCGTGTTCCGGAAGCCGCGCAGCAACAGGCCGCGGAAGAGGAGCTCTTCGCAGAAGGGCGCGACGATGGCGACCGCGATCACCGAGTTGAGGACGACCCACCCGATCTCGGGTGCCGGTGGCGCCATGTTGGACTTCGGCGCTCCGCCCATGAGGGTGATGACGACGCCGTCGATCATGCCGGCGACGAGACGGATGCCGATCGCCGAGCCCAGGCCGATGAAGACGTCGAACCAGCGGAACTGCAGGCCGAAGTCGGTGACCCAGGAGCCGGTGCCGAGCCGTTTGCAGACAACGCCCATCGCCACGAGGATGCCGCCGTAGAAGACGGTCCAAAGGATGAGGTCGGCGAGCTGCGTGTCCCCGAGGGTCGCCGGGAGCACGATGCGGAGCACGACCAGCAAGGCCAGGGTGATCACGAGGATCACGAGCGCGGTGCCTGCACCCCACCGGCTGCCGTCCGCCGGCCTGTACGGCAATGCCGCGGCCGAGCGTCGATCCTCGGCGCGCTGCTGGCGCGGGGTCAGCGGCGAGTCGGTCCGTTCCTGGGTCATCGGACGGGGCGGGAGAAGTGCGCGCGGGCTGCCGGCAGGTACATCTCCACGACGGCGCCGATCGTGACGATCACGACGACGATCGCGAGGATGCTGCCGACGAAGATCGAGGCGATGGAGCCGAGCACGGACAGGACGCCGAAGATCGTGAGGACGACGCGCGCCCAGTTGCGGCCCTGGACCATGAACCACGCGAAGAGCACGTGGAGTGCGGCGCCGATGATCGAGCCGATGCCGGAGGAGATGGTCATGACCTCGGTGGGCACAGGCAGCTTGAGGCTGGTGGCGGCGGCCTGTTCTGCGGGTGAGGTGGCCGTGATGATGCCGGTGATGACGAGGAGGACGGCGACGACCACCCACAGCCAGAAGGAGACGGCGATGGGCGTCGGGACGGTCTTCTTGCCGATGGTCATGGTCATGGTGCTCGTTTCGGTCGTGGAGGATCCGACGACCGGATCCAGGCTGCTCGAACTGTATTGCCCGTCATCTGTCCCCCGGAAGGGAGGTATGTCCCGGCCTATCCGTTTTCCGCAAGAACCGTCGCCCTCCCGGTCCCTGAGCTTGTCGAAGGGCCCGAAACCACCGCCCGAGCACCCTGTCAAGCCCGCTCACGCGCGCTCCCGTACCTCTTAACCTGTTCCCCATGACGAACGACACGAACGACACCGACCAGAACAGCAGCGAGGGAACGCCGAAGCCGGGCGGCCTGGGCGAGAACCAGACCATCCCCAACAGCGAGGACGGCCTCGCGGTGGGTCACGACCCCGACGCCTCGAACTTCAACCAGGAGGAGGACCCCGACCACCCGAGCGACGACGCGTAGGGTTCGGGACGACGAAACGGCGGCCGGTGCAGAAGCACCGGCCGCCGTTTCGTGTGCGGCGTGAGCCGCGATGTGACTAGGCCGCGAGCGAAGCGCGCTGGCGGCGAACCATGACGAGGACCGCGATGAGCGCTGCGCCGAGGGCGACTGCGCCGGCTGCACCCCAGACGACGAACGCCGGAGCGCCGAAGCCGGTGTCAGCGAGGTCGTTGTCGTTGTCGCCCGAGCCGCCCGCGCCAGCTGCCGTCACCGTGAGGGTGGCGCTGCCGGGCGTGCCCGAGGTGAGGCCGACTGCCGCAACGGTGTAGGTGCCGCTGGCGTTGCTCGGAAGCGTCACGTTGAGGTTGACTGCACCGGTGCCCGATGCCGTCTTCTCGAGGGACTTCGTCTCGACCGCGGCGAGGGTGGCGCCGGAGGCGTTCTCACCGGTCAGCGTGAACGAGACCGTCTCGCCGGGCTGGAAGGATCCACCGGTGAAGGCGACCGTGCTGGTGCCGCCCGGCGTGACCGTGCCACTGACCGTGACGGATCCGTCGGGAGCGTAGAAGGCGTTGGCTGCGACAGGCGCGATGAACAGGCCCGCGAGGACCAGCGCGAAGATCGCGGTGATTTTCTTGATCATGAGTGTCCCCTTGAAGGCTCTGCAGGTGTGCTGGTGCAATGACAGTGCTGTAGCCGACCGCCTTGACGATGTCGTCGAGCGGCGGAAGTAGAGCGTGCCTCCCCGACACCCCCCGAAAACGGGTCAAGAGCGACAACAGTCCTTACTGTAGAGCAAATTCACAGTTAATGGACGCTTGTTGTGTTTCAGAGAGATGAACTTTCGGCGTGGCCACGACTTCCGGGGCTCCTGACGCTTCATACGCCGTCACACCGAGGTCGACGGTCGTGCTCTCGCCGGGCGCGAGTTCGATCGCAAACTGGGTGATCGGAAACTCTCCGTCGGTCGCCAGTTGGGAAGGGAGCACCGCTCCATCGCGCTCGACACCGCCCGGCATGGACCCGGGAGGCGCATAGACGATCACCCGGAACCGGAAGCTGCCCTTGGGCACGCCGTACTGGCCCTGGCCCGTGATGTAGTCGTTGAGCGTCGTCGCCGCGTCAGCAGGTGCGGTGTTCGTCAGGGTCAATCGCAGGCCGAGGAGTTTCCCGTCGGAGTCGCATTGCGCCGACCCGACGGCCGTCTGCACGTCGAGGTAGTAGCCCATCTTGCTGCCGGTGGCGTCGTTGATGTACACGCCGAACGCGTTGGGCGCCTGGGCCGCGGTCGGCAGCAGGTCCGTCAGCGTCGTCCCGTCCAGCAGCGTCTGTTCGGATGCATTCGCATTCCAGATCAGTACGCGTCGCTCCGAGCCTGCCTGCGCGAGCGCTCCGATCAGCTTGGTCGGGTCGAAGGTGCCGGAGGCGATCCGTTCGAAGACCGCTCCGGAGGCCGCGGCGAAGAATGCGTCCTGATCGGGGCCGACCGGGTACCGCACATAGACCTCGTTGAGCAGCAGAGCGGCTGCGTTCGCCGAGGTCAGCTCGTCGCCGGTGGCGAGGGCGATCGGGCCGGTCGCGTCGAGCAGGTAGCCGAGGGCGACCGGGTCGATGCTGAGCACGCCGTCGACCCTGGTTCCGAACCGTTCGAGCCACATCTCGGAGGCCAGCTGGGCTGACTCCTGGAACCGGGGCGTCAGCGTGACGTTCTGCAACCATCGACCGGTGATGTTCCCATAGATGCCGGCGGTGTCGCTCGCAAGCGGCAACACGGGCTCCGGGAACCGCGGGAAGTCGGCGGTGGACGCCTGCTGGAGCAACGTGATGCGTCCTCCATCGGTTCCGATGAGCGCGAGCGCGCCGGGGTTCCCGCCACTCGCGCGCGGCTCGGCCGGGTTCTGGAACATCACGAGGTAGGTGCGCGGCCCGTCGGCGCCGAGCATGGCCGGCATCAGGTCGATCGCCCGCCTCGCCGCGTCCACGGTGTCGGCGGTCTCGGTGAGAACGGGGCGCAGCTGGTCGACCGCGCCGCGGACCTGACTGATGAGCGGGCCCTCGTCGATCGTCCGCACGCGTTCGGCGGCATCTTCCAGGGCGTCGTCGGCCTTGCGCACGTCCGCCTGCGCATCGACGATCGGCTCCACCGGCACCGCGCCATCGACCGGCTTGAACAGTTCCGGGCGGAGGGAACCCGCGAGGTTCACCAATGGTGTGATGGCGCCAACCGCGACGTCTTCGGTCGCGCCGGCCAGCTCGCGGACGGCGGTGAGGTTCGGTCCGACCCACGGGACGATCTCGGCGGCTCGCCAGATCGGATCACTCGTGAGGCCGGCGGCCGATCGCGCATGCGCAGCCAGCTCGCGTGCGGTCTTGCCGGCCGCGCCCGGATCGTCGGCGACGACCTGCTCGCGAACCGTCTGCGCCAGCGGAACAGCCGCTTCGAGCTCACCCTTGGCGAGGAATGCGCGCACGCCGATCCAGGCCACAGCCGCGACAACGACGAGGACGAGACCACCGACGATGAGCAGCGTCCTGCGACGGCGCACCTTCAGCCGCTCGTCACGCGCACCCTCCCGGCGACGGGCGCGCGAACTGGCGCTCGACCTGCGGCGAGAACCGTCAGTGCGGCTCGACCCCTCGGACCGTCGGGCGGCGGGGCGATCGCCGGAAGATGAACGACGGTCGTCGGATGGGGACGGCATGGGCGCTATTCAATCACGACGCCTGTTCCACCGGACACGGCGGTCACACCGAGCACGAGGAGCGAGGCGTTGAAGACGATGTGCGTCACGATGGCCGGACCGAGGCGCCCGGTGAGGACTGCGGCGGTGCCGGTTCCGAGGCCGACGAGGAACGTCCCGACACCGGTGACGAGTGCTTCCGACGGCCCGCTGGCGACCACGAGGTGCAGCGAAGCGAACAGCGCTGCCGAGATCACGACGGCGATCCACGCGACCCGGCCGGGCAGACTCCCGCGCACCGATCGCAGCACGAGCCCCCGGAAGAACAGCTCCTCGACGACGGGCGCGATCACCGTCGCTGCGAGCACTGCGACGATGAACGACATCACGATGAGCGCGCTCCCGGTCGGCGCTCCGCCGCCGGCCGTCGACGGCAGTGAGCCGTAGACGACCACCTCGAGGACACTGACGAGGATGCGGAGGATCAGCCCCGCGGCCAGCCCCCAGAGGAGGTCGATCGGTCGGAGAGCGAGGCCGAGCACCGGTGCACTTCCCCGAGGAGCCGAAATAGCGAACCGGGCGAGCAGAACCGCGCCGAGGAGTGGGACCCACACCAGCACGTAGCCACCGAGCGCGTCGAACGGCTGCGGGATCTGCACCCCGGCCCGCATGGTCGCGGCCAGGAGCGCTGCGACAGCGAGCCCGATGAGGGCGATGGTCAGCCGCGTCCTGGCGTGTCGCGTGTCCGTACTCGAAGGGGTTCCTGGGTCGTCCGTCACGGTCGCAAAGCTACGCCACGCGTCGACTCGCTCGATCACGACGCTCGGGAACAGCTGACGGTTTGTGGCACCATGGCTCACAACCCCCTCTTCGGGGCCGCCTCCAACCGAGGTGCCATGCTCTCCCCTCTGACTGATCGGACGCCACCGCGTGGAGCTTCGTGACTATCTCCGTGTCCTTCGCAAGTACTGGGTGCTGATCGTGGCGCTCGCGCTCGTCGGGATCGGTGTGGCTGCGACCTATTCGATCGTCAAGACGCCGGAATACAGCTCGTCGGCCAAGGTGTTCGTCTCGACGCAGTCCAGCGACAACGTGCAGGAACTCGCCCAAGGCAACACGTTTACTCAGCAGCGGGTGAAAACCTACGCCGACCTCGTCAGCACTCCGATCGTGTTGCTCCCGGTCATCGGCACACTACAGCTCAACATCACGGCCGGGCAGCTCGCCGAGCAGGTGACCGCGTCAGCGCCGCTTGACACCACCCTCATCGAGATCACCGCGATGAGCCCCGATCCGGTCCTTGCAGCCGAGATCGCGAACACCACCGCCGAAAGTCTCACTAATGCAGTGTCCAAGATCGAAACGCCGGAGGATGGCGCTTCCAGTCCGGTCAAGCTCACCCTGGTGCAGCAGGCCGACGTGCCGAACGCTCCGGTGAGCCCGAACGTCCCGCTCAACATCGCCCTCGGCCTCCTTATCGGTCTCGCTCTCGGGGTCGGTTTCGCCGTGTTGAAGGAGACGCTGGACACCCGCATCCGCAACGAGCGCGACGTCGAAGGTGTCACCGACATCCCGCTCATGGGCGGCATCGCCTTCGATCCGAAGGCCCGGCAGCGACCACTCATCGTGCAGGCCGACCCGAAGAGCCCGCGCGCCGAGTCGTTCCGCAGCCTCCGGACGAATTTGCAGTTCCTCGACGTGACCGACCAGCCTCGCAGCTACGTCATCACGTCCTCGATCCAGAGCGAGGGCAAGAGCACGACGGCGGCGAATCTGGCAATCGCGCTCGCCGACGCCGGCCACAGGGTCGTACTCATCGACGCAGACCTGCGGCGCCCCAAGCTTGCGAATTACTTCGACATCGAGGGCGCGGTCGGGCTCAGCGATGTCTTGATCCGGCGCGCTTCCCTCGATGACACCATCCAGCCCTGGGGGCGCGGGCTCTTGCAGATCCTGCCTGCCGGTGCCGTTCCACCGAACCCCAGCGAGCTCCTCGGCTCCGTGACGATGCAGAAGCTGATCCGCGGCCTCGAGCAGCAGTTCGACTACGTCCTCATCGACGCACCGCCGCTCCTGCCAGTCACCGACGGTGCGCTCCTCGCCCGTCACACCGGCGGCGCGTTGGTCGTCGTGGCAGCGGGTCGCACGCACAAGAACCAGCTCAAGGGCGCGATCGAGTCGCTCGCTCATGTGAACGCCTCCATCGCGGGGCTCGTCATGACGATGGTTCCAACCAAGGGGCCCGACGCCTACGGGTATGCGCGCTACGGCTACGGAGCCGGGTACGGCTACGCCGAGGATGTGAAGAAGTGACGGGTTCCTCTGGAACCCATGAGCGGCCGTTCTCGGTCCTCTTCGTCTGCACGGGGAACATCTGCCGCTCAGCGCTCGGTGCGCAGATCCTCACGGCGAGGCTCGCCGCAGCCGGGGTGACCGCTGGCAGCAGGCCGATCGCTGTGTCGAGCGCGGGTACGGGAGTCGGCCAGGGCCTCGAGATGCCCCACGAGGTGGTCGAACAGTCGCGCCGGTTCGGTGGCTCACCGGAGGGCCACGTCCCCACACCGCTCGACCGCGACCTCGTGGCCGATGCCGACTTGATCCTGACGGCGACCCGCGAGCACCGCAGCGTCGTGGCACGGCTCCTCCCCCGAGCCTCCCGCGTCTCGTTCACCGTGCCGCAGTTCGCGAGGCTCGTTGCAGAGGCCCCGGTCGTCTCCGATCCGTGGGCACTCGTCAACGAGGTGGCCGCGCAGCGAGGAGCCGTTCCCCCACCGGAGGACCCGGACGATGACGACATCGAAGACCCGTACCGCCGGAGCGCGTCCACCTACGCGCGGGTCGGCGACCAGATCCACGGCCACGTGGCCGTCATCGCGGATCGACTCGCTCAGGCAGGCGACCGAGCGTGACGCCCAAGCAGAGCAGGTCCACGTATCGCGCGGGCGATCGCAAGGAGACCTTCTGGGATCGGCTCGGCTCCAAACGTCGGACGCTGGCGATCATCGGGCTAGCGCTGTTCCTCATCGCTGATGTCGTCCTCGTCGGGCTCGCGCTCACGGCCAACGGCCGTAGCACCGATGAGCCCACGCAGCGCCCGATTCCGACGTTCGGTGGGACGCCGTCGGCCACTGCCTCGCCGGAGGTCACTGAGGAGCCCGTTGCCACTCAGTCGACCGAGCGGTTCATGGCTGCGGGGAACGCCACGGTCCTCTGGCGTGCGACACAGGGCACCTGCGAGGCTCCCGCCGTCGTCGAGCGCAGCGAGGACGCTGGTGTCACCTGGGCGGTGATCCCGACCGCCCAGGCGTTCGACCTCCGCGTCGTCTACGCCCTGACGGCGACGAGCGAGGACGAGGTGCAGCTCGTCGGATCAGCCGGGGTGGACTGCGCGGTCAGCGGATTCTCGTCGACCGACGCCGGCGACACCTGGGACTCCTCGCCCGAGTTGCTCTCGACCGTCGCGTACCAGACGCCGGCTGCAGCCGATGGCTCGAGCGCTGTTGTGCTGGCTGGTCAAACGGTAGCCGCACCGTGTCCAGGGGTCGAGGCCATGGCGGCGGGGTCCGAGCGCACCGTAGCCGCCTGTTCAGCTGTGCTCGCAGAGTGGGACGCGACGACCGGATCATGGTCGGCGATCCCGTTCGCCGGTATCCACGCCCTCGATGTCCAGGCCGAGCAGATCGTGTTCGCCGCCCGAGGCGTTCCGGGGTGCGCGGGACTTGGCGTGCTTCGCGTGTCGGGCGCCACGCTCACCTCGGCATCCTCAGCTGAGAGCATCGGCTGCGTTTCCGACGCCGACCTCGCAGAGCCGGCGGCACTGGCCTCCAGCGACGGCGCGAGCTGGCTCTGGGTTGGCGACGCGCTGTTCACCACGAGCGATGGCGGGGCCACCTGGACAGCACTCTCATCCTGAGCCATTCTTCAGACGCCGCTCGCAGTAGGGTTTTCCCTACATTTGTCGCTCTCGTGGCCCAAACGGGTGACATCCACCAAAAGGAGGACAGATGTTGCGCATCTCGACCGCTAGTCTCAACAACATCGATACAGCCGCGTATCGAAACCGTGATTCTGCCCATCGTCATCAGTAGTAACTACGTGTTCCACCACGGAGACCGCATGCTGTCGCAGCCTTCCGTGCCGCTGTCAACGACGCCTGCGAGCACTGCCCCCGCCCCAGCTCCCGTCGCCGTGCGCGATTGGCGTCGGGTGTACGCGAACCGTCTGGCCTTGACCGATGCGCTCGTACTCATCTGGGTGGTGTTCGGCACGCAGCTCGTCTGGTTCGACTTCGACCAGGAGACGACCGATGTCGGCCTCTCCAACAGGATGTACGTCGCCGTCAACTACACGGTCATCTCGCTCGTCCTCATCGGCGCGTGGATGCTGACCCTCCGCGTGTTCGGCACCCGCGAGGCTCGTATCGTCGGTAACGGCAACGCCGAGTACAAGCTCATCGCCGACGCGAGCATCCGACTGTTCGGCCTCGTCGCGATCGTCGCCTTTCTCTTCAAACTCGACCTCGCCCGCGGGTACTTCCTCCTTGCGTTCCCGCTCGGCATCCTCGTGCTCCTCCTCTCGCGCTGGATGTGGCGGCAGTGGCTGTCAGTGCAGCGCGCGCGGGGTAACTACTCCTCGCGCGTCCTCCTCGTCGGGTCCGCTGACTCCGCGGAGCACATCGCCGGGGAGTTGGGCCGCTCGACGGATTCGGGGTACCACGTCGTCGGCGCCTGCGTTCCGACGGGCAAGGTCGGTGGCACGCTCGGATCGACGACGATCCCCGTGTCCGGCACCGTCGACACCGTGCTGCAAGCGCTCGAAGCGACGGGTGCGGACACCGTCATCATCACGAGTTCCGACGAGCTCACGCCGGTGCGGGTCAGGCAGCTCAGCTGGAGCCTCGAGCCCGGTCGTCAGCACCTCATCGTCGCGCCGAGCCTCACCGACATCGGTGGCCCTCGCATCCACACACGTCCCGTCGCCGGCCTGCCGCTCATTCATGTGGAGACCCCGCGCTACGAGGGGCGAAAGCGGTTCTCGAAGCGGTTCTTCGACATCCTCGGTTCCGGCGCGATCCTGCTCGTCGCGTCACCGATCCTGCTCATCGTCGCCCTGCTCGTGAAGTTCACCAGCCCCGGCCCGGTGCTCTACCGCCAAGAGCGGGTCGGACTCAACGGTGAACCGTTCAACATGCTGAAGTTCCGCTCCATGCGAGTGAACGCCGACGCTGAGCTCGCCGCATTGCTCGCTCAGCAGGGAACCAGCGACCGCCCGCTGTTCAAGGTGCAGAACGACCCACGCTTGACCCGCGTCGGCGCCACCCTCCGGAAGTTCTCGCTCGACGAGTTCCCCCAGCTCATCAACGTCTTCCGCGGCGACATGAGCCTCGTCGGCCCGCGCCCGCAGCGCGAGGGCGAAGTAGCTCTGTACGACTCCGCCGCCAAGCGTCGCCTCATCGTGCAGCCCGGCATGACGGGCCTCTGGCAGGTCAGTGGTCGCTCGGCCCTCAGCTGGGAGGACGCGATACGCCTGGACCTGTATTACGTCGAGAACTGGTCGCTCATGGGCGACGTCGTCATCCTCTGGCGGACAATCCGGGCCGTTGTGGCTCCAGGCAAGGAAGCCCACTGATGGCGCAGCCAGACAAGCCACAACCCGCCACTGGGCCGGCACGAGCGAGAATATTGGTAGTCATCCCGTGGCTGCAAGGCGGCGGCGCACAAGGGGCGCTGTTCGGACTGCTACGGATGATGCCGCGAGATCGAATCGACGCAGTAGTCCTCTTCGAGGGCAATCGTCACTTCGATGAGTTGTATTCGCTCGCTGCACACGTTCATCTTCTCGATCTACCTCGTAGCCCAAAGGGCATTCTCCACGCGAGAAAGGCCATCCGTCCGCTTATCAAGTCCTCGTCCTCGGTCTACTCACTAATGCGAGCGAGTCATCTGGTACTCGGAACACTCCCCCGTCTGGAGCTATCAGATGCCAACTTGGTCGCGACCTTCCATCAATTGCCAAGCCAGGACGGCACGGGTCTTCAAGGTAAAGTTGAGGACATCCTGGTCAGGCGTACTGCGACTAGCGCCCAGCTCGTGACGGCTCCTTCACGCAGAGCCGTCGCGGAGCTACGCGATCGGAAGTTTGCGTCGAACCCAGTTCTGGAGCGCAACCGGATATCTATCGACAGCACAGACATGGCTCCGCACCGGCAATCATGTACGGACCATGTGCGACTACTTTTTGCAGGCCGGCTCTCGGCTCAGAAGGGGCTCGATCGAGTTGCTAGGCTGCTCGCTGCCACTCAGACTCCTGTCCACCTCCGTATAATCGGTGACGGGGAGGATCGTCCCTTCGTCGAATCGCTCGCCGACAAATCACACGGGCATCACGTCGTAGAATATCGCGACCACGTGAGATCCGTTCAGTCACACCTTGACTGGGCAGACGCTTCATTCCTTCCCAGCCGGTGGGAACTGAACCCGCTATTTGTGTGGGAGTCCTGGGCACGCGGTCGCGGCGTCATCGCAAGCGACATAGACGTCTTTCAAGATCTGCAGCAGGAGGGACCACTGTGGACTTTCAGCTCACCGGACACGTTCGCCCAAGTCGTTCGGCACCTCAGCGCATCTGAAGCGCTGCGGCGGGACGCATTCGATCGAGGAGTTATAGCTGCGTCCCAATTAAGAGGAAAGAGCGAGATCATTGACCAACTCAACCGCTAACCCGCCTAAGGTTGTTTTGCTTCACGCGTACAGCCCGAAAAACGCCGGCGACGGCCTCCTCGTCCAATTGGCGGAGCAGCTGATAGCGGATTCGCTTGGAGCCACGGAAATTGTGGTGATTGCTGCGGACGCCTCGGCGTTCGCACGTGCTGATGTGACTCAATGGGGTGGCCCGATCGCCGGAAAGGCTGGCCTTTCGAGAAACCTCTCGATGGTATCAACCGTTTTCCTCGGACCATCCCGATCAATCCGCGCAGCTGTTACTAATGCCGACCTCGTCGTAGCAGTCGGTGGGGGATATCTTCGCGGAGGTCATTTCCTGGAGTCATTGAAGTCGCTCGGTGCTCACTACGGTCAGCTCAGGCTCGCGGCAACTGTCGGCGAGTTTGCCGTCTACCTGCCGCAAAGTATTGGGCCGTTCCACGGGATGTACCTAACTGCCATCCGAAGCCGACTGCGGCGAATCTCGGCCGTGATGGTACGAGACGACAGGTCGGCGCGGGATCTTGCTACCGTTTCGACGGTCGAGCGCATACCGGACCTCGCGGTGCTCGAAATCGCGAAAACCATCTCGAGATCTACACAGTCAATTCCTTCCGGGCCCCCGGTCGTCGTGGCCCGAAACTTGAAGAACCCGCGGCACTACTACGATCTACTCGCTCAGATGGCATCAACAGGCAGCTACGATTGGGCAGTGCAATCCGAGGTTGGCGCCAATAATGACCGCCCGCTGACGGAACGCCTCGCGAAGGATACCGTACCGACGCTCTCCCAGATATTCGAAGAACGGCAACCGCGGATCATTATCAGCACTCGTATGCATGGCGCCCTCTCTGCTCTGCTAAATGGCTTCCCAGCCATCCATCTCAGCTACGAGCGAAAGGGGTGGGGAGCCTTCGATGACTTAGGGCTTCCCGAGTACGTGCTTCCGGCACGTGACGCCCAGCTCGAAACCATCCGCAGTCTGGAGTTGAAGATCCTGGACGATCCTCAACGGTACTGGAATGCCGTACGCCTCAAGATGCCGGAGATCATTGCGCAACACGCCAGCGTCGTTCAGAAGCTTCGGGACACTGCTCGACGCCCCCAAGGCTCGACCGCTGAATCTCGCGACAAGTCGAAATCGCACCCCTCGTGAAGCGGCCTCGTCCGAAGGTCGTGCACGTCACCGAAGCTATGGGCGGCGGCGTCCAAAGCGCCATCGCACGCCTGATGAGCCTGATACCTGAGGCAGATACCGTTGCGCTTGTACGTCCACGTAGCGGCGAGTCTTCATATGTGATGCCTACAGGAGTAGACGTCAGACGATTCGACGGGCCACTCGCCCCATTCCTGCTCTGGGTGCGCAGAAACATCTCCGTCATTCGACCCGATGTTGTCCACTTCCACTCCAGCCTCGCCGGCCTGGGACGACTTCTCGTGCCAAAAGGCGCGCACGTAGTTTACTCACCACACTGCTTCGCTTTCGAACGAACGGATATCGGCCGGGCGCAGCGCGCTGCCTATGTCTGGGCGGAGCGTCTTCTCTCTCGGCAGACCGACGCATTTGTGGCTGTGAGCCCACACGAAGCCTCGCTGTGCACAGCTCTCGGAGGTCCGGCGGAAGTCCATTTCGTCCCGAACGTTGTCGTAGCGCCAGGGAACACCGCTACAGCGCAGACAGACAGAGTGGTGATGGTCGGCAGAATCGGCCACCAAAAGCTGCCTCGCCTCTTCGCAGATATCGCTAGCCGAGTCGGCGATCGCTCCCAGTTCGTTTGGATCGGCGACGGCGACACCGACGATCGCAAGTACCTTCGAGACGCCGGTGTCGACGTTACGGGCTGGCTGAGCAAGGAGGACGTTGCCAGACAGTTGGAAAGCGCCACGTTGTACCTACACACAGCGGCGTGGGAGTCTGCTCCGATGTCCATAGCGGAGGCAGCAGCGAGTGGCGTACCGGTCATTTGCAGAAATTTACCTGCCCTCGACTCTCTTGGTTACCCCCTCGGCGGTATAGAGGTAGGCGATCTCGCCGAGTCCGTCGTACGGTTTCTCGACGAGCCAAGCTACCGTGAAGGCATCAAGTCCGCAACGCGTTCTGCCGCACTGCGCTACACCGAATCCGATGCTCGCCTTCGGCTGGTAGCAGCCTACAATATCACTGACCTAGACCTGGCGTCCCATCCGGTCGATAAAGGGCCAGTTGACGAAGCGCCGCCATTTAAGGATGTCCTGAGATGAAACAAAAGAGATCTACGGACTATCTGAAGCTCCTGCGTGGAGGTGCTCCGGCACTCGTGAGTAGCGGCGTTGTGGCGGTTGTGCCTCTGACTGGTGCTCTATTTCTTTCAACTTCGGACTACGCTGTCTGGGCGCTCGTCTCGACCTTGTCCACTATATTCATCATCTTTGACTTCGGAACAACCAGCCTTGCCACAAAGCTGGCCGCCGAACGACGTTTAAGCAGAAACTTCGTCGCCAAGCTTGCGGCAATCACGGCCACTCCGCCGGTCATTCTTGGGGCTTGCGCGGTGCTGCTTTGGCCGTTGTACTCCCAACTCTCGGACATCACCAGCGCCCCAACCGACCGAGTGATGTGGCTGATCGTAGCTGTTTCCGCAGGTACAACAATGCGTAGCGTCGGCGTCGTGTTTGCCGCCATTTCACTTGGCCGGGAAAACTTCGGCAAGCGCACTGCGATCCTTCTCGCGGGGGCCTTGACTCAGGCAACGGCGACAGTGGCGAGCCTAGCAATGGGCACAGGGTACTGGTCCTTGGGCATTGGCGTAGTCGTAGGTGGTCTCGCACAGTTCCTGATTGGATTTCTGTGCGAGCGCAGAGGCGACAGTTTCTCCTCAGAAGATGGTATCGACCTAGGCTCACTACTAAAGCGCTTCGTCACCGTCAAAGGCCTCGCCACCGCGCTTGGCATTATTGCCACACAGCTCGACCGGTGGGCTCTCGGCCTCGTAGCGGACCCATCTCTACTCGCCACCTACGACATCTCAACAAGACTCGCTACGATTCCGAAGATTGCGCTGATTGCGCTGGCCGCCGGTCTCATTTCGGAGGGAGCCCGCACCGCTCGCCTCTCCGAGGCTCTAAGAATGCTGGCTAGTTCCCAGCGCATGGTCGGGCTCTTGTACATCGCGGCGGGTAGCGTGACCGGGACGATCGCCTGGATCATGCTTCAGGGCCGCGAGCCAGATCTGCTCGTGATCGGCATCATCGCCGTGGTCAGCATCGCGCAAGGTGCAAACGTTGTCACCATCTCCGCCACACTGCTGTTGACCGGCGCCGGACACCCGGAGTTCGAACTCCGATACTTGGCTCCGCTAGCCATCACATGCCTCGTCGCGTATGGCGCTGCAATTGGAACTGGCGAGCCGCTCCTCCTCATTGGGGGTTGGGCAATTGCGATGACCGCTACCTCTATCGGATTCATCATTCGAGCACCGAGATATATGACTGGAGTGTGGCCTAATGTTCACGAAGATCGGTTCGTTCCTCAGTCCGAGAAGGGCTCGCCTCGCGAAGTTTCGTGAGTTGCAGTCCCAAGGGCGAGTGGCGATTGGGCGTCATTCATACGCCATTCCAGTGCTAAAAACGTTCGCTAACGATTCAACCAGGCTGGTAATTGGCAACTTTACTTCACTGGGTCCCAGCGTAACCATCCTATTAGGCGGTAACCACCCAATAGACCGAATGACGACGTTCCCGCTGCGCGAGAAGCTAGGCCTTCCTGGTGCAGGAGGTGACGGCTTTCCATCCTCGAAGGGGGACGTGAGAATCGGCAACGACGTTTGGATCGGCTTCGGGGTAACAGTGGTTTCTGGAGTCACGATTGGCGATGGCGCCATTGTGCTGGCCGGAAGCGTCGTCACTTCAGACATCGCACCGTTTACAATTGCGGGAGGTGTTCCAGCGCGCAATATTCGGCCCCGATTTGACGCTGACGTAGCGAGGGCGCTGCAGGATATGCAGTGGTGGAATTGGGACGATGAGAAGATTAAGGCAAATGTTGAGATACTGAGTGACCGGATCGCCGAGGACGGTCTCAGGCTGCTCGCACTTCGAGGGGAACACACTTGAAGCAGACGGGCCGCAGGTCTCTTATTGACGGTGCGACCGTGGTATTGGCGGTTCTGGCCTGGGCGATTCCGGTCAATTACGTCACACTCTCGGGCGCGTGGGGTGTCTTCTCGCTGGCGACCACTACATTAGGAGCTCTCCTTGCAACAATAGTTCTTGCCCGTGCCGGAGCCACCCCGCTATTTCGACACCTAATACCGTTAGCCGTTCTCATTGGAATCGGCACCATGGTTGTTGGAGACGTCGCTTCAGTCGGGTTCTTTTTCGCGCCATTCCTGATGGGGGTTGGCCTGACCTTTGCATCGACCCGCGATACTCTTTATCGTATTCTCCTCGTTCTGCTCATTGTGGTGACGGCTACTCTAGCGATTGATTACATTGCGCGAGCCACGATAGTCTCTGAGTTCTTCGGCACGCCGCTTCGTTCGCTCGTCGATCTCGCAGGTTTCCGCGCTAGGGGCATTGTGGGGCAACCGGTGCCCGCAGCAATGATTGCCGTCAGCCTGGGCGCTGTCTGTTGGCTCTTGGCTGAGCATAACGTGTCAGGTCGAACGCGGCTGCAGGGACGGTTACTCTCGGCCGCCTGCGTCTTCGGCTCGTTACTGATGACCGGAACGAGGTCAGCGTTTTTGCTAACCATCGTGATGGCCGCCATGATTGCTCTTCGGTCAGTTGTGCAACGTACTGTTAGGCTGAGCCCGCTGGCTATGTTCGCCGGTATTTTGTCCGCGGGCGGGCTTCTGGCAGCTTGGCCATCCATTTCGACTTCGCTCGGCAATAGTCGGCTTTTCTCGTTCGCAGAGCTCGCCGGTTCAGACTCCGTCCAGGGACGCCTCTTTTCCAACGAGATCCTCGAGCGATGGGCGACAGGTTGTGATTTGACCTGCATAATTGCAGGCAGCGGTCCTCGGAGTCTGCAAAACGACCTGGGTTCATCGCTTGGCATTCTTGGCTTAACCACTGTGGACAATATGTACGTTACTGTATTATGGGATATGGGCCTAATAGGTTGTGCCATGTTACTGGCTGTCGCCATAATAGCGATAAGTTGCCTACTTAGTCGCCGCGCAGACATCGTCGCGATAGCTGGCGGAATCGGTATTACCTCCGTTCTGCTCTCTGGTTTCGTTTACGATGCCATCTATACTCGCCCCGTGCTCTTGCTTTTGGGTATTTTCTGCGCCATGACATACCGTGTTCGCTCACAAGCCCTCAATGAGGCTCGCCCTAGCATGCTTCAAACCGACACGAAGGTGGTTAGAATTGGGAACTGATGTCACGGTGTGCATAGTGCTTTTTCATACCGACCCCGATCTAGTGGAACGTTGTATATCATCGCTTGATCAAGCTCGAGATGAGTCCGGTCTCAAGGTCGAAATCGTGGTGGTCGATAACTCCGCCGAGCCTTCGCTTCGCGCGAGGTTCGAGAGCCGCACCAACGTGTGGATTGCAAGCCCAGTGAACTTGGGCTTCGGCGCCGCATCAAACTTGGCTCTCACTGAGGCGAAGGGTGATTTCGTACTGTTTCTTAATCCAGACGCCTCCCTCGGCGCAGGTGCTCTGACTGCTCTGCATGGTGTCGCCCAGCAGCATCGTGGTGATCTCATCGCCGGCTGGCTCGTCAGCGGTAGTTCAGTTCAGGTGGATGGACTCATGCACTGGTGGTCGTCTACGGGGCGCCTAATCAAGCGCCCGAGTTACAGACGCTATCTAGAGACCGCGGCAGTTGACCTCGTCTCTGTGCAAAAGGTGAGCGGGGGTGCGATGTTTGCGGACAGAGAGTTCTTGCAGCGCCTCGGGGCGTTCGATGAGCGCTTCTTCTTGTACGGGGAAGATGCGGATCTATCGCAACGCGTCTTGAAGGGGGGCGGCAAGCTATACGCGCTGCGCACTGCGCAAGTAGAACACGTAGGAGCCTCTTCGCAAGCCTCGCACTCAACCCTCGTAGAGCGGGCTCGCGCCGACGCCGCAATTCGTCTTGCAAGCTACCACCTACCCAGGGCTCAGAGTCTGCTTACTCGACTGGACCTTCTCGCCGTGACCATCATCGGACTCCTGCCTGGCCTGGGCCGCACCTCAGGATCCAAAGCAAGCCGTGCTGCCCGTTTGCGCGAGCTACGAAGATGGGGTGTCCGCCGCGAGGCCCCTCGATATTCGCCGGTGGAGCGATGAGCGGTCGGTTCCGGTCTCGGCTGTGGGCGTAATCTCTTCTAGCTTTGATCGCGGTAGGGGCGGTTTCTCTGGCTTCTCTCGCGATGCTACCGAGCGTGTGGGGACGTCCGTGTCATGGAACCGAGACCACACTGCGCTCACGACGCCCCTACCGTCCGCTTCATAGTCATGGCAGATTCGATCCGGCGCGACTGTGCGAGCTTGGAAGAATCTGTCGACACCCTCGAACTCGTCTGAATGGCCCATTTCGTCAAATTGGGAATCAGTCGGGTTGGAGACCCAGGGGTTGCCTAGCCCTTCGCCTGCGATAACACCCTGCGTGCTCCCTCCAGCTCGATTACCTTGGACGCTAGGGGGCAGAATTGTCGTCAGTGCTCCGGTGTCTGGGATGACGCGGGTCTATGCGGATCGGTGAGATGGGCGAGGGGAGGCACAAGTGACCAAAAGTGATGGCCCCGCGCAGCCAAAGGTGAGCGAGCCCTGCGGGGAACAGGATGCCCATCCCAAACGCCCCACTTCCCGCCGCGACTTCTTCCGCGCCGCAGGCTTCGGCGTCGCGGGTCTCGCTGCCGGGGGTGCCGTGGCCGGCGGGATCGCAGCCGCCACGGCGTCCAACCCGCAGGAGGACTACGGCTTCACGCCGCTCCCCAAGCGCAGCGAACCGGGGTTCGACCACGTCGTCGTCGTGATGTTCGAGAACCGCTCGTTCGACCACATGCTCGGATGGCTCTACCCCGCGGGTGGCGAGCCGGCCAGCCAGACCTTCGACGGCCTCGCCCAGGGCGACTACAGCAACCCCGGCGAGTCCGGCGAAGCCGTCCCCGCCCACGTCTACACCGGCCCCACCGACCAGATCATGGCGCAACCAGACCCGGACCCCGGCGAGTTCTACCCACACGTCAACACGCAGCTCTTCGGCACCATCGACCCCGAGAGCAACGGCGACCTCCGCAACCCGCTCCAGCCGCCGTGGAACCTCCCGGCCGACACCTCCTCCCCCAAGAACGACGGCTTCGTCAAGGACTACATCGTCAACTCCACGCTCGCCCGCGGCCGCAAGCCGACGCCCGAGGAGTACTCCGCCGTGATGGGCGGTTTCTCACCAGAGATGCTGCCGGTGCTGTCCACGCTCGCGAAGAACTTCGGCGTCTACGACCACTGGTACGCGGCGGTCCCCTCCCAGACGTTCTGCAACCGCTCCTTCTTCCACGCGAGCACCTCCCACGGCTACGTCACCAACATCGAGGGCGACGGCATCGGCAAGTGGTTGAGCGCACCGGCCGTCCCCACCGTCTTCAACCGACTCGAGGAGGCCGGCAAGACCTGGCGCGTCTACTACGACGCCCAACAGGTCGTGTCCCTCACCGGTCTCCTGAGCGCGCCATCCATCGAGCAGTACTGGAAGAGCAACTTCCGCAGCATGGAGCAGTTCCACGAAGATGCGGCCAACGGTGACCTGCCCGACTACGCGTTCGTCGAACCACGCATGGTGTTCGACCACAACGACATGCACCCGCCGGTCGTCCGCCCCGACAACCCGGGCCGAGACGACGTCGACCCCGAGCTCGACTCCGCCTACTCAGACATGCGCGCCGGCGAGCAACTGCTCGGCGAGGTCTACACGGCGATCAAGCACGGGGCGTCGACCACCGGTTCCAACGCGATGAACACGGTCATGCTCGTCACCTTCGACGAGCACGGCGGCATCTACGACCACGTCGCACCACCTGAGGCGACCCCGCCGTCGGGCAAGCCGGAGGCGGGCGAGATGGGCTTCACCTTCGACCGCCTCGGCCTGCGGGTGCCGGCCATCGTCATCTCCGCGTACACGAAGGCCGGAAGCGTCATCAACGAGGAGATGCATCACGGCTCACTCATGAAGACCCTCGCCGAGCTGCACGGCCTCGATCCGTTGACCGAACGCGACCGCACCGCCACGAGCATCTTCAACGCCGTGAACCTCACCTCACCGAGGCAACCGGTGCTCTGGCCGACGGTGACGCCCGCCTACGTGCCGCCGAACCCCGAGGCGAACGCCCGTGCCGACAAGGACAAGGACCGCAAGCGACCACTCACCCCACCGGCCCTCGGACTCATCGGGATCCTCCTCGCGAAGTACGAACCCGGGGCCCCACTGCCCGACAACTACGCCGACGCGTACGAGGTGCTGACGAAGCACGGTGAAGGGCTGTTCGGCACGCGGGACTGAGTGGGCGGGGCTGCCCTTCGACAAGCTCAGGGACCGGAGCGGATCGCGACGGATTCGAACGCTCCGATTCTCCGCACCGCTCTGGCCTCTGCGCACCCCGCCTTATCCTTGAGCATCCTCCCGGCCTGAACACCCCACCTGATCCCGGAGCACCCACCCGATCCCGGAGGCCCCTCCCGATCCCGGAGCCCCCTCCCGATCCCCGAGCACCCCTCCCGATTCCTGGGCACCCCGCCCGATCCCGGAGCACCCCACCCGATCCCGGAGCCCCCTCCCGGTCCCCGAGCACCCCTCCCGATTCCTGGGCACACCGCCCGATCCCTGGGCACCCCACCCGATCCCGGAGCCCCCTCCCGATCCCGGGGCACCCACCCGATCCCGGAGCCCCCTCCCGGTCCCTGAGCTTGTCGAAGGGTGGCAACCTCCGTCGAGGTGCGACCTCAGAACTCGACGTCTGCCACCAGCGGGAACTCGGTGATCGGCTCTTCGCCCCACGGGGCGAGTTCCAGGTACGTCGGCCGGTCGTCCTCGATGAAGAGGAGTAGGCACGCGTTCGACGTAATCGCCTCGAGGACCGTCTGACGCGTCGGGGCCGGTCGGCCGCCGCTGTCGGGAGTCAGGTCGATCGAGGGACAGGTGCCGCACCCGCACATCCCGTGCACCATGACGCCTGGAAGCTGTCCCGCCCACCGTTCCCGATCAGAAACAGCGACGGCCCGGTCGGCACCGTGCTCCGTACCGCGGGCGATCAGTGCGACCAGGAGGTCACGCTCACGGACGGAGAGGGGGCGCATAGGGCGAGTGTACGCGGGGCACTCGAACGCCCCCCTCCCCGGCCGAACCTACCGACGCGGCAGCACGCAACACATGCTGGTTAAATATCCCAGATCAAGGGCACAATCGGTCGTCCTTCGAATGTCGGTGGCTCATGTTTGGATGGTCCCATGTCCAGCAGCCCACGCGTTCCCCTTGGTCCGGTCTCCGCCGACCCCTTGGGCACGCTGGGCGAGACGGTGTCCGAGCTCCTGCGCACCTGGTCGGGCGCGCTCGACCCGATCCGACCGGGCGACGACGCCATCGAGCAGCTCGCCGGCATGAACGACGCGGGCGTGGTCCGCGTCCTCGACCAGCTGGGTGCAGTGCAGCACGTCGTCGAGGTCCTGGCAGCACGTGTCATGGGCTCGGTGTCCGAGCGCTCCCGAGGCGGCATCGTCGGCCACGACCCGCTGGCCCGCAGCCACGGGTATGCGACGCCGGCCGTCATGCTCTCGGAACGGTGGCGGATGCCTCGCGGACGCGCCGCCACGATCACCTCGGTCGGCCAGGCGATCACCCCCAAACGCGCCCTCACCGGTGACGTCATCGAGTGCGACCGCCCCGAGATCGCTGCCGCCATCGAACCCCGGCCCGCCGTCGACGCACCCTGCCTGCCGCTGTCCGAAGGCGACAACCCGACGTGCACGGTCGACCACGATGAGGCGACCACCCCATGCGGCTTCGTCCGGTCCGCACTCAGCGTCGAGGGCGCGGGCATCCTGCTGCGAGAGCTACGGCTCGTGAGCTCCGGTGTCGACGCCGAACGCGTCCACCGTTCCGTCAGCGCCGGCATCGAGCACTGCGACGGCGCGCCGCTCGCCGAGGTCAGCAGCCTCGCCAAGCTCGTCCGCACCGGCCTCGACCAAGACGGCCCCGTGCCGCGCGAGATAGCGCTCCGGAAGCAGCAGCGCTGCACCCTCCGCGAACTCCCCGACGGCATGACCGAGCTCCGCGCCTTCCTCGCACCCCAGGCGGCGGGATGGATCCGCGCGACGATGGACGCCGTCGTCGGTAAGCAGCTGCGGCAGGTACGGTTCGTCGATCCATCGGCTGACGCCGCCGCAACTCCTGACGCAGGCGACGCGCTGCCCTCCGCCGATCCGTTCGACGACGCCTACGTTCCAGCCGCAGAAATGCCCGACACCCGCACGATGGACGAACGGCGGGTGGAGGCACTGGTCGAGGTCTTCCGCCACGCCGCGGGTTGCGAGACGGCGGTCATGGAACTGGCGCCCGTCTCCCTCATCATCCGCATGGACGAACCCGATCTGGCCGACGCCAGCCCCTGGTCCGACGGCAAGGCCTTCATCGACGGCGTCTCGGAACCGATCACCGCCGGTACGGCACGACGCATGGCGGCGGACGGCCGCATCATCCCCATGGTGCTCGGCGGGCCGTCCCAGGTGCTCGACCTCGGCGTCGGCACACGATTGTTCACCAGAAACCAGAAGCTGGCCCTCGCCGAACGCGACGGTGGGTGTGCCTGGACCGGTTGTACCCATCCACCGTCGTACACCGAGGCCCATCACCTCGTCTGGTGGTCACGGGGCGGACCGACCGACCTGTCCAACGGCATCCTGCTCTGCGGCTTCCATCACCATCGCATCCACAACGACGGATGGGAGGTCGTCGTGCGCGACCACGTGCCCTGGTTCATCCCACCCGCGCATGTCGACCCGCATCGCATTCCACGACGCGGCGGCAAACCGAGGCTGCGAGCCGCCTGACGACGGCACGCTGCGTGACCCCGCCGCGCCACGGTGGGCGCCCTGCGCGCGCCGGCACCTGATCGCCAGCCGCGACCTCCCTGCGGATTCGCTCCAATCCACGTCCCTCCCTGCTCCGAACCCGAATCGCGCAGTATTGCGCCATCCAACGAAGGAGCACTTGCACAATGACGTCACCGCTCAAACGATCACTCGCAGTTCTGGGCGTCATCGCGCTCAGTGCCGCCGGTATCGCGCTCACGGGCCTTCCCGCCCAGGCGCTTCCATCCTCGGCCACCATCGCAGCGCCCGACTGCGCCGTCCCAGCCGCCGCCACCGTCAGCATCTCGGTCAGCAACGCAGCCGACGACGCCACCGACCTCACCTACAAGATCGTCCAGGACTACGGCACCGTCCTGTTCGACAACGTCACGCTCGCTCCTGGCGAGAGCGACGACTACGTCATCCCCGTGACCGAAGACGTGTCCACCCCGCTCCAGGTCATCGACGTCACCGGTGGCGTCATCGCCGGTGCCGTGCAGACGGCGAACTGTACACCGAACTTCAGCCCGACGGCCACGGCCACCATCGGTGAGGCCAGCTGTGTCCTCCCCTCGGGTGGCATCGTGCCGCCCTCGCCCGGGTTTCTCTGGACCTTCGACAACTCGTCCGGCGTCGGAGCGGCGGATTACGAGTTCGTGAAGAA
The DNA here is from genome assembly GCF_900177615.1 of Plantibacter flavus. Classification (GTDB taxonomy): domain Bacteria; phylum Actinomycetota; class Actinomycetes; order Actinomycetales; family Microbacteriaceae; genus Plantibacter; species Plantibacter flavus. The sequence goes on from NZ_FXAP01000004.1 coordinate 295,766, forward strand.
CGACACGGTCGTCGAGAGCGGCACGCTCGCGGCCGGTGAGACGCGAAGCTACGCCGCATCGCTCACCCCGAACGAGAGCGGCACGTCGGCGATCCGATCGGTGGACGCCGCAGGTGACCCCGTGGTCGTCGCCACCGGCTCATTCGACCTCGACTGCGAGCCGGGCCCGGCCCCGACGGGCGCCGTGACCGACGCATCGTGCGAGATCCCGACCGGAGGTGTCCTCGTCCCCACCATCCCGGGCGTCGAGTACACGTTCGACAACAGCCTCGGCACGTCCGACGCAGCGTATGCGTTCCTCGACGGCGACACCGTGGTCGAGAGCGGAACCGTGGCCGAGGGCGAGACGAGAGTCCGATCCTGGTCGTTGACCGAAGACCTCGAGACCGTCGTCTCCGTCACGGCTGAGGACACGTCCGGTGAACCGGTCGTCCTCGACTCCAAGACGGTCACGTTGGACTGCGTCGCGAACACGCCGACGATCGTCGCTCCCGCCACCGATGCCGTCGTCACCACCCCGACGACGACCATCAGCGGCACCGGCGACGCGGGCGAGACCATCACCATCGTGATCACCCCGGCGAACGACGACGCGACTCCGGTCGAACAAGCCGACGCCTTCGCCGCAGCAGCGGTCGCGGTCCCCGCCACCCTCACCACGACCGTCCAGGCCGACGGCACGTTCTCCCTCCCGGTCGAGCTGGCCGACGGCGCGTACCTCGTCTCGGCCTCAGCGACCCGCGCGGCGAGCGCGAGTGGCGTCGTCCCGGAGAGCACGTCGCCGTTCTCAACCCCGACGGCGTTCTCCGTGGCGATCGCCGCTCAGCCGGGCACGACTCCGGGCACCGGCGGTGGGACCACCGTCTCCCCGGCCGGCTCGAACGCCGGCGGTGGGAACGGGACGCTCGCGAACACCGGCGTGGAGGCGGCTCCCTTCGCCGCTCTGGCCGCGATGCTCCTCCTCCTCGGTGGAGCGGTGACCGTGCTGATGCGACGTCGCGCGGCCTGACCACACCAGGCGACCCGTTCGCCGACCGAGACCCGCCGAGCGCACTCGCGCTCGGCAGGTCTCGTCGTGACACCGGAGGACCGAACCGACAGGAATCGGTGCATGGAACCGTGACGTCGAATCGACCCAATCCGGCCGGGACACTGCTCCGAACAAGAGGTTCCGGTCATTTTCGTTACCCGAATGCGCAAATGGTCGGCGCGCAACGCCTGGTCCGAGCGGCCCGGCCGATGCGACCGGGCGGAGCACAGCAACGGGGCTGCCGCTCCGCCCTTCCCTCCCGCCCTCGAATCGAGCGGTCTCCCGAGCCCTTCGACAAGCTCAGGGACCGGGGGTATCGGTCGCTGAGGCTGTCGAAGTACACCACGCTGCACCCAGCCGGCCGCAGCAGCCATCCGTGGGCCCCTCGACAAGCTCAGGGAGCGGGCGCGGTCACTGAGCGTGACGACGTGTCAGCACCCCTGCGACAGCACGAAGCCCCGCCCTCGACCGGAGTCGACGACGGGGCTTCGCAGGGTGAGACTAGGCCGTGACCTGCGCGCCCTTGCGGCGAGCAGCTGCGAACAGCATGCCGGCAGCGCCGAGGAGCAGCAGCGCGGCAGCGCCACCGACGAGGACACCCGAGTCCGAGCCGGTGTCAGCCAGCGTCGGGACAGGGGCGCCAGCGGCGACCGGGTCAGCGATGACGGCGATCGCGTCCTCGGCGAAGACACCCGCGCTGTCAGTCACGCGGAAGGTGTACGTACCGACCTGGATGCCCTCGCCCACGAAGGTGAGGTCAGCTACGGCGAAACCACCGTCTGCGTCGGCGATGACCGTGTCGCCACCGTCAGCGGATCCGAAGACCTCGCCGTTGGGGTCGATGACGCTGATCGTCAGGGTGTCACCCGGAGTGAAGCCCGTGACAGTCACCGCGAAGCCTGCACCGCCGGGGCGGACGTCGGAGAAGTAGATCGTGTCGGGGTCGACGACCACCAGCGGGTCGAAGACCGGAGCGACGACCGGAGCGGCGAAGTTGTAGGTGTCGCCGTCGAACGTCACGGACTGCAGCGTGTCGACCGTGCCGGCGTTGGCGAGCACGCCGAACGAGAGCAGATTGAACGAACCGAGAGCCGCACTGAGCTCGTCGACCGTGTAGACGGCGTCGTTGGCGATCCCCGGGACGGTCTCGCTGGCGACCCAGTTGCCGCCGACGTTCGCAGCACCCGGCAGCTCCGGACGGAGCGTGGTGAAGGTCGTGTCGTCGCCGTCCGCGAACACCGGCACCTGGAAGTACAGGCTGTCCGACACCGAGGCGTAGCTGGCGGACTCGACGAGCTGTGCGAACGTGACCCCGACGCCGTCGACGGCGACGCCGCCGGTCTCGTTGTAGCCGTAGATGATCTGCGAGTTGCCGGTCATGGTGAGGCCAGCATCGCTGAGCGTCGCGGGGGCACCAGGCGTGGCATACCCTTCGTGCCAGCCTGCGTAAGCCCCTGGCTCGATGCTGCCCTGAATCTGGTCTGCGGTGACCTGGATCTCAGCTGCGGATGCGGGTCCGGCGATGAGGAGGGTGGATCCGGCGACAACTGCGAGGCCGGTGGCGAGAGCCGCAGTGCGGCGTGACGTCTTCAAATTCACTGAGGTGAGTACTTTCGTCTAGGGGTCCGACAGGCGCGACGTACCTGTTGGTTTTCTGAGACTAAGCGGATTCCCAGGGAAAGTTAATAGGGGGAACCACTCATTCTTTTGTCCTCCGCACGGGGGACACGCGGGCGAGGGTCGCCCAGCGGCCCTTCGACAAGCTCAGGGACCGGGAGAGGTACTCAGGGACCGGAAGAGGAGCCCGGGGCCCGATCCGGTCACTGAGCCTGTCGAAGTGCGCCCGAGGAACCCGGTCCGACGTGGGGGCACCCATCGGCCCTTCGACAAGCTCAGGGACCGGAAGAGGTACTCAGGGACCGGAAGAGGAGCCCGGGGACCAATCCGGTCACTGAGCCTGTCGAAGTGCGCCCGAGGAACCCGGTCCGACGTGGGGGCACCCATCGGCCCTTCGACAAGCTCAGGGACCGGAAGAGGTACTCGAGGACGCCTTCGGTCACTGAGCTTGTCGAAGTGCGATCAGGGACCGGAGGAGGTACTCGGGACGCCTTCGGTCACTGAGCTTGTCGAAGTGCGCTCCGGGACCGGAGCAGCGGGACTACGCGAGGGCGGCGACCGTCTGCCGGGCGATCTCGAGTTCCTCGTTCGTGGGGACGACGAGGACGGTCACCGGGGAGTCGTCCGTCGAGATCACCCGGATGCCACGAGCACGCTCGGCGTTGCGGTCCTCGTCGAGGATGATGCCGAGCCCTTCGAGCCCCTGCACCGCACCCGCGCGGATCAACGGCGCGTTCTCGCCGACACCGGCGGTGAACACGACGACGTCGAGGCCACCGAGGACCGCGAGGTACGCGCCGAGGTAGTGACGCAGGCGGTGAACGGTCACGTCGAGCGCGAGCTGCGCCGCTTCGTCGCCCTTCGACGCCGACTCGGTGACGTCGCGCATGTCTCCGGTACCCGACAGCCCCAGCAGTCCACTGCGGCGGTTGAGCAACGTGTCGAGCTCATCGAACCCGAGCCCCGCCTTGCGATGCAGGTGGAAGAGCACCGCGGGGTCGAGGTCGCCGGAGCGCGTCCCCATGACGAGTCCTTCGAGCGGCGTCATGCCCATCGAGGTGTCGACCGAGCGGCCGCCGTCGATCGCGCACGCCGACGCACCGTTGCCGAGGTGGAAGACGATCTGCTTCAGCTCACCGAGCGGACGGTCGAGGAACGCCGCAGCCGCCTCCGACACGAACTTGTGCGAGGTGCCGTGGAAGCCGTACCGACGCACGCGGTGCTTCGCGGCAAGCTCCGCGTCGATCGCGTACGTGTACGCCGCGGCCGGGATGGTCTGGTGGAACGCCGTGTCGAACACCGCCACGTGCGGGACGTCGGGGAACGCGACCTGTGCCGCGTTGATGCCCTGCAGGTTCGCCGGGTTGTGCAGCGGGGCGAGCTCGGAGATGTCCTCGATGTTGATCTTCACCAGGTCCGTCACCACCGTCGGCTCGAAGAAGCGCTTCCCACCGTGCACCACCCGGTGGCCGACCGCGATCGGCGCATGCTCGTCGAGTGACGGCCCGTGCTCGGCGAACGCGTCGAGCATGACCCGGAACCCGGCCGTGTGGTCGGGGATCGCCCGCTCGATGACCCAGCGCTCCTCGATGGGCGGCGTCGTCGCACCCGCGGCATCCGGGAGGTACGACCGGTGCTCGGCGGCACCCGTCGCGTCGCCGATGCGTTCGACGAGTCCGCTGGCGAGCGTCCTCTCCGTCTCGACATCGATGAGCTGGTACTTGAACGACGAGGAACCGGAGTTCACCACGAGGACGGTGGGCATGTGCGTCTGGACCTATTCCTGTTCCTGCGCCTGGATGGCGGTGATCGCGACCGTGTTGACGATGTCCTGCACGAGCGCGCCGCGCGACAGGTCGTTGATCGGCTTGTTGAGCCCCTGCAACACCGGACCGATCGCGACGGCGCCAGCGGAACGCTGCACCGCCTTGTACGTGTTGTTGCCGGTGTTGAGGTCGGGGAAGATGAACACCGTCGCGCGGCCGGCGACCTGCGAGTCGGGCATCTTCGTCGCGGCCACCGCGGCGTCGGCGGCGGCGTCGTACTGGATCGGCCCCTCGACGAGGAGGTCGGGCCGACGCTCACGCACCTGTCGGGTCGCTGAGCGGACCTTCTCGACGTCGGCGCCCGCACCGGAGTCACCGGTGGAGTACGACAGCATCGCGATGCGCTGCTCGATCCCGAACTGCTCCGCCGTCTCGGCCGACGAGATCGCGATGTCGGCGAGCTGGGCGTCGGTCGGGTCGGGGTTCACGGCGCAGTCGCCGTAGACGAGCACGCGGTCGGCGAGCGCCATGAGGAACACGCTCGACACCACGGAGACGCCGGGCTTCGTCTTGATGATCTCGAACGACGGCCGGATCGTGTGCGCCGTCGTGTGGGCGGCACCCGAGACCATGCCGTCGGCGAGCCCGAGGTGCACCATCATCGTGCCGAAGTAGGAGACGTCGGTGACGGCGTCGCTCGCCATGTCGATCGTGACGCCCTTGTGCGCTCGCAGCCGGGCGTACTCATCGGCGAACTTGAGGCGCAGGACCGCGTCGAAGGGGCTGACGATGGTCGCCTTGCTGAGGTCGATGCCGAGCTCGATGGCCCGTGACCGCACCTCGATCTCCTCACCGAGGATGGTGAGGTCGGCGACCTCACGGGCGAGCAGGGTGCCGGCCGCACGGAGGATGCGGTCGTCGTCGCCCTCCGGCAGGACGATGTGCTTGCGGTTCGACCGCGCACGTTCCAGCAGTCCGTACTCGAACATGAGGGGCGTGACGACGTCGGCGCGCGCCACGTTGAGCAGCTCGAGCAGGAGCGGTGCGTCGACGTTCTGCTCGAACAGCGCGAGCGCGGTGTCGTACTTGCGCTGCGAGTCGGCGGCGAGACGGCCGCGAGTGTTCATGACGCGGACCGCGGTGTCGTAAGTGCCGAGGTCGGTGCTGACGATCGGCGGGATCTCGCCGAGACCGGAGATGAGCTCTTCCACGACCTCGGGCAGCGGGAACCCACCGTTGAGGACGATGCCCGCGATGGACGGGAACGTGCCGGAGGCGTTGGCCATGAGTGCGGCGAGCAGCACCTCGGTGCGGTCGGCGGGGATCACGATGACGGATCCCTCGGTGATGCGCGGGAGCACGTTGACCATGGACATCCCCGCCACGACGACGCCGAGCGCCTCGCGTGTGAGCAGCTCCTCGCTGCCCTTCACGAGGGTGCCGTCGACGGCCTCGAGGATGCTGTCCATGGTCGGGGCGATGAGGAAGGTGTCTTCGGGGATGGCCCAGACGGGGACCATCGCGGCACCGGCGGCGTGGCCGGCCGGTGCGACGACGGAACCGTTCGCGGAGCCGTTCGGGTGGATGGCGTCGCTGATCGCGGCGGTGATCTCGAGGAGCTTGTCTGGATCGGCGCGGTTCGCGACCACGGCGAGCAACTGGGCGTGGGCGTCGGCGAGCTCGCCCAGGGCGAGTTCGGCGATGTTGCGCATGTCGTCGGGCGTGCGGGCGACGGACTGGCCGAGCTGCTCCCCCGCACCCTGACCGGCGCGGCCGCCGAGCACGAGGAGGACGGGTGCGCCGAGGTTGGTGGCGATCCGCGCGTTGTAGCCGAGCTCCGTCGGGCTGCCGACGTCGGTGTAGTCGGAGCCGAGGATGACGACCGCGTCGCACTGCGCCTCGATGTGCTTGTACCGCTGGACGATGCGCGAGAGCGCCGCCTCGGGATCGGTGTGCACGTCGTCGTAGCTGACGCCGATGCAGTCCTCGTAGGCGAGGTCGACGCCGTCGTGCTCGAGCAGCAGCTGCAGCACGTAGTCGGGTTTCGTCGTGGACCGTGCGATGGGGCGGAACACCCCGATCCGCTCGATCTGATGGCTCAGGGTGTCGAGGACCCCGAGGGCCACCGTCGACTTCCCGGAGTGTCCTTCGGCAGAGATGATGTAAATGCTTCGCGCCACGGTTTCCAGCCTACGGGGGCGGGCTCTGCGGGGGCTGGGTAAGCGCACAATGTCGTCCTCGCGGGGAGCGGTAGCAGCGAATCCGGCCCGGGGCAAGCCTGGATATCCGCCGTCATGAATGTTGCGGCCAGCGCGACTGCGGGAATGGTTGGCAATGGAAACGCTTACACGCTCGACAACCGCGACGTTCCGCCGAAGTGGCCGCCGATCCCCGCGCTACACCCGCGTAGCGTTGCGCTGACCAGGCATTTTTGTCGATTAGCCAATTTCCGCTTGGGGGCCGAAAGCTCTCAGGGAACTGTTAGCTTCTCCCGCAGGGCAACCGACATTTGACGGACGCCCGGTCCGGTCAGAACACCCGTCCAAGAACACGGACGCACTGCACAGTCGCACGCGCCTGTCATCCCGGACGACCCAAACCGACTCCCGAACCCAAGGAATGCTCTTGTCACGACACCTGTCCTGGCGGAAGGCACTCGCCGTGCCCGCCGCCATCGCTCTTGCCCTCGGCGGCGCGGTGCTCACCGCAGCACCGGCCTCCGCTGCCGAAGCCGGCCTCACAGTCACCGCGCCGGCTCAGAATTCCACCGTCGACTCCCGCACCGTCACCGTCACCGGTTCCGTGTTCGGCGGCTCGACCGTCATCGTCTACGCGGCGGACGGCACCACCCCGCTCGCTCGGACCAACGTCGGCGGCAGCTTCGGCCAGCCCATCGACTACAGCGTCCAGCTCCCGACGTACGCGGACGACGCAACCGTCGCCCAGAACATCAAGGTCGGTGGCCTCTTCGGCGGCAGTGGCATCCCGCAGGTCCCCGTCGACTTCTCCCTCCCGGCCGTCGCCCCCGTCTTCTCGGTCACGAGCCCGACCGAAGGCCAGGAGCTGGGCTCCCGCACGGTCACGTTCACCGGTACCGGCACCGACGGCTCCACCGTCAACGTGCTCGACACCAACGGAGACCGCGTCCCCGGCACCACCGCCGCCGTCGTCACGGGCGGCCAGTGGACCACCACCGGCACCTACGCCGACGACGCAGCCGTCGCCCAGACGGTCAACGTCAACCAGCTGACCGGCGGCGCAGGCCGCGGCGAAGAGACCGTGAACTTCACGCTCCCGACCACCGTGCCCGCGCAGACCTTCGCGGTCACGAGCCCGACCGAAGGCCAGCAGCTGGGCTCCCGCACGGTCACGTTCACCGGTACCGGCACCGACGGCTCCACCGTCAACGTGCTCGACACCAACGGAGACCGCGTCCCCGGCACCACCGCCGCCGTCGTCACGGGCGGCCAGTGGACCACCACCGGCACCTACGCCGACGACGCAGCCGTCGCCCAGACGGTCAACGTCAACCAGGTCACCGGCGGCGCAGGCCGCGGCGAGCAGACCGTGAACTTCACGCTCCCGGTCAACACCGTCCTCGGCGCTCCGAGCATCACCAGCCCGACCGAGGGCCAGACGGTCGTCGGCGACCGCGTCACGTTCACGGGAACCGGCGAGCCCGGTGCCTACATCGGTCTCCTGACCGTGCCGACCGCCGCCCTCGACGAGGTCTCCGCGAACGCCCGAGCTGCAGCCGAGCCGGCCGACCCCGCCGACGACATCCTCGTCGACGAGAACGGTCAGTGGAGCGTCACGCTCGCCTTCGCACCGAACGCGTACACGACCGTCGCGATCCAGAGCACCGTCCCCGCCCCGACCGAGGTCGACCAGATCTCGGCACCGTCCGAGCCCGTGTCCTTCACCCTCGCTGCGGCCCCGGCCGCTGTCGCACCGGGTGCAGCCACGCCGCCGGCAGCCAACGCCGGGAACTCCCTCGCGTCGACCGGTGTCGACGGCACCGCGTTCATCGGTCTCAGCGCCCTGCTGATGCTCGGTGGAGCCGCTCTGCTCGTCGTCCGGAAGCGTCGCGCACAGCTCAGCTGATCTGACGCACTCCCGAGCCCCGGGGTCCTGCCATGCGCAGGGCTCCGGGGCTTTCGCGTGCTTCCGCAGTCGCAGGAGATCGGCGCGAGAGCAGGAGGAAGCGGCGCCGGATGTCCGGCTGCGAGGCGGATGTCCTGCTGTGACGCGGACGGGCCGATCGTGCCGGGCCGGAGACGGCCACCGCACGCACCGCACGCACGAAAAGACTCCCCGCGCACCCGCCAGAGCCCGGTTACCCTTGCTGCGTTTCCGCCCTGGGGGAGTTGGCCTGGATGGCGCCACGCGGGGAGCCGTCACCCAGTGTACCCGAGCCGCGACCGGGTTGCGTACGCCCCGGTTGAGGCGTTGACTGGCGGATCTGGGAGCACTGGCCCCAGACCACCGATCGACCGCCGTCCCCACGAACGGACGGCGCACCGATCGGGACCGCATCGAACGAGAGGACTCACATGACCGACGTCGTCATCGCCGGAGGACACGGACAGATCGCCCTGCACCTGCAGCGACTGCTCGCCGAAGCAGGACACTCCCCCGCCGGCATCATCCGCAACCCCGAGCAGGTGGGCGAGCTCCAGGGCATCGGCTCCCGAGCCATCGTCCTCGACCTCGAGCACTCCTCGGCAGCAGAACTCGCCGACGAACTGGCCGGGGCCGACGTCGTCGTGTTCGCGGCGGGAGCCGGCCCGAACAGCGGCGCCGACCGCAAGCTCACCCTCGACCGCGACGGCGCCATCCTCCTCGCCGAGGCGGCCGAGCTCGCCAAGGTCCCTCGCTACATCATGGTGTCGGCGATGAGCACCGACGACTTCGACCCGGAGTCGAACGACGTGTTCCAGGTCTACCTGCGGGCGAAGTCCGAGGCCGACGCCGACCTCCGCGGGCGCGACCTCGACTGGACGATCGTCCGTCCGGGCGGCCTGACCGACGACGCCCCGACCGGCACGATCACCGCCGCGACGACCACCGACCGCGGCTCGATCCCGCGCGCCGACGTCGCCGCCGTGCTGTTCGCGCTCATCGAATCGGGTGCGGCGTCCCGCACGCAGTTCGAGGTCATCGGCGGCGAGACCCCGATCCGCGAGGCGCTCTCGGCGCTGTAGGCCAGTCCGGCTCCTGAGCTTGTCGAAGGGCGGCACCGGCACAGGCTCGGTGAACGGATCCCCGTTCCCGGGCCTGTCGTCGTCTCCGGAAGACCCGGTCCCCGAGCCGGTTCTCGGTCCCCGACCCTGTACCCGGTCCCTGACCCGGTACCCGGTCCCTGAGCCTGTCGAAGGGCACCACGAGAAGACCCCACCCTTCGACAAGCTCAGGGACCGGAACGGAGGCGGGCAACGAACACCGGCCACTGCGCCTGTCGAAGTGCACACGGGAGACACCACCCTTCGACAAGCTCAGGGACCGGAGAAGGTTCCAGGGACCGGAACGGGAACGGGCGACGAACACCGGTCACTGAGCCTGTCGAAGTGCACACGGGACACACCGCCCTTCGACAAGCTCAGGGACCGGAGAGGGTTCCAGGGACCGGAGAAGACTCCAGGGAACGGAGACGGGCGACGAACACCGGTCACTGAGCCTGTCGAAGTGCACACGCGAGACACCGCCCTTCGACAAGCTCAGGGACCGGGGAGGGTTTCAGGGACCGGAGAGGGTTCCAGGGACCGGAACGGGGACGGGCAACGAACACCGGTCACTGAGCCTGTCGAAGTGCACACGCGAGACACCACCCTTCGACAAGCTCAGGGACCGGAGAAGGTTCCAGGGACCGGAACGGGGACGGGCAACGAACACCGGTCACTGAGCCTGTCGAAGTGCACACGCGAGACACCACCCTTCGACAAGCTCAGGGACCGGAGAGGGTTTCAGGGACCGGCGAGGGTTCCAGGGACCGGAGAAGGTTTCAGGGACCGGAGAAGACTCCAGGGACCGGAACGAGGACGGGCGACGAACACCGGTCACTGAGCCTGTCGAAGTGCACCACAACCGATGCCCGCGACGGCTCCGAAGAGTTCCCTGACCGGTACCGGCACCGTGTGCGCGCGACCTGGCGCACATATGGAGTTCCTGTGGGCGACACGTCCAGGGGTGTTACCTGTTCGTTATCAGTCCTAGGATCGGGCAACGGGTTCCGGCCCGGACGATGTACGCAGCGCGACGGAGGCCGACGATGGACCAACGCTACGACCCCGCGTTCCAGCGCGGACACACCGACGATCGCCCGCGCCCGAACGTGGGTGACACCGGCCGCCGCAGCCGCCTCGCGTCGCTCGAGGAGGTCGCCCCGCAGCTCATCCAGCCGCCGACCGACGGACGACCCGTCCGCCCACCGACCGACGACCGGTTCGACGATGGCCCGCGCGCCCAGCCGTCCCGCGGCATGCCATCGCAGACCGACCGTCGCGTGCACCCGTTCGAAGCCCGGACCGGCGACACCACGGCGGTCGCCGATCCGCCTGGGGCGGCGGGTCCCGACACGCAGCAGACCCAGCTCGACCAGGAACGGTACGGCGAGTACCTCGACGCCGCCGACGCCCACCGGGTCCGCGCCGCCGTCTGGGAACGGGTCCTCTGGATCGTCGGTGTCGTCTTCACCCTCGGCGGCGGCGTGGGGCTGTGGCAGTCGTTCACCCTGCTGTACCGCGGGTTCGTCGGAGACAGCGGCCCGACCGACAACTACCTCTGGATGCAGTTCCTCGGAGCACTCGCCCCGACCCTCATCACGATCGGCCTCGCCACCATCGTCGCGCTGCTGTTCAAGCGCATGCTCGACCACGACCGCAGGAGCCGACCATGACCGAGCAGAGCAACACCAGCCGCGCCCCGCGGGACACCGTCGCCGAACTGAAGCCACCGTTGAACGCCGAGGAGTTCCAGGTGCTGGCCGAGCGCATCCTCGACAACGTCGAGCGCGTCCTCGACGGCAAGCCGTTCGCGGCCCGGATGGCGCTCATCGTGATGCTCGCCGAGGGTCACCTGCTCATCGAGGACGTCCCCGGCGTCGGCAAGACGGTCCTCGCGAAAGCCCTCGCCGCATCCGTCGGCAGCACCGTCCGCCGCATCCAGTTCACGCCCGACCTGCTCCCGTCCGACGTCACCGGCGTCTCGATCTTCAACCAGGTGGACCGCGAGTTCGAGTTCAAGCCCGGCGCGGTATTCGCGAACATCGTCATCGCCGACGAGATCAACCGCTCCTCGCCGAAGACCCAGTCGGCGCTGCTCGAGTCGATGGAGGAGCGTCAGGTCACGGTCGACGGCGAGACGCACGCCCTGCCGTCGCCGTTCACGGTCGTCGCCACGCAGAACCCGCTCGAGATGGAGGGCACCTACGCCCTGCCGGAGGCTCAGCGCGACCGCTTCATGGCGCGCATCTCGATGGGGTACCCCGACGCGTCCGCGGAGCTCGCGATGCTCCGCCAGCGTGACACGGTCAACCCGCTCGACACCATCGGTCCGGTCGCGTCGCGCGGCGACGTCGAACGCCTCATCGCCTGGGCCCGCGGTGTCTTCGTGTCGCCGATCGTGGAGCAGTACTGCGTCTCGCTCGTGCAGGCGACCCGCGTGCACCCCGAACTCCGACTCGGCGCGAGCCCGCGAGCCACCCTGCAGCTCGTCCGCGCGGCCAAGGTGCTCGCAGCGCTCGACGGCCGCGAGTTCGTCCTCCCCGACGACATCGACCAGCTGCTCGCACCGGTCCTCGCCCACCGGCTCATCCCCACCCGCCGTGCGGTGAGCGCCCACGACCGCTCAGGTGTCCAGGCCGTCTCCGAGGTGCTCGTCGAGCTGCTGGAGCGGACACCCGTGCCGCACTCCGGTCGCACCGAGCTGAGGTCCTGATCCGATGGCCCCGCACCGCGACCGCTGGATCGCCGTGATCCGGCACCGGAGGTCCTGAGCCCATGAAGCGTCGCGTGCCGTTGACGAGACGCGCGGTCGGCGTGCTCATCGCGGCCGGCGTGTGCCTCATCTTCGCGCGCGGGATCGGCTCGCCAGAGTTACTCGCAGCGGCCGGCCTGCTCGTCGCGCTCGTGGCCGCCAGCTTCGGCGCGGTCTACCTCGAGCGACCGTCGCTCCGGGTCGACCGCATCACCCGGCCCGACCTCGTCGCGGTCGGCGGGCGGATCTCCGTCGAGGTCACGATCGCCGAGACGAGCGCACTCCCCCACGTCCACACGGAGTGGAAGGACCGCGTGCCGGCCGGACTCGCCGGCAGCGCCGAGGGGACCCTGCCGAGTACCGGCGTCGCGGGCATCGGTTCACGCCGCCGGACGGCCGAGTACACCGTGACGGCGCTGCGTCGCGGGGAGCACGAGCTCGGCCCGCTCGGGCTGACCGTGAGCGACCCGTTCGGACTCGTCGTCCGTCGTCGCGACGTGGGCGGGACGCATGCGGTCGTCGTCCTGCCAGAGGTCGTCGCCCTCCCCGAGATCCCCGCGCTCACGGCCAGTCGCGACGGTTCCACCCGCCCGTCGTCGCTGCACGTCGGCGCGGGCGAGGACGACATCATCGCCCGTCCCTACCTGCCGGGGGACGCGATCCGCCGACTGCACTGGCGGGCGAGCGCGCACCACGGTGAGCTGATGGTGCGGCAGGAGGAGCAGCGCAACGACCCCGAGGCGACCGTACTCCTGGACACCGCCGCAGCCCACTGGGCCTGGCCCGACGACGATCCGTCGTACCTGCCGGCGTTCGAGCAGGCCGTGTCGCTGGCCGCCTCGATCACCGCCCACCTCGTCGACGCCGACTACCGCGTCAACCTGGTCGGTGCCGGCACCGAGGAGCTCTCCCGGGAGATCAGCGCGAGATCCGCGTCCGGTGGCCTGCGGTCCAGCCCCGTCGGCGACATGGGCGACGCGCTCGCCCGCGGCGGGCAACATCTCGAGGAGGACGACCTCGACGCCGCCCTGCTCGACCTGGCCCTCCTGCGACCATCGGTGCAGCCCAATCGGTTCCTCGACCTCTCACCCGTCATCGCCGCGCGCCGGTCGCAACCGGTCATCGCGATCCTCGGCGACGTCGAGGAGGGCGACCTCGGCGAGCTGACCGCCGTCGCGCACCTCTCACCACTCCCCGTCGCACTCCTCCCGGCCGGCGCCCGGCGTCGGAGCATCGAGCTCCTGGAATCAGCCGGGTGGCGCTGTCACGTCGGCGAGCGCGGCGCATCGTTCCAGGCCCTGTGGTCCGGCACGAGCGGTCCGGCGACCACCACGCTGGCGCCGCAGTCGGTCGGCCGCGGCGGTCGGGGCGGCCAGGGCGGTCGCCGGGGCGCCGGAGGTGCGTATGTCCGTCGCTGAGGAACGCCGCGCGGCGGCGGCCGCCCGTGGCCGTGTGCCGTCTCGCGGAGGGGTGCCCTCGGGTGTCCGTCCTAGTGCCCGCTCGTCGACCCCCCGGCGACCGTCGCGCGGTGGAACCAGCGGTGGGTCGTGGTCGGGAAGCGCCGGCGGACGCCGCGACGACCCGCGCGACACCGCGAACGTCGGCGATCTGCGCTTGGGCCTCGCCGCCTTCCTCCTCCTCGCGACGGGCGGTCTCGGCTTCGGGCGGGTGCTCGACGCGCTCGGCTGGTGGTTCGTCACGAACCTCGTCATCGCGATCGTCCTCGCCACGGTGATCCTCCTCCGGCGCACGAGACTGCCGGCGGTGTTCGTGTGGCTCGGCGCCGGCGTCGCGTGGCTGTTGACGATCACGCTGTTCTTCGCCAGCGAGACGGCGATCGTCGGCATCGTCCCGACCCCGACGACGCTCGGCGCCTTCGAGCGATTGCGTGACGCCGGGTTCCAGACCTTCCACGACGGCTCCGCCCCACTCGACACCGACGCCGGCGTGGTCTTCGTCATGGCCGCGGGCGGCGGCCTCGTCGCGCTGGCGGTCGCCTGGCTCGTGCTCGGCCGGCACGCGCCGGTGCTCGCAGCCGTCCTGGTCTTCGCCGTGTACGCCGGGCCGACGGTCGCCGTGTCGTTCCCCCTCGATCCGTGGGTGTTCGCGTTCGTCGCGCTCTCCTTCCTCTGGCTGCTCCGTGAGGACGTCCGACGCCGGGAGCTGCTGCGAGGCCTTGCCTCGGCCCGGGCTGCCGGCGATGGACGCGGCGTCGGCCCGTCGGCGATGACCGGTGCCGGTCGATTCGGAGGCCTCGGCCCGGCCGTCCTGGTCAGTGCCGTGGCCGTGGTGGTCGCCCTCCTCACGCCGGCCGTGCTCCCCGACCTCGCCGTGCGGGACGTCACCGCCGGCGCCCGCGGCAGCGGTCCGTTCGTGAACGGCATCAACCCGCTCATCTCGCTCGGCCAGAGCCTGCGGCGCCCCGCGAACACGACCGCCCTGGAGTACACGACCACCGCCGACGAACCGCCGTACCTCAAGGTCACCGACCTCAACGAGTTCACCGGCACCGTCTGGGGACCGGACAACTCCGGCTACAACGACGGCAACACGCTGGACGCCTTCCCCGCGCCGGCGGGGCTCAGCGAAGCGATCCCGGTGGAGACCTTCGAGACGACGGTCACGGTGGACGCGCTGTCGAGCCCGTGGCTGCCGCTGCCGTATCCGACGCAAAAGGTCGACGGGCTCCGCGGTGACTGGCGGTTCGAGGCCGCCGGGCTGACGGCGATGGCGGAGCGTGGATCCACCCGCGGGCAGACGTACACGGCGACGAGCACGGCGATCCTGCCGACGGCGCAGCAGATGCGCGACGTCCCGCCGGTCGCCGACCCGGCGTCCGCCGCCCCGTACCTCGAGCTACCCGACGACCTGCCGCAGATCATCCGGGACACGGCCGCCGACGTCACGGCGACCGCCTCGACCGACTACGACCGAGCGATCGCCCTGCAGCGCTACTTCCGCAGCACCTTCGAGTACTCGGAGTCGGCACCCGTCGAGGAGGGCTTCGACGGCAGCGGGGCGGAGGTCATCGCGACGTTCCTGGAGCGCAAGGCCGGCTACTGCATCCACTTCTCATCCGCGATGGCCGTGATGTCGCGCGTCCTCGGCATCCCCGCGCGCATCGCCATCGGGTACCTGCCGGGCACGACGATCGACAACACCCCGGCGAACCGTGACACCTACATCGTCACCTCGGACCAGTTGCACGCCTGGCCGGAGCTGTACTTCGAGGGTGTGGGCTGGGTGCCGTTCGAGCCGACGGCCAGCCGTGGGGTCGTGACGCAGTTCAGTGATGCGAGCACGGCGACGCCTGGCAGCGGATCGGTGAGTCCCGACAGCCGTCCGGCTCCGACCGCGGCGTCGACGCCCACCCCCACCGCGGACGCGCTCGGCGGACCGACCTCGACCCAGTCCGGCGGGGCCTTCACCGCGGCCCTCGTCCCGCTCTCGATCCTGCTCGGTGTGCTGGTGCTGCTCGCCACCCCGTCGATCGCCCGAGGTCTCCGGCGTGCGGCCGGGCGGCGGCGTGCCCTCGCCGACGGGACGTCGTCGGGCTGGGCCTGGTCGGAGTTCCTCGACACCGCCCGCGACCTCGGCTTCCCCGTGACGTCGGCGGAGTCACCACGCGGGTTCGCGTCGAGGTTGCGTGGGCAGTTCCGGATCGAGTCCCCGGCCGTCGACCGGCTGGTGGCGGCGGTCGAACGGGAGAGCTATGCGCCGAGTGCCGGTGAGCGACCCGACGGCTGGGGCGATCCGCGGATCGGTTCCTCGGCTGGCGGTGCGGCGAGCGCCGGTTCGATCGACGCGGCGTTGGCTGAGGCGAAGGCGGCCCTGCGGTCGGCGAGCCAGCCGCTCGAACGTGTCCTCGCGGCAGTCCTCCCTCGATCGCTCGTGCTGCGGCGCGACCAACGGGTGGACTGGCGACCGCCTGCCGCGAGCTGACTGGAGCGGCGGTCCGTGTCGGTGTCTCCGACCGTGGGTGTTCGTGCTCGGCCGGGCTCGGAGCGCGGCGGCGGGGCCGGGTGGCGCGCGGCGGTCCGGGAACCAGGTATGCTGCTATCTGGCCGTTTTTCACAAACAGCCATGGAGAATTCGCCTAGTGGCCTATGGCGCACGCTTGGAAAGCGTGTTGGGTTAACGCCCTCGGGGGTTCGAATCCCCCATTCTCCGCCAGCTTCGCCGTGAACGCCCCGCCCACCGCGGGGCGTTCTGCGTTTCCGGGGTCAACCCAAGTGACGTATTCCCGTGGTGCCAGCGCGGTGCGCTGACGTGAGCGCGGGTCACACGCGTGACCGCGGGTCTCCGGAGGGTCGCGCTCAGGGCTACGACCCGCGCCCACGCCGAATGCGCGACTCCCGGGTCAGCGCACCGCGCTGACGCCGAGTCCGCCCACCTCACGTCAGCGCACCGCGCTGAATGAGTGGATCATTCGATGGTTGACAGTTAGAACTCAAAGCGTTAGTGTTCTAACCATGGACGACGAGACACCCACTCTCAGCAGCGCACTCGAACTGGTCCGTTGGATCGGGTGGGCCCAGCGCAAAGCCGGCGAGGACTGGATCCGAGCCCGCGAGCTCAGTCACGAACAGGCCTTCGTCCTCGGCCACCTCGTCCGGCATCCAGGATCGAGCCAACGCGACATCGCCGAGGTGAGCCGGACGAGCGCCGCCAGCGTCTCGAGCCTCCTGCAGGGACTCGAACGTCGAGACCTCGTCGAACGCCGCACGGAAGACGGAAACGCACGCACCAAGCGCGTCTACGCCACCCCGCTCGGCACCGACCTCATCGCCGGGTTCGAGACCGCGATGGCCGAGGCCGACGACATCATCCTCACCCCGTTGGACCAGAGCGAACGCGACACCCTGCACGCTCTGCTCACGAAGCTGACGGCCCACCTGCCGCAGCCGACCCGCTGATCGACGCTCGGGGAACCCGAGCTCCCTGACCACGCGCCGAGACCACTCGCCGCGTCATCCACCGACCGCCGCACACGATGGCGACCGCGAACGCCACGACGGCGCTGTCCGTCGCGCCCGGACGCCTGCTGAGCCCTTCCGCCCAGCCGCGCCGGACGACCACCCCATCATCGAACCCTCGCCGCGCCGGCGCTCATCGTCGCGCCCGGAACCCGCCCGAAACGGAGCCTGCCATGCACCCCGACGACCACACCGATCCGACAACCGGAACACCCATCGACCGCAGCACCGCACCCTCGACGGACGCCGCATCCACGACCACTTCCGTCCCTGCCGCCGCACCCGACACCGCGACCGCCTCCGCTCCGGTCACCGGCGCCGCGAACGCGGTGGGTGGCAACCGCTGGTACCTCTCGACCGCCCCGATCATCAGGGCACTGATCCACCTGTGCGTCCCGATGGCAGCGGCCCTGGTCGTGAGCGCCGTCTACAACCTCATCAACGCGGGTGTCGTCGGCTCGCTGCACGACACCACCCTGCTCGCCGCGATCACGCTCGGAGCCCCGATCCTCGGACTGATCATGGCCATCGGCGACCTGTTCGGCGTCGGTGGCGGCGCCCTCATCTCCAGACTCCTGGGCGCCTCCGAACACGACCCGGCACAGGCCGGGGACATCAAACGGGCCGCCTCCTTCTCCGTCTGGGGCGCATTCCTGACGGGCGCCGTCCTGGGTGGGATCGGCCTCGTCTTCCTCGGTCCACTCGTGTCACTGCTCGGGGCGGACGCGGTCACCGCCCCGGCGACCTCGGCGTTCATCGGTGTCATGCTCGCGTTCATCCCCGTCATGGCGACCGCGTTCTGCCTGGAACAGCTCGTGCGGGCCGAGGGTGCCGCCCGTCAGGTGATGATCGCCCTCATCGCGTCGGCCGTGGCGAACCTCGTCCTCGATCTCGTCTTCATCCTCGGCTTCGGCTGGGGTGTCGCCGGTGCGGCGCTCGCGATGGGCGTGGCGAACCTCGGTGTCCTCGTCTACTTCGTGGCGTGGTTGCAGCGCAACAGCGAGCACGTCAGCCTGGCACCGCGCTGGTTCACGCTGTCACCGACCATCCTCAAGCCGGTCCTCGGGGTCGGTGTCAGCACGCTCCTGCAGTCCGGGTTCCTCATCGTCACCGCGCTCGTGTTGAACACGCTGGCCGCGGCCTACGGAGACGCCCCACTCGCCGCCATGGGCGTCGCGGTCCGGATCGCCCAGGTACCCGAGTTCCTGGTGATGGGCGTCACCTTCGGCGTGCTCCCACTGCTCGCCTACGCGTTCGGCAAGGGCGACGGCGCGCGCCTCCGGTCCGCTCTCCGCGCCTCGGCACTCGCGGTCGGTGGGATCTCGGTCCTCTTCGCCGGCGTCGTCTTCGTCCTGCGTGAGCCGATCGTCTCCGCGTTCATCGCCGATCCCGCCGTCCTCGGCCTCGGCGTCACGATCCTCGTCGCCCAGCTCACCGCGATGATCGCCAACGGGTTCACCGGGCTCATCACCTCGCTCTTCCAAGCGACCGGGCGAGCACTTCCCGCGGCGGTCATGGCCGTCACCCAGGGCGTGCTGTTCGTCCCGATCGTCCTCCTCGGGAACCTGTGGTTCGGACTCGGTGGCATCGTCTGGTCGCTCACCGTGACGGAGGTCATCGTCTTCCTGGTGGGGGTCCTGCTCTGGCTCGGCTCGCGACGGGCCATCGATCGGGGGCTCGCAGCCGGTTCCCCGGAGCGCGCCGAGGCGCAACTCGCCGACGCCTGACGGACTGCCAGCGCGGTGCGCTGACGTGAGCGCGGGTCACACGCGCGGGCGCGGGCCTCCAGAGGGCCGCGCCCACGTCCATGACCCGCGCTCACGCCGATTGCAGCTATCTCACGTCAGCGCACCGCGCCGGCGCCCACACCACCGCGCTCGGGTCGGCGCTCCGCGCTGGCGACACCCCGCCGGGCGCGCGGACCGGCCCGGGCGCATCACCCCGCCGAGGCGTCGAGGACCACCCGCATCACCGCGTTCTCGATGAGCACCCCGCGGCGCTCGACGCGCTGCTCGCGGACCACGACGAAGCCGTGGCGCTCGAACACCGGCTGCGCCGTCCGACTCGCCTGCACGGTCACCTCCCCGAGCCCCACCGCCCGGGCTTCGTCGAGCACCTGACGGATGAGCGCGGACCCGACACCGCGTCGTCCCGCGTCCGGATCGACGAACAGCATGTCGAGGTAGCCGGTCTCGACGTGCAGATCGGTGAATCCGACCACCGAACCGTCGAGCTCGGCCACCCACGTCGTCACCGCGGCACGCCGGGCGGCCCAATCGTCCAGCACGGCGCCTGCCGGGTCGTCCGGCACCCAGGCGGCGAGCTGCTCGGCCGTGTAGTGGGCGGCAGCCGTCACCCGCACCGCGCGCCGGAAGACCGACCTGGTCGCTCGCGCATCGGTGTCGCGGTAGCGGCGGATCCGGGCGTCATCGAGCACGCGCGTCAGCCTAGCCGGAGCGCCGGGAGGCCGCGACGCCGCGAGCAAGCGACCTCAGCCCTCGAACGCCGGGATCTCCGAGAGCTCGGTGTACACGGGGATTCCGCGCTGACGGGCGATCGCGACGTCGGTGTCGGCACCGGACGACTCCCCCGGCAACCGGAGTACGGCGTCGCAGTGCTGGAGCAACCGCCTCGCCGTCTCGTACATCACGTCACTGTCGCCCGCCGCGGTGTCGATCCCACGCAGGATCGGCAGCGCGACCCACTCCCCGATCATCGGGACGTGACCGAGCGCGTAGATGGGCGCCGCAGCGGCTTCGAGTCGTTCCAGGTTGCGGGCGATGGCGTCGGGATCACCGCCGGTCCCGGAGCGGTAAGGGCCGGCGATGAGAATGAGGAGTGGCGTTGTCATGTCCAGCACTGTAGCGTTAACCGTGCACGATCGTGCAACATCACGAAGGAGCACGCATGCTGAGCGCCCAACGACGGTCACACCTGCTCGACCTCCTCGATCGGGACGGCCGGATCGTCGCGAAGGACGCCGCTGCTGCGCTCGGACTCTCCGAGGACTCGATCCGCCGAGACCTCCGCGAGCTGGCCGAAGCCGGCCTCTGCGTCCGCGTCTACGGCGGGGCGCTCCCGGTCCCGGCGGCCGACCGCCCGTTCCGGGATCGACTGTCCCTCGGGACGGCGAGCAAGGAGCGCGTCGCCCGCATCGCCGCCGAGCGGATCCGACCCGGCAGCACCATCATCATCGACGCCGGCACCACCGCGCTCGCACTCGCGCGACTCCTCCCGGACGACCCGACCCTCACCGTCATCACCCCGAGCCCGGCGGTCGCACTCGCCGTGGCGGAGCACTCGCCGGCACGCGTCATCATGATCGGCGGCGAACTCGGACGTCACTCGATGGTCGCGGGCGGCGCTCTCGCCGCGGAAGCCATTCGCCACCTGAGCGCCGACGCCTGCTTCCTCGGCGTCACGGGCTTCCATCCCGAACACGGCCTCACCACCGGCGACCTCGACGACGCCGCGACGAAACGGGCCCTCGCCGAGCGCAGCACCGACGTCTACGTGCTCGCGAGCGAGGAGAAGGTCGGAGCCGTCTCCCGGTACCCGGTGCTCGATGTCGGCGAGGTCACCGAGGTCAT
The DNA here is from genome assembly GCF_900177615.1 of Plantibacter flavus. GTDB lineage: Bacteria > Actinomycetota > Actinomycetes > Actinomycetales > Microbacteriaceae > Plantibacter > Plantibacter flavus. The sequence goes on from NZ_FXAP01000004.1 coordinate 316,719, forward strand.
CGTCGACCCGAAGACGGACGGACCTGATCCATCGACGCGAACCGAGGGTTCAGACGCGCGGGATCATCAGGATCGCGGGTAGGTCTCGGCGAGGAACGCGGCGTAGCCACCCGGGGTCCGGCCGCGTCGCCGACCCGAGGTCTCGACGGGCGCATCCAGCGTCGGCACGACCTGGAGGCCCGATGCCCGGGCACGCTCGACGAGATCGACGTCCTCATGCTCGGCCAGCTCACGGAAGCCGCCGAGTTCGTCGAGCCGATCGGCCCGGACACCCAGATTGGCCCCGTGTACGTTGCCCGGCAGATGTCCGGGCGGGTGGGTCAGCGACCACCGCTCCACGTCGTCCTCGGAGAAGTCCGTGAAGGCGGGACGGACGGTCCCGAGGAGGACGTCGACACCGTCGTCGAACGCATCGGCGTGCACGGAGAACCAGTCCTCCGGGACGCGCGAGTCGGCGTCGGTGTTGGCGATCCACCGCTCTGACACGTCGGCAGCGGCCGATCCGACAGCACCTGATCCCCCAGCACCCGATCCCACAGCGGCCGCGACACCCGCCCGCCGGGCCGCCCCGACACTGCGCTCGTCGATGACGACGGTGACCGCCTCCTCGGGGCCGAAGCCCGCCAACCGCGCCCGGACGATCCGCGCCGTGTCGTCGCGGCAGTCGTCGAGCACCACGACGATCCCCACCTGCAGCTCGGGACGGACACGCAGCACGGCGGAACGCGCGATGAGCAGCGCGTCGAGGCATGCCCCGATCAGCTCCTCCTCGTCGTGTGCGGGCACGACGGCATCGATCCGACGCAGCATCAGCCCGTCAGACCGTCCACCGCGGCGACGCTCGCCTCATCGGCAGGCACGAGGACGTCGAGCAGGAAGTCGTCCTCGACGTGCTGGATCGACCGACGGCCGGGCCAGCGTTCGAGCAACCGGCGATGGACGAACTCGGCCGAGGTCGTGGCGTGGTCGTCGGCGTGCCGCCAGTGACATGCGACGATGCTCCCGCCGGGAGCGAGCGAGCCGAGGAGGTGGTCGATGACCCGGTCGAGGTCGCTCGCCGACAGGTAGTAGCCGACCTCCGACATCACCACGAGGTCGAACGCACCACTCGGCCAGTCGTCCGGGAGTGTGCCCCGTTCGAACCGGGCCGCGGGCACCCGTCGACGGGCGGTCTCGAGTGGCGCTTCGGCGATGTCGACCCCGAGCACGTCGTCGCTGCGGTCCGCGAGCCGCTCCGTGAGGACGCCCGTCGCGCAGCCGAGTTCGAGCACCGAGCCAAAGCGCTGACGCGGCAGGGCGGCGAGGAGGACCCGACGTTTGCGCTCCTCGTACCAGGACCCGAAGTCCCAGCCGTCGGGGTGGTCGCGGTAGTGGTCCTCGAACGACTCCTTCGACCGCGAGGTCGTATCGGCCGTCGCTGCGTCGGTGGCGGTGTCGGTGTCGGAATCCGCCGCCGCACCTGCATCCGGGTCGCCGTCGGGCTCGAGGCCCAGCGCACGTCCGTTCGGGAACAGCACCTCGAACCGCCGTGCGTAGTGCTGCAGATGGTGGTGGTCGACGATCGCCTCGTCGCCCGGTGCGTCCGAGAGGGGCTCCGTCTGCGAGGGGTAGGCGTCCATCGCGGCGATCTTCGCTCCGTGCGCCGCCGCGTCGAGCGGCACGATCCGCGCCTCGGCCCACGGCAGGGTCGCGTCGTCGGTGTCGGCCCAGTGCCAGAGCCAGATGGGGAACTCCACGAGCGCGAGGTCGAGCTCGGTCGCGAGGGCCGTGGCGAGTTCGCTCGCGATCCGGTGGTCGCGGTGCCCGTCGCCGCGCCAGGGGGCGACGATGAGCGGTCGCGACCCGGCGGTGGCGACGGCTGCACGCAGTCGCTCCGCGATGCCCGCGCGTTCGGTGTCGAGGCCGCCGTCCGGGATGTGCAGGACGTCGTACCCGACCGTCGGGTGGAGACGACCGACCGCGTCGACGAACTCCGCCTCCCGGCGCGGGGCGAGTTCCTCGGGGGTGGTGGTCGGCGAGTCGGGGTGCGATCCCTCGCCGAGGGTCACGAGGAGGACCTCGACCGGGATCCCGGCGGCTGCGGCTGCCGCGATCAGCCCGCCGGCTCCGAGCGACTCGTCGTCGGGGTGCGGCGACAGGACGACGACATCGGTGGCGTGGCGCCAGCCGTCCCAGACGGGCAGGTCGAGCTCGTGCAAGCGGGTCGCCCAGGCGGCTGCCGACGTGCCGGGATCGCGGTGGTCGAAGGCGGGCATCAGTCGGCCTCCACCAGCATGCGGCCGTAGCGCGCGAGGTCGCGGTCGCCGTGGTCCTGCTGGACGTAGAGCTCGAGGTCGGACATCCGCGCGAGATACGCGGGTTCGGAGGTGAGCGGGCCGGGACCGAGTGCTCCGAGCACCCCGGCGCGGATGGCGTCGACCCGACCGCGGACCGTCGACCGCACGCGCTGGGCGAGGCGCGGACCGGCCACGTCGTCGGCGTGGCCGTGCTCGATGGCCTGGGCCGCGTCGGCGATCGCCTGCTCGGCGATCGAGAGGTCGATGGCCGCGGCGCCGAGCGTGCGGAGGAGGAGGTCGGCGTCGGGTCGCGTGCGTGCAGCGGCGAGCAGGCGGTCGACGAGCGTGATCGCGCCGCCCCACCAGCAGGCGGCGACGCCGATCCCGCCCCAGGAGAAGCCGGGGCGTCGCAGGTACCACCCGTCGTCGCCGACCGGGGAGGCGGGGACCCCGTCGAAGCCGACCGGGCCACTCGGGACGAGCGGCAGTCCGCGGGCGAGCCACGCGCTGTCGTCGGTCGTGACCCCGGGGTCGGTGAGTGCGACGGCGAACAGCCGCCGCTCCCCCGGCGCGGTGTGGGCGGTGACGAGGGCGTCGCTCAGGTGGGACGCGAGGGAGCACCACGGCTTGGTGCCCGTCAGCTGCCAGGCGTCGTCGACCATGGTCGCGTCGAGACGCAGCCCTGGTGCCTCGGCCGCGAACACACCCCAGGTGGAGACGGCCGGCGGTTCGAGGTCGGCCTGATGCAGGATGGCGAGCGCGTCGAGGTGCGGTTCGACGACGCGTGCGAGCGTGACGTCGACCGCCGCGATCGCGCCGAGTCCCGCGAAGACCCGCCCGGCGGTGTGCTGTTCGAGCGGGCCGACGAGTCGCACGGCCGTCGACGTGAAGGCCAGGCGCGACTCGATGCTCGCCAACGCCCCTGTCGCCGCGTCGTGCAGGGCGCCGAGGTCGAGGGAGGTGCCGCTGGTGGGCCAGGCGGTCGGCTGCAGACGGATCATGCGTTCCGCGTCTGGTGTCGGGGTTCCATCGGTGCGCGCATGCGACCTCCTCGCGTCGTGGAGGTCCAAGTCTCGCACCGCCACGCGACGCCGCCCGCCCCTGGACCGCGACCATCGACCCTGGTAGTGGGTCAGCGCGGTGCGCTGACGCGAGCGCGGGTCAGCGACGTGGGCGCGGGTCTCCGGAGGGGTGCCAGCGCGGTGCGCTGACGCGAGCGCGGGTCATCGACGTGGGCGCGGGTCTCCGGAAGGGCGCGCTCGGTCGCCTGACCCGCGCTCACGCCGATTCCCTCGGGTTCACGTCAGCGCACCGCGCTGACGCCAGGTTTCGACACCTCAGCCCAGCGCACCGCGCCGGCACCCCGCTCGGGCGAGGTGCCGGGCACCGGCTCAGTCGCGGAAGAGGGCGCTGTAGGCGTTGATCGCCGGCTGCCCACCGAGGTGCGCGTAGAGGACGTTGCTGGACGCCGGGATGTCACCGCTCGTCACGAGGTCGATGAGCCCCGCCATCGACTTCCCCTCGTACACCGGGTCGATGATCACGCCCTCGAGCCGACCGGTCAAGCGGATCGCCTCCATCGTCGACTCGACCGGGATCCCGTAGAGGTCGCCCGCCCACCCCTCCAACACCGTGATCTCGTCGTCGCGAAGCTCGCGCTCGAGGCCGATGAGCTCCGCCGTGTTGCGGGCGATGCGTGCGACCTGGTCGCGGGTCTCCTGGATCTTCGCCGACGCGTCGATGCCGATCACCCGGCGCGGTCGGTCCTGCCCGGCGAACCCGGCGATCATGCCGGCGTGCGTGGACCCGGTGACGCTGCAGACGACGATCGTGTCGAAGAACACCCCGAGTTCACGCTCCTGCTGCTCGACCTCGGCGGCCCAGTTCGCGAATCCCAGACCACCGAGCCGGTGATCCGACGCCCCGGCCGGGATCGCGTACGGGGTGCCGCCGCGTTCGCGCACGTCGTCGAGGGCACGTTCCCAGCTCGACTTGAAGCCGATGCCGAAGCCCGCGGGATCGAGACGGACCTCGGCACCCATGATCCGCGACAGCATGATGTTGCCGACCCGGTCGTTCACCGAGTCGGGCCAGTCCACCCAGTTCTCCTGCACGAGCACGGCCTGCATCCCGAGCTTCGCCGCGACCGCAGCGACCTGACGCGTGTGGTTGGACTGGTAGCCACCGATCGACACGAGCGTGTCGGCACCCTGCGCGATCGCGTCGGGGATGAGGTACTCCAGCTTGCGGGTCTTGTTGCCGCCGTAGGCGAGACCGCTGTTGACGTCCTCGCGCTTGGCCCAGATCGTCGCGCCACCGAGGTGGGCGGTGAGGCGGTTGAGTTCGTGGACGGGACTCGGTCCGAAGGTGAGCGGGTAGCGCGAGAAGTCGCTGAGGGACATGTGGTGGCTCCTGGGTCTCGGTGGTGCGGCTGAGTGGTGGCGATCGGTGCCGGCGGGCCCCTCGACGAGCTCGGGGAGCGGGTCGGGTGGTGGGGAACGGGTCAAGTGGTGGGCGCCGCTCAGTCCTCGTCGAGGTGGGCGAGGACGAGGTCGGCGAGGGTCGTCCAGTTGCCCCGGACGAGCGCGGCCGCCGCGTCGACGTCCCCCTCCGCACAGTGCTCGATGACGGCGTCGTGCTGCGCGATCGACCCGCGCGCGGCGACCGAGGAGAATCGCAACCGTTCGATCCGGCGCAGCAACGGGGTGACCGCCTCGAGCGCATCACGGATGAACGGATTCCCGGCCACGTCCACAGCCACGGCGTGGAAGGCGTCGTCCGCTGCGAGCGCCGCGTCGGCATCGTCACGTTGGAGCGCGGTTGCGAAGTCACGGTTCGCCGCGCGCATGCGATCGAGGTCGGCCGCGCTCAGGTGCGGCACCGCCTCACGGACGGCGAGTTCGTGCATGGCGGCGGCGACCGCCTGCGCCTGCAACGTCGCCCGGCTGTCGAGCGGGGCGACGACGGTCGACCGTCCGGGTTTCGCGATGACGAGCCCACTCCGGGCGAGGCGCAGGACGGCCTCACGGATGGGCGTGCGGCTCACGCCGAGCCAGCGTTCGAGTTCGGTGTCGACGAGCTTCTCGCCCGGAACAAATGTCCCGTCGACGATCGCGTTGCGGAGCGACTGATAGACGTCGTCGCGGAGGAGCGCTCGGCGATGCGGGTTGGCTTGAGCGGGAGCAGGCATGCAATATATTGCACATCGCGAGACCGCGAAGTCAAGCGCATCAGCGCAATCGGGTGGACCGGCTCGAAGAATGGGGTATTCGTCCTACTTGTCCCCCAGATGGCGGATTGTCCACCCACTGAAAGCAGGCCACGATGGTCGGCGGGGGTGAGCGCGTGGTGCGACGGGGTGACAAACCGGTGACGGTCAGACCGCATCCACGCGTGCTCTGGAGCGCGGTCCTGAGCGCCGCCATCGTCGTCCTCCCCGTCTGGGGTGTCTCGCTCTGGCTCGTCGGCCCCGCCCCGAGTGTCGAACGCGCGTGGGTCATCACGCTCGGCATCATCGGCATGGTCGTGCTGCTCGGCGTGGCCGTCCTGTCTCGACGCCAACGCATCGTCGTGTGTCGTGACGGGTTCCTCGAGCAGCCCATCGTCGGGCGGCAACGGTTCGTGCCGCGGGAGGCGATCGGCCGCAGCCTGCTCTTCGAGTTCCGAGGTCGGGGGCTGCAAGCGAGCTCGCAGTTCTTCGTCTGCGACGCCGAGAACCGACCGCTCCTCCGCATGCGCAGCAACCGCTGGAGCACGGACAGCATCGCGGCTGTCGTCGCCGCCTACGACGGCCCGGTGGAGCGACCTCGCCAGCCGGTCTCGCTCGACGACCTGCGCGAAGACCACCCCGATCTGCTCACCCCCCTCGAGCGCCTGCGCTGGGCGCGCGCCGAACTGCTCTAACCGACACGTCTCGCACCGGCTACTGCGATGGAGCGCCAGAGCGCTGTCGCACCGCGCGGGATCCGGTCCGGGTCGGACACCGACCGGGTCAGAGCGCCTTCGCGTACCAGTGGGCCCCGGGATCGCCGTCCACCCGGATGAAGCCCGTCCGCTGGTAGAACTGCTGCGCCCCGGTGTTCGCGACGCCGACTCCGAGGTGCACGCCCGGGACGCCGCGCTCCGCGAGGAGCTCGCAGAACGTGTCGATGAGCCGTCTGCCGACACCCATCCCCTGTGTCTCCGGCAGCAGGTCGATGTGCAGGTGCGCCGGATACTGCGCGAGGAGTTCCGGGGCCAGACCCCCGCGGTCGGTCGCGGATCGGACGATGCCGCGTTCCCCCTCCGAGGCGGCACCGGAGGCCGCCGCGGCCTCGTACTTCCTCTCGACGGTCGGCCACCAGCGCTCGACGAACCAGCGGTCGAAGGAGGTCGTGTCCGCGGTGCCCAGGATGTAGCCGATCGGGCCGGCACCGGCGTCGACGAGCAGCGCCAACTCGGGCTCGTGCTCGACGTAGGGCAAGGCATAGATGTCGGGCAGGAGGTCGTCCGTGCTGAACTGCCCGGTCGCGTCCGCCCCCGAGTCGCCCGTTCGGGTGCAGATCGCCGCCACGGCGGCGCGGTCGGACGGTCGGTACGCGCGGATCTCGGTCACCGCGCCAGCCTAACCGGCGGGGCACCCCGACGGACCGGTTCGCCGTCTTTCGGGTGCCTGCTCCCCCTCCCGGTACTTGAGCTCCCACCCTCCCGGTCCTTGAGCTCCCACCCTCCCGGTCCCTGAGCCCCCACCCTCCCGGTCCCTGAGCCCCCACCCTCCCGGTCCCTGAGCCCCAGCCTCCCCGGTCCCTGAGCCTGTCGAAGGGCGGCATTCCTTCGTGAGCCCGTCCCCCACCCTCCGGTCCCTGAGCCCCAGCCTCCCCGGTCCCTGAGCCTGTCGAAGGGCGGCGTTCCTTCGTGAGCCCGCCCCCCACCCTCCGGTCCCTGAGCCCCAGCCTCCCCGGTCCCTGAGCCTGTCGAAGGGCGGCGTCCACCCGTGTGCCCTTCGGTAAGCTCAGGGACCGATCGAGGTGCGGCCCAGGGATCGAGGTGCGGCCCGAAATCCGACCGAGGGGGCGATCGAGGTGTGGCCCAAGGATCGAGGAGCGGCCCAGGGTCCGACCGAGGAGCGGCCCAGGGACCGACCGAGGGGGCGATCAAGGCGCGACCCACGGACCACCCGAGGCACGACCCACGCCCCGGTTCAACCGGGTTGCCTAGGCTGAGACTCGTGACATGGCGACCAGGGAGCATCGACGCGGCCGTCGAGCAGTGGCGACTCGTGCCCGACGGCGAGCTCATCGTGACGCCGTCGAGCCGGCTGCTCCCCGTGACGCACCACGGACGACCGGCGATGCTCAAGGTGCCGCTCGTCCACGAGGAGGCGCTCGGCGGGCGGCTGCTCGCGGCGTGGAACGGCGCCGGGTGTGCGGCGGTGTTCGCGGGCGATGACCACGCGATCGTCCTGGAACGCGCGACGAGCGGCCGTGATCTCGCCTCGCTGACCCGCGCAGGTGGCGACCTCGGAGCCGTCGCGATCCTGTGCTCCGTGCTCGACACTCTGCACACGGCGATCGCAACCCCGGCGCAGACCGATGCCGGTGGCGTCATCGCCGAGCTCCCGACGCTCCGCCGGTGGTTCCGCGAGCTGCTCGCCGACGACGACTCAGCCCCCGGCACTCTCCTCGGTGATCCGGCGAGCGCCGCGTTCCTCGAGCGTGGGCGGGAGCTCGCCGATCGACTGCTCGACACCACGACCCCCGCCGACGTCGTCGTGCTCCACGGGGACCTCCACCACATGAACGTGCTCGAGTTCGCACCCGGCGACTGGCGGGCGATCGATCCCAAGGGCATCGTCGGCCACCGCGCCTTCGACGCCGCAGCACTGTTCAGCAACCCCGATCCAGCGACGGCGCGGAACCCGCAGCTGTTCGCCGACCGGATAGAGCTGGTGAGTCGATCGCTCGGCCTGTCGCGAACCGTCCTCCTCGAGTGGGGGGTCGCGCGCTCCGCACTGTCCGCCGTGTGGTCGCTGCAGGACGGGCTGCTCGACGACGCCCGGGCCACCGTCGAGCTCGGTCGCCTCGCCGAAGACGGCCTCCGGTAGGTACGCGCCCTTCGACAAGCTCAGGGACCGGGGAACCACTCAGGGAACGGGGAACCACTCAGAGACCGCGAACCACTCAGGGACCGAGGAACCACTCAGAGACCGGGGAACCGCTCAGGGAACGGGGGAACCTTCTGGGACCGGGGGAACCTTCTGGATCGGGACTCCACTCAGGGAATGGGGAACCGCTCAGGGGAACGGGACACCGCTTGAGGAACGGGGCAGCCGCTCAGCGGCGGCGACGCGTCCCGAAGATGCCCTCGACGACACCGGTGAGGATCGACCGCGTCGCCTTCGACCCGAGGATCTCCTCGAGCGGACTCTTCGTCGACGTCGACGACGACCTCGTCGACGTCCGGCGGGTCGTGCCGGCGGTCTTCCGGAGCAACCGTTCGTACTCGGCGTCGGCCTTCTTCTGCGCCGCGGCCTGCGCCTTGTCGGCGGCGGCCTGCTGCTTCGCGAGTTCCGCCGCGATGCGCTGCCGTTCGAGTTCGGCCTCGGCGGCGAGCGCAGCCTGGTTCGCCTCCTCGAGCTTCGCGGTCAGGATCTCCCTCGCCGACTCACGGTCGACGGGCGTCCCGTACCGCGCGAGCAACGGTGAGGCCGCGATCGCCGCGTCGATCGCCGTGTCGGCACTGGGCGACATGAGTCCCTGCGGCGCCCGCAGTCTCGTCCACGCGACCGGCGACGGCGCCCCCTTCTCGTTCATCACGGTGACGACCGCCTCACCGGTGCCGAGGGAGGTGAGGACCTCGCCGAGCGCGTAGCCGGAGGTCGGGTAGGTCGACACGGTCGCTTTGAGTGCCTTCGCGTCGTCCGGGGTGAAGGCCCGGAGGGCGTGCTGCACGCGCGAGCCGAGCTGCGCGAGCACCTCGCCCGGGACGTCCTTCGGCGTCTGGGTGACGAAGAAGATGCCGACACCCTTCGACCGGATGAGTCTGACCGTCTGCGTGATCTGGGCGAGGAAGTCCTTCGACGCGTCGCGGAACAGCAGGTGCGCCTCGTCGAAGAAGAACACGAGCTTCGGTTTCTCGGGGTCGCCCACCTCGGGGAGGGTGTTGAAGAGGTCGGCGAGCAACCACATGAGGAACGTCGAGTAGAGGGCCGGCTGGTTCTGGACGCCCGGCACCTCGAGCAGACTGACGATGCCCTTCCCGCTCGGGTCGAGGCGGATGAAGTCGGCGGTGTCGATCTCGGGTTCGCCGAAGAAGACGTCGGCGCCCTGGTCGGCGAAGGTGATGAGCTCGCGCAGGATCACCCCGACGGTGGCGCCCGACAGCCCACCGAGCTCCTGCAGCTCGCCCTTGCCGTCGTCGCTCGCGAGGTAGGTGAGGACCGCGCGCAGGTCGCTCAGGTCGAGGAGCGGCAGGCCCGCCTTGTCGGCGTAGTGGAAGACGAGGCCGAGGCTGGACTCCTGCGTGGCGTTGAGGCCGAGGACCTTGCTCAGCAGCAACGGGCCGAAGGCGGCGATGGTGGCTCGGATCGGGACGCCCTTGCCGACGCCGCCGAGCGCGAAGTACTCCGTCGGGGTGGCGGCCGGCGTCCAGTCCTGGCCGATGCCGCGGGTGCGGTCGAGGAGCTTCTCGTTCGACTCCCCCGGGGTCGCGATGCCCGAGAGGTCACCTTTGATGTCCGCGGCGAACACGGGGACACCGGCGGCCGAGAGCTGCTCGACGAGGCCCTGGAGCGTGCGGGTCTTCCCGGTTCCGGTGGCGCCGGCGACGAGCCCGTGCCGGTTCATGACGCTGAGCGGAATGCGGACCTGCACACCGGGCAGCGGTTCGCCGTTGACCAGGGCACCCATCTCGAGCGCCGGGCCGTGCACGAGGTAGCCGTCGCGGATCTTCAGCACGTCGTCGAGGCCGAGCGGGCCCGGGCCGATGGTGTCGGCGCTGAGGTCATCGGTGCTGCTGGCGCCGTCGCCGCTGCTGCTGGGGGCCGTGCTGCTGGTGTCGCCACCGGCCGCGTCGTCGGTTGGGACGTCCGCCGGGACATCGGCTGGGGCCTCGGCGGCCGGCGCGTCACTCTCGGATCCGGGGCCCGCCGGCTCGACCGGTGACGCCGCCGCCGAGGCACCGCCCGACGCGGTGATCCCGGCCCCGGCGAGCGCCGCTGCCGCCTCGGCCGCCTTCACCTTCGCTGCGGCGAGCGCCGCCTGCGCCTGGGCGGCTTCGAGCTCGGCCTGTGCGTGGGCGGCGGCAGCCTGGAGTGCGGCGATCTGTGGGTCGGATGCTGCATCACTGGGCGTCATGTGCCGAGCCTAGCGACGCGTTCCCCACGGGTCGAGGGGTCGCGCGAGGGCGAGGCGGCTGCTCCGATCACCACTGTTCGCGGATGCGCTCCTGGTCGACGACGGCACGCAGGTCGGACAGTCGCCGCATCCCGGCCAGCGGTTGCGCCATGCGGGTGTTCTGCCGGATGCGCGGTTCCACGCGGTCGAGGAAGGCCCAGTACCCGGCGGTGAAGGGGCAGGCGTCCTCGCCCAGCCGCACCTTGGGATTGAAGACGCACCCACCGCAGTAGTCGGACATCTTGTCGATGTACGCACCGCCCGAGGCGTAGGGCTTCGTCGCGACGATGCCGCCGTCCGCGTGCTGCGACATGCCGATGACGTTCGCGGGCATCACCCAGGGGGTGCCGTCGACGAACATGTCGATGAACCAGTCGTTGAGTGCGACCGGGTCGTATCCGTGCTGCAGGGCCCAGTTGCCGAGCACCATGAGCCGCTGGATGTGGTGCGCCCAACCGTGGCGACGCATCCCGTCGATCGTCTCGCGGAGGCAGTTGGACTGGATGGCGGTGGCGTCGAGTTCGCGGAACTGACGTGGGAGCGGCTCGTGTGCTCCGAGGGCGTTGTGACTCGTCCGGTACGGCTCGCCGAGGTGCCAGTAGAGATGCCAGACGTAGTCGCGCCAGCCGATGATCTGGCGGGTGAAGCCCTCGACGCTCGACAGCGGTGCGCGACCGGCGTGGTACTCGGCGACCACGGTCTCGACGGCGTCGCGCGGGTCGAGCAGGCCGAGGTTGAGCGGCGCGCTCAGCAGGGAGTGCGCCATCGTCCAGTCGCCGCCGAGCATGGCGTCCTCGAACGGTCCGAAGTCACCCAGCCGCGTCTCGATGAAGTCCGCGAGCGCCGCCTCCGCCTCGGCCGCGGTGGCCGCGAAGCGCCGGGGCCCGTCGTCGCCGACCAGCTGGACCAGTCCGTCGCGCTGCCACCGGTCGAGGTCCTCCCGGACCTCCGCGTCGATGTCGTCCTCCTCGGGCCAGAGCGGCTCGGGCAGACCGAGCCGGGCGGCTCCCTTCGGCGGCGGGTTGCGGTTGTCGTGGTCGTAGTTCCAGCGGCCGCCCTCCGGCTGGTCGCCGCGCATGAGGATCCCGGTCCGCTCCCGCACCGTGCGGTAGAAGTCCTCCAGGAGGAGCCGCTTGCCGTCCCGCGTCGACGCCCAGGCCGCGAAGTCCGGCTCCGAGGTCACGAAGCCGCGGCTCGGGAGCACCCGGAGTCCGCGCTCACGGACGAAGCGCCGAGCCGTCCACGAGGGCGGGTCGATCACCTCGAGGTCGGCGCCGACCTCGACGACCTCCTCGTAGCGGTCGACCTGGTGGAACTCCGCCCGCTCGCCGAGTTCCGCCGCACGATGTCGGATGGCCGAGAGGAAGAGGTGCGCCTTCGCCCGGTGCATCGGTCGCTTGTTGAAGGTGGACTTCGATTCGATGAGCAGGGTCGGTCCGCCGTCGTCGAACGCCGGGCCGAGCTGGCCGGTGAGGATCCATCGCCGACGAGGGGTCGCTTCGTCGTCGCGCTCGGCGGCGCTCCGGCCAATGGTGTCCATCGCCTCAGGCTACGCGTGACGAGACACACCGCCGGGGGCTTGCTCAGCGCGGTGCGCTGACGTGAGCGCGCCGCGCGCGCGTGAGCGCGGGTCTCCGGAGACCTGCGCTCACGCAGCCGGGATGCGCTGGCGCCGACTCCCCGGCACTCACGTCAGCGCACCGCGCCGGCACCCACAGACCCGCGACCCGACCAGGCGCCGAGCGCGAATCAGGCGCCGAGCGCGACCGCCGTCCACGACACGGGCGGGAGCGTGATCGTCAGGGAGCCGTCGGCGAGCGACGCGCTCTCGTTCGCGACGAGACCGACGCGCTCGCGGTCGTCGATCGTGTTCTTCGCGTAGACGTCCTCGTCGTGGATGCCGTTCGCCTCGACGATCGAACCGACGCCGAGCGCCGAGACGTCGACGGTCACCGTGATCGCCTCGTCCTGGTGGCGGTTCACGAGGAACACGGCCGCGGTCCCGGCCTCGGCGTCGTACGTCGCGACCGAGTCGACGAGTGGCGCGTCGCCGTGGACCTTCGTGGTGTAGGTAGCGACCTCGATGCGCGGCGCGAGCACGACACCCGACGCGAGCCGACTGGTGACCGAGAACGGGAAGAACGTCGTCTGCCGCCAGGCGCCACCGCCCGGCTCGGTCATGATCGGGGCGATGACGTTCACGAGCTGCGCGAGGCTCGCGGAACCGACGCGGTCGCTGTGCTTGAGCAGCGTCATCAGCAGGTTGCCGAACACGACCGCGTCCGCGACCGAGTAGACGTCCTCGATGAGGCGGGGCGCGTAAGCCCACTCCTCGATCGTGCCTTCGATCGCGTTCCACTCGTCGAGGTACCAGACGTTCCACTCGTCGAACGAGAGCTGGATCTGCTTGTCGGAGTGACGCTTGTGCTGCACGTGGTCGGCGGCCGCGACGACCGTCCGGATGAAGTACTCCATGTTGAGGGACGACGCGAGGAACGACCCGAGGTCGCCGTCGCGCTCCTGGTAGTACGCGTGGCAGGAGATGTAGTCAACAGAGTCGAAGCTGTGCTCGAGGACGGTGCGCTCCCAGTCGCCGAAGGTCGGCATCGAGGAACTCGACGAACCGCAGACGACGAGTTCGAGCTTCGGGTCGACCATCTTCATCGCGGACGCGGTCCGGGCGGCCAGCTTGCCGTAGTCGTCGGCCGACATCGCGCCGACCTGCCACGGCCCGTCCATCTCGTTACCGAGACACCACATGCTGATGCCGTAGGGCTCTGGTGCGCCGTTCGCGATCCGCTGGTCGGACAGCGCGGTGCCGCTCGGGTGGTTCGTGTACTCGAGGAGGTCGAGCGCTTCGAGCACCCCCCGCGTGCCGAGGTTGACGGCCATCATCATCTCGCTGCCGGTGAGCTTGCACCACTTGGCGAACTCGTCGACGCCGACCTGGTTGGTCTCGAGCGAGTGCCAGGCCAGGTCGCGGCGCACGGGGCGGTTCTCGCGCGGCCCGACGCCGTCCTCCCAGCGGTAGCCGGAGACGAAGTTGCCGCCGGGGTAGCGGATGGTGCTCGTGCCGAGCTCCGTGACGAGGTCGACGACGTCGCCGCGGAAACCGTCGGCGTCGGCGGTGGGGTGACCGGGCTCGTAGATGCCGTCGTAGACGCAGCGTCCCAGGTGCTCCACGAACGAGCCGAAGATCCGGCGGTTGACGGGGGCGACCGTGGCATTCGGGTCGATGGCGATGCGTGCGGTGGTCATTGGGGTCCTCTCCGGGGACGACGTCGTCCAGATTTCTACAACGTTGAAGGTAAACGTTGTAGAAGCAGTCTCGTGCGCCGATCGGCAGCTGTCAAGACACGTCTGCAGCTGAGGAATCGGCACCGACCGGCGAGGTCGCGGTCGACTCGCGTCGCACCAGTTCGAAGTCGGCGTAGACCCGACGGGGAGGCACGTCGTCGACTCCCCCGGCGATCCGCTCGATGAGCAGCGACACGGCGGTCCGGGCGATCTGCTCCCGCCCCGGTGCGATCGTCGACAGCGACGGCAGGGAGTACCGACCCTCGTCGATGTCGTCGAAGCCGATGACCGCGACCTCGTCGGGCATGGCGACGCCTCGTTCACTCAGGACCCGCATGGCTCCGAGCGCCAGGGCGTCGTTGAACGCGACGATGCCGTCGAACGCGACACCCTCATCGAGCATCGCGCGCATCGCGACCGCTCCATCGAAGCGGCCCCAGACCGGGACCTCTCGGACGAGCGCAGGATCGAACACCATGCCGGCAGCGTCCAGCGCGGCTCGGTAGCCGGCGAGACGCAGACTGGCCGAACTGACGATGTCGGCGCGGTGCGCTCCGAAGGCGACGATCCGCGTCCGACCGAGCGCGATCAGGTGCTCCGTCGCGGCACGCGCTCCCTCGGTGTTGCGCATCGTCACGTGGTCGTTCGGAGCGTTGAACATGCGTTCACCGAGGAGCACCATCGGGATGGTGACCTCCTCCACGACGGCGAGGTCCTCGTCGCCGAGGTGGAGCGCGCTGTAGAGGACGCCGTCGACCGCACGGAGTCGTGCGCCGCGCAACAACTCGGCCTCGCGCGCCCGGTCGCCGCCGCTCAGCTCGATCAGCACCGACAGGCCGAGCTGGTCGGCGGCGTGCATGACGGCGTCGGCGAGTTCGGCGAAGTAGGAGTTCCGGAGGTCGGGGATGATCAGGCTGATGACGCCGGACCGGCCGGAGCGGAGCCCCCGTGCGGAGAGGTTCGGGCGGTAGCCGAGCTCGGCGATCGCCGCGAGCACCCGCTCCTTCGTCGCCTGCTTGATGTGGGGGTAGTCGTTGACGACGTTCGAGACGGTCTTGGCGGACACCCCGGCGAGCTTCGCCACGTCGTGCAGGGTGGTCGCCATGATCCTCCTCGGCGGCGGCATGCCCGGCCGCCCAGTACGCACTCTACAACGTTGAAGGAGCGGCCCCGGATCCGGGCGTGTGGGCGATCAAGGAACCGGTGGACTCCCTCGGGACGACGAGGA
Organism: Plantibacter flavus; assembly: GCF_900177615.1. Lineage (GTDB taxonomy): Bacteria > Actinomycetota > Actinomycetes > Actinomycetales > Microbacteriaceae > Plantibacter > Plantibacter flavus. The sequence goes on from NZ_FXAP01000004.1 coordinate 331,892, forward strand.
AGCCGCTGACGATCGCGCGCGGAGCCTCCGGCTGCCCGGGTGCGGCGATCCGCTCGATCAGGAGCTCGACGGCGCGCTCGGCGATCTCCTCCCGGCCGATGTCGACCGTGGACAGGGTGGGGAGGGCGTAGCGCGTCTCGTCCAGGTCGTCGAAGCCGATGATCGCGACGTCGTCGGGGATCCGGAGCCCGGCGTCCTGCAGGACGCGCATGGCGCCGAGGGCCATCGCATCGTTGAAGGCGACCACGCCGTCGAACGGCAGGCCTGCGGCGATGACCTCGCGCATCGCGTTCGCCCCGTCGCTGCGGTGCCAGCTGACGACGGTGCTGACGTAGGCCGGATCGGCGGGGATGCCGGCGGCTTCGAGCGCCTCCCGATACCCCTGGAGGCGGAGGGCGGCCGGGCCCAGGGTGTCGTGCGGGTCGGTGCCGAGCGCGACGATCCGGCGTCTGCCCTGCGCGAGCAGGTGTTCGGTCGCCGCGCGGGCTCCGTCGACGTTGGCCATCGTCACGTGGTCGCGGTCGCCGTCGAACAGTTGCTCACCGAGGATCACCATGGGCCCGTCCGGGAGCAGCGCGCTGTCGTCGCGGTCGAGGCTGAGCGGGCTGTAGAGGATGCCGTCGACGAGCTGCATGCGCGGCCCGCGGAGGATCTCGAGCTCGACGTCACGTCCGCCGGCCACCTGCTCGATGAGCACCGAGAGCCCGCGCGCACGAGCCTGACGCATGACCGCGTCGGCGAGCTCCGCGAAGTAGGCGTTGCGGAGGTCGGGGATGATGAGGCTGATCACGCCGGACCGACCTGAGCGGAGACTCCGGGCCGAGAGGTTGGGGCGGTAGCCGAGTTCGGCGATCGCCCGCTCGACCTTGGAGCGGGTCGCGTCGCTCACGTGCGGGTAGTCGTTGACGACGTTCGAGACGGTCTTGATCGAGACACCCGCGCGGGCGGCGACGTCGTGCATCGTGATCGACACGCGTCTCCTCCCCCGGCCGGCTCACGGCTGTCAGCAGACTACCGCTCCGCCGGCACGGGGTGTCGTGGCCGCCAGCGCGGTGCGCCCACGCGAGCGCGGGTCAGTGGCCCCGGCCAGCGCGGTGCGCCCACGCGAGCGCGGGTCAGACGCGTGGGCGCCGGCCTCCGGAGGGGTGCGGTCACGCGCATGGCCCGCGCTCACACCGATTCGATCGATCTGGGGTCAGCGCACCGCGCTGGCGTCAGGGACCGAACACGAACGACGGGGGGGTAGACGACAGGCGTCGAGCGACGGGCGTCCTACCGGTCAGCCGCCGGTGAGCGGGACCCGTTTCTTCGGTTCGGTCGACATCCGGTGCAGCAACGGCACCGCGATGATGAGCGCGACACCGGCACCGAGCAGCAGCCCACCGATCGTGTCACTCACCCAGTGGGCACCGAGATAGGTCCGCGACAGCATCATCAGCAGCGTGTAGGCGACACCGATCAGCCACACCCAGACCCGCGGGAAGATGATCCCGAACGCGACGGCGATGGTCGCCGCGTTCGCACTGTGCCCCGAGGGGAACGAACCGAAGTCCGCGTGGACGAGGATGTCCTCGGGCCGCGACCGACCGACGATGTTCTTGATGATCTGCACCGCTCCGGCACTCAGGGCGGAGACGAGCGCGAAGTACAGGGCGGCCCATGGACGGCGCAACAGCAGGAGGACGGCGATCCCGAGCAGCGGCACGACGAAGATCGCGACGACCCCGCCACCGAGCCAGTTCATGACGAGCGCAGCCTGGACGAGCCACGGCGAACGCTCCTCGAGGACCTCCTGCATCCACTCCTCGTCGAACCCGAACGGGGCGTTCGGGCCACGTTGGAAGAGCAGCACGCCGAGCAGGAGGACGAGGACCACGGCGATCGCGCCGCTGATCAACGGCCATCGCCGGGAGACCTTCGCCGCGAGCTTCGGATCGGGCCGGATCGACGCCGGGTCCGGATCCATCGCGAGTGCGCCCGACTCGTCGAGGGCTGGCGAGACCGCCTCGTGCACCTCGGGAGCCGGTGCGGCTGCTGGGTCGTCGTGGTCGTCGGGTGCCGTCATCGTCCCATCATGCCGTGTCAGCCATGTCTCACGCGTGGGCTTGCACCACGAGGATGAAGCCCTGATCACCGCGCCGATGCGCCGCCGGATACGCGCGGACGGGCAGTGGCGGCCGACGTCAGACGGGCACGACGGGCGCGCCTGACGGGCGATACTGGAGCGGTGACGACCGACTCCCGAACCGCTGCCCTCGCCGACGACGCGCGGTGCCCCTGCCTGTCCGGTGAGACGTACGGCGCCTGCTGCGGGCGCCTGCACCGAGGCGAGTCGGTGGCGGCGACCGCGGAGGCGCTCATGCGGTCGCGGTTCTCGGCCTTCGCGGTCGGCGACGCGGAGTACCTGCTGCGCACGTGGCATCCGTCGACCAGGCCGGCGTCGCTCGAGTTGGACGGCTCGCTCCGCTGGTACCGGCTCGACATCGTCGCGACCTCCCGCGGTGGGCTGCTCGACACCGAGGGGATGGTCGAGTTCGTCGCGCACCACAAGGTTCCCGGCGTGCGGGGCTCGGCGGGGAGCCAGCACGAACGGAGTCGGTTCTCGAAGGACACCGGCGCGTGGACGTACGTCGACGGCGTGGACCCCTCCGCCTGACCGGGACCCGCTCGCCCGATCCGGCCCCGAGCCGGCGCGGTGCGCTGGCCCGAACCGCCCCGAACCGGCGTCAGCGCGGTGCGGCCATCCGAGTGACCGCGAACCGGCGTGACCGCGGGGCGCAGCCGTGAGCGCACCGCTCCGGAGACCCGCGCTCACGCCACAGGACCGCGCTCACGTCAGCGCACCGCGCTGGCGCAACCCACCAGGTCAGCCGGCGAGGGCGGGGACCTTCTTCGGCTGCACGATGAACCAGAGCGCACACACCGACACGACCGAGGTCGCGGCCATCACGGCACCCATGGGGATCGCGGTACCGATCCCGAGCACCCCGACGATGGGCGAGATGAGCCCCGCGAGGCCGAAGTTGAGGGCCCCGAGGAGCGACGCCGCCGTCCCGGCCTCGTGCCCGTGGTTCGCGAGTGCGAGCACCTGCACCGCCGGGAAGCCGAAGCCGCACGACAGGATGAAGAAGAACAGCGGCACCAGCACACCGAACAGCCCGACGTCGGCCATCGTCAGCGCGACGATCGTGACCGCCGAGATGAGCTGCACGATGGTCGTGCACGCGAGGATCCACTGCGGCCCGTACCAGCGCATGAGGCGGGACGAGATCTGCACGCCGGCGACGATGCCGAGCGAGTTCACCGCGAACAGGAGACCGTACTCCTGCGCGTCGAAGTCGTAGACCTCCTGGAAGAGGAACGACGAGCTCGAGAGGTAGGCGAACAGGCCCGAGAAGCTCATGCCACCGATGAGGGCGACACCGACGAACACGCGGTCGCTGAACACCGAGCGGTAGCGGTCGCGGACGGTGCTGTGTCCGGCGTCGCGACGCCGCGCCGGCGGCAGGGTCTCGACGATCCAGAGCGACACCGCGATGACCACGAACAGTCCGTAGGCGGCGAGGAACACGAAGAGTCCGCGCCAGTCGAGGACGAGGAGGAGCTGCGACCCGATGACCGGGGCGGCGATCGGTGCGAGCCCGTTCACGAGCGCGAGTCGCGACAGCATCCGCACGAGCGGCTTGCCGCCGAAGAGGTCGCGGACCATCGCCATCGCGACGACGCCACCGGCCGCCGCACCGGCACCCTGCAGCACGCGGAACACCATGAGCCACCCGATGTCGGGCGCGAACGCCGCGCCGACCGAGGCCAGGATGTGGATGCTCGTCGCGAGGATGAGCGGGAGACGCCGGCCGACCTTGTCGCTCCAGGGCCCCATGAAGAGCTGACCCACCGCGAAGCCGATCGTGGTCCCGGTGAGGGTGAGCTGGATGAGGCTGACCGGGACGTCGAGGTCCTGTTCGAGGATCGGGAACGCCGGCAGGTAGAGGTCGATGGTGAACGGCCCGAGCGCGGTGAGCGCGCCGAGCACGAGGATGTAGACGAGGCGCTGCCTGCCCGAGAGCGAGTCCCCGGGGTGGACGACGGTGATTCCTGCGGTGTGCACTGGTGAACGGATTCCTAGCGAGGTGCGGGGGTGGGAGGGGTGGTCCGAACCGATGTCGAATCGATTCGAGAAGCGGCGTCAAGGCTAGCAGCCGGGGACGCGTTTTCGCGACACCCCCGGACGACCGATCGGCGCCGACCTCACTCCACAGCCCCTGGGGAGCGCGGTCGTCTCGACGACTCCCAGACGACCGCCCAGCATCCGTTTCACGACGTTCGCTAGGCTGATCCGGCTGCAGACGAACCGGTCGCGGTCCGCCTGCCCGGAGCCCGATCCCCCCTGCATATACCCCCGATGCAGGCCCCGTAGCCGCCGACGGAAGAGAGCCATGCCAGACCACTCCCGAGCCCCGCTGCCGTTCCAGGTCGACCTCCGCGGAGTCGTCGACCTGCTCAGCCGCCACATCTACTCGGGACCGCGCGTCTACCTCCGCGAGCTCCTGCAGAACGGACGCGACGCCGTCGCCGCCCGTCGCGCCGAGGACCCGACGGCACCTCCCGGCAGACTCCTCATCACCCCGCACGTTCCACCGTCCGGCTCGGAGGCGGGTTCACCGTTCCGATTCCGCGACGACGGCGTCGGGCTCACCCGCGACGAAGCCGCCGAGCTGCTGGCGACGGTCGGCCGCAGCTCCAAGCGCGGCGACCTCGACGAACTCCAGCGCGGCGACTACCTCGGCCGGTTCGGCATCGGTCTGCTGAGCTGCTTCATGGTCGCCGACACCATCACCGTCCGCAGCCGCTCGGCTCGTGGCGGTCCGGCCATCGAGTGGATCGGCGACGCCGACGGCACGTTCACGATCCGAGAACTCGACGACGCCACGACCGCCGCCATGCCGATCGGCTCGGAGGTCGTACTCGACCCACGCATCGACGGCCCGCTGCACGACGGCAGTCTGCTCGGTCACGGCACGGTGCTCGGCCTCGCCACGACCTTCGGACGGTTCCTCGACCTCGACGTCGAGGTGGTCGATCCCTCCGCACCCGACCACCCGGTGCGCATCAACGTCGACCCGGTGTTCCGGACGGCTGAGGCCACCACTCGCGAGGCGCTCCTGGCGTTCGGGGAGGACCTCCTCGGGACGCGCCCGTTCGATGCCATCGAGATCGTGGTGCCAGGCACCGGCACCCGCGGCACCGCCTTCGTCCTCCCCTCACCGCCTCCGCCGGGCGCCCGGCAGGCGAGCCGGGTCTACCTCGGCGGCATGCTGCTGAGCGAACAGATCGACGACCTGCTTCCCGAGTGGGCGTTCTTCGTGCGCTGCATCGTCGACACGACGGGGCTCCGCCCGACGGCGTCGCGCGAGCAGCTCGTGCAGGACGACGCGTTGGAGTTCACCCGCGAGGCCATCGGATCAGCCCTGCGACGGTGGATCCTCGACCTCGCCCGCCAGCGGCCGCACCGGCTCCAGGAGTTCATCGGCGTCCACCAGCTCGGCATCAAGGCGATCGCCGCGCACGACGACGACCTCGCGAGCGCCGTCGTCCGATGGCTGCCGATCGAGACCTCCGCCGGCACGATGACCATCGACGAACATCTGTCGCAGACCGGCGTCATCCGGTACACGGCATCCCGCGACGAGTTCCGTCAGATCGCCGCGGTCGTCGATCCGGCCTCACCGATCGTCAACGGCGGGTACGTGTACGACCAGGAGATCCTGGAGCGACTGCCCCACCTGATCGACGGCGTTCGGGTCGAACGGGTGACGGTCGCCGACGAGCTCGACAACCTCGAGCCGCCGCACCTGGACGACCTCGCCGCGACGACGGCACTCGAGGACCGCGCCAGCCGCGTGCTCGCCGAGGTCGAGTGCCGGGTATCGGTGCGCCGGTACCGGCCGGACGACCTCGCCGCGCTGTACGTCGCCGACCCGTCCGTGCTCCGACGGCTCGAGCGGCACCGGGCCGCCTCGGTCGCGCCGGGTATCTGGTCGCAGGTGGTCGGGGCCGTCGACTCCTTCCTCGCCGAAGCCAGCCCAGGAGGCACTGAGGCCGACACCGCAGCCCGGCTCTGCCTCAACTGGAACGCGGCGCTCGTCCGCCGCTTGGCGACCCTCGACGACGACCTCGTGTTCGAGCGCAGCATCCAACTGCTCTACGTCCAGGCGCTCCTCGCCGGGCACCGCCCCCTCGAAGCACGCGACCGCCGCATGCTCGACGCAGCCATGACCGACCTGATCGGCCTCAGTGTCGGTCTCGACGACAAGGAACTCCGATGACCGACACCACCGCCACCCCCGTGAACGACATCGACCCCGACGCGAGCGTCCAGGACCTCCTCGAGGAGGCCGACACCCTGCCGTGTGGTCCCGCCGAGCGCGCCCTGCTCGACGAGGCACTCCGGCGAGCTGAGGCCGCCGGCGACGAGGAGGCCGCCTACGCGACCCGCATGCGGTTGACCCAGTCGGCGCACATGACGGGCGACACCGACGCGATGTTCAGCTCCTTCGGCTGGTGCGTCGGCAAGCACGACGCAGACCCGGAGCGCTTCCCGATCACGGTCGACGGCTGCGACCTGCTGTTCCAGTACAAGTGGATGGCCGGCCGGCTGTCGACGAACCCGACCTTCTCGCTCGCGCAGATCGAGGCCATGCACGAGGACATGCGGGCGAGGTACGCGGCGGCGGGCGCCACGATGAGCGGCGTGGTGCAGTCGCAGTTCCACATCGCGACGGTGACCGGTCGCCTCGACGAGGCCGCCGCGTTCCTGGAACGCCGCTCGACCATCGAGGACGACCGCTACAGCCACTGCGAAGCGTGCGTGCGCAACGAGGACGCCTGGTTCCACCAGCTCCGCGGGCACGACGACGACGCGATCCGGATCTATGACGAGATGTTCGAGAACCGCATGAGCTGTGGCGAGGAGCCGGAGACGAGCGAGGCACAGGCGCTCCTCCCCTACCTCCGCGCCTGCCGGTTCGACGATGCCAAGGCGGCGCACCAGCGCAGCTACCGGGTCGCCCGTTCCAACGCCGACGGATTCGGCATCATCGCCGACCACCTCGTGTTCTGCGCCGTCACGGGCAACGAGGCGCGCGGCCTGGCGATGCTCGAACGCCACCTGCCGGCCCTCGTCAACGACCCCATTAACCTGTCCGGGCACGCCGACGGGCTGATCGCGGTCGGGGTCCTGCTGGATGCCGTCGCCCGAGCCGGTCACGGTGATCTGCCCGTCCGCGGTGCCGACGCCCCGGAGCTCGCGCGGTACCTCGGCACCGAGTCGACCGACCCGGCCGAGTGGACCGTCACCGCGGTCGCGGCGCGCGCCTGGGCAGCCGCCGAGCACCTGGCCCGTGCCTTCGACGAACGCAACGGCAACGGATTCCGCACCGAGCGGCTCGAGGCCGCGCGGGCACTCGCGACGGAACAGTGGGACCTCCCGCTGTCGGTCGAGGGTTTCGCAGCGCCTGTCGCTGAGCCTGAACCGGCGACCACGGCCGCCGAGTGGCGCGAACGGACCTCCGCGCTCCTGCAGAGCGCCGATCCACGCGGTGCGATCGTCGCCGCCGAGCAGGGCCTCGCGCTCCTCGCGGACGACGCGGATCCCGACGAGAACCTCCGCGCCGGACTCCTGGGCGCGATCGCGCAGGCAGCGGTCATCGAGGGTGACGACGACCGCGCGTGGGCGGCTTGGGCCGACCGCGACACCGCGCTGCGTGCAGCAGGACGTATCGCGGTCGCGGACGTCGAGGCCCGCTTCGGCGTGGCCCTCCTCGGCACGGCGACCGAGGACCGGCTCACCCTCCTGCTCGCCGAGCTCGACGACGCCCGTCTCGTCCCCGTCGACGCGGACCGGCTCATCCACACGCTCGTCGTCACCGCACGCCATGCGTTCGAGCTGGCGGGATCGCAGACCGAGCAGGAGTCCGCGGAACGGTTCATGGGGATCGCCGACCGGCTCGCGGGAGAGGCCGTGCTCGCCGCCGCGGTCGACGACCCGGGCGAAGCAGGCCCGCCGGCCCGCCTCCTGCACGCGCACCTCTTCGCCGTGACCGGCCGGATCGAGGAGGCGGTGGAGCTCCTCGACCCACTCCTCGAGCCCGGGCAGCGGGCGTCCGTCCGCCTCCCGGCACTGACGCTCCGCACCCGCATGCTCGGCGGTGCCGGGGCCTTCGCCGAAGGGGTCGCGCTCGCCGACGAACTCGTCGCGCTCCAGACCGTCCTCGGCAACCGACTCGGGATCATCCAGGCGTGCTCCCTCTCGGCAGCCCTCCTGAGCGACGCCGACCGTGATCGCGAGGCCGCGGCCCGCATGCAGCTCGCGATCACCCACGCGAAGCGGGCGGAGTACGCCGACCTCGACTCGCTCACGCTCCAACTCGCGCGGTACCTCCAGTTCGCGGGCGATGCCGCCACGGCGCTCGAGCACTACGACGAGGTCTACCAGGCGAAGCGCGAGCACGCCGCGCCGGGTGAGCTCGCGGACCTGCTCGCCAACATGGGCGAGGCCGCGCGCATGATCGGCGAACACGGCATGGCGTACGGGGTGTGGCGCGCCGCGATCGACGACGCCGCGTCCGTCGGGAACGACCAGGTGGTCATCCGCACCGGCTTCGGGTTGAGCACGCTCCTCGTCCAGTTCGAGGACGACGACGCGGTCGAGGTCATCGACCAGGCACTCACCGCCGCTCGCCGGCTGGGCGACCCGCAGCTCCTCGTCCAGGCACTCCAGCGTGCGGCGAGCGCACGGGCGGCCTTCGGCGACGACACCGGGCTGCCGCTCTACTCGGAGGCTCGTGACATCGCCTCGGCGCACGAGGCGGCGTGGCTCGTGGCCGACATCACCGATTCGGAGGCCCGCTCGCTCGGTGCGCTCGGTCGCGCGGACGACGCGACGGCGACCGCTCGGCTCGCCGCCGCGGGGTTCGTGGCCGCCGGTGACGAGAACGGCGCGGCGGTGGCCGAGGTGTTCGCGGCGAGGTCGCGGGTCGCCGTCGACGACCACACCGGCGCCGTCGAGCTGTTCCGTTCGGCTCGCGGACGCCTCCCTGCAGGCTCGCCCGACTGGACGACGGTCACGGCCGAGCTCGCGGACGCGTACGAGCGCTTGGAGGAGCACACCGATGCGGCACTGCTCCGGGCCGAGATCGAGGAGTGATCGGGATCGTCCTCAGCGGGCCGACGGCACCGCGAGGACGGTCTTCGGACCGCGCCTAGGGCAGTCGCGCGAAGGCGCGGACGGGGAAGGTCGCGAAGTCCTCGACGAGTGGCGGCGTCGCCGTGAAGGCGGCGCCGCTCGCGGGGAGCTGCTCGAGGCCGGTGAGGTGCTCGACCACCTGGATCCCGGCCTCGAGGAGCAGCGAGTGGGCCGGACGCGCGCCACCGGACCCGGGCTCGGCGTCGTCGATGTTGATGGAGTCGATGCCGACCAGCACCACGCCTTGCTCGACGAGGTACCGCACCCCGTCCTCGGCGAGGTAGGGAGCGTCCTTCGTGTAGGCCTCGGTCGCGAAGTGGCGGTCCCACCCGGTGTGCAGGAGCACGGCGGTCCCGCGCAGGTCGCGCTCGAGGAAGACGTTCGCGCCGATGCCGCGTTCCGTCGAGTCTTGGAGGTGGAACACCTCGGCCGGGAGGTCGACAAGCTGCTCGAGCGTCAGGCTCGCGAGGTCGCCGCCGCCGGCGTAGCGGTGGTACGGGCTGTCGAGGTAGGTGCCGGTGTTGCCGACCATCTCGATCATGTCCATCGCGAACTCGGTGCCCTCGGCGTACTTCGAGCGCGAGTCCTCACGCGTGAGGAACGGACGGATCACCGGCTCCGGCAGCCCCGGGTAGGTGCGGAGGCCGGCTCGGATCGGGTGGCTGAGTTCGACGAGCGCGCCCTCCGGACGGGGGCGCACGGCGTCCGCCTGGGCTGCGGTGTCCGGGATCTCGAGCCCGGCCGCCGCTGCCGCCGCCAGGATCCCGCGCGAGCCCTTGTGCTGCTCGCGCACGATCTCGAGCTTGGTGATGCGGATCTCGCCGACCATCGCGAGACCGAGGTGCGTGACGAGCAGCCGACCGACCTCCTGCTGCTGCGCCTTCCCCTTCGTCTGTGCGATGGCGGGTGGCAGGTCGAGACGGAAGTCCTCGACGGCGAGACCGCCGCCGTTCAGGAAGCTGACGGTGGCATCGAGGACGGCGCGTTGTTCGGTCATGCCCTCATTCTGACGGGTGCCGCGAACCCTGCCGAGGGATTCTCGGCCATGGGCCACCGATATCCGGCCATGACCGTGGGGTCCCGTCGACTGGACGGCTGAGCGCACTCCACAAGCAGCCCTCGTGAGGCTTTTGTACACAGGGCTTGCATATCACATACCTCATGCTTATCCTCGATATGCAAGGACGGCTGACGAACCCGTCCGCGGACGAGGAGAGCCACCATGAAGCACCATCGAACCCTGTCGATCGCCGCTGCAGCCGCCACACTGGCCGCGCTCTCCGCGTGCACGAGCGACGCCGGGGGCGAGCGGGTCGGTCGCTGCGCGATCGCAGACGAATTCGCCGCTGGCACGCCGGTCGACACGACGCCGTCGGGCGAGATCACGTTCCAGACCACCGCGCTGAAGGCCTCGTTCTCCGAGTACTTCACCGAACTCATCGAGGAGTTCGAGGCCGCCTACCCCGGCACCACCGTCACCTGGGAGGACGACCCTGGCGACGGCAGCTTCGCCACCCGGCTCGTCGCGGACGCGCAGGCGTGCTCGCTGGCAGACGTCGTGAACATGCCGCTCGCCACCGCCGGCGGGCTGCGCGAACAGGGCTTCCTCGCCGACCTCGACGCCGCGTCACCGGGCATCGGCGACGACTTCATCCCGAGCCTGTGGGACAGCCTGGTCCTCCCGGGCGACGACCACCACTACATGCTCCCCTGGTACTGGGGCCTCATCGGCCTCCAGACGTACAACACCGAGCTCATGCAGCGCGCCGGGCTCGACCCGGAGCAACCGCCGACCACCTTCGAGGAACTCTTCGATGCTGCCGATCAGGTCGCCGAACGGTCGAACGGCGAGTTCAGCGCCTTCTCCGCGAGTCTCGGTCTGCGACTCCCGCTCGAGTGGCAGCTGCAGGAGGCCGAGGTCATCGCCGACGACGGTTCGGCGTTCGTCTTCGCCGACGATCAGGCCGTGCAGGAGTGGACCGAGCGCATGACACGACTCGCGCTGGCCGGCGGCATCCCGAAGGACTCGATCGCGTCCGATGACGAGCCCACCGCCCTGTTCACCCAGGGCGCGGCCGTCTGGGGCTCACCGAACGCCTCGTCGCTCCGGTACGTGCAGGAGGGCAACCCGGGCGTCTACGAGCACGTGGGCGTCTCGTCCCTCCTCGACCGACGCGGCACGGCGATCGCCGAGGTGCAGACCATCGGTGTCCCGAGCACGAGCACCAACCCGGCCACCGCCATCGCGTTCGCGCGGTTCCTCCTCGCCGCCGAGCAGCAGAGCCGCTTCATCAGCGACCCACGCATCCAGAACTTCCCGAGCACCACCGAGTCGCTCGACATCCCGAAGCTCACCGACATCACCGGTACCGCACCCATCGACGAGGCGAACCGTCTCGCCGTCGACCTCGCCGACGAAGCGGAGATCGTGACCATCGTGCAGTGGAGCGACGCGGTCGCGAACGCGGTCAACGCCGAGCTCCAGCTGGCCCTCACCGGGAAGAAGCCGCCGCGTGAGGCACTCCAGGCCGCCCAGGACGCGGCGAACCGGGTCATCGGAGCCGACGCCCGATGACGACCGCCATCCACCTCAACGGGGCGGCGCGCTATCGACCGCCCTGGGTGCCCCTGCTGTGGTGCGCCCCCGCGCTGCTCATGATCACTGTCTGGAGCGTCGGGCCCTTCGTCGGGACCATCGCGCTGTCGTTCACCGACGCGTCCCCGCTCGGCATGGGTGGAGCGTTCGTCGGCCTCGACAACTACCGCTCGATCCTGCAGGACCCCGCGTTCTGGTCCGCGACGGGCAACAGCGTGCTGTATGCGATCATCGCCGTCCCGCTGCTGGTCGTCCTCCCGCTGCTGCTCGCACAGCTCGTCCACACCCGGCTGCCCGGGATGGGGTTCTTCCGCTCCGCCTACGCCGCTCCGATCGTGGCGTCCGTCGTCGCGGTCGGACTGGTCTGGCAGAACCTCCTCGGTGAACAGGGGCCCGTGAACACGATGCTCCAACGGGTCGGTCTCGTCCAGCAGGCGGTGCCGTTCCTCTCAGAGGGATCGCTCATCCTGCTCAGCGCCATCGCCCTCACGGTGTGGCGTGGGCTCGGGTGGTACCTGATCTTCTACCTGGCGGCGCTCTCCAACATCCCCCGTGAGCTGTACGAGGCGGCCGAGCTCGACGGCGCCGGCCCGACGCGACGGTTCCTCACCATCACGGTGCCGGGCACCCGCCTCACGATGCTCCTCGTCGGGCTCCTCGCCGGCATCGGGTCGCTCCGCGTGTTCAGCGAGGTCTACCTGCTCGGCGGCGCCACCGGCGGTCCGGGAGGCGAGGCACGGACACTCCCGTTCTTCATCCGCGACGCAGCGCTCGACCCCATCACCGGTAACGCGGGCTACGGTGCGGCCGCGAGCGTGGCGCTGTTCGCACTCACCGCCGTGTTCGCCGTGCTGGCTCAGCGCTTCGGCGGGGAGCGGGACGCATGAGCGCGCACATCGAGCAGCCGCCCGCACGACCACTCCTGCGGCGTCGGCGTCAGCGCTGGTCGAGGACGACACCGGTGCGGTACGCGCTCCTGCTCCTCGTGCTCGTCATCTCCATCGGCCCATTGCTGTGGCAATTCCTGTCGTCGCTCAAGGGCTCCGGCGAAGCACTCTTCGGGCGCGACGCAACCCTGTTCCCGCAGTCGCCGACCCTCGACGCCTACGTCACGATCTTCCGGCAGATCCCGATGGACGCCTACCTGACGAACAGCGCGATCGTCTGCGCGCTCACCATCGCCTCCCAGGTGGTGCTGCCGACCGCCGCCGGGTACATGCTCTCCCGACGCGGCTGGCGCGGGCGGCGGGTCACCTTCACCGTGCTGATCGTGTCGATGGTCGTGCCGTTCGAGTCGATCATGGTGTCGCTCTTCCTCATGACCCAGGAGCTCGGCCTGCTCGACACCCTCGTCGGCGCGTGGCTCCCCGGCGCGGTCTCCGCGATGAACGTCCTCATCATGCGAGCCGCGTTCACGGCGGTGCCCGACGAGATCGAAGACGCCGCGTTCCTCGACGGAGCCTCGGAGTGGCAGCGGTTCACCGCCCTCTTCCTGCCGTCGTCGATCGGCGCCATGCTCGTCGTCGTCGTCAACTCGTTCATCACCGCGTGGGACGACTTCCTGTGGCCGCTCCTCGTCCTGCGGAGCGAGTCGTCGTTCACCGTCTCGCTCGGACTCGCACGACTCTCGGCGTCGTCGTTCGGGTTCGACCCCAGGGTCGTGATGGCCGGATCCATCATCGCCGTCGTCCCCGTCCTCGTGGTGTTCATCGTGCTGCAACGATGGTTCCATCGAGGCGTCGCAGCAGGAGGAGTCAAGTGAGTCAACAGCCGCACCACCACCAGCACCGTCCCGTCCCGACCGAGGGCCAGTTGCGCTGGCAACAGAACGGGTTCGGCGTGTTCTTCCACTTCGGCGTCAACACCTTCGCCGGCAAGGAATGGAGCGACGGCACACTCCCCGCCTCGAGCTTCGATCCGAGCGACCTCGATGTGCGGCAGTGGGTGCGCGTGGCGGCCTCGATCGGCGCCGGATACGTGATCCTCACCGCGAAGCATCACGACGGGTTCTGTCTCTGGCCGACCACGACGACCGACTACAGCGTCGCATCCTCACCGTGGCGGGACGGCCACGGCGACATCGTGGCCGAGCTCGCAGCAGCCTGTCGCGAAGCGGGTCTCGGACTGGGGCTGTACCTCTCGCCGTGGGATCGCCACGCTCCCGAGTACGCCGACGAGGCGCGCTACGCCGAGGTGTACGCCCGCCAACTCACCGAACTGTGCACGAACTACGGCGAGCTCGTCGAGCTGTGGTTCGACGGCGCCGGGTCCGAGGGGTACAGCTACGACTGGCCCGGCATCTCCGCGATCATCGAACGGCTCCAGCCGCAGGCGATGGTGTTCAACATGGGCGCCCCGACGATCCGCTGGGTGGGCAACGAGAACGGTCTCGCCGAAGACCCGGTGCGGTACGTCGTCGACCACACCGACTTCAGCAACTACACCGTCGTCACCAGCCGGTTCGAGGAGGCCCTCTACCTCCCGCCCGAGTGCGACGTCTCGATCCGCCGCGGCTGGTTCTGGCACCCGGACGACGAGCCGAAGTCGGTCGAGCATCTGCTCGCGATCTTCTACCGGTCCGTCGGACTCGGCGCGAACCTGCTCCTCAACCTCCCACCAGACACCCGTGGGCTCCTCCCCGACGCCGATGTGGAACGCGTGACCGCCTGGGCCGCGGAGCGCGACCGACGCTTCGCGCGACCGATCCCGGGAACGCTGACCACCGACGGGTCGACGGTCACCGTCACGTTCGCGGAGCCGGTCACCATCGATCACCTCCGGCTGCACGAGGACCTCACCGCCGGGCAGCTCATCGACCGCCACGAGGTCCAGGCAGCAGACGGCCGCACGCTCGTCGAAGCCGGTTCCGTCGGCGTCTCGAGGGTGCACGTGTTCGAACCGATCACCACCGACCGGCTGACGATCGCGCTCGTCCCCGACGTCGCCGACGAGGCGGGCCGCTCTGCGGAAGCGCCGGTACCGGCGCTCCTCGCGGTCACCGCGTTCCGCGCCGGCACGAGCACCGTCCCCGAGCTGCCGGTCGGGTACGAGGCCCCGACGGACGCCCCCGACTGAGCGGCTCAAGGCGGCAGGAACGCGGGAGGGATCGCCTTCGGCATGGGCACGCTCGTGGTGGTCATGATCCTCCTCGCCGTGATCCTCGTCCGCATGACGATCCGCGTCTGGTCACGCAGGACCCTGCGGCGCACACACCTCCGCCTCGCCACCTTCGCCGAGGCCAACGGATTCGACTACCGCGTCGGTCCCATCGCCCTCCAGCGCGACATGCCCTGGCGGAGCCGCGGGTCGGTGAACCTCCACCGAGTCCTCCGGAGCCGGGAGCCGCGCGGCATCGAGATCGCCGACGACGAGGTCATCGGCAACCGCAAGAACCTCGCGGCCCCCTTCGGCGGCTACTGCGCGCTTCGGATGCCCGTCGCGCTCCCCCACATCCTGCTGCGCGCCCAGGACGGCCGGCGCCGAGGGATGAGCGGTGCCGGCGCCCCTGCCGATACGCAACGGCTCAGCCTCGAGGGCGGGTTCGACCGCCACTTCCAGCTGTACTGCCCGGTCGGCTACGAGGCCGACGCCCTCCACCTGTTCACGCCCGACGTGATGGCGCGACTGCTCGACCACGTACGCGGCTTCGACGTGGAGATCGTCGACGACTGGCTGCTGCTCGTCACCACCGACGACCTCGTCACGACCAAGGTCGACGATTGGCAGGACATCGCCGCCGCTGTCGACGCCGTGGACGACCGCGTCGAACGCTGGGCACGGTGGCGGGAGACCCGAGGCGACCGGCGAAGCGCCAAGGCGGACGAGTCGGCCTCGACCGCGGCGGCCGGCCGCGTCAGCACCCGTGGTCGGCGCCTCACCGTCCGGATGAGCGTCGACGACATCCTCATGTGGAGCGCGCTCGGGCTGTTCGTCGTCGGCACGATCATCGGGCTCCGGTAGCGCGCCCGAACGCGCCCGAACCGACCCGGGTCAGTCGCCGTACTCGTCGAGGAACGTGTCCGACTCGGCATCGAGCGCACATCCCTCGGCGGCGGCCTCGGCCGGGGTGCGGTCGCCGGCGTCGATGATGGTGCTCGCCCGCTCCGCGATGCACCGTTCCATCGCCCGCTCGGCGGCCGCTGGGTCGGCTGCCGTGAACCCGCCCGTCGCTGCGACGATCGCGAGGACCGCTCCGACACCGGCGACGAGGACGGTCCCACCGATCGCGAGCTTCCATCCGAGCCTCGTCGGCTCGGCTGTCCCGTCGTCGCCCGGCTCGTGCTGCTCCGTCTGCGTGAACACATCCGTCATCGGTCGACCCCCGTCGTTCAGCGCGCCACCCCCGGCGCGTCGCCCCAGGCTAGCAAGCGCCGTCGTCGCACCGCACGATCGAGGACACCACGACGCGAGACGGCCTCCCGCCGGTGGGCGGGAGGCCGTCTCGGTCGTATCGTCCCGGGACTAGAACCCCTGGGCGAGGCGGTAGTACGCGTTGTTCCAGCGGACCTCGCGCTGGAAGTCGCGCGTGGTGGTCGACTCGTCGATCACGAGGAGCTCGGTCTTGGCGATCTCCGCGAAGTCGGCGAACACCTCGACCCCGACGGCGGTCGACATGACCGTGTGGTGCGCGGCACCGGCGGTGAGCCAGGCGGCGGCCGAGGTCGCGAAGTCCGGAGCCGGCTTCCACACGGCGCGCCCGACGGGCAGCTTCGGCAGGGCCTCGATGGGCTGGACGACCTCGACGACGTTCGCCGTCAGCCGGAAGCGGTCGCGCATGTCGCTCATCGCGACGACCACGGCGGGGCCGGAGTCGGCCGTGAAGACCAGGCGCACCGGGTCCTCCTTGCCGCCGATACCGAGCGGGTGCACCTCGAGGGTGGCGCGCGCCGAGGAGAGCGTCGGGCTGACCTCGAGCATGTGCGCACCGAGGATGAGCTCGTTGCCGGGCTCCATGTGGTACGTGTAGTCCTCCATGAGCGAGGCGCCACCGGGGAGGCCGGCACCCATGACGGACGCGGCGCGCACGAGGACGGCGGTCTTCCAGTCGCCCTCCGCACCGAAGCCGTAGCCGTCGGCCATGAGACGCTGGACGGCGAGGCCCGGCAGCTGACGCAGCTCGCCGAGGTCCTCGAAGCTCGTCGTGAACGCGGCGAAGTCGCCGGCCTCGAGGAAGGAGCGCAGGCCCAGCTCGATCGCCGCACCGTAGCGGAGCGACTCGTGCCGCTCGCCACCCTTCCGCAGCTCGGGGACGACGTCGTACAGCTCCTCGTACTCGGCGACGAGGGCGTCGATGTCGGCGTCCGTCGATGCGTGCACGGCCTCGGCCAGCTCGTTGACGCTCCAGGTGTTGACCTGCACACCGAAGCGCAGCTCGGCCTCGGTCTTGTCGCCCTCGGTGACGGCGACGTACCGCATGTTGTCGCCGAAGCGTGCGAGCTTGAGCTCGTGCGTGGCCGCCCAACCGGCGGCAGCGCGCTGCCAGGTGCCGACCTCACGCTGGACGCGCGGGTCGGAGACGTGGCCGACGACCGTCTTGCGGGCGACGCCGAGACGCGTCTGGATGTACCCGAACTCGCGGTCGCCGTGCGCGGCCTGGTTGAGGTTCATGAAGTCGAAGTCGATCTCCGACCACGGCAGCTCGACGTTCGCCTGCGTGTGGAGGTGGAGCAGCGGCTTCTGCAGCGCGTCGAGGCCGGCGATCCACATCTTGGCCGGGCTGAAGGTGTGCATCCAGGTGACGAGACCGATGACGCTGTCGTCGGCGTTCGCGTCGAGCATGGCGCGACGGATCGACTCGGAGTCCTTGAGGACGGGCTTCCACTCGATCCGCACGGGGACGTCGGCGGCTGCGCCGAGCTCGGCGGCGATGGCCTGGGACTGCTCGGCGACCTGACGGAGGGTCTCCTCGCCGTAGAGGTTCTGGCTGCCGGTGAGGAACCAGACGGTGTAGTGGTCGAGCGTGGTGGTGGGCTTCGGCATTGGTGGGTTCTTTCTTGAGGTCGTTTCGGTCCCTGAGCCTGTCGAAGCGCGGGACCGTGGCGGGGTGGCCCATCGACAAGCTCAGGGACCGGGAGGGTGTCAGGGACCGGGAGGGTGTCAGGGACCGGAGGTCGGTCGGGTTAGAGCGCGCCCTGCGGCGCCTGGCCGTAGACGTTCTGGTAGCGGTCGAACAGGGCGTCGATCGCCTCGGTCGGCATGGGCTTCGGCTCGCCGAGCTGACGCGAGATGTGCACGGTGCGGGCGACGTCCTCGACCATGACCGCGGCCTTCACGGCGTCGCGGGCGTCCTTCCCGATCGTGAACGGCCCATGGTTCTGCATGAGCACCGCGCGCGACCGGTGACCGGTGAGCGTCTCGACGATGCCGCGTCCGATCGAGTCATCGCCGATGATCGAGAACGGACCGATCGGGACCTCCCCGCCGAACTCGTCCGCCATCGCCGTGATGACGCACGGGATGGGCTCGGCGCGTGCCGCCCAGGCCACCGCGTAGGTGGAGTGGGTGTGCACGACGCCGCCGACCTCGGGCATATGCCGGTAGACGTATGCGTGCGCCGCGGTGTCGCTCGACGGCGACCGTTCAGCACCGGGCGTGCCCGGGATGACGTTGCCGTCGAGGTCGCAGAGGATCATGTTCTCGGGCGCGAGGTCGTCGTAGTCGACGCCGGAGGGCTTGATGACGAAGAGGTCGGCTCCCGGCACCCGACCGGAGACGTTGCCGCCGGTCCAGATGACGAGCCCGTACCGGACGAGCTCGCCGTGCAGCTTGGCGACGTCGGATCGGACGCGCGCGATCGCGACCTCGATCTCGGGTGAGTAGGTGTTCACGCGGTTGCTCCTTCGAGGGCGGTGGTCTCGGTGTCGGTCGGCAGGCTGTCGACGCCGCCACCGAGGGCGGCTCGGCGGATGCGCTTCAGGCGCTTCATGACGTCGTTGGCGCCACGACCGAAGTAGTCGTGGAGCGTCGCGTACTCCGCGTAGAGCAGGTCGTACGCGTCGGCGGCTGCCTCGTTCGGCGTGTAGACGGCGCGGTTCACCTTGCCCATGGCGGCACTGGCGGCCGGGACGTCCGGGTAGGCCCCGGCGGCGACGGCGGCGTGGATGGCCGAGCCGAGCGCCGGCCCCTGGTCGCTCGCGGTGATCGAGATCGGCAGGCGCAGGATGTCGGAGTACGTCTGCATGAGGAAGGGGTTCCGCTGCAGACCGCCGGCGACGATGAACTCGGTGACGGGGACGCCCGAGGCGTTGAACGTCTCGACGATCTTCCTGGTGCCGAAGGCGGTCGCCTCGAACAGTGCGCGGTAGACCTCCTCGGTGCGGGTCGTGAGCGTCAGGCCGAGGACGGTGCCGGAGAGCTCGTGGTCGACGAGGACCGAGCGGTTGCCCGAGTGCCAGTCGAGGGCGACGAGCCCGTGCGCGCCGACGGGCTGGTCCTGGATGAGCGAGGTGAGGTGTTCGTGGATGCTGACACCGCGCGCGGCGGCCTCCTCGGTGTATCGGGCGGGGACCTGGTTCGCGACGTACCAGGCGAAGATGTCGCCGACGCCGGACTGCCCGGCCTCGTAGCCGTAGAGGCCGGCGATGATGCCGCCGTCGACGACGCCGCACATGCCCGGGACCTCGCGGAGGAC
The DNA here is from genome assembly GCF_900177615.1 of Plantibacter flavus. Taxonomy (GTDB): domain Bacteria; phylum Actinomycetota; class Actinomycetes; order Actinomycetales; family Microbacteriaceae; genus Plantibacter; species Plantibacter flavus. The sequence goes on from NZ_FXAP01000004.1 coordinate 351,362, forward strand.
GTCGCCGTTCATGACGTGGCAGGTGGAGGTGCCCATGATCGCGACCATCTGGCCGGGCGAGACGGCCTGCGCCGCGGGTGCCGCGACGTGCGCGTCGACGTTCCCGACCGCGACCGCGATGCCCTCGCGGAGACCGGTCCACCCAGCGGCTTCGGCCGACAGGGTGCCGGCGGCGGCGCCCAGTTCACCGATCTCGTGCGCGACCTTGTCGTCGGCGAACCGCTCGAACGCGGGGTTGAGGGCCGCGAGGAACTCGTGGCTCGGGTAGGCACCGTCCTGGTAGATGCCCTTGTAGCCGGCGGTGCAGGCGTTGCGCACGTAGGTGCCGGTGAGCTGCCAGATGATCCAGTCGGCCGCCTCGACCCAGTGGTCCATGCGCTCGTAGAGTTCGGGGTCCTCCTCGAGGAGCTGGAGGCCCTTGGCGAACTCCCATTCGCTCGAGATGAGGCCGCCGTAGCGCGGCAGCCAGGACTCGCCCCGCTCGGCGGCGAGCTCGTTGATGCGGTCGGCCTGCGGCTGCGCGGAGTGGTGCTTCCACAGCTTCACGTAGGCGTGCGGGCGGTCGGCGTACTCGGGGAGCTCGTTGAGCGGCGTCCCGTCGGCGATGACGGGGACCATCGTGCAGGCGGTGAAGTCGGTGCCGATGCCGATGACGGCGGCGGGGTCGATCCCGGCGGCCTCGACGGCGCGCGGCACGGCGGACTGCATGACGGCGACGTAGTCGGCCGGCACCTGCAGCGCCCAGTCGGGCGGCAGCGCGGCGCCGGTGGAGGCGAGCTCGCGATCCATGACGGCGTGCGGGTAGTCGAGCACCGCCGACCCGAGTTCGGCACCGTCGGACACGCGCACGACGACGGCTCGGCCGGACAGTGTGCCGAAGTCGACACCGATCGTGTAGGTCTCGGCGTGCGTTGCTGTCGCCTGCTCGGGGGCGCTGGCGGCCGGGTTCTGCTCGGTGTTCACCGGTGGGACTCCTTCGTCGATCTGGTGCTCGGTTGATTCGCGATGCGGTGGTGCAAGCGGGTGGGGGCGGTTGCTCGGTCGGGTGGATCAGGGCTGGGCCGCGCTCCAGTGTACAACGTTGTATATTGCCGTGGCCATGGACAGGACGATGCGATCTCGACTCATGCGAGACCGCCCATCGCCTCGATGACGGCGCGTGCGTCGAGACGCTCGGCATCCGCGACGCCGATCGCGCCCACGGTCCCCACGATCCGGCCCGCGCGGACGGCGACGACCCGGTCGCAGACGGCTGCGAGTGCCGCCGGGTCCTCGCTCGAGACGACGACCGCCCGGCCGGAAGCCGCGAGCGAGCGGATGAGGGCGCACCGCTCAGCCCGCCGACGTGCTTTCTCGGAGCCGGGGGCGCCCGCCCGACCGAACGGTTCGGCGAGCAGCACGGCGCGCGCCCCCGTGTCCGCGATGATCCGGAGCGACTCGGTGAACTGGTCGGCGTCCGGTCCGCGGTGCACGCCGGGGAGCGCGGCGAGCAGGCCGCTCGGCACGGTGGTCGCCCGGTAGTCGCGGCGCGGGTCGGCCACGCCGAGCCTGACCATCCTCGCGAGGGCGTCCGGGGAGACGCTCGACGGCACCCCGCCGAGGAACGAGAGGTCGAAGCGGATCGGGTGCTCCGTCGTGTACAGGACCCCCGCGGCGCGCGCCAGGTCCGGCGTCGAGACGTCGACCACCGCACCGTCGAGCGCCACCGAACCACGGGTCCGTGCGCCGTACGACAGCCCGAAGACGCTCAGCAGCACCTCCCCGGCACCGGAGTCGGGCGGACCGAACAGCCCGAGCACCTCCCCCGGTGCACAGGCGAAGGACAGGTCGTCGACGACGGTCCGCTCGGGGTCCGCCGGGTGGCTCGCGGTCCAGTGTCCGACGGCGAGGCCGGTAGCCGTCACCGACGATGCGATGGACACAGCCGAGTCCGGCGTCGTGGACGCGTCCGAGGGAGGGTCGGGTGTGGCGCCCACGGCCGCCGCGTCCGTCAACGCCGCGAGCACCTCGCGTTCACCGCCCGCGGTGGACAGTCTGATCGAGGGCGACGGGGCACCGTGTCCGTCGAGGACGGTCGCGGTCGTCGCGAAGCCGGCGAGTCCCGTCACGGCCCCGGTCGCGAGCAGGACCCCGGGTGCGGGGGCAGCGGTTCGAGGAGCTCGGGCCACCCCGGCCATCGCCTGTCGCCACCGTTCCAGGTCGTCCGCTCGAAGCGCGGGGCCACTGTCGTCGATCACGATGAGCGACGCCTCCGCGGCGACCGCCCTGGCCAGCTCCACGAGCCGACGCTCCACGACGGACAGGGCACCGGCGGAGTCCGCGGGTGACCGGTCGAGCCCGACGACGCCCAGGGCACGGTGGATCCGCGCGGCATCGCTCTGTCCCACGGACGTCCGGTCGGCGGACGGTCCTCGGAGGAGCCGCATGACCGTCTCCCGCAGGCCCGCCGCACGCTCGGACCCGAGCAGCACGTTCTCACCGATGGTCTGCGACCAGCTGATGGCCTGCCCAGCCGTCACGACCGCCACCCCGGAGGCGCTCGATGCGGCCCGGGACGACAACCGCGCCGGCCTGCCGTCGACGAGCACCGTCTCGGAGCCGGAGGCCCTGGCCGCGCCGCGCGGGGCGGGAGACGTCCCGGACAACCGCGCGATCAGGTGCCGGAGCGTGGAGACCGGTCCGAGCACGGCGTGCACCGTACCGACGGGCACTTCGAGCAGCGGCGTGCCGTCCCGCAGGATCGCGAGCGCCGCCGGCGGGACCGACGAGGACTCGCGCTCGGCGGTCGCCTCGCCACCACGCACGGAGGCGAGGGCACCGGCCAGGTCGCCGGTGCTCTCGCCTCCGTGGTGGATGTCCATGCGTCGGATCGATCCGGGTTCCGCGGTCGCGGACCTCGGGATCAGCGTCCGCCGCTGCGGCGCTTGTTGTAGACGTCGAACGCGACGGCCAGCAGCAGCACGAGGCCCTTGACGGCCTGCTGCCACTCGATGCCGAGGCCGATGATCGACATACCGTTGTTCAGCACACCGATGATGAGACCACCGATGATCGCGCCGCCGATGGTACCGACGCCACCCTGCACCGCTGCGCCACCGATGAAGGCCGCGGAGATCGCCTCGAGCTCGAAGCCGTCACCGGCCTTCGGACCGGCGAGGTTCAGGCGGGCCGTGAAGATGAGGCCGGCGAGCGCCGCGAGGAAGCCCATGTTGACGAACAGGAAGAAGTCGACCTTGCGGGTCTTGATGCCGGACAGCTCCGCGGCGTGACGGTTGCCACCGATCGCGTAGATGTGGCGGCCGAAGACCGAGCGGTTCATGACGATGCCGTAGACGAGCACGAGGACGGCCAGCACGATGAGCGTGACCGGGATGCCCTTGTACGCGGCGAGGGCGTACACGAAGAAGCCGATGCCCGCGATGATGAGGACGAGCTTGGCGACGAACCACGGGAACGGCTCGGTGTCCTGACCGTACTTCTGACGGCCGAGGCGCGTGCGGACCTGCTGCACGACGAGGCCGACGACGGCGATGACACCGATCCCGAGCGTGAGCGGGTCGATCGGGAAGTCACCGAACACGTCGTTCAGGAAGCCGTTGCCGAGCGCGCGGTACTCCGCCGGGAAGGAACCGATGTTGGCGTTGCCGAGCACCACGAGCGCGAGGCCGCGGAAGATGAGCATGCCGGCCAGCGTCACGATGAACGCCGGGATCCCGACGTAGGCGATCCAGAAGCCCTGCCAGACACCGACGAGCGCGCCGATGGCGAGCGACAGGATGATCGCGATCCACCACGGCATCTGCATCTGCACGGCGAACACACCGGAGACCGCACCGACGAAGGCCGCGACGGAACCGACCGACAGGTCGATGTGGCCGGCGATGATGACCATCACCATGCCGATCGCGAGGACGAGGATGTACCCGTTCTGCACGATCAGGTTGGAGATGTTCTGCGGCCGCAGCAGGATGCCGTCGGTGATGACGGCGAAGAACACGACGACGAGCAGGAGGGCGATGAAGATGCCGTTCTTGCCGAGGTCGCTGAGGATGTGGGTCAGCCAGCTCGTGAAGCGGTTGGTGGCCGGGTTGACGAGGCCGCCTGCGGCGGTGCCGTCGCCTGCCGGGACGGTGGGTTTGGTGTCCAGATCGGACATTGCGGTTCTCCTTCGATCCGTCCGCGCCCGCCTAGCGGGGCTTCTCCATGGTCATGAGTTTGAGGAGCGCTTCGGGGTTCGCTTCCTCGATCGGCAGTTCGCCGGTGATGCGGCCCTCGCTGAGGGCGTAGATGCGGTCGCAGATGCCGATGAGCTCGGGGAGCTCGGAGGAGATGACGATGACGCCCTTCCCCTCGGCGGCGAGGCGGTTGATGATCGTGTAGATCTCGTACTTCGCACCGACGTCGATGCCACGGGTGGGCTCATCGAGGATGAGGACGTCGGGGTCGGAGTAGATCCACTTCGAGAGGACGACCTTCTGCTGGTTTCCGCCCGAGAGCTTCCCGGTCTTCGCGAGCACGTTCGGAGCCTTGATGTTCATGCTCTTCCGGTACTCCTCGGCGACCTTGTACTCCTCGTTGTCGTTGACGAGTCCGCCGCGTTCGAGCTTCTTCAGCGAGGCCATCGAGATGTTCCGCTTGATGTCCTCGATGAGGTTGAGGCCGTAGTACTTGCGGTCCTCGGTGGCGTACGCGAGTCCGTTGTCGATCGCCTCCGACACCGTGCGGGTGCGGATCTCGGTGCCGTTCTTGAAGACCTTGCCGCTGATGCGGCTGCCGTACGACTGGCCGAACAGGCTCATCGCGAACTCGGTGCGGCCGGCACCCATGAGGCCGGCGATGCCGACGATCTCACCGGCGCGGACGTTGAGGTTGACGGCGTCCACCATCACGCGGGTCGGGTCCTGCGGGTGGTGGGCGGTCCAGTCCTCGACACGCAGGATCTCCTCGCCGATGTTCGGCGTGTGGTCCGGGTAGCGGTGCTCGAGGTCGCGGCCGACCATGTCCTTGATGATGCGCTCTTCGGTGACGTCGTTCTTCACGATCGTCTCGATGGTCTTGCCGTCGCGGATGACGGTGACGGTGTCGGCGACCTTCTTGATCTCGTTGAGCTTGTGACTGATGATGATCGACGTGATCCCCTGCTCCTTGAGGTGCAGGATCAGGTCGAGCAGGTGGTCGGAGTCCTCGTCGTTCAGTGCGGCGGTCGGCTCGTCGAGGATGAGGAGCTTCACGCGCTTCGAGAGGGCCTTCGCGATCTCGACGAGCTGCTGCTTGCCGACGCCGATCTCGAGGATCTTGGTCGTCGGGTTCTCCCGCAGGCCGACCCGGGCGAGCAGTGCTGCCGCCTCCTGGTTGGTGCGGTTCCAGTCGATGAGGCCGAGCGGCCCCTTCAGCTCGTTGTTGAGGAAGATGTTCTCCGCGATGGAGAGGTAGGGGCTGAGGGCCAGCTCCTGGTGGATGATGACGATGCCCTTGGACTCCGAGTCGCGGATGTCCTTGAACTCCATCGTCTCGCCCTCGAAGACGATGTCGCCCTCGTAGGTGCCGAACGGGTAGACGCCGGACAACACCTTCATGAGCGTCGACTTGCCGGCGCCGTTCTCACCGCAGATGGCGTGCACGGTACCGCGCTGCACATCGAGCGTGACGTTCGAGAGGGCCTTGACGCCGGGGAAGGTCTTGATGATGTTGCGCATCTCGAGGATGCTCGTGGTCTCGCCTGACACCGTGTCTCCTTACAGGTGATCGTCGTTGAACCGGGCCCTCCGACAGGCTCAGGGATCGGAAGTGATTCCGTTCCCTGAGCCTGTCGAAAAGGGTGTTGCAGGACTGACTAGCCCTTGATCTCGTCTTCGGTCCAGTAACCGGAGTCCACGAGGACCTCCTGGATGTTGTCCTTGACGACGATCTGCGACTCGAGGAGGAAGGACGGGACGACCTTCTTGCCGTTGTCGTAGTCCTCGGTGTTGTTGACCTCGGGCTTCTCACCGTTCAGCACGGCGACGGCCATCTTGACGGCTTCGCTCGCCAGCTGGCGGGTGTCCTTGAAGATGGTCGCGTACTGCTCGCCGGACTCGATGGCCTTGACCGAGTCGAGCTCGGCGTCCTGGCCGGAGATGACGGGCCAGCCGTCGCCCACCGAGTAGCCGGCGTCGGTCAGCGCCGAGATGATGCCTCGCGAGATGCCGTCGTAGGGCGACAGGACCGCGTTGACCTTGCTGCCGTCGGAGTAGGTCGACGTGAGGATGTTCTCCATACGCTTCTGCGCGGTCTCACCGTCCCAACGGAGCGTTGCAGCCTGCTCGAAGGACGTCTGGCCGCTGGCGACCTTGAGGGTGCCCGCGTCGATGAACGGCTTCAGGGTGTCCTGAGCGCCGTCCCAGAAGAACGTGGCGTTGTTGTCGTCGGGCGAGCCGGCGAACATCTCGATGTTGAACGGACCGGCGGGTGCGCCCTCGGTGGGCTTGCCCTCGAGGTCGACGAGGCCGAGGCCGTTGAGGACCGAGTTGGCCTGCTGCACGCCGACCTTGTAGTTGTCGAACGACGCGTAGTAGTCGACGTTCTCGCTGTCGCGGATCAGGCGGTCGTAGGCGATGACGGGGATGTCGCCGTCCTTGGCCTCCTGCAGCACGCTCGTGAGCGTGGTGCCGTCGATCGAGGCGATGATCAGGACGGAGGCGCCCTTGGTGATCATGTTCTCGATCTGCGAGACCTGGGTCGGGATGTCGTCCTCGGCGTACTGCAGGTCGACCTTGAAGCCCTCCTTCTCCAGCTGCTCCTTGACGGCGTTGCCGTCCTGGATCCAGCGCTCGGAGCTCTTGGTGGGCATCGCGACGCCGACGAGCTTGCCGTCGCCTTCGCCGCCGCCCGATCCGCCGCTTGCGCCGCCGGAGCAACCGGCGAGCGACACGACCATCGTGCCTGCGGCCAGCGTGGCGAGGAGCATTCTCTTCTTCACTGTGTGGTTCCTTCCCTAGGGAGTTGCTTGGACGTCATTGTCATGCGCAGGTCTGTCGGCATCGATGTGTCCAGCTCATCGAGGCCGCTCGTCGGCTACGTGGCGTTCGCGGGTGCGGGTGCGGACGCCTCGTCGTGGTGCCGGCGAGGGTGCAGGGAGAGGTGGCCGGCGGAGAGCCGGGCCGAGAGGGAGTCGTGGTCGGATCGATCGGTGCCGTGGATCGGGAGGCGGCTCATCGCCGACCTGCTCGCTCCATTGCGCTTCGTTCCCACGTCGACTTCCTCGTCACTCCGAATGTGACCGTTCACATTGTGTGTCACACGATAGCCCCAGACCTCCACCTGATGTCAAGTCGGGATGGGTCTCATTTTCATAACCGGCGACGGTCGGGGCATGGTCGCGCTCTCAGTGGGCCCGTGCGGACACGTACCCCGGCCACGGGCACGCCTTGCACGGCGTACCTGTAACCCGGGGACGTGCCCGGGCGATCCCAGTGGTCGCCTAGAGTTCGGCGTCGATGGCGCGGATGACGTCCCAGGCGCCGTCCTCGGAGTTCGACAGCACGACGACGTCGATGGCGTCCGCGGCGGTCGGGCCGAAGTAGGTGCGGACGATGCCGCTCGCGCCGGGGTTGACACCGTCGAGGTACATCGATCGCACCTGACCGTCCTCGTCGACGTCGAACTCGAAGCCGAAGCCGTAGGAGATCTCCTCGTCGACCTCGATCTGCGGGGAGGTGAACTCCTCCGTCAGCTCGGCGGTGAGGATCTTCGCGTCGCGGGCGGCGCGCAGGAAGGTGATGAGGTCGGCCGCGGTGGACTGTGCACCGGCGTCGGGGCCGCCGAGCGGCGGGAAGGCGTCGGCGTTCGAGTGCCAGACGCCGTCGTCGTCGACGTCGCCGCCCTCGGCTAGGCCGGGCTCGCCCGTCCGGCGGTCGACGAAGCCCGAGTGGTCCATGCCGAGCAGCGCGAACACCTGCTGCTCGATGAGCTGGCGGTAGGGCAGTCCCGTCACGCCCTCGAGCGCGAGCCCGAGCAGCACGTAGCCCGCGTTGACGTAGTTCGCCTCCTCGCCAGGGGCCGCGAGCGGCTCCTTGTCGGCGAAGAGCGGCAGGAGGTCGGCGGTCTCGCGGATCGACGAGGCCGGGCGCTCCGCCCAGAGGTCGTCGTAGCTCTCGCCGGCGGTCTCGTCGGCGTCGTCGGCGATGCCGGAGGTGTGGGTGAGCAGGTGGAGCAGCTGGACGTCGCGGCGGATGGTGGTGCCGTCGAGGTCGACGTACTCGTGGATCGACTCGTCGAGGTCGATGTGTCCGGCGTCGACCTGCTGGAGCACGGCGGCGGCGGTGAAGAGCTTCGTGATGGACGCCGTGTCGAAGCGGGTGTCGAGGGTGATGGGCTCGTCTCGCTCCCGGGAGGCGAGGCCGCGGGCGGCCTCGAAGAGCGTCTCGTCACCGCGCTTGACGAGCACGACGCCCGAGAAGTCGGTGGCTTCGATGACGCGGGCGACGCTTTCGGTATCCATCCCCCAACGGTACCGTCGCGGACCCCTCCATGGCTCCACGCACCCTGGGGGACCCGATCCGTCAGGTGCCGGACGCGCGTGCATAATGGGTGCAGCACGAAATGTGACCGTGCACATCGAGGTCCGAGGAATCCGTGAGCGACGACGCCGAACGGGGGCGAGCCCCCAATATCCGTGATGTCGCGCGCCTGGCCGGGGTCTCCCACCAGACGGTCTCGCGAGTGCTCAACAACCATCCGAGCATCCGCGACTCGACCCGCGACCGGGTCCTCGCCGTCATGGACGAGGTCAACTACCGTCCGAACCGGGCGGCCAGGGCGCTCGTGACGAGTCGGTCGCGCACCATCGGCGTGCTCGCGAGCCAGCGGTCGCAGTACGGTCCGGCGAGCATGATCCAGGCGATCGAGAACGCGAGCAAGGACGCCGGGTACCTCGTCAGCACGGCGAACCTGCCCGACGTCTCCGACGCGTCGATCGTCGCCGCCGTCGAGCATCTGCTCGCGCAGTCGGTCGACGGCATCGTGGTCATCGCGCCGCAGGTCCGGGTGTTCCGGGCGATCGAGGAGTTGCAGGTGCGGGTGCCGTTCATCGCGGTGCAGTCCGGCGGCGACCTCGACGACCACTCGATCGGCGTCGACCAGGTCGCCGGTGGACGTTTGGCGACGCGGCACCTCATCGAGCTCGGGCATCGGAACATCTACCACCTCGCCGGCCCGCAGGACTGGATCGAGGCCGAGGCGCGCATGCACGGGTTCCTCGCCGAGATGAGTGCGCAGGACGTGCCGACGACCGCGCCGATCCTCGGTGACTGGACGGCCGACTTCGGCTATCGCGCCGGGATCGAACTCATGCGGGTGCGCGACTTCACGGCGATCTTCTCGTCGAACGACCAGATGGCGCTCGGCCTCATCCACGCGATCCGCGACGAGGGGTACGACGTGCCGCGCGACGTGTCGATCGTGGGGTTCGACGACATCCCGGAGGCGCCCCATTTCTGGCCGCCGCTCACGACGGTGCGGCAGGACTTCGACGAGCTGGGGCGTCGCTGTGTCGCGCGGCTGCTCGGCAACCTCGAGGTCGACGCCGTCGGGTACCGCGGAACGATCGAGCCGGAGCTCATCGTGCGGAAGTCGACGGGTCGTCCGGCCTTCTGACCCTGGTGGTCGTGTGTGGTGTGGTGGCGCCAGCGCGGTGCGCTGACGTGAGCGCGGGTCACACGCGTGAGCGCTACCCTCCGGAGGCCCGCGCTCGAGTCCACGCCCCGCGCCCACGCCGATTCGGGCGAGCTCACGTCAGCGCACCGCGCTGACACCGGGTGGGCACGTCTCGCGCCAGCGCACCGCGCTGACCACCAGGCCGACAGTAACCGAGGCGACGGTCACCAGGCGGCGGGGTCCGCGATGAGGCGGTCGAAGGCGAGTTCCGCGGCACCGATGAGCAGGAGGTCCTGACCGAGTTCGGCACGCACGATCGTGACGTCCTCGAACGGCGGGACGAGCGCCCGCTCACGGACCGCGTCGTGCAACTCCTCCGACGCCAGTTCGAGCACGATCCCGAGATGCCCACCGAGGACGACGAGTTCGGGGTCGAGGATGTTCACCGTCCCGGCGAGCGCCCGTCCGAGCGTCCGGGCCTGCCGGGCGACCTCCTCCCGCATCGCCCCCGCCGGATCGGCAGCGATGCCCTCGGCGAGCGCCGCTTCGAGGACCGCGTCGTCCCCTGCGGTGAGGCCGGCGACACGGAGGAGCTCACTGCGTCGGACGGCGTCTTCGAGCGCGTTGCCGGCGGCCGTCGCCGAGGTGTGACCGAACTCCCCCGCGTATCCGCGCGCACCACCGACGGGTCGGCCACCGGCGATGATGCCACCACCGATACCGCTCGCGCCGCCGTTCAGGTAGACGAGGTCGTCGATACCGCGGCCCGCGCCGAAGGTCCGCTCGGCCCGTGCGCCGAGGCTCGCATCGTTGGCCGCGAACACCGCACGATCGGTCGCGGCACGCAGCCGTTCGACCAGGGGTTCGTCGACCCACCCCAAGTGCGGCGCGAGCCGGACGACCCCGTCGGCGTCCCGGACGAGACCGGGGATCGCCAGCCCGATCCCACCGCCGCCGCGCGCCTCGTCGGGCAGGCGGTCGGCGAGTTCCGCGACCAGCTCCGCGATGATCGCCGTCGCCTGGGCCGCCGTCGGTGTCGTGTCGACCTCGCGACGCACGCGCTCGAGGACCTCGCCGCCGAGTCGCACGGCCGCCACCGTGATCGCGTCGAGTTCCGGGTTCGCCGCGAAGGCGACGGCTCGCTGGCCGGCCGAGACGAGCGGCGACGGCCGGCCGACTCCCTGCCCGCCGACCGGGACCGACTCCGTGACGATGCCGGTCGAGGCGAGTTCCGTGACGAGCGCGGCGACCGTGGACCGGTTGAGCCCGGTCGCCCTCGTGAGCGCCGACCGCGACTGCACCCCGCCCTGGTGCACGAGCTCGACGATCCGCCCGAGGTTGCGACGGCGCACCGAGTCGAGTCCGCTCCCCATGCCGGATCCGCCCGCCGGACCCGCCCCGACCGCTGTCGACTCGCTCACACGCACACCCTCTGCTCGATCCCTCCAGTGTTCCCTATCCGGGCACGCGCCGGTTCACCCGGCACTCGCACCCGCTCGGGGCACGTGTTCCACGGAGTGCCCCGAGTCCGGGCACGTGCCCGTTCATCCACGTCCGCCGCGGATGGTTGACTGGTCGGATGCCCGCCGCCTGGACACTCCGCCCTGCAACCATCGACGACTCGACCTGGATGGCCGAGCTGCGCGCCGTCGTCATGCGGCCCGACCTCGAGCGCCTCGGTCGCTACGACGAGACCCGCGTGCGCCAGCGCTTCCTCGACGGATATCGACCGGAACACACCTCGGTGATCGAGGTCGACGGGGTCACAGCCGGGCTGGTCGCCCTTCGTCCGGAACCCGACGAGCGATGGCTCGAGCACTTCTACCTCGCGCCCGAGCACCAGGGCGCGGGCCTCGGCACCGCGGTGCTCGCGCAGCTCCTGTCCGACGACGGTGACCCGCGCCCGTTCCGTCTCAACGTCCTCCAGGGCAGCCCGGCCCGCCGCCTCTACGAGCGCCACGGCTTCACGCTCGAACGCGAGGACGAGGTCGACGTCTGGATGGTCCGCCGGGGCTGAACACCCAGCGGCACGGCAGCAGGAGATCGGCACCGCAGCAGGACGTCCGGCTAGGGAACGTCCTGTCACCGAGCGGATCTCCTCCTGCCACGACGCCGGTTCCGGCTACCGGGTGAGCCGCGCGAGGCCCTCGACCGCCTCGACGACCCGTCCGCCAGCCAGCCGAGCGCTGAACGAAGCACCCGTCGGACCGCTGACGGTCGCACCCTCGTCCGTGCGTGAGACCGCGAACGAGACCGCCTCCCCGCCGGTCGGATCGGACACACGCACCGATGAGACCCCGGGAGCCCCCGGGTACACCGTGATGAGCGGCGCGTCGGTGTAGTCGTAGTCGGGGCGGTCGTCGCGTACCCCGGTCACGAGCGCGGCGCCCTCGCGGACCCACAGCGGCAGCGACGAGAAGTCGTGCCGTTCGCTCCGCCACGTCCCACCTTGGACGACCTCGTCGGTCAGCAGGTTGGTCCAGGTCCCCGTCGGCAGGTAGTACTGCACGTCGCCGACCTCACTGAACACCGGCGCGACGAGCAGGTGCTCGCCGAGCAGGTACTGACGGTCGAGGTGGTCGACGGCGGGGTCGCCGGGGAACTCGAGCTGCATGGGACGCATGAACGGAATGCCCCGCGACGCCGCCTCGAGCCCGACCTCGTACAGGTACGGCATGAGTCGCAGCTTGAGGTTCGTGAAGCGACGGGCGACGTCGACGGCGCTCTGGCCGGGCGCCTCGGTGCCGTCGTCGAAGGCCCACGGCACGCGGTAGCTCGAGGAGCCGTGCAGGCGCGAGTGGCTCGACATGAGCCCGAACGCCAGCCACCGTTTGAACACGGCCGGGTCGGGGAAACCCTCGAACCCGCCGATGTCGTGACTCCAGTACCCGAACCCGCTCGCCGCGAGTGAGAGCCCGCCGCGCAGCGTCTCCGCCATCGACTCGTAGCTCGAGGAGTTGTCGCCACCCCAGTGCACCGGCTGCTGCTGACCGCCCACGGTCGCGGACCGCGCGAAGAGGACGGCCTCGCCGACGCCGCTCGCCTCCTCGAGCGCCGTGAACACCGCGGCGTTGTACAACTGGGCGTACCAGTTGTGCATGATCTGCGGGTCGCTGCCGTCATGCCAGACGACGTCGGTCGGGATCCGCTCGCCGAAGTCCGTCTTGATGGCATCGACGCCCTGGCCGACGAGCGTGCGGATCTTGTCCTGGAACCAGGCGGTCGCCGCGGGGTTCGTGAAGTCGACGAGGCCCATGCCCGCCTGCCACATGTCCCATTGCCACACCGATCCGTCGGCGCGGCGCACGAGGTAGCCTGCGTCCGCCGCCTCGGCGAACAGCTTCGACCGCTGCCCGATGTACGGGTTGATCCACGCACTCACCTTGAGGTCGCGGTCATGGAGCCGCGCGAGCATGCCCTCCGGGTCGGGGAAGACCCGGGCGTCCCACTCGAAGTCCGTCCAGTTGAACTCGCGCATCCAGAAGCAGTCGAAGTGGAAGACGCTGAGCGGCAGGCTCCGCTCGGCCATGCCGTCGATGAAGCTGTTGATGGTGCCCTCGTCGTACTGGGTGGTGAACGACGTCGACAACCACAGTCCGTACGACCACGCGGGTACCCGGGCGGGCCGCCCGGTGAGCTCCGTGTACCGTTCGAGCACCTCCTTGGGCGTGGGGCCCGCGAACACCAGGTATTCGAGGGACTCCCCTGCGACGGAGAACTGCACGCGCTCGACGGCCTCGGTCCCGACCTCGAAGGAGACGTGCTCGGGGTGGTTCACGAGCACGCCGTACCCGCGGTTCGTGAGGTAGAACGGCACGTTCTTGTAGGACTGCTCGCTCGAGGTGCCGCCGTCCGCGTTCCAGACGTCGATCGTCTGACCGTTTTTGACGAACGGCCCGAACCGCTCGCCGAGTCCGTAGACGAGCTCGCCCACGCCGAGGGCGAGCTGTGCGTGCACGTAGGCGCCGGGTGCGGCGAGCCCGGTGGTCGTGACGCCGGCGACCCCGGCCGGTTCGGTCGTGACCGGCGCGCCGTCGTCGAGGTGCACGAGCGCGATGGACTTCGCTCCGCTCACCGTGATCCGCTCACCGTCGTCGAGGAATTCGAGCGACCACGGTGCGCCGGCGCTCACCCGTGCCGTCAGCCGACCACTGGTGAGCGAGCCGCCCTCCGCGTCGATCGTGACCTCGCCGACCCCGCCGGGTGTCGCACCGACGAGCTCGAAGCCCGGACTGCGCCGAGCCCCGCTGTGGTGGACGACGCGGACACTGATGACCCCCTCGAGCGGCGACGACAGCGTGACCGTCAGCACCGTGCGGTTGAGTGTGTCGCCGCGGGTTGCGAGGACCTTCGTCGGCGCGGTCACGACGAGCGAGCGGCCGTCCGGCGCGGCGTCGAGGTCGTAGGCCTCCTGCGCGTAGCGGGCGTCGACGCGTGGTCTCGTGTGCCAGAACCCGTCGGTGAACTTCATCGGGCCTCCTCCAGGACGACGACCGCGCCGGGCTCGACGGTCACCCGGCCGGTGTGTGTGACTCCGGTGAGCAGGTCGACCCCGCCGGCCTCCGCGGTGCACGGCCGGTCGCTCTGGTTGATCAGGAAGAGGTACGAGGCACCGTCACCGACACGTCGGACCGCGTCGAGTCCGCGGTCGCGCACGACCACGGGGGCGACCCCGGCATCCGCGACGACCTCGGCGAGCAGCTGCGCCAACCCGGCGTCGTCGAGGCTCGTCGCGAGGTAGCGGGCGGACCCGGAACCGACGCGACGGACCGTCACGGCAGGCCAGCCGTGGAAGTCGCCGCCGTCGAAGCGCACGAGCACCTCCGCGTCGCGTGCCTCCACGCGCTCGACCCATCGGCCGGCGGTCGCCCCGGAGTCGAGGCGCAGCACGGTCTCCGCGAACTGCGGGAAGTGCTCGTCGGAACGGATCCCGAGCGTCTCCCGGAACGCGCCGGGGTAGCCGCCCGGGATCACCCGGTTGGTCTCGTCGACGATGCCGGAGCTGTAGCCGACGAGCAGGTGCCCGCCTCCGGCGACGAACGCGTCCAGTCGCTCGGCGAGGCCGTCCGGTGCCAGGAAGAGCGTCGGCACGAGGACGACGGCGTAGGCGTCGAGTGCGGCGTCGGACGGCAGGACGTCCACCGCGACACCGGCGTCGGTGAGGGCCCGGTGCATCGCGATGGGCTCGCGCGTCGAGGTGACGTCGTTGCTCGGGTTCCGTCCGCTCCGGAGCGCTGCGGCACTCAACTGGTCGTACAGGATCGCGACCTTCGCCCGTTCGACCCGGCTGCCCCGGACCCGCGCGAGGGACACGAGGTCCGAGCCGAGAGCGGCGGCATCTCGGAAGATCGTGGAGTCGGCTCCGGCGTGGGGGACGATCGACGAGTGGAACTGCTCCGAGCCGGCGGTCGAGGCGCGCCACTGGAAGAACATCGCGCCGTCGGCTCCTCGCGCGACGTGCGCGAGCGTGTCGCGACGCATCTCCCCGGGACCCTTCGCGCGGTTGACGCCCTGCCAGTTGACGGCGGCGGTCGAGTGCTCGATGAGCAGCCACGATTCGCCCGCCGCGATCCCGCGGGTGCGGTCCGCGCTGAAGGCGAGCTCGCCCGCGCGGTGCGGGTCGGCACCGATCGTGTAATGGTCGTTCGCGACGACGTCGACAGCCTTCGCCCAGCGCGCGTAATCATGCACACCCGGCTCGTTCATGACCATGAAGTTGGTCGTGATCGGGATGTCCGGGGTGACGTCTCGGAGCACGGCGCGCTCGGCCTCGTAGTACCCGAGTAGCGCGTCGCTCGTGAAGCGCTCGAAGTCGAGGAGCAGTCCGGGATTGTGTCCGGTCGAGGCGAACCGCGGCGGCTGCACCTGCTCGAACGCGGTGTAGTGGTGCCCCCAGAACGCGGATCCCCAGGCCTGGTTCAGCGCCTCCACGGAGCCGTGGCGTTCGGCGAGCCAGCGCTGGAACGCGGCGCCGGTCTCGTCGTCGTAGCTGCGGGCGTTCTCGTTACCGAGCTCGTTGCTCACGTGCCACAGGCGCAGCGCCGGATGAGAGCCGTAGCGTTCGGCCATCGCCCGGACGACGCGCAGCGCATAGCGGCGGAACGTCGCGGAACTCGGCGACCACGCGAGTCGACCGCCCTGCGACACCCGGACGCCCATCGCGTCGACGGTCGTGATCTCGGGGTGCGCCTGCAGCAGCCAGATCGGCGGGGCCGCGGTCGGTGTCGCCAGGTTCACGCCGACACCACCCTCGTGAAGGAGATCCATGATGCGGTCGAGCCAGCCCCACTCGAAGACGCCGTCGGCGACCTCGAGGAGGCCCCACGAGAAGACGCCGAGGTTGACGGTGTTGACCCCCGCCTCGCGCATGAGCGCGACGTCCTCCGGCCACACCTCCTCCGGCCATTGTTCGGGGCTGTAGTCGCCGCCGTAGGCCAGGCCGTCGGCGATCCAGGGGAACTCCCGGGGTGCGCCGAGGTCGTCGGCCGTCGATGTGAACGTGTTCATCCTTTGAGACTCCCGCTGATGAGATCGAGGCGCCAGAAGCGCTGGAGGAAGAGCATCAGGGCGACCAGCGGAATGATCGAGAGCAGGGCGCCCATGATGGCCAGGGTGTAGAGGACCGGGGTGCCGGTGCCTCGGTTGAGGAGGAGGTAGAGGCCCTGCGTGAGCGGGAACTTGGACTCGTCGCTCAGCATGATGAACGGCAGGAGGAAGTTGTTCCAGATGCCGATGAACTGCAGCATGAAGACCGTCACGAGCCCCGGCACCATCATCGGCAGGGCGATCGATCGGAAGATGCGGAACTCGTTGCCGCCGTCGATCCGCGCGGCCTCGATCGTGTCGCCCGGCACCGAGGACTGCGCGTAGATGCAGGCCAGGTAGATGCCGAACGGGTTGATGATCGACGGGAGCAGGACCGACCAATAGGAGTTCGACAGGCCGATCTCCGAGACGAGCAGGTACTGCGGGATCGCGAGCGTGATCTGCGGGATGAGCACCCCGGCGAGCAGCACCGTGAAGACGAGGCTGCGCCCTCGGAAGTTGTAGCGGGCGAGGGCGTACCCGGCCGTCGCGCTGACGAAGGTGGACAGGATCGCACCGCCGCCCGCGTAGAGCAGACTGTTGCCCGCCCACTTCCAGAAGGCGCCGCCCGAGTAGGCGGAGAGCTGGGCGAGGTTGTCCCAGAAACCGGTGCCGAAGGTGAAGGAGCCGCTCGTGAACAGCTCGCCCGACGACTTCGTGGAGGCGGTGATGACCCAGATGATCGGGAGGAGCGTGTAGACGGCGCCGAGGAGCAGGATGATCGTCGGGATGACCCGGACACCTGGTCGGGTGCGGCGGGTGGGCAGCGCGTGACCGAGACGAGGTCGCGCGACGGTGGCGGAGGTGGTGTTCACGGAGTGTCCTAGCTGTCGAAGGTCCGGCGCTGCAGGCCGCGCAGCAGGAAGACCGAGATGAGGAGCGTCCCGAGTGCGAGGACGACGGAGGTCGCCGCGGCACCGGGGATGTTGTCGAGCGCGAACGCGTCGCGGTACACCTTCATCAGCGGGAAGAAGGAGTAGGAGATGGAGTTCGACAGGCTGCGGAGGGTCTGCGGTTCGCCGTAGGCCTGCAGGGTCGCGATGACCGAGAACAGGAACGTCAGGATGAGCGCCGGCGACAGCAGCGGGATCTTGATCCGCCAGGCGATGGTCCACTCGTTCGCGCCGTCGATCCGGGCCGCCTCGTAGAGCTCCGTGGGGATGGACCGCAGCGCGGTGTACATCACCACCATGTTGAAGCCGATGCCCGACCAGATCGCGATGTTCGCGAGCGAGCCGAAGATCTCCGGGGCCGCGAGGAAGTCCGGGGCGGGGAGACCGAGGCTCGTGAACGCCGCGGTGAACGGGCTCGTCGAGGGCAGGTACATGAACCCCCACATGAGCGTCGCGATGACGCCGGGGACGGCGTACGGCAGGAAGATCGCGGTCCGGGAGAACCGCGTCGCCCGAACCCGGGGGATGTCGAGCAGGAGGGCGAAGACGAGCGCCAGTCCGAGGGTGAGTGGCACGGCGATGACGGCGAACATCCCGAGTCGGCCGAGCGAGGCGACGAACTCCGGGTCGGTGAGCGAGGCGACGTAGTTGTCGAATCCGACGAACACCTGCTGCTTCTTCCCGAAGGCTCCGCCGGCGACCTTGAGCTGCGTGAAGGACAGGTAGAGGGCGTAGCCGATGGGGATGATGAGGAAGAGGACGAAGAGGATGGCCGCGGGCGAGAGGAACGCCCACGGGGCGAGCGCCCCGCCGGCTGTCCTCCGCCGACGGGTGCGGCCAACCCGAGTGGTCGGTGCGGTGGTCATGATGCTCCTTCTCGGTGACGAGCTGGGTGGGGCTGCAGGTGCGGGTGGGCGTGGGCGGACGCCGGAGCGGCGCCCGCCCACCGTGACCTACTCGGCGACGTCGTACCCGGACTTCTTCAGGTCGTCGACGACCGCCTGCTGGGTCTTCGTGAGGACGTCGGCGAAGGAGGTGCCGTTCGCGGTCGCGGCCTTGATGCCGTCCGTGTAGGTGTCGAACGCCACCTGCGTGTTCGGCCCCCAGGTCACGGGTGCCGTGTCCGCGGCGATGTCGGCGGCCACCGTCCAGAAGTCGGACTGCCCGGAGACGAGCTCGGGAAGTGGCAGCGACGACAGGCTCTCCTGCCCGGCGATGGACGCCGGGAACAGACCGGCGATCGACGCGAGGGCCGAGGAGCCCTCCTGCGAACCGTTCAGCCACTCGAGGAACTTCGTGGCCTCCTTCGGGTGCTCACTCATCGTGGTGACCATGACGGAGGAGCCGCCCATGAGCCCGGCCGCGGTCTCGCCGTCCCACGACGGCATGGGCGCGATCTTCCAGAGCCCGGCCGTGTCGGGTGCGACGGAGGCGACGGCCCCTGGCGCCCAGACACCCGCCGTGAAGCTGAGGAGCGAGCCGTCGTTCATCTTCGTGTTCCACTCCGGCGTGAAGAAGTGCGTCGTGTCGGCGAGTCCGCCGCTCACGAGTCCCTGCCAGTAGTCCGCGACGCGCGTGGACTCGGGTGAGTCGACGTCGACGCCCCAGGCCTCACCGTCGATCGACCACCAGTCGACGCCGAGCGGCTGACCGTAGGCGACGAAGGTGGACGCGTCGTCGGGGTACCCGCCCAGGTAGGCGTCCGGGGCCACCTGACGGACCTGCGCCGCCGTCGCCGCGTACTCGTCCCAGGTCGTCGGCACCTGCAGGCCGTACTGCTCGAACAGGTCGGCGCGGTACATGAACACCATGGGGCCGGTGTCCTGGGGCACGGCGTAGACGGCGTCGCCGAGGGAGGTGAGCGCCCAGGTGGCGTCGGTGAACTCGTCCTTGAACGACGCGACATCCTCGGTGATGTCGAGTGCCACGTCGCTCGTGACGAGGTTCGGGATCTTCTGGTACTCGGCCTGGACGAGGTCCGGACCTTCGCCGGCGCGCTTGGCCGCGAGCGTCTTCGCGACGATGTCGTCCGCGCCAGCCGCCTGCACGAGCTTGACCTGGATGTCGGGGTTGTCCTCGTTCCAGACGTCGATGACGTCGGCGATGTTCGGAGCCCAGCCCCAGTACTCGAGCTGGACGGGGCCCGAGGACCCGCTGTCGGCGCTGCAGCCGGCGAGGGAGATGCCGACGGCCGCGACGACTGCCACGGACGCTGCTCTGCTGATGATCTTCATGGCGCTACTTCCTTGTAGGGCGGTCGGTCGACCGCGGGGTGGTGGTGTCGGGTGGTGCGGGAGGTGGTGCGTGGAGGACCCGGGTGGGCGCGGTCCGGACGGTCCGAGGTCGGGGTCGATGGGTCGGGTCGGTTGTCGAAACGTTTCGATGATGCAGGTGCGGCCACCATGGGCGACCGGGGCGGGCAGGATCAGTCGGCGGGCGGAGCCGCGACGGAGCCGTACTCGACGAACCAGGGTTCGATGAGTTCGACGTGCGGCTCGACCGGGGTCTCGAGTTGCCGCATGGTGAGCGCGATGGCTCGCGCACAGGACTGTTCGGCCGGCAGGGGGATCACGTCGATCGCCGGCTCGAGGTGGGCGGTGTCGAAGCTGGAGCACGCCGAGATGACCGAGAGGTCCTCGGGGATGCGGACGCCACGGCGGGCGAGCACGTCCAGCGCCATCGCCTGGACGGGTTCGTTGCTCTGGAAGACGAGCCCGGTGGGCGCGGCTCCGAGCTGGGCCTCGATGTCGTCGAGGGCGCGGACGACGCTCCCCGCATCCTCGGCGCACGCCCGGAACACCGGCTCGACGCCGTTCGCCTCGCACGCGGCGATGAACGCGTCGCGGAACCGCGGCGGGAAGTTCGACCCGCGCTCGTAGATCGCGGGCGACTGGCCGATGCACGCGATCCGCCGATGGCCGAGTGCGAGGAGACGCTCGACCGCGAGCCAGGCCGAACGCTCGAAGTCGAGGTCGACGCAGACGAGTCCGTCGGTGTCGGCCGGGACACCGACGAGGGTCGCGGGAACACCCAGTTCGCGAACGAGGTCCGCGCGTTCGTCGGTGGTCGAGACGTCGAGCAGGACGATGCCGTCGACGAGGGAGGACTGCGAGACGCGACGGAGCCCGTCGGTCGCGTCGTCCTGGGTGAGGAGGACGACGTCGTAGTCGTACTCGCGCGCCGCGTTCACGACGGCGAGGACGAAGGTCATGTGCGCCGGGGCATGGGTGCCGGCGTGCAGCGGAGCGCTCAGGGCGAGCAGGTTGGTGCGGGCACCTTTGAGCATCCGGGCGCCGGCGTTGGCCCGGTAGCCGAGGGCGTTGGCCGCCTCCTCGACGCGGAGGCGCGTGCTCTCGGTGATCGAGCGCTTCCCCGTGAGGGAGTAGGAGACCGTGCTGATGGAGACACCTGCGGCCTGCGCCACATCGTGAATGCTCACCATCTCGGACTCCATCGTCGATACGTTTCGATTGCTTCGTGAGGGAGCCTAAGCGAGGTCGCGTCGGGACGCAAGTCTTTTGTGGCGAGCGCCAACAAATGGCCGCCGGCGCGAGGACAGGAGATCCGCGTCGCAACAGGACGATCCTGGTGGGAGTGTCCTGCCCTCGCGCCGATCGCCTGCCGAAGGTCGGCCGAGCTCACGCCGGCTGGCGGACCGTGGTGACGATGTCGACGAGGTGCGGGTCGGCCGGCGCGGAACCGAAGCCGAAGCGCACGGGTGGGTCCAGACGGGCGAGGGTGCCGAGGTCCGCGCCGGACCAACTCGCGGTGGCGGCGGTGATGCGGCGAGCGCCGGTCACGCCGTAGTACTCGCGACGACCGTTGCCGGCGGAGCCCGCCGTGCGGGCGCCGGGCTGGAGCACCCGGGCGAGGGGGTCGATCGTCTGCAGCCAGACGGGGTTGACGGCCACCGGCTTGGGGACGACCCGGAGCGCACGACCGAGCGGAGAGCTCCCACCGATGCGGAGCGTCGTGTCGAGCGGACCGCCCACGAAGCGGAGCCCCGTCGGCAGGCGTGTCCAGCCGACCGTGCCGATCTCGACGTCGTCGAAGGTGTACGTGGAGGAGATGAAGTCGGCGATCTCCTGCGTCGGCGCGAGCAGCAGGCGCTTGCCGCGGGAGTCCTCGATCATCGCGTCGGCGAACGAGCCGAACGGCGAGGTGGACCAGAGTCCGAGGACGATGCGGACGCCGCCCGTGGTGCCGTAGCCGGCGATCCTCCCGGAGAAACGAAGGTCGGTTGCTGGCATGGGATCACCCTAGTCGCCCATGCTGCGGGAGTATCCGTGAACGGGCGGGCCGCGGCCCGGTCCCTGAGCCGCGCCCGGTCCCTGTGCCTGTCGAACGGCACGGGAGCACCACCCGGTTGACGGCGTCGGCGCGATCCGCTTCCGTTGGAGCATGCCGACCTCGCTGCTCCTGCTCGCCGACACCCACCTGCCGAAGCGGGCGAAGGTCCTGCCGGACGCGGTCTGGGCCGCCGTCGACACGGCGGACCTCGTCGTCCACGCGGGTGACTGGGTCGACGAGGCGACCCTCGACGCCCTCGAGGCCCGGGCCGCCCGCCTCGTCGGCGTCTTCGGCAACAACGACGGCCCCGGACTCCGCGCGCGTCTCCCCGAGGTCGCTCGCTTCGAGCTCGACGGGCTGCGGTTCGCCGTCGTCCACGAGACCGGGGCGGCGACCGGGCGCGAGCGACGGGCCGACGAGGCCTTCCCCGACACCGACGTCCTGGTCTTCGGGCACAGCCACATCCCGTGGGACTCGGTCTCGCCCGCCGGTCTGCGCCTGCTGAACCCCGGGTCGCCGACGGACCGCCGTCGTCAACCGGAGTGCACGATGATGACCGCGCGGGTCACCGACGCCACCCTCACTGACCTCCACCTGCTTCCGGTCCCGCGAACTGTCGCTCGGCGCTAGTCCGAGCGGCTGTAACTGTGCCGGAGTGACAGTTCGCGGGCCACCGGTGCCGGACGGTCAACCGTGCTGGTCAGGTCCACGACGCGGTGCTCACGACCGGCGACGATGATCGCCTCCATGATCTCCAACACGTGGAACGCGAGGTCGCCCGAGGCCCGATGCGGGCGGTCCTGTTCGATCGCCTCGGCCAGGTCGGACAGGCCCACCCCGCGCCCGGCGTCGACGAAGCCGGCGCTGTCGGGGACGGCACGCCAGGTGCGGTCGTCGGCCGTCGCGATCTCCACCGGGTCCGAGAACCGGTTCGGGTCGGGCACGGCGACCGTCCCACCCGTCCCGTAGACCTCGAAGAGCGGCACGCGGCTCGCCCACACCTCGAACGAGACCGTCACGGTCGAGACCACCCCGTTCGCGTGCTCGAGGATCGCGGTGACGTGCGTGTCGACCTCCTCGTGCACCGGGATCGGCGTCCCGGCAAGCGGTCCCGTCGCCACCGACCGCTCACGATCCGACCGCGCGACCGCCCCCGACACCCGCACGACGGGACCGAAGAACGACACCAGGCTCGTCAGGTAGTACGGCCCCATGTCGAGGAGCGGTCCGCCACCCGGCTGGTAGTAGAACGCGGGGGCCGGGTGCCACAGCTCATGGCCCGGGGCGCTCCAGGCGACCGCCGCGGCGATCGGCCGACCGATGGCGCCGCTGTCGAGCACGGCGAGCGCCGTCTGAACCCCCGACCCGAGGACGGTGTCCGGTGCGCTGCCGACGCGGAGGCCCTTCGCCGCCGCGAGCTCGAGCACCGGTCGCGCCTCGGCGGTCGACAGGGCCAGGGGCTTCTCCCCGTAGACGTGCTTGCCGGCCTCGAGGGCTCGGAGCGCGACCTCGGCGTGCGCGGCCGGGATGGTGAGGTTCAGGACGACGTCGACCTCGGGGTCGGCGAGCAGCTCGTCGACGCTCGACGACCGCACGCCCTGTTCGGCGGCGACCTCCGCGGCGCGGACGAGGTCGAGGTCCGCGACGACGACGAGCTCGAGGTTCGGCAGCTCCGGGAACTCGGCGAAGTACTGCTTCGAGATGTTGCCGACGCCGATGACGCCGACCCTGAGGACGGATCCCCCGGCGGTCTCCGATGCCCCGTTCAGCGTGCTGCCCACAGCAGGCCCCTTTCGATGATGGTCCGGACGTTCGGATCTTCGACGATCTCGATGCGGTGGCCGGGAGCGGACACGAAGATCCTGCCCTTCCCCCACTGCCGCGTCCAGATGGCGGGCGCCGTGACGGGTCGGTTCCACGCGTCCCAGGGCCGCACCTCCTGCGTCGTCGTCGCGAGGACGTCGTTGTACTCGTCGCTCAGCACCCAGTACTGCTCGGTGACGAGGTCGAAGTCCTCGATCCCCTCCGTGATGGGGTGGGTCCGGCCGTACTCGGTGATGTGGACGGTGTAGGGGATGTAGTTGTCGGACTGTTCCCCCGTCCGCTCGGCCGGGTCCTTGCCGGCGTGGTGCGCGAACTGGCCACCGATCATGTGGAGGTAGTCGGCGTTGTTGCGGTACGAGTCCGCGATCCCGCCGTGCCAACCGGCCATGCCCGTCCCGTTCAGGACGGCGCGTTGCAGGCCGGCGAACTCCTCCGGCTCGATGGTGTTCATCGTGTTGATCTGCACGATGAGGTCGACCGTGTCGAGGTAGTCGGTGTCCGTGTAGACGGTGGTCCCGTCCTCGACGCGGACGGTGAACCCGTTCGCCTCCAGGAAGGGGATGAAGGCCGCGGTCGTCTCGACGGGCATGTGCCCGTCCCAGCCGCCTCGCACCACGAGCGCCTGCTTGTCAGTCATGTGTTCCTCTCAGGGGATGGTTCGGTCATTGGTCGGCTCGCGATCAGCACTACTTGCTGAAGCCGGCGGTCATGCCACTGATCAACTGGCGTCGGCCGAACAGGTACAGGATGAAGATCGGCAGGGTCGACAGCACCACGGCGGCGAGCACGGCGGGCACGTTCACGCTGAACGACCCCTGGAACGTCCACAGCGACAGCGGCAGCACCCGGTTGCTCGGCGACTGCGTGAGCACCAGTGGGAACAGGAACCCGTTCCACACGTTGAGTGCGTTGTAGAGCGCGACGGTGACGATCGCTGGCCGGGCGAGCGGGAGGACGAGCGAGACGAGGGTCCGCCAGCTCGACGCCCCGTCGACGGTCATCGACTCGAACAGCTCCTTGGGGATGTCGCGGATGAAGTTCGACAGGATGAGCACGGTGACGGGCACCGCGAAGCCGATCGACGGCAGGATCAGCGCCAGGAGGGTGTCGTAGAGCCCCGCCTTGCTGAGCATGTAGAACAGCGGGATGATCGTCGCCTGCAGCGGGATCGCGAGGCCGAGCAGCAAGAACGAGAACGCTCCCCGCGTGAACCGGGAGTTGGTGCGCACGATGGCGAACGACGCCATCAGGCAGACGAACACGGTGACGGCGACGCTCGCGACGGTGATGATGACGCTGTTGCCGAGGTAGAGGAAGAAGTCGCTCTGCAGGACGAGGGCGTAGCCGTCGAGGGTCGGATCGGTGGGCGGGATGAGCTGGTTGCTCGAGAAGAACCCGGCCTGCGGGCGCACGCTCGTGATGACGATGTAGTAGATCGGCAGCACGATGATGAGCAGCCAGATCCAGGCGCCGATACCGCCGATGATGTTCGGCTTGCGGCGCGCGCCGCGGGGGCGCCTACCTCGCGTCTCGTGCTCGCCGGGGCGTCCGCGCTTCGAGCCGGCGGTCGAGACGCTGACCGTGTCGAGGCTCCCGGTCGGGAGCGCG
Source organism: Plantibacter flavus (assembly GCF_900177615.1). Taxonomy (GTDB): domain Bacteria; phylum Actinomycetota; class Actinomycetes; order Actinomycetales; family Microbacteriaceae; genus Plantibacter; species Plantibacter flavus. Next base: position 376,195 of record NZ_FXAP01000004.1, read on the forward strand.
CCGGGCTTCGTGAGTCGGTTGGTCGCTGACATCAGAGGCCCTCCTGCTGACTGTCCATCTTGGCGAAGCCGCTCAGCTTGGTGAGCAGCAGGGCGATGGCGAGACCGATGACGGCCAGGATGATCGCCATGACGCTCGCCTGCCCGAACTGGCTCGCGGAGAAGCCCGTCACGTACATGAGGATCGGGAGGATGCGGGTGCCGGCGCTCGGAACACCGCCGGTGAGCACGAAGATCACGTCGAAGTAGGTGAGCGAACCGATGATCATGAGCGTGGACGACGTCACGAGCGTGTACCGCAGCTGCGGGAGCGTGATGTGGAAGAACTGCTTGACCGTCCCAGCGCCGTCGATCTCGGCCGCCTCGTAGAGCGACGCCGGGATCTGCCGCACGCCGCCCTGGAACAGGAGCGTGTGGAAGGGCACGAACTGCCACGCGATGATGAAGATCACGACGAAGAGCACGAGCTGCTGGTTGCCGAGCCAGTCCTGCTTGAGGAACGGGATGCCGAGCGACGCCGACAGACCGAAGTTCGGGTCGAGGATCGCCTTGAACGCGATGGCCGTCGCCGCCGACGACAGCAGGAGCGGCAGGAAGAAGATCGCGCCGAGGACGGCCCGGTTGCGCTGTTTGCCGGCGGTCCACGTCCCGAGCAGCAGGCTGATCGGCGTCTGGACGATCCAGGAGATCACGATGACCTTGAGGGTCAGGACGAGGGCGTCGATGGCGACCGGGTCGACGAGGACCGAGGCCCAGTTGTCGAGGCCGACCCACGCGGGGTCGGTGATCGCGTCCCAGCGGGTGAAGCTCAGGTACAGGGCGACGATGAGCGGGATGATCGCGAAGACGAGGAAGAAGCCCAGCGCCGGCGCGACCATCCAGCCACTGGGGCCGGTGCGGCGGCGCATCGCTGCCGCACCGGCCCCTCGGGCCCCGTTCAATGGACGGGTGACGGTCATCGGGAGATCACTGTCCGATCGTCTTGTTCATGTTGTCGGAGAACTCCTGCGGGGTGATCTGCAGGTTGAACAGCTGGTCGAGGTTCGTCAGCAGCGCGGTCGCCTGTGCGGGCGGGAGCGCCTGGTCCCACGACATCTGGAAGTTCTTCGCGTTCTTCGTGAGGTCGTAGACGGTCGTGCCGAAGTCGCCGCCGGCGTCCGCGATCTCCGCGTCGATGTCGGTGATGGGCGGCACCTGGCCGGCCTTCACCATGCGGTCGATGTAGCCCTTGTCGAACACGCCCTCGGTGAGGTACTTCAGCGCGCTGGCCTGCTGTTCCTTCGTCGCCGAGGCGGAGATGGAGAAGTACCCGGACGGGTTGCCGACGATGTTCGACGGGTCGCCCTTGCCACCGGTGACGGCGGGGAAGGTCGTGTAGCCGAGACCCTTCTCGGCGAACTCGGCCGCCTGCTGCTTGAAGGTCGTCATGACCCAGGCGCCCTGGAGCATCATCGCGGCCTTACCCGTGTAGAGCAGGGCGACGTCGGCGTTGCTGTCGGCGGTGACCGAGGCGTAGCCGTCGACGAACGCACCGGCCTTCACGAGCTCCTGGATCTTCTCGTTCGCCTCGATGATGCCGGGGTCGCTCCACGCGTCGGCCTCACCGGCCATGATCTTGTTGAAGGCCTCGGGTCCGGCGACGCGGTCGACGAGGTACTCCTCCCACATGAGCGACGGCCACTTGGAGGCACCGGCGAGCGAGAACGGGGCCACGCCTGCGGCCTTGAGCTTGGGGATGGCGTCGACGATCTCATCGAAGTTCGTCGGGACCTCGACGCCGGCGGCCTTCAGGACGTCCTTGTTGTAATAGAACATGATCGGCGTGGTGGCGTTCATCGGCACCGCGTAGACCTTGTCGTCGATGACGCCCTGGTTCCAGACGGACTCGAGGAACTTGCCCTTGGCGTCCGCGGTCTCCGAGGTGATGTCGGCGACCTTGCCGGCGTCCACGTAGGAGTTCAGCGTGCCGCCCGCCCAGCTGTAGATGATGGTCGGAGCGCTGCCCGCGCCGACCGCCGTGCGGATCTTGGTCTTGTAGGCGTCGTTCTGGAAGTAGGTCGCGGCGACCTGGCCGTCGGCGTTGGCGCCGTTCCACTCCTTGAGCGACGGGCCGAGGACGGTGTCCTCGTCGGTGCCGGTGAGGCCCCAGAGGGTGGCGCTGCCACTCGGGGCACCACCGCCGCTGGAGCAGGCGGTCGCGCCGAGCATGAGGGCCGAGACGCCGAGGGCGACTGCGGCCAGTCGGGTCCGACGGCGGGATGAAGTACGAAGCGTCATTGCGTTCTCTCCTTGGTGGGTGCTGCTGCTGATGGTGCGATGTGGTCGGGTCAATCGGTGGGTGTCCAGGCGCTGCCGTTCGCGGCGCTGGACTCGACGGCGTGCAGGACCCGCTGGACCTGCAGCCCCTCGGCGAAGGACGGCTCGGGATCGGTGCCGGCGGTGATGGCCTGGACGAGGTCCCGCACCTGGTGCGAGAACGGGTGCTCGTAGCCGATGCCGTGGCCGGTCGGCCACCAGGCGGCCATGTACGGGTGCTCCGGCTCGGTGACGACGATGCGCGTGAAGCCCTGCTTGCCGGCGGGAGCGGTGGCGTCGTACACCTCGAGCTCGTTCATCCGCTCGAGGTCGAAGGCGATGGCTCCGCGGGAGCCGCTCAGCTCGATGCGGAGCGCGTTCTTCCGGCCGGTCGCGTAGCGGGTGGCCTCGAACGCGCCGATCGCGCCGTCCGCGAGTCCGCCCGTCAGCTTCGCGGTGAACCAGGCGGCGTCGTCGACGGTGACCGCGCCGCGTTCCTCCGAGGCGGTCCCGCTCAGGCCGACGGTCTCGCCGAGGAGCGGTCGCTCGGTGACGAAGGTGGCGAGCGTCCCGCTGACGGTGTCGAGTCGGGCACCGGTCAGGTGCTGCACGAGGTCGATGGCGTGCGCGCCGATGTCGCCGAGGGAGCCGGAGCCGGCCTGGTCCTTGTCGAGGCGCCAGGTCATCGGACCCTCTTCGTCACTCAGCCAGTCCTGGAGGTACAGCGCGCGGATCTGGCGGACGTCGCCGAGTGCGCCCTCCGCGATGAGCTGGCGGGCGTAGCCGATGGCGGGCACACGACGATAGCTGAAGCCGACCATGGAGCGGACGCCGCGAGCCCTCGCCGCCTCGGCCGCGGCGACCATCAGCTCCGCCTCCTCGACGCTGTTGGCGAGCGGCTTCTCGCAGAGGACGTGCTTGCCGGCTTCGAGGGCGGCGATCGCGATCTCGACGTGCGATGAGCCGGGCGTGCAGACGTCGACGATGTCGATGGACGGGTCGGCGATGACACGCCGCCAGTCGGTCGAGGCCGACTCCCAGCCGAACTTCACGCGGGCCGCTTCGAGTGCCTCGGCGTTGCGGCCGACGATCGTCGCCATGACCGGTTCCGCGTCGAGGTCGAAGAAGCGCGGTGCGGTGCGCCAGGCCTGCGAATGTGCGGCTCCCATGAAGCCGTATCCGATCATCGCGACCCGGAGTTCCGGCCGTCCGCTTCCCGCCATGTCCAACGCTCCCGAGATGCTCGCGCAGCTGCGGCCCCGGGGTTCCGGATCGCTTCGCTGCGGTGCCCTGAAGCTAGCCCCGCCGCCTGTCCCCCCGCAACTTCCCTATCCCTCATTGGAAACTTTTCGCACACCCCCCTTCCCGCCCCTGCCCGCCCCTGCCCGCGAACTGTCACTCCGACACAGTCCCGGCCGCTCGGACTAGCAGCGAGTGACAGTTCGCGGGCTAGGGGGTGGGCGGGGCTGCGGTCGAACCGCGGACGACGAGGGAGGTGGCGAGGTCGAGGCGGATGTTGTCGACCGTCTCGGACCGCAGCTTCAGCACCAGGCGGGTGGCCTCCTCGGCCATCTCGATGAGCGGTTGCCGGATGGTCGTAAGGGCCGGACCGACCCATTTGGCCGGCGGGACATCGTCGTACCCGACGACCGACAGCTGCTCCGGGATCGAGATCCCGAGCGAGCGCGCCGCCTCGTAGACACCGAACGCCTGCATGTCGTTGCCGGCGAAGATCGCGGTCGGACGGTCGTCGAGCTGCAGCAGTTCGAGCGCCAGGACGCGCCCGGCCTCCGGGATGAACTCACCGCGCCGCAGGATCGTCTCGTCGAGCGGGATCCCGGCCTCCTCGAGCGCGGACCGGTAGCCCGAGACCCGCGCCCGCGAACACATGAGGTCCTGCGGGCCTGAGATCAGGCCGATCCTGCGGTGTCCGAGCTCGATCAGGTGGCGCGTCGCGGCCATCCCACCTGACCAGTTCGTGGAGCCGATGGCGGCGACCTCCGGGCCCGGGTCCCCCGCCGGGTCGACCACGACGACCGGGATGTTGCGCGTGTGGAGCTGGCGCCGGTACGCCGGGTCGATGTCCGAGAACACGAGGATGACCCCGACCGGCTTCCGCGAGATGATGCTCTCGACCCAGCCCTCGCCGGTCGAACGCCGGGCGCCCGTCTCGGTCAGGGTGACGCTCATGCCATGCTGGCGCGCGACCTTCTCGACACCGCGGATGATCTCGAGCGACCAGGAGCTGTCGATGTACTCGAAGACGAGCTCGATGAGCGAACCCTGCGCGAGCTCGGCACCGCGGCGACTGTAGCCGTGGCGGTCCAGCAGTCGCTCGACGATCTCCCGGGTGTCCGGCGAGACCCCCGGTCGCCCGTTGAGTACCTTCGAGGCGGTCGACACCGACACGGAGGCCTCCCTGGCGATGCGCGACAGGGTGGCCCGCCCGCCGACGGCACCGGGTCCAGCGGTCTGCACCGCGAGGTCGTCGCTCATCCGAGTCCTCCGATCCCCCTCGGTCTGGCCGGACGGCCGTCTCTGCAGCGAGAAGTTCTGCCCATGCTAACGAAATATTTCGCGACACTCGACCGGTGACGCGAGGCCGACGATCTGCTACTCTGGACTATAAGTTGTGGTTAACAACAAATCATCCGCTCACCAACGACGTTGAAGGACTGCACGCATGAGCCTCACCCCCACCAAAGCCGATCGGTTCTCCTTCGGCCTCTGGACGATCGGCTACAACGGGACCGACCCGTTCGGTGGCCCCACCCGCCCCGACCTCGACGTGGTCGAGGCCGTCACCCGCCTGAACGACCTCGGCGCCTACGGCCTCACCTTCCACGACGACGACCTCTTCGCCTTCGGCTCGACCGACGCCGAACGCCAGAAGCAGATCGACCGTCTCAAGCAGGCACTCGCCGACACCGGCGTCATCGTGCCGATGGTCACCACCAACCTGTTCAGCGCGCCCGTCTTCAAGGACGGCGGCTTCACCTCGAACGACCGCGCCGTCCGCCGCTTCGCCCTGCGCAAGGTGCTCCGCAACCTCGACCTCGCCGCCGAGCTCGGCGCCAAGACCTTCGTCATGTGGGGCGGCCGTGAGGGCGCCGAGTACGACTCCGCGAAGGACGTGCAGGCGGCCCTCGAGCGCTACCGCGAGGCCGTCAACTTCCTCGGCGACTACGTGACCGACAAGGGCTACGACATCCGCTTCGCGATCGAGCCGAAGCCCAACGAGCCCCGCGGCGACATCCTGCTCCCGACGCTCGGCCACGCGATGGCGTTCATCGAGACCCTCGAGCGCCCGGAGCTCGTCGGCATCAACCCCGAGGTCGGCCACGAGCAGATGGCGGGCCTCAACTTCACCGCCGGCATCGCCCAGGCGCTCTACCAGGGCAAGCTCTACCACATCGACCTCAACGGCCAGCGGGGCATCAAGTACGACCAGGACCTCGTCTTCGGTCACGGCGACCTGCAGAACGCGTTCTCGCTCGTCGACCTCCTCGAGCACGGTGGAGTGAACGGCGGCCCCGCGTACGACGGCCCGCGTCACTTCGACTACAAGCCGAGCCGCACCGAGGACATCATGGGCGTATGGGACTCCGCCGCCGCCAACATGCGCATGTACCTGCTGCTCAAGGAGCGCGCCGAGGCGTTCCGCGCCGACCCCGAGGTGCAGGAGGCGCTGGCCGCTGCCCGCGTGCCCGAGCTGCGGGAGCCGACGCTCAACCCCGGTGAGACCGTCGAGCAGCTGCTCGCCGACCGCTCGTCGTACGAGGACTTCGACGCCGACGCCTACTTCGGCGGCAAGGGCTTCGGGTTCGTCCGCCTGCAGCAGCTGGCCGTCGACCACCTCATGGGTGCGCGCTAGCCGACACCCGTGAACCTGGCGTTCCGTCTCCTGATCCGAGAGGATCGGGGGCGGAACGCCGTTCCGCGTTCCACCCCCACAGCAGACCCGGCGGTCAACCGACCGCCCACCACCGAGAACAGGGAGAGCGATGACGCTCGTCGCCGGCATCGATTCGTCCACCCAGAGCTGCAAGGTCGTCATCCGCGACGCCGAGACCGGAGCGCTCGTCCGCGAAGGACGCGCGGCGCACCCCGCCGGCACCGAGGTCGCCCCGGCCGCGTGGTGGCAGGCGCTGCAGGAGGCGGCCTCCGCCGCCGGAGGGTTGGCCGATGTCGCCGCGGTGTCGGTCGCGGCCCAGCAGCACGGCATGGTCGCGCTCGACGTCGACGGACGCGTCATCCGTCCGGCACTCCTGTGGAACGACACCCGGAGCGCGCAGGCCGCGACGGATCTCATCACCGAGTTCGGCGCTGCGGAGCTCGCCCAGCGGACCGGGTGCGTCCCCGTCGCCTCCTTCACGATCACGAAGCTGCGCTGGCTGCGCGACGCCGAACCCGCGAACGCCGCCGAGGTCGCCGCCGTCGCGCTCCCCCACGACTGGCTGAGCTGGCGTCTGCGCGGCTTCGGTCCGGCCGACGAGAGCCCACTCGGCGCGGACCTCGCCGAACTGACGACCGACCGCTCCGACGCGTCCGGCACCGGGTACTGGTCCCCCACCGACGGCGAGTACGACCGCGAGCTGCTCGTCGCGGCTCTCGGCCACGATGCGATCCTGCCGCGCGTGCTCGCGCCCGAGGAGTCCGCCGGGACCGGTGTCGACGGCGGCCTCATCGGGCCGGACACGGTCATCGGGGCGGGTGCCGGAGACAACGCGGGAGCCGCCCTCGGGCTCGGGGCGACGGCCGGCGACGTCGTCGTGTCGATCGGCACGAGCGGGACGGTGTTCGCCGTGACGCCGGCCGTGGTCCGTGACAGCTCGGGCACCGTCGCCGGGTTCGCCTCCGCCGACGGCGCGTTCCTGCCGCTCATCGCGACGCTCAACGCCGCCCGGATCCTCGACGCGGTGGCCGCGCTGCTCGGCGTCGACCACACGGAACTCGGTCGACTCGCGCTCGAGGCCCCGGCCGGGGCACGCGGTCTCGTGCTCCAGCCGTACTTCGAGGGCGAGCGCACGCCGAACCGGCCGGACGCGACGGCGACCCTCTTCGGCATGACCCTGGAGTCGACGACGCGCGAGGGCCTCGCCCGGGCGGCGATCGAGGGGTTGCTCTGCGGACTCGCCGACGGCCTCGAAGCAGTGCTCGCGCAGGGAGTCACGGCGGAGCGGGTCCTCCTCATCGGCGGTGCGGCGCAGAACCCGGCGGTGCAGGTGATCGCGCGCGAGGTCTTCGACGTGCCGGTCGTCGTGCCGGCCCCCGGGGAGTACGTCGCCGACGGCGCCGCGGTGCAGGCGGCCTGGGCACTCAGCGGCACTCGCCCGTCGTGGGCTGCGGTGGGGGCCGGCGACGGCGCCGACCAGGCGGACGCGGTCGATGCAGACGCCTCCGGCATCGCGCGGGAGCAGTACGCCGCCCGAGCCTGAGGCGGTGCCCGGGCCTCCCCGGCCGCCGAGCAGCCCCGGTCACCGAGCCGACCCCTGCCGGTCACCGAGCCGCCCCTCCCGGTCACTGAGCCGCCCCTCCCGGTCACCGAGCCGCCCTCTCCCCGTCACCGAGCAACCCGCACCGGTCACTGAGCCTGTCGAAGTGCCACACACCGAAGCCCCCAGACCCACAACGCTCCCCGGGGGCCCTTCGACAAGCTCAGGGAACGAGTACCCCCACCCCGGTCACGCGAGCCAGCCCCGCTCACCGAGCAACCCGCCCCGGTCACCGAGCAACCCGCACCGGTCACTGAGCTTGTCGAAGTGCCACACCCCGAAGCCTCCCGCCCCGCAACGCTCCCCGGGGGCCCTTCGACACTTCGACAAGCTCAGTGCGGCGAAGCTCAGGGAACGGACATCCCTCCCCCGGTCACCGATCCGCCCCTCCCGGTCACTGAGCTTGTCGAAGTGCCACACACCGAAGCCCCCAGACCCGCGACGTCACCCCGGGGGCCCTTCGACACTTCGACAAGCTCAGTGCGGCGCAGCTCAGGGAACGGACATCCCTCCCCCGGTCACTGAGCAGACCGCCCCCGGTCACTGAGCCGACCTCTCCCGGTCACTGAGCCGCCCCTCCCGGTCACTGAGCCTGTCGAAGTGCCACACACCGAAGCCCCCAAACCCGCGACGTCACCCCGGGGGCCCTTCGACACTTCGACAAGCTCAGTGCGGCGCAGCTCAGGGAACGGACATCCCTCCCCCGGTCACTGAGCAGACCGCCCCCGGTCACTGAGCCGACCTCTCCCGGTCACTGAGCAGACCCCTCCCGGTCACTGAGCCTGTCGAAGTGCCACACCCCGAAGCCTCCCGCCCCGCAACGCCTCCCCGGGGGCCCTTCGACAAGCTCAGGGAACGGACAGACCTCTCCCGGTCACTGAGCAGACCTCTCCCGGTCACCGATCCGCCCCTCCCGGTCACTGAGCCGCCCCTCCCGGTCACTGAGCCTGTCGAAGTGCCACACACCGAAGCCCCCAGACCCGCGACGTCACCCCGGGGGCCCTTCGACAAGCTCAGGGAACGCGTACCCCCACCCCGGTCACGCGAGCCAGCCCCGGTCACCGAGCACGCCGCACCGGTCACTGAGCCTGTCGAAGTGCCACCGCGGAATCTTCCGCGGGGCGGAGACGTTGGCCCCGGTATGCGATCGATCGTCTACTCCACCAACGGTGACCCGTCCGTCCTCCACCTCGTCGAGCGCGAGCTCCCCGAGCCCGGCCCCGGCGAGGTCCGGGTCAAGCTCGCGTTCTCCGGAGTCAACCCGACCGACTGGAAGACCAGGCGCGGCGGCGGCCCCTCGGGTGGCATGCCCTTCCCCGAGGTCGTCCCGAACCTCGACGGCGCCGGCGTGATCGACGCGGTCGGCCCCGCCACCGGCGACGCGGCGACCACGACCACCTTCACCGTCGGCGACCGCGTCTGGGTGTACCTCGCGGCGCACGAGAGCCCGCTGGGCACGGCCCAGGAGTTCACGGTGCAGCCCGTCTCCCGTGTGGTCCCCCTACCCGACGCCGCGTCGTTCGAGCTCGGCGCCAGCCTCGGCGTCCCCGCGATGACCGCGCACCGCGCCCTCACCGTCGCGCAGGACGGCCCGACCCGACTCTCCCCCGGTGCCCTCGACGGCCGGACGGTCCTCGTCCAGGGCGGCGCCGGCGCCGTCGGCAACGCCGCGATCCAGCTCGCCCGCTGGGCCGGCGCGACGGTGATCAGCACCATCAGCAGCGACGAGAAGGCCCGCCTCGCGACCGCCGCGGGAGCACACCACGTCGTGAACTACCGCGAGGGTGACACCGCCGCGGCGATCCGCGAGGTGGCACCCGACGGCGTCGACCTCGTCGTGGAGGTCGCGATCGCGCAGAACCTCCCCCTCGACCAGGCGGTCCTCGCCCCGCGCGGCACGGTGGTCAGCTACGCGAACAACGGCGGTGACTCGATCACGCTCGACATCCGGCCGCACATGGGGCTCAACACGCGGCTCCAGTTCATGCTGCTCTACACGGTCGGCGACGCCGCACTCCACGCCGCCGCTGAGGACATCACCGCAGCGATCGAGGACGGCGCGCTCCACGTCGGCGAAGACCACGGTCTGGCGCTGACGGTGTTCCCGCTCGCCGAGACGGCTGCGGCCCACACCGCCGTCGAGGACGACACGGTCGGGAAGGTCCTCATCGACGTCACCGCGTGACCGGCGGCGCGTCGACGTGACGTGATCAGGGGCGGTACTGGGTGGCCAGTGCCGCCCCTGCCGCACGCAGGTGGACGAGCGGTTCGGCCATCGCCGCCTCGACGCCGCCGGCCAGCTCCGTGAGCGAGGCCGCCGCGAGGAAGATCCCCTCGGTGGGCGCCTGGATCGCTCCGGCCACGAGCATGGTCCGGTCCGCCGCGAGCCCGGCGACCCAGGAGGCGACCTTGCCGTCGGCCGTCTGGTCGTCGAAACGGCCCTCTCCCGTGATCACGATCGACGCCGCGGCGGCCGCTTCCGGGAGGGCGATCGCCTCACCGACGCCGCGCGCGCCCGAGGTGGCGGTGGCGCCCCACAGCAGGAGGCCGTAGCCCGCACCGCCCGCAGCACCGGCACCGGGCTCGACCACTGCGCGTTCCGCATGGTCCCGCCCGAACGCCTCCGCAGCGCGGCTCGCGAACCGTGCGAGATTCGCGTCGAGGACGGCGACGTCCACAGTGGTCGCACCCTTCTGCGGACCGAAGACCGCAGCGGCACCGCGGTCGCCGAGCAGCGGGTTGGTCACGTCGCTGAGGATGACCGCGCCGTCCGGCGGCAGCGCGCGGAGTCCGGCGGTGTCGATGTCGCGGATCGTCGCGAGCCCGGCGTTGCCGGTGGCAACCGGTCCCCCGTCGACGTCCACCAGCCGCGCTCCGAGCGCGGTGAGCAGCCCGGCTCCGCCGTCCGTACTGGAGCTTCCGCCGATCGCGAGCAGCAGTCGTCGCACGCCATGGTCGAGCGCGGCCTCGATGGCCTCACCGAAGCCGACGGTGTGCGCCGCGAACGGTTGCAGGGGGTCGAGGAGTGTCAGCCCGCTCGTCTGCGCGAGTTCCACGACCGCCGAACCGTCAGGCAGCTCGAGCCACTCGGCGTCCACCGGGTCGCCGACCGGGCCGGTGACCGTGATCTGGTGCCGACGCGCGCCGGGAACGGCTGCCGCGAACGCGTCGAGCGTGCCCTCGCCGCCGTCAGCCATGGGGAGCGACTGCAGGAGGTCATCGGGCCGTAGAGTGCGCCACCCGTCGGCGATCGCCTCGGCGACCTCCGCGGCGGTGGCGGTGCCTTTGAACGAGTCGGGTGCGATGACGATGTGCTGGGTCATGCCTTCAGCCTCCCACGGTGGACGGGGTCGGGTGGGTCGAGGGCGCGCTCGTCGTCAGCACCTCGACACCGTCCGGTGTGATCACGACGGTGTCCTCGACCTTCACGCCGGGGGCGGTCGGATTCCAGGCGAAGGCCTGCCACGGCTGGACGACGTCGGTCGCCTCAGGCATGGCACGCGGATCGCGTCCCGCGTAACCGGCCGCACCGCCCTGATGGTGCCTCGTCCACTCGTCGGCGTCGAAGCCCTGCTCCGCGTAGGCCGCACTCCCCGTCCGCAGGATGTCGGCGAGCGAGGCGCCCGGCACGGTGGCGTCGAGATAGGCGTGTTCGACGGCGCGGATGCGCTGCATGTCCGTGGCGAACGGCTCCGCCGGGGTGCCGCCATCGTCGAACCACCGCGTGAGGTTCACGATGAGCCCGTCGCGGCGGCCGCAGGCGACGACCATCGCCCGGGAACCGAGTCGCCCCTCGGTCGGCAGCGGGTGCCGGTGGGCGAGTCTGCCCTCCCCGGCGACGAGGAGGACGAGCGGGTCGATCCCGGCTGCGACGAGGCGCCCGGCGAGGTCGGCCGCGACCGCGCGTTCCGTCCGGGCAGGGTCGAGCTCGTCGACGAGCGCCTCGACCGCCGACGTCGTCTCCCGACCGAGCGAACGGAAGCGCGCGAGTTCGGCCGGGAGGAGCGACGCACGCGCCGCCCGCAGCTCGGCGGCGACGTCGGCCTCCTGCAGCACCCCGTCCCCACTCGGCAGCACCGCGTCGATCGGCGTGTGCCACGGCACCGTCCGCACCCGGATGTCGGGCAGCTCCTCGGCCTGCAGCCGGTCCACCTCGTTGGAGGTCGCGACGAGCCACGCGTCGCCCGGCGAGACGACGACCGCGACGATCGGGTCGGCCGCGAGGCTCACGTGGACGCGCGAGCCGTCGAGGTACCAGCCGACCGCGGCGGCGGACCGCAGCACGATCGTGCCTGCTCCGCGGGCCTCCAGGAGCGACACCAATCGGGCGTGCTTGCGACGGCGGTCGACCTCGTCCGGCCCGGGCCGCTCGTGGTTCATCGCCGGGCCCAATCGATCCCGAGCTCGGCGAAGGTGCTGCCGGTGGCGGCCGCTTCGGCGACGAGCTCCTCGATCCTCGGGATGACCGGGCGGCGCTCGTCGCCCGTCCCGAGCCAGTCGACGAGATCAGCGGGGATGCGGTGTGGCGCCGGGGCCGACCGGACCGCGTCGAGGACGGCGGTGAAGGCGGACGCGTCGGCCAGGGAGCTGACGAGTGCGGCATCCTCACCCGCCAGGACCGCCTCGCGCGCGCGGAGGAGGTCGGGGAGCAGGTCGGTCCGGCCCGTCGTCCAGCGTCGCAGGGTGACGCCGTCGACGACCACCTCGACCTCGTCGCGCGTGTAGTGGAACCGGATCGAACCGAGCTCACCGTGGACGGTGACCACCGGGTCGGTCGTCTCCTGTGCGCACAGGGTGAGCGCCGCGGTCATGATCGGGCCGCGCCGTGGGGTGATGCGGACGACCGAGGTGTCGTCGGCCTCGATGTCGTTCGCCCGGTACTGATCGAGGTCGATGGTGGCGATCCCCGCGCGGTCGGTCGTGCCGCCAAGCCGGAGCATGGTCTGGACCGCGTGCGCGAACGGGTTGGTGACGACGCCGTCCACGACCGGTGTGCCGTCGAGCGTGCGCCGGCCCGACCACGCGGCACGCGTCCAATACCCGACGGTGCGGACCCAGGTGCCCCTCGCCTCGAGTGCCGTCACGGCCCCGATCTCCCCGCTGTCGACGACGTCCGCGATCTCGCCGATCGCGTGCGACCCGAGGCTCTGGAACCCCACCTGCACGAGCCCGCCGGTCAGGGCGGCGGTGGCCTGCAGCCGATCGAGTTCGTCGTTCGAGGTCACCGGGGGCTTCTCGAGCAGGACGTCGGCGCCGTGCTCGAGCGCGGCGACGGCGAGGTCCAGGTGCGTGTGGATCGGGGTCGAGAGGATGACGATGTCCACCTGCCCGGCGGCGAAGCACTCCTCGAGCGAGTCGCGGAGCGGAGCGTCCCCGGCTGCGCGGTCCTCCTCGGTGAACGTCCGGTCGACGAGGCCGACGAGGCGGATCGCGCCGGTCGCGGCGAGCGCCCTGGCCGCCGCCACGTGGCTGGCGCCATGGCCGTGGATCCCGACGACCACGACGGTCGGGGCGGTGGGGTGGTCGGTGCTGGTCATGCGTCACTCCCTGTGCTGCGCGGTTCGGTGCGGCGTTCCTCAGCGATGAGGAGCGCGCGGTGGATGGCCTCCGCCTGCTGCGCGTCCAGAGCGCCGTCGATGACGACCGCCTCCAGACCGGTGACGAGCGGGGTGTCGGCGGTGATGGTGGTGCGGGTGGTGGCGGCGAGCGAGACCCCGACACCCGGGTACTCGGCCGCGCGGAGGAACCAGGGGAAGGCGTTCGCTGCGGGCTGTCGGAACAGGACCGTGGTGGGGCGTCGAGCCGGCGTCGGGGCGGGCTCGGTGGTGTCACCCGCATCCGGGTCGGCACCTCCGTCGGCGTCCAGAACGAAGGCGACCCAGGCCGCACGGGAGCCGTGCGCGGTCGACTCCCCCGGTCCGTCCGCGCTGAGGACGGACCGGTGGGCGTCCGCGGGCAATCGCCAGAACCATCCGCCGTAGCCGGCACCTTCGCGGCCGTTCGTGGCCGGCGACCCGATCGTCGCCGTCGATCCCGTCGTCCGGAGGACGCTGGAGACGGCGACGCGGAGCGCCGACCTCCCGCTCCCGACGCCAGGCACGGCGAACTCCTCGACGACCGTCCTGCGCGACTCCCGCAGCTGCGTCGTCCCGTCGCGCCCGATCCAGTCGAGCGACTGACGCAGCACACCGGCGTCCACCTCGGTCTCGGTGACGCGCTGGACACCGTGGTTGTCGAGCATCGTCGACCCCTGCCCGGCGACGTAGGTGCGACCGCCCCAGTACGAGACGCCGTCGACGTCGGCGACGGCCATCGAGAGTCCGACATGGTGGGGGTGGTCGTCGGGAGCGGATTCCGTGACGACGGTCCCGTCGAGCGAGGTGACGGGGTGCGCGAACGGTCGCGGGGCGTCGGCCGGTTCGAGGCCGCTGCCGTCGTGGAGGATGAGGACCTCTCGGTCGCCGAGCCGGGCGGTCAGCTCCGGTGACGTGGGGTGCTGCTCGGTTCCGCGCCAGACCGGTGGACTCGCGGCCGGGCGCGCTGCGGTGCTCTCCCGGGCGACGAACCGGGGCCGGAAGACGAGCGGGTGTCCACCCTCCGCGCCGCCGATGGTGTCGCGCAGTCTGGTCCACGCCTCGGCGCCGAGCTCGCGTCGCGGGACGGACACCGTACTGAGCGCCGGCACCGCGAACGCCGCGAACGGGATGTCGTCGAAGCCGACCACACTGAGCGCCGAGGGGACGGACACACCGGCGCCGCGGAGCGCCGAGACGAGCCCGAGGGCGACGAGGTCGTTGAAGGCGACCACGGCGGTCGCGTCGTGCTGCACCACCGTCTCGACGACCGCGGCGCCGTCCACCAGCGCTGACCCGGCCGGCACGATGTCGACGGAGAGGTCGTCGTGGTCCGAGCGCGCGCGGGCGATGCCGACCCGTCGGAGGCGATCGCCCTGGCTCGCGGTGGGCCCCGCGAGGTACAGGATGCGCCGGTGCCCGAGCGCGTGCAGCTCGGCGAGCACCTGCTCCATGCCGCTGGCGTAGTCGATGGACACCGACGGCACGGGCGAGTCGGCGAGCTCGCGGTTGACGAGCACGACCGGGTGGAGTTCGGCGAGCAGCGCTCGAAGCTCCGGTTCGGCCAGACGGGGTGAGCAGAGGACGATCGCGTCGCAGCGACGACGGGCTTCGCGGGCCGCCGCAGCCTCGTCGGCCGGGTCCTCCTCGGTGTCGGTCACGAGGACGCGGTAGCCGTCGGCCGCCGCGGCCCGGGTGACCCCGCGCAGGATCTCCTGGAACATCGGGTTCTCGAGGTCGGGCACGACGACCCCGATGGTGTTCGTGCGGCCGAGCGACAGGCTTCGGGCCAGCATGCTCGGGCGGTAGCCGAGGGCGTCCACCGCGGCGAGGACGCGGTCGGCGATCGCCGCGTCGACGGTCGCCTTGCCGTTGAGCACACGTGACACGGTGGCCTTCGAGACGCCCGCCTGCACGGCGACGTCGGAGATCGTCGGTGTCGGTCCAGCGCTGGGGAACCGGTTGCTCATACGTCCTCGTTCGACTCGTCACGGGTGGTGCCGTCCTCAATCATCCTATAGGCTCACGTTGAGAAACCGGTTTCTCGGTTTTGCCTGGTCGACCTGGTCGACCCGGACGTGGTCAGAGAGGACACCGATGCGCATCATCGTCACCGGCGGCGCAGGACGACTCGGGCGGAGCGTCGCGAGCGCCCTCGCCGAAGCAGGCCACGAGGTCGTCTCCGTCGATCGGACCGACCCCGGACTGCCCGGCGTCGAGGGCCGGACCGCCGACCTCCTCGACCACGACGCCACCCACGAGCTCTTCGCCACCCTGCGGCCCGACGCCGTCGTGCACCTGGCGGCGATCGCCGTGCCCTTCAGCGCGCCGGAGCACGTCATCCTGTCCACCAACCAGACGCTCGCCTTCACCGCCCTCACCGCCGGGATCGCCGCCGGGGCGACCAGGCTGCTGGCCGCGAGCAGCCCGACCGTCATCGGCTACGGCGCCCCGCACGGGTGGACGCCCGAGGCGCTCCCCATCACCGAGGAGCACCGGGTTGCCCCGTGGAACGCCTACGCACTGTCGAAGGTCGCGATCGAGTCGACGGTCGCGATGCTCGCCCGAGCCCACGGCGACACCGTCGTCACCGGCGCGTTCCGGCCGTGCTTCGTCGTCTCCCCGGAGGAATGGGAGGGGGCGCCGACGCAGCAGGGGCACACCATCGTCGACCGGCTCGCCGATCCCGCACTCGCCGCCGTCTCGCTCTACAACTACGTCGACGCGCGTGACGCCGGCCGGTTCGTCGCCGCCTGGATCGATCGTGCGGACGCCCGGCACTCCGGTGAGGTGTACTTCGTCGGCGCCGACGACGCCCTGGCCCTCGCTCCCTTGTCCACCCTGCTGCCCGCGCACGTACCGAGCACCGCCGGATTCGCCGACGGACTCATCGATCGAGCCGCCGCCTTCAGCAGTGCGAAGGCTACCGCCCACCTCGGGTGGCGCCCGGAGCACGACTGGCGGTCCGCGCTCAGCCCCGCCGAGGCGGCCCGGCTCACCGATCTACTCGCCGCCGACAGCGGCCGGCCGGCCACCACTCCAGCCCCAGCCCCAGCCCCACGATGACGAGGACCTCCACCATGCCAGCACCACTCGCCTTCGACGGCGTCCTGTACTTCCCGATCACCCCCTTCGACGCCGCAGGCGAGGTCGACCTGGGGCTCCTCGGCACCCACCTCGAGTCGCGACTCGAACACCGGCCAGGTGGGGTGTTCCCCGCCTGCGGCACCGGCGAGCTGCACGCGATGTCGCCGTCGGAGGCCGCCCGCGTCGTCCGGCGCACCGTCGAGGTCGTCGACGGCGCCGTCCCGGTCATCGGCGGCGCCGGCGGGGGCGTGGCGACCGCCAAGGAACTCGCCGTGGCAGCCGAAGAGGCGGGGGCCGACGCGATCCTGCTCATGCCGCCGTACCTCGTCTCCGGGCCGGCAGCCGGTCTGCAGGCGTACGTCGAGGACGTCCTCTCGGCGACGAGCCTCCCGGCGATCGTCTACCACCGGAACAACGCCCGGTACACGACGGCGACGATGCGCCACCTCGCGCGCAACCCCCAGGTCGTCGGTTTCAAGGACGGCGTCGGCGACGTCGCGGCCGCCCAGGACATCGTGCTGGCGGTGCACGAGGAGGGACGCTGCGACTTCGCCTTCTTCAACGGCCTCCTCACCGCCGAGCTCACGCAGGCCGCCTACCGCGGCATCGGCATCCCGCTCTACTCCTCGGCCGTCTTCGCCATGCTGCCCGAGCTCGCGACGCTGTTCTACCGCGCGTACACCGAGCACGACGAACCGCTGCGCGAGCGCCTGCTCCGCGATTTCTACCGGCCGCTGGTCGCCCTCCGCGACGAGACCCCCGGCTTCGCCGTGTCGCTCATCAAGGCCGGCGTCCGGCTCGGCGGTCTGCCGGTCGGTTCCGTGCGGTCGCCCTTCGTCGATCCGACCCCCGAGCAGACCGACCGCCTGGACGCACTCCTCGCGACCGGCGCCGACCTCGTCGCCGAGCACGCGACCCTGGCCGCAGGGCGTTGACGATGCCCGGGATCGCCTCCATCACCACCTCGCTCGGCCGATTCGCCATGCCGCGCCCCTGGGTGCCCGAGGCGCCGTGGCTCCATCTCATCCGCGTGGACGTCGTCGACGACGAGGGCGCGACCGGCTCGGGCTTCACCTGGACACCGACGATCGGAGCCACGGCCGTCCGGGCGCTGCTCGACGACGACATCACGGCCGCCGCCCTCGGAGCGACGACCGACCCCGAAACGCTCTGGCCGCGGCTGTGGGCGCATCTGCACGAGGCCGGTGGTGGCGGGATCACCACGATCGCGCTCGCCGGGCTCGACACCGCGCTCTGGGACCTCCGCGGGCGACGGGCCGGTCTCGGGCTCGCCGACCTCCTCGGCCGTCGACGCGACACGGTCCGGGCGTACGGCAGTGGCGTGAACCTCCACCTCGACGCCGCCTCGCTCGCCGCGCAGGTCGAGCGGTGGATCGCGGCGGGCTACGACGCCGTCAAGATCAAGGTCGGCAAGCCCGACCTCGCCGAGGACGTCGACCGCGTGACGATGGTGCGCGAACTGCTCGGACCGGACCGCCGGCTCATGATCGACGCGAACCAGCGCTGGGACGTCGACCAAGCGGTCTCGTCCCTGGAACGGCTCGGCGTCGTCGACCCGGCCTGGATCGAGGAGCCGCTGCGCTCGGACGACACCGCGGGGTACGAACGGCTGCGTCAGGCGACCGACCTCCCGATCGCACTGGGCGAGAACGTGCACACGATCCACCGGTTCCGCGACCTCGTCGACCGTGGCGTCGCCGACGTCCTGCAACCGAACGTGGTCCGCGTCGGCGGCATCACCCCCTTCCTCGCGATCGCCGCGCTCGTCGACGACGCCGGACTCACGCTCGCGCCGCACCTGCTCCCCGACCTCTCCGGGCAGCTCGCCCTCGCCCTCCCGCAGCTCACCGAGGTCGAGGACGTCGAGGATGCGGGCTTCGTCGCGATCGGCGCCATCGACCCGCCCGGGCCGGTCACCATCGCGGCGGGCCTGGTGCAGGTCGAGCAGCGACCGGGCCTCGGCTTCGTCATCCGCGACCGGATCGCCGAGACCGCTGCCGTCGGGCGCTGACCCGTCCGCTCGGCCTTCCGCAGGCCGGCCACACGCCCCGATCATCACCAGCCGTACCCGCATCCTCGAGGAGTCATCGCCATGCACGACACCGACCACAGCACCGGCACGATCGACCGCACCGAGGCCGACTTGCAGGGCGCCACCGCCAGGACCGCCGGCCCCGACGCCGGCAGCGGCAGCGGCAGCGGCAGCGGACGCACCGGAAGCTCGGCCGCCAGCGCCGCGGGAACCGCAGCCATCACCTCCGACGCGGGCCGTGCCGCCGTTCCGACCGTCGACGAGGTCGCCGCGGCAGCAGCCGCGTCCTCCTCCGAGCTCGCATCCACCGCGCCCTGGACCCGCGCCGCCTGGCTCGAGGCCGCCGCCGACGCACTCGACGCCCGGGTCGACGAGCTCGTCGCACTCGCCGACGAGGAGTCCCACCTCGGGACCGCGCGCCTCACGGGCGAGGTCGCGCGGACGACGGGCCAGCTGCGGCTGTTCGCCGCCGTCCTCCGCGACGGCGCATTCCTCGAAGTCGTCATCGACCACGCCGACGCCTCCGCCACCCCGCCCAAGCCGGAGCTGCGACGGATGCTCCGGCCGACGGGGCCGGTCGCGGTCTTCAGTGCCTCGAACTTCCCGTTCGCGTTCTCGGTCGCCGGCGGCGACACGGCGTCGGCGCTGGCTGCCGGGTGCCCGGTCATCGTGAAGGCGCACTCCGGCCACCCGCGACTCTCCCGGCTGACCGCGGCGATCGTCACCGAGGCGTTGCGCTCGGCCGGAGCCCCGGACGGCACCTTCGCGCTCGTCGAGGGTCGTGAGCAGGGCACCGCCCTCGTGCAGCACCCGGCGATCACCGCGGTCGGGTTCACGGGCTCGCTCGCCGGCGGGCGCGCACTGTTCGACCTGGCGTCGCAGCGGCCGGCCCCGATCCCCTTCTACGGCGAGCTCGGCAGCACGAATCCGGTCGTCATCACCGAGGCCGCGCTGCAGGGTGAGGCGGCGGGTGACCTCGCTCGCGGGCTGGCGGCATCCTTCACGCTCGGCGTGGGGCAGTTCTGCACGAACCCCGGCCTGGTCCTCGTGCCGAGCGGCAGCGGGTTCGCCGAGCTCGTCGCGCAGGCCGCGGCGGACACCGTCGCCGGGCGCATGCTGACGCCGGGCATCGCCCAGGCCTATGCCGCGGGTACCGCTCGCGCCGCCGGCCATCCCGGGGTGCGGACGCTCCTCGGCGGCGAGACGGCGGCTGCGGATTCCGGCGTTCCGACCGTCCTCGCGACCACCGCCGCGACAGTGCTCGACGCCCCCGAGGTCCTGCTCGAGGAGATCTTCGGGCCGGCGACGCTCGTCATCGAGGTCGCGGACGACGCCGAGCTGCTCGCGGTCCTGGCCGAGGTCGGTGGCGCGCTCACCGCGACCGTGCACGCGGCGCCCGGTGAGGACATCGCCGGTCTCGTGTCGCGGCTCGAGCCGATCGCCGGCCGGGTGCTCTTCGGCGGCTGGCCGACGGGTGTCGCTGTGGGTTGGGCGCAGCACCATGGCGGACCGTGGCCGGCGACGACCTCGCTCCACACCTCGGTGGGTGCGTCGGCGGTGCGCCGCTTCCAGCGTCCGATCGTCTACCAGGACGCACCCGAGCGTGCGCTCCCCGAGGCCCTGCACGAGGCGAACCCGCTCCGTCTCCCCCGCCGCGTCGACGGCGTCCTGGAGCTCCCCGCCTGACCGCCGCTCCCGTTCATCCCCAACTCAGGAGCTCTCCGGCGCGTCACCCACCTGAGGGTCCGCAAAGACCCGACACACCGCACTTCTCCTGAGTTGGGACAGAACCGGCGGATGACGGGTCAGGCGAGGGCGGCGGCGAGCCAGGCGCGCAGCTCGGCCTGCATCGGTACGGACCAGCTGTGCGGTTCGTCGTGGAAGGTGCCCGTGTAGGCCGAGCGCTCGGCACCGATCCGGTACCGCTCGGCGAGGATCGCGTGGGCATCGCGCATCCCGGCCGGCTCGAAGAGTTCGTCGCGCTCGGCGTACTGGACGAGCAGCGGCAGCCCGGGGCGCAGGGAGGCGAGCTCCGGCCAGTCGCCGACCCGCGACAGTCCCGGTGAGAGGAACGACCACGAGTGCTGATCGGCGTGCCCGTCGAGCACCCCGTCGAACGTCGACATCATCGCGACCACGCCCGCAGCACGGATCCGGTCGTCCATGGCAGAGAGCAGGACGGCCCGGGCACCGCCACCGGAGAGGCCGAAGCACGCGACGGCTCCGGAACGGACCCCGGGCGCGGCCGCCAGCTGGTCGAGCGCGATGAGGTCGTCGCGGAGGACGAGACCGGCGAGCGAGGTGCCCAGGACGCCCAGCTCTTTCGCGAGCTGCGGCTCGTTGGCCGCCGCGAGGAGCTCGGACCGCTGCCCGGGCGACACCACCGCGACCTCCATTCCGCGTCGGATCGACTCAGCCCGACGGCCGGCGAGCTGCAGGTCGACGGTCCGATGGAAGCGTTCGGCGACGGCCTCGTCCGGGATCCGCCGGGATCCCCACCCGAACGCATCGTGCACGAGCACGGCGAACCCGTCGCGCGCGAGGTCGGACGCGACGGCGCGGCCTCCGTAGTAGCGGTCGCGGAACGCCTGCAGCTCCTCGCACGAGACGGACGTCGTGGCGGGCACGCCATCGGGCCCGTCCGCGAGTTTCTCCCGCCCGACGCGCGTGAACCCACCGTGGTCGTGCAGGGCCAGCGCACCCGGGAGCACGCCCGTCTCGCCGGCCGGCCGCAACAGCCACGCCGACGTCGGCGCACCGAAACCGGTCGACCAGCGGAGTCCGACCCCGTCGACGCCGTCACGGGTCCAGCTGCCGAGCTCCTCGGGCGGCTCGGGCGGCGCCGGTCGTGGGAAGAGACCGAGGACCTCGGCGAGGCGCGTTCGCGTGGCGTCGAGCGACCAGTCTGCGGCACTGACGCCCCGGATCGACTCCCGGAACCGGGCGGCGAGCGCCCGCAGACCGGGGTCGCGCGCAGGTGGAGGTATGACCGGTCGGGACCGCACCTCGACGGGCTCGGTGACCGCGACATGGTCCACGACCGGGACGTGGCCGGCGACCGGGACGCCGACCGATACGGGACCATCCCGCAAGGCAGCATCCGGGACCGGGACCGACCCTGTCCGGGACCGGACCTCGACAGGCTCGGCGACCGGGACAGACTCGGCGACCGGAACAGACTCAGCGGCCGGAACAGACTCGGTGATCTGGGCGGGCTCGGTCATCGGCTCAGCGGCCGAGGTCGACCCGACGTCCGGGTCGGCGCCGGCGCCGGCCTCCGAGCCGCTGCTCACGGCGCGATCGTCGCGACCGGACGCCCGGTCAGCAGCGACTCGTTCCCGGCGATGCCCACCGAGATCGCCCGCACGCCGTCGTCGTAGCCGGCGGGCCGTCCCAGTTCGTCCTCGGTGACGCGGTCGAAGAGGTGCCGCAGCAGGAACGCGTCGCCGCCGCCGTGTCCGCCGACGCCCTCGGGGATCTCGACCTCCCGGGCCTCCTCCCAGTGGCGTTGCAGCACGAGGCGTTCCCCGCGCGAGCGGACCGGTGCGGCGGAGGCAGCGCCGTCGGCGGTCTCGCCGTCGCCGCTCAGGCTCGGGTCGAGGACGACGCGCCCGTCGGCCCCCACGAGCACGGCGGCGCGCTCCACGACCTCGAGCTCGACCCGGCCCTCCGTCCCGTTGACGGCGACGCGATACCCCTCCCACGGCGCGTGGGCGTTCAGGGAGTAGCTGAGCGAGGCGCCGCCGTCGTACGCGACGAGGACGGACAGGTTGTCCTCGATGTCGATCCCGGGCGAGAAGACGTCGCGGTCGCGCAGGTACCCGTCGTGCTGCTCCGCCCGCAGGTAGAGCGACTCGAGCCGCGGGTCGTCACGCAGGTCGAGGGCGAACGGGTCGTTCGAGCGCCCGCGAGCCGCCGCCTCGGCGTCGTCCGGCACCGATCCACGCCCTGGACGCGCCGCGAGCCCGCGCTCGGCCGCGTTGGCATCACCGTAGAAGCGGAGGCCTCCGGTGGCGTAGACGGAGGCCGGCCGCGCACCGATCCACCAGTTGACGAGGTCGAAGTGGTGCGACGCCTTGTGGATGAGGAGCCCGCCGGAGTGCTCCTTCTCGCGGTGCCAGCGGCGGAAGTAGTCGGCGCCGTGCACGGTGTCGAGCACCCACTCGAAGTGCACGCTCGTCACCCGTCCGATCCCACCGTCCTGCACGATGCGGCGCAGCTCCGAGTTCCGCGGGCTGTAGCGGTAGTTGAAGGTCGTCACGACGTTCCGGCCACTCTCGGCGACGGCCGCCGCGATGCGCTCGACGCCCTCGCGATCGATGGTGAGCGGCTTCTCGACGACGACGTCGGCGCCTGCGAGGAGCGCGCGCGAGACGATCTCGGCGTGCGTGAAGTCGGGGGTCGTCACGATCACCCGGTCCACGCGTTCCTCGGCGATGAGCCGCTCGACGTCGTCCGGGCCGTACCGAGCCGGCAGCGGGACCCCCTGCTCGGCGAGGACCGCCTCGTAGTGGTCGAGCCGGCCGGGGTTGCTGTCGCTCCAGGCGACGAGCTCGGCGACGTCGGCGTGCGGGCCGGCGATGGCGTCGAGGTACATCTGCGAGCGGTGTCCGGTGCCGATGAGGGCGTAGCGTTCGCGGGTCGTGGTCATGCGTGTGGGTCCTTCCGGGTCGGTGCGGCGGGCGCTATTGTGGGCGCGCTGTCGTGGTGATCGGCACGGCCAGAACGCGACCGTTCGAGCGCGTCTCGACCGGATGCGGCGAGCGCAGCGGCCCGGCCGTCCCCGGCTGCACCGTCGGCGACGACGACGGCGTAGCGGAACTCGAGGGTCTCGTCGACTCCGAAGGGCAGTTCCTCGCTGAAGAACGGCGCCGGGCAGAGGCCGGCGAACTCCTCGGTGCGCGCGAACCACTGCGGCGGGTGCGCGGGGTTCCGCAGGTCGTCGACGATGACGATGCTCGACGCCGCGGCCGTTCCGTCGTGGAGGCCGGTGAAGCCCATCCACGCGTGGCGGGTGCCGCGGAACTCCTCGCCGCCGCTCCCGTCGGGGGTGTGCAGGGTGCCGCCGGTGAAGGATCGCGGGCCGCGCCAGAAGAGCCCGCCGTAGCCGGCGTTCTCCCGCCCCTTCGTCGTGGGCGACCCGATCGACAGGTCCCGGCCGGAGACGTTGCGCATCCGGGTCTCGAAGGTCAGCGTCCAGTCGCCGGCGGCCGGTCGCACCGTGAGCGCGCGCTCCTCGTCGACGAGGTGCCGACCGTCCTCCGCGGTCCACGCGAGCGTATGCGCGAACCGCACCTCGTCCGGGTCGGCGCGGAGGTCCGTGACGGCGACGTGTTCGGAGCGGCCGTTGTTCGCGAGTTGTTCGTAGGCGGTCCCGGTGAAGGTCGGGCCGCCCCAGAAGTTGTCGTCGCCGACGTGCGGGAGGGCCCAGGCGATCCCGGTGTGCCAGACGTGGTCGTGCGGTCTGGCCAGCGTCACGAGCGCGCCACCTGCCGTGCGCACCGGATGGAGGTACGGCTTCGGCGATTCGCGCTGGACCGTGTCCGGTCGGTAGGTGTACCGCAGGATGGCGATCCCGTCGAGGTGCACGGTGATGGCCGAACCGACCTCGTGCGTCAGCGCGAGACCGGTCGGACGGGGGCGGTGGTCGGTGGTCACGGGATCCCCTCGGATGAAGCGGTGGTGGAGCTGCCGATCGACCGGCCCGGGGAACGGACGTCGTTCCCCGAGCCGGTCGAGAGGCGGTGGCAGGATCAGCCGGCTGCGACGGCGGCCTTGAGGTCCTTGATGAACCCCTCGGCGGCCTGGTCGGGCGTGTTCTTGCCGAAGAGGACCTGCTCGGTGTACTGCTTCACGAGCGCCTCGATCGCGCTGCCACCGGCGGGCGTGACGGTCGGCGGCTCACCGATGTCGTCGGCGAGCCCGTCGAGGAACTCGACGACCGCCTGGTCGGTCTCGGCCAGCTTCGGCGTGATGTACTCACGGATCTTCGTGTTGGCCGGGACGCCGCGCTCGGTGAGGAGCGAGTCGGCCGCGGTCTCGCTGTTGGCGAGGAAGTCGATGAACAGCGCGGCCTCGGCGGGGTGCTCGGTCCGGGCGGACGCCGACCAGTACATCGACGGCTTGTAGTACGCGGAACCATCGGCGCCGCCGTCCACCGTCGGCACCCGCAGGAGCTCGAGCGGCGACCCGCTCGCCTCGGTCAGGGCCGTCAGCTGGCTGTTCCACCAGGGGGCGAACGCGGCCGAGTTGGTCGCGGTGAACGACTCGGCGAGGCCACCGGCCTGCTTCTCGATGATCGCGGACGGCGACGGCGTCGCTCCCGCATTCACGAGGTCGAGGAGGTACGCCCACCAGGAGGACAGGGTCTCCGGCTTGATGGAGACCTCACCCTTGTCGTTGTACAGCTCGTCGCCGTGCTGACGGGCCCAGTTGTTCAGGCCGCCGTCCTCGAAGCCGAAGGGCTGGAAGCCGTAGATCGATCCGCCACCGGCTGCCGAGACCTGCTCGCTCAGCTCGGTGAAGTCGTCCCACGTCCAGGTCTCGTCATCGGGCATCTCGATGCCGGCCGAGGCGAGCAGGTCGGGGTTCACGACGAAGGAGTAGCTCGTGATGCCCGAGGGGACGCCGTAGAGCGAGTCGTTGACCGTGCCGGACGTCAGCGTCTCCTTGGGGAAGTCGCCGAGGTCGAGCTGGTCGGTGACCGTGTTCAGATCGAGGAGCGCGCCCCGGTCGCCGTAGGTGGCGATGTACTTCTCGTCCATCTGGATGATGTCGGGGGTGTCGTTCGCCGCCGTCTCGGTGGCGAGCTTGTCCCAGTAGCCGGCCCAGTCCGTGAACTGCGGCTCGATGGTGATGTTCGGGTGCTCCTTCTCGAAGGCCGCGATGACCTCCTGGGTCGCCGCCGTGCGGGCGTCGTTGCCCCACCAGGTGAAGCGGAGGGTGACGGGCTCGTCGGACAGTTCGGTGGCGGCGTCGCCCCCGGCGCTGCAGCCGGCGAGGAGGAGGGCTGCGACGGCTCCCGTCGCGATGAAGCCGGCGGCTCTGCCGTGCTTGCTGATGCTCATGCTGTTCCCTTTCGAATCGATCGATCCGGATCCGGAGCTGCTGGATCCGGTGGTGCTGGGTGTGGTGCTGGTGGTCTGGTGCGGGTGCTGCGGAGGTGCTGGTCGGTGGGTCGGCCCTCACTTGCCGCCGGTCGTCGCGATGCCCTTCAACAGGAACCGCTGACCGAACAGGAAGACGAGGAAGATCGGCAGGAGCGAGACGACACTCATCGCGAACATCGGCCCCCACGAGGTGGACGATTGCGCGTCCATGAACGCCCGCAGGGCGAGCGGCACCGTGTACATCTCCGGTTTCGTCAGGTACAGGAGCTGACTGAAGAAGTCGTTCCAGGTCCAGATGAAGGTGAAGATGGCGGTCGTCGCGAGCGCCGGCACCATGAGCGGCAGGATGATGACCCCGAAGATGCGCGGGTGGCCGCAGCCGTCGATGCGTGCCGCCTCGTCGAGTTCCTTCGGGATGCCGCGGATGAACTGCACCATGAGGAAGACGAAGAACGCGTCGGTCGCGAGGATCTTCGGCAGGATCAGCGGCAGGTACGTGTTCACGAAACCGAGCTGGGAGAACATGATGTACTGCGGCACGATGATCACGTGGATCGGCAGCATGAGCGTCATGAGCATCGCCGCGAACCACCAGCGCTTGCCGCTGAACTTCAGCCGGGCGAAGGCGTAGGCGGCCATCGAGCAGGACACGAGGTTGCCGACGATGCAGCCGAGGACGATGAGCACGGAGTTCAGCAGGAACACGTGGAACGGCTCGGAGAGGGTGTTCCAGCCCTCGCTGTAGTTGCTCACCTCGAAGCTGTCGAGGACGATGCCGGGGTTCCGGAAGATCTCCTCCGTCGGGCGGAGCGAGGAGACGACGAGCCAGATCACCGGGTAGAGCATGATGAAGCCGACGAGGATGAGGCCGATGTGCTTCAGGACCGACTTCCAGGGCGACCAGCCACGAGCGCGGCGGTACTGCCGTTCGGCCTCCTTGGCCTCGCGACTGCGGTTCTTGCTGTCCGTCGTGATGGACCGTGTGGTCAGCGTGTCAGTCATCGTAGTTCACCCAGTATTTCGAGGCCCAGAAGTTGATCGCGGTGAAGACTCCGATGATGAGGAGCAGGAACCAGGCCATGGCCGAGGCGTAGCCCATGTCGAAGTTCGAGAAGCCGCGGTTGTAGAGGTACAGCGTGTAGAACAGCGTCGAGTCGGCTGGGCCGCCCGTTCCGCCCGACACGATGAAGGCCTGCGTGAAGGCCTGGAACGCGTGGATGATCTGCAGCACGAGGTTGAAGAAGATGATCGGGGTGAGCAGCGGCAGGGTGATCTTGGTGAACCGCTGCCACTTCGTCGCGCCGTCCATCTGCGCCGCCTCGTGGTACATGACGGGGATCTGCCGCAGGCCGGCGAGGAAGATCACCATCGGTGCGCCGAAGGTCCACACGTTCAGCGTGATCAGTGTGGAGAGGGCGGTGGACGGGTCGGCGATCCAGCTGCGGCCCTCGATCCCGAAGATCGCGATGAACTGGTTCACGAGGCCTTCGCCGCCGAACACCTGCTTCCACAGCACCGCGATGGCGACGGAGGAGCCGAGGAGCGACGGCAGGTAGTACACGGACCGGTAGATCGCGAGGCCGCGGAGACCGCGGTCGAGCAGGGCGGCCAGCGCCAGGGCCGCGGCGAGCTGGAGCGGCACCGACACGAAGACGTACACGAACGTGACGCCGAGCGAGTTGTGGAGCCGCTCGTCGCCGATCATGCGGATGAAGTTGTCGAGGCCGATGAACTTGGGCGCCTGCAGCAGGTTGTACTTCGTGAAGGACAGCGCGAGCGAGGCGACCATCGGGCCGACGGTGATGACGGCGAGTCCGATGAGCCACGGGAGGAGGAACAGGTAGGCGGCCTTGTTGTCGCGGCGGTTGTCCTTCTTGATGAAGGCCTTCTCGGCCGCCGTCTGCGGGCGTTTGCCGGCGCTGAGCTTGCGGAGCTCGCCGAGCGCGCTCACCGAACACCCCTCGCGAGTGTCGTCCTGGGCGCTCCTGGAGTTGCACGGACCACGTCGGACCTCCTTGTCGATCGTCGTTGATGACTTCCCGGAAAGCGTTTCCCGGCTGAGCTGCATCAAGTTCTATCACGGCCCCGTCGGACGATGCAACGATTCAATCCGCATCCGTGTCCGATATGTGATCACCTGTGACCGAATCGGTTCGAACGCTTGCCACGGCCCTGCACGTCGTTCTACAGTGACCCGGTAAACGCTTTCCGGACGGCCCGAGGCCGCCGGGACCGGAACACGAACCAGAGGAAGAGCCACCGTGTCAGAGCAGACCATCGGGATCATCGTCAACGGCGCCACCGGGCGCATGGGCTACCGGCAGCACCTCGTGCGCTCGCTGCTGGCCATCCAGGAGCAGGGCGGCGTGCAGCTGTCCGACGGCACCCGCCGCCAGATCGAGTTGATCCTCGTCGGCCGCAACCAGGTGACCCTCGACGAGCTCGCCGCGCGGCACGGCATCGAACACACCTCGACCGACCTCGACGCGGTCCTCGCCGACCCCCGCTGGGACATCTACGCCGACTTCCTCGTCACCAAGGCCCGCGCCACCGCACTGCGCAAGGCGATCGCCGCCGGCAAGACCATCTACACGGAGAAGCCGACGGCGGAGTCCTTCGAGGAGGCGCTGGAGCTCGCACGCCTCGCCGCCGAGGCGGGCGTGAAGAACGGCGTCGTGCACGACAAGCTCTACCTGCCGGGGCTGCGCAAGCTCAAGCGCCTCATCGACTCGGGCTTCTTCGGTCGGATCCTCTCCGTCCGCGGTGAGTTCGGCTACTGGGTGTTCGAGGGCGACTGGCAGCCGGCGCAGCGCCCGAGCTGGAACTATCGGGCCGAGGACGGCGGCGGCATCGTCGTCGACATGTTCCCGCACTGGAGCTACGTGCTCGAGAACCTCTTCGGTCGGGTCGAGTCCGTGTACGCGAAGGCGACGACGCACATCCCCGAGCGCTTCGACGAACGGGGCGAGGCCTACGCGGCCACCGCCGACGACGCCGCCTACGGGGTCTTCGAGCTCGAGGGCGGCGTCATCGCCCAGCTCAACTCCAGCTGGACGGTGCGCGTCGACCGCGACGAGCTCGTGCAGTTCCAGGTCGACGGCACGCATGGCTCCGCCGTCGCCGGCCTCTTCGGCTGCAAGGTGCAGCCGCGGAACGTCACCCCGAAGCCGGTGTGGAACCCCGACCTCGCCGACGACCACGACTACGCGGGCGACTGGCAGGACGTGCCGACGAACGACGTGTTCGAGAACGGCTTCAAGACGCAGTGGGAGGAGTTCCTCCGCCACGTCGTCGAGGACGGCCCCTACGAGTACGACCTGCTCGCCGGCGCGCGCGGCGTCCTGCTCGCGGAACTCGGCCTCGAGAGTTCGCGCACCGGCCGCCGCCTCGACCTTCCCGAGGTGACGCTCGGAAGCCCGGGCGACACCGCCGGCGCGGACGAGGAGCTGGCGTCGCTCGAGGCCTCGGTCGCACGATGACGTCCGTCCCGCTGCTCTCGACCGACGGCACGGTCACCGCGCTGGAGCTCCGCGAGCCCGTCGTGGCCGAGCGCCCGAGCACTCCCCTGACGAGCCGCACCGCCTACGCCGCGGCACACGTCGTACCGACGGCCTGGGGCGACAACGTGCCGGGCGCGCCCGCCGAGCTCGACTGGGACGCGACGCTCGCCTACCGCCACCACGTATGGTCGTACGGCCTCGGCGTCGCGGACGCGATGGACACCGCCCAGCGGAACATGGGGCTCGACACCGCCGCCACGCGCGAGCTGATCACCCGGAGCGCCGCGGAGGCCGCCTCCGTCGGCGGCGCGCTCGTCGTGGGCGTCAACACCGACCACCTCACCGATGAGACCGTCTCGCTCGACGCGGTCGCCGACGCCTACCTCGAACAACTCGCGTTCGCCGAGGACGCGGGCGCCGGGACCGTGCTCATGGCCAGCCGACACCTGGCGAGGGCGGCGCAGTCCGCCGACGACTACCGTCGCGTCTACGACCGGGTCCTGTCGGCCGCGCAGTCGCCCGTGGTCCTGCACTGGCTCGGCACGGCGTTCGACCCGAGCCTCGAGGGGTACTTCGGTTCGACCGACGTCGCCGAGGCCTCCGACACGCTGCTGCGCATCATGACCGACCACGTCGACCACGTCGCCGGGGTCAAGATGAGCCTCCTCGACGCCGACGCGGAGATCGCCGTCCGACGTCGCCTCCCGGCCGGCACGACGATGTTCACCGGTGACGACTTCAACTACGTCGACCTCATCGCCGGTGACGCCGTCGGACACTCCGACGCCCTGCTCGGAGCGTTCACCGCGATCGCTCCGGCCGCGTCCGCCGCGATCCGAGCGCTCGACGCCGGCGACCCGGCCGCCTACGAGCGGATCCTCCGACCGACCGAGGCCCTGTCGCGGCAGATCTTCGCCGCGCCGACGTACTACTACAAGACGGGCATCGCCTTCCTCAGCTGGTTGAACGGCCACCAGCCGGCGTTCTCGATGGTCGGCGGCTTGCACGCGGCCCGGAGCCTGCCGCACCTGTCGGAGATCGTGCGCCTCGCCGACGCGGCCGGCGCACTCGAGCACCCGGAGCTCGCCGCCGAACGTTGGACGGGCCTGCTGCGCACGGCCGGCGTCGTCGGCACGCTGACCACTGCGGGAGGAACCCGATGAGCGCCACCACCCACACCCCGGTCCCCGAGCCTGTCGAGGGGCGCACCACCCCGCACCCGCGACTCTCGGTCAACCAGGCCACGATCAAGTACGCCACCCTCCCGGAGGCGGTCGCGGCCGTCACCGCGGCCGGCGTCACGAGCTTCGGCGCCTGGCGCGAGCCCGTTCAGGAGTACGGCGTCGCAGCCTCGGCGAGCCTCCTCACGGACAGCGGCCTGCGCGTCTCGAGCCTGTGCCGTGGTGGTTTCTTCACCATGCCCGAGGGACCGGCTCGCCGGACGTCGATCGACGACAACCGGGCCGCGATCGACGAGGCCGCAGCCCTGGGCGCCCCGGCACTCGTCCTCGTGGTCGGCGGCCTCCCTGCCGGGTCCCGCGACCTCATCGGCGCCCGCGAACTCGTCCGTGACGCGATCGGTGAACTCACCGACCACGCGCTCGAATCCGGCGTGCAGCTCGCCATCGAGCCGCTGCACCCGATGTACGCGTCGGACCGCGCGGTCGTCTCGACGCTCGGTCAGGCCCTCGACATCTCCGAGCAGTTCGCTCCGGAGTCCGTCGGAGTGGTCGTCGACACCTTCCACATCTGGTGGGACCCGCAGGTGCTCGAGCAGATCGCCCGCGCGGGTGCGACCGGTCGGATCTCCAGCTACCAGGCGTGCGATTGGGTGACGCCGCTCGCCGCGGACGTCCTCCTCTCCCGGCACTATCCGGGCGACGGCGTCGTCGACTTCGGCTCGCTCACCCGTGCCGTCGAGGCGGCGGGGTACACGGGCGACATCGAGGTCGAGCTCTTCAACCAGGACATCTGGGACAGCCCGTTCCAGCAGGTGGTCGATCGCACCGTCGACGCGTTCCAGGCGACGGTCGTCCCGCACCTCGACCACGACGACGACGCGATCCACCACCCCTGATCGCCGCGGCCGCCCTGTGGCAGAGTGTGTCTCAGCAGCCGCCAGTACGAAGGAGCGCCATGTCGGTCGACGAGCACCGGGCGACGCCGGTCCCACCGACGCTGCACGACGTCGCCCGTGAGGCGGGGGTCTCCCTCGCCACCGCGTCGCGCGCGCTCAACGGGAGCACCCGGACGGTCAACGAGACGTTCCGCCGGCGGGTCCTCGACGCCGCGCTCCGCCTGAACTACACGCCGAACCTGTCGGCCCAGGCGGTCGCGAAGGGGCTGTCGTCGACGATCTCGCTCCTCGTGAGCGACATCGCCGACCCGTACTTCTCGTCCATCGCGGCCGGGGCCATCCGCGCGGCCGACGAGCAGCGCATCGCCACGACGATGGCGGTCACGCACCGCGACCACGAGCGCGAACTCGAACTCGTGCGGGTGCTCCGCGGGCAACGGCCACGTGCCATCATCCTGACGGGCAGCCGCTGGGACGGGGTCGCGTCGGAGCACCGACTGTCGGATGAGCTCGCGGCCTACGAGTCGACGGGTGGACGCGTCGTCCTCGTCTCGCAGCGGACGCTGCCGTTCGCCACGGTGCAGCTCGGCAACGCGACCGGCGCCCGCGAGCTGGCCCGGGAGCTCGTCGGTGCCGGGTACCGCCGGTTCGCCGTCATCGCCGGCGACGATCGCCTGCTGACCTCCCGCGAGCGCGTGAGCGGGTTCGCCGAGGGCTTGGCCGAGCACGGTATCGCGATCCATCCGTCGAGGATCGTCCGGGCCGAGTTCACCCGCGACGGCGGGCGCCAGGGTGCCGCCGAACTCCTGCAGCTGGGACTCGACGACGTCGACCTGGTCTTCGCCGTCAACGACGTGATGGCGATCGGCGCGATGTCGGCGTTCCGCGCGGCCGGGCTCCGCCTTCCCGAGGACCTCGCGGTCGCCGGCTACGACGACATCGCGACCTCCCGCGACGTCACCCCGGCGCTCACCACGGTCGCCGTGCCGCTCGAGGCGGTCGGTGAGCACGCGGTGCGACTGGCGCTGGACCCGGCGACGGACAGCACGACGACGGAGCCCGTCGGCGCGACCGTCCTCCTCCGCGAGAGCACGCCGCCGCGCGCCTGACCAGTCCCGTCCTGTCCCGTCCCCTCCCCCGGGGCGTTCATCCGTGCACAACTCCTGCAGCTCGCCCCGATCCGGCCTTTCCGCGTCCGGCGCGGTGGTCCTGGGGCCATGCAGCAGGAGTTGCGGACAGCAGCTCGCCCTGAGTCCGGTGCCCTCGGACGGGGACGCGTCACCTCCGCGCGGCCGAGGTGCGCACTCGTTCCCGCGCACAACTCCTGCTGAGGGCGGCTGGACCGCCCGACACGGCGCCGGCAGTCGGTTCCGGCACCGCACACCAGGAGTTGTGAACGCGGTGAGGCTTCGCCTACTCGGCGACGTGCTCCTGGAACCAGGGGGTGTAGGCGGCGACCTTGGTGCGGTGGCCGGCGCCGGCGACCAGTCGCTTGACGTGCTCGCGGACGTTGACCGTCGCGACACCGATCACCGTGACTCGGTCGAACGGCACGGCGTCGGCGACGAGCACCTCGGCGCGTCGGAGGGCCGCAGGGTCCTCGTCGGTCGCGAATCGCTGCACCATGCGGTCGGCGGTCATCGCGTTGGCGCCGATGCTCGTGAGCACGTGGGAGGCGTCACCGTCGGCGACCACGACGCGTGCCCGGGAGGGCCGGCCGGTGTCGGCGTCGAACTCACCCGGGTGCACGGCGGCGCCGTCGATCGTGGTGACGAGCACGACGTAGTCGTTGACCGATGATGCGAACGCCTCGGCGGACAGGCGGACGTCGTGCTCGCCCGCGCGGATGCCCGCCCAGAGGTCGGCGTCCGGGGTGAGGAAGAACGGGACGAAGTCGGCCGGCGTGAGGTCGTCGGTGCCGGCGAGCACCATCGTGCGTCGCGCCTCGCGGTGGCTCGCAGCGGCGATGTCGACGACCGGCCCGTCGGGGAGCGCCGGTGACGCCACCGGTAGGATGCTGCCGGTCTCGAGGATGCGCTCGAGGTTGCGGATGTGGGTGACGTGGTACAGCCGCTGCTCGCCGACGCGCACGACGGGCAGGGCGGCTGCCGCCTTCGTCACCGTCTTCGTGGTGGCGGCGGTCCGCACGCGGGTCGGGGCCGGCTCGCGGAGCGAGGGAGCGACCGTCGACCGACGGACCTTGGGAGCGGGTGGTTCAGCGACCGGCACCTCGCGAGGCGGCGGCGGGAAGCAGGTCGCGCAGAGGCCGTTGTCGAAACCGTGTTTGCATTCGTCGCTCAAGAGAGTCCTTCTGCAGTCCGGCTCCGAGACACGAGGAGCGGGTCACTGGGGGGACGAGCCGAGACGTACGCATCAAGGGTACGCGGCTTCGGCACCCCTCGTGAACGCGGGCGCCGTCAACCGAGCCCGCGCTGCGCCCGGAACACCCGGACGCACGACACGGCGAGTGATCCGAAGAACATCGCCAGGAGCACCGGGAGCAGCCAGGGCGCCATCCACGCGGGCACGCCGAGCCAGGTGGTGAGTGCGACGACCGCGATGAGCGCGGCGGTCGCGATCGACATGTCGCCCAGCAGCCGCATCGTGGCCGCCGTCGTGGCCGCTGTCACCTCGGGACGAGGCGACAGTTGCGTGGACCACGTCGATGCAGTGGCCGATGGGTGTGGGCCGTCGTCCGACCGGGTCGTTCCAGCGAGCGGCGTGCAGGCGGCGATGATCCAGAAGACCGCCACGACCGCGGTGCCGATGATGACCGGCAGCAGGAACCCGCCGAGGCTCTTGGCCGCCCAGGTGTCCGGCTGGAGTGCGGCGTCGAAGTGCACCGGCATCGGATCCGGTGCAGACGGATACACCGCCAGGCCGACGACCAGCGTCGCCGCGACGATGACGAGTGCGACGAGATGCGGCCAGACCGGCGTCCGGCGAACGGTTTGCTCCGGGCGAGTGGTCGTCGGGTCCTGCATGGCGCTCCTCGTCTGGGCGAGCGCCACCGATGACGCATGTCGTGGCCCGCGGAATATCTGCATCAATCATACCCGGTGCGCGGCGCTCGAGCGCGAGTCCGCCGCCTGGACACTGCAGCGATGCGTGGGCGACGCTACCCCCCACGCACCGCAGCACTACCCAGGCGACGGCGTCTCGGCTCACCCGGTCGCGCCTGCCTCAGCTGATCGGCTCACCCGACGCGCGACGACGACCGCTCCGACACCGGCGACCAGCGCGATGGCGAAGCATCCGGCGAACGCGATCCCGCCGGGAGCGATCCAGCCCAACCCCGCGAACACGCGAGAGCCGTCGAGTGCCGTGAACGCCAGCCCGGTCGCCGCGAGCGCGAGGGCCCCGCCGATCGCGTCGCCGATCGACATCGCCGCGCTGTTGAACCCCTGCGAGCGCTCGTCGGAGTAGGCGAGCGTCATCACGCTGAGTCGCGGGAACATGAGTCCCATCCCGCCGCCGCTCACCACCCAGGCGACGACCGGCACCGCCGGCGGCAGGCCGACGAGGGCTGCGGAGAGGGCGATCGCGACGGCGACCGTGACGAGTGACGACCCGATCTGCACGGCGTTCGCATTCGACAGCCGGTCCCCGAGGCGCCCCTGCAACCAGGATGAGAGCGACCACGCGATCGCCCCACCGGTGAGCGCGAGTCCGGCGAGCGCTGGCGTGAGCCCGTGCTCGCGGGTCAGCAGGTACGGCACGTACACTTCGGCGCCGAAGAACGCGGCGGAGGTGAGTCCGCGCACCAGGATGACCGTCGGGAGCCCGCGGCGTGCGGTGAGCGTGCCGAGCGGGATGAGTGGTCGGAGGGCGAGGATCGCGACGATCGCACCGACGACCGGGAGCGCCCAGGCGGTCCATCCCGAGAACTCCGTCGAGAGGTTGACCGCGAGGACCGCCGCCGCGACGAGCACCGCCCACCCGAGTCGACGCAGCTCCGCGCCCGTCCGCGCGACGGTGGCCGCCTCGCCGCTGCCCTCCGCCGACTCCTGCTCGGCGGCCTGCCGCTCGGCTCGTTCGGTTGCGGAGGCGCGCAGCATCCGGAGGGCCGGCAGGAGGAGGATCGTCGCGACGACCACGAGCCCGACCACACCGAGGAAGACCCAGTGCCAGCTGAACCGCTCGGCGACCACCCCGGCGAGGAACGGTCCGATCAGGGACGGGACCACCCAGGCGGCCGCGAAGCCGGCGAAGATCCGCGGGTGCAGGGCCGGTGGGTAGATGCGTGCGACGAGGACGTACAGGGCGACGGTCATCGCTCCCGAACCGAGGCTCTGGACGAGGCGTCCGGCGACGACGGCCCACATGGTGGTCGCGGTTCCGGCCAGGAGGAGACCGACGAGGAACAGGACGACGGACGCGAGCAGCGGCTGGACCGGGCCGAGGCGGTCGGCGACCGAGCCGGCCGCGACCATGCCGATGACACTCACGGCGAGCGGGCCGGCGAAGGCGAGCGCGTAGAGCTGCTCGCCGCCGAGCTCGCCACTCACGAGCGGCATGATCGTCGTGACGGCGAGGGACTCGAAGGCGCCGAGGAACACGAGCGCGCACGCACCGATGGTGACGAGGACGAAGCGGCGGCTGAAGATCCCGCGGTCGCGGGGCGTCGGGTCGGCTCCGGTCGCGGGCTCGGGGGTCGTCGCTGTGGTCACGATTCCGAGCCTAGAACCTCAACGTGACTTGAGGTCAAGCGCCCGCCACCCCGCACCCCTCCCCAACTCAGGACGGCCCCGGCGCGTCGCCGGCCGACGTCGGCCTCAGCGCGCGACACGCCGCGGGCGTCCTGAGTTAGGGAGGGGCAGGAGGATGAATTGCGAACGAGCCGGAACGGCCCGCTAGTGCTTGGCGCTCGCCTTCAGGACCTTCGCGAGCGCGCGGTCGAGGTCGGCGATGAGGTCGGCGACGTCCTCGATGCCGACCGACAGCCGGACGACGTTCTCGGGGACGGCCAACTCCGTGCCCTTCACCGAGGCGTGCGTCATCTGCGCCGGCAGGCCGATGAGCGACTCGACGCCGCCGAGCGACTCGGCGAGCGCGAAGAGCTTCGTCTTCTCGACGAGGCGCGTGGCCGCAGCCGGGCCACCGACGAGCGCGAGCGACAGCATGCCGCCGAACCCGGACATCTGGCGGGCGGCGAGCTCGTGACCGGGGTGGCTCTCGAGACCCGGGTAGTAGACGCGCTCGACGGCGGCGTGGCCGTCGAGGAACTCGGCGATCGCCTGCGCGTTCGCACTGTGCTGACGCATGCGCACCGCGAGGGTCTTGATGCCACGCGTCGTGAGCCACGCGTCGAGCGGGGCCGAGACCGCGCCGGCAGCGAACTGCACGAAGCCGAGCTGCTCGGCGAGCTCGTCGTCGTTCATGATGATGGCGCCACCGAGGACGTCGGAGTGACCACCGAGGTACTTCGTCGTGGAGTGCACGACGATGTCGGCCCCGAGCGAGAGCGGCTGCTGCAGCGCCGGCGAGGCGAAGGTGTTGTCCACCACGGAGAGCACCTCGTGGCGATGCGCGAGGGCCGCGAGCGCCGCGATGTCGCTGATCTTCATGAGCGGGTTGCTCGGCGTCTCGACCCACAGCAGCTTCGTGCGGCCCGGGATGATCGCCGCTTCGACGGCCGCGAGGTCGCCGAGGTCCACGACCGTGTGCTCGATCCCCCAGGCGCCGTGCACCCGGTTGATCAGCCGGTAGGTGCCGCCGTAGACGTCGTTGCCGATGACGATGTGGTCGCCGGGGCGGAGCGCCGTGCGGATGAGCGCGTCCTCGGCGGCGAGGCCGGAGGCGAAGGAGAAGCCGTGCTTCGCACCCTCGAGGGCGGCGAGCTGCGTCTCGAGCGCCGTGCGGGTCGGGTTGGCGGAGCGGCTGTACTCGTAGCCGCCGCGGAGCCCGCCCACGCCGTCCTGGACGAAGGTCGACGTCTGGTAGATCGGCGGGATGATCGCCCCGGTGGTGGGGTCGAACTCCTGTCCGGCGTGGATGCTGCGGGTGGCGAAGCCGTGGTCGTGCTTGCTCATGGGTGACTCTTTCGGTTCAGGATTCGAGGAGGTGTCTGGGTGGGCGACCGGTCGGACGGCGTCACCTGGGTCGGGCGTGGTCGGGACATCGCCCCGAATCCGCCCAGACGACCTGCATGCCGCCCACGCTCAACCCGCCAGGTACGTGAGGAGGTCGTGCCGCGTGATGACGCCGATCGGCTTGCCGCCGTCGGTGACGAGGAAGGCCGGAGCGGAGCCGAGCGCCGCGCGCGCCGCCGGGATGGACTCACCGAGACCGATGAGCGGCAGCGGGTCGCCGACGAACGCGCTCGCGGCGTCGTTCATCTTGGCCGCGCCACTGAAGACGGCGTCCATGAGGCTCGCCTCGTCGATCGCACCGACGACCTCGCCCATCACCACGGGCGGCTCGGCGCTCAGCACCGGGAGCTGCGAGACGCCGTACTCGGTCATGATGTCGACGACGTCGCGGACGGTGTCGCTCGGGTGCACGTGCACGAGGTCCGGCATCTCCGAGCCCTTGCCACGGAGGATGTCGCCCACGGTGCGGTCGTCGGCGACCTCACTGAACCCGTAGGACTGCAGCCAGGAGTCGTTGAAGATCTTGCCGAGGTAACCACGCCCGCCGTCGGGCAGGAGGACGACGACCACGGCGGACGCCGGGAGGTCGCGGGCCGCGACGAGAGCGGCCTGGACCGCCATGCCGCTGGAGCCGCCCACGAGCAGTCCTTCTTCGCGGGCGAGGCGACGCGTCATCGCGAACGACTCGGCGTCGGTGACGGCGATGATCTCGTCGGGGATGGACGGGTCGTACGCGGTCGGCCAGAAGTCCTCGCCGACGCCCTCGACGAGGTACGGGCGCCCGGTGCCGCCCGAGTAGACCGAGCCCTCCGGATCTGCACCGATGACGCGAACGCCGCCCTCGGAGACCTCCTTGAGGTACTTGCCCGTCCCGGAGATGGTTCCTCCGGTGCCGACGCCCGCGACGAAGTGGGTGATCTCGCCCTCGGTGTCGCGCCAGATCTCGGGACCGGTCGACTCGTAGTGGCTGCGCGGTCCGTTCGGGTTCGCGTACTGGTTGGGCTTGAACGCGCCCGGGATCTCGGCGGTGAGGCGGTCGGACACGCTGTAGTACGAGTCGGGGCTGTCGGGAGCGACGGAGGTGGGCGTGACGACGATCTCCGCACCGTAGGCGGTGAGCACGTTCCGCTTGTCCTCGCCGACCTTGTCGGGCAGGACGAACACGCAGCGGTACCCGCGCTGCTGGGCGACGAGGGCGAGGCCGACACCGGTGTTGCCGGAGGTGGGCTCGACGATCGTGCCGCCCGGCTTGAGGTCGCCCGACGCCTCGGCGGCGTCGATGATGCGCGTCGCGATGCGGTCCTTCGAGGAGCCGCCCGGGTTGAGGTACTCGACCTTGACGAGCACGGTGGCCGCGATGCCCTCGGTGACCCGGTTGAGCTTGACGAGGGGCGTGTTCCCGATGAGATCGAGGACGGAGTCTGCGTAGTTCATGTCTGCAATCTGTTCCTGTGGTGCGTCACCGCACGACTCTCGCGTGCGTCACCGGATGGCTGGGGCGGCTGAGGCGGCATCCCGGCGGGGACGGTTCAGCGGGGACAGCAGGAACACGACAGGCGGAGACGCATACAGACCACCCTACCCGGCGAGTGCGGGGAACGCAGCCGGATGACGGGGCCGCGCGGTGGTGGTGGGGAGCGTCACCGCGCCCTCGCCGCCCGCTCAGCGGATCGCGAGGTGCTGCCGACGCTGATCGACCGCACCGAGCACGGCCGCGACGCCGGTGCCGATCGCGGCGATGACGAACAGCGTCCCGATGGCCGTCAGGACGATGAGACCGAGCAGGAGGACGACGACGACCGCCGGGAGGCGACGCACCGAGACCTCGACCGGGCGGCCGCGACCGGCGCCCGACCGTTCGGCCGCATCACGGTGTCCCTCACCCGCGAGCGCTGCCGCCATGAGCTCGAGCGTCGCGCGCGCACCGGAGGAGAGCCGCTGCGTGAGCGTGGAACCTGGGTGCGGTGTGGTGCCTGCTTCGAGCACGGTGTGCCGATCGGTCGGATGGACGAGTGCCCCCAGCATAGGGGGCAGAGTTGAACGATGTGCGTCTGCGGCCGGGCAGGCTCGTGAACGGTTTCAGCGGACGATTCCGCGGTCGACGATCCGGGCGCCGAATCCGGCGAGGAACGGCAGCACGCCACCACGCATCGAGCACCCCTGCGCGAACAGATCAGCGGGCCGGATACGCAGGACTCCCACGAACTCGACGAACGCCGCGGGGATCTCCCCCGCCACCCCCTCGCTGAGGGTGCGGCCGAAGTCGGATCCCAGCTCGTCCGTCCCGGCGAGGCTCACCGGACGCAAGACCCTGGTGTAGAGCGTGGTCGTCTCCGGCCATGCCCGACGAGCGCCGCCGGCGACCGACTTGATGCCCTCGACGATCCGCCAGCGGGCCTCGTTCCCAGCGCCGCCGTCGACGAGCATCCGGTAGGAGAAGCGCCGGCCCGTACGCGCCCGGAGGAGCAGATCGGCGAAGCCGGCGACGATCGGACCGTCGAGTCCTGCGCCGAGCCCGGTGGCGCGTCCGCCGACGATCTCGGCGCGGTATCCGTCGTAGCGGTCGGGTGCCGGGTCGACGACGAGTTCGAGCGCGTCCAGATCGAGCGTCCGGGTGGGCGCCCCGGTGCCGACGGCGTCGGCGAGGTACGACTCGGCCTGCGCACGGACACCGTCACCGCACCGAGGTCCGCGCGCCGGCAGGGTCACGGGCACCGCCCAGTCGACCGCGGTGACCGGTCCGACCATCCGCTCGGTGAAGCTCGTCGGTCGTGCCGTCATTCGCAGGCTCCGCTCTCGTGGGTGGCGGTGGTGCGTCCGGTCGCGACCTCGACCGCGAAGTCACCGACGGCCTGCCCGACCGCCTCGCCGATCGGCCACGACTCCAGGTCGAGGCCGTGGCGGGCTCCATCGCAGGAGAGGACACGCACGGGCGCACCGTCCCCGCCGGCGGTCGTCCGCGCCCAGTCGTCCACGGCGGCGACGTCGATGTAGCGGTCGAGTGCCGGATCGCCCAGCACCACGAGCGCCGGGACGTCCGACGGCAACGGGGTGATCGCCGCGAGCTGCGCCTGGGCGAGGAGCCTGACGGCGAACAGCGGGTCCTGGAACGGCGATGCCGGACTCGGTGGTCCGGCCACGGGGGCACGGAGATCGTGGGTGAGGGTGCGCAGCTTCGAGACGCCGTCACCGCCGGAGAAGGCGAGGGGCACGATCGCCGGCGCCTCGAGCGCGAGGCCGGCGATCGGACGGCTGAAGGCCGCGCGCCGTTCGGGTGACTGCACGATGGTCGTCTCGAGGAGTCCGCCGAACGACCAACCGACCAGGACGAATGGCCGGTTCCGGTCCTCGGTGGTCGCGCGTTCGACCCGTCCGGCGAGCGCCGCGACGTCGTCGAAGGACCACGCGTCGATGAGGCCGGCGTCCGTCTCGCCGTGGGACGGTAGGTCGAACGAGATCACGCGGAGCCCCCGCGCGGCGAGGTGTTCGAACAGTGCGGGGTGGTTGTCGAGACGGTCGGCGTGTCCGTGCAGGAAGAGTACGTCGGCGACTGCTTCGCCTGCTGGTTCCATCACCCCGACGCGCACGCGGTGCTCGCCGCCGGCGATCCCCGGCGGCGCGAGGTCCGAGACGTCGAGCCAGCCGGTCGCGAGGCCGACGACCGGACCCGTCGGGTCGATGCTGAGGTCGAGGCCGGTGTCGGTCACGGTCTGCGCCACCGTCGCAGCGGCGACGCCTTCGGTCTCGAAGCCGGTCACCATGGGTACCAGGACACTCACGACGGCTGCGGCGGCGAGGACACCGCCGAAGAGACGGCCGCGGGGCCGAGCCGCGGTCATGGGCTGACCGTCGACGGGTCGGCCACCGGGTTCGTGGTGGCGGGACGAAGCCGGGTGAGCGCCGCCAGGCGACCGTTCAGCAGCGTCGAGGCGATCCGTTCCGCGAGCGCGGCGATCGTCAGTGCGGGGTTCGCACCGGTGGCACTCGGGCAGCCGGAGCCGTCGGCGACGTAGAGGCCCTCGTGGCGAGAGCCGTCCGCCCGGTACACGCGTCCGTCGGCGTCGCACGCACCGGTCGCCGGATCGTCCGACATCGCTGCTCCGCCGAGCGGGTGCACGGTGATCGGCGTGTACGAGGGGATGCCGCCGCTGAGGAGAGCGTGCCGCGGATTGCTGACGTGCGTCGCCCCGGCACCGTCCGACAGCTGCGCGAGGTCGGCGGCTTCCTGGGCGTAGATCGACTGCTTTCCGGAGCCGACCCACCGCACCCGGGGCTCGCCACGTCGGTCGAGCCCGACGGTGCCCTCGGCGGAATCGGATCCCATCGCCAGCCACACCTGCGAATGCTCGATCGCTCCGCATCCGGGAGGGCAGCCACCTGGGCGGAGATCGCACCAGATCCTGCGATCACCGGAGAACGCGAAGCGGAGTGCGAGGATGCGTCGGAGCGCTTCGGTGAGGGCGTTGGGCATCGCGCCGTCCTGGAGCAGGTATCCGCCTTCCGGGGTGCGACGGTCGAGCTCAGTGGTGATGGTCGGACCGGGCTCAGGGTCCGGCTGGTGCTCGTCGGGAGCACCGGTGCCGCTCTGTCGCCACGCGGAGTTGTAGGACACGGCGAGGGCGTCGGCATTGCCGGAGAAGCGTCGCCCGAGCCCTGCGGCGACCGGGAGACCGGCCGCTGCGCTGCGCAGCAGGATGCCGGTGGTGCCGAGTGCACCCGCTCCGAGCACGGCGACGTCGCAGTGCAGCTCGAAACCGACCGCTCTGCGTCGTCCGCCTGTTTCGAGCCAGCGCCGTCCACGGAGCATCCATCGCCGGTCGGGACGCGTGGACGGGACGATGGTGCGCACCTCCACAGCCGTCACGATCCGGGCACCCGCTGTACGGGCCACCCTCAGGTAGCTCGCCCACATCGTGGTCTTCGCGCCCACGTTGCATCCCGTGACGCAGTTGCCGCACATCGTGCACTTCGGCTGCCCGACACCGTGGGCGTTGCGCTCAGCGGGCGAGGTGAGGTTGATCGCGACGGGGACGCGCATCGCGACGGCGCCACGCTTCTCGGCCAGTCCGGAGAGCGCCCGCACCTTGCCGAGCACCCGGCGCTGGTCGAACGTCCGCCCTGCCCAGTCGGTGCGTCCGGTGGCGTTCGGATCGTCGAGCACTCGTTCGAAAGCCGAACCACGAAGC
This sequence comes from Plantibacter flavus, assembly GCF_900177615.1. Classification (GTDB taxonomy): domain Bacteria; phylum Actinomycetota; class Actinomycetes; order Actinomycetales; family Microbacteriaceae; genus Plantibacter; species Plantibacter flavus. The sequence continues at coordinate 418,661 of NZ_FXAP01000004.1, forward strand.
GCCCCTCGGGTCACGACCGGCCCGCCGTCGCGGACGTCCTGCTCGTCGACGTAGACCTCCGGCTGCAGCATCGACCGCACCCGGTCGTAGTACGGAGCGAGTGTGTCGAGATCGATCTGCGACGGCCAGGAGTCGTCGAAGACCTCGGGCCGAGGCTCGAGGAGCACGTTCGCGTAGATGAGCGATCCGCCTCCGAGCCCGCAGGCGGTCAGACGATCGACGTCGCGTCCCAAGTGCAGCTCGAAGAGCCCGAACGGATTGCGTCGTGTCCTGATCGACGACCGCATGCTCGCGAACGAGTTGGGGAACTCCCCCGGCACCCGCTCGATCCCGCGTTCGAGAACCACGAGCTCACCGTCGGGCACGGCGCCGGCGAGCCTCGCGGCGATGACCGAGCCGCCGAAGCCCGATCCGATCACGGCGACGCCGCACTCCTCGGGCAGGTCGTCGGTCGCGAGCCGGGCACGACCGGAGGCCGTTCCCTCCGCACTGCTGGTCGAACGCTCCACGCTCATCCTCGTCTCGCATCGTCGATCATGGTGGCTGCAGCTCGTTCCGACATCGCGAAGATCGTCATGAGGGGGAAGAGCGCTGGGATCTTCGGGAACACCGAGGCGTCCACGACCCGTAAGCCGGCGACTCCACGCACCCTGAAGCGTGAGTCGAGCACCGCCATCGGATCACCGTCCGACCCCATCGGGGCGGAGCAGCTCGCGTGGTGCCCCCACGCCTCCCGGCGGATCTCCTCATCGAGTCGTGCGTCCGAGACGACATCAGGCCCGGGAAAGGTCTCGACGTCGGTCGCGGCGTCGGCGAAGCGCAGACGTCTTGCCGTTTCGTTGATGCTCCGGGCACGGCTGAGGCCTTCGCGCATCGCTTCGAGATCACGGTCGCTCCCCGGGCCGCCTGCGCCGTCGTCGAAGTACCGGAAGTTGATCTCCGGCGTCCGGGTCGGGTCGGCGGATCGGAGACGCACCGTCCCGCGCTGACTCTCCTCGTATCCGCGCAGCACGGCCCAGCTGAAGTGGTTCGCACCCGCCAGGCCGTCTTCCGCGAAACCGGGTCGGTAGCCGGTGAAGTTCGACGGCGCACCGAAGACGAAGAGCTCGGGATGCTCGCTGCCGCGGCTGTAGCGGTGTTTGAGCCCGACGAGCAGTCCGTTCGAACGGTAGAGGGCGTTGGGGTCGCCCGAGCGCCATTCGGCGAGTCCGGGGTCGCGTCGGTTGCCGTAGGTCTTCCCCTCCAGCACGCCGAACGGCCGGTCGAATTCGGTGACGACGGTCATCTCGTAGCGGTCTTGCAGATTGCCACCGACACCCTCGGATGCGGCGACGACGTCGATGCCGTGCTCGCGCAGGTGCTCCTCGGGCCCGATGCCGGAGAGCATGAGCAGTTGCGGGGTGTTGAAGGCCCCACCGGCGAGCACGACCTCGCGCCGTGCGGTGACCCGCCGGCGGATGCGCTCCCGCTCGTCCGGATCGCTCGGTCGCCGGAGCGGACTCGCGCCGTACAGGTAGGGGGCGACGAGCACCTCGACGCCGCTCGCCCGCGGTGTTCCGTCGTCCGAAGCGGTGAAGACCACCTGCTCGGCGAGCGCATCGGTCTGGAGGAAGAGGTTTCCGACGAGACCCGGCGCCGCATCGAGCAGACGCTCGCGGGTGCCGTAGCGGCGACCGTCGCGCGAGGACTGCGGTACGAGGGTGACGCCCTCGCGGTACGCCTCGATGTTCGCCGGGTCGTTGGGATCGATGAGGGTGCCGTCGAACCGACCCCGGTTGAGGTCGACCGCGCTGATCGGCGCGGACTCGGCTCCGGTGTCGATGAGGGCCGCAGCGACGAGGCGGGCGAGCGTCTCATCCTGGGCGAGGATCGATGCGGGTGACGTCTCGATCGGCAACCACTCGAGCACCCGGCGCTCGTACTCGGCCATCGTGAGCGCGTTCCAACTGGGGTCGCCGGTGATCCGTCCGATCCGATCCCAGTCGTCCGACTCGGGCGCGAGCATGAGGAGCGCGTGGTGCGCGGTGCATCCGCCGAGCGTCGACGCGCGCGGGTACAACATGCCGTCCTCAGCGTCGACGAAGCGGCTGCCGTGCAGTGCTCGGTCGGAGTAGTGCCGGGGGTAGAAGTCCCAGCTCATCTCCGGGTCGCTGGAGGCGAACAAGTGGAACGCGGGCACCGAATACGTGTCGGCGTCCGTCTTCGCAGGGCCTGCTTCGAGCACGAGTACCTCGTAGCCCGCTTCGGCGAGCCTGACGGCGAGCGGTCCACCACCCGCGCCGGCGCCGACGATCACGTAGTCGTACTCGTCCTTGCTCTCCAGCGCGTCGGTGTCGATCACGGGACGCCTCGGACCCTCCGGGTCGAACGCCACTCGTCCGGGGACGGCTGCTGCGATCGCTCCGACGGCCGCTGCTGCGGCTCCAGCGGCGAGACCCGTGATGAGCCCGCGTCTGGTCACGTCCATGTCAGCCTCCCGACGACGATGATCAGACCGACGCCCACGACGATGAGCACGGGGATGACGACGGACACGCCGGCAGACGTCCCGACGAGCGCGAACCCCACCAGCAGCGCGATCCCGAGCGTCGGGAGCACCACGCCGCGCCCGTCGGAGGAGACCCCGCCGAGGATCCCGCACGGTGCGCCGGCCAGGAGTCGACAGCCGAGCGGCACAGCCAGCGCGACTGCGGCGATGATCGTCGGCCAGGGCCCGCCGAACCAGACCGAGGAGGCGATGACGGCCCACAGGACGGCGGGGTACGTGAGTGCACTCGCGATGCCCGGTCTCGTCGGGACGGCAGTGGCGACGAGCGCCGCGACGAACCAGGCGGCGAGCGCTCCGAGCAGGGACGGGAGCGGGTCCACCGGTTCGAACACGGCTGCGACGGCGGGGGTCCCGGCGAGGAGGATCTGCAGGACGAGGAAGACGATCGCCGTCACGCGCATGGTCGGCCAGAACGACGCGTACTGCTCCCGCCGGCCGATGACGGCCCCGATCAGGAGGGCGAGCGCGGTCAGCCCGGCCGCGGTGGCGATGTCCCCGCCGTCGATCGCCAAGCCGTCATGGGTCACCGGGTGGAGGGCCAGTGCGAGTGTCAGCGGGATGAGCAGCGTGGTCGACGCGACGACCGCACGGGACATGCCGATCCGCCCGACCCACCACAGTCCGGCCAGCGCGAGCACGATCGCGGCCCAAGGTCCGACGCCGTACAGGTAGGCGACCACCGCCCATCCGAAGCCGAGCCATTGCACGATCGCGGCATGGACACCCGAACGGAACCAGAGCGCGATGAGCGCGTTGACGACGATCACGACGAGGAGGATGGAGACGAGGGCTCCGCCGAGCCCGACGAGGTTGATGGCCGCGAAGACGACGACGGAGGCCGTGAGACCGGCCCATCCGGCCCAGAGGCGGGCGGTCGCCGTGCGCGCGCGGGCTGCGGCGCGTCGCCCGAAGACGAGGAGCGCGATCGTGACCGCACCGATGACGACGGGGTACACCCAGCCATCGACGAACGGCAGGATCTGGGCAACGAAGAGGACGATGCCGACGGCGAGCGTGAGCACCCCGACGGTGCTCGCCGCGAGACGATCGGTCCCGCTGTCGCCGGTGGCGTGTCGGCGGGGGCGACCTTGCGTCCCCGCGTGATCGGAATTCGACATGAGTCAAATGTACCGATGATATATATCCTGTGTGTATTTCAAACCGGTGACAACAGCGTCGGTGCGACGCTCGGAACACGCCGTCGGCTCAGCCCGACGGGCATCCGTACAATCGAAACATGACCGTCTCCGGCCTCTCCGCCGTCTCCCAGGATTACCTCAAGACGATCTGGACGACCTCCGAGTGGGCCGACGAGTCGGCCACCGTCAAGCTGCTCGCGGATCGCATGGGTGTCCGTCCCGCGACCGCCTCCGACGCCGTGAAGCGACTCGCCGCCCAGGGACTCGTCGTGCACGAGCCCTACGGCAGCATCGAGCTCACCCCTGCCGGGCAGGCGCACGCGGTCGCGATGGTGCGGCGGCACCGGCTCATCGAGACCTTCCTCGTCGAGATGCTCGGCTACGGCTGGGACGAGGTCCACGATGAGGCGGAGATCCTCGAGCACGCGGCGAGCGACACGATGATCGAGCGCATCGACGCCGCGCTCGGCCACCCGATCCGCGACCCGCACGGCGATCCGATCCCCTCTGCCGACGGAACCCCGCACCGCCCGGACGCGGTCCGGTTGAACGAGGCGCCGTCGGACAGCCCGCTGACGGTGTGCCGCATCTCGGACGCCGACCCGGAGACCCTCCGCCACCTGAGCACCCTCGGCATCGTCCTCGACACCGAGCTCAGCGTGGACGACCACCGTGCGTTCGCGGGCGAACTGGAACTCCGGCTCACCGCCACCGGCACCCGCCTCACGCTCGGTCGCCTCGCCGCCGATGCCGTCTGGGTGACGGTCATCGCCTGATCGCGGCCCGTCTCATTCGCCCAGGTTTGGGCGAACGGGCGTTCGTTCGCCCAAGGATGGGCGAACGAACCGCCGGGCTGATCAGCCGAAGAACGTCAGCACGATGAGCGCGACGTTCAGCGTGACGATGAGCGCGACCACGATCCAGGCGAACACCCGGGTGGCGGGCCGGTCGACGTGGACACCCATGATCCGCCGGTCGCCCGTGTAGCGCACGAGCGGGATGAGCGCGAAGGGGATGCCGAGGCTGAGGAACACCTGGCTGAGCACGAGCGCGGTCGTCGGATCGATGCCCGCCGCCAGGATGACGAGTGCCGGGATGAGGGTGATCACGCGTCGGGCGAGCAACGGGATGCGCACCTTGAGGAGCCCACCCATGATCGCCGCTCCCGCGTAGGCGCCCACCGAGGTCGAGGCGAGCCCCGAGGCGAGCAGACCGATGGCGAAGATCACGCCGATGACCGGTCCGAGCGCAGCGGTGATCGCCGCGTGCGCCCCCTCGATCGAGTCCGTCCCCTCGACGCCGCCGAGCGACGCGGCCGCGAGCAGCAGCATCGCGATGTTCACCGCTCCGGCGAGGACGAGTGCCGCCGCGACGTCCCAGCGGGTCGCCACGATGAGCCGACGGATGGCGCCGTCGTTCGTCTGGACGCCGTGCCGGTCCCGACTGAGCGAGGAGTGGAGGTAGATCGCGTGCGGCATGACCGTCGCGCCCAGCATGCTCGCGGCGAGGAGGACCGTCGCCGTGCCCTCGAACCGCGGAACGAGGCCACCGGCCGCGGCACCCCAGTCGACGGGGCTGACGAACAGGCCGGCGAGGAAGCCGACGGCGATGACGGCGAGGAGCGTCAGGATCGCGAACTCGAAGTGCCGCTGGCCGTACCGGTTCTGCACGGCGAGGAGCCCGATCGAGAAGACCCCGACGATGACGCCGCCGAGCACGAGCGGGATCCCGAACAGCAGGTAGAGCGCCACGGCACCGCCGATCACCTCGGCGAGGTCGGTCGCGGCGGCGACGAGCTCCGCCTGCACCCAGTAGAGCCGACGCGGCCCGGTGCGCAGTCGCGAGCCGAGCAGCTCGGGCAGGCTCTGCCCGGTGACGAGGCCGAGCTTGGCGGAGAGGTACTGGACGAGCACGGCCATCGCGTTCGCGGCGACGAGCACCCAGACGAGCAGGTAGCCGTACTGGGCTCCCGCCGTGAGGTTGGCCGCGACGTTCCCTGGATCGACGTAGGCGATCGCCGCCACGAAGGCGGGCCCGAGGAGGAACAGGAGTCGTGGTCCGCGGGGCGCGCGGGTCGTCGGAGCGGCGAGGTCAGTGGTCACGTCGGCCATGTTAGCAAGACCGCGCTACATTTGTTAGACGAGTCTAACTCTTGGATTCACCCGCCGTCTGCTTGGATGAGCCTGAGAATCGACTGCGCATCGTCAGGCGCCGGAACGGCCCCCGGAAGCACATCTGGTTCGATAGTTACGCATACAACTTTTTCGAGAGGCCCCCGTGACCCCCGCAGCAGATCGCCCCAAGAACACCCCCGTCCCGCCCGCCGTCAAGCAGCAGAGCGTGAAGCAGGAGCGCGAAGTCCAGCGTCAGGCCAAGGTCGCGGCGTTCAAGCAGGCGCAGAAGCGGAAGAACCGCAACCGCCGCATCGGGATCTGGGCCGGCGTCGTGGGCGGCGTGGCCGTCATCGCGGTCCTCATCACGAGCGTCGTCCTCACCCTGCCGAAGAACGCCAGCTACCCCGGCGGTGGCACCGGCACCGGCCAGGACATCGCGGGCGTGGAACTGTTCCAGAACACCTCGGAGCACGTCGAGGGCACGGTCGACTACCCGCAGAACCCGCCGGCCGGTGGCCCGCACAACCAGTACTGGCTGAACTGCGGCGTCTACACCGAGGAGCAGACCAACGAGAACGCGGTCCACTCCCTCGAGCACGGCGCGATCTGGGTCACCTACGACCCGTCGCTCAGCGACGCGGAGCTCACGAAGCTCAAGGAGATCCTCCCCACCACGTACGTCGTCCTGTCGCCGAAGTCCGACCTCCCCTCGCCGATCGTGCTGAGCGGCTGGAACTCGCAGCTGCAGGTCAACAACGCGAGCGACGCGCGCATCGCCGACTTCTTCGAGGAGTTCTGGAAGAGCAACAACGTCCCGGAGCCCGGCGCGGCCTGCACCGGCGCGATCGACGGCCCCGGCAAGGTCTGATCCGTTGACCCCGGCGAGCACACCCGACGCCCCGGCGACCGGTGAACCGTCCGACGGCGGCGTGACCGACGAGGAACTCGCCGCCTGGGAGGCGCAAGGCTCCCCCGACGGCTCCAGCCGGACCCGCGTCGTCATCGCCGCGATGGCGGTCGTCGCGATCATGGTCGCCGCGGCGATCGGTTTCTCGGTCGGCCGGCTCAGCACCCTCGCCGACCCGACACCGACCACGACGAGTGCCGAGGCGGGCTTCTCGCGCGACATGCAGGTGCACCACAACCAGGGCGTGGAGCTCGCCATGATCATCCGCGACCGGACGGACGCGGTCGACGTGCGCACCCTCGCGTACGACATCGCGACCACCCAGGCGCAGCAGTCGGGCCAGTTGTACGACTGGCTCGTCCAGTGGAACCTGCCGCAGGGTTCGCGGCAGCCGGACATGACGTGGATGACGCTGCCCACGCTCACGGGTGCGAGCGGCCATGCACATGGCGGCGACACGGCGACGCCGGGGTCCACCCACACCCCGGGCGAACCGATGCCGGGCCTCGCCACACCCGCCCAGATCGACCAGCTGACGGCGGCGTCCGGTCTCCAGGCGGAGCGCGTGTTCCTCACCCTGATGATCGCCCACCATCAGGGCGCGGTCGAGATGGCCGAGGCGCTGCAGCCGCGGACCACGAACGCGACCGCGCTGGCCTTCACGCGCGCGGTGATCGCGAGCCAGCAGGCGGAGATCGAGCTCATGACCCGCATGCTCGACGACCGCGGCGGACCGGTCGACCTCGTCGACTGACGCCTCCCGTCGACCGCCCGGTCGATCTACCGGCACCGACAAGGGGCTAGCCAGAACACCACTCGACGGCGAAGAATGATCCCGACGCCCGAACGGGCCCGATGAACAGGAGCGACGAATGGCACTCGACGACATCACCAAGAAGGCTCAGGAATTCCTGAAGGACAACAAGGTCAAGGACGCACTGAAGAGCGAACAGGCCGAGGACATCAGCGACAAGCTCCTCGGCAGCGTGGCCGACGCGGCCAAGAAGGTCACCGGCGGCAAGTTCGACGAGCAGATCGACGGCGCCCGCGACGCGGCGGACAAGGCCGTCGGCAACGAGTAGTCCCCCGGCTCGAGACGTGGCGGCCGGGTCCCGATGGGAGCCCGGCCGTTCGCGTCTGCGACGGTCAGCGGTCGATCGTCACTCCGTGCCGGTCAGCGCCCGTCGACGTCGGCGTCGACGGGGTTGCTCCGGAACCGGTCGAGTGCGATGGCCACGAGTTCGGGAGCGGACAGGTGCGTGTCCTGCATCAGGTCCGAGAGGACTTCCGACGCGCGTCCGCTGAGCGTCAGTTGCACGGTCGTGGAGCGGTCTTCATCAACACCGCTCAGCGCGCGACGACGTTCACCCAGGCTGAGGATCGCCGACCGCAGATAGGTGCGGCTCGCGACGGTGTCGATCTCCCATCGGCCGGCGCGACGGTTCGCGACGACATTGCCACGACGGATGTTGGTCATGAGGGACGCTCGGCTCACATGGAGCCGCGCGGCGAGTTCCGCCGTCCGGACCGGACGTGGGAGGTCGTCGATGAAGTCCTCGACGAGCGCCTCCCGGAGGAGCTCCCAGGCGACGTCCGGTGGGAGCGGCGCATCGGGCACGCTGCCGCCATCCTGCAGCGGACCCACCCACGCGGTCGTGGGGGCGTCGCGTTCGGTCATCGTCATCGCCCCTCCAAGGTTCCGGCGCTCGAACGTCAAGCATGCTCGGTGTCCGTGGAAAGCGCGTCCCCCAATGCGGGTTGCCCGCGTTCGCGGGGTGCCGACCCGAAACGACGCACCCCGTCCGCCAGGGCGGACGGGGTGCGGGCGAGGCCCGGACGACTCAGCTGCGGTTCGCGACCGGTCGGGAACCCACCGGGCGGGTCCCCTCGAACAGGATCCGGTAGCTGAATCCGGCGATCAGCGCGCCGATGATCGGGAACACGATGAACACCCAGACCTGCGCGAGCCAGTCGCCTCCGCCGAAGATCGCGGTCGCGATGGAGCGCGCCGGGTTGATCGAGCCGTTGTCGATCGGGATCGCGATCAACAGGAACAGCGTGAGGGTGCCGCCGATGGCGATCGGCGCGAAGCCCGCGGCCGCCCGCGTGTGCGTGACGCCGAGGATGACGTAGAGGAAGAGTGCGGTGATGACGACCTCGATCACGATCGCCGAGACGAGTCCGAATCCGCCGGGCGAGAGCTCGCCGAAGCCGTTCGAGACGAAGCCGCTCGCGACGGCCTTGTCGAGGAAGCCCGCCGGGCCGCCGGCAGCGAGGCCGAACACCGCGAGCGCACCGAGGAACGCTCCGACGAGCTGCGCGAGGATGAACGTCCACGTCGCACGCCAGGGGAACCGACCGGCCGCGGCCAACCCGAGCGTCACCGCGGGGTTGAAGTGCCCGCCCGAGATGGGGCCGAACGCGTAGGCGGCGATGGTCACCGAGAGGCCGAGGGCGATCGCCACTCCGAGGAAACCGACGCCCAGGGGGTTGGACGTCTCCTCGCCGAAGAATGCGGAGAAGGTCGCCGTCCCGACGAGACCGAAGACGAGCAGGAAGGTGCCCGCGACCTCGGCGAGCAGCTGCGACGCGGTCGTCGGTTCGACGGAGGGTGGGACTTCCGGGGAGGACATCTGGGCTCTTCTCGCTCGTGGTGACGACGTGGACGTGGTCGGCTGGCGGCCACCGCGTCACCAGCAGACTATTGCCAGGCGTTCCACCGGCGACAGCCCGCGGTCCGCATGTCGCCGTCCGTCAGTGCACCTCCAGGTCGTGGAGCGGGACCTGGAGCCGGAAGACGTGCTCGATCGCGAGCTCCGCGCCGACGGCGTCGCCCGAGGCGATCGCTGAGCGGAGGTGCGGGTAGCCGACGCGCAGATCCGACCAGTCCACCGTCTCAGCCGACCGCGTCGCAGCGACGCGGTAGATCAGGGCGCCGATCACGTCCTTCGTCGCCCTGACGAGGACCGGGTTCTCGCAGTGCTTCAGGAACCGGTCCACGAGCCCCCAGACGCAGCGGCCGTGCGCATCCGCGTCCTCCGCCGCCACCGTCGTCATGGTGTGCTCGACGAACGCCAGCAGTTCGGCCCGTTGTCCTGCGGTCAACGTCGGGACGGTGACCCGGACGACGCCGCTGACGAGCGCTCCGAGGGTCTGCAGGACGGCTGTCCGGTCCTCGGCCCGTGGCTGAGCGACGCGGGTGTGCCGTTGCGGTGCCGTCTCGACCAGTCCGACGCGCTCGAGTTCCCGGAGTGCTGCGACGATCGCATCGGTCGGCGCGCCGAGCCACACCCGCAGCTCCTCCTCGATGAGCAGCTCGCCGGAGGCGAGCGTCCCGTCGTAGATCGCGTTGCGGATCCGCTCGGTCACGGACTCACCGACGGGAGACGGGCGAGACCTGGACGGTCCATCGGGGTTCGTCATCGGTTCCTCGCTCGGCTGGGGACGGCTGCTGGCTACCGGCCGATCGTACCGCGGACGATCCCCGCCTCGGCGAGCGCCGCCTGCGCCTGCCGGTGCTTGTTGTCGATCGAGGCGCCGATCTCCTGGGCCAGTCGGGGTTTGCTCCGCACGAGCTGGTCGATGGTGGACAGCGGCATCCGCAGGACCAGGGTCGTCCCGTCGGCGATCGCGGCGGCCATGGCGACCTCCCTCGTCAGCGCCGTCTGGCCGATGAAGTCGCCGACGCCGAGTCGTTGGAACGTGATGAGCCCGTCCGTCGTCGGCACGGCGAGATGGACGCCACCCTCGACGAGGAACCGCATCGCGCCGGGGATGATCCCCGCCTGTTGGATGGTCTCCCCCGGCCCGTACCGCTCGAGCGCGCAGGTCCGGGCGAGGTCGTCGTAGTCCTCCTCCCGCGCGTGGAGGGTCGGTGCCAAGGCCGCGATCGCACTGCGCAATCGCTCCGGCGTCGCGATCGGGTCGGAGCCGTCGCCGTCGAGCGCGAGACCGCGGCGCCGCGAGGCGTACCAGAGCCAGGCGCGGAACAGGGCGACGGCGGCGTCGGCGGTGGAGGGCCCGGACACGGGCAGGGTGACGGAGAACCGCGCGGAACCGAGGTAGGAGGCGGACACCACGTCCCCCGGTTCCAGCATCGGGAGGCCCGATCCGACCTCGCGGAGCAGCCGGAGCACGTCGTCGGGCGGGTCGTCGGTCGAGAAGGTCACCTCGACGCTCGCGGTGTACGCACCGGCCGGCTGACTGAGGTTCGTGAACGACGCCCCGGCGAGCGAGGAGTTCGGCACGATCTGGATGCCGTTGCCGGTGTCGAGGTGCACGGCGCGCCAGTTCACCTCGACCACGCGACCGCGGACGCTTCCCGTGTCGAGCCAGTCGCCGAGCCGGAACGGCTGCTCGAACAGCAGCAGCAGCCCGGAGATGACCCCACCGACCGCGTTCTGCAGGGCGAGGCCGATCACGATCGACGTCACGCCGAGCGCGGTGACGAGGCCACCGATGTCGGCTCCCCACACCCAGGAGAACAGGATCGCCAGGCTGATGAGGATGAGGGCCAACCGCGCGAGGTCGACGAAGATCGACGGGATCCGGTCCCGCCACGACCCTTCCTCGGCGTTCGCGAACAGGGCGACGTTGAAGGCGGAGAGGATGAGCAGGATCACGAGGAACCCGAGGAGGGTGCCGACGATCCGCACCCAGGTGATGTCGTCCGCCCGTGCCGTGGCGAACACCAGGAGCGCGAACACCGCGCCGACCGGCACCACATAGTTGCGCAGCAGACGGATCGGTTTCGCCGCCGCGTGCTTCCGGCGGTTGAGCGCACCGAGCACTTCGGTCAGGACGATGAGCAGCACAGGGACGCCGACGGCCAGCGCGACGGCCCAGGGGAACCACGCCTCCTGCCACACCTGCGTCATGACTTCGGCCCCGAGACGACCTGCCAGACGGCCTGCGGACCGCCGCGCGTCTCAACGGTGCCGGCGGACTCGAAGGAGACCGTGTCCTGCATACGGTCGCGGACCCGCTGGCTGACGAAGATCCCGGCCCGACCGGAGACCGACTGCACCTGGTTGGCGAGACTGACCGCGTCACCCCACATGTCGTAGGCGAGGCTCGTCCGGCCGACGAGGCCACTCGTCACGACACCGGTGTCCACCCCGATCCGCAGGGTCAGGTTCGCCTGGTGCTGCGCGTTGAAGCGTTCGACGATGGTCCGCATCTCCAGCGCGAAGTCGAGGGTCCTGCGGACGTTGTCGACGCGGGGCACGATGAGGCCGCAGCTCGCGAGGTAGCCCTCCCGCAGCGTCCGCACCTGCTCGATCCCGAGTCGTTCCGCCGCCTCGTCGAAGCTGCGGACGAGGGCGTTGAGCATCGACAGTTCGCGCTCCGGATCGAGGCCACGGGTGAGGTCGTCGAACCCGACGAGGTCGGCGAAGATGACGGACACGTCCTGGTGGACCTCGGAGATGGTCTCCTCGCCCTCCTTGTAGCGTTTCGCCACCGTCGCCGGCATGAGCGTCAGCAGGAGCTTCTCGTTCTCGGCCCGCTGCTCGTCGATGAGTTCCTGTTTCACCCGGAGGCTGCGACTCATGTCGTTGAAGGCGGCACCCAGGTCGCCGAACTCGTCGCGTCTCGTATTGGGCACCTCGACGCTGTAGTCACCGGCCGCCACGCGCCGCACCGCGCCGACCAGCGCCCGCACCGGGCGCGCGAAGACCTGCGCGAGGAGCAAGGAGAGCAACGACACCACGACCACGATCGCGAGGACGGAGATGATGAGGTTCCGGGTGAAGTCGGTGACCGGTGCGAAGGCCTCCGACGAGTCGATCCGCGCGACGAGCACCCACTGGAGCCCGTCGATGTCGAGCGGTGTGTAGGCGGTCAGGTTCTCGCCGCCGAGATAGCCGCGACCGATGAGCGTGCCCGTCTGACCGGCCAGCGCACGTTCGACGGACATCGTGCGCGTCGGTTGGATCTGGATGGTGCCCGTGACGTCGACGGCGCGCTGCGCGTCCTGCGGCGGCGTCCCGGCGGCGATCGACTGCTTGAGGTACGCCTCGGGGTCCTCGAGGAGCAGCCGGGAGGTCGAGCGCATCAGCTGGTCGGGTCCGGCGAGATAGGTCTCGCCGGTCTCCCCCAGACCGTCGTCCTTCCACTCGCCACCGCTCGTCATGATCGTGTTGATCTGACTGATGGGCACCTGCAACGCCAGGACGCCGTCGATGCGCCCGTCCTGTCCGACCGGCGAGAAGATCCACTGTGTCGGTACATTGAGCGAGGGCTGGTACCGCTCGAAGTCCGTGATGCCCGTGTAGTCGACCGCGTTGGACCGCAACGCCTTCGTGAAGCCGTCGCCGAGCACACCGCCCTGGTACGGGCCCGTCAGCACGTTGGTCCCGAGGTCCGGTCCCTTGAACGCGCTGTACACCACATCGCCCTCGTCGTCGATGAGCAGGGCGTCCTCATAGCCGAAACGGTTGATGATCTCGCGGAAGTAGTCGTTGTAGGTCGCATTGACGGCCGACCAGGTGCTCCCGTCACCGGCGTCGTCGACCGTGATCGCCTGGTCGTAGTCGAGATCCTCGGGCGTGTAGACGGACTGCAGGTAGGTCTGCGCCGGGTTCGTCGGGATGAACGCCTCCGGATCCGCGGTGTCGCCGGTCTGCTCGTCGAGCGCGGGGACGAAGGTGTCCGTGTAGAAGCGGTCGACGGCTGCGGCTCGCTCCGGGGCGACCGGCTGCTCCTCCAACTCGTGGAACGCGTCGTGGTACCGGTTCATCGCGTCGACGACGGTGGTGCCGCGGGTGTACACGACCAGTGAGTCCGCCGTCTGGCGGTAGAAGTTGGTGATCTCCCGAGCACGCGACTCGCGCAGCTCGGTCAATCGCTCGAACGACGCCTGCCGGAGCGATTCGCTGCCGGAGAGGTAGCCGACGATTCCGGTCACGACCGACGCGCCCACACTGACGAGCAGCAGCATCACGAGCAGCTTGGATTGGATGCTGAAGCCGGGCCGCCCGAAGCGACCACGTCCGAGGCCGCGGGACCGCGCTGCCGACGACGGCGCGGGTGGGATCGGCGGACCCGTCGTCGAGGCTTCAGCGGCTGCGGTGCCGTCGTGTGGCGATGGTCCGGATGGTGCGTTCACAGCTGCGGTCATCGACGAGTCCCCTACTCGATCCGGCGGTGCGCGGGCGCCCCTCCTTCGGGGGTCACGATGGCGCTCACTTTAGCCACACTGGTCACGCGCCCACAATGGCTGGACCACAGTTGTTCGCGGACTGGACACTGCGCGGCGGCGCGGCCGCGCGGCGGCGCGCTGCGTCGTGGCGTGACCGGGAGGGGTGTCCCGCGACCCGGTTCAGACGGTGACGGCCTGCTGGGCGTAGAGCGTCGCGTACACGCCGCCGGCGGCGAGCAGTTCCTGGTGGGTGCCGCGCTCCACGATGCGCCCGCGATCGAGCACGAAGATGACGTCGGCGTGCACGATGGTCGACAGGCGGTGCGCGATCGACACCGTGGTGCGTCCGCGGGTCGCGTCGTCGAGCGCCACTTGCACGACCCGTTCGGAGATCGTGTCGAGGGCGCTCGTCGCCTCGTCGAGGATGAGCACCTCCGGGTCCTTCAACAGGACGCGCGCGATGGCGATGCGCTGCTTCTCGCCGCCGGACAAGCGGTACCCGCGTTCCCCGACGAGCGTGTCGTAGCCGTCCTCGAACCGAGCGATCGTCTCGTGGATGTTCGCCGCGCGGCAGGCGGTCTCGAGCTCGTCGAGGGTGGCGTCCGGCTTCGCGTAGCGGAGGTTCTCCGCGATCGTCGCGTGGAAGAGGTAGGTCTCCTGGCTGACGATGCCGATGCGGGAGACGAGGGACTCCTGCGTGACGTCGCGGACGTCGGCGCCCGCCACCATGACCCGGCCGCCCGACACCTCCTGGAAGCGCGGGATGAGGTACGAGATGGTCGTCTTGCCCGCTCCTGAGGGGCCGACGAACGCGGCGAACTGTCCGGGTTCGATCGTGAAGGACACGCCGTCGAGGGTGGGTGTCGAGTCGTCCTGGGCGTCGGCGTATCGGAAGGTGACGTCGTCGAAGCGGATCTGCGGCGCGGCGCTCGGGAGCGGTGCGGCACCTGCGCGGTCGGCGATCGCCGGCTTGAGGTCCAGGTACTCGAAGATCCGGGCGAAGAGGGCGCCGGAGGTCTGCAGGTCGAGGGCGACGCGCATGACGCCCATGAGCGGGAACAGCAGGCGGGCCTGGATGGTGGTGAAAGCCACGATCGAGCCGGCAGTGACGTCCGCCGCTCCACCGGTGATGAGCCAGCCGGCCACGAGGTACACGATCGCAGGGATGGACGACAGGAAGATGTTCACCATCGCGAAGAACCACTGACCGCTCATCGCCTGGCTGACCTGGAGGCGGATCTGGGTGCGGTTCTCGGCGCTGTACCGCTCGACCTCGGTGTCCTGACGGTTGAAGCTCTTCGCGAGGAGCACGCCGGAGACGCTCAGCGCCTCCTGGGTGATCGCGGTCATCTCCGACAGCGACTCCTGCGTCTTCGTCGCGATCCGTGCCCGGACCTGACCGACGCGGCGCTGCGCGATCACCAGGATCGGCATGAGGATGAGGGCGACGATCGTCAGCTGCCAGTTGAGGATGAGCATCGCGACGAGCGCGGAGATGACCGTCACGGTGTTGCCGAGCACGCTCGACACGGTGTTGGTGAGGACGTTCGCGACGCCGCCGACGTCGTTCTGGAGGCGCGACTGGATGATGCCCGTCTTCGTTCGGGTGAAGAAGCTCAGTTCCATCGCCTGCAGTTGCGAGAACAGCTTGATGCGCAGGGCGCCCATGACACTGTTGCCGACGGTCGCCGTGAGGTAGGTCTGCCAGACCCCGAGCAGGGCGGCGATGATGAACAGCGCCACCATCGCGCCGACGATCTCCGCGAGGGCGACGAGGTTCGGGCTGCCACCGTCGGTCGGGAACAGGCCGACGTCGAACGCCTGCTTGACCAGCAGCGGTGGGAGCACCGCGAGGGCCGCGCCGATGACGACGAGCACCATCGTGAGGATGATCTTGGCGCGGAAGGGCACGAACAGCGCGACGATGCGCTTGCCCAGGTTCGGGATCCGCGGTGCCTCGGCGTTGAGCGCCTTCTGCGCCGCCATGTCGCCACCGCTGACGCGGCTACCCGCGCGGGGCCCGCCGCCCCCGGGTGCACCGCCGCGTGGCCCGCCCCGTCCGCCGTGCATGCTCATTCCGCCACCCTATCCCCGCCCACCGTCCTCCCCGCCCCTCTCCCCTCCTCCATCGCCCCGTCCGGTCCCGTCCTTTCTTTCTCCCTAACTCAGGAACTCTCCGGCGCGGCGCCCCGTCACGGGCTACCGCCCGCGCGACACGCCGCCCACTTCCTGAGTTAGGCAAGCCAGGCACGACCCTCCACAGCCCGCGTGTGCGCGACACCTTGCACGACGGGGGCGCTCGGGTAGGAGGGCGACCAGCCCCGGCGCGCACGATCGGAGGATGACGATTGCGACGACCTTCCTGGAGCCAGCTCATGGGATCGCCACCGTCCATCAGCTCCGGCGGCTCGGGCACACGAAGGAGACACTTCGGATCTCGGTCGAGACCGGGATGCTGATACGGGTGCGGCGCGGTTGGTACGCGGCGCCGGACGCGGCGAGTGACCTGGTGAGGGCTGTGCGAGTCGGGGGCCGACTGAGCTGCGTCTCGGCAGCACGTTGGTACGGCTGGGCCGTTCCGTCGACGCCTCGACTCCATGTCGCGCTACCGCCGAATGCAGCCCGCCTCCGTTCGGCCGATGAGCGGTGGAAACGTCCGCCGGCCGAAGACCGCGACGACGCCGTGCTCCACTGGGACGACTGGGCCACAACCCCCACCCGCGGCACCCTCCTCCCGATGCTCGTCGAACCACGGCGACAGGTGATCGGCCACCTGGTCGATTGCCAGCACCCTGAGGTCGTCGGGGCGGCTCTGGACTCGTTCACCCACAGAGAACCCGCGCTGTCGACAGCACTCCCCTCCTGGATCGATGCACTTCCGTCGCCACGCGCCGAGCGGTTACCGCGTGTGGAACCGGGTTGCCACAGTTTTCTCGAGAGCATCGCTCGCATCCGCCTCGAGTCCGCCGGCATTGTCGGCCGTCACCAGGTCGTCATTCCGGCTGTCGGCCGGGTCGATCAGGTGATCGACGGATGGCTCGTCCTCGAGTGGGATGGCCGTGAGTTCCACGACAATCGCGACGCTCACGAAGAGGATCGCTGGCGGGACGCCCAGTTGGTCGTGCAGGGGTATCAGGTGTTGAGGTTCACATATCGCATGGTGATGAACGACTGGTACGTCGTCCTGGGTGCTATCCGGTCGACGTTGGCCGCGGGTCCACTCGGCCCACCTCCACACGTCGCGCAACGCCGCCCCTGATCGATCCAACAGCTGCCCGCCCTGGTTCGAAACGTTCCCTAACTCAGGAGAGGCGCGGCGTGTCGGGTCTGTCACGCCCCTCTTCGGCGAGGCTCGCCGAGACGCTCCTGAGTTAGGGAGGGAAACAGCACGAGAAGGGAACGACCCGCAGACGCACGGACGCCCCGGGAGCGTGAGCTCCCGGGGCGTCCGCGCACCGACGACGCTGTCGATCGGAGGATCGAACCGCGTGTCGGGTCAGCCCTTCGTCGAACCGGCCAGGAGCCCGCGGACGAAGTACCGCTGCAGTGCGAAGAACACGACGAGCGGGACGAGGATCGAGATGAACGCGCCGGCCGTGAGCAGGTGCCATTCGTTGCCACGCGTACCTGTGATCTCCGCCAGCAGCTTCGTGATCGGTGCGACCTCGCCGTCCGCGAAGATGAGCGCGACCAGGAGGTCGTTCCACACCCACAGGAACTGGAAGATCGCGAACGACGCGATGGCGGGCATGGTCAGCGGCAGCACGATCCGGAAGAAGATCTGACCGTGACCGGCGCCGTCCACGCGTGCCGCTTCGATGACCTCGCCGGGGATCTCCGCGACGAAGTTGTGCAGGAGGAAGATCGCCAGCGGCAGCGCGAACATGGTGTGGGCGATCCACACCTGGGCGAAGGTGCCGCTCGCGTCCAGTCCCTCGCCGACCTGCAGACCGAAGATGTTCAGGCCACGGGAGAAGGTCGACAGCAGCGGGACGAGCGCCATCTGGATCGGCACCACCTGCAGCGCGAACACGAGGATGAACAGGAAGTTCTTGCCGCGGAAGTCGATCCACGCGAACGCGTACGCCGCGAGGCTCGCCACCACCAGCGGGATCAGGGTCGCCGGGACCGCGATGGCGATCGAGTTGACCCACGAGCCCGCCAGGTTCAGCGTCGAGTTGCCGGCCTGCAGCACCTGCACGTAGTTGTCGATGGTGACCTGGAAGTCGGAGAAGATCGTCCACCAACCAGTGGTCTTCACCTGCTGCTCAGGCCGGAACGAGGAGACGAAGAGACCGAAGGTCGGGATCGTCCACAGCACCGCGATGACGACGGCCGCGATGGTCGCGCCACGGCTCGTGAGCCGCTTCTTCGTCCGTCGGCTCGCAGCCTCGATGCCGCGTTCACCCTTCGCGAGCTGGTCCTTCGTGGACTCGTCGATCGGTAGTTCGATCGGCTGCACAGCACTCATCGGATCTCCCTCTGCTTCTTGATCTGCCGTGCGTTGTAGATGACGATCGGCAGCACGAGGATGAACAGGATCACGGCGAATGCCGCACTCCGGCCGTTCTCGAAGTTCTTGAACTGGGTGTACATCTCATTCGCGATGACCGAGGTGCCGTTGTTGCCGGCGGTCATGGTGCGGACGATGTCGAAGACCTTCAGCGACGCGATGGAGATCGTCGTGACGACGACGACCAGCGAGGAGCGGATGCCGGGGACGATGACGTTGGTGAAGCGCTGCCAGCCGTTCGTGCCGTCGAGCTCGGCGGCCTCGATCTGCTCGGTGGGGACACCCTTGATCGCGGCGGACAGGACGACCATCGCGAACCCGGTCTGCACCCAGATGAGCACGACGATGAGGAACAGCGTGTTCCACGGCTCGTTCTGCAACCACTGCACCGGGGTGCCGCCGAACCACACGACGATCTGGTTGAGCAGACCGATCTGGGTCGCGCCCGCCTCACGGTAGGCGTAGATGAAACGCCAGATGATGGAGGCGCCGACGAAGGAGATCGCCATCGGCATGAAGACGAGGATCTTGAAGTACTTCTCGCCGCGGGACTTGTCGATGAACACGGCGTAGGCGAGGCCGAAGGCCGTCGACAGCGACGGGACGAGCAGCACCCAGATGATCGTGTTGATCACGGTCCGGATGGCGCTCGGCTGCGTGAACAGCCAGATGAAGTTGTTCAGCCCGACGAAGTTCTTGCCGGAGGCCGACATGAACGCGGCGATCGTCGTGTTGATCGACGGCAGGATCAGGCCGATCAGCAGCAGCAGGAAGGCCGGTGCGAGGAAGCCGACGAGCTGGACGAGGTACCCGACGCCCTTCTTGGACCGGTAGTCGAGCAGGAAGAGCACGCCACCCAGGACGGCTGCGACGGCAGCGGCCCACAGGAACGAGCCGAAGAAGAGGACGACGACGACGGGCACCAGGACGCAGAACGCCAGACGGATGACCGTGTAGAGGGTGCCCTTGCGTGGCGCGATGTCCACGAAGAAGAGGAGGAGGGCCACCACCGCGCCGAAGGCGATGACGACGATCGGGATCTGGGCGAGCGGTGGCAGTCCGCCCAACCAGTTGAGGAAACCTGACATAGCTGGCCTTTCGAGTACGGCGTTGGACCCTGAGTGAACCCTAGGGGGTTCCACTGCCGAGGCGGAAGCGCCGGAGGGTGGTGATCACCCTCCGGCGCTTCCGCTCATGAGCAGCAGTTCCGGATATCGATTACTCGCTGGAGGGCCAGCCGGCTTCGATGTCCTTGAGGACCTGGTCGGTCTCGTCGCCGTTGATCCAGTTCACGAGGCCCTTCCAGAAGGTTCCGGCGCCGACGGCACCGGGCATCAGGTCGGAGGCGTCGAAGCGGAACGTGGTCTTCTCGTCCTGCAGGATCTCGATCGCCTGGCTGAGGATCGGCGTCGAGGCGTTCGCCGGGTCGAGGCCGTTGTTGGCGGAGATGACGCCGCCGAGCTTGACCCGCTTGTTCGCCCACTCAGGGCTCGAGAGGTACTCCTGGACCTTGACGGTGCTCTCGTCGTCGCTGAACGCGCCGACGATCTCGCCACCACCGGTGACAGCGGTCTCGCCCTCCTTGATGCCGGGGGTCACGAAGGCCCACACGTCACCGTCGGGGGCGACGGTCGCGCCGGCGTCCTCGAGGAAGCCGGAGAAGAACGATGCCTGGTGGTGCAGTGCGCAGGCGCCGGAGGCGAGCGCCGGAGCGACGTCACCGAACTCGGTCGAGTTGATCGAGGACACGTCGCCGAAGCTCGCGTTCACGTACTCCGGGTTCTTGAGGATCTCGCCGACCGAGTCGAACGCTTCCTTGATCTTCGGGTCGGTGAACTTGACCTTGTTGGCCACCCAGTCGTCGTAGACGTCCGGGCCCTGCTGGCGCAGGACGAGGTCTTCGATCCAGTCGGTGCCGGGCCAGCCTGAGGCGTCGCCGGAGCCGAAGCCGGCGCACCAGGGTGCTGCGCCGGTCTTCTCCTGGATGGTCTTGGTCAGCGTGAGCAGCTCGTCCCAGGTCTTGGGGACCTCGACGCCCCACTCCTTGAACTTGGCCGGCTGGTACCAGACGAGGCCCTTGACGCTCGCCATGAGCGGAGCGCCGTAGACGGTGTCGTTGACGGTGCCGTAGGCGGCCCAGTCCGTCGACCAGTACTTCTCGATGTTCGCCTTGACGCTGTCGGGCGCGGGCTTCAGGTAGTCGCGCTTGGCGAGGTCGGCCAGGAGGCCGGGCTGCGGGAAGATCGCGAGGTCGGGCGGGTTACCACCCTGGGCGCGGATACCGATCTGCGACTCGAACTCCTTGGAGGACTCGTACTTGATCGTGATGCCGCTGTCCTTCTCGAAGTCGGCCCAGCTCTCCTCGAGCAGCTTCGCCTCGGTGTCGGCGATCGTCCCGTAGATGGTGACGGTCTTGTCGTCGTCGCCACCGCCGCTGCTGCCCGATCCGCCTGAACAAGCGGTGAGCGCGACGCCCGCGACGGCCAGGACGGCCAGCGGCAGGGCCGTCCGGCGGGTCCGAATGAAACTCATCTGTGTCCTCCTCATTGAGTGCTGCAGGTTCGAACGTCTCCAGGGTCGAGCCGTTCCGATGATGCACTGGTGCGGAATCGGTCCGGATGCGGAACCGTTTCCATGCGTCAAAGTACTTCACCCGGCGACAGGATGCAAGCACGAGAACATAACGAAATAGACAGTGAGAGCGCTCCCACCGAAATCACGCGGCCGGACGGACCATTCGTGTTCCAGATGTTATGGATCAGTTCCAGTCGGTAGTTCCAGGTCTGTTCCAGATTCGCTATGGTGGTGCTACCCAACGGAGGGAGTCGGCATGAGTGGTGCCATCAGTGATGTCGCGGCCCTCGCCGGCGTCTCGAAAGCGACGGCCTCGCGAGCGCTCACCGGGCGCGGATACGTGTCGGCCGAGACCCGGGAACGGGTCGTGCAGGCCGCGGCCACGATCGGGTACGTCGCCTCGCCCATCGCCGCGAGCCTGTCCACTGGACGCACGCTGGCCATCGGCGTCCTCACCTCGTTCCTCAACCGCTGGTACTTCGGTGAGGTCCTGGAAGGCGCCGAGGGCGCTCTCCGTGCTCGGGGCTACGACTTGACGCTCCACCATCTGCCGCCCGACTCCCCGGAACGCGACCGCATCTTCGACTCGTACCTCACGAACAAGCGCTTCGACGGCATGATCTCGATCGGGATCGAGGCCTCGCAGGACGAGATCGCGCGCCTGCTCGCCAACCCCCGCCCGCTGGTGTCGATCGGGGGCAACATCCGCGGGGCCCACTCCATCAACATCGACGACCAGGCGCTCGGCCGCGAGGCGACGGAGCACCTCATGACGCTCGGGCACACGCGCATCGCCCACATCACCGGCCACGACGCCGAACTGCAGACGGACACCGTGCACGGCAGGCGCCTGGCCGGCTACCTGGCGGCGATGGAGGATGCGGGGCTCACCTCCGCCGTGCACGTTCTGCCCGCGGTCCACTCGTTGCCGGGCGGGTACGAGGCCGCGGCGCAGTTGCTGCGGGACTCGAGGATCCGTCCGACGGCGGTGTTCGCCTCGACGGACGAGGTGGCGATCGGCATCATCATCGCCGCACGACGCCTCGGGATCACCGTTCCGGCGGAGCTGTCGGTCATCGGGATCGACGGGCACTCCTACGCGGAGATGTTCGCGCTCACCACCTTCGAGCAGGAGCCCCGCGCGCAGGGGCGGCATGCCGTCGAGATCCTCCTCCAAGACCTGGAGGACGAGCAACGCGCGCAGGCCCCGGACTCCGGGGAGCCGGGCAGCACCGTCTCCGAGGTGCGCTGGCCGACCCGTCTGGTGATCCGGCAGACCACGACGCGCCCCGAGTCCGCCGAGTAGACACCCCGGCTGCACTCCCAGCGCGGTGCGCTGAGCCGAGCGCGCCCCACTGACGTGAGCGCACGCCCCCGGAGGGGAGCGCTCGCGTCAGTGGGGCGCGGTGAGCGGTCCGATCAGCTCGCGTCGGCTGCGGTGATCGCGATGGCCTCGTCGAGCTCGCTCTCCACCGGACCGTCGACGCGGGCGAGGTGCTTGCGTCCGAGGACGACGATGAGCACCGCGACGATGAGCGAGCCGGCGGCCACGTAGTAGGGCGCGGCGGGCGAGATGAGCTTCGCGATCTCCGCGGCTGCCGGCGGCGCGATGGCACCGCCGAGGAACCGGACCGACGAGTACGCCGAGGATGCGACGTTGCTCGGCAGGTCCGTCGCCTCCATGACCGACTCGGTCAGCACCGTGTTCATGACGCCGAGCAGCAGCCCGCCGACGACGATGCAGACGATGAGGCCGGTGGTGGACTGGACGAGGAGTCCGGCCGCGACGAGGTCCAGTGCCAGCAACGGCAGGACCAGCTTGATCACGGAGGTGCGACGCATCCGAGCCGTGAGCAGCGGAGCGACGAACACGCTCGTGACCGCCAGCGCGACACCCCAGCCGAAGAAGGTGAACCCGAGCCCCATCGCATCGAGCCCGAGCGGGAACGGCGAGTACGCGAGGAGCGTGAAGAAGCCGATGTTGTAGAACAGGGCGGCTGCCGCGAGGGTTCCCAGCGACGGGATCGCCAGCGCTTTGAACGGCGCGGACAGCTTGAGCGGCGCAGGCTTCGGCCCCTCGGTCTTCAGCAGGGTGACGATCGCGATGAACCCGACCGCCATGAGCGTCGCGGTGCCGAAGAACGGCCACTTCCAGCCGATGCCGCCGAGGAGACCACCGAGGAGTGGACCGATCGCGATGCCGAGCCCGAGTGCGGCCTCGTACAGGATGATCGCATTGGCGCGACCGCCAGCTGCCGCTCCGACGATGGTGGCGAGTGCCGTCGAGATGAAGAGCGCGTTGCCGAGGCCCCAGCCGGCCCGGAAACCGATGACGGCACCGACGGAGTCGGACAGGCCCGCGAGGAGCGCGAACAGGACGACGAGTGCGAGTCCGATGAGGAGCGTGCGCTTGGCACCGATCCGGCTCGACAGCCAGCTCGTGAACAGCATGGCCACACCGGTGACGAGCAGGTAGCTCGTGAAGAGCATCTCGGCCTGCGTCGGCGTCGCCTGGAGGTCTTCGGCGATGGCGGGCAGGATCGGGTCGACGAGGCCGATGCCCATGAAGGCGATGACACTCGCGAAGGCGACCGCCCAGACGGCCTTCGGCTGGTGCAGGATGCCGCCGAGGCCTGCACTGTGGCCGGAGCCGTGGCCGTGGCTCGACGCCGTGGGCGTGGAGGACGTGCGTGCGCTGGTGTCGGCGCTCATGCCGTCAGCTCCGAGGCGACCTCGACGGCCACGCGGGCCTGGATGATCTCGACCGTCCTGGCGATCGCGGCGAGGTCGTCGTCCTCGAGGTCGGTGAAGGCAGGCTCCAGGGCGTCGGTGAGCTCGTCGCGCCAGGCGAGGAGGGCGGCCGTCCCCTTGGGGGCGATGGCGATGAGCCACGCGCGGTGGTCGTCGACGTCGGCGATCCGCTTGATCCAGTCGCGTTCGTCGAGGCTCTGTACGAGCTTCGTCATCGTGGGTTGGGACACCCGGCTCTGGCGGGCCAGTTCGCCGACCCGGACGGGGCCGACCGTGGTGAGCACGGAGAGCGTGCGCCAGACGGCGGGCGATTCGGAGGATCCGGTGGCCTGGGCGGCAAGGCGAGTGAGCCGGTGCGACGCCGTGATGAGGTCGCCGAGGATGGTGTGCAGGGGTGAATGCGTACGGTTCTCGGTCATGATCCACCCAGTATACATAGCCAAGCTATGCACTGGCCCTGCGCCACTTCCCCAACTCAGGAGATCGGCGGCGTGTCGCCCGGCAGCGCCGGGCGCCCGAGGCGACACGCCGCGGTGTTCCTGAGTTGGGGAGGGAGTGGTCCGAGGGTCAGCGCATCCAGGTGGTGAAGGACTGGCCGACCCGCGGATCGGGCGGGCGGGCGTCGCTCGCCCGTTCCGACTCGGTGAAGGCGGATGCGAGCTGGGCTCGGATCCAGGTGATGGTTGCACGCCAGCGTGCGTGGGTGTTCATGGTGGTGGGTTCTCCCGATTCGGGCACCGTACCGACGGCCCACGCTCACACGGAGCGGGACGACGACGCGGATACCTGCGTGAACCGTCGACGAACGTCGTCGACGGGTGCAGAGCATCCGCGGCCGTGTGGAGTGACGCGACGAATCGCAAACCCTCCGGTGAACTGACGGAGGGCACCGCTCCCGAACGAATCGGGGGCGATGCCCTCCGATCACGGATGTCTCTGCCGAGTGCATGCAGCACTCGTCTCAGGAAGATCCGCGATCGTCAGCGGCGACCGACCGGAGTCGGTCGCCAGCCCAGTGGTTGTCCCCCGCAGGGGACCGACTACTTGAGCGTGACGGTGGCGCCGGCAGCCTCGAGGGCTTCCTTCGCCTTGTCAGCGGCTTCCTTGTTGGCGCCTTCGAGGACGGCAGCCGGAGCGCCGTCGACGAGAGCCTTGGCCTCGCCGAGGCCGAGCGAGGTGAGCTCGCGGACCGTCTTGATGACCTGGATCTTCTTGTCGCCAGCAGCCTCGAGGATGACGTCGAAGTCGGTCTTCTCTTCGACCTCTTCAACAGCAGCGCCAGCAGCAGCCGGGCCGGCGACGGCGACGGGAGCAGCAGCGGTGACCTCGAAGGTCTCCTCGAACAGCTTGACGAACTCGCTGAGCTCGATGAGCGTGAGCTCCTTGAACGCGTTGATCAGTTCTTCGTTTGACAGCTTTGCCATGATTGTTCTCCTTGTTTCATGCCCTGCAACCGCATCACGCGGCGGACAGGTACGGGGTTGATTGTTCGCGGAACCGAATTACTCGGCCGCGGACTCCTGCTTCTCGCGCAGCGCCTCGACCGTGCGAACGGCCTTCGAGAGCGGTGCGTTGAAGAGGTAGGCAGCTCCGAACAGCGAGGCCTTGACGGCGCCGGCAAGCTTTGCCAGCAGCACTTCACGGGACTCGAGGTCGGCGAGCTTGCCGACTTCTTCAGCGGTCAGCGGGTTACCGTCGAAGTAACCGCCCTTGACCACGAGGAGAGGGTTTGCCTTGGCGAAGTCACGAAGAGCCTTCGCGACGGTGACCGGGTCACCGTGCACGAATGCGATCGCGGACGGACCGGCGAGCTCGTCGTCGAACGACGAGATGCCGGCGTTGTTCGCCGCGATCTTGGTCAGCGTGTTCTTCACCACGGCGTAGGTTGCGTCCGCACTGATGCTCTTGCGCAGGGTCTTGAGCTGAGCAACAGTGAGGCCGCGGTACTCGGTCAGCAGAACGGCGGTCGAGCTCTGGAACTTCTCCGTGAGTTCGGCAACCGAGGCTTCCTTGTTCGCCATGGCCACTCCTTTTCGAATCTTGAATGCATGCAGCGGAGGCCGCACACACCAACCGCCGGGCCGGTGAAGGGTTCGGGCATGAAAAAAGCTCCGGCGCAAGCGCACGGAGCTGGGGAGAGGCGAGCCTCGATCAGTTCTTCATACACCTGCGCTGGACGTCTCGTCATGAGAACCTTCGACTGTCTCGTTTGCACGCGACAGTGACCGGCGGTCTTTGGTTTCGATAACCATAACACACCCCCGGCCCCGTTCCGACAGGCGTGCACCGGGCGCTCACGACCCCCCGTCCGGATGTCCGAGGCGACCGGCACCATGGAGCCATGATCCAGACGCTCGCCATCTCCGGCTACCGGTCCATCCGAGACACCGTGCTGCAGCTGCACGGCCTCGACGTCGTGACCGGCGCGAACGGCACGGGCAAGTCCAACCTCTACCGGGCACTCCGACTCCTCGCGAGTGCGGGCGACGGCGATGTCGTCGGATCCCTCGCGCGCGACGGCGGGCTCTCCTCGACGCTCTGGGCCGGCCCTGAGCACGTGAGTCGGGCCATGGTCGACGGCTCCGTCCCGGTCCAGGGCACGCGCCGCTCGGGTCCGATCAGCCTGCGACTCGGGTTCGCGACGGACACGCTGGGGTATCTCATCGACCTCGGGATCCCGCAGCCGTCCACGACGCTGTTCGGCCGCGACCCCGAGATCAAGCTGGAGCAGATCTTCGCCGGCGCACTGGCCAAACCGAGCAGCCTCCTCGTCGACCGACATGGTCCGGCGGTCCGCGTCCGCGACGGGTCGTGGCGTCCGATCGGTCGAACGCTCGGCACCTCGGAGAGCATCCTCACCGAGTTCTCGGACGCCGACGCGACGCCCGAGGTCCTCCGCGTGCGCGGCCAGGTGCGCGGCTGGCGGTTCTACGACCAGTTCCGCACCGACCGCGATGCCCCCGCACGTGCGCCGCAGGTCGGGACGAGGACGCCTGTACTCGGGCACGACGGCGCGGACCTCGCCGCCGCGGTGCAGACGATCATCGAGTCCGGCGGCCGGGATCGCCTCGACGCCGCCGTCGACGATGCGTTCCCCGGCAGCGTGCTGCGCGTGCGCGCCGACGACGGGGTGTTCCGGCTTGAGCTCGAACAGCCCGGGATGCTCCGTCCGCTCTCGGCCGGCGAGCTGTCCGACGGCACGCTCCGTTACCTCCTGCTCGTCGCGGCGCTCCTCACCCCTCGCCCGCCCGAGCTCATGGTGCTGAACGAGCCCGAGACGAGCCTGCACGGCGACCTCCTCCCCCAGCTCGCTCGGCTCATCACCGCGGCGAGCGCCGACACACAGCTCGTGGTCGTCTCCCACGCCCGCCCGCTCATCGAGGCCATGCTCGAGGCCGGCGAGGTGCACGAGCACCGGCTGGTGAAGCGACTCGGCGAGACGACCGTCGAGGATCAGGGCCTGCTGTCGACGCCGCCGTGGGCCTGGCCGTCCCGGTGAGCGTCCGGCTCCGGTGACCGCCGTCTAGGCGCGGTCGGCCTGCTTGCCCAGGTAGCGGTCCGAACCGTAGCTGAGGATGAAGAACCCGATCAGCTGGAACAGGACGAGTCCGAAGATCCGGAACACCGTGCTCTTGTCGAACTGCTTGCCGATGTGCCATCCGACGATCCAACCGAACACGATGTTCACGAGCGGGATGAAGTAGAGGATGGTCGCCGCGCCCGTGAAGCCGGCGAGCTTCACGACGACGTACCAGTTGTAGATCGGGATGATCGCGGTCCAGCCGGAGCGGCCCGACTTCTCGAACATCCCCCAGACGGAGGCGACGAACAGGGCGTAGCCGATGATGCCGCCGAAGACGTTGGCGGGGGCGTTCATGAACTCGATGGCGGCACGACCGTTGTCGTCCGCGGCGAGCAGGATGGTGTCGATCACGGTGGTGGCGCTCCTTGTCGTCATCGCGGTCGACCGACCGCCTCATCCGACGAATGTAGCGTGCGGGTCACACCCCGGACCAGCGGGGGTCCTCAGACGCTCAGACCGCCCGGGCGGTGCGTGCAGCGTGCACGAACGACCGGATGAGCTCCGGTGACTTCACCCCGCGCGAGGACTCGACCCCGCTGGACACGTCGACCCCCCAGGGGCGGAGCTCCGCGACGAGGCCCTGGACGTTCTCCGGTGTGAGACCGCCGGCGAGGATCCAGGTGCGGGTGGGTGGGTTCGCCACCAGGGCGATCGTGTCGAAGGTCTTCCCGGCTCCCGGGTCCGGTGCGTCGAGGAGCAACAGCTCCTCAGCGTAGGCGGCGCGCTCGGCGGCGTTCTCGGAGGCGTAGTGCACCGCCGAGGTCGCCCGGAGCGTCCGCCACCCCATCGCCTGCAGCTCCTGGAACGCCTCGGGTGGTTCGTCGCCGTGGAGCTGGACGGCCTGCACCCCGGCAGCGCCGGCGATCCGAGAGACCTCCTCGACGGACTGTCGCCGGAAGACGCCGACGGTCAGCACCGACTCGGGGACGCCGGCGAGCAGCGCCGCGACGCGTTCGGGCTCGACGGTCCGGGGCGACCCCGGCGCGAACACGAATCCGATCGCGTCGACTCCGGCGTCCACCGCCGCAGCGACATCGGACGCCTCGGACAGACCGCACACCTTCACCCACATGGGGACCACGCTACCCGGCCGCACGGATCACTCCGCCGTCGGGACGAGGACGTCCGGGGTGGCGACGGCGGGCAGCTCCACACGGAACACCGTCCGTCCTGGTGCGCTCTCGCACCTGACCGCGCCGTGGTGCGCGGCCACGACGGCGTGCACGATCGCGAGCCCGAGGCCGGTGCTCCCGGTGGCCCGCGAGCGGGAGTCGTCACCGCGGACGAAGCGCTCGAAGAGGTTGGGCTGCAGCGCAGGGTCGATGCCGGGGCCGTCGTCCGACACGGTCAGCACGGCGATCTCGCCCGCAGGACCGCTCTCGACCGCCAGTCCCGTCCGCACGGTCGTCCCGGCGGGCGTGTGGGTCCGGGCGTTGGCCAGCAGGTTGACGATCACCTGTTGCAGCCGGGACGCGTCCCCCGTGACGAGGACGGGCTCCTCGGGGAAATCCAGTTCGAACACGTGGTCCGGCCCGGCGACATGGGCGTCGCCGACGGTGTGGATGACGAGTTCGGTGAGGTCGACGGGTCGCTTCGCGAGTTCGCGTCCCTCGTCCAACCGCGCCAGCAGCAGCAGGTCCTCGACGATCGTGGTCATGCGACCGGCCTCGGAGCGGATCCGGCCGAGGGAGTGGGTGACGTCCTCCGGCAGCGCGTCCGACTTCCGGGCGGCGAGTTCCGAGTATCCGGCGATGGACGCCAGCGGGGTCCGGAGTTCGTGGCTCGCGTCCGAGACGAACCGGCGCACCTTGTTCTCGCTCGCCTGCCGGGCGTTCAGGGCGGAGGAGACGTGCCCGAGCATGCGGTTGATCGCCGATCCGACGCGTCCGACCTCGGTGCGCGGGTCGGTGTCCGACTCCGGTACCCGGACGGCGAGCGCCACCTCACCGCGGTCGAGGGGCAGCTCGGCGACGACCGCGGCCGTCGCGACGACCCGGTCGAGCGGGCGGAGCGAGTACCGCACGATCGCGAACGCGGCCAGCCCGGCGAGCAGCAGGACCACGACGCTCATGATCGCGATGAGGGTGACGAGCTGCATGACCGTCGACGCGACCTCGGCGAGCGGAAGCCCGATGATCCTCGTCGCGCCGCTCGCGTCGGTGACGGCGACGACGCGGTAGTCGCCGAGGTGCTCCCCGAGGTTGATGGTCGACGGTCGGTCGCCGGCCGACACCGTGAGGATCATGGCGTCCTGACTCTCGGTGCACGGGACCGTGCTGCCGTCGGCGTTGAGGTATCCGGCGTTGACGATGGTGCCGTCGACGACGATCGCACCGAGTGCGCCGGGCCCGAGGCCTGGAGCGCCGATGAAGGCGGGTGGTTCGCGCGTGCCCGAACCGCCGCCGTAGCCGTCCGGGATACCGGAGTCCGGCAGGGAATCCGGCGCGGGGAGTTGACCGTTCCGGCCGTAGTCGACGATCCGCTCGGCGGCCTTCGTGAGCTGGTTGTCGACGCCCTCGGTGAGCAGGCCGCTCACCGCCACCGCGCTCGCGACACCGACGATGGCGCTGCCCATGGCGAGGAGCCCGACGACGACGACCATCAGGCGTCGACGGAGCGTCCACGGAGCGCGCTTGGGGTGTGCGGAGCCGGTGGTCGTCGCTGCCGGGTCGGTGACGGGGGCGCTCGTGGTCACGAACCGACCGTCGGGATCTTCAACATGTAGCCGGCGCCGCGCACGGTGTGGATCATGGGCTCGCGCCCGGCGTCGATCTTCTTCCGCAGGTAGGAGATGTAGATCTCGACGACGCTCGCACGACCGCCGAAGTCGTAGCTCCACACCCGGTCGAGGATCTGGGCCTTGCTCAGCACCCGGCGCGGATTCCGCATGAGGAACCGCAGCAGCTCGAACTCGGTCGCGGTGAGTTCGATGGGCTCGCCGTCGCGCGTCACCTCGTGGCTGTCCTCGTTGAGCACGAGGTCGCCGACCACGATGTCCGGGCCGGACTCGTCCGCCGCCAGCAGGGTCGAGCGGCGGATGAGCCCGCGCAGCCGGGCGACGACCTCCTCGAGGCTGAAGGGCTTCGTCACATAGTCGTCGCCGCCGGCGGTGAGGCCGGCGATGCGGTCGTCGAGCGAGTCCTTGGCGGTGAGGAACAGCACGGGGACGTCGCTCCCCGAGGTCCGCAGGCGGTTCAGCACCTGCAGGCCGTCCAGGTCGGGCAGCATGATGTCGAGCACGATGGCGTCCGGGCGGAAGTCGCGGGCGGTCGCGAGGGCCTCGCGGCCGTCGGCGGCGGTCCGGATCTCCCAGCCCTCGTAGCGCAGGGCCATCTGCAGGAGGTCCGTGAGCGTCGCTTCGTCGTCGACGACGAGCACACGGACGGCGGTGCCGTCGGCCCGTTTGAGTGCGCTTCGCGCGGCACCGGGCGCCTGGGTCGGGATGTTCACGCATTCAGTATTCGCCTCCGCCCTATGAGCTGTCTATGAACCGACCAGACGGATGCTGTGCCCTTCCCGAGCCGGCGAAGCGCCCGCAGCGGCCTGGGCCGATTCATAGCGTCGCCGAGGCGCAGGCCAAGCGAGCGTCCGTAGCGTCCGGTCCAAGTCATCCGCGACGTGCGGATCGTCGGCGTCGCGCAACGGGGACGCCGGCACGTGCACCAGAGCAGAAGGAAACGCAGACATGTTCGGAACCTATCTCCGGCGGGAACTCGTCGGTCGTCGCAAACAGACCATCATCATCGCCATCGGGATGGCGCTCGCCATCGCCCTCGTGATCATCGTCAACTCGGTGGCAGCCGGCGTGAAGACGGCGCAGGCGTCGGTGCTGGAGTCCGTCTACGGGGTCGGAACGGACATCACCGTCAGTCAGGCCGCCGAGGCGCCGACGGAGGGCGGCGGCCCCGGCCAGAACTTCGACTTCGGCTCGGGCGACGGGTCGACGAGCGACGGCACGACGACCGTCAACCAGTCGCGGTTGGAGGCGGCGCGCGGCACCTCGACCTTCGACGCGACGGCGCTCGGCACGATCACCGACGTCGCCAACGTCGAGGCCGCCGCAGCCACCCTGTCGCTCACGAACACGACCTTCACGGGCGAGCTGCCCGACTTCTCCCAGACGCAGGGATCCGACGGGTCGGCAGGCGTGCCCGGCGGTGACGCGTCCGGTGCGACCCCGCCGCAGGGCGGTCCCGACGGCGCAGGCGGGAGCTCCTTCGGCGTCGACTCCTTCACGGTCCTCGGGCTCGACCCCTCGGGTGACGCCGTCGGGCCACTCTCGGCCGTCACTCTCAGCGACGGTCGGTCGCTCGCCGCCGACGACGCGGGCACAGACGTCGCCGTCCTCGACGCCTCCTACGCCACCGAGGCGGGGATCGGCACCGGCGACACGATCGACATCGCGGGCACCACGTTCAGCGTGGTCGGCACGGTGACCGCCTCCGGGGCCGACGCCACGACCGCGTCGAACGTCTACATCCCCCTCGACGTCGCGCAGACCCTCGCAGGCCTCGACGGCCAGGTCAGCGACGTGTACGTGCAGGCCGCCTCGTCGACCGACATCACGCAGGTGCAGACCGACATCGAGGCAGCCCTGCCGGACGCGACCGTGAGCACCCAGGAGGACCTCGCGTCCACCGTGTCCGGCTCGCTCGCCTCGGCGTCGACGCTCGTGTCGAACCTCGGCACCTGGCTCTCGATCATCGTGCTCGCCGCCGCCTTCCTCATCGCGATCCTCTTCACGATCTCCGGCGTCACGCGCCGGACCCGAGAGTTCGGCACGCTCAAGGCGATCGGCTGGAGCGACCGGCGCATCGTCGGCCAGGTCGCCGGTGAGTCCGTCGTGCAGTCGCTCATCGGCGGCGCCGTCGGTGTCGCGGTCGGCCTCGTCGGCATCCTCGTCGTGAACCTCGTCGCTCCGACGCTCAGCGCGGCGGCGACGACCTCGGCCGGTGGCGGACTCGGCGGCCCCGGCGGCGCCGCGGGCATGCCGTCGGATGCGGCGGCGGGAGCGGCCGGTGGGTTCGGCGGCGCCCCGGGCGCTGCGGCCGCGACCACCACCGACATCGTCCTCCAGGCTCCCGTGACCGCGTGGATCATCGTCATCGCCGTTGGTATCGCCATCCTCGGCGGGCTGCTCGCCGGTGCCATCGGCGGGTGGCGCGCCTCACGACTGCGCCCGGCCGAGGCGCTCCGTTCCGTCGCCTAGACGACGCACCAGACGCCGTCGGGTGGTCGTCTCCCCCGCGACCACCTGGCGGTCCCACTCCTCACTCCGACCAGCAGAACGAAGGACCCCATGTACACGATCACCGGCCTCACCAAGCAGTACCGCCAGGCGAAGCGCTCCGTCACGGCGCTCGACGGCGTCGACCTCGAGATCCCGGACGGACAGCTCGTCGCCATCCAAGGCCCGACCGGCGGCGGCAAGTCGACGCTCCTCCAGATGCTCGGCGCACTGGACCGACCGACCTCCGGCAGCATCTCCCTCGCCGGCGACGACCTCTCGACGCTCAGCGAGACGAAGCTCGGCAGGATCCGCGCCACGGAGATCGGCTTCGTGTTCCAAGGGTTCAACCTCATCCCGACGCTGACGGCTCAGGAGAACGTCGAGATGGCCCTGGTCCCGATCGGCACCCCGCGGGCCGAACGCGAAACCAGGGCTCGGGCGGCGCTCGCGTCCGTCGGACTCGCGGAGCGGGGTTCGCACCTCCCCGCCGAGCTGTCGGGCGGGCAGCAGCAGCGGGTCGCGATCGCCCGTGCGCTCGTCAAAGAGCCCGAGGTGCTGCTCGCCGACGAACCGACAGGCAACCTCGACGAGGAGACCCGCGACGAGATCATGGACCTGCTCGAGGGCCTGTGGCGGGACCGCGGGCTCACGGTCGTGGTGGTGACGCACGACACCGCGGTCGCCAAGCGCGCCGAGCGTCGTCTGCACATCGCGAACGGGAAGCTCAAGGACGTCACGACTCGGCGCTGACCGGCCCCTCCCCGGCAGGCTCGGGGAGTGGCTCCCATCCGCTCCCCGAGCCGCCCCTCCCCGGTCCCTGAGCCATCGCGCTCAGTCATTGAGCCGCCCCTCCCCGTCTCCGAGCCGCCCCTCCCGGGCCCCTGAGCCGCCCCTCCCCGTCTCCGAGCCGCCCCTCCCGGGCCCCTGAGCCACCCCTCCCCGGTCCCTGAGCCGCCCCTCCCCGGGTCCCTGATCCGCCCCTCCCCGGTCCCTGAGCCTGTCGAAGGGCCACGGGAATACCGCGCCGTCGTGATTGGTTGACACTGATCAACTACTTCTCATATAGTTGACGCATATCAACTAGCTGACGTCATCACGATCGCGGAGCCCATGTCACACACCACCTCAACACCCGCCACGCCCGCTCGCGCGGACAACGGCATGACGCATCGCCAGGTGCTCGAGGCCCTCTCCGGCCTCCTCCTCGGCATGTTCGTGTCGATCCTCGCCGGAACCGTCGTCTCGACCTCCCTCCCGCGGATCATCTCCGACCTGAACGGCGACCAGACGGCGTTCACCTGGGTCGTCACGGCCACGTTGCTCGCCACCACCGTCTCGACGCCCATCTGGGGCAAGTTCGCCGACCTCTTCAACCGCAAGCTGCTCATCCAGCTGGCCCTCGGCGTCTTCGTCCTCGGCTCGGCGCTCGCCGGCTTCTCGCAGGACACCGGAACGCTCATCGGCTTCCGCGTCCTGCAGGGCCTCGGCGCCGGTGGTCTCACGGCGCTCAGCCAGATCATCATGGCCGACATCATCAGCCCGCGTGAGCGTGGGCGGTACATGGGCCTCTTCGGCGCGGTCATGGCGGTCGGCACGGTCGGCGGCCCGCTCTTCGGCGGCCTCCTCACCGACTCGCTCGGCTGGCGCTGGAACTTCTTCGTCGGCGTCCCCTTCGCGATCGCCGCGATCTTCCTCCTGCAGCGCACGCTCCACCTCCCGAAGCGGAACGTGGGCAAGGTCAAGATCGACTACCTCGGCGCAGCCCTGATCGCCGGCGGCGTCTCGCTGCTGCTCATCTGGGTCACCCTGGCCGGGACGCAGTTCGAGTGGGCGAGCTTCACGACGCTCGTCATGGTGGGCATCTCCGTCCTCCTGCTCGCCGCGGCGGTCATCGTCGAGATCAAGGTCGACGAGCCGATCATCCCGATGTCGCTGTTCAAGAACCGCACCTTCACCCTCGCGGTCGTCGCGAGCATCTCGGTGGGTGTGGCGATGTTCGGCACCTCGGTGTTCCTCAGCCAGTACATGCAGCTGGCGCGTGGAGCGACGCCGACCGAGTCGGGCCTGCTCACGCTCCCGATGATCGGCGGCCTCCTGATCGCCTCCATCGTGGTCGGGCAGTTCATCTCCCGCTTCGGCCACTGGAAGCCGTACCTCATCGTGGGTTCGATCCTCCTCACCGTCGGCCTGTTCCTCATGAGCACGATCCACTACGACTCGAACTACCTGCTCGTCTCCGTGTACATGTTCGTCCTCGGCGCCGGTGTCGGCATGGTCATGCAGAACCTCGTGCTCGTGGTCCAGAACGACGTCCTGCCGCAGCAGCTGGGGACGGCGAGCGCGGGAGTCGCGTTCTTCCGCAGCCTCGGCGGCACGATCGGCGTCTCGGTCATGGGCTCGGTGCTCGCGACGAAGGTAACCGACATGCTCTCGGACCGGCAGGACGACCTGCAGGCGGCCATCGTCGCCCTCGGTGCTCCCGGCGCCAAGATCGCCGAGACGCTCTCGAGCGGCACGATCCCGAAGGTGAGCACGCTGCCCGAGTCGGTGCGGACCATCATCGAATCCGTCTACGGTGACGCGGTGGCCGACATCTTCCTCGTCGCCGCACCACTCGCGATCCTGACGATCATCGCCGTGATCTTCCTGCCGAACAAGAAGCTCGGTTCGAAGAACGCCGTGCAGCGCATGGCCGAGCAGGGCGCCGGGGAGCCGGCCCTCGTCGGTGCGGCCACCGGTTCCGTCACGACGGCCACCGCGTCCACGTCGACCCAGTCGTTCGCGACCGGTGCGCTCGACGTCGCCGAGGCCATGATCGGTGGCGAGGCGGACACCCGGCTCGAGCGAGGACGGGACGAGACCGCCGACAGCGGCTCGGAGGCCGAGGCGCACAGCCCCCGCCACGGCCGCTAGTCCGTACAATGCGAACGATGTCCATCGATCACGACGCCCAGGTTGGGCCGGCCGCTGCCGACGACGCAGCGGCCGGCACCGCGCACGACCTCGCGATCGGTGCCGTGGAGGAGCAGTTCGCCCTGCTCGTCAACCGCATCCGCAACGGCATCCGCGACCGCGCCGAGCGGATCTCCCCAGGACTCCAGCCGGCCGGCTACAAGCTGCTCAGCATGGTCTCGCGATCCGGAGCGATCCGCGCCGGTGCCCTGGCCGAGATGCTCGCGACGGACAAGAGCGCGGTGAGCCGCCTCATCCACCAGCTGGAGACGCTCGGCCTCGTGACGAGGACGCCGGACCCCGAGGACGGCCGTGCGAGCCTCGTGGTCGCGACCGCCGAGGGCGAGCGCCGGATGGAGTCGACACGGGCCAACGACCAGGCGATGCTCTACCAGCAGCTCTCGTCCTGGGACGAGGCCGAGGTGCGGCGGCTCGCCGAACTCCTCGCGAAGCTCAACGGCGCCCTCTGACCCGAGTCGCTCCGTCCAGTGAGCTCCTCACTCCCCTGACACCCCAACCACACCGCCCCATTCTGTTCTCCCTAACTCAGGACGCCGTCGGCGTGTCGACGCGGCCCATCGCGGGAGCCGGGCGACACGCCGGGCGCTTCCTGAGTTAGGGAGAGAACCACACGCGGGTCAGGCCGGGGCGACCGTGTCTCGCCAGCTGTGCTTCGGGTCGTACCCGAGGACCTCGCGGGCGTGGTCGATCGAGAGCAGCGTGCCGTTGCCGGCGATGTCGCCATGGACGGGGACGTCCGGGAAGACCTCGGCGACGAGCTCGACGTTGTCGCGCGACATGACCGTGTCGGCCGCGGCGATGATGAACCGGTCGAACCCCGTGGCCTGGTGCTCGAGCGCGAGCCGCACGGCCTGGGCGCCGTCACGGCCGTCGATGTAGCCCCAGAGGTTCCACTTGCGGAGGGTGGCGTCGGCGTCGAACGACGGGAACGCCGCGTAGTCGGCCTCGTCCATCACGTTGGAGAAGCGGAGGGCGATGATCTTGAGCTCGGGGTGCCACCGCGTGAGCTCGATCGCGAGCTGCTCCTCGAGGTGCTTCGACAGCGAGTACGTCGACTCGGGTCGGGCGGCGTAGGCCTCATCGACGGGGATGTAGGGCGGCGGGGTGTCGAACGGCAGCCCGAGGACGGTCTCGCTCGACGCCGTGACGATGTTCGTGATGCCGGCCTTGATGGCGGCGTTGAACACGTTGTAGGTGCTGAGGATGTTGTTCTGGAAGGTCGCCGTGTTCGTCGAGAGCCCCGGCGCGGGGATGGCGCTCAGGTGGACGACCGCGTCGAACCCGTCCGGCGCCTGCTCGTCGACACCGGTGAGGGCGTCGAACACCTGGCCCGCGTCACGCAGGTCGATGCGGACGAAGCCGTCGCCCCGCTCTCCCGCCTGGTCGAGGTTGATCACCAGGTGACCGTGCTCCCGAAGGTGGCCGACCACTGTTCGCCCGAGCTTGCCCGAGCCTCCCGTCACTGCGATTCTCATGACGCCCATCCTGGTCCATCAACCCGTGATCGCGTGGACGATTGACAACTCCCCCAGGATCGGGCGACCGAAGCGGAATGGCGGGTCGCCGGGTCGCGTTGGACGAGGTGTGAAGCTCACCCTGTACACCTCCGCGTTCTGCGCCCCCTGCATGCAGGCTCGCGCCGTCCTGGCCGAGGTCCCGGCGCTCGTGGCCGGCGCCGTCGTCGAGGAGCGCGACGTCGCCTTCCGTTCGGCGGAGGCGGAGGCCGACGACATCCGTTCCACCCCGACGGTCATCATCACGGCCGACGACGGCACCGAGGTGTTCCGCGCGACAGGTGCGCCCACGCTCAACCAGGTGCTCGTCGCGGCGGCGAAGGCGTTGTAGCCCTTCGACAAGCTCAGGGACCGGAGGAGCAGCTCAGGGACCGGAGGAGCAGCTCAGGGACCGAAGGAGCAGCTCAGGGACCGGAGGAGCAGCTCCAGGACCGCCCTTCGACAAGCTCAGGGACCGGGTTCCGAGCTCAGGGACCGGGCTACTGGGTGCTGAAGGCCGCGTCGAATGACTGCTCGGGCAGCTTCCAGAGCAGGTTCCTGATGTATCCGACGGCCTCCTCGGCTCCGTGCAGGCGGTCCATGCCGGCGTCCTCCCACTCGATGGAGATCGGCCCGGCGTAGCCGATGCTCGACAGCGCACGGAAGGCGTCCTCCCACGGCACGTCGCCGTGACCGGTCGACACGAAGTCCCAGCCGCGTCGCGGGTCGCCCCAGGGCAGGTGCGAGCCGACGATACCGGCGTGACCGGTGGCCGGCCGGATCCGCGTGTCCTTGCAGTCGACGTGGTAGATCCGGTTCGCGAACTCGACGATGAACCCGACCGGGTCGACGCCCTGCCACATCATGTGCGACGGGTCCCAGTTGAAACCGAACGCCGGGCGGTGGTCGATCGCCTCGAGGGTGCGGACACTCGTCCAGTAGTCGTACGCGATCTCGGACGGGTGCACCTCGTGCGCGAAGCGGACGCCTTCGGCGTCGAAGACGTCGAGGATCGGGTTCCAGCGGGTCGCGAAGTCCTCGTAGCCGGCGTCGATGACGGAGGCCGGCACCGGCGGGAACATCGCGGAGTACTGCCAGATCTTCGACCCGGTGAAGCCGACGACCGTGTCGACGCCGAGCTTGCGCGCGACCCGCGCGGACCGCTTCATGTCCTCGGCCGCCCGCTGGCGCACCCCCTCCGCGTCGCCGTCGCCCCACGTGTAGTCACGCACGATCGCCTGGTGGCGGAAGTCGATCGGGTCGTCGCACACGGCCTGGCCCGTGAGATGGTTCGAGATCGCGAAGACCTCCAGCCCGTGCCGGTCGAGGATGTCGAGGCGGGACTGCAGGTAGGCGTCGTCCTCATCCGCGCGCTTCAGGTCGAGGTGGTCGCCCGAGGCCGCGATCTCGAGGCCGTCGTAGCCCCAGGAGGCGGCGAGACGGGCGACCTCCTCGAAGGGGAGATCGGCCCATTGTCCGGTGAACAGCGTCACCGGGAGGCGGCTCGCATACCGTTTGTCGGAGGTCTCGGTCATGCGGTGATCCTCTGCTCGTCGTCGGTGGAGGTGCCGACCGCTTGCCAGCTGCCGGTTCCGGCCGCGTCCAGGACGGCCTCGGTGATACGCGCGGTGCGGAGTCCGTCGGCGAAGACGGGTAGGCCGTCCGGCGACTGTCCGGCCATCGCCGCGTAGCTGTCGGCCACGAACGCGTTGAAGGCGTCCTGATAGCCCATCGGGTGCCCGGATGGGACGATGGACAGGCGTGCGGCGTCCGGATGCAGCTGGTCGGCATCGCGAGGCAGCACCTGCGTCCCCGACCGACGTCCGAGCCACAGCGTCTCGGGCGCTTCCTGATCGAAGCCGATGCTGAGTTCCGTCCCGGCGACCTCGAGGTGCAGCCGGTTCTTCCGACCGGGCGCGACCTGCGAGACGAGCAGCGTGCCGATGGCGCCGCCCTCGAGCCGGATGACGACCGCGGCCGCGTCTTCGGTCGTGACCTCCGGGGTGTTCGCGCGTTCGGCGAAGAAGGTGCGGACCGTCGAACTCAGCTCGGTGATGCGCGCGCCGGTGATGAACTCCAGGAGGTCGACGAGGTGCGAACCGATGTCGGCGAAGGCGCGCGAACGACCGCCGGCCGCCGAGTCGACCCGCCAGTTGTCGTCTGCCTGCGCGAGCAACCAGTCCTGGAGGTACGACCCGCTGATCGTGAGCAGGGTTCCCAGGTCACCGGCGGCGACACGCGCGCGGGCCTCCCGGACGAGCGGGTGGAAGCGGTACACGAACGGCACCGTGCCGACGACACCGGCCGCGGCTGCGGCGGTGACGAGACGCTCGGCGGTCGCGGCGTCGGTCGCGAGGGGTTTCTCGCAGACGACGTGCTTGCCCGCCGCGATGGCCGCGAGGGCCTGCTCGGCGTGGAGCGCGTTCGGCGTGCAGACGTGCACCACATCGACCGAGTGGTCGACCAGCAGCTCGTCGAGCGAGCCGTACCCGCGCTCGAACCCGAGGTTCGCGGCGACCTCCCGCGAGCGTTCGGGCGTCGAGGCGACGACACCGACCAGCCTGGCCCCCGCCGCCCGGGCCGCCCGGCTGTGGACGGTGGCCATGAAGCCACCGCCCACCACCGCGATACCGGGACCGGCCACGGTCATGCTCCGAAGGTGCCGTCCGCCGGCGTCCACGACTCGGGCAGCGCGGGAGCGAGCTCCACGGTGCTGACGACGTCGACCGAGGTGCGGCTCAGGCCCGACTCGGCCGTCGAGACCATCACGTCGAGCACGTGGTAGGCGAGTTCTCCGGAGGCGCGCTCGGGGCGACCGGCGCGGATCGCCTGGGCGAGCTCGACCACTCCGGTTCCGCGGCCCTGCGTCGGACCGGTCGACGGGATCGACTCGGGCTCCTCGCCGCCGCCGTAGACGAGCAGGTCGCCCTCGAAGGTGTTCGGGTCGGGGACGACGAGCGTGCCGGTCGAGCCGGCGACCTCGAACTGCGTGCGGCCGAGCTTGGAGTCGAAGCTGAAGACGCTCTGCGCGAGCTGGCCGCTCTCGAACTCGAAGAGGGCGCTCACGTGCGTCGGCACCGTCACGTCGAACGACTGACCGGCGCGCGGGCCGGATCCGATCGTCCGCTGCGGGAAGGCCTGCGAGGCCAGCGCGGTGACGCGGGCGATCGGACCGAACAGCTGCACGAGCGCCGTGATGTAGTAGGGGCCGATGTCGAAGAGCGGACCGGCGCCGTCCTGGAACAGGAAGTCGGGGTTCGGGTGCCATGACTCCGGGCCGGGGCTCTGCATGAGGGTCAGCGCGGTGAGGGGCTGGCCGATGCCACCGGCCTCCACGAGTCGCCGGGCGGACTGGATGCCGGCGCCGAGGAAGGTGTCGGGGGCTGTGGCGACACGGAGCCCCTTCTCGCTCGCGGCGGCCAGCAGGGCCTGCCCGCTCTCACGGTCGAGCGCGAAGGGCTTCTCACTCCACACGTGCTTGCCGGCGTCGAGGATCTGCATGGCGACCTCGACGTGGACCTTCGGGATGGTCAGGTTGACGACGATCTCGATCTCGGGGTCGGCCAGGAGTTCGGCGACGGAGCCGTGGCCGGGCACCCCGTATTTCTCGGCCTGCGTCTTCGCCCGCTCGAGGTCGAGGTCCGCGACGAACCGGACGTCGAGGTCGGGGAAGGTGACCAGGTTGCTGAGGTACTGGTCGCTGATGACGCCGGCGCCGATGAGCCCGACACCGACCGTTCCGGTGCTGTTGCTCATGCCTGGACTCCGTTCGTGGTGAGGTACGTGAAGCTCTGCTCGAGCCCCTGGAAGATGTCGCCGTCGAACGCGTCGAACTCGACGACACGCAGGGCCTGCGGTGCCGCGGCGAGGATGTCGAGCACCGGGACGACCCCGGCACCCGCGGGCAGCTGCTTCAGCGTGTCGCGGGAGGCGTCGCCGTCCTTGACGTGGATGAAGCGCACGCGATCACCGATCGCACCGAGGACGTCGACCGCGCGGCGTCCGCCGACTTCGACCCAGTAGGTGTCGACCTCGAACACGACGGCGGGGTCGGTCAGTGCGGCGAGGTGCTCGAGCGGGCTGGTGCCCGCCACGTCGCCCTCGAGCTCCCACCAGTGGTTGTGGTAGCCCACCTGGACCCCGTGACCGGCGGCGACCGCCGCCGCGGCGTTCAGCTCGTCGGCGATCGATGCGACCGTCTCGGCCGTGGCGAAGCGCTCTTCGGCGATGGCGGGATCGATGAGGACCTCCACGCCCTGCTCAGCCGCCGCGCCGAAAGCCGCCGACAGGTCGATGTCGTCGGCGATGACCTTGCCGTGCGCGCTCGGGGTGGCGAGGCCGGCATCGTGGATGTCCTGCAGGCTGACGCCGGGACCGAAGCCGAACGGCTCGGCCTGGCGGAAACCGATCTCGGTCAGGCGCTGCAGCGCTGCGGCACGATCCGCGGTGAGCGGCTCCCGTACCGAGTAGAGCTGGACAGAGAGTTGGGAAGTCGACACGATGCTCCTCAATGATGATGGTGTCAGGCAGCCGCTGCTGCGAGATCCAGGGTAACCACACTTCTGTCGGTGGTCAAACAAAAGTCGTCCACCGCTCGCCGCTCCCCGGCGACGAATACCGCAGGAGTCGGAAGCGTGGGGGACAATGGAGAGGTGAACTCAGCTCTGCTCTCCCGGATCGTCGCTGACTCCAGCGACCGCATCTCGTGGTTGCGGGCTCGTTCGCGCGGAATCACCGCGACCGACGTCGCCACCCTCTCGACCCCGGCCTCGATCCAGCGGGCGGCCGACGCGAAGCTCGGTGGGACGGGCTTCTCCGGCAACGCCTTCACCGACCACGGACGCGCCCGCGAGCCG
Organism: Plantibacter flavus; assembly: GCF_900177615.1. Classification (GTDB taxonomy): domain Bacteria; phylum Actinomycetota; class Actinomycetes; order Actinomycetales; family Microbacteriaceae; genus Plantibacter; species Plantibacter flavus. The sequence continues at coordinate 460,483 of NZ_FXAP01000004.1, forward strand.
GAGATCGCCCGGTGGGTCGCCGCGACGCACGGGATCAACCCCTCGTCGGCGCTCTTCCGGGCCGAGGTCGAACACCGTCACCTCGCCACCCCGGACGGCATCGCCGTGACCGAGCGCGGGGCCGTCGTGCTCGCGGAGATCAAGACCACGACGAAGTCCTGGCGCTCGATCCCCCGCAACTACCTGCGTCAGGTGTGGTGGCAGCAGTACGTGATCGGCGCGGAGCGGACGCTCGTGGTCTGGGAGGAGCACAAGGACTTCGTCCCCATCGACGACGAACCGCTCTGTCGGTGGGTCGAGCGGGACGACGCCGAGATCGCGAAGCTGGTCGGCCTCGCGAACGCACTCATCGACGAGCTGTACCACCGCACCAATCCAGCCGCCCGGCGCCCGGTCCTCCCGGAGCCCGCGCCCGGCACTCGGCCGCTCCGGGAACCCCTGTTGAGCCTCGACTTCTGACGACAAGTCGACAGAAGTCGACCGAGGTGGTTGACTGTCGCCATGACCGAGCCGCAACGCCCCTCCCCCGGAGCACCGGGCGCCGGCGACCTCTTCCAACTCTTCCGCGGCGGTGAGGCACGCACGAAGGCGGAGTTGTGCGCCCTGACCGGTCTGGCCCGCTCCACCGTCTCCCTCCGCATCGACGCCCTCGTGGCCGCGGACCTGCTCCGTCCCGCCGGAGAAGCGGCGTCCTCGGGCGGCCGACCGCCCGCCCGGATCGCGTTCAACCCGCTCGCGCGCGTCGTCGTCGCCGTCGACCTCGGGGCGACACACGGGACGGTGGCCGTCACCGACCTGGCCGGGGCGATCCTCACGACGAGCCGCGCGGAGCTGCAGATCGCCGCAGGACCGGAGCCCGTCCTCGACTGGGTGGTCGAAGCGGCGTCGGCTCTGCTGGACGCTCCGCACACCTGGGCCACACCCCAGCCGCTCGCTCCCCCGGTCATCGGGATCGGGATCGGCCTCCCGGGACCGGTCGAGCACTCCACGGGACGGCCCACCAACCCGCCGATCATGCCGGGTTGGGACCGGTTCGACGTCCCCGCCTACATCCGACGGACCATCGACGTCCCGGTCCTCGTCGACAACGACGTCAACGTCCTCGCCCTCGGGGAGCACGCGATCTCCTGGCCTGACACCGACGACCTCGTCTACGTGAAGGTCTCCACGGGTATCGGCGCCGGCATCATCGCGGGTGGTGAGCTGCAGCGGGGAGCACTCGGGGCGGCGGGCGACATCGGACACGTCCAGGTTCCGGTCGGCCGCGACTCACCGCGCCCCGCGGACGACGAGCGCGACCTCGAGGCCATCGCGAGTGGACCGGCGATCGCGACCGAACTCCGCGCCCACGGGATCCACGCCGTCAGCAGTCGCGACGTCGCAGCGCTCATCCGTGCGGGTGACCGAAAGGCCATCGAGACCACCCGGCAGGCCGGCCGGGAGATCGGCGAGGTGCTCAGTGTGGTCGTCAACCTGCTGAACCCGACGGTCATCGTGCTCGGCGGGACGATGACCCGGGCGGGCGGACATCTCCTCACCGGCGTCCGCGAGGTGGTCTACCGTCGGTCGATGCCGCTCGCCACCGGGCACCTCGGTATCGTCACCTCGACGGCTGGCGAGGAGGCCGGGGTGTTGGGAGCGGCGATCATGGTGCTGCGCGACGCTCTGTCCGCACCGGCGATCGACGCGATGACTCAGCCCCGGGCGCTCGACGCCGCATCGACCTGACGCGCGTCCCCCACTGCGGATCCGGGGCGTCCGACGTCGTCCGTCTTCCCGATGGCGAGTACCTCGGCCAGGCCGTACCCGACGAGCCAGAGCAGGGCGATGGTCATCGCGGCGAACTCCAACCAACTGCCGACCTGCTGCCCGACCTCGGCGAGCGAGAGCAGGCCGCCGAGACCCGCGATCACCGCGACGGCGGACCCGGCGAACCAGGACAGCCGCCGGACGGCGCGCAGCCGCGATCCGAGGGCCGACCCGATCATCGCCAGGCAGGCGAGCGCGAAGCCCAGCACCGCGAAGGAGATGTGCACCGCATCCTGGAGCGTGAACAGCGGATTCGACGGGATCGGGCACTCGTACGTGCAGGTCACCCGTGACGCCACGAGGAAGCACAGGCTCGACAGTCCGACGAGCAGCCAGGGGACGAGCGGCAGTCCCACCCTCGTGCGGCGCTGACCGGGCTCGCGGGACGGGACGACTCGCTGCAGCGCTACGGCGATGCTGAGACCACCGACCGCGACCATGAGCAGCGCCGTGTTGAAGACCGGAGCCGTCACCTCGCCGGTGGCACCGAGGCCGCTCACATAGCTGTTCTTACCGAGGCTGAGGCGCGCGGCCCAGATCATGGCCGTGGCGACCACGACGAGCACGCCACCGATGGTCGCGAACCCGAGGGCGACGGATCGGCGCCGACGTGCGGCCGACGGGCGAGGGATCCGCTGGCCTGATACGGTCCCCGTCATCCGCGGATGAGCCTCGTCCGACTCAACGCGATGACGGCACAGCCCATCAGGCCGATGAACCCGGCGATGGCGATCATGTACACGATGACGGCCCCGACCCCGCCGGGTTGCGCCGGGTTGAGGAACGGGTAGGGGTACCAGCCCACGATCGGTCCGCGGATCATCGTGTAGACGGTCCAGACGAGCGGGAACACGATGATCGCCCACACCTGACGCCATTCCAGCCGCGACTTGCCGGGCGTCACGATCCACACGAGCACCAGGTAGATCGGGGCGATGAGATGCAACACCTCGTTCGACCAGGCGAGGGTGTGCCCTTGGTCGAGCTTGATACCGCGGAGCAGCAGGTTGTAGACGACACCGGTGGTGGCCATGTAGGTCACTGCACAGCCGAGGACCAGGTTGTACCAGGCCGGGTCACGCCGCACCCGGAAGCAGAACCAGGCTCCGATCAACAGCACGATCGCACTCAGGGCGTTCGACAGGATCGTGAAGTAGCTGAAGAAGTTGACGAGGAAGTCCTCGGGGGCGTCATCGAACGACAGCGTGTAGACCAGCTGTCCCACGATGGCTGCGATGATCACGCCACCTGCGACGATCCTGATGACTCCGAACAGTGCTCGCATTGCGCCACTGTATCGGAAGCACACGCCCTTCGGTCGGAGGTGGGACCGGGCCGCCGTGTCCCCCGAAGAGAGGGAATCGTTTCCAGCCAATTGACACCCCCGTAACAGCGCCGACTCATTCGACGGCTTTGATGAGAGCAGAGCCGGACCACGCACCGGAGCGAGACTCGTCGCCGAGCCGACCTCCGCCGGGTGGAGCTTTCGGGGGATGAACGACGAAGGAGTACTCGATGCGTCAAGGAGCCGGACACTCCTGGTCACTGGTGACAACCGCGGACGCGGTGAAGCCGGCACCGGAGACCATGCGAGCCGCGGTCATCGACGCCGTCGGCAGCCCCGAGGTCCTCCGGATGGAGACCGTACCGACACCGCGTCCGGTCATGGCGGAGTTCCTCGTGAAGGTCGTCGCGGCCGGCGTGAACCCGGTCGATGCGAAGACCCGCGCGGGCCGGGGCGTCTCCACCGCCATCACGGCGATGCCCGCCGTCCTCGGGTACGACTTCAGCGGCATCGTGGTCGAGTCACCGTTCGCGGCCGCCGGTCTCCTGCCCGGCGACGAGGTCTACGGCATGACCAGCTTCCCGCGGACGGGCGGCAGCTACGCCGAGTACGTCGCGGTGTCCTCCCTGAGCCTGACGCGGAAGCCGACGACCCTGTCACACGTCGAGGCCGCCGGGGTCCCCCTCGCCGCGCTGACCGCGTGGGGCATGGTCGTCGACGTCGCGAAGGCCCACGAGGGGCAGCGCATCCTCATCCACGCCGGGAGCGGCGGCGTCGGTCACTTCGCCGTGCAGTTCGCCAGCTACTTCGGCGCGCGGGTGATCGCCACCGGCTCCGGTCGGAACGTCGGTTGGCTGCGTGAACTCGGCGCCCATCAGGCGGTGGACCACGAGTCGCACCGGTTCGAGGACGTCGTCGACCAGGTCGACGTCGTGATCGACCTCGTCGGCAACACCGTGGAGGACACGGGGTCGCGTTCCCTGCGAGTCCTCCGCCCCGGCGGGCTCATCATCAACGCGCCGACCGGATCCTGGCCGACGCTCGAGGATGAGGCCCGGGCCGCGGGCGTCCGCGCGACGCGGTTCACCGTCGCACCCGACGGCGCCACACTCGACACCATCAGTCGGCTGCTGGAGTCCGGGGACGTCCGGGTGTTCGTCGACCAGGTGTTCGACCTCGACGCCGTCCGGCAGGCCCACGTGCTCCTCGAAGGCGGTCACTCACGCGGCAAGATCGTGCTCAAGGTCGCCGACGGCTGAATCCGCTCAGCCCTTCGACAAGCTCAGGGACCGGAGGACCGCCCTTCGACAAGCTCAGGGACCGGAGGACCGACCTGCTCCATGACGAAGTCGTCGTGCCGTTCGGGTCCGACGAGGAACGTCTTCGTCCCGACGACCGTGAACCCGCTCTTGCCGTAGAACCGGATCGCCCTGGCGTTCTGTTGGTTCACCCCGAGCCACACCGACGTGACGCCTCGGGACCGGGCGTCGTCGAGGGTCGCCTCCATGAGTGTGCGCGCTCCGCCGGCACCGTGGCTCGCGGGGAGCACGTACAGCTTGCTGAGTTCCACCGTCGGGCGGTGCGTGACCGCGGCGAACACGTCGGGGTCGACCGGATCACCGAAGACGAGCATCGTGTAGCCGATGGCCGTGCTGTCATCGTCGTCGACCAGGAGCCGGAGCGCGCGTCCGGGGTCGGCCAGGTACCCGGCGAACCGGTCGGGGGTGAAGTGCTCGGCGATGAACGCGTCGATGTGCTGCTGCGCGGTGCCGGGCGGGCAGGCGAGGGCGAAGGTCGCTGCGGCGAGCGTGGCGAGGGTGGCGGCGTCATCGGCCGTGGCGGTGCGGGTGGAGACCATTCCTGCATCGTACGACGCCACCCCGGCGTACGACGAAGGCCCGGTCGCGTGACGCGACCGGGCCTTCGTGCTGGTGAGACTAGATGGAGTTGACGTCCAGCGGGATGCCGGGGCCGAACGTGGTCGACACGGCGCCCTTCTGGATGTAACGGCCCTTCGAGGAGGACGGCTTGAGGCGGAGGATCTCCTCGAGCGCGGTGTTGATGTTCTCCTCGAGCTGCGATGCGTCGAACGAGGCCTTGCCGACGACGAAGTGCACGTTGGAGTGCTTGTCGACGCGGAACTCGATCTTGCCGCCCTTGATGTCGGACACGGCCTTGGCCACGTCCGGCGTCACGGTGCCGGTCTTGGGGTTCGGCATGAGGCCACGGGGACCGAGGACCTTACCGAGGCGACCGACCTTACCCATGAGCTCCGGGGTGGAGACCGCGGAGTCGAACGAGGTGTAGCCCTCGGCGACCTTCGCGATGAGCTCGTCGCCGCCGACCTCGTCAGCACCGGCCGCGATCGCGGCCTCTGCTGCCGGGCCCGTCGCGAAGACGATGACGCGGGCGGTCTTGCCAGTGCCGTGCGGGAGGATGACCGTGCCGCGGACCATCTGGTCAGCCTTGCGCGGGTCGACACCGAGCTTGAGGGCGACCTCGACGGTGCTGTTGAACTTGGCGGAACCGGTCTCCTTGGCGAGGGCGACGGCCTCGTTCGGGGTGTAGAACTTGTCAGCCTCGATCTTCTCGACTGCGGCCCGGTAGGCCTTCGACTTCTGTGCCATGTGCGTTCTCCTATGAGAAATGTGGTCATCTGCGCCTGGCCGGCGCTGCCACGAGTGAAAAAGAAAGGTGCGAGGGTGTGGCCTGGACGGCTCACCCCGTGCGGTTCGGAAGGACTAGCCCTCGACCGTGATGCCCATGGAGCGGGCGGTGCCGGCGATGATCTTCGCGGCTGCGTCGATGTCGTTCGAGTTCAGGTCGGGAGCCTTCTGCTCGGCGATCTGACGGACCTGCTCCTTGGTGAGCTTCGCGACCTTGACGGTGTGCGGGGTACCGGAGCCCTTGGCGACGCCGGCGGCCTTCTTGATGAGCTCCGCTGCGGGCGGGGTCTTCAGGATGAAGGTGAACGAACGGTCCTCGTAGACGGTGATCTCGACGGGGATGACGTTGCCGCGCTGCGACTCGGTGGCCGCGTTGTACGCCTTGCAGAACTCCATGATGTTGACGCCGTGCTGACCAAGGGCGGGGCCGATGGGGGGAGCAGGGTTTGCGGCGCCGGCCTGGATCTGCAGCTTGATGAGACCCGTGACCTTCTTCTTCGGTGCCATGTTTCTTCCTTCTTCTGGGGTTCGAACGCCATCGGATGATGTGCGCTCTCCCGCGCGCCCGTCGGGCGGCGGTGGACTGTGGAGCCGTGTGGCTTAGAGCTTGGTGACCTGGTCGAAGCTGAGCTCGACCGGCGTCTCGCGCTCGAAGAGGGAGACGAGCACCGTGAGCTTGCCGCTCTCGGGCTTGATCTCGCTGATGGAGCCGGGGAGACCCGCGAACGAGCCTTCCTTGATCGTGATGGTCTCGCCGATCTCGAAGTCGACCTCGGCGGGGATGACCCGCTGCTGCGTGGCGCTGCCCTTGGTGCCGGAGCCCTTGACGGGCGCGGTCTCCTTGACCTCGACGAGCGACTTCAACATGTTGAAGGACTCTTCGAAGCGGAGCGGCGTGGGGTTGTGCGCGTTGCCGACGAAGCCGGTGACGCCAGGCGTGTGGCGGACGACCGACCAGCTGTCCTCGTTGAGGTCCATGCGGACGAGCACGTAGCCGGGGATGCGGACGCGGGTGACCATCTTGCGCTGGCCGTTCTTGATCTCGACCACGTCTTCCATGGGGACCTCGACCTGGTAGATGTAGTCCGCGACCTCGAGCGTCGACTTGCGCTGCTCGATGTTGGCCTTCACCTTGCGCTCGAAACCGGCGTAGGAGTGGATGACGTACCACTTGCCGGGCAGGAAGCGGAGTTCCTTGCGGAACGCGTCGTAGGGGTCCTCCTCGGACTCCTCGGCGGGCTCGGCGTCGGTGGGGTCCGCTTCTTCTTCGGCGATGGCCTCTGCTGCGGCTTCGACCTCGGCTGCCTCGTCGAGCTCGAGGGCGTCGTCGACGACGGCGTCGGCTTCGGGGTCGACGGCCTCGGCCATCGCGTCGAGCACGGCGTCGAGGTCGACCTCGGTGTCGCCGGTCTCCTCGACGTGGACGGCGTTGTGCTCAGCGGGGTCGACGGAGTGCTCGTCGGCCGAGAGCACGTTGCCCTCCTGGGCCTCGTCGTCCTCCGAGGACTGCTCGGCAGCGGTTGCCCAGTCGACGTCGTTCGAGTTTCGCTCAGACACTGATTTCCATTCCGTTTCTGTTGTGCGCATCGTGGGTGATCCCCGACCGCGGCGCCAGATCCTGGCGCGTGACGACTGCGTCGCCGTCTGTGATTGTGGAACCCGGGTGCCGGACCGGAGCACCGGAACCTGAGCGGAACTAGCTCGCGGTACCGAACACCAGCGTGACGACCCAGGCGAAGACGAAGTCGATGCCGTAGACGAGCGCCATCATGATGCAGACGAAGACGAGCACCACAGCCGTGTAGCTGAGGAGTTCCTTCCGCGTCGGCGTGACGACCTTCTTGAGTTCCGCGAAGACCTGCTTCAGGAACAGGACGATGCCCGAGAAGAAGCCGCGCCGTTCGGCACGGTCCGCCTTCGCCTTGACGACGACGTCCTCGCCGGGCGTGTCGGTACTCTTCGGGGCCACTCGTTACACCTTTCGTGTGCCGGTGCATACGCACCGACTCGCAGGGCGGACAGGACTTGAACCTGCAACCTGCGGTTTTGGAGACCGCTGCTCTACCAATTGAGCCACCGCCCTTCAGTGCTGACGCACCGGAGGGGTCGAAGCTACCCTGACCTCCTGAACGTTGCCTCACCACAGGGGCGAAAACAGGCGCAGAAAATCATGGCAGATTTCAACTACCTCCATCCAGTGTACGGCACGGTCGCCCGGCTGTAAAACCAGCGGTGGGCGCCGCGTGTGCTCAGCGCCCACCTCACTCGGCGAGGCCCGCGTAGGGTTGCTGGTTCGAACGCACCACGACTCGACCCAGGGGGACCGATGAGCAACGCCGACGAAGACCCGCAGGCCGCACCGGAGACGATCCGGAAGCACGACCACCCGATCCCACCCCGCTTCGCGGATGACAGCCCACTCCCGGGTGCCGGCCCGATCCAGGCGTTCCTCCGGTTCTGGAAGCGGTATCCGATCTTCACCGGGCGGGCCAGCCGGAGCGAGTTCTGGTGGTGGGTGGTCGTCCACGCCGTCATCGTCACCGCGCTCCTGGTGATCGGTCGCGGCGTCGACGTCGCGACCGGGGCGACGACCGGGTTCTGGGAGGGTCAGGTGACCGAAGGCCCTGCCTGGGGCGCCCAGAGCATCCTGTCCGGGATCTGGGGCCTCGCGACGATCATCCCGGGACTGTCGCTGAACGCGCGCCGCATGCACGACACGGACCACAGCGGCTGGTGGCAGCTCATCAACCTGGTCCCGATCTTCGGGTGGTTCTTCTTCATCTGGCTCGCGGCGCAGCCGAGCGACCGGGGCGGTGCCCGCTACGACACGGGGCCGAACCGCGAGGGCGCCCCGATCAAGCCTGCCGACGCTCCGCAGTGACCCGCCGGTCCGGGAGGACCGTGTCGGCGATCGCGGCGACGACGAGCACCGCCGTGCAGAGGCACCCGAGGACGAGTTCACCGAGCTGCGGCACGAGGAGCGCGGTGACCCCGCAGGCCGCCAGCATCGCGAGGCCGATGACCGGCGCGAGCGGAACGGCGCGATCGACGACGAACCGGAACAGCGACAACCCGACGAGATAGAGGGCAGGACCGCCGAGGATCACGACGCCTCCGGCGAGCTCGACGGCGTCCGCCGGTCGGTCGAGGATCTCCTTGTCCCCCACCGACACGAGCACGATCCCGGCGACGATCACGACGTGGGCGTAGCTGTACCCGTCGCGCGCGATGCGACCGAGACGACCCGGCCCCCGTCGACCGGGACGGCCTTCGTCGCGGTCGGCGCGGTCGCCCTCCGCCTCGGCGGCCTCCACCGCTCGGCGCCCCGCCGCCTCCGTGCGGTGGAAGTACAACCACCACAGCGCGACCGCGGAGACGAAGGCGCTCAGCATCCCGACGACGCCGGCGACCGAGGTCTCGAGCTCGACGAACGCGAACCCGGTGACGAGCAGCGACTCGCCGATCGCGATGATGATGAAGAGCGACGCCCGCTCGGAGAGGTGCGCACCGGAGAGCTCCCAGCTCTCGACCTTCGAGGCCCGCACACCCGGCAGCCGGAATCCGAGGGCCCCGCCGCCGTACTCGATGGCGACGGCGCCGATCCAGAACGCCAGTTGCCAGTCGGCCGGCACCAGCGCGCCGGCGATCCAGAAGACGGCGGCGAACGCGGTCCAGACGAGGACGCGTGCGAAGCTCAGGGCCACGTCGCGGTCGTGCCGCCAGGTCGCCACGACCATGAACAGCGTCCGGACGAGCTGGAGCACGACGTAGGCGACGGCGAACGCCAGCGCGCGGTCGGTGAACGACGCCGACACCGACACCGCCGCGACGAACGCCAACAGGCCGAAGCCGATGAGCGCGAGTCGCACCGCGAGCCGTTCCGGGTCGAGCCAGTTCGTCACCCAGCTCGTGGACACCCAGGACCACCAGAGCGCCAGGATGAGGACGATCGACTCGAGCGCGGCGGTGACGCTCTGGTCGTCGGCGATGAGCTTGCTCAGCTGGGTGAGCGCGAAGACGAAGACGAGGTCGAAGAACAACTCGACGAATGTGACGCGCTCGGCGCGTTCACCGGACTCCGGGCGACGGAGATCAGCGACGAGGCCGAATCTGGGGGCGGGCATCTTCGTATCCTGGCAGGGTTCCCGGTGCCGACGCCTCCCCCTCGGATTCGTCGACACCGGGTCGTGGTCGTCGCGAGCTGCGGGGACAGAGCCCGACGACCACCAGGCGAGCGTAGCAACAAGTATTCCAGATGCACAAGGTCCAGAAGCATCATCGGAATATCGGCGGCCACCGGCGGGTTGCGTCCGAAGGCCGCGTCGTCCGCGTGCCGCACCCCCACGAAAGGCACCACCCGTATGGATCTCTTCGCCCCCGTCCGACTCGGCGACCTCGAACTCGCCAACCGCGTCGTCATGGCCCCGCTCACCCGCATGCGGTCCGGAGCCGACGGCGTCCCCGGCGACCTCGTCGCCGAGCACTACAGCCAGCGCGCAGGGCTCGGGCTCATCATCACGGAGGGCACCTACCCGAGCGCCGAGTCTCGCTCCTACCCGGGCCAGCCCGGCATCGTCACCCCCGAGCAGGTCGAGGGTTGGCGTGGCGTCGCAGAGGCCGTGCACGGAGCAGGCGGGCTCATCGTCATGCAGCTCATGAACGGTGGCCGCGTCTCGCACACCGACATCACGGGCACCGACCGCATCGTCGCGCCGAGCGCGATCGCCATCGCCGGCGAGGTCCGGACGCCGACGGGCGCCCAGCCGTACCCCGTCCCGCACGCGCTGAGCACCGAGGAGCTCGACACGGTCCGCGAGGAGTTCGTCCAGGCCGCCCGCAACGCGATCGAGGCAGGGCTCGACGGCGTCGAGCTCCACGCCGCGAACGGCTACCTGCTGCACCAGTTCCTGTCCCCCGTCTCCAACGTGCGCGACGACCGCGCCGGAGGCAGCCCGGAGGCTCGCGCGTCGTACGTCGCCGAGGTCGTCGGTGCCGTCGCCGAGGCGGTCGGCGCAGCGCGCGTCGGCATCCGCATCTCCCCGATGAACGGCGCCGGCGACACGGCGGAGACCGACGAGGCCGACGTCCGAGCGACCTACGAGGCACTGCTCGACGCCCTGGCACCGCTCGGCCTCGCCTACCTCAGCATCCTCCACGAGGACCCGGCCGGCGAGCTCGTCCAGGACCTGCGCGGCCACTTCGGCGGCAAGCTCATCGTCAACAGCGGCTTCGGCACCGTCACGACGCGCGACGAGGCGATCGCCCTCGTCGAGCACGCGCACGCCGACGCCGTCGCCGTCGGGCGTCTCGCCATCGCGAACCCCGACCTCGTCGAGCGTTGGGCGGGCGAGCACGAGGAGAACACGCCGAACCCGGCCACCTTCTACGGCCCGGGCGCCGAGGGCTACACCGACTACCCGCGCCTCGCGAGCTGATCACGCTCAGGTGAGGCACCTCGTCGCTCGACACCTCGTCGGGCGACGAGGTGCCTCACCTCAGTCCGCCCGTGGCGCGTGCGACTCGAGGAACTCGTACACCTCGACGGAGTCGACCCCCGGGAAGGATCCCGTCGGCAGGGCCGCCAGCAGACTCGTCGGTGTCCGCGCCGCCGGCCAGGCGTTCCCCTCCCACCGCTCGGCGAGCGCCGGTGAGGCCCGACGACAGCATCGCTCGTCGGGGCAGTTCGAGGTCGACCGATGCGGTGTCTCGCGTCCGCGGAACCACTTCACGTGCGCGAACGGGACGCCGACGCTGACCGAGTACTCGCCCTCCTTGGCCTTCTCGATCCGCGAGGTGCACCAGAAGGTGCCGGTGTCCATGTCGGTGTACTGATACCACGGGCTGAAGCGGTCCTCGACGTCGAAGACGGTCCTGGCCGTCCAGTTGCGACAGACGAGCGAGCCTTCCACCGCTCCGAGGACGTCGGATGGGAACGTGACCCCGTCGTTCTCGTAGGCCTTGATGATCGTCCCCGACTCGTGCACCTTCATGAAGTGCACCGGGAGCCCGAGGTGCCTCGTCGCGAGGTTCGTGAAGCGGTGCGCGGCTGTCTCGTACGACACCGCGAACGCGTCGCGCAGGTCCTCCATCGAGATGCGCCGGAGCTGTTTCGCCTCGCCGAGGACGCGCACGGCGTCGCGCTCGGGCAGGAGGATGGCCGCCGTCAGGTAGTTGGTCTCAACGCGCTGCCGCAGAAAGTCCGCGTAGTTTCCCGGCTCTTCGTGCCCGCACAGGTGACTGGCGAACGCCTGCAGGATGGGGGAACGCGAATCACGGGACATCGAGGGTTCGGTCGGCAGGTAGATCCGACCGTTGCGCCGGTCGGTGACCGAGCGCGTCGAGTGCGGCAGGTCGCCGACGTAGTGGAGTGAGAACCCGAGGTGCTGTGCCATCTCGGCGACCGTCTGGTGCGAGACCGGCCCTCCGGTGTAGCCGACGGCGTCGAGCAGCCCCTTCGCGACGGCCTCGAGATCGGGGAAGTGGTTGTCGGCCGCCCGCATGTCCGCCCGGAGGACCGCGTTGGCCCGGCGCGCCTCCTCCGGCGTCGCCGCGCGCTCCCGATGCAGGCGGGCGACCTCGTCGTGCAGCGCCAGCACGGTGCGCAGCGTCTCGTCCGCCGTCCCCTTCGAGACGCGGATGGGTGCGATCCCGAGGGCGGAGAAGACGGGGCCCCGCTGGGCACGCTCGACGGCGATCTCGAGCGCGGCGCGGTCGCTCGGCGGTTCGTCACGGAGCAGGTCGTCGACGGTGGTGTCGAGGGCCGCGGCGATGACGCGGAGCATCGACAGGCTCGGCTCCCGATGCCCGTTCTCGATCGCCGACGCCTGGGACGGTGCGCGGTCGATCGCCTGCGCGAGCTCGTCGAGCGTGAGGCCCGCGCGGGACCGGGCATCGCGGATCCGGCGACCGAGGACGAGGGCGTCCGCGTGCGGAGCAGTTCCGTCACCAGGGGTGGCGGAGGCGGGTGGAGCAGCGGCGGTGCTGGTCATGGTCATCATGCTCACACGCCCCGGTTGTTCCGGCAAACAGAAGGTCGGCCGTTCTTCTGTCCACGGATGACGTCCGTCGGGGTTGCGGCGAGCGCAGGATCGTTCCCACAGCACGACCCGCCCCACCGACCTCGACACCACAGGAGTCATCGTGAGCAACGAAGCCACCCGACCGACCGACCACCGCACGCCCCTCCGCGCCGGCGACCAGACGCAGACGGCCGAGGAACTGCAGCGCGAGTGGGACACCGACCCGCGCTGGGACGGGGTCCGCCGCGACTACACCGCCGAGGACGTCGTCCGCCTGCGTGGCGGTGTCCGGGAGGAACCGACGCTCGCCCGCCGAGGCGCGGAGCGCCTGTGGAACCTCCTCCACACCGAGGAGTGGGTGCCTGCACTCGGTGCGCTGACCGGCAACCAGGCCGTGCAGCAGGTCCGGGCGGGCCTGCAGGCGATCTACCTCTCCGGATGGCAGGTCGCCGCCGACGCGAACCTCTCCGGGCAGACCTACCCCGATCAGAGCCTCTACCCGGCGAACTCGGTTCCGGCGGTCGTCCGGCGGATCAACAACGCGCTGCTCCGGGCCGAGCAGATCGACTTCGCCGAGCGAGCCGTCGGGGAGACGCCGGGACCCGAGGCGATCGACTGGCTCGCGCCGATCGTCGCCGACGCCGAAGCCGGCTTCGGTGGACCGCTCAACGCCTACGAACTCATGGCCGGCATGATCCAGGCCGGCGCCGCGGGCGTCCACTGGGAGGACCAGCTCGCGGCTGAGAAGAAGTGCGGCCACATGGGCGGCAAGGTGCTGGTGCCGACGAGCCAGCACATCCGGACCCTCAATGCGGCCCGGCTGGCGGCGGACGTCGCCGGTGTGCCGACCATCGTCATCGCCCGCACCGATGCGCTGGCAGCCACGCTCCTCACGAGCGACATCGACGAGCGCGATCTGCCGTTCCTGAACGGGAACCGGACCCCGGAGGGCTTCTACGAGGTGGAGAACGGCATCGGTCCGGTGCTCGCGCGCGGCCTCGCCTACGCGGAATACGCCGATCTGCTCTGGGTCGAGTCGGCGGAACCCGACCTCGACCTCGCCCGGCGGTTCGCCGAGGCCGTCCACGAGCGGTTCCCGGGCAAGCTGCTCGCCTACAACTGCTCGCCGTCGTTCAACTGGAAGTCGCACCTCGACGATGCGCAGATCGCGTCCTTCCAGCGCGAGCTCGCCGCCATGGGGTACGCGTTCCAGTTCATCACCCTCGCCGGCTTCCACGCGCTGAACCACTCGATGTTCACCCTGGCGAACGACTACCGGGAGCGGGCGATGAGCGCCTACGTCGACCTCCAGGAAGCCGAGTTCGCCGCAGAGGCCAGCGGCTACACCGCCACCAAGCACCAGCGGGAAGTCGGTACCGGCTACTTCGACCTGGTCGCGACCGCCCTCAACCCCGGCAGCGCCACCCTCGCCCTCGCCGGGTCGACCGAGGAACAACAGTTCCACTGATGATCCATACCAGCCCCGCCCTTCGACAAGCTCAGGGACCGCTCGAAGGGCCCATCCGACGCACGACCATCCGAAACGGAGTCACCCCATGAACACCCTGCTCGCTTCCCCGTCCACGCCCACCACCGCGCCGGTGCCCACGCAGCGCACCGGCCCCGCCATCGAGGTCGTCGGTCGTCTCGGGGACCGGTACGACGAGATCCTCACCCCGGACGCCCTCGCCTTCCTCGCCGACCTGCACCAGCGGTTCGCGGGTGCACGGCACGACCGCCTCGCCGAGCGCATGCGCCGACGCTTCGAGATCGGGAACGGCCGCGACCCGCGGTTCCGCGACGACACCGCGGCGATCCGGGAGGACCGCTCCTGGCGCGTCGCCGGCGCCGGGCCCGGTCTCGAGGACCGCCGGGTCGAGATCACCGGCCCCACCGATCCGAAGATGACGATCAACGCCCTCAACTCCGGCGCGAACGTCTGGCTCGCCGACCAGGAGGACGCGACGAGCCCGACGTGGGCCAACGTCATCGGCGGTCAGCTCTCGCTGCGCGACGCCGTCCGCAGCGAGCTGACGTTCACGAACGAAGCGGGCACGGTGTACCGCGTCACCGCGACGGAGACGCCGACGATCGTCATGCGCCCACGCGGCTGGCACCTCGTGGAGAAGCACCTGCGGTTCGTCGACCGCTCCGGAGCGGCGATGGCGGCCTCCGGAAGCCTCGTCGACTACGGCCTCTACGTCTTCCACAACGCCCGCCCGCTCATCGACGCCGGCCGAGGGCCCTACTTCTACCTCCCGAAGTTGGAGTCGAGCGAGGAGGCGCAGCTCTGGGACGACGTCTTCACGTTCACCGAGGAACGCCTGGGTCTCGACCACGGCACGATCCGCGCCACCGTGCTCATCGAGACGCTCCCGGCTGCGTTCGAGATGGACGAGATCCTGTACGCGCTCCGCGACCACTGCGCCGGTCTCAACGCCGGTCGGTGGGACTACATCTTCTCGATCATCAAGAACTACCGGGGGCGCGGTGCCCGGTTCGTCCTGCCCGACCGCAGCGAGGTGACGATGACGGTGCCGTTCATGCGCGCCTACACCGAGCTCCTCGTGCAGACGTGCCACCGCCGCGGTGCGCACGCGATCGGCGGGATGTCCGCATTCATCCCGAACCGTCGCGATCCGGAGGCGACGGCGCGCGCGATAGAGAAGGTCTCAGCCGACAAGCGCCGCGAGGCGGGCGACGGCTTCGACGGGACCTGGGTGGCGCACCCGGACCTCATCGAGACCGCCAGGGCCGAGTTCGACGCGGTCCTCGGTGATCGTCCGAACCAGCTCGACCGCCTGCGTGAGGATGTGTCGGTGACGCCGTCGCAGCTCCTCGACGTCCGCATCGGTCGCGCGGTCACGGACGTCGGTCTCCGCGACAACGTGTCGATCGCCGTCCGCTACCTCGACTCCTGGCTCCGCGGGCTCGGCGCCGCGGCCATCGACGGACTGATGGAGGACGCGGCGACGGCGGAGATCAGTCGATCGCAGGTCTGGCAGTGGATCCACCAGGACGTCGCGACCGACGACGGCCGTCCGATCACCCGTGAGCGGGTCGAAGGCCTCCTCGACGAGCTCCTCGCCTCGCTCCCCCGCACCGCGGACGACCGCTTCGACGACGCCGCCGAGCTGTTCCGCGAGGTGGCACTGCGCGACGAGTTCCCGACCTTCCTCACCGTCCCGGCGTACACGCGGTACCTCGTCGACCCCGCATGAGGACCGAGGTGAGGCACGTCGTCGTTCCCCGGTGGACCGGGCGACGAGGTGCCTCACCTCGCTGTACGCGAGGTCGGACACGCACTGTCCTCTCGACACCGGGTTCGGTACGCTCGGACTCGTGCCTGAATCGACTCCCACGCCCCGTCTGTCCACGAAGATCTCAGCGATCGCCGAGTCCGCCACGCTGAAGGTGGACGCGAAGGCGAAGGCGTTGCAGGCGCAAGGCCGGCCCGTGATCTCCTACGCGGCGGGCGAGCCGGACTTCCCGACGCCCGAGCACATCGTCGAAGCGGCGCTCGTCGCCGCCCGCGACCCGAAGGCGCACCGGTACACCCCAGCGGCCGGCCTGCCGGACCTCCGTGCCGCCATCGCGGAGAAGACGCTCCGCGACTCCGGTCTCGAGGTCGACCCGAGCCGCGTCATCGTCACCAACGGCGGCAAGCAGTCGGTGTACGAGGCGTTCCAGGTCTTGCTGAACCCGGGCGACGAGGTCATCGTGCCGACGCCGTTCTGGACCACCTACCCCGAGGCCATCGCCCTCGCCGACGGTGTCGCGGTCGACGTCTTCGCCGACGCCTCGCAGAACTACCAGGTCACGGTCGAGCAGCTCGAGGCGGCTCGCACCCCGCGCACCAAGGTCCTCCTCTTCGTCTCGCCATCGAACCCGACCGGCTCCGTCTACTCCCCCGAGCAGACGAAGGCGATCGGTGAGTGGGCGCTCGAGCACGGCATCTGGGTGATCTCCGACGAGATCTACCAGAACCTCACCTACTCGGCCGGCGACAGCGGCGAGGCGGTGAAGGCGATCTCCATCGTCGAGGCGGTCCCCGAGCTCGCCGAGCAGACGCTCCTCGTGAACGGCGTCGCCAAGACGTACGCGATGACGGGCTGGCGCGTCGGGTGGACCGTCGGCCCGGCGGACGCGATCAAGGCGCTCGGCAACCTCCAGTCGCACCTCTCCGGCAACGTGAACAACATCGCGCAACGCGCGGCGATCGCGGCCCTCACCGGTCCGCAGGACGCCGCCGAGGCGATGCGTGAGGCGTTCGACCGCCGCCGCAAGCTCATCGTCGGCGAGCTCAACACGATCGATGGCTTCGACACGCCGACCCCACAGGGCGCCTTCTACGTCTACCCCGACGTCAGGGCGCTGCTCGGCCGGACGTTCGGCGGGGTGACGCCCAGGACGTCGCTCGAACTCGCCGACCTCATGCTCGACCAGGCCGAGGTCGCGGCCGTGCCCGGCGAGGCGTTCGGGCCGTCCGGCTACCTGCGCTTCAGCTACGCACTCGGCGACGACCAGCTCCTCGAGGGCGTCAAGCGTCTCCAGCGCCTGTTCGCGTCCTGACCCGTGGTCCGTCCGCTCGTCTTCAGGCGAGCGGACCTCGGCAGCGTCAGATCGTGACGCCGACCACCACGGGCTCGGGCTGCAGGAGGACACCGAACTCGGCGTGGACGCGCGCCTGCACGAATCGCGCGAGCTCGGCGATCTCGGTGGCGGTCGCCCCGCCCCGGTTCGTCAGGGCGAGCGTGTGCTTCGTGGAGACCGCAGCGTGCGATCCGGGGAGCGCGAACCCGCGACGGACGCCGGCCCGCTCGATCAGCCAGGCGGCCGAGAGCTTCGCGAGGCGCTCCACGGGAGCCGGTCTGGGCGGGTTGACGACCTCGCCGAGCGGGAAGACGTACTCGGTGTCGTCGTCGGCCGCCGGGTCGACCGGCCACCACGGGGCGTCCCCCGGCAGTGACCGGGCGACGTGCTCCGACACGATCGGGTTCGTGAAGAACGAACCGGCACTGGCGGTGTCGGGGTCGTCGGGATCGAGCACCATGCCCTTCGACGCCCGGAGTGCGAGCACGGTCGTGCGCACCTGGGCGAGGCGGACCTGCTCGCCGACCTCGACCCCGAGTGCGAAGGCGAGCTGCTGGTAGGCGATGGGTGCGGCGAGTCCGTCGACACCGACGTCGTCGAGGTCGATGATGATCGCCACGACCACGCCGGAGCGCTCGGGTTCCCCGCCACCGTGGCGCTTCAGGACCGATGTCCGGTAGCCGAGCCCGAGCTCCGCGGCCGGAACGCGTTCGACGGTCTGCGACTCCTCGTCGAGCAGGTCGACGGCGACGAGCGACGACACGATCTCCTGCCCGTAGGCGCCGATGTTCTGCACGGGCGCAGCTCCACAGGATCCCGGGATACCGGAGAGCGCCTCGACACCCGCCCAGCCGTGCTCCACGGTGGAGGCGACGAGCGCGTCCCAGTCCTCACCGGCCTGCACCCGCAGGCGGACGCGACCGGACGGTGCGTCGAGGCGTTCGATGCCGCGGTTCGCCGCCCGGATGACGGTCGCGTCGAGAGGCTCGTCGCCGATCAGCAGGTTCGACCCGCCACCGAGCAACAGCCACGGCTGGTCGGTGTTCCAGGCGTCGAGCACGGCCTCGATCAGCTCGGCCTCGCTCGTGCACTCCACGAAGGCTGCGGCGGGCCCACCCACCCCGAGGGTGGTGAGCTCGCTCAGACGGATGGTGTCGGTCATGGTCCTCCGGGTCAGGCGAAGCTGACGACGATCTGCGCCTTGCCGAGCACCGTCTGCTCGGCATAGGTGACGGTGAGGTCGACACGCGCGGAGCGGGCTTCCTCGTCGACCTTGCCGACCTTGGCGACGATCTGGAGGTCGGCACCGGTCTCGGGATCGACGACGACGGGTCGGGTGAACCGCACCTGGTACTCGAGCACCCGACCGGGGTCGCCGATCCAGTCGACCACCGGCTGGGCCGCGATCCCCATCGTCAGCATGCCGTGGGCGAGCACGCCCGGCAGCCCGACGGAGGCCGCGACATCGTCCCGGTAGTGGATGGGGTTGAAGTCTCCGGAGGCGCCGGCGTACCGCGCGAGGGCGTCGCGCGTCAGGTGGACGGTCCGCTCCGCGACGACGTCGCCGACAACCGGCATGGTCGGGGTCTGCTGCACGTCGCTCATCCTTCGTCTCCTCGCACCACGAGCGTCGAGGTCGCGGTGACCACGGGCTCACCGGTGGCATCGGTCATGACCGAGTCGCACGTCACCATCGAGTGGCCACCCAGGGACTTCACCGCGGTGACGGTCAGCTGCGCGGTGAGCTCGTCGCCGGCGACGATCGGACGGTGGTGCACGAAGCGCTGGTCGCCGTGGACCACCCGACTGAAGTCGATACCCGCGTCGGGTGCGGCGAGCAGTTGCTGGAGCGTGTGCTCCTGGACGACGACGGCGAAGGTGGGCGGCGCCACGACGTCGGCGTATCCTGCGGCGCGGGCCGCCTCCGGGTCGAGGTTGATCGGGTTCGTCGCGAAGACGGCCCGCGAGAACTCGCGGATCTTCTCGCGTCCGACCAGGTACGGGGCGACGGGCGGGAAGACCCGACCGGCGAGCTCTGGGTTCACTGACACGCCCTCCAGCCTACCCGCCGGTTCACGACGGAGGACGTGCACGGCGAGCTGAACCGACCTCGCGGATCCGGACCACGACGCGCCGCAACGGTCCTGAATCGTGAACGCTCAGCGCTTCCCGCCGCCCAGCAGGCCACCGAGGCCGCCGAGGAGATCACCGAGGCCACCACCGCCTGATCCCGACCCGCCGCCGCCGAGCAGTCCGCCGAGGAGATCGCCGATGCCGCCACCGCCCGTGGTCGATTTCGGCGCCGACTCGGTCGCCTCGCCGGTGGGCTTCGGCGAGAACTGCTTCGCAAGGAAGCTCAAGACGATCGGTGCCAGGATCGGCAGGACCTTGCCGATGAGCTCCGGGCTGATGCCGCCGGCCGCTGCCGGCTGCGACGATCCGAGTGCTGCGACGACCTCGGGCTTCTTCGCACCGAAGACGTTGTCGACAATCTTCTCCCCGTCGTCCGTGTCGACGTCGTCGAGTGTCACGCCGCCGTCGACGAGCGACGATCCGTGCCGTTCGACGGCCTGCTCGATCGATGTCGCTCCCCCGTCCTTGGCGTTGGCCTCGAGGCCGCCGACGAGCGCGGGAAGCGCCTGCTTCACCGCCGCCTCCGCGGTCGCGCTGTCGACGCCCAGCTTCTTCGCGATGTCGCCGATCGGCAGGGTCCCCAAGATGTCGTCCAGGCTGGTCATGCTGTTCCCCTCCGAGGCCGCCCCGGTGGCGGAACTCTCGGCCAGAGGCTAGCGCCGCCCCGGCTGCGACACCAGGGGTGGTGCTGGGGCGTGGACCGGCTACGGACGTTTGAGCGCCTGGAACACCATGCGGATGGCGATGACCACGAGGAACGCGGCGAAGAGCAGGTTGCCGACGAACGGCGGGACGACCGACGCGACGATGGCGCCGAGGGCCGTGGTCGTGCAGGCAGCGATGCCGATGATCGCTGCGCCCGTCAGGTCGACGTTGCCTCGCCGGACGTTGCCGATGGTGCCGGAGATCGCGGTCGGCACCATCATGAGCAACGAGGTGCCCTTGGCGATGAGGTCGCTCGCACCGAACAGCAGGATGAGCATCGGTACGACGACGACCCCGCCGCCGATGCCGAGCAGCCCCGACAGGACGCCGGTGAGGAAGCCGAGCACGATGAGGCCGATGATCGAGCCGACGTGCAGATCGATCTCGGCCGTACGAGACGGGACGATCAGGAACAGCGACACCACCACGACGAGCAGGAAGCCGATGAAGCCCCACTGGAGCGCCTTCTTGGGGAGCTTGGAGAGGAGATAGCTGCCGAGTTGTGCGCCGCCGATCGCACCGATCGCCAGCAGGATCGCCGCCACCCAGTCGACGGTCCCGTTCACCGCGTAGGACACGACGCCGACGAGCGAGGTCGGGACGATCGCGGCCAGGGAGGTCCCCGCGGCGAGCCGCTGTCCGAAGCCGAGGAGGAAGACGACGGCCGGGACGATGAGGATGCCTCCGCCGACCCCGAACAGCCCGGAGAGGAATCCGGCGGTCAGTCCGATGCCGATCAGCCAGGCGATGCCCGACGGGGAGCGGACCGGACGGCCGATCGGGTCGTTCCCGCTCACTGCGCGCTGGAACCGGAGAGCGCCGTCTCGAGCGAGGGCGTCGTGCGAGCGGTCCCGGCGTCCAGGAGCGACCAACCGCTTTCGGTCGCCTCGATGACCGACACGGAGCAGTTCTCCAGCGGCGGGACCGTCGTACCGGAGAGGTGGCTCAGGGTGAGGCGGATGAGCGTGCCGTGGCTCACGACGAGGACGTTCCGCCCGGGGTAGTCGCGTGCGATGGCCTCGATGCCGCGGAGTCCGCGTTCGATGACCGACTCCTCGGTCTCGAGGTTCGGGTACTGGTGGTCGGGCCAGTTCTCGACGACCATCTGCGCCGTCGCGCCCTCGGCGTCGCCGTAGTGGCGCTCGACGACGTCGGTGTACGTGGGGCCGAGCTCGAGACCCAGCGCGTCCGCGATGATCTGCGCGGTCTCGCGTGCGCGCCCCAGTGGGGAGCTGACGACGACGTCCCAGGTGCCGGTGAGCCGAGGGGCGACCGTCGCCGCCTGCTCCCGCCCGGTGTCGTTCAGGGGGATGTCCGTCGTGCCCTGCAGCCGTCGTTCGAAGTTCCAGGCGGTCTGTCCGTGACGGATGAGGGCGATGGTCATGTCTCCAGCCTAACCGGCGTCGCTGGTGCCCTCTCCGATGCGGGCGCATACTGTGAGCGCACGATCGACGCCGATCCTGCGTGGACGATCGAGGAGACGTCATGGTGACCGGAACCGGTTCGAAGGAATCACCCTGGGAGCTCTCGACGGCTCCCGGCAGCTCGGCCTACACGATGTACCGGGACGATGAGGGGACTCCCCCGGCCCTCGTTTGCCGCGTGGGCTCGACGACGTTGAGCTATCGAGCGAGTGCGGTCGACGACCTGCACGCCTGGCTGGTCGAGCGGGCGGACTGGGTGCCACTCGGCGCCGCCGACGAGCAGAAGGAGCCGGCCGCCGGTTCGGTCGAGGCGTGGGGGCGTTCCGAGGACAACCCGGTCGGCGGCTGGTACGGCCTCCGCAAGGGGTTCCGTGGACGCTTCGGCATGTACCTCCCGCCACTGCTCGAGGCGCTCGGCCTCGCGGAGCTGACCCACGACGCACGGAACAACCGCATCAGGGCGCGCTGACGGGCTGGTCCCACCGACTCGGCTTCAGTCCTCGGTTGCCCATCGGATCCGGATGGGGCCGCGGACCGTCGCGCGATCGACCGCCTCGTCGCCCTGCGTGATCCGCACCCGCCCCTCGTCCACCAGGCGCCAGGCGACCCGGCGGGTGTCGTCCATCAGCGCTCGCCAGTCGTCGCCGCCGACGGCTCGCGCCACGTCGGACGGGCAGATGGAGGAGGTCGCGGCCCGCTTCCCCAGCAGGTCGAGCATCGTCGACTCCAGGAGGTCGTCGTCGACGGCTGCCGCAGGCTGCGGGTCCGGTGCGGCTTCGTCGGTCATGGTCCCAGTATGCGCGCGCCGCTACGCGAGGTCGGCGTGCTGGGCCAGGTCCTCATGCTGCGCGACGAACGCCCGGGCCAGGCGCTTCGTGACGCCGAGTTCCGCGACGAGATGCTCGAGGTCCGGTGCCCAACGCGCGATGGCCCGGAACTCGTCGAGGTCGATGAGGTTCGACGCGGCGAAGCGGTCGGCCTGCACCTCGTGCTTCGGCCTGTCGTCCTCGTGGCCGAGCACGCAGTGCGCGATGCCGTGGGCGAGGGCGTTCCGCCGGTGGACGGACCGGAGCGACTCCTGGATGACGATCGTGTGCGCGGACGGCAGCCAGCGCTCATGGGAGACCCGCAGGGGCCGGAAGATCACCGCGAGACCGAGCTCCTCCGCGTGCGCATACGGGTCGTAGGCGCGCCCGCGCTCACGGGGCTTCCGGCTCGGGTTGCTCCAGTTCTCCATCGGTGATTGCCGCCCCACGTTCCCCCTCCAACTGCTCCGTCGTCCACGACGCAGCTTCCCTCTGCCGGCGTCTGCGATCCAGCTCGTCATTCGTAGCAGTGGTGTCCGACACGGGAGCCACGCGCTCGTCGTCGCTCGCTTGCAGTTCGGCCTCGATCCGACTCATCCCCCCGACCGCTTGCAGGGCGTCGGCCAGGAGGCGCACCGGATCGGCGCCGGTCGCCGCGCAGAGCGTGACGAACGTCGGGCCACTGATCTCGCTGCGACCGGCGAGGACACGTTGCAGGGTCGTCGGACTCATCCCCGTCGCCTCAGCCAGGGCGCGCTGATTCATGCGTCGCCGCTTGTAGGCGGCGACGAGTTCGTCCGCCAACGCCTGATTGACCATCGCCTCTGCTGCGTTCACGTTCCGATCGTAGCCAGAAACCCTGTCGTGAACGGCAGAAAACCTGCCTCCTGCGCTCTATAGTGTCACCTCCGACCTGAATGATGCCAGATCAGACAACTTCTGGAAACCATCCAGGTCGTCCATCACCACCCACGACGCCTGAGGAGGCACTATGACCGAACACCGGACATCACCGGAACCAGCGACACCACCACCCGTCCCGTTTCCGGCACAGCGGATCATCCGCACCGTGATCCAGACGACGGCGGCCGTGATCTTGAGCTCGGCGGCCTGCGTCACGACTGCGAGCATCATCGCGCCACAGCTCCTGGAGGCGATTCGGGAACTCCTCCCGGACGACGTCTACGCCTGGGCGGCGGCGGCCGTGGCCACGACGGCGGCGATCGCCGCAGCACTGGCCCGGATCATGGCGATCCCCGGCGTGAACGGGTTCCTGACCAGACTGAGCGCAGGCTCGACACCTCGCCATGCTCGACTCGATTCGGATGCTGAATCTGCCTCTGAAGAAAGAATTTCATGATGAATAGGCAAATTGAACTGGACAAAACGACGAGATCGTCGTAGAGTCTCTCTCGAACACACGTTCGAATTTCGGAGGACACTTCCTCCACGAAACAACAGATTGGAGGCAGAGTGGCGCTCAACAACTACGTGCTGAACGGCCCGTCCACGGTGATCGCGGACGACAACCGCGACCCCTACGTGTCCTGGCAGAACCACCTCGACCGGACCGGCCGAGGCGGGGTCGACCTCGTCGCCGCTGTGGGCACCCCGGTGCTCGCACCCACGCCCGGAACCATGAACTGGGTTCCGAACGACGGATCAGCGGGCAACTCGTGCCGCTTCAACCATGACCAGAACCCCGGATGGGCCGATGTGTTCTCGCACCTCGACCGATACGTCGGGAGCAACGGTCAGCACTTCAACCAGGGCGACATCATCGCCTATTCGGGCAACACGGGAGGCGTGCCTCAGCACCTCCACCGTCACCTGCTCGACCCCTCTGGCAGCCGCCAGAACCCGTGGAGCTACTTCGGCTCCGCGAACCCATCCACAAACACAGGAGAACAACTCGTGAAGATCATCCGTCAGGGACAGTCCGGCTACGTCTGGCAGGGCAAGCAGACCTTCGGCGCCATGGCGCTCGTCGGCCCCGGCTACGTCCGCTACATCCCCGCACCGGCCGTCTACGACGCCCTGGTGCCGACCTACGGCTCGTTCGTGAACCTCACGGGCGACCAGTTCTACACCACCATCCGGGAGCTCACGTCGAACCAGGCGTAGCGCACCGGTGACCTCGAGTCACCACTGACCGGCAACGGAGAACGGCCTCCGAGCAGACCGTAACTGCTCGGGGGCCCACCCTCCGCGCCAGGAAAGGAGCCACATGGTCCTCCGCTATCAACACCCGTTCCCGCAGATGGATCTGGCCGACGGCTGGGGTTCGATGGCAGGAGGACGATCCCAACCGCACCGCGGGTTGGACTACCAGCCCGGCGCCGATGCCGCGATCCCGGCGGTCGCAGCCGGCGTCGTCTCCGCCAACCGCTGGAGCGACGCGCTCGGCAACGTCCTGGTCATCGCCCACCCCGACGGCATGTACTCGGGCTACTGCCACCTGGCGGCCGCCTCACCGCACCAGGTCGGTGCGGCGATCGTCCGCGGTGAACCCGTCGGCGTCGTCGGGAACACCGGGTCCGCTTCCAGCGGAGCCCATCTGCATCTCACCATCACCTTCACCGCGGACGGCACATGGAACAACGCCGACATCGGAGTCACGACCGATCCGTATCCGTTCATCAACGCTCGCCTGAACGGCGACGACCCGGGACACCCATTCAAGGAGTCAGACATGCCCAAGATCATCAGCGTGCCGGCCGGCACCATCGCGCTCGTCACCGAGACCTTCGGGACGAAGTACACCTCGCCCGACGGCGGGCAGGGGTTCTCCATCGCCGCGAACACGCAGGCCTACGGTCAGGTCAGCGGCTTGACCGAAGACCAGGTCACCACGCTGGTCGCGGAGGCGAACGCACGAGGTCAGCATTTCGCCGAACTCGTCGCGGGGCTGCGGTAGCCGCACGGGCGTGAGGAAGCCCCCGAGCAGACCGTAACTGTTCGGGGGCTTCCTCCATTCTGCACCGTGCACGCCCGGAGCACAGCGTGCAAGCTCGATACTCAGGCGAACTGCGCGTAGAACGCGTCAGGGTCGTGGGCGAGCGAGGCCTTGACCATGGCACTCCACTCATCGACGACGACCTCGGAAGCGCCGGACGCGACGCCGTCGAGGCTGGCCCGTGCGACGTCCGCCGGGTCGACCATGGGGCCGTCGTAGCCGGCCATGATGTCGGTGTCGGCGGCCCCGAGGTGGAGCCCCTGCACCGTGACACCCTTCGGCGCGAGTTCCAGACGGACCGCGTTCGTCATGTTCCACTCCGCCGCCTTGGCCGCGGCGTATCCGCCGGAGCCGGGATGGGCGAACCAGCTCAGGGCGGAGAGCACGTTGACGATCGTCCCTCCACCGTTCGCTTCGATCACCGGCGCGAACGCACGCACCATGGCGAGGTTGCCCCAATAGTGCGTGTCCATCTCCCGCCGAGCGTTCGCGAGGTCGTCGGTCAGCATCGAGCCCTGTGTCGCGATCCCGGCGTTGTTGACGAGCAACGTGACGTCGGTCGCGATCTCGGCCGCCGCAGCGACGGACGCCTGATCGGTGATGTCGAGTTGCAGCACCTCCACGCCCGGGATGTCGACGAGTTCCGGGCGCCGCGCGGTGGCGTACACCTTCGACGCGCCGCGCTCGAGCAGTTGCACGACGAACCGGCGGCCGATGCCCCGGTTCGAGCCGGTGACGAGTGCGACGGATCCTGCGATGTCCATGATTCCCTTCCGCGTGCGGGGCGATCCCGCAGCAGCCTGGTTAGGCTAAGACCTCACATCAATGTCAGGTGCAAGCCAGGAACGGAAGCTCGATGCGCATCGGAGATCTCGCGGCTCGGACCGGGGTGAGCGTCCGCTCGCTCCGGTACTACGAGGAGCAAGGACTCCTCACCGCCACCCGCACGACGAGCGGCCAGCGGACCTACGAACGAGCAGCAGTGGAACGCGTCGAACTCGTGCAGCAACTCTTCGCCGCAGGTCTGCCGAGCCGCACGATCGTCCAGCTGCTCCCCTGCGTCGATGCGGGCGTCGCGACGCCGGAGTCGCTCGCGCTGCTCCGGACCGAACGTGACCGCATCACCGCGCAGATGGCCGACCTCGAAGCAGCACGCGCCCGTTTGGAAGCGGTCATCGACATCACCCTCCACCCGACGCCGGAGCACTGCCCCGCGCTGCGCGACGAGCTTCCGGCCGAGCTGGACGCCGCCTGACGCCATCCGGCACAACTCCGGCATGGTCGGCCCATCGCAGCTACCATGACCTCGTCGGAGGTCGAGGACAGAACCGGTCGCTCGCCTTCGCGGCAGTCGAGTCGGGCACGCCTGAGCCCGACTCCCGATCCGGGGGGTCAGCGATGAGTGAACCAGTGAAGCAGAGCCCAGCGAAGCAGGGCCAAGCGACCGCGACCGAATCGGTCGCCGCCCAGGCGGCCCGCACCCGGCTCGAGGAGCGCGTGGCGGGCATCGAATCGATCCTGATCTCGGTCCCGATGCTGCTCCTCGAGATCGCCCTCATCCTCTCGCTGTTCGTCCCCTACGCGACCCAGACGAAGACGGATGAGGACCCCGAGTCCTTCAACCTGTTCTTCTTCCTCGCGGGATTCGCCGATCGTGACGACGACGGCGACCCGGAGGCCGCCTCGATCCTGTTCGCGAGCGCGTTCCTGGTGCTCATCGTCGTGATCATCGGCACGATCTGCACCGCGCCGACGCTCGCGGGCAAGCGCATCTCGTCCCGGGCGGGAGCGACCGCTGTGACCTTCATCATCGTGCTCATCCTCGGCAACATCGGCGCCTGGATGGTCATGCTGATGGGGGTCTACGCCGACTCGCCCTGGACCATCGGCCCGGCGCTGCCACTCCTCAACCTCGGCACCCTGCTCGCGGCGATGATCGCCTTCATGCCCGGCTACCGTCGCATCTGGGAGCGATGACTGTTCGAGGCCAATCTGCGATGGGGAGCACTGCCCATCCGACGATGGGCGCGTACTCTCACCGCGTTGCCATACTGAGTCCGTGAGTGGAACCGAAGATGCACCGGCAGGCGTGCTCGAGGACTATCAGTGGGCCGTCGAGGCCGAGCTGCAGAACACCCCGTTCATCGTCACCCGCCTCCCCGACGGGTTCCAGGTCGGATACGACCTCGCGGACGCCCGCTGGTGGAACGTCCTGCAGCTGAACGAGGTGTCCGACAGCATCACCTACACCGTGCGGGTCGACGAACGACGGCGGCGGTTCAGCATCACCGACAAACTCAAGCGGATGAGCTGGTCGGCTGGTGTCTCCGGCTTCGTGCCGCGCCTCTCCTGGTCGTTCTCCTGGCAGTCCGGCCGGGTCCGATACGCCAGGGTCATCATGCTCGGGACCTCCCCCGGCGGGTTCGAGATCGCGTTCAGTCCCGAGAACGAACGCGCGCGCATCAAGGAGATCGGCGAGGAACTCGGTCTGCGCCCCCGCATGAGCCCCCACGTCCGCATCGGGCTCTGGGCGGCGGCCGCTGGCGTCGCGATCGGCCTGATCGTGCCCGCCATCGTCATGCTGAGTCTCTCCCTCACTGGGAACCATTGATGCAGGAGCTTCGAATCGGGACGGTGCGCACTGGTGATGGCACGGAAACGCGCGACAGGCGACACACGGGGCTTCCTGCACAGCAGGGTGTTCCAGACGGTGGCGATCGCCCTGATGCTGTTGGCCGGTCCGGTGGCCGTGGTCGTCGGTTCCTTCATGATGGCTGCCGACAGCGACCTGTTGCAGAACGGGGAGCGGACGAGTGGGACGGTCACCGAGGTCGATGACGGGAGGAACGCGTCGGACCACCGGTTCAGGACCGACTATCTGGCGCCCGACGGTTCGCCACAGCGCGTCTGGGCGGACTGGCCCCTCGACGGCAAACCCGCCGTCGGCGACGTCGTCACCGTGATCTATCGAGCGGACGACCCCGGCACGGCGGTGCTCGAGGGCTATGACGGGCCGGGGACCTCGGTCGTCGGAATCGGTGTCGTACTGACCGGCGTGAGTCTCCTGATCGGCACCGCGATGCTCGTCGGCGTCCTGCTCCGTGCGGGGCGGGGACCCGAGCCGAAGGACTGACGGCACCGAGACGAGCGGCCGGGAAACGCAACAGGCCCGGTATCCCGGGCCTTGCGTAGCAGGAGAGAGATTCGAACTCTCGACCTCACGATTATGAGTCGTGCGCTCTCACCAACTGAGCTACCCTGCCACGTCTCTCCGTATGCCGGCGAGAGCAGTGACGGAGAGAACGAGCCCCGAGCGGGACTTGAACCCGCGACCTCTTCCTTACCAAGGAAGTGCTCTACCACTGAGCTATCGGAGCGCGAACCAAACCGCTCACGCGGAAATGGCACCAGTAGAGACTAGCATCCCGCGAGGGGTGCTTCGTACACCGGATCGGGATCAGTTCGCGGCGAAGGTGTCCGCGGCGTGGACGACCTTCTGCAGGTACGACGCGGCCCCGTTGTACGAGCCGATCGCCGCGATCCAGTCGGCTTCGACGCGGAGGTCCCGGCCACCATGGCACAGGTAGTGCGCTGCGGCGAGCGCCGCGTCGTCGATCTGCTGCGGGTCCGCGACACCGTCGCCGTTCCCGTCCGCTCCCCACCGTTGCCAGGTGGACGGGATGAACTGCATCGGCCCGACCGCGCGGTCCCATCTGGCGTCGCCGTCGAAGGCACCACGGTCCGTGTCGGTGACGGCGTCGAACTCGGTGCCGGTGAGCGCCGGGCCGACGATGGGCGGAACGGCCCGACCGGCGTCGTCGAGTGCACCGCCGAAGATCGTGCCGTGCCCGGACTCGACGCTGCCGAGCGCGGCCAGCGTGTTCCAGGCGATCCCGCAGCCCGGTTGGCTCTCGGCGACGGCGAGCGCCGCACCGGCATAGGCGACCATCGCCCGCTCGGGGATGCCGAGGCGGAGCGCCGTGGCCGTCGCCCAGGCACGGTCCACCCGGTCGGTGATGGCCGCCGGCGCCGTGCCGGCCGAGCCGAGTGCCGGGATCCCGGGTCCCTCGACGGCAGCATGTGGCGCGGTTCCGAGGGTCGAGTCCCGTGCTTCCGCTCGACTGATGAGCTCCGGTCCCCAGACGACCGCTGCCACGATGACGGCGAGACCGACGATCGCGACCGCCCCGCCGGCGACGAGCCATCCCACCCGGATGCTCGACAGCCGGTTCCGGCGCGTCGGCGCGGTCAGACGTCGGGAGCGGTTGCGCGCGCTGGTCGGTCGGGACCGCGGCTTCCGCGTCGAGCGGGTGGTGCTGGTCGTGCGTCGTCCGGGCGCAGCGGTCTTGCGTCGTGCGGGCCGGCGCGCGCCACGCCCCTTCGCCGATGTCCCCACCGATCCACCGTAGCCCGGCGCTGGTGTCGGCGCGGTGCGCCCACGCGAGCCGGGTCAGCGATGCGCCGCGGGCTCAGCGCTCCGAAGCGGCCTTCGCAGCCTGCTTGGCCTGGCGCTTCGCCCGAAGGTCTTTCGCGACGGCGACACCCTTCTTGGCGGCGGCGTTCGCCTTCGTGCTGGCCTGCTTCGCACCCTCGAACTCCGAGGCGAGGACGGCGAGCCCGCCGACGGCGATCAGTGCGCCCGGTCCGGGGAGCGGGATCAGAGCCACGCCAAGCGCCACGGTGCCACCGCCGACGACTCCGACACCCGCCCGGTACACCCGGTTCGCGGTCGGATTCCGACGGATGATGCCACGCGTCGTGCGGGCCGCTGATCCGGCGATGCCTCCCGCCTGCGCGGCGACGCGCTTCGCCGTGCTGCGGGCCGAGCCGTCCGATTCCGTGGTCATGTCCCCACTCTAAGCAGGACGGGCGGGTCGGTGGCCGGGAATCCGGTCAGAATCGACGCGGTTCCCGTGTGACCGAACCGGCGTGAGTGCGGGGTGCCAGCGCGACCGCACCCCTCCGGAGCGCCGCGCTCGCCGCCATGCACCGCACTCGTGTCAGCGCACCGCGCTGGCCAGTCCACGAGCGGCGACGGCCCCCGTGAATGGCCTAGGGTAGCGACATGGACTCCGCCCTCCCGACCACGTCGGCGACCGCAGCTCAGCACGCCTCCCCCGCAGGAGGCTCCACCCCCGGTTCGGAGTGGTGGCGCTCCGCCGTCATCTACCAGATCTACCCGCGATCCTTCGCGGACGCGAACGGCGACGGCCTCGGCGACCTCCCCGGGATCACCTCCCGCCTCGGCGCCCTGCAGGAGCTCGGCGTCGACGCCATCTGGCTGTCCCCCTTCATGACGAGCCCGCAGAAGGACGCCGGCTACGACGTCGCCGACTACTGCGACGTCGACCCCATCTTCGGCACGCTCGCCGACTTCGACGCGATGACCGCAGCCGCGCACGCTGCCGGCATCCGCGTCATCGTCGACCTCGTCCCCAACCACTCCTCGAGCGCCCACCGCTGGTTCCAGGAAGCCCTCGCGGCCGGCCCCGGCTCGGCGGAGCGCGCGCGATACATGTTCCGCGACGGGAAGGGCAAGCACGGTGAGATCGCCCCCAACAACTGGGAGTCCGTCTTCGGCGGTCCGGCCTGGACACGCGTCACCGAGGCCGACGGCACGCCTGGCCAGTGGTACCTGCACATCTTCGATTCCTCGCAGCCCGACTTCGACTGGACGAACCCGTGGGTCCGCGAGCAGTTCCGCGACATCCTCCGGTTCTGGCTCGACCGCGGCGTCGACGGGTTCCGCGTCGACGTGGCGCACGGCATGATCAAGGCCGACGGCCTGCCCGACTACACCCCGCCGGCCGAGGGCGGCAGCATGGGTGGCGCCTCGGCGGGCGTCGCACTCGAACCCGGCATCAGCACCGGGCCCGCCTCGTGGCCGGAGACGGCACCGTACTGGGGTCAGGACGGCGTGCACGAGATCTACCGCGACTGGCACGAGCTCCTCGCGACCTACGACGGCGACCGGGTGCTGTGCGCCGAGGCCTGGGTCGACCCGCTCGACAAGATGGCGCTGTGGGTGCGTCCAGACGAGATGCAGCAGGCGTTCAACTTCCCGTATCTCGAGACCCCGTGGAACGCCGCGGACCTCAAGACGGTCATCGGCGAGTCGCTGCGGGCGTTCGCGCAGGTCGGCGCTCCGAGCACGTGGGTGCTGTCCAACCACGACGTCGTCCGCCACGCGTCCCGTCTCGCGCTCACGGAGGAGAACCCCCAGGGCTACGGTGTCGGTCCGAACACCCCCGGCCAGCCCGATCGGGCACTCGGGCTGCAGCGGGCCAGGGCGGCGACCGCCCTCATGCTGAGTCTGCCCGGTGGGGCGTACCTCTACCAGGGCGAGGAGCTCGGGCTCCCCGAGGTCATCGACCTGCCGGATGACGCCCGACAGGACCCGACGTGGTTCCGCACGAACCACGAGCGGTACGGCCGCGACGGCTGCCGCGTGCCGATCCCGTGGGAGGCCGGGCACCCCGCATACGGCTTCAACACGACCGGTGCGTCCTGGCTGCCGCAGCCCGACGACTGGAACGACTACTCGCGCGACGCACAGGCCGGCATCCCCGGTTCGACGCTGGAGCTGTACCGCACGCTGCTCCGCCTGCGCCGCGAGCACACGCTGGGACTCGGTTCGATCGCCTGGATCGAGGGGGCTCCCGAGACCATCCTCGCGCTGACCAACGGTGCGGTCACGGTCGTCGCGAACACCGGTGCCGACGACATCGCCGTGCCCTCGTCGCTCGCGGACTCGGCAGTGCTCGTCGCGAGCGGACCCTTCGACGGCAGCACCATCCACGGCGACACGACGGTCTGGTTCACGACGCCCTCGACCCTGCCCGTCGCCTGAGTCACTCCGTCGGCCGGTTGCCCAGCGCGGTGCGCTGACGTGACCGCGGGCGATTCGGTGCCGGCGCGGTGCGCTGACGCGAGCGCGCCGGAATCGGCCCCGCCGCGGGGCGTGCGCGTGAGCGCGCCCCTCCGGAGGGGCGCGCTCACGCCGGAGACCCGCGCTCGCGTCAGCGCACCGCGCTGGCCCAAGGGCAGGGCAGGTCAGTGGTGGAGGATCGCGACCGCGTGGGGGCCGAGCCGGAGGGAACCGTCCGTCGTGACGACCTCACCGAAGCTGTCGAGGAGTTCGCCGACCCGCAGCGCGAGCTCGACGGGTTCCGTCCCGAAGTTGACCGCGAGGGTGGCCGAGCCACGACGCAGGACGAACGAGCCGGTCGCCTCATCGACGATCGCCGTGGTGTCGGCGAACGCCGGATCGGTGAACGCCGGGACCGTGCGTCGCAGCTCGATGACCCGTCGGTACCAGGTCAGCAGCGTCGCGTGCCGTCCACCGGATCGCTCCGACCAGTCGAGCACCGACCGACGGTAGGTCTCAGGATCCTGCGGATCCGGCACGTCGGCCTCGTTCCAACCCATCCGCGCGAACTCGGCGATCCGGCCCTTCGCCGTCGCCTCACCGAGCTCGGGTTCCGGGTGCGAGGTGAAGAACTGCCAGGGCGTCGAGGCGGCCCACTCCTCCCCCATGAACAGCATCGGGGTGAACGGTCCGAGCAGCGTGACCGCGGCGGCGATGGCGAGCTGCCCGTCGTCGAGCGTCGCGGCCAGCCGGTCGCCCGTCGCCCGGTTCCCGATCTGGTCGTGGTTCTGGTCGGACACGACGAGTCGCCAGCTCGGCGTCCGTTCGAGGTCGATGCGGCGGCCGTGGTGGCGCTTGCGGAAGCTCGACCAGGTGCCGTTGTGGAAGAACCCCTCCTCCATGACCTTGCCGAGCGCACCGAGCGGGGCGAAGTCGGCGTAGTAGCCGGACACCTCGCCGGTGAGCGCCACGTGCAGTGCGTGGTGGAAGTCGTCGCTCCACTGCGCGTCGAGACCGTACCCGCCAGCGCCGCCGGGACCCCGGGGCGTGATGAGCTTCGGGTCGTTCAGATCCGACTCCGCGATGAGCGTGAACGGTCGGTCGAGGTCGGCGCTGAGCGCGTCCACCGCGGCGTCGAGTTCCTCGAGGAGGTGGATCGCACGGGTGTCGTGCAGGGCGTGGACCGCATCGAGGCGCAGGCCGTCGACGCCATACTCCTCGAACCACAGCAGCGCGCTGTCGATGATGTACCGACGCACCTCGTCGGAGTCCGGCCCGTCGAGGTTGAGGCTGTCGCCCCAGGTGTTCCCGGCACCGTCCGCGAGGTAGGGACCGAAGCGGGGCAGGACGTTGCCGGAGGGACCGAGGTGGTTGTACACGACGTCCTGGATGACGGCGAGCCCGCGCTCGTGGCACGCGGCGACGAAGCGACGGTAGCCGTCCGGTCCGCCGTAGGCCTCGTGGACCGCCGACCAGAAGACGCCGTCGTAGCCCCAGTTCCAGACACCGTTGAACGCGTTGACCGGCAGGATCTCGACGGCGTCGACACCCAGCTCGACCAGCTCGTCGAGGCGTTCGATCGCCCCGTCGAAGGTCGCCGTCTCGGTGAACGTCCCGATGTGGAGTTCGTAGAGAACGGCACCGATGAGCGAGCGCCCCCGCCAGCCGGTCCCGTCGCACGGCACGGGGTCGGATGCGACGACGCGTGACGGGCCGTGGACGCCCTCCGGCTGCCGACGCGAGCGGGGATCAGCGAACGGACCCTCACCGTCGACGAGGTAGCGGTAGTCGCTGTCGACGACCGCCGCACGTGGCTCGGCACCGTCGAGCGCGATCCACCACCCCTCCGCGACGTCGCGGTCCATCGGGTGCTGCTCACCGTCCAGGACGAGGTCGACGCGCTGGGCCTCGGGTGCCCAGACGCGGAACCCGTCAGCCGGACTCGTGGTGCTGGTCGTCATCGTGCTCACTCCTCGCTCGCGGCCTCGGCCGCATCGTCGGGCCGCGTCAGGACGGCGACGGGATACTGCTCCAGCAGCGCCGCGAGACGGACCTCGCCGCCCTGCAACTCACGGCCGGTCAGCACGTCGACGAGCCGGCCCTCCGGCAGGGTGACCGTGGTCGACTTCCAACCGCCATGCTCCGCGAGCCGGAGCGAGAGCCGGGTCGCGACCGTGGTCACTCCACCGCGTGAGAACGCGACGACGTGGTCGGCGGCCGGTCCGTCCGCCCCGATGGGGGTGTACTCGGCGAACCGGGTCGGGTGCTCCCGTCGCAGGCGGAGGAGTCGGCTGGTCACGAGGAGTTTCGCCGCTCCGTCGGCGTCGACCGGCGGTAGCCAACCCTCGTCGAGACGGGCGAGCACCGCGCGACGCTCGGCGTAGTCGACGGAGCGACGGTTGTCGGGGTCCACGAGCGATCGGTCCCAGAGCTCGCTGCCCTGGTACACGTCCGGCACGCCCGGCATCGTCAGCTGGATCGCCTTGGCGACCAGACTGTTCGACCATCCGGCCGCCTCGACGTCCGCGACGGCGTCGAGCAGCGCGGCGTTCGCACGACGGCTGTCGTACAGTCCGTCGACCGCCGCATGCAGAGCGGCCTCGAACGTCTCGTCCGGTGCGGTCCAGGTGGTCGAGTCGCCGGCCTCGCGGGCGGCCTTCTCGACGTAGGCGTGCAGTCGCTCGCGCTCGATCGGCCACGCACCGACGGCCGCCTGCCAGACCAGCTGCTCGAGCTGCCGGTCGGGGAAGCCGTTCGAGGTGTGGAGGGCGACGGCGTGCTCCGCCCACCGGTCCGCGACCTCACTCAGGGCGTCGATGCGGGCACGGACGTCCTCGCTGCGCTTCGTGTCGTGCGTGCTGAGCGTCGTCATCGAGGACGGCCACTCCGCCTGCCGCCGTGCCTGACGGTGGTGGAACTCGGCGACGCTGATGTCGGTCTCGGCGGGGTCGCCGCCGACCTCGGTCAGCGAGGTCAGCGCCGTGTAGCGGTAGAACGCGGTGTCCTCGACGCCCTTCGCCATCACCATGCCCGAGGTCTGCTGGAACCGCGCGGCGAGCGGATCGGTCGCACTGCGCAGGCGCGGAGCCAGCGCGGCGAAGGCGTCGGCGAGCTCCGGCCGCCGGGTCTCCGCCTCGTCGAGCGCGGCGTCCAGGTACTCGTCGCCGAGCGGCAGGTAGGAACGGTAGACGGGGAACGCGGTCAGGATCTCGGCGAGCGCGTCGACGGCGTCCGGCACCTCGGGGACGAGCCTCGCGAGGCGTCGGACCTCGGAACCGAGGATCCCGTCGGCGATGCCCCGCTTCGTGGTGTGCACGAGGTCGTCCCAGGCTTCGCGTGTGAGCTCGACCCCCGCGAGCTGGCCGAGCGTGGGCAGACCGGTCGGGTCGACGAGCACCCGGTCGACGTCGCCCAGGGCGTCGTAGCCGGTGGTGCCGAGCGTGGCCCACTCGGCCGGGAGGTCCTCTTCGCCCTCGAGGATCTTCTCCACCCAGATGGGTGCGCCACCGATGCGCTCGGACAGTCGATCGAGGTAGGCACCGGGGTCGAGGAGTCCGTCCGGGTGGTCCACGCGGATCCCGTCGGCGAGGCCGTCGTCGAACCAGCGACCGATCTCGACGTGCGAGCCGTCGAAGACCGCCGGGTCCTCGACCCGGATCGCTGCGAGCGTGTTGACGGCGAAGAACCGTCGGTAGTTCAGCTCGCTGTCGGCGCGGCGCCAGTTGACGAGTTCGTAGTGCTGCCGGTCGTGCACCTCGCGCGGGCTCGCGTCGTCGTCGGCCGTCCCGGGGGCGATGGGGAGTCGGTGGTCGAAGTAGCGCAGTTCGCCGTCCTCGATGCTGAGGTCGTCGAGCGCACTGCGGCCGTCCTCGTCGTCGCCGAGGATCGGGACGCGGATCCGACCGTCGCCGGCCTCCCAGTCGACGTCGAACGCGGCCGCGTGCTCTGCATCCCGACCGTGCTGGAGCAGGTCCCACCACCAGGCGTTCTCGACCGGTGTCGCGACGCCCATGTGGTTCGGGACGGTGTCGATGAGGACGCCGAGGCCGGCCGCATGGGCTGCTTCGGCGAGCGCCGTGAGCCCGTCGGCACCGCCGCGCTCCGGGTCGACCTCGGTGTGGTCGACGACGTCGTAGCCGTGGGTGGATCCGGGTTCCGCACGGAGGATCGGCGACAGGTAGACCCAGTCGGCGCCGAGAGCTTGGAGGTAGTCGACGAGCGCCGCGGCGTCCTGGAGCCGGAAGTCCGCGGTCAGCTGGAGACGGTAGGTCGAGACGGGCACGGTGGAACGCTGTGGCCCGCCGCCGGACGCGGTGGTCATGATGCGACCCCCGATCGCAGGAGGGTGAAGGAGGTCCCCTGCACGATCACCGTCGTCGACCCCTCGGCGAGCATCTGCTCCGGGTCGCTCGACTCGACGAGCGTCCACGGCAGGCCGGGAGCCTTCGGCAGGCTGAACTCCACGCCGTTCTCGGCCGCGTTGAGCAACAGCGCGAAGGACGCCGATCCGGCGTGACGGAACACGAAGGTGATCGAGCGGGCGTCGGGGTTGTCCCAGTCCTCGTCGGCGAAGGGTTCGTCGTCGGACCGGGTGATGAAGACCCGGTCGTCGGCCTTGGAGCCCGGCCCCTGGCGGAACCAGTCGGGTCGCAGCGCCGGCTCGGCGAGGCGCAGGGCGATCAGGCGCTTCGTGAAGCCGAGGAGGTCGTGGTCGGCGTGCTCCCAGTCGAACCACGACACCTCGTTGTCCTGGCAGTAGGCGTTGTTGTTGCCGCCCTGGGTGCGGGCGATCTCGTCGCCGCCGAGGATCATCGGGACACCGGCCGACAGCAGGACCGTCGCGAGGAAGTTGCGGCGCTGGCGATCGCGGCGCGCGTTCACGGCGGGGTCGTCCGTCGGGCCCTCCGCACCGTTGTTGCTGGAGCGGTTGTCGCTCTCACCGTCGTTGTTGTCCTCGCCGTTGGCGGCGTTGTGCTTCATCGAGTACGCCGTGAGGTCGGCGAGGGTGAAGCCGTCGTGCGCGGTGACGAAGTTGACGCTGGACAGCGGTGAGCGCCGGGACGCCTCGTAGACGTCGGGGCTGCCGAGGACGCGCTGCGACATGGTGCCGAGCACGCTGTCGGCGCCGTTCCAGAAGTCGCGGACGTCGTCGCGGAACTTCCCGTTCCACTCGGACCAGCTCGCGGGGAAGCCGCCGACCTGGTAGCCGGCGGTGTCCCACGGCTCGGCGATCATCTTGATCGGTGCGAGCACCGGGTCCTGCTCGATGAGCGACAGGAACGCGCTGTGGATCTCGGCGGAACCGTCCTGGCGGGTGAGCGTCGTCGCGAGGTCGAAGCGGAAGCCGTCGACGTGCATCTCGGTCACCCAGTAGCGCAGGGAGTCCATGATGAGGCCGAGCGCCGCAGGGTGGCCGACGTTGACGCTGTTGCCCGTGCCCGTGGTGTCGAAGTAGTGCTCGCGGTCCTCGTCGACGAGACGGTAGTAGGCCGCGTTGTCGATGCCCTTGAACGACAGGGTCGGGCCCATGTGGTTGCCCTCGGCCGTGTGGTTGTAGACGACGTCGAGGATGACCTCGAGGCCGGCCGCGTGCATCGCCTTGACCATGGCCTTGAACTCGTCGACCTGCCCACCGCTGTCGCCGGCGGCCGCGTACTCGCCGTGCGGGGCGAAGAAGCCGATGGAGTTGTAGCCCCAGTAGTTGCGGAGGCCCTTCTCCTCGAGGTGGCTGTCCTGCACGAACTGGTGCACCGGGAGGAGTTCGACCGCCGTCACGCCGAGCTCGGTGAGGTAGCGGATGGCCGCCGGGTGGGCGAGGCCGGCGTAGGTGCCGCGGATCTCCTCGGGCACCTCGGCGAGCTGCTTGGTGAAACCCTTCACGTGGACCTCGTACACGATCGTCTCGGCGAGCGGGATGCGCGGAGCGACGTCCTGGCCGTCGGCGTCCCAGTCGAACGAGGACGGGTCGGTGACAACGCCGAGCGCGACGTGGCCTGCGGAGTCGGTGTCGTCCATCGTCTCCGGTGCGTCGAGACGGTGGCTGAACTGCGCCTGGCCGAGGTCGTAGCGGCCCGTGACCGCCGTCGCGTGCGGGTCGAGCAGCACCTTCGCCGGGTTGTGGCGGAGGCCGTTCGCCGGGTCCCAGGGGCCGTCGACGCGGATGCCGTAGCGCGTCCCGGGGAGAAGGCCCTCCACCAACCCGTGGAACACGTGTCCGGTGCGCTGTTCGAGGCGCGTCTGCTGCTCCTCCCCGCCCTCGGGGAAGATGCACACGGTGACGGCGTCGGCGGTCTCCGAGTAGATGGCGACGTTCGCACCATCGCCCCGAAGGGTGACGCCGAGCGGATAGGGGGTCGAGAGCGTCATGGCGCCCTTTCACTCGAAGGGATCGATCGTTGTTGAGACGGTACACCGCCCGGATGACTTCCCCGGATCCGGACGAAACGTGGTAATGGGCCGATCAGAACGCGAAGATGCCGATCGCCACACCGATGGCGAGCCCTGCAGCGGCCGTCGCGGCGGCGAGGAGCAACGCGATCCGCGGGTCGACGCCCTGGTCGACGACGAGACCGAGGCGCGCACGCACCCGGCGGACCCGGCGGACGCGCGACTCGGACCAGATCTCGCGCAGGCTGGCTGCGACCTCGTGCGCGGCGGGTCGGTCCTCCGGCTTGCGGGCGGTCATCGACCGCAGGAGCGGGTGCCATGCGGCGGGGAGCTCGGGCGGGATCACCGGGTCGCGGTGCAGGCGTGCGATGGCCGCCTCGACGAGACCGCCGTCGAACTCCCGGCGGCCGGTGACAGCCTCGAGCAGCACGAGGCCGAGGGAGTAGATGTCCGTCTCGGTGCCGACGGTGTCGCCGAGCGCCTGCTCGGGCGAGAGGTAGGACGCCGTGCCGGAGATGGCCTCGGTGTTCGTGAGGCGCGACCCGCCCACGAAGTGCGCGATCCCGAAGTCGGACAGCTTCACGAGGTTCGCGTGCCCGAACGCGGCGATGTCGCTGAACAGCATGTTGTCGGGCTTGATGTCGCGGTGCACGATCGACCGCGTGTGGATGAAGGACAGCGCGTCGGCGACCTGCGCACCGAGCGCTGCGGCGTCGCGCGGGAGCATCGGGCCGGCCTGCAGCTTGTCGGTGAGCGTGGCGCCCGGGATGTACTCCATGACGAGGAACCGGTGCTCGACGCCGCGGTGGACGACGGAACCGGAGTCGTACAGCTCGACGAGGCCCGGGTGGCGGAGTTCGCCGAGCAGGCGGATCTCCCGCTCCTGGCGCAGCCGGTCGTTCGCGGTCGCGGCCTCGTCGCGGAAGAGCTTCACGGCGACGGGACGAGAGAGCAGTTCGTCGCGTGCCCGGTAGACGTTGGCGGAACCGCCGGAGCCGAGCTGCTCACCGATGCTGTAACGCCCGTTCGACAGGCTGACACCGGTGACGACCGTCTCGGTGTGCTCGGTGAACATCGCAGCTGGATCGGTGATCGATCCGGCGTGTGCCGGCGGGCGGTGCAAAGAGTCGCTCACGGCCGCCCCCTTCACGGTGCAGTCGATGTTGGCCGCGCCACCGCGTTCTCGGCAGGCTGTTCCAGCAACCACGTTACAAGGCGTTCGTCGTTCAGCCGGATTCGTGTCGGAGTGTTGAGAACGGCTAGCGCACCTGGTAGGCGTCTGCAAGACCACGATGCTCCCTTGCGGGCCCCGAACCGCGACGAGGACCATGGAGGGGGCCGGGGAACCCGGGCCGAGTCGTCTGCTGCGAGGAGCACCCATGTCCACTGTCGCTGAAACCGTCGTCGCAACCCTCCAGGCCAGCGGTGTGCAACGCGTTTACGGACTCCCGGGCGACTCCCTGAACGGCTTCACCGACGCCCTCCGCTCCTCCGGCGGCATCGACTGGGTGCACGTGCGCCACGAGGAGGCGGCCGCCTTCGCCGCAGCTGCGGAGGCGGAGCTGACCGGGGAGCTGGCGGTCGTCGCGGCGAGCTGCGGCCCCGGCAACCTCCACCTCATCAACGGCCTCTTCGACGCGAACCGCTCGCGGGTACCGGTGCTCGCGATCGCCGCCCACATCCCGAGTTCGGAGATCGGCAGCACCTACTTCCAGGAGACCCACCCCCAGGAACTGTTCCGGGAGTGCAGCGTCTACGTCGAGCTCGTGTCCGTCCCGGAACAGCTGCCGCGGGTGCTCGAGATCGCGATGCGCACCGCGGTCGAGCGCCGCGGCGTCGCCGTTGTCGTCGTGCCGGGCGACGTCATGCTCCAGCGGGCCGTGAGCGAGCACGTCTCCGCCATCCGCGCCACGCAGCCTCGGATCCTGCCGTCGGAGCACGAGCTCGACGAGGCCGCACGCATCCTCAACGCCGGCAAGCGCGTCACGATCCTGGCCGGTGCGGGCGTCGCGGGCGCTCACGCCCAGCTCATCGACACGGCCGACACCCTCGCCGCGCCCATCGTGCACGCCCTCAGGGGCAAGGAGCACGTCGAATACGACAACCCCTTCGACGTCGGCATGACCGGCCTCCTCGGATTCGCCAGCGGCTACCACGCGATGCTGTCGTGCGACGTCCTCCTCATGCTCGG
Organism: Plantibacter flavus; assembly: GCF_900177615.1. Taxonomy (GTDB): domain Bacteria; phylum Actinomycetota; class Actinomycetes; order Actinomycetales; family Microbacteriaceae; genus Plantibacter; species Plantibacter flavus. The sequence continues at coordinate 501,325 of NZ_FXAP01000004.1, forward strand.
TACCGACTTCCCCTACCCGCAGTTCTTCCCCGAGGACGCGACCGTCATCCAGGTCGACATCCGCGGCGAGCAGATCGGCCGCCGACACCCGGTGGACCTCCCACTCGTCGGCACCGTCCGCGACACCCTCGACGCGCTGCTGCCGAAGCTCGAGCGCAAGACCCATCGCAAGCACCTCGAGGAGTCGCTCAAGCACTACCGCAGCTCGCGGAAGGGGCTCGACGATCTGGCGACCGCGGACCACGACGGCCAGGCGATCCACCCGCAGTACCTCGCGAAGGTCGTCGACGAACTGGCGACGGACGACGCCGTGTTCATCCCCGACGTCGGCTCCCCCGTCGTCTGGGCGTCGCGCTACCTCACCATGAACGGTCGGCGTCGACTCATCGGTTCGTTCAGCCACGGCAGCATGGCGAACGCCGTTTCGCACGGGCTCGGCGCGCAAGCCTCGCACCCGGGTCGTCAGGTCGTCGCGCTCGCGGGCGACGGTGGACTCACCATGCTGCTCGGCGAGCTCATCTCCCTCACGCAGAACAAGCTGCCGGTGAAGATCATCGTGATCAACAACTCCTCGCTCAACTTCGTCGAGCTCGAGATGAAGGCGGCCGGATTCGTCACCTACGGTACCGACCTCGAGAACCCCGACTTCGCCCGCGTTGCCGAGGGTATGGGCATCCACGGCGAACGCGTCGAACGGGCCAGCGAGTTGGAGGGCGCCATCCGTCGGGCCTTCGATCACGACGGTCCGGCGCTCGTCGACGTCGTGACCGCCAGACAGGAGCTGTCGATCCCGCCGACGATCACCGCCGAGCAGATGAAGGGCTTCACCCTGTACGCGCTCCGGACCGTCATGTCGGGCAGGGGCGACGAACTGCTCGACCTCGCGAACACGAACCTGCTGCGCCGCATCCTGCCCGGTCACTGAGCGACGAGCGGATTCCCCCGCGGTATCCAGAGACCGCCGGGTAGACTCGACTACCGTGTCCAGACTTCTCGTTACCGGCGGCGCCGGATTCATCGGCTCGAACTTCGTCCACTACGTCCTGAACAACACCGATCACTCGGTGACCGTCCTCGACAAGATGACCTACGCGGGCAACCGCGCCTCGCTCGACGGCCTCCCGGCCGATCGTTTCGAGCTCGTCGTCGGCGACATCCAGGACGCGACGCTCGTCGACGAGCTCTTCGGCCGTCACGACGCCGTCGTGCACTACGCAGCGGAGTCGCACAACGACAACTCCCTGCACGACCCGCGCCCGTTCCTCGACACGAACATCATCGGCACGTACACGCTGCTCGAGGCGGCTCGCAAGCACGGCACGCGCTTCCACCACATCTCGACCGACGAGGTCTACGGCGACCTCGAGCTCGACGACCCGGAGCGTTTCACCGAGCAGACGCCGTATAACCCGTCGAGCCCGTACTCCTCGACGAAGGCCGGCAGCGACCTCCTCGTCCGCGCGTGGGTGCGTTCCTTCGGCGTCAAGGCGACCATCTCGAACTGCTCCAACAACTACGGGCCGTACCAGCACGTGGAGAAGTTCATCCCGCGTCAGATCACGAACGTGCTCGGCGGTGAGCGCCCGAAGCTGTACGGCACGGGCGAGAACGTGCGCGACTGGATCCACGCGAACGACCACTCGTCCGCCGTCCTCACGATCCTCGACAAGGGGGTCATCGGCGAGACGTACCTCATCGGTGCCGACGGCGAGAAGAACAACAAGGACGTCGTCGAGCTCATCCTCACTCAGCTCGGACAGTCGGCGGACGCCTACGACCACGTGAACGACCGTCCCGGCCACGACCTCCGCTACGCCATCGACTCGTCGAAGCTGCGCACGGAGCTCGGCTGGACCCCGGCGTTCAGCGACTTCGAGGCCGGCCTCGCCGACACGATCGCCTGGTACCGCGACAACGAGTCGTGGTGGAAGCCGCAGAAGGCCGCCACCGAGGCGAAGTACCAGGAGCAGGGCCAGTAACCCTCTGCCACCGTCACGAAGGCCCGTCCGGCAGCAGCCGGGCGGGCCTTCGTCGTCCGGTGCCCGGTCCCTGAGCCCCGCCACCGGTCCCTGAGCTCCCACCACCGGTCCCTCAGCTCCAACACCGGTCCCTGAGCCCCAACACCGGTCCCTGAGCCTGTCGAAGGGCGGCATACCCCCGTGGGCACTTCGACAAGCTCAGTGACCGAAGGAAGTACCCCGCACCACGAGGGCCCCATCCCCACCCCTGGGAACCCCTCCCGGTCCCTCAGCCCCAACACCGGTCCCTCAGCCCCCAACACCGGTCCCTGAACCTGTCGAAGGGCGACGTACCCCGTGGGCACTTCGACAAGCTCAGTGACCGAAGGAAGTACCCCGCACCACGAGGGCCCCATCCCCACCCCTGGGAACCCCTCCCGGTCCCTGAGCCTGTCGAAGGGCGCCCGTCCTCGGGGCGAGACACGACTGCCCCGCCCGGAGTCGGGCGAGGCAGTCGAAGCGTTGGGTTCCGCGGCGTCAGTCGACGTTCGCGTAGAGCCACTCGAGCGGGTCGACCCAGGTGACGCCGTCGAGTCGGATCTCGAAGTGGAGGTGAGGGCCCGTGGACATGCCCGTGCTGCCGGTGAGGCCGAGGATGGTGCCGACCTTGATCGCCTGCCCCTCGACGACGCGGACCGAGCCGTGCTGCATGTGCGCGTAGACGCTCGAGACGAGGCGGCCGTTGATGGTGTGGTCGACGATGACGTTGACGCCGAGCGAGCCTTCGCCGTCTTCGACGTGGCGGACGACGCCGTCGGCGATGACCTGGATGGGCGCGCCGTTGCCAGGGTTGAAGTCCTGGCCGTGGTGGTCGCTCGAGCACCCGGCGCAGTCGCGGGCACCGAAGCGGTCACCGATGGTGACCCCGACCGCGAACGGCCACTGGATGGTCCCGTTCGGGTTGTTCGTGAAGGTGTTCGCCGGGCGGATGCCCATGGCGGCGGCGGCTTCCTCGACGGTGCTTGTGGTGTAGTCGTCGCGAGTGAAGGTCAACTCGGCCGAACCCTCGCTGTCGAGCGACTGCGACGCCTGGTTGCTCAGCCCGTTGCCGTCGCCGAGCTCGGCCTGCGAGGCCTCTGCCACCGACGTCGCGACGTCTTCAGCGGTGAGCAGCGCGTTGGCGGGCACCGAGGTGGCCACGGCCATGAGCGCGACGAAGCCCATCGCGGCACCCGCGAAGATCTTGGTGGTGATGCGACGCTTGCGCGCGATGGTCGTCGGGCGGGGCGACGCCGGTGCGGTGGCCGGGCCGGACGATGCGCGTGGCTTCGAGGCCGGCTTCGGTGCAGCTGCGCGGCGCACACGGGGGGCGTCGATCGTGGACGCGTCGACCGTCACGGTGATGGACTCGGTGGCCGGGGTGGACTCGGAAGCCACGGCCGGTTCAGTGATGAGCGGCTCTGCCTCGACCGGCGCGATGTCTGCGACGTCGGTGGTGTGCACGGCGTCGATCGCCTCGGCGATCATCTGGTCGACCGGGTCGACGGCCGCGGCCGTTTCCTCCTGGTCGGCGCTGGCCTCGTGCGTCGGCTCCTGCAGTACGGACTCCTGGTGCTCCAGGGCAGCCGCCGCCTGACGCTCACGTTCGCGGAGTTCACGGCGGCCGAGCGGAGGTGTCTGCACGGGTGCAGCGTCGTTCTCGACAGACGTGTTCTGCGGGTCCTGAGGGTCGGGAAGCACAGGGGTGTCCTCAGGGCTGGCATGGCGTGACAAGGGGGCGGGGGCCTTTCAATGGGCTAGCAAGAAGATCTCGACGTCCGTCCGCGCGGGGGAAGGCGAAGGTAACGAATGCATAAATGCTAGCAACGGGAGGCTGAAAAAGCCATGGCAGTGCTCGGTTTTGCACGATAAAGCCCTGGTCAGAGGCTATATGAGAGTTCTCTTATGAACGAGTCGCCACCGGAGCGCTACCGCGAGCGGCGGCGGCGCGCATCCGGTGTCACCCGATCGGCGTCGCAAAGCCCTGCTCGATGAGGAGCCGTTCGAGGACCGCGAGCAGCGGCGCATCGGCGGCCATGATGAGCTGCGTGGTGGCCGGAGCACCGTCGAAGCCGGCGACCGTCGCGCCCGCCTCGGCAGCGATGAGCGCGCCTGCGACCTGGTCCCACGGCTTCAGGCCGCTCTCGTAGTAGGCGTCGAGGCGGCCCGACGCGACGCTGCAGAGGTCGAGTGCGGCGGAGCCGATCCGACGGACGTCGCGGAACGTCCCGAGGAGGGCTCCGAGCACGGCCGCTTGCTCCATGCGCCGCGACGCGGTGTAGGAGAAGCCGGTGCCGAGCAGCGCCACGTTCGGTGCCACGCCTCGGTTGACCTCGAGAGCGCGGCCGTTCAGTCGTGCTCCACCGCCGCGGGAGGCGGTGTAGTGCTCACCCAGGACCGGGTTCACCACGGCTCCGGCGAGGGCGGTCCAGGTGGCCGGGTCCGGTTCGCCCTCGACGACCCCGATGCTGACGGCGTACGCGGGGATGTCGTAGAGGTAGTTGACGGTGCCGTCGATGGGGTCGACGACCCAGGTCAGGCCGGAGGTACCCGTCGCTCCACCCTCCGTGCCGGTCTCCTCGCCGAGGAATCCGTCGTCCGGTCGTGCTGCGATGAGGCGGTCGCGGATGAACTGCTCGGACTCGCGGTCGGCTCGCGTCACGACATCCTCGACCGACGACTTGCTCGCGGCGATCTCGACGCCCTCCCGGCGTCGGCGCAGGATCAGTTCGCCGGCCTCTGCGGCGATGTCGGTGGCGATCTGGAGGAGTTCTTCGTGTCCGGTCACCCCACCACCCTATGGCGGCTCACGCCGCCGATCGACGAGCTCAGGGACCGGAACGAGCCCGGGCACACGTCCGCCGCGGGCCGAGGCGCCACAACCCGAGCGCCCTTCGACAAGCTCAGGGACCGGAGTCTCCCGGACACACCCCTCCCGCTCACTGAGCCTGTCGAAGTGCCCCCGAGAAACCCTCCTCGTTCCGAGTGCTCCCCTCCCGCTCATCGAGGTGGCGCGACCCGAGTGCCCTTCGACAGGCTCAGGGACCGAAAAGCTTGCGAGCACAGTCCAGCCCGCTCACTGAGCCTGTCGAAGTGCCCACGAGAAACCCTCCTCGTTCCGAGTGCTCCCCTCCCGCTCATCGAGGTGGCGCGACCCGAGTGCCCTTCGACAGGCTCAGGGACCGAAAAGCTTGCGAGCACAGTCCAGCCCGCTCACTGAGCCTTTCGAAGTGCCCACGAGAAACCCTCCTCGTTCCGGGTGCTCCTCTCCCGCTCATCGAGGTGGCGCGACCCGAGTACCCTTCGACAGGCTCAGGGACCGAAAAGCTTGCGAGCACAGTCCAGCCCGCTCACTGAGCCTGTCGAAGTGCCCACGAGGAACCCTTCAACAGACCCAGGGACCGGAGCGTCTCCGGGTCAGAACGGCGCGGGGTCCGGTTCGGTCCGGTGGTGTTTGCCGTCGGGTGTCGTCCACCCGAGCACACCACCGGGACCGTGGTCGAGGTTCCACCCGGGGAGGTGCTTCATCCGGTGGTGATGTCGACACAGGCACGCGAGATTGCCGACATCCGTCGCGCCCCCGTCCTCCCACGCGACCGAATGATCGAGGTCACACGCTCTGGCGCGCCTGCCGCACCCCGGTGCCCGACAGGTGCCGTCTCGCAAGCGGACCGCGCGCTGCAGATCGGCCGGAACCCGGTACTGCTTCCG
>NZ_FXAP01000005.1 GCF_900177615.1 Plantibacter flavus
TTTTGGCATTTGACATTGTGCACGCTGTTGAGTTCTCAAGGATCGGATGCTCCTGCCTTTGGCCATCACGACCGCCCTGCAGGGCAACTTCTCTAACTTACCACTTCTTCGGCTCTTGTCAAGTCGAACCAGGAGCCGATCTGAGTGGACCGGAGTCCGTCTGATCCTCACCGCTTCGATGACCCGAGAGCTGGGAAGTTCCAACCTAGTCTTGAAGTGAGACGATCTCAAGTGTGAGTTTGACTCACGTGGAGATGCTCGGCTTTTGGCTGGGTATCAGTCCCACTTGAGGCCGGGAAGCTCTTCCGCTTCCCGCACCTTTGGGGTGACGAGTGATTACTCTACGCAGACCGCCAGGGGCTGGCAAATCCTCGCTGCATCCCGGGCGTGTCGCCCGGATCCACGCGCTTCAGTCCTGATCAGCGTCACCGATGCCGAGGACGGCCGCTGAGCCGGAACCGGCCGCGACGACCGTCGCGACGGCGAGTGGGCTTCCGCCCCATGCGGTGAACGAGTACTCGTCTCCGGCGGAGTCGACCGACCAGCTGCGCTCGCCCGTGGTCGCGTCGATCCCGACGAGCGTTTCGTCGAGCGTGAGCAGGAGGGTCCGGTCGCTGTATCCGACGAGGCTGCCCTCGGCGTCCTGCTCCTCGTATCGGATCTCGCCGTCTCGAGCGCCGACCCCGGTGTATCCGCCTTCGCCGTCACCGAGCATGATCGTGTCGCCCACGGTGTAGGCGCCGTCCCACGTGCTCGTCAGTCCGCTGCGCCACTCGACCTCGCCGGATCGCGGGTCGAGTCGGCGGACCCGCTCCCCCGACTGGTCGGCGACGACCAACAGCCCACTCGCGTCGAGCACCACCGGCAGCGCCCCGGTCGCCTTCCAGCGCTCGGCGCCGGTGCGGTCGTCCACCCCGCGGATCGTGGTGTCGTTGCCGGAGTAGTCGATCGCGACGAGATCACCGCCCACCTGCTGGTAGTACCAGGAGAGGTCGCCCTGCCAGTCGATGGTCGATCCGTCGTCGAGCGAGTACACCGCACCGTCGTAGAAGAGCTTGTCGCCCGCGGTGGTCGCCCGCTCGCCGGCGTCACCGCTGACCTCCCAGACCGGGTCGGTCAGGTCCGTCGACCGATAGCGGCCGACCGTCCCGGTGCCGTCGGCCGTGGTCGACGAGATGAGCAGGTCACCCTCGAGACCCGGGACGAACGCCGCCGGTGCAGCGAAGTCGGCGAAGCCGATCCCCTCCACACTCGAGTGCTCTTGCGAGGTGGACACCACGTGCCCGTCGCGACGGCTCACGGCGACCATGAGGTCACCCTGACTCAGCACGATCGCGGCCGCATCCGGTGGGGAGACGACCACCGGTGCGTCGAAGCGGTCGAACTCCGGAGAGAGCTCGGTGACGCGACGGTCCCAGAGGGTGTGGCCGTTCGCCGTGTTGACCAGGGAGACCACCGTCTCGCCCGGAGCGTCGTCGACGGTCGTCTGATCCAGTGGCCGGTCGGTCGACCACACGAGCAGCGCGGTGTTGGGGCTCGCGGTGTACCCGTTCAGGTAGAGCTCGTCGCCCGCGGGCACCTCGTCGTCCAGCGGATGTGCGAGTTCCCACGTTCCGACGGTCGGCTTCGTCGGGAGGTCGCGGAGGAGCGCGAGCCCCTCGACGCGGTGGGGAACGGCCGCGACCACGATGAGCACGACCGCGACGATCGCAGCGACCACGGCCAGAGCGAGTCCGCCGAGGAGGAACCATCGTCGGCGCGAGGGGGTCCGCTTGAGCGTGGTGGGCAACGAATCAGGGTGCCAGAGGGCGCGGGGCGCGGTCGCGGTCGGGTCCCCAGGTGCCTCCCCCGCGGCGGTTGCCGAGGCAGGTTCGGCCGCAGCGGCGGTTGCCGCGAGCGGAGTCGAAGCAGGGGCCGGGGCCGGGTTGGTGGACTCGGGATCTGGAACCGGTGTCGTCACCGCGCTCGCCGGGATCGACGTCGCGGTACCGGGTGGCGTGGGCTCAGTCGTGCCGACGTCCGGCGACGGCAGTCGAGCGGCTTCCGCTGCTGGGGCACCGGTCTCGACGTGGGGTGCATCGGTCTCGACGAGGTCGCCGTCGTCGGCCGGCGTGGGCCGGTCGTCCGTCGACTCCGACTCGAACTCGTCCGCCGGCTCCGGCTCGTCCGCCACCGCGGCCTCGGCCGGCGTCTCCACCGTCGACAGCTCGCCCGTGCGCAGCGGCAGCATGGCCCCACAACTCGGGCACACACCGTCGCGACGGTCGACGATCTCGGTCCCGCACGCCTCGCAGAGCTGCACTCGGAGCATCCCCTTCAGGTTCGATGACGACGACGATGCCGTCGTCGGCGGTTCAGGCGGGCGCTCCGTCGAGGAACAGCCCGGCGAGGGTGCGCTTGCCGCGGCGCAGCACGGCCACCCCGCCCGTGAGGAACCGGTCGTCCAGGGTCGCGTCGGCGTCGTCGATCTTGCGGTTGTTCACCGAGACGCCTCCCTGGGCGACCGCGCGTCGAGCCTCACCGAGGCTCGAGCACAGCTCCGTGTCGACGAGCGCCTGGATGACGAGGGTCTCCGCCGCAACCCGCGCGTTCGGCAACTCCGTGACGGCCGACCGCAGCGTGTCCGCGTCGAGTGCGTCCAGATCGCCCTGACCGAAGAGCGCGGCCGACGCGGCGATGGCCGCATCGGTCGCGGCGACCCCGTGGACGAGCGCGGTGACGGCGTAGGCGAGGGTCTTCTGCGCCTCCCGCTTGAACGGTTCCGACTCGGTCGCGGCCGCCAGTCGCTCGATCTCCACCCGATCGAGGAACGTGAACACCTTCAGCCGGGCGATGACGTCCGCATCGTCGGTGTTGACCCAGAACTGGTAGAACGCGTACGGGCTCGTCATGCTCGGGTCGAGCCAGACCGCGTTGCCTTCGCTCTTCCCGAACTTCGTGCCGTCCGAGTTCGTGATCAGCGGGGTTCCGATCGCGTGGACGGTGGCCCGCTCGACCCGGTGGATGAGGTCGGTGCCGCTCGTGAGGTTGCCCCACTGGTCGCTCCCGCCGGTCTGCAGGACGCAGCCGTGTTCGCGGTACAGCTCGAGGTAGTCCATCCCCTGGAGGATCTGGTAACTGAACTCGGTGTAGCTGATCCCCGCTTCCGAGTTGAGGCGGGCACTGACCGCGTCCTTCTTCAGCATCGTGCCGACGCGGTAGTGCTTGCCGATCTCCCGCAGGAAGTCGATCGCGGAGAGCGGTGCGGTCCAATCGAGGTTGTTGACCATGCGCGCGGCGTTGTCGCCCTCGAAGCTGAGGAAGCGTTCGATCTGCGCGCGGAGCGACTGCACCCACTCGGCGACGGTGTCCGGCGTGTTCAGCGTGCGCTCGGCGGTCGGTCGTGGGTCGCCGATGAGGCCGGTCGAACCGCCGACGAGCCCGAGCGGGCGATGTCCGGCCAGCTGCAGCCGACGCATTACGAGCAGCTGGACCAGGTTGCCCAGGTGGAGGCTCGCAGCCGTCGGGTCGAACCCGCAGTAGTAGGTGATCGGCGTTCCACCGAGCAGACGCTTCAGCTCCTGCTGATCCGTCGACACGTGGACGAGCCCGCGCCAGACGAGTTCGTCCCAGACGTCCTCGAAGGTCGGATCGTTGCGCTGGTCAGGAAGAGCGAGGTTCGACACGCTTGCAAGGCTATCAGCGCGGCATCGGCTGCTGGATCGGGCGCATCGGCCTCGGCGCGATCGCGGCGATCGTGACATGCAGGAATTCCTCTCATTCGTCAGAGTTGTGGAAATACCTGCATGTTACGAGTAGGGTGATCGAGCCGAGCCACCGCCGAGAGGAGAGCCGTGTACGTGCTGACCGTCGATCAGATCGCGAGCCGGACCGGCCCTGATCGCGCCGCCGGTGTCATCGAGTCGATCAACGACCGGTTCCCGGAGAGCCTGCTGCTCCAGGCCGAACGCACGGCGGGCGACGAGTTCCAGCTCGCCACCGAGGACACCGAGGTCGCACTCACCATCGCCCTCGACCTCCTCCGGGATCGCGGCTGGAGCGTGGGCATCGGACAAGGCGACGTCCGGCGTCCGCTCCCCAATTCGACCCGAGCCGCGACCGGTCAGGCCTTCTACGCCGCGAGGGAGGCCGTCACGCGGGCCAAGCGGGCGCACTTCCGGTTCGCTCTCGAGGCGGCCGACCAACAGGGCGGCGCCGATGTCGAAGCGCTCATCGTGCTCCTCCTCCACCTCCGCGATCGAAGGACCGCCGGCGGATGGGAGGTCGCCGACCTGCTCGCGGCCGGCGTGACCCAGTCCGAGGCCGCGGCACGACTCGGCATCACCGAGAGTTCGGTCAGTCGCCGGGTCGCGGCCGCCGGCGTCCGAGCCGAAGCCGCGGCGACCACCGCGCTCATCCGCCTGCTGGCGAAGCTCGACCAGGACGCCTCCGTGCACCACCCCGACGACCGAAAGGACGAGCGATGAACCTCGTCACGCTCACGCCCATCACCTGGCCGACCGTCATCGGCCTCCTCGGAAGCGCGCTCGTCTTCCTCCTGCTGGCCCGGGTGCTGAGCGCGCGTCTCGCGGATCGTCTCATGGTCGTGGCGGCGGCCCTCATGGTGATCGGGGCCCTCCTGGTCGCACTCGTCCCCTCGGTTCCGCCGACCGGTCCGGCACTCGTGCTCCTCGGCGCCTTCGTCCTCGCCGTCGCGGTCGCCGGCGGTGGTCCGGTCGCCTCCTTCGCCCTCGCCCTCGCGACGAAGGGCAGCGTCGCCCCCGGGATCCACGGCGGCATCCTCGTGGAGCACCGGAACCCGAACGCCTCGCAGGTCGTCGGACGTCCCATCGAGGTGCTGCGCGGCGGGACCGCCATCGGGATCCTCGAACGGCTCGCCCTCGTCGCCGCGCTGTTCTCCGGCTATCCGGAGGCGATCGCGGTCATCGTCGCGGTCAAGGGTGTCGGACGCTTCACCGAACTCGACTCGGCCGAGGCTCGCGAGCGGTTCATCATCGGCTCGCTCGCCAGCCTCCTCTGGGCTGCCGGGGTGACGTCGATCCTGCTGCTCGAGCGAGGCTGAGTCGGCGGGTCAGTCCACGGCCCTGGGCGAGCGGCGGTAGGGCGAGACGGTCCTCTCCCCCGGGAGCACGAACCGCCACGGGTAGGCGGCTCCCCCACCGACCCCGCTGACGCCCGTCCGCGGACCGGCCGCCGAGGCGAGCGGGCGCTCGGGGAGGAGCAGGTCGAAGGGCGGCTCGGCGAGGTCGTCACCCGACTGGTCGAGCGCGATCCCGAGCGACACGGTGAGCCGCGCCGGTCCTCTGGCCAGGTCGCGATCCGGCACCCGGTCACCGCGTCGCAGCCGCGCGAGCTCCAGCCCCGCGACGACCTCGCCGGCACGCAGGAGCACGGCCGACGCCGTGCCGACCGGTGAGCACACGACGTTGATGCAGACGTGCATACCGTAGCTGAAGTACGCGTACAGATGTCCGGGCGGGCCGAACATCGGACTCGTGCGCGGCGTCGGACCGCGGTGCGCGTGGGATCCGGGATCCTCGCCGACCCCGAGATAGGCCTCGACCTCCGTGAGGCGGACCGACACGGTGCCCTCGGGCGTCGTGTGGGACAGCACCGCTCCGAGCAGCGCGGGCGCGACCTCGAGAGCCGATCCCGAGGTCAGCGCCCGCAGCGGACCTGCCGTCGTCATCGGACCCCGCCCCGTCTAGAGCGAGAGGGCCTGCGACAGCGCGCCCACCCGCCCGACGAGCGTCACGAGCTGGTCCTGGACCCGCTCCGGCGCAGTCCCACCGGCGCCGAGTCGGCTACCGATCGAGCCGTCGACGGTCAGGACGCTCCGCACGGCCGGCGTGAGATGTTCCGAGACACCCGCCAGTGCGGCGTCGTCCGGTTCGTCGAGTGCCAGCCCGCGCTCCTCGCAGTACCGCACGAGCTCGCCGCTGATCTCATGAGCGTCGCGGAAGGCGACACCCTGCTTGACGAGCCACTCGGCGACGTCCGTCGCGAGGGAGAAGCCCTCCGGTGCCAGCTCGCGCAGCCGCGCCGTGTCGAAGCGGAGCGTCGCCACCATCCCGGTGAACGCCGGCAGCAACACCTCGAGCTGGTTCACGGAGTCGAACACCGGCTCCTTGTCCTCCTGCAGGTCGCGGTTGTACGCGAGCGGCAGCGCCTTCAGCGTCGCCAGCAACCCGGTCAGGTTCCCGATGAGTCGCCCGGACTTCCCGCGGGCGAGTTCGGCGATGTCGGGGTTCTTCTTCTGCGGCATGATGCTCGAGCCGGTCGAGTAGGCGTCGTCGAGGGTCACGAACCCGAACTCGCGGGTGTTCCAGACGATGATCTCCTCGGCGAACCGGGACAGGTTGATCCCGATGAGCGAGGTGATGAACGCGAACTCGGCGACGACGTCGCGGCTGGCGGTCGCGTCGATCGAGTTCTCGGTCGGCCGGTCGAGCCCCAGCTCGTGCGCGACGAGCACCGGGTCGAGGCCGAGAGAGCTGCCGGCGAGCGCTCCGGAACCGTACGGCGAGGCGCTCGCCCGGGCGAGCCAGTCGCGGAGCCGTTCCAGGTCGCGGGTGAGCGGCCAGGCGTGCGCGAGCAGCTGGTGGGCGAGCAGCACCGGCTGGGCGTGCTGCAGGTGCGTACGGCCGGGCATCACCGCGTCCGGGTGTGCTTCGGCCTGGGAGACGATCGCGTCGATCAGGTGGATGACGTCGCGGGCGATCACCCGTCCGTGATCGATGAGGTAGAGGCGCACGAGCGTCGCGATCTGGTCGTTCCGGCTTCGTCCGGCGCGTAGCTTCCCACCGAGTTCCTTGCCGGCCCGTTCGACGAGCCCGCGTTCCAGCGCCGAGTGGACGTCCTCATCGCTCTCCGCCGCGACGAACGTCCCGTCGGCCACGTCGGCGTCCAGGACGTCGAGGGCGGCGAGCATCCCACCGAGCTCGTCCTCGTCGAGGTACCCCGCCGACGCGAGCGCCTTGGCATGGGCACGGGAGCCCGCGATGTCATATGCGGCGAGGACCCAGTCGAACTGTGTGGACTTGCTCAGACGGGCGAGTTCCGGCGACGGTCCGCTCGCGAAGCGTCCACCCCAGAGGGCCCCGGATTCGCCTGCTCGGTTCTGCTGATCTGCCACGATGGGCCTCCTGTACTGCTGGCGTCCGGAGTGCTCCGGACTGGTCGGTCGGCCGCAGCCGGGGAAAGGTCAGGCCGCGGAGCCGGCGTGCTGCTGCTCGAGCAGCCACACGAGCAGGGCCTTCTGTGCGTGGAGGCGGTTCTCCGCCTCGTCCCAGATGATGCTCTGCGCCCCGTCGATGACCTCGGCCTCGACCTCGAAGCCGCGATCGGCGGGCAGGCAGTGCATGAAGACGGCGTCGGACGCTGCGAGCCCCATGAGCCTGCGGTCGACGCGGTAGCCGCCGAAGATGGCGACGCGTTGCGCCTTCTCGTCCTCCTTGCCCATCGACACCCAGGTGTCGGTGATCATCACGTCGGCATCCGCCGCCGCAGTGTCGGGGTCGGTGGTCACGAGCACGGAGCCGCCCGTCGTCCGGGCGATGCGCTCCGCGTCGGCGACGACGTCCGCAGCCGGGGCGAACTCTGCCGGGGCGGCGATGCGGACGTGCATCCCCGCCGTCGCGCCGGCCAACAGGTAGGAGTGGGCCATGTTGCTCGCACCGTCGCCGAAGAACGACATCGTCAGACCGGCGAGTTCGCCCTTGTGCTCGCGGATCGTGAGGAGGTCGGCGAGCAGCTGGCACGGGTGGAAGTCGTCGGACAGCGCGTTGACGACGGGCACCGTCGTCCCGGCCGAGATCTCCTCGAGACCGGACTGGGCGTAGGTCCGCCAGACGATCGCCGCGACCTGGCGTTCGAGGACGCGAGCGGTGTCGGCGGCCGTCTCCTTGCCGCCGAGCTGGCTGTTGGCCGTCGAGATGATGAGCGGTGATCCGCCGAGGTCGGCGATCCCCACGGCGAAGGAGACGCGTGTCCGCGTCGAGGACTTGTCGAAGATGACCGCGACGGTCTGCGGGCCTTCGAGCGGCTTGCGCGACCAGCGGTCGCGCTTCAGCTCGGTGGCGAGGTCGAGGATCTCGGCCTGCTCGGCCGGGCTGAGGTCGTCGTCGCGGAGGAAGTGACGGGTCATGGCTGGTGGTCCTGTTCGTGTGGGTCGATGGCCGGTCAGGCCTGGACGGCGTCGAGCGCCGCGCGGAAGAGGGAGGTGAACTCGTCGATCTCGGCGTCGCCGATGATGAGCGGCGGCGCGATCCGGATGCTCGTCGCGTTCGGGGCGTTGATGATGAGCCCTCGGTCGAACGCCGCGGCCGACAGCTCGGCGGCCACCGGGGCACTCAAACCGATACCGATGAGCAGCCCGTGTCCGCGGACCTCCTCGACGATCGGGGAACCGATGGCGGTGATGACGGCCCGCAACTGCTCACCGCGCGCAGCGGCGTTCTGCACGAGACCGGCGCGCTCGATCTCCTCGAGCACCGCGTTCGCCGTCGCGGTCGCGAGCGGGTTGCCGCCGAAGGTGCTGCCGTGCTGGCCGGGTCCGAACAGCTCGGAGGCGGCGCCGAAGGTGACGAGGGCGCCGATCGGCATGCCACCGCCGATCCCCTTGGCGACGGTGATCGCGTCCGGGACGATGCCGTCCCGCTGGAACGCGAACCACTCCCCCGTCCGACCGGCCCCGGTCTGGATCTCGTCGATGATGAGCAGCACGCCGTGCGCCTCGGTGAGTGCCCTGGCACGGGCGAGGTAGCCCTCCGGCAGGTCGATGACGCCGGCTTCGCCCTTGATCGGTTCGAGGATCAGCGCGGCGACCCGGTCGTCGATCGCCGCCTCGAGTGCCTCGATCGTGGTCGGGATGTGCTCGACGCCACCCGGGAGCGGGTGGAACCCCTCCTGCAGGGCGGGCTTGCCGGTCAGGGCGAGCGCCCCGAAGGTCCGCCCGTGGAAGGAGTTCTCCAGGGTGAGGACCCGGGTCCGCGATCCGTCGCCGTGGTTGAGTCGGGCGAGCTTGAACGCCGCCTCGTTCGCCTCGGCACCGGAGTTCGCGAAGTACACCCGACCGCCCTCGTCTGCTCCGGCGAGACGCTTCAGTCGGGCCGCGAGCTCGAGCTGCGGCGGACTCGAGAAGTAGTTGGAGACGTGCGCCAGCGTGCTCGCCTGTCGCGTGATCGCACCGACGAACGCCGGATGCGCATGTCCCAGTGCGTTCACCGCGATGCCCGCGAGGAAGTCGAGGTAGCGGTTGCCCTCGGCGTCCCAGACATGGCATCCCTCACCGCGCGTCAGCATGGCGATCGGCATGTTGAACGTGCGCATCATGTCGCGGTCGACGCGGCTCTTCCAGTCGCTCATGAGTCCTCCGGGACGACCTCGGTGCCGGAGCCGTTCTGGGTGAACACCTCGAGCAGGATGGAGTGGGGTACGCGGCCGTCGATGATGGCAGCCTTGGCGACCCCGCCGTCGACGGCGTCGAGGCAGGCGGTCATCTTCGGGATCATGCCCGATTCGAGCGTGGGCAGCATGGCTCGGAGCTCACTCGTCGTGATCTGCGAGACGAGCGAGTCGCGGTTGGGCCAGTCGCTGTACAGCCCGGCGACATCGGTCAGGATGACGAGCTTGGCGGCACCGAGTGCGACGGCGAGCGCCGCGGCGGCCGCATCGGCGTTCACGTTGAGCGTCTGGCCGGGCTGGTCGAGGTCGGGGGCGATCGAGGAGACCACCGGGATGTTACCGGCGTCGAGGTAGGCCTGCACCGAGGTCGGGTCGACGCTGACGACGTCGCCGACGAGCCCGATGTCCACGGTCTCGCCGTCGACGACGATCGAGCGACGACGCCCGCCGAACAGGCCCGCGTCCTCGCCGGACAGTCCTGCGGCGAGCGGGCCGTGTTCGTTGATCCGCCCAACGAGCTCGGGGTTGACCTGACCGGTGAGGACCATGCGGACGACCTCCATGGCCTCGGGCGTCGTGACCCGATACCCGCCGCGGAACTCGCTGTGGATGTCGAGCCGCTCGAGCATCGCGGAGATCTGCGGGCCACCACCGTGCACGACGACGGGCTTCAGCCCCGCGTAGCGCAGGTAGACCATGTCCTCCGCGAACGCCTGCGCGAGTTCGTCGCTCACCATCGCGTTGCCGCCGAACTTGACGACGATCGTCTGGTCGCGGAAGGTCTTCAGCCAGGGAAGCGACTCGATGAGGGTGGCGGCCTTGATCGCCGCCTCCTCGGGAGAGTTGTCTCGATACTGGGTCATCATCAGCTCGCGTACGCGCTGTTCTCGTGCACGTAGTCGTGCGTGAGGTCGTTCGTCCAGATGGTGGCGCCCGTGTCACCGGCGTGGAGGTCGATGAGCACGTGCACGGCGCGCGGTGAGAGGTCGACGAGGTCGCGCGACTGATCCGGCTCGCCGGCGGTGCACACCTGGACGCCGTTCATGGCCACGTCGATCCCGTACGGGTCGAACTCGGCGCCCGTGGTGCCGACGGCCGCGAGCACCCGGCCCCAGTTCGGGTCGTTGCCGAAGATGGCCGCCTTGAAGAGGTTGCTGCGGGAGACCGCGCGGGCGACCTCGACCGCGTCGTCCTCGGACACCGCGCCGACGACCTCGATCGCGACGTCGTGGGCCGCGCCCTCGGCATCGGCCTGCAGCTGCAGGGTGAGGTCGCGACAGACCTCTGTCAGCGCCTCGGTGAAGGCGGACAGCTCCGGGGTGACGCCGCTCGACCCGGACGCGAGGAGCGACACCGTGTCGTTGGTGGACATGCAGCCGTCGGAGTCGAGGCGGTCGAAGGTGACACGGGTCGCGCTGCGGAGCGCCTGGTCGAGCTGTGCCGGCTCGAGCACGGCGTCGGTCGTGATGACGACGAGCATCGTCGCGAGCCCGGGGGCGAGCATGCCCGCGCCCTTCGCCATGCCGCCGACGGTCCATCCGTCCGCGCTCCGCACGGCCTGTTTCGGCTTCGTGTCGGTCGTCATGATCGCGGTCGCCGCAGCGAGCCCAGCCGCTTCGCTCGCACCGTCCTCGTCGGCGACCGCGCGGGTGGCGTCCCAGACGCCCGCGGTCAGCTTGTCGAGGTCGAGCTGTTCGCCGATGAGCCCCGTGGAGCAGACGAGGACGTCGCCGGCCGAGATCGCGAGCCGCTCGGCGACGGCCTCCGCGGTCGCGTGCGTCGTCTGGAAACCGCGCGTCCCCGTGTAGCAGTTCGCGCCGCCGGAGTTCAGGACGATCGCCGAGACGATGCCGTCCTGCATGACCTGCTCGCTCCAGAGGATCGGGTTGGCCTTGCACCGGTTGCTCGTGAACACCGTCGCCGCGTGCTGCAGCGGACCGACGTTGTGGACCACCGCGAGGTCGAGGCCCCCGGAGGTCTTGAGGCCGCAGGCCACGCCCGCCGCGAGGAACCCTACTGCTGCTGTCACACTCACGGTGCCACTCCATTCACACTCAAGCCGGTCGTCTCGGGGAGCCCGAGCGCGATGTTCGCCGATTGGATCGCCGCGCCGGCGGTCCCCTTCACGAGGTTGTCGACGGCGGTCACGACGACGACCCGTCCCACCGTCTCGTCGACGGCGAGTCCGATCAGCGCGGTGTTGGCGCCGAGGACGTCGGCCGTCCGTGGGAACGACCCCTCAGGCAGCACCTGGACGAACGGTTCGTCGGCGTAGGCCGTCTCCCAGGCCTCGCGGACCGCTGCCGCCGTGGCGCCCTGGACGATGCGTGCCGTCGAGGTGGCCAGGATGCCGCGCGACATCGGGACGATGACCGGGGTGAACGAGATGGACGCGCGATCGGTACCGGCCGCCCGGAGGCTCTGCGTGATCTCGGGGATGTGCCGGTGGGTACCGCCGACGGCGTACGGGTTGGCCGTGCCGAGCACCTCGCTCGCGAGCAGGTTGACCTTCAGGCTCTTCCCCGCACCGGACGGCCCGACGGCGAGCACGGAGACGAGGTCGAGCGGCTCGATCACCCCCGCGGCGATGCCGGGCGCGAGGGACAGGGCGACGGTGCTCGCGTTGCATCCGGGAGCGGCGATCCGCTTGGCGCCCACGAGAGCGTCGCGCCCCCGACCGGTGGACGTCTGGAGCTCCGGCACGCCGTAGGCCCAGGCGCCGAAGTAGTCGCCGCCGTAGAAGGCGTCCCAGTCGGCTTCGTCGACGAGCCGGTGGTCGGCTCCGCAGTCGACGACGAGGGTCTCCGGTGGAAGCGAGGCCGTGACCTCACCCGACTTGCCGTGCGGCAGGGCGAGGAAGACGACGTCGTGTCCCGCGAGCACCTCCGGCGTCGTTGCTTCGAGGACGAGATGCCGGAGCGATCGGAGGTGTGGCTGGTGGTCGACGAGCGGTTGACCGGCGTTCGCGTGCGCGGTCACCGTCCGGACGTCGAAGTCGGGGTGGTCGGCGAGCAGCCGAAGCAGCTCGCCTCCTGCGTAGCCGGATGCTCCGGCCACCGCTACAGAGAAGGACATGGCTCTACCTTATTGAGTGGACGCTCGAGGGGCGGAGGCGGCGACTCCTGGACGACTGCACGGTCACCTGGACCGTGCGAGCACCGGGGTCGCCTATCGTCGCTCTGCGGTAGCGCGTGCGGACACGGGACGGCGGAGGGCGCGGAGCGTGATCGCCCGCGAAGAACCCTGTGCCTGGAAACGTGCCATGTCGAGAGCGTACTACGACGACGAGGATGCCGACGAATCCGCGCCCGGAGCAGCCCGCTCCGCGATGAGCGCGGCCTGCACCCGCGACCGTGCGTCGAGCTTCACGAGGATCCGGGACACGTGCGTGCGGGCCGTCGCCTCGGACAGCCCGAGCGCGGTCGCGATCCCCGCGTTGCTCAGCCCCTCGCGCAGCTGCTCGAGGACCTCACGCTCCCGCGGCGTCAGCGTGGCCAGACCGGGGTGCGCCGGAGCCGGCGCCGGCGCGACCGGAGGTCTGGCCGCGGCGAGACGTTCGAGGACTCGGCGGGTCACCTCCGGGGCGAGCACCGCCTCGCCCGCGTGCACCCGTCGGATCGCATCGACGAGGCCGGCAGCGGAGACCGTCTTCACCAGGAAGGCGTTCGCCCCGGCCGCCAGCGCCTCGTCGACGTACCGATCGAGTGCGAAGGTGGTGAGCATGATGATGCTCGGCGGTGGGGTGGCCGCGGCGAGGATGGCCGGGATCGCGTCGATCCCTGAGGCACGCGGCATCTGGACGTCGAGCAACACGACGTCCGGTCGGTGTCGCACGGCTTGAGCGACGACGGCCTCCCCGTCCGCCGCCTCGGCGATGACCAGGATGTCGTCCGGCTCCTCGAGCAGCGCTCCGAGACCCGCTCTGACGGCCGCATGGTCGTCCGCGATGAGGACCGTGATGGTCATGACGCCCCTCCTGCGGTGACGACCGCGGGGGTGGCCGGCGACACCGGGGTCGGCACGGTGAGCGCCGTCCGCCAGTCGGGACCGTCCGGCCCCGCGACGAGGTCGCCTCCGACCAGACGTGCCCGCTCGGCCAGGCCGACGAGGCCGACCCCGCCGGACCCGGCGAGCGCCGAAGACGCGGTCGCCGTCGGCAGCGGGTTGCTGAGCGTGACGGACAGGGCACCGGGCGGGAGCGAGACCTCGACCCGCACGGAGGCTCCCGGTGCGTGCTTCGCGGTGTTCGTCAGGCCTTCGACGAGCGTGCGGAGCCCGACGATCGAGGTCTGCGCGGGCACCTCGGCGAGCGCCGCGTCGTCCGGTGCCCGTACCTTCACCTCCAGCCCATTGGCACGGGCGACCTCGACCGCGCGGCGGACCGACTCGGCCGTGAGTCGATCTGGTGCCTGGGCCAGGTCGTCGGCCGACTGGTCACCGCGGAGCACGTCGATCATCGTGCGCATGTCGGCGAGCGCGTCGAGACTGCTGGTCCGGACGAGTGCGAGGCTACGCCGCAGCGCCACCGGGTCGGTGCCGTCGCGTCGTTCCAGGGCCGCCGCCGACTGCATCGCGATCGCCGAGAGGTGACCGGCGATGACGTCGTGCAGCTCCCGGCTGAGCTCGAGCCGTTCACGGGTCACGGCGTCCTGCCGGAGCGCAGCCGCCGCCTGGGCGATCGTGTCCGCGCGCTCGCGCTGGCGTTCGGCCTCGAGACGGGGGTACCGGACCATCCTGCCGTACCAGATCGAACTCGCCAGGATGACCGGGACGATGATGAGCGAGCCGAGGACCACTCCGCGACCGAGCCGGGTGACGGCCTCGACGTCGTCGGTGAACCAGATCACCGCGAAGACACCGACCGACACGACGGCGAGCGCGGTGCAGGCGAACGCGGCGACGTCCATGACCCGGGACCGCGAGTAGAGTGCCGCCGCATAGGCGAGGTCGGACACGACGATGAGCATCCCGAGGCCGCTGCCTCCGGTGGTGAGCGCCTCGGCGAGGGCGATCAGGACGCCGACGCCCAGCGTGGTCAACGGGCGTCGGCGGCGGAGCAGGTGCACCGCCAGGATGGCCGTGAGGAACGCGAGCGTGATGAGGAGCGGCGGTTCCGACACGGTCGTCCCCCAGGGGACATGGATCCCGAGGAGGGCGAACAGGAGTCCCATGGCCGCGCACACCGTGGTGATGACCGGCTCGCGGTGTCGATCCACCCATGCGCGCGGTCCTTCGAGAGCAGCCATACCTCCATCACACCAGCTCGCGCCGTGCGGCGCGAGCGTCGGAGGGACGAGCCCGCGTACGCAGTTCCGCTGACCCCGTCGCCGGAGGATCAGCAGCACGGTCGATGTGGCACGGCATCACCCCGCGACACCATCGGAACATGGACAGCTTCACTGAACTCTTCGGCACGAGCCCACTCATCTGGGCCATCCTCGGCGCGGAGGCCGCGTTCTGGATCCTCCTCTTCGGCGGGCTCGCGGTCCGCTACCTCCTCCGGCGGCGCCGGCTCAGCGCGATCATGTTGATCGGTGTACCGGTCGTGGACCTCGTCCTCCTGGTCCTGACCGCGACCGACCTCGCGTCCGGCGAGGAGCCCAACGTCACGCACCTCCTCGCGACCATCTACCTGGGCTTCACGGTGGCGTTCGGCCACGCGCTCATCACGAAGGCGGACGTCTGGTTCGCACACCGGTTCGCGGGCGGTCCAGCACCGCGGCCGAAGCCGAAGTCCGGGCCAGCGTACGTCCGGGCCGCCTGGTCGGAGTGGCGTCGGGTGGTCCTCGCCGTCGCGATCGCGGTCGCCGGGCTCCTTGCGATGCAGGCCATGGTCGGCTGGACCGTCCCCGCGTCCTTCGCCCTCGCGAACGAGGACGTCATCTGGGGCATGATCATCAAGCTCGTCGCGATCACCGGCATCTGGTTCGCCGCAGGCCCGGTGTACGCCGTCCTCTTCCGGAGCGCCGCGCCCGCTTCTGACACCACGGAGCGGGTTTCGGATTCCATTCCGACATCTCAGGGGCGTCCCTAACGGCGCTCTATCTCATATCTGAGATAGAGTGACGACATGGAAGACACGGCAACGTTTGAACGAACGGACCCCGCGGCACCGCTTCGGCAGGTCGGAGCACTCATCCGCGGCGCCCGTCAGGGACGCAAACTCACCCAGGCCCAGCTGGCGGAACGCGTCGGCACGAGCCAGAGCGCGATCAACCGGATCGAGCAGGGCAGTCAGAACATCAGCATCGACCTCCTGAGCCGGATCAGCACCGCGCTCGAGAGTGAGATCGTCAGTTTCGGCGAACAGAAGAAGAACTCGCACCTCCGCGTGCAGGGCGGCCGACAGTTGCACGGGACCATCGCGGTGCGTTCGAGCAAGAACGCCTCGGTCGCGCTCCTGTGCGCCGCGCTCATGAACCGCGGCCGCACCACGCTGCACGGTATCGCCCGGATCGTCGAGGTCGACCGCATCATCGACGTCCTGCGCAGCCTGGGCGTCTCCGTGGTCTGGTCGCCGGACGGCCAGGACGTCGAGATCCACGTCCCGGACGACCTCTCACTCGAGAGCATCGACGAGGACGCCGGTCGCCGGACCCGCAGTGTGCTCATGTTCCTCGGTCCGCTGCTCGGCCGCTACGACACCTTCGCCCTCCCCTACGCCGGTGGTTGCGACCTCGGGACCCGCACCGTCGAACCGCACCTCATCGCGCTCCGGCCGTTCGGCCTGTCCATCGAGGCGACCGCCGGCTGGTACCAGGCCACCGTCGCCCCCGACGTGCCCGAGGAGCTGACCGTCGTGCTCACCGAGCGGGGCGACACCGTGACCGAGAACGCCGTCATGGCCGCCGCGGTACGCGACGGTGTGACGACCATCCGCAACGCCAGCCCGAACTACATGGTGCAGGACCTCTGCTTCTACCTGGAGCTCCTCGGCATCACCATCGAGGGCATCGGGAGCACGACGCTCCGGATCACCGGCCGCAGCGTCATCAACGAGGACGTGGACTACTGGCCGAGTGAGGACCCGGTGGAGGCGATGAGTCTGCTCACCGCCGGGATCGTCACCGACTCGGAGATCACCGTCACCCGGGTGCCGATCGAGTTCATGGAGATCGAGCTCGCGACGCTCGGCGAGATGGGACTGCGCTACACCCGCTCCCCCGAGTACGCGGCGGCGAACGGTCGAACCCGCCTCGTCGACGTCACCGTGCACCCCTCGAAGCTGCACGCCCCGATCGACAAGATCCACCCCATGCCGTTCCCGGGGCTCAACATCGACAACCTCCCGTTCTTCGCGGTCATCGCGGCCTGCGCCGACGGCGACACGCTCATCCACGACTGGGTGTACGAGGGCAGGGCGATCCACCTCACCGACCTGACGCGACTCGGTGCGAACGTCCGCCTGCGCGACCCGCACCGCATCGACGTCTCCGGGCCGACGCACTGGTCCGGCGCCGAGGTGAGCTGCCCTCCCGCGCTGCGACCGGCCGTCGTCATCCTGCTCGCCATGCTCGCCGCGAAGGGCACGAGCGTGCTCCGGAACGTCGACATCATCGCTCGGGGGTACGAGCAGCTGCAGGAGCGGCTCATCACCCTGGGTGCGTCGATCGAGACCTTCCGCGACTGAGTCCGTCCCGTCCGACGGACGCGGCCCCGCAGATCATCGATCCGCGGGGCCGCTGTCGTCCGGTACGACCGGCTCAGTCCCGGATGCTCGCGCCGAAGCGCTCGGCCGCGACTGCCGCGCCGGCCAGCTTCGCGTCGCTCGCCTCCGCCGCGGTGAGCGTGCGGTCCGGCGCGCGGAACCGCAGGGCGAAGGTCAGGCTCTTGCCACCCTCGGGCACGCCCGAACCGCGGTAGTCGTCGACGAGGCGGATGTGCTCGAGTAGCGGACCGGCTCCGATCCGGACGGCGTCGAGGACCTCACCGGCTGAGACCGTCACCGGGACGAGCAGCGAGAGGTCCTGCGTCGCAGCGGGAAGGGTTCCGATGCCGACGGCCTCGGGCAGTGCGTCGCCGAGCGCGATGATGCGATCCAGGTCGAGTTCCGCGACCGCGACGACGCGCGGCAGGTTCGCCTCCTCGGCGACGGCCGGGTGCACCTCCCCCGCGTACCCCACCAGGACGTCGCCGACATGCAGCGCCGCAGTCCGTCCGGGGTGCAGTGCCTGGTGGCTGCCCTGCGAGACGGTGATGTCGACGCCGGTCGCCACCGCGACGGCCTGGACAGCCTCGAGCGCGTCGGCGATACCGGCCGCGACCGCGGGCTGGCCCGGCTGCTTCGGGACGGCGTTGCCGACCGCGAGGAAGCCGAGATGACGCGGTTGAGCCGGGACGCCCGCCTCGAGTTCCTCGAGCTGGGCCTCGCTCGGACGGACCGCCGCCTGCGGGAGTTCGGCCTGGCCGAAGGCGCCGTGACGCGACGGACGGAACACCGCGCCGACCTCGAAGATCGAGAGGTCGGTCAGACCACGCGAGACGTTCCGGTGGGCAACCGCGAGGAGACCGGGCAGGATCGACGCGCGGAGGAATGGCGCCTTCGCGTCGAGCGGGTTCGCGAGCTTCACGGCCGGGAACTCACCTGGCTGCGGAGCACCGAACCGCGCGTTCTCCTCGGCGGAGACGAACGGGTAGGCCAACACCTCGGTCGCGCCGCCGTAGGCGAGCGCATCGGAGACCCCACGTCGCAGCCGCTGCGAACGCGAGAGCCCGCGTCCTGGAGGCGCGACGGGGAGCACCGACGGGATGCGGTCGTATCCGAGGATCCGCGCCACCTCCTCGGCGAGGTCCTCCTTGCCGGTGATGTCGTGGCGCCAGCTCGGCGGCGTCACGAGCAGGCCGCCATCGGTCGCCTCGACGGCCGCGCCGATCTCGGCGAGCGCGGATCGTGTCTCGTCCGCTCCGAACGTGACGCCGATGAGGCCGTTGATGTAGTCGTCGGGGAGCAGGATCGGCTCGCGATCCGGCGCCGTGGTGACGGTGGAGCCGAGGTCGTCCGTCCGGCCACCGGCCAGGTCGACGAGCAACTGCGCGACGCGACCGGCGGCCGCGACGGCGATCTGCGGATCGACACCGCGCTCGAACCGCTTGGACGCCTCGCTCGGCAGCTTGTGGCGACGCGCGCTCCGCGCGATGGACACCTGGTCGAAGTTCGCGGCCTCGATGAGGACGTTGCGCGTGGCATCGGTGATCTCGGTGTCGAGGCCACCCATCACGCCCGCGAGCCCGATCGGGCCCGAGTCGTCGGTGATCAGCAGGTCCTCGTCGTGGAGCTTCCGCTCCTGGCCGTCGAGCGTGACGAAGGTCTCGCCGGTCCGCGCGCGCCGGACGACGATGCCGCCCGTGAGCTTGTCGAGGTCGTACCCGTGGATCGGCTGCCCGAGCTCGAGCATGACGTAGTTCGTGATGTCGACGACGAGCGACAGCGAGCGGATGCCGGCGAGCTTCAACCGGGCCACCATCCACGGCGGGGTCGGCTTCGTCGGGTCGACGTCGCGCACGACGCGCGTGACGAAGACGCTCGACCCGACGCGACCGCGGATCGGCGCAGCATCCTCGATCGTGACGGGGAAGCCGTCGAGTGGTCCGGTGAAGGCGTCGGGAACGCTCGCCGCCGGGTCGCGGAAGGCCGCCCCGGTCGCGTGCGAGTACTCGCGTGCGACCCCTCGGATCGAGAACGCGTAGCCGCGATCGGGCGTCACGTTGAGCTCGACCGCAGCGTCGTCGAGACCGAGCAGGCTGATCGCGTCGGTGCCGACGGGTGCCTCGACCCCGATCGTCGAGAGGCGCAGGATCCCGTCGTGGTCCTCACCGAGACCGAGCTCGCGAGCCGAGGCGATCATGCCGTCCGACACGTGGCCGTAGGTCTTGCGAGCGGCGATCGGGAACGGACCGGGCAGGACGGCGCCGGGCAGGGTGACGACCACCTGGTCGCCGACGAAGAAGTTGCCGGCACCGCAGACGATGCCCCGTACGGCCCCGTCGGCGTCACCCTCGGCGACGCGGACCTGGCACCAGCGGATGGTCTTGCCGTTGGACTGCGGCTCCTCGACGAACTCGAGGACCTCGCCGACGACGATGGGACCGGTCAGCTCGAAGCGGTGGACGTCCTCCTCCTCGAGCCCGACGCGCACGAGCGCGGCGTGGACGTCTTCAGGGGTGGTCCCCGGGGCGAGTTCGACGAACTCCCCGAGCCAGCTCAATGGAACACGCACGACTACACCACCATCCCGAACTGCTGGGAGAAGCGGACGTCGCCCTCCACCATCTCTCGCATGTCCTGCACGCCGTCGCGCAGCATCAGGCCGCGCTCGACGCCCATCCCGAAGGCGAAGCCCGAGTAGACCTCGGGATCGATACCGGCGGACCGGAGCACGTTCGGGTTGATCATGCCGCACCCGCCCCACTCGATCCAGCGCGGTCCGTCCTTGAAGGTCGGGTGCCAGAAGTCGAGCTCGGCGCTCGGCTCGGTGAAGGGGAAGTAGCTGGGACGCAGGCGGACCTTCGCGTCGTCGCCGAAGACGCTCTTCACGAAGTGGTCGAGCGTTCCGCGCAGGTGCGCCATCGTCAGGCCCTTGTCGACGGCGAGACCCTCGAACTGCATGAAGACGGGCGTGTGCGTCGCGTCGAGCTCGTCGGTGCGGTACACGCGCCCGGGGGCGAGCACGTACACGGGGAGCTCGCGCTCGAGCAGCGAGCGCACCTGGACCGGCGAGGTGTGCGTCCGCAGGACGAGGTGCGACTCCAGCGGCTCCACGAAGAAGGTGTCCTGCATCGCGCGGGCCGGGTGGTCGGCGTCGAAGTTCAGGGCGTCGAAGTTGAACCACTCGCTCTCGACCTCTGGCCCCTCGGCGATCTCCCACCCCATGCCGACGAAGATGTCGGACACCCGGTCCTGGAGCAGGGTGAGGGGGTGCCGGGCACCGGGCACACGTCGCAGCGGCACGGCGGTGACGTCGATCGCCTCGGCGGCGAGGCGTGCCTCCGTCTCGGCGGCGACGATCTCGCCCTCGCGCTCGCTCAACGCCTTCGCGACGCGCCCGCGAGCCTGACCGACCAGCTTGCCGAGCGCGGCCTTCTGGTCGTTCGGCACGCTGCGGAGCGATCCGTTGAGGGCGGCGAGCGGTGACGCTTCGCCGGCGTGGGCTGATCGGACCGCTTTCAGGGCGGCCGAGTCGGTGGCTGCGGCGATCGCTTCGAGAGCGGCGTCGACCGCGGCGTTCACCGCTGGTTCGGAGATTGGGGATGCGTCGGACACGAGAGCCAAGTCTACCCAGGCGGTCGGCCCGCATGGGCGACCGTCCTCGCCCCGACGGGGACCCGGTCGCCCGGGCTCCGCCGGGACGACCTCAGATGCTCGCGCCGGACGACTGGTTCCCCGCCTGGATGCCGAGGATCTTGGTCGTCGTGTCCTCGGTCACGGCCTGCTCCTTCGGCGTCCGTGGCGATCGTCGGGTACGCACCTCGACGATCTTCGCGACGCCCGAGAGGATCAGGCAGAGCACGATGTAGATCGAGCCCATCACGATGATCGAGGGGATGATCGGGCTACCGTAGAGCGCCTGCGACCCGAACTGCTTCGCGAGGTAGAGGAGCTCCTGATAGGTGATCAGGAAGCCGAGTGCCGTGTCCTTGAGGGCGACGACGAGCTGGGCGATGATGACCGGCAGCATCGCGCGGATCGCCTGCGGGAACAGGATGAGGCGCAGGACGGCGGACTTCCGCAGGCCGATCGCGTACGCCGCCTCGCCCTGTCCCTTCGGCAGCGACTCGATGCCCGCTCGGAAGATCTCGGAGAACACCGCGCCGTTGTACAGCGTCAGCGCGATGGCGACGGCGACGAACGGCGTCACGAAGGTGAAGCCGAGGGGCGGCAACCCGTAGTACATGAGCATCATCAGGATGAGCACCGGGACCGCCCGGAAGAACTCGATGAAGATCGTGAACGGGACGCTGATGATCTTGTGGTCGGACAGTCTGCCGATGGCCAGGATCAACCCGAGGACGACGCTGCAGACCGCAGCCACGGCGAACGCGGACAGGGTCGCGCCCGTCGCCTGGAGGATCTGCTCCCAGACGCGCGGGAAGGTGAAGAGCTTCCACTTCGAGGCGGTGAACTGTCCGGTCTCGATGAAGCGGAAGACGACGAAGGCGAGGATGCCGGCAACGACGAGCACCGTCGCCGCACCGATCCAGCGATAGCGGACGATGGCCTTCGGGCCGGGGGTGTCGAACAGGACGGAGCTCATCGCGCGATCCTCCACTTCTTCTCGAAGGCCCGTTGGGCGAGGGACAGGAGCGACACGAGGGCCACGAAGATGAGGGCCACCCACAGCAGTCCGATGAGGAGCGGCTCGCCGCGCTCGGACAGGTTCGCGCGGATCGCGCCCGCTTCGGCGACGGAGAAGCCGGCTGCGACCGTCGTGTTCTTGAGCAGGGCGATGAGCACGCTGAAGAGCGGAGGGAGCACGGCACGGAACGCCTGCGGCAGGATGACGAGCGTCATGGTCTGTCCGAACGGCAGCCCGATCGCGCGTGCGGCCTCGGCCTGACCGATCGGCACCGTGTTGACGCCGGACCGCAGGACCTCTGCGACGTAGGTCGCGGTGTAGAGGCTCAGCCCGATGATCGCGAGCGTCGTGTAACTCACTTCGGGGAGCCCGAGCTTCGGGTAGCCGAAGGCGAAGAAGAAGAGGATGAGGGTCAGCGGGGTGTTGCGCACCGTGTTGACGTACACGGTGCCGAAGAGGCGCATCGCCGGGACCGGCGAGACCCGCATGGCACCGACGATGGTGCCGAGGATGAGCGCGAAGAACCCCGACACCACGAAGAGCAGCAGGGTGTTGCGGAAGCCCGTGACGAAGAGGTCGAGGTTGTCGAGCAGGACGTTCATGTCGCGCACGCCTTTCGGGAGGGGGACGCCCGTGGCGGGCGCCTGGGCGGAGTCGACGGGACAGCTCCCCCGGACGGCCGCTGGTCGGCGGCCGCCCGGGGCGCTGCTTAGTAGTCGTCGACCGCCGGCTGGGTCACCTTGGTGCCGGAGGCGCCGAGGGTGGCGTCGTAGATCTTGGTCCAGGTGTCGCCGCCATTGGTGAACATCGTGTTGATGAAGTGGCGGAGGGCGTCGTCACCCTTCGGCAGACCGATGCCGTACAGCTCGGTGCTGAACGGCTCGCCCACGACCTTGAGGTCGTCGGGGAACTGCGCCGCGTACCCGATCAGGATCGCTTGGTCGGTCGTGACCGCGTCGACCTTGCCGTCGTTCAGGGCCTCGACACACTGCGAGTAGGTGTCGAACTCCTCCGTCTTGGTGTCGGGGAAGTTGTCCTTGATGTTCTGGATGGGCGTGGAGCCCGTCGCCGAACACACGGTCTTGCCGGCGAGGTCGTCCTCGCCCTTGATGTCGTCGTTGTCCGCGGCGACGAGCAGACCCTGGCCGGTCTCGAAGTACGGTCCGGCGAAGTCGATCTGCTCCTTGCGCTTGTCGGTGATCGAGTAGGTGCCGACGTAGTAGTCGATGTCACCGTTCACGATGGCCGACTCGCGGTTGGCGCTCGGGATCGCCTTGAACTCGATCTTGTCGGCGTCGAAGCCGAGCGACGCGGCGATCCAGGTGGCCATCTCGACGTCGAAGCCGGAACGCTCGCCGGTGGCGGCGTCGAGGTAACCGAGACCGGGCTGGTCCTCCTTGACGCCGATGCGGACCTTGTCGGCCTTCACCATCGCGTCGTACGTGGGGCTGCCCTCGAGCTGGACGTCGGTGGCGACCTCGAAGAGTGCGCCGCCGTCGGACGCGCCGTCGGTCGATCCGGTGCCGGCGTCGCCGCCGCTGCACCCGCTGAGCGCGAGCGCTGCTGCAGCGACTCCCGCGGTGATGAACATGAGCCTCTTGCGCATGTTTTCCTTCCTTCCTTGGTGCCCGGGACGGGCCGATCGGTTGGTCAGTTCCGGGTCGCCGCGCGGGTCGCGCGATCCGGAGTCGGATGGGTCAGTGGGTGAGGAGCTTCGACAGGAAGTCCTTCGCCCGCTCGGACTGCGGGTTCGTGAAGAACGACTCGGGGTCGGTGTCCTCGAGGATCTCGCCGTCGGCCATGAAGACGACGCGGTCGGCGGCCTTCCTGGCGAAGCCCATCTCGTGGGTCACGACGATCATCGTCATGCCCTCGCTGGCGAGCTGCACCATGACGTCGAGGACCTCGTTGATCATCTCGGGGTCGAGTGCCGAGGTCGGCTCGTCGAACAGCATGACCTTCGGCTTCATCGCGAGGGCGCGGGCGATCGCGACGCGCTGCTGCTGCCCGCCGGACAACTGTGCCGGCAGCTTGTCGGCCTGCACGCCGATGCCGACGCGCTCGAGCAGCACCTTCGCCGCATCGTCGGCGTCGCGCTTCTTCTGCTTGCGCACCTTGATCGGGCCGAGGGTGACGTTCTCGCGGATCGTCTTGTGCGCGAACAGGTTGAACGACTGGAACACCATGCCGACGTCGGCGCGCAGCTCGGCGAGCTGCTTGCCCTCCTCCGGCAGTTTCTTGCCGTCGATCCGGATCTCGCCCGAGCTGATCGTCTCGAGCCGGTTGATCGTCCGGCAGAGGGTCGACTTGCCGGACCCGGACGGTCCGATCACGACGACGACCTCACCCTTGTTGACGGTGAGGTTGATGTCCTTCAGGGCGTGGAACTCGCCGTAGTGCTTCTCGACGTTCTCCATGACGACGAGGGGCTCGCCGCGCCCTGCCTGGATCGGGTTGCTCGTGGTCTCGTATGCGCCGGCGGCACCATGCGAGGCTGCTGCATCGGGTTCCGTCGGGCCGGAGTTCGGGGACACTGTTGGCTCCATGTAACCCAAACTAGGTGACCGTGTGTTTCGTGCGCATGACGGAAGCGCTACGGTTACCGTTTCGTAACCTCGACGGTCGACGCTTCAGGCGCTCAAGCGTGCTGCGCGAACGCGCTCTCGAAGACGCACACCGATGCCGCCGTGGCCAGGTTCATGCTCTCGGCACGGCCGTAGATCGGTACCGTAACCGCACGGTCGACGAGCTCGAGGTGCTCGTCGGTGAGCCCCCTGGCCTCGTTGCCGAACACCCATGCCGTCGGCCGCGCGAGCACGCCTTCCGACCGGGCCACGAGGAGGTCCTCGCCCTTGATGTCGGCCGCGAGCGTCTGCAATCCCGCTGCACGGGCTCGTTCCAGCACGGCGGGCAGCTCGACACCGACCGCGACGGGCAGGTGGAAGAGCGAGCCGGTCGTGGAGCGCACGACCTTCGGGTTGTAGAGGTCGACGGTCCGTCCGCTCAGGACGACGGCGTCCGCGCCGGCGGCGTCGGCGGCTCGGATGATCGTCCCGAGGTTGCCCGGATCGCGGACCTCCTCCAGGATGACGACGAGCTGCGGCTCTCCGGCGAAGATGTCCTTGATCGAGGTCGGGAACTGCTGCGCGACCGCGATGAACCCCTGCGGCGTGACGGTGTCGGCCATCGATTCGAGGACCTGCTCGGTGACGAACTCGATCTCGAGTCCCGCATCGGTGGCCGCGGCCCCGATGTCGGTGTAGCGCTCGAGGGCCGTCGGCGTCGCGTACAGCTCGAGGATCAGGTCGGGCCGGAACTGCAGGGCCTCCGAGACCGCCTGTGGTCCTTCGAGGAGGAACAGGCCGGTCTCCTGTCTCGCCGGACGCTTGGCGAGTTTGGCGACGGAACGGACGCGCGGTGACCGCGGATTGTCAAGCACGCACCCATCCTATGGGTCGCGCTCCGGACAGACGAAACGGCCCGATCCCTGGTGGGATCGGGCCGTTCGAACACGTCGTCCGTTCGGACGCAGGGCTTCCGACTACGCGGAGACCTTGGGCGCCGAGGTGTCGGCGGGCAGCGCAGCCTTGGCCGACGCGACGAGGGCCGCGAAGGTGGCGGGCTCGTGCACCGCGAGGTCCGCGAGGATACGGCGGTCGACCTCGATCCCGGCGAGGCCGAGACCCTGGATGAAGCGGTTGTACGTCATGCCGTTGGCACGCGAAGCCGCGTTGATGCGCTGGATCCAGAGGCGACGGAAGTCACCCTTGCGCGCACGACGGTCGCGGTACGAGTAGACGAGGGAGTGAGTGACCTGCTCCTTGGCCTTGCGGTACAGACGCGAACGCTGACCGCGGTAACCGGCGGCGCGCTCGAGGATGACGCGACGCTTCTTGTGAGCGTTGACCGCCCTTTTGACTCTTGCCATGTTCCTAGTTCCTTACGGGTAAACGGTCTAGCGACCGAGCAGCTTCTTCATGACCTTGGCGTCGGCGGGCGCCAGCACCTGGTCCTGGTTCAGGCGACGGGTGCGACGGCTGGACTTGCTCTCCAGGTTGTGTCGCATACCGGCCTGCTGCTTCATCAGCTTGCCGCTGCCGGTGACCTTGAATCGCTTCTTGGCCCCGGAGTGGGTCTTCTGCTTCGGCATGGGATTCCTCGTTTCTTATCGGTTCTCGTCGGTGGATGACTCCACCGGAGCAGCCTCGTCGGCTTCGTCGGCTTCAGCCGGACGTGCCTTGGATGCCGCACGTTGTGCGTTGGCTTCGGCTTTCGCCTCGGACTTGTTCTTGAGCGGCCCGACGACCATCACCATGTTGCGACCGTCGACCATGGGGGTGGACTCGACGGTGCCCCACTCGGACACGTCCTCGGCGAACTTCTGGAGCAGGCGGACGCCCTGCTCTGGGCGGGACTGCTCGCGGCCGCGGAACTGGATCATGGCTTTCACCTTGTCACCGGCCTTGAGGAAGCCCTCGGCGCGCTTGCGCTTGGTCTCGTAGTCGTGCTGATCGATCTTGAGGCGGAACCGGACCTCTTTGAGGATCGTGTTCGCCTGGTTGCGCCGG
Source organism: Plantibacter flavus (assembly GCF_900177615.1). GTDB lineage: Bacteria > Actinomycetota > Actinomycetes > Actinomycetales > Microbacteriaceae > Plantibacter > Plantibacter flavus. The sequence goes on from NZ_FXAP01000005.1 coordinate 26,267, forward strand.
GCCTCTTTGGCCTTCTGCGCAGCCTCGTACTTGAACTTGCCGTAGTCCATGATCTTCGCGACGGGCGGCTTGGAGTTGGGTGCGACCTCGACGAGGTCGAGATCCGCTTCCTGCGCGAGGCGAAGGGCGACCTCGATTTTGACGACGCCGACCTGTTCTCCGCCGGGACCGACGAGTCGGACCTCCGGGACGCGGATACGGTCATTGGTACGGGGATCGCTGATGCGGAGCTCCTCTGACTGGGTGGGATGCCACGCGACCAGGTCCGATACCTGCGCCGCGACGAAATCGGTTCACCACACACCCGTACCATCCGCCGGTGTTCAGAACACCTGTCGGAAGGCACCACACCCTGCTACCCGAAGCGGTGAAGCGACAGGCGGAGCGTGACAACCCGGTAACCTTATGAAGCGGTCAAGCGCGGGTGGGAGAATCTCCTCTTTCGTACCGAGACATGTCTCGGAGCACCGCACGAGTCTAACAGAGGATCCACGTGAACAACACCACCAGCCCGTACGACCACGACGACGAGTCGGGAGGGGCAGATCAGGCCACCCGGGACATCGCCGACGTCCCCGCCGTCGAGGTCATCACCACAGCCGCCGTGCACCTCATGAGCGCAGCAGCGGTCAAGTGCGGCCTCGCGGACGCCCCCGACGCCCAGACGGACCTCGACGAAGCCCGCAAGCTCATCAACGCCCTCGCCGGGCTCATCACCGCGGGCGCCCCGGAGATCAGCGACATGCACGCCCGGTCGCTGCGCGACGGCCTGCGATCCCTGCAGCTCGCCTTCCGGGAGGCGTCCACCATCCAGGATCCCATCGGCAAGGGTCCCGGCGAGAAGTGGACCGGCCCGGTCACCTGATCGCAACGCGGCGCTCCGCTTCGCCGATCAGTCGGCGGGGCGGAGCGACACCGCGAGCGAGTCGACGCGCGTCGCGATGACCTCGTCCGCGGCCCAGCGCTGAGCGAGCCGCGCGAGCACCGCGTCGAGCTCCTGCTGGGTCAGTCCCTGCAGCAGGCCGAGCTCGACCACGAGCTCGGATCCGGCGAGCTTCGCCTCCGGATCTCCGGCTCGCAGACGCACACTCACGACCGCGAGCTCCTGCTCGATCGACCGCTCGAACGCGTCGCCCACCAGCGGGTCCGCGAAGCTGGGCGTCCACGGCTGCGACTGCGCGATCGCCCACAGCGCTGGGCGGCGTACGGCGAACTCGGTACTCGACGTCGGATCGAGGACCACGACGTCCGTCTGCTCGCTCGCGGCCGCCAGAGCGACCCGGACGCCGTCGGCCGGGATCGGCCTCGCCGTCCGGTTCCACGCGGACATCGCCTGCACCGAGCTGAACACCGGGAGCACGGTGCGGCCGTCCGGACCCGTCACGGTCACGATGGACAGCTCCTGCGACTTGTCGACGAGCTGGCCGTGCTCGTTCTCGCCGGCCTCACCGAGGTGGGCCACGAGCGGGATGAGCAGGCGGGAGTCCCGGAACGCATCGACGACCTCAGCCTCCCCGACCTCGCCGGTCCGGAAACGTCGGAGGGATTCGATCAGCCGCTCGGGCGCACTGCCGTCGTCACCGGAACTCGCGTTCGGCTGGAAGCTCCGACCAGCCCAGGGCTGGCCGGCCGAGTCGGCGCCACCCGCCGCATGGTGGTCATGCCCGCCCGACGGACCGTGCCGGTCGGGCTCGGAGGATTCGTCAGCGGCCCGAGACATCCAGCGCCTCGGCCAGGGTGAACGCGCCGTTGTAGAGCGCCTTCCCGATGATGGCACCTTCGAGCCCCAGGGGGACCAGCTCGCGTAGCGCGACCAGGTCGTCGAGGCTCGAGATGCCGCCGGAGGCCACCACCGGCCGCTCCGTGCGCCCGAGCACCTGTCGGAGCAGCTCGATGTTCGGCCCCTGCATCGTGCCGTCCTTCGTGACGTCCGTCACGACGTAGCGTGCGCAGCCCGCCTCCTCGAGGCGGTCGAGGACCGTCCACAGGTCGCCGGCGTCCTGCGTCCACCCGCGAGCGGCGAGCGTCGTGCCACGGACGTCGAGGCCGACCGCGATCGCCTCGCCGTACTGGGCGATGACGCTCGCGGCCCACTCGGGGTTCTCGAGCGCCGCGGTCCCGAGGTTGACGCGTGCGACACCCGTCTCGAGCGCCTGCTCGAGGGAGGCGTCGTCGCGGATGCCGCCCGACAGCTCGATGTTGACGCCGCGCGCCTTCGAGATGACCTTGCGGATGATCGACCGGTTGTCGCCACGGCCGAACGCGGCGTCGAGGTCGACGAGGTGGATCCACTCCGCCCCCTGACGAGCCCAGTCCAGGGCTGCGTCGACGGGCTCACCGTAGTTCGTCTCCGAACCGGCCTCGCCGCGCGTCAACCGGACGGCCTTGCCGTCCACGATGTCGATCGCGGGGAGCAGCGTCAGTCCGGCCGTCGTGTTGAACTCGTTCATGATCCACCGTTTCTTCGGGAGCTGCGAGCCCCTCGGTTCCCGGCGCACAGCATGCCTCGTGGCACAAGCACCTGATCCTAGTCGGCTACAGGGTGCCGAGCCAGTTGGACAGCAGGCGGATACCGGCGTCGCCCGACTTCTCCGGGTGGAACTGCGTCGCCGACAACGGACCGTTCTCGACGGCCGCGAGGAACGGCACGCCGTGGGTCGCCCAGGTGAGGCGCGGCTCGGGGAACGGAGGCATGACCTCGAGGGTCCACTGCTGTGCGGCATAGGAGTGGACGAAGTAGAAGCGCTCGTCGGCGAGGCCGTCGAAGAGCACGGACCCTGCGTCCGGCGACACCGTGTTCCAGCCCATGTGCGGCAGGACGGGCGCGTCGAGTTCCGTCACCGCTCCTGGCCACTCCCCCAGGCCGTCGGCCTCGGACCCGCGCTCCAAGCCGCGCTCGAACATGACCTGCATCCCCACGCAGATGCCGAGGACCGGACGGCCTCCCGCGAGACGGCGGTCGATGACCTCGTCGCCGTGCGAGGAACGGAGGGCGCCGATCACCGCGTCGAAGGCACCGACCCCCGGCACCACGAGACCGTCGGCGGCCTGGGCGGCCTTGCGGTCACCCGTCAGTACGACGTCGGCGCCGGCGAGCTCGAGGGCCTTGACTGCGGAGTGCACGTTGCCGGAGCCGTAGTCGAGTACGACCACCGACGGGCGTGCGCTCACAGCGCGCCCTTCGTCGACGGGATGCCCTGGACCAGGGGGTCGAACGCCTTCGCCTGCCGGAAGGCCCGCGCGAACGCCTTGAACTCCGCTTCGGCGATGTGGTGCGGATCGCGACCGCCGAGGACGTTCACGTGCACGGTGAGGCCCGCGTTGAAGGTGATCGCCTCGAAGACGTGACGCACCATCGAACCCGTGAAGTGCCCGCCGATGAGGTGGAACTCGAATCCGGCCGGTTCCCCGCCGTGCACGAGGTACGGACGACCGGAGATGTCGACCACGGCCTGCACGAGCGCCTCGTCGAGCGGGACCAGTGCGTCGCCGTACCGCGAGATGCCGGCCTTGTCGCCGAGCGCCTGACGGATCGCCTGGCCCAGGACGATCCCGACGTCCTCGACCGTGTGGTGGACGTCGATGTCGACATCGCCCGTCGCACGGACGGTCAGGTCGGTCAGCGAGTGCTTCGCGAAGGCCGTGAGCAGGTGGTTGTAGAACGGGACGGAGGTCTCGATGCTGCTCGTGCCGGTGCCGTCGAGGTTCAACTCCAGCTCGATGCTGGACTCGCTCGTCGCGCGCTGGATCCGGGCCGTGCGCTGCTGGGTGGTCATGGGATCCAGTGTATCGAGCGCACCGACGCTGCACGCCGCGTGTCGACGGGTGGGCATCGTCGCGTCATGCGGCTGCACCAGGCCGTGCCGACGCCTATCGTTGAGAGGTCATGACTTCCACACCCAGCATCGCCCCGGCCGTCCCACTCGACCAGGCGGAGATCGCCGCTCTCCGTGAACGGTTCCCGATCCTCGCCCGGGAGATGAACGGACACCCGCTCGTCTATCTGGACTCCGGAGCCACTTCGCAACGCCCGATCGAGGTCATCGACGCGGAGCATGACTACGCGACGCACCAGAACGCCGCCGTCCACCGTGGCGCCCATCTCCTGGCCGCCGAGGCGACGGAGCTCTTCGAGGACACGCGCGCGACCGTCGCCGCGTTCATCGGTGCCGACGAGCGGGAACTCGTCTGGACCTCCGGCGCGACCGCGGCCCTCAACCTCATCGCCGGGGCCATCGGGAATGCGAGCGCCGGCCTCGGTGGTGCTGCCGCCGAGCGGTTCCGCCTCGGTCCGGGCGACGAGATCGTCGTCACGGAACTCGAACACCACGCGAACCTCATCCCCTGGCAGCAACTTGCCGCACGCACCGGTGCGACCCTCCGTCACCTGCCGGTCGACGACCACGGCGTGCTGCGCTTGGACGCCGTGGACGACATCATCGGCGAACGCACGCGCATCATCGCCTTCGCACACGTGTCCAACGTCACCGGGGCGATCGCGCCGGTCTCCGAACTCGTCGCCCTCGCCGAACGCGTCGGCGCGCTGACCGTGCTCGACGCCTGCCAGTCCGTGCCGCACCTGCCCGTCGACGTCGCGTCCCTCGGCGTCGACTTCCTCGTGTTCTCCGGTCACAAGATGCTCGGTCCGAACGGCATCGGGGCCCTGTGGGGTCGCCGCCGGCTGCTCGACGCCCTTCCCCCCTTCCTCACCGGCGGGTCGATGATCACGACCGTCACGATCGACGGCGCGGAGTTCCTGCCCGCCCCGCAACGGTTCGAGGCCGGGACCCAGCCGGTGTCGCAGGCGATCGCCCTCGCGAGCGCCGTCCGGTTCCTGCAAGCGGTCGGCATGGACCGTGTCCATGCCACCGAGGCGGCCTACGGACAGCGACTCGCGGCCGGACTCGCCGTCATCCCCGGCGTCACGCTCATCGGCCCGCCGCCCGGGACGCCTCGCGCCGGGCTGGCGAGCTTCGACCTCGCCGGTGTGCACGCCCACGACGTGGGTCAGTTCTTCGACGACCGGGGCATCGCGGTCCGCGTCGGTCACCACTGCGCGCAACCGCTCCACCGCCGGTTGGGCCTCACCGCGTCCACCCGCGCCAGCAGCTACCTCTACACGACGGAGGCCGAGATCGACGCCTTCCTCGAGGCGACCACCCTCGTCGGTCCGTTCTTCGGGGTGTCCCGATGAGCGGCCTGGAGAGCCTCTACCAGGAGCTCATCCTCGACCACGCCCGCCAGCGCCACGGCTTCGGGTTGCGGGACGCGCCCGCCGCCGAGTCGCACCAGCTCAACCCCACCTGCGGCGACGAGGTCACCCTGCAGCTCCATCCCGGGCCCGACGGTCGGCTCGCACCGATCGCCTGGGAGGGACACGGCTGCTCGATCTCGCAGGCGTCGAGCTCCTGCCTGAGCGACCTCGCGGCAGGCCTCACACCGTCCGAGCTCCAGGCCCTGGTCGACGAGTTCCGGACGGTCATCCGCTCGCGGGGCACGCTCGAGTTCGACGAGGAACGGTTCGGAGACGCCGCGGCGTTCAGTGGCGTCTCGCGCTACATCGCGCGCGTGAAGTGCGCCATGCTCCCCTGGGTCGCCGCCGAGGAGGCCATCTCCCGCCTGCCGTGAGCAGGCGCACCACCGCCGCCCGGCCGAGGGCTGATCAGGCGGGGCTGATCGCCGCCAGGGCCTCGAGGAACGAGGTCGTCTCCGCTTCGGTGCCCGCGGTCACCCGCAGGTGGTTCGGGATGCCCACGTCACGGATGAGGATCCCCCGCGCGAAGAGCGCCTCGAACGCCGCGTGCGGATCGGCGACGCCGCCGAACAGCACGAAGTTGGATCCGCTCCGCTTCGGGTCGTAGCCGAGACGCCCGAGCTCGACGACGAGGCGATCGCGCTGGGTCCGGATGTCATCGACCATCGCCAGCATCTCGTCGGCGTGCCGGAGTGCGGCGGTCGCGGCCGCCTGCGTCAGGGCGCTCAGGTGGTATGGGAGCCGGACGAGTCTCAGTGCGTCGACGACCGCGGGGTCGGCGGCGAGGTACCCGAGACGGACCCCGGCGAAGGCGAAGGCCTTGCTCATCGTCCTGGAGACGATCAGGCGCGGACGCCCCTCCAACAGCGTGAGCGCGCTCGCCTCGTCGTCCGGAGCGAACTCCGCATACGCTTCGTCGACGATCACCATGCCCCTCGACGCCTCGTACACCGCGGTGATGGTCTCGAGCGACAACGGTGTTCCGGTGGGGTTGTTGGGCGAGCAGAGGAACACGAGGTCGGGATCCGCCTCGGCCACCTGACGCGCGGCGGTCTCGGGCGAGAGCTCGAACTCGGCGTCACGCGTCGCAGGGATCCACCTGGTGCCGACGCCGGCGGCCAGGAGCGGATACATCGAGTACGTCGGCGTGAACCCGAGGAGCGAGCGCCCGGGACCGCCGAAGGCCTGCAGGATGTGCTGCAGCACTTCGTTCGACCCGTTCCCCGCCCACATCTGCTCCGGGGTCACCCCGTGACCCAGGTAAACCGCCAGTGCCTCCCGGAGTTCCGTGAACTCGCGGTCGGGGTACCGGTTCACGGTGAGGACCGCCGAGGCGAGCGATGCGACGATGTCGTGCGCGACCACCTCAGGGATCGGGTGCGTGTTCTCGTTGACGTTGAGCGCCACCGGCACCAGGGCCTGGGGAGCGCCGTACGGGCGCTGTCCTCGGAGGTCGTCGCGGATGGGCAGGTCGTCGAGAGCGGTCACTCCACAATGCTAGCCACTCCGACCGGCGCGCTCACTCCGCCTGACGCTCCCGACGAAGGACCTCGTGCCGGGGGCTCGCCGGGTTCAACAGCGAGTGGCGTCGCCCGTAGGCGAAGTACACGATGAGACCGATCACGAGCCAGACCCCGAAGCGCAGCCAGGTCTCCCAGTGCAACTGCAGGATCAGGAAGCCGGACGCCAGGACGCCGAACGCCGGGACGAACGGCATCAACGGCAACCGGAAGGAGCGGGGCTCGTCCGGCTTCGTGTACCGGAACACGATCACCGACACGCAGACCACGATGAAGGCGGCCAGGATGCCGATGTTCGTGAGGTCGGCGACCTGCTTGATCGGGAACACACCGGCGAAGACGGCTGCCGCTCCGCCGGCGATCCAGGTCACCCGCTGCGGCACGCCTCGCCGATCCGTGCGCGAGAACCACCGCGGAAGAAGACCGTCGCGACTCATCGAGAACCAGACGCGGGTGACGCCCAACAGGAACGTCAGCATCACGGTGAGGATCGACAGGACGGCGAAGACGGAGATGATCGTCGCGACCACGGGCAGGCCGACGCTCTGGAACGCCGATGCGAACCCGGCCGTGGGGTCGATGTCGGTGTAGTTCTGCATGCCGGTCAGCACGAGGGTGGCCGCGACGTACAGGAGCATGGCGACGATGAGGGAGAGGATGATCGCCTTCGGCATGTGCTTCTTGCCGTCCTTCGCCTCCTCGGCCGCCGTACTCATCGCGTCGTATCCGAAGACCGCGAAGAAGACCGTCGCGGCACCGGCGAACACCGGCCCGAAACCGCTGGGGAGGAACGGATCGTAGTTCTCCCCGTCGATGTAGAAGACCCCGAGGCCGATGATGAACAGGATGAGCAGGACCTTGATCCCGACCGCGACGAGCTCGAATCGACCGAAGGCCTTCGTCCCGCGGCTCAGGATGAAGGTCACGAGGAGACAGACGAAGATGGCGGGGAGATTGACGAGGCCGCCCTTCCCCTCGTCGGCGGTCGAGGTCATCCAGGCCGGCATGTGGATCCCGATGCCCGACAGGAAGGCGTCGAAGTAGCCGGAGATCCCGATCGCGACCACCGCGACGATCGCGATGTACTCGAGCAACAGGTCCCAACCGATGAACCAGCCGATGATCTCGCCGAGCGCCACATACCCGTAGGTGTACGCGGACCCGGCTCTCGGGATCATGCCGGCGAACTCCGCGTACGACAAGGCTGCGGCCGCGGAGGCGAGACCCGCGATCAGGAAGGAGAAGAGGACGGCCGGCCCGACAGCGGGCGAGGTCTGGCTCCCATGAGCGACGAGTCCGGCGAGTGAGAAGATCCCCACCCCGATGATGCCACCGACCCCGATGGCCGTGAGTTGCCAGAGCCCGAGGCTCTTGAACAGCTTCGAACCGGAGGTCTCATCCTCGATCTCCGCGATCGGCTTCTTCCGGAGCAGCGAGCGGCTCCGATCGTCTGTACTCATGCGTGCCTCCGACGATGCTGCGGGCGTCGTTGCACCGCGCCATCGACGATAGCTGAGAACCAGCGCGAAGTGACCCGCCGATTGTCGGCCTACTCGGCCGCGTACCGCTGCGGGATCGCCAGGCGCTGCCCGGGCTCGACACCGGCGGTACTGAGCTGATTGAGGTTCATGATCTCGGCGATGACGTCGCGCGGGTCGGCGTCGGGTGCGATGGACTCGGCCAGCTGCCAGAGCGACTCGCCCGGGTCGACCGTGATGTACGTGAACGTGGCTCCAGCCGCCGCCGTGTTGGCCGCGGCCCCGCCTGCCGAGAGTCCGACGACCGCGACGCCGATGACCAGCGGGATGGCGGCGAGCGTGGTGAAGACGACGCGACCGCGCTTCGTCAGGCGGAGCCGGCGTTTGGACGGTGCGTCCGACGTCGGTGCCTGCGCCGTCCGTGCGGGAAGCGCCCGGTGGGACCCGATCAGTGCTGCGCTCATGTCAACCCTCCAAGAGTGTGCTCATCGTGTGATGAGGACTCGTACCCGACACTCGACCAGGAGTGCCGGATACGAACCTGTGTTCCGAATATATCTTCGATTGTTCGAATACTCAACCCTGTCTTCGTACCTGAGACGCGCGGGATCGGCGACACGCTCGAACAGATGTTTGTCTGGACGAGCTCGTGCGGATACAGTTTCGAGTGTTGGAAGCAGTACACCACCACCCACCGACATCGGTCACCGACAGCCGATCAGGGCAGGAGCGAAGATGGCAGCGAACACGGCGGGCGACGGAGCCCGGGAGCGCCAGATCGGCGGCACCCGGCGACGGAAGAGCCTGAGCGACAAGCAGCTGGCGATCCTCGACGTCATCCAGCGCTCGGTCTCGCAGCGCGGGTATCCGCCGAGTATGCGAGAGATCGGCGACGCCGTCGGGCTCGCCTCCCTGTCGAGTGTCACGCACCAACTCGGACAGCTCGAACTCAGCGGATACCTCCGACGCGATCCCAACCGTCCCCGCGCCATCGAGGTGCTCATCGACCTGCCGAGCGCCGTCGAGGGCAGCGATCCCGACTCCGCTCCCCCGGTCGGCGACGCCGCCATGGTCCCGCTCGTCGGCCGCATCGCCGCCGGCATCCCGATCACGGCCGAGCAGCAGGTCGAGGAGATCTTCCCACTGCCCCGCCAGCTGGTCGGCAAGGGCAGTCTGTTCATGCTGAAGGTCGTCGGCGACTCGATGGTCGACGCCGCGATCTGCGACGGCGACTGGGTCGTCATCCGCGAGCAGAAGACCGCCGAGAACGGCGAGATCGTCGCGGCGATGCTCGACGAGGAGGCGACCGTGAAGGTGTTCCGCCAGCGCGACGGCCACACCTGGCTGCTCCCCCGGAACTCGGCCTTCGAACCGATCCTCGGCGACCACGCCGAGGTCCTCGGCAAGGTCGTCGCCGTGCTCCGAACGGTCTGACCGCCCGGACCACTCCGCGACAGCGACGAGGGCCGGGACGATCCACGGATCGTCCCGGCCCTCGTCCGTGCCGGACCGACGACGTCAGCCGGTCGCACCGACCCGTGCGCGAACCGCACGCGTGGCCTCGACGATGTTGGCGAGGGAGGCGACCGTCTCCTCGTACCCTCGCGTCTTGAGTCCGCAGTCCGGGTTCACCCAGACCTGTCGCAGCGGGATCCCCTCCAGCGCGATCTCGAGCAACGCGGCCACCTCCGCGACGCTCGGCACCCGAGGCGAGTGGATGTCGTAGACGCCCGGGCCGATGCCGTGGTCGAAACCACTCGCTCGGATGTCGGACACGACCTCCATCCGAGACCGTGCCGCCTCGATGCTCGTCACGTCGGCGTCCAGCCGTCGGATCGCGTCGATCACCACACCGAACTCGGAGTAGCAGAGGTGGGTGTGGATCTGCGTCTCGGCGCGCACGCCCGCGGTCGCCAGCCGGAAGGAGCCCACCGACCAGTCGAGGTACCGCCCCTGGTCGGCCCGCCGGAGCGGGAGCAGTTCGCGGAGTGCGGGTTCGTCGACCTGGATGATGCGGATGCCGGCCCGCTCCAGGTCGGCGATCTCGTCACGCAGGGCGAGGGCGACCTGGTTCGCCGTCTCGGCGAGCGGTTGGTCGTCGCGCACGAACGACCAGGCGAGGATCGTCACCGGACCCGTGAGCATGCCCTTCACCGGCTTGGTGGTCAACGACTGCGTGTAGGCCGACCATTCGACCGTGATCGGCGCCGCCCGCGAGACGTCACCCCACAGGATCGACGGACGGGTGCATCGCGAACCGTAGGACTGCACCCACCCGTGCTCCGTCACGGCGAACCCGTCCAGGTGCTCGGCGAAGTACTGGACCATGTCGTTGCGCTCAGGCTCACCGTGGACGACGACGTCGATCCCGAGATCCTCCTGCAGCGCCACGACGCGCCCGATCTCCGCGCGCATCGTCGCGACGTAGGCCTGCTCGTCGAGCGTCCTGGCGACCCGCTGCGCGCGGGCACGACGGATGTCGCCGGTCTGCGGGAAGGAGCCGATCGTCGTCGTCGGGAGGAACGGCAGGCCGAGCGCCTGCTTCTGCGCCGTGGCGCGCTCCTGGTAGTCGTCTCGGGTGAAGTCCGCTGGGACGAGCGCTGCCGTCCGTGCACGGATGGCGGCATCGACGACCCCGGGCGCGGCGAGCCGATCGTCGAGCGCCGCCGACGCTGCGGTGAGCTCGGCCGCGATGGACGCAGGTCCCCGGGTGAGACCACGTGCGAGGACCGCGATCTGATCCACCTTCTGGTCGGCGAAGGCGAGCCAGCTCCGCAGACGCGGGTCGAGCTTCGTCTCCACCGACACGTCGTGCGGGACGTGGAGGAGGGAGGTCGAGGTGGACACCGCGAGCTGCGGGAAGCGCTCCGCCGCGCGCGCCAGGAGATCGGCCGCGGCCGCCAGGTCGCCACGCCACACGTTGTGGCCGTCGATCACCCCCGCGACGACGGTCTTCGACGCGAGCCCGGCCGACGACTCCGGCAGGCCGCCTCGGACGAGGTCGACACCGACAGCCTCGACGCCCGAGGCGGCGAGCACCGGGACGGCGTCACCCAAGGCGCCGTAGGGAGCCGCGACGAAGATCGCCGGGCGGTCGGACAAAGCGGACAGGACCGCCGTCGATCGCTCGATCGCCGCGAGGACCGTCGCCCTCGGCACGTCGAACGTCTCCGACACGAGTGCGGGTTCGTCGAGCTGCACCCAGGGCGCGCCGGCAGCGGCCAAACGCTGGAGGAGTTCCGCGTAGACGGGCAGCACCGCCTCCAGTCGGTCGATCGGGGCGAATCCCTCGGAGGCCCCGTCGGCCGCCTTCGACAGCAGCAGGAACGTCACGGGGCCCACGATGACCGGCCGCGTCACGTACCCCTCGGCGAGGCCCTCGCGGAACTGCTCGACCACTCGGTCGTCGGAGAGCGCGAACGGCGTCGACTCGCCGATCTCCGGGACGAGGTAGTGGTAATTCGAGTCGAACCACTTCGTCATCTCGAGCGGGGCGAGGTCGCCGGCGCCACGAGCGATCGTGAACGCCCCGGAGAGATCGACCCGACCGTCGGCCCCGACGAGCGACGAGAAGCGCTCCGGGACGGCGCCGACGGTGAGCGCGGCGTCCAGGACCTGGTCGTAGAACGAGAAGCTCTCGGGGATCGCGGCGTTCGTCGGGTCGAGGCCGAGCTCCGCGAGGCGGGCACGCGCGGCGGCGCGCAGCTCGGAGGCCGTCCGCTCGAGCGCCTCGGCGTCGATGCGGCCGGCCCAGAAGGACTCGACGGCGCGCTTCAACTCCCGGTTCGGCCCGATGCGCGGGTAGCCGAGGATGGTGCCGACGGGGAATGCGGAGGTGGGGTTCATCGTGCGTCCTTGCTGGTGAGTGGATCGGGGATGGGATGACGGACCGTTCGGTCGCCTTGCACGGGGATGCCGGCACGGTGCAACACGTCGAGCACCGTCCGATGCTGGTTGAAGGCGTAGAGGTGGACGCCGGGCGCGCCGCCCGCGACGACGTCGCGGATGAGTCGAGCGGAGTAGTCGGTGCCGATGTCGATCCGTCCCGCTTCGTCCGGCTCGACCTCGAGCGCGATGGCCAGGTCACTCGGGAGCGCCTCGCCGCTGAGCTCGAGCACCCGACGCAGCCGTGCCGGACTCGTGATGGGCATCACGCCCGGCAGGATGGGCATGGTGACGCCGTGACGTCTCGCACGTTCCGCGAAGGCGAGGTAGTCGTCGGCATGGAAGAAGAGCTGGGTGATGGCGAGCGTCGCCCCCGCCGCCTGCTTCGCCAACAGGGTGTCGAGGTCCTGCGTCGTCGACCGTGAGCGGGGGTGTCCGTTGGGGAAGGCGGCGACGGCGATCCGCGGCCGATGGCGTCGCCCGAGCTGCACCGCGCCCGGGAGGCCGACCAGCGACCCCTCGGCGTACGGCTCGTGCTCGGCACTGACCCGGCCGATGAGCTGCACGAGTTCCGCAGCACTCCCCAGATCACCGAGGAAGGCGTCCCCCTCGACGGCTCCGGCGGGCGGGTCGCCGCGGAGCGCGAGGAAACTGTGCACCCCGGCATCGAGGAAGTCCTTGATGAGTCGGCTGGCCTGCGCGTGCGTCGAACCGACGCAGGTGAGATGGGCCATCGGATCCACCGAGGTCGACGTCCGGATGCTCCGCAGCACGTCCAGGCTCGCCGTTCGCGAGGAACCACCGGCGCCGAAGGTGACCGAGATGAACTCCGGGCCGGCGGCGGCCAGGTGCTCGACCGTCCGTGCGAGCGCGAGGCCGCCGTCGAGCGTCTTGGGCGGGTACAGCTCGAACGAGAAGGGGGTACGCCTGGGACAGGCCGGCTCCGTCGTGGTCATGAGGTCTCGTCTCGGTGGCAGCGGATCGAGAGCCGGCGACCACGCAGCACGCAGCGGATCCGCTGGTGTGTCGTGGGCGGGTGCCGGGCTCGGCTGTCGCTCCGATTCCGCCGGTGAGGGCGGGTACGATGCGCACGACGATAGCAACGCCCGACGATCGGCGCGACGGACATCTGTCCGACAGCGTCATCCTGCGACACATTCCCCCGGCGGCGCTCCGGTCCTACGCTGATGCCATGACCGTGGGTACCAGGCACCGGAGCGCCGAGCGCCGAGTACTCGGCTCGCGCGTCATCGCGTCCTGCGTGGCGGTGATGATCGCCCTGTCCGGGTGCACGACGGCCGGATCGCCCGTACCGACGGCGACACGCACAGCCTCAGCGGAGGGCCTCGTGATCGAGTTCCGTCAGAACCGGGACCAGTACGCGAGCGACGCCGCGATCGTCCGGGTCGGCAACGGCGGCGACCACGACATCACGATCGTCGGACTCGAGCTGTCGGGGTCGGCGTTCAGCGCGCCGACCGTCCGGGACCGATCCTCGACGATCCGCGCCGGACAGACCACGGACCTCGCCGTCGAGCTGCCCCCGATCGACTGCGACGCACGCGACGGGGAGTCGCAGGTCGATCTCCTGCTCCGACTCGACGACGACTCGGTCCTGTCCGCCGCCGACCTCCCCGATCCGACGGACGCGCTGCAGCGGATCCGCTCCGCAACGTGCACGGTGGCGGCGGTGCAGCGCATCGCCAAGGTGGCGGCCGCACCCGGGATCCGCCTCGAGGGAGCCGGGTCCACGACGGTCGCCGTCCTGACGATCACGGCCGTACCGACCGGCGCTCCGGGCCGGCTGGAGCTCGTCGCGCTGCGGTCGACGGTCCTGCTGCGACCGGCGCCGACGGACGGCGGCGGTGGCCCGCCCCAGGACTGGCCGCTCAGCCTGACCGTCGACGCCGCCGACGGCCCGCAGTCCATCGAACTGCGGATCATGCCGACGCGGTGCGACCCGCACGCTCTGGCGGAGGACAAGGTGGGGACCCTCTTCCCACTCGTCGTACGGATCGACGACGGCCCGGAGGCCGTCATGACCCTGCCGCTCGACGCCGACACGGCGGAGGCGCTCAAGGATGCCGTCCGCGCGCGGTGCGCGTGAGGGGTCGGGTCAGCCGGCCACGGCGGGTGCCGGGACGACCTCCGCGAACGGCGCGAGGGCGGCGGCGAGCTCCGCACCGACCAGGGCGTGCACGATCGTGCCACGCTCGTCGTAGTCCGTCGACAGCACCTTGCCGCGTTCGTGCAGCAGCGTGACCAGGTCTCCGCGGTCGAAGGGCACGATGACGTGGACCTCGTTGCTCGGCGACGGGATCAGCGTCTCGATGCGCTCCATGAGCTCGTCGATCCCGAGACCGGTCCGGGCCGACACGAAGACGGCGTCCGGGACGAGACCGCGGAGCACGAGCAGCTGGCCGTCGTCTACGAGGTCGGCCTTGTTGAACACGACCAGCTCGGGGATGTGCCGAGCTCCGACCTCGCCGATCACATCGCGCACGGTGGCGATCTGGCCGGCAGGGTCGGGGTGCGCGGCGTCGACGACGTGCACGATGACGTCGCTGTCGGCGACCTCCTCGAGCGTCGAGCGGAAGGCCTCGACCAGCTGGTGCGGCAGGTTGCGCACGAACCCGACCGTGTCGGCCAGCGTGTATTCGCGTCCGTCGGAGGTCACGTTGCGGCGGACCGTCGCGTCGAGCGTCGCGAAGAGCGAGTTCTCGACCAGGACGCCGGCCTTCGTGATGCGGTTCAGCAGGCTGGACTTGCCGGCGTTCGTGTACCCCGCGATCGCGACCGACGGCACCGTGTTGCGGCGACGGTTCGCCCGCTTGGCCTCGCGCGCCGGCTTCATCGCCGTGATCGACTTGCGCAGTTTCGCCATCCGGGTGTGGATGCGGCGTCGGTCGAGTTCGATCTTCGTCTCACCGGGTCCCCTCGACCCCATGCCGGCACCGGCACCACCGACCTGACCACCGGCCTGACGGCTCATGGACTCACCCCAGCCGCGGAGGCGGGGCAGGAGGTACTCGAGTTGGGCGAGCTCGACCTGTGCCTTGCCCTCTCGACTCTTCGCGTGCTGGCTGAAGATGTCGAGGATGACCGCCGTGCGGTCGATCACCTTCACGCCGACCGCGTCCTCGAGGGCGCGACGCTGGCTGGGTGCGAGTTCCGTGTCGGCGATGACCGTGTCGGCGCCGAGCGCCTGGACGATGGACTTCAGTTCCTGGGCCTTGCCGCGACCGAGATAGGTGCTCGGGTCGGGGTGCGGTTTGCGCTGCAGGAGCCCGTCGAGGACGACGGCGCCGGCGGTCTCCGCGAGCGCTGCGAGTTCGCGCAGGGAGTTCTCCGCGTCGTGGAGCGCACCCTGCGGGTAGACGCCGATGATGACGACGTTCTCCAACCGGAGCTGCCGGTACTCGACCTCGGTGACGTCCTCGAGCTCGGTCGAGAGCCCGGCGACGCGACGGAGGGCTTGTCGGTCCTCGCGGTCGTACTGTTCGCCATCGTCGGAACTGCCGCCCGAGGTATCGCCGGTCTGCAACGCCGCGGCACCGCTGCCGAACAGGGTGTACCCGCTCGATCGGGACGCGGCGCTCGTGAGCACGCGTGCGACGACGTCGTCGGGATCGGTGACCGAGGCGTCGTCCACCACCGCCTCGACATCGACATCGGTGTCGTCTGCGTTGTCCTGGGGTGCGTCCATCGGTGGTCTAGGCATCGCGTTAACCCTACTTCCTCCTGGTCCGGTACCGTTCCTGTATGTCGAACGAGCACTACTTCACCGCCGAACCCGCGAGCGAGTTGCAGCTCAAACCCATCACCGCACGCCTCGGCGGCGTCGACCGTTCGCTCGTCTCGGCGGGTGGCGTGTTCAGTCCGGGCCACCTCGACCAGGGCACCCAGGTGCTGCTCGCGAACACCCCTCCTCCCCCGCCGACCGGCGACCTCCTCGACATCGGCTGCGGCTGGGGCCCGATCGCCCTGTCGCTCGGGCTCGCGTCGCCGGACGCGACCGTCTGGGCGGTCGACGTCAACGAACGGGCGCTCGACCTGACGCGGATCAACGCGGAACGCCTCGGGCTCGCCAACATCCGTGCCGTCCTCCCCGACGACGTCCCCGACACGGTCCGCTTCGCGACCATCTGGTCGAACCCGCCGATCCGCGTCGGCAAGGACGAGCTGCACCGCATGCTGATGCACTGGTTGCCGCGGCTCGAGGACGAGGGTGACGCCTGGCTCGTCGTGCAGAAGAACCTCGGCTCGGACTCACTGCAGAAGTGGTTGCAGGAGCAGCTGCCGACGTCGTTCCACGTCGGACGTGCGGCCATGGCCAAGGGATTCCGCGTCCTGCACGCCCGGCGCCGGGAGCTCCGTTCGGCCTGACCGGCTCAGGCCAGGGTGATCGTCCCGGAGTAGACGAGGGTCGCCGGGCCGGCCAGCACCACATGCTCGCCGTCTGCGCCGGGAACCATGCGCACCCCGAGCACTCCGCCCGGCACCTCGACGCGCCAGTCGTTCGGAGCCGCCGCGCCCGCCCAGTGGCGGAACGCGAGCGCCGCGGCAGCCGTCCCGGTGCCACAGCTCAGGGTCTCGCCGCTCCCGCGCTCGTGGACGCGCATGCGGATCCGTGCCACGCCGTCGGCGATCAGCGGCTCACCCGGGACGACCAGCTCGACGTTGGCGCCGTGCGGCGGTACGGGGTCGAGCTGTGGGACGTACTCCAGTTCCGCTCCGTCGAGTTCGGCGGCGTCGGCGACCGCGACGACGATATGCGGGTTGCCGACGTCGATCCCGATCCCCGGGCGGGCCACGGGCAGCCCCTTCACCCGGACGAGCGTCTCCCGCTCGACGAGGCTCCAGCGGCCGAGGTCGACGACGTAGCCGAGCGGGTCGTAGCCGACCATCCGGACGCCGGCGCGGGTTCCGATGGCGAGCTGTTCGCCGGGGGCCAGCTCCACGAGCCCGCTCTCGAGCAGGTAGTGGAGGAACACCCGGATGCCGTTGCCGCACATCTCCGCGACCGAACCGTCGGCGTTGTGGTAGTCCATGAACCACTCCGCGGCAGGGTCTTCAGCGAGCACGGCCGCCCCGGCATCGAGGTGCGCGGACCGGACGGCGCGGATGACGCCGTCGGCCCCGATCCCGAAGTGCCGGTCGCAGAGCGCCGCGATCTGGCCAGGATCGAGGGCCTCCTGGCCGTCGGGGTCGGAGAAGAGCACGAAGTCGTTGCCCGTGCCGTGGCCCTTCGTGAAGGAGAGTGTCGACGCCATCAGACCAGTCTACGGGCGCACCCGGCGGGCCAGCTCACTGGCCTCGGTGCTGCCGCCCTCCACCCAGGTGATCGCCGGATAGCGCTTGAACCAGCTGACCTGACGGCGCGCGTACCGCCTCGTCAGACGCTGGGTCTCGGCGATCGCCTCCGCTTCGGTCAGCTCCGACCGCAATTGCGCCACCGCTTGCGCGTACCCGATCGCACGGGCGGCGGTCACACCCTGCTCGAGGCCGTGCTCGAGCAGCTCGGCCGTCTCCGCGACGAGTCCTGCGTCCCACATCATCTCGACGCGCCGGTCGAGGCGCTCGACGAGGACCTCTCGCGGCGTCGAGACCCCGATGACCTCGACCGGCCGCCAGGGGACGGGGCGTTCCGGAAGCGCTGCACCGTGGCCGCGCTCGGCCAACTCGTGGACTTCGAGTGCGCGCACCACCCGGCGGGCGTTCGCCGCATCGATGCGGTCGGCGGTCGCCGGGTCGGCCAGGCGGAGCCGCTCGATGAGCGCCGGGAGCCCCTCCTCCTCGAGTTCCCGTTCCAGGCGCTCGCGCAGGGCGCGGTCTCTCGGAGGGAATCGGAAGTCGTGGATGACGCTCGAGACATAGAGCCCGGAACCGCCGACGAGGATCGGTGTCACCCCACGCGCGGTGAGCTCGTCGATCACCGCACGAGCCGTCGGCTGGTACCAGGCGACGGACGCCTCCTCCGTGACGTCCAGGACGTCGAAGAGGTGGTGCGGGATCCCGCGCCGCTCCTCCATGGGCAGCTTCGCGGTCCCGATGTCCATGCCGCGATAGAACTGCATGGCATCGGCGTTGACGATCTCGGCTGGACGCCCCGCCTCGCGGAGAGCGGTCGCCAGCTCGAGCGACAGTGCGGACTTCCCCGTCCCGGTCGCTCCGACGACCGCGAGGAAGCCGGTCACCGACGTTCGCCGTCGCTCGGGTCGTAGATGGGAGACGTGGTCACGCCGACGGTCGGCGCCCCGATGCGCAGGCCCGGCAGGCCGAGCGAGATCCGGCCGGGCTCGGCCGCACCGGCCGGCGTCGGCACGCCGCAGGAGTCGGCCTGAGCTCGATCCCAGGCGTCTCCGGCACGCGTCCGACGGACCCGCAGGGGTTCTCCGCCGCGTGCGTCGGCGATGAGGTGGAACGACGCTGCCTCGGTGATGGTCACGGTCACGACGTCGCCCGGTCGCGGCACCTCGGAGCCCGCCGGCACCTCGAAGTGGACGAGCCGGGAGTCCTCGGCCCGCCCGCTCAGTCGATGCGTGGCGTCGTTCTTGCGACCCTCGCCAACCGCGACGAGCAACTCGACCTGCCGGCCCACCTGGCGCTGGTTCTCCTCGAGACTGATGCGGTCCTGCAATGCGATGAGGCGCTCGTACCGCTCCTGCACGACGGCCTTCGGGACCTGATCGGCCATGGTGGCCGCCGGTGTACCGGCACGGATCGAGTACTGGAAGGTGAAAGCGCTGGCGAACCGTGCGGCCTCGACCACGCGGAGGGTCTCCTGGAAGTCCTCCTCCGTCTCGCCGGGGAACCCCACGATGATGTCGGTGGAGATGGCCGCATGCGGGATCCTGGCACGGACCCGCTCGAGGATCCCGAGGAAGCGCTCGGACCGGTAGGAGCGACGCATCGCCTTGAGGATGCGGTCGGACCCCGATTGCAGCGGCATGTGGAGTTGCGGCATCACGTTCGGCGTCTCGGCCATCGCGTCGATCACGTCGTCGGTGAAGGCGGCCGGGTGCGGGCTCGTGAACCGGACGCGCTCCAAGCCCTCGATCGTCCCGGCCGCCCGCAGGAGCTTGCCGAACGCCTGACGATCCCCGAACTCGACACCGTAGGAGTTCACGTTCTGCCCGAGCAGCGTCACCTCGATGGCGCCGTCCTCGACGAGCGCGCGCAGCTCACCGAGGATCTCGCCCGGGCGACGGTCCTTCTCCTTGCCACGGAGCGACGGCACGATGCAGAAGGTGCACGTGTTGTTGCACCCGACGGAGATCGAGACCCAACCGCTGTAGCTGGAATCGCGTTTGGTCGGGAGGGTGGAGGGGAAAGTGTCGAGCGACTCCAGGATCTCCAGCTGGGCCTCGTCGTTGTGTCGGGCCCGCTCCAGCAGCGACGGCAGTGAGCCCATGTTGTGCGTTCCGAAGACGACGTCCACCCACGGGGCCTTCCGGAGGATGACCTCTTTGTCCTTCTGCGCCAGACAACCGCCGACGGCGATCTGCATGCCGCTGCGCTGCTTCTTGATCGATGCCAGGTGGCCGAGGTTGCCGTACAGCTTGTTGTCGGCGTTCTCTCGGACCGCGCAGGTGTTGATGACCACGATGTCCGCCTGCTCGCCTTCCGCCTTGACGTAACCGGCGGCCTCGAGTGACCCGCTGAGCCGCTCGGAATCGTGCACGTTCATCTGGCACCCGTAGGTGCGGACCTCATAACTCCGCTGTCGACCTGACTCGTCGATCGCGGCAGGTGAGGCGCTGATGACCGTGGGCGTCTCGACGATGCTGCTCATACCGGCAGTCTACGCGCGGCCCGAGATGCCTCCGGTCAGCGGAAACTCACGCCGGAACGCTTCGACCCCGACAGGGCGCGCGAGCACGCCTCACGGATGATCGCCGAGCCGTATCCGCGTCTCGCGAGATAGGCCGACAGACGTCGCTCGGCCGTCGCCTGATCGAGGGAGCGCAGTTGACCGGCACGTTTTTCGGCGACGACCAGCGCTCGTCGGAGCTCATCGTCGTCGTCGATGGCCTCGAGGGCCTCGGAGACGATCGAGGCGTCGATGCGTCGCGAGGAGAGCTCGCGACCGATCACCGCACGGGACTGCCCTTTGCGGGTGTGCAGGCTCTCGACGAGCTGACACGCGAGCTCGGCGTCGTCGAGGTAGCCGCGTCGGCGGAGTTCGGCGAGGACGTGCTCGACTTCGTCGGGTGCTGCGTCGTGGCCGCGGAGGAGTTCCGCGATCTCCCACTCGGAACAGCCGCGGCGGGCGAGCCGTCGCACCGCAAGCAGGTCGAGTTCGGCCAGCCGGACCTCCGGATCGACCGGAGCCTCGACCTCGTCGGCTTCGGCGCGGTCGTCTGCGTCGTCGTCTTCCGGCGCCTCGACGACCGAGGTCCAGGCGAGCGTCCGCGGGGCGGGCGCGGGTGGTGTCGTCGGGCTCGTCGCCGCGGGGGCATCGCTCGATGCATCGCCCGGCGGGGTGGTCTCCGTGTCGGCGCGCCCGGTGGACATCCGCCGCAACGGAGCGACGGGACGCACGACGGGCGCGGCCACGACCGGTGCGTCCTCGGTCTGCCCGACGAACCAGCCGTCGGGCTCGGCAGCTGCATCGGGCGCCGGACGGCGCCCGAACAGCGAGGTCACGGGGGCCACGTGCTCCGACGACTCGTCGGCCGGACCGGCGGAAGGGAAGGAGACGACCATGGTGACCTCGCTGTTCGGGGCGCGCGTTACGCGCTGCGCTTCGCGGCGGACTTCGGTGCGCCGGCGGCTGCGAGCTGCGGGGCTCCACCGGTCGCCGCCTCGAGCGCGGCGGCCTCGGCAGCAGCGACCTCGGCTGCGGCGGCATCCGCGGCCTTCTTGGTGGCGGCACCCTCGGCACCGACACCGAGCTTGCCGAGGATCCGGCGCTCGATCTCAGCAGCGATGTCCGGGTTCTTCAGCAGGAAGTTCCGGGCGTTCTCCTTGCCCTGACCGAGCTGATCGCCCTCGTAGGTGTACCAAGCGCCGGCCTTCTTGACGATGGCGTGCTCGACACCGAAGTCGATCAACGACCCCTCGCGCGAGATGCCCACGCCGTACAGGATGTCGAACTCGGCCTGCCGGAAGGGCGGAGCCATCTTGTTCTTGACGACCTTCACGCGCGTACGGTTACCCACGGCCTCCGTGCCGTCCTTCAGCGTCTCGATGCGACGGATGTCGAGGCGGACCGAGGCGTAGAACTTCAGGGCCTTACCACCGGCGGTCGTCTCGGGGCTGCCGAACATCACGCCGATCTTCTCGCGGAGCTGGTTGATGAAGATCATCGTCGTGTTCGTCTGGTTCAGGCCACCGGTCAGCTTGCGCAGGGCCTGCGACATGAGCCGGGCCTGCAGACCGACGTGCGAGTCGCCCATGTCGCCCTCGATCTCGGCGCGGGGCACGAGCGCGGCGACGGAGTCGATCACGATGAGGTCGATGGAACCCGAGCGCACGAGCATGTCGGCGATCTCGAGCGCCTGCTCACCCGTGTCGGGCTGGGAGACGAGCAGCGAGTCGATGTCGACGCCGAGCTTCTTGGCGTACTCGGGGTCGAGTGCGTGCTCCGCGTCGATGAAGGCGGCGATGCCGCCGGCACGCTGGGCGTTCGCGATGGCGTGCAGCGTGAGCGTCGTCTTACCCGAGGACTCAGGCCCGTAGATCTCGACGATGCGGCCTCGCGGGAGCCCTCCGATGCCGAGCGCGACGTCGAGGGCGATCGAGCCGGTGGAGACGACCTCGACCGGTGCGCGCTCGTCGCTGCCGAGGCGCATCACCGAGCCCTTGCCGAACTGACGGTCGATCTGGGCGAGTGCGGTTTCGAGGGACTTCTCGCGTTCAGCTGGGCTTGGCATGGTGTGCTTCTCTCTGCTCGGTGTCGGGTGCCTATAGGCTGTCGCCGCGTGTTCCGGGACCCGCTTCTGCTGAAGGTCGGGGCCCGAGGGCGACAAGGCGTCGGTCGTTCCTGATGTCTCCGACGGTACGCGCCACCACCGACATGCACCGGTGGACGGCTCGATCCGTGCAGAACGCACTCACGAATGATCCTGTGGAGGACACTAGCACCACTAGAACGGATGTTCGATACCGATCGGGCGGCGTGTCGAAGACCGCTTCGCCCGTGGCGTGGGACGCGCTACGCGCCCGGCTGCAACCGTCCGACGCCGTGGCGTCGCTCATCCGGCACGTCGGTCGCGGTACAGAGCGCCATCCAGACGTCGCGGGGCGGGACACCGGCGCGCAACGCCTCCTCGGCGGTCTTCGAGCCGAACTCGGTGAGTCCGAGGTCACCGGTGAGCACCGCTCCGTACGCCGCGCCGAACTCGTCGGCGACGGCCGTCCTGAACTCACTCAGCTTCATTCCTGCTCCTGTCCCTTCCTCCGTCGCCCGTCCGGACGCGGAAACGCCCCGGGAGAGGGATCCCGGGGCGTTCTGCTACCGTGCTCGCTCGATCAGCGGGAGACGAGTTCGTCCAGCTCGTTGACCAGTTCGTCCGGAACGGTGTCCGGGATGTTCGGGGAGAGACCCTCGATGACCGCGAGGCGGTCTCCGACCTCTCGCATGATGACGGAGATGGGGGTGTCGAGGGCGTCGGCCACCGAGGCGAGGATCTCGCTCGACGCCTCCTTCTGGCCTCGTTCGACCTCGCTCAGGTATCCGAGTGCGACGCTCGCCTTGCTCGCCACCTGGCGCAGCGTGCGACCCTTCTGCAACCGGAAGTCCCTCAGCACGTCGCCGATCTCTTGACGGACTAAAACCACGTGACCCTCCCTCTGTGCTCTACGACCTCGTGTCGTACAGCGCTCTGCTTCTGCAACGCGGATTCACGTCGTCCCAGCTGATCGCCGTCTCGTTCGTGGATGGCCAACATTACAACCACCGTATGCCGAACAGTAACCAGGATCACTGGGCTTTTCTTGTGAATACGTCATCTGTAACGCGATGGAAACGGACGGTATTCCGCCGATCGGAGTCGGCGTTCACTCGAGTGCGCCGAGTTCGCGCACGAGGGCTTCCAACGCCAGCTCCACGGTCCGGTGTCGGATCTCCTGACGGCCGCCGTCCAGGGTGAGCGGCACCACCCGTCCACCCGCTCGCGTCACGATGCCGACGAAGACCGTCCCGACGGCCTGGCCGTCCTGCGGGTCCGGTCCTGCGACGCCGGTCGTGGCGATGCCGACGTCGGCAGGAAGCCCATCGATCGCCAGGGCACGGCGCACGCCGTCGGCCATCTGGAGGGCCACCTCCGGGTGCACGGCGCCATGGAGCGCGAGGAGGCCGGCGTCGACTCCGAGCAACGAGTGCTTCAGACGGGTGTCGTACGCGACCACACCGCCTCGGACCGTGGCGGACGCGCCGGGGACGCTGATGAGCGCCGCGGCCAGCAGCCCGCCGGTCAGGGACTCCGCGACACCGATCGTCAACCGGGCGTCGATGAGGGCATGGACCGCCGAGGCGGCACCGGCGTCGGCCGACTCGACGGCATCGGACGTCATCGCTTGACCTGCCGGTCGGCGCGCGACCCTCGGACGGCGGTGACGACGTAGTCGATGCCGCTCGCGATGGTCAGGAGCACGGCGATGGTCATGAAGACCCCATTCACCCAGAGCACCCAGTCACCGAGGAGCACCCAGAACGGCGCGAGGGCGAGTGAGATCGCGACGGCCTGTGCGAGGGTCTTGAGCTTCCCCATCCACGCGGCGGCGACGACATGGTCGGAGATCACGATGAAGCGGTGGACGGTGATGCCGATCTCGCGCACGAGCACGACGATCGTGACCCACCACGGCAGTTCGCCGAGGATCGACAACGCGACGAGCGCTCCGCCCGTCAGCACCTTGTCGGCGATCGGGTCGAGGATCTTGCCGAGGTCCGTCACGAGGTTGCGACTGCGGGCGATGTGTCCGTCGATGCCGTCGCTCGCGATCGCGACGACGAAGAGCAGGGCAGCCCACCACCGCAGTGCACCGTCGGAACCGTCGTCCGCCAGCAGCATCCACATGAACACCGGCGCGAGCACGATCCTCGCGACGGTGATCGCGTTCGGGAGGTTCCAGTTCGAGATGCGCGGCTCAGCAGCCGACGCGTTCGATGCCGTCATGTCTACTCCCGACCGGTGAGACTCCAGGCGTCTTCGTCAGAACCGCCCTCGACCTCAGGATAGTCCTGGAACTGGGCCTCGACCGGGTCCGCACCGTAGCGGTCGGGCTCGACGCCGCCGGCAGCGCCGACGACCGGGGCTGCCGCGGCGGCTGTCGAGGGCGCCGCTGCGGGGGCCGGAGCGGCCGGACCGTCGTCTTCGCCGCGCAGACGGGCCAGGACACCCGGCAGCTGCTCCGCGGTGACGAGGACGTCGCGGGCCTTCGAGCCCTCGGACGGGCCGACGATCTCACGCGACTCCATGAGGTCCATGAGCCGGCCGGCCTTCGCGAAACCGACCCGGAGCTTCCGCTGCAGCATCGAGGTCGATCCGAACTGCGTCGACACCACGAGCTCCGCTGCGGCGAGCAGGAGTTCGAGATCGTCGCCGATGTCCGCGTCGATCTCCTTGCGCTCCGCGACGGCCTGGACGTCCTTCCGGTACTCCGGCCGCGCCTGGTTCGTGACGTGTTCGACGACCCGCTGGATCTCGTTCTCGCCGACCCACGCACCCTGCACGCGGATGGACTTGTTCGCACCCATCGGCAGGAACAGTGCGTCGCCCTGACCGATGAGCTTGTCGGCACCCGGCTGGTCGAGGATGACCCGCGAGTCGGTGACGCTCGTGACGGCGAAGGCGAGGCGGGACGGCACGTTCGCCTTGATGAGGCCGGTGACGACATCGACCGACGGACGCTGCGTCGCGAGGACGAGGTGGATACCGGACGCACGGGCCAGCTGCGTGATGCGGACGATGGAGTCCTCGACGTCGCGGGGGGCGACCATCATCAGGTCGGCGAGCTCGTCGACGACGACCAACAGGTACGGGTAGGGCTTCAGGACGCGCTCGCTGCCCGCGGGGAGGACGATCTCGCCTGCCACGACGGCCTTGTTGAAGTCGTCGATGTGTCGGTAGCCGAAGCTCGCGAGGTCGTCGTAGCGCATGTCCATCTCCTTCACGACCCACTGCAGCGCTTCCGCCGCCTTCTTCGGGTTCGTGATGATGGGCGTGATGAGGTGCGGGACGCCCGCATACGGCGCGAGCTCGACACGCTTGGGGTCGATGAGGACCATGCGCACCTCGCTCGGCTTGGCACGCATGAGCAGCGAGGTGATCATGGAGTTCACGAAGACCGACTTACCGGAGCCGGTCGACCCGGCGACCAGGAGGTGCGGCATCTTCGCGAGGTTCGCGACCACGTAGCCGCCGCCGACGTCCTTGCCGACGCCGATCGTCATCGGGTGGTTGCTGTTCGTGGCCGCCGTCGAGCGCAGGATGTCGCCGAGGGTGACGATCTCGCGGTCGGTGTTCGGGATCTCGATACCGATGGCGCTCTTCCCCGGGATGGGCGAGAGGATGCGGACCTCGTTGGACGCCACAGCGTAGGAGAGGTTCTTGCTGAGCGCCGTCACCCGCTCGACCTTGACGCCCGGGCCGAGCTCGATCTCGTACTGCGTCACGGTCGGCCCGCGGGAGAAGCCCGTGACCTTCGCGTCGACGCCGAACTGGTCGAGGACGCTCGTGATCGCGGCGACCGCTTCGTCGTTGGCCGCGCTGTGCGTCTTCGCGGGCTCCCCCGCCGCCAGGGTCCCTGCGGACGGGAGACGGTACGGTGTGTCGTCCTGTCCCTGCTGTGCCATGGGGCGCGCCGAGAAGTCGATCTGGTCGGGTGCGCCGAGGAGCGCCGGGTCGAGGTCTTCGATGACCTCGGTCGCGCCGGGGATGCTGTCGTCGTGCAGACCCGTCTGCGGCTTGATCTCGCCCGTGTTGAATCGCTTGACGGCGCTCTCCGCCGCTTCGAGGTCGCCGAGGAGCTCGGAGCCGAAGGCGTCGTGCACCGGCGCGGCTTTCGGCGACACGGCAGGCACGGCCACCGGTTCGAGCGGCGAGTCGAACCCGCCGGACGGCTTCTCGAGGCCGAGGAGCTCGGTCATGTTGTCGCCCATGAGCGGGTCCTCGAACGTCGGGTCGTCCTCGCGACGGCTCGTGTTGCGACGCCACCACGGCAGGGCCGCCGGCTCGTCGGGTTCCTCGTCGAGGTCGTCGAGTCGCTTCGTCCGCGCGCTCTTCGGCTCTGCGGGCTCTCCTTCTGGTGCCTCCGGCTGCTCGCCGAACATCCAGGTGGAGAACTGCCGCACGCGGGCACCGACGCGGTTCGGCGGCGTCTTGGTCACGATGAAGAGGCTGAGGAGGATCAGGAGCGAGATGAGGACGGTCGCGCCGATCGGGGTGATGATCGCGGCGAGCGGAGCGCCGAGGATCCACCCGAGGAGACCACCGGCCTGAGCCAACGCGGGCAGGCCCTGACTCGGGTTCGGCTGACCGCCGTGGATGTGGCAGAGCGCCGAGATGCTGATCAGGAGCAGACCGAGGCCGATGCTGATGCGGCCGTTGTCGTCGACCGAGGCCGGGTGCCGGAACAGCCAGACCGCGAACACGATCATGATGACCGGGAGTACGAAGGCGAGTCGGCCGAAGAGGCCGCCGAACGACCAGGCGTCGAAGGTCTGGGCGACCGGGTCCGCCGCGCCGAACCACTCGACGACGGCGCCGACGACGGCCAGCAGGAAGAGCAGGAAGGGGAAGCCGTCGCGACGGTCCTCTTTGGCGATGCGCTCGGGACCGAGGGCGCGGACCGCTCCACCGACGCCGTGCGCGAGACCGAGCCACATCGAGGTCAGCACACTGCGCTGCTCCTCGGCGGCCGGATAGGCGACGGTCTTCTGCTGCTTCGTCGTCGACGCACCCGCCTTGGGGCCGGGCTTGGTGTTCGTCTTGGTGCTCGTGGTGCGCGACGAAGCGCCACTCGGCGAGGAAGCGCTGCGCGAACGGCTGGTCGAGTTGGAACGTGCGGCCATGCGTTCACGGTACTCGTCGCCACCGACGCAGCCCGGCAAGCTGGCGGGGTGTCCACGATCCGCGATCCGCCGGGCGGTCAGCGCAGATTCAGGACCATCGTGTCGCGGGTCCCCCGCCGGTCGACGGTCGCGAACCCCTCCGTGCGGTACAGCGAGACGGCGTGGTTCGCCCGCTCCACGCTCAGGCTGATGCGCTGGTACCCGGCTGCTCTGGCGAGCTGCACGGTCGCACGGAGCAACTGCCGTCCGACGCCCTGGGCGCGGTGGATCGGACTGACCCCGAGGATGAGTTCGGGGACCCCGCCCGCCACATACCCGAACCCGGGTGCATCGGACGGGAAGAGTCGATACCAGCACGCGCCGACGGGGGCACCGTCCTGCCCGACGGCGACGACCCCGGCGTCGCCGGGTCGACGCCAGCCGTGCACATAGCGGGTGTGCTGCGCATCGGCGAGGACGGCGGACCTGGGACGGGGCGCGACGGCGTTCCAGTTCGCCGCCTCGACCATCATGTCGGTGAGGACGCGCACATCAGCCACCGCGGCTTCGCGGATCGAGTAGACCGCCATGGACGGATGGTACGCCACCGGTGTTTCGAGCAGATGACGCGTGGGGGGACACCGGCGCTCAGTACCGGATGGCGTCGATCACCTTCACGCGGACGGCGACGAGGGCTGGGAGGAGCCCGGCGATCGCCCCGACGGCCGTGGCGCTGACCAGCCCGAGGACCGCCGCCTCGATGGGGAACGGCGGGAAGTCCGTCACGAGCCCTTGACCGATGAACTGCTCGACGATCGGACTCTTCACGACGGCCACGGCGAGCATGACGCCGATGACCCCGGCGACGAACGTGGCGACGACACTCTCCATCATCACGGCGAAGAACACCCGCGGCGCGGTCGCCCCGAAACTGCGTCGGATCCCGATCTCGCGGATCCGCTGGCGGACGGTGACGAGCGAGAGGTTGATCAGCCCAAGGGCTCCGAGCAGGAGGATGAGCCCCGCGACCGCGCCGACCACGAGCTTCAAGGACAGGAGCGGGTCCTCCCCCGTCTGGCCGAAGTCGTTACGGAAGACGTCGACGCTGTACGCGTCACCGAGTTCGGCACGCAGGTCGGACTGGATCCGCTGGGTGAATGCCTCGGCGTCCACGTTCGGGACCCAGAACTCGAACTGCGGCAGCTGACCGGGTTGCCCCATGCCCTCCTCGGCGCCGGACACCGGACCGATGAGCGCCGTCCCCGCGGGCAGGATCGACAGCTGCGGTTCGGTGTCCCACTCGTTGCTCGCGTACACCCCGACGATCACGGCCGTGACCGGGTGCTCACCGTGGACCGTGACCGTGGGGTGCGTGTCGATGGGTGGTGACCCCAGGCGCTGCCAGAACACCGGGTTCACGACGATCGCGGGTGCGAGGCGGTCGCCGTCGTCGTCCTGGAACCAGGCACCCTCGTCGAGTCTGATGCGGTGCATCTCGCCGTACGGGACGTCGACGACGGTGGACTGCACCGGCACCGTCCCGTCGGCGAACTGCACGTTCAACTGGGTGCTGCCGGATTGCGAGACGTACCCGATGCCGTACCGCTCGGCGAGGTCGTGCACCGCCGTGATGTAGGTCTCCGGGTCGGGTTGCTCCGTTCCGGTGCCGTAGGCCGACGCCATGAGCGTGGCGGGTCGGCCGCCATAGCGTTCCTGCGACTCGGTCTGGGCCTGCGCCGCGAGCGACGACATGCCGACCATGCTCGTGAGGGCGCACACCGCGACGCCGACGCCGATGAGCGACAGGATGACCCGGCCACGATGGATCCGCAGCTCCTGGGCGGCCTCGACGACCGCTCCGACGATCGAGGTCAGGATCCTAGACATCCGCGGCCTCCAGCTCGTGATCGGGGGTGAGTACGCCGTGGTCGAGACGGTGGTGGGTCGTCGCGAGTCGGGCGATCGCCCGGTCGTGGGTGATCGTCACGAGGGCGGCACCCGTGGAGGTCGCCACCTCGTCGAGCAGGGACATGACGGAGGTGCCGGTCTCGACGTCGAGAGCGCCGGTCGGCTCGTCCGCGAGGATGAGCCGTGGCCCGCGGACGAGCGACCGGGCGATGGCGACGCGCTGCTGCTCACCGCCGGACAGTTTCGCGGGCATCGCGTCGAGGCGGTCGCCGAGTCCGACACGTTCGAGCATCGCGGCGGCGATCTCCCGGCGGCGCCAGAACGAGCGTCCGCTGGCGTACAGGAGCGGCGTCGTGACGTTCTCGAGCGCGGTCCGTCCCGGCAGGAGGTTGAACTGTTGGAAGACGAAGCCGATCTGGGCGCCGCGCAGTCGGTCGCGCGCACCGGAGCCGAGGCGTTCCGCCGGTCGTCCGTCGAAGACGAGCGACCCGGAGGTCGGCTTGTCGAGCAGGCCGAGGAGGTTCAGGAGCGTCGACTTGCCCGAACCCGATCGGCCGACGATGGAGACGCGATCGCCCTCGTGCACCTCCAGGTCGACACCGTCGAGGATCGTCAGCGGCGGCGCATCGGGGATCTGGACGACCCTGGTGACCCCGCGGAGTTCGAGGAGCGTCACCCGACCGACCCGTCGCAAGCCATGCTGCCGTCCGGGAGCGTGGTGCACCCCTCGGGCGCCGGTGCGACGGCGCCAGGGACGAACTGGAGCACCGAGTCGCCCTCGGCGACACCGTCGACGATCTGCACCTGCTGTCCGTCGTTCAGTCCGAGCGTGACCGGCCGTTCCTCCTGCGCACCGTCGGCCCCCACCACCCAGACGGTCCCGGTTCCGGCCGAGCCCTTGACCGCGGTCGTCGGGAGCACGAGGACGTTCTCGGCGACGCCTCCCGCGAGTTCGATCGTCGCGGCGAGTCCGGCGAAGACCCGGACGTCGCCGGGCACCGCGCAGGTGACGGAGGTTCCGCCGGCACCGGGTGTCTGCCCGGATCCACCGCCCGTCGTCGGCTCCTCCTCGTCGCCACCGCTCGACGGCGTCGTGACGCGGACCGCCGGACAGACGAACGGGGCCGGGCCGCCGTTGATGGTGACCGTCGCCTCGCCGGGGATGGTGAGCAGACGGTACTGCTTGTCGGCGCTCAACGCCCCGGTGATGGAAAACGTGGCCGGCGACACCTGCGCCACCGCGTCGCCGATCTGGACGGACTGTCCGTGGATGAGCTTGACGTTGCCGAGGGTGCCCGCGACCGGTGCGGTCACCTGCACGTACCGCTCCTTGCCCTCCTCGTCGATCGTCTTGACGTCGAGGATCGGATCGCCCTCCGCGAGGACGGCCCCCTTGGCGGCGAACACCTCGTCGACGGTGCCGGCGACGGTCGACTTCGCCGTGCTGGCCGGGTCGGCCACGACCTGGCCCTCCACCGAGACGGTGTTGACCACGGTGCCGAGCGCCGCCTGGACCTGCGGCTCCACGAGGCTCCCGGTCGGCTGCGTCGGCCCCTCCTCCTGCGGCGCGTCCGGGAAGAACGCGACCTTGACGAGCGCCACCGCGATCGCGGCGAAGACGAGCAGTTTCAGAATGGGGAACACCCAGGTGCGGACAATGCCCACGCCGACCTCCGGAATCCACCGCAGTCGGAGTGACGAGCGGCTATAAGGGATTCCACGGTAGCAACGCGGAAGGCGGCCGGACATCACCCTCGCGAATGATGTTCGACCGCCTCCTGGCGGGTGGGACCGAGCAGCCCCGTCCGGTGATCAGGCCTCGATGACGAGCGGGACGATCATCGGGCGGCGACGGAACGACGTGTTGACCCAGCGGCCGACGGTCCGACGGATCACCTGCGACAGCGCGTGCGTGTCGCGGACGCCGTTCTCCGCCGCCTCGGCGAGTGCCTTGGCGACCTTCGGCTTGATGTCGGCGAAGACCTTGTCGTCCTCGGCGAAGCCCTTGGCGTGCACCTCGGGGCCGGAGATGATGTGCCCGGTCTTCGAGTCGACGACGACGATGACCGAGATGAAGCCCTCCTCCGCCAGGATGCGACGGTCCTTGAGGTCGGCGTCGGTGATCTCGCCGACGGTCGAGCCGTCGACGTAGACGAGCCCGACGTCGAGCTGCCCGACGACCTTCGCGACGCCGTCCTTCAGGTCGATGACGATGCCGTCCTCGCCGATGAAGGTGTTCTGCGCCGGAACGCCGCTGTCGATCGCGAGCTTCTGGTTCGCGACGAGGTGACGGTACTCGCCGTGGACCGGCAGCACGTTCTTCGGCTGGAGGATGTTGTAGCAGTAGAGCAGCTCACCGGCGGCCGCGTGCCCGGAGACGTGGACCTTCGCGTTGCCCTTGTGGACGACGTTGGCTCCGAGCTTCGTCAGGCCGTCGATGACCCGGTAGACCGCGTTCTCGTTGCCCGGGATGAGGCTCGAGGCGAGGATGACGGTGTCGCCCGGGCCCGGCTCGATCGCGTGGTCGAGGTTCGCCATCCGGCTGAGGACGGCCATCGGCTCGCCCTGAGAACCGGTCGACATGTAGACGATCTTGTCCTCGGGGAGGTCCTTCGCCTTCTTGTAGTCGATGAGCAGGCCCTCGGGGACGTTCAGGTACCCGAGGTCGGCCGCGATCCCCATGTTGCGCACCATGGAACGACCGAGGAACGCGACCCGGCGGCCGTGGGCGTGTGCCGCGTCGAGGACCTGCTGGACGCGGTGCACGTGACTCGAGAAGCTCGCGACGATGACGCGGCGCTCGGACTTCGCGATGACCTGGTCGAGGACCGGCCCGATGGACCGCTCGAGCGGTGTGAATCCTGGGACGTCGGCGTTCGTCGAGTCGACGAGGAAGAGGTCGACGCCTTCTTCACCGAGGCGGGCGAAGGCGCGGAGGTCCGTCAGGCGGCCGTCGAGTGGCAGCTGGTCCATCTTGAAGTCACCGGTCACGAGGACGGTGCCGGCGTCGGTGTCGATGAACACCGCGAGTGCGTCCGGGATCGAGTGGTTGACCGCGACGAACTCGAGGTCGAACGGACCGAGCGCCTCGATCTGGCCCTCCTTCACCGGGAGGGTGTAGGGGACGATGCGGTGCTCCTTGAGCTTCGCCTCGATGAGCGCGAGCGTCAGGCCGGAACCGATCAGCGGGATGTCCTTGCGGAGCTTCAGGAGGTACGGCACGGCGCCGATGTGATCCTCGTGACCGTGCGTGAGCACGACCCCGACGATGTCGTCGAGCCGGTCCTTGATGGAGGTGAAGTCGGGCAGGATCAGGTCGACGCCCGGCTGGTGCTCTTCGGGGAAGAGCACGCCGCAGTCGACGATCAGGATCTTGCCGTCGATCTCGAAGCAGGTCATGTTCCTGCCGATCTCGCCGAGTCCTCCGATGGGGATGACGCGGAGCGTCCCCGGCTCGAGGACTGGCGGATCGATGATGGTATTGGGCATGTAGCCCCCCTCTGGTTTGTCTAGCGAGTCGTACCGGCGACCTTGGGCAGCGCGCCACCGGCGGCGGCGTTGCGGTCTGGCCGGAAGTTGCGGAAGTCGACGCCTGGGATGTCCTTCACCAGGTCGATCTCATCCTCGATCTGCGCGGCCTCCCACTCCTCCGGACCGACCAGCGGAAGACGTACCCGCGGGCTCTGGATCCGGCCGAGGCCGTGCAAGATGTATTTGGCGGCGACGGTGCCGGGGACGTGGGTCATGACCGCACGCACGAGCGGCTCGAGCTGCCGGTGCGCCGCGGTCGCCGCGACGAGGTCGCCGGAGTTCACCGCGTCGACCATGTGTCGGTAGGGCGTCGGCGCGATGTTGGCCGTGACGCCGATGAGGCCGGTGCCGCCGATGGCGAGCGTCGGCAGTGCGTTGGCGTCGTCGCCCGCGAAGTACATGAGGTCCGTCTGGTTCATGACCCGGCTCACCTCGCTGAGGTCGCCCTTGGCGTCCTTCACCGCGAGGATGTTGGGGTGCTTGGCCGCACGCAGGATCGTCTCGTAGGTGATCGGGATGCCGGTTCGCCCCGGGATGTCGTAGAGGATGACGGGCAGATCCGTGGAGTCGGCGATCATGCGGAAGTGGGTCAGCACGCCGGCCTGGGTGGGCTTGTTGTAGTACGGGGTGACGATCATGTTGCCGTCGGCGCCCGCCTGCTCGCTCTTCTTCGCGAGCTCGATCGCGTGGGCCGTCTCGTTGGAGCCACCACCGGTGATGATCTTCGCGCGCCCGCCCGCGACGGCTTTACCGACCTCGACGAGCTTGACCTTCTCCGGGTCCGTCAGCGTGGACGTCTCACCCGTGGTGCCGGTGACGACGATGCCGTCGGCGCCAGCGGTCACGACGTCGTCGATGTGTCGCTCGACGGCCTTCCAGTCGACCTCGCCGTCGGCGGTGAACGGCGTCACCAGGGCGACGAGGACTTGACCGAAGGGGTTCTCTGCACGCGACACCCTCTCAGGCTATCGGGTTTCCCTCTTGCGGGTCACCACCCGACGGGCATCGGCGGGTGGCCGAAGGCACACCATACGGCTCCCGTCGACGGGGTGACCACCCAGGTCGATCCGGTTAGGCTGACCCCACGAACACCAGCGCCGATGCGCTTCTGCACGGCCCGACGATGGAGGTTGCACCATGGCGGTAACAAGCGAAGCCACGACGGTCTGGAACGGCACGCTCTTCGAGGGATCCGGGCACACGAGCCTCGACACCTCCGAGGCGGCCGAGTTCGCCGTCGACTGGAAGGCCCGCTCCGAGGGCTCCAACACGACGACGACACCCGAGGAACTGCTCGGGGCCGCGCACGCATCCTGCTACTCGATGGCGTTCGCCAACGAGCTCACGAGCGCCGGCTTCCCGCCGGAGCGCATCCAGGCGACCGCAGCGGTCTCCTTCACCCCCGGCACCGGGATCACCGGTAGCCACCTGCTCGTCAGCGCGGTCGTGCCCGGCATCTCCGAGGCCGACTTCGAGCGCATCGCCACGGCGGCGAAGGACGGCTGCCCGGTCTCGCAGGCGCTCGCCGGCATCCCGATCACCCTCGAGGCCAGCCTCGCGTAACCACCACCGTCCAGCAGCACGACCAGGAAGGCGACGCGCATGCGCATCGTGATCGGCGGAGCCTCCGGGCTCATCGGAACGGCGCTCGGGCGCTCCCTCGAGACCGAGGGCCATGAGGTCGTCCGGCTCGTGCGACGTCCGGCGCGCGGTGCCGGAGAAGCGGAGTGGGATCCACTGGCAGGCGTGCTGGATCCGGCGGTCGTGAGCGGCGCCGACGCGGTCGTCAACCTCTCCGGCGCCTCCCTCGGCAAGCTGCCGTGGACGGCGGCCTACCGGTCCACGATCCTCTGGTCACGACTCAGCGCGACCCGGACCCTCGTCGACGCCATGAACCGGGCCGAGCAGCCACCGGCCGCCTTCCTCAGCGGGTCGGCGGTCGGGTACTACGGCGACCGTCCCGGAGAGACCCTCACTGAGGACTCCTCCAGAGGGGCCGGATTCCTCGCCGACGTCGTCGTCGCCTGGGAGGACTCGGCGCTCGCGGCGCCCGACGCCGTCCGCACCGTGCTGCTCCGCAACGGCATCGTCGTCGACCTGGCCGGCGTGCTCAAGCCGCTGGCACCGCTCACCCGGTTCGGGGTCGCCGGTCCGCTCGGTTCGGGCCGCCAGTTCTGGCCGTGGATCGGGTTGCAGGACGAGGTCCGGGCGATCACCCACCTCCTGACCTCGACGCTCTCCGGACCGGTGAACCTGTGCGGTCCGCAGGCGGCCCGCGCCGACGACCTCATGTTCGAGCTCGCCAGACGGATGAACCGGCCCTACCTGCTCCGCGTCCCGAAGTTCGCCCTCAAGGCGCTCCTCGGAGACGCCGCCGACGGACTGCTGCTGAGCGATCAGCGCGTCGAGCCTCGTCGACTCCTGGACGACGGCTTCACGTTCAGCACGCCGACCGTCGAGCAGGCGTTGGCCGAAGCACTCGCCCGCGACTGAACGAGGGGACGCCTCCGCTCTGGTCAGCTCCGCGAGAGCCGGATCGCCTGCCGGATGGCCTGCCGTGCGCGGCGACGGTCTCCGGCGCCGTCGTAGACGAGTCCGAGGCGGTACCAGGATCGCCAGTCGTCGGGAGCGGCCTCGGCCGCGTCACGGTACTTCGGGAACAGCTCGTCTGCGGCATCACGCATCGGCCGGCCGCTCTCGCGGGTCTCGACCTGCTCGGGCGGAAGGCCGCCCTCGGCCTCGAGGCGGACTCCGAGTCGCTCGGCGCCCACCCCGAAGGCGATCTCGCGCCAGAGCGCCCAGACGCCGAGGATCGGCAGGACGATGAGCGCGGCACCCATGGCGATGCCGACAGGCTCGCCGGTGCCGAGGAGGACGACCGCACGGTACCCGACGAGGACGATGTAGAGGACGAGCAGGGCCGCGATGATCGCGACCATGACGCGGGTCTTCACAGGGCGCTGGCCGCCGCGGCTTGACCGGAGACGTGCTCGGGCGCCCCCTGGGCGGGCCGCCGACCCGCCGGCCCTGGGCGGTCGAGTCCGAGGTCGAGCAGACTGTCGAGACCGACGGTGACCCCCCGGGCGTCGCGAGCGGCCACGAGGGCGAGCCGGATGCCCCGCTCGTAGGACGCGGGCGAGATCGTGTCGTGCGTGATCGTGACGAGTTCGTCGACGCCACCGAACACGACCTCCTGGCGGGCGACGACACCCTGGAGCCGCAGGCTGTGGATCGGGATGCTCGAGACCTGCTGTCCCCTCGCCCGCTGGTCGGTGTGCGGGGCGGCGACCGGCCCACGGTCGCCACGCGCGGCCATCATCAGCTCGGCGGTGCGCACGGCGGTTCCGGAGGGCGAGTCCACCTTCGTGTCGCGGTGGGACTCGATGATCTCGATCGAGTCGAAGAAGCGGGCCGCGACGGTCGCGAGACTCGTCGACAGGACGGACCCCAGCGAGAAGTTGGGGATGATGACGACGCCCTGCTCGGGCAGCTCGGCGAGCCGGCGGTCGAGTCGCTGAATGCGCTCGGCCGACCAACCGCTCGTCCCGACGAGCACGTTGATCCCCTGAGCGACGGCGTGGTCGACGATCCGCTGGCTGACACCCGGCACCGTGACGTCGACGACGAGGTCCGCCCCGTCCATCTCGCTCAGCTCGCTCGACGAACCGAGCGACGCGACCAGCTCGAAGTCGTCGAGTGAACCGATGATGCTGGTGAACAGTCGGCCCATCTTGCCGCTCGCGCCGGCCAGCGCCACTCGTGTCGTCATGCCCTCAGCTTACGTGCTGCCCGCCCGGGAGGCGGCGGGCCGCCCGGCTAGACGATGTGCGGCTCGGGAAGGCCCGTGCGGAGCTCCATGGGGAGGTGCGCGAGGTCGTTGTGGGTGATGAGGCTCCACGGACGCCCGGCGCGCTGGTGCAGCACCGTCAGTCCGCCGTTGGCCTGGTTGATGCTCACCCAGCGCCATGCGGGCGCCTGGAGCGCCTCGCGGACGAGCCACCCGATGACGAAGTTGTGCGTGATGAGCAGCTCGTGATGATCACCGCGCTTCGGCGAGAGGAACTCGGCGGCGGCGTCGGCCATCTGCGCTTCGCCAGCCTCGATCTCCGCCTCGGTGATCGAGCCGAAGAAGGGGTCGAACGCCGACGGCGTCTCCGGTGTGCGACCGCTCGGGACGCAGTCGAAGAGCAGTGACGACGGCTCCGGTATGACGGCCGGCATCCGCTCGGCGATGATCTGGGCGGTCTCCGCGGCACGCTGCAACGGCGAGTGCCACGCCGCGGTCATCGGGACACCGCCGAGGCGCTCCGCGAGCAACTGAGCCTGCCGCCGACCGCGTGCCGACAGTGGTCCGTCGGGCAAGCCGTGCTCAGCGTGCTGCTGCTCGCCGTGTCTGACGAGATACAGGTAATGGGACATTCAACGCACCCCCGCGATGATCGGAGCGAAGGTGTCCTCGTCGACGGCTCCGACCGCCGACACCGTGATGGGCTGCGCGGCGAGGTGCTGCGCGAGCTGCTGGACATCGTCCTGACCGACGGACTGCAGGCGACGGATGCTCTCGTCGAGGTCGATGAACTCGCCGAGGGTCAGCTCCGCTCGACCGAGGCGACTCATGCGCGAGTCCGAGTCCTCCAGGGCCAGCGCCGAGGCGCCGCTCAGCTGGCCGAGCGCGCGCGACAACTCCTCGTCCGTCACGCCGTGCTCGGCGAGCCGGTGGAGCTCGGCGAGCATGAGCTCGGCCACGGTCGCCGCCTTCGCCGTGGAGCAGGCGGCAGCGAGGCCGAAGACGCCGGCGTCCGAGTAGCTGCCGGCGAACGAGTACACCGAGTAGGCGAGCCCACGCCGTTCTCGGATCTCCTGGAACAGGCGGCTGGACATGCCGCCGCCGAGGATGGAGTTGAGCATGCTCATGGCGAATCGTCGCTCGTCGCCCGCGATGAGGCCCGCTCCGCCGATCTGCAGGTGGACCTGCTCGGTGGGTCGGTGCACGACCGAGAGCGGCGAGCCGCCGACGATGGCAGCAGGAGCGAGGGTCCGACGCGCGACCGGTGCGGCCACCGCGTCCGCCGGCCAGCCCGCTTGCACGAGCGCCCCCGACACCTGGGCGACGAGCGCGTCGTGGTCGACGGCGCCGGCCGCCGTCACGATGACGTCGTTCGCGCGGTAATTGGCTCGGTAGTGCGCCACGACGGCGTCCCGGCCAACGTCGATGATCGACTGCGGGTGACCGCCGATGGGACGCCCGAGCGGGTGCTCGCCGAGCACACGCTCGAAGAACCGTTCGTTGGCGACGTCCCCTGGATCGTCGTCCATCATCGCGAGCTCTTCGAGGATGACACCGCGTTCGTTCTCGAACTCGTCCGGGTCGAGCAGCGAGGAGGTGAGCATGTCGGTGATGACGTCCACCGCCATCGGCAGGTCGCGATCGCGCACCTTGGCGTAGTAGCAGGTGTGCTCCTTGGCTGTGAGCGCGTTGTGCTCGCCGCCGACGGCGTCGAAGGCGACCGCGATGTCGAGGGCGGAACGCGACGGCGTGCCCTTGAACAGGAGGTGCTCCAGGAAGTGCGTCGAGCCGAAGGTCGCCGGTCGATCGGCGGTCGCCGGTTGTTCGTCGCGGGAGCCGACGGCCACCCAGTAGCCGATCGTGGCACTGCGGCTGCCCGGCATGTGTTCGCTCAGGATGCGCAGCCCGTTGGGCAGGACCGTCCGCCGGACGAGCGCGTCCCCGGATGCGGTGAACGCGAGCTCGGGACGAGTGAGCGGAAAGTCGACGGCGGCGTTCATCACCCCAACCATACGTCAGGTTCCCGGGCGTCGCGCGCGAGCGTCGGTGCGCGGTCGTCCGCCGGCCGACTCAGCGCAAGCGACCGGAGACGCGGTCGAGCTCGAGGATCTGCCCGCGGCTCAGCCGCACGTCGGCCGCCGCGATGAGCGAGTCGACGTGAGCCGGCTGGGACGCGCTCGCGATGGGCGCGACGACGCCGGGACGTGACATGGCCCAGGCGAGCGCGGCCGAGGCCACCGTGCAGCGGTTCTCCTCCGCGATCTCGTCGAGGACGTGCAGGACCCGCAGCCCACGGCGGTGGAGGTGGGTCGCGGCGCGACTGCCGCGGGTGCTCGGGTCGAGGTCGGAGCGGGTGCGGTAGCGGCCCGTCAGGAACCCGTTCGCGAGGGCGAAGTAGGGCAGGACGCCGAGGTGCTGGGCCGTCGCGACGAGCGCGAGGGTGCTCTCGTAGGGCTCCCGATGCATGAGGCTGTAGTGCGTCTCGAGCGCGACGAACTGGGTGAAGCCGCTGGCCGAGAGGATCCGTGCCTCCATCAGTCGTTCAGGGGTCGTGTTCGAGGTGCCGAGGTAGCGGACCTTGCCGGTCTCGATCAACCAGTCGACCGTCCCGAGGCTGTCGGCCAACGGGATGCTCGGGTCGTCGTCGTGGAAGGACAGCAGGTCGATGTGGTCGGTCTGCAACCGTTCGAGCGCCGCCTCGACCGCACGGATGATGCTCACCGAGCCGAGACCCGGGTAGTCGGGGTGCCGGCCGATCTTCGTCGCGACCACCATGTCGTCCCGGTTGCGGCGCTTCCGCATCCAGTTGCCGATGAGGATCTCGCTGCGGCCGCCCGCGTAGCTGTCGGCGGTGTCCACCATGTTGCCGCCGGAGTCGTGGAACCGGTCGAGGATGTCCGACGTCGTGTCGGGGTCGACCGTCCACCCGAACACGCTGCCGCCGAGCACGACCGGGAAGACCGACAACTCGGAGTCGCCGATCGTGCGCCTCGGTGCTTCAGAGGGCTCGGGGTCCTGGACGGGCGTCGGGAAGGACGGGTGCGGGACGAGCTGCTCGGGACGCCGACTCGCGTCGTCGTCGACGCCGTCCGCTGCTCCGCCGACCAGAGAACTGCCACGGGTGCTCGACGAGCGCCAGAGGTGTGGCATCCCCTGCCCCTCTCTCGGTCCGCCGACCGGTGACGCGCTGCACCGTCGGGATCCGTGCGTGGAGCGACGGGCCGGTGCTTGCTCACCAGGCTAGAGGAGACCGGCGACTTCGGCTGGACGACATCACGACCGGGTGGCAACTGATTCGTAACGATTGCGGGA
Source organism: Plantibacter flavus (assembly GCF_900177615.1). Taxonomy (GTDB): domain Bacteria; phylum Actinomycetota; class Actinomycetes; order Actinomycetales; family Microbacteriaceae; genus Plantibacter; species Plantibacter flavus. Next base: position 65,943 of record NZ_FXAP01000005.1, read on the forward strand.
GTCGGTCGATCACCTCGGATCGACGGACATCTGGGCACGGGCGAGCACGAGTCGCGCGTGCCGCAGGAGCGGCTCGTCGACCATACGTCCCTCGTGCCGGAACACGCCGGCGGCCCCCACTGCGGCGTCGAGCAGCGTACGCGCCGCTTCCACCGATCGGGGGTCCGGGCGGTAGGCGGCGCGAACGGTCGGGACCTGTCCCGGGTGGATGCACGCGGAGGCGATGCAGCCGACGGCGGCCGCGTCCGCCGCCTCGTCCGCGAGCCCGTCGAGATCGTCGATGTCGAGGTGGACGGCGTCGATCGCGGCCACCCCGGCAGCTCCCGCGGCGAGCAGCACCGACGACCGCGCCTGTCTGACGACGTCCCGGTATCGCCCGTCGGCCCCGCGGCTGCTCGTGCCGCCCAGGGAGGCGATGAGGTCTTCAGAGCCCCACATGAGCGCGACGACCGCAGGATGGGCGGCAAACGCGGGTGCCTGCACGACACCGGCAGCGGTCTCGCACAGCGCGATGATCCGGACGTCCGGGATCGCGTCCACCAGCCGGTCGAGCGCCGCGGTCGTCTCCGTCTTCGCCAGCATCACCGTGCGATAGTCGGTGTCCGCGAGCGCCGCGACATCGTCGTCGAACTCGACGGTCCCAGCCGGGTCGATCCGGACGACCGTTCGCGAGGGATCGAGCGGATGGTCGGCGATCGCCCGGCGGGCGGCCGGCTTGTCGGCCGGGGCCACGGCGTCCTCGAGATCGAGGATGACGGCATCCGCACGCGCCGCCGCCTTGTCGAAGCGGTCGGGGCGGTCTGCTGGGACGAAGAGGATCGCCGGCCCCAGGTCGAACGCCGCGCCGGTCACGATGCACCCGAGCACTGGACGAGCGTGCTCCTCGTCGCGGTCGCGACGACGACGCCGTCCTGGTTCCGACCCGTGTGGAGCAGGGTGACGACACCCTCGCCCGGCCTCGACGACGACAGCCGTTTGGCCGTCACGAGCGTCTCGGCGTACAGCGTGTCGCCGTGGTGCATCGGGTTCGGGAAGGCGATGTCGGTGAAGCCCAGGTTCGCGACGATCGTCTGCTCGGTGAGCTGCGCGACCGACAGCCCCACGAGCGTCGAGAGCGTCAGCATCGAGTTCACGAGCCGTTCGCCGAACGGCCCGGTCGCGGACCACGCGGCATCCACGTGCAGCGACTGCCCGTTCATCGTGAGGGTCGAGAACAGGACGTTGTCGGCTTCCGTGAGGGTGCGTCCGGGGCGATGGCGGTAGGTCGCACCCACCACGAACTCCTCGAAGTACAGGCCTCGCTGCTCGATGACGGGGCCGGACGTCGTCTCGGACGAGTCGGTCATCATGACCTCACGACGCGAAGCCGAGTTCGCGGGCGATGATCATGAGCTGCACCTCGGTGGTGCCCTCACCGATCTCGAGGATCTTCGAGTCCCGGTAGTGCCGCGCCACCGGGTTCTCGTTGAGGAACCCGTAGCCGCCGAAGATCTGGGTCGCGTCGCGCGCGTTGTCCATCGCGGCCTCCCCGGCGACCATCTTCGCGATGGAGGCCTCCATCTTGTAGGGCGCGCCTCGGAACATGCGCGACGCGGCGTCGTAGTACGCCTGCCTGGCGGTGTGGACCCGCGCCTGCATCTTCGCGATCCGGAAGGCGATCCACTGGTTGTCGCCGATCGCTCGACCGAAGACGACCCGCTCCTTGGCGTAGCGGATCGCCTCCTCGAGGCAGCCCTGGGCCGCTCCGACGGCGAGCGCGGCCACGGCGATCCGTCCACCGTCGAGCGCCGTGAGGAAGTTGGCGTATCCGCGCCCGCGTTCGCCGAGCAGGTTGCCCTCCGGCACGCGGACGTCCTCGAACCGCAGCGGGTGGGTGTCGGAGGTGTGCCACCCGACCTTGTCGTAGGGCGGTAGCGCGGTGAAGCCCGGCGTCGGGACCGGCACGAGGATCGACGACAGCTCCTTCGTCACCCGGCCGTCGGATCGGACCCGCTCCCCCGTGACGGCCGTGACCGTCACGAGACGGGTGATCTCGCTCCCGGAGTTGGTGATGAACTGCTTCGTGCCGTTGATCACCCACTCACCGTCGACGAGCTCGGCGGTGGTCTCCGTCGCGCCTGCATCACTGCCGGCACGCGCCTCGGTGAGACCGAACGCGGCGAGCGCCTGCCCGCTCGCGAGCTGCGGGATCCACTCCTCGCGCTGGGCGTCGGTGCCGTACAGGTAGATCGGCATGGCTCCGAGGCCGACGCCGGCCTCGAGGGTGACGCCGATGCTCTGATCGACGCGTCCGAGCTGCTCGACGGCGAGGCAGAGCGCGAAGTAGTCCATCCCCCCGCCGCCGAGTTCCTTCGGGAACGGTAGCCCGAAGAGTCCCAGCTCCCCCATCTGCGCGATGATGTCGTATGGCAGGCGGCGTTCGGTGTCGTACTGATAGGCGGCGGGCGCGACGACCTCGTCGGCGAACGCCTTGACCGTGTCGACGATCCGCTGGTGCTCGGGGCTGAGCTCGGTGTTCATGCTGATGCTCCGTTCGTGGGTGCTGCATCGGTTGGGGCTGCGTTCAGGTGGGTTGCGACGGGGTCTGCGGCGATCGTCGCGACCGACTGACGGGTGGCGACCGTGCCACCCGTGGCGACGTGGAGGGTGACCGTGCCGTCGCTCGTGGCGGTGAGGAGGTGCTCCATCTTCATCGCTTCGACGGTGACGAGCGGCTGACCGGCGGTGACGGCGTCGCCGCTCGTGACGTGCACGGCCGTGACGGTGCCGGGCATCGGCGTCCGCACCTCCGGATCGACCGCCCCGGCCGCGGTCGGATCCCCGCCGGCTGGGAGCGCCTCGCGCGGGACCACCTCGACCACACTGATGGCACCGTCGAGCGCGATCCACCGTTCGTCCCCCACACGGACGGTCTCCAACGGGGTGCTGACACCGTCGTGCTCGAACCACAGGGTGCCGTCCGACCCGCTGAGGACCGCGGCCCGGGTCGGTGCCGCGTCATCGACGGAGACGCTCGCGTCGTCGCTCGAGCCACGCACCTCGAAGCGGACGATGCGTCCGTCCTCAAGACGCAGGTGCTGTCGCGTCGGTGCTGCCGTCCCGAGGCGCCACCCACCCGGATCCGACCACGGCGTCCCGAGTCCGGCGGTCCGCGCTGCGGCCTCGGATCGCCGGTCGTCCGTTTCGGCGAGCGCCACCGCGGTCAGGACCCGCTCGGACGTCGCAGCGGACGGGCTGTCGTCGAGCAGATCGGCGATGAGACCGGTGTGCAGTCGTCCCGCGACGACCTCCTCGTCGGCGAGGAGCCGCCGGAGGAAGTCGAGGTTCGTGCGGACGCCGAAGACCACCGTCGCCGCGAGCGCGGCATCGAGTCGCCGGAGCGCGGTCTCGCGATCCTCGGCCCAGCACACGATCTTCGCGAGCATGGGGTCGTACCAGGGACCGACGAACTGCCCGGCGACGATGCCGCCGTCGATGCGGACGCCCGGCCCCTGCGGCAGACGCACCCGCTCGAGCACCCCGGTCTGGGGCAGGAAGCCCTTCGACGGGTCCTCCGCGTACAGCCGTGCTTCCACCGCGTGACCCCGCAGGACGACGTCGTCCTGCGTCATCGTCAGTGGTTCGCCGGCGGCGACGCGCACCTGCCACTCCACGAGGTCGAGACCCGTGACGAGCTCGGTGACCGGATGCTCCACCTGCAGCCGCGTGTTCATCTCGAGGAAGGCGAACTCGTCGGGTCGGTCGTCGGCGACGAGGAACTCGACGGTCCCCACCCCTCGGTAGCCGACGCTCCGGGCGACCGTGCAGGCCGCCTCGCCGAGTCGCGCCCGCTGCCGGTCGTCGGTGAGCGGCGACGGGGACTCCTCCACCACCTTCTGGTGCCGACGCTGGAGCGAGCACTCACGCTCCCCGAGGTGCACGACCGCACCGTGGGCGTCCGCGAGCACCTGCACCTCGATGTGCCGGGGTCTCGTGACGAACCGCTCGAGGAGGAGCGTGGCGTCGCCGAAGGCCGCCTCGGCCACCCGGTGCGCGGAGGCGATGGCCGATGGGAGTTCCTCGGCGCGCTCCACGACCTGCATCCCCTTGCCGCCGCCACCACCCGCCGGCTTCACGATGAGCGGGAAGCCGATGGCGGCGCCGGCACGGACGAGTGCGTCGTCGTCGAGCGAGGCGTCGGCGACGCCCTCGATGATCGGGACGCCTTGAGCCGCGACGTGGTCCTTCGCCCGGATCTTGTCGCCCATGAGGACCAAGGCGCGCTCGTCCGGTCCGATGAAGACGATCCCCGCAGCGGCGAGCGCCCTCGCGAGCGCGGGTTGTTCGGACAGGAATCCGTAGCCCGGGTGCACCGCCTCGGCCCCGGTCCTGACGGCGGCTCGGACGACGGCGTCGACGTCGAGATAGCTGTCCGAGGCCGGCGCGGGTCCCAGGCGGACGGCGCGGTCCGCGAGCCGGACATGTGGGGCGTCGCGGTCCGCGTCGCTGAAGACCGCGATGCTCTCGATGTCCATCGCTGTGAGCGTGCGGATCACGCGACAGGCGATCTCGCCGCGGTTCGCGACGAGGACGGAGCGGAAGGGACGCGCGGATGCGTGGCCCGTACGGTTCGGTGTCTGGATCGTCATGCCGTCACATCCTGAACAGGCCGAAGCCGGGTTCTGGCAGGGGCGCGCGGGAGCACACCTCGAGCGCGAGTCCGAGGACCGTGCGGGTCTGGGCGGGATCGATGATGCCGTCGTCCCAGAGCCGCGCGGTCGAGTAGTACGGGTTGCCCTGCTCCTCGAAGTCGGCGAGGATCGGCGCCCTGAAGTCCTCCTCCGCCTGGGCGGTCCATGCCTCACCGCGGGCCTCGAGCTGGTCGCGCTTGACGGTCGCGAGGACGCTCGCCGCCTGCTGTCCCCCCATGACGGAGATGCGCGCGCCCGGCCACATCCAGAGGAAGCGGGGATCGTAGGCCCGGCCGCACATGGAGTAGTTGCCGGCGCCGAACGAACCGCCGATCACGACCGTCAGCTTCGGCACCCGGGTGGTCGCGACCGCGGTGACCATCTTCGCGCCGTGCTTGGCGATGCCTCCGGCCTCGGCGTCACTGCCGACCATGAAGCCCGAGATGTTCTGGAGGAACAGCAACGGGATGCCGCGCTGGTCGGCGAGCTCGATGAAGTGAGCGCCCTTCAGGGCCGACTCGCTGAAGAGCACGCCGTTGTTCGCGATGATGCCGACGGGGTGCCCGTGCAGCCTCGCGAACCCGGTCACGAGGGTGTCGCCGTACTCGCGCTTGAACTCCGAGAAGTCGCTGCCGTCGACGAGCCGCGCGATCACTTCACGGACGTCGTAGGCCGTCTGCAGCTCCGCCGGGACGACCCCGTACAGTTCCGTCTCCGGGACGACCGGCGGCACGCTCGGACGCACCTCCCACGCGCGCTGGTGGGGCGCCGGCAGCGTCGCGACCGCATCCCGGAGGATGTCGAGCGCGTGCGCGTCGTCGTCGGCGAGGTGGTCCGTGACCCCCGACACCCGGGCGTGGAGGTCGCCGCCGCCGAGTTGCTCCGGAGTCACGACCTCGCCGATCGCGGCCTTCACGAGGGGTGGACCGCCCAGGAAGATCGTGCCCTGGCCACGCACGATCACGTTCTCGTCACTCATGGCGGGGACGTACGCGCCTCCGGCGGTGCAGGAACCGAGCACGGCGGCCAGTTGCGGGATACCGGCCGCCGACATCCTGGCCTGGTTGAAGAAGATCCGGCCAAAGTGGTCCCGATCAGGGAAGACCTCGTCCTGCGTCGGGAGGTTCGCTCCCCCGGAGTCGACCAGGTACAGGCAGGGCAGCCGGTTCGCGGCAGCGATCTCCTGGGCCCGGAGGTGCTTCTTCACCGTCATCGGGAAGTACGAGCCGCCCTTCGCGGTCGCGTCGTTCGACACGACGAGCACGTGTCGTCCGTGGACGAGGCCGATCCCGGCGATGACCCCGGCGCCGGGAGTCGCGTCGTCGTACATGCCGTGCGCGGCCAAGGGCGCGATCTCCAGGAAGGGGCTCCCCTCGTCGAGCAGGCGGTCGACCCGATCGCGCGGCAGCAGCTTCCCCCGGGCGACGTGCCGGGACCGCGACGCCTCCGGTCCGCCCAGGGCCGCGGTCGCCATCGTCTGTTCGAGCACGGTCACGAGCTCCCGCTGCGCCGCCTCCTGCTCGCGGAATCGGGCTGAGGTGGGATCGGCACCGCTCGTGAGGATGGGCACTCGGGCTCCTGTCGTCGTCGACCGTGAGTGCATTCAGTTACTCATCACTCACTGAAAGAGAGGTTACAGTTCATTAACTGAAAAAGTCCACCCCGAGGAGATCCGATGACCGGTCGTGACACACCGTCCCCGAACCCGCCGCACCTCGGGCGCTCGGAGGCGAAAGCGGCACGTCGCTCGGCCCTCCTGCGGTCAGCGGCCGGACTGTTCGCCGAGCGCGGCTTCGCCGGGGTGTCGATGGAGGACCTCGGAACGGCCGTCGGCATGAGCGGACCCGCCGTCTACCGCCACTTCCCGAGCAAGCAGGCCGTCCTCGCAGCACTCCTCGTCGGCGTCAGTCAGGATCTGCTGGACGGCGGGACCCGCGAGGTCGAGCAGGCTCCGGACAGCGATCGGGCACTGCGTTCGCTGGTCACCTTCCATGTGGCCTTCGCCCTCGACGACCCCGACGTGATCCGCATCCAGGACCACGACCTCGACAGCCTGGCACCGGACGACCGCCGCGCGGTCCGCACCCTCCAGCGGCGCTACGTCGAGCGGTGGGTGGACGTCCTCACGACGCTGCACCCCACGATCCCCGCGGCGGACCTGCGGGTCCGCGCGCTCGCGGGCTTCGGACTGATCAACTCCACGTCCCACAGCACCTCCCTTGGCAGGAACGAGGCCGGGACACCTGACCGCGAGGCGGTGCGCTCGACGCTCGAGCGGATGGCACTGGCCGCCCTGCTCGCCGCGTGAGGAAGCGGAGCAGCGTCAGTCGACGAGCACGGACAGGACGTTCCCCGCTGGATCGGTGAACCAGGCGATGTCCGGGCCGTTCCCGCGCATGATCCCCTTCGCGTCCGTCGGCAGGACGTCGTCGGGGTAGAGCTTCGTCACCACGCCCTGCGCCTGCAGCTCGTCGACTGCCGCGTCGATGTCCTCGACCACGAGGTTCAGGACCGTGAACGAGGCTGGTGTGTGGTCCGGCTTCCCGTAGACGAGCACCGACCCGCCGGCGGGCAGCGCCACGTCCAGGAATCCCATGGCGTTGTCGGTGACCGTGAGACCGAGGACGTCCCGGTAGAACGCCCTCGCCGCGCCGATGTCGTCGACCGAGAACCCGCTGAAGACATCCGTGTAGGTGACCATGAGCCGCTCCTTCGCTGATTCCCGATGCGTACACGATGCACGATGCCACGTCGCGGTCGTCGCGTCCAGGCCCGAACGGCCGCCGGGGCGGGCGAGCGCGAGGGCCTGGACTCGACGATCACACCATCGTCAGGACCATCGCCGGATCGGAGAGCATCGTCCCGAGGTCGACGAGGAACCGGGACCCCTGCTCTCCGTCGATGAGCCGATGGTCGAACGACAGCGACAGCGTCACGACGTGTCGCAGCGCGACCTGTCCCTCGAACTCCCACGGCTGGCGACGGACGGCACCGAGCGCGATGATCGCCGCCTCACCGGGGTTCAGGATGGGCGTCCCCGCATCGACGCCGAAGACGCCGACGTTGGAGATCGTGATCGTCCCCCCTCGCAGTTCCGCCGGAGCGGTGCGTCCCTCGCGGGCCGTGCGCACGACGTCCGCCACGGCGTCCGCGAGTTCGAACAGGCTGAGCTCCTCGGCCCGTGCGATGTTCGGGACGAGGAGTCCCCGCGGCGTCGCTGCGGCGATCCCGAGTCCGACGTGGCCGTACTCGACGATCTCCCCGGCAGCCTCGTCCCAACTCGCGTTGACCGCGGGAGTGCGTCTCACGGCGATGCACACCGCTTTGGCGAGGACGGTCAGGATGTTGACCCGGTGGTCCCCGGTCCGAGGTGAGCGGGCGAGCGCGTCCAGCAGCGACATCGTCGGCGTCACGTCGACCGTCAGGAACTCCGTCACGTGGGGAGCCGTGAACGCGCTGCTCACCATCGCCTCGGCAGTCCGGCGCCTGACCCCCGTGATCGGCCGACGCACCGACCCGTCGGCCGCCGTGGCCGGCGCCTCTGGGGTCCCGGCGGGTGCCGCTCCCGCTCCGCGAGCACGCTCCGGCAGCTGCCCACTCAGGCCGGTCGCAGCGTGCTCGACCTCCTCACGCGCGATCCGACCACCGACGCCGGTGCCGACGAGCGTTCCGAGGTCGACGCCCAGATCGCGGGCGAGTCGCCGGACCGGCGGTGTCGCGCGGGGCCGTGCACGCTCCGAGATCGGAGCGGTCTGCGCCGGGGCGGGTGCCTCATCGCCGACGGACCGGGCACGACGCCGTGGCCGTTCCCCGCTCGCCGTGCGAGGGCCGTAGCCGACGAGGACCGGCTCGCGGTCCGCCGCTCCACTCGGGCGGTCGACCTCCGCCGTGTCGACCTCGGGGACCGACGGGGACGGAGCGGTCTCGCCATCGGGCGCGAAGTCGACGAGCGCCTCGCCGACGAGGACCGTCGTCCCCGGTTCGACGTGGAGCCTCGTGACCACGCCGGCGGTCGGCGCGGGCAGTTCGACGAGCGCCTTCGCGGTCTCGACCTCGGCGATCACCTGGTTGAGCTCGACGTGGTCGCCGACGGCGACGCGCCAGGACACGAGTTCGCTCTCGGTCAGACCTTCACCGAGATCGGGGAGGGAGAACCGCTTCATCGCCGTCCCTCCCCACCGGTCGTCGAACGGGCATCGGCCCTGCCGACGGCCGAGGCGGAGGACCGACGCCCCAGCGCGCGATCCACCCCGTCCAGGATCCGATCGAGGTCTGGGAGGAAGTGGTCCTCGAGCGCCGAAGCGGGATAGGGCGTGTCGAACCCCGTCACCCGCACCGGGGCCTCTTCGAGGAGGTCGAAGCAGCGTTCGGTGATCGAGGCCGCCAGTTCGGCTCCGACCCCTCCGGAGCGTTGCGCCTCGTGCGTGATGACGAGTCGCCCGGTCTTCTCGACCGAGGCGGCGACCGCGTCGACGTCCAGAGGCGCGAGGGATCGGAGGTCGATCACCTCAAGGTCGACGCCCTCGTCGGCCGCAGCCTCCGCAGCTTCGAGCGCCGTCTGGACGAGCGGGCCGTAGGCGACCAGCGTCGCGTCCGTGCCGGCGCGAACCGTCCGCGCACGGGTGAACGCGAGCGGATCGGCGGGCAGGTCGTCGAGGACCTCGCCCTTCGTCCAGTACCGCCGCTTCGGTTCGAAGAACAGCACCGGGTCGTCGCACGCGATCGCCTGACGGATCATGGTGTGCGCGTCCTGGGGGTCCGAGCACGTCACCACGCGCAGTCCCGCCGTGTGCGCGAAGTACGCCTCCGGGGACTCGGAATGGTGCTCGACGGCGCCGATGCCTCCGCCGTACGGCACCCGGATGGTGACCGGCATCCGCACGGCCCCCTTCGTCCGGTAGTGCAGCTTCGCCAACTGCGCGACGATCTGGTCGAAGCCCGGATAGATGAACCCGTCGAACTGGATCTCGCACACCGGGCGGAAGCCTCGGAACGCCAGACCGATCGCCGCTCCGATGATCGCGGACTCCGCCAACGGCATGTCGACGACGCGATCGGCACCGAACTCCGCCTGGAGGCCGTCGGTCACCCGGAACACCCCACCGAGTCGGCCGATGTCCTCGCCGAGCAACAGGACCCGGTCGTCATCGGCGAGTGCGTGGTGCAGTCCGGTGTTGATCGCCTTGCTGAGGGTGAGCGTGGTCATCGGGCACCACCGTCGAACATCGCGAGGTACGAGCGGTACTCCTCGCGTTGCCGTTCGAGCCCGGGGTGGGCGGTGGCGTAGACCTCGTCGAAGAGCGAGAGCGGGTCAGGGGCAGGCAAGGCGAGGCACCCCGCACGGACCCGGGCGGCAGCCGAGTCGGCGACGGACGCGACGTGGGCTCGGGCCGTCTCGTCGAGGATCCCCTCGGACTCCAGCAGACGCTCGAGACGGGTGATCGGATCCTTCGCCCGCCACGACGCGACCTCGCTCTCGTCCCGGTACCGCGTCGGATCGTCCGAGGTGGTGTGCGGCCCCATGCGGTAGGTGACGGCCTCGATGAAGGTGGGCCCACCACCGGAACGTGCGCGGTCGACGGCGATCCGCATCGCCGCCGTCACGGCGAGCACGTCGTTGCCGTCGACCCGCATGCTCGGCACCCCGAACCCCGGTGCCCGGTCCGCGATGGGGCGCTGGGCCTGCAGCCCGACGGGCTCGGAGATCGCGTACTGGTTGTTCTGGCAGAAGAAGACCACGGGTGCCTGGAAGCTCGCGGCGAGCACCAGCGCCTCGTTCACGTCGCCCTGGCTCGTCGCCCCGTCGCCGAAATAGGCCACGGCCACCGCGTCGGACCCGTCGCGCTGACAGCCCATCGCATAGCCGGTCGCGTGGAGCGTCTGGGCGCCGATGATGACCGCCGGCGTCGCCATGCCGACCGCGAACGGGTCCCAGCCCGAGAGCGCGGTCCCCCGCCACATCGCCATCAGCTGGTCGAGTTCGACGCCACGGCAGTAGGCGACGGCCTGTTCGCGGTAGCTCGTGAAGACGAAGTCCCCGCGCCGCAGCACCCGCGCCGACCCGACCTGGGCGGCCTCCTGCCCGAGCGACGGTGGCCACAGACCGATCTCGCCCTGACGTTGGAGGGCGGTCGCCTCCGTGTCGATGCGGCGCGTGACGACCATGTCCTCGTAGAGCGCGAGCAGCTCGGCGTGACCGAGGTCGGCGACGAAGAGGTCGTAGAGGGCGTCCTCCTGACGGACGCCGTCCGGATCGAGGAGCTGGACGCACCCTCGGTCGACCGGGACCGGTTCGCGTGCATCACCGCCCCGCTCGTCGGAATCCTGCGGGAATTGGGTGTGAGTCTCCATCGACACGATGCACGCCGCCTTGAGTTCGGTGACCTCACGGCGGTGCCTCGTGAGCGATGCCGTGCCCTCGCGTCATCGCGAGGTGGTCCGAGGCTACGCCGGATCACCCTGGCGCTCAACCGTCGACACTCCGCGCAACGGCGAACGCCCGCCCCGCGGAAGCGGGACGGGCGTTCGGGTGCAACTGCTGAGGCTTAGCCTTCGGCCGGGGCCTCAGGACCTTCGCTGGCAGCGTCACTGCCGTGCGTGTCGGCCTCATCGGCGACGACCGGAGCGAGCGAGAGCTTGCCGCGGTCGTCGATCTTCGTGATCTCGACGAGGATCTTCTGGCCGACGCCGAGCACGTCTTCGACGTTCTCCACACGCTTGCCCCCGGCGAGCTTGCGGACCTCGGAGATGTGCAGCAGGCCGTCCTTGCCCGGGAGCAGCGAGACGAACGCGCCGAACGCGGCGATCTTGACGACGGTTCCGAGGAACTGCTCGCCGACCTCCGGGTTGGTGGGGTTCGCGATCGCGTTGACCTGGGCACGAGCGGCCTCGGCCGACGGACCGTCGACGGCGCCGATGTAGACGGTGCCGTCCTCCTCGATGGAGATGTCGGCGCCGGTCTCGTCCTGGATCGAGTTGATCGTCTTGCCCTTCGGGCCGATCAGCTCGCCGATCTTGTCGACGGGGATCTGGACGCTGATGACGCGAGGCGCGGTCGGCGCCATCTCGTCGGGAGCGTCGATCGCCGCGTTCAGCACGGAGAGGATCGTCGTGCGGGCGTCCTTGGCCTGCTGGAGCGCACCGGTCAGGACCGAGGTCGGGATGCCGTCGAGCTTCGTGTCGAGCTGGATGGCCGTGACGAACTCGGAGGTACCGGCGACCTTGAAGTCCATGTCGCCCAGGGCGTCTTCGGCGCCGAGGATGTCGGTGAGCGCCGCGTAACGGGTCTCACCGTCGACGACGTCGGAGATGAGGCCCATGGCGATACCGGCGACGGGTGCGCGGAGCGGCACACCGGCGTTCAGCAGCGACAGGGTCGAGGCGCAGACGGAACCCATCGAGGTCGAACCGTTGGACCCGAGGGCCTCGGAGACCTGACGGATCGCGTAGGGGAACTCCTCGCGGCTCGGCAGCACCGGCACGAGTGCGCGCTCGGCGAGGAAGCCGTGCCCGATCTCGCGACGCTTCGGCGAACCGACCCGGCCGGTCTCACCGGTCGAGTAGGGCGGGAAGTTGTAGTGGTGCAGGTAGCGCTTCTTCGTGACGGGCGACAGCGAGTCGATCTGCTGCTCCATCTTGAGCATGTTCAGCGTGGTGACACCCAGGATCTGGGTCTCGCCGCGCTGGAAGATCGCAGAACCGTGGACGCGCGGGATGACCTGCACCTCGGCGTCGAGCGGACGGATGTCGGTCAGGCCACGGCCGTCGATGCGGATGCCCTCGCGGAGGACACGGCCGCGCATGACGACCTTCGAGACGGACTTGTACGCCGCCGAGAACTGCGTGAGCACCTCGGCGTCGAGCGAACCGGCCTCGACGCGCTCGGTGATCTCCGCCTTGACGCGGTCCTTGAGGGCGTCGTCGGCGTTCTGGCGCTCGATCTTGTCGGCGATCTGGTAGACGTTCACCAGTTCGTCGTGTGCGAGACCGGCGACGGCGTCGTAGCTCTCCTGCGTGTACGGGAGGAACACGGGGTAGGCCGCGATCTCCTTGGCCGCCTGAGCGGCGAGTTCGCTCTGCGCCTTGACGAGCTGCTTGAGGAACGGCTTGGAGGCCTCGAGACCGGCCGCGACGACCGCCTCGTCGGGCTTCGTGGCGCCGCCCTTGATGAGGTTCCAGCTGTTCTCGGTGGCCTCGGCCTCGACCATCATGATCGCGACGTCTTCGTTGCCGTTGGCGTCGGTCACGATGCGACCGGCGACGATGATGTCGAAGACGGCCTCCTCGAGCTGGTCGACCTTCGGGAATGCGACCCACTGGTCGGCCTCGCCGGCCTGGCCGGGGATCAGCGCGAGACGGACGGCGCCGATCGGACCGGAGAACGGCAGACCCGAGATCTGGGTGGACATCGACGCCGCGTTGATCGCGAGGGCGTCGTAGAACTCACCCGGAGCGATCGAGAGGACGGTGATGACGATCTGGACCTCGTTGCGGAGGCCGGTGACGAACGACGGGCGCAGCGGCCGGTCGATGAGGCGGCAGACGAGGATCGCCTCGGTCGAGGGGCGGCCCTCACGACGGAAGAACGAACCGGGGATCTTGCCGGCGGCGTAGGAGCGCTCCTCGACGTCCACCGTGAGGGGGAAGAAGTCGAAGTTGTCCTTGGGGTGCTTTCCGGCCGAGGTGGCCGAGAGGAGCATGGTCTCCTCGTCGAGGTACGCGGCGATCGCGCCCTGTGCCTGCTGCGCGAGGCGGCCGGCTTCGAACCGGACCGTGCGCTTGCCGAACTTGCCGTTGTCGAGAACGGCCTCGGCGAACTTGATTTCTGGACCTTCCACAGGTCTCTCCTTCGTACGTGTGCGCTCCCGTCGAGTGACGGGCCGCGCGTCCCGAATGGACGCGCCGTCGAGCGCGGTCGTGCATGATGCAGCGCGCAACACAGCCGCAGTACTTGCTCAAGCCGCCCGGTCTTCCGGGACTTGGCTGGCCACCAGTAGAACACCACCCGCGGATCGCGAGGGATACACCACCGAGGACCAGCTTCCTGTCGGCTGGCTGTGCGCGGAGCGGACCATCACGGTCCGCCGTCGGTCAGCCTAGCAGAGGGGGGTTCGGCGATCCCCGGAACGACACGGATCCTCAGGTGATGGGCGGGGTGCCAGGAGCGTCCGGAGACGCCGCGCGGCGGCGATCGCGTCCCCAGGACACGAGCAGGAGGAGCATCGCGACGGCCGCTCCGAGGAGGGTGTCGAGCACGCGCTCCCCCACGATCGCGAGCACCGGCTGCGTCGACGAGGACGTGCTGATGATGAGTACGAGCGGCGTGATGAAGACGAGCGCCAACGCGTAGTGCCGGATGACGACGAGCTCGATCGTGAACTGCAGGGCGGCCAGCACGAGCGCGAGGATGTAGCCGTGCGGCTGGAGCGAGGCCACGGCGAGGAAGATCCCGGCGCCGACGACCGTCCCGAGCACGCGGTGCACGCCGCGTGTCGCGCTCAGGGTGCGCGAGTGCCCGACGCTGAGGATCGCGACGGCGGACCCGGCGATCCAGTACCCGTGACCGAGGCCGAGGACCGCTCCGAGGACCGCACTGATCGCGAGCGCGACCGTGAGGCGTGTCGCGATCCGGCGGTCGGTCGCGCTCAGCCGGTACTCGGGGAACAACACGCGCATCGGCGTCGGCTTCCCCGCGCCGCGGCGGACGGCCGGCACGAGCAACGGCGCGACGACCACCAGCGAGGCGAAGGCGGAACCGGCCGCGACGAGCAGGATGACCAGTCCGCCGTCGAGCCCAGCGCCGCCGATCGGGACGGGCGCGGTCAGATGGCCGGCGATGCCGAACACGAGGATGAAGAACAGCGCGCCCGGAGGGCCGAGGACGATGCCCTGCACCAGCCAGATCACCACCGACCCGACGACGATGAGGCCGATCGCGGTCAGCGGCCGAGAACCCGACATCGCGACACCCAGCGCCGCGGCCGTGACGAGTCCTGCTCCGATGAGCGGCAGCACCCGCAGACGGTCCCGGCGGCTGAGCGGCGCGCAGTAGAGCGCGGTGAACGCCCCGAGGCCGGTGAGCAGGCCGAGCGGCGTGAGTCCGAAGAACGTCGCGACCGCGACCGGCACGGCCATCGCGATGGCCGCAGTCAGCGCGGCGGGCCACCGCTTCGGCGACGGCGCGAAGCTGATCAGCGAGGTCTTCAGACCGCGTTCAGCCATCCGGTCCTCCGCTCTCGTGCAACCATCCAACGCTACGCCATCCTGACCGCGGTGCCCGGGCGCCGTCGTCGCGCCGGCCGCCCCGGGCTACGCTGGTGCGGACCCCAGGAGGTGACGTTGACGCATCCCGCGCCGGCAGCCGCTCGCCCGAAGCAGCGCGTCCCGTTCTGGGACAACGCCCGTTTCGCGTGCATCACGCTCGTGGTCATGGGCCACGCGATCCAACGCCTGACCTCCGAGTCCGACCCCGCGCTCGTCGTGTACCTGTTCCTCTACGCCTTCCACATGCCGGCGTTCGCGATCATCAGCGGGTACTTCTCGAAGTCGGCCCCTCCCGGACGACGACAGATGCGTCGGGTGATCACGGACATCCTCCTGCCCTACCTGATCATGGAGGGGATCTGGTCCCTCGTGCAGTTCCTCGTCGAGGGCAAACGCGCGTTCAATCCGACCCAACCGTCATGGACCCTCTGGTTCCTCCTCGCGCTCGGCATCTTCCGCCTCGTTCTGCCCTATCTCGCGCTCCTGCGCTGGCCACTGCTCTGGAGTGTGGTGATCTCGATCGGCGTCGGCTACCTCGACAACGTCGACAGCACGTTCTCGCTCTCGCGCGCACTCGGGATCCTCCCGTTCTTCGTGCTCGGGTGGCAGATCAACCGGTGGCGTCTTGTGGACCGCTGGCGTCTCGTCCGTACGAGGGCCTGGTGGATCCGGATCGCCGCCGCCGTCGTCCTCATCGTGTGGGCGGTCGTCCTCGTCGTCGGGATCGACCTGTGGCGGCGCATCGACCTGCGCTACTGGTTCTTCTACGACCGGGGGTACACCGCGCTCGGCAACGAGGACGGGACGGGCGGCCTGGTGCGACTCGCGGCGATCCTGCTGGCCGTCGTCCTCACCGCGGCGTTCTTCGTGCTCGTCCCCCGCGGCCAGTCGTGGATCACCCGGTACGGCCAGTCGACGATGTACGTCTACCTGCTGCACTCCTTCGTGCTCTACCCCCTGCGTGAGTCCGGCGTCCTCACCGACACGGGCAACCCGGAGCTCGTCCTGATCGGCCTGCTGGTGCTGTCCGTCCTGATCGTCATCGTGCTCTCCAGCGGACCCGTGCGCCGCATCACGAGACCGCTCATCGAACCCCGGGCTGCGTTCATCTTCAGCCGCAAGCGGGCCTTCGACCCGGAGCCCCCTCGGAGCGACCCGACCGGATCGCGCCGCGACGTCACGAAGTGACGAGGACGACCTTCCCGCGGACGTGCCCGTCGATGAGGTGGCGGTAGGCGTCGACGACC
Organism: Plantibacter flavus; assembly: GCF_900177615.1. Lineage (GTDB taxonomy): Bacteria > Actinomycetota > Actinomycetes > Actinomycetales > Microbacteriaceae > Plantibacter > Plantibacter flavus. Next base: position 82,123 of record NZ_FXAP01000005.1, read on the forward strand.
CGCTCGATGGGCCACACGCTGTCGATGGGGAGGACGATCTCACCCCGCGCGATCGACTCGCCGAGCGCTGCCAGCTCGTCGAGCGTCGCGTCCTGTCCGCCGACGCCCCGGAACCCGTGCTCGGCGGCGAACGGTCGGTCCGCGATCGTGTTGACCCGCTCCGGCGCGACGCCGAGGTCGCGCGCCAGCTCGAGGGTGGGCCGGCCGTGGGTGTCGATGACGGCGGTGATCCCGCCAGGGGCCGCCTCGAGGACGCGCTCGCGCAGCCCGTCGCCGTACTGGACGGGGATGACGCCGAGACCGCGGAGGAACTCCTGATTGGCCGCGCCGGCGGTGCCGAGCACGACCGCGCCCGTCCGCCTGGCGAGCTGCGCCGCGAGCACGCCGACCCCGCCGGCCGCAGCACTCACGAGCACCGTGTCCGGCTGCCGGACACCGACGGCGGCGACCGATGCGATGGCCGCGCGTCCCGCGATGTCGAGGGCGCCGGCCTGCTCGATGGTGAGCCCGTCCGGCACCTGATGGAGGATGCCGGCCGGAGCGATGAGGAAGTCCGCCTGCGCGTGGAACCGGTGTCCGCCGTACACGTGGTCGCCCGTCGCGAACCCCTGGACACCGCTCCCCACGCCGTCCACCACCCCGGCGAAGTCGTTGCCGTTCCCGCTCGGGACGTCCCGTCCGAAGGAGGCGAGCGCTTCGGGTGATGCCGCGAGCTTGTGGTCAACGGGGTTGAGGCCTGCGACGAGGACACGGACGCGGACCTCGTCGTGGCCGGGCACCGGGATGTCGCCCTCGACGAGGTGGAACACCTCGGGACCACCGAACCGGTCGAACCGCACGAACCTCGCCATGATGCCTCCTCAGCCGGCTTCCGCCGACCTCCATGCTCACACGCTTCCCGGGCGAGGACCACCCTGGCCGCAGCGGACGTCACGTGCCGTTCACCCGGCCGAGCGAGAATCACGGGCATGGCATGGGTCGATGAGCTGCAGACGGCGATCACGGCGTGGTTGCTGGAGATCGCCGCGTCGGGCTGGGTGTTCCCGGCGCTGTACCTGCTGACCGTCGCCGACGCCTTCCTGGTCGTCCTGCCGAGCGAGACCGCGGTGACGGCGCTCGGAGCGATCTCGGCGTCGAGCGGCTCGCCGGACCTCGCCCTCCTCATCGGCGTGGCCTGGGCGGGCGCCGTGACCGGCGACGTGTCCTGCTACCTCCTCGGGCGACGGATCGGGACCACACGGTTCGCCTGGATGCGGCGCCCGCGGGTCGCGGGCGCGATCGGACGTGCGGGTGCCGCGCTCGAGCGCCGCGCCGCTGCAGCCATCCTCACCGCGCGCTACATCCCGTTCGCGCGCATCGCGGTCAACCTCGTCGCCGGGGCGAGTGGCCTCCGCCCCCGTCGGTACCTGCCGATCACCGTCCTCGCAGGGCTCGCCTGGGCGCTGTGGAACGTGGGCGTCGGAGCCGTCGTCGGCCGGTTCCTCCCGGATCAGCCGGTACTCGCGACCGCCGTCTCGATCGTCGTCGCCGTCGGCTTGGGCGTGACCGTCGACCGGATCAGCGCAGCTGTGGCCGCACGACGGCGACGGACACGGGCCTCACTCGACGAGCTCGCCCCGCGCCTTCTTGCCGACGATGGAGTGCCGACGGCTGTAGGCGAAGTAGATGATGAAGCCGAGCGCCAGCCAGACGAGGAACCGCACCCAGGTGAGCGTCGTCAGGTTGAGCATGAGCCAGACGCAGAGCACCGCTGAGAGGATCGGGAGGAACGGCGACCACGGGACGCGGAACGCGCGCGGCAGGTTCGGGTACTTCTTCCGCAGCACGATCACGGCGATGCTGACGAGCACGAACGCGGAGAGCGTCCCGATGTTGATCATCTCCTCGAGGATGCCCACGTCGGTCAGGCCGGCGATCAGCGCGACGAGCGCGCCGACGATGAGCTGCACCCGCACGGGTGTCTTGCGCTTCTCGGAGGTGACGCTGAGCGAGCGCGGGAGCAGGCCGTCGCGGCTCATGGCGAAGACCACGCGGGCGAGGCCGAGCAGGAGCACCATGATGACGGTCGTGAGGCCCGCGAGGATGCCGATCGAGATCACCTGCGCCGCCCAGTCCGCGCCCACCGCGATGAACGCCGTCGCGAGCGAGGGGTCCTCAGCCTCGGCAAGCGTCGTGTACGGCACCATGCCGGTGAGGACGAGGCTCACGCCGACGTAGAGGACGGTCACGATGGCGAGGCCACCGAAGATGCCGCGTGGCAGGTTGCGCTGCGGATTCTTGACCTCTTCCGCGCTCGTGGCGACGACGTCGAAGCCGATGAAGGCGAAGAAGACGAGTGAGGCACCGGCGAGCAGACCGAAGACGCCGTACTGCGCGGGCGCGGCCCCCGTCATGAAGGAGAACAGCGACTGCGACCAGGCGTCGGACGCGCCGCCCTTCGTCGGGACCTCGTCGGGGATGAACGGCGTGTAGTTCGCCGCCTTGACGAAGAAGGCACCGACGACGATGACGAAGATGACGATCGCGACCTTGATGATCGTGAAGACGCTCGCGACACGCGAGGACAGCTTCGTCCCGAGGACGAGCAGGGTGGTGAAGATCGCGACGATGACGAACGCGCCCCAGCTGACCTTGAGCCCGAAGACGTCGAGCTCGCTCGGCACGTCCCAGCCCCAGAGCAGGAACACGTTGCTGAGGTAGATGCCCCAGTACTTCGCGATGACGGCTGCAGCCGTGAGCATCTCGAGGATGAGGTCCCATCCGATGATCCACGCGAGGAGCTCACCGAGGGTGGCGTAGGTGAAGGTGTAGGCGGAGCCGGCGACCGGCACCGTGGAGGCGAACTCCGCGTAGCACATGATCGCGAGGGCGCAGGTGACGGCGGCGAGGATGAACGCGAGCGACACGGACGGGCCCGCGTAGTTGCCCGCGGCCTTGGCTCCGACGGAGAAGATGCCGGCACCGACCGCGACCGCGACACCCATGATCATGAGGTCCCAGGTGCCGAGGGTGCGCTTCAGGCTGCGCCCTTCGACGCTGGAATCCGCGAGGGAGTCCTCGATGCTCTTCGTCCGCCAGATGCTCATGGTGCTCCTTGCCGTGGTGCGGTACCTCGTGGCCTCGCTCGAAGCCGACTCTCGACCTTGCCAGATGAGCAGGCTGAGGTCGAGCCGCAGACGGGATGTTCTGCAGCTGCCGGGTTCCTGATCGAACACGAACGGGCCGCCATCCCGGAGGATGACGGCCCGTCACGAAGAAGCTCGCGGTGTCAGCGCCCTTCGACAGGCTCAGGGACCGTGGGTCTCGTGAGCTGGCGGAGGGTTCAGAGTGCTGCCTAGCGGCGGAGTCCGAGGCGCTCGATCAGCGAGCGGTAGCGCTCGATGTCGACGGCCTGGAGGTAGCCGAGGAGGCGGCGACGCTGTCCGACCAGGAGCAGCAGGCCACGACGCGAGTGGTGGTCGTGCTTGTGCTCCTTGAGGTGCTCGGTGAGGTCCTTGATGCGGCGGGTCATGACCGCCACCTGGACCTCGGGGGATCCGGTGTCACCTGGGTGGGTTGCGTACTCTTCGATGATCGCCTTCTTACGGTCTCCTTCAAGCGCCATAGTGGTGATCCCCTCTCTGTTCGTTGCGCGGTGCCCGTCGCCTGATGCGTGGGCTCTCTTGATCCGCGGCCGTTCGACGGCAACCTTGTGATTCTAGCAGGTTCAGAGCGTGGGAGGTTCGCGGTGCGTCGACCGCCGCTTCGCGTTCGCCCGTTCCTCAGCCTCGCTGGCTGCGACCCGGCGTCGGCGACGCAGCACGAGGATGAGGACGAGCGCGACGAGGTCCAGGACCAGGAAGGCGAGGAGCAGCCAGACCCACAGCGGTGGGCCGGCACTGGCGCTCGGCGCGGGTTCGGCCGCCGCCTCCGCCGCCTCGGCGGTCGTCGTGGAGTCGTAGACGAGCCGGACCGGGTCGCCGAGCGTGGCCCCGCCGTCGGCGTTCGTCGACACGAGGGCGAGGGTGATGTCGTACTCCCCCGCGTCCGCGCCGCGCAGCCACTGGGTCATGTTGATCCTGGTGGACCATCCGCCGTCGCTCCCGATCTCGATCGGCTGACCGTCGAAGCGGAACTCGGTCGCCCCCGTCCCGCCGGTGGACTGCAGGTCGCACGACGCGTCGTCGGCCGTGGAGCTGCTGAAGCAAGCCTTCGCCGAGTCGTAGAGGTCGATCGAGCGCCAGTAGGACAGCACGACGTCGGCACCCGCGTCGGCGGTGCCGGTGACGTCGAATCCGCTCACCTGTTCGCCGTCCAGGGTGTAGTCGACGCGGTAGACGGTGTCGCCGTCGGTCGGGCTCTCGATCGTGCCGGTGCCGGCGGCCGACGCGGGAGCGGATGCGGCGAGCGGCAGGACGACGGATCCGGCGCCGAGCGACACCGCCACCACGGCGAGCGCCGCGGCACGAGCGGCACGCTGCAACATCGAACCGAGTCGACGCGCTCCGGGGATCACCTGGCCACCACTCCCTCCGGCGACGCCGGACGGCGACGCACGCCACCAGTATCCCAAAGACCGGGGCGCCGAGCCTGGGAACGACGGAGGCGGGGACCGCACCCGGCGATCCCCGCCCGCATCCGGGCGATCGGACGGAGTCGTCCGATCAGGCCCCGAGACCGCCGAGCAGCTCGGAGAACGGGCGATCGAGCGCGAACGGGTCGTCCAGGCGCCCGGAACGGTCCGAGGCCGCCACGAGTGCGCTCAGCTCGCCGGCCGCGCGGTCGATCCGCGGCGGCAGGGCACTGACCTGCGCGTCGCCCGACCCCCAGTCCTCGGAGGCCGCGAACACGGCGGTCGGCACGGTCACCGCCCGCAGGTAGGCGAACAAGGGACGCACGGCGTATTCGAGCGCGAGCGAATGCCTGGCCGACCCGCCCGTCGCACCGAGGACGACGGGCACCCCGGTCAAGGCGGTCGGCTCCACCACGTCGAAGAACGACTTGAACAGGCCGGAGTAGCTGGAGGAGAAGATCGGTGTCACCGCGATCACGCCGTCCGCGGAGGTCATCGCCTCGATCGCCTCGGACAACCGCGGACTGGGGAACCCGGTCAGCAGGTTGTTCGTGATGTCCTGCGCGAGGTCGCGCAGCTCGATCGACGTCGTCCGGGCCTCGTACCCGTCCTGCTCGAGGCGTGCCACGGTGGCGTCGCGGAGACGGTCGGCGAGGAGGCGCGTCGACGACGGCTGGCTGAGACCGGCCGACACGACGGCGAGCGTGCGCTTCGCGGTCATCGGGTCACCCCGACCGCCGCCGCGCCGAACGCCGAACCGGATGCGACCCGGCTCGTCTCGACCGCACCGGAGCGCGAAGCGAGTTCCGCCTCAGCGGCCGCGACCATCGACGCGTGCGTCGGCGCCTCCGGCACGTCGGCCGGACGGTCCTTCGCGAACTCCTTGCGCAGCACCGGCACGACCTCGCCGCCGAGGATCTCGAGCTGGTCGAGCACCGTCGCGAGCGGGAGCCCGGCGTGATCCATGAGGAACAGCTGACGCTGGTAGTCGCCGAAGTATTCGCGCATGCCGGCGTACCGGTCGATGACCTGCTGCGGACTGCCGACGGTGAGCGGCGTCTGTTCGGTGAAGTCCTCGAGCGTCGGCCCGTGGCCGTAGACCGGGGCGTTGTCGAAGTACGGCCGGAACTGGGCGACGGCGTCCTGCGAGTTCTTCGCCATGAACGCCTGACCGCCGAGTCCGACGATCGCCTGCGCGGCCGTGCCGTGTCCGTAGTGCTCGAACCGCTGACGGTACAGCTGGATGAGGCGCATGTAGTGCTCCTTCGGCCAGAAGATGTTGTTCGCGAAGAAGCCGTCGCCGTAGTAGGCCGCCTGCTCGGCGATCTCGGGGCTCCGGATGGAGCCGTGCCACACGAAGGGCGGCACGCCGTCGAGCGGTCGCGGCGTGGACTGGAAGCCCTGCAGCGGGGTGCGGAACTGGCCCTGCCAGTCGACGTAGTCCTCTCGCCAGAGGCGGTGGAGCAACGCGTAGTTCTCGATGGCGAGGTTGATGCCCTCGCGGATGTCCTTGCCGAACCACGGGTAGACGGGCCCCGTGTTGCCGCGGCCCATGATGAGGTCGACCCGGCCGCCGGCCAGGTGCTGCAGCATGGCGTAGTCCTCGGCGATCTTCACCGGGTCGTTCGTGGTGATGAGCGTCGTGCTCGTCGAGAGGATGAGGTCCGTGGTCTTCGCCGCGATGTAGCCGAGCATGGTCGTGGGACTCGACGGGACGAAGGGCGGGTTGTGGTGCTCGCCGGTCGCGAAGACGTCGAGACCGACCTCCTCCGCCTTCACGGCGATCGCGACCATCGCCTCGATGCGCTCGTGCTCGGTGGGCGTGATCCCGGTGGTCGGGTCGGTGGTGACATCCCCCACCGTGAAGATTCCGAATTGCATCATGCGCTCCCACTCGTTCTTTCATGCGTTTGCATGGATATCCAGGACAACGGCGTTCACACCCGCGCTATTCCCGGCCCGTTCGGCATCCTGTCCACAGCGCGCCGCGCGAGCCGTACGCCGTGTCGGCGGGCTATGGCAGGATCACCGCATGAACGGCTCACCGAACCCTTCGTCCAGCACGCCGACACCTGCCTCTCGGCACGTGTGCGGCATCGTCCCGCCCTGGTTGCTCGAGCGCATCGCTGAACTCGACGCTCCGCAGCTGGCGCGTGCCGCCAGTGCCGCGCGGTACTCGCTGCTCGCCACGCGACCATACCGCTTCCCCGAGCCCGGCTCGGAGCGGGCCGCTGATCCCGTGCGCAGCGCCACGGCTGGCAAGCGTCCGGTCAGTGCCCCACAGCGCAGCATCCACGACGCCCGGCGGACCGAGACCCTCCCGGGCACGCTCGTCCGCTCCGAGGGCGAGCCCGCCACCACCGACGCCGCGGTCTCCGCCGCCTACGACGGCCTCGGAGACACCCATGCCCCCTTCGCCGAGGCGTTCGCCCGCGACTCCATCGACGGCCGCGGGCTGCCGTTGCTCGCCACCGTCCACTATGGCGACGACTACGACAACGCGTTCTGGAACGGCGAGCAGATGGTCTTCGGCGACGGCGACGGCGAGGTCTTCCGCAGCTTCACGAGCTCCCTGAGCGTCATCGGCCACGAGCTGGCCCACGGCGTGACGCAGTACACGGCGAACCTCGTCTACGAGGGGCAGCCCGGAGCGCTCAACGAACACGTGTCCGACGTCTTCGGCGCCCTCGTCGAACAGCACGCGCGCCGCGAGGACGCGGCATCGGCGTCCTGGCTCATCGGCGAAGGGCTCTTCACGGACGAGGTCGAGGGCAACGCACTGCGTTCCATGCTCGCCCCGGGCACGGCCTACGACGACGACGTCCTCGGGAAGGACCCGCAGCCGGCGCACTTCGACGACTACGTCGAGACCACCGACGACAACGGAGGCGTCCACCTCAACTCCGGCATCCCCAACCGGGCGTTCGCGACGCTCGCCGTCGCCCTCGGCGGCAACGCCTGGGAGCGTGCGGGGCTCATCTGGTACGACACCCTCGTCGGCGGCCTGTCGGAGCGCGCCGACTTCGCGACCTTCGCCGCGGCGACGATCGCGGCGGCCGCCGCCAGGTTCGGTGTGGACTCGGAGGAGCACACCGCGGTCGGGCAGGCGTGGGCGCTCGTCGGTATCGAGCCGTCCGTCTGAGCGTCATGGCAGCGCCCGGGCTCGCGGAGTAGCATCGCGGCATGAAGGTCACGGTGACGAGGAGCGGCGGTGTCGCCGGTCTCACCCGACGCTGGGAGGTCGTCGTCGACGAGCAGCCCGACGTCGACCGGTGGATCGTCCTGCTCGACCGCATCCCGTGGGACGACACCCCACAAGGACCGCCGGTCCCGGATCGGTACGTCTACCGCATCAGATGCGCGCCCAAGGAGGCCACCCTCGGCGAGCAGCAGCTCACCGGCCCCTGGCAGGAACTCGTCGAACGGGTGCGCGCCGTCCAGCCGCCACGCGACTGACGATTCCTCGCCGGTCGCGTGACGCCGACGGCTCAGTGCTGCGGGAAGCGCTCCGCCAGCAGTTCGATCGTCCGCTCACGTGCGGGCGCCGAGTTCGACGGCGTGCCCTCCCGTGCCGACCCGACGGGCGACACCATGACCTCGTCGACACCGAAGCGGTCGGCGAGACCCTGCAGCTCAGCCGCAGCCTGGTCGGCGTCGCCGATGATCCAGGCAGCGCGCATCTGCTCGACGAAACCGAGCTCGAGGTCGCTCGGCTCGGTCGCGGCGGCCTCTTCGACGGTCGCGATGGGTCCGAGCGGCTTGCCGGAACGCAGTCTCGCCATCTGCTGCAGGTTGGGCAGCGCCAACGCCTCCGCCTCGGCGGCCGTGTCGGCGACCACGGCGTTCGCGGTCAGGAAGGTGCGAGGCGCGTCGAGATGACCGGACGGCTGGAAACTGGACCGGTAGAGCTCGAGGGCACGAGCCGTCCCCTGGCCGGAGAAGTGATGCGCGAAGACGTAGGGCAGTCCGAGCGCTGCGGCGAGCGCCGCCGAGTAGTCGCTCGAACCGAGCAACCACACGTCCGGCACACTGCCGGCCTTCGGCGTCCCCCGCAGGGCGTACTCCTCGCCGGAGGTCATCCGCACGCTCGCACCGTCGACGCCGAGGAGGGCGACGATGTCCTGCACGTTGTTCGGGAACCGGTCGACGTCGCTCGTGTTGCCGGACTGGCGGAGCACGGCGGAGATGACGGGGTCGCTGCCCGGTGCCCGGCCGAGGCCGAGGTCGATGCGACCGGGCGCGGAGGCCTCGAGGAGCGCGAACTGCTCGGCGACGACGAGTGGCGCGTGGTTCGGGAGCATCACGCCGCCGGAGCCGACCCGGATCCGCTGCGTGGCGGCGGCCAGGATGCCGATGACGACCGCGGGGTTCGTCGATGCGACGGACGGCATGTTGTGGTGCTCGGCCACCCAATACCGGTGGTACCCCAGCTCGTCGGCGCGCTTCGCCAGGGCGATCGTCGCTGCGAGGGCAGCCGCGGTGTCCTGGTCGGTGCGGACGGGGATGAGATCCAGTATCGAGAGTCGCATGGTCACCTTTCGTCGCGCTGCCGAACGGCGACAGACGCATCAGGGTGCAGCGCTCGAACGGCCTGACATATTCCGTCTCGGTCACCGCAGTGGATTCCCAGGGCGATCCAAGCCGGATGCCACACCTGACGCGTACGCTGGACCCCCGCGACCGTGAAGGAGCACAGCATGGGATTCCTCGATCGACTGCTCGGACGCCCCGAGTCCGATGGACCTGTCCAGGCGACGGGCGGCGGGAGCCCGGCCCCGGCCCACGCGCGGACGGAGGACGAGATCGCCGTCGAACGCTACCGCTACCTGCTGCGGACAGCGCCGCCGGAGACCATCGAACAGGTCCACGAAGAGGCCTTCACGAAGCTCACCTCCGAGCAGCGGGGCATCCTGTACCGACAGTTGTCGGAGGACGCCCCGACCGGTGAGGCACCGGCAGACGACTCCCCCAAGGCCCTCGCGCGTTCGGCCACCCGGGCCGAAGTGCGGCAGCCCGGGACCCTCGAGCGCAACCTCGGTCCGCAGGGCGGTGGGATGGGCTTCGGCGGCATGCTGGCCAGCTCGATGCTCGGCACCATCGCCGGTGTCGTGGTCGGTTCGGCCATCGCGCAGGCGTTCATCCCGGACACCGTCGGGACCGATGCCGCAGCCGATGCCGGTGGCACCGATCAGAGCGGTGCCGAGGACGGGGCGGGAGACGGCGCGGCGACCGACGCCTCCGCAGCCGACGGCGGCGGCTGGGGTGACGGTGGGTTCGGCGACGTCGGTGGCGGTGGAGACTTCGGCGGGGGCGGGGACTTCGGATTCTGAGCCCCGTCAGCGCCGCGGGCGCGCCGACGCGTGCCCATCAGCGCCGCTGACCGCCCGCGGTACGCGCCGGAGCGGCTGTCCGGAGTTCCACGGCCCGCTGGGCGAGCAACTCGATGACCGCTTCGATCCGTGATTCACGGTGTGTGTCCTTCGAGCGCTCGACCCACAGCGCGAGTTCCCGTTGCGCGCTGTTCGGCAGGCCGCGGAAGAACGCCAATCTCCCCGCGTCATCGATCGCTTCTTCGAGGTCCGGCCGCAGCCGCACCACCGTACCGGTCGCCGAAAGCGGCGCGGCTCCCACATCAGCGTGTCTGCCCATGCGGCAACGGTAGTGGCTCGGGCCTCAGCCGTCGAGCGGGTCGCTCAGGCGAGCTCCCATGAGGCGACGCCACCACCCACGACGACGAACACCGGATGCGGCTGCGGTCGCCAGACCCTCGCCCATCGGGACGCGACGTCCGGGCTGCGTCCGAGCAGATGCCGCCGCAGGTTGCCCCATTCGTAGTCGAGCTGGCCGTCGGTCACGACGAGGGGTTCAGGAAGGACGCCGGCCGCGACGACCCGCGCGCGGTCGAAGACCATGTCGCGCTCCTGCGCCTCGTCGGCGACACCGTTGAGGTAGGCCGCGATCGCCTCCAGCGGTTCGTCGGCCTCGAGGAAGCGCTGGAGCTGCGGGTGTGCACGGAGGCTCGATCCCGGCTCCTGCAGGACCCGCTGGGCGATCAGCCCTTCCCGCCAAGACGAGGTCAGCGCCTGGGCGTCGAAGTACCGGGGATGGATCGACCAGAGACGCATGTCTCCATCCTGCCCGAGGGCGCTGACAACCGACTCCGGGCAGCCCCTGCCCCTCGCCGCGGAGCCCTGCCGCGACGCGCGTAGGCTGAGGTGCATGTCCGAGCGCGCTCCATCCCGTCACCCGATGCCCCGGTGAGCGCTGCACCCGGATCCGGGCGGCGCGGGCTCCTCGTCGATCTGAGTCCGCTCCGGGAGAGTCCCGCCTTCGCCCGGCTGTGGATCGGCGGGGCGATCACCGGGATCGGCGGTCAGATGACCATCGTCGCCGTCGGCCTCCAGGTCTACGACCTCACCGCGTCGACGTTCGCCGTCTCGCTCGTGGGCGTCATCGCCCTCATCCCGATGATCTGCTTCGGGCTCTACGGCGGCATGCTCGCGGACGCGTTCGACCGACGCACGGTCGCCCTGACGGCCGCCGTGGTCACGTGGGTGTCCACGGCGATCATCGCGGTGCTCGCCTGGAGCGGTTCGGAGCTGGTCTGGCCCCTGTACCTCCTCACGACGATCAACGCCGTGTCGACGACCATCGTCGGGACGACCCGGCAGGCGATCCTCCCCCGGCTGCTGCCGGCCCGTCTCCTGCCGTCCGCCGCGGCGTTGTCCGGCATCGCAGCGGGAGTCATGGTCACGGTCGGCCCCGCACTCGCCGGCGTCCTCGTGGCCGGTGTCGGATTCCGCTGGACCTACACGATCGACGTCGTGCTGTTCGTCGCCGCCTTCCTCGGAATCGCGTCGCTGCCGAAGATCCTGCCCGAAGGCGGCGTCAGTCGACTTCCGGGCCTCGCGAGCCTGGTCGACGGCTGGACCTTCCTCCGGACGGCCCCCAACGTCCGGATGACGTTCATCGTCGACATCGTCGCGATGACGTTCGGCAACCCACGGGTGCTCTACCCCGCCGTCGGCACGCTGTTGCTCGGTGGCGGCGCGATCACCGTCGGGGTCCTGACCGCGGCCGGCGCGGTCGGCACCCTGCTGTCGAGCCTCGACTCCGGACGACTCGGCCGGATCGACCGCCAGGGCCGCGCCATCGAGCGGGCCATCATCGTCTACGGGCTCGCCATCGCCTGCTTCGGCGCGGTCCTCGCATGGGTCACATTCTCCGGAACGGCGACCCACGATGCGGCAGACGCGAACCTGCCCGCCATCGTGATCGCGGCGATCGCACTCGCCGTCGCCGGAGCGGCCGACAACATCAGTTCGATCTTCCGGATGACGATCCTCCAGGCGGCCGTGCCCGATGCCGTCCGAGGCCGGCTGCAGGGCGTCTTCACCGTCGTCGTGACCGGCGGACCCCGCGTCGGCGACCTCTACATCGGCCTCGCGGCTTCGGCCTTCGCGCTCTGGGTACCGGCGCTCGCCGGTGGACTCCTGGTCGTCGTGCTCGTCTGGACGCTCGTCCGCGTCCAGGGGGCCTTCCGCCGCTACGACGCCCGGACGCCGACGCCGTAGCGCCTAGGCGGGAGCCGTGGCGATCGAGAAGACGTCGCGACCGCTGAGCGAGGCCCGGCCGGGCAGTCCCTCGAGCTCGAGCACCAGCCCGAGCCCCGCCACCTCGTATCCGGCGCGCTCGATGAGGTTGACCGCCGCACCGCAGCTGCCGCCCGTCGCGAGCACGTCGTCGAGGATGAGCACGCGCGTCCCGGCCGGCAGCTGCTCGGTGCGGAGCTCCAGGGCGGCGGCGCCGTACTCGAGGCCGTAGTCCTCGCGGAGCACCTCGCCCGGCAGCTTGCCCGCCTTGCGGATGGGGACCAGTCGCGTGTGGGTCGCGTACGCGACCGCCGCGGCGAGCAGGAACCCACGGGCCTCGACACCGGCGACGGCGTCGAAGCGACCCTCGAAGCGCGACGCCAGCTCGTCGATGATCGCGCGGAAGGCGTCGGCGTCGGCGAAGACCGGGGTCAGGTCGCGGAACAGGATGCCGGGCGTCGGGAAGTCCGGAATGGTCGCCGTCAGGCGGTCGACGTACTGGGTTGCGGTGGTCATGTGGTCCTCGTTCGGTCTGGGAGACATGCGACACCCCTCGCCTCAGCGACGCGTCGGTCGAGAGAGACGAGGGGTGACCTGCGGATGGTTACTTGACGCCCAGGAGGTCGATCACGAAGACGAGCGTCTGGCCGGAGAGCTGGTGGCCGCTGCCGGCCGGGCCGTAGGCGAGCTCCGGCGGGACCGTGAGCTTGCGACGGCCGCCGACCTTCATGCCGGGGATGCCGTGCTGCCAGCCCTGGATGAGGTTGCGCAGCGGGAAGTTGATGGACTGCCCGCGGCTCCACGAGGAGTCGAACTCCTCGCCGGAGTCGTAGCCGACGCCGAGGTAGTGGACGTCGACGGTCGAGGAGGCCTGCGCCTCGTCGCCTTCGCCGAGGAAGATGTCCTCGATGACGAGTTCGGTGGGGGCCGGGCCCGTGGGGGCGTCGACCTCGGGCTTGGTGCGTGCTGAATCGGTCATGACTCCATCCAAGCAGTTCCGCCCGACCGGTTCACGCGGATTTCGCTGAGCGCGTGACGCCCCGGGCCGACGCCGGGTGGGGTGGACGTGGCGCTGCGCCCGGTACTTGGGGGTTGCGGGCCGTGGCACCCGGGTGCATGCTGGAGGGACAGACCAACTCATCGCCCGGGCGACTCGCAGGCATTGCCGCAGCACCGGGCGATGAGTCTGTCCGGGGCCGTCGCCCGGGGATCCGTCTCGCATCCCTTCCGTCGTGTCCGGGCACCCGCAGCTCGGACCGGTATGTCCACAACGCCCGCGCCCGACGCGCCTGCGATACCGTAGACGGGTGAAGTTCGCCCATTTCGTCGCCACAGACCACCAGCCGAGTACCCCCGCAGAGCCGCGGGTCCGACTCGCCGTCATCAGCGACACCGGGGCGGTGTTCCTCGACGAGATCCTCGAGGACGCCCCGCGCGACCTCCAGGAGCTCATCGAACGCGGCCCGGCCGAGCTGGACCGCGTGCGGAGCTTCGTCGAGACGTCGCTCGCCCACGGTGTCAGCGGAGAACCCCTCGACGGGCTCGTGCACGCGTCCGCGGTCCTCCGTCCGCCGACGATCCTCGCGGTCGGGCTCAACTACTCGGCGCACTCGCAGGAGCTCAACCTCAAGACCGACAACGCCCCCACCATCTTCGGCCTGTGGGCGAACTCGCTCACCGGTCACGAGGGCACCACGAGCTGGCCCGCGGCGATCAGCGAGCAGGTGGACTACGAGGCGGAGCTCGGTGTCGTCATCGGCCGGGCCGCTCGCGACGTCGATGCGGCCGATGCGCTCGGGTACGTGTTCGGGTACACCGTCGTCAACGACATCACCGCCCGCAACATCCAGTACTCCGAGGCGCAGTGGTCGCGCTGCAAGTCCTTCGACGGGTTCACCCCGACCGGCCCGGTCGTCGTGACCGCGGACGAGATCCCCGACCCACAGGACCTCCACATCTCGACCGTCCTCGACGGCGTGACGCTCCAGGACTCCTCGACCAGTCACATGGTCCGCAGCGTCGCGACGCTCATCGAACATTTGTCGGGCTCCGCGACCCTCCTACCCGGAACGCTCATCTCGACGGGCAGCCCGGGCGGCGCGGGATACTCGCGCGACCCGCAGGTCTTCCTGACCGACGGCGCGACGGTGACGGTGTCCGTCGAAGGCGTCGGATCGCTCACGACGCACTGCACGGTCACCGCCTGGTAGCGACTCCCCCACAGCACACGACGAAGCCGTCCGGACTAGGGTCCGGACGGCTTCGTCGTGTGCTGCCGCGTCGGTCAGCGGCTCGGGTCGGAGTCCGCGCCCGGGATCGGCAGGTCGATGATCGGGATGGCCGAGGTGATGGCCTCGATCCCCGAGAGCCGCGCGGGCGAGAGCTGCTTCGTCACCTCGTCGCGCGTCATGAGGTTGGCCTCGACCACGAGGTCCGCGACGTTGCGGCCCGTGAGCAGAGCGGTCTTCGCGAGCGCCGCAGCCGACTGGTACCCGATGAACGGGGTCAGGGCGGTGATGACGCCGACGGACGCGCCGACCATCACCTCGAGCCGTTCCTCGTTCGCCGTGATGCCGTCGATGCAGTTCACCCGCAGCGTCTTGCACGCCTGTGCCATCCAGACGATGCTCTGCAGCAGCGAGTGGGCGATGACCGGTTCGAAGGCGTTGAGCTGCAACTGCCCGGCCTCGGCCGCCATCGTGACCGTCATGTCGGCGCCGACGACGCTAAACGCCACCTGGTTCACGACCTCCGGGATGACCGGGTTGACCTTGCCCGGCATGATGCTCGATCCGGCCTGTCGGGGCGGCAGGTTGATCTCGCCGAGGCCGGCCTGCGGACCGCTCGACAGCAGACGCAGGTCGTTGCAGATCTTGGAGAGCTTGATGGCACTCCGCTTCAGGGTGCCGCTGAACGACATGAACCCGCCGGCGTCGCTCGTCGACTCGATGAGGTCGGGTGCCGTGGTGAGCGCGAGGCCCGTGATCTGGTTGAGGTGACGGACGACGGCCTCCGCGTAGCGCGGGTCGGCGGTGATCCCCGTCCCGATCGCGGTGGCGCCGAGGTTGACCTCGGCGAGCAGCCAGAGGGTCTCGTGGAGGCGGTCGTAGTCCTCGTTCAGCGTCGTGGCGAAGCCGTGGAACTCCTGCCCGAGGGTCATCGGGACGGCGTCCTGGAGCTGCGTGCGCCCGACTTTGAGGACGTGGGAGAACTCGACGGACTTCGCGCTGCACGAGTCGCGCAGCAGGCCGAGCTCCGTCAGGAGGAACTGCAGCGAGAACGCGAGCGCGATCTTGATCGAGGTCGGGTAGACGTCGTTGGTGGACTGCGACCGGTTGGTGTCGTCGAGTGGGTGCAGGAACTGGTACTCGCCCTTGGCGTGGCCGGCGAGCTCGAGCGCGATGTTCGTGATCACTTCGTTCGCGTTCATGTTCGTCGATGTACCCGCGCCGCCCTGGATCACGCCCACGACGAACTCCTCGTGGAAGTCACCGTCGATGATGATCTGGCACGCGCGGTCGATGAGGTTCGCCTTCGCCGGGTCGAGGACCCCGATCTCGGCGTTCGCGCGGGCGGCGGCCTGCTTGACGCTCGCGATGGCGACGACGAGGTCGGGGTAGACGGAGATCGGACGCTTCGTGATGGGGAAGTTCTCGAGCGCGCGTGCCGTGTGGATGCCCCAGTACGCGTCGGCCGGGATCTCCATCGAACCGAGTGAATCCGACTCCGTCCGAGTCTCGTCGCTGTTCGTCCTGTCCGCCATGTCGTCGTCTGCTCCAAGGGTGGTGGGGGTGCTGCTGCTGGTGGTGCTGATCGTCACTCGTGGCTCCGTTGCCTGGTGGGTGGATGTCCCTTCCAGCGTAGCCGGGTGCGATCCCCGATGCCGCTGCGGTGTCTTGGACCCGAGACGGTTCACGGCCTGCGGTTCAGCATCCGTGGGTCACCGCTTGCGCGAGAACGCCTCCAGCCGCTCGGCCGGGCTCAGGGCGGCCATGCGGTCGACGAACGCCGCGCTGAAGGTGTCGGCGGTGGTGTAGTCGCCGAGCGGGACCGTGGAGTGGGTGATGCGGTCGTCGTAGACGTGCACCAGGTTGAACGACTGACCGCCGAACATCCCGTTCACCTCCACGGACGGGAGCGAGAGGTTCATCGAGTAACAACTCGCGCTGGCGACCTGGACGGGGATGCCGGCGAAGGTGCTCGAGGTGGAGTAGTGCAGATGGCCGCCCAGGATGGCCCGGACGTCGGTCCCGCGCAGCACGGCCTCGAGCCGGTGCTGGTCGCGGAGCTCGAGGATGTCGAAGAACGGGATGCTCGACGGAACCGGCGGGTGGTGCATGGCGAGGATGCTGCCGAGCGGCGCCGCCGTGGCCAGCACCGACTCCAGCCACTCCAGCTGGCTGTCCTCCAGCTCACCGTGGTGCCACCCCGGGACGGTCGAGTCGAGGCCGATGACGCGCAAGCCGCCGAAATCCCAGACGGCGTCGAGCGGCTGCTCCCCCGCCGGGAGGTCGAGGAGCTCCGTCCGCATGACCGACCGTTCGTCGTGGTTGCCCATGAGCCAGACGATCGTGGTGCCGAGTCGCTCGGCGACGGGTTCGACCCGCTCCCGGAGTCGACGGTAGGCGTCGGCCTCTCCGAGATCCGCGAGGTCGCCCGTGAACACCATCGCGTCGGGCCGGAGCTGCATGCGCTCGATCTGACGGAGGGCCTGCTCCAGGTTGGCCTGCACGTCGACCGCGTCGTAGAGGCGTCGGCCGTCGGCCAGGAGGTGCGGGTCGCTCAGATGGACGATGACCCTGTCGGGAGCCGGGTACTGACCGAAACGGACGTCGGAAGTCATGATCCGAGTCTAGGAGCCACCGCCGACGTGCTCCGCCGCGGTCGACCACCCGAGGGCGGCCGACCGCAGACGGTCAGGACGCGACGCCGAGGAGCTGCTCGATGGGTCCGCGGGCGAAGAAGACGAGGAACCCGGCTGCGACGACCCACAGGAGCGGGCTGATCTCGCGCGCCTTCCCGGACAGGGAGCGGAGCACGACCCAGGCGATGAAGCCGGCGCCGATGCCGTTCGCGATCGAGTACGTCAGCGGCATGACGACGACCGTCAGGAACACCGGGAGCGCGACCGAGAACTCGGTCCAGACGATGTCCTTGATCTGCGACATCATGAGCGTCCCGACGATGACGAGCGCGGCGGCGGCGACCTCGGAGGGCACGATCTGCGTGAGCGGCGTGAAGAACATGGCGAGCAGGAACAGCGCACCGGTCACGAGGTTCGCGAGGCCGGTGCGTGCCCCTTCGCCGATGCCCGCACCGGATTCGATGAAGACGGTCGAGGAGGAGGACGAGGTCGCGCCACCGGCCACCGCGCCGACACCCTCGACGATGAGCGCCGAGCGGAGTCGTGGGAAGTCGCCCTTGGCGTCCGCCACACCGGCCTCCTTCGAGAGGCCGGTCATCGTCCCCATGGCGTCGAAGAAGTTCGTGAACACGAGGGTGAAGACGAGCATGAGCGCGGCGAGGACGCCGATGCGCTCGAAGCCGCCGAAGCTCACCTGGCCGAGCAGGCTGAGGTCGGGGACCCCGACGACCTGGGTGGGCAGGGTCGGGACGCTGAGGTTCCAGCCACCGGGGTTCTCGCCGCCGTTGGAGGCGCCGACCTTGAAGACGGCCTCGGCGAGGATGGCGATGATCGTGGAGGCGACGATGCCGATGAGCAGGGCACCCTTGATCTTGCGCGCGACGAGCACGCCCGTGAGCAGCAGGGAGATGACGAACACGGCGGTCGGCACGGTGGCGACCGAGCCCTCGATCCCGAGGCCGACGGGCGGCGAACCGGCGCCCGTCGAGCGGACGAAGCCGGCGTCGACGAAGCCGATGAACGCGATGAAGAGGCCGATGCCGACCGTGATCGCGATCTTCAACTGGATGGGCACCGCGTTGAAGATCATGGCGCGGAGTCCGGTCGCCGCGAGGAGGACGATGATGAGCCCGTTGATGACGACGAGGCCCATCGCCTCGGCCCAGGTGACCTGACCGACGACGCTGACCGCGAGGAACGAGTTGATGCCGAGTCCGGCCGCGAAGGCGAACGGCAGCCGCGCCACGAGACCGAAGAGGATCGTCATGACGCCGGCGGTCAGGGCGGTCACGGCGGCGACCTGGGCGAAGCCGAGCTCGCCACCGGTGACGTCGGCCGAGCCGCTCAGGATGATCGGGTTGAGGATGACGATGTAGGCCATCGCGACGAAGGTCACGAGGCCGCCGCGCACCTCGCCTCCGACGGTCGAACCGCGCTTGCTGATCTCGAAGAAACCGTCGAGACGCTCTCGGAACGAGCGCGGAGCGGTGGGCGTCGTGGTCACTGGACCTCCTGGGTCTGCATCGAAGCAACCAGCGTACCGGCACGGCGGACCGCCCCGCGACGACCGGGATGCGAGGGTGCCGCTACGATCGGCTGGACCCCTTTCCCAGCACCCTCCTCACGGAATCGAGCTCACATGGCGCTGCCCTGGACTCTGCACGGCGACGGCAAGCACGTCCCGACCCACGCGATCGTCGGCCCCGGAGAACGGCTCACCTGGCCGCGGACCATCGGCCTCGGCATGCAGCACGTCGTCGCGATGTTCGGCGCCACGTTCCTCGTCCCCGTGCTGACCGGGTTCCCGCCCACCACGACGCTGTTCTTCTCGGGCGTCGGCACCATCCTGTTCCTCGTCATCACCAAGAACCGCGTGCCGAGCTACCTCGGCTCGTCGTTCGCCTTCATCGCCCCCATCTCCGCCGCGGTCGCGAGCCAGGGCATGGGCAGCGCCCTCTTCGGCATCCTCGCGGTGGGTCTCCTCCTGGCGCTCGTCGGCGTCATCGTGCAGGTCACGGGAACCGGGTGGATCGATGCGCTCATGCCGCCGGTCGTCGCCGGTGCCATCGTCGCGCTCATCGGGTTCAACCTCGCCCCCGCCGCGAAGAACAACTTCGTGGAGGCTCCGATCACCGCCCTCGTGACGCTCGCGGCCGTCATCCTGTCGACCGTCGTCTTCCGCGGGATCCTCGGCCGACTGTCGATCGTCATCGGTGTCGTGGTCGGGTACATCGTCGCAGCGATCCGTCAGGAGATCGACTTCTCGAAGATCGCGGACGCCGCGTGGGTCGGCCTCCCCGAGTTCCACCTCGCGGACAACCCGATCTCGAACCCGGCGGTCTGGGCGGTCCTCCCGGCGTTCCTCCCCGTCGTGCTCGTCCTCATCGCCGAGAACGTCGGCCACATCCGGGGCGTCGCGCAGATGACCGACGCCTCCGTGAACAAGCAGACCGGTCGCGCGCTCCTGTCCGACGGTCTGGCGACGATGCTGGCCGGTTTCGGCGGCGGTTCGGGCACGACGACCTACGGCGAGAACATCGGCGTCATGGCGGCGACGCGGGTCTACTCCACGGCGGCCTACTGGGTCGCCGGTCTGTTCGCGGTCCTCCTCGGCCTCTCCCCCAAGGTCGGTGCGGTCATCAACACCATCCCGGCGGGCGTCCTCGGCGGCGTCACGACGGCCCTGTACGGACTCATCGGGATCATCGGCGTGAAGATCTGGCTCGACAACAAGGTCGACTTCTCGAAGCCCGTCAACCAGTTCACCGCGGCGACGGCGCTCATCATCGGCATCGCGGACTTCACCTGGGTGGCGGGTGGCGACGTCAGCTTCAACGGGATCGCACTCGGCACGATCGCTGCGATCGTCATCTACCACGTGATGACGACCATCGGCCGCTGGCGGAAGACCGCCTGACCCGTCGGGTGGGGGTGCGCCAGCGCGGTGCGCTGGCGTCGGCGCGGGTCGTACGCGTGAGCGCGGGTCTCTGGAGCCCCGCGCTCACGTGTGTGACCCGCGGCCATGCCGGGTAGGTGCGGTTCGCGTCAGCGCACCGCGCTGGCGCACCCACACGGATCGGCTCCGGACCGGTGGCCCGCGCTCGCGTCAGCGCGGTGCGCTGGTGGATCCGAGGGGTCAGCCCTGGTGGAAGAACGGCACGATCAGGTAGATGCCGAACAGGACCGCCGCCGCACACAGGGCGAAGCAGGCGTAGGCACCGGCACGGGCCAGGTTCTGCTGCACGGGGGTCAATGGGTTCTTCCGAGCGGCCTTCGCGGCCCGCTTCGCCGCCTTCGCGGCTTCCTCCGGCGTGATGACCGTGATCGCGTCGGTGAACTCGGCCGGCGCCACCACGGGCACGCGCCCGGCGGTGGTGAGGAGCCGGAGCCCGAGCGAGTACAGACTGACGATCGCGGTCGCGCCAACGAGCGACGTCGCGAAGACGATCAGGAATGCTGCCCAGTCGATCACTTCTTCACCTTCTTGGGCTTGGGGTTGCGCTTGATCTTGACCGCACGACCGGAGTCGGCGACCTCGCTGACGACGTTGCTGTGGTCGACCTGGTTCCGGCGCGAGATGAGGAAGATGGTGAGGATGACACCGACCCCCACCACGGCGTCGATGATGATGCCGACGAGACCGAGGTGGGCGACGGCGGCGGCGAGCGCCCCGACGATGCCGGCCGCGGGCAGGGTCATCAACCAGCCGAGGGCGATCCGCCCGGCGGTCCCCCAGCGCACCTTCGATCCGCGTCGCCCGAGCCCAGAGCCGATGACGGACCCGGAGGCGACCTGCGTGGTGGAGAGGGCGAAGCCGAGGTGGCTCGACGCGAGGATCGTGGCGGCGGTGCTCGTCTCGGCCGCGAAGCCCTGCGCCGGCTTGACGTCCGTGAGTCCCGTACCGATGGTCTTGATGATCCGCCAGCCGCCCATGTAGGTGCCGAGCGCGATGGCGAGGGCGCAGACGACGATGACCCAGAGCTCGGGGCCGGTGCCGACCGCCTGCACGCCGACCGCGATGAAGGTGAGCGTGATGACACCCATGGTCTTCTGTGCGTCGTTCGTGCCGTGCGCGAGGGCGACGAGGGACGAGGAGAAGATCTGCGCGTACCGGAACCCGTCGCGACCGTCGGGCTTGCCGTCGTAGCGGCGCGTGATCCGATAGGCGAGCTTCGTCGCCGAGTAGGCGACCAGTCCTGCGGTGACGGGGGCGATCAACGCCGGGAGGATGACCTTGGAGAGGACGACACCGAAGTCGATCGAGCCGAAGCCGGCGCCGACGATCGCCGCGCCGATGAGCCCGCCGAACAGCGCGTGGCTGGACGACGACGGCAGACCGAGGAGCCAGGTGAGCATGTTCCAGACGATCGCGCCGATGAGCCCGGCGAAGATCAGCTCCGGTCCGATCCGGATGCCGCCCTCGCCCTCTCGGATGAGCCCGCCCGAGATGGTCTTGGCGACCTCCGTGGACAGGAACGCACCGACGAGGTTGAGGATCGCGGCGAGCAGGACGGCGGTCTTCGGCTTGAGGGCGCCCGTGGCGATCGGGGTCGCCATGGCGTTCGCCGTGTCGTGGAACCCGTTCGTGAAGTCGAAGAACAGTGCCAGTGCGATGACCAGCACGACAGTCAGGGTAACGAGTTCCACTGGTGTCTTTCTCGAGGCGGAGCGAATACGGACACAGTGCTCCCCGACGAGATGTTTGGGGGGAATTCACGTGCTGGATACGGGCGGTTCACCCGCCGTACACGATCCTTACACCCTGCCCGGTCGAGGTCAACTCGACGCCGATCAGCGCCCGCCGCCGCCTCCGCCGCCTCCACCTCCGCCTGCGAAGCCACCGCCCGTCGAGCCGCCGGACGAGCTCGCTCCGCCACTGGTCGACCAGGACGCCGACGTACTCGACGCCGATCCGGAGAAGCCGGAGAACGCGTTCGCGAACATCGCCGCCTGGAACGGGGTGTTCGAGGCGTACCACGACGGCGCACTCCCGGCCTGCTCGTAGCGGATACCGAGTTCCTTGGCCCACTCGCGCTCCACGCCCCAGAGCACGGCGAAGGGCAGGAGCCGTTCGGTGACCCGGACGAGCTGGCCGGGGTCGCCGAGGTCCACCCGTTCGGCACCGTCAGGGCTCTGCAACATGCGGAAGCGGTCCTGTTCCGCCAGCGCGAGATAGTCGCGGAGGCCGAGCAACTCGTCCCGCGCATCGGCACCGGTGGCGGTGAGTGGTTTCGGCGCGATGGCCAACACGATCCCCGCGAGCAGCGCGATCCCGGTCACGAAGAGCGCGGCGACCGACCAGCCGTTGTCCGCTCGCTGGGAGTAGGCGACCCCGAAGAAGACGATCCCGGCGACGCCCAGGACGGCGAGCGCACCCACGATGATCCACGCCCGCCCGGAGGAGACCGAGCGTCGGAGGCCGAGGTCGAGGGCGTTCCGCTTGGCGGACGCGAGTTCCGCGGTGACCGCCTTGCCGAGCGCCGGGTCGACCTCCTTCATCTCCCGCGGTCGGTTCCGGTCGGGGAAGAGCGCGGCGAGCACGCGTCGTTCCTGCTCATCCGTCGCGCTGTCGTCGAGGTACTGCAGGGAGTAGTCCTTCTTGCCCGGTCCGTCCACGATCCGGAGCTTGCCGCGGACGGCGAGGCTGACGATCTCGGCGGCCATCGACGAGGCGGCGCGACCGGCGAGGTCGCCCGCCAGCAGGAGGTTCATCTGCTTCGGGGCGGAGTACTGCGGCACGATGACGCCACGACCGGGGTGGTCCCGCCAGAGGCGCAGTCGGATCCACAGGAGTGCTCCGAGCCCCGCGGCCGACAGCGCACCGAGGACGATCGGGACGATGGAGAAGACCGGTGCCTCGCCGGGGCGGGCCGGTTGGACGAACGTGCCCGGTTCGAACCCGATCGCGACCGTCAGCGTCTGCCGGGCCTGCACCGGGACGGAGGAGGTCGTGAAGACGTCCCCGTCGGCGTCCTCCGCCTGGGAGAGGTCGCACGGCGAGCTGTCGTCCGGATCCCCGCGGTAGCAGGCGCCGTCACCGGTGAGCGCGTCGGCGATGTCGGGCGCGACCCGCACCGTCATGCTGGCGTCGGCGAACGGCTGGTCCCAGCCGGTCCCGGGCGCGTCCCAGTAGAACTCGTCGGAGCGTGTGTCGCGATAGGCGCCGACGACGCCGCGCTGCGTGTAGGTGATGACGTAGCTCTGCGTGCCGCGCACGTAGTCGTCCGTCCCGAGCGACAGTTCGAGGAAGTCACCGTCGCGGTCGGTCTCCCACTCCACGGGCGCACCGTCGGCGTCGGTCACCGAGACGATCTCCGTGTGCAGTGGCGCCCGGTCGAACTCGTCGGGGATCGCTCGGATGATTCCCTTGTTCTGGTCGGACTCGGGGAACTCCGCGACGAAGGTCTCGACCGCGCGCAGCTCGGCCTGACCGTCGCCGCCACGGCTCAGGGTGTAGTCGCCGTCGAAGGACGCGAAGGTGAAGTCGGACACGTCGGTCCGAGCGTCGGCCGCGGCGGGCGGCGTGCTCGCCAGGGTCGCGACGAGTGGTGCACCGACCGCCAGGGCCAGGGCGACGAGGAGCACCCGCGACGAGCGGGCACGGACCGGGGACAGGCGACGACGTCTGGGCTTCACCCGGCCAAGTCTAGGAGGGGTGCCGGCGGGCGCGCGGACGCGCCCGCCGGGACTCACATCTCCTCGTGGGTGTTGGGGTCGCCGTCGAAGAGCCTGCCGTCCGTCCGCCCGAGTGCCGTGATCGCCCGCACCTCGGTGTCGCTGAGCTCGAAGCCGAAGACGTCGATGTTCGTGCGCTGGCGTTCCGGGGACGCGGACTTCGGGATCGGAAGCACGCCACGCTGGTGGTGCCAGCGCAGGACGACCTGCGCCGGTGAGACGTCGTGCGCCGTGGCGGCCGCTGCGACGGGTTCCTCGGCGAACGGCGCCTGTGCCTTGCCGAGCGGGCTCCACGCCTCGGTGACGATGCCGTGCTCGCGGTGGAAGGCGAGGAGCTCCTCCTGCGGGAAGTACGGGTGCAGCTCGACCTGGTTGACGGCCGGCAGCACACCCGTCTCGTCGGCGAGGCGGGTCAGGAACTCCTCGGTGAAGTTCGAGACGCCGATGCTGCGGACGAGGCCCTCGCGCTGCAGCTGGATCATGGCCTTCCACGACTCGACGAAGCGGCCGACGGAGGGGTTCGGCCAGTGGATGAGGTACAGGTCGATGTGGTCGAGGCCGAGCGAGGCCAGGGATCCGCGGCACGAGGTGATGGTCTCCTCGAAGCCGTGGTCGCGGCCGGGCAGCTTCGTCGCGACGACGAGTTCGTCACGGGGGACGCCGGTCTCGCGGACCGCGGCGCCGACGGCGTCCTCGTTGCGGTAGTTCACGGCGGTGTCGAGCAGTCGATAGCCCGCGTCGATGGCGGACAGCGTGGCGTCGGTGCCCTCGCGGCCTCGCAGGGGGTACGTGCCGAAACCGATCGCGGGGACGCTCGAACCGTCGTTGAGCGCGAATGTTGGGATGGTCGTCATCACCCCACGCTAGACCCGGCGGCCCTCGGATGGCTCCGAGCGGGCTGGGAGGGCGCGCCTCGACTAGCGTTGGACCATGGCGAAGCTCTCTGCCCCCCGTGCCCAGACCAGACCGACCGAACGCACCCACCACGGCGACACCGTGGTGGACCCGTACGAGTGGCTCCGTGAGAAGGAGTCACCGGAGGTGATCGCGCACCTGGAGGCGGAGAACGCCTACACCGAGCAGGAGACGGCCCATCTGGCCGGACTGCGCGAGCGCATCTTCCAGGAGATCAAGGGACGCACGCTCGAGACCGACCTCTCGGTCCCGACCCGTTCCGGTGCGTGGTGGTACTACGGCCGCAGTGTCGAAGGCCGCCAGTACGGCATCCAGTGCCGCATCCCGGTCGCCGACCCGGAGGACTGGACGCCGCCGACCCTGCCCGAGGGCGGCGCGGCCCCCGGCGAGCAGATCATCCTCGACGCCAACGTCGAGGCGGAGGGCCACGAGTTCTTCTCCCTCGGCAGCTTCGACGTGTCGGACGACGGCACGCGACTGCTCTACGGCGTCGACGTCGAAGGCGACGAGCGGTACACCGTCCGTGTCCGGGACCTCGCGAGCGGCGTCGACCTCGACGACGAGCTCCTCGGGACCGCGGGCGGGGCGGAGTTCTCCCCCGACGGCACCGCCATCGTCTACACGACGGTCGACGAGAGCTGGCGCCCCGACACCGTCCACCTGCACCGGGTGGGGACGTCCCAGGACGACGACACGGTCCTCTTCCACGAGCCCGACGAGCGGTTCTGGGTCGGCGCCGGATTCACCCGCAGCCGCGCGCTGCTCCTGATCGAGGCCGGCTCGTCGGTCACGAGCGAGACCCGGCTCGTCCCCGCCGACGCGCTGTCCGAGGAGGCGCGGATTGTCTGGCCGCGGACCGACGGCGTCGAGTACAGCGTCGAACACCGGGTGGCCGACGGTGCGGACCGGTTGCTCATCCTGCACAACCGGGACGCGCCGGACTTCGAGCTCGTCGAGGTGCCACTGTCGGATCCGCTCGGCACGGCGCGGGTCGTCGTCGCGCACAGCAGCGAGCGCCGGCTCGAGGACGTCGAGGCGTTCGAGGCCGTGACCACCGTCTCCTATCGGCGCGACGGCCTCACGCGTATCGGCCTGCTCGACCCGACGAGTGGCGACATCGACGAGATCGCCTTCGACGAACCCCTGTCCACCGTCGGCTGGCACGGCAACAACGAGTGGGCTCAACCGATGCTCCGGTTCGGATACGGCTCCCTCGTGACGCCGTCGACGGTGCTCGAACTCGACGTCCGATCCGGCGAACGCTTCGTGCGCAAGCAGCAGCCGGTCCTCGGCGACTACGACCCGGCGGACTACGAGCAGTTCCGGGAGTGGGCGACGGCCGTGGACGGGACCCGGGTGCCGATCTCCATCGTGCGCCGGGTCGGTGTCCAGGGGCCCGGGCCGCTCCACCTCTACGGGTACGGCTCGTACGAAGCCAGCATGGACCCGTCCTTCTCGATCGCGAGGCTGTCGATGCTCGACCGCGGCGTGACCTTCGCGATCGCCCATGTGCGCGGCGGCGGCGAACTCGGGCGTCACTGGTACGAGGACGGCAAGAAGCTCCACAAGCAGAACAGCTTCAGCGACTTCGTCGACGTGGCCGACCACCTCATCCGCGAGGGCTGGACGACGCCTGCCGGGCTCGTCGCCGAGGGTGGCAGCGCCGGTGGCCTCCTCATGGGCGCCGTGGCGAACCGTGCGCCGGACCGCTTCGCGGGCATCCTCGCCGGCGTCCCGTTCGTCGACGCGCTGACGAGCATCCTCGACCCGTCGCTCCCCCTGACGGTCATCGAATGGGACGAGTGGGGCGATCCGCTCCACGACCCCGAGGTCTACGCGTACATGAAGGCGTACAGCCCCTACGAGAACATCGACCCGGCGAAGCGCTACCCGCGCATCCTTGCGACGACGAGCCTCAACGACACCCGCGTGCTGTATGTGGAACCCGCGAAGTGGGTGGCCCGCCTGCGGGACGCCGGTGCGCCGGCGCTGATGAAGATCGAGATGAGCGCCGGGCACGGCGGGGTGAGCGGCCGCTACAACGCGTGGCGTGAGCGCGCCGAGGAACTCGCCTGGCTGCTCGATGTGCTCGAACTCACGGACACCGATCCGGCCTGATCCGAAGCGACGACGCCCCTGCTCCATCCGGAGCAGGGGCGTCGTCGGTGCGGCGGGTGTCTAGCCGAAGAGGATCGCCGCTTCGTCGTAGCGCTCCTGCGGCACGGTCTTCAGCTTGCCGAGCGCCTCTTCGAAGCGGCAGTTGACGAGTTCGGTACCGCGGAGTGCGATCATCGTGCCCCAGTCGCCGGCCATGACGGAGTCGATGGCGGCCATACCGAGGCGGGTGGCGAGCACGCGGTCGTAGGCGCTCGGGACGCCACCGCGCTGCAGGTGGCCGAGCACGGTCGCGCGGGACTCGATGCCCGTGCGGCGCTCGATCTCGGGTGCGAGCACATCGGCGATGCCGCCGAGACGGGGACGGTTGAACGCGTCGAGTCCCTTCTCGGAGTGCGCGGTCTCCATGGTGTCGAGTGTGAAGCCCTCGGACACGACGATGATCGGGGCGCGACCGCGCTGGTAGACGCTGTCCGCCCACTCGCAGATCTGCTCGATCGACTGCGGCTGTTCCGGGATGAGGATGGCGTGGGCACCCGCCGCCATACCGGCGTGCAGGGCGATCCAGCCGACGTGCCGGCCCATGACCTCGATGACCATGCACCGCTTGTGGGACTCGCCCGTCGTCCGGAGGCGGTCGATGGCCTCGGTCGCGATCTCGACGGCGGTGTCGAAGCCGAAGGAGTAGTCGGTGGCGTCGAGGTCGTTGTCGATCGTCTTCGGGACGCCGACGATCTTGAGGCCGGCGTCGGTCAGCCGCTTCGCCGCGGCGAGCGTGCCCTCGCCACCGATGGCGATGAGCGCGTCGATGCCGAGCCGGTCCATGGTGTGCTGGACGTTCTCCGGGCCGCCGTGCGGTCCTTCGAACGGGTTGGTGCGGCTCGTGCCGAGGATGGTGCCACCCTGCTTGGCGAGACCACGCACGCTGTGGCGGTCGAGCGGCATCGTCAGGCCCTCGACGACTCCTCGCCAGCCGTCGCGGATGCCGATGAACTCCTGGTTGTGGATCTTCGTCCCCTTGAGGACCGCTCCTCGGATGACCGCGTTCAGGCCGGGGCAGTCGCCGCCGCTCGTGAGCACACCAATTCTCATATCAACAGTCCTCATGGGGATCGGGGCACCTCAGGTGCCGGGAGTCATCCCCGACAATACCGTCTCGCCGACGGTGCTTCATCCGGCGCGGGCGGTCCTCCGGCCCAGAGGGTCGGTGCCTCGTCCACCGGGGTTAGGCTGCTGGGATGAGTGCCGACGACTACCTGCCCGCCGATGGCGGCATCACGATGTTCTCCACGACCTGGTGCGGGTACTGCGCCCGACTGAAGCACCAGCTGTCCGCAGCCGGCATCCCGTTCACCGAGGTCGACATCGAGCAGGTCCCGGGGACCGCCGACCTCGTCGCCTCGCTGAACGGCGGCAATCAGACGGTCCCGACGGTGATCTTCCCCGACCGCTCGACCGCGACGAACCCGTCGCTCGCGCAGGTGAAGGCGGCACTCGGCGTCTGACCCGTCGACGACGTCCGGCCGGGCGACCCGTGGTCACCCGGCCGGACGAACCGGATGTCAGGCGCCCAGCGCCTCGCGGAGCAGGTGGACGAGGGCGTTCAGCTGCACCGAGTCGACCGACGCGACGTCCTGGTCGCTGCCGTCGAGCGCGCGAGCGGCCAGGCCCTGCTTGCTGTCGATGAGTTCCGCGACCTTCGCGTCGATCGTGTGCGCGGCGATGATGCGCCAGGCGGTGACCGGCTCCTCCTGACCGATGCGGTGCACGCGGTCGATCGCCTGGGTCTGCTCGGCGGCCGTCCAGGACAACTCGGCGAGCACGACGTTGGACGCGGCCTGCAGGTTGACGCCGACGCCGGCGGCGGTGAGCGAACAGACCGCGACCGCGACTTCCGGATCGGTGTTGAACGCGTCGATCGCGGCCTGACGCGCCTGCGCGGTCTGGTCGCCGCGGAGCGACACCGTCTTCAAGCCGCGACCCGCGAACAACTGCTCGGCCGCGTTCATGACGTCGATGTGCTTCGCGAAGAACACGACCTTGCCAACGGACCTCGCGAGCTGCGCCGTGTAGTCGGCGGCGAGGACGGCCTTCGCCTGACCGATCTTGCGGATCATGGTGAACACGTTCTCCGTGCCACCGGCGGCCTTGGACTCGTCGAGCTCGGCCTGGGCGACCATGCGCATGAGGTCGGTGTTCGGCTCGTGCAGCGCGTCGACGCGCTCACCACGCGACTCCAGGACCCGCACGTAGCGGGACTTGAGCCGTTGCCCGAGCTCGGCCTCCGCGTCGCGGATGGACCGGATCGCCTCGTCGTCGAGCTCGACCGGGAGGTCGGCGACGCGCTTGGCGGGCAGGTCCTTGGCGACGTCGAGCTTCTTGCGGCGCACGATGCCCATGTCGATGACGGCGGACCGCGCGGCGGCGTAGAAGGCGTGCTCAGCCGGGGTCAGGCCGGTGTCCTCGAGCCGCTCCATGAGTTCGGCGGTCGGCTTGCCGTCCTTGATCCAGCCGAGGAACTGCCAGATGGCGTTGAAGTCCTCGACGTCGTTGATCAGCGGCGTACCCGTCAGCGCGAGCAGCAGCGGGTCCTGACCGGGCGTCGCCTTCCGGATCCGGTTCGCGAGCGACAGCACGTGCTGCGAGCGCTGGGAGTGGAGGTTCTTGATGAAGTGCGCCTCGTCGACCACCATGCCGCGGAAGCCGAGCGTCCCGAGCCAGGCGAGGTGGCGGTCGAGGACCTCGTAGTTCACGATGATGACGTCGGCGAAGGCGTCGAGCGCCTGGCCGTCGCCGTGGATGACCGTGGCGCGTCGGTGCGGCGTCCAGCGCTCGACCTCGCGCGCCCAGTTCATCTTGACGACGTTCGGCACGATGACGAGGAGCGGGTACGCCTCGGCGACCGAGGCGGCGAGGACGGACTGCGCGGTCTTGCCGAGGCCCGGCTCGTCGGCGAGCAGGAAGGAACGGTGTCCTTCACGGACGCTTTCGACGAAGCGCGCCTGGTGCTTCATGACTTCGAGGCCGCGCGGCGAGAGCCGGTCGAGCTTCGGGGCGTCGGGCAGGTCCATCGAGGCCGCTCCCCCGCCGGAACCGAGCTCGAACGCCTTGTACAGGGGGCCCATGAGCTCCCAGCTGTCGAGTCGTCGACGCACGGTCGGCTGCGGTGCCGCCTGGCTGAAGTCCGGGGCGAGGAACGGATTGGCCAACTGACGTGCCTTGACCGACTGCGGGATGACCTGCTTCTCGGCGAGCTCGGCCGGGACGACGGACTCCACGACGGGCTTCTCGACGGTGATGATGAGTTCGTCGGCGCTGAGTTCGGCGCCCGACTCGAGGAGCCAGTCGCGCCGGAGCCGCTGCGCGACGGGGCTCGTCGCGGCGTCGGCCTCAAGGAGCTGGATGAGCGAGGTGTCGCGCGCCGCCGTCTTGGCGAGGATGGTCGCCACACCGTCGAGGCGCTTCAGGAGCTCGGCCCGCGTGGCGTCGCTGTAACTCGTGTCGGCCTTGACCCTGGCACGTTCCTCGCGGACGAGGAAGGCGATGACCTGGTACTTCGTCCGGTTGGTGGGCCCGACCTTGCCCTTCTGCGCCTTCGCCTCGACCTCGCGCACCTTGCGGGCGAGGATGGGGATGATCGGCGCGTCGTCGTCGTGACGCGACGATGACCCTCTGGGGTTCGAGCGGCCAGATGAACGGGTGCTGGAACGCCCCTGGGAACGGCGTTGCTGGCCGGTGTGCGGCATGCTCCTCCTGAGCAGTCGAAGAGCCTCATCGGCCGAGGGGCCGGAAGAGACGGGCGTCGGGCCCGACTGGTCGTCGTGGAGCAACAGAGCGTTGCACGAGACCGACACGGGCGCCCGACGGGCGTGTGCCCAGTCTACGCCATCGGCCGCATCGGTCGCGAGCGCTCAGTCCGGCGCGCTGTCGACGAGTCCGAACCGTTCCAGTTCGGCGTCGTCGAGCATGCGCGAGCGGATGAGGAAGCGCTGCCCCGTCGGGGCCTCGACGCTGAACCCGCTGCCGCGCCCCTGCACCACGTCGATCGTCAGGTGCGTGTACTTCCAGTACTCGAACTGGGAACGCGACATGTAGACCTCGACGGGCGCGTCGAGCCCGGGCACGTCGAGCGTGTCGAGGAGGACGTCGACCGCGCCCGTGCGGAACATCCCGACGGGGTAGCACATGGGCGAACTCCCGTCGCAGCATCCGCCGGACTGATGGAACATGAGCGGTCCGTGCAGCGCGGTCATCTCCCGCACCAGTGCGGCCGCAGCGTCGGTGACGTCGACCCGTCCGGTCATGGTGCCCTCCTTCGTCGTGTCGTGTGCCCGGCCCTGCCCCTCCGCCGGTCCCTGAGCCTGTCGAAGGGCGCCCTTCGACAGGCTCAGGGACCGGATGGGGACTCAGGGACCGGTATGTCGATCAGAAGAAGCCCATCGGCCCCTCCGCGTAGCTCACGAGCAGGTTCTTCGTCTGCTGGTAGTGGTCGAGCATCATCTTGTGGTTCTCACGGCCGATGCCCGACTGCTTGTACCCGCCGAACGCCGCGTGCGCCGGGTACTGGTGGTAGGTGTTCGACCAGACGCGTCCCGCCTCGATCGCCCGCCCGGCCCGGTACAGCGTCGTCGCCTCACGGCTCCACACACCGGCACCGAGACCGTAGAGGGTGTCGTTCGCGATGGAGATCGCCTCGTCATAGTCGGCGAAGCTCGTGAGCGCGAGCACGGGCCCGAAGATCTCCTCCTGGAAGATCCGCATGTCGTTCGTCCCCTCGAAGACGGTCGGCTGGACGTAGAACCCGCCGCTCAACTCACCGCCGAGGTCGGCTCGCTCGCCGCCGATGAGCAGCTTCGCGCCGCCCTGCTTGCCGATGTCCATGTAGGAGAGGATCTTCTCGAGCTGGTCGTTCGACGCCTGGGCACCGATCATGGTGTCCGTGTCGAGCGGGTTGCCCTGCTTGATCTTGCCGATGCGGGTCAGCGCGTCGCCCACGAAGCCGTCGTAGATGGAGCGCTGGACGAGCGCCCGACTCGGGCAGGTGCAGACCTCGCCCTGGTTGAGGGCGAACATGCTGAAGCCCTCCTGCGCCTTCTCGTAGTACTGGTCGTGCTCGCGCGCCACGTCCTCGAAGAACACGTTCGGGCTCTTGCCGCCGAGCTCCAGCGTCACCGGGATGAGGTTCTCGCTCGCGTACTGCATGATCAGGCGACCGGTCGTGGTCTCACCGGTGAACGCGATCTTCCGGATCCGCGGATGGGAGGCCAGCGGGGCGCCGGCCTCGATGCCGAAGCCGTTGACGACGTTGAGCACGCCGGCCGGCAGCAGGTCCTTCACGAGGTCCACGATGAGGTGGATCGACGCCGGGGTCTGCTCGGCCGGCTTCAGCACGACGCAGTTGCCTGCGGCGAGCGCCGGTGCGAGTTTCCACACGGCCATGAGGATCGGGAAGTTCCAGGGGATGATCTGGCCGACGACGCCGAGCGGTTCGTGGAAGTGGTAGGCGACCGTGTCGTGGTCGAGTTCCGAGATGCCGCCCTCCTGAGCGCGGATCGCCCCGGCGAAGTACCGGAAGTGGTCGATCGCCAAGGGGATGTCGGCGGCCAAGGTCTCGCGGACCGGCTTGCCGTTCTCCCAGCTCTCGGCGACGGCGATCTCCTCGAGGTGCTCCTCCATGCGGTCGGCGATGCGGTTGAGGATCACCGCGCGCTCGGCGACGCTCGTCTTCGACCAGGCGGGGAACGCCTTCCATCCCGCCTCGACCGCTCGGTCCACGTCGGCCGCGGTGCCTCGGGCGATCTCGGTGAACACGGCTCCGGTGACCGGGGTCTGGTTCTCGAAGTACTGCCCGTTCGCGGGCGGGACGTACTCGCCCCCGATGAAGTGGTCGTAGCGGGGGGCGTAGCTGAACACGGCACCTTCGGTACCCGGATTGGCGTAGACGGTCATGTCACTCCTTGTCGACGACGTTGTCGGTGTCCGCACCACTCAGGTGCGTGCCGCCGACGCTAGTCGGCCGGAGGTTGCAGGAGGTTGCGCCGAGGACCGCGGACCGGATCGGACGTCAGGACGCCGAGAGTTCGGCGTCGATCGCCTCGATGCGGGCGACGAGGCCCGCGCGCTTCGGTGACCGCGGCGGTAGCAGTCGGAGGCAGGCGTGCAGGACCTCGACGTCGTCGGGCGCGGCCGCGGTCCGGATGTAGTCGTGCAGCAGGTCCGCCGAGGCGTCGGTCAGCATCGCCTCGCGGAGGCGCGTCGCGACCCGGTCGCGGAGGTCGACGACGCCGGGGGCGGTGGAGTCGGGCAGGAGCGGACCCGGGTACGCGGCGAGCGCTGCGCGGTGGGCACCGCGGTCGAGGAGGGACAGCACCTGGTGGGCGTCGAGCTGGAGCGGGGTGGTGAGCCGGTACGGCCGCGAGGCCGGCACGAGTGTCGGTGCGGTCCCGCCGAGCACCTTCCGCAGCCGGACGAGCTCCGCCCGGAGGGTGACCGCCGCCTCGTCCGCGTCGTAGAGCAGCCCGGCGAGCGCGTCGGCGCTGAGGCCCTGGTGGTGCCAGGCCAGCAGCGTCAGGATCTCGGCGTGCCGTCGGCTGAGCTCGGTCGGGCGGCTCGCCCCGTGTCCGACCAGCAGGCCGGTGTCACGACCGAGCACCTGCAGGCCGGGCCGCACCGTCGTCGTCCGGCGGGGCGCGTCCGTTCGCGCGCGACCGGCGAACCGACGGTCGGCGACCGCGCGCAGCCGCTGCACCATGATCTCGGACTCGACGGCGGCGGCGGTCGCCTCCATGAGTGGCAGTGCATGCGAGGCGACCGCCTGCGGGCCACCGGTGATGTCGATCACGCCGATGATCTGCCGGGTCTCGGGATCGTGCACCGGGACCGCCGTGCAGCTCCACGGGTGCACGAGACGGTTGAAGTGCTCGGCCGCGTGGATCTGGATGCCGTGGTCGAGTTCGAGCGCGGTGCCCGGCGCGCTCGTCCCCACCTCCCGCTCCGACCACCCGGCACCCTCGACGAACAGCATGCCCTCCGCCCGTCGCCGGAGATGACGGTCGCCGTCCACCCAGAGCAGTCTGCCCATGGCGTCGCCCACCGCGACGAGCATGCCGGAGTCGTCGTCCGCGTCGTTGACCAGCAGCTTGGTGATCACCGGGAGGACGCCGGCGAGCGGGTGTCCGAGCCGGTGGTCGCGCAACTCGTCCTCGTCGAAGGCGAGCTCCGGCATGAGGTTGTCCGGGTCGAGGTGACGGCCCATCGACCGTTCCCATGACTCGCGGACGAGCCGTCGGACGAGTCCGCGCTGCGCTTCGGCACGCGCCGGGGCCGCCAGCCACGGACTGGACACCTCACCACCACCCATCCACGTCGACCGGTTCTGCGGACAGTGTATCCGCCGCAGCCCGACGGTCGACGGGTAACCTCAGGCGGCCGGACGGAACCGGCGGAGGCGCAGGCTGTTGAGCACGACGAACACGCTGGAGAACGCCATCGCCGCACCCGCGATCATCGGGTTGAGGAGGCCGAGGGCGGCGAGCGGGATCGCCGCCACGTTGTACGCGAACGCCCAGAACAGGTTGCCGCGGATGATCCCGAGCGTCCGTCGGGAGAGCCGCACGGCGTCGATCGCCGTGGCGAGGGAACCGGAGACGATGCTGAGGTCGGCCGCGCCCTTGGCCGCATCCGTACCCGTCCCCATGGCGATCCCGAGATCGGCCGTGGCGATCGCCGCGGCGTCGTTCATCCCGTCGCCGATCATCGCGACGCGGCGACCGGCCGCCTGGAGCCGCTCGACGGCGGCGACCTTGTCGGAGGGGCTCGCGTCGGCGATCACCTCGGTGATCCCGACCTCGCCCGCGACCCGCGCTGCGACGGCCGCGTTGTCGCCGGTGAGGAGCACCGGTGTCATCCCCAGGGACACGGCGCGTCCGATGGCGGCGCGGGCCTCCGGCTTCACGGTGTCGGCGACCTCGACGACGCCGCGGACCTCGCCGTCCCAGGCGACCACCACCACGGTGCTGGCACGCTCCGCGGCGGAAGCCAGGGCGCTCGCCGCGTCCGGTCCGGTGCGGAAGCCCTGGTCCTCCGCGAAGGCGGGACGTCCGGCCAGCACGGTTCCTCCGTTGATCGTGCCGGTGACGCCGAGACCCTCGAGGCTCGCGAAGTCCGAGACCACCGGAAGGGCTGCATCGCGGCGGGTCGCTTCCGCGACGATCGCCTCGGCGATGGGGTGCTCGGAGGCCGCTTCGAGCGCCGCACCGAGGGCGAGTACCTCGTCCGTCGCACCGGCCGCCCAGACCTCCGTGACGCTCATCCGCCCGGACGTGACGGTCCCCGTCTTGTCGAGCAGGATGCGGTCGATGCCACTCGCCCGCTCGAGCGCCTCCGGTCCGGCGATGAGGATGCCGAGCTGCGCACCACGCCCCGTCCCGACGAGGAGGGCCACCGGGGTCGCGAGCCCCAGCGCACACGGGCAGGCGATGATGAGGACGGCGACCGCGGCGGTGAACGCCGCCTCCATGGTCGAGCCGGTGAGCGCCCACACGATGGCGGTGCCGAGGGCGATCACCAGGACGACCGGGACGAACACGCTCGAGACGCGGTCGGCGAGCCGTTGGACCCGGCTCTTCCCGAGCTGCGCCGCCTCGACCGCTTGAGCCATGCGCGCCAGCTG
Organism: Plantibacter flavus; assembly: GCF_900177615.1. Classification (GTDB taxonomy): domain Bacteria; phylum Actinomycetota; class Actinomycetes; order Actinomycetales; family Microbacteriaceae; genus Plantibacter; species Plantibacter flavus. The sequence continues at coordinate 117,507 of NZ_FXAP01000005.1, forward strand.
TGTCTCGGCGCCGACGGCCGTCGCCCGCACGACGAGACTGCCGCCGCGTGCGATCGTGCCACCGATGACCCGCGAGCCGGCTACGAGCTCGACCGGGACGGACTCCCCCGTGACGAGACTCTCGTCGACACTCGCCGCCCCTTCGACGACGACTCCGTCGGTGGCGACGGACTCGCCGGGACGCACGAGGAAGTGGTCTCCGACGAGCAGCTGCTCGATCGGGATCCGTTCCTCGGTGCGGGTGGGCGCCATGAGGTCAGCGGGGTCCGCCGCACGGTGCCGGAGCACGGAGACCTCGGAGGCGCCCAGCGTCATGAGGTCCCGGAGCGCCTCGCCGGCCGCACGCTTCGACCGCTGCTCGATGAGGCGGCCGGCGAGCAGGAAGACGGTCACGCCGGCGGCCACCTCGAGGTACAGCGCGCTCGACGGGTCGGCGTCGGGTGCGAAGAAGGTGAACTCGTGCCGCATGCCCGTCATCCCGGCCATGCCGAAGAAGAGCGCCCAGACGGACCACAGGTACGCGGCCCCCGTCCCGAGCGTGATGAGGGTGTCCATCGTCACCGAGCCGTGCCGCAGCGTCGCGAACGTCGCCCGATGGAACGGGTACCCACCCCAGAAGACGACCGGCGTCGCGAGGGTCAGCGAGAGCCACTGCCAGTGGTCGAACTGCCAGGCGGGGATCATCGCGAGCAGCACGACGGGCAACGCCAGCACCGCACTGACGACGAGGCGGGTGCGGAGCGTCGTCACGGTCGCCGACGGGTCGGACGTCGTTCCCGACGTCGGAGCCTTCTCCCGGTTCGCAGCGGCGCGTTCGTCAGCGGGCGGACGCACCGTCGCCGTGTAGCCGGCCTTCGCGACGGCCGCGACCAGCTCGTCCGCGGTGACGGTGGAGGGCGCGATCACCGTAGCCCGTTCGGTCGCGAGGTTGACCTGCGCCTCGACACCGTCGAGCGCGGTCAGCCGCTTCTCGACGCGTGCCACGCAGCTCGCGCAGGTCATGCCCTCGATGTCGAGGTCGAGCTGGAGGAATGGCCCGCTCATCAGCGACCACCCACGAGGGTGTAGCCGGCCTCCTGGACGCCGGCACCGATCGCCGCCTCGTCGGCCGACGAGGCGCCCGAGACCGTGACCGTCCCCGCGTCGAGATCCACGGCGACCTCGTCCACGCCGGGCATCGCGGAGAGCTCGGTCGTGACGGCGGACACGCAGTGCGCGCAGGTCATGCCGTCGACGCGGTAGGTGGTGGTTGCGGCCGGATCGGACATGGGGTCTCCTTGGGACGATGAGTTCCCAGTGTACCCCCCAGGGGTATATGGAACAAGCCATCGGATCGCAACGACCCGGCCAGATCAGCCAGCGCGCACGACGCGGAAGGAGTGATCGCCGAAGAGCACGGTGTCACCGTCACCGATGGCGGTGCGGATCCGCGGTTGCAGGACGTGGCGGGTGCCCGTGCGGTCCACCACACCGGTCCGATTCCGTGAGCCGAGGTCCGCCACCCAGAACGCACCCTCGAACCGGCCGTAGATCAGATGCGCACGCGACACCGTCTTCCCGGGATCCGGGACCCGCACGCGCCTCGGGTGCTGGTCGTGGTCGAGTTCCTCGCCGACGCGGTGGGTGTCCGGATCACGTCCGACCACCCCGAACCCGTCGGCGACGACGACCCGCCCGTCGTCGAACCACAGTTCGATCCTCGTTCCGCTCATCCCGTGACCTCCATCTCGTCCGTCGTCCCTCCACACGGCGTCGTCGCTCGGTGACGCGTGGCGAACACCGACCACGTCCGGCGCAGACCGGTCACCAGGGAACCCGGACGCAGTCGTCGGCGCCACCGCTGGCCTCGGGATCCGGTGTCCACCTCGGCCAACGCCGCGGCGAGCTGCTGCCACGCACGGTCGACCGCCTGCGAGTCCGGCGCAGTCGCACCGAATACCGTCCGGTCGACGAGTTCAGCGAGGGTCAGGACCGCCTCGCCGCCCGTCGTCGACGCCAGCTCGAGCCGCGTCGCTCCGCGCACGGTCACGATCCCCCGGTCGGCGGCCGCATCCTCGAGCTCCCGCCAGGCCCCCGTCAGCACCGTCCGCCGAAGGTCGCTCCGATGCCGGGCGCGGCGTCGAAGCGCACGGGCAAGCGCCAGGCCCCAGACCGGTGACGTCAGCAGGAGCATCGCGCCGAGCCCCCAGCCGACGATCGTTCCGACCGCCAGGAGCAGGGTGAGCCAGGCAGGTGCCGGCGGCACCTCGGGGACATCGCCGTCCTCGTCTCCCGGTCCGGGCGGAGACTGGTCGCGGTCCGGAGCGGGCGGCGGAAGGACCGTCTGGGGATGGGCGACGGATTCCCGGGACGTCTCGGTCTGCTCGGGGACCGGTCGCGGCTCCGGCGTCGGATCCAGGACGATCCACCGGCCGTCCTGGATCTGCACCTCGGTCCAGACCGTGCTGTCGGCCCCGGTGACCGTGCGTCGATCACCCTCCGGACGGAACCCCACCACGACCCGCGACGGGAACCCGAGGCCCCGAGCGAGAATGGTCAGGGCGGCGGCGTACTGCTCCTCGTCCCCGAGCATCGGGCTCGCCGTGACCAGTCGATCGAGGCGCTCGGCACTGTGCCCGGCCCGACTGTCCGGTTCGCCCGAGGCCCCATGGCTCACGTATCCCGACCGCAGCCAGTCCACGAGCGTCGCAAGCCGGACCCCCGGTGGATCCGCGGGATCGGTCCGGCGCGCTGCCGCATCGAGCAGAGCCTCCGGCAGACCGGTCAGCTCGGTCTGGGTCGCCGGGCCAGGTGTGACGTCGTCGAGTGCATCCGCCTCCGATTCGTCCCCGATGAGGACCGACACCCGGTAGCCGAGTCCACTGCGCACGCCCGACGTCACCACCGCGGTCGACGAGCGGCGATCGTAGGCGAACGAGTCCGCAGCCCGTCGGGCATCGGAACCGGAGAAGGCGATCGAACGCAGCGCGCCGGGCATCGGGAGCCACAGCCCGGTCCCCTCGCGGACGGTGATGGCGACGTCGGCGGTGACGCTGCGCTCGCCGGTCTGCCCCGGAAGCGTCGAGGGCACCCGGGCGAAGTCCCCTGTCGCTCCGCCGCCGGCCGTGAACACCTGGCCGTCGTAGCGGTCGAGCGCAGCCGTCCGGATGCGCGCACCGCCGGGCAGCCCCGAGACCGTGAACCGTTCCCGGTCGGCTCCGGGCGCGACCACCTCCGCTCGGAAGGCGGCGAGCGGACTCACGGTGCGTTCGAGCGACACCGGCGGCTCGACGACCTCGCGGAGGACGTCACGGTGTCCGACGGGCGGATGCAGGACGACTCCGACGCTCGCGCAGACCGCCAGGAGCGCGACCGCCGGCCAGAACCGTCGCGACCCGGCCGTGCGCGGTCGCCGGTCCGTCGTCATCCCGACGAGGAGCAGCACGCACACGGTCACGCCGACCGCGCTCACCGCGGGCAGGAACGGCCGACCGGAGCCGAACGCGATCGCGAACCCGAGCACGGTCACCGGGAGCAGGCCGAGCCAACCCGCGTACCTGGCCGGACGCAGCAGGATGGTGACACCGACCCCCGCGACCGCGAGGAGGAGGAGGAACGGCGGGACGAGGAGCGCACCGTACTCACCGAAGGGCGGTTCGATCGTCAACAGCTGCTTCCAGGAGACGACGACCGCCTCGATGAGCTGCCGTTCGCCGTCCCAGCTCGGCAGCACGCCGAGCACTGACGCGGACGGGACCGCGAACGGGACCCCGAAGCCGAGGAACGCGAGCGCACCGAGCACCGGCAGACTCCACCACGCCAGCCGCAGCACGAGTCCGACCACCGCCACGGCCGCTCCCAGCAGCAGGCCTCCCCCGCAGGCCAGCGGGAAGGCCGCGGTCCCGAACGTCGACCACAGGGGCAGCATCGCGAAGCCCAGCGCCGCGAGGAAGACCCCGAGGACCGGCAGCCGTCGGACGACGATGGTCCACACGCCGTCGGAGGATCCGCCCCGCGGCGCACGCCCCCGCGCGGGACGAGCCCGCAACACCCCGGTCATTCCGCGACCGCCCTGGCGAAGGAGCGGCGGAGGTCGTCGAGATAGCCGATGGTCAGCACGGTCAAGGCGTTCGTCCGGTGCAGGCCCGGACGTTCCTCCGGTCCGCAGCGGACGGCGATCGTCTGGGTTCCGGCGGGCAGCTCCGAGGACCAGGAACGCAGCTCGCGCATCCCCGCGATCGTCCCCGTGACCACGAACACGGTCGTGACCTCCCGGGCGACACTGCCCACGAGCGCCGCCAACTGCTCCAGGGGGATGAGGTCGTCGCCCGTCCCGACCTCGCTCAGGACGTCGAGCATCCGCACCCTCCCCGACGTCGGGACCACCCGAGGACGGCGTCGTGGTCCGCGGTGTGACGGCGAGCCGTCGGGACTCGTCAGGACGGTGACGTCGCGCCCCTCACGCAGTGCGCAGGAGGCGATCGACGCCACCGCGCTGACCACGAGCTCGAACTCCTCGTCGTCCGCGAAGTCCTCGGTCGCCCGGCTGAACACGACGGCCACCCGACTCCGTCTCGTCTCCTCGAACTGCCGCACCGTGAGGCTGCCCGTCCTCGCGGTGCTCTTCCAGTGGATGTGGCGGCGGTCGTCACCCGCCCGGTAGTCGCGCAAGGCGTGGAAGGAGAGGTCGTCGGCCGTGAGGTCACGGCTCGCCTCTCCCTCGAGGTCGCGCACGAGGCCGGTGCCCATGCCGGGTAGCGCGACCGTCTCCGGATGGACCCGGAGTTCGTGCACGTCCGTCCAGACCAGCTCGCGTCTGAAGAGTCCGATGGGATCCGCGCGCAGCGTCCGAGCCGGTCCGACCCGGACGACACCGCGCCTCCTCGCGGGGATCTCGACCGTGCCCCGGTGTGCGTCGGCACCACTCGGCTTCACCCGGAGCTCGACGAGGTCCGCGCCGACGGGCACCTCGACCACCGTCCGCGCCGGTGCCCCACGACGTGCGCGCGAGACGTCGACGGCGGCAGCCACCGACCGACCCACCGACGTGCTCGATTCGGCGAGCGCGAGGGTCACCACGAGATCGCCGCGGCCGACAAGGAACCCCGCCGACGACATCACCAGGACCGCCAGCATCGTCCCGCCGACCGCGAACTCGTCCCAGCCCACAGCCACACCGATGACGGTGGCCCCGATGGCGCCGACCACACCGGCTCCGCCGAGCGGCGTGGTCACGGAGCGGATCGTCCCCCGGAGCACGGTCCATCCAGCGATCGATCGAGCACCGACCGCCCGCCCCGCCTCGAGCGAGCGGGCGAGTGAACGGCCCGGTCGGCCCGGTACGGCGGTGCGAGCGGTCCGACCGGTCGCCGCCCGCTTGGCTGTCGCACCGAGGCCGGACCGCGCCGTCGAAGCCGAGCCGCCGATGCCGGCGGGCCGCGGGTGATCGCTCACTCCGGAAGCCGTTCAGCAGGTGGCTCGACGTCCAGGACCACCTGCGCCAGGACACTCGACGCGGTCACCCCGTCGAACTCCGCCTCCGGTTCGAGGACGAGCCGGTGCGCGAGCACCGGCTCGGCGAGCTGCTTGACGTCGTCGGGCAGCACAAACGTCCGGCCCTGCGACGCCGCCCAGGTCATCGAGCTGCGCAGGAGCGCCAGCGCACCACGGATGCTCGAACCGAGACGGACCTCCGGCGCCGCGCGGGTCGCGTCGACGAGCCTCGCGACGTAGTCGAGGATCGTCGGATCCGTGTGCGGCAACTTCGACACGGCGACCAGGGAGTCGAGGTGTGACAGGGACAGCACCGCCGGGATCGTCCGCTGATGCGCGCTCACCCGGACCCCCTCGAGGATCCTCCGCGTGGAGAGCGCGTCCGGATACCCGAGGGAGGTCTTCATGAGGAAGCGATCGAGCTGCGCCTCGGGGAGCCGGTAGGTGCCGGCCTGTTCGACCGGGTTCTGCGTCGCGATGGTCATGAACGGAGCGGGGACGGCGTGCGTCACCCCGTCGACGGTCACGCGCGACTCCTCCATGACCTCCAGAAGCGCGGACTGCGTCTTCGGGCTCGCGCGGTTGATCTCGTCGGCGAGCAGCACGTTCGAGAAGACCGGCCCGGGATGGAACTCGAAGACACCGCGCTGCTGGTCGTAGATGCTCATGCCGGTCACGTCCCCCGGAAGCAGGTCGGGAGTGAACTGGATGCGCCCGCTCGACCCGTCGATCGTCTGCGCGATAGCCCGTGCGAGCGAGGTCTTCCCCGTGCCCGGTGCGTCCTCGAGCAACAGATGCCCCTCGCTGACGAGGGTCGTGATCGCGAGCTGCACGATCCGCGTCTTGCCGAGGACGACGAGCTCGACGTTGTCGACGAGGGAAGCGAACACCTCGGCGAACCACACCGCCTGTTCCTCGGTCATGGTCTCGGTGTGCTGTCGCGGTGTCATGGATCTCCTCGTCGGGATGCGGGTGGGCTGCAGGTGGGGGTGGGATCCGACGGCGCGGACGCGACACCGGAGGCGGTCACCGGCACACGACCGCCGAGTCACCCGGCGCCTCGTAGGTCCCGCCGGCGATCTGCACCCTCGTGACGACCGCGACCGCCGAGCCCGGAGGCGCAGCCGGTGGCGGCTGGGTGACGGGTGACCATCCCGTGAGGTCGCTCCGCGACCCGTTCGGCGCGATCGCGAGGTACTTGAGCTCGACCACGGATGCGAGACCGTTGTTGTCGGGTGCGGTGACCGTCGGTGGACGTCCATCCACCGGGCAACCGACGACCGTCGCCCGGACACGCAACGGGGTCAGGCTCGAGCCGATCCGCTGCGCATCGCCGCACGTCGCAGCGGACGCCGCAGCGCACGACCGCGCCCAGACGTCGAGGGCTCGTCCGTACCCGCCACCGGCGGAGACGACACCCCCGCCGCTCGTGACCCAGGGCCCGGCGCCGGATCCCGCGGCGACGACGCTCACCTCGAAGTGGTGGCCGGTCGAACTCGACGAGGCCAGGCCGTCGACGACGATGTCGACCGAACCACTCGCCGCGTCGCCGAGGTGTGCGGCTCCTCCGGTCAGGGTCGGCCTCAGCTGGACCGGTCCCGTGACGAACTGGCGGCAGAAGAGGCCGTTGCTCACCGCCACGACGTACTGCCGATCGGCCGTCGGCGAGGTGTCCGTCCAGGAGGATCCGGACGGCAGGTTGGACGAGAAGGACGCCACATCGCACACCGGCTGGACCGAGCCGTTCGCAGGCGACACGGCGAACCGCACCGGTGCACCGCCGCCGGACACGCCCTCCCAGTCGACGACGACGCGGAGCGCACCGCCGGCCCCTCCGGAGCCGGTCACCGTCGCCCGGGTGGCGGCGATCGACGGTGGACCCACCGCCGTGCCGGAGCCGGACGCACCCGGCCCGAGATTGGTCTGATTGCGCGCGGCGACCACCACGGTGACCGGCTGACCGGGGACGATGCCCACGCCCGTGAGGGTGACGTCCGTCTGCGACGAGGGGACCGTCGCCTGCGCGACGACGCCGGACGGCCCGCTCGCGGTGACCTCGTAGGTGGACACGGGCGTCCCCGTCGCGGAGGTGACCGCACTCCAGGACACCCGGACGGCGTGACCCTCGGCATCCGCGTTCGAGCCTGCAACCGTGACGGTCCTGGGTGCGGCGGGCGTCGTGTCGACCACGAGGGCGGCGCTCGCGGGAGACGGCGCGCCACGACCGACCTCGTTCACCGCGCTCGCCACGAACGCATAGCTCTTCCCGAAAGCGAGGGGTGCGACGACGCAGGCGTCCGGGTCCGTGCACTGCACCTGCACGGTGCCGTCGGTGGAGCGCACCACGTACCCGGATATCTCCGAGGCGTTGGGGAAGGCGTGCGGGATCGCGAGCGTCACCGATCCCCGCTCGTCGTCCTGCGACACGATCGTCGCGGCACCGGGAGGTGCGTCTGGGACGTCCTGGATGCGGATCGAGGCGGTGCCCGTGCGGAACCGGTCGCGGTCGCCGGTGACGTCCGCCACCCGGTACGGCACCGTGACGTCGCCCGTCGGGCTCGTCGGTGCGACCTCGACCGTCAGGCGGCTTCGGTCGGCACTCGGCTGGACGGACACCCCGGCGGGGACCGCGCCCGTGTCGACGTCGACCACCGACAGCGGGTGCCCGGGGAACGGGTTCGTCGGCTCGTCGTTCACGAGCACGTCGATCGTGGTCGACGTGCCGCGCCGCACGACGACGGGATCGTTCTGCGGTGAGACCAGCGGTCTCGTCGAGCGGACGATCGTGAGGGCGATGACGCCGGCTCGACCCTGCCGTTTGCCGTCGGCGACCTGTACGGCGAGCGATGCGGTCGCCCCGACCGCCGCCCCGTCGACGGCCCGTGCGGTCATCGAGCCGCCGGAGACCGTCGCCGTCGCCACGGACTCGTCTGCGGCGACGACGCTGTACCGGAGATCGGAGCGACGGTCGGGGTACGGGAAATCGGTCAGTGACAGGAGATCGATCCGTGTCTCACCCCCGGCTTCGAGCCGGATGTCGACGCCGTCGAGCGCCGGAGGCTGGCCCTCCTTGGGGACGACCGTGATCGGCAGGGTGATGGTCGCCTCGTTGCCGCGCTCCCCCACGGGCGCGTCCGTGACGGTCACGGTCAGGGACGCGGGTCCCCAGTAGTCGTCCGTGGACTGGTACTGCAGCGTCCGGTCGTCGACGACGAGCGCCGACCGGCCGGCCGCGGTCGCGGAGACCGCTGCGCTGTCCACGACGCGCGCGGTCCGCCCGTCCGCCGCGATCACCTGTTCCCCGAGCGGGATGGTCAGCCGTTCTCCGGTCTCGACGACGAGCTCCGGGGCTTGTCGTCGGCGCTCGGGCGGGGCGTCCAAGGTGCCCGGCACGGTGATGAACGCCGTCGACCGCAGTTCCGGTGCATCGGCCCGGGCGACGGTGAACGGCAGGATCCGGGTGCGCTCGCCGACGACGACCGAGACGGTGCCCGAACGGTCGACGGTCGCGTCGGCGGCGTCGGCCACGGAGACGGACAGCTCCGAAGCGGAACCCTCTGAGAAGCGCGTCCGAGCGAGGACGTCGACGTCGACGGTGTCGGAGCCGTCGATGTCCTGGAGGGACAGCACGACGTCGGCCGCAGCAGGCCGGGCCAGCGGAGCGTCCTCGGCCACCTGGAGGTAGACCCAGGCACTGCTGGTGCCGCCCCTCGGGTTGGCGATCGTGTAGAGCACGGCAGAGCCGCCCTGCGCCGTGGGAGCCTCGATCGTCAGCTCGCGGTTCGTGAAGGCCGTGGTCAGCTCGGTGTCCCCCGTCTCGACGGCGGTCAGCCTGAGCTCGCCCTGGTCGGGATCGGAGTCGTTGTCGAGCACGGAGACGTGCACGGTGGTGTTCGGGCGGGTGACCACCAGGTCGTCCTTCGCCACCGGTGGTGCCGCCGCGGTGTCGCGTGGTGTGATGCCCACGCGGATGACGCCGGTGCCGATCGCCCCGAGCGCGTCGACCACGGCGTAGTCGATCGTCTCGGTGCCCACCGCGTAGGGGCCGGCGGTGTACAGGAGCGTCGACGGCCCCGACCGGACGATCGCGCCGAGCCCCGGTGCGCGCAGCGGGCCGAGCAGGGTGACGCCGTCGCCGTCCGGATCCAGACCGTTCACCGGGATGGGGATGGAGACCGTGCCACCACTGCCGACCCTCGCGACCACCGGCTCGGGCAGGGGTGCCTGATTGCTCGCTGCGTCGACCTCACGCACGGTGAAGTCGACGGTCGCCGCAGCCCACTGCCCGTCGGTGCTGGTGATGCGGTAGCCCACCTGATAGGTGCCCGGCACCTCGGGTGCGAGGTACCGCACGAGGTCGCCGGACACGAACGCGGTCCCACCGTCTTCCGGTACGTCGCTCACCAGGTCCTGGTCGAGCAGGATCGGTTTCCCGTCGGGCTGCTCGTCGTTCGCGAGCACGGCGACGTCGACGATCTGCCCCGCCCGGACGGTCGCGGCGTCGTCGTTCGCGACCGGCGGCTGCAGTTTCACCGGAGCCGGAACCTCGACGACCGTGAGCAGCCCGGTCGCGGTCGCCTGACCGTTGGAGACCGTGTACTCGACCACGACCGGGCCGTCCGGCAGCTGCCCGGTCAGCGTCACGCGGAGGACACCGTGTTCGAGGGTCTCGACGAGTACCCCCTGCGACGGCGGAGGAGCCGTCACGGACACGATGCTCAACACGCCGCCGGCCGGATCGACGGCGGAAGCGAGCACGTCGACGAGGCGGGTGTCCTGCAGGGCGAGGAACGCGGTCACCGGCGTGGTGGTGGGCGTGCTCGTCTCGGGTGCCGGAGCCACGTCGAGACGGATCGTCGCCGTCGCGGTCTGGACGCCGTCGGTCGCCGAGTAGCTCACGAAGAACGTGCCCGGTGTGTCGCTCGTCACGGTCGCCGTGCCAGCGCCGTACTCGGCGGAGAGGCGCAGGGGCGCCGTCGGGTCGATCGCGGTCAGCCCGGACAGCGACACCGGTCCGGTCCCGCCCCGCACCGCGCCGAGCGGAGCGAAGGGGGTCTCCTGGGAGGCGAAGGCGGTCAGGGTGAAGGACTCGGCGATCACCGGCACCTCTCCCGGGGCGCCGACGGTGACGGCCACCGTCCCTTCGCCGGAGGCCGAACCGTCCGACACCGTCAACGCGACCGTGCCGATGGTCCCGGCGGCCTCCTCGGCCGTGAGCGCGAGGATCCCCTCCGGCCCGAAGGAGAGCCGACTGGGCGAGGCGACGGCCGCGTTTGCGAGGTAGATCGGGTCGGCGTCCGGGTCGACCCAGTCGGCGAGGGTCGGGACCTGGGCGGCCCCGCCGGACGAGACCGTTGTGCGGGATGGGCGGACCTGCTCCGGCGGGGCGTTCTCCTCCGGTGACCGCATCGTCACCGAGACGTCAGCCGAGGCCGAGCTCCCATGCCCGTCGGTGACGGTGTACCGGAACACGACCACGCCGACGGCTTCAGGCGTCGCCACGAACTGCAGGCGTTGTCCGTTCTCCACGATCTCGAGCCGGCCGAGCTCCGCCGGGATGTCGGTCACCTCGGCGATGAGCAGCGGGTCTCCGTTGGCATCGTTGTCGTTGACCAACACGGGGAGGAGGTTGGCACGACCCGCGCGGGCGCCGAGCACGTCCGGCACCGCGACCGGAGCGACCTGCTGTTGCTCGAGGTCGGGCGGGACGTCCCGTTCATCCTCCTCGGACACGACGGAGGAGTCGTCGGCGAGGAAGGCTTCCCAGTCGTCGATGAGCTCGCCGTCGCGCTGCACGGCCCAGCTCGTGCCGCGCACCGGATCGTTCGCGACGACGGTGCGGTCGTTGACGAGGAAGGTCAGGGCGGTGCCGGGCTCGACCGCGCCCAGGTCGAGCCGCTGCGGCGCCCGACCGTCGCACCCCCGGAGCACGGTACCGTCCGACCAGGCGAGGAAGTCGCAGCCGTCCACCTGGACGGGGGCGGCCGGGACCCCTGATCCGGTCTCCCCTCGGGCACGCGCCGTGCCACCGCCGACGGAGACCTCGACCGCACCGTTCGCGTGGGCGAGCAGGATCCGGTCCCCCTCCGCCTGCGGGGACGGGAGCCGGAGCGTCGCCGGGTCGTCGACGAGCGCCGCGAGCGGGACGATCGCGTCCTCCGTGGCCACCTCACCCGATGCAGGGTCGAGGACGACCGCATGCCCGTCGACGAGCGACACCTGCGGCGCCTCCGGCGTCTCGGTGAACGCCGGGTTCGTCGTCTGCCGCTGGTCCGAACCGATGACACCCGTCGTGAGTTCACCGGCCGTCACGGAATACGCCGCATACCGTCCTCCGGCACCGAGCGAGAAGACGATCGGGGCCCCGAACGTGAGATCGGGTTCGCGTCCGGCGGCGAAGGAGGCCACGTGGTCGAAGTCCGTCATCCAGACCTCGCCGTCCGCGCCGTCGACGATGGCGATCGACGCACCTGCCGCTGACACCGTCGGCGAGCCGTCCGGAAGCGGGACGGTCTCCGTGATGCTGGCGAGCGCCGGATCGACGACGCTGAGCGTGTTCGCGTCCGGGTCGTGGAGCACCAGGTGGTTCGCATCCTGCAGCGGCTCCGGACGATTGCTCCCGGCGTCGAACGCGGTCGACACCTGGGCGATGGAGGTGCTCGCGAGCCCCACGAGACCGGCGTCGTGCTTCGGTACCCAGACCGCGGCACCGTCGAGGACGACGCGCTGTTCGTCGAAGCCGTCGGAGACCACCGCGAGCGTCGCGACGAGTACCGCGACCGCCGCACAGGCGGTCACGAGGGTGCGACGCTTCGACCGGCGTTCGGCTCGGGAGCGACCTCCGGTCGCCCTCATCCTGCGCACGCCGGTTCGCTCGGCTCACCGGACGTCCCGTCACGCACGACGGTGACCGTGACGCAGACCCGCCCACCAGTCGCGTCGACCGCCACCGACCGAGCCCGTTGCGGCGCCCCCGCGGCGCCGTCGACCTCGACGAGGTATCGGTCGCGCTCGTCTCCCGACGCATCCCAACTGAAGACCACGCGACCGCCGGACGGCTCGGAGCGCACCTCCTGCACTGTCGGGACCGCCGCGCTCGTGCTCCAGAGGGCCGCCGCGGCCCCGGAGACGACCAGCGCCCCGACGACCACGGCACCGATGAGCGTCAGCCGTACACGCGCGGACGCCCCGGCGTGGCGCACCTGGCCGACGTCACGCCTGACGGTGGCGTCGAACGACCCCTCGGCGCGCGAAGAAGCACCGGACCCGGACCGCCCGCTCGAGGAGGTGCCGCCCGTCGTGCCCGCGGTCCGGCGGCGACGCGTGGCTCCGTGCTGCGACGATCCGGCTCGCTCGACGACCGACGTCGGCTGGACGACGATGCGTCGCTCCTCGACGTCGAGTGGCGTCGGCCGCAGCCCCAGCCGTTGCTCGGCGAGTTGCAGGCCTCTGACGAGTTCGACGACGCTCGACGGTCGTGCCTCGGGACGTTTCGCGAGTCCGCGGAGGATCACCGCCTCGACGTCCTGCGGCAGATCCGGACGGCCGATGGGCGTCGGTCTGCCCCGTCCGGTGATGCGGTCGGCCAGGGCTGCTCGGCCGTTGTCCGATCCCGGACTCTCGAACGGTGTCCGGCCGCTCAGGAGGGTGTACAACGTCGCGGCGAAGGACCAGACCTCGGTCCGCACCGTTCCGCTCGTCGTCCCCGCCAGGACCTCGGGAGCCGCCCACGGCACCGAGTGTGCGATGCGATCGCCGTGGTCGACCGCGAGCATGGTCGTGGCTATCCCGAAGTCCGCGAGCACCGGACGCCCGTAGCGGGTCGTGAGGATGTTGGACGGCTTCACGTCGCGATGCAGCACGCCGGCCCGATGCGCGGTCTCGAGCGCACCGCCGATCGCCACCGCGACCGCGAGCACCTCCTCGACGGGGATCGCGGCCGTCCGGAAACGCTCCGCCAGATCCGGCCGGCAGCGCTCCATCATGAGATACGGTCGTCCATCGTCGGCGATCCCGGCCTCGTAGACGGTGAGCACCGAGGGATGCGCCGAGAGCTCGGCCATGATGGCGGTCTCCGCCAGGAACTGCTCGCGGACGTCGACCTCGGTGAGGTCCGGTAGCAGGACCTTCACCGCCACGTCGCGCTGGGGCATGCTCTGCCGGTAGAGGAAGACGTCGGCGAACCCTCCGGATCCGAGCGGGTGGAGCGCCGTGCAGCCCGCGATGCGTGGAGGGGACGTCGGCAGCCTACGCACCATGCGCAGCACCGGCCGACTCGTCGCCGGTACTGACGACGAGGACGACGTCGTCACCCAGATCCAGAGCCGAACCCGCCGCGACGGGGATCTCCTCACCGCGACCGATCCGGAAGGGTGCAGCGGATCCGGAGCGCAGGGTGGTTCCGTTGGTGGTCCAGAGGTCGCGCACGACGAGGTGTCCGATCCCGGGGGTGATGCTGAGGTGACTCGACGACACGGCTCCGCCGGGGGCGGAGACGACGATCAGTCCCTGCCGCTGCAGAGGGATGCCGGGTTGCGGTTCCGGAGCTCGTCCGACGACGAGCGTTTCGCGCACCTCGTACGCCGTGGCACCGTGCAGGTCGTGGAGGGTGACGCGCATCGGCGCGGGAGGATCGTCATCGAGGGCCAGGCCAGCTGCGCCTGCGACCGCACTGAAGACGGTCTCGTCCGGGTCGACGGTCCACGCCCAGGGCTCCTGTGACGATGCCGGACGGAACACGGTCTCCTCGGGCGAGTCGGACCGCGAGGGCACCTCGACCGCGTCGAGAGCGGAAGCGCAGGAGAGCACACCGTCCACCGAGGCGGCCGACAGGCTCGCCCCGTCGATGATCCGCGACCCGGTGAGCGTCGTGATGCGCAACGAACGGCGGGAACCGATTGCGATCCTCACCATCCCAGCGGCGCGTTCGTGCATCGACCAGGCGAGCGGGTCGACGCGATCGCCGACGACGTCCAACGTCACGGCGTCGACCCAGTCGAGCGTGTGCGTGATGTGTTCCTTCATGGTCCCCTGGTGGAATCTCCCGGCGCATCGGCCGCCCGGCCGAGGATCACCCCAGGCCGGGCGGTCGAGCACCCTCGCGGGCCGTGCCTGCGGGTACGGCGAGCGTTCAGATACGGAACGCGTTCGCGACGTTCGTCTCGGACTCCGCGTAGTAGCCGGCGGCTTTGCCGAGCATCGTCGAGATCCCGACGAGCGACTCGTTGAGCTGTGCGCCTGCCGTGTTGAACTCGGCGTAGAGCTCGGAGAACGCGGTGGAGCCGGCCCCCTCCCATTCGCCGCCCATGCTGTCGACGAGGCCGCGGAGCTGCGAGAGGGTACCCTGCAGTTCGTTCGCGCCGCTCGACAGCTGGGTGGAGACCGACGCGAGGTTCTCGGAGGAGACCTTGATGTTCGCCATTGGTGGACTCATTTCTGACGTGTTCGATGCACGGGACGGTCGTCCCACTTGACCATTCGTAGCGGACCCGACTCGCATATGCAATTCTGGTATTTCTCTTGATTGCGATCGAATCATGGTTCCGCGAGGACGGTCGGGCGCTCCACTGGCGCAGTGACACCCCAGTCGGAGAAGGTGAAATCACCACTCCCGGCCGCGTCCGAGACGGTCAGTGAGAGCGGCAGTGCGGCCCCCGCCCCGTCCACGACGACCGTCCCGATGAGGCTCCCCGCAGCGGTCACCGCGAGCTGGATCGTCGAGGGAGTGTCCGCACCGGCAGCACCGACCGTGACGACGACGTCGTCCAGTCCCGGATCGAGCACCGACTGGAGCACGGCTTCGACATCGAGGAGGGTGAGCCAGTCGACGATGCGCACGTCGTCGGCACGCAGCCCGACGAACCCGGTGGACACTCCGCGGAGGCCGAGCAACGCCTCGGCCGCGAGGTCGCCGTGCACGAACACCTCGCCGTCGATCCTGCGCCACTCGGAGACGGCGCCGTCGACCGTCAGCACGGCGGTGAACCGCTCACGCGCACCGGAGAGGTCGATCGTCATCTCATTGCCCGGCTGCGTCACAGCGTCCCCCGACTCGGCACCGCCCTCACCCTCGACCCCGGGTGCCACGTAGGTGCCGACGACATGCACGGTCGACGTGCGCCTCGTCGCCTCGAGGACCCGGGCGACGGCGTCGTCCGCGTCGAGCCCGGCGATACCGCCGTCGGCGGCATCCGACGCGGTCGGTTTCGGGGCGGGGTCGGATGCGGCACCGGCGGAGCACGCCGTCAGCCCCACCGAGGCGGCGAGGACGACGAGGGCGACGGCTCCTCGCCGGAACCCGCTGACACCGTTCGTCCGCATCAGCCGCGCTCGGCTTCGCTCACGCAGATCCGCGCCCCGCCCGCCTCGGCGAGCCGCTCGGTGTCCGACACCAGCTGCTCCCGCTCCGAGACGGCGCGGTCGAGCACCACGAAACAGGCGTCGGTGCTGACGGCGGCCGTGCGCTTCGGCACCCACACCTCACGTCCGCCCTTGATCATGGCGCTGAGATCGACTGCTCCGTCGATGTCGCCGCCGGTCATGGCGACGGCGTACGGCACATCCGGACCATCCCACTGCAGGAGGAGGTTGTCGCCGAGGTCGGTCAGATGGACCGCTTCCACGCGGGTGGGCGCCTGGACCACCAGCTGGACCACCACGATCGCCACGAAGGTGACGAGGGCGGCCGCCGTGGCCGACAGCGCGACGATGAACGCGGGCTGCCGGCGGAGCGGCTTGGGCTGCGGCGGCTCCTCGAGTTCCGGAAGGACCGCCCGCTCCCGCTCGAGGGACTCCTTGACCCCGACGAGGCTCCCCCACCCGAGGTCGAGGAGCTGGAGCCTTTCCTCCTCGCCGCCGACGACCAGCTGGGACAGCACGGCACGCAATCGCTCGGCGGGCGGCTCCGGCAGCACCACGGGCTCGACGACCGCTCGAGACGCGGGAGGCGGTGCGACGGCCGGCGCATCGCGATGGACGCCGTGTCGCGGCGGCACGCGTTCGCGGGATCCCAGCTGCAGTGCAACCGTCGCAGGCTCCGAGGGTGCGGCCCGTCGACCACGCCGAGGAGCGGTCGTCGCGACGGACGCGGCATCCTCCGGAATCGCAGCGGGCGGTGCGCCCACCCGCTGGACCGGCGCGGCGGGCGTCAGGGTCCGCACGGGCTCCACGGACGGACCGGTCGCCTGGCCGACGAGCGACTGGACGACCACCCCAGCCGACGGGCGATCGGCCCCAGGCATCGAGCCACCGGGGCGCGGCGACTCGACCCGGCCATCGCGCACCACGGCACCGAGGGGGACGGGACGTTTCGGGTCCCATCGAGGGTCTCGAACGACGGTTTCCTCGGTCACGTCGACTCCTGTTGATCGGTGCGTTCGCCGCCGATACGGCAGGCGCAGCGGAAGCCGCCGCGTACTACAGTAAGTGAAATGTGGAATATCTGCCGCCGTGGTGGTGAACGCCGGCTCCGGCGCACGCTGATCGGCGCGGCGATCGCGACGGCCGCGTGGGGGTCCCTCGCCCCGCTCCCCGCTGCTGCAACCCCCGAGATGCCGTCGCAGCTCGCGGTCGAGATCCCCTACCTCGGCACGGCGGATCGCACCATCCCCGCCGATTGGGAGGTAACCGAGTGCCCCGTCGGGGCACCGCCGAACCTCGTCCACCTGAGCTGCACCGGTCAGCGCATCCGGTTCACCGCCACCGGCTACGTCGCCGACTCGGCGGCGCAGACCGTCGACGTCGCCTTCGCGGTGGACGGGTCCGACCACGTCCTGAGCTACGAGGTGACGCTCGGCTTCCCGCGCCTCGACGGGCCTGCGAGCACCCCGTACGGATTCCCGCTCGCCCAGGGGACCCCGGTGACGATCCCGTTCATCGAGCTCGCAGCCTCGTGCGCAGCCTGCACGGACACGGGACCGACCTACTTCGCCGCGCACGTCGACCCCCCTGCAGCCGGTCGTGCGACGTTCTCCGGGCTCGGGCTCGTCTTCGCACCGTCACCCGACTTCACCGGCACGGCGACGCTCTCCTTCCGCGTCCGCGACCCGACCGGCCA
Organism: Plantibacter flavus; assembly: GCF_900177615.1. Lineage (GTDB taxonomy): Bacteria > Actinomycetota > Actinomycetes > Actinomycetales > Microbacteriaceae > Plantibacter > Plantibacter flavus. Next base: position 135,034 of record NZ_FXAP01000005.1, read on the forward strand.
GGAGACCGCCCGGGCGCGCATCCCGGTCTCGGTGGTGGCCGGGCGGAGCCACGCGCCGTCCATCACGCCGAACGCCGTGGCCGTCGGCCCGGACGAGGAGGCGCACGGCAACGCCCTCCGCGACGACATCCAGGAGCCCGAGGTCGAGACCGAGCTCGACAGCTGCAGCGAGGCGGCGAACGGGACGGTGCGCTGCTCACCCGACGGCAGCTTCGTGTACACCCCGGATCCCGGTTTCATCGGGGTCGACGAGTTCGCCTACCACCTCGTGACGAGCTCGACCGGCGACCAGGCCGTCGGCTCGGTCGTCGTCGGGATCGGCATGGACCCGACGACCGTCGTCGACCTGCCGGAGGCCGGCGAGATGACCGCTCCCTTCACCCCACCGCGAGCCGACCCGTCCGCGGACGTCGTCGGCGTCCTCGACCACCTCCGCCAGGCCCTCACCAGGATCACCGTTCCTCGGTCCTGATCCGGCGATCCACCGCACGCAGAATCGGACCAACCATGCGCCTCTCCCTGACGATCCCCTCGACGAACCGACGTCCGGGTGCCGACCACCCGGCGCCGAGCGGGCAGGACGACGTCCTCCTGGAGGTCGACGAGCAGGTCACGGTCGGCGAGGTCGCCGCGGCACTCGACCTCGCGCCGGAGGTCATCGCCCCCGACGTCGATCCCGAGCACGAACTCGCGACCACCGACGTCCGCAACGGGGCGGTGCTCCCGCGCGTCGTGGGCGAGCGACTGCCCGTCGGCACCCTGCGGTTGGAGTTCGTCGCCGGCCCGTTCGCCGGTGAGACGGTCGCACTGCCCGCGGGCGTGTCGATCTCGGTCGGGCAAGCGGTCGGCGCGCACCTGCGCCTCCTCGACCCCGCGGTCGACGACCAGCACGCGACCATCCAGGTCCCCCGCGCCGGCAGCCTCCCGGACGCCGCCGACCCTCGGCGGGAGTCGGCGTCGACGTCGATCCCGCCCGTGACGATCGAGCCACGCAGCGAACACGGTCGGACCCTCGTCAACGGGGCGCCGATCGCCGAGACCACCGAGCTCGGTGCCGACGACCTCGTGCAGATCGGCGCGAGCATCGTCCGGCTCGGGCGACAACCTCGGTCCGATGCCGACACGATGCCGGACGCGCTGGGGACCACGGCGTTCAACCGGGCCGCTCGGATCCGCCCGCCCGCGCAGCAACCCACCGTCAAGCTCCCCGGCGAACGACCGACCTCGTCGGATCGCGCACCGCTCCCCTGGCTCTCGGCGCTCGTCCCGGTCGTCATCGGTGTGGGCAGCGCCCTCGCATTCGGCCGGCCGTTCATGTTGCTCATGGCCGCCGCCTCGCCGCTGATGGTGGTCGCGTCCTACCTGACGAGTCGGAAACTCGCGAAACGGACCGGCCGGCGCACGCTCGAGACGTGGGCGGCGGAGGTCACCGAGACCGGCGAGACGATCGAGCGCATCCGCCGGACGCAGCGGATCCGGTCCTGGCGCACGAACCTCGATCCGGTGTCGATCGCGGACGTCGCGACCACCCCGACGGCCCGGCTCTGGGAGCGGCGGCTCGGAGACGACGACGCCGCGCTCGTCCGGGTCGGCGTGGGCGAGATGGACCTCGACGTCCGCTACGAGGGCCGCCGCGCACGGGCGGACGGCGAACCGATCACGATCGGTGTCTCACCGGTCCCGATGAGCGTCGACCTCACGGCCGGCGTCGTCGGCATTGCCGGCTCGAGGAAGGTCGCGCTCGGCATCGCCCGTTCGATGGTGACCGCGCTCGCCGTCACCCGATCCCCGCGGGACCTCCGTCTCGTCCTCCTCTGCGGCGAGGAGGCGGCCGCCGACTGGTCGTGGTTCCGATGGCTCCCCCACGCCGACGGTGGTCAGGCAGCCCTGAAGCTCGTCGGCAACACCGACGACTCCCGGCTCACGCGCATCCGGGAACTGACGGCGGTGCTCGAGTCGCGGCGGGCTGCCCGGTCGACCAGCAGCCGGACCGCCTTCGACGCCCACGTCGTCGTCGTGATCGACGAGGCCAGGGCGTGGCGCACGCTCCCCGGCATGGTCTCGCTCCTCGAGCACGGGCCGGGCGTCGGGATCTTCGTCATCGCGCTCGAGGAGGACCGGGCGAGGCTCCCCGAGGAGTCCGCGACCGAAGTCCTCGTCGATCCGCTCGATCCGACGATGGGATCCGTCGAGTCCACGAGCGCGCGGGCGATCCGGATCCTCTTCGACGTCACGACCGCACGACAGGCGGAGACGATCGCGCGGGCCCTGGCTCCCGTCGTGCACGTCGGTGGTGCCGGCGACGACACGATGCTGCCGCGGAGTGTGCGCTTCGTCGACCTGGTGTCACTCGATCTGGACGACCCGGAGGCGATCATCACCTCGTGGCTCTATCGACCTCGCGAGACCCGAGGCGTCGTCGGCGCAGGGCAGGACGGGGCGTTCGCCCTCGACCTCGCCGCCGACGGCCCGCACGGTCTCGTCGCCGGGACGACGGGTGCCGGCAAGTCGGAGTTCCTGCAGACCCTCGTCGTCTCGCTCGCCCTCGCCAACCGGCCCGACGCCCTCACCTTCGTGCTCGTCGACTACAAGGGCGGTTCCGCGTTCGCCGACTGCGAACGGCTGCCGCACACGGTCGGCCTCGTCACGAACCTCGACGGGCGCGAGACGGAGCGGGCTCTCGAGTCGCTCGATGCGGAGCTCAAACGGCGCGAGCGCGTCCTCGTCGACCTCGGGGCGAAGGACGCCGACACCGCCTGGGAGAAGGATCCTGAGGCCGCTGCGGCTCGGGGGCTCGCCCGCCTCGTCCTGGTGATCGACGAGTTCGCCGAACTCAAGTCGGAGCTACCGGACTTCGTCTCCGGGCTCGTCCGCATCGCGCGGGTCGGCCGGTCGCTCGGGGTCCACCTGATCCTTGCGACGCAACGTCCGTCCGGCGCGATCACGCCGGAGATGCAGTCGAACACCAACCTCCGCGTCGCCTTGCGCGTGACGGACAAGGCGGATTCGACGGACATCCTCGGCTCGCCGGAAGCCGCGTCGATCGCCGCCAGCACGCCGGGTCGCGGGTACGCGCGACGTGGTCCCGGAGCGGCACCCGCCGCATTCCAGACGGCCCGTGTCGCCGGACGTCGACCCGGTGTCGCGCACACGGTGGCGGCTCCCCCAGCGGTCCTGCGGCGAGGGTGGCGTGATCTCGGCGCGCCGGTGCGGTTCCCCGCAAACGCTGCACCGACCACGCCGGTCGACCACGACGACACCGACCTGCGGGCGATCGTCGACGTCATCACCAGGGCGACCGACCGCCTCGGCATCACCAAGAACCCGTCCCCGTGGCTCGATCCGCTCCCCGAGCTACTGACGCTCGACGACATCCCGCCGGCGCATGGGCAGGGAGCCATAGTCCTCGGGCTCGAGGACGTCCCGAGCGAGCAGGCGCAGCGGACCCTCGAATGGAGCGTCGTCACGGACTCCCACCTCGCTTTCATCGGTGGCGCCCGGTCGGGTCGCACGTCCATCCTGCGGACGATGGTGGCGCAGCTCGCGGAGCGGTTCCCACCCGAAGACCTCCACCTCCACGCGATCGACTACGGCAACGGCGCCCTCGCCCCGATGGCCGACCTCCCCCACTGCGGTGCCGTGGTCACGCCGCTCGAGTCGGGCCGTCTCGGGCGCTTCCTGAACCGCCTGAGCGACGAGATCGCGATGCGCCAGCGTGTGCTCGCCGGCCGAGGTGTCGGAGACCTGGTGGAACTGCGCTCGATGGTCAGCCGGTCCGACGGCACCGCACCGCCGTTCGTCGTCGTCGTCGTGGATGGCTACGAACGCTTGATCGCGAGCGCCGGCGACGGTGCTCGGGAGTTGCGAGACGTCTTCGTCGATCTCCTCCGAGACGGCCCCGCCGTCGGGGTCCGTGTCGTCATCACCGCGGATCGAACCTTCTACGCCGACCGGATCCAAGCGTATTTCGATCAGCGGATCACCCTCCCGTTCACGGACCGAGGCGACTACCAGCTTGCCCGGATACGGACGTCGTCGCTCCCCGCTCATATCCCTCCGGGGCGAGCCTTCTTCGACACCCCGCTGCGTGAGGCACAACTCGCCCTCCTGGCTGGCGGCACATCGAGCGCTGAACAGGCATCCACATTCGGTCAGTCAACGGCTGACCGCGGGCCCACACCCGCCCGTGGGCCGGCCAAACCGTTCCGGGTGGACGAGCTGCCCGACGCCATCAGCGTGCGCGAGGCCTCACGCCTCCCCTTGGCTGATTCAGCCGAGCCCCACGACGTACTCCTGGGCGTCGGCGGCGATGAACTGTCGCAACGACGGGCGAAGCCGGACAGCGGCATCCTCATCGCGGGAGAACGGCGCTCTGGACGATCAAGCGCCCTCGCCATGATCGCTGAGCAGTTGTACGCCCTCGACCGTCCGACGATCGTCGTCGCGTTGCGCGATTCACCGGCACGCCTGACTGCGAGCCGCTTGCACCTGCCGCTCGTCACCTCCGCCGATCTCGACCGCGAGCAGTTCGTCGCAGTCTTCAGACCTGCGAAGGAACAAGCGCAGGCACAGGGTCTTCGGTCGATCTGTGTACTCATCGATGACGTCGAACTCCTGTCCGGGACGACCCTCGAACAGGCCCTCCTGGGGAATCTGGAGATCCTGTCGTGCATCGTCGTCGCGCTCGCGGACGAACTCGGCGTGTACAAGTCGCTCGTGCAGGAAGCACGACTCGGCAAGGTGGGGCTCATCCTGTCCCCGCAGAACCAGACGCACGGCACCAATGCCTTCGGGACGGCGATCCCGAGGGAGTTCCTGGGTCGAGCGCCGAGCGGGCGGGGCGTCCTCTACAGCGACGGGGAGTTCAGCTGGGTTCAGGCTCCGCTGCCTGCTCTGTGATGCGTCCCGACACGCTATAGTCGACTGAAATACCAAATTCTACAAACCAGAGGTGGGTCATGCCGGACTACGCTATCGATCCGAACGTCGTTTCAGCAGTCGGCAACGCGCTGGACGGCTACGTCGCCACCATCCCGCGGCCGAGCTGGTCCGAGGACGGCGCCTGTCGCTCCGACGTCGTGACCAGCGCGGTCGGTGATCTCGCTGATTGGGCGGTCGCGGCTTGGTCACGCTGCGAGGACGGCATCTCCATCGCGGGCTTGCGCGCCAACGAGGCCGCACGGGTGCAGCGCGAAGCGGACGAGCGGGTGGCTCGCGACGCGTCCCCCTACGGGCACTGGACGATCTGAGCGCGAGGGACGGACGACATGAGCAACTGGACACCGGACGACCCAGGGGCCGGCGACCTCGCCGAACTCGAGACCATGCGCGACGGGCTGGCCGCCACGACCACCACCGCTCAGGACCTGCGCCAATCACTCGCCCAATCCCAGACCAGCGCACAAGCGGCTTGGTCAGGCGACGCTGCGACGATGTGGGCGGCCGGGGTGAGCGCGGAGATCAGCCGGCTCGAACAGATCGCCACGTCGAGCGACGCCGCGCGCTCCGCCCTCGCCGACCACATCGAAGCAGTGGCGTCGATCGCCGAACGGGCTCAAACCCAGCGCGACACCATCACCGACCTCACCACCGAAGCGCAGCGCGCCGGCTTCATCGTCCAAGCCGTCAGGACGTCATCGGTGCCCGGAAGCGTCACCTGCACCCTACCGAGCGGCATGAGTCCGCCGAGCAGGTCGTACCGAGACAAAGCCTCCGCGTTCGAGACCGACATCAACGCCGCCGCCGGGATCATCGCCTCGCTCGCCGAAGAACGCACCAGCGCAGACACCACCCTCGCCACCACCGTCAGCGCGGCGATCGAGGGCTGGGCCCAGGAGGCAGCGCACTACCGATCGATCGGCATCACCGACCCCAAGGACATGCTGCCGTCGAGGCTCATGCCCGCCCTCATCGACTACACCAGAGACCTCACCACCCAAGACGGCGACCTCACCCCGGAACAGGTCAGCGCGCTCAGCTTCTTCCTCCAGCAGAACGCCTCCGACGCCGCAGCGATGAGCTACTACTTCAACGCACTCGGCGGCGACACGACCGGCGACCTCGTCGACACACTGAACGACCTCCTGACCAGCACCGGCCGGAACACCAAGGACCTGCCAAACGACGCCGTGATGTCCCTCGCAACCCTGATCCGCCAAGGGCTCGCGACCGGGTCCGCAAGGTGGAATGAGGGCGCCGGCGAACGATTCGCCACGGAGCTGCTCGAGAACGATCACCGAGGCGCTGCCGCGTTCCTGTTCACCGGTCCCCCCTACCTCGGCCCGACCGTCGCATCCGCCGCCGCCGTCCATGTCGACCAGTACGAACGCGTCAACGGCACCCGCGCCCCACACTGGTCCTACACCCTGCTCGCCTACGGCGGAAACTCCGACACCGATTCCGGCTACGACCTCGCCGGTCGCATCTTCGAGACGCTCGGACAATACCCGGACGCCGCACTCGCCTTCATCGCAGACCGTGAGGTCACTAAAATCCCGGATCCCGACCACCCCGGCAGCCGCAAAACGTCAACCACAGGCGCCGACCGAGTCGCCTACTGGTTCGGAGAGCGCGATTGGTCACTCGAAGACCACTTCACCGGCCCCGCCGCACTGCTGGAAGGCGCCCAACGCGCAGACGGCGGCAGGCTGGCGCCTCCCCTCACCCTGGACACCAACGACCTCGTCTCAGCCCTCATCGCCCAGGCCGCCAACGCCCTCACCTCTAACCCGAGCTTCACCTCAGAACACCTCAGCGATGACGCCGCCCTGTCCCTCGCCCAATCCCTCCTGCCCTACCTCAATGATCTGACCTTCTTTCCACTCACCGAATTCACACAGCGATCCACAGATTCCCTGCTTGGTGAGAAGGGGGAGTATCGACGGCCAGTAATCGAGAAGGACGTTCTAGCGGGGTTGATCGGTGCACTCGCCGGCCACGAAGACGCGGCGACGCTCCTCGTGGATGCCGTCGAGTTCTTGGCCACGGGCGAGATCGCGCAGGCCCTGCAATCGACCGATATCGATACGATCAAGGACGCTTACGCTCGAGCCGCTGCGATCACCGGCCTGCTGCGAGGTTCCACACTCGGCGAGACCATCCGCTCAGCCACCGCGATCGTGGAGCGTGGCCAACACGAGCGAGACACCCTCGCCGCGGCGCTCGGTATCGTCCCCCTCCCGGGTGGACCAGCGGTCAGTGTCATCGCATCGATCCTGCGAGGTGAGGCGTTTAACGGCCTCGACGAAGCGAGCGTCGAGGGGCTGCGGAAGCTAGTGGAGAGCAACAAGAGCAGCAGGGACCCACTCAGCGCCTCGTTCCAGGTCGAACTCACCGCGGCGGAACTCCAGAGGCACGGGATTCCGTGCCCACAACCGCCGAGCTGGTCCGACCTCGGCACAGACGACCTGGAGACCCGGGCTCAAGACTTCACCGATGCCGTGAAGGACTGGTTGCAGACCACAGAACGGTCTCTCCCAGATGGCACCGTTCGAGGCATCCATCAGGCGACCGGCACCTATCGGGATCAGCTCGACCTCGCGCTCAACGCCGCAAGTGAGGACGAATGACACCCCGCACCCGCCGCGCCATCAGCCTCGCCGTCCTCCTCGTCGGGTTCACCACCCTCGCCGGCTGCAGCAGCCCTCCCCCGGAAGAGCCCCCGATCCTGCTCCCACCAGTGGCCTGGGAAGACGGCATCGCCCCGTCCTCACCCTTGGAGAGCGACCCGATCGTCCAAGCCGCCCGAACCGCCACCGCCGCCGACGCCTACTCCTGGAACAGTGGCAACTTCGACTTCGCCCAACTCAACCAATCCTGGCAAACCGACGACATCGAATGGAATTACCGCGGCTATATCCAACAGACCGGCCCCCGCTTCTCCTTCATCTTCCCCGGACCACCGGCTTGGACCCCCCTCAGCATCGACGCCAATCCGAATGGCGATTCCCCCACATGGATCATTCTTCGCATCTGCGGGAACTCCGCAGATTGGATCGCACGAGAAGATAAACCGACCACAACTGGTCTCTTCGATCGCGCCACCGCGACCACCGGATTCATCTCCATCACAGACAACGAAGACGGCACCTACACCGTCGTCGATCGGGACTATGGTTCGGGCGGACCCGAAGGCGCCTTCGGCTCGGGTGAACCCTGCGACGGCAGCACCATCCCCGTCGGCCGCTACCGCATCACCCCACCGTTCCCCCGCCTCCCAGTGACGAAAGCCCAGAAACCTCCCCGCTACCTCGACACCGCCGACTGACCCATCACACCCCTGCCACCAGGAACCCACTATGACCTCAACACAGCGCCCCAGCCGACGAACCACCGCCCGCCTGACCGCCCTCGCCGCTCTCGCCGCGATCGCAGCACTCGGCCTCACCGCCTGCACCACCGAAGAACCCAGAGACGTCACCCTCCCAGACCTCGTCTGGGACAACGGCATCGAACCCACCTCTCCCCTCGAATCCGACCCCGACGTCGCCTTCGCCCGCACCATCGACCTCGCCTACGCCTACGCCCACAACACCGGCGACTTCTCGTTCGACACCCTCGTCACCGGCCTCCCCGAACCACGCATCTTCGACGCCTACCAGCACTACCTCGACCAAACCCCCGACACCACCACCCGCTTCCCCGGCCCCTACCCCTGGCAACCCCTCAGCATCGAACCCAACGACCCACCCACCAACTACACCGGCGACATCACCCTCACCCTCATCACCTGGTGCGGCCCCGGCGACAACCTCTGGCTCCAAACCCAAACCGACCCAGACCACACCGGCGCCTTCGACCCCGCACTCGCCCGCACCGGCTACATGATCATCGGCCACCGCGAAGACGGCACCCGCTTCAACGCCGGCGCCAGCTACGCCACCGGCAACCACCTCCGCGGCGCCAGCGAACCCTGCAACGGCGACGACATCCCCATCGGCCGATTCCCCAACCCCACACCCTTCCCCAACCACCCCATCACCCAAGCCCCCCACCCACCACTCACCTTGCCCACCCCCACCACACACCCCTGAACCCATGCCCACACCGAACACCCAACCCGCCCACCACGCCGCCCGCGACCAGCGCCGCCCGGCCCGCAACGCCACCCGCGAGAACAGGCGATGACCAACACCCGCCGTAGCACCGGCCTCGCTGTTCTCCTGACCGGGCTCGCCACCCTCGCCGGCTGCAGCAGCCCTCCCCAGGACGAACCTCCGATCCTGCTCCCGCCAGTCGCCTGGGAGGACGGCATCGCCCCGTCCTCACCGTTGGAGAGCGACCCGATCGTCCAAGCCGCCCGAACCGCCAGTGCGTCCGACGCCTACTCCTGGAACACCGGCAACTTCGACTTCGCCCAACTCAACCAGACCTGGCAAACCGACACCATCGAACGGAACTACCGCGGCTACATCCAACAGACCGGCCCCCGCTTCTCCTTCATCTTCCCCGGACCACCCGCCTGGACCCCCCTCAGCATCGAAACCCGTCCTCCGACGCACACCAACCGGCGACTCATCCTCCGCATCTGCGGGAACTCCGCAGATTGGATCGCACGAGAAGACAAATCGACCACAACCGGTCTCTTCGATCGCGCCACCGCAACGACCGGCTACTTCGACATCGCCGACAATGACGACGGCACCTACACCGTCGTCGATCGGAACTATGGCGGCTACGGACACGGCGCCTTCGGCTCGGGTGAACGCTGCGACGGCAGCACCATCCCCGTCGGCCGCTACCGCATCACCCCACCGTTCCCCCGCCTCCCACTGACGAAAGCCCAGAAACCACCCCGCTACCTCGACACCACCGACGATTAACCGACTGTCGGGAGCTGAGCGACCACTCTCGCGCCAGGAGGGCGCGATCTCACCGGGTGGCGATGAAGATCGCTGTACCGAGTGCCATGAACACCAGCAGGAACATCGCCGGACTGTTCGCGAACCTCGAGCGGCCGAAACGCAACACCGAGCGCCCGATCGGCACGGTGACCCGCTCGACGGGCTCGCGCAACCACCGCGGGAAGTCCGGGGGCGGGCGGCGGTCGACGAGTACCTCCACCGGCATCGGACGCGGCGCGATCATCGGTCCCGTCGGCAGCGGCGTCGCGCCGGGTCGGTCAGTGCTCGCCACACACCCCTCGGCGGCTTCATCGACCACCCGCCGAGGCGGGGCCAGCGGGTCGACGAACCCCCAGCCGGCCGAACCGCCGGGATCCACCCGCCACGTGGGGACCGGCGGCGGGACGATCGGGAAGTGCTCGACGATGCGCCCGCCGGATGCGTCTGACATGTGGAATATCATAGTCGCCGGCATCCTCATCACACCGGCTGTCCACAGGCGCATTGACGCCAGGTGCGGGCTCGGTCCCCGACTCGGCCGCGGGAGTCCTGAGGCCGGACCCGCGTCAGCCGAGGAGTCCGAGCGCCCGCACGGCCTCGCGCTCCTCCTCGAGCTCGGCGATCGAGACGTCGATACGTGCCTGCCACTCAGGCGCGACGTCGAGACCCTCGACGACCTCCCAGCGTCCATCGACGGATCGCGCCGGGAACGAGCTGACGAGGCCCTCCGGGACGCCGTACCAACCCTCCGAGGGAAGCGCCACGGACGTCCACCGCTCCGGCCGGTCAGGAATACCCGTACCGTTCACCCAGTCGGACACGTGGTCGATCGCGGCGGACGCAGCGGACGCTGCCGACGACGACCCCCGCACCGCGATGATCTCCGCCCCGCGCTTCGCCACCCGAGGGATGAACTCGTCGGCGATCCATTCCTCGTCGACGAGATCGGGGGCCGGACGACCACCGACCGTCGCGTGGGAGAGGTCCGGAACCTGCGTCGCCGAGTGGTTGCCCCAGATCACGACGCCGTCGATCTCGGACACGGGTGCGCCGGTCTTGGCGGCCAGCTGCGCGACGGCACGGTTGTGGTCGAGTCGGGTCAGGGCGGTGAACCGTTCGGCCGGCACCCCGGCTGCCGCCGACTGCGCGATGAGTGCGTTCGTGTTGGCCGGGTTGCCGACCACCAGGACGCGCACGTCGTCGGCCGCACCGGCTCCGATCGCCGCGCCCTGCGGTGCGAAGATCCCGCCGTTCGCCGCGAGCAGGTCGCCTCGTTCCATCCCAGGACCCCTGGGGCGGGCTCCCACGAGGAGCGCGACATTCACCCCCTCGAAGGCGCGCGACGCCTCCGTAGTCGTCTCGACACCGGCCAGCAGCGGGAAGGCACCGTCCTGCAGCTCGAGTGCGGTCCCTTCGGCCGCCCCGAGCCCCTGCGGGATCTCCAACAGGCGCAGGAGCACGGGGCGGTCCGGCCCCAGCAGCTGACCGGACGCGATGCGGAAGAGCAGGGAGTAGCCGATCTGGCCTCCGGCTCCGGTGACGGTGACGACGGTGGGTTCACTCATGCGCCCACGCTACTCCGCCGGGTGAGGCGTGGTCCTACTCCGCGACCTCCGGGGTGGGTCGTGAGGCCTGCATGTCCGCCTCGGCGGAGTCGACCGCCTCGTGCTCCTCCGGAGACACCGGCCCCACCCGGCTCTTGCGTTGGGCCGAGGACTCGGACGGCAGCGCGACGGCCGCCTCCGTGATGCGGTTCGCCATCCCGTTGAAGATGATCCCGTGGAACGGCAGGATCGCGAACCAGTAGAGGCGTCCGCCGAGCCCCTTCGGGAAGAAGACGGCGCGCTGCCGGTAGACCGAGCCGTCGCCGACCGGGGTCGCGCTCATCTCCAGCCACGCGAGACCGGGCACGCGCATCTCGGCGCGCAGGCGAAGCATCCGACCACGTTCGAGGTACTCCACGCGCCAGAAGTCGAGAGCGTCCCCCACGCTGAGGTGCTGCGGATCGTCGCGCCCACGACGGAGGCCGACGCCCCCGACGAGCTTGTCCATCCAGCCGCGGACCGCCCAGGCCAGCGGGAACGAGTACCAGCCGTTCTCGCCGCCGATGGACTCGATCACCGAGAAGAGCCGGTCGGCGCTCGCGGAGGTCTTCCGTTCCTTGAGATCGATGTAGACGGTGTGACCGGCCCAGTCCGGGTCACTCGGCAGCGGGTCGCTCGGCGCGCCGTCCACGGTCGCGTTCCGCCAGGAGGTCTCGACCTCCCCGTCCTTCATCCGCTGGAGCGCCAGTCGGACCGCGCGCCGGTAGCCGGTCAGGCCACCCTCAGGCGGCGGGATGACCGCGTCGATGTCGTGGTCGCCCATGATGCAGTCGACCAGCAACGACTCGATGATCGGCGACGCGAGCCGACGCGGGATCGGGGTCACGAGGTTCACCCACTGCGAGGCCAACCAGGGGGTGAGGACCGGGAGCGGCGCGATCGGACGCTGCGCGAGACCCGCCTCCACCGCGTAGCCGTTCATCATCTGCCCGTAGCGGAGGACGTCGGGACCACCGATGTCGAACGCCCGGTTCACGTCGCGGTCGACCTCGGCGCTCGCCAACAGGTAGTGCAGGACGTCGCGGACCGCGATCGGCTGGATGAAGTTCCGCACCCAGCGCGGCGCCGGCATGTACGGCAGGATGTCCGTCAGGTGGCGGATCATCTCGAACGAGGTCGATCCGGAGCCGATGACCACGCCGGCCTGCAGGACGATCGTCGGAACACCCGAGGCGAGCAGGATCCGTCCGACCTCGGTGCGTGACCGCAGGTGCTTCGACAGCTCGACACCCTCGGGGTGCAGTCCACCGAGGTAGACGATGCGCGACACCCCTGCCGCGGCAGCGCCGGCGGCCACGTGTTCCGCAGCGTCGAGCTCCGTCTGCTCGAAGTCGCCCTTGCCGCCCATCGAATGCACGAGGTAGTAGACGACGTCGACGTCCACGCAGGCCGATGCGACCTGAGCCGCGTCACCGAGATCACCCTCGACGACCTCCACCTGATCGCGCCAGGGCACGTCGGTGAGCTTCTGCGGCGAGCGCACGAGCACTCGGACCGTGTACCCGGCCTCCAGCAGCCGCGGCACGAGCCGCCCGCCGATGTAGCCGGTGGCACCCGTGACGAGCACGCGCTTCGGAGTCGATGATTCGGTCATGGGTGCAACGTTACGACCCGTCGACGACAGCGGCGCCCGGCTGTACAGCCGGGCGCCGCTGTGCAAGCACCACGCGGGTGCCACGAGTCGCTACAGGAGCGCCTTCGTGTGCCAGACGGTCTTCACCTCGGTGAACGCGGTGATCCGGTCGAGACTCGCGGGGACCGAGCCCCGGGAACCGTTCGGGCGGACCACCCGTTTGAGCGTCTCGGCCGCGAGGACCTCGAGCTCGATCCAGTCGAGCTCACCGGCGCCGGCGAGGTCGATCGCGTTGACGTCGGCGTGCGATGCGAGCCACGGAGCCATCTCAGCCGGCGATCCGGTCAGCACGTTCACGACGCCGCCGGGGACGTCACTCGTGGCGAGCACCTCGGCGAGGCTGATCGACGAGAGCGGCAGGCGCTCGCTCGCGATCACGACGACCGTGTTCCCGGCGACCAGCGCTGGAGCGACGACGCTCACGAATCCGAGGAGCGACGTGTCCTGCGGCGCGATGAGCGCGACGACGCCCGTCGGCTCCGGAACCGAGAGATTGAAGTACGGACCGGAGACGGGGTTCGCTCCCCCGACCACCTGGACGTACTTGTCCGCCCAGCCCGCGTACCAGACCCAGAGGTCGATGGCCTCGTCGACCTGTGCTGCGGCCTTCGCCTGCGAGACGCCCTCGGCCTGGACGATCTCCTCGATGAACTGCGCCCGCCGACCCTCGAGCAGCTCGGCGATGCGGTACAGCACCTGCCCGCGGTTGTAGGCGGTGGCACCCGACCAACCGGCGAGTGCCGATCGTGCGGCGACCACCGCGTCGCGGGCGTCCTTCCGCGAGGCGAGCGATGCGTTCGCGAGGAACTCCCCCTTGGCATTCGTCACCTCGTACGTCCTTCCGGATTCGCTGCGTGGGAACTTGCCGCCGATGGCGAGCTTGTAGGTCTTCGGGATGGTGAGCCGGCTCATCGCTGGGCTCCCTTCTTGGCAGCCTTGGGAGCTGCGGTGGGGGCGGACACTGCGGAACCGGCCGGCGCGAGGTAGGCACCGAGCCCGTGGCGGCCACCCTCGCGGCCGTACCCCGACTCCTGGTACCCGCCGAACGGGCTGGCGGGATCGAAGCGGTTGAAGGTGTTCGCCCAGATGACGCCGGCGCGGAGCTTGTCCGCGACCGCGAGGATCCGGCTGCCCTTGTCGCTCCAGATCCCGGCCGACAGTCCGTACGGGGTGTTGTTCGCCTTCGCGATGGCCTCCGCGGGCGTCCGGAAGGACATCACCGAGAGGACCGGCCCGAAGATCTCCTCGCGGGCGATCCGGTGGCTGGTGGACACGTTCGTGAAGATGGTCGGCGCGAACCAGAACCCGTTCTCGGGCAGCTCGCAGTCCGGGCTCCACCGTTCGGCGCCTTCGAGCTCGCCGATGTCCGAGAGCTCACGGATGCGGGCCAACTGCTCGGCCGAGTTGATCGCGCCGACGTCCGTGTTCTTGTCGAGCGGGTCGCCGACGCGCAGCGTCTGCAGACGGCTCTTCAAGCGGTCGACGACCTCGTCGTGGATGCTCTCCTGGACGAGGAGCCGGGATCCGGCGCAGCAGACGTGACCCTGGTTGAAGAAGATGCCGTTGACGATGCCTTCGATGGCCTGGTCGATCGGTGCGTCGTCGAACACGATGTTCGCCGCCTTGCCACCGAGCTCGAGCGTCAGGCGCTTGTCGCTGCCGGCGATGGTCTTCGCGATCTCGCGCCCGACGGCGGTCGATCCGGTGAAGGCGACCTTGTCGACGTCGGGGTGGCGCACGATCGCCGCCCCGGTCGCTCCGGCACCCGTGACGATGTTCACGACACCGGCCGGCAGCTCGGCCTGCTGGAGGATCTCGGCGAAGATGAGTGCCGTGAGCGGGGTGGTCTCGGCCGGCTTGATGACGACCGTGTTGCCGGCGGCGAGCGCCGGTGCGACCTTCCACGCGAGCATGAGGAGCGGGAAGTTCCACGGGATGACCTGCCCGGCCACCCCGAGGGCACGAGGGTTCGCGCCGAGGCCCGCGTAGTCGAGCTTGTCGGCCCAACCGGCGTAGTAGAAGAACCAGGCGGCGACGAGCGGGACGTCGACGTCGCGGGACTCCTTGATCGGCTTGCCGTTGTCGAGGCTCTCCGCCACGGCGAGCTCGCGGGCGCGCTCCTGGACGAGGCGCGCGATCCGGAAGAGGTACTTGCCGCGGTCGGCGCCCGACAGCTTCGACCACACGCGGTCGTAGGCACGCCGCGCGGCGACGACGGCGCGATCGACGTCGGCGTCACTCGCCGCGGAGATCGTCGCGATCGACTGCTCGGTGCTCGGGGAGATCGTCTGGAAGGTCCCACCCGTACCCTCGGTGAACTCGCCGTCGATGAAGAGGCCGTACTCGGAACGGAGGTGGAGGACGGAGGTGGACTCCGGGGCTGGTGCGTATTCGAGGAAGCTCATGATGTCCTAGTCGATGGTGACGTAGTCGGGGCCGGAGTAGTGGCCGGTGGTGAGTTTCTGACGCTGCAGGAGCACGTCGTTGAGGAGGCTCGAGGCGCCGAAGCGGAACAGGTGCGGCTGGAGCCACTCCTCGCCGACCGTCTCCGCGACGGTCACGAGGTACTTGATCGCGTCCTTCGAGGAACGGATGCCGCCGGCGGGCTTCACACCGATCTGCTCACCGGTGAGGCGGTGCCAGTCCCGGACGACCTCGAGCATGAGGAGGGTGACCGGGAGGGTGGCCGCGGGCGCGACCTTGCCGGTGGACGTCTTGATGAAGTCGCCACCCGCGAGGATGGCGAGCCAGGAGGCGCGCTTGACGTTGTCGTAGGTGTTCAGCTCGCCGGTCTCGAGGATGACCTTGAGGTGCGCCGAGGTGCCGTCGCTCCGACGGCAGGCCTCCTTGACCGCGACGATCTCGTCGAAGACCTGGCCGTACCGGCCGGAGAGGAACGCACCCCGGTCGATGACCATGTCGATCTCGTCCGCTCCGGCGTCGACGGCATCGGCCGTGTCGGCCAGCTTGACTGCGAGGGAGGCGCGTCCGCTCGGGAAGGCCGTCGCAACCGCCGCGACGTTGATCCCGCCGGCGTCGTGTGCCGCACCCGGCTGCGTGTGCGCCGCACCGAGCGCCTCGACAGCGTACGGCACCATGTCGCCGTAGACGCAGACCGCGGCGACGCGCGGAGTGGACGGATCGCCGGCGTCCGGGGTGATGGCCTTGGCCACGAGGGAGCGCACCTTGCCGGGGGTGTCGGCGCCCTCGAGGGTGGTGAGGTCGATGAGTTCGATGATGCGGTCGAGGGCCCACGCCTTCGACGTCGTCTTGATCGAGCGCGTGCCGAGGTCCGCTGCGCGCTGTTCGAGCCCGACGGCGTCGACGCCAGCGAGGCCGTCGAGGTAGCGTCTGAGGCTGGCGTCGGTGACGGGGCCGTCGACGAGTTCGAGCGCCGTCGGCTTCGCCACGAGGTCGCCTGGTGGAGTGGTCATGGTGCGTTCCTTCCGAGCAGTTCCTGCTCCGGGGTGTGCTGCTTGGCGGATGATGGTTCGTGGTCGGCGAGGAGCGCCGTCGCGGTCGCCTCGTCGGTGACGAGCACGGTGCAGAGGCCGCTGCTGACGACGGCTCTCGCGACGGCGTGCTTCTGCGCTCCGGCGATGACCGCGATGCTGCGACCGGCACGCCGGAGCGCTTCGAGTCCGAGCCCGACCGTGCGCTCGTCGAGTGTGGGGTCGACGATCATGCCCTCGGCGTCGATGTAGCGGCCGACGACGTCCCCGACGGCACCGCGTGCGACCAGGACGTCGACGTCTGCGGCCGTGAGGTATCCGCTGTGGACGAGGGCGGAGTCGGGTCCGGCCACGCCGGCACCGTACAGGTAGGTGTCGGCCGCTGCGGCCGTGCGGAGCACCTCCGCGACCGTGCGGTCCGACTCGATGCTCAGCTTCGTCTCCAAGCGCTCGAAGATCGCCGGGCTCGGGAGCAGGGTGACGTCGCCACGGCCCTTCTCGGCGATCCGTGCAGCCGTGGCGGCCGCGGTGCCGACGCGCTGGTTGAGGCTCACGCCGCCGTTGATCTGCACCACGGAGAGCCCCGTCGCCCAGCCGTCGGACAGGTGGTCGGCGATGTCGCGCAGCGTCCTCCCCCAGCTCACGCCGAGCGTCCGCGGCACCGGTCGCATGGCGCCGAGGTAGTCGGCCGCCGCGCGAGCGACGCGTTCGTGGAGGTCGGCACTGTCGCTCGGGCTCGGCACGACGACCGCGTCCGCGAGTCCGAAGCGCTCGCGGAGCGCCCGTTCGAGTGGGAGACGGCGTGCGCGCGGGTGCACGATCTCGATGCGGATGTAGCCGAGTTCGCGGGCCTGGGCGAGGAGCCGGCCGACCTTCCACCGCGTGATGCCGAGCAGCGCGCCGATCTCGTCCTGGGTCTTCGTCTCGTCGTAGTACAGCTCCGCGGCGCGCACCGCGAGCAGCTCGTCACTTTCGATCACCTCGGGCCTCCTCCGGATCGTCTCCAGCCTAGGACGCCACCACCACCCGGACAACGTCTGTTGGCGCCCATGCTCAGATGAGCAGGGGGCGATACGCCGATGCGCATCGTCGCCGGGGATCTGTCAGGAGATCCGGAACAAACCGGTCAACGACCTCGTGCTGCGAGGTCGGCCTCGATCGTCGTCGGTCGGCCGGTGATACGGCCGGCGATGGCGCACAGCGCGCCGGTCGCCAGCAGGAGCAGCAACGGGACGGTCCACGATCCGGTCACGGCGTGCAGCAGGCTCACGACCAGGGGGCCGAGTGCGCCGAGGGTGTAGCCGACGCTCTGCACGAAGCCGCTCAGGGCGACCGCGCCCTCGTGCGTCGCCGTCCGCAGGTTGATGAGCACGAGGGCGAGCGGGAACAGGAGCGGGCCGAGCCCGGCGAGCAGCACCCACAGCCACGTGAGCGTCGCCGGCCACAGGAGCAGGCCGAGATAGCCGAGCACGAAGCACGCGCTCGCGACGTAGACGAGGACGGCGACGTTCCGCAGCCTCGCGACGAGCATCGGGACGATCAGGCTCGCCGGGACACCCATCGCGGAGAAGAGTGAGAGCAGCAGGCCACCCTGGGCCGGGGTGACGCCGGCGACGTCACCGACGATGGTGGGGAGCCAGGTGAACATCGCGTAGGCGTTCAGCGACGAGGTGGCGAACACCGCAGCGATGGCCCACGCGATCGGCGAGCGGTGGACGAGGACGCGACCGGCGCGGGGCACCTCCTCGATCTCGGGGTCCGTCGCCGCGGCGGCCCGGGCATCCCGACGCTCCCGGACGATGAGCGCGATCCAGGGCAGCACGGCGAGCATGGCGACGATGGACCACACGCCAAGCGACACCTGCCACCCCGCGGCATCGGCGACCGGCACGGCGATCAGCGGCGGGATGAACGTGCTGACCGACAGGACCGTCGCGTAGAGGGAGGTGACCAGGCCGACGCGGTCGGGGAAGTACTTCTTGACCAGCGGCGGCAGCACGACGTTGCCGATGCCGATCCCGGCGAAGCAGAGCGCACTCCCGATGGCGAGGACGGCGAAGTCGGGGGCGAGCGAGCGCATCAGGTGCCCGGCGACGATCGAGCCGAGCGCGATGAGCAGCACCGGCTCGAGGTGCAGCCGACGCACGAGTCGCGGGGTGAAGACGCCGAAGAGGGCGAAGCACAGTGGCGGCAGCATCCCGAGGAGCCCCAGCCCGACCGACCCCACGCCGATGTCGCCGTCGATCTCGGCGAAGATCGGCGACAGCGAGGTGACGGCCGTGCGGAGGTTCGCCGCGACCAGCACGATACCGACGAGTGCGAGGGCCCTCCCCCGCCACAGGGGACGCGGACCCACTAGGACAGCATCCGGCGCGCGCGCTCGACGTCGTCGGTCATCTGCACGATGAGCGGCTCGATCCCGGTGAACGCGACCATGCCGCGGATGCGCTCGACGAATTGCACCTCGACCTCGTCGTCGTAGAGGTCGAGATCGGTCTCGTCGAGGACGTAGGCCTCGACCTGCTTCTGCGGGACGCCGTCGAAGGTCGGGTTGTTCCCGACCGAGATCGCCGCCGGATACCGACGTCCTCGCCAGAACAACCAACCCGCAAACACACCGTCTGCGGGGATGAGACCCTGCGAATCCGGAGACAGGTTGGCGGTCGGGAAGCCGAGTTCCCGGCCACGCTTGGCACCGTGGACGACGACGCCCCGCACGCCGGGCGGACGACCGAGGAGTCGCGACGCCTCGCGGACGTCACCCTCCTCGAGGAGTTCGCGGATCCAGGTGGACGACACCCGACGCCCGCCGCCGGGACGGACGTCGTCGACGACGCGCACGGAGAACCCGTAGACCTCGCCGAACGACTCCAGCGTGGCGACCGTGCCGAGGCCGCGATGGCCGAAACGGAAGTCCTCGCCGACGAGCACCGTCCTGGCGTGCAACGCTCCGACGAGGATCGAGGTGACGAACTCCTCGGGCGTGAGCTGGGCCAGTGTCTGGTCGAAGCGCAGCAGCAAGGCGGCGTCGACCCCGGCGGCCGCCAGGAGACCGAGCTTCTGCTCGTTGCTCACGAGCGATGCCGGGCAACGGTCGGGGTTGATGAGACTCAGCGGGTTGCGGTCGAAGGTGACGGCGACGGAGCTGAGACCGGCGGCCGAGGCCTCCTCGAGGAGCGCGGCGACGACCGCGCGGTGACCCGTGTGGACGCCGTCGAACTTGCCGATGGTGACGGCCGACGGTCCGAAGGCGTCGGGGACCTGGTCGAGCTCGGTGAACGTGATCATTTGCCGGTACGCCGATGTCCGGCCAACCACCACAGTCCGAGAATCGGGAGGACGAGCGGGATGAAGACGTACCCGCGACCGAAGACAGACCAGACCGTGTCGTGGGGGAAGAGCTCGGGATCGAGCAGGCTCAGCAAGCCGACGATCAGGACCCCGGCGAGCTCGAAGGAGATCGTGGCCCAGGCGATCCGCCGCCAGACGGCGCCTGGAGCGACGAGCGAGACGGTCGCCAGGATGTACACCACCGCGGCGACGGCCGAGAGCAGATAGGCCAGGGGCGCCTCGTCGAACTTGGTCGTGATCTGCACCACGGACCGGCCGGTGGCGGCGAGCGCCAGGATGCCGTAGACGGCGACGAGCACGACCCCGACACCACGGACGCGTGGACGGGCTGGAGCGATGGTGGGGAGAGGCATGACCCGACGATTCTATGCGACGCAGGCCCTCGCCCAGGCACTACGCGACGGTCACGCGAGCTGCGGTGCCGTCGTCTTCCACCGCCGTCGGTGCGCCGACGGTCAGCCGAGCTGGACGGTCCAGATCTGCTCCATGCGGTAGAGCATCACCGCGATCGCGAGACAGACGACGCCGAGCACGACCGTCGACCATCGGGTGCGCTCGACGAGCGCCCAGAACCCGCCGGCGATCGGCAGGATCATCGCGGAGACGAGGTAGGTGTAGAACTCGGGCACACTCCCCGTGGCGGTGTTCCCGAATGCGGGCGCGGCGATCGCCACCACCAGCTGCGCGATGAGGAGGACCTCCACGAGTGCCGTCGCCCCCATCGTCAGGTCGTTCGGCGCACGCCCGGCGAACCCGAGCACGATGCAGAGGAGCCCGGCCACGACCGCGACCGCGATCTGGGCGAGGGTGAACCACTCGATCATGCCGGTTCCTCCGCCGGGAAGTTCACGACCGACTTGAGCGAGCCGCCACGGCGCTCGACGAGCCCCACCAGTCGGCCGTCCGGCGCGACGGCGGCGATCGGACCGGTGTGGCCGGCCGGCAGCTCGCGTTCGAGCCGCTTCCCGTGGCCGAGGTCGACCGCCTCCTGCTCCGTGAGCTCGAGGGCACCGAACAGGCGCTTCGCGACGTCGGCCGGGTGCAACAGAGCCGTCTCCACGTCGAGGTCGTCGATCGTCGACGCGTCCGTGACGTCGAAGGGTCCGATCCGGGTCCGGCGAAGCGCGGTGAGATGGCCGCCGACGCCGAGGGATGCCCCCAGGTCACGGGCGAGGGCGCGGATGTAGGTGCCGGAGGAGCAGACGACCCGGACGTCGACGTCGACGGCCGCACCATCCCGACGGATGGCCAGCACGTCGAACGCGCTCACGGTGACCGCACGGGACTTCAGCTCCACCTCGATCCCCTCGCGGGCCAGGGCGTAGGCGCGCTTCCCGCCCACCTTGATGGCGCTCACCGTGCTCGGCACCTGCTCGATGTCGCCCGTCAGCGGACGGATCGCGGCGATGATCGCGTCGTCGTCCACGGCAGCCACCGCGGCCTGGTCGGCGCGCTCGGTGACCTCACCTTCGGCGTCGTCGGTGGAGGTCGCCTCGCCGAGGCGGATGGTCGCCGTGTACTCCTTGTCGAGACCGACGATGAACGTCAGCAGTCGGGTCGACGAGCGCGTGCCCAACACGAGCAGACCGGTGGCCATGGGGTCGAGCGTTCCCGCATGCCCCACCTTGCGCGTGCCGGCGAGCCGTCGCACCCGGGCGACCGCGTCGTGGGAGGTGTGCCCCTGCGGCTTGTCGATGAGGAGGATACCGGGACGGGCGGACGCCGACCCGGGTGCTGCTGTGCTGTTCTCGACCACCCTGCAACGGTACCAGCGGCGGTCGGCACCGCCGGGCGGCCGGAGCACCCCTGGGCGGCGGTGCTCAGCAGAAGTCGGCGAAGATCCGCCGTGGGTGCCGCTCGTCCGTGTTGTCCACGAGGGCGGTCGCCCGCGCGGTCGGGTCGTCGTCCTTGCGGTAGAGCGCCTGCCCGCCCACGTAGCGCACGTTGGACGGCGCCATCGGGTCGGCGTCGACGCCGAGGCGCTCGTGCAGCCGCTCGTAGGCCGTCACCACCGGGACGTCGAGCCAGACCGACGCATGCCAGAGGCCGCGGAGCTCAGGACGGTTCAGGAAGACGCCGTCGACGATGAGGACGGCGTCCTGCGGGCCGGTCGTCCAACGCAAGGGAGCGCCGACGTCGCGCTGCTCATCGAACCCGACGAGTTGGAAACCGGCGCTGCCAGCCAGGCGGAAGGGCTCGACGAGCACCCGGCGAAACAGCGAGTAGTCGAACGAGTCGAGCCAGTAGCCCTCGGCCGAGTCCCGCCCCCGCGCGTACCGTTCCTCGCGAGGACGGTGGAAGTCGTCGATCGAGGCGCGGAACACCGCGCGTCCGGCCTCGTCGAACACCTCGGCCAATCCATCGGCGAACGCCGCCGTCCCGGACCCGCTGACGCCGTCCACCGCGATGAGGGTGCGGCCGCGTGGGTAGTCCCGCTGGAACTGGTCTCGCAGTTGCCGGAGCAACTCGATCCGTGGTGTCGTGACGAGCTTCATGGCGCCGAGCCTACCCGCGCGGATCGTAGGCTGGTGCGGTGCCGCCCGAACCCTCCGACCTCGCCCCGCTCGTGACGGGATGGTTCCGCACCAACGCGCGCGACCTCCCGTGGCGACGCCCTGGGTTCCCTGCCTGGGGCACGCTCGTGTCGGAGTTCATGCTCCAGCAGACGCAGGTCAGCCGGGTGATCCCGCGGCTCGAGGAGTGGCTCGGGCGCTGGCCGACGCCCGCCGACCTGGCGGCCGAACCACCGGCCGAAGCCGTCCGTGCCTGGGGCCGACTCGGCTATCCGCGCCGAGCGCTCTGGCTCCATGCGGCGGCCACCCAGATCGCCGAACGGCACGACGGCATCGTCCCGTCGGACGTGGACCAGCTCCTGGCGCTCACCGGCATCGGTGCCTACACCGCTCGCGCCGTCGCCGTCTTCGCCTACGGCGACCGGCACCCGGTGGTGGACACGAACACCCGACGGGTCATCGCCCGATCCGTTCGCGGCCAAGGCGAGCCCGGCCCACCGAACGCCAAGGCGGACCTCCCCGCCATGGCGGCGCTCCTGCCGGAGTCCCGCTCGGAGGCAGCCGTCTTCAACGCCGGGCTGATGGAGATCGGCGCGGTGGTCTGCACAGCGCGAGCACCGCGGTGCGAGGAGTGTCCGCTCCGCGAGGTGTGCGCTTGGCGCGCAGCGGGATACCCGGCCTACGACGGACCGGTCAAGACGAAGCAGAAGCAGTTCGCGGGCAGCGACCGACAGGTCCGGGGCATCATCATGGCCGAGCTCCGCTCGACCCACCGCTCACTGACGGACGAAGAGCTCCGGGCGCTCTGGCCCGACGGCGAGCAGTTCGACCGCGCACTCGCAGGACTGGTCGCCGACCGCCTCGCGGTTCGCGTCGACGGCGGGTACGCCCTCCCCCACGACTGACCGGTCCCTCAGCCCCACCCGGTCCCTGAGCCCACCCGGTCCTCAGCCCCACCCGGTCCCCCAGCCCCACGCGGTCCCTGAGCCCTACGCGGCCCCTGAGCCTTAACCCGGTCCCTGAGCTTGTCGAAGGGCGCACTTCGACAGGCTCAGTGACCGAACGCAACAATCCACCCGTCGACGGGCTCAGTGACCGGATGAAGGAATCCCCACGTCGACAGGCTCAGTGACCGGACGTAACAATCCACCCGTCGCCAGGCTCAGTGACCGGATGACGGAATCCCCACCTCGACAGGCTCAGTGACCGGATGACGGAATCCCGGTCCCTGAGCCTGTCGAAGGGTGGTGCGAGGCGTCTAATCCTCGGCGTCGACGTCGCGCGGCTTGACGTAGGGGTCCTCGTCGCCAGCGTAGGCGGCGCCGGCGGCAAGCCCGGCCACCTCGGTGTCGCGGTTCTTCGCCTCGCGCAGCAGGTCTTCGATGTGCTGCGCGTTCTCCGGGATCGCGTCCAGGAAGAAGTCGAGGCTCGGGGTCAGCCGGGTGTTGATGTTGCGGCCGATCTCGGCACGCAACAGGCCCTTGGCGGACTCGAGCGCGGCCGAGGTGTCGGCGCGTTCCTCGTCGGAGCCGTACACCGTGTAGAACACGTTCGCGTGCTGGAGGTCGCCGGTCACCTGTACGTCGGTGATCGTCACGAAGCCGAGCCGCGGGTCGCGGATGCCCTTGTCGAGCCGTTTGGCGATGACTTCCTTGATGCGGTCCGCCAACTTGCGGGCCCTGGGGTTCTCTGCCATCTCGTCCTCCTCTGATGACCGTCGGGCGGAGGGCCGCCAGACGGATGCTGCACACACAATACAAGCAGGAATCCCCGCCGCCCTCCCGGAGGAGGACGACGGGGACCGGCCGAGCGGACTAGCCGCGCGGCTTCTCCTTCATTTCGATCGTCTCGATCTCGTCACCGATCTGGATGTCGTTGAACTTGCCGAGACCGATACCGGCCTCGAAGTCCGTACGCACCTCGGTGACGTCGTCCTTGAACCGACGCAGCGATTCGATCGCCAGGCTGTCGCCGACCACGACGCCGTCGCGGATGACCCGCGCCTTGGCGTTCCTCGTGATCGTGCCCGAGCGGACGATGACACCCGCGATGTTGCCGAACTTGGAGGAACGGAACACCTCGCGGATCTCTGCGACACCGGACTGGACCTCTTCGTACTCGGGCTTGAGCATGCCGGTGAGGCTCTGCTCGACGTCCTCGAGTGCGTTGTAGATGACCGAGTAGAACCGGACGTCCACACCCTCACGGGCCGCACGCTCGCGGGCCTTCGGGTCGGGGCGCACGTTGAACCCGATGATGATCGCGTTGTCGATCGTGGCGAGGTTGACGTCGGACTCGGTGACCGCACCGACACCGCGGTGGATGATCCGCAGCTGGACGCTGTCGTCGACGTCGATCTTGAGCAGCGACTCCTCGAGTGCCTCGACGGCACCGGAGACGTCACCCTTGATGATGAGGTTGAGCGACTCGACCTTGCCCTCTTCGAGTGCACGGGTGAAGTCCTCGAGCGAGATGCGCTTGCGAGCCTTGGCCAGAGCGGCGTTGCGCTCCGCGGCTTCACGCTTCTCGGCGATCTGACGCGCGGTGCGGTCCTCCTCGGTGACGAGGAAGGTGTCGCCGGCCCGAGGAACACTCGAGAGGCCCTGCACCTGGACGGGACGCGAGGGACCCGCCTCGGCGACGGTGTCGCCGTTCTCGTCGACCATCGCACGGACGCGGCCGTAGGCCGTACCGGCGACGATCGCGTCACCGACGCGGAGCGTACCCGACTGGATGAGGACGGTCGCGACGGAACCGCGGCCCTTGTCGAGCTTGGCCTCGATGGCCACACCGCGTGCATCCTTGTTCGGGTTGGCGCGCAGGTCGAGACCGGCGTCCGCGGTGAGCAGCACGGCGTCGAGGAGGTCCTTGATGCCGGTGCCGGCACGAGCCGAGACGTCGACGAACATGACGTCTCCGCCGTACTCCTCGGCGACGAGGCCGTACTCGGTCAGCTGCTGGCGCACCTTGGCCGGGTTGGCGTCGGGCTTGTCCACCTTGTTGACCGCGACGACGATCGGCACGTTGGCCGCCTGCGCGTGGTTCAAGGCCTCCACCGTCTGCGGCATGATGCCGTCGTCGGCAGCGACCACGAGGATCGCGATGTCGGTGACCTGCGCACCACGAGCACGCATGGCGGTGAACGCCTCGTGACCCGGGGTGTCGATGAAGGTGATCGGACGCTCGATGCCCTCGTGCTCCGCGACGACCTGGTACGCACCGATGTGCTGCGTGATGCCACCGGCCTCGCCGGCGACGACGTTCGCGTTGCGGATGGCGTCGAGGAGGCGCGTCTTACCGTGGTCGACGTGACCCATGACGGTGACCACGGGAGGACGGATGGCGAGGTCCTCGTCGGACTCGTCTTCCAGCTCCTGGTCGAGGTCGATGTCGAAGCCCTCGAGGAGCTCCCGGTCCTCGTCCTCGGGCGAGACCATCTGGATCTTGTAGCCGAGCTCGGAACCGAGCACGTCGAAGGTCGCCTCGTCGAGCGACTCCGTCGCCGTCGCCATCTCACCGAGGTGGAACAGCACGGTGACGAGGTTGCCGGGGCTGGCGTCGATCTTGTCGGCGAAGTCCGAGATGGACGCGCCACGACGCAGACGGATGATGGTGTTGCCGTCGCCGCGGGGGACGCTCACGCCGCCGAGCGACGGGGCTTCCCGCAGCTCGAATTCGGCCCTCTTCGTCCGCTTCGACTTGCGTGCCTTGCTCTTGCCGCCACCGCGACCGAAGGCACCTGCGGTACCACCGCCGGGTCCGCGACCACGACCGCCGCCGCCACCAGGGCGACCGGCGAATCCACCGGCGGGTGCACCACCGGGGGCACCACCGGGACGGAAGCCGCCACCGGCGCCACCGGGACGGAAGCCGCCGCCGCCGGCGGGACGACCTGCGCCACCCGGACGACCGGGGCCACCGGGACGCTGACCCTGGCCGACGCCCGGACGGGGCGAGCCGGGGCGCGGAGCCTGCGGACGCGGGATGTTGCTGGGGTTCGGACGCTGACCCATGCCCTGAGCCGCTGCGAACGGGTTGTTCCCCGGACGCGGCGTGCCGGTCGGGCGCTGGCCCATGCCCTGCGAGGACGCGAACGGGTTGTTCCCCGGACGCGGAGCACCGGGACGGGGGCCGCCCGGCTTCGCGGCGTCGCCGGAGGGCGAGTCGCCGGCGGCCGGAGCCGCGGGTGCGGACGGTGCCGCCGGGGCAGCGGCCGCGGGTGCCTCCGCCGCAGGGGCGGGGGCGGCGGGAGCCTTCGGGCCTGGGGACGCCTGCTTCGGCGCAGGCGCAGCGGGCGCCTCAGCCTTGGGGGCGGGTGCCGCGGGGGCCGGAGCCTTGGGTGCGGCGGGACCAGGGGTGGGAGCGCCGGGCGTGGCCGGTCGCTTCGCCGGGGCGGCGGGGGCGGCTGACGCCTTCGCACCCTCGGCCTCGAGGGCGGCGCGCAGCTTGCGGGCCACCGGTGGTTCGATACTGGAAGACGGTCCCTTGACGAACTCGCCCAATTCCTTGAGCTTCGCCATGGCGATCTTGCTGTCTACTCCGAGTTCGGATGCGATCTCGTGTACACGTGGTTTTGCAGCCACAATTCTCCTGTCTGAGCTTGCACCCAGGCAGGGGCAAGCGTTAGTGGTGGACGGTGCTCATTTCGAGCCGCTCATGAGTTGTCCATTAGCCGTTCAGCCTGTTCTCTCGGAATGCCGCACCCGGGTGGGGCGGCAGCAGGATGGAGGCCCGGGATCCGGGCCTGATACCTGCGGTGGGAAGCACGGTGTGCGCCGGAGCGCTCTCGCGTGCAGTCACCATCGTACACCCCGACCCTGGGTGCGGGCTCACCACCGGATCGTGAGCGGGTCGTTCGAGCCCGACGACGTCATTCAGCCGTCGGGGCGGCCGGTTCCGTCGACACGAAGACCCGGACTGCCGACGCGTCGGGTCCCGCATTCAATCTGAGCGCCCTCGTGAACGCTCGACGCTGCACCGCCTGGTCGACGCACGCCGACGTCGGGTGCACCCAGGATCCGCGACCCGGCAGGCGCGCCGCGGCGTCGGGGATGAGCGCCCCCTCGACCGCGACGACGCGCAGCAGTGCCGAGCGCGGCTCGCGACGGCGACAGCCGACGCAGGTCCGCACCGGTTCCATCCGGTTCAGTCCGATTCGAGGATCGAGTCCGGCTGGATGTCGATCTTGGCGCCCGTGAGCTTGGCGGCGAGACGGGCGTTCTGCCCCTCCTTGCCGATCGCGAGCGACAGCTGGTAGTCGGGCACGAGCGCCCGGACGGCCTTGAGTGACTGGTCGATGACGTACGAGCTCGTGACCTTGGCCGGCGAGAGCGCGTTCGCGACGAACGTCGGCAGGTCGGGCGAGTAGTCGACGATGTCGATCTTCTCGGCACCCAGCTCGTCGGTGACTGCGCGGACACGACGCCCGAGCTCACCGATGCAGGCGCCCTTGGCGTTGATGCTCGGGTCGTTCGCCTTCACCGCGATCTTGGTCCGGTGTCCGGCCTCGCGAGCGAGTGAGACGATCTCGACGATGCCGGATGCGATCTCCGGGACCTCCAACGCGAACAGCTTCCGTACGAGTCCGGGGTGGGTGCGCGAGACGGTGATCTGCGGACCCTTGAGGCCCTTCGTCACGCTCGTCACGTACACGCGGATGCGTGCACCGTGCGGGTACTCCTCGCCGGCCACCTGCTCCTCGGGCGGAAGGATCGCCTCGATGGTGCCGAGGTCGACGTGGATCATGCGCGGGTTCGGGCCCTGCTGGATGACGCCCGCGATGATGTCGCCCTCGCGGCCCTTGAACTCACCGAGGACGGCGTCGTCCTGGATGTCGCGGAGCCGCTGGAAGATGACCTGCTTCGCGGCGAAGGCGGCGATGCGACCGAAGTCGTCCGGCGTGCTCTCGGCCTCCCCGATCAGGACGCCCTCGTCGTCGAACTCGGGCACGAACACCCCGACGTGGCCGGTCTTGCGGTCGAGCTGGACACGGGCCGCCGGGACGTCGCCGCGCGCGGTGGTGTCGGTACCCTCGGTGCTCTTCAGGTACGCACTCAGGATGGCCTGCTCGATGATCACGACGAGCTCCTCGAACGGGATCTCCTTCTCGCGTTCGATCGACTTCAACAAACCGAGATCGATGTCCATCGATGGCCTCCTCTATTCAACTGGTGGTGCCGCGGCAAGACGTGCAGCGGCACGACGGGCATGCTGCTGCCGTGCTGCCGAACCCGTCTGTCTACGGTACCGGATGCAGAGGGGTACGTCATCCACCCAGCTGGGAGGCCCCCGCGCGTCCTCGAGGGTCCCGCCCCCGGCTCGACCGCGTCTCGGGGCGGGTGACATGATTGGCCAATGGTCTTGGGCGAGCTGCGGAACGTCATGCGGAGCACGAGGGTGAGGATCCTCGTCGCGATCCTGCTCGCGACGACGCTCTCGATGACGCTCGTGGGCGTCTCCACCTACACGCTCGGCCGGCAGCAGACACTCGCGACCATCGACGCCCGCCTGGAGCACAGCGCCGAGCTCATCGCCTTCATGGTGGTCGGTTCAGGCGACTCCGCCGACGCCCCGGCGACGAGCGACGCGGCCGTCGACGCGGTGATGCGACGCTGGATCTTCGCCGAGGACGAGACCGCCATCGGTGTGCGCGCCGACGGCTCGACGGTCGCGCCCAGCGCCCCGTCCGCCTTCCGCCTCGACGACGACTTGCAGCTGCTCGACACCATCACGGCCCGGTCGTCCCGCGGCGTCGTCACGGGCGAGGCCACCGGTGACCGCAGCGTGCGGTACGCGATCATCCCGGTGCAGGTCGTCGGCGACCCGAGTGTGGCCCACGTCGTCATCGCCACCGACGTGCACGCGGCACTCGCGGAGTCCCGAGGCATCCTCGCCGTCGAGATCGTCGTCGCCGTGGTGTGCCTGCTCCTGCTCGGCCTCGTCGGCTGGCAGCTCGCGGGTGGACTACTCCACCCCATCCGACTGCTGCGGGACGCTGCGGCCCGCATCACCGAGTCGGACCTCGACGAGCGGATCCCGGTCGTCGGTCGCGACGACGTCTCCGAGCTCACCACGACCGTGAACGGCATGCTGGACCGGCTCGACGAGGCCTTCACCAGTCAACGCCAGCTGCTCGACGACGTCGGCCACGAGCTGAAGACGCCGCTGACCATCGTGCGCGGACACCTCGAGCTCCTCGATCCGTCCGACCCCGCGGAAGTGGCCGCCACCCGGGACCTCGCCCTCGACGAACTCGATCGGATGAGCTCCCTCGTCGCCGACATCACGGAGCTCTCGACAGCCGGACTCGCGTCGACCCTCGACCGGGAACCGGTCGACATCGAGGCGTTCACCGCCTCGGTCCACGAGAAGGCCACGGCGATCTCGACCGAACACGAGTGGACCCTGGGCGAGCAGGCCGCGCTCACCGCGGACGTCGACGCCGGGCGCCTGGCCCAGGCCTGGCTGCAGCTCGCGGACAACGCCGCGAAGTACTCCCCGGCCGGGTCGACGATCGTGATCTCGAGCCGGTTCGACGAGTCGGACGACCCGGCGCTCGTGCTCTCCGTCGCCGACGACGGGCCCGGGGTACCGGAGGCGCTCCGCGAACGCATCTTCGACCGGTTCACCCGGGTGAGCGGTGGACGGGGCGTCGCCGGCTCCGGCCTCGGCCTCTCGATCGTGCAGGCGATCGCCGCGGCACACGGCGGGTGGGCCGAGGTCGAGGACACGCAGCAGGCCGGCTCCCTCTTCAGCATCCGACTGCCGCTCGCGGTGGCGGACGACGACGAGGGGTCCGACGCGGACCTCGACCTCGACCCGGACGAGACCGCGGCGATCCCCCGCAGCGCGATGGCCCAGGCGATCGCACTGCGAGAGGCGCAGGCGGCTCAGGAAGCCGCTGAGGCGCAGACGACCGCGGCGATGCAGGCCGGACCGACACCCGGCGATGCTCGCCCCACGATCGACGCACCACCACGCTCGCGAGCACCGTCCCCTGAGGACGACTTCCCGGACCTCGTCGACACCTCGGCTCGGCGGAGTGCGCCGGAGGACCACGCATGAGCCGGATCCTGGTCGCCGAGGACGAGACGCGGATCTCCGCGTTCGTGAGCAAGGGCCTGCGTGCCGCCGGGCACACGGCGGACGTGACGGTCGACGGCTCGCAGGTCGTCGAGCTGGCGGAGAGCGGCGACTTCGACCTGCTCGTCCTCGACATCGGTCTGCCCGGTGTCGACGGCTTCGAGGTGCTCAGGCAGCTGCGCGACGACGGCAGCGAGCTCCCCGTCATCATCCTGACCGCCCGCGATTCGGCCCGGGACCTCGTGGCGGGCCTCGACGGCGGGGCGAACGACTACATGTCGAAGCCCTTCCGGTTCGAGGAGCTCCTGGCCAGGATCCGCCGACGCCTGGCCGAGCGGGCACCGACGTCGACCACCGCCGTCCAGGAACGGCTGTCGGTCGGGCATCTGGAGCTCGAGCTGCGCGAACGGCGCGTCCTCGTCGACGGTGTGCCGGTCGAGCTGTCCACCCGCGAGTTCGCCCTCGCCGAGGAGTTCTTCCGCCACCCGGACCAGATCCTCAGCCGTGAGGAACTCCTCAGCCGGGTCTGGGGCTACGACTTCGATCCCGGTTCGAACGTCGTCGACGTCTACGTGCGGTACCTCCGGAACAAGATCGGCAAGGACGCCATCGCGACGGTCCGCGGAGCCGGCTACCGACTCAGCACGAGAGCGCAGTAGCGGTCGTCATTCCCTGCGGATGACGACCGTTACTGCGCTCTCGCGCGCGGCTGTGGACAACGCTGGGGCAGGATTCCGCCGGCTTGCGAAGGTATGGGGATGCGACCCCCTCGACCTCTGCCCGCCCACCTCGCCGACCGCGCGTTCACGACCGACGACGTCGGACTGCACGGACAGTCGGTCGGACGTCTCCGAGGACGTGACCTGTCGTCGCCGTATCGCGGCGTGCGGACCGTCGGCATCGATCTCGATTCCGTGCGCGGACGGTGCCGTGCGTACGAACCGCTCCTGGGACGCTCGCGGGTCTTCAGCCACGCCACCGCCGCACTCCTCCTCGACCTGCCCCTCCCACCGCGGGTCGCCTCCGCGCCGGAGCTCCATGTCGGCGCACGCGACGGGACGACGCCTCCCCGAGCGCGCGGCATCGTCGGCCATCGCCTGGCTCCTGACACCGTCGTCGCCTTCGCCCATGGGCACCCGGTGACCGCCGCCCTCGACACCTGGCGTTCGCTCGCGGATGTCCTGCCACAGGAGGAGCTCGTCGCCGTCGGGGACCGCATCGTGTCCGGCGTGCGGATTGGGACGGATCGGACCGACGTGCTCGCCTCCGTCGCCGATCTCCGGCAGGCGGCCCTCGAGCACCGAGGACGACGCGGGGCAGCTGCGCTCAGATGGGCCGCGGCGCGGGTCAGGACCGGCGTCGACTCCCGTCCCGAATCACTCCTCCGCCTCGCCGTCGTCGAAGCGGGGCTTCCCGAGCCGCTCGTCGGACACCCCGTCGTCGTCGATCACGGGGGCTTGACGCTTCACCCGGACCTCGCGGACATCTGCGCGCGACTCTTGTACGAATACGAGGGCGACTACCACCGGACCGAGCGCCACCGGTTCCGGAACGACATCCATCGGCGGGAACTGCTTGAAGACGCAGGGTGGCGGGTGATCCGCGTCACCGCCGACGACCTCTTCGTCCGCCGCCAACAGTTCATCCGGAGGATCCGGCAGCTCCACGCAGCGAGAGCGCAGTAGCGGTCGTCATTCCCTGCGGATGACGACCGTTACTGCGCTCTCGCGGCTCAGAGGGCGAGGTCGGCGATCGCGACCCGGTCCTTCGTGCCGGCGGCCCGGTCCCAGAGCTCGACGAAGCCCTCGGTGGCCTCGCGACCGACGACTACCACGACGGGCACACCGATCAGCTCGGCGTCACCGAACTTGACGCCCGGGGACACCTTGCCGGTGCGGTCGTCGTAGAGGACGTCCTTCCCGCTCGCCTCGAGGGAGGCCACGAGTTCCTCGGCCACCTCGAAGATCGCCGCGTCACGTCCTGCTGCGACGACGTGCACGTCGAACGGGGCGACGGCCTTCGGCCAGATGAGACCGCGCTCGTCGTTGTTGCCCTCGGCGATGATCGCGAGGATGCGGGTGATCCCGATGCCGTAGGAGCCCATGGTCACCGTGACGAGCTTGCCGTTCTCGTCGAGCACCTTGAGTCCGAGCGCCTCGGCGTACTTGCGCCCGAGCTGGAAGACGTGTCCGATCTCCATGCCTCGAGCGAGCTCGACCGGCCCGGAGCCGTCGGGCGCGGGGTCGCCGGCGCGGACCTCCGCCGCCTCGACGAAGCCGTCGGCGGTGAAGTCGCGCCCGGCGACGAGGCCGAAGACGTGCTGCTGATCGACGTTCGCGCCGGTGATCCACTCGGTGCCGTCGACGACCCGGGGGTCGAGGAAGTACCGGATCTCCGTTGCCGACTCCTCACCGAGGACGGGCCCCTGCGGGGACCACGGTCCGATGTAGCCCTTGACGAGCCCGGCGTTCGCGGCGAAGTCCGCTTCGGTCGCGGCCTCCACCTCTGCGGGGCTGAAGGCCACCTCGACGCGCTTGAGGTCGACGTCGCGGTCGCCAGGGAGGCCGATGACGACCAGCTCGCGCGAGCCGTCGAGGTGCTGCAGCGCCAGCACGACGTTCTTGAGGGTGTCGGCGGCCGTCCAGGCGCGTCCGTCGTCGCGCGGGTGCCGCTCGTTGGCGAGGTCGACGAGCGTCGAGATCGTCGGGGTGTTCGGCGAATCGAAGACCGTCGCGGGTGCCAGACCCTCGATGGGGCGGGCTTCCGGGACCTCGGTGGTGTAAGCCTCGACGTTGGCGGCGTACCCGCCGGCCGAGCGCACGAAGGTGTCCTCACCGACCGCGGTGGGGTGCAGGAACTCCTCGCTCCGCGAACCGCCCATCGCGCCGGCATCGGCCTGCACGATCTCGTACTCCAGGCCGAGCCGCGTGAAGATGCGCTCGTAGGCGTCGCGCTGCGCCTGGTAGCTCGCGTCGAGCCCGGCGTCGGACACGTCGAACGAGTAGGCGTCCTTCATCGTGAACTCACGACCGCGCAGGAGGCCTGCCCGGGGACGGGCCTCGTCGCGGTACTTGTCCTGGATCTGGTAGATCGAGAGGGGCAGGTCCTTGTAGGAGGAGTACAGGTCTTTCACGAGCAGGGTGAAGACCTCCTCGTGCGTCGGCGCCAGCAGGTAGTCGGCACCCTTGCGGTCGTGCAGGCGGAAGAGGGCGTCGCCGTACTCCTCCCACCGGCCGGTGACCTCGTAGGGCTCCCGCGGCAGGAGCGCGGGGAAGTGCACCTCGAACGCGCCGGCGTTCGCCATCTCCTCGCGGACGATCGCCTCGATCTTGTTCTTCACCCGCAACCCGAGCGGCAACCAGGCGAAGACACCCGGCGCCTGGCGGCGGATGTACCCCGCCCGCACCAGCAGGCGGTGACTCGTCACCTCCGCGTCGGAGGGGTCTTCACGGAGCGTGCGGAGGAAGTAATTCGAAAGGCGCGTAACCACCTGTCCATGCTAGTCCGTCACACGCAGGCAGCCCGGAACCGCTACCAGGGGCGATCGGCGAAGTTCCCGTTGTCGTTGTTCCGACCGCGGTTCTTGGCGTCCTCGGTCGACTTGTCCTGCTGGGCGTCCTGTCCGGCGTCCTTCAACTTGTCGACCTTCCCGTCGACCTCGCTGTCACCGGTACCGCTCGAGCCGCTCGAGTCGCCGTCGCCCTGTCCCCCGTTCGAAGGATCCCGCTGGCCCTGCCCGCCAGACCGGTCGCGCTGGTCCGTCGCATCCTGACGTTTGCGGTCGATACGATCGCCGGTGTCCTGCAGGTTCTCGCCAGGCGTCCCCTTGGGGTCGATCGCGTCGGGCTGCTGCCCGGTTCCGCCCTGATCGCCCTGGTCACCTTGGTCACCCTGGTCCCCCTGGTCGCCCTGGTCGCCCTGATCGCCCTGGTCCCCTTGGTCACCCTGGTCCCCCTGGCCGCCCTGGTCGCCCTGGTCGCCCTGGTCCCCTTGGTTGCCCTGGCCGCCTTGATCGCCCGGGGCCCCTTGGTCGCCCTGGTCGTCTTGACCTCCCTGACCACCTTGATCGCCCTCATCCCCCTGGCCACCCTGGTCCTGCTGGTCCTGCTGGTCCTGCTGGTCCTCGTTCTGCTCCTGGGACTCGCCCTCGAAACAGTCCTCGCCCTCGTCGACGATGCGCTTCGCGGTGTCGTAGAGGTTGATGGCGCCCTGGAAGAACTGGCCCTTCACGTACTCGTCGGCCTGGGTCTCGTACGCGCGCGCCAGGTTGACCCGCACGATGCAGGCGGTCTCCTCCGTCGGGGCGAGCTCGAGCGCCTTGCCGAGGTCGTCGGTCCCCTGCACCCAGTCCTGTCCGGCCGCAGCTGCGGTGCCCCGGTCGAACCAGGCGATCCACGGCTCGACGACGTTCGCTGTGAAGAGGTGCCCCGCGCTCAACTGCGCCCCGGAGTAGTCCTCGGCGCGGTACTCGGCGATCGCCGACTGCGCGACGACCGGCAAGCTCACGAACTTGACCCCGACGACGAGCGCGACGAGGACCAGCGGAAGGGACCACCAGAACAGCCGACGGCGCAACCGGGTGACCTCGGCCGGGGCCAGCGGCGGACGCCGCGGTTCCTCGAGCCGTGGCCGTGGCTCCGGGCTGCGCGGCGCATCGTCGGGCCGGTCGGTCCGGGTCCGATCGTCGAAGAGGGTCATGCCTGCCCACCCTTCGTCCGTCGGAGCTCGCCCAGCGCGCCGACCAGGCCGGGGAGCTCGGTGAGCAGCAGCACACCGAACCCGAGCGCGAACACCCAGTACAGCTCATCAGTGCGCCGGATGTCCACCTCGTCCTCGACGGTGACGCCGCCGACGGCGAGGCCGTCGAGTGCGTCGTCGAGCGACGCACCCGGTGTCCTGATCTCCGCCTCGACGCCGAGCTGTGACGCGATCGTCTCGAGTGCGCCCGGATCCAGCCGGGACACGGCGGGCTCACCGGTCGAGTAGTCCTGGATGTAGCGGACGCTGCCGTCCTGGTACCCGGAGAACTCGCGCATGGTCCCACCGGCCTCGGTCCCGTAGCCGAGCACGCCGCCGCCGCCGATGAGCGGTGCGATGCTCTCGAACGACCCGGGGGCCGCGCCACTCGTCTGTTCGCCGTCACCGAGGTAGAACATGATCCGGTTCCGACCAGGCTCCTGCTCCTCGGCCTGCGTCAGCAGCGTGGTCATGAACTCCACCGGTGCGTCGATGCTGCTGCCGCGGGAGTAGGTGGTGATCTCCTGCGTCATCGCCTCCGCAGCCGACCGGAGCGCCGTCGCGTCGGTCGTGAGGGGCATGCGCTGGACGGCCACGGCGTCGAACGTCACGAGCGCGTAGCGGGCACCGGCCAGCCGGTCGGCGATACCGGTGATGTCGGCCTTCGCACCGTCGAGTCGGGTCGGCGGCTTCGGGGCGCCGTTCTCGTCCGTCCCCGATGCGGTCTCGTCCGACCAGTCCTCGGCGGCCATCGAGCTCGTCGTGTCCACGACGAAGTAGACGTCGAGGTCGCCCATCGCGGACGGCGGGCGATGGTTGCCGGGGATGGTCGGTCGGAGGGCGATGATCACGAGCACGACGACCATGGCCAGTCGGGCGATCCAGTGCCAGGCTCCTGGCCGCCGCACCCCGGCGAGGAACTGCCAGACGGCGAAGGCCGCGAGGACGGTGCCGAGCACGACGACGGCCCAGATCGGCAGAACGGGGTTGATGGTCATCGGCGCAACCTCCAGGCGAGCAGCATGAGCGCCGTGAGGCCGCCGAACGCCGCCAGCACGAACACGAACGGCTCGTCGACCTGCACGAGCTGTTTGGCGCCCTTCAGCGTCTTCGTCTGCTCCGCCGTGATCTGCTGGACGATGCCGCCGACCGCGCCGGGGTCGGAGAGCGCGTAGTAGTCCCCGCCGGTGGACGTCACGACCTCGTCCATCTCCGCGGCGAGGTCGTCGAGGTAGTCCTTACTGGAGACGTCGCCGGGGTTGATCCCGTACACCGTCACGTCCTGCGCCTTCGCGTACGCGCCGGCCTCCTCGAGCGTGAGGATCGGCTCGCCGGCGACGTAGTTGTCGGTCGCGAGCACGATCGAGCGCGACCGTTCCTCGCCGACCTGGTCGAACCGCATGACGCAGGACCCGAGACCGTCGCCGATGAGGGACGACCCGTTCCCGAGATCGGTGCCGTTCCAGTACTCGTAGTCACTCTCCGGCGAGGTGAGGTCCTCGACGAGGTGGTCGAGCTGCGCGGCCACGTAGTCGTAGTCGCTCGTCAGCGGGAAGTACGTGGTCGCGGACGCGTTGAACAGGACGAGCGCGATCCTCTCACCGTCGAACCGCTGCACGAGCTTCTCGAACACCCCGACCAGCGCGGCGTCGTACTCCGTCATCGACCCGGACACGTCGAGGCAGAGCACGATGTCGCGGTTACGCAGTTCGGGCTGGAACACCGTCGTGCTCACCACGCGGGACCCGAGGGCCGTGCCGGCGAGCAGCAGCACCCCGAGCGCGGCGATCGTCGCGATGATGAGGCGCCGGTACCGCGACAGCGCGCGACGGTATCCGGGGAGCGCGGTGAGCCGTTCGGAGTGCGCGACCCACAGCGGCTCGGCGTTCGCTTTCCGGCGCCGCCCGGTGCGGGCCACGAGGACGACGGCAGCGACCACCGCGGCCACGGCGAGGAGCCAGACGAGCGGCATCCACCAGTAGATCAGCTCCACGTCGTCACCACCTGGCGGGCGAGCGTGGCGGCCTCGGCGACGCTGCCCGTCTCGGCCTCGCGGAATTCGACGGGGTAGTAGGCCGACACGGCACGACTGAGTGGCGCGAGTCCGGCGCGATCGAGGTCTGCGAGGGTCATGACCTGGGCGCGGACGCCGCTGGACTCGTGCGCGTACATCCGGAGGATCGCGCCGAGCCGTTGGTGGGCGCGCCGCGTACTCAGGGCGCCGTCCCCGTGCTCGCGCTCGATCTCGCCGATGAGTGCGAGGTAGCGGTCGCGCAGGACGGTCGGCGACGGCTGCGGCGCCGGGCGCGGAGCGCTCCCGCGCGCGCGACGGCGCACGTGGGCGAGCATCCAGACGTACCACCCGATCACGAGCGCGATGAGCACGAGTCCGAGCACCGGCCAGAGCAGCGTGTACTGGACCGGTGCGTAGTAGCCGTTATCGCCGGGCATGTCGGTGGGCCTCGAGGAGGTGGAAGAGGACGGGGACGACGTCGTCGGCCCCGGTCACGCGCTGACCGCTGATGCCGAGTTCCTCGAGCTGGTCGAGGTGTCTGGCGGTCGCGCTGGTGACGGCCTCGGTGAACTCGCGACGGAGCGCGTCGTCCGACCGGATGAAGGCCGGCAGGGACCGCTCGTCGGCGACGTCGACCATCGCCCGACCGGTGTACTCCGCGCGCATGAGGTCGGCGTCCCCGACCGAGATCCAGAGCACCTCGTGCTGGACGTGCAGGCGACGGAGGATCTCCGACCGCTTCGGCGTGATCTCCTCGTCGTCCGAGACGATCACGAGCAGACAGCGCTGCTTGACCGACCGCGCCGCGTAGCCGAGCAGCTCGTCGAGACCGCTCTGGGGCGCCGCGAGCGATGCACGCCGGTCGATGTGCTGCAGCAGGCGTTCGAGTGCCGATTCGGTGCCAGCGGGTCGGACGAGTTCCGGTGCGGCGGCGTCGCCGGCGACGAGACCGACGAGGTCGCCGTGCCGGATCGCGAGGTACCCCAGGATGCCGACCGCGAGGATGGCGACCTCGCGTTTGGTGCTCCCACCCTCGGCGAGCGCCGCGAGATCACGACCCGTGTCGACGACGAACAGCACCTGGTGCTTCCGCGTGGCGATGAATCGCTTCACGAGCGGAGCGCCGTGTCTGGCCGTCGCCTTCCAGTCGATGTCCTTGATCTCGTCGCCCGGGGTGTACTCGCGGAGGTCGTCGAAGTCGAGGCTCCTGCCCTGGAACACCGAACGGTACTCGCCGTCGAGCATCCCCCGCACGCGGCGGTGGGCGTGGATGAAGAGTTTGGACTTCACCCGGTGGAGCAGCGGGGCCGACACGGGCCTACGG
Organism: Plantibacter flavus; assembly: GCF_900177615.1. Classification (GTDB taxonomy): domain Bacteria; phylum Actinomycetota; class Actinomycetes; order Actinomycetales; family Microbacteriaceae; genus Plantibacter; species Plantibacter flavus. The sequence continues at coordinate 173,586 of NZ_FXAP01000005.1, forward strand.
TGCCTGGACCGCTCCGAAGACGGCGTCGATGATCGTCTCGGGCGAGACGTCGTCGGCCGCGGCTTCGAAGTTCAGGATGATGCGGTGCCGCAGCACCTGGTGGCGGTAGCCCTTGACGTCCTCGGGGATGACGTGGTCACGCCCGGCGAGGATCGCGAGCGCCCGCGCGACGGTGCTGAACGCGATGCTGGCACGGGGGCTCGCCCCGTACTCGATGTAGCTCGCGAGCTTCGGCGGCAGGTAGTCGCTCGCATGGCGGGTGACGTAGACCGTCTGGACGATGTAGTTGAGGATCGATGCGTCGAGGTAGACCCGCTTGGCGAGGGACTGCAGGAACAGGACGTCCTCGAGGCTCACCCCCGGGCGGTCCTGGTCGGTCTCGTAGAGCCCGGAGTTCACCCGACGGACGATCTCAGCCTCCTCGCCGATCGTCGGGTAGTCGAGCACCTCCTTGAGGAGGAAGCGGTCGAGCTGCGCCTCGGGCAGGTGGTACGTGCCCTCCTGCTCGATGGGGTTCTGCGTGGCGAGCACGAAGAACGGCTTGGGCAACGGATAGTGCGTGCCGCCGATGGACGTCTGGCGCTCCTGCATCGCCTCGAGCATCGCGCTCTGGGTCTTCGCGCTCGACCGGTTGACCTCGTCGAGGAGCACGAAGTTCGCGTGCACTGGCCCGAGCTGGGTCTGGAACGCGCCGGTGCGGGCATCGTAGATCTGCGTGCCGATGATGTCGCTCGGCAACAGGTCGGGGGTGCACTGGATGCGCTTGAACGACGCGTTCACCGCTTGGGCGATCGATTCCGCGGCGGTCGTCTTCGCGAGTCCTGGGACACTCTCGAGCAGGACGTGTCCGCCCGAGACGAGTGCCGCGAGCAGGGTGGTGCGCAGGCCCTGCTGGCCGACCACCTTCGCATCGTAGGCACCGACGATCTCGGAGAGGATGCTGCGGGCCCGCTGCAGCTCGGCTGGCGCGATGGGGGTGCTCGGCGTCACGGTCAACTGGTCTCCCTGGCAAGGCGGGCGATTCGGCCGACGGTCGTCGTGCACGAATGTGCGGCGCGGTGTCCGGCGGTCAGGACAGTCTACGGGTGTACCTCGGCGGTCCGGCACGCTGTCCACAGGGTCAAGTCGCGCACCGGTCTGGGGGTGCTCGGGCAGGGGAACGAGGGTTCGACGCGCCGGCCACCGGATGGCCACCAGGGCGTCGGTCGCCGTTCGCCCACCGTCCCCCTCGCGTCCACCGCCGCTTCCTACCGTGGATCGATGACATCTGCAGCGCACGGGAGGCACCGGGAGACCGACGGCGCGACGGCGATCGTCCCGGTCAGGGGCGGTTCGAAGGGGATCCACCGCAAGAACCTCAGGACGGTCCGCGGGAGCACCCTGATCGCGCGATCGGTCGAAGGGCTACTGCGGTCGGGTGGCGTCTCGCGCGTGGTCGTCACGACCGATCACCCGGACCTCGCCGCCGCCGCCGTCGCCGCCGGTGCCGAGGTCATCGACCGGCCAGCCGAACTCGCCGAGGACAGCACTTCCTCCGAGGCCGCGCTCCTCCACGCGCTCGGCGTCCTCGCGGAGCGCGGCGAGCTGACCCCGGTGACGGTCTTCGCGCAGGCGACGTCGCCCTTCCTCGACGTGGAAGCACTCGACGACGCCGTCACCCTGGTCTCCTCCGGGCGGGCGGACTCCGTCTTCGCCGCGGTACTCGACCACGGATTCCTCTGGACGGAGAAGACGAAGGGCGCCCGAGGGATCGGTCACGACCACCGCGAGCGTCCCCGGAGGCAGGACCGCGCGCCGCAGTACCGCGAGACCGGCTCGTTCTACGTCTTCGACACGGACGGCTTCCTCGAGGCCCGGCACCGCTTCTTCGGCCGGATCGCGCCGGCCGTCACCAGGTCGTTCGCCGCACTCGACATCGACGAGCCGGAGGATCTGCTCGTCGCCGAGGCGATCGCCGGACTCGCCGAACGGCAGCTGGGCATCCCGTCGGGCTCGGAGCGTTCGGAGCACCACCTCGACGTCGACGCCGTCGTCACCGACTTCGACGGGGTCCACACCGACGACCGCGCCAGCATCGACGCCGACGGGGTCGAACGGGTGAGCGTCCATCGCGGTGACGGCCTCGGCGTCCGTCAGCTGCGCGAGGCCGGGCTGCCGTTCCTGATCCTGTCGACCGAGCGGGTCCCGATCGTCGCCGCACGCGCGGCCAAACTCGGCGTCGACGTCGTGTACGACTCCGCCGACAAGGCGACCGCGCTCCGCGACTGGGCCACGGCGAAGGGCGTCTCACTCGACCGCATCGCGTACCTCGGCAACGACGTCAACGACATCCCGGCCCTCGAGATCGTCGGCTGGCCGGTCGTCGTCGCCGATGCCCACCCGGAGGCGCGTGCCGTCTCCCGGCTCGTCCTGGAACGCCGAGGCGGCGACGGCGCCGTCCGCGAACTCGCCGACCTCGTCCTCGCCGCACGCGCGGCCCTCGACCCCCTGAAGCTGTCCACGCTGCAATCGAACGGAGCACGACCATGAGCATCCACCAGGACGCGAACGACACCACCGACCTCGACGGCCGGACGCAGCCGTCTCCCGTGCGCATCGACGGCATCCCCGTCGGCGGCGGCGCCCCCGCGTACGTCATCGGGGAGATCGGTCTCAACCACAACGGCGACGTGGAGCTCGCGAAGCGGCTCATCGACGTGGCCGCCGACGCCGGCGCGCAGGCCGTCAAGTTCCAGAAGCGCACGCCGGAGATCTCGACGCCGGCGCACATGCGCGACGTCCCGCGGCAGACGCCGTGGGGTGAGATGAGCTACCTCGAGTACCGCTACCGGGTCGAGTTCGACCGTGAGCAGTACATCGAGATCGGCGACCACGCCACCCTGCGCGGCCTCAGCTGGTTCGCCTCCCCCTGGGACGAACCGTCGGTCGACTTCCTCGAGGACCTGGGCGTCAGCGCACACAAGGTCGCGTCCGCCTCGGTGACCGACTCGGGCCTCCTGACCCGTCTCGCCGCGACCGGGAAGCCGATCATCCTCTCGACCGGCATGTCGACACTCGAGCAGATCGACCGTGCGGTCGAGATCCTCCGGGGCTCGCCGCTGGTCATCCTGCACGCGACCTCCACCTACCCCTTGCCCGCCGAAGAGGCGAACCTCCGGATGATCGACAGCCTCGCCGCCCGGTACCCCGGCGTGCCCATCGGGTACTCCGGCCACGAGACCGGTCTGCAGATCTCCCTCGCCGCGGTCGCCCTCGGCGCCACGATGGTGGAACGCCACATCACGCTCGACCGGGCCATGTGGGGCTCGGACCACGCCGCGTCGCTCGAACCGCACGGCTTCTCGAACCTCGTCCGCGACATCCGGGTCATCGAGACCGCCATGGGTGACGGCGTCAAGCGCATCTTCCCCGGCGAACTCGCTCCGCTCGCGAAGCTGCGCAGGGTCGATGCCTGATCGTGGGCCCCGCCGGCGGGTGATCGGGGTGGTGGACTCCGACTCCTTCGTGAAGTGGGGCGCCGCCACCCTGTCCCGCGCGACCGGCTGGGACGTCGACCTCGTCCTCATCGAGAGCGACGTGTCCGCCACGGACCGGCAGGTGGACATCGCGCTGCTCCACACGGCGTTCGAGGGTCAGACCGTTCGTCGCCTGTCGCTCCGACGACTCGTCGACCTCATCCGGACCGAGCAGCCGGACGGCGTGTTCGTCTCCACGCGTGGGCCGGTCGCCGAGGTCGTCATCTCGGAACTCCTCGCGCTCGGGCGCGCCACCCGCCCGGTGCTGCTCACCGGTCTCCCCGGCATCTCGATCCCGGCGAAGTGGAAGGGGATCTTCCTCCGCGCGCAGGCGGACGTCTTCGTCCTGCACAGCCACCGGGAGGTCGCCGCCTACCGTGAACTCGCGCTGACGCACGGTGTCGAGCCGGCGTTCGCGCTCGCGACCCTGCCGTTCCTGACGGACACGGCGACCGAGTCACCGGCCGAGCCCGCCCCGCGCACCAGGGTCGTCTTCGCCGCCCAGGCCACCGTCCCGGCCGATCGCGGCGACCGGCTCCGGATCCTCTCCTGGCTGCGGACCCTCGCCAACCGGCACCGCGACCTCGACGTCGTGATCAAGGTGCGCGGCCTCGCCGGCGACCCGCAGACCCATCACGAGCACTACCCATTCGACACCCTCCTGACCGGTCCGACACCCGACAACCTGCGGGTCGCCACCGGGTCGATGGCGGTCCACCTCGGCCACGCGGCAGGGCTCGTCACCGTGAGTTCCACCGCCGCGATCGAGGCCATCGCCGCCGGGGTGCCGGTCATCCTGCTCGACGACTTCGGTGTGGACCCGGCGCTCATCAACACCGTCTTCGAGGGCAGCGGGCTGCTGGCTTCCAAGGACGACCTCATGGCCGCCCGGTTCCGGCACCCGAACCCGGACTGGCTGCAGCAGAACTACTTCCACCCCACCCCGGAGGACGACTGGATCCAGCGGTCGGAGGAGGCGTTCGCCGCGCGCGATCTCGGGACCCTGCCGATCCGTCCTCGGGCACGACAGAGTCGCGGCGGCATGCTCCGCACCGGTTGGGAGCGTCGTCGGGCGTTCGGGCGGGCTGACACGAGCGCGCTGGGCACGGTCGCCTTCGTCATCGGACGGCCACTGCAGATCGCCCGCCGTCTGGTCCGTCGCGCTCGTGGCGTCCAGCCGGCCGAGCGCCGACCGATCCCCTCCCGTCGGCTCGCGCCGATCGAGACGGAGACGCCGGTGCGCGCTCCGCACGGGGCTCGTCACCGCACGGCCCGCTGACGGAAGCGCCGCTCGACCGGAGACCGGTCGGGCGGCGCTCCAGGCTCAGTTGGAGCCGACCGTCACCACCGGTGCGCCCGTGGAGGTGTCGTCGGCGGGCATCTCGGCCGCGAGGCGGTTGGCCTCCTGGATGAGCGTCGCGACGATCTCGGACTCCGGCACGGTCTTGATGACCTCGCCCTTGACGAAGATCTGGCCCTTGCCGTTGCCGCTCGCGACGCCCAGGTCGGCCTCACGAGCCTCTCCGGGGCCGTTCACGACGCAGCCCATGACGGCGACGCGCAGGGGGACGCTCATCCCCTCGAGGCCGTCGGTCACGTCGTTCGCGAGCTTGTAGACGTCGACCTGGGCGCGCCCGCAGCTCGGGCAGGAGACGATCTCGAGCTTGCGCTCGCGGAGGTTCAGCGACTGCAGGATCTGCAGCCCGACCTTGATCTCCTCAGCCGGCGGCGCGGAGAGCGAGACACGGATGGTGTCGCCGATGCCCTCGGAGAGCAGGATGCCGAAGGCGGTCGCGCTCTTGATGGTGCCTTGGAAGGAGGGACCGGCCTCCGTCACGCCGAGGTGCAGGGGCCAGTCGCCGCGCTCGGCGAGCAGCCGGTAGGCCTTCACCATGACGACCGGGTCGTTGTGCTTGACGGAGATCTTGAAGTCGTGGAAGTCGTGCTCCTCGAAGAGGCTCGCCTCCCAGACGGCGCTCTCGACGAGCGCTTCCGGGGTCGCCTTGCCGTACTTCTGCAGCAGCCGCGGGTCGAGGGAACCGGCGTTGACCCCGATGCGGAGGGAGACGCCGGCGGCCTTCGCGCGCCGGGCGATCTCGCCGACCTGGTCGTCGAACTTCCGGATGTTGCCGGGGTTGACCCGGACGGCCGCGCACCCCGCGTCGATCGCGGCGTAGACGTAGGCGGGCTGGAAGTGGATGTCGGCGATCACCGGGATCTGGCTCTTCTTCGCGATGATCGGTAGCACCTCGGCGTCGTCGCGGGTCGGGACGGCCACGCGGACGATGTCGCAGCCCGAGGCCGTGAGCTCGGCGATCTGCTGGAGGGTCGCGTTGATGTTGGTCGTCTGGGTCGTCGTCATCGACTGGACGCTCACCGGGGCGTCGCCGCCGACGAGCACCTTGCCGACCTTGATCTGTCGCGACTTGCGCCGCGGGCTGAGCGTCTCGGGAACCGACGGAAGACCCAGATTGATAGCTACCACGAGCCTCAGCTTACGCGCGCGACGCCCCGCAGGCTCCCCGTGAGCTGAATGCCTGCTGGGACGTCGCGATCCACGGTCAACGGGCTGGCGGTGCCTCGCGATTCGCACGCAGGACGCCGAGCCGTTCCCGGTACTCGACCTCGTCGATGTCGCCCTGGGCGAAGCGCTCCGCGAGCGTCTGCTCGGCGCTCCGCGACCCGTCCTGGCGCCAGGCCCACGGCGGGCCCTGGTGGCCGTCCGGTGTCGCCCCGGACCAGGCTCGGCGACGCCACCGCCGACCGACGAGCGCGACGATGAGGACGATCACGGCGATCCAGAACGCGGGGATGAGGAGCAGCCAGAGGAGATGGAAGCCCGGCCCGGGACCGCCGGGATGCATGGCGGTCGCGGCGAGCACGATCAGGGAGGTGGACATGGAGGACTCCGTTCGTCGGGCGGACGACGACCGTCGTCCGCATCACGACCCCGAGCCTCCTCCGGATGGTGGCCGAGGGCATCCGACGACGGGACGGATCACCGCACTCCCCCGGGAGTACGGCGACCCGGCGCTCACACGCCGGGACTGACGAGCCCGGTCTCGTAGGCGATGACGACGAGGCGGACCCGGTCGCGCGCGGCGAGCTTCGACATGATGCGCGACACGTGGGTCTTCGCCGTGAGCGGACTGAGGAACAGCGCCCCTCCGATCTCCTCGTTGGTGAGTCCGCGTCCGACGAGACCCAGCACCTCGCGTTCGCGCTCGGTGAGCCCGGCGATCACGGCGTCGTCGAGCGGCGCCGCGATCGCTCCGGCGACCTGGGTGAGCAGCCGCCTCGTGACCCCGGGCGACAGCAGGGCGTCACCCGACGCGACCACGCGGACGGCCCGGATGAGCTCGGCCGGCTCGGTGTCCTTCACGAGGAAGCCGCTCGCGCCTGCCCGGATCGCCTGCGCGACGTACTCGTCGAGTTCGAAGGTGGTGACGACGATGATGCGGGTGGCCTCGAGCGCCGGATCCGCGACGATGGCCTCGGTGGCGGCCAGGCCGTCGCCTCCGGGCATCCTGATGTCCATGAGCACCACGTCCGGCCGTTCCCGACGGACGACGACGAGCGCCTCGTCCCCACCGGCCGCCTCACCGACGACCGCGATGTCGGGCTCCGCGTCGAGGAGGGCGCGGAACCCGCCGCGGATGAGTGCCTGGTCGTCGGCGACGACCACGCGGATCATGCGACGCCTCGGACCGGCACCCGGGCCGTGACACGGAAGCCGCCGAGCGGACTCCGCCCGGTCTCGAGGGTGCCACCGAGGAGCTCGGCGCGCTCGGTCATGCCGAGGAGGCCGTTGCCGTGCTCCGCGGGTCCGGGTGGGGCACCGACTCCGTCGTCCTCCACGAGCAACCGGTAGGTGCCGTCGACCTCGACGAGCTCGACGGAGACCCGTCCGGCCTGCGCGTGCCGGAGGACGTTCGTGACGCTCTCCTGCGCGATGCGGTACAGCGCCTGCTGCACGGCCGCGCCGGGCGTGGAGACGAGGCGCAGCTCGAGTACCGCGTCGACGCCCTGGTCTCGGAGGGACTGGACGAGGACTGGCAGTGCCTCGAGATCCGGCCCCGGCCGCCGCGGCGCGCCGGTCGTGGGATCCTGGGCCGCATCGGCACCACGGAGGACGTCGAGGAGGCCACGGACCTCGTCGAGCGACGCCTTGCTCGACCCCTTGATGTTCGTCAGAGCCTCCCTGGCACGTTCTGGCTGGGTGTCCATGAGATGCAGGCCCATGCCGGCCTGGACGGTGATCTGCGCGAGCGAGTGGGCGACCACGTCGTGCAGCTCACGGGCGATGCGCACGCGCTCCTCCTGGGCGGCGGACGCCCGACGTTCGCCCTGACGCCGGCGATCCGCGTCGAGCTGTTCGCGTCGGGTGCGGAGTCCCTCGGCGAGGAGGACGGCGACGATGACGAGGGCGGTCGTGGCCCCGACGCGGAACCCCGACACGTTCCAACCGAGCCCGAGCGCGACGGTCAGCGCGAGCGCCCACCCGACTCCCAGCGACGCATAGGTCCAGCCGCGCGCCCCACGGGCGATGCCGGAACCCGCAGCGAACGCCAGCGCCACGGCGGGAGGGCCCCAGGTGGGACCCGTCAGCATCGCGGCGGCCGACAGCACGGCGACCGCCGCGACCGTCGGCCCGGGCGACCGTCTGGCCGCGAGCAGGCAGAGCACGCCGGCGAGTGCCAGGAGGACGGCTGAGGAACGGGACCACCCCGAGGCGCCGGCACCCGGGCCGAAGGAACCGTGGAGGGCGAGCACCGCGGTCGCGGGCACCTGGACGAGGAAGGACACCACCACCGGCGCCCAGAGGCGCCAGACGGGGCGTCCTGGTCGGCGATCGCCTGTCGTCATCCAGGGTGCCGAACCCGTTTCGACCGATGCCATCCCTGCATGCTACTCGCGGGTCGGAGCCGCCGCGTCGCCCGCACGGAGCCTCCGCCGTACTCTCCGGGGAGTACGGCTGTACCGAGATGGGACGGCCCCGCGGGCTCCGTTCTCCTCGGCCTAGCCGAAGAGGTTGACCGGCTTGACGATGTCGGCGTACACGAGGAGCGCGCTCATGCCGCCGAGGACGATCACCACGCCGAAGGTGAGCGGGATGAGTTTCGCTGCGTCCACCGGCCCCGGGTCACGACGTCGGAAGATCTTCGCGAAGCGTCGACGGATCGCCTCCCAGAGCGCTGCTGCGACGTGCCCGCCGTCGAGGGGCAGCAAGGGGATGAGGTTGAAGACGAAGAGTGCGACGTTGAGCGACCCGAGGATGCCGAACACGGTCGCCGCCTTCGACGCGACGGGGATCTCGTCGAGGCTGACCACCTCGCCCACGACCCGTCCGACGCCCACGACGCTCATCGGCCCGTTGGGGTCGCGCTCGCCGGATCCGAACGCTGCCTGCCCGACGTCGATGAGTCGCTGGGGCAGGTTCAGGATGATGTTGGCGGTCCGGGCGATCGTGTCGCCGACGGTCGGCAGGATCGTGGTGACGGGCTGCGCCACCATCTGCTGCTGCGGGGTGATGCCGACGAAGCCGACCTCATGGGTCTTCGCCGAGCCGTCGGCGTTCGTCACGATCTTGCCGGTCTCGGCGTCGACGACGTCCCGCTCGAGCAGCAACGGCGTCAGGGTGAGGTCGAGTCGCTGCTCTCCGCGGGCGACCTCGAGGGCCAACGGCTTGCCCGGCGAATCCTGCACGGCCGCGGAGATCTCGGCGAAGGTGGAGATCGGGGTGCCGTCGATCGAGAGGATCGTGTCGCCCGGCTTCAAGCCCGCGGCGGCGGCTGGACCCTGCGGATCCCCCGCTGCACAGCTCTGGCGGTCGCTGGTGGACGGCAACACGCACTCGTACACCGAGGTCAGCGTGCTGCTCTGCTGCGGGACGCCGAACCCCGACACGGCGATACCGATGAACAGGACGGCGAGGACGAGGTTCATGAACGGCCCGCCGAGCATGACGACGATCCGCTTCCAGACGGGCAGCCGGTAGAAGGTGCGCTCCTCGTCGCCGGCGCCGATCGTGTCGGCACTCGCCTCCCGCGCGTCCTGGACCAGCGTGTCGAAGAAGCCGGTGCTGGCGTTCCGGGCGGCACCGCCGGGCTGCTTGGGCGGGAACATGCCGATCATCGAGATGTAGCCGCCGAGCGGGATCATCTTGACGCCGTACTCGGTCTCGCCCTTGCGGCGCGACCAGATGGTGCGACCGAAGCCGATCATGTACTGGGTGACCCGCACGCCGAACAGCTTCGCGGGCACGAGGTGACCGACCTCGTGCAGCCCGATGGACACGATGAGGCCCACGAGCACGATCACGATGCCGAGGAGGTAGAGGAGGACGGATTCCACGGCGTAACCCTACTCGCGCGGTCGGGTCACCGGCTGCACGCCGGCTGTACGGCCGCTCGGAAGCTTCCGACGATGGACGGGCAGGTCAGCCGATGCGCTGCTGCGCGCGAGCCCGCGCCCAGTGCTCCGCCTCCGCGAGCGCCTCCCGGGTGAGCTCGCCCTCGGGCGCCTCGTGGTCGTCCACGACCGCGCGGACGGTGTCGAGGATGCCGAGGTAGCCCAGCCGACCCGCGTGGAAGGCCGCAACGGCCTCCTCGTTCGCCGCGTTGAACACGGCCGGATAGGTGCGGCCCTGTCCGCCCACGAGCTTGGCCAGTCGCACCGCCGGGAAGGCCTCATGGTCGAGGGGCTCGAACGTCCACTGCTGAGGCGAGGTCCAATCGAGCGGGACGCCGACGCCTGGGACACGGTTGGGCCAGTCGAGCCCGAGGGAGATGGGGAGCCGCATGTCGGGAGGCGAAGCCTGGGCGATGGTGGAACCGTCGATGAACTCGACCATCGAGTGGACGATCGACTGCGGGTGGACCGTCACCTCGATGCGGTCGTACGGGACGTCGAACAGCAGGTGCGCCTCGATCACTTCGAGCCCCTTGTTGACGAGGGTCGCCGAGTTCGTCGTGACGACGAGACCCATGTCCCAGGTGGGGTGGGCGAGCGCCTCGGCCGGCGTGACGCCGGCGAGCGACGCGCGGTCCCGTCCGCGGAACGGCCCTCCCGAAGCGGTCAGGACGAGCCGTCGCACCTCGGTGGCGGTACCGGATCGGAGGGCCTGGGCGATCGCGGAATGCTCGGAGTCCACGGGCACGATCTGGCCGGGTGCCGCGATCCGTCGCACGAGGTCGCCACCGACGATGAGCGACTCCTTGTTCGCGAGCGCGAGCGTCCGGCCCGTCTCGAGCGCCGCGAGGGTCGGGCCGAGCCCGATGGAGCCCGTGATGCCGTTCAGCACCACGTCGGCGTCGACGCTGCGGATGAGCCGCTCGGCGTCGGCCGCGCCCAGGGCTGTGTCGTCGACGTGGAAGGCGGCGGCCTGCTCGGCGAGGAGCTCGGCGTTCGAGCCGGCCGTCAGGCCGACGACCTCGAAGCGGTCGCGGTCCCCCCGGATGACGTCGAGTGCCTGCGTGCCGATCGAGCCGGTTGATCCGAGGATGATGACGCGTCTCACGGCGGTCAGTCTACGTCGGCGGCGGTGCGGGCCGCTCAGCCTGCGGCGGGAGCCGTGGTGCTGCTCGCGTCGAGGATGTCGATGACGAACACGATGGTGTCGTCGGCCTCGATACCCGCCTGGCTGTTGCCGCCGCTCGGCCCGTACCCGAGGTCGGCCGGGATGACGGCGATGACCTGCGATCCGATGTGCTGGCCGGCGATGGCGCTCGAGAAGCCCTTCACCACGGCGGACAGCTGGAAGTTGGTCGGTCCGTTGCCCCAGCTCTCGTCGAAGACCTCGCCGGTCCGCCAGTTCACACCCTGATAGTTGATGATGACCTCGGCGTCGGGCTGCACCACCGCTCCGTCGCCCTGCTTGAGGACGGCGACCTGGAGATCGGCCGGAGCGGGCTCCTCGGGGATGGTGACCGTGGGTCGTCCGGCGGTGTCGAGCTCGACCGCGGGCATCCCGGCGACGGGTTCCTGCGGGACGCCGTCCGCCTTGGCGTCGCTGTGCACCGTGCTGAGCACGTCGGCCACGACCACCAACGGCTGGTCGGCCTGGACCGTGCCGTCGCTCGATCCAGCGGAACCGAACCCGTCGCCCGCCGTGACGAACGCCGCGATTCGGGATCCGACGGTCGTGCACTCGACGGCTCGGACGAGGCCCTTCAGGTACTTCTGGTCGTTGACGACGATCGCCGTGGCCGGGCTCGCGCCATAGGCGGTCTGCGCGACGATCGAACCGGTGACGGCGTTGTAGATCGACATCTCGACGAACGTCGTGTCGCCGGGATCGACCTGTTCGCCGTCGCCCTTCGCCACGATCGTGCGCTCGGTGGCGTCTGCAGCGAGGGTGCCCTTGGCGAAGGTGACCTTGGGGATCGAGCCGAAGTCGCCACTCACGCTGATCGCCTTGGAGGCCTTGCCGGCACTCGTGTCGGCGCACTCCCCCGGGCTGGCCAGCGCTTGCGACTGCGACGTCGCCGAACTGCACGCGGTCAGCGACACGAGGGACGCGATGACGGCCAGAAGGCAGAGGCTCTTGCGCACAGGGGAACTTTCGGTCGTTGCTGAGGGGTCGGTCCAGTTTCACCCACCAGGCTCCATGCTGGCTGACAGCGCGCCGAACATCCGCGGTGCGTCAGCACGCGGCAGTATGCCGAGTCGCGCATGCGTCGGCGGGTACAGTCGTGCGCATGGCCGATGAGGAGCAGACGCAGCGACGCGCCCAGGAACCCTCCGACCAGACCACGGTCGAACCGTCGACGGACGCCGCAGTGGCCACGCCTTCGAAACCCGGTGTCGTCTACTACTTCGGTCGAGCCGTCCTGAACACGACGGCCAAGCTGCTCTACCGCCCCAAGATCATCGGCCGGAAGAACGTCCCGAAGCGCGGGCCGGTCATCCTGGCGAGCAACCACCTCTCCTTCATCGACAGCATCGCGATCCCGATCAGCGCCCCACGCCGGGTGCAGTTCCTCGCGAAGTCCGACTACTTCACCGGACGCGGCCTGAAGGGCTGGGTCTCGCGCACCTTCTTCACCTCGATCGGCGCGGTCGGGGTCGAACGTGGCGTCGGGCAGGCGGCGCAGGAGGCGCTCGACCAGGGACGCCGGATCCTCGAGAGCGGTGAGGCCTTCGCCATCTACCCCGAGGGCACCCGGTCGCTCGACGGACGGTTGTACCGCGGCAGGACCGGCGTCGCCTGGCTGGCACTCACCACGGGCGCGACGGTCGTCCCGGTGGGCCTCATCGGCACCGACGACCTCATGCCGGTCGGCACGACGATCCCCAAGTTCAAACCGGTCACGGTGATCTTCGGTGAACCCATCGACGTGAGCCACCACGGCCCGGCGACCTCAGGGCGCGCCAGACGCAAGGCGACGGACGAGATCATGGCGGCGATCCACGCCCTCACCGGCCAGGAGCTCGCGAACGCCTACAACGAATCGCCGCCCGCCGACGCCGTCGAGCGCATCAAGCGCGCCTTCCGCCCGGAACGGCTCTGAGCCGCGGCGTCGGTCCACTCCTCAGGTGGTCGTCGCGACCACGATCGTCGGCTCATGGCGGACCGGGAAGTTCACCGAGTTGGCGATGAAGCACAGCTCGTTCGCGCGGGCGTGCCCTACGCGCGCCGCCTCGACCATCGATGCATCGGCGACCGTGACCTGCGGACGCAGGACCACCTCCGTGAACGCACCGCTCCCCGCGCCGTCCTCGACCATGGTCCCGACGGCGTCGTCCGTGTAGGCCGTCACCACGACACCGAGGGTCACGGCGACGTGCAGGTACGACAGGAGATGGCATTGCGCGAGGGCCGCCAGGAGCAGCTCCTCAGGGTTCCATCGACCCGGGTCGCCGCGGAACGGTTTGTCGGCCGAGCCCTCGAGGTCGTGCTTCCCGGCGGCCGTCACGGTGAGCTCCCGGGAGTAGTCCCGGTACCCGCTCGTGCCCGTCCCGAGGTCTCCGTCCCAGCGGACGCCGATGGTGTAGTCGTGGTGGCCCGTGATCATGCCACCAGTATCCCACTGGCCTCTCCACCGCGGCCCGCGTTCGCGGCCCCGCTGTCGGGAGGTCGCGCTACGCTGGAGGACTATGACTGACACGCTCGACACCACGGACCAGACGACCGCCTCCGCCCCCAGCGTGACGCAGGAGCGTCGCATCGTGACGGCCGTCCCGGGCCCGCGCTCGCAGGCGCTGCACGCCCGCCGGACCGCCGTCGTGTCCGACGGCGTGTCGAGTGTCCTCCCGGTGTACATCGAGCGCGCGCACGGCGCGATCGTCGTCGACGTCGACGGCAACCAGTTCATCGACCTCGGTGCCGGTATCGGCGTCACCACCATCGGCCACACGGAGTCCTCCGTGGTCGGCGCCGTCCAGGATCAGGCGGCCGACGTCCTGCACACCCTGTTCACGATCACCCCCTACGAGGAGTACGTGCGCGTCGCGGAACTCCTCGCCGAGCACACCCCTGGCGACTTCGCGAAGAAGTCGGTGCTCGTGAACTCGGGCGCCGAGGCGGTCGAGAACGGTGTGAAGATCGCTCGCAAGTACACCGGTCGACGGGCGGTCGCAGTGCTCGACCACGGGTACCACGGTCGCACCAACCTGACCATGGCGATGAACTACAAGGCCGCCCCGTACGCGACCGGCTACGGTCCGTTCGCCGGCGACGTCTACCACGCCCCCAATTCCTACCCGTACCACGACGGCCTGTCCGGAGCCGAGGCCGCGGCCCGCACCATCGCCTACCTTGAGAAGCGCATCGGTGCCACTGACCTCGCGTGCCTCGTGGTCGAGCCGATCCAGGGCGAGGGCGGCTTCGTCGTCCCCGCGGAGGGCTACCTCCCCGCGCTCCAGGAGTGGTGCACGGCCAACGGCGTCGTGTTCATCGCCGACGAGATCCAGAGCGGCATGGCGCGCACCGGCGAGTACTTCGCGAGCTCGCACTTCGGCCTCGTACCCGACCTCGTGCTCAGCGCGAAGGGTATCGCCGGCGGTTTGCCGCTCGCTGCGGTCACGGGGCGCGCCGAGATCATGGACGCGAGCCAGCCCGGCGGGCTCGGCGGCACCTTCGGCGGCAACCCGGTCGCGTGTGCCGCGTCGGTCGCGGTCTTCGAGTCGATCGAGTCCCGTGGTCTGCTGGCCGAGGCCGATCGCATCGGTGCCACGCTGACCGCGGCCCTTCTCGAGTTGCAGCGGAAGTACGACATCATCGGCGACGTCCGCGGGATCGGCGCGATGATCGCGATGGAGCTCGTCCAGCCGGGTACCGCCTCGACGACGAAGGAGCCCAACGCCGCCGCCGTCAGCGCCATCGCCGCAACCGCCGCGCAGCAGGGTGTGCTCGTCCTCACGGCCGGCACCTACGGCAACGTCCTCCGTTTCCTCCCGAGCCTCGCGGTCTCCGACGAGCTCATCGCGGACGCGATGACGGTCATCGATCAGGCGCTCGCGGCACTGTGAGCACGTCGGCCCCCCAGACGTTCGGCGTCGCGGAAGCCGTGGAGTTGGCCGTCGTCGAGCGCAGCGGCTTCATCGAGTCACGACACGCAGGATCGGCGATCGTCCTCGGGCCGGAGGGCGAGGTCCTCGCGAGCCTCGGAGCACCGGACGCACCGGTCTTCCCCCGCTCGTGCCTCAAGCCCTTCCAGGCGATCACGATCATGAACGCCGGGGTGTCCCTCGAGGGCGCTCAGGCCGTGCTCGCGACCGCGAGCCATGCGGGCACCCGCAAGCACGTCCAGGTCGTGCGGAGCATGCTCGGCCGCGCTCGGATCGAGGACTCGGCGTTGCAGTGCCCGGCCGATTGGCCCGGTGATCGCGCGTCCCGCGACGAGCTGGTCCGGGACGGCCTCGGCACGAGCCCCCTGTACATGAACTGCTCCGGGAAGCACGCGGCCATGCTGCTCGCCTGCGCACAGAACGGGTGGGACCAGGCGACGTACCTCGAGCCCGACCATCCGTTGCAGCTCGCCGTCCGCGACACCGTCGAGCGCTTCACCGGCGAGAAGCCCGCCGCCAGCGGGGTCGACGGCTGCGGGGCGCCGGTGTACGCGATCTCCCTGACCGGACTCGCACGTGGCATCGGGCGCGTCGTCAACTCCTCCCCCACCTCGCCGTTCGCCCTGTACCGGAACGCCGGGCTGCTCACGGCGGCGGTGCTCGCCAACGGCTGGGCACTCGACGGACCAGGTCGGGCGAACACGCTCGTCATCGAACGCCTCGGCCTGTTCGCGAAGCTCGGTGCGGAAGGCGTGATGGTCATGTCGGCACCCGGTGGCGCGACCGTCGCGCTCAAGGTCCTCGACGGCTCGCTCCGGGCCTCGACGATCGTCGCCCTCCGGCTGCTCGTCTCGGTCGGAGCGCTCGATGCGGCCGCCGTCGACGCCCTCGAACCGGAACTCGACCTGGCCATCCACGGTGGAGCCGCCGTCGTCGGACGGATCGCCGTCACCGCGGTCTGACCGCCCGGCGGACAGCTTCGGCGGCTTCGGGTCAGGAGCCGAGCAGGTCCACACGCATCGCCTCCTGTCCGGCCCGCCACCGCCAGGCACGGCCGCTCGCATAGCCGAGGAGCGGTGGGAGTTCACGGCTCCTCGTCACCTGCCGGAAGTCGGCGGCGGAGCAGCCGTGGACCACCAGGTCGGCACGGGCGATGCTCGGCGGAAGGTCTCGCCCGATGACCAACCGGCCCGACAGCCACGTCTCGGGGTCGACGAGGACGACGATCGCGGCGTCGTCCTCCGGGATGTCGCTCTCGATGCCGGCGACACCCGCGAGCGGTGCGGACGGGAACAGGTGCGCGGCCGGTTCGATGAGCCTCACCCGTTGCTCCGTCCCGTTCGGGCGCTGCAGCATCGCCCGGACCGCTCCGGTGGCGCGCGTGACGATGACGGTCGCGTGTGCCGGGCTCGGCCGCCAGCGGTGGACCGCGGGCGCAGAGGACGGTGGCGCCGGCGACGGTGGAGCGAGTGCGATCTGCACCTCCGAGTCCTGCCAGTGGGCGCGGCCGGCGGGTCGGCGCTGATCGAAGCAGGAAGCGGGTGCGCCGGCGACGAGATGATCCTGCCGATCAGCGAGGCGGAGGACGAGCGTGCTGCCCAGCTGAGCCGAGAACCGGTGGACCGCACCGCCGAGCCGGGAGGCGACGAGGATGACGCTGATCCCGCGGCGGCCGCCGTCTCGAAGCAGGCCGAGCAGTGCGTCGCGGAGGGCGGCGCCGTGCTCGTCCCCGGCGGTGGCGAGGAGCGACTCCACGTCGTCGACGAGGAGGAGGGTGCGCTCGGTCGGGCGGAGCGGATCCGACAGTGCCATGACCGTGTCCCAGGCCTGCTCGGCATCCTGGCCGACGCGCTCCACGCGGAAGCGATCGCGCGCGCCGACCTCGAGCGTGTCCAGCAGGGTCGTTCGACCGGAACGTCCGGTGCCGAGCACCAGCAGCGAGCCGTCGTGCTCCGGACAC
This sequence comes from Plantibacter flavus, assembly GCF_900177615.1. Lineage (GTDB taxonomy): Bacteria > Actinomycetota > Actinomycetes > Actinomycetales > Microbacteriaceae > Plantibacter > Plantibacter flavus. The sequence continues at coordinate 190,572 of NZ_FXAP01000005.1, forward strand.
CACACCGCGGGGCGTTGTGCCTGCTCCTCGGGGAGGTCTGCGAGGCCGAACACGATGCCCTCCCCGGGAGGACAGTCGACACCGGTGCGCTCCGAGCCTCCGGTACGTCCCGCCTCGCTCGCCGAGACGGCGCTCAGGGCCAGACGTGCCGGCAGGGGGTCGAGCCATGGTCGCCGAGGTGCTGGCGCGTCGCGCCAGCGCTCACGGACCGCGAGGATGTCGTCGGACGTCGTGACCGCGGACTGGAACACGAGTCGTCGGTCGCCGTTCCAGACGATGCAGCGGCCCGGCGTTCCGGCCGGGATAGCGGCCGCATCGGGCACACCGAGGATCGCGGCGCTGTCGGGGCGCGAGGTCACCCGGAGCGAGAGGCGAAGCGTGCAGTTCGCGAGGATGGCGTCGGCGGCGACCGCCGCCGGACGCTGACTGCAGAGGATCAGGTGCAGGCCGAGTGATCGCCCGCGGGCAGCGAGGTCGGCGAACACCTGATGGAGGTGCGGGCTCGCGTCGAGCAGCGCCTGGAACTCGTCGACGACGACGACGAGCCGAGCCGGGCGGTGTTCCGGCAGGAGCACGGGGTCGAGCAGGTGCCGCGCCCCGTGTCCGGCGAGCACGCGCTCGCGGTGGCGGAGCTCGGCTCGCAGGCTCGACACGACGCGGTCCGCCGCTCCCGGTTCGAGGTCGGTCACCATCCCGACCACGTGCGGCAGGGTCTCCACCGCTTGGAAGGAGGCGCCGCCCTTGCAGTCGACGAGGAGCAGGGACAGCTCTTGCGGCGAGCACTGCGCGGCGAGAGCCGTGATCCAGGTGATGAGCAGCTCGCTCTTGCCGCTCCCGGTCGTGCCTCCGACCAGTGCATGGGGTCCGTCCGCCCCGAGGTCCAGCAGCTGCACGCCCTCGACGCCGGTGCCGACGGCGACCCGGAGCGCATCGGGCCGCCAGTCGGATCCCGCCGGCGGGCGACGGCCCCGCACCGGATGCACCTGCGCGAAGGCGACGTCGGTCGGCAGACTCGAGAGGGTCGGGGACTCCCCCGTCGTGAGCGCGGCGGCGGTGAGCGCCCCGACGACGTGTTCCGCCTCGGCTTCCGCGAGCAGGGTTGGCGACACCGGCACGGACGAGGAGGCGCCGGTACCGTCGGCGAGGACGGTCTGCCCGTCGGCACCGAGGACGAGCAGGTGTCGGCAGCGGGTGGGGATGAGTTCGACGGTGTCGGACAGGGCGACGAGCACACCGCCGGTCGGCGGGCGTCCTCCCGAGCGCCCTGAGGCGGACCCGACCGCTTCCCAGCGTTCGACGACCGAGACGAGGGTCGGCTCCGCCGTTCGCCCACCGGGCATCGCGTCGGCGGGGTCCGAGACCGCACGGTGCGGGAGGTCCTCGAGGAACGCCCAGCCGCGGTCGTCGGGAGCCGCGGGCTCACCGGAGAACTGCGCTGCCTGCGGCGGGAGCTGTCGGGCGAGCTGCAGGAGGATGCTGCGGGCCACCGCGCGCGCGAACACCTTCCCACCGACGATGCCGATCCCCTCGACCGCGTCGACCACGACCGGCGCCTCGGACAGCCGTGCGACCCACTGCCACCGGTCGTCGTCGGCACCCGCGTCCACCCGCACGGCACTCCTCGTCTCCCCTCGCCCGATGCAGACGAGCGTGCGGCGGGCCTCCGGTACCCGCCACCTGGCACGGTCGGGTCCATCGATGACCTCGAGGAGCCGACCGGCAGGGTGGAGCGCTCGCAGTTCCTCGCGTTCCTCGGCGTGTGCTCGCGCGATGTCCTGCTCCAGCTCCTGCGCCGCAGCGTCATACGCCACGCGCGCCCGCCGTCCGCGCCGCCGTCTGGTCCAGCGCGCGTCGATGAAGCCGGCGACGGCGATGAGGGGGCCGAGCGCGGCGAAGACGAGCGTCACGGGTGAGCCCGTGATCGCGAACAAGGCGACCGACCCGATGACCGGGGCGAGGCTTGCGAGGATCGGGAGCGACCCGGTGGGCGGCTCTGCCGGCGGGCTGGGCGCACGGAGGCGGGCCGGCCTCGTCGCGGGCCGGTGCGAGGTGGTCGCGGAGGGCGTCACGTCCGAAGGGCTCATGGCTCCAGTGGAGCACCCTGCGGCCCTCACCGGCTGGCGGGACGGTCCGACCGGGAAGGAAGCCCGCGCGAGCAGCGGCTGTGGAGCGGGCTCAGGAGGCGGGCTGCTCGACGCCCTCGTCCACGGCCTCGCCGACCGCCGCGATGTCGAGCACGATGACCGAGACGTTGTCGCGTCCGCCGTTGTCGAGGGCGGCACGCAGGAGGAGTTCGGCCGCGTCGACCGGCGTGGCCCCCTCCGTCAGGAAGTACCAGATCCCGTGGTCGGTGAGTTCCTTCGTGAGCCCGTCCGAGCAGACGAGCCATCGGGCACCGGTCTCGATCGGGAAGAGCTCGACGTCAGGTACGGGGTCGTCCGACGGTCCGACGGCCCGGGTGATCATGTTGCTGTTCGGGTGGAACTCCGCTTCCTCCGGGCTGATCGCTCCCGCGCGGATCAGCTCCTGGACGATCGAGTGGTCTTCGGTGACCTGGACCAGCTCGCCCTCCTGCAACCGGTACACCCGGGAGTCGCCGATGTTGAAGACCGCGACGCGACCCTCGCCCTCGTCGGCCGTGAGTACGACACCGGTGACGGTGGTGCCCATGCCGAGTTCGCCCTCCTCCGCGGTGTCGATCATGTCCGCGACGGCCATGCGCAGCGCGTCGACGAGGCCGTCGACGGTGAGGATCTCGGCTCCCTCGGTGGCCTTGGTCAGGCGGTGCGCGACCGCGGCACTCGCGACCTCGCCGGCGGAGTGCCCACCCATGCCGTCGGCCACGGCGAACACGGGAGGGAGCGCCACGAAGGCGTCCTCGTTCAACTCGCGCCGCTTGCCGACATCGGTCATGCCGGCCCACGCGAGTGAGACTCGACGCCCGCCGGGCAGCGTGACGATCCGTTGCCCGTGCTCGGTCACGTCTGCTCCTCTAATACGGCTGGCGGTGGCTGATGCACCCTCGACGATAGTACGGTACCGGCCGACCGCAGGACCGCCCCACCCGGCTCGGCGGATGACGTCCGTGGATCGGCGACGACGGATCCGGACGCCGCGGCCGGTCGGTCCTGCGGATCCGCTTGCCGCGACCCGTCCGCACTGTCATGATCGACGTATGACTCGAGCGAGCTCCGATCCACCGGCGAAGGCGGCGCCGCCCGACGACACCTCGAAAGCGATCATCGAGCAGCTCCAGACCGACGGACGCCGGTCCTACGCCGAGATCGGGAAGGCCGTCGGGCTCAGCGAGGCCGCCGTGCGGCAACGGGTGCAGAAGCTCACGGAGTCCGGCGTCATCCAGATCGTCGCGGTGACCGACCCGATGCAGCTGGGCTTCACCCGGCAGGCGATGATCGGTGTCCGGGTGACCGGTGACACCCGCGTGGTCGCTGATCGCCTGTCCGCGTTGTCGGCCGTCGACTACGTCGTCCTGACCGCCGGCTCCTTCGACCTGCTGGTCGAAGTGGTCTGCGAGGACGACGAGGAACTGATCGCGCTGCTGAACGACGAGATCCGCACCGTCGACGGTGTCTCCGGAACCGAGACCTTCGTCTACCTGCGCCTGCACAAGCAGCTCTACGACTGGGGCACCCGCTAGAGGGGATTCCCTCGCCGGCGCAAGCCGTCCCTCGTATCACGCTCCGCCACCCCCGACAGAGGTACGCTCAACCCATGCCCGCGAAGCCGATCGGAGAACGGACTCCCCCGTCCGGCCCGTCGGCGTCGGGTGACACCGCCTCGGCGCCCGGTCTCGCTGACACCGGGCCCACGAGAACGGGCCCGCACGCGGTCGAGGTCCCACGACGCGTCGGCCGGATGACCGGCTACAGCGCCTTCCCACAGCTGCTCTTCGGCCTGGCGGTCGTCGCGATCCTCTTCGCCACGCTCCTGTTCCAGGGCGTCGACGACAACTCCGTCCTGTTCTACATCGGGGTGATCCTGGCGTTCATCGCGACGGCGCTCGCGCCGATCGTGCCCTGGCACCAGGTTCCGCGACTCCTCATCGCCCTCCCGATCCTCGACATCATCGCCATCGCGCTCATCCGGCAAGGCGAGCCCCTGATCGGCGCGGGACTCCTCTGGGTCTTCCCGACCATCTGGATGGCGACGGCCTTCGGCCTCGCAGGTGCCGTGACCGCCATCGTGCTCGTCTGCACGTCCAGCTGGTCATCCCTGGCGATGACCCCGGGGGACATCACCATCGCCAATCTGCCGGCGCTCGTCATCCTGCCGACGGTCCTCGCGTTCGTGGCCGTCTCCACCGCGATGACGGCGAAGCGGACGGAGGCGCAGCGCGTGCTGCTGAACAAGCAGGCCGGCCAGCTCGAGACCGCCCTGGGGCGCGCCCAGGACCAGGAGAGCCGCCTCGCGGAGATCCTGAACGCCGTGAACTTCGGCGTCGTCCGCTTCGACCGCATCGGAGCCCGGGCGATGGTCAACCGGTTCCAGACGCGGCTGCAGGACGAGGTCGGCGAGCTGTCCGACGTCAATCCCGCCCTCCCGGTGTGGGCCGAGGACGGACTGACCCTCCTCCAGCCGCAGGACAAGCCGTACATCCGCGCACGTCGTGGTGAGGAGTTCGAGAACCTCACGGTGTGGCTCGGCGCCCCCGGCACCGAGCGGATCGCCCTCGCCCTCACCTCCCGCCGCCTCTACGACCACGAGGGCGGCTACGACGGCACGGTGCTCGTCTCGCGCAACGTCACGAGCGAGATCAACGCGATCCGCGCCAGGGACGACCTCGTGGCCTCCGTCTCGCACGAGCTCCGGACGCCGCTGACGTCGATCCTCGGGTACCTCGACCTCGCGCTCGACGACCCGGGGCTCCCACCGCGGGTCGCGAAGCAGCTCACGATCGCCCAGACGAACGGCGATCGGCTCCTCGAACTCATCGCGGACATCCTCGCCGCCTCCCGCGACGTGAACCGGACCATGGTGCTCGAACGCTCCGAGTGCGAGCTCCGGGAGATCGTCGACCGCTCGGTCGAGTCGTTGGCGCACGTGGCCGCCGAACGGAGCATCACCATCGTGCGCCACGACGAGGAGGCCGTGCCGCTGTTCGCCGACCCGTTCCGCCTCCGCCAGGTCGTCGACAATCTGCTCTCGAACGGCATCAAGTACAACCGGGACGGCGGCGAGCTGAGCGTCGGTGTCACCTCGGAGGGCGACACCGCCTGGGTCATCGTGCGGGACACCGGCATCGGCATCTCCGAGGAGGACCAACCGAAGCTCTTCGAACGGTTCTTCCGCTCCGACCTCGTCCGCAACTCCACGGTGCACGGCAGCGGCCTCGGCCTCGCGATCAGTCGGGACATCGTCCGCCTGCACGGCGGCGACCTCACCGTCCACAGTGTGCTCGGTGAGGGCACGACCGCGGTCGTCCGTATTCCGAGAGGCGGGACCGAATGATCTTCGACAGCCAGACCGTCGCGGTGATCAACGCGCTCGTGATCTTCGTCTGCGGCGCGACGTTCATCGTCAACACCTTCATGCGGAAGGACGACGCGAGCGGGCGGGTGTGGTCCGTGTCCTACATGGCCGGGATGTTCACCAGCTTCTCCTACGTCGTCAGCGCCCTCAGCCAGGGGGCCTGGTGGGCGATAGCCGCCGGGAACGGTGGATACGTGCTGAGCATCGCCGCCCTGTGGTCCGGCGCACGGCTCTTCAACGGCAAATCGAGTCTGCTCTGGGTCTCGCTCATCGGGACGGCGGTCACGATCGTCGCCGCGCTCGCCGCCGGGCCCTCGGGAGGGCCCTGGGCGGGCGCGCCCGCGACGTTCCTGTGCATCGCCCTCTTCGCGGGCCTCGGCACCGGTGAGACGCTCGTCGGTGCGATGCGGGACAACCCGACCACCCGTGGCTTCACCATCGTGCTCGGCATCGCGTCCCTGTTCTTCGCCGCTCGGCTGATCGCACTCCTCGTGGAGGGGCCGGACGGTTCGTTGTTCACGACGCTCTTCGGGACCGTGGCCGCCTCACTGCTGCTCATCGCGCTCCTCATCGTCGCGACCGTGGTGCTCTCCGTCCTGCGGGCCGAGCGCGCCGCACCCGCCAGCCGGCGGCACGGGAGCATCGTCGCGTACACGGGTGACGACGTCCTCCTCCAGGAATCCTTCGTCCGGATCGTCGACGACTGGCTGGAACGGGCCAACTTCCATGACGAGCAGCTCGCGATCCTCCACGTCCGGCTCGACGACCTCGATGAGATGAAGACGGCGTTCGGAGCGGCGTTCAGCAGCGAGGTCGCCGCGGGGTTCATCTCCTCGGTCCGTCGGTACGGTCCGACGCTCTCCGACATCGGCGAGGACGGCGCCGGGTGTCTCCTGATCGCGACACCCGCGGTGGACGCCGACGTCGCGCTCCAGGCGGCCAAGGGCATCCAGGACGGCCTGCTCGACCACCCTGTCGAGACCACACCGCGCCTGCGCCCGACGGCCAGCATCGGGATCGCTCTGACCGACTACCTCGGGTACGACGTCGCCGTCCTCACGCGTGCCGCCAGCGACGCCAGCCTGCGTGCCGCAGCGGCCGGCGGGAACCGCACGGTCCTCGCCTCGTCGGCGCCGACGGGCCGCTGACGGATCGGATCGAGCTCGGTCAGGCCTGCGGGGCGATCGCGATCGTGAGGGTGTCCACCGCAGTCTGCTTCGCATACTCGGCGGACGTCGGCGTCGCCTGCACCAGCAGCTCGTAGGTGATCGTCAAGGTGACGCCGGTCGCGGCGCTGTCCACCTCGGGGAGGACGAACGTCTGGCTGTAGCTGTACGGCGCCTTGATGAGGTACCCCGGTGCCACCGTCGACTGGTCGGTGAACGGCGCAGGCGACTCCAGCTGCCCCTTCGGCCCGTGGACCGTCGTGGTGAGCGTCACCCGCGACAGGTAGAGCGCCTGGAGGTCGTCGGGGTTGAGCACACCGCTGAGCGAGAAGCTCACCGGCTTGTTGACGTCCGCGGTCCACGCGTCCATCGACAGGGTGGACCAGTAGTCGACCGTGAGGGTGGCGGAGCCCGCCGTGAGCGTGTGCTTGGCACTCCCGCTCGCGAGTTCGTTGGTGATCGCACTCACCGTCGGCCTCGGCGTCTTCGACACGCGCGGCGAGCTGGTCGGCTGCGCGCCCGGCTCCTCCCACGGAGGCGTCCCGCAGGCGCTCAGCCCGAGGACGATCGCCGCGGCGGTCACAGCCTGGAGGGCGTGCCTGACGTGCCGGTTCCGGACCGGGCTTGGGTGGTTCGACATGAGGCTCCTGGCGGGTGTCGGAGGGATGATCGAGTGACCCTCGAGGGTCCGCATGACCCACGAACTGGGGCCAGCGCGAATCTTGAGGAAATCCTGAGCCGACGCTATCGCATTCACGCGCGAAAGCCGCGCCCAACGCGGCAGAGTTGCAACTGCAGCGCGACCCGCTGCACTCGACCCACTCGGAACAGGACCCCTGATGTCAGAACTCGAAGCGCGACCGGACAGCTCTCGGCCCAACGCCCAGCAGCCTGACCCTCGGTACATTCAGACGCAGCCGCTTCTCGCGCCCGAACTTGAAGCGTACGCCAACGAATTCATCGACTCGGTCAACTCGCTCCCCGAGTACCGCGCGACCATCGGGTGCATCATCCCCGCCTACAACGAGGAGGAGTCGCTGCCGGCAGTGCTCGCGTCCCTCCTCGAGCAGACGCGGATGCCCGACGTGATCCACGTGGTCATCAACAACACCACGGACCGGTCGGTCGACGTCGCCGCGCCCTACGCCGGCCCGCACTCCCGGGTCGACGAGGACGGCTACGAGCAGTTCACCGAGGTGTTCATCCACGACATCGGGAAGAACCCCGACAAGAAGGTGGGCGCGCTCAACTACGGCTTCACGCTCGTCGAGGGCTACGACTACCTGCTCGGAGTCGACGGTGACACGGTCGCCGACCCGACCGCGATCGAGTCGCTCGAAGCCGAGATCGTCTCGGACAGTCGCATCGGCGGCATCTCCGCGATCTTCTCGATCGACGACGAGCCGTTCAAGAAGCAGCTCGTCCCGGCGTTCCTCATCGCCGGCCAGCGCACGCAGTTCGCCGCGTTCAACATGCAGAACATGCTCCGAGGCCGCAACATGGCCGTGCTCGGCGGACAGTACTCGATCTTCTCGGTCCAAGCCCTGCGCGACGCCATGGAGCAGAACCACCAGTCCACCCCGTGGGTCAAGGACTCCGAGGTGGAGGACTCGCTCCTGTCGCTGCAGATCAAGAGCGCCGGCTACCTCACGAAGATCAGCGCCCGCGCCCGCGCCGACGTCGGTGGGATGACCACCGTCCGGTCGCTCGACGCCCAGCAGGTCAAGTGGAACTACGGCGCGATCGAGCTCATGTGGCCCGGCCAGCGCGGCGACACCAAGGGGCAGCCGCTCCACCCGAACCTCCGACTGCGGTGGCTCGAGAACGCGGAGATGCTCCTCAACATGGTCACGCGCATCCTCTTCGTCGTGCTGCTCGCCGGCTCGCTGTCGATCCACGCGTTCGTGTTCAGCCCGGTGTGGCTCATCCCACCGCTGATCGCCATCTTCCTCAACCTGCGCATCGCGCTGTCGATGAAGAAGCGGAACGTGCGCGACATCCTCTTCGCGGTCCTCATCTTCCCGGCCGAGTTCTACATGTGGATCCGCATGGGCCACTTCATCCGTGCGTGGTCGAAGTTCGCCTCGAACAAGAAGGTCGACAACTGGGCCGAGCAGGCGAAGGCCGAACGAGGCTCGGGCAACGCGCACCTCGCACCACTCCTGTTCGTCCTCGCCGCCATCATCGCGATCGTCGCCGCTTGGACCCAGCTCTCCCCCGTCGTCCAGTCCACGATCCTCTGGGCGGGCTGGCCGGTCCTCGGGGTCATCACCGTGCTGCAGACACTCAGCATGTTCGGCAAGCTCATCCGTCGTCAGCGCGGCTACCGGGTGTGACCTCCCCCGACCCGGGCACGGTCGACGCCGACGAACTGCGCAGGTTGCTCCGAGAACTCTCGGGCGACCTGCGCAGTCGTCGTCGGTTCGTCCAGACCTATGTCGAGATGTGGCCGACTCGTCTGGCGCGTCTGGGAGCGGCACTCGACGCCGACGACACCGACGAGTCCAAGGTCGTCCTCCTCAGCATCCGCTCCTCCAGCGTGATGCTGGGCGTCGTCGGGGTGGCCGGACTGGCGAGTGCCGGTCTCCAGGCGATCGAGCTGGGGCGTCTCGAACGCGCGCGCGAGATCCACACCGCCCTTCAGGAGGTCGGCCGTCGCAGCTGCGAGCGGCTGCTCGAACTCGACGCGGCGGACGCTGCGGAATCCTGAGTTCCGACCGCCAGGCGTCGTTCATCGCCGACGAGGCTCCGTCGCGGTCGCGACCGCGGCGGTCTCAGTCGTCGGAGGTCATGCGGTAGCCGACGCCGCGCACCGTCTCGATGAACCGCGGGGCCACCGTGCTGTCGGCGAGCTTCCGTCGCAGGTTGGCGAGATGCACCTCGATCGCCCGTTTGTCGGCTTCACTGACGTAGTAGGCCGTGATGTAACTCTCGCCACGGAGCATGAGCGCGAGGTCCGCCTTGCTGCGCACCCGACGGCGGGACTCCATCAGTGCCTGCAACAGGTCGAACTCGCTCCGTGTGAGGTCCACCTCGGTGCCGTCGACCTCGACGATGCGAGTCGCCGAGCTGAGCTTCAGACCACGGTGGACGAGCCATCCCTCGCCGTCGTCGGATGCTGCGGCGGCCGGTTGCATGATGATCGGGACGACCGACTGACCGACGGGAGCGGCATGACGCGCGACGGTCTCGTGGACGATCGTGGGGTCGGGCGACGACACCTGCTGCTGCAGTGGCGGCGCGGCGACCTGGGCCTGCACGACCTGAGTGACGGGACCCGGCGCGACCGCGGTCGGAGCGGGTTGTGCCGGTGCCGCCGCCGCGACGGCCGGAGCATCACCGTTCGCGCGAGGCCGACGGAGCATCGCCTCGATGCGGGCACGGAGCTCGCGCGGACGGAAGGGCTTGGTCATGTAGTCGTCGGCGCCGGAGTCGAGGCCCTGCAGGGTGTCGATCTCGTCGCCCCGTGCGGTCAGCATGACGATGTAGGTGGAGCTGATGGCGCGGATGCGCTTGGCAGCCTCGAAGCCGTCGATACCCGGCATGCTGACGTCGAGGGTCGTGACGAGGGGGTTGTGCGTCCGCACCGCCTCGACGCCGTCGAGACCGTTCGCGGCGGACACCGTCTCGAAGCCGGCCTGCTCGAGGACGGTCTCGAGCAGTTGGCGGATGTCCGCGTCGTCTTCGATGACGACCGCGGTCCGACGTTCGCTCAGCTCTTCGGTCACGATGCCCCTACCCGTTCCACCCGTCAGCGACGTGCCGGATGTGGCCGTTCCCGACTCACCACGCGCTGAATCCCTTGGCCAGTTGCACGGCCTGCTCCGGCCACCATACCCCAGCAAGGGGGCCACCGTTGCACGCTCCGTCGCTCTCGCCGGGGGCTTTCACCCAGAGGTTCGCGTCGAGGTGTTCGGCCCGCGCGGTGAGGGGCTGCTGCCCCACCGTCCGGCCGGACGGGTTGCACCATTCGCCGTTCGAGCCGCTGCCGTTCCGAGAGGTGTCGATCACGTAGTGGGCGCCGTCGAGGAGGCCGCTCAGTTCCTCCGCATAGGCGATCTCGTCCTCGGTCGTGTTGTAGTTGGAGACGTTGGTGGCGAAGCCCGTGGCGTCGGCGACACCGGCCTCCCGGAGGAGCTCGGCCATCTCGGCGGGCGGTCGCCAGTCGGAGTGTCCGCCGTCGAGGTACACGGGGACGGATGCGTCCGCGAACTGCTCGGTCGCGGCTGCCAGTTGCCGCATCCGCGCGGTGCGGTCACCGCAGTCCGGCGCGAGCGCGACGGCATCCGGTTCGAGGATGACGGCGACGCGGTGATCCGCGAGGGCGGCGACGATCTCGGCGACCCAGTCCTGGTACTCGTCGCTCGACAACCCACCGGCGGACTGGTTGCCGCAGTCCCGCTCCGGGATGCCGTAGACCGTGAAGACCGGCATGGAACCGGAGCGCTCGGCGGACCGGACGACCTCGGAGACGGTGTTCCGGACGGTTGCGATCGGGTAGCGCTCCGGCACGAGCCAGATCGCGGTCGGCTCCGCTGCGAGCCGCTCCGCCGCTGCGAGCTGTTGGGCGACGTCGCTCGGGTCGCCGTTCGAACCGCCGCTCGTCCCGGCCGTGGCGGAACTCGTCGGTTCCTCGGCCGCGGCCGCCGGATCGGCCGCGGCGGCGCGGGCGGCCAGCGAGGACGGATCGACGTACAACTGCGCTCCGTCGAACGGACCGGCGGCGGCGTTCGGGACGCGGCTCACGAGCGACACCGCGAGCGCACCGCCGGCGAGGAGGACGGCGACGACGCCGAGGGCGACGGCCGTCCGGGTACGTCGTCGGTCGCGGGGCGTTCTCGGCACGGATCCTCCTGCTTGGTCATCCGCAATTGTGCCCGACAAAGCCTCGCCACGGTGCCGATTCCCGTGAATCCGTGCCCCGAGTGGGGGACGGATTCGCTCAGTGGCCGCACGGACGGCCCGGGGACTCGCCGAGCTCCGCCAGCGACACGCCACTGGGACTGCACACCAAGGCCCCCACCGCAACGTTGTCCGGATCGCCGTGGCTCCCTACCCTTGATGATCGGGGCGACGCAGGGTCGCCCCACGGCCCGAGGAGCGCACACGTGAGCACGAAGACCATTCCCACCTCCGACGCGGCGGCAGGTGACGCCCCCGCGAAGGTCATCCCCTGGGTGCTCGGGCCGGCCCTCGTGGTCATCCTCGGCGTCGCGCTGTTCTCGATCCTGCTCCCGAAGCAGGCCGAATCCGTCTTCAACGCCATCCAGTCCGGCATCATCGGTGGCCTCGGATGGTACTACGTCCTCCTCGTCGCCGGGTTCGTCATCGTGGCGATCGTCTTCGCCGTCTCGAAGTTCGGCGACATCAAGCTCGGCAAGGACGACGACGAACCGGAGTTCTCGCTCCTGTCCTGGTTCTCCATGCTGTTCGCCGCCGGGATGGGGATCGGTCTGGTCTTCTACGGTGTCGGTGAGCCACTCACACACTTCCTCGAGCCGCGCCCCGGGGTCACGGGCTCCCAGCAGTCGCTGGCCCAGCAGGCCATGAGTCAGACCTATCTCCACTGGGGACTCCACGCCTGGTCGATCTACGCGGTCGTGGGTGTGGCGCTGGCGTACGCCGTCCATCGCAAGGGACGCCCGATGTCGATCCGGTGGTCGATCGAGCCGTTGCTCGGCAAGCGCGTGCAGGGCGGCTGGGGCAATGCGATCGACGCGATCGCCGTCATCGGGACCGTGTTCGGCGTCGCGACCTCGCTCGGACTCGGCGTCCTCCAGATCTCCGCAGGACTCGGGTACACGGGCATCGCCGAACCGAACATCGTCACGCAGGTCATCCTCATCCTCGTGATCACCGGTGTCACGATCTTCTCCCTCGTCTCCGGGGTGCACAAGGGTATGAAGTGGATCTCGAACACCAACCTCGTCCTCGCGGCGCTGCTGCTGTTCTTCGTCCTGTTCGCCGGCCCGACGCTGTTCCTGTTGCGCGAGTGGGTGCAGTCGATGGGCGCGTACCTCCAGAACGTTGTCGGACTCACCTTCAACGTCTCCGCGTACCAGGGTGCTGCCGGCGAGGCCTGGCAGTCCTCGTGGACGACCTTCTACTGGGGCTGGTGGATGTCGTGGGCACCCTTCGTCGGCGTCTTCATCGCCCGTATCTCGAAGGGGCGCACGGTGCGGCAGTTCGTGCTCGGTGTCCTGCTCGTCCCGACCCTCGTGACCTTCCTCTGGTTCGCCGTACTCGGGGGCACCGCCATCATGCAGTCGCTGGAGGGCCGTGACTTCAGCGGTGCGGACGGTCCCGTGGACCTCAACACCGCCCTGTTCAACATGCTCGCCGGCCTCCCCGGTGGATCGATCGCGACCGTCGGTGCCCTGCTGCTCATCCTCTTGTTCTTCGTGACCTCGGCCGACTCGGGATCACTCGTGATGGGCATGCTCACGACCGGCGGCACGGAGCCGCGGAACCGGGTTCGGATCGCTTGGGCGCTCGTGACGAGCCTCCTGGCCATCTCGCTGCTCATCGCGGGTGGTCTCGCGTCGATGCAGACGGCGGCCATCATCACGGCGCTCCCGTTCAGCGTCGTGATCATCCTCATGTGCATCTCGTCCTTCAAGGCGTTCGGTATCGAGGTGCGACGGGAGCAGCGGGCGAAGCGCCGCCTGTTCGCCGCCGAGCTCACCGAGAGCGTCTCAGCCGACGTGAGCGAACAGCTGTCCGATCAGGTCTCGGAGCAGGTCACGGAGCACTTCGGCACGATGACCGCCCAGCTCGACCTCCGGCAGCTCGCGTCCCCGGACACCCCGGGATCATCGGCCGCGTCCACGGACCCGCAGCAGCAGGACCCGGAGCAGCGCCGCTCGAAGGACTGACCGCGCGGCTCAACCGACGGGGAAGCGGTCCGAGATCCAAGCCGCTTCCTCGGCGGTCGGCGACCACGCCGAACCGGCCGCGGCGTTCGCGCGGATCTGTTCCGGAGTGGTCGCACCGGCGATGACACTCGAGAGCCCGTCCTGGACGAGCAACCACCCGAACGTCGCCTCGAGCATGGAGATGCCGCGCTCGTCGCAGAAGGCCTGGTAGGCCTCGATCGCGTCCCAGGGTGCCGTGTCGAGCAGGTGCTTGCGCTGGCGCATGATGCGGCTGTCCGCCGGCCCGCCGTCGCGGGAGAACTTCCCCGTGAACAGGCCGTTGTAGAGCGGGAAGTACGGGAGGAAGCCGACGCCGGCGGCGCGCATGGCCGGGAACAGCTCGCGCTCCGCACCCCGGACGAGCAGGCTGTACTCGTTCTGGGCCGATATGAAGGCGGGGTGGCCGGCGGTGCGAGCCGCCCAGTCCGCCTCGGTCAGCTGCCAACCGGCGAAGTTCGAGTGGCCGGCGTAGCGGATCTTCCCCTCGTGGACGAGTTCGTCGAGGGCAGCGATCGTCTCCTCGATGGGCGTGAACGGGTCTGGGGTGTGCAGCTGGTACAGGTCGATCCAGTCGGTGCCCAGGCGGCGGAGCGAACCCTCGACCGCGAGCCGGATGTAGCGACGGGAGCCCTTGGCACCCCAGTTCGGGATCGGGCTCTCGTAGTCCACATGGCCGAACTTGGTCGCGAGCACGATCTCATCCCGCCGCCCGGCGATCGCCTGCCCGAGGAGTCGTTCGCTCAGCCCGTACTCCCGGCCGTAGATGTCGGCGGTGTCGAAGAGGGTGACCCCGGCGTCGATGGCCGCGTCGACGACGGCTCGGGTGCCGTCCAGGCTCTCGGTGACCGTGCCCTCGCGTCCGAAGTTGTTGCAGCCGATGCCGACCGCTGAGACGAGGAGGCCGCTGCGACCGAGTGGGCGATAGCTGAGATCAGACATGCATCCAGGCTAGCCCGACCGTCCTCCACAGGCACCCGTCGGCCCCCGACGCCGCGGCCAGGCCCACGTGACGCATCGCGCCGATAACGTGCTTCCTACGCTCGGTGCATGACCACACACCTCACCATCACCGATCCCGTACTCCCCTGCTCCGCCATCGCCGACCCGGCCGCCGAGGGCTTCCTCCGGATGCCGACGCCGGTGGGGCGGATCGAGCTCCGATCCGTCGACGACGCGGTCTCAGCCGTACGCTTCGAGCACCACGGGCGACTCCCTCTCGACGGAGTCGACGAACGCCCCTCCGCGGTCCTCCTCGACGCCGCGGAGCAGATCGACGAGTACTTCCGCGGACGACGCACCGTGTTCGACCTCCCGCTCGTCACGACCGGCACGCCGTTCCAGCAGGCGGTCTGGTCGGCGCTCGGCGAGGTTCCGTTCGGCGACTCCATCGGGTACGGCGCCCTTGCGGCCGCGGCCGGTGCCCCGCAGGGCGGCCGGGCGGCCGGCCAGGCGGTTCGGGCGAACACCATCGCGCTCCTCATCCCCTGTCATCGCGTCCTCGGAACCGGGCGGATCGTGACGGGCTATTCTGGCGGAGACGGACCGGCCACCAAACGCTGGCTCCTCGACCACGAAGGGATCCCGTACCGCCGATGAGTCCAGCCACCCCGACCATCGTCGGCACCGACGGCCTGACCCGCTGCGCCTGGGCCGGGACGGACGAGGAGTACCAGCGTTATCACGACGAAGAGTGGGGCGTACCGCTCCACGGGCAGCGGAAGGTCTTCGAGAAGATCAGTCTCGAAGGGTTCCAGGCCGGGCTGTCCTGGATCACGATCCTCCGGAAGCGACCGGCCTTCCGCGAACGGTTCCACGGCTTCGACCTCGACGCCGTCGCGGCGATGACGGAGGCTGATGTCGAGAGCCTCCTCGACGACGCCCGGATCATCCGGCACCGCGGGAAGATCAACGCGGTCATCGGCAATGCCCGCACCGCCCTCGAGCTGGGCGACGACTTGGACGAGCTCCTCTGGAGCTTCGCTCCCCCGCCGCGGCCCGTGCGGTTCGCCCAGTGGACCGAGGTCCCCGCGGTGACACCCGAGTCCACCGCGCTCAGCGCCCACCTGCGGAAGCGCGGCTACCGGTTCGTCGGCCCGACGACGATGTACGCCCTCATGCAGTCCGGAGGCCTCGTCGATGACCACCTCGTCGGCTGCTGGCGCTCCGAGAGCGCTCCCTGACCCCGAGCGGTCAGACGACGAGGGCGAGCTCGGTCACCCGACCGTCGTCGGCACGGGCGTGGACGTCGAGCATCCATCCGGTCGATCGTGCCCAGTCGAGCAACGAGTCGACATCAGGGTGGTCGACACCGGCCTCCAGCAGCGCGCGGGTGAACCGGCCCTTGCCCTGCTTGTTGAAGTGGTTGAGCGCGCGACGGCGGCCATCGTCGCCGACCGTGAGCACACGCAGGTAGACGGCACCCACGCGATCCGGCAACGGCCCGAGCGCCGCGTAGCCTTCCGAGCGCAGGTCCAACACGACACCCTGGACGGCGTCCAGTTCGCGCGCGACCGGCACCGCCCAGTGACGTTTCAGGACGAACCCGGGGAGCCTGGAGTCGTGGGAGAGCCGATACGCCGGAATGGGATCGAGCGCGCCGACCGGGCCGAGCAACGCCGAGTGCACGACCAGGTGCTCAGCGGCGAACCGTCGCGCGTCCGGTGGGAGCGTGGTCGCATCGAGCGCGTCGTACAGCACCCCCGTGTACCGGTCGATCGCCGGCATCGTCGCGGACGTCGCCGCCACGCGGTTGCGCTGGACCTCACCGAGCTGCTTGGGGCCGAGCTTCAGGGCCTTCACCGTCGCGGCCTCGTCGGCAGCGAGCGACACCAGGGCGCCTAGGCAATCGTTCCGGGACGAGGAGAGCCCTGGAAACCGCAGCAGGGCGGTGTCCAGGGCTCGTCCGTCGCCGCCGTCCCGCTTCGTCTCCGAAGGGGGAAGGAGGATCAGCACTGAATCAGGAGCTGGTCACGAGCGTGGCGTTGCCGGCCACGACGGTGACGGTGTTGTTCTCGACCGACAGGAAGCCGTCTTCAGCGTTCGCGACGATCTTCGAGCCGTCTTCGAGCGTGACACGGACCTCACCGGCGGCGAGGATGGCCAGCATCGGCTCGTGGCCGGGCAGGATACCGATCTCGCCGTCGACGGTCTTCGCGATCAGCTGGCGTGCCGGGCCGGACCACACTTCGTGGTCGGCCGCGACGACGCTCACGGTCAGAGGAGCGGAAGCCATGCTCAGCCGTTGTCCTTCTGGATCTGCGCCCACTTCTCTTCGACGTCGGTGATGGAACCGACGTTGAAGAAGGCCTGCTCGGCGACGTGGTCGAACTCACCCTTGGCGATGGCGTCGAACGACTCGATGGTGTCCTTCAGCGGGACGGTCGAGCCCTCGACACCGGTGAACTTCTTCGCCATGTAGGTGTTCTGCGAGAGGAACTGCTGGATCCGGCGCGCACGCGACACCGTGATCTTGTCTTCCTCGGAGAGCTCGTCGACACCCAGGATGGCGATGATCTCCTGCAGTTCCTTGTTCTTCTGGAGGATCTGCTTGACCGTGGTGGCGACGCGGTAGTGGTCGGCACCCAGGTAGCGGGGGTCGAGGATACGGCTCGTCGACGTCAGCGGGTCGACGGCCGGGTACAGGCCCTTCGACGCGATCTCACGGGAGAGCTCGGTCGTCGCGTCGAGGTGCGCGAACGTCGTCGCGGGAGCCGGGTCGGTGTAGTCGTCGGCGGGGACGTAGATCGCCTGCAGCGAGGTGATCGAGTGCCCACGCGTCGAGGTGATGCGCTCCTGGAGGAGGCCCATCTCGTCGGCGAGGTTCGGCTGGTAACCCACGGCGGACGGCATGCGACCGAGCAGGGTCGACACCTCGGAACCGGCCTGGGTGAAGCGGAAGATGTTGTCGATGAAGAGCAGCACGTCCTGCTTCTGGACGTCGCGGAAGTACTCCGCCATCGTCAGCGCGGAGAGGGCGACGCGCAGACGCGTTCCCGGCGGCTCGTCCATCTGGCCGAACACGAGGGCCGTCTTCTCGAAGACGCCCGCCTCTTCCATCTCGTGGATGAGGTCGTTGCCCTCACGGGTACGCTCGCCGACACCGGCGAACACCGACACACCGCCGTGGTCCTGCGCGACGCGCTGGATCATCTCCTGGATGAGGACGGTCTTGCCGACACCGGCACCACCGAAGAGACCGATCTTGCCACCGAGGACGTACGGCGTCAGGAGGTCGATGACCTTGATGCCGGTCTCGAACAGCTGCGTCTTCGACTCGAGCTGGTCGAAGGGCGGCGGCTGACGGTGGATCGGCCAGCGCTCGGTGATCTCGATCTGCTCGCCGGGCTCGGCGTTGAGCACCTCGCCGATGACGTTGAAGACCTTGCCCTTGGTGACGTCGCCGACGGGCACCGAGATGGGCGAACCCGTGTCGGTGACCTCCTGGCCGCGGACGAGGCCGTCCGTGGGGTTCAGGGCGATGGCGCGGACGAGGTCGTCACCGAGGTGCTGTGCGACCTCGAGCGTGAGGACCATCGTCTGCTCGCCGATCACGACGCTGGTCTTCAGGGCGTTGTAGATGCCCGGGATCGCGTCGTGCGGGAACTCGATGTCGACGACCGGGCCGGTGACGCGGGAGATGCGGCCGACGGCGCCGGCCTTCACCTCTGCAGCGCCCTGCTCGGCAGTTGCGGTGGGAGTCATGTTCTTCTCTTCTCTGTCTCTACAGATACGTGTGCGTGTTGCGATGACTAGGACGAGAGCGCGTCTGCGCCGCCAACGATTTCGGAAATCTGCTGGGTGATCTCGGCCTGCCTCGCGTTGTTGCGGAGGCGGGTGTAGTCGGTGATGAGCTTGTCGGCGTTGTCGCTGGCCGACTTCATCGCCTTCTGCGTCGCGGCGTGCTTCGCGGCGGAGGACTGCAACAGCGCGTTGAAGATCCGGCTCTCGATGTAGTTCGGAAGCAGTGCATCGAGCACGCTCTCCGCATCCGGCTCGAACTCGTACAGCGGCAGCACAGCGGTGTCCGTGGGCTCCTCGACGCCTTCGACGACCTCGAGCGGCATGAGACGGACGACCTCGGGGGTCTGCGTCATCATGCTCACGAGGCGGTTGTAGACGATGTGGATCTCGTCGACGCCACCCTCGGAGGCGTCCGTGAGGAACGCCTTGAGGATGGACTCGCTGATCTCCTGCGCCGTGGCGAAGTCGGGGTTCTCCGTGTTGCCGACCCACTCCCCTGCAGCCTGCATCCGTCGGAACGTGAAGTAGGCGACGGCCTTGCGGCCCACGAGGTAGTGCGTGACGTCCTTGCCCTGGCTGCGGAGGAGCTCGGTCAGCTCGGCGGCCTCACGGAGGACCTGCGAGTTGAAGGCGCCGGCGAGGCCTCGGTCGGATGCGAACACGACGACCGCAGCCCGCTCAACCTTCTCCGGCTCGGTCGTGAGCACGTGGTCGACGTTGGAGTACGTCGCGACGGCGGACACGGCACGAGTGATCGCACGAGAATAGGGTCCGGATGCCGCCACCCGCGCCTGCGCCTTCTGGATGCGCGACGCGGCGATGAGCTCCATCGCCTTCGTGATCTTCTTGGTCGTCTGCGCAGACTTGATCTTCTGCGTGTAGACCCGGAGTTGAGCGCCCATGGACTAGCGGCGACCCTTCACGATCTTCTCCTGGTTGACGTCTTCAACCGGGAGCTCCTCGACCTGCTCCGAACCGAGGGCAGCGCCCTCGCCCGTCTGGAACTCGAGCTTGAACTGGTCGACAGCGGCATCGAGCTTCGAGACGGTGTCGTCGTCGAGCACGTTCGTGTCGCGCAGCGTGGTGAGGACCTCGGTGTTCCGACCCAGGTAGTCGAGCAGTTCGCGCTCGAAGCGGAGGACGTCCTCGACCGGGACGTCGTCCAGCTTGCCCTTGGTTCCGGCCCAGATCGAGACGACCTGCTCCTCGACGGGGTACGGCGAGTACTGCGGCTGCTTGAGCAGCTCGGTGAGGCGGGCGCCACGGGCGAGCTGACGGCGGCTGGCCGCGTCGAGGTCGGATGCGAACATCGCGAACGCCTCGAGCGAGCGGTACTGCGCGAGCTCGAGCTTCAGCGTTCCGGAGACCTTCTTGATGCTCTTCACCTGAGCATCGCCACCGACGCGCGAGACGGAGATACCGACGTCGACCGCGGGGCGCTGGTTGGAGTTGAAGAGGTCGGACTGCAGGAAGATCTGGCCGTCGGTGATGGAGATCACGTTGGTCGGGATGTACGCCGAGACGTCGTTCGCCTTGGTCTCGATGATGGGCAGACCCGTCATCGAACCGGCGCCGAGCTCGTCGGACAGCTTCGCGCAACGCTCCAGCAGACGGGAGTGGAGGTAGAAGACGTCACCAGGGTAGGCCTCGCGTCCCGGCGGACGGCGGAGGAGGAGGGAGACGGCACGGTAGGCCTCGGCCTGCTTCGACAGGTCGTCGAAGATGATCAGGACGTGCTTGCCCTCGTACATCCAGTGCTGGCCGATGGCCGAACCGGTGTAGGGGGCGAGGTACTTGAAGCCGGCCGGGTCGGACGCAGGCGAGGCGACGATCGTCGTGTACTCGAGCGCGCCAGCCTCTTCCAGCGCACCCTTGACGGAGGCGATGGTCGAGCCCTTCTGGCCGATGGCGACGTAGATGCAGCGGACCTGCTTGTTGACGTCGCCCGAGTCCCAGTTGGCCTTCTGGTTGATGATGGTGTCGATCGCGATCGCGGTCTTGCCGGTTTGGCGGTCGCCGATGATCAGCTGACGCTGGCCGCGGCCGACCGGGATCATGGCG
Source organism: Plantibacter flavus (assembly GCF_900177615.1). Taxonomy (GTDB): domain Bacteria; phylum Actinomycetota; class Actinomycetes; order Actinomycetales; family Microbacteriaceae; genus Plantibacter; species Plantibacter flavus. The sequence goes on from NZ_FXAP01000005.1 coordinate 210,943, forward strand.
TCGATCGCCTTGATGCCGGTCTGGAGCGGCTCGTGCACCGACTTGCGCTGCATGACGCCCGGAGCCTGGAGCTCCAGCGCGCGGCGGCCGGTGCTGGCGATCTCGCCGAGGCCGTCGATCGGGTTGCCGAGCGTGTCGACGACACGGCCGAGGTAGCCGTCGCCGACGGGGACCGAGAGGACCTCGCCCGTGCGGGTGACGTCCATGCCTTCGACGATCTCGTCGAACTCACCGAGGACGACGACGCCGATCTCGTGCTCGTCGAGGTTGAGCGCGAGGCCCAGGGTGCCGTTCGCGAAGCGGAGGAGCTCGTTCGCCATGGCGCCCGGGAGGCCCTCGACGTGGGCGATGCCGTCAGCGGCATCGATCACGCGTCCGACCTCGGTGGCCGCGGCGGTGCCGGGCTCGTAGGCCTTGACGAAGTCCTTGAGAGCATCCCGGATCTCGTCTGGGCTGATCGTGAGTTCTGCCATCATGTTCCTTTTGGTTGTGGAACCCGGGGGTTCCGAGAGGTGCGATCCGTCAGGATCAACGTCTTGAGTTGTGGAGACCGTCGGGCCGGTCCCCGCGCTGCACGGGCCGCTATCCGGCCAGTTGCAGACGGAGGTCGTTCAGTCGGGCAGCGAGGCTGCCGTCGATGACGTCGTCCCCGAGCTGCACGCGCAGTCCACCGACGACGGCGGGGTCGATCACCTGGTTGATCTTCACCTGACGGCCGTAGGCCGTGGCGAGGTGGCGCTCGAGGCGCTGGAGCTGCGACGCCTCGATCGGTGCGGCTGCCGTGACCGTGGCGACCGCGAGGCCCTGCTGGTCGGCGACGATGCCTGATGCGTACCGGAGCAGTTCTCCGATCCGACGGTCTCGCGGCTGCTGCACGAGCTGACCGACGATGCTGACGGTCTGCGGGCTCGCCTTGCCCGCGAGGAGGGATGCCGCGAGGGCGCCCTTCGCAGCGGACGAGCCGAGCTTGCTGCTGAGGGCGAGCTCGAGCTCGTGGTTGCTCGACACGAGCTTCCCGAACTCGAACAGCTCGGCCTCGATGTCGCCCTGAGCGCCGGCGGAGATCGAGGCGGCCCGGAGGCCGAGCTCCTCGATGCCCGCGAGCAGGTCGGCTTCGCTGGACCAGCGGCCGGAGACGACGGTCTGCAGCAGGCCGAGCGCCTGGGCGCTCAGCTGGGAGCCGAAGATCCGCTCGACGACGGTGCGCTTGGCACCGGCGTCGGCTGCGGGGTCGCTGAGCGCTGCGCTCAGGTGACTCGAGCCGCCGATGGCCCGGCCCGCTGCGAACAGTCCGTCCGCGGTGGCCAGATCGGCCCCGGCGCCGAGGGCGGCGAGGGCCTCCTTCGACGAGGCGAGTGCTTCTCTGGTCGCGCTTCCCATTACTTGGCTGCCTTCTCCGACGCTTCGAGGTCCGCGAGGAACCGGTCGACGACCGCCGTGGCCTTCGCGTCGTCGTTCAGCGTCTCGCCGATGACGCCACTGGCGAGGTCGAGTGCGAGCGTGCCGACCTCGGCACGCAGCGACACGACGGCCGCCTGACGCTCGGCTTCGATCTGTGCCTGAGCGCTCGCGGTGACGCGAGCGGCTTCGACCGTGGCCTGCTCCTTGAGCTCGGCGAGGATCGTCTGACCCTCGACACGAGCCTGCTCGCGGATGCGGCCGGCTTCCTGACGGGCTTCGGCGAGCTGAGCGTTGTACTGCTCGAGCGCCGCTTCGGCCTGCTTCTGCGCTTCATCGGCCTTGGCGATGTTGCCCTCGATGGCCGCTGCGCGGTCGTCGAGGAGCTTCTGCACCTTGGGCAGGACCAGCTTCCAGAAGAAGCCGAGGATGATGATGAAGACGACGGCAGACCAGACGATGTCGTAGACCGCTGGGATGAGAGGGTTCGTCGGAGCGCCCTCTTCAGCAGCGATGATCACTGCATCAAACATCTTGCCTCCTTCGGAGATGTGAAAGGGGGCTTAGACGAAGATGAAGTAGGTCGCGATGCCGATGAAGGCGAGCGCCTCGGTGAAGGCGATACCGATCCACATGAGGACCTGGAGACGACCACCCAGCTCGGGCTGACGCGCGGTGCCTTCGATCGTCTTGCCGACGACGATACCCACACCGATGGCGGGGCCGATGGCTGCGAGACCGTAACCGACCGTCGCGATGTTTCCTTCAAGGGCGGCGAGAACGGTAGTTGCGTCCACGTTTGTTTCCTTCCGTTGGGTGAGACCTGGCGGGTGCCGGGCTCGGTTAGTGCTCTTCTGCGACCGCGAGCTGGATGTAGACCGCGGTGAGGAGGGTGAAGACGTAGGCCTGGAGGACTGCGACCAGGAGCTCGAAGAGGGTGAAGACGAGGCCGAAGGCCAGCGTCCCGACACCCATGAGGGCGAACCATCCGCCGAGGTTCACGATGAAGAACTGGGTCGCCGCGAAGAACAGGACGAGGAGCAGGTGCCCGACGATCATGTTCATGAGGAGTCGGAGCGTCAGCGTGAGCGGGCGGATGACGAAGGTCGAGATGAGCTCGATCGGCGTGACGATGATGTACACCGGCCACGGCACCCCGGAGGGGAAGAGGGAGTTCTTGAAGAACTTGCCCGGACTCTTCTTGATACCGGCGTAGATGAAGGTGACGTAGGACACCAGCGCGAGCACGAGCGGGACGCCGATGACCGAGGTACCGGCCAGGTTCAGCCCGGGGATGATGCCCGTCAGGTTCATCGCGAGGACCATGAAGAAGATGGTCGTCAGGATCGGCAGGAACCGGAGGCCGTCCTTCTTGCCGAGCAGGTCCTCCGCGATGTTGACGCGGACGAAGCCGAGCCCCATCTCGGCGAGGCTCTGTGCGCGACCGGGGACGAGGCGCATCTTGCGCGTCGACAGCCAGAAGAACAGGAGGAGCGCGATCACCGCGATGAACCGGATCAGGATGACCCGGTTGATCGCGAAGGGCGTGCCCTCGAAGAGGATGATGTCGGGGAAGAACTCGTCGATCGACGGACCGTGGAACTCGCCATCTTCGGCGGCCATCGGTGCGATCAGGTGCACGGCGTTAGCGAACAGCACGTATCTCCAGTTTCGGGGGCGTGGAGCAGAGCTCTCGCGGCGACGAACAGGGGGGATGTCTCCTCGCCGCACGCCGAAGCGGTGCTAGTGGGAGGATTCGTTGACGAGTCTAGCAAGGAAACCGGGCCCCGACGAACCCAGGGGTGGTATTCCACGGCTATATTCCGAGCCGCGACCTCGGCTGCGCCCTGGATACCGGTTCCGGCATGCTCCCGCGCGACCACGTCGCGTCCGCAGCGTCAGCCCTGGTCGGAGTCCTGCGGCGACGCCTTCGGGAGGATGTCGTCCGAGACGTAGGGCACCCGCACCTTCGCCGCCACGACGGCGTCGATCACGAGCGAGCCGACGACGCCGACGATGACGCTCCCGAACAGGATCGGTGCGTTGACCCAGGGCTGGTCCTTCAGGATGAAGCCCAGGACGAGGAAGATGACGAACTTCACGAGCCAGCTGCCCATCACCACCCCGAACAGGATGCCGACGAAGAACTCCTGGCCGGACCAGCGGTTGGCGAAGAGGATGCTCACCGAGGTGATGCCGAGGAACACGAGCGCCATGGCGGTGCCGATGAGCGCACTCGTGAGGCCGCGGGAGCCGTCGACGCTCCAGCCGACCACTCCCCCGACGACGGCGATCACGAGCGCGAGGAGCGCGCTGTACCGGAGTGCCGTGCGGAAGACCCGGTTGGCGCTCGCGTGCGAGCCGGCCTGGGCGGGAGGAGTCATGGGTGCTGGTCCTTCTTGGCGAGAGAGTCGAGGGTGTCGAGGGTGTCGCCGCTCACGGGCGTCTCGGGGTCGCGCTGCCCGGAGGCCTCGTCGAGCCGATCGTACAGCGCCGACCCGGGAGCCCCCTCCGTGCCGGCGGCCACGCGCTGCGCGAGCCGGTCGGCCCGCCTGCGGCGACCGATCGGCAGGAGGGTGAACGCCGTGCAGGTGACGACCCCCACGGAGACGAAGAGTACGGCGAGCCACGTCGGGGCCGCGAAGAACGCCAGGCATCCCACGGAGATGACGACCGTCCAGCCGTAGAAGATGAGGACGGCGTGCACCTGGCTGTGACCGAGGTCGAGCAGCCGGTGGTGCAGGTGCATCCGGTCGGCGCTGAACGGTGACTTGCCGGCGCGGAGACGACGGAGGACGGCGAGGACGAAGTCGGCGAGCGGCACGACCAGGATGGCGAACGGCAGCAGGATCGGGATGAACGCGGGTAACAGTTGCGTGCGGCCGAGGGCGGCCGGGTCGACCTGGCCGGTCACGGCGGCAGCGGAGGTCGCCATGAGCAGCCCGACGAGCAGGGCACCGGCGTCGCCCATGAACAATCGGGCGGGGTGCCAGTTGAGCGGGAGGAAGCCGATGCAGGCACCGACGAGGATCGCGGCGATCAGCGAGGCGAGGTTGAAGTAGTCGCTCGCCCCGGTGGAGGTCACGAGCAGCTGGGTGTAGACGAAGAACACGGTGTTCGCGATGACGGCGACACCGGCGACGAGCCCGTCGAGCCCGTCGACGAAGTTGATCGCATTCATCACGAGCACGATGGCGAAGACCGTCATCGAGAAGGACACCCAGGACGAGCCGACCGTCAGGCCACCGATGGGCAAGGAGTAGATCTGCACACCGAGCCAGGCGACGAGCCCTGCCGCCATGAACTGCGCGGCGAGCTTGATCATCCAGTCGAGGTCCCACAGGTCGTCGGCGACGCCGATCCCGACGATGAACAGGGCGGCACCGAGGATCGCCAGCACCGGCTCCGGATCGGCGAACACGAGGTCGAAGAACGGCAGCTGCCAGGCCACGCCGAACGCGACCAGGATGCCGATGAACATCGCGACCCCACCGAGCCGCGGCGTCGGCGTCTGGTGGACGTCGCGTTCGCGGATCGGCGGGTGGAGACCGTACTTCACGCCGACCCGCCGCGCGAGGTGGGCGAAGCCGAAGGTGATGCCCGCGCTCACGACGAGCACGATGAGGTACCCGGAGAACTGGTTCATGGTTCGCGCGGTTCGGGGAGCAGATCGCCCACCACGTCGCGGATCGCCTCCCGGGAGACGGCTCCGTCGCGCAGGACGACGATCCGTTCGTCGGCCGTGCCGAGTCGGGTCGCGTCGATGATCGTCGACGACTGCTCGCCGCTCTCGCCGCCGTCGAGGTAGACCGAGACCGAATCGCCGAGCATCTCGAGCGCGGCAGCGGCGGACGTGGCGGCCGGTCGGCCGGTGAGGTTCGCCGAGGAGACCGCGAGCGGCCCGGTGTCCTGCAGGAGCTCGAGGGTCACCGGGTTCGACGGCATCCGGAGCGCGACCGTGCCCGCGGTCTCGCCGAGGTCCCAGGCGAGCGACGGCTGGGCCTCGAGCACGATGGTCAGGCCGCCGGGCCAGAACGCCTCGACGAGCCGGTGCACGGCATCGGGGACGGACGCCGCCAGGGCCTCGAGCGTGTTCACACCGGAGACGAGGACGGGCGGCGGTGACTGCCGGGTCCGTCCCTTCGCGTCGAGCAGGCGCTGCACCGCGGCCGGCGAGAACGCGTCGGCGGCCACCCCGTAGACCGTGTCGGTCGGGAGCACGACCAGCTCACCCCTCGCCAGGGCCGTCCGTGCCAGGCGCATCCCGGCGAGCAGCTGCGCGTGATCCTGGCAATCGAAGGTCTGCGGCATGTGGTGGGTCCTGGCTGAACGGGGCCGCCGATCGGTGATCAGTCGGCCGGATGATCGGGGTGACGACGCTCAATCATAGCCTCGGGCGTCTTCCGAGCAGTCTGGGCAGGCACAGGTAGACGGCGAGGACGAGCAGGATGCCGAGGACGGCGAGGATCTGGACGGGCCAGGCGCCCGTCGCGACGCCCACCCCGAGGAGCCCGGTGGCGAGGGTCGCGACGCTGACGACGGCGGTGGACCCGAGGTGACCGAGTCCGCCGGCGGCGAGACGCTGGTACACGTGGCTGCGATGCGCCTCGTGCAGCGGCTCCCCCCGCCGCCAGCGCGCGATGATCGTCGTGCCGGTGTCGGCGACGTACACGAGGACCGGGCCGATCAGCGCGACGAAGGAGATGCCGCTGAAGGCCGCGTAGATGGCGACCGCGACGAGGGAGCCGCCGAGCAGGTAGCTGCCGACGTCGCCCAGGAACATCCGGCGCCGAGCGAGGTTCCACGGCAGGAACCCGAGGAACGCGGACGCCACGACGAGGCCGGCTGCCGTGACGCCCGGGAGACCGGCCACGGCGCCGAGACCGGCGTAGAACCCGCCGACGACCGTGCCGTGCATCGAGGAGATGCCGTTGACGCCGTCCATGAAGTTCGCGATGTTCGTGTAGGCGACGAGCGCCACGATCCCGAGCGGGATCCACCAGAAACTCGCGGCCATCGAGACGACGAGCACCCAGGTCGCCACGAGTCCGAGCACGACCTGCAAGCCGAAGCGCACCCGGACGGGGAGTCCGCGGACGTCCTCCACGGCTCCGATGGCCGCGTTCACGATCGACACGGCGGCGACGATCCAGAGCGGCAGGCTGTGGAGCAGGACCGCGGCCGTACCGAGACCGACGGCGACCGCGAGCGCGACGCCGATCCCTCCACCGCGGATCGTCGGGGTGACGTGCATGGATCGGTGGTTCGGGGTGTCGACGACCGCCCGACGGATGAGGATCGGGCGGATGGCGAGCTGGGACAGCAGGCTCACGACGAGCGCGAGCACCCCCGCCAGGATGGCAACCGTCATTGCACCAGGTGGTGGGTGCCGGCGCCCTCGTCGGCGATGGTCTCCCGCCAGACGGCGATGTCGAGGAGTGCCGGGTCGAGCGGCTGGATCCGCGTGTGCGAGACCTTCGGGTGCTTCGAGCGGTCGGCGATCTCGTCCGTGTCGATGAGGACCTCGTGCAGCTTCTCGCCGTGCCGGAGACCGGTGTACACGATCTCGACGTCCTTGCCGGACGCGGCGATCATGCGCTTGGCGACGTCGAGGATGCGGACCGGACGGCCCATGTCGAGGATGAGGACCTCGCCCGGGTCGCCGATCGCGCCGGCCTGGATGACGAGCTTCGACGCTTCGGGGATCGTCATGAAGAAGCGGGTGACGTCGGGGTGCGTGACCGTGACCGGGCCACCGGCCTCGATCTGGGCGGTGAACGCCGGGATGGCGGAGCCGCGGCTGCCGATGACGTTGCCGAACCGGACCGAGAGGTATCGTGCGTCGGTCTCCTGGGCGCTCATCCACGCGGTGAGCTTCTCGGCGATGCGCTTGCTGTACCCGAGGACGGTCGTCGGGTTCGCGGCCTTGTCGGTCGAGATGTTGACGAAGGTGCCGACGCCCACGGCCCGCGCCGCGTTCAGGACGTTCAGGGTGCCGAGGACGTTGTTCTTCCAGGCCTCGTCGGGGTACTGCTCCAGCATCGGAGCGTGCTTCAGTGCCGCCGCATGGAACACGACGTCGGGACGGCGGTCCTCGAAGATCTCCATGAGTGACGGGAGGTCGCGGATGTCGGCGAGCACGACCTCCTTGGTGTCGAGCAGGCCGTGTCCCGAGATCGAGAGCTGTGTGGTGTGGAGCCCCGTCTCGTCGCGGTCGAGCAGGACGAGCTCCGCCGGGCCGAACTGGTTGACCTGCCGGGCGATCTCGGAGCCGATGGATCCGCCTGCACCGGTGACGAGCACGCGCTTGCCGGTGAGGTACCCCGCGATGCTCTCGACCTGCAGGTCGACGGTGTTGCGGCCGATGAAGTCTTCGACGTTGAGGTCGCGCAGGCTCGGTGCGCTCTCGCCCGTCCCGGGAGCCAGCATCGTGTCGATGGGCGGCACGACGAGCACTCGGAGCTTCGCCTCGTCGGCTCGCTCACTGACCTGGCGGATGAAGTCGTTGTCGACGTCCGCGATGCTGATGATGAGCGCCTGCGCCCCGGTGCGCTTGACGGCCGCCACCAGGTCGGCTCCCGTGCCGACCACCGCGACGGAGGCGATGCGGAAGTTGCGCTTCGAGGGGTCGTCGTCGATGACGCCCACGGGGAGGTAGGGCGACTGCGGGTCGCGCATGAGTCGAGGGATGATCGACATCCCCAGCGCACCGGCTCCGTAGACGAGGACACGCTGCGCCTCGATGGGCCGGCTGCGGCTGTCGACGAAGAGTCGCTTGACGTAGCGCGTGATGCCCATGAAGACGATCGCGAACGGGAACGCGATCACCGTGGTGGACCGTGGAACCCCCCACGCGACGCCGAACACCGCGTTGACCGCGATGAGGATCGCGGTGACGATGAGCGCGACGACGATGAGCTGTTTCGCCTCGTAGAAGCTGCCGAAGCTGTGCAGGCCGTGGTAGTAGCTCCACAGGTAGGCCACGACGAGCTGGGCGACCACGGCGATGACGCACAGGAGGACCGTCCCGACGAGAGCCACGCGCTCGTACTCGAGCTCGAAGCGGACGAGCTGGGCGACCACGATCGCGAGCACCCAGCACAGTGCGTCGAGGGCGGTCTTCGCGGCGAAACGAGGACCGGGCGCCTGCGTCCATCTACGGGGGGCGTCGGGGAGCGTGGAGGTCATAACGTGTCGATCCTACCGATCGCCGGCTTCGCGTTGGCTGCGCACGGACTGCGCGTCGGGGCCGGACGCACCCCGCTCCGCGGCGAGGGCTGCGATCGAGGACCGGAGACCGTCGTCCGTCGCCGTCGGCATACGCTCGTGCCCGAGCGCGCCGAGCAGTCGGGCACCGGAGACGCGGTAGTCCTCGGTGAGCTTCGCGAGACGCCCGGAGTTGAGCGGCACGGCGGGGACGCGATCGCCGAGGGCTGCCGCCAGCCGGACGAGTGCCGGCGGCAGGGCCAGGCGACGGACCCGGCGACCGGTGACCTCGGCGATGAGGCTGACGAGGTGCCCCGTCGACACGGGCTCGTCGTCGGCGACGAGGTAGACACCCGTCGTGACGGCGGGCGTGTCGATGATGCTCGTGATCGCCCACGTGAGGTTCTGGATCGACACGAAGCTGCGCTCGTTGCGGAAGGCGTCGAGCGGGTACGGGATGCCGCGGGACAGCAGACCGAACAGGAGACGCAGGTTGCCCTTGTCCCCCGGCCCGTGCACCATCGTCGGGCGAAGGACGATCGTCCGTCGACCGGCAGGGGGTTCGACGGCGAGCAGGAGCCGCTCGGCCGCGAGCTTCGACTTCCCGTACGGGGTCACCGGGCGGGGCTCGGCGGACTCGTCGAGCACTCCGTCGACCGTCGCCTCGTTCACCGCGGCGACGCTGCTCAGCTGGATGAAGGTGGTGGCGTCCGACGCCAGGAAGGCGACGTACGCGCGTTCGGCGAGGTCGGTGTTGATCCGGCGGTACACCTCGGGAGAGGCGGTACCGTCGAGGTCGTGCGCCTTCCCGGCGAGGTTCACCACGACGTCGACGTCCGCCGGGAAGGCCTCCCCCGTCCACCCGCGCAACGAGAACGGCACGACCTCGTGGCCGGCCGCCTCGAGGACGGGGACGAGGTTCGTCCCGATGAAGCCGGTCGCACCGGTCACGAGCACCCGGCTCATCGTCCGAACCATCCCCATGTACGGAAGTACACGAAGGCCCCCTGGATCGAGTACCACATCAGCTTCCGGTTGTGATGCGAGCCCTTCGCGAAGTGGTGGTGGATCGTCGCCCCCGGGTAGTACGCGGTCCGGGACACCTGGAGGAAGCGTCGGGTGAGGTCGGCGTCCTCGATGTACATGAAGATCCGCTCGTCGAAGAAGCCGACACGGTGCAGGGTCGAGGTCCGCAGGAACATGAAGCAGCCCGAGAGGTAGGGCACGTCGAACATCGTCTTGCTGTAGTCGTGCGCCGGGTTCTCGTCGATGTCGCGGTACTCGTAGCGGGCCATGCGCTTCGCGACGAGCGGCTTCAGCGGACCGGGCAGGAATCGGCGGGCGAAGAGGTCGAAGACGGAGGGGTTCCGCTTCACCAGGTACTGGAGGGAGCCGTCGGGGTACAGCACCTTCGGCATGACGTGCCCGACCTCGGGGTGCTCGAGCATGAACTCGTGGAGCTCCTCGACCGCCTCCGGCTCGAAGTACACGTCCGGGTTGACCACCATGTGGAACTTCGAGCGACCGAGGATCTTCGCGATCGCGAGGTTGTGGGCGGCGCCGAAGCCGGGGTTCGAGGGGTTGTGCAGGTATTCGACCCGCGGGTCGTCCGCGAGGTCGCGGAGCTCGTCCGTCGGCGAGTTGTCGACGAGGTAGAGCGTCTCGACGAGCGGGCTGCCGAGGGTCGAGTCGATGGCCGCACGCAGCTTGTCGCGATCGTTCCGGTACATGACGATGCAGGCGGTCACAGGACGGTCCACGGTTCACCCTCTCCGGCGGCGGGGACGGCACCGCCGAGGCACGACGGACGTGGGCCCGACGCGCCTGGTCAGTCTACGTGCTGCCCGCGTCCGGTCCTGGGAGTCCGGGGCCGCATACTGGAGTGGTGCCAGAGCGTGTGTTCTTCTTCGACTGCGACAAGACCCTGTACGACTACGACTTCCGGAAACGCCTCCCGGCGCTCTCGCGGTTGACGGGCGTGAGCCAGTACCGGCTCGCGAAGCAATGGTGGGTCGGCGGCCACGAGGCCGCGGCCAACATCGGCGAGTACCCGACGAGCGATGACTATCTGGCGGTGTTCGCCGAGGTCACCGGGTACCCGCTGTCCCTCGAGGAGTGGCGCGAAGCCCGTGCGGCGGCGATGACCCCGGTTCCCGGCGTCCTGGCCACCCTCGCCCGTGCCTCGACCCTCGGCACGGTCTCCCTGCTGTCGAACAATCCGATCCCGTTCCGGGACTCCTTCACGCAGCTGGCTCCCGAGGCCGCAGCCCTCCTCGGCGAGAACGACCTCGTGTCCGCCGTCCTCGGAGCGGAGAAGCCCGAGCCCCGTGTCTACACCCGCGCGCTCAGCCGGTACGGTGTCGCACCCGGCCGCACCATGCTCATCGACGACTCCGCGGCGAACTGCGCGGGCGCCGAGGCCGTGGGGATGCACGCGTTCCAGCTGACCAAGGACGCCTCAGGCGCCTTCGACGTCGCCGGACTCGACGCCGCGGTCGACGCCTTCGTGGCGGCCACGCCCTGACTCGGCCCACCGGCCGATGCGTCCCACCGGCCACCGAACCGGACCACCGGTCCCTGAGCCGACCCATCGGTCCCTGAGCCGACCCATCGGTCCCTGAGCCGACCCATCGGTCCCTGAGCTTGTCGAAGGGCGGCGGATCCACGGGCAGGGCCGCCCTTCGACAGGCTCAGGGACCGGAAGAGGGGCCTACGGACCGGAGGAGCGCGGGCTCGCGACGGCGCGACGGGTCAGCGGATCGCGATGGTGGTGCGGTCGCGGGTGGTGAGGTCGCGGTGCGTCGCGGCCGCGTGCCAGCCGTCGGCCGTGAGCAGCTCTCGGATGGCCTGCCCCTGGAGTTCACCGTGCTCGATGATGAGCGTGCCGCCCCGGTGGAGCAGTCGTTGCGCGGTCACGGACACGTGACGCACCACGTCGAGACCGTCCGGTCCGCCGTACAGTGCGGCCGAGGGGTCGTGGAGACGCACCTCGGGATCGCGCGGGATCGCGTCGTCCGGGACGTACGGAGGGTTCGAGATCACGACGTCCACCGAGCCGTCGAGCTCGTGGAAGGCGTCGGCGAGGTGCTCGAAGACGACGGTGGCGTTGTCGGCACCGGACTCGGCGAAGTTCCGTCTCGCCCAGATGAACGCCTCGACCGAGTTCTCGGTCGCGTAGATCGCCGCGTTCGGCACCTCGGTCGCCATCGCCAGCGCGATCGCTCCACTGCCGGTGCCGAGGTCGACGCCGATGGGCCGAGGGATCGGAACGGCTCGGAGCGCGTCGATCGCGAACTGCACGACCGACTCGGTCTCGGGGCGCGGGACGAAGACGCCTGGTCCGACCGCGAGTTCCATCGAACGGAACGCGGCACGACCCGTGATGTGCTGGAGCGGTTCGCGCGCGGCCCGACGCTCGACCAGCTCGGCGAACACGGTGCGCTCTTCGGCGTCGAGCACACGACCGGTGATCGCCGCGGCCTGCACGGCACCACGACCGAGGCCGAGCACGTGTCCGAGGAGGAGCTCCGCGTCGACGTCGGGTGACGGCACGGCTGCGCGGGTGAGGACCTCGACGGCGTGTTGGCGCGCGAGTTCGACGGTCGCAGGGTGGCCGGCGGACGGGGTGTCTGCGGCGGCGGCGGAAGGGGTGCTGGGCATGAGCGAGATCATCATCTGGGGCGGCCTGGTCGGATGGGCCGCACCGAGCCTACCCCACCGCCTCGGTGCGGCCGCGGGCCGGCAACCCTCGTCGTCACACGGGACACCGCCGATCGACCAGGTCGTAGGCTGAACCGAGCCCCGTTCGAGGAAGAGGAACACCGTGACCGGCACCGTCTACACCGACATCACCCAGGCCTACGGCCGCACCCCGCTCGTCCGCCTGAACCGCATCGCGGAGGGCGTCGGCGCGACCGTCTTGGCGAAACTGGAGTTCTACAACCCCGGATCGAGCGTCAAGGACCGCCTGGGCATCGCGCTCGTCGATGCGGCGGAGGCCTCGGGCCAGCTGCAGCCCGGAGGGACCATCGTCGAGTCGACGAGCGGGAACACCGGCATCGCGCTTGCCCTCGTGGGAGCCGCGCGGGGCTACCGGGTCATCCTCACGATGCCGGCCTCCATGAGCAAGGAACGCCGGACCCTCCTCCGCGCCTACGGTGCCGAGCTCGTCCTCACCGATCCGACCAAGGGGATGGCGAACGCCGTCCAGGAGGCGCAGCGCATCGTCGCTGAGAACCCCGGCGCCGTCTGGGTCAGGCAGTTCGAGAACGAGGCGAACCCCGCCATCCACCGGCGGACGACCGCACCCGAGATCTGGGAGGACACCGCCGGCACGGTCGACGCGTTCGTCGCGGGCATCGGGACGGGCGGGACGATCACCGGCGTCGGCGGCTGGCTCCGCGAGCACAACCCGGATGTGCAGATCATCGCCGTGGAGCCCGCGGACTCCCCGCTGCTCAGCGAGGGTCGCGCCGGTGGACACAAGATCCAGGGCATCGGACCGAACTTCGTGCCCGACATCCTCGACACCTCCTTGTTCAGCGAGATCATCCCGGTCGAGACCGACACGGCCTACGCGACCGCACGACGCCTCGCGACCGACGACGGCATCATCGGCGGCATGTCCTCCGGCGCCGCGGTGTGGGCGGCCCTCGAGGTCGGACGCCGGCCGGAAATGGCCGGCAAGACCATCGTCGTCATCATCCCCGACGCGGGCGAGCGCTACCTGTCGACGACGATGTACGACGATCTGCGCGACTAGGCTCGACGCATGGGAATGCTGTCGCGGGTCCGCGAGGACGTCGGTGCCGCACGCGCACACGATCCGGCGGCCCGCGGCACCATCGAGATCGCGCTCAGCTACTCCGGTCTGCACGCCGTCTGGGCGTACCGGCTGCACCATCGCCTGTGGCGGCGCGGCTTCCGCACCCTCGCCCGGTTCGGCTCCCAGTTCACCCGGTTCCTCACCGGGATCGAGATCCACCCCGGGGCCCGGATCGGCAGGCGGTTCTTCATCGACCACGGCATGGGCGTCGTCATCGGCGAGACGGCCGAGGTGGGCGACGACGTCATGATCTTCCACGGCGTGACCCTCGGCGGGAAGAGCCGCGGCGTCGGCAAGCGCCACCCGACCATCGGTGACGGCGTCGCCGTCGGTGCCGGGGCGAAGATCCTCGGGCCCATCCTGATCGGTGCGGGGACCATCGTCGGCGCGAACGCCGTCGTCACCAAGGCGTGCCCACCCCGCAGCCTGCTGCTCGGCGTCCCCGCGGTCGAGCGCCCGCGCGGGAGCGGCGCGCACGGTCTCGCGTTGCTCGATCCCGAGTACCACATCTGATCCGCGCGAGGCGAGGTGAGGCGACCCGTCGTCCACGCCTCCCCCGGACGACCATCTCCCGCATCCCACCCGCATCCCCGCTCCTCGAGAGGTCCCCATGAGTCTCATCCGCCTGCACGACGTCACCGTCCGGTTCGAGGAGCGCCCGGTGCTCCGCGACGTCTTCTTCCGGCTCGAGCCGGGCGACCGGGTCGGGCTCATCGGCCGGAACGGCTCCGGCAAGTCCACCCTCCTGAAGCTCGCGCTCGACCAGCTCCAGCCGGACTCGGGCGCCGTGACCATCGAGGACGGGACGCGGATCGGGTACTTCTCGCAGTTCTCGGAGCTCGACGGCAGCGCCACCATCACCGAGGTCCTCGAAGGACTCTTCGGTCACATCCACGCCATCGAGGCGGAACTCGCATCCATCGACGCCGCGATCGCCGCCGACCCGAACGACCTCGACGGGATGACGAAGCTCATCGAACGGCAGGCCGAGCTCTTCGAGGAGATGGAGCGCCAGGACGGCTGGGACTACCAGCGCCACATCGACACCGCCCTCACCACGCTCGGCTTCGATGCCGCGCGCCGCGTGCTCCCCATCGACTCGCTCTCCGGTGGTTGGCGCAACCGCGCGGCGCTCGCGAAGATCCTCCTCGAGCGCCCGGACGTCCTGCTCCTCGACGAGCCGACGAACTTCCTCGACGTCGCGGGGGTCGAGTGGCTCGAATCCTGGTTCGGTTCGTTCCGCGGCGCGGCGATCGTCGTCTCGCACGACCGGACCTTCCTCGACGCCGTGGTCACGCGCATCGTCGAGGTCGAGAACTTCCACCTCCACGAGTACCCCGGCAGCTTCGACGAGTACGTCGTCCAGAAGCAGTTCCGGCTCAAAAGCCTCGAGGCGCAGTTCGTCCACGAGTCCGAGCTGCTCGCTTTCGAGGCCGAGGGTATCTCGGACCGTCGCGAGGCGGCCAAGGCCGCCGGGAAGAAGGACCTCTCCTCGCAGCTGGCGAAGATCAAGAAGGCAAGACCGCCGCGTCCGGTCGACGACATCATCACCGACATCTATGGCGGCCTGCACATCAAGGACACGCTCTGCCGGATCCAGGGGCTCACGAAGGCCTACGGCGAGCACACGCTGTTCGACGGACTCGACCTCGAGATCGGCCGCCGCGAGCGCATCGTCGTCCACGGACCGAACGGCGCGGGCAAGTCCACGTTCCTCCGGATCCTCGAGGGCGACGAACGCCCCGACGCCGGTCACGTCACCTGGACCGGCGGGGTCCGTTACGCGTCCTACAACCAGATGGTCGACGAGCTGGACCTCACCGACACGGTCGCGCACGCCGTCGGCGCCATGCCCGACAGCCTCGCCTTCGCGGCGACGAAGAAGTCGGTGAACCGCTTCCTCGGCATGTTCCAGTTCTCCGACGCCGACCTCAAGCAGAAGATCGGCATGCTCTCGGGTGGGCAGCGCGCCCGCGTCGCCATGGCCCAGTGCCTGCTCTCCGGAGCGTCGGTGCTCCTCCTCGACGAGCCGACGAACCACCTGGACCTCGCGAGCACGCAGGTGATGGAGCGCGCACTCGTGCACTTCCCCGGCGCCATCGTCGTGGTCAGCCACGACCGGTTCTTCGCCGACAAGGTCGCGACGAAGCGACTGCGCATCGGCTGAACGACGAAAGCGCAGTCGTGGTCGTCATCCGAGAGGAATGACGACCACGACTGCGCTCTCGAGTCCTAGTCCTGGTCGCCGATGTCGGCCAGGCGCGCCTCCTCATCGGCGGTGATCGCCGACTCGATGATCGGGCCGAGCGCGCCGTTCATGACGCCGTCGAGGTTGTAGGCCTTGTACCCGGTCCGGTGGTCGGCGATGCGGTTCTCGGGGAAGTTGTAGGTGCGGATGCGCTCGGAACGGTCCATCGTACGGATCTGCGTCTTGCGGGCAGCGCTGTCGAGAGCGGCCTGCTCCTCCTGCTGACGCGCGAGGATGCGGGCGCGGAGCACGCGCATACCGGCCTCGCGGTTCTGCAGCTGGCTCTTCTCGTTCTGCATCGACACCACGATGCCGGTCGGCATGTGGGTGATGCGCACCGCGGAGTCCGTGGTGTTGACCGACTGACCGCCGGGGCCGCTCGACCGGTAGACGTCGATCTTCAGGTCGTTCTGGCTGATCTCGACCTCCTCCGGCTCATCGACCTCGGGGAAGACGAGGACACCCGTGGTGGAGGTGTGGATGCGGCCCTGGGACTCGGTGGCCGGGACGCGCTGCACGCGGTGCACGCCGCCCTCGTACTTGAGGTGCGCCCAGACACCCTGCGACGGGTCGGTCGCGTTCGACTTGATCGCCACCTGGACGTCCTTGTAGCCGCCGAGGTCGCTCTCGGTGCGTTCGAGGAGCTCGGTCTTCCACCCCTTGGACTCCGCGTAGTGCAAGTACATCCGGAGCAGGTCGGCGGCGAAGAGCGCGCTCTCGGCGCCACCCTCGCCACCCTTGATCTCCATGATGACGTCGCGGCCGTCGTCGGGGTCGCGCGGGATGAGCAGCCGGCGGAGCTTCTCCTGGTTGGTCACCAGCAGCTCTTCGAGCACCGGCACCTCCTCCGCGAACGCCTCGTCCTCCTTGGCGAGCTCGCGAGCGGCGTCGAGGTCCTCCTGCGTCGCCTGCCAGGTGTGGTAGGCCGCGATGATCTTCGACAGCTCGGCGTAGCGGCGGTTGATCTTCTTCGACCGCGCGGGGTCGGCGTGGACAGCCGGGTCGGCGAGCTGATCCTGGAGATCCTTGTGCTCGGCGACGAGCGTCTCAACTGATTCGAACATCGTTCTCTTCCTTCATCACCATCATGCGGCACCGGGGGCGAAACAGGACCGACCCCACCCGTTCCCGATGCCGGTGCGGCGCGGGTACGGATGGGGTCGGTCGGGACCGCTAGCGGTGGTTGTTCTCGTGTCCGTGGCTGTGCGAGGTCGGTGCGGGCATCGACTTCTGCATCTGGACGAGGAACTCCACGTTGGACGTGGTCTCCTTCAGCTTGCCGAGGACGACCTCGAGGGCCTGCTGCTGGTCGAGGCCGGCGAGGGCACGACGCAGCTTCCAGGTGACCTTGACCTCGTCGGGGGCGAGCAGCATCTCCTCGCGGCGGGTCGAGGACGCGTTGACGTCCACGGCCGGGAAGATCCGCTTGTCGGCGAGCTGGCGCGAGAGCCGGAGCTCCGAGTTGCCGGTGCCCTTGAACTCCTCGAAGATGACCTCGTCCATCTTGGAACCGGTCTCGACGAGCGCGGTCGCGAGGATCGTGAGGGATCCGCCGTTCTCGATGTTGCGAGCGGCACCGAAGAAGCGCTTCGGCGGGTACAGCGCCGCGGCGTCGACACCACCGGAGAGGATCCGACCCGATGCGGGTGCGGCCAGGTTGTAGGCACGACCGAGACGCGTGATCGAGTCGAGCAGCACGACGACGTCGTGGCCGAGTTCGACGAGACGCTTGGCGCGCTCGATCGCGAGTTCGGCGACCGTCGTGTGGTCCTCGGCCGGACGGTCGAAGGTAGAGGCGATGACCTCACCCTTCACCGTGCGCTGCATGTCGGTGACCTCTTCGGGACGCTCGTCTACCAGCACGACCATGAGGTGGACCTCAGGGTTGTTGATCGAGATCGCGTTGGCGATCTGCTGCAGGACGATGGTCTTCCCGGCCTTCGGCGGGGCGACGATCAGGCCGCGCTGGCCCTTGCCGATCGGTGCGACGAGGTCGATGATGCGCTGCGTGAGCTTCGTCTGCTCCGTCTCGAGACGGAGGCGCTCCTGCGGGTACAGCGGGGTCAGCTTGCCGAACTCGACGCGGGCGCCGGCCTCGTCGACGGACAGGCCGTTGACGGAGTCGACCTTGACGATCGCGTTGTACTTCTGGCGGCTGCTGCTGTCGTTGTCGCGCGGCTGACGGATGGCCCCGACGACGGCGTCGCCCTTGCGCAGGTGGTACTTCTTCACCTGGCCGAGGGAGACGTAGACGTCGTTGGTGCCCGGGAGGTAGCCGGAGGTGCGCACGAAGGCGTAGTTGTCGAGGACGTCGAGGATGCCGGCGACCGGGATGAGGACGTCGTCCTCGGCGATCTCGGGCTCGACGTCGTCGTTCTGCACGGATCCGCGACGCTTGCGGTCGCGGTAGCGGCTGCGGCCGCCACGACCCTCGGACTCGTCACCCTGGGGACCCTGGTTGCCCTGACCGCCCTGGTTGCCGCGGTTCTGCCCCTGCTGCTCCTGCTTGGCGTCGGCCTTCTGGCCGGCGTCGGCGTTCTGTCCACCGTTGTTCTGGTTGCCGTTGTTCTGGCCACCGTTGTTCTGGTTACGGCCACGGCCGCGACCGCGACGTCCGCCGGACGACTGGCCGTCCTGCTGCTCGCCGTCCTGGGTGTCGTCGGCGTCCGTGTTCGCGGCGTCGTCGTTCGAGTCCTGCTCGGAGGCGTTCTGGGCGGCGCGGTTCTGCTCGCCGCCGGCCTGCTCGCCGGCGCCCTGCTCAGCCGTGTTCTGCTCGGCGTCGTCGGCGTTGCGGTCGCGATCGCGTCCGCGACCACGACGGTTGCCGCGCGAACGCCTCGGCGTCTGCTCGGGGGTCGTCTCCTCGGCGCTCTGCGACTCAGCGGTCGTGGCGGCGTCATCGGGCTGCTCGGTGGGAGCCGCGTCGGCGGCAGCGGACGGCGCCTCGGCCTCGACCGGGGCGGGAGCGGCACCCGGCGCAGCCGGTGCCTCGACGACGGGGGCGCCGACGATCGGGGTCGCGTTCGGGGCGACGGTGGCCGTCGTGGCCCGGCGGGACTTGCGTCGCGCCGGCGGGGCCGCCTTCTCGGCACCGAAGGCCTGGTCGAGCGCGAGGTCGAGCTCGGGCAGCTTGGATTGCACCGGTGCCTCCGGCGCGACTTCGAGCGCGGAGACCGACTCGATGACGTCGGCGGTCTCGGTGGCCGCGGCGTCGGTGTCGGTGTCGGTGCTGTTCTGGATGGTCTGGATGGCTTCGACCAGCTCGCCCTTGCGGAGCTTCGAGGCTCCGGCCACTCCGAGAGCGGCGGCGAGACGCTGCAGGTCGGCGACCTTGAGCGTCTTCGGGTCGGCATCCAGCGAGACGCCTGAGGCGCCTTCGTTGACGTCTGTCACGTGTGTCTTCCTTCCCTTGCGTCGAGACAGAGCTGTCTCGCGCAGGCGGCGATCGCACCGGAATCCTGTGCGGCGGGTGGGTGATGTTCACACGACGCAGAGCCTGTGCGGATAGCCCGGTGCGACGACCCGGCGGAGCGCTGCTCAGCAGGATGGAAACACGGTGGGACCCGAACAGACGCGATCAATTGGTGCGAAAGCGATGATTGTGCGGAATTGCCCCGGAAGCCGGTTACGCCGAAGAGGCGGGATGGGCCGGGTGCCCTCCCACTGTAGCACCCTTGAAGTCGACCGCGAGCATGAGCGACTGCCACGGGGTGGTGGCGTGCTCGGCGACCAGTGCAGTGGCTTCGAGGCGTCGTCCGGGATCGTCTGCGAGCACGAGGATCGACGGACCGGCGCCGGACACGACGGCGGCGAAGCCGTGCTCGCGCAGCAGCGTGATGAGGGTGTTCGTCTCGGGCATCGCTGCGGCGCGGTAGCTCTGGTGGAGGCGGTCCTCGGTGGCCGCGAGCAGGAGCTCTGGGCTCTGCGTGAGCGCGGCGACGAGGAGCGCCGATCGCGAGACGTTGAACGCCGCGTCGGCGTGCGGCACGTTGGCGGGCTGCAGGCTGCGGGCGAGTTCCGTGGACATCGTGTGCTCGGGGACGAGCACGAGCGGCGAGACCCCGCGGTGCACGATGAGCTTCTTGTGCTGCGGACCGTCTTCCGTCGTCCACGCGATCGTCAGACCGCCGAACAGCGCCGGAGCGACGTTGTCGGGGTGACCCTCCATCTCCGTCGCGAGCCTGAGGAGGTCGTCCGGACCGAGCTCGACCCGACCCTCGAGGAGCCCCTTCGCCGCCATGATGCCGGAGACGATCGCGGCGCCCGAGGAACCGAGGCCGCGGCCGTGCGGGATGACGTTCCGAGCGACGACGTCGAGGCCGGGGAGGTCGTGGCCGTAGGCACGCAGAGCATGCGCGATCGCGGTGATCACGAGGTTCGACGCGTCGGTCGGCACCTCGCCGGCGCCGACGCCGATGACCTCCACGAACACGCCCGGCTCCTCGCGGACCGTGACGGTCAGCTCGTCGTACAGCGCGAGCGCCAGACCGAGCGTGTCGAAGCCGGGGCCGAGGTTGGCGGTGGTCGCCGGCACCTTCACGGTGACGGTGCGTCCGATCGCAAGCGGTTCGGTGTGACTCATAGGGATGCCTGCAATCTGGTGAGAGGTCGGCGAGCGACGCGGTCGGTGGTCGTGCGGTTCGGCACCTACTCGGCTCCTTCGACCCGGAGCACGGACACGACCCGCTCGACGTGGGCGTTCGAGGCGAGCTGCTCGACCGTGGCCGCGAGGGCCGATTCGAGCGCCCGGTGGGTGCCGATGACCAGGGTAGCGGTCGACAGCGTCCCGTCCGAGGAGGCCACGGACTGCTGGAAGGTCTCGACCGAGACGCCGCCGTCGCTGAGGATCCCCGCGACCGCGGCGAGCACGCCGGGTTCGTCGGCCACCTCGAGGGTGACCTGGTATCGCGTCGTGACGCGGCCGATCTCGAGGACCGGCAGGTCGGCGTGCGTGGACTCGCCGACACCGGGGCCGCCGGCGACGTGACGGCGGGCCGCCGAGACGAGGTCGCCGAGCACCGCGGATGCGGTCTCCTTGCCACCGGCGCCGGCGCCGTAGAACATCAGGCTCCCGGCGTTCTCGGCCTCCACGAACACGGCGTTGTTGCCGCCGTGCACTGCGGCGAGTGGGTGCTCCCGACCGATGAGCGCCGGGTAGACGCGGGCGGACAGGCCCTCCTCGCCGGTGGTCTCGTCGACGATGCGCTCGGCGATCGCGAGCAACTTGATGACGTAGCCCTCGCTGCGGGCGAGGTCGACCTGCGCCTTCGTGATCCCGGTGATGCCCTCACGGTGGACGGCCTCGACGGGGACGGTGGTGTGGAAGGCGAGACTCGCCAGGATGGTCGCCTTCTGCGCCGCGTCGTAGCCCTCGACGTCGAGCGTCGGGTCGGCCTCGAGGTAGCCGAGCTCGCTCGCGACGGCTGCCGCGTCCTCCATCGTGTCGCCGAAGCGGTCCATCCGGTCGAGCATGTAGTTCGTGCTGCCGTTGACGATGCCGAGCACCCGGTTGATGCGGTCGCCCGCGAGGCTCTCCCGCAGGGGTCGGATGATCGGGATCGCCGCGGCGACGGCCGCCTCGTAGTACAGCTGGGCGCCGACCTGCTCGGCGGCGTCGAACAGTTCTGGGCCGTGCGTCGCGAGCAGCGCCTTGTTGGCGGTGACGATGTCGGCACCGGCGTTGATGGCCTGCAGGATGTGGCTGCGCGCCGGCTCGATGCCGCCGATGAGCTCGATCACGATGTCGGCGCTCAGGATGAGCTGCTCGGCATCGGTCGTGTACAGCTCCTTCGGCAGGTCGACGTCGCGAGGTGCGTCGACGTCGCGCACGGCGATGCCGATGAGCTCGAGGCTCGCTCCGGCTCGGGACGCCAGTTCGTCGGCATGCTCGAGCAGCAGACGCGCCACCTGCGAGCCCACCGATCCAGCGCCCAGGAGGGCGACCTTCAGTCCGCGGTATTCGATCATTCCGTGTCCAATCCCGCATCGCGGCTGAGGAGGTCGTGCTCGGTCTCGCCCCGCACGATGACGCGGGCCGCGCCACCCGACACGGCGACGACGGCCGGGCGACCGAGGTAGTTGTAGTTGCTCGCGAGGGACCAGCAGTAGGCACCGGTCGCGGGGACGGCCAGGAGGTCGCCGTCGCGGACGTCGGCTGGCAGGTAGTCGGCGTTCACGACGATGTCGCCCGACTCGCAGTGTTTGCCGGCGATCCGGACGAGCGCGGGGGACGCGTCGCTCACCCGATCGGCGATCCGGACCGTGTAGTCCGCGCCGTACAGCGACGGCCGGGCGTTGTCGCTCATCCCGCCGTCGACGCTGACGTAGCGTCGGACGGCCGTCTCGCCCTCGTCGTTCCAGGCGACGACGACGTCCTTGATCGTGCCGACCTCGTAGAGCGTGATGCCGGCGCCGCCGATGATCGCGCGTCCCGGTTCGAAGGCGAGCTTCGGGATCCGGACGCCGTGGAGGTCTGCCGCCGCCTGGACACCGGCGAGGATGTCCGCCGCGAGCTGCTCGATCGGCGTCGGGTCGTCGGCGCTGGTGTAGGCGATGCCGAAGCCGCCACCGAGGTTGAGCTCGGGCACGGGGCCGCCCTCGAGCAGGCGGGCGTGGACGGCGAGCAGCCGGGCGGCGGATTCGGCGAACCCGTCGGACCCGAAGATCTGGGAGCCGATGTGGCAGTGGAGTCCGAGGAAGTCGAGCGAGGCGTGGGACCGGATGCGCGCGACGGCGGCGGCGGCGTCCTCGAGCGGCAGGCCGAACTTCTGGTCCTCGTGGGCGGTCGCGAGGTACTCGTGCGTGTGGGCGTGGACGCCGCTGTTCACGCGCAGGCGCACCGACTGGACCCGGCCGGCGCGCTCGGCCGCCGCGGCCACACGGTCGATCTCGGTGAGGCTGTCGAGCACGATCGCGCCGATCCCGACGCCCACGGCTCGCTCGATCTCCGCGACCGACTTGTTGTTGCCGTGGAAGCCCAGCTGGGCCGGATCGGTCCCGGCGGCGAGTGCGACGGCGAGTTCTCCGCCGCTGCAGATGTCGATGCGGAGGCCCTCCGCCGTCATCCAGCGCGCGACCTCGGCCGAGAGGAACGCCTTCCCCGCGTAGTAGACGGCGACACTCGTGCCGCGGGCGGCCGCCTCACGCTCGAACGCCTCTCGCAGCGTGCGGGCGCGGGCCCGGGCGTCGTCCTCGTCGACGACGTAGAGCGGCGTGCCGAAGCGTTCCTGGAGCGTGCGGACGTCGACGCCGCCGAGCTGCAGGAGGCCGTCGGTGTCGCGGGCGGCCGACGCCGGCCACACGGCTGGATCGAGCGCGTTCGGATCGACGGGCTCGGCGAGCCAGTCGGGGGCGAGGGGGTTTCTGGCCACGGGGGTGTCCTGAGTCCTGTTGAGCGGAAAAGGAGGTTCTCGTTGGGCGAGCGGACCCGGTTTGGCCCCTGAAGCACCGATTTGCAGAGCACCGAAGAAGGTGGATGCGTACGGCCCGGTGGTTGGTGATCCCGGTCGTCCGCATCCATCGTCGCTCGGTTGGAACGACTGAGGTGGAACACGGGCCGCAAGGCCCGACGGCACACCTCACCGCCCGGTCGGAGCAGTGGGTGTGTGGAAAGTCTAGCGAGACGTGCGTGCCCGTGCAGCATCGTGACGTCGGGTGGCCCGCTCCCCTCCGCCGCCGGGTGGAGGGGCGAGGTTCAGTCGCAGCTGCCGAGCGTCTGCAGCGACGCCTCGTCGAGCCGGAGCGTCGTCGAGGTCAGGGTGGCGGTCGCCGCCTCCGGCGTCACCGCGAGTCCGTCGAGGTCGACCCCCTCCGGCAGGTACTGGGCGACGCAGATGCTCGGCGGCTCGCCCTGCAGGAAGCCGGTCACGAGCGCCCGTAGGTCGATGACGCCGAGGAGGCCGGTGTCGACGTTCACGGACGTCGGCATGAGGTTCACGCGGTCGGCCGTGGTGGTCGGCGCCACGGAGAAGTCGTACGGGATCGTGAACCCGAGGACGGTCGCCTCACCCGCGTACCCGATCTCGTCGTCGCCGAGGGTGAGCGTACCCGGGAGCCCGGCCGTCTTGGCGAGGTCCGCCGCTCCGGCAGCGTCGATCCTGATGGTCGCCACCACCCGACCGATGGTCTGCTCCGGGTCGAGGGGGACCCGGTCGGCACTGACGCGGAGGTCCAGCGGGACGCCGTCGACGCTCGCGTCCGGTGCACGCAGGTCGACGTGCTCGAACGTTCCGGCGAGGTACTGGGCGATGACCGAGGCACCGCCGATCGACACGGCCACGTCGGCGTCGACGTTGTCGGGCAGACTCTGCTCGATCTGCGTCGCGACGCGCTCCTCGGCGACGCCGCGCACGATCGTGTCGGCGATCAGGAACGCGCCGACCAGGATGACGAGCACCCCGACGACGATGACGATCGGAAGCCAGGGACGCCTGCGCTTACCCGACGGTTGCTGCTCACTCATGTTCCGAGGGTAGCGAACCGTCGTCTCCGTGGACGCGTCAGCAGGCCTGGTCGAGCTCGACCTCCGGCATGTCGAGCACCCTGCCGCTGAATCGCTCCCAGTCGGCAGCCGAAGTGGGGTACAAGGCAGCCAGCGTGAACCCTTCCAGCTCGGTGAGGTTCGAGTCTTCCAAGGAACTCTTCGTCAGGACCTCCGGGGAGGTGAACGCCGCACGAACCGGGTCACCGGGGATGACGAAGGCCGGCGCGACCGTCTTCCCGCCCTCGCCCCGGACGACGACGGAGAGTGCCCCGTCGATCTGCAGCATGCTTGCGCCCACCTCCTCGAGCTCGATCTCGAACGGCGCGCACTGCACCGGAGGCGAGACGATGTTCTGGAGGTAGTCCATGGTGCCGACGCTGCCGGCGTGCAGGCCGTCGGGGAACTGCAGGCGGATCGAGACGCCGGACCCTTCCGTCCCGAACGGTGCGAACGCTCGGAGGTCCGCGGCCGACGCGGAGGTCGCGCTCGGCGTCGCAGTGCCGGGAACGCCCGAGCCCTGGCCGACACAGCCGGCGAGCGACAGGGCCGCCGCGATCACGACGACGACGAGGGATGGGCGGGAGGTGAGGCTGCGCATCCTGTCACGCTACCGAAGGACTCGCCGCACGGACAGCGCACACCGGAGGACGGCGCGAGCGCAGGACCGTTCCCGAGGAACCGTCCTGCGCTCGCGCGGATCTCCTGCTGCGGGGAAGCTACATACGCTCCGGCGCGGAGACGCCGAGGAGCGCCAGCCCGTTGCGGATGACAGTGCCGGTCGCGTCGTTCAGCCAGAGGCGCGTGCGGTGCAGGTCGGTGACCGGCTCCTCACCCATCGGGACGACCCGGCAGCTGTCGTACCACTTGTGGTACAGGCTCGCGGTCTCCTCCAGGTGCCGGGCGACGCGGTGCGGCTCGCGCAGCTGTGCGGCCTGCGCGACGATCCGCGGGAACTCCTGGAGGACGCCGAGGAGCGCCGACTCCGTCTCGTGGACGAGCAGCTCCGGTGCGAAGGCGCTGCGGTCGACCCCGGCGGATGCGGCGTTGCGCGCCACCGAGTTCGTGCGGGCGTGCGCGTACTGGACGTAGAAGACGGGGTTGTCGTTCGTCCGACTGCGGAGCTGCTCCGGGTCGAGGGCCAACGGCGAATCGGCCGGGTAGCGACCGAGCGAGTACCGCAGGGCGTCCGTCCCGATCCAGGCCTGCAGGTCGTCCAGCTCGATGATGTTGCCGGCCCGCTTGGAGAGTCGGGCGCCGTTCACGCTCACGAGCTGCCCGATGAGCACCTCGATGTCGCGGTCCGGATCGTCTCCGGCCGCACCCGCGAGGGCCTTCAGCCGGTGGACGTAGCCGTGGTGGTCGGCGCCGAGCAGGTAGATCTTGTGCTGGAAGCCGCGGTCGCCCTTGTTCAGGTAGTACGCGGCGTCGGCGGCGAAGTAGGTGTATACGCCGTTGGAGCGACGGATGACGCGGTTCTTGTCGTCGCCGAAGTCGGTCGTGCGCACCCAGACGGCGCCCTCCTCGTCGAACACGTGCCCCTGCTCGCGCAACCGGTCCACGGCCTGGTCGATGAGGCTCGTGCCGTCCTCGCCCGTCGCGTGGAGCGTGCGCTCGCTGAACCAGACGTCGAAGTGGACGTTGAAGCGCTCGAGGGACGCGCGGATCTCACCGAGCTGCAGGGCGTAGGCGCGTTCCCGCGCGACCTCGCGGGCGTCCGGACGCTCGAGGAGGTCGGGGATCTCGGCCAGCACTGTCTTCGCGAGGTCGCCGATGTACGCCCCGGGGTAGCCGCCCTCAGGCGTCGGCTCCCCCTTGGCCGCGGCGAGGATCGAGTCCGCGAAGGTGTCCATCTGGTTGCCGGCGTCGTTGATGTAGTACTCGCTGACGAGCGTCGCGCCGGACGCGCTCAGGACGCGCGCCAGGGAGTCGCCGAGCGCGGCCCAGCGTGTGTGGCCGATGTGGAGCGGGCCGGTCGGGTTGGCTGAGACGAACTCGATGTTGATGGTCTGGCCGGCGAGGCTGTCGTTGCGGCCGAACGCGTCGCCGGCGTCGACGATCACCTTCGCGAGCGCACCCGCGGCAGCGGCGTCGAGGCGCACGTTGATGAACCCGGGTCCGGCGACCTCGACCGAGGCGACGCCGTCGACCTGCACGAGCGCGTCGGCGAACTCCTGCGCGAGCTCGCGCGGGTTCGCACCCACCCGCTTCGCGAGCTTCATCGCGATGTTGCAGGCCCAGTCGCCGTGATCGCGGTTCTTCGGACGCTCCAGCACCACGTCGTCGACCGACACCGCGACCTCGTCGGTGATGCCCGCCGCCTCGCGTCGTCGTTCGACGATCGGAACGACGATGGCGTGCAGGGCGGAGGCGAGGTCTTCAGGAGTCACGAGGAGCGATTCTACCCGGGCGCGTCGCACCGGCGACACGGTGGTCCTCGGGGGCGACCGTCAGGCGAGCACGACCGCCTGCACCGGGTCGTCGGCGGGCAGGACGTCGATCAGGGCGTCGATCCGCATGTCCTCGACGGTCACGTTGCCGTGATGGTTGCTCAACCAGGCCACGTCCGCGGCGTCGCGTCCGGTGGCGATGCGGACGAGCGACTGGCGCGGTGCCAGGCCCGTCGCGTCGACCACGTGCCAGGCGCCGTCGACGAAGCCCTCGGCGACCGCGTGGAAGTCCATGGGGACGAGACCCGGGGCGTAGACCGCGGCGTACCGGGCCGGGATGTCGAGCGCCCGCAGCATCGCGATGGTCAAGTGCGCGAAGTCCCGGCACACGCCACGCCCCGCGGCCAGAGTCGACACCGCACTGTCCGACACGGTCGTGGAGCCGGAGACGTAGGAGAGGTGTCGCCCGACCCACGCTGCCACCCATGGCAGCACCTGCAGACCGCCGGACACCGTGCCGTCCTCGTGCAGGCGACGGTGCTCGAGGAGGTAGCCGAGCTCGGAGCGCGCGAGCGAGAACAGCGCGTCCGACTCGCAGTACCGGCTGGGACGGAGGTAGGTCACGGTCTCCAAGGTGTCCACGGGACGCGGCACGGCCTGCCCGACGACCACCGCCTCGTAGTCGACCTGCAACCGGCCGGGCTCGGCGATGACCCGGTGGAGTCGTGTGTCGTCCGGACCCACGATCTCGGTGACGGCGCACGGGCCGTCCGAGGAGTGCACCTGCAGTCGCTCGCTCGCCAGCGGGGTGCCGCCGGCTGCAGCGATGGAGAAGATGAGGTCGGCTCGATCGTGCACCCGCAGATCGAGCGACGCGGTCAGGGTGCGCTGCATGACCTCATTGTTCCACGCGACGGGCGACGCGAAACCCGCACGCCTCCGGTACCGGCGTGGGTCCCGACTCTGGTAGCTTGGACACGTTCCGCCTTCGTAGCTCAGCGGAAGAGCGCTTCCCTCCGGAGGAAGAAGTCGCTGGTTCGAATCCAGTCGAGGGCACCATCACCATCTCGCGAGGTCCTGCTTCGCATCGCTCCGACTCCGGGACGCGGGGGCCATGCACCGAGCCGATCCCCTCCCGCGGCCGACGGTCCGCTTCCTGCGCTGGGCCGGCGCCGCTGAGCTCGACCTCGCCGGCACGGCCGCCCGGCTGGACCCGTCCGCCCGTGACCGCCTCGACACCTCGTCCGCGACCGCGGCCCGTCGGTTCCTGTTCGGTCGCGCACTGCTCGTGCGCACCGTCGCGGAGACGATCGGCACCGACCCCGAGCGGATCGAGGTCACGGCGTTCTGCCCGGACTGCGCTCGCGCGCACGGACGACCACGGGTGCGCTTCGGAGACCGGACCGTCCAGGTGAGCGTCTCCCACACCGCCGACGCCTCCGCCGTGGCGGTGTCGATCGAGCACCCTGTCGGTGTCGACGTCGAACGGCTCGACGCGGCCCGGTTCGCCGGGGTCGAGGACGTCGCCCTCACCCCCGCGGAACGGGAGCAGTGGCAGCGGCTCCCGGACCGACGACGCCTCCGGGCGCTCGCCGAGCGTTGGACGGCGAAGGAGGCCGTGACGAAGGCTCTCGGTACGGGCCTCACGACCGATCCCGCGACGATCGACCTCGGGCCGGGTGCCACACCACACGTCTCCGAGACCGCGGGTCACCGCTTCGTCATCGACCACCCGGAGCCCGCGCCGGGATTCGTCGTCGCGACGGCCCTCCTGCTCCGCTGACCGGTTCAGCCGACGGGGAAGGGCGGGAGCGTCTCCTGGAAGAGCCACGCGTCGAGGAGCGGCTCGACCGGTGCCGGTGCATGTCGATCGGCCGTCCGGATGAAGTCGTCCGTCGACACGCTCGAGTGCCGGAAGGACGCCACCCAGTCACGCAGGAGGTCGAAGAACGCCTCGTCGCCGAGCAGTCGGCGCACGGCGTGCAGGGCGATCGCGCCCCGCTTGTAGACCCGGTCGTCGAACATGTCCGCTGGGCCCGGATCGCCGACGACGAGGTCCTGCGGTGCCCGTCGGAGCGCTGCGTAGTGCGCCCGGGCACAGGCGTCGGCGCTCTCGGCCCCCGACTCCTCCGACCACAGCCACTCGGCGTAGCAGGCGAAGCCCTCGTGCAACCAGATGTCCCGCCAGGCGGCGATCGTCAGGCTGTTCCCGAACCACTGGTGGGCGAGCTCGTGCGCGATCAACCGCTCCGAACCGCTGACGCCGTCGACGTGGTTGCGGCCGAACACGCTCATCCCCTGCGCCTCGAGTGGGATCTCCAGCACGTCGTCGGTGACGACGACGCCGTAGCTGCCGAAGGGGTAGGGGCCGAAGGCGCGCTCGAAGCACGCCAGCATGTCGACCTGGTCGGCGAAGTCGTGTCGGAACCGCGCGGTGAGGTCGCGCGGCAGGTGCGCGACGACCGGCACCGTGCTCGTCGCGACCCGAGCGCTGACGGCGAGCCGCTGGTACCGGCCGATCTGCACCGTCGCGAGGTAGGCGGCCATCGGTTCGGGCTGCTCGTAGACCCACGTGGTCCGGCTCGCGCGGGCGACCCGCGACACCAGCTCTCCGGGGGCGACGACCGTGTACGCCGACGATGCCGTGACACTGATCCGGTAGGACGACTTGTCCGAGGGGTGGTCGTTGCAGGGGAACCAACTCGATGCGCCGCACGGCTGAGACGCCACGATCACCCCGTCCTCGAGTTCCTCCCAGCCGATCTCGCCCCAGGGGCTCCGCACAGGACGGGGCGCACCCGAGTACCGGACGAGCACGGAGAACTCGGCGCCGTCCGCGATGGTGTTCCGGGGCGTCAGCGTGAGCTTGCCCGAGCCGTGCGTCCGCTTCGCCTCGACCCCGTCGACCTGGACACGCGTGACGCGCAGCGCGGCGAGGTCGAGCGAGAAGCGCGTGAGCTCCTCCGTCGCGACGGCGGTGAGTCGAGCCGTCCCGGACAGGGCGTTGCGGTCGACGTCGTAGTCGAGTTCCAGCTCGTACCGTACGACACGGTAGCCACGGTTCCCGCTGGAGGGCGTGTAGGGGTCGCCTGCGCTCCGCAGACGGGCGAGAGCCTCCCCCATCAGGACGCGACCTGGGGCTCCCGGTACTCCGCCGTCGTCACCTCGCGCCACGGGCCGATCGGGTTGCCGCTCCACCGGGTGCCCGCCGGGACGCGTTCTCCGCGCATGACGAGCGAGGCCGGTCCGACCGTCGCGTCGTCGTCGATCCGCGCTCCGGGGAGGATGACGCTGTGCGGCCCGAGCGTGGCGCCCGATGCGAGTTCGACCTGATCCATACTCATGATTCGATCATGGAACAGGTGCGTTTGCACAACGCAGCCCCGGTTGACCGTCGCGCCGTCGCCGAGCCGGACGAGGTCGGCCTCCGGAAGCCAGTAGCTCTCGCACCAGACCCCACGACCGATGCGGGCTCCGAGCGAGCGCAACCACCAGGTGAGGGCGGGGGTGCCGGTGGCTGGTGCCGCGAACCACGGCGCCGCGACCATCTCGACGAAGGTGTCGGACACCTCGTTGCGCCAGATGAACGAGGACCAGAGCGGGTGCTCCCCTGTCCGGATCGGGCCGACGATCACCCACTTGGCGACGGTCGTGATCCCCGCCGCGACCGCGCCGGCGGCCAGGAGCACGGCTCCGCTGACGGCGATCGCGACGCCGAGACCCCAGGTGTCGGCGAACCAAGCGAGGGCGAGGAGCACCAGGAGCGCGATGCCCGTCGTCACCATGACGGGGACGATGCGGCACAGCTCCCACAGTGCACGGGCGATCCGGAGCCGGAGCGGCGGGTCGTAGGTGCGGTCGAGATCGGCGTCGGACACCTGCCGCCGGAGCCGCATCGGTGGGCTCCCGAGCCAGGACGAGCCGGACTTGGCCTTCCGCGGTGCGGCCGACAGGACAGCGACGAGCCCGTTCTTGGGAACGTGCATGCCGGGGCCCGCCATGCCGGAGTTGCCGAGGAAGGCGCGCTTGCCGACGGACGCACCGGCGATCCGCATCCACCCGCCGCCGAGCTCGTAGGAGGCCACCATCGTGTCGTCCGCGAGGAACGCACCGTCGCCGACGGTCGTCATCCGCGGGAGGAGGAGCACCGTCGACGCCTCCACGTTGCGCCCGACCTTCGCCCCGAGCAGGCGGAGCCAGACGGGCGTGAAGAGGCTCGCGTACAGGGGGAAGAGGAGGGTGCGCGCGGCGTCCAGGAGCCGCTCCGTTGCCCACACCTGCCAACCGACCCGACTGCGCACCGGGAAGTAGCCCTCGCTGAGACCGAGTCCGAGCAGCCGGACCAGGCCGATCGTGCTGATCGCCAGGACGATGAACCACACGAGGGTGGCGACGGGCACCCAGAGCAGCGCGCGCCAGGAGAACTCGAGCAGGCTGGTCGCTCCCGACGCGCCGGCCGCCACGACCGCCGCCGCCAGCACGAAGGCGAGGAACGGCAGCACCGACAGCAGCGCCGATCCCGCGCCGTACGCGAACAGCCAGTGTCGGCGGCGCGGGGGTCGTTCGGTCGGCCACACCGGTTTCGCCTTACCGACGCGGACGGCGGGCGACCCTGACCACAGGTGTCCGGAGGGGACGCGGCCGAAGACCGACGATCCTGGAGCGATCTCCGCACGCTTGCCGATCCGGGTGCCGGCGAGCAGGGTACTGCGAGCGCCGACCGTGCTCTCGGCGCCGATGTGGACGTGGCCCAGTCGGAGCGTGTCGCCGTCGACCCAGTAGCCGCGGAGGTCGACCTCGGGCTCGATCGATGCGCGCGCCCCGACGGTGAGGAACCCGGTGACCGGCGGCACGCTGTGGAGGTCCGCGTCGGCACCGATCTTCGCGCCGAGCGCCCTGGCGTAGCTCGAGATCCAGGGGGCTCCGGCGAGACTCACCGCGCCGACCGTGTCGGCGACGCGTTCGGCGAGCCAGAGTCGCACATGGACCGAGCCGCCGCGCGGGTAGTCGCCCGGGCGGACGCCGACGAGGAGGAGCTTCGCCGCGATCACGGAGATCGCCATGCGTCCGATCGGAGTGATGACCACGAGGAAGCCGAGGGCGATCCACCACCACGAGACCATGGGGAGGTACGGGACATCCGCTACGAGGCCGAGGACCCGACTGCCGGCGAGCAGGTACACGAGCCACCGGAGTCCGACGAGGATGAGGAGCGGGACACCCAGGAGGGTCTGTGCCCACTGAGTCGCGAGCGGCGTCGGGAGCACGGGGTCCGCGACGGCCGCCCGACTGCGACGCTCGGGGCGTCGGCCGTCGAGTTCGGCGGCCATCGCGCCGAGTCGGGGGTGGCCGTAGATGTCGGCGACCGTGAACTCGGCGTCCCGGGTGCGGATGAGCGAGACGAGCTGCGCGGCTGCCAGGCTCCCGCCGCCCAGGCTGAAGAAGTTGTCGCTCTCGGCTGTGACCCGGACACCGAGGACGGCCGTCCACTGCTCGGCGAGCCACGCGGCGGTGCCCGACAGGGTCGAGGCGTCCTCCCCGTCGGCGGCGTCCAGCGGCCACGGCAGCGCGGCCCGGTCGACCTTGCCGGAGGTGCGGGTGGGCAGCTCGCCGACGACCGCGAGGAGCGGGACGAGCGGTGCCGGGAGCTGCTCACGGAGGGTGTCGAGCGCCCGCTCGACGGAGAACCCGTCGCGGTCGGGCACCGCGAGGTACCCCACGAGGACGGCGTTCCCGGCGGCGGTGCGCTGGACGGCTGCTGCCGCACCCGAGACGCCCGGCAGCGCCTGCAGGGCGGCCTCGATCTCCCCGAGTTCCACGCGTCGGCCGCCGATCTTCACCTGGTCGTCCGCGCGCCCCTGGAACACGAGTCCTGCGGCCTCGTAGCGGACGAGGTCGCCGCTCCGGTACGCCCGCGACCACCCGATGCTCGGCATGGGCGCATACCGTTCGGCGTCCTTCGCGGGGTCGAGGTACCGGGCGAGTCCGACGCCGCCGATGATGAGCTCGCCGACGCCGCCCTCCTCGACCGGGATGCCCTCGGCGTCGACCACGGCGAGGTCCCACCCGTCGAGCGGCAGTCCGATCCGCACGGGCTGCTCGCCGGTCAGCAGCGCGGCGCAGGCGACGACGGTGGCTTCGGTTGGTCCGTAGGTGTTCCAGACCTCGCGGCCGTCCACGGCCAGCCGGGCGGCGAGCTCCGGCGGGCAGGCCTCGCCGCCGAAGATGAGCATGCGGATGTTCTCGAGGGATTCGGCGGGCCACATCGCCGCCAGCGTGGGCACCGTCGACACCACGGTGATGCCCTTCGCGGTGAGCCAGGGTCCGAGGTCCATGCCGCTGCGGACGAGCGAGCGCGGCGCCGGGACCAGGCACGCGCCGTGTCCCCAGGCGAGCCACATCTCCTCGCAGGATGCATCGAAGGCGACGGACAGGCCGGCCAACACACGATCACCGGGGCCGAGGGGTTCCGTCTGGAGGAAGATCCGCGCCTCGGCATCGACGAACGCGGCAGCAGAGCGGTGCGAGACGGCGACGCCCTTCGGCGTGCCCGTCGATCCGGAGGTGAAGATGATCCAGGAGTCGTCGTCGAGTCGCGGTGGTTCGAGGACCGGGATCGCCCGGGTGCCCGGGTGGGGTGCCGCGCCCGTCGCGAGTTGCACCCGGTCGGGATCGGCGCCGTCATCGGCCGGGTCCTCCGTGCTTCGGCGCGAACGCTCGAAGACACCGCCGTCGACCAGGACGCCGACGACGGCCGCCTCACCGAACACGAGTCGTGCCCGCTCCTCCGGGTCGTCGGCGTCGACGGGCACGTAGGCCGCTCCGGTGAACAGGATCCCGAGGATCCCGAGGTAGAGGTCGCGGGTGCCCGAGGCGATCCGGACACCGACCCGGTCACCGCGCCGGACCCCGGCGGCGAACAGCCCGGCCGCGACCCGCTCGGCGCTGAGGACGAGCTCGCGGTAGCTGAGCGCCCCCTCCGCGTCCTCGATCGCCGAGGCCTCGGGGTGCGACGCGGCGACGTCACGGAGGACGTCGAGCAGGGTGCGTTCGGCCGGTGCGCGCACGCCACCGAGCAGCGCGGGCTGCCGCTCGATGAGGAGGGCGGTGCTGGTGTCGGCGTCCATACGCGATCCCCTGTCGTCCGGCTGTTCAGCGCCGCCAACGGTAGGCAGCGCGCATGGACGGTTGGTGAACACCAGTCAACCGCCAGATGTCGTGGAATCGTCGGCGACGCTCCGTCAGCCCCCGGCGTCCTCGGAGGGCGCGCGCCTACCATGGCCTGCATGACCATCGACTACTCCGTGCCCCAGGAACGCCAGCTCGTGACCGCCATCCCCGGCCCCCGATCGCTCGCCCTCACGGAACGGCGCCGCCGGGCGGTGTCACGCGGTGCCGGCAACCTCGCGCCGGTGTGGATGGACCACGGTTCCGGCGGCATCCTCGTGGACGTCGACGGCAACCACATCATCGACCTCGGAACGGGCATCGGTGTGACGACCATCGGACACGCCAACCCCGATGTCGCCGCGGCAGCAGCCGAGCAGGCGACGAAGCTCACGCACACGCTCTTCACCGTGACGCCGTACGAGAACTACCTGCGCGTCGCGGAGAAGCTGTCCGAGATCACGCCGGGCGACTTCGAGAAGCGCTCGATCCTCCTGAACTCCGGTGCCGAGGCCGTCGAGAACGCGGTGAAGATCGCGAAGAAGTACACCGGACGTCGCGCGATCGTCGCCCTCGACCACGCCTTCCACGGACGCACGAACCTGACGATGGCGATGACCTACCGGTCGGCGCCCGAGCGCCTCGGGTTCGGTCCGTTCCCCGGCGAGATCTACAGTGTCCCGCTCTCCTACCCCTTCCGCGACGGACTCGACGGACCGGCGGCTGCCGAGGTGACGATCGACTACATCGAGCGGCACATCGGTGCGAGTGAGGTCGCCGCGTTCTTCGCCGAACCGGTCCTCGGCGACGGCGGCATCGTCATCCCCGCGCCCGGCTACTTTGCGCGCATCAGCGAGTGGTGCACCGAGAACGGGATCGTGTTCGTCGCCGACGAGATCCAGGCCGGCATCGGACGCACGGGTGCCTGGTACTCGATCGAGCACCACGGCGTCGTGCCCGATCTCATCACGAGTGCCAAGGGCATCGCCGGCGGCTTCCCGCTGTCGGCCGTGACCGGGCGTGCCGAGATCATGGACGCCGTCCAGCCCGGTGGCATCGGCGGCACCTTCGGCGGCAACCCGGTGTCCACGGCGGCCGCGCTCGCGACGTTCGAGGTCATCGAGCGCGAGGACCTGTTGGGCGAGGCCCGTCGGGTGGAGGCGACCCTGCGATCGCTCATCGGTGACTGGGCCGAGCGCTTCGACATCGTCGGCGAGGTCCGGATCATCGGTGCCATGGCCGGCGTCGAGTTGGTCGTCCCCGGCACGAAGCAGCCGCACCCCACGGCACTGCAGACCGTCATCGACGCGGCGATCGCCCAGGGTGTGCTCGTGCTCGACGCCGGTTCCTGGGACTCGGTGCTGCGACTCCTCCCGAGCGCGGTCATGTCCGACGAGCTCCTCCGCGACGCGGTGTCCGTCCTCGAGGACGCCCTGCGTCAGGTCGCCTCCTAGCGGCAGCGGTCGCCGTCGATGGTGAGGTCGTCAGCGCGGTGCGCTGACGCGAGCGCGAGTCTCTGCCCGCCGAACCCTTCCGTCAGCGCGGTGCGCTGACGCGAACCCTCCCGAATCGGCGCGGGCGCGGCCTGGGCACGCGAGCGCGGGCCTCCGGAGGGGCGCGCTCGCGGCTGCGCCTCGCGGTGACGTCAGCGCACCGCGCTGGTGCAACCGACGAACGGGTCAGTCGACGGTGACGAAGTCGATGAGCTGCTCGACGCGACCGAGGAGCTCCGGCTCGAGGTCGTTGAAGGTCCGGACCTGACCGAGGATGCGCTTCCAGGCACGGGCGATGTCGGCCTGCGAGTCGTGCGGCCAGCCGAACGCCTGGCAGATGCCCTTCTTCCACTCGATGGAGCGAGGGATGGTCGGCCACTCGCGCAGGCCGACCCTGGCGGGCTTCACGGCCTGCCAGACGTCGACGTACGGGTGCCCGACGATGAGGACGTTCCGGCCGTTCGGTCCGGCCATGACGGCGTCGGCGATCCGCTGCTCCTTGGAGCCGGGGACCAGATGGTCCACGAGGACGCCGACACGGCGGTCTGGGCCCGGCCGGAACTCGGCGAGCGCGGCGTCGAGGTGGTCGACGCCCGCGAGGTATTCGACGACGACGCCCTCCACGCGCAGGTCGTCGCCCCAGACCCGCTCGACGAGTTCCGCATCGTGGCGGCCCTCGACGAAGATCCGGCTCGCGCGAGCCACCCGAGCGGTCGTCTCCACGGCGAAGGACCCGGAGGCGGTGCGCGCCCGCCCGGTCGGTGCACGCTTCGGCACGACGAGGACGACGGGCTCACCCTCGAGGAGGAACCCTGCCCCCATGGGGAACACGCGCCGTTTGCCGCGGTAGTCCTCGAGCTCGACCGTCTTCGCCTCGACGCGCGTGATCGCGCCGCAGAAGCCGCCGAGTTCCTCGACCACGAGGTCGGTCACCGCCTCGACCTCACGGGCCACCACGCGGTTCTTCTTCCGCCAGTCCCCCGCGAGGACGTCCTGACCGTACCTGTCTTCGAACACCCGTCAACGCTAACCAACCCTCCGACCTTTCTCAGGACGGCCTCGGCGTGGCGCGGCCGACACGCCGCGATCCAGGCTCGACACGCCGACGCCGTCCTGAGTTGGGGACAGGTCGAGCGGTGGGTCGTCTGCAGTGGAGGGCCTCCTGGCAGGGGAAGCCGCCCGGTGCGGAGACACACCCCGACTAGGCTGCGGCGCGCTCGGCCTCGCGGGCGAGACCGCCGAGCAGGAGCCCGAGCTGGTCGTCCACGGTGCCGGGGTCCTCCGGGTGCCACTGCACGCCGGTGATCGGCAGGGTGCGGTGCTCGATCGCCTCGACGGTGCCGTCGGAGGCCCAGGCGACGGCACGCAGACCCTCGCCGAGCTCGCCGACCGACTGGTGGTGGGCGCTCTGCACCTGGAGGTGACGGGCACCGAGTCGGAACGCGAGGGCACTCGAGGCGTCGAGCTCGACCTCGTGCGGGGTCATGCTCTCATCGACCGGGACACCCTCGTTGCGGTGGGCGCTGTGCTCACCGAGGTCCTGCACGAGCGTCCCGCCGAGGGCGACGTTGATGATCTGGTGACCGCGGCAGATCCCGAGCAGCGGTGTGCCCCGCTCGGCGGCGCGACGGGCGACCGCCAGCTGGGCGCGGTCGGCCTCGGGGAAGTGCTGCCCCTCGGCGCGGTAGCCGGTGGTTCCGCCGTACTGGGCGGGATCGATGTCGGCTCCGCCCATGATGACGACGGCGGAGGCCCCGTCGGTCGAGGCGAGGAGCGCATCTGTCCCGAGGTCGTGCGCGGCCAACCGGGTCACGCGCCAGCCGGCCCGTTCGGCGGCGGCGATGGTCCGTCCGACGAGGATCTGCACGTACTCGTGGTATGCCTGGTCGTCCTCACGGAACCTGGTGACCTCGACGAGCGCCAGCATGGGTGAGACGTGTCCTTGCATGATGCTCCTTCCAGGGGTTCCGTGATGTGACTCGACCAGTCTCGCCGGGCGGATGCCCTCGCGCGAGTGGCCGCGTCACGGTCGGTAACAGAGTCCGTCACGGTCGGTGACAGCGTCGCGGTCGGTGTCGGCCACGTCCCGTCACCGCCGTATAGCACAGCTCTGGTTCGGTGCGCTCACTGGGAGCCCGCTGTAGAGATGTCGAGGGCCCGGACCTAGACTCGGAACCGAGCCGCGGGGTGGGGCTCCAGGGTCCGAACGAGTGACGAGGTGGCCGATGCGGGTTCGCTGGGCGGTATCGATCTGGGCGTTCTGCGTGGCCGTGCTCCTCGGAGCGGGGACCACCGCCGCCTGGGCGGAGAGCCCGGTGCAGCTCGGGGCCGGGCGCGTGAGCGACAGCGCGGGCGTCCTCAGCAGCGGCGAGGTCACCGAGGTCACGACGGCCGTCGACGACTTGGCCGCGGATCACGGCGTCGACCTCTGGGTGGTCTATGTGCCGACCTTCACCGACCCGAGCGATGCCGAGTCCTGGGCGAACCAGACCGCCAAGGACAACAACCTCGGACCGAACCAGTACCTGCTGGCCGTGGCGACCGAGGACCGCGCCTACTACCTCTCCGGCGACTCCAGCGGACCGGTGAGCGGCGATCAGCTGACCGAGATCGAGCAGCAGCGCATCCTGCCGCAGCTGCGTGACGAGAACTGGGCCGGGGCCGGCGTCGCTGCCGCCGAAGGCCTGGGTGCCGCCGTCGGCGGCGGGTCGATCGGAGGCACCGGTGGCGGCTCAGGGGGCTCGGCCGGGTGGCTGACCATCCTGCTGATCGTGGTCGTCGCCGTCGTGGCCGTCGTCCTCCTGGTCGTCTTCCTCCGCCGGCGCCGCGGTGCGAACGGCGGCAGCGCCGTGACCGCGGGCCAGCAGGGGGCACCGGCCGACCCGCTGACCATCGCCCCGATCCCCGAGCTCGAACGACTCGCCGGCAGTGCGCTCGTCCAGACCGACGACGCCGTCCGGACGAGCGAGGAGGAGCTCGGCTTCGCGACCGCCTCCTACGGCGAACAGGCCACGGCGGCGTTCACCGCCGCCCTCGCCGGAGCGAAGGACGACCTCTCGCAGGCCTTCGCACTCAAGCAGCGGCTCGACGACGCCGAGCCGGACACGGAGCAGCAACAGCGCGACTGGAACCTCCAGATCATCCGGCTCTGCGAGCACGCGAACCACGTGCTCGACGAACAAGCCGCCTCATTCGACGAGCTCCGCGCGCTCGAGAAGAACGCACCCGCCGCGGTCGAGGAGCTGCGAGCCAGGGCGGCTGCGGCCGGACCGACGGTGACGGCCGCGCAAGACGCGGTGCACGCCCTGCAGCAGCGTTACAGCCCCGATGCGCTCATCACCGTGATCGACAACCCGGCGCAGGCGACCGAGCGACTCGCCTTCGCCACCGCGGCGATCTCCGACGCAGCTGCACGACTCGCCGCCGGAGACTCGGGCGAGGCCGCCGTCGGCATCCGAGCCGCCGAGGAAGCGCTCGACCAGGCCACCCAGCTCACCGGGGCCGTGAAGCGGCTGCAGGCCGACCTGACGACCGCCGAGCAGCACCTCGCCGCCCGACTGGCCGAGTTGGACGGGGACGTCGCCGCGGCTGGCGGCCAACCGGATCCGACCGGCACCCTCGCCGCGGCGGTCGCGAGCACCACCGCGACGGTCTCCCAGGTTCGCGGCGCGCTCGGCGCACCGAACAACCCGATCGCCCTCCTCGCCCGCCTGGATGCGGCGAACACGCAGATCGACGGCGCGCTAAAGGGGGTGCGCACCGCGGCGGAGCAGCGACAACGCGCCGCAGCCGCCCTCGGACAGACCCTGCAGACGGCGGGCGCGCAGGTGTCGGCTGCGGAGGACTTCATCGTCTCGCGGCGTGGAGCCGTCGGCCCGGAGGCCCGGACGCGCCTCGCCGAGGCCGGCCGCACCCTCGTGCAGGCCCAGGGCCTCGCCGCCAACGACCCGACGCAGGCGCTCTCCCTCGCCCAGCGTGCCAACTCGCTCGCGAGTCAGGCGGTGCAGCTCGCCCAGGCCGACCTCGGGCAGTTCCAGAGCCAGTCGGCGGGCGGACTCGAGGGGATGTTCGGTGGCGGCCAGGGTCAGCACGGTGGCAACGGGATGCTCGGTGCCGTCCTCGGCGGCATCCTGATCAACTCCGTCCTCGGCGGCGGCGGGTCCCGTTCCGGCGGCGGCATGTTCGGCGGCGGCGGATCGAGCGGCGGCATGTTCGGCGGCGGCTCCGGCCGTTCACGCAGCGCCGGCAGCTTCGGTGGCGGCGGCACCCGTTCCCGACGCGGCGGCGGTCGCTTCTGATCCGCTGCACCACCCACATCATCACCAGACTCCGACCGACACGACCCAGCAGGACACGAGAGAGGAACCACACCATGGCAGAGAAGCAGTCCATCTTCGGACGCATCGCCCAGCTGACCAAGGCCAACATCAACGCGCTGCTCGACTCCGCCGAGGACCCGCAGAAGATGCTCGACCAGATGGTCCGGGACTACACCAACTCGATCGCCGACGCCGAGAGCGCGATCGCCGAGACGATCGGCAACCTCCGGCTCCTCGAACAGGACCACCAGCAGGACGTCGAGGCGGCCTCCGAGTGGGGCACCAAGGCGCTGGCCGCGAGCCGCAAGGCCGACGAGTACCGTCAGGCGGGTAACGCCGCGGACGCCGACAAGTTCGACAACCTCGCGAAGATCGCGCTCCAGCGCCAGATCGGCGCCGAGAACGAGGCCAAGCAGGCCGAGCCGCAGCTGGCCTCGCAGACGAAGGTCGTCGAGCAGCTGAAGAACGGCCTCAACGGCATGAAGACGAAGCTCGAGCAGCTGAAGACGAAGCGCAGCGAGCTCGTCGCCCGGGCCAAGACCGCCGAGGCGCAGCGCAAGGTCGCGGACGCGGTCGGCAGCATCGACATCATGGACCCGACGAGCGACCTGAGCCGCTACGAGGACAAGATCCGCCGCGAGGAGGCGAAGGTGCTCGGCCAGCAGGAGCTCGCCGCATCGAGCCTCGACGCGCAGTTCAACGACCTCGAGGACCTCGGTGAGCTGACCGAGGTCGAGGCCCGCCTCGCCGCGCTGAAGGGCGGCGGTTCCACGTCACCCGCGATCGAGTCCTCCGGCCCCGAGTACACGCCGAACGCCGGCCAGTAGTGCCGATCCGACGGGCCCTCGGGACCTCCCGAGGGCCCGTCGCCCTCGCCCCCTCGCACCATCTCCAGGAAGGCACCGCATGACGAAGTTCGTCGTCGTCCCCCAGTGGCAGGGCTCCGGCTCGTCCAGGGCCATGCAGTTGATCGATGGAGCCGAGGCGATCCGTGGCGACCTGCCCACGGCGGCCACGACACTCGTGCACGTGCCGACCGAGGCGGGCGAGGCCCTCGACACCGACATCCGGCGCGCCAGTTCCCTCGTGACGACCGCGGAACTCCAACGTCAGGCGCTCGTCGGGATCGACGAGCCCGTCATCACCATCGGTGGGGACTGCGGCGTCGAACTCGCGTCGGTCGGTGAGGCCCTCCGACGCGACCCCGGCATCGCCGTCGTCTGGTTCGACGCCCACGGCGACCTCAACACCCCGCTCAGCTCGCCGTCCGGGTCGTTCAGCGGCATGGTCGCCCGGGCACTGACCGGCGAAGGCGCCGCGATGCTGCTGCCCGAGGCCCCGCTCGATCCCGCCCGGCTCGTCCTCGTGGGGGTGCGCGACCTCGACGACGGTGAACTCGCCCATGTCGAGGAGCGTGGCATCCCCATGGTCTCCTCGGTGATGACGAGCGCCGCCGAGGTGGTCGCGGCCGTCGAGACGACGGGCGCCGACCGCGTCTACCTGCACGTGGACGTCGACGTCCTCGACCCCGCCGTCATCGCCGGTGTCAGCTCGGCCGTCCCCTTCGGTCTCGAACTCGGCACCCTGCTCGACTGCATCACCGCCCTCCGCGCCCGCTTCGGCTTCGCCGGGGCCGGGGTCACGGGCTTCTCCCCCGGCTCCCCCGACGCCGCAGCCGACGACCTCGGCACCATCCTCCGCATCATCGGCGCGATCAGTCGCGAACCGAAACCCGACAGCACCAACCCGACAGGAGTCACCCCATGAGCCGTACCGTCGATCTCGTCGTCATCGGAGCCGGACCCGTCGGCGAGAACGTCGCCGACTACGCCCACCAGAGCGGTCTGAGCGTCGTCATCGTCGAGAGCGAACTGGTCGGCGGTGAGTGCTCCTACTGGGCCTGCATGCCGTCCAAGGCCCTCATCCGATCGGGCGCCGCCCTGCGTGCCGCCAAGCGCACGGGTGGAGCCATCCCCGAGGACACCGCGCTCGACCCGCTCAAGGTCCTCGCGCGACGGGACTCGTTCACGAGCGACTGGTCGGACGACGGCCAGGTCGAGTGGCTCGAGGGCGCCGGTATCGAGCTGGTGCGGGGGCACGGTCGGCTGACCGGCGAGCGCGAGGTCACCGTGACCGCCGCCGACGGCTCGACGACCGTACTCACGGCGACGCACGCCGTCGCGGTCTGCACCGGATCCGCCGCGCTCCTGCCCGACATCCCAGGGCTGTCGGCGGTGGAGCCGTGGACGAGCCGCGAGGCCACGGGCGTCCAGACCCTGCCAGCGTCCGTCGCCTTCCTCGGTGGCGGCGTCGTCGCCGTCGAGCTCGCGACGGCCTACCGCTCACTCGGGGTCGACGTCACGCTCGTCGCCCGCAGTGGCCTGCTCGGCAACACCGAGCCGTTCGCCGGCGAGCTCGTCGAGTCCTCCCTGCGTGAGCTCGGCGTGACGATCGTGCACGCCTCCCCCACCGCCGTCTCCCGGGCCGCCGACGGTGCCGTCACGCTCGAGTTCGACGACCGGGACGCGGTGACGACGGCGGAACTCGTCGTGGCCACCGGCCGGACGCCACGGACGGACGACCTCGGGCTCGAGACCCTCGGCCTGGAACCGGGTGTTTGGATCGAGGTCGACGATCAGCTCCTCGCTCACGGCAGCGATTGGCTGTACGCCGTCGGCGACGTCAACCACCGGGCTCTCCTGACGCACCAGGGCAAGTACCAGGCACGCGCCGCGGGAGCGGTCATCGCGGCACGGGCGAACGGCGCGGACGTCGACACCAGCCCGTGGAGCGACCACGCGGCGACCGCCGACCACCGTGCCGTGCCGCAGGTCGTCTTCTCCGAACCGGAGGTCGCCGCCGTCGGACTCACGGCCGCGCAGGCCGAGGCGGCGGGGATCGACCACCGGGTGGTCGACTACGACCTCGGTGGCATCGCGGGCTCGAGCCTCCACGCCGACGGCTACACCGGGCAGGCGAGGATGGTCGTCGACGAGGAGCGCGGCGTGATCATCGGGATGACCTTCGTGGGTCAGGACGTCGCCGAACTCGTCCACGCGGCGACGATCGCCGTCGTGGGTGAGGTGCCGCTGCACCGCCTCTGGCACGCGGTGCCGTCCTACCCGACGATGAGCGAGATCTGGCTGCGACTCCTCGAAACCTACCGGAGCGGTGCGTGACGCGTCCCGGCGACGTCGATGAGCCGCGGAGCCGTCGTTCCGGCGGCCCGTGGCTCGACTCACCGCTCAGCCGGATCGGGTACTGGTACGCCACGCTCACCGGGCTCGTCTGGGGCGCACTCTGGAGCACCGGTCCGGTCGAACGGCGGGGCGGGATGATCGTCTTCCGCGGGATGCCGTCGTGGACGTTCGGCCGAGGTGGCTCGTGCGTCGGCGGGGTGTACCTCACCGACCGGAACGTGTCGACCCGGGTGCTCGAACACGAGGCGGTTCACAAGCGGCAGTGGCAGCGGTACGGCATGCTCTTCCCGCTGATGTACGCGATCGCCGGTCGTGATCCGCTCCGGAACCGGTTCGAGATCGAAGCCGGTCTCGAAGCGGGTGGCTACCTGCCGAAGCGCCGCTGACGAGCGTCGCGGCGTCCGCGCGATGCCGTGCCGGTGCGAGGTCGTGTCAGTGCGATGCGCGCTCGACCGAACTCGATCGCTGACGCGCGCCGATGCTCGCCAGGGTCATCCTGAGGTCGTTCCGGAGACCCGTCAGGTGCTCCGTCTCGCCGCCGATCCACACGTGGTAGTCGGCCGCGTCGTGTCCGTCGACGTCGAGCATCTCGCTCGCCCAGGCCCGGGTCGCTCGCGCGACGGCCTGACCGCGTGCACACCGGCTGCCCGTTCCGGGTTCCCCCGAACGCGCTGCGCGGACGAGCCACGTCACGACGACGCGTCCCGGCGAGTCGAGCGTGGTGATCGACGCGGCGTCGTCGACCTCGACGAACACCTGACCACGGGCACAGATGGGGAGCAGTGCGAGCACTTCGGCAAGCTCGCCGACCGACGACTCGTCGCCCGCGAGCAGCACGTGCCGTGCGTCCGCGACGGCGAACTCCGCCGGATCCTCGAAATAACTCACGCGATCAGTATAGGCGAGCCTAAGCTCACTTCGATCCCCTGCGCAGGGTCTTCCAAGGCTGCGGGGCACATCACGATCCGATCACTCTGTGACGCCCCCTGACACCGTGGCTGGCACCACACACGTCGACTGGGTACGCTCGCTGGAGCCCCAGCGATGCGGCTTTCCGGACGCGGTCCAGTATTCGCGCGGCCCAGGCGGGAATGCCCGCTGCCCGGAACCGGTTGTGCGTCTCCAGATGCCGGCCACTCCAGCATCCCCGAAAGGACCTCCATGCGTCATCGTCAGCTGCGTCGTCAGCTCCTCACCGCCGCGATCGCGGTCACCGGCGCCGCCCTCGTCCTCACCGGCTGCGCAGGCCCGGCCACGACGCCGACGCCCGACGCCGACGCGACCCTGCGGGTCGGTCTCGTCCTGGAGCCCTCCGACCTCAACATCCGCACCACCTCGGGCGCCGCGCTCGACCAGATCCTCATCGACAACGTCTACCAGGGCCTCGTGTCCCGCACCGAGGACAACCAGATCGTCGACACGCTCGCCAAGAGCCACGACATCAGCGCCGACGGTCTCACCTACACCTTCGTCCTCCGCGACGGCGTGACCTTCCACGACGGCGCAGCCCTGACCGCGGCCGACGTCGTCGACTCCATCACCCAGGTGCAGCAGGACCCGACGTTCGTCGACAACGTGGCGCTCCAGAAGGTCGCCTCGATCACGGCCGTCGACGACTCGACCGTGCAGTTGCAGCTCACCTCGCCCGACTCCAACCTGTTGTGGACCCTGACCGGACGCGCAGGACTCGTGCTGGAGTCGGGCGCCACCAACGACCTGTCGACGACCGCCAACGGCACCGGGCCGTTCACCCTGAAGACCTGGAAGCAGGGCGACAGCATCACCTTCGACCGGAACGCGAAGTACTGGGGCGACGCTCCGAAGGTCAAGGAGGTCGTCTTCAGCTACATCCCCGACGCCTCCTCCGCCGTCAACGCCACCCTCGCCGGCGAACTCGACGTGCAGACGGCGCTCGACGCGAACCTCAAGGACCAGATCACCCGCGCCG
The DNA here is from genome assembly GCF_900177615.1 of Plantibacter flavus. GTDB lineage: Bacteria > Actinomycetota > Actinomycetes > Actinomycetales > Microbacteriaceae > Plantibacter > Plantibacter flavus. Next base: position 255,616 of record NZ_FXAP01000005.1, read on the forward strand.
ACGGGTTCAGCATCACCGAAGGCAAGACGACCGACAAGTACACCCTCGCCTTCAACAACCAGCGCGCTCCCCTGAACGACCCCCTCGTCCGGCAGGCGCTCCGCTCCGCCATCGACCACGCCGCGATCGTCGAGGCCGTCGGCGGCGCCGCGGTCGAGCAGTACGGACCGATCCCCGAGCTCGACCCGGGCTACGAGAACCTCAGCGAGCTCGTGAAGTACGACCCCGACCAGGCGAAGGCGCTCCTCGCCCAGGCCGGCCAGGAGAACCTGTCCCTGACGCTCACGATCCCGAGCTTCTACGGCACCTCGGTGGCCAACGTCCTGGTGTCCGAGTTCAAGGCCATCGGTGTCACCCTCACGGTCAAGAGCGTCGAGTTCCCGACCTGGCTCAACGACGTCTACACGAACAAGGACTACGACCTCAGCTACGTGAACCACGTCGAGGCACGCGACTTCCAGAACTGGGCGAACCCGAACTACTACTTCGGCTACGACAACGCGCAGGTCCAGTCGCTCTATGCTGAATCCGTAGCGGCGACCGATCCGGCCGTCGCAGCCCAGAAGCTCAAGGAGGCGGCGTACCTCGTGTCCAAGGACAACGCCGCCGACTGGCTCTACACCGCGATCACCCTCACGGTGGTGCGCGACGGCGTGACCGGCTTCCCCGTGGACTCGGTCAACTCGCGCATCAACCTGGCGAAGGTCGCCGTGACCGGGTGACCCGGTTCATCCTGACGAGGCTGGTACTCCTCCTCGTCGGGCTCCTCGCCGCGAGCGCCCTGATCTTCTTCACCATCAGGGTGCTCCCGGGCGACGTCGCCCAGGTCATCGCAGGAACGGACGCGACACCCGAAGCGGTCGCCGCGATCCGTGAACAGTTGGGACTCGGCCAGCCCGTCCTCCTGCAGTACCTCGACTGGATCGGCGGGTTGCTCCGCGGCGATCTCGGGAACTCGCTCATCACGGGCACCCCCGTCGCCAGCGAACTCGCCCAGAAGGCGCAGGTGACCGTCCCGCTCGGCATCATGGCCCTCGTCATCGCCCTCGCGTTCAGTGTGCCGCTCGGGGTGCTGGCGGCCGTCCGACGCACCCGCGCGACGGGCGTCGTCATCTCCTTCGCGTCGCAGGGGCTCGCCGCCGTCCCGGTCGTCTGGGCCGGCATGATGCTCGTGCTCCTCTTCGCCGTCGTGCTCGGTTGGCTCCCGGCGCAGGGCTTCCCGCGCGCGGGCTGGAACGATCCGCTGGCGGCGATCCGCGCCCTCCTCCTCCCGGCACTCACGATCGGCGTCGTCGAGGGCGCGGTCCTGCTGCGCTTCGTCCGTTCCGCCGCCCTCGACGCGATCGGCCAGGACTACGTCAGGACGGCGGCGGCGAAGGGGCTGACCCGTTCGCAGGCGCTCATCCGCCACGGGCTGCCGAACGTGGCGCTCTCGGTCGTCACCGTGCTCGGGCTCCAGATCGCCGGGCTCATCGTCGGCAGCGTCATCATCGAACAGCTCTTCACGCTGCCCGGCATCGGGCGCATGCTCGTCGCCGACGTCGGCAACCGCGACCTCGTGAAGGTGCAGGGCGAGCTCCTCGTCCTCACCGGGGTGGTCCTCGTGATCGGTGCCGTCGTGGACGTCGTCCACCGTCTCGCAGACCCCCGACTCCGAGAACGGGAGCGGACCACATGACCGCCCCTCAGGATCACCCGCGTCGGCGCGCGGCATCAGGCGGACTCCGCACCCTCGTGTCCGGCCCGGCCGGCGTGTTCGGGCTCGTCGTGGTCACCCTGCTCCTCCTGAGCGCCGGCGTCTCCTTCCTCTGGACGCCGTACGACCCCCAGCTCACCGATCCGTTCGCGAAGTGGCTGGCTCCGTCGCCGGCCCATCTGCTCGGCACGGACGAGGTCGGACGCGACATCTTCAGCCTGCTGCTCGTCGGTGCGCGGGTGACCGTGGCCGTCGCGATCGGGTCCGCAGTCGTCTCGACGGTCATCGGGGTCGCCCTCGCCGCCCTCGGTTCGCTCACGCGGCGCTGGGTCCGGGAGACGGTCGCGGTGCTGATCGACATCCTCATCGCGTTCCCGACCCTCCTCATCGCCATGATGATCGCCTCGGTCTTCGGCGGATCGCTGTGGGTCGTCGTCTGGGCGGTGGGCATCAGCTTCGGCGTGAACATCGCCCGGGTGACCCGCCCCGAGATCCGCCGGGTCTCGCACAGCGAGTACGTGCTCGCCGGCAAGGCCGCCGGTCTCGGACCGGTGAGGAACCTGACGCGGCATCTCCTGCCGAACGTCGCACCGGTGTTCATCGTCCAGCTGTCGTGGTCGATGGCGGTCGCGGTGCTCGCCGAGGCGGGCCTGTCGTACCTCGGCTACGGCGCCCCCTCCAGCGTCCCGTCGTGGGGTCGGATGCTCAGTGAGCTGCAGACCTACCTCGCCGTGCACCCGCTGTCGGTGCTGTGGCCGGGGCTCGCCATCACCATCACCGTCCTCGCCCTCAACCTCCTCGGAGACGCCCTGCGGGACGCGACCGATCCGACCCTCGGTCGCCGAGGACCCGCGTCGACCCCCACCTCGCCCCAGGGGGTGACCGCATGAGTCTCGACGTCCAGGACCTCGTCGTCACGCTCGGCGGTCGCCGGGTCGTCGACGGCGTGAGCTTCAGCGTGCCGGCGGGCGCACGGTTCGGCCTCATCGGCGAGTCCGGATCCGGGAAGTCGCTGACGGCGCTGGCGATCCTCGGACTGCTCCCCGACGGCGCCTCGGTGAGCGGCAGCATCCGCTGGCAGGGCGAGGAGCTCCTCGGCCGCGACGACCGCGAACTCGCGCGGATCCGCGGGCGTGAGATCGGGATCGTGTTCCAGGAGCCTCGGACGGCACTCAACCCGATCCGCACCATCGGACGGCAGATCGGCGAGCCGCTGCGCATCCACGAGGGGCTGTCGAAACGGGAAGCGCTCGACCGGGCCATCGAACTCGCCGCGCGGGTCCGTCTGCCCGATCCTGAGCGCATCGTCCGGCGGTACCCGCACCAACTGTCGGGCGGACAACGACAGCGGGTCGCGGCCGCCATCGCCCTCGCCTGCGGACCCTCCCTGCTCATCGCGGACGAGCCGACCACAGCGCTCGACGTCACCATCCAGTCGGAGATCCTCGGCCTCTTCGAACGTCTCGTGAGCGAGACCGGGGCGTCCCTCGTCTTCATCACCCACGACCTCGCGGTCCTCTCCCGGATCGCCAGTGACGCCGTGGTGCTCGCGCAGGGGAAGGTCGTCGAGGCCGGGCCGGTGGCCCAGCTGCTGTCGACGCCGGTGTCGCCCGTGACGCAGCGGCTGTTGGCCGCCGCGAAGACCATGAGCTGGAAGGGCGAGGACGATGACTGAGCCGCTGCTCCACGCCCAGGGGCTCGGACGGGTCTACACCAACCCTCGGGAGTCGCTCTTCCAGCGCCCGAGCCGCACCGTCGCGCTCCACCCGAGCGACCTCGTCGTCGCGCCCGGTGAGGCCGTCGGCATCATCGGTGAGTCGGGGTCGGGCAAGTCGACGCTCGTCCGCCTCCTGCTCGCGCTCGACACCCCGAGCTCCGGCACGGTCGAGTTCGACGGCCGTCCCGTCAGCGCTGCGGCGAGCGCCAGGAGTCTGCACTGGTTCCGTCGACAGACGGGTGTGGTGTTCCAGGACCCGTACGCATCGCTCGACCCGCGCATGAGCGTCGGGCGGATCGTCGCCGAGCCGCTCTCGGCGCTCGGGATCGAGGGCGACCACCGTTCCAAGGTCCGCGCGGTCCTCCGGCTCGTCGGTCTCGACGCCGACGCGGCCGAGCGCTTCCCGCACGAGTTCTCCGGTGGTCAGCGCCAGCGCATCGCCCTCTCGCGCGCGATCGTGCACCGCCCGCGCCTCCTCGTCGGCGACGAACCGCTCAGCGCGCTCGACGTCACCGTCCGCGCGCAGATCCTCGAGTTGCTCGGCGGGCTGCGGCAGGAGCTCGGGCTCGCGATCGTGCTCGTCTCGCACGACATCGGCGTGGTGCAGCATCTCTGCGACCGGGTCGTCGTCATGCGCGACGGGGCGATCGTCGAGGAGGGCCCGGTCACCAAGGTCCTCAGTCGACCCTCGCACCCGTACACGACCCAGCTGCTCGCCTCGGTCCCCCGCCTCTGACGACGTCACGGTCTCTGCGCCGCGAACCGCTCCCCGACCCACTATCCGGTCCCTGAGCCACCACCCGGTCTCTGAGCCACCATCCGGCCCGTGAGCCACCACCCGGTCCCTGAGCCACCATCCGGTCCCTGAGCCTGTCGAAGGGCACAGCCCGGAACACGGAGCGCAGCCCTTCGACAAGCTCAGGGACCGGGAACGGCCGGCGGGTCCGCCAGGCGCCGGTGCCGGCGCAGTGCCGCGCGCTGGCTCGGTGACTCACCGTGCAGGACGAGCCCCACGACCCACAGGACGACCCGCGTCGCCGTCACGACCGGCAGCGGGATCGGGCCGAGATGGGCGGTGCGGAGCCCGAGGATGCGGCGGTACTCGGGTGGGATCGTCGCGACGGCTCCCGCGAAGAGGATCCCATAGGCGGGGAGCAGCGAGCGGTCGAGCGGCGGTCGACGGAGGAACGCCAGGGTCTCGTCCACCCGCGGGCCGCCGGTCAGGTCGCCGGCGTCGAGGTACCCGCGCAGCTGCCTGGCCAGTTCGGCCTCCGAGCGGGGCGGGTCGACGACGCCCATGAGCTCGCCCGCGAGCGCCCAGTCGGCCACATAGGCGTCCGCACCACCGGGGATCCGGCCGCCCCAGGTCTGTCGCACGCTCAGGAAGGCGTCGGTGAACGCCAGGTGCACCCAGCGCAGGAGGTCCGGGTCGTTGGCCGCGTACGGGCGCACCACGCCATGGGCGTCGAGGTACTCCCCGACGACGCGTTCGTGGAGTTTGAGCACGTAGTCGCTCGTCCGACGCGCCGTGTCGCAGTCGCCGTAGGTGACGGTGAAGATCCAACGGATGGTGCCGTCGAGCCGTCCGAGGGGGTCCTCCCGGTACCGGGACCAGTCGTGCACGCCGGCCAGGGCCCCGGGGTGCGCCGCCTGCAGGAGGAGCGCCCGGATGCCGGCGACCATGGTCTCGACACCGCCGTGCACCGTCCAGGCCGCTGAGTCGGGAGTGAAGAACCCCGTGTCGATGCCGTCCTCGAGATCGAGGGTCCACTGCGGCGGGCGGTCCTGCTCCACCGCGAAGACCGCGAGGATCCGTGAGCGGAGCCCGGCGAGCAGGCGGGTGCGCAGGCGGGAGACCGGTCGCCGTCCAGTGCCGACATCCACCACTCGATCGTCCTCCACTCACCGTCACGACGAGCCTACGTCGGGATGCCGGTGGCCGGACCTGTAGCGGGCTGCTCACACGTCGGCGGCCTCCGCGGGCCCACCGCCGAGGTTCCCCCCTCCGCGGTATCGTGCGGCCGGGTGGTCGTCCGGGAGCCGGGCCGCCCCGCCGGTCAGGCGCTCGCGGAGCGTCTCCCCCGGTCGATACGCGTCGCGCAGCCGCCCTCGGCGACGCAGCTCCGGCACCACGAGTTCGACGAAGTCGATGAGCGTGTCGAGGCTGTGGTACTGCCGCAGGTTGATCCCGTCGATACCGACCTCGTCCAACCATCGCTCGATCTCGTCGGCGACGACCTCGGGGGTGCCGACGGCGAAGAAGTCCCGTTCGAGGTCGCTGCCGACCCGCACGATGAACTCGCCGACGGTGCCGGCCGTCACCTGCGGCGGCAGGGCGTCCGCCGGGACCCCCTCTGCGGCGAGCGCCTCGGCGACGGTCCGGTCCTCCGGGTGCGCCAGCGGGTCGAACGGCAGCCCGGCGTGCACGAACCGGCCGACGATGCTCGCGTGCTCCCGGTACTGCGCGGCCTTGGCCTCGGCCTCCTCCTGCGTCGGCGCGACGATGACGGCGGCCTGGACGACGATCTTGAGCGCGGCCCCGTCGCGTCCGTTGTCGGCCGCTGCCGCACGGAACCGCTCCAGGAGGGGGCCTGCACCACCAGGCCCCCGCACGCCCGTGAACACCGCTTCGGCGTGCCGTCCGGCGAACGCGATGCCGTCCGGTGAGGCGGTCGCGGTGTAGAGCAGCGGTGTCCGCTGCGCGCTCGGCTCGGACAGGTGCGGTCCGGCGACCTGGAAGTAGCGCCCGACGTGATCGATGTACCGCACCTTGTCGGGGTCGGAGTAGACGCCGGCCTCCCGGTCGCGGATGACGGCGTCGTCGTCCCAGGAGCCCTCCCAGAGCTTGTAGAGGACGTCCAGGTACTCCTCGGCGATCGCGAACCGTTCGTCGTGCGGGATCTCCTCGGCGAGGCCGAAGTTCCGTGCGGCGTTCGGCAGGTACGAGGTGACGATGTTCCACGCGACGCGGCCGTTCGTCAGGTGGTCGAGGGTGCTCATGCGACGCGCGAAGGCGAACGGCGGCTCGTAGCTCGTCGAGAAGGTGATACCGAAACCGAGGTGCTCGGTCACGGCGGCCATCGCCGGGACGACGAGCAGCGGGTCGTTGTTCGGGATCTGCAGGCCCTCGCGCAGGGCGTCGGCCGGGCCGCCACGGAACACGTCGTAGGTGCCGACCACGTCCGCGATGAAGATCGCGTCGAACCCGCCCGCCTCCGCCGTCCGGGCGAGTGTCGTCCAGTACCGGATGTCGGTGTACTGGTCGCGTCGGTTGTCCGGCAGGCGCCAGAGGCCGTGGGTGATGTGGCTGACGCAGTTCATCTCGAACAGGTTGAGGATGAGCTGCTTGGGGCTGGACTGCGTTGGACTGGACTGTGCGCTGATGATCGACTCCTCCGGTGGAGCGGCGATCGGTCCGTCCGGACCGGGCCGCCTGAGCACCCTAGGCGCAGCGGGAGGGACGGGGTCCGGCCGCGGTGTCACATCCCGTCATACGCCACCCGGCGACGCGAGGGCGACGATCGGTCAGCGGGCGACGGACGGGACGCGGTCCTGCCAACGCAGTCGCCGCTCCAGTTGCGCCCCGAGGGCGAGCAGGGTCGCCTCGCCTCCGGGACGCCCGATCAGCTGGACGCCCATCGGCAGCCCCTCGGACGTCTCGTGCACCGGGAGGGTGATGGCCGGCAAGCCGGTCGCGTTCACGAAGGAGGTGTGCGGCGCGTAACGCACCTGCTGCTCGAAGTTCAGTTCGGGCGACCCCTGGTCGTACCACCCGATCGGCCGTGGTGTCTGGGCGAGCGCCGGCGTGATGATCGCGTCGAACGGCGCGAACTGCGCGAGGACGCTGCGTTCGAACCGGTGGAGACTGGCGAGCGTCTCCATGAGCCGGGTCGCCGGCAGCGCCCGACCGCGCTCGACGAGGGACCTCGTGATGGGTTCGAGGAGCGCCAGCTCCGCCTCCGAGGACGCCGGGACACCGGCCGCTGAGGCCTGCCAGATCGTCGTGAAGTCGGCCGGGTACCGTTCGGCGTCGCGCAGGGTGAGCTCCTCCAAGCCGTGCCCCATCGCGGTGAACGCCCGGGTGGCGACGTCGACGGCGGCGCGGGCCTCCGGGTCGACCGTGAGCTCGAAGGCGCTGTCCCAGGGTGACCCGTCGAGCACCGCGAGCTGGAACCGTCCCTCGCCGCGGACGGCGTGCCCGAGCAGGGGTCCGTCATCGGCGTCGGGTGCTCGCAGCGTGAAGTGATGGTCGATGCGTCCGTGCACGCGCTCGATCATCGCGTCGAGCAGGAGCGCCGCGTCGGCGACGGTCCGGGCGATCGGCCCGGGGACGACGAGGCCGGCGAGTCGGTCGACACCGGAGCCCGCGGGGACGAGCCCCCTCGTGGGCTTCAGGCCGACGAGCCCGCAGGCGGCCGCCGGAATCCGGACGGAGCCGCCACCGTCGGAGCCGGGGGCGAACGGGAGGAGCCGCGCGGCGACGGCGGCTGCGGCCCCGCCACTCGACCCGGCCGCCCCTCGGTCGAGGGCCCACGGGTTCCGCGTCGGCACCCCGTCGAGCGGCTCCGTGTAGCCGTAGAGCCCGAACTCCGGGGTCGCGGTCTTCCCGAGGCTCACCGCTCCGGCCCGGTCGAGGACGCCGACCAGCTCGTCGTCGGTCGTCGCCACGACCTCCGCGGTGAGCCGCGACCCGAAGCGGACGGGCTGACCGGCACGGGACACGAGGTCCTTGTCGCCGATCGGGAGTCCCCAGAGCGGTGCGGTCCGGGGCAGCGCCTCGACCGCCTCCACGCGTTCGGCGAGCGATCCGGCGGCGACCGAGGTGAAGGCACCGATCGCGTCGTCGAGGCGCTCGATGCGGTCGAGGTAATGCCGGGCCAGCTCCGTCGGCGAGACCTCGTCCCGCTGCAACGCCTGCCACTGCTCGAGCGCCGTCAGCTCGTGGAGTTCCGCCATGCGACCAGCCTAGAGGCGGCGCCCTCCTGTGGTCACCGTTCCCTGTCCGTTCCGGTCCCTGTCCGTTCCGGTCCCTGGTCCCTGTCCGTTCCGGTCCCTGGTCCCTGTCCGTTCCGGTCCCTGGTCCCTGTCCGTTCCGGTCCCTGAGCCTGTCGAAGGGCGTCGACCGGCTCAGCGCTTCAAGGACTTCTGGAGGAGGACCGTGCCGATCCAGCGGTCGAACTTGAACCCGACTCGGCCCATCCGGCCCACCTCGGTGAACCCGAACTTCTCGTGCAGGGCGATCGACGACTCGGCGCCCTTGTCGGCGATGACGGCCAGCATCTCCTTGAGCCCCGCGGCCTTCGAGCGCTCGATGAGCTCACCGAGCAGATCGGTGCCGAGGCCCTTGCCGGTCGCCGCCGCTCCGAGGTAGATCGAGCTCTCCACCGTGAAGCGGTAGGCGCGCTTCTGCTTCCACGGCGCGCACAGCGCGTACCCGAGGATCTGTCCGGTCGGGTTGACGGCGACGATGAACGGGAGCTGGAGCCGCTGCAGGTAGGCGAACTTGGAGCGCCACTCGGCGAGGGTCATCGCGTCCTCGTCGAAGGTGACCATGCTGTTGGCGACGTAGTGGTTGTAGATCGCCCGGATGTCGGGCAGGTCGGCCGCCGTGGCGTCGCGCATCGTGAACGCGAAGGGGGTCTCGGGGGTCGGCGGCTTGCGCAGGTGCGGCGGCAGCCGGCGCCTCGGCTCGTACTCCTCTTCCAGCATCCCCCAAGCCTAACGAGGGGGTGGGTCGGCGGACAGCCCTTGCGGCCGACGCCACGACCCGGTCGTCAGTCGAGGGACCAGTCGATCGGGTCCACGCCGCGGGAGACGAGGAAGTCGTTCGTGCGGCTGAACGGCTTGGAACCGAAGAAGCCCCGCGAGGCGGAGAGCGGACTCGGGTGCGCCGAGACGATGACGTGGCGGTCGGGGTCGCCCGATGATTCGAGCAGCGGTGCCAGTCGTTCGGCGTCCTTGCCCCAGAGGATCGACACGAGCGGTGCGGGGCGTGCGGCGAGCGCGCGGATCGCCTGTTCCGTGACCGCCTCCCAGCCGTGTCGGCGATGCGACCCGGCGGAACCCGCCTCGACCGTGAGGACGCGGTTGAGGAGCAGCACGCCCTGTCTGGTCCACGAACTGAGATCGCCGTGTTCCGGCGTCGGGACACCGAGGTCCTCGCGGAGTTCCCGGTGGATGTTCGCGAGGCTGCGCGGCACCGGGCGGACCTCCCGGTCTGCAGCGAACGACAGGCCGATCGGATGACCCGGCGTCGGGTACGGGTCCTGCCCGACGATGAGGACCCGGACGGCGTTGAACGGCGTGCGGAAGGCCCGCAGGACGAGCTCGGGTACCGGCAACCATCGGGCGCCGGCAGCCGCTTGGGCCGCGAGCCAGTGGTCGATCGTCGCGAGGCGGTCGGCGACGGGTGCGAGCGCGTCGGCCCAGCCCTCGTCCATCGACCCCGCCGCGGCGAGCTGTGCCGGGCTGCCGCCGAGGATCCCGTTCGTCATGGACTACTGCTGCTGCGGCTGCTCGGCACCGATCGTGCGGACGACGACCCCGTGCTCGGCGGTGAAGACCTGCCAGACACTGCCGCCACCGAGGACGGAGAGCGCCCCCTGCCCGACGACGAGCGCGGTGTTCTCGTCGATCGCGACTCCGCCGTCGACGACCCCGGCCTCCGTCGCGGCGACGAGCCGCCCGAGGGTGCCCCACTGTGCGGCATGCGCCTCGACCGCGATGTCGACGAGCCCGAGACCGTCGCCGATCGTGACATCGTCGAGCTCCTCGGACGCCGCCTCGGGGCTCACGGGGACCTCGCCGACACGCCATCCGCCGATGATCGCGTGCTCGGCGGCGATCATCGCGCCGGCCGAGATGCCGAGGTAGGGCAGACCGGACGCGACGAGCCGTCGGATGTCGGTGGCGACCGGCGCGACCGCCTCCGCGTAAGCCGAGGGCAGTCCGCCGCCGACGACGATCCCGTCGACCTCGGCCAGCTGAGCCTGCGCGACCACGCCGCCTTCGCGGACGACCACGCGGATCGCCTCGATCTCACCGGAGCGTGCGACGGCACGTTCCAGGGCGGCGGACTGCTCGAGCCCGTCACCGTCGTGCACGACGACGATCGCGATGCGCGGGGCCAACCGACCGGCGACGACCGCGAGCGCGGCCGCCTCGGCGATGAACGCTGCGTAGACGGTCGACTCGGTCTCTGGGGCGGCCGGACCGCCGAGGAGGAAAACACTCACTCTGAGACCCTACCCGGCACCCCGGATCAGGCGGGGACGATCAGGCCGTGATCGTCGGCAGCGTCGACCAGGGGAAGGAGATCCAACGGTCGACGCGCTTCCACACGTAGTCGGGGCGGAGCACCGTCTGCGGCTTCTCGTACAGCGTCACCGTGCGGACCTCCGCGCCGCTCGCCTGCATGAGTTCCAGCACCATCGCGAGCGTGCGACCCGAGTCGGACACGTCGTCGACGAGCAGCACCCGGCTCCCCGGCAACCCGGCCACGTCGAGCAGCGGCGGGAGCACGACGGGCTCGGGGAGACGCGCGTCGACCCCGGTGTAGAACTCGACGTTCAGCGCGCCGCACGCCTTCACGTCGAGGGCGTAGGCGATGGCACCGGCGAGCAGGAGCCCACCGCGCGCGATCGCGACGACGGAGTCGGGCCGGAACCCGCTCGCGACGATCGCACTGGACAGTTCGCGGGCCGCGTCACCGAACGTGGGCCAGTCGAGGACCTCTCGCTCCGGGGACGCTGCGCTGGGGTTCTCGGTCGACATCCTCCAACGCTATCCTGCCGGCCGGGCCGCCTGTACCATCCCCACATGGCGCGAGACAGCACGACGACCGGCGGAGCCTCGGCGACCGGATGGCGGACGTCGATCCGTGGTTCGGCAGCGGGCATCACCGCAGGACTCATCGGCTGGTTGTTCCTCGTCGAGATCACGAGCGGCGTCCTGCAGGGCTACTACGTCCCACTCATCCCCGACCTCGTCGAGCACCTGGGCATCCACGACGCGGACTTCAACTGGTTCGAGGCCGCGCAACTGCTGTTGTCGGCGCTCGTCGTCCCCATCCTCGCGAAGCTCGGCGACATGTTCGGGCACAAGCGGGTCCTCCTCGTCTCCACCGTGCTGACGGCCGGCGCCAGCTGGTGGCTCGTCGTCGCCGGGGACTTCTGGTCGTTCCTCGCGGCCTGGGCGCTGCAGGGCTTCTACGTCGTGTGGCTGCCACTCGAGATCGCACTCATCTTCGAGCGGGGCCGTCGCTCCGGCACCGGGGCCTCGCAGACCCGCCGGGCCGCCGGACTCCTCGTCGTGGCGCTCGAGGCCGGCGCCATCATCGGTGCGCTGTCGAGTGGCCGCATCCTCACCGCCCTCGGCGGCGACATCCCGCTCACGATGATGCTGCCGGCCGTCGCGGTGACCCTCGTCTTCTTCGCCATCCTCTTCGGTGTCCCCGAGTCAGAGCCCCTGCCGGGCAGGACCCTGGACCTCGCGGGCTTCGTACTCCTCAGCCTCGCGCTCCTGCTCATCACCTCGGGGCTCACCTTCCTGCGACTCAACGGTCCGCAGACGTGGTGGGTGTGGGGGCTCATCGCGATCGGCGTGCTCGCGTTCCTGCCGTTCGGGCGACATGAACTGCGGCAGCCCGACCCGGCGATCGACCTCCGCGTGCTCCGGCAACCCAACATGTGGCCGGTGCAACTGACCGCCGGGCTCATCGGGATCAGCCTGCTCGGCGCCCAGGCCCCGCTCAGCACCTATGCGGGGACACCCCGGGAGAACGGATACGGACTCGGGCTCGACGCCGGCGACATCTCCACGCTCATCGGCGCCTACCTGATCTCGATGATCGTCGGTGCGCTCCTGTTCCCACTCGTGTCGCGCTGGGCGACGCCTCGGATCGCGCTCATCATCGCCGCCTCACTCGTCGCGGTCGGGTACCTGCTGTTCCTCCCGTTCCACCTCGAGACGTGGCAGGTCTTCCTGAACATGGCGATCGCGGGACTCGGCTCCGGTGCGCTCGTCGGAGCCATGCCGGCCGCGGCCGCAGCTGCCGCGCCTCGCGGGCAGACGGGTGTCGCGTCGGCGCTGACCAACACGACGAAGACGATCGGTGGCTCGTTCGCCTCGGCCGTCTTCGGTGTGGTGCTGTTCGCCGGCGCCGCGCAGGCCGTCACCGCCGGGGCGTCGAGCCTGTCCGGCTACCTCACGGTCTGGGCGATCTGCGGGGCGGGGGCGCTCGTCGCCGCCGTCCTGCTCTGCTTCGTCCCGAAACTCGCCTTCGCGGATGCGGCCCCGGTCGACGTGGAACCCGAGCCACGCATCGATCCCGCCCCCGAGCGACCGACCGGTCCCTGAACTCCCGACCGGTCCCTGAACTCCCGACCGGTCCCTGAACTCCCGACCGGTCCCTGAGCCTGTCGAAGGGCCTACTCCGCGACGCGCAACGGCCCCTTCGCCAGGCGGTACGGGGCGGCCTGGGCGACCGGCTTGATCGTGATGAGGTCGAGGTTGACGTGCGGCGGCAGGGAGGTCGCGTGGACGATCGCCTCGGCGACGTCGTCGGCCGAGAGCGGATCCGGCACGTCCTCGTAGACGGCGTCGGCGCGGTCCTGGTCGCCACCGAAGCGCACGAGCGAGAACTCCTCCGTGTGGACCATGCCCGGCGCCACCTCGATCACCCGGATCGGTTCGCCGTTGAGCTCGAGCCGCAGCACCTCGAACAGGGCGCGCTCGGCGAACTTCGCCGCGTTGTACCCGCCGCCACCCACGTAGGCGACGTGGCCCGCGATCGAGGTGACACCGACGACGGTGGCGGCACCACCCTCGGGGATGCTCCGACGGAGGATCGGCAGGAGCGCCTGGACCACGCGCTTCGTGCCGAGGACGTTGATGTCGAACATGCGCCGCCAGTCCTCGGCGTCCCCATCCTCGACGGACGCGAGGCCGAAGGCACCGCCCGCGTTGTTGACGAGCGCCTGGGCGCCGCCGAGCTCCTCCACCCGGGCGGCGAGCGCGTCGACGTCCGCCTGCACGGTCAGGTCCGCGACGACCGCCGTACCGCCGATGTCCGCGACGAGCGCCTCGAGCCGTTCCGCTCGACGGGCCACCGCCACGACGTCCCAGCCGTCGGCGGCGAATCGCCTCGCGGTCGCCTCCCCGATCCCTGAACTCGCACCGGTCACCACCACACGTCTCGTCGTCATGCCTCCAGGGTAGCCACCGGTCCGAGGCGTTACGCCGTGTTTCCGCGTGGTTGGCGCGTGCAGGTGGGGCCGGTAGCCTCGGGGTCACGACGGAGCACCACCCGGAGCCACGCCCGGCGACATCGCTGTCGGACCGAGCGGCCACACCGGCGGCACCCATCACCCGAGCAGCACCGACCACCCGAGCAGAGGGGACCATCCATCATGAGCGATGCCACGAACGACTGGAAGTTCGAGACGAAGCAGATCCACTCCGGAGCTGCGCCCGACCCGGTCACGAAGGCTCGGGCCACGCCGATCTACCAGACGACGAGCTACGTGTTCGACAACGCCGACCACGCGAAGAACCTCTTCGCCCTCGCGGAGTTCGGCAACATCTACACGCGCATCCAGAACCCGACGCAGGCCGTCGTCGAGGAGCGCCTGACCGCGCTCGAGGGTGGCAGCGGCGCCCTCCTCCTCGCCTCCGGGCAGGCGGCAGAGGCCTCGGCGGTCCTCAACATCGCGCAGGCGGGCGACCACATCGTGTCGTCCTCGTCGATCTACGGCGGCACGTACAACCTCTTCAAGTACACGCTCGCGAAGCTCGGCATCGAGACCACCTTCGTGGAGAACCAGGACGACGCCGAGGAGTGGCGGCGTGCGGTGCGCCCGAACACGAAGCTGTTCTTCGCGGAGACGATCGGCAACCCGAAGATCAACATCCTCGACATCCGCCTCGTCGCCGACGTCGCGCACGAGGCCGGTGTGCCGCTCATCGTCGACAACACGATCGCCACGCCGTACCTCATCCGTCCCTTCGAGCACGGAGCGGACATCATCGTCCACTCGGCGACGAAGTTCCTCGGGGGTCACGGCACGGTCATCGGCGGGGTCATCGTCGACGGCGGCACCTTCTCCTGGACCGGGCACGCGGACAAGTTCCCGGGCCTCACGACGCCGGACCCCTCGTACCACGGGGCGGTCTACACGGACGCCGTGGGTGACCCGCTCGCCTACATCATCAAGGCGCGCGTGCAGCTCCTGCGCGACCTGGGTGCGGCCATCGCCCCGGCGAGCGCCTGGCAGCTCATCCAGGGCATCGAGACGCTCAGCCTCCGCATCGAGCGCCACGTGCAGAACGCCCAGCAGGTCGCGGAGTGGCTCGACGCCCACCCCGACATCGCGAGCGTCAACTACTCGGGTCTGCCGTCGAGCCCCTGGTACGCGGCGGCCAACCAGTACGCCCCGAAGGGTGTCGGAGCGGTTCTGTCCTTCGAGCTGAAGGGCGGGGTCGACGCGGGCCGCGCCTTCGTGAACTCACTGCAGTTGTTCTCGCACCTCGCGAACATCGGCGACGTCCGTTCGCTCGTCATCCACCCGGCGTCGACGACGCACTCGCAGCTCACCCCGGAGCAGCAGCTCACGGCCGGCGTCACGCCCGGGCTCGTGCGGCTCTCGGTGGGGCTCGAGAACATCGACGACATCACGGCCGACCTCCAGGCCGGGCTGACCGCCGCGAAGCAGGTCGTCGAGGCCGCCCGGGTCTGATTCCGTCCCGAGCCCTCCCCCTCCCGGGTTGCGCCAGCGCGATGCGCTGACGCGAGCGCACCCCACAACCGCGAGCGCGGGTCTCCAGAGACCCGCGCTCGCGTCGTTCGTTGCGCACTCGGGCCGGTCCCGCGTCACTCGGGCCCGTTCCCCGTCACTCGAGCCCGTTCCGGTGCGCCGGAGCCGGCGGGAGCGCCCTCGCGCCAGCGCACCGCGCCGACCTCGACCGACCGGGTGACGTAACACGGCCGGTCGACGCCCCGGGGCACGCCACAATGGAGACCTATGGACTGGCAGACCCCGGAAGACAGCGTGCCCTCCCGCTTCGTGACCGAAGCCGAGGTCGGCGCCCTGCTCGCGAACCCGCCTTCGAGCGGCGCCTGGCGTGACGGCGACCGGCCAGGCGACCGGCTCTTCGCTCCACTCGGCCGCCTCGACTTCGAGCACGGCGGGAGCATCCCGCACGCCAGACTCGCCTACGAGACCTGGGGCACGCTCGACGACGACGGCGGCAACGCGGTCCTCGTCCTCCATGCGCTCACCGGAGACAGCCACGTCCTCGGTGGCGCCGGCAACGGGCATGCGACCGCCGGGTGGTGGGCCGGCATCGTCGGTCCGGGGCTCGCCGTCGACACGGACCGCTGGTTCGTCGTCGCGCCGAACATGATCGGCGGCTGCCAGGGCAGCACCGGCCCCTCCTCCTTCGCGCCCGACGGCGTCGAGTGGGGTTCGCGGTTCCCATACACCTCGATCCGCGACCAGGTCGAGGCCCAGCACCGACTGCTCGGCCACCTCGGACTCGACCGCTGGGCCGCGGTGATCGGCGGGTCGATGGGCGGCATGCACGCCCTCGAGTGGGCAGCCACCCACCCCGAGCTCGTCGACCGACTGGCCGTGATCGCGGCACCCCCGGTCACGACAGCGGACCAGATCTCCCTGAACTTCGTGCAGCTCGAAGCGGTCCGCACGGATCCCCACTTCCAGGGCGGCGACTACTACGACGCCCCGGACGGTGAGGGCCCGCACCGCGGCCTCGCGCTCGCCCGCCGGATGGCCCTGCTCAACTACCGCAGCCCGGGTGAGCTGAACGCCCGCTTCGAGCGTAGCTGGCAGTCGAGCGTGAGCCCGCTCGGGCACGGCGGACGCTTCGCCGTCGAGTCCTACCTCGACTTCCACGGCAACAAGTTCACCCGACGCTTCGACGCCGGGAGTTACGTGACCCTCGTCGAGGCGATGAACTCGCATGACGTCGGACGCGGTCGGGGCGGCGTCGGGGCGGCGCTGCGGGCCTACGCCGGTCCGTCGCTCGTGCTCGGGATCGACAGCGACCGGCTCTTCCCGGTCAGCGGGCAGGAGGAGATCGCCCTCCATCTCCCCGGGAACCTCGACGGCACCCGGCCGGCGGTCCTCCGGTCCGATTTCGGGCACGACGGCTTCCTCATCGAGAACGCGCTGGTCGCGCCGCATCTCGGCCGACTCCTCGCCGTCTGACGGCCGCGCCCCGTCTGTCCGACACCGTTCCGCGGCGGTCGTGTCACCCGATAAGGTGACTCCTCAGAGGAGCGTGAGCATGGATCGGGTGGCGAGGACCCAGCGACGTCTGCTGCTGCGCACGACGCGTCTCTTCGGGCTCGCGGGTTGCGTCACGGCCGCGATGATCCTCAGCGTCCCGGGCGTCGTCTCGGGAGGTCGGTACACCGTCCTCCTCATCCTCGTCGCCGCCCTCGCGCTCACCCACGTGGCCGCGGAGCAGTACGACGGCCGTCGCTGGCTGGTGCTGGTGTTCCTGGTCGGTGTCGGGGTCGTCGTCGTCATCGGTCTGTCCGACGGGAACACCGGCCAAGTCGGCTCCGCAAGTGCGATCGCCGCGATCACCTCCCTCGGCCTGGGCGCTGTCGCGGCCCGGCTCGTGCCGCTCCGGCGCACCTGGCCGCTGCTCCTGACCGCGTTCGTCGTGACGGCGGTCACGATCATCGTCGTCACCGGGCCCACCGCACTCACGATCCCGACCATCGGCCTGACCGCGGTCGTGTGGGTCGCGATCGGCGCCTTCGGCGGGTGGCTCGATACGAGCATCCCCCGGCTCATCCGACGGGTCGACACCATCGGTAGCGCCTACAACGCCGAGCGGCTCGCGAGTCAGGCAGAGTCGCAGCGGCGACAGGACGCACGACTCCTGCACGACACCGCGCTCGCGACCCTCACCATGCTCGCCCACTCCGGACGAGGCGTCGATGCCGCCGCCCTCCGCTCGCAGGCAGGGAACGACGCGCATCTGCTCCGCAGCCTCCGCCTCGGCGAGGAGCTGAGCCCCGTCTCCTCCGGCTCGTACATCCTGCAGCGCGGCGCCGACTTCACCCTCGACGAAGGTATCGAGGCCGTGACGGACCGGTTCGCCGGGCTCGGCCTCACGGTCAACGTCTACGGCGGTGGACAGGCGAACCTCGACCCACGCGTGCGCGAGGCGTTCCTCCTCGCACTCGGGGAGTGCCTGGAGAACGTCCGGCGCCACTCCGGGGTGGACTCGGCCGACGTCACGGTCTCGATCGACGAGCTGACGGCCCGACTCCTCATCACCGACACCGGCACCGGGTTCGATCCGTCGGCCGTGCCGGACGGCCACCTCGGCGTCGCGGAATCGGTCGTCGCGCGCATCCAGGAGGTCGGCGGACAGGCGCGCGTCTTCTCCGCCCCCGGGGCCGGGACGACCGTCATCCTGGAGGTCCCGCAAGCATGAGTGTCGACGCCCTCGAGGAGACCACCGGACCGACCCGGCGCTACCGTCATCGGCGCACCATCGACCGGCAGCGCTCATCACTCGGAACGACACAGCTCGGCATCGGCCTCTCGGTGTCCGGTGTCATCCTCGTCGTCTACGCCGCGATCCGCTTCGTCGGCTCGGTCCACCACTACCCGCGGCCACTGCTCAGCGTCGTCGCCTGGCTGTTGCTCACCGCGGCCATCGCGTCGACCTTCCTCATGCTCCGCCGTTCCGCGTTCCACCTCTCGGATCGGCTGTTCGTCGCGCTGCTGATCCAGCTGGTGGTGGTCGCCGCGCTCGACCTGGCGAGCGTCTGGAGTCGCGACGCCGTGGGCGTCTATCCGACGGCTGCCGCGGCGGTCGGCGGCGTCCTGCTCGCGATCGTCACCCTCCGACCGGTCCGCGACATCGCCGCCGCGACCGTGGTGCTCGGACTGATGCTCGTGGGGTCGATCCTCACGATCACGCGGACCCAGACCGCGACGCTCGGGGCGGAGCTGCTCTTCGCGGCGGTCGCCGTCGTCCCCCCGCTCATCGCCTGCGCGATCGTCTCCCAGTACCGCCGGATCGTCCGCCTCGAACTCGACCGGGTCATGGTCGCCTCCACGGTCGCGAGCGTCCGGGACGCACTCGGGTTCTTCGACTCGGAGGAACTCGTCACCCTCGACCTCGAAGCGGAGGAGCTGTTCGTCGGTGTCGCCGACGGTTCGGTCGACCTCCCGCTCAGCCCCGAGCTCGCGGCGCGGGCCTCCCGCCTCGCGACCGAGCTCCGGCGTCATCTCATGTCCGAGGGCAAGGAGTCCTGGCTCGAGCACGCGTTCCAGGAGTCGTCCGTGTTGTCGGACCGCGCGACCCTGCGCGACCCCGAGCGACTTGCGACGTATCTCGCAACGGATCAGCGGGATGGGCTGCTCTCTGCAGTATGGTTGCTCCTCGGGGAAGCAGATGCGCAGAGTGCCAGAGCTGTGCTGACGCTCGGACCGGTCGACCGCTCCGAACGACCGGGCCGATCTGGTGCGCTCGTCATCCCGATCGTCCTCGAAGCGGTCGGAGTGCAACGCGCCAAGGTGGATCCCGCGGTGTGGGAAGCGCTCGGACGAGTGGGCAGCTCTACGGACACGTACCAGAAATCCCGGATCAGGATCGAGATCGACAGCACCGTCGACAATCCTGCTGAGGGCCAGCGGAAAGGGGAACGTCAATGACGTCACAGGAGTCTCGCATCAGGGTCGGCATCGTCGATGACCACCGGATGCTGCTCGGTGCGCTCACCGAATGGATCAGGAGCGTCGCCGACGACATCGAACTCGTCGTCGTGACCCCGTCCTGGCCGGAGCTGCTGACGCACCCCGCCTTCCCCGTCGACGTCCTGCTGCTCGACGTCGACCTCAAGGACAACGTCCCGGTCGCCGTGAAGCTCGCGACGCTGAAGACGACGGGCGTCACGACCGTCCTCATGAGCACCTACAGCGACCCGGCGGTCGTCCGCGAGGCGTTGGCCGCCGGCGCCCTGGGTTACCTCGCGAAGAGCGAGGACGCCGAGACCATCGTGCACGCCCTCCGTGCGGCGTCACGCGGTGAGTCCTACATCTCCCCCGAGCTCGACCTCGCCCTCGCGAGCGGCGCCTCCGGCACCGGCCCTCGCCTCAGCGCGCAGGAGCGTCGCGTCATGGCGCTGTACGCCGCGGGTGAGCCCGTGAAGATGGTCGCCGAGAGCCTCGGCATCTCCGACGAGACCGCGAAGAGCTACCTCAAGCGCATCCGCGAGAAGTACCGCAACGCCGGCATCGACGTCGGCACGAAGGTCGCCCTGCGCAAGCGGGCGATCCTCGACGGCATCATCGTCGACTAGCAGCGCGGTGCGCCGACGCGAGCGTGCGGGTGCCGGTGCCAGCGCGGTGCGCTGACGCGAGGCCGCGCCGTTCGGCGTGAGCGCTCCCCGGGGGCGTGAGCGTGGGTCTCCGGAGACCCGCGCTCACGCGTGCGGGGCGCGCTCGCGCGAGCGCACCGCGCTGGCACCACGCCAGACCCCACCCCGCACGACACGATCGGCGCCGGGGCGGTCAGACGGGGATCGGCGCCGTCGGCGGGTTGCGGTCCGCGATCCGGCGCTCCTCGGCGTCGTTCGCCAGCAGGAGTTCGCGCCGGAGCTGCCGACGTTCGACCGTGAAGCTCGTGATGACGATCCCGAGGCCGATCACGGTCAGCGCCACACCGGTCCAGACCGGGGCGAGGTAGCCGAGTCCACCGGCGATGACCACACCGCCGAGGAACGCCCCGAGCGCATTGCCGATGTTCAGCGCCGAGTGGTTGAGCGCGGCGGCGAGCGACTGACTGTCACCCGCGACGTCCATGAGCCTCGTCTGGATGGCCGGACCGAGGCCCTGCGACGCGAAGCCGACCGCGAAGACGAAGAGGAACATGGTCGGGGTCCACGTCGCGGTGAGCGCGAGGGCGGTCAGGACCACGATCATGAGCGCGAAGAAGACGATCAGGGCCCGCTTCACCCCGCGGTCCGCGAGGTGTCCGCCGACCAGGTTGCCGATCGTCATGCCGACCCCCATGGTCGCGAGCGCCCACGGGACGAGCGTCGCCGACTCCCCCGCGACCTCGGTCACGAGGGGCGCGAGATAGCTGTACACGGCGAAGAGCCCGCCGAACCCGATGGACCCGAACCCGAGCACGAACCACACCTGGCCGCGTCGGAAGACACGGAGCTCCCGACGCATCGTCTGCTGCGGGTTGCCCGCCTGCACCGGCACGGCGAACCAGATGGTCACGGTCGCGAGCGCGAAGATGCCGGTGACGATGAGGTAGGCGGAACGCCATCCGAACTCCTGGCCCACCCAGGTCGCGAACGGCACGCCCACGACGTTCGCGATCGTCAGCCCGGTCATGACGAGCGCGACGCCCTTGCCGCGCTTCCCGGGCCCCATGAGACTCGCGGCGACGAGGGCGGCCATGCCGAAGTAGGCGCCGTGCGGCAGTGCCGCGACGAACCGGGCGAGGAGGACGAGGCCGAAGCTCGGCAGGAGCGCAGACGCGAGCGTGCCGACGGTGAACGCGACGCCCAGCCACAGCAGGACGGTCTTGCGCCGGTATCGCGCGACGAGTGCGGCGATCGTCGGCGCACCGACGACGACGCCAAGCGCGTACGCCGTGATCAACCAGGCGGCCTGCGCGTTCGCCTGCTCCTGGCTGCGCGCGGCCAGCTCGGGCAGGAGGTCGGTCGCGATGTTCGGCAGCAGACCCATCGCCACGAACTCGGTCGTGCCGATGCCGAAGGCCCCGACGGCGAGCGCGAGGATGGCAAGACGAACACGGGTCGGCGACAGCTGCGTCGACCCGTCCAGGATGGTGGGCATGGATCGAGTGTACGGGAATCCTCGAATCGATTCGAGTCCCCGACCGGCGAAACCGGACGACCGCCTCCCGATGGGCTCAGCCGTCGTTCTCGAGAGCGGCGTCGAGGCGGTCGAGCTTGGCGGTCAGCTCACCCGTGTAGCCGGGACGGATGTCGGCCTTCAGCACGAGCGAGACCCGGCTGCCGTAGGCGCCGACCGCCTCGGTGGCGTCCTTGATGACCGCGAACACCTCGTCCCACTCCCCCTCGATGGTCGTGAACATGGAGTCGGTCCGGTTGGGCAGGCCGGACTCGCGGACGATCCGCACGGCCGCGGCGACCGCGTCGTGGACGGAACCGTCCGAGTTGCCGGTGCCGCTGGGGGCGACGGAGAAGGCGACGAGCATGGTCACTCCTTGTGGGTTCGAGCGGGGACGGGGACGGACTCCGAGGAGACGTCTTCGTCGTGATGGGACGGGGTGAACAGCGCGTGGACGGCCCAGCCGGCGAGGACCAGGTAGGCGAGGTTGCGGACCGTCAACACCGTCACGAGGACCGGGTCGACGTTGAGCAACCACAGGTAGAGGTAGGGGTAGACGAGCTGCGTGAGCGCGGCGATCATCAGCGCGAGCACGGCCGGCGCGACGAAGCGCCGACGCTGCAGGACGATCCCGAGGATCACCGGTGCCGCCAACCACATCGCGAACTGCGGTGACCCGACCTTGTTGAAGATGATGAGCGTGAGGACGAACAGGAGCGACAACGGCGCGAGCACCTGCACGAGGGGTCGTCCGGACCGCACCGCGAGCACGCCGAGCAGCACCGCGCCGGCGACGGCGAGGCCGAGGAGCGGTGTCATGACGGCGATCGCCGTGTCGACACCCGGGCCGGTCACCTGGAAGGTCAGGATGTCGCGGTCGTAGTAGACGAAGCTCTGCGGGACACCCAGGACGGCGAGCCACAGGTAGGCGTTGCCGATGGGCGACTCGATCTGGAGACCACGACCGGTCTGCTCCGTCACGAAGCTGACCGCGTTCGCACCGCCGAGCACGAGGCCGATCCCGAGGACCACGACCGACGTCGCCGCCGCCGCGACCAGGACCTGTCCACGATGGCGGTGCGCCAGGACGATCGCGCCGATCAGCGCCGCCGGCCAGATCTTCATCCAGGCGGCGAGCGTCAGGAGGACGGCGGCGACCCGCGGGCGGCCGGCGACCCAGAGGAGCCCGACGATCGCGATGGGGACGGTCACGGAGTCGATCCGGGCGAGCGCGATCGGTCCGAGCAGGAGGAGGAACGCGAGCCACCACCATGCCGCGATCAGCCGTGGGCGAGAGTGGCCGTTGCCGAGGAGGACCGCGAAGGCCCCGGCGTTCATCGCGGTCACCAGCAGCAGCCAGCCGACGCCGTACCAGGCACTGCCGAGCAGCAGGGGGATCAGCATCGGGACGATCGCGAGGATCGGATAGACCCAGGGCTCGTCGATGGCGGGGATCGGGCCGCCGGACGTCGCCTGTTCGACCCACGGCCGGTACACGAGGACGACGTCGCCGAGCGGGAGGCCCTCCGCCACGAGACACAGCCACCCGACGA
The DNA here is from genome assembly GCF_900177615.1 of Plantibacter flavus. Classification (GTDB taxonomy): domain Bacteria; phylum Actinomycetota; class Actinomycetes; order Actinomycetales; family Microbacteriaceae; genus Plantibacter; species Plantibacter flavus. Next base: position 278,461 of record NZ_FXAP01000005.1, read on the forward strand.
GGAGGTGCACGAGGCCGAACCCGCACCAGAGGAGCCAACGCCGCATCACGTGGACCATCCTAGGCTCGTGCCGCCGATGGGACCGGTCCGCCACTCGCTCGACGCCCGAGCGGGTCGGGTCCACGAGCCTGTCGATCAGTACCCGCTGAAGGCGTCGGTGCGGACGTGTCCGACGCCGATCCCGCGCAGGGCGGGCTTCAGGGCCTCGATCATCGCGGGCGGACCGGAGATGAAGACCTCACGCTCAGCAAGGTCGGGGACGGCCTCGGCGAGGCGCTCGTGGTCGAGGCGCCCGGGTCCGAGGCCACGCCAGCCGTCCGGCAGCCGGACGTCGTCCGTCGGTCCCACGACGAGCACCGGAGTCCCCCAGGTCTCGAGCTCGGCCGCGTAGGCGAGCTCCTGCGGGTCGGACACGACGTAGACGAGGACGACGTCACGCTGGTCGGCACGGAGGTGCAGCCGGGAGAGCTGGCTGACGAACGGGGTGATCCCGATCCCGGCGGCGATGAGCAGGATCGGCTTGTTCGCGTCCTTCGGCAGGACGAAGTCGCCCCACACGCCGGTCGCCGAGAGGCTCGCGCCGACCGGCAGCGCGTTCAGCGCCCGCTTGAAGCTACTGGCCCGCTCGGGCACACGCATGGCCACGCGGATCGTTCGGTCGTCGTCGGGCGGCGAGGAGATGCTGAAGACGCGCCTCGAGCCGCGGACGTCGGCCCCGCGGTGCGGCAACGACAGCTCGAGGTACTGGCCGGCCGCGAACGGGATCGACCGCTTCGAGCTGAACTGGTATTCGACCGCCGTCGGGGTGAGGGCGCGGGTGCCTTCGAGCGTCAGTCGCATCCCCCGACGACGGGCGACGGCGAAGGCCAGCACGTTGCCCACGACGAGCGCGAGCTCGGGGGTCGACGCCACCTGGCCGAGCGTGAACGGGATGGAGAACAGCACCGCGACGATCGCCGCCTCGGCGAGCTGCTGCCAGCGCCGCGGTGGAAGCGTGAGCGGCTCGGTGAGCATGAACGCCGCGAGGAAGAGGATCGGGTAGGACGTGAGCGGAGCCAGCAGTGCCGGTCCCAGCTCTTGACCGCCGGTGACGAGCCGGACGGTGACGAGCGCCCAGGAGAGCACGATGAAGACGAGTGCCATCGTGAGTCGCTTGGTCCGGATGAGGACGAGGCCACCGAGGATGACGACACCGGGCAGCAGCCACGGGTTGGCGACCCACCAGACCGACGGTGACACGCCGGGGAGGGTGACGTAGCTCGCCAGCACGCTCATCACCAGTGCGGCGATGGCCGCCGGGTTGAGGACGTGTCGGCCCCGGATCGCGAGCAGGTACTTCGACGCCGAGGCGACCGTGGCGGCGAGGGCGATCCAGGCCAGCGCGGTGGGCTCGCTCGTCGGCCACAGGATGAAGAACAGCAGGAGGGAGGTGATGACGGACGACTCGCTGTGCGGCTGGACCTGGAACAGCGCACCGAACAAGCGGTTCGTCAGGTAGCCGACGACGAGCAGCGTGGCCAGGGTGGCGAGGAGCTCGAGCGGCTTGTAGAACACCTGCCCGAACAGCGACAGCACGAAGGCGTAGATCGCGAGGGTGCCGAGTGACAGCGTCACGAGGCGGTACATGGTGACCCGCCCGAGGACGGTGCCGAAGAAGGAGCCGGTGCGGCCGTTCATGTGCGGTCTGCTTTCTGGGAGATGGTGCCGTCCGGGCTCGGGCCCTGTGGCGCGTGACTCAGGTGAAGAGTTCGCCGGGGAACCCGACGGACCGGTCGGTGAGACCGGTCGTGAACATGCGGACGCTCTCGAAGGCGAACGCCTCCGCAAGGGTCTCGTGGTCGGTGAAGAACAGCGCGGTGGCCAGTCCGTCGGCGACCATCGCGTCCGGGGCGGTGACCCAGGTCGCCGCGACGGTCCTCGTCGGTTCGCCGGTCCGGCCGTCGATGACATGGTGGAGCCCGTCGCCCCAGGCACGACGATTGGTCGCGGAGGCGCACAGGGCTCCGTCGTCGATCGTCGCGACCCCGATGGCTTTCCTGGGATCGTACGGATGCTCGAGCGCGATGCGGAGCGGGTCCGCCGCGCGGGATCCGTGCTCGTGACGCAGGTCGCCCGAGGCGTCGACCGTGAAGGACTCGTGGCCGTGGCTGCGGAGGAGGTCGGCGACGAGGTCGACGAGCCGCCCCTTGCCGGCCGCACCGATGTCGATCACGAGCGGGAGGCTCGTCTCGAGCACCTCGCCGTCCCACCGGGCCACGTCGTCCCAGTGCGGGGCGGCGACCGCCGGGCCCTGGGGCACGAGCGAGTAGGAGGCGTCGTAGCCGAGCCGTTCGAGCGAGGTGCCGATGAACGGCGTCACGGCTCCGGCGGTGGCATCGTGCAGACGCCGGTACGTGTCGAGCAGTGCGATCGCATCCTCGCGCGCGTCATCGGGGAAGGCGGTCGAGGCCGGGCCGGCGGCGAACCGCGCGATGAACGCGTCGTCCCGGAACCTCGACCAGGTCCGGTCGAACCGGTCGATGCACGCGGCGACGGCCTCAACGGTCTCAGGCTCGAGCGGGAGAGCCGTGTCGAGCTCCCATCCGGTGCCGATCGCCTCGAAGCGCAGTGTCGTCTCGCTCATCGTCGGTCCGGCCCCGCGGCTCAGCCCTTCGCTTCGGTCTTGATCGTGTCGATGGCCGCGTTGAAGCCGCCGCTCGTGAGCGAGGAACCGGCGACCTTGGAGACCTTGAGGCTGTCGATGTCCTTGCCGACCACCTCGGCTGCGATCCCGGAGATGAACTCCGCCTGGTAGCGCTTGCTGTTCGCGCTCTCGGCGTGCGAGACGACGTCGACCGCCGTGACCTTGTCCTCGGCGAGCGTGACGGTCACCGTGATCGACTCGGTGCCGTTCGGCGACTGATAGCTGCCGTCCGCGGTGTAGGAGCCGTCCTGGTAGTCGGTGGAGCCGGAGCCCGCCGCGGCGTCGGTGGAGGTGGTCGCTTCCGGCGCCGCCGTGCTCTTCGTCTCGGGCGACGTGGTCGTGGTCGCGCTGCCGGCGTCGGCTGCCGAGCAACCGGCCAGGCTGCCGACGAGGGTGAGGCCGGTCAGGGCCGCGAAGGTCGTCTTCTTCGCCGCCACGGACAGGCGTGGCGTGCGGACGGGAGGCTGGGTGGTGGTGGGGTTGCGCATCGTTCAATCTCCTCGGGCGATGTGTGGGCCACGGTGCGGCGGCCGCCGCGGCGAGGTCTCTGCCGCGGTGGCACCAGTGTCCTGAGCTTCCCTATGGGCGAGCTATGAGCGTTCTGGGAGTTGTCCTTCGTCCACCGATGAACGCTCGTTCAGCGCAGGAGACCACCGACGACACCGCGCACCGCTTCGGCCACGTCGAGCGCGGCCAGCGGGCCCTCGGTAGCCGCGGCGTCCCCGGCAGCCGTGTGCAAGAGCACCCCGCTGGCGGCGACGCTCGCCAGGCATCCGGGGTCGGCGAGCACGCGCTCGGCGTTCGTCGCGACGAGCGCCCCGATGATCCCGGCCAGAGCGTCGCCGGTGCCGGCGGTCGCGAGCCAGGGCGATCCGCCGGAGATCGCGATGGCGTCACCGTCCGGCGCGACGACGTGGGTCGTGCCGCCCTTCAGCACCACGACGATGCCGAGGCGGGCGGCGACGTCGGCCGCGTACGACACGGGGTCGGCACGAATGGCCCCGACCTCGGCCGGGCTCCCCAGGCCGCTCAACATGGTCGCCAGTTCACCGACGTGGGGTGTGGCCACGATGCGCCACGACTCGTCGACACCGAACGCCCGCTGGTGGGCACCCGCGGCGACGCGACGGAGCGACCCGGCATCGGCGACGACCGGCTCGCCCCCGTGCAGGGCGGCGTCGAGCAGGGAGCTCTCCTCGCGGGTCAGCTTGCCGGGGTCCATGCCGGAGCCGATGAGCCAGGCCTGCACGCGCCCCTCCGCCGTCACGATCTCGGGGCGGCGCTGCAGGACGAGGTTCGCCGGTCGGTCCGCGCCGAGGTAGCGGACCATGCCGACGCCGGTGCGGATCGCCGCCTCGACACCGATGACGGCGGCACCCGGGTAGCGGTCGGACCCGGTCACGACGCCGAGGACACCCCGGGAGTACTTGTCCGATTCGGCGTCGGGCACGGCGATCCACTCGCGTGCGTCGGCAGGGGTCCAGAGTCGCGGTTCGGCCATGCCATCACCCTAGGCCAGTCGTCGCGGCGGTCCGGCTCTGAGCCGTCGATCGTCGGTCATCCCGGAGGCGGGAATCCGAACGCATTCCGGAACGTTGGGCCGGGTGGCGACGCCCGTCGCCCCGAGACCCGAGGAGTTCCGTGCCCCAGCTGTTCGATCCGATCACCATCCGTGACCTCACCATCCCCAACCGCCTGTGGATCGCCCCGATGTGCCAGTACAGCGTCACAGCGAGGGACGGCGTGCCGACCGACTGGCACCTCATGCACCTCGGCCAGTTCGCGGCGGGCGGCTTCGGTCTCGTCATCTCCGAGGCGGCGGCGATCAGCCCCGAGGGCCGGATCTCGCCCCAGGACGCAGGCATCTGGAACGACGAACAGCGCGACGCCTGGCGACGGATCACCGCGTTCATCACCGAGCAAGGTTCCGTCCCCGGCATCCAGCTCGCGCACGCCGGCCGGAAGGCCTCCACGTTCGCCCCCTGGGGCACCGACGGTCAGGGCAGCGTCCCGATCGAGGACGGCGGCTGGTCGACCGTCGCCCCGTCGCCCGAGGCCTTCCCGGGCTACGCGGTCCCGGAAGCCCTCGACGATGAGGGCATCGACCGCGTCGTCGACGACTTCCGGGCGGCGGCCGTCCGGTCGGTCGACGCCGGCTTCCAGGTGATCGAACTCCACGCCGCGCACGGCTACCTGCTGCACCAGTTCCTCTCCCCGCTCGTCAACCACCGCGAGGACGGCTACGGTGGCTCGCTCGAGAACCGGGCCAAGCTCCTCCTGCGAGTCGTCGAGGCGGTGCGCGAGGTCCTCCCGGCCGGACTGCCGTTGTTCGTCCGGTTCTCTGCCACCGACTGGGTGGACGACGGATGGGACGAACACCAGACCGCGACCGTCGCGGCATGGTGCGCCGAGCGCGGTGCCGACTTCTTCGACATCTCCACCGGCGGGGCCGTCGGCGGCGTCCGCATCCCGCTCTCCCCCGGGTACCAGGTCCCGTTCGCCGCGCACATCGGGTCGACGGGTGTCGACACGAGCGCCGTCGGGCTCATCACCGACGCCCAGCAGGCCGCGGCCATCGTCGCCGACGGGCAGGCGGAGGCGGTCATGGTCGCCCGCGAGGCGCTCCGTGATCCGCACTTCGCGTTGCGCGCCGCCACCGAGCTCGGCGTTGAGGTGGCCTGGCCGGGCCAGTACGAGCGGGCCAAGCCGCGCACCTGAGCGCGACCCTGACACGACGACGGCCCGCACGCGATCGCGTGCGGGCCGTCGTCGTGTCAGCGCTTCGTCGTCCGATCAGCGACGCCGGGTGGCGTCCTGGACCTCTCCGACGAGTTCCTCGATGATGTCCTCGAGGAAGAGGACCCCGGTGGTGGCGCCCGCTTCGTCGAACACCCGGGCGACGTGTGCCCCCGAACGACGCATCGTGGTCAGCGCGTCTTCGACGTCCGAGTCCTCGAACACCGACACCAGCTGCCTGATGTGCTTCGCGGGCACAGGGCGCTCTTCGTCGCCACTGCCGTCGAGGTCGTCGTACCGCAGGACGTCCTTCAGGTGGAGGTACCCGATCGGCACCGACTCGTCGTCGACGATCACGTAGCGGGAGTAGCCGTACTTCGCCACCGCGCGCTCGACGTCCGAGGGCGTCGCCTCCTCCGTCAGCGTGATGAGGCTCCCGAGCGGCAGAGCCACATCGTGGACCTTCTTCTCGGTGAACTCGAACGCCGCGACGAGCGCACCCGTCGAGTCGGTGAGCACACCCTCGCGGGTGGACTGGTCGACGATGGTCGCCACCTCGTCGAGCGTGAACGCGCTCGCAGCCTCGTTCTTCGGCTCCACCCGGAACAGACGGAGGACGGCGTTCGCGGTCGCGTTGAGGGACACGATGATCGGACGGAAGACGCGCGCCACGAAGACGAGCGGCGGAGCGAGCAGCAGGACCGCGCGATCCGGGATCGAGAACGAGAGGTTCTTCGGGACCATCTCACCGAAGACCACGTGGAGGTAGGAGACGAGGAGCAGCGCGATGATGAACGCCACCGTACCGATGGTCTCCTCGGGCCAGCCGGTGAGCGCCAACGGCACCTCCAGCAGGTGGTGGATCGCCGGCTCGGAGACGTTCAGGATGAGCAGCGAGCAGACGGTGATGCCCAACTGACTCGTCGCCAACATGAGCGTGGCGTGTTCCATGGCCCACAGCGCGGTCTTGGCGCTCCGGCTCCCCTGCTCGGCGAGGGGTTCGATCTGTGACCGTCGCGCGGAGATGACCGCGAACTCGGCACCGACGAAGAAGGCGTTCGCGAGCAGCAGCACCACGAGCCAGGCGATTCCTGCCCAGTCGCTCATGCGTCACCACCGTCCTCCGACACGACGGGTCTCGGGGTGAACCGGATCCGATCGATCCGTCGGCCGTCGAGTCGCTCGACGCGGAGCGTGCCGTCCTCGAGCTCGAGCTCGTCGCCTGAGACCGCGAGTCGTCCGAGCTCGCTCATGACGTAGCCCGCGACCGTCTCGTACGGACCGTCCTCGGGGACACGCACGCCGGCGCGCTCGAGGAGCTCGTCGGGACGGAGGCTGCCCGGGAAGGTCGTGGAGTCGCGTCCGCGGACCACCCCGGCACGCGAGCGGTCGTGCTCGTCGGCGACCTCGCCCACGAGTTCCTCGACGAGGTCCTCGAGGGTGGTCACGCCGGCGGTGCCGCCGTACTCGTCGACCACGACGGCCATCTGGTAGCCGCGTCCGCGCAGCTGCGAGAGCAGCACGTCCAGCTTCATCGTCTCGGGGACGCGCAGTGCAGGGGACTGCAGGGCGGAGACGGGCACCTCGCCGCGGCGGTCGCGCGGGACCGCGATGGCCTGCTTCACATGCACGACACCGGTGATGTCGTCGACGTCGGCATCGGTGACCGGGAAGCGCGAGTGACCGGTCGACCTCGCGAGGGCGAGCACCGCCTGGGCGGGTTCGCCGCGCTGGATCGACGCGATGCGCGGCCTGGGCGTCATGACGTCCGACGCATCGTGGCTCGAGAAGCGGAGGGTGCGGTTGAGCAGGGTCGCGGTGTCGGCCTCGAGTGTGCCCTCGAGTGCCGATCGACGCACGAGGGACGACAGCTCCTCGGCCGTCCGGGCTCCGGACAGCTCCTCCTTGGGTTCGATGCCCATCGACCGCAGCAAGCCGTTGGCGCTGCCGTTGAGGACGACGATGGCGGGCTTGAAGACCCAGGTGAAGGCCGTCTGGAACGGGACGACGAACTTGGCGGTCTGTCGGGGCAACGCGAGCGCGAAGTTCTTCGGGACGAGCTCGCCGATGATCATGCTGAGCAGCGTGGCGAGGGTGATCGCGACGATCGTCGCCACGACGGCGACGACGCCCTCGGGGATCCCGATGGAGCCGAGCGGGCCGGCGAGCATCGACGACAGCGCCGGCTCCATGGTGTAACCGGTCAGGAGGGTGGTCAGGGTGATCCCGAGCTGCGCGCTCGACAGGTGCGTCGAGGTGATCTTGAGCGCTGCGATCGTCATCGACAGGCGGGTCTCACCACGGTCGCGGCGGGCCTCGAGGTCGGCGCGGTCGAGGTTCACGAGCGCGAACTCGGAGGCGACGAAGAAGCCCGTCCCGATGGTCAGCACGAGGCCGACGCCGAGCATGATCCACTCAGACATGACGATCCCGTCCGTGCTGAGCGGTCGATGCCGGAGTGGGGGTTCCGTCGCCCGGATGGGCGATCGTCTCCCGTGATCGGGTCAGCACGGGGCTGGGATGGTGGCCGGGGGATCTGTCTGAAGGAGGGTCGTCCATTGTGCGGACGAGTCTATCGGACATCCGCGGCTGTGGAGCCCGGATTTCCGGGGTTCTTCTCAGCCTCCGCGAGACGCCGACGCTCCTCGGCCGCGCGACGCTTCCGACGCCGCACGAGGAGGAACCGCACGCCGATGCACGCCGCGGCGAGCGCCGGGACCCCGCCCGAGACGATCATGCCCACGTGTGCCCCGGCGACCTCGACGAGCCACCCCATGAGCGGACCGCCGATCGACTGTCCGCCGAGCAGCACGAGGATGTACAGCGACATCACCCGGCCGCGGATCGCCATGTTGGACGACAGCTGGACGAGCGAGTTCGCCGCCGTGATGAAGAGGAGGTTCGCGACCCCGCCCGCGACGAGCAGGAGGGCGAAGGGGAGGAGCACGGGCATCGCCCCGGCGGCCGCCTGCAGGACGCCGACCGCCGCCGCCGCGACGATCACGATGCGCAGGTCCACACCCCCACGCCTCGTCGACGCGAGCGCCCCGGTCAGCGCGCCGACGGCGACGAGGGCGTTGAGGAACCCGTAGCCGCTCGCGCCGATGTCGAAGACGTCCGAGGCGTAGGCGGCGAGTAGGACCGGCAGGTTGAAGGCGAACACCGACATGAACGCGACCATGATGACCGTCCACCGGATGGCCGGTTTCCGCATGGCATAGCCGAGTCCCTCCTTGAGCTGGCCCTTCGCCTTCGCGACGACCGGGGTCGGGACGAGTTCCGAGACACGCATGAGCGCCAGGGTGAGCACGACGCCGGAGCAGGCGAGGGCGTTGATCGCGAAGGACCAGCCGGAACCGACGGCGGTGATGAGGACACCGCCGACGGCCGGACCGACGAGCTGGCCGAGCTGGAAGACGGCGGAGTTGAGGCTGATGGCGTTCCGCAGTCTCGCCGGGCCCACGAGCTCGTTCACGAACACCTGTCTCGCGGGGTTGTCGACGACGGTGACGAGGCCGAGCATGAAGGCGATGACGTAGATGTGCCACACCTCGACCGCGCCGCTGAGCGTCAGGATCGACAGCGCGACCGCGAGGACGGCGGCGAGCGACTGCGTGATCATGAGCAGCACGCGCTTGGAGTAGCGGTCCGCGATCACGCCGCCGAGCAGTCCGAACAGCAGCATGGGCGCGAACTGCATGGCGACCGTGATCCCGACGGCGGCGACGCTGCCGGAGAGCTCGAGGACGAGCCAGTCCTGCGCGATGCGCTGCATCCCGATCGCGGTCGTCGCGACGATGTGCCCGATCGTGAAGAGTCGGAAGTTCGGGACGCGGAGCGAGGAGAAGGTGTCCCGCCAGGCGGGACGCTCCCCCACGATCGGCATGGGGGCGGTGGGCGGCGGTGGAGCGACGGCGGTGTCGGATGGAGGGGTCACGGAGAGGGCCAGCGTTTCGTATGTCGAGTGCGTGTCGTATGGGTGGAGCCGCGGAGGCCGTCGGCTCCCGTCCACGCTATTGCCGACGCGACCATTTCCGAGCAGGATGATCCCTATCAGTCCTATTCGATTCCCGAATGATCGGCTCACGCATGTTCGACCCCGCCCTGCTGCGCACCTTCCTGGCCGTCGCCGAGACGAAGAACTTCACCCGCGCCGCCGCGCAGCTCGGGTTGAGCCAGCCGACGGTCAGTCAGCAGATCCGACGGCTCGAGGAGGCTGCCGGCCGGTGGCTCGTCGTCCGGGACACGAGAGCGGTCCGCCTGACCGACAACGGTGATGCGATGGCCGGGTTCGCGCGCACCATCCTCGCTGCACACGCCTCGGCGGAGAGCTACTTCACCGGCTCGGCGATGAGCGGCCGACTCCGCTTCGGGGCCGCCGACGACCTCGCGATGACCCAGCTCCCCCGGATCCTGCGGCACTTCCGTCAGGGGAACCCGCAGCTGAACCTCGAACTCACCGTGAACCAGAGCGGACCGCTCTACCGCCGGCTGAAGGCGGGCGCCATCGACCTCATCTTCATCAAGATGCACCCCGGCCAGAACGAGGGCAAGCTCGTGCGGACCGACTCGATGGTCTGGGTCGGTCTCGAGAGGACCACGATCGAACCGGGCCAGCCCGTCCCCCTCATCGCCTATCAGGATCCGAGTCTCTCCCGGCAGCTGGCGATCGACGCCCTCGAGGCAGCCGGGCGCACCTGGCGGATCACCTGCAGCACCCGGGAGGTGAACGGCGTCCTCGCGGCGGTGCGGGCCGGGCTCGGCGTCGCGGTCTTCCCGCGCAGCCTGATCCCGAGCGACCTCGTCATGCTGAGCAACCGGCTGGAACTCCCGACCCTGGGCGGCGTCGACTTCACCCTGCTCGCGAACCCGTTGGCGGCGGCCGGCCCGGTGGAGGCGCTCTCCTCGGCCATCATGGACCGGTCGCTCGCCTGAGCGAGCACACGGCGGTCAGGCGTCGACGGACTCCGACGCCTCGGCGAAGGGTGCGGGGATGAGGTAGGTCTCGCGGACCTCGGCCGATCCGTGCGGGCCGCTGCCGTCGGGCGCGGTGAAGGGTTCGTCGAACTCGACGATCCAGGTCGTCAGCTGTTCGGTCCACACCGAGATGAACGCCGCGGCACGCTGGCGGCCGGGTGCGACGATGACCCCGGAGGCACGCTCCCCCGTCGAGGGATCGGATCCCGGGTCCACGAGCACGAGGACCTGCATGCCGACACCGAACCCGTGCGTCCCGCCGTTCACCACCATGGGCCCATCATCCCACCGCGGTCGTGCGTGCCGCACCAGCACCGCGGCTCACCAGGAGACGGGCAGCGCCTTGCCCTCCTCGTACCCGGCGGCCGACTGGACGCCGACGATGGCGCGCTCGTGGAAGCCGGGCACCGAGTCGGCACCCGCGTAGGTGAACGACGAGCGCACACCGGCGGTGATCATGTCGAGGAGGTCCTCGACCGAGGGCCGGAGCGGGTCGATCGTGATGCGGGAGGACGAGATGCCCTCGGCGAAGAGCGTCTTCCGCGCGAGTTCGAAGGGATCGAGTCGGCCGAAGCGCTCGTGCACGGCCTTGGTCGACGCCATGCCCCAGCTCTCCTTGTAGAGCGATCCGTCGGCGGCGCGCTGCAGTTCACCAGGAGCCTCGATCGTGCCGGCGAACCAGGAACCGATCATGACCGAGGACGCGCCGGCCGCGAGGGCGAGGGCGACGTCGCGGGGGTAGCGGACGCCACCGTCCGCCCAGACCTTCGCGCCGAGTGCGCGGGCGGTCGCGGCCGTCTCGAGCACGGCCGAGAACTGCGGACGTCCGACCGCGGTCATCATCCGCGTGGTGCACATCGCACCGGGTCCGACACCGACCTTGAGGATGTCCGCACCGGCGTCGACGAGGTCCTGCACCGCGACGGCGGACACGACGTTGCCGGCGACGATCGGGAGGCCGAGACCGAGGGCACGGACGGCCGCGATCGCCCGGAGCATCCCCTCCTGGTGCCCGTGGGCGGTGTCGATCACGAGGACGTCCACCCCGGCGGCGGCGAGCGCCTGCGCCTTCACGGCGACGTCGCCGTTGATGCCGATCGCCGCGGCGACCCGCAACCGGCCCGACGCGTCGAGCGCCGGCGTGTAGATGGTCGACCGGAGCGCGCTCGTCCGGCTGAGGGTGCCGACGACCGCGCCGTGGTGCAGCACAGGCGCGAACTCGAGGTCGGCGGCGACCATGAGGTCGAACGCGGCCCGGCCACCGGTCACGTCGTCGGCGTCGATCGAGGCGAGCGACCCGCGAGCGAGGTCGCCGAGTCGCGCATCCGGCAGCGCCGTGGCGAGACGCGCGGCCGGGATGCAGCCGGCGAAGGCGTCGTGCTCGTCGTGGAGCACGATGCCGTGGCCGGCGACCGCTGGGATCAGGCGCAGGGCGTCGGCCGCGGTCTGATCGGCTCGCATGATCAGCGGGGTGTCGAAGGCGACCGGCTGCTCCTTCACCCAGCGGATCGCCGCGTCGAGTTCCTGGAGCGGCATGTCCTGCGGCAGGACGCCGAGACCGCCGCGCCGCGCCAGTGCTGCCGCGAGGCGCGGCCCGGTGACGGAGTTCATGTTGGCGGACACGATCGGGATCGTGGCGCCGGTGGCGTCGTCCGGAGCCAGGTCGACGTCGAGTCGACTCGTGATCCCGGAGCGGCTGGGGACGAGGAACACGTCCGAGTACGTCAGGTCGTGGCTGGGAATCTCACCGATGAACCGCATGAGAACACCGTATCCCGACCGGCGTCCGAGCCGCACCGACGACGGAATGGGTTTAGGCTTGATGACTGGATCGTGCGGGCATGTTCCCTGCCTGCAAACAGTGAGAATTCAACGGAGAGAGTGGGCGATCGACGGTGTCGAGCCAGATGACCGGAGTGGGCGCCGATGACGGCGCAACGAACGAATTCGGAGCCAATGAATGGCTCGTCGACGAGATGTACGAGCAGTACCTCGTCGACAAGGATTCCGTGGACCGCTCCTGGTGGCCGATCCTCGAGCACTACCGGCCGGTGAACGGCGCAGCCCAGGGAACGACGGGCGGCCAGCCGGACGACGGTGCGGCATCCGCCGGCACCACGGCGTCGGCCCCCGCCCCCGCAGTGGCGGACGAGGCGGCCCGGGTCAACCCGCCGACGGCCCCGATCCAGGTCATCGGCGCGCAGCCGGTCGCCCGCACCACCTCGGTCCAGGCGAAGCCGGCCCCGATCCCGGCCGACGCCCCGATGACGAGCCCGAACCAGGTCCAGCAGCCGAAGAGCGACCAGACCGAGCCCGCTCCGGAGGACGTCGACAAGGTCACCGTGCTGAAGGGCATGGCCAAGTCGCTCGCCACCAACATGGACGCGAGCCTCACGGTCCCGACCGCGACGAGCGTGCGCACCATCCCGGCGAAGCTGATGATCGACAACCGCATCGTCATCAACAACCACCTGAAGCGCGCCAGAGGCGGCAAGGTCAGCTTCACCCACCTCATCGGCTGGGCCCTCATCCAGGCGCTGAAGGACTTCCCGAGCCAGAACGTCTACTACGAGGAGACCGACGGCAAGCCCACGGTCGTCGCCCCGGCGCACATCAACCTCGGCATCGCCATCGACCTCCCGAAGCCCGACGGCTCCCGCGCCCTCATGGTGCCGGGCATCAAGCGTGCCGACACCCTCACCTTCAACGAGTACCTCTCGGCCTACGAGGACCTCGTGACCCGCGCCCGCAAGGGCAAGCTCACCGGAGCCGACTTCCAGGGCGTCACGATCTCACTCACGAACCCCGGTGGCATCGGGACCGTGCACTCGGTCCCCCGTCTCATGAAGGGCCAGGGCTGCATCATCGGCGCCGGCGCCCTCGAGTACCCGGCCGAGTTCCAGGGCGCCTCCGAGCGCACGCTCAACGAGCTGGCGATCGGCAAGACGATCACGCTCACGAGCACCTACGACCACCGCGTCATCCAGGGTGCCGGCTCGGGCGAGTTCCTCAAGGTCGTCCACGAGCTGCTCATCGGCAGCCGCAGCTTCTACCAGGACATCTTCGCCGCGCTCCGCATCCCGTACGACCCGATCCACTGGTCGCCCGACATCAGCGTCGACCTCGCCGACGCCGTCGACAAGACCGCCCGCGTCCAGGAGCTCATCAACGCGTTCCGCGTCCGCGGCCACCTCATGGCCGACATCGACCCGCTGGAGTACGTGCAGCGTTCGCACCCCGACCTCGAGATCGAGACCCACGGCCTGACCTTCTGGGACCTCGACCGCGAGTTCGTCACGGGCGCCTTCGGCTCGGCCCGCACGGCAAAGCTGCGCGACATCCTCGGCGTCCTCCGCGACTCGTACTGCCGCACCACGGGCATCGAGTACATGCACATCCAGGACCCCGCGCAGCGCAAGTGGATCCAGAGCAAGGTCGAGCGCAAGTACGAGAAGCCGACGCACGACGAGCAGATGCGCATCCTCGGCAAGCTCAACGAGGCCGAGGCCTTCGAGACCTTCCTGCAGACGAAGTACGTCGGCCAGAAGCGCTTCAGTCTCGAGGGCGGCGAGTCCACCATCGCCCTCCTCGACACCATCCTCCAGGGTGCGTCGCAGGCCCAGCTCGACGAGGTCGCGATCGGCATGGCCCACCGCGGCCGCCTCAACGTCCTCACGAACATCGCCGGCAAGACGTACGGTCAGATCTTCCGCGAGTTCGAGGGCACCCAGGACCCGGCGAGCCACGGTTCCGGCGACGTGAAGTACCACCTCGGCACCGAGGGCACCTTCAAGGCCGAGGACGGCCGCGAGATCCCGGTCTACCTGGCAGCGAACCCCTCGCACCTCGAGGCCGTCAACGGCGTGCTCGAGGGCATCGTCCGCGCGAAGCAGGACCGCGGGCCGATCGGCGCGTTCGGCACCCTCCCGATCCTCATCCACGGCGACGCGGCGATGGCCGGTCAGGGCGTCGTCCTCGAGACGATGCAGCTGTCCCAGCTGCGCGGCTACCGCACGGGCGGCACGGTCCACGTCGTCATCAACAACCAGGTCGGCTTCACCACGCCTCCTGGCGAGGGCCGCTCCTCCATCTACAACACCGACGTCGCGAAGACCATCCAGGCGCCGATCTTCCACGTGAACGGCGACGACCCCGAGGCCGTCGTGCGGGTCGCGGAGCTCGCCTTCGAGTACCGCCAGGAGTTCAAGCGCGACGTCGTCATCGACCTCGTGTGCTACCGCCGACGCGGCCACAACGAGGGCGACGACCCGTCGATGACGCAGCCGCTCATGTACAGCCTCATCGAGGCGAAGCGCTCCGTGCGCAAGCTCTACACCGAGGCGCTCGTCGGCCGCGGCGACATCACCGAGGAAGAGTACGAGGCCGCGCACCGCGACTTCCAGGACCGCCTCGAACGCGCCTTCATGGAGACGCACGCCGAGCAGACCTCGCCGACGCCGATCCCGACCGAGGTCCTCGACGAGGACGGCTACTCCGGCGAACTCGAGACGACCGGCGTCTCCGAGGGCGTCGTGCAGCTCATCGGCGACGCGTTCAACAACAAGCCGGCCGGGTTCACCGTGCACCCGAAGGTGCAGCAGCTCCTCGAGAAGCGACTCGACATGAGCCGCAACGGCAACATCGACTGGGGCTTCGGAGAACTGCTCGCACTCGGATCGGTGCTCATCGAGGGCACCCCGGTGCGGATGTCCGGACAGGACTCCCGCCGCGGCACCTTCGTGCAGCGTCACGCCGTCCTCCACGACCGGGTCAACGGCCAGGAGTGGCTGCCGCTCGCGAACCTCAGCGACAACCAGGCCCGCTTCTGGATCTACGACTCGCTCCTCAGCGAGTACGCGGTCATGGGCTTCGAGTACGGCTACTCGGTCGAACGTGCCGACGCACTCGTGCTGTGGGAGGCGCAGTTCGGCGACTTCACCAACGGTGCGCAGACGATCATCGACGAGTTCATCTCCTCCGCCGAGCAGAAGTGGTCGCAGCGGTCGAGTGTCACGCTCCTCCTCCCCCACGGCTACGAAGGCCAGGGCCCCGACCACTCGTCCGCGCGGATCGAGCGGTTCCTGCAGCTCTGCGCCGAGGACAACATGACCGTCGCACGGCCGTCGACCCCCGCGTCGTACTTCCACCTGCTGCGTCGCCAGGCGTACGCCCGCCCGCGTCGGCCGCTCGTCGTCTTCACCCCGAAGGCGATGCTGCGTCTGCGTGGCGCGACCAGCCCGGTGGCGGACTTCACGTCCGGCCGCTTCGAGCCGGTGATCGACGACGCACGGATCACCGACAAGGCCGCGGTCAAGCGGGTGCTCCTGCACTCCGGGAAGATCCACTACGACCTCCTCAGCGAGCTGCAGAAGCAGCCGAACGACGAGATCGCCCTCGTCCGCGTCGAGCAGTTCTACCCGGTCCCGGTGGCCGAGCTGAACGCCGTGGTCGCGCAGTACCCGAACGCCGAACTGGTGTGGGTGCAGGACGAGCCGGAGAACCAGGGCGCGTGGCCGTTCATCTGCCTGGAGGCTGCCAAGCACCTCGAGGGTCGGACGATCCGCAACGTGTCGCGCACCGCGTCCGCCTCCCCAGCCACGGGTTCGGCGAAGCGTCACGCCGCCGAGCAGGCGGAGCTCCTCCGCACCGCGCTGGCGCTCTGACCTCAGCCGCACGACCGACGACCGCCCGTTCCGACGGGCGGTCGTCGTCGTCTGCGTCGTCGTCCGGGCGCGGGTGGTCAGCACGGCGCGGGTGGTCAGCACGGCGACAGCGATCCGTGAGTGGGTGGTGAGCCACCGCCAATAGGCTGACGCCATGGACTTCGCATTCCTCGCCGTCGTCGCGGTGGTGACCATCGTCGCGGTGGCCCGCTTCGCGAACAAGCTGCGCGTGGCAGCCCCGCTCATCCTCGTCCTGGTCGGGCTCGCCCTCAGCTACCTGCCGTTCGTGCCGGACGTCGAGGTCAAGCCGGAGTGGATCCTCGCCGGCGTGCTGCCCCCGCTCCTCTATTCGGCCGCCGTCAACGTGCCCCTGGTCGACTTCCGCCGCAACCTCAAAGCGATCTCCGGACTCTCGGTCGTCCTCGTCGTTGTGTCATCGGTCCTCATCGGCTGGATCCTGTCGACGATCCTCCCCGACCTGAGCCTGGCCGCCGGCATCGCCCTCGGTGCCGTCGTCAGCCCGACCGACGCGGTCGCCGCGACCTCCATCGGTAAGCGGCTGGGCATGCCGTCGCGACTCGTGAGCGTCCTCGAGGGCGAGAGCCTCGTGAACGACGCCTCGGCCCTCGTCCTCCTGCGCTCCGCCATCGCCGCGACCGCCGGCACGGTCTCGTTGTGGGGTGTCCTGGGCGACTTCGCCTATGCGGTGGCGCTCGCGATCGCGATCGGGATCGTCGTCGGGTTCATCACGGTCCGGATCCGATCCCGCCTCGGCGACCCGGTCCTGACGACGGTCATCTCCTTCGCCGTGCCGTTCATCGCGTATCTGCCCGCCGAGCACTTCCACGCCTCAGGCGTCCTGTCGGTCGTCGTCGCAGGACTCTACACCGGGCATCAGAGCGCGAAGTACTTCACCGCCCAGGACCGCATCAGCGAACGCATCAACTGGCGGACGACGCAGTTCCTCCTCGAGAACGGGGTGTTCCTGCTCATGGGGCTCGAGCTCGAGGCCATCGTCTCGCAGGTGGAGCAGGACGACCTCGGCATCTGGTCGTCGATCGGTCTCGGGTTGCTGACCGCCATCACCCTCATCGTCGTCCGCATCGTGTTCGTCGGCGTCCTCGTCTGGTCGTTGCGACGCGACGAACGGGAGGCTCTCGCCCGGCGGCCGAGACTGGAGCAGGTCTCCGCACGCCTCGAGGAGCATCCGACGGAGAACGCGCGTTCAGCCAAGCGCAAGGCCGCCTTCTCGAGGTCGATCGCCCGGCGGAGCGCCGACCTGGACTTCCTGCAACGCGAGGGACTCGGATGGCGGGGTGGCGCGGTCCTCGCCTGGGCGGGGATGCGTGGTGTCGTCACGATCGCCGCAGCGCAGTCGCTCCCGCTCGACACCCCGTATCGGGCGGAGTTGGTGCTCATCGCGTTCACGGTCGCGATCGTCACCCTCCTGCTCCAGGGCGGTTCCCTCCCGCTCGTCATCCGGCTGACCCGGGTCGGCGGGACGGACGAGCAGGCGGCGATGGCGGAACTGGCCGGTCTCGTCGAGGAGATCTCGACCGTCGGTGTGGCCGCCCTCGACGACCCGCAACTGCGAACGGACGGCGGGGAGCCGTTCGACTCCGCGGTCGTCGACCGGGTGCGCACGAGCAGCCTCATCCGCGTCGAGTCGGCGGCGGAACGGACCGATGCCGGCGTGGGCCCGCATGAGCAGTTCCGACAGCTGCGACGCCGAGTGCTCGACGCCGAACGCGATGCGCTCCTCGACGCGCGGGCGACCGGCAGCTACTCCTCCGAGGTACTGGCGAAGGCACAGCGGATGCTGGACGTCGAGGAGTCACGCCTCGACGGCGCCGGCTGACGCGGTCGGTCCGCCGTCAGGCGCTCTCGTGGGTGGCCTGGGTGGCCCGTAGCGACGCCAGGACCTGGTTCTTCAGGTCTTCGGGTGCCGTCTCCTTGCACGCCCGCTGGACGGCCTCGGTGAGGGTCTGGGCCACGAGCGCCTCGTTCTGACACTCCGGGCAGTTCGCGAGGTGCTCGCGGATGTCGGCCGCTTCGGTCGTGCACACCTCGTGACGGAGGTACTCCTCGAGGTCCTTCTTGGCCTTGTCGCAGCCGCAGTCGCTCATTTCTTGCTCCCCTGCTTCGTCACGGTGAACCCCCGGGACTCGGCGTAGTCGGCCAACAGGTCGCGGAGGAGTCGTCGGCCACGGTGCAGACGACTCATCACGGTCCCGATGGGCGTTTTCATGATGTCGGCGATCTCCTGGTAGGCGAAGCCCTCCACGTCGGCGAGGTACACCGCGAGGCGGAAGTCCTCCGGGATGGCCTGCAACGCGTTCTTCACGTCGCTGTCCGGCAGGTGATCGATCGCTTCGGCCTCGGCGGAGCGGCTGGAGGTGGCGCTGATCGACTCGGCGCCGCCCAACTGCCAGTCCTCGAGGTCGTCGATGGTGCCCTGGTACGGCTCGCGCTGCTTCTTCCGATACGTGTTGATGTACGTGTTCGTGAGGATGCGATAGAGCCACGCCTTGAGGTTGGTGCCCTGTTCGAACTGCGCGAACGCGGCGAAGGCCTTCACGAACGTCTCCTGGACGAGGTCCTGGGCGTCCGACGGGTTCTTCGTCATGCGCATGGCAGCGCCGTACAACTGATCGATGAACGGCAGTGCCTGTGCTTCGAACAGTGATCGGGGGTCCGGCTCGGCCGGAAGGGCTTCTGGGTCGACGGAGGTCATCACCGGCCAGTCTACGGCCAGCGCCAGACGGCCGTGATCGGCCTCCGTCACCGGTCGTTCCAGTACCGCTGTGGACATCCGCTCCTCCTTCTGCTCTCGACCCCGACTACTGTTGGAACCAATGTTGACCAATCCGTATTCCGCACCAGATTTCGACGTGTACGGCGATGCCGAACCCGAGCACGACGACGCAGCCTGGCCGGCGCCCGTCGCGGGCGGTCCGGTCGATGCGACCGTCTCGCTCCCAGGCTCGAAGTCGCTCACGAACCGCGAGCTCGTCCTGGCCGCTCTGGCCGACGGGCCCTCCCTCCTGCGCGCCCCGCTCCACTCGATGGACAGCACCAACATGGTCGAGGCGCTGCGCGCACTCGGGACCACCATCGTCGAGCGACCGGCGTCGGGCGCGTTCGGCAAGGACTGGCTCGTCACGCCGGGCGAGCTGTTCGGCAGCACGACCGTCGAGTGCGGGCTCGCCGGCACCGTCATGCGGTTCGTCCCGCCGCTGGCCGCCCTCGCCCTCGGGCCGACCGTGTTCGACGCCGACCCCTCGGCCAGGAACCGGCCGATGGCCACCATGATCGGCTCGCTCCAGGCGCTCGGCGTCGACATCAGCGACGACGGCCGGAAGGCGCTCCCCTTCACGGTGCACGGCACGGGCACGGTCGCGGGTGGCAAGCTCACGATCGACGCCTCGTCGTCGAGCCAGTTCGTGTCCGGCCTCCTGCTGGCCGCGGCCCGCTTCGAGCAGGGTCTCCACCTCGTCCACGAGGGCGAGCGTCTGCCGAGCCTGCCGCACATCGAGATGACCATCGCGGCCCTCGCGGCCCGCGGGGTGACCGTGGAACAACCGGCCGTCGGTGAGTGGGTCGTAGCCCCCGGCACGATCGCCGCGCTCGACGTCGACCTCGAGCCCGACCTCTCCAACGCCGCACCGTTCCTCGCTGCAGCGCTCGTCACCGGCGGAAGCGTCACGCTCCGCGGCTGGCCCACCTCCACCACCCAGGTCGGTGCCGACCTGGCGGACCTCCTGCCCCGCTTCGGCGCGACGGTCACCCTGGACGGCGACCGCCTCACCGTCACCGGCGGCGAGCGGATCACCGCGGTCGACCTCGACCTGACCACCGGCGGTGAGCTCGCGCCAGCCCTCACCGCACTCGCGGCACTCGCCGACGGACCGTCGACCATCACGGGCATCGGGCACATCCGTCATCACGAGACCGACCGCCTCGCGGCGCTCGCGACGGAGATCAACAAGCTCGGTGGCGCCGTGACGGAGCTGCCGGACGGTCTCCGCATCGAGCCGCGCCCCCTCCATGGCGGCGAGTGGTCGAGCTACCACGACCACCGCATGGCGACCACGGGAGCGATCCTCGGTCTCGTCGTGCCCGGGGTCACCATCGAGAACGTCGCGACGACCGCCAAGACGCTCCCACAGTTCACCGAACTGTGGCACGCGATGCTCGGGGGCTGAGCCGATGAGCTGGTGGGACGACGGCGTCGACGACGACGAGCCGGAACTCGACGAGTCGAGCATCAGGATGCGGCCGAACCCGAAGGCGAACCGCCCACGGACGAAGACGCGGCCCGAGCACCTCGATGCACTGACCGCACGCGTCCTCGCGGTCGACCGCGGTCGCTACACCGTGCTCCTCGACGAGGGCACGCCCGAGGAGCGCGTCCTGACGTCGACACGCGCTCGTGAACTCCGCAAGCAGGCCATCGTGACCGGCGACCGGGTCGATGTCGTCGGCGACACCTCGGGTGCCGAGGGCACGCTGTCGCGCATCGTGCGGATCGTGCCGCGCACGACGCTGCTCCGCCGCAGTGGCGACGACACCGACGCCATGGAGCGTGTCGTCGTCGCCAACGCCGACCAGATGCTCATCGTCGTCGCCGCCGCGAACCCCGAACCACGGGCCCGACTCGTCGACCGCTACCTCGTCGCCGCCTACGACGCGGGGATCACCCCGATCCTCTGCATCACGAAGACCGACCTCCAGGACCCCGACGAGTTCCTCGCGAACTTCGCCGGGCTCGGCCTGCGCGTGTTCCGCAGCCGGGAGGACGACGTCCCCCTCGCCGAGATCACCGAAGCCCTCGTCGGTCACGACACGGTCTTCGTCGGCCACTCGGGCGTCGGCAAGTCCACCCTGGTCAACGCCCTCGTGCCGACCGCGGAGCGCGCCACCGGGCATGTGAACGTCGTCACCGGGCGTGGCCGTCACACCTCCTCGTCGACCGTCTCGCTGCGCATCGAGGCGCCCGGAGGATCCGGGTGGGTCATCGACACCCCGGGCGTCCGCTCGTTCGGTCTCGGACACGTCGACACCGCCAACATCCTGAAGTCGTTCACCGACCTCGCCGAGATCGCGCTCGAGTGCCCGCGTGGCTGCACCCATCTGCCCGACGCCCCCGACTGCGCGATCATCGAGGCCGTCGCCGAGGGGCGGCTCGGGGAGAACGGCCCGGCACGCCTCGACTCGCTCCAGCGGCTGCTGGGCACCTTCGCGACGATCAAAGCCGACCAGTACTCCTGACTAGGCTTGGGGTATGCCTGAAGCACTCCGTCTCTCCGCCGGCGACCCGGCCCCCGCGTTCACCCTCGCCGACCAGGACGGCACCAGCGTGTCCCTGTCCGACTTCGCCGGACGACGGGTGATCCTCTACTTCTACCCCGCCGCGATGACGCCCGGCTGCACCACCCAGGCGTGCGACTTCCGCGACAACCTCGCATCGCTCGGCGGTGCCGGGTACGTGGTGCTCGGCGTCTCGAAGGACTCCGTCGGGAAGCTCAAGGCCTTCCAGGAGGAGGACGGGCTCACGTTCCCGCTCCTCAGCGACCCGGAGCTGACGGTCCACCAGGCGTACGGAGCCTACGGTGAGAAGAATTCGTACGGACGCATCGTCACGGGGGTCCTCCGCTCGACGTTCGTCATCGACGAGACGGGCACCCTCACCCTCGCCCGGTACAACGTCAAGGCCACCGGCCACGTGAAGAGCCTCCGCAAGGCCCTCGGCCTCGACGCCTGACGCGTCGCGGCTGGACCATCACGACCGACGCGTCGCGCTCAGATGTCGCGTCGGGTCACGGCGGCGACCGCCGGCGTGAACAGGAGCCCGAGGACGGCCAGCGACGGCAGTAGCAGGAACCACCCGATCACGGGTTGCGCGAAGACCCCCTGGAACGCGCCGACGGCGACGGCGATCTGCACGAGCTGCCAGGTGACCGCTCCTCCGCGGATCCAGCTCCGTCCGCGGATCGCGCCGAGGGCGAGCGCCGTGACGAACGCCGTGGCGATGAGCAGGATCACGAAGATCGCCAGTGCGCTCGTGAACGAGGCCGGCGTCGCCGCGACCAGCTCGAAGAGGAACCAGGCCGAGAGCCCGATCATGAGCAGCGCCTCGGCGACGAGCAGGACGATGAAGGCCAGCACCGCGGGCTGACGATGCCCCTGCGGGTTCGGAGCGGAGGCGGCGTTTCGATCGGTACTCACAGGGTTCACCCAAACTTGACTATTGATTTGCTCTTACCGATATGAAACCATGTTTGAGGCCGACATGAGGTCCACGAGGGTGTGGACAGATCCCGAATCCCGGACGATCATCCCCCTCGCATTTCGGCTTTCGCTTCCCGAGACCCCTCACTCGGTTGAAGAAATCTCACCATGCAATAAAAGGAGCTCCCCTATGGATTGGCGCGATAAAGCTGCCTGCCTGACCGTCGACCCGGAATTGTTCTTCCCGGTCGGGAACACCGGTCCGGCGGTCGATCAGATCGACAAGGCGAAGGCCGTGTGCGCCACCTGCAGTGTCACGGAGCTGTGCCTCCAGTACGCGCTCGAGACCGGCCAGGACTCCGGTGTGTGGGGCGGCCTCAGCGAAGACGAGCGTCGCGCCCTCAAGCGTCGCGCGGCTCGCGCCCGCCGCGCCTCCTAGTCGCAGACGAGAAC
Organism: Plantibacter flavus; assembly: GCF_900177615.1. Taxonomy (GTDB): domain Bacteria; phylum Actinomycetota; class Actinomycetes; order Actinomycetales; family Microbacteriaceae; genus Plantibacter; species Plantibacter flavus. The sequence continues at coordinate 301,204 of NZ_FXAP01000005.1, forward strand.
CCCGGGTGCCGAACAGCCCCGGGGTTCTCGCATGTCTGCGGCCGTTCGCGACGGACCAGGACCTCAGCTCTTGGCGACCCAGCGCATCGGGATCGCGATCGTGACCTCGGTTCCGCTCCCCATGAGCGTGTGCCAGTCGATCGTCCCGCCCAGCTCGCCCTGGATGAGCGTGCGCACGATCTGGGTGCCGAGACCGGACCCGACCTTCCCCTCCGGGAGCCCCACGCCGTTGTCGCGGACCTGCACGCTCAGCAGCTCGTCCGTACGGTCGGCCGTGATCTCCACGTCGCCGTCGCGGCCGTTGAGTCCGTGCTCCACCGCGTTGGTGACGAGTTCGGTGAGCGCGAGGGCGAGCGGCGTCGCGTACTCGCTCGGGAGCACGCCGAACGAGCCGGAGGACTTCGGGCGGACCGTGGTGTTGTGCGAGCTCGCCACTTCGGCGATGAGCAGGAGCACGCGCTCGAAGACCTCGTCGAAGTCGACGTTCTGATTGAGCCCCTCGGACAGCGTGTCGTGCACGACCGCGATGGCGGCCACGCGTCGCATGGCCTGCGTGAGGGCGTCGTGGGCGTCCTCCGAGTGCGTCCGCCTGGCCTGGATCCGCAGGAGCGATGCGACGGTCTGGAGGTTGTTCTTCACCCGGTGGTGGATCTCGCGGATCGTCGCGTCCTTGGTGATGAGTTCCTGCTCCTGGTGACGCAGTTCGCTGACGTCGCGGCAGAGCACGATCGCGCCGACCCGCTCGCCGCGGCTCCGCAACGGGATCGCCCGGAGGGAGACCGTCACGCCCTTGTCCTCGATGTCGGTCCGCCACGGCGCCCGACCGGTGACGACGAGCGGCAGGGACTCGTCGACGGTGACGGTCCCCGTCCCGGAGAGCAGATGGGTCGTGACGTCCGCGAGCGACTCGCCCTCGAGTTCCTCGGCGAATCCGATCCGGTTGAAGGCCGAGAGCGCGTTGGGGCTGGCGAAGGTGACGGTGCCGTCGACATCGAGACGGATCAGGCCGTCGCTCGCGCGCGGCGCGCCCCGGCGCGGTCCGGTCGGCGCTCCGAGATCCGGGAAGTCGCCCACCGCGATCATCTCGAACAGGTCGCTCGCGCAGTCGTTGAAGGTGAGTTCCTGGCGGCTGGGCGTCCGAGCCTCACCGAGATTGGTGTGGCGGGTGATGACCGCGATCGGTCCGTCGGCATTGGTCGTCTCGGTCGGGGATATCCGCCGGGCGACGGGCACGGCACGAACCCTGGTCGGGGTCTCCTCGTACCAGTCCGGCGCGGAGGACTCGATGATCCGTCCACTCTCGAAACAGTCGGTGACCTGCTTGCGCCATTCCTGCTTGATGGATTGCCCGACGAAGTCGCGATAGAAGAGTGTCGCGGCACTCGACGGACGCGAATGCGCGACCGCTATGAAACTGCCGGAATCGGTCGGCACCCAGATGACGATATCGGCGAACGCAAGATCCGCGAGGAGTTGGCTGTCCGCGAGCAGCATGTGCAGCCACTCCACGTCGGCCGCACTGGAGCGGCCCTGGGCGAGAACGAGATCACTGAGCGTCGACACGATTCCAGTCTAGGCTCGGCCGGCCGACACCGAGTGCGCCGGGCGTGCCCTGACGACCACTGGTAGGCAGACATGGAACGGCGACGGCGCTCAGCGGCCCGTGGGGGGCCACTGAGCGCCGTCGCCGGACGTGACTGTGTCAGTTGGCTGCGCGGTAGGCGTCCTGGACCGCCTGGGGGATGCGTCCGCGCGACGACACGGCGTGCCCGTTCTTCGCGGCCCACTCGCGGATGGCAGCGAGGTTCTCGGCGCTGTTGCGGGTGCTGGTGCTCGAGGTGCGGCGCCCACGCTTGACCGGGCGTCCGGCTCCGATGTAGGGCTTCAGCGACTCGCGGAGGTTCTTCGCATTGTCTGCACCGAGATCGATCTCGTATTCGGTTCCGTCGATCGCGAACCGGACGGTCTCTCCTGCACCAGAGGCGAGTTCGCTGCCGTCGAGATCGTCGATGTATGTGGTGATGACTTTCTGAGCCATGGGGGATCCTCCTGAAGATATCCGTGGTGAGTCCGACGGTTATCCGATCATATCGAACACCACCAAGCGAATCTGAATATCGACGCGATACCGGAGTAATTCATCACCCAACGGATAGCGATGCGTCGGAGAAGAATGCAGATGCATATATCGGCGAGCAAATGCATATTCGGTTGATCACCCAAGTGTATTGAGTGACTCCGTTGAGACTATTCCACTCGGCGTGACCGGCTCCGCGCACGACGCCCTCGTGCTCCACCCGCCGAGCGTCGCGAGCGGTCCCGCACCGGCGCCGGCTCCTGGTCGAGGACGGTGGACACGAACCGCCGCAACGCGACGGGAAGCGCCCCGCGCGGGGCCTGGTCGCGGAGGGTCCTCCCCGCGATCACCGCGGCGTCCACCACCCGCTGGTCCTCCGGCAGGAGCGCGGCCGCCTCGATCCCGCCGAAGCGGGAGAGCGTGGACGCCAGCTGACCGGCCGGGCCGGCACCGAGCGCGACGCCACGCAGCCGGTTCACCACCACCGAGATGCGCGACGGGTCGACGAGTTCGACGAGTTCCGCGTGGCCGCGGAGCAGCCTCGTGACCCCGACCGGGTCGGCCGCACCGACCTCCACCACCCGGTCCGCGGACCCGAGGACGGCGAACGCCGCCCCGTTCCGCCTGGGCGCGAAGAGGTCGCTCGAGATCTCCTCGTCCGCCTCCAGGCAGAACGCCGTGTCGATCACGATGTCGTCCATCCACGCCCGACACCGTTCGATGGTCGTCGCGACGCGTTCCGTCGACAGTTCGGTCCAGCGTGCCGCACGTGAGATGCCGGTCAGAACCCGGAACGCGCCGGACGGCGACGGATGGACGACCGCGATCCGCTCGAGCTGCTCGAGGTCGAGCGCCCCACTTCCGGCCAGTCGGCAGGCCGCGGCGAACCCGGGCGCCTCGTCGAGGAGGCCGAGCATGGCCGCGACGGATGCCCCGTAGGTGTCCGCGTCGATGAGGACGACCCGGCGTCCGCGCGCGGCCAGCTCGCTGGCGATGCCTGCGGCGACGGTGGACGTGCCGGGCGACCCGGCCGCGCCCCACACGGCGATGACCCGCCCCGCGGCCTGGGCGACCGGACGAGGGCCGTCGTCGGCGAGGTCGAGCGGCGCGATGCTCCGATCGAGCTCCTCGGGATCGACCGGAAGGACGACGATGTCGACCAGACCGAGCCCTGCTGCAAGGCGACGCTCGGACTCGCCGGACGCGAGCGCCACGACCCTCGTGCCCACGCGGTCCGCGAGGTCGATGAGTTCGGCGCGCAGGCGGTCGGCCCCGGGTGACACGAGCAGCACGTCGACGGGCGTACCGGTGCCGATGCGCTCTTGGAGTTCGGCACCGTCGTGACAGCGCCAGGCGACGCGGTGTCCGAGGTCGAGCATCGTCGCGAGGATCTCGCCCTCGACCCGCGGATCGAGGGCGAGTCCGACGCGCAGCATCAGCGTTCGCCGGGCTCGGTGGGGACCACGGACAGCAGATGCGCTGCGGCCGTCGCCGAGAGCACCGTCGCGACGGCGGAGCGCGGGACAGCGAGCTCGAGGGTGACCGAGCCACGGCCCGACAGGAGCCCTTCGTCCTCGCCGACCCGGACGACGGTCGCGGCCGAGACGAGCACCTCCGGGACACCGTAGCCGTCGCCGTCCGGCGCGGCCGCCCAGAGGTCGACGACGGTCCCCGGCAGGATGTCGGCGCCGAGCCGTCCGGCCGGTTCGACGACGAGCGTGGTCACGCCGACGGCGCTCGCCTCGCCGAGCGCGTCGAGCGGCACGAGCTCCCCCGCTGCGATCGTCCGGGTGACGACGATTCCCGGCGGCGGTGCCGCTCCGGCTCCGAGGTACCCGCCCTCGACCGATCCCAGTCGTGCGTCGATCACCTGGAGTGAGGAGCGGTCGAGCCGCGTTCCGGGCGTCAGCGTCTCTGACGCCGCATACACCGGGGTCGTCCGGCTCGAGGTCGTGACGAGCCACCACACCCCCAGGATCGACGCGACCACCAGCATGAGGCCCACCAGGAAGCGTGGGTCCACCCAGATGCGCGACCGGGACACCTGCCGTCCACCGACACCATGACGCAGTCCGGCGAGACGGTCGGTCATCCGCTCGCCGCCGTCGATTCGCGCTCCTCCCGATTCCGATCCGTGTCCCCGTTCGCTTCCCCGCACCGTCTCCTCCTTCATGGGCACCCCGTGCGCCGCCTCCGGTCCCATGCTGCCCGAGCTCCGAACATCGCGCCGAAGTTATCCACAGCCCGGCGGACGCCGCCCGCGCGAGAGGATAATCGAGGAATGGAATCGCAGCGCGATGCGGCCCCGCTCGGTCGCTTCCTCACCGTCGCCGACACGGCCGAGGTCTTGAACGTCTCGGCCCAGCATGTGGCCGAACTCATCTCGAGCGGTGAGCTGCCCGCCATCCGGATCGGGCGCAGCGGACCGTGGCGCATCGAGTTCCCGGCGCTCGAAGCCTTCATCAGCGGTCAATACGAGGAGGCACGTCGTGCAGCCCTCTGGCATCAGGCCCAGCTCACCGAACTCGTCGAGTTCTCCGGCGCGCCGATGCTCCGGCCGGTGCCGCCCCTCGGCTGAGCTCCGGTTCCGGCAAGCGCCCGACGTGACGCCTCAGACGGCACGCTCGACGACGACGACCTCCGAGAGCACGATGACGCGGATCTGCTCGACGCCCCGGCTGCGGCGCGGCGACCCCGGCTCGTGGACGGCCAGATCCAGATGGTCGCGGCCCACCCGGTCGATCGTGCCCGTCCAGCTCCCCGTCCGGGTCCGCACGACCACTGCAGCACGGCGTCGGCACAGATCACGGAGCAGGAACGAGACGGTCAGGCGGTCGAGCAGTCGCGGTTCGCGGACCACGACGTCGTCGAGACTCCAATCGATCTGGGTCTGCGTCATGGCGACCGCCGCGATCGAATCGAGCGGGACGACGACCTCCCGACCGCCCGTGGTACCGGAATCGGCCTGCATCCAGTCCTTCCCGATGCTCCGGACCCGCAGCCGCCAGGTCGTCCCGTCGACGAGTTCGACGACGAGCGGTCCTGGCGCGCCGACATCGCCGCAGAGGGCGATCAACCGCTCGCGGAGGGTGAGACGCCCACGCCGAAGCCGCTCGGCCTCGATGCGGACGGCGTCGTCGTCGACGGCGAGCTCGTCGTCGAGCTGACCGGCGAGATCGTCGAACAGGCTGTCCCAACGCATACGCCGACGGTAGTGCGCAGAGCGCGGCCGCGTCCTGCGTTGTCCACAGACCTCTGGTCCTGGACACGGGATAGCTGACATGATGAGTGTGACATTTCATATTCCGGTCGCCCGACTCGTGGTGGCCGCGCACCCCTCGGAGGCCCCATGAGCACCGCTGCCCGGCACGACGACGACGCGCCCGAAGCACGCACGGCTCGCCTCCGGCCGGCGCCTCCGCTCCCCGAGCGACGCACGCCGGAGGCGCGGGCGGCGGCGCGCACCGGTGCTGACGACTACTTCGCGCCGCAGCCGGCGCCCCGAGCCGAACTCCCCGATCCGCGACCGCTGCTCGAGAACCTCACGCGGAGCGTGATCGAGGTGATCGCCGGAGCCCGCGACCTCACGCAGCTCGCGCGGTGGATCACCGCCGACGTGCACACCGTCCTCCTGAAGCGCGTGATCCTCGCCGAACGGGCACGACGCGTCCGCGGCGTCCCGGGCACCGTCCCCGTCGTCTCGATCGGCACCGTGACAGTCTCCGAGCCACGCGACGGCGTCGTCGAGTCCGTGGTCATCGTCCACGGACGAGCGCGGTCCCGAGCCGTGGCCATCCGGCTGGAGGGCTTGGACGGCCGCTGGCGGGCGACCTCGGTGAGCGTGCTCTGACCGCCGCTGCACATCCGCCCGCACCCGACAGACGGGAGCCCTCCGAACCGATGTCACCATGGTCCGGAGGGCTCCCGTTCGTGCCGGCGTGGGCCTACTTCTTCTTGCCCTGCTTGCGACGGTCCGAACGGTTGCTCGGAGCAGCCGCAGGCGCCTCGGACTGCTGACCGAAGGCCCCACGCGACGCCTTCGCGGCCGGGGCGGCCTTCGTCGCGGGAGCCGCATCGCCGGCGGGACGGTTCGTCTGCTGGAGACGCTGTGCCCGTTCGGTCGCCGCCTTCTCGATCTGCCCGCGCTGGTTGCGGACCTCGACCCCACCCTGCTCGCTCGGAGCGGAGTAGCTGAGCTTCTCGGTGTCGGGGGTCTCCTGCGTCAGGCCCTTGGCCGTGATCGCCGGTGCAGCGGTGCCGGCATCGACCTCGCCGGCGACCTCGACCTCGAGGTTGAAGAGGAAGCCGACGCTCTCCTCGCGGATCTGCCCCATCATCTGCTGGAACATCGCGTAGCCCTCCCGCTGGTACTCGACCAGCGGGTCGCGCTGCGCCATGGCCCGGAGACCGATGCCGTCCTTCAGGTAGTCCATCTCGTACAAGTGGTCGCGCCAGCGGCGGTCGATCACCTGGAGGACGACGCGGCGCTCGAGCTCGCGCATGGCCGGGGCACCGAGCGACTCCTCGCGGTTGGTGTACGCGAGCTTGGCGTCGGAGAGGATCTCGCGGCGCATGAAGTCGCGGTTGATCCGCCCCTTCGCTCCCGCCTCCTGGACGACCTCGTCGATCGTCAGGCCGACGGGGTAGAGCGTCTTCAGTTCAGCCCAGAGTGCGTCGAAGTCCCAGTCGTCGCCGTTGCCCTCGCCGGTGTGCTCGTCGAGGACGTCGTCGACGACGCTCTCCAGGAACTGCTGTGCACGATCGTGGAGGTCGTCGCCCTCGAGGATGTGGCGGCGGTCGGAGTAGATCGCCTCGCGCTGCCGGTTGAGGACGTCGTCGTACTTGAGCACGTTCTTGCGGATCTCCGCGTTCCGCGCCTCGACCTGCGACTGGGCGCTGCGGATAGCGCGGCTGACGATCTTCGACTCGATCGCGAGGTCGTCCGGGACGTTCTGGCGCCCCATGAGACTCTCCGCGGCTCCGGCGTTGAAGAGGCGCATGAGGTCGTCGGTGAGGGACAGGTAGAACCGGCTCTCGCCCGGGTCGCCCTGACGACCGGAACGACCGCGCAGCTGGTTGTCGATGCGGCGCGACTCGTGGCGCTCGGTACCGAGGACGTAGAGTCCGCCGGCGTCGATGACCTTGTCGGCCTCCTCCTTGACCGCGGCCTTCACCTCGGTGAAGACCTCGTCCCACGCGGCCTCGTACTCCTCGGGGGTGTCGATCGGGCTGAGGCCCTTGGCGTTCATCTCCGCGACGGCGAGGAACTCGGCGTTGCCGCCGAGCATGATATCGGTTCCACGACCGGCCATGTTGGTGGCGACGGTGACCGAGCCGAGTCGACCGGCCTGGGCGATGATCGCGGCCTCACGCGCGTGGTTCTTCGCGTTGAGGACCTCGTGCTTGACGCCCTTCTTGGCGAGGAGCCTCGAGAGGTACTCGCTCTTCTCGACACTCGTGGTGCCGACGAGGACCGGCTGGCCCTGCTCGTGGCGCTCGACGATGTCCTCGACGACCTGCGCGAACTTCGCCTCCTCGTTCTTGTACACGAGGTCCGACTGGTCGATGCGCTGCATCGGGCGGTTGGTCGGGATCGGGACGACGCCGAGCTTGTACGTCGACATGAATTCGGCCGCCTCGGTCTCGGCCGTACCGGTCATGCCGGACAACTTCTCGTAGAGGCGGAAGTAGTTCTGGAGCGTCACGGTCGCGAGGGTCTGGTTCTCGGCCTGGACGGCGACGCCCTCCTTGGCCTCGATCGCCTGGTGGATGCCCTCGTTGTACCGACGTCCGACCAGGATGCGACCGGTGTGCTCGTCGACGATGAGCACCTCGCCGTTCATCACGACGTAGTCCTTGTCCTTCTTGAAGAGCGCGCGGGCCTTGATGGCGTTGTTCAGGAAGGAGATGAGCGGGGTGTTCGCGGACTCGTAGAGGTTGTCGATGCCGAGGTAGTCCTCGACCTTCTCGATGCCGGGCTCGAGCACGCCGACGGTGCGCTTCTTCTCGTCGACCTCGAAGTCCTCTCCGGACTCGAGTCGTACCGCGAGCCGGGCGAACTCCTGGAACCAGCGGTTCGCCTCGCCGGAGGCCTTCCCCGAGATGATGAGCGGGGTCCGCGCCTCGTCGATGAGGATGGAGTCGACCTCGTCGACGACGGCGAAGAAGTGACCGCGCTGGACCATGTCCTTCGCCTGCCACGCCATGTTGTCGCGGAGGTAGTCGAACCCGAACTGGTTGTTCGTGCCGTAGGTGATGTCGGCCGCATACTGCTCGCGGCGCTGCTCCGGCGTCTGCCCCTCGACGATCACACCGGTCGTCATGCCGAGCGCACGGAAGACGCGCCCCATGATCTCCGACTGGTACGACGCGAGGTAGTCGTTCACCGTGACGATGTGCACGCCCTTGCCGGCGATGGCGTTGAGGTAGGCCGGGAGGGTCGCGACGAGCGTCTTGCCCTCACCGGTCTTCATCTCGGCGATGTTGCCGAGGTGGAGTGCGGCGCCACCCATGATCTGCACGTCGAAGTGGCGCATGCCGATCGTGCGGCGTGCAGCTTCGCGCACCGCGGCGAAGGCTTCGGGGAGGAGGTCGTCGAGGGTCTCGCCGTTCTCGAAGCGCTCGCGCAGCTCGACGGTCTCGCTCTTCAGTTCCTCGTCGCTCAACTCCGTGAAGTCGTCCTCGAGGGCATTGACCGCCTTCGTGAGGCTGGTCAGCTTCCGGAGGATGCGACCTTCGCCGACGCGAAGGATCTTCTCAAGTGGTGAGGCCACGAATTGCTCTCCATTACGTGTTCCTGATCTCCGTCCTGGTCGACTGACCGGGACGGACGGGGTGCACCAGAACGGGGCAGTCCTCTGAACATGTTAGCGGGGAGTCCCTTGAGTGGACGCTGTGTATCGAGGGGCGGACGGATGTCGACGGAGCGCCGAAGCAGCGCGGGACGGACGGCTCGCTAGGCTGGCGACAGCCTACGGCGTAGGTATTTCCTGGAGGTTCGATGTCGGTCAAGCACGGTCTGCTCGCGATCCTCGCGCTCGGTGACGACTACGGGTACCGCCTGCGCGGTGAGTTCGACCGGCGGACGACGCCCGACACACCGCTCAACGTCGGCCAGGCCTATGCGACCCTCGATCGTCTCGAGCGGGACGGGCTCGTCGAGCGCGCCGCCGTGGATGCACAGGGACATGTCTTCTACCGCATCACCGCCGACGGGCGCGACGTCCTCGAACGCTGGTGGGCGACACCCGTCACGGCGAGCGCTTCGCGGGACGAACTCCCGAACAAGGTCGCCCTCGCGGCGTCGCTCGACGGCGTGGACGTGTTCGGGGTCATCGCCGTCCAACGCGCGTGGGCGCTCGATCTCGTGCAGCAGCTCGACGCGAATCTGTCGGCGCTCCCCCCGACGCCGCAGGGTGACATCGCGTGGATCGGGCTCGAAGCCAGACGGCGACGCTCCCTTGCCGAGCTCGACTGGCTCGAGGCGACCTCGGCCCGCCTGCGCATGCACGACGCCGTCTTCGAGGTCGCCACCGACATGCCACGACGCGGCCGCCCGGCGAACCGGGCGACCGCGTCGGTCGGAGTGCAGGACGCTAGTTCGAGCCGTCCTCGAGGCTGATCACGCCGTAGTCCCAGCCCTTGCGGCGGTACACGACGCTCGCCCGCTCCGACGAGGCGTCGATGAACAGGAAGAAGTCGTGGCCGACGAGTTCCATGCGGTCGACGGCGTCCTCGACGCTCATCCACTCCGCGGGGAACTCCTTCGTGCGGATGACGACGGGCGAGTACGCCTCCTGCTCCTCGTCCTCGTGGGTCAGCGTCGCGACGCTGCCGGTCGCGACCTGCTCGAGCAGCTCCGGCGCGGCAGGCGTGATGTCGACGCCGCTGAACCCCTCGCTGCTGGCGGCGTGCAGGGAGGTGCGGTGCTTGCCACGGTGCTCCTTCTTGCGGTCCTTCGAGCGGCGGACGCGCTCGAGCATCCGCGCGATCGCGAGATCGAAGGCCACGTACTTGTCCGAGCCGGTCGACTCCGCACGGACCAACGGTCCGGGGCCGACGAGCGTCAGCTCGACGCGGTCCTCGCCCTTGCGCCCGTTGGCGTCGTGATGGCGGGACACCTTGATGTCGAGCGACTGCGCCTGCTCGACCAGATGGGCGACCTTCTCCGCCTTCTCGGTCGCGTACTCGCGGAACCGATCGGTGATGCCGAGTCCAAGTCCGACGATGTTGATATCCACGTTCGACCTCCTCATCCGGCTGACCACCCGGTCCCGGGCGGTCCTTTCACGCCGTTCTGCAACCGTAGTGCCCGAGCCTGCGGAAGTCATCAGCGGTGTTCAGGGAACGTTCATCTACCGGCCTCGTGACCCGTCGTCGGTTCACGGTCCGACCCTGGCGAGGGCCACGACACCGATCACGAGGCCACCGCCGTCGTGCATCGCCCGGACGGCTTCCCCGACGGTGGCCCCTGTCGTGACGACGTCCTCCACGAGGAGGAAACGGCGCCCGCCGAGCCGCCGTGGCGCGACCAGTGCCCCCGCGAGGTTCTCCAGACGCTCGGCCCGGCCGAAGTCCCGCTGGTCGGCTGGCTGCCGTGCCCATCGCAGCGGGCGCGACGGTCTGGCGCCGAGTCGGCGCACGAGCTGCTCCACCGGGTGGAAGCCCCGATCGCGGGCGGCGCGTCGCCTGGCCGGGATCGTCGTGATCTCCGGCGAGACGCCGCCCATCGCCCGGCTCGCCTCGAGGAGGGCGAGCCGGAACGCCGGTTCGAGCGCGGCGGCCAGCGGTCGGACGAGGCCTGTCCGGGCATCCACCTTGTAGGCGAGGAGGACGGCGCCGACGAACTCGTCGTAGCGACGGGCGGCGAGACCGGGGGTACCGTCCGCATCGCTCCACCGCACGAGGTGGGCGTCGTCGTCGAAGGCCGCCGGCCGGACCAGACGCCCGTGGCAGTCGTCGCACAGCCCACGGTCCGGCGCACCGCATCCGGCGCATGTCGCCGGGACGAGCAGGGCCCACGCGTCCAGGCAGGCCTCGCGGGCATGAGCGAGGGGTGTGCTTCGACTCGACGAGGATCGCATCATCCGATGGTCGCGCCCACGCAGCGCGTCCGGTGGTGCATCGCCCGGGCCTGAGACGGCTCCGAGGTCCGGACGCCCTGTGGAGCGCGCTCACTCAGTCGGGCGACCCCAGCTGGGTCGCGATGAACCGGACGTCGCTGCCCGCCTCCTGCCAGCTCGACCCGCGTGGCAGCAACAGCCGGCCGTCACTCGTGAGGGCACGCAGTTGCGTCGGCCCGTTGCCCCCGACCAGGTTCGTGACGTCCGCCAGCTTCGGCACGGGTGCGGAGCGGCCGCCGATCTGCTGCGTGACGATCGTCGTCGCGTCAGCGCCGCCCAGCAGGACGGCGACGGTGATGTCGTCGACCCAGGTGACGGCCGTCGCCCCCGTGGACATCACCCGGAGCTCCACGGGATCGCCGAGTCGCAACGGCGCGTTCCGGTCACCACGGATGATCGCGGCAGCCACGAGCCGCGACTGCGTCCCGTCCCGGAGCAGCGCGACGAGGCGTGTACCCTCCCGCGACACCTGGATGGAATCGATCGTGGACGCGCCGGTCCAGCTCGTCGCGACCTGCACCGTGCCACCCGCGGCGTCGTGCGCGAGCAATGCGGACGGCGCCGCCGCCGGCACGGTCCAGGTGAAGCCGAACGGGTCCATCGTCGGCGGGAGGAGCCCCTGGCGGTTGTCGACGAGGCGGATGTCGCCGTCGGCCTGGATCACCGTGACACCGGCGGCGGAACGGACCGCTGCCTGATCATGGTCGGCGGACAGCACGGCCGCGTCGGCCCCGGCCGCCACGACAGCCGTCGAGATCCCCGGCACGGCCTCGAGCCGGTTCCCCGAGGCGAAGCCGAACTCGTCCCCGCGCTGGACGAGCGCCCGGGGGTCGACCCGCGGCGCGGCGAGCGACAGCGGCGAGACCGTCTGCGTCGAGTTGCCGACGACGGTGATCGCGACGTTCGAGACGGCGGCGACCCCACCGACGCTGCCCGACAGCTGCACGAGACTGCTGCTCAGCTGGAGCTGCATCCGCTGGAGGGTGACCGCGTCCGCCTGCAGAGCCGGTTTGGTCAGGTCCACACGCGCGGTCCCGGCCTCGACCGGAACGGCGTCGCTCGTGAGCGAGGTCCCCTCGGGGAACGCCGTCGCCACCGCGCCCTTCAACCACTCCGCCGGTCCGTCGAGCAACGCCCCGACGATCCTCGTCGCGGTCGACGCCCGCGAGGGGAACCAGCGCTGGTCGGGCACGAGGCGGGTGAAACTCGGGTCGAAGTAGCTCAGGGAGTAGGCCGCGAAGACGTCGGCGAACGTCGAGGACTCGAGCACGATGCCCGGCGGAGCGGCCGCGATCCGCCACTCCCCCCGCACCTGCTCGAAGGAGTAGGTCCAGCTCAGCGGCGACGAGTTCCCCGATTCGCGGTACTCACCCCGGTCGTCGACCGCCGCGACGGGACTGACGGTGAGTTGCACCGTGTCGGCGACCGGGGCGAACGTGCGGCCGCCCTGGTCGATGGTCACTCCGGCGTCGGGATCCCAGTCGGACCGGAGCGCCGGTGCGAGGAACTCCCGCGCGATCTCGTAGTTGTTCTGCGGGCTCGCGGCGGCATCGATGAAGCCCCGGAGGATCTGCTCCGGCGTCGCCCCCTCGGCGGGGCCCGGCGCGATGAAGTTGACGTCGACGTCACCGCCGTCCCCCTCGACCGTGCCGCCGTCCTGCACGGAACCGCCCCGCGGGATGCCCACGCAGGCGCTGAGCACCGCCACGAGGAGCATCGGCAGTGCCGCCGCAGCGATCCGACGTACTGCGGACCATCGTCTCGGCGATCGTGCGGGTGCAGGAACGTCAACCACGAGCACCCTCCTTGTCGTCGTCGGCCGATCGTACGGTCGGGAGTGAGCGGGTCGTCGGCGTGGTGAGCTCGTCGACGATGGACTCGATCGCATCGTCGGGCGGCAGGCTGATGGGCGAGCGGACGATCTCCGTCCCGGGTTCGCGTGGGATGGTGAGGCGGAAGGACGAGCCGGCGGCGGGCTCCGACCACACCTCCAGCCACCCCTCGTGCAGGACCGCGTCCTCGAGGGAGATCGCGAGTCCGAGCCCGGTGCCGCCGATGGTGCGCTTGCGGGACGGGTCTGCGCGCCAGAAGCGGTCGAACACGCGCTCGGTCGCCTCACCCGTCATCCCCTGGCCGTAGTCGCGCACCGCGATCGCGACCGAGGACTCGTTGCTGTCCACCGACACCACGATCGGTTTGCCCTCGCCGTGCTCGATGGCGTTGCCGACGAGGTTGCGCACGATCCGCCGGATGCGCCGCGGGTCCATCGGAACCGCCGAGTAGCCACCCGGTGCGACGATCCGGAGGTCCGAGCCGGTCGGCTCGGCGAGTGGGCGGAGCTCCTCCACGACCTCCTCGGCGAGATGGACGAGACTCGTCGGTTCCAGTTCGAGTTCGATGCTGCCTGCGTCGTAGCGGCTGATCTCCAGCAGATCGGCCAGCAGGACCTCGAACCGCCCGACCTGATCGTGGAGGAGCTCGGCCGTCCGCTCGGTGGCCGGTGGGAAGGAGTCGCGCTGGTCGTAGAGCACGTCGCCGGCCAGGCGGATGGTCGTCAGGGGCGTGCGCAGCTCGTGCGAGACGTCCGAGACGAAGCGCTGCTGCACGAGCGAGAGCTCCGCGAGTTCCTTGATCTGCTTCTGCATGCTGGCGGCCATCCCGTTGAAGGAGCGGGCGAGGATGGCGAGCTCGTCCTCGCCTTTCTCGGGCATCCGCACGTCCAGGTCGCCGCCGGCGAGACGTTGACTCGTCTCGGCGGCGAACCGGATCGGTGTCGCGACGAAGCGGACGATGAACCACGCGGCACCACCGACGAGGATCATGAGGCCGACGCCCGCGACGAAGAGGGTCCGTTGGACGAAGCCGAGCGTCTGCTCCGACTCGCTCAGGTCGTAGCCGAGGTAGATCTCGTAGGAGCCGGCGGTCGGCATCGAGACCTCCGAGCCCACGACGATGCCGGCCGTCGACGAGCCGTCGGCCTCGGTGAGGGTGACCGACTGCCACTGGAGCGTGTCCGGGTCGGCCCGGACCGCCGCGGTCAGCGCGTCGGAGATGACGCCGCCGCCGAGCCCTGGGGACTCGAAGCCCGGCGGCGTGACCTGACTGAAGTCCTGGCCCGGAGCTCGGTAGGCGGCGATGAGGCTGCTGCCGGAGGTCGTCTGGAGATCGGTCCGGACGGTCCCCATGAGCTGCTGGAGGGCGACGCGCTCGCTAGCGTCGGAGGCGTCGAGGATGCTCTGCGCGGACGCGATGGCACGACCGGAGCCGCCGAGCGCCTGCTGCAGTCGGGATTGGAAGAGGTCGTTGCCGATGCTGAACGAGAGGTAGGCACCGGTCAGGAGGATGGCGAGTCCCGAGAGGCCGACCGTGATGGCGACCGTCCGGAACTGCAGCGAGCGCCGCCACTGCGAGCGCACCTGCTGCGGCCACCTCCGCCACAGCCGCCAGTCGGCCGCCCAGCCGGCGAGTCGGGAGGCCATGTCGGATCAGCCGGTGACCGCGCCGGCGCGGTATCCGACGCCACGCACCGTCATGACGATCTTCGGGTTGTCGGGGTCTTCCTCGACCTTGGCGCGGAGCCGCTGCACGTGCACGTTCACGAGTCGGGTGTCGGCCTTGTAGTGGTATCCCCAGACCTGTTCGAGCAGCATCTCGCGGGTGAAGACCTGCTGCGGTTTGCTCGCCAGTGCGAGCAGGAGGTCGAACTCCAGCGGCGTGAGCCCGATGACCCCGTCGGCGCGACGGACCTCGTGGCCGGCGACGTCCACCGTGAGGTCGCCGATGCGGAGGGTCTCCGCGAGGTCAGCGGCCGGTGCGCGCAGCCGCGTGCGGATCCGGGCGACGAGCTCCTTCGGGTTGAACGGCTTCACCATGTAATCGTCGGCACCGGACTCGAGCCCCTTCACCACGTCCGCGGTGTCGGACTTCGCGGTCAGCATGATGACCGGGACGCCGGACTCCTGACGGATCAGGCGGCACACCTCGATCCCGTCGATCCCCGGGAGCATGAGGTCGAGGAGGACGAGGTCGGGTTTGGTGTCGCGGAACGCCTGGAGCGCGCCGCCGCCGTCCGCGCAGAACGACGGCTCGAAGCCCTCGGTGCGCAGCACGATGCCGATCATCTCGGCGAGTGCGGTGTCGTCGTCGACGACGAGAATGCGTGCGTTCATAGCTCCGTCTCGGGTGTGACCGGCCGGCCGCGCTGCCTGACCGGTGTCCTTACGTCTCGCCTCAGCGTAGTCGAAGTGTCCAGGAGAACCGCCGAAGCGCCGGTCGCGGGCAGGCTCGGTGTGACAACATGGAGGGGTTCGAGACGGCGAGGGGGTGTTGCTGATGGACACGGAACAGCGAGCCGGGGGCGAGATGGGCGATCAGGATCCGAACCCGTGGGCGACGCCGCAGGGGCCACAACAGCCGGTGGCGGCGGAGCAGGCGACACCGCAGCCGCCCCCACCGCAGCAGGGGTATCCACAGCAGCCCGGCTATCCGCCGCTGCCGCCGCAGGGGGCCCCACCGCAACCCGGGTATCCGCAGCAGCAGGGATACCCACAGCAACCCGGGTTTCCGGCGCAGTCGGCGTACCCACAGCCGGGATACGGCCAGCAGCCGTATCCGCAGCAGGTCCCGCCCCAGTACACCCAGCCGTACCCTCAGGCTCAGCAGCCCGGGTACGGGACCTTTCCCTCGGCTCCGACCGCCGCCTACGACGCGAACCCGTACGCGACCGGTGCGCCGTGGGCCCCCGGTCCCCAGCAGGGATGGGCCCCACCGCCGAAGCCTGGGCTCATCCCGCTTCGGCCGCTGTCCTTCAGCGACCTGTTCGGCGCCCCGTTCCTCGTGCTGCGACGCAACCCGAAGGCGACGTTCGGGAGCGCCCTGCTGCTGCAGGGTCTCACCGCCGTCCTCTCCCTCGTCATCGTCGGCGTCGTCACCTGGCTCTCGTTGAGCCGGCTGTCGCAGGCGGCGCCCGGCGAGGAGGACGCCATCAGCGCCGGGGCGATCACGGCCATCATCCTGTCCTTCCTCATCCCGGTGGCGGTCTCGATCGCGGGCAGCGCGATCCTGCAGGGCATCATCGCGCAAGAGGTCGCTCGCGGCACCCTCGGCGAGAAGTTGCCGCTCGGCGTGCTCTGGCGGCGCACCAAGGCGCGGTTCGTGCCACTCATCGGCTACACCTTCCTCCTGATCGGTGTCGTGACGGTGTTCATCGCCGTCGCGGTGGGCCTCGGATTCGTGCTGACCGGTCTCGGCGGGACCGCGGGCGTGGCCCTGACGGTGGTCATGGGCATCGGCGCGCTGCTCGTCCTGATAGCCGCTTCCGTGTGGCTCGGGACGAAGTTCTCCCTCACACCGAGCATCATCGTCCTCGAGAACGGCAAGGTCTTCCCCTCGCTCGCCCGCTCCTGGCGCCTGACCGACGGCTATTTCTGGCGGACCTTCGGCGTCCAGTTCCTCGTCTCCTCGGTCGTCAGCGTCGCGTCGCAGGTCGTCGCGACCCCGATCAGCCTGCTCGCGAGTCTCGTCCCCGTGCTGTTCGTCGGGGTGGACTCGGAGGCGACCATGATCGTCGCCACCATCGCCGCGCAGGGCCTGTCCCTGCTCGTCTCCGTCATCATCGGTGCGATCACGGTCGTCGTCATCAGTGCCACGTCGGCGGTCATCTATGTGGACCTGCGGATGCGCAAGGAGGGGCTCGACCTGGACCTCGCGCGGTTCGTCGAGGCGCGCGCCGGCGGTCGCGAGACGGTCGACAACCCCTTCGACGTCGCCGCCGCCGGAGGCAAAGCGACCCGATGAGCCCGCTGTTCCTCGCGTCGCGCCTCGACGTCCCGCTGGTCCCGGATGCACCGGGCGCCCGGGACCTCCTGCAGCGTGAGCTGTCGAAGCCCGAATACCAGACAGCGCAACCGTCGCTGTGGGACATCGTGTCGAAGGCGTTCTGGGACTGGGTGAACTCGCTCCGGGTGCCGGGTGAGGGCCCCTTCACGGGCCTGTTCCCGATCATCGCGATGACCGTGGTCGTCGTCGGGATCGTCATCGCGTTCATCGTGTGGGGCGTCCCCCGCCTCAACCGACGGAGCGCCCGTCAGCTCGACCTCTTCGGCGAACGCGACGATCGGACCGCCGATCGGTTGCGCCAGGACGCGAGGACCGCCGCCGCGGCCGGCGACTGGACCCTCGCGCTCCAGGAGCTGTATCGGGCGATCGCTCGCGGACTGTCCGAGCGGACGATCGTCGTGGTCACCCCCGGCACGACGGCGCACGGTTTCGCCGCCCGGGCTGCGGCCGCGTTCCCGCAGGACGGGCGCGCGCTCGCGGAGGCCGCGGACGTCTTCGACGCCGTCCGCTACCTCGAGGCGACGGGCACCGAGGCACAGTACCGGGAGCTCGAAACGCTCGACGCCCGGCTCATCGTCGCCGCGCCGCAGCTGCTCGCCGACCCCGAGGAGCTGGTCCGGTGACGCTCGCGACGAAGCCCACGATGCAGCGGGAGCCCGAGCCCGACGTCGCCACGCCTCGGCTGCGAACCCGGCTGCGGAGGAACCGGTTCTGGATCATCGCTGCGGTGTTCGCGGTCGGGATCGCCCTCGTGCTCATGTTCGCGACCCGAGGCGCGTCGATCGACGCGGCCCTGCTCAGCCCGGGCAACCAGACGCCGAACGGCGGTCGCGCGCTCGCGCAGGTGCTCCGTCAGGAGGGCGTCACCGTGACGGAGACCACCACGCTCGATGCGACGCTCGGGGCGGTCGAGGACACCGACAGCACCGTCCTCCTGTTCGACCCCAGTGGACTACTCGACGTCTCGCAGCTCGAGCGGTTGAGCGACGCCGACACCGGACTCGTCGTCGTCACCCCGCGAGCCGCGGCGCTCCGCACCCTGTTCCCCGGCGTCTCGTTCGCAGGCAGCTCGGACACCGCCGACGTCTTGTCGTCCGACTGCGGCGACCCCACCGCCGAGCGGGCGGGGACGGTCACCGGTGGCTGGACGCTGTACACGACCACTGACGCCGACGCCGAGGGCTGCTTCACCGCCGACGGCGGCGGGAGCGCGGTCGTGACGCAGGCGGACGGCGCACGGGTGCTGCTCGGCTCCGCCGACGCCCTGACGAACGACGTCGTCGACCGTGCGGGGAACGCCGCCCTCGCGCTCGGCCTGCTCGGCTCCACCGAGCAGTTGGTCTGGTACCTGCCGAGCCTCGCCGACGTGCCCGTCACCGGTCCCCCGAGCCTCGACGAGCTGACGCCGAGCTGGGTCGCCGGAGTCACCGGCACCGTCGTCGTCACGGCGATCCTGGCCATGTTCTGGCGCGGGCGACGCTTCGGCCCGCTCGTCATCGAGGACCTGCCCGTCGCGGTCCGCGCGAGCGAGACGATGGAGGGGCGCGCGCGCCTCTACCAGCGGTCCGGCAACCGTCAGCGGGCGCTCGACGCGCTGCGGATCGGCACCGTGTCCCGCCTCGCGGTCGCCACAGGCCTCTCCCGCCACGCCTCCGTCGTCGAGGTCGCCGACACGGTCGCCGGACTCGCCGGGCTCGACCCTCGGCACGTGCGGTCCGTCCTGCTCGACGCCGTACCGACGAGCGACGCCGACCTCGTCTCCCTGTCCGATCACCTGCTCGATCTCGAAGCCGCCGTCGCGCGCGCCACGGACCTCACCGGAAGGAACCATCCATGACCGACGCCCCCGTGCCAGGATCCACCGCACCGAACCCCGACGACCTCCGGCGAGCACTCGCCCAGGTCCGCGTCGAGGTCGGCAAGGCCGTCGTGGGTCAGGACGCCGCCGTCACCGGGCTCGTCATCGCGCTCCTCGCCAAGGGCCACGCGCTTCTCGAGGGCGTCCCCGGCGTCGCGAAGACGCTCCTCGTCCGATCGCTCAGCCACGCGCTGAGTCTGGACACGAAGCGCGTGCAGTTCACGCCCGACCTCATGCCCGGCGACGTCACCGGCTCGCTCGTCTACGACGCCAAGACCGGCGAGTTCGAGTTCCGCGAGGGCCCGGTGTTCACGAACATCCTGCTCGCCGACGAGATCAACCGCACACCCCCGAAGACTCAGTCCGCCCTGCTGGAGGCGATGGAGGAGCGCCAGGTCAGCGTCGACGGCCGTTCGCTGCCCCTCCCCGACCCGTTCATCGTGGCCGCCACGCAGAACCCGATCGAGTACGAGGGCACCTACACGCTCCCCGAGGCGCAGCTCGACCGCTTTCTGCTGAAGCTCGTCCTCGACGTGCCCGAACGCGACGTCGAGGTGGAGGTGCTCCGACGCCATTCCGCCGGGTTCAGCCCGCGCGACCTCACGGCTGCGGGTGTCAGGCCGGTCATGGGCGCGGCCGATCTCCGGGCGGCGCAGCTCGAGGTCGGTCGGGTGGGTGCCAGCGCCGACGTCCTCGCCTACATCGTCGACCTCGCGCGCGCCACGCGGCGCAGCCCGTCCGTCCGTCTCGGGGTCAGCCCCCGAGGGACGACCGCCCTCCTCGCGTCGGCGAAGGCCTGGGCCTGGCTGAGCGGCTACCAGTCGATCACCCCCGACCACGTGCAGACGATGGTCCTCCCGGTGTGGCGCCACCGCATGCAGCTGCGACCGGAGGCCGAGCTCGAGGGTGTCTCGGTCGACGCGATCCTGCGTTCGATCATGCAGCAGGTGCAGGTGCCCATCTAGATGGCCGTCACCGGGAGGTTCGTCGCGCTCGTCGCGTTCGGCATCGTGCCGATCGTGGTGCTCGGCGTGCTCACGGGCGACGCCGCTCCGGCGTTCATCGTGTGGCTCGTGCTCGCCGCCGCGCTCGGAGCGCTCGACCTCGTGGTCGCCGGTTCGCCTCGGGACATCGTCCTGCAACGGCAGCTGCCGTCCCGGGTCAGGCTCGGTGACTCGGCGACGAGCACCCTCTTCCTCACCAACCGCGGAGGTCGCCGCGTCCGGGCGCTGGTGCGCGACGCCTGGCAACCGTCGGCCGGCGCGCCCACCGAGCGGCTCCGCGTCGACCTCCCGCCCGGTGAGCGGCGGAGCGTCAGCCTGGTGCTCACCCCGTTCCGTCGGGGCGAGCGACGGGTGTCCCAGGTCACGGTGCGGTCGTTCGGCCCGCTCGGTCTCCTCGCACGACAGGCGACGCTCAACAGCCCCGGGCACCTCCGGGTCCTGCCGGCGTTCACCTCCCGGAAGCACCTCCCGAGCCGGATCGCACGCCTCCGCGAGCTCGACGGCGCGACGAGCGTCATGGTCCGCGGTCAGGGCACCGAGTTCGACTCTCTCCGCGAATACGTGCGAGGTGACGACGTCCGTTCGATCGACTGGCGTGCCACGGCACGACGCGGCGACGTCATGATCCGCACCTGGCGGCCCGAGCGCGACCGCCGGGTCGTCATCGTCACCGACACCGGCCGCACCTCCGCCGCCCGCATCGCCGACGAGCCGCGCATCGACACCGCGTTCGAAGCCGCGCTCCTCCTGGCCGCCCTCGCCACGCGAGCCGGGGACCGCATCGACTATCTCGCCTACGACCGTCGGGTGCGCGGTCGTGTCCAGGGCGCGACCGGCGCCGAACTCCTCTCCAGGATGGTCGACGCGATGGCGCTCGTCGACCCGGAACTCATCGAGACCGACTGGGACGCCGTCCCCGGCCAGGTCAGGCAGATCACGAACCAGCGCGCCCTCGTCGTCCTGCAGACCTCGATCGACGCCCCCGGGGCCGCGCGCGGGCTCCTCGCCGTCCTCCCCCAGCTCACGCAGCGCCACACGGTCGTCGTGACGAGCGTCGTCGACCCGGCGACCCTCGAGGCCACGCGCGACCGCGGCGACCGCGAGACCGTCTACCGCGCCGCAGCGGCCGAACGCGCCCTGCTGGACATCGAACGCGTGTCGGCGGCGATCAGACAGCTCGGGGCCGACGTCGTCACCGGTTCGCCGGAGACCCTGCCCCCGGCGCTCGCCGACGCCTACATCGCGCTCAAGGCCTCCGGTCGGCTCTAGCCCGATCCGTCGCCGATGGACCGGCTCCCTCCGCGTGCCGGTGGGACCCGGGAGGACGGATCAGCGGCCCTTGCGCTTCTTGCGGCGTTCCCGGGCGAGCTCCTCCTGCTTGGCCTTGCGCGCGGCGAGCTGGGCGCCTCGGCTCGTCCCGGCGGCGGTGCCCTGGGTCGAACCGGCCTTCGGCTTCTTCCGTCGTCTCGCGGCCTGCTGCGGTGCAGGAGCGGCAGCCTGCTCGGTCGGGGCGGACCGTCGCGAGCTGTTGGCCGTGCGTCCGCGCACGATGCCGATGAACTCTTCCACGGCTTCGTCCTCGCGGTCCTGCGGCCAGACCAGCACGACCGGGATCGATGGAAGATCGGCGATCGGACGGTACTCCACGTCCTTCCGCTGGTGCAGTCGCGCGACCGACTGCGGGACCACGACGATCCCGACCTCGGACGCGGCCAGTTCGACCGCTGCCTCCGGGTCGGCGGTCAACGGGGCCGCCGGGGCGTCGAACCCGAGCGCTGTGGCACGTTCGGCCCACTCGAGGACGAGCGGCGTCATGATCAGTTGCTCGTCGGCGAGTGCGGCCATCCCGACCGTGTCCTCGGCTCCGAGGGCAGCGCCCTTGGCGAACACGACGACGGGGAGCTCCTCGAACAGGGCGATGGTGTTCAGCCCGTCCTGGTCGATCGGGACCCGGGCGAGCACGACGTCCGCCGCACCGGTGATCAGGACCGCTCGCTGCTCGTCGAGGTCCACCCGGATCAGGCGGAGTTCGTCGTCCGGACGGCGCTCGCTCCAGATGCGCGCCCACTTCCCCGGGTTCACGCCGCGCGCGTAGGCGACGGTCAACGCCGGCGGGACGACCTCCGGCGCCGTGTCGGCACCGAGCCCGTCGTCGCCGACATCGATCCCGTCGACCTGGTCGTCCTGCCTGTCCATCGAAGCCTCCACTGCTCGGCTTGCCACACTACTGCAGCTCAGTCGACGGGTGATCCGGCCGGTTGGGCGAGGACACCGCAGCGAGGTACGCTGAGCGGATGGGTGCGAGCGAACAGATCATGAAACCGGCGACCGCGGCGAAGAAGCTCGGGGTCTACCTTCCGGCGACCCCGGCGTCGTTCCAGGAGGAGCCGATCACGCGGTCGGCGTTCCTCGAACTGCAGGCGAACCCGGCGGACTGGCTCGTCGAGCTCCGAAAGAACGGACCGCACCCGCGCGACGTCGTCGCCCGCAAGCTGGGCGTGTCGACCTCCGGTCTGGCCCGCGCCGAGATCACCGAGGCGTTGACCACCGAACAGATCCAGGAGCTCCTCCGCACGCTGCCCGCCTGGCTCGTGCAGGAGCGCGCCGTCCACGCCGAGGTGAACGCCGAGAACGCCCGGGTCAACGCCAGGAACGCCGAGCGTCGCGCACGATCCGAAGCCGGCGAGTAGTCGTCAGCCGGCGACGATCCGCTTCGCGCCGGCCTCGAACTCAGCCAGGTCGCCGCGCTCGCCCGAGCGGTACGCGCGGCCGCCCCACCAGCACATGTAGGTCAGGAACGCGGCGAGCGCTCCCCCGCCGATGATCATCTTGACCGCCCACGGCCACGGTGCCGGCGTCACGAAGCCCTCGACGAGCCCCGAGACGAAGAGCACGATCACCAGCCCGATGGCGATCGTGAACAGTGCTCGGCCCTCCTCGGCAAGCGCCTGGCCCCTCGTCCGTGACCCCGGTGCCACCCAGGCCCAGAAGATGCGGAGACCCGCCGCTGCCGCGACGAACACCGCCGTGAGCTCGAGCATGCCGTGCGGGAGGATGTACTCGAAGAACACGTCGCCCTTGCCGTAGGCGAACATGACCCCTGCGGCCTGCCCGACCCCCTGGGCGTTGGTGACGATGATGTACGGGACCCAGACACCGCTGATGCCGAACGCGACGCATTGCGCTGCGATCCACGCATTGTTCGTCCACACCTGGCCGGCGAAGCTCGCGGCCGGGTTGTTGGAGTAGTAGGCGACGAAGTCGTCCTCGACGTACTGCTTGAGCTGGGCGTCGGTGCCGAGGTTCGCGAGGACCTGCGGGTTGCCGGCGATCCACACGGCGTACAGGGTTGCGATGACGACCGTCGCGACCGCGACCGCGAGGGTCACCCACCGGACCCGGTAGAGCGCGGCCGGCAGCGCCAGGACGAAGAACCGCGGGACACTCGACAACACGTTCGCACTGGCCCCGGTGAACCGGAGTCGCGCCCGCGACAGCGACACCGAGAGGCGGTCGCCGACGAGGGTCGATCCGGCCGTCGTCTTGATCGCGGAGAGCTGGGTCGCCCCGGCTTGATAGCGGTCGATCAGCTCGTCGGCCTCCGGCCCGCTGAAGAACCGCTGCTTGCCGAGCGCGTCGAGGCGGTCCCATTCCTGGCGGTGGGCTGCGGAGTAGGCGTCGAGGTCCATCGCAGCCATGCTACGCGGTGGTGGCGCTCCATGGCCGGTCCCCCGCGCATCTGCTTGAATGGAGCACATGTCCGAACCGGCCCGGGTCCCGCTGCACGAGACGACGCTGGACGACGGCACCGAGCTGATCACCGGCGAGGCGGTCGCCCTCGACGTGCGGCCCACCGGATTCATCCTGCGCGCGGCGGGCGCCATCATCGACTACGTGGTGTCGATCCTCGTGTTCGTCGGCCTCATGCTCGCGATGTTCTCCTGGATCCTGTCCGGGGTCGCCATGGACACCGCGATGTTCACCGCCATCGTGCTCGGCCTGACGGTGCTCTGCCTCGTCGTCCTGCCGGCAGCGGTCGAGATCGCCACCCGCGGGCGGTCGCTCGGCAGACTCGTGGTCGGTGCCCGCATCGTCCGGGACGACGGCGGTGCACCCGGCTTCCGGCACGCGTTCATCCGTGCCCTCACCGGGTACTTCGAGATCTACGCCACAGCCGGCGGCATCGCCGCGCTCACGGGTCTGCTCAGTGCTCGCTCGAAGCGTCTCGGCGACGTGCTCGCCGGGACCTACAGCCAACGTGAGCGTCTGCCGCGGGTGGTGGAGCCCGTCGCGATGATCCCACCGCAGCTCGCCGCCTGGGCCGGCGGCGCCGACGTGGCCCGGCTACCCGATCCGCTGGCGCGGCGCGTCACCCAGTTCCTCAAACAGGCCGGATCGCTCACTCCGGCCACGAGGACCCGACTGGCGGCCGAACTCGCGGCAGAGGTGTCCCGATTCGTGTCGCCGCTGCCGATCGCTCCGCCGGAGGCGTTCCTCGTCGGGGTCTCCGTCATCCGCCGGGAGCGCGAGTACCAGGCCCAGCTCGCCGCCCGTCAGCGCCTGTCGCTCCTCCAGCCGGTGCTGAGCGGTCAACCGCACCGGTTCCCCGACCGCTGAGGCGGGGAACCGGCGGCACCGCCTAGTAGCGGTAGTGGTCGACCTTGTACGGGCCCTCGACCGGCACACCGATGTAGTCGGCCTGCTCGCCCGTGAGCGTCGTCAGCTGCACGCCGAGCGCGTCGAGGTGCAGGCGCGCGACCTTCTCGTCGAGGTGCTTCGGCAGCACGTACACGCCGATCGGGTACTCCTCGATCCGCGTCCAGAGCTCGAGCTGAGCGAGCACCTGGTTCGTGAACGAGTTGCTCATCACGAACGAGGGGTGCCCCGTCGCGTTCCCGAGGTTCATGAGTCGTCCCTCGCTGAGCACGAGGACGCTGCGCCCCGTGGGGAGGCGCCACTCGTGCACCTGGGGCTTGATCTCGATCTTCTCGGCGCCCTCGAGCGCCTCGAGCGAGGCCATGTCGATCTCGTTGTCGAAGTGCCCGACGTTCGAGACGATCGCGAGGTGCTTGAGCGCGAGGATGTGGTCGAGGGTGACGACGTTGAAGTTGCCGGTGCACGTCACGATGATGTCGACCTGGTCGGCGACGCTCTCGAGGGTCGCGACCTGGAAGCCGTCCATCGACGCCTGGAGGGCGCAGATCGGGTCGACCTCGGAGACGATGACCCGAGCGCCCTGGCCGCGGAGGGCCTCGGCCGCACCCTTGCCGACGTCGCCATAGCCCGCGACGAAGACGACCTTGCCACCGATGAGCACGTCGGTCGCGCGGTTGAGGCCGTCCGGCAGCGAGTGCCGGATGCCGTACTTGTTGTCGAACTTGCTCTTCGTGACCGAGTCGTTCACGTTGATCGCGGGGAACAGCAACTCACCCTGCTTCGCCAGCTCGTAGAGGCGGTGGACACCGGTGGTGGTCTCCTCGGTCACGCCGAGGATGTCGGCGGCGACCTTCGTCCAACGGTCGCTGCTGCCGGCGAGCGAACGACGGAGCACGTCGAGGACGATGCTGTACTCGTGGCTGTCGGCGTCGGTCGTGTCGGGGACCGCTCCGGCCAGCTCGAACCGACGGCCCTGGTGGACGAGCATGCTCGCGTCGCCACCGTCGTCGAGGATGAGGTTGGGGCCGGTCCACTCGGCGCCGGCGGTGGCCGATTCGGTCGACCAGTCGAAGATCTGCTCGGTGCACCACCAGTACTCTTCGAGCGTCTCGCCCTTCCAGGCGAAGACCGGAACACCGGCCGGTGCCTCGACGGTCCCGTGCGGCCCGACGGCGACGGCGGCCGCCGCCTCATCCTGGGTCGAGAAGATGTTGCAGCTCGCCCAACGCACCTGGGCACCGAGTGCGACGAGGGTCTCGATGAGCACCGCGGTCTGCACCGTCATGTGCAGCGAACCGGCGATACGGGCGCCGGCGAGCGGCTGGCTCGCGCCGAACTCCTCGCGGAGGGCCATCAGGCCGGGCATCTCGTTCTCGGCGAGGCGGAGCTGGTGTCGGCCGGCCTCGGCGAGCGACAGGTCGGCCACCTTGAAGGGCAGGGTGGTCGTGGGGGCAGACGGTGCGGAAGAACTCATGACGCCATTCTCGCAGAACGTCAGGCGTCGTGGACCTTCATGTCGGGCCCGAGATCGGCACGGCGCGGTGGCGTGCCGACGGTCAGGAGCCGTAGCCGACGTCGCCGAGGACGCTGTGCTTCACGACGCTCCAGCCTTGCGGCACGCTCAGCCGTACGGCGTGGATGGAGCAGAGGTCGTAACTGTGCGGGCTCTTCTCGATGCTCAGCGGACCGAGGACGGCCATCGAGTCGCGGTAGTCGTAGGTCAGCGTCGCCACGGGCTCGCGCGAGCAGCCGACCTTCGAACACATCCTGTCAACCATTTGCCCCAGCGTAGCCCGCAGGCGCCGACGGCACCGTCCGGCTCGCCGATCGAGCGGGTCTGAACCGGGCCGCCGACCACACCTAGACTGGACGCATGGCGCAGGCTGACGAGGAGACGCGAGGCGCCCTCTCGCGCCGCCGATCACGGCACGGTCGCAACGGTCGTTCGAGCGTCGTCGGACCGGACGTGCCACCGATCGACACCCGGATCGACCAGTTCGACCTGACGGTCGCCACCACCGCCGACTACCTCCGCGGAGCCTGGCCCGCCGAACTCGCCGACGTCCGGTTCGAGGTCGGCGCGATGCCCGCGCAGAACTCCGGGACGGACGGCGTCGACCGCTGGTTCGTCGACCGAGCACGCCGACGCATCATCCTGTACCGGTTGCCCATCCAGCGGATGAGCAAGCTCCACCGGAACGACGAGCTGCATCAGCGCATGATGGTGGAGAGCTGCGTGTTCCGCGCCGTCGCCGAACTCCTCGGCAAGGACCCCTGGGACCTCGGGCCGGAGCGCTACCGGTTCCTCTGACCCGAGGCCACTGCGGTCAGCGCGGGTAGACGCTGATCGGCGCCGCCAGCGGGTTCGGCGGAGTGACCGGCAGCGACGTGAGCCGCCCCGCCGCAGCGAGACTGATCGAGGCGTGGAGGCCGTCGGCCCCGGCGAGGACGTAGCTCTGACCGGCGCCGACGCCGATGGTCACCGCCGCTCCGGCTCCGACCTTCGCCGTGGTCTCCTTGCCGTCAGCCCCCGTCAACGTGAGTTCGGCGTCGGAGCCAGACGGGTTGAAGACGTGGAGCTTCTGCCCCGGCCCGGTGGGGACCGTGAAGGCCGCGGTGTCGTCGAGTGCGGGCGTCGCTCCGAACCAGGCGAAGTCCTCGAGCGTGTCACCGCGCGAGTTCGTCCTGGCCGCGGCGACCACCGGTCGGGTCGAGGTGACCTCCAACGAGAACTCGCCGGCCGGGAGTTCGGCCAGGGCGATCTCACCGGGAACGCCCGGCTGGATGGTCGCGTCGATGACGATCGGCTCGTCCTTCGCGTTCTCACGAGTCGCAGTGATCACGACGTCCGCTGCCTCGGATCCCGGCGCGAACAGTCTGAGGGCCGTGGCCCGGTCGTCGACGGACGCGGTGTCGGAGCTCGCCCCTGCGGCCGCCGGGGCAGTGACGACGACGCCCGGGATCACGAGATCGGTCGAGGGCGACGCGGTCGGCCCCTGGACCTCGACACCGCCCGGGGTGAGCACGCGTACCGTGCTCTGCTGGAGCGCGGCCACCACCTGGCCGCCCTCGCTCGTCACATGCACGACCGGGGTCGGCTCGTTGGGTGCGAGGCCGGTGAGGGCGATCACCCGCTGCGTACCGGTGGCGACGACGATCCCGGCGGCACCCGGGGCGTCGATCCGTCCGGCGGCACCGAAGACCTGGAGGGTCACGTTGGCGTCGACGGCCGACGGATTGCTCAGGAGGATCAGGGTGGTACGACCGATGTCGCTCGAACCACCGACGAGCCAGCTCTCGGCCGACGCCGGCGTGCAGGCGGCGGCCGCCAGACCGGCGACCTCGGCCTCAGCGGCGATCTGCGACTGCGCGCCGCTCAGCGGCGTCACCGTCCCGTCAGTCGCGCCGGGGACGGTGATCACGGTGGGTCCGCCGTCCGCCCCGCCGCTCGTGTTGTCGGGTGCGGTGAGCTCACTCGTCGTGGGCGTCACCCCGTTCGCTCCGAAGTCGACCCTTGCCGGGCCGAAGGAGCCGGCTGCCGTGGCGGCCGTCGCGTCCTGGGCCAGGGCGAGCAGCGGCCCCGGGCACACGACCGACTGGTCGCCGGCCACCGGGGTGACTCGGATGTCCTGAGGGGCGATCTCGACCGTCGGGAGGGGCAGTTGCCCGGCCGCTGCGATCGTGACCGCAGCGATCCCGATCCCGACGAGGCCAGTGACGATCCGGCCGGAGGTGATGGCGACTCCGCGCTTACTGGGCATGCGGCTGCTCCGTTCCCGGGGTGTCCCGGCGGGTGGTGTCGGGATCCGGCGTCGTCTCGGTCGAGTCGGTCGGATCCGGATCGGGAACGGCGGCATCGCGCGCGGCGACCGCCGGATCGTCGGGGACCTGGTCGGCTGGGGTGTTCGTGTCCGCGTCGGCGGCTGGCGTCGACCCGGTCACGTCGCGGTCCGCGTCGACGACGTCGTCGGCGACCGACTCGGTTCCATCGCGAGCGACGGTGTCGTCGGCCGACGCGGCGTCGGCGGTCGACGCAGGGTCATCGCCCGACACGGCGTCATCGGCTGCTTCGGCCTGCACCGCCACGGGAGCGGGCTCCCCGGCGGAGGTCTGCCCCCGACGCCACCAGCGCGGCTTGGACGGGCGGCTCGATGCGTCGGCGGTGGTGGCCGGCTCGGATCCCGCCGCCTCGTCGTCGAGATCGGCGGTCGGTCTTTCGTCGTCGTAGGTGCCGGCCGCGTCGTCGTCGATCACCGCGACCGTGGCTCCGGACGCGGCCGCCTTGCGGGCGGCGCGGCCCTTCAGCTTCGGTGGCTTCCGAGACCCCGCACGGTAACCGTCGCGCGACGCACCGTTGGGGATGCTCAGCAGCAGGGTGATGAGGAACACGACGGCCAGGCCGACACCGATCAGGGTGCCCAACAGGTTGGACTTGGGGAGCTCGGGACCCGTCCCGACATCCGCGACGGTGCGCCAGAGCGTCCCGCTCGTCGTGTCGCCCACCGCGACCAGCGCGGCGTTGGCGTCGAGCGCACTCGCAGCGCGACCGGCGGTCTGTCCCACCACCGTCTGCTCCTCACCGTCGGCGACCGGCGACAGCAGCACGAATGCGATGCTGTGCTCGACGAGGGTCTTCGTCGGGTCCAGTCCGCTCTGCGACGCGAGGTTGCCGGCGAGTTCGGCGACGACGCGGTCGTCCGAGGAGATCCCGGGGGCTGTCTGGGCGATGGTGGACTGACCGTCCAGGGTCTCCCCCTGCCCACGGATGACGACCGCGGTGATCGATCCGTCGTCACCGGGCGTGATCACGAGGGTCCCGAGCCGTGGATCGGTCTGCGTCGCGGCGGTCACGTATGCGGGCAGCTGGCGACCGGAACTCTCGCGGACCACCGAGGTGCCGAGCGGCTGGGCGAGGGCGAGCGGGACGGCGATCACCGCGGCGGCGAGGACCATGACGAGCGCAGGAATCGCCCTGAACCTCGGGATGCGGTCGAGGCCGAGCGTCGCAGCGCCCAGGATGCCGAGCCAGTACAGGCTGATCGCGGCGCCGGCCCAGACGGGCACGGACGTTCCACCGGCGGAGGCGAGGAGGAGGTGCGTGGCGAGCACGGCCGAGACGAGGCCGAGGAACGCCGCGATCAGCAACGGGATGGCCCGACGGGAGCCAGGGAGGAACAATGCCACCAGCGCGACGATCGCGAGCGGCGCGAGCAACGCCGGTACCACGATGGCCGGAGCCGCACCCGGCAGCCCCAGCGCTGCACCGAGCTGGCTCCACCCGCCCAGGCTGCCTGCCGGGAAGCCGAGGGACAGCTGCCAGCCTGACGCCGCCGTCGCGGGCGTCGCGACACCCGGGTCGGCGAGGAGCCCGAGCCAGTTGGCGCGGTGGATCCCTTGCTGCCAGATGAGCGGGGCGAACAGTGCGAGGGCGGGGATCGGGACGAGTGCGACCCTGGCCACGCCCCGACCGGCGAAGACCATCGCCACGACCCAGATGACGAGCAACGCCGGGGCGAGGGACGGCGAACTCGCGACGATCGCGGCGAACAGGAAGGCGCTCGTGCCGGCTGCGGCCCAGGATCGGGACGCGACCACACCCGCATAGAAGAGCCAGGGCAGGAGCAGGTGGACGATGACCGCCGCTGGTCGGCCCTCGGCCAGCGCGGTCAGGAGCGTCGGGGCGAGCGCCCAGAGCAACGCGGCGACCGCGCGCGGACCGCTGCGCTCCGTGAGCCTCGTGGCAGCGAACCAGGCGCCAAGGGCGGAGAGTGGCAGTGCGAGCAGGAAGAGCAGCACCAGGGAGAACGAGGGCTGCCAGAAGGTGATCGTCCCGAGCACCGCGAGCACGGCGCTGAACGGATCGGCGGCACCGACGAAACCGAGACCGACGTCGCGCCACCCGAAGCCGATGTGCTGCCAGAGGTCGCCCACCGTCGCCGACAGCGGGAGGAGCCCTCCGCCTGTGAGGTAGGTGGCTCCGAGCAGCGGCACGAGGATCGCCGCACCGATGACCGCGGTGGCGAGGACGACCCAAGCACCCCCGCCGGAGAAGAAGTGGAGGTCGCGCTCCTCGCCGATGAAGCCGATCTGCGTCGCCTCCCGCGCGAGCGCGCGCTTGCGCCGCACCTCGTCGAGTCGCATCCGCAACCCCGCGATACTGGACCAGCCCAACGTCCGGTTCTTCGCGAGTTGGCGGCGCGCGTTCCCGACCTTCATCCCGGAGAACGCGACGGCGAACGCCGCCGACAGTTCGCCGAACACGAGCTCGGGCTGTTTCTTCACGAAGTGACCGATGACGCGCAGGATCGCGAGGGGCACGAGACTGAGCCAGTGCACGGGGACCATGATCCCGGGCGCATAGACGAGACGACGGTGGAGCTGCGCTGCGCGGGCTTGGCGATGCCGACGACGACGTGCGCCGAGCCGGTTCGACCACGAGGGCCCCGCGATCCCTTCACCGGCGGAGGCGACCCGTGCCGTCGGAACGACCGCGACGAGATAGCCCGCGAGGCGGGTCCTGATGCAGAAGTCGAGGGCGTCGTCCGCCACGAGGGCCTGGTCGAAGCCGCCCAGCTGGTCCCACAGCTGATGACGCACGAGCATGCCGGCCGGGCCGACCGCCATCACGTCGTTCATCGTGTCGTGCTGCGCCTGGTCGAGTTCGTCCTCGACCACCGGGACCGCCGCGCCGAGAGTGGTGATCGTCTCGCCGTAGCGACGGAGGAACGACGCGTCGTCCCAGTCGAGGATCTTCGGGCCTGCCACACCGACGGACGGCGAGACCTCGAGGGCACCCAACAGGGCGGCGAGCGCCGTCGGCTCGGGAGCCGTGTCCTCGGAGAGCAACCAGAGCATCTGCTCGGCGTCCTCCGGTTGGTCGGTGACGCGGACGCCCGCGGCGACGGCCTGCGCGAAGCTGAGGTCCTCGGTCGAGGTCACGACCTTCGTGCCGGGGACGCGACCGAGTTCCTCGATCGTCGCCTCGCTCCCGCGTATGGCGACGGCGATGACCCCGTCCGCCGGACGGGTCTGGGCACGGAGGGCGTCGAGCGTGCGTGCGAGCGGCTCTGAGCCGTCGCGCACCACGAGAATCGCCGTTACTCGGGGAGACATCGGATTCAGACTAAGCGGGTCCGGCGAGAAGACCGGGAACCGAGCGGGCGCGCCCCGAATCGGGGGCGTTCGGGTGAGCCGACAGCAGTACGGTCAGCGTACGGCAAAGCGTCAGACGGCGCGTTTGCGCAGTTTGCGTCGCTCTCGCTCGGAGAGGCCGCCCCAGATGCCGAAGCGCTCATCGTTCGCGAGCGCGTACTCGAGGCACTGCGACTTGACGTCGCAGCTGGTGCAGATCCGCTTCGCGTCGCGAGTGGATCCACCCTTCTCGGGGAAGAACGCCTCGGGGTCGGTCTGAGCACACAGGGCGTCGGTCTGCCAGGAGAGCTGGGTGTCGTCTTCGCCCTCCGCAGCGGGCTGACGGACGCCGGGGACTCCGAGATTGACCGGATCGACGAACCAGTCGTCGGGTACTCCGGCACGATACTCAGGAATCGCCATACCGTCTCCCCACCTAGTCGTACCCTGCGCCACGCGGCGCGATACATAATTACACCCTTGTAGTTATGGTCGAGTCAAGTCGCACATCGTAAAGCCTCAATCACGAGGTGAGGGTTCGCGACGCGCCGGGCGTGACCCGAACTGGGTGTCGGGGCCTGTCGGGGCGGATCGTGCGGCCGCGCGACGTCAGTCGGCGGCGCGCCTCGCCCGCCACGCGCTCTCCACCATCTGGCGCAGATCGTGTCGCATCCGCCAGTCGAGATCGCGAGCTGCGAGCGCGCCGGACGCGACGATCCGTGCGGGATCGCCCGCCCTCCGCGGCATGATCTCGGGGGTGAAGTCGATCCCGGTCACGTCTGCCATCGCGGTCATGATCTCGCCGACGCTCGACCCGTCCCCACTCCCGAGGTTGTAGGCCGCCTCGAGGGACTCATGCGCATCGAGCCGTTTCGCTGCGGCGACGTGCGCGGCCGCGAGATCCGCGACGTGCAGGTAGTCGCGGACGCAGGTGCCGTCCGGCGTCGGGTAGTCGTCGCCGTTGATGCGGGGGGTGCGTCCGGCGAGGAGTGCGTCGAAGACGAGCGGGAAGAGGTTGTGCGGGCTCGTGTCGTAGACCTCGTCCGTCCCGGAGCCGACGACGTTGAAGTACCGCAGCGAGGTGTGGCGCAGCCCGGTGGCGACGCCCTGGTCGCGGAGCAGCCACTCGCCGATGAGCTTGGACTCGCCGTAGGGCGACTCAGGGGCCTTCGGGGTGTCCTCGGTGACGAGGTCGACGTCCGTGGTCCCGTAGACCGCGGCGCTCGACGAGAAGACGATGCGCTCCACCCGGTGTTCCTCCATCGCAGCGAGCAGCATCGCGGTGGCCGTGACGTTCTGGGCGTAGGTGTGGAGCGGGCGCTGCACGGAGACACCCGCGTACTTGTACCCGGCGACGTGGACGACGCCGCTCAGCTCGAACTCGGAGAAGGTGCGCTCCAGGACCGAACCGTCGAGCAGGGTCCCTCGGACGAACGGCACTCCGGCGGGGACGAAGCGCTCGTGTCCGCTCGACAGGTCGTCGAGGACGACGACGTCGATCCCCTCCGCCTGGAAGGCCCGAACCACATGGGCTCCGATGTATCCGGCTCCGCCCGTCACCAGCCACGCCACGATGCTTCCTCCAGGGAGTCCTCCGCCTGCCCTGCTGCAGACGGAGTGACCAGACTACTGGAGGCGCGTGCGCCGTGCGGCGGGACGGCTGGGGACGCGGCGATAGCCGTCGGTCAGGACGGCACGGACGGTCGCGGCGGAGGCGCCGACCGCGACGATGACGATGATGAGGCCGACGACGAGTGCGATGATGGACATGTCTGAAACTCTAGGAATGGCGAAAAACTGCCACCAGTGGCAGGATGTACGCAAAGCAGCACATTCCTGTCAAATCGATCATCCGGAGGTCCCATGCTGTCGAAGGTCGCCTTGCTCGCCATTCCGGGGCTCCAGCCGTTCGAGTTCAGCGTCGTCTGCGAGGTCTTCGGCATCGACCGGTCGGACCAGGGCGGTCCTGCCTTCGACCTCCGCATCGTCACGAAGGACCCCGGTCCGGTCCGGATGAACCTGAGCGACGACGGTGCGCGGGGCTTCGACATGATCGTCGACGACGACCTGTCCTTCGCGGCCGAGGCGGACCTCGTGGTGATCACGGGTCGTGGTGGAGCGCGTGGCGGAGCGGTCGACGAGGCCTACCTCGACGTCCTCCGAGCGGCTGAGGCGCGGGGCGCCTGGGTCCTCAGCGTGTGCAGTGGGTCGTTCGTCCTCGGTCAGGCGGGGCTGCTCGACGGTCGGCGCAGCACGACCCACTGGATGTACACCAGCGAGCAGCAGACGATGTTCCCGGGCACCACCGTCGACCCCGACGTGCTGTTCGTCGAGGACCGCAAGGTCATCACGGGCGCGGGAACCGCTGCCGGCATCGACGCGTGTCTGCACCTCGTACGACAGGAGTACGGCGCGGCGAGCGCCAACGTCATCGCCCGCCGGATGGTCGTCCCGCCACAGCGCGACGGCGGTCAGGCGCAGTACGTCCTCTCCCCCGTCGCGGCGCAGCAGTGCGAGTCGCTCGCCCCGGTCGTCGACTGGATGCTCGACCACCTCGCCGAGGACCTGCCCATCGGGCGTCTCGCACGGCAGGCGCACATGTCCGAGCGGACCTTCGCACGCCGCTTCCGCTCGGAACTCGGCAGCACGCCGGCCGCCTGGTTGAACCGGCAACGTCTCTTCCGAGCGCAGGAGATGCTCGAACGTACCGACCACGGTGTCGAGCGGATCGCGGCGGACACCGGGTTCGGCACCGCAGCCGTCCTCCGTCACCACTTCGACCGCGTCCTCGGCACCACGCCCGCCGCCTACCGGCGGAGTTTCGGGGTGCGGGAGAGCGCCTGAGCTGGGTGGACCGGACCACCCGCCCGGGCGATCAGGCCTGGGTGGTCGCCAAAAAGAGGGTCCCGGTCCCGGAGAAGCGCAGCTCCGCCTCATCGGGCGTGATGAACGCGTAGCCACCTCGACCGAGCTCGATGGACGAGGTGGCTCCGGCGAGCCGCACCGAACCGTCGGTCACGATGGCGATGCCGGGTCCGGGCAGCCGGAACGAGGGATCCCGCTCGGACGGCTCGGCGGGCAGATCCACCCGCAACAGCTCGAAGTCCGGCACGTCCGGGACGAAGAGGCTGAATCCCCCGCCCAGGTCCGTCGGGGTCAGCCAGGGCACCGGCCGCGGCTCGAACTCCAGGACCTCGAGCAACTCGGGCACGTCCACGTGCTTCGGCGTGAGCCCACCGCGCAGGACGTTGTCACTCGCGGCCATGAGCTCGACGCCGATGCCGCGGAGGTAGGCGTGGATGTTGCCTGCAGGGAGATACAGCGCCTCCCCCGCTCGCAACGTGACGAGGTTGAGAAGGAGGGCGACCGCGATGCCGGGATCACCCGGATACCCCTCCGCGAGCCGTCCGACCAGGGCCCGCTCGGCGTCGAATGCACCCGAACCAGGAGCCGCGGCGGACGCGACGAGAGCGTCGAGCAGCCCGCCGGGGAGCTGTTCGAGCAGGATCCGCACGGTGTCGCGGAGCCCGTCGGGGGCGGCCAGCATCCCGCGGAGCATGGAGATGCGCGCTGCCGCAGCCGGATCGGGTGCCGAGGCCACCAGCTCGACGAGCAGCGCATCGGTCGCGGCGAGCTCGCGGAACCCGCAGAGCGCCTCGAAGCCGTCCCGGAGCGCGACGATGAGTTCCGGCTTGTGGAGCGCGTCCTTGTAGTTGCGGTGCGGAGCGTCGAGCGGCACACCTCGCGCGTTCTCGGCGGCGAAGCCCGCGGCGGCCCGGTCCAGGTCGGGGTGGGCCTGCAGCGAGAGCGGATGGGCCGCTGCGAGGACCTTGAGGAGGAACGGCAGCGAGCCGCGCCCGCCGAGCGCGGCGGGATCGGCGGCGAGCCAACGTTCGAGGTCGGCGTATCCCCCCACCGTCGAGGGATCCGCGATCGCCGTCGGGGCCCCGGGGTGTGCGCCGAGCCAGAGTTCCGCCTCCGGACGTCCTGAGGGCTCGGACCCGAGCACCTCCGCGATCGCCGTCGACGACCCCCACGCGTAGTCACGGGGAGTGGCACGGAGCGGCACGAACATGGTGGGGCCCTTTCGACGGACGAGGGTGACGCGCCAGCCGGACCCTGGGGCCGCTTGGCGTCGTCCTACAAGCCGTGCGACGCGGTCGACCGGCACCGTGCACCAAACTACCAAGCCGTTGTCCGCGCCGAGCACACCTGCCTAGGCTGGCCGAGACGCCGATCCGGCGCCAGCGGACGCAATGGAGCAACGGACCATGATCTTCGAACCCCTCGCCAGCGACTTCTACGGCTTCGAGAGCCTCCTGACGGCTCCCGAGCAGGAGGCCATCGCCCGCCTCCGAGCCTGGGCCGAGACCGAGGCGAAGCCGATCGTGAACGAGTACTGGGAGCGGGCCGAGTTCCCGAAGCACCTCATCACCCCGCTCCTCGAGCTCGATGTCGCCCGGTGGGCCTGGCCGGAGACGACGCCGTTCGAGAACAGCGCCGTGTTCCGCGGCCTCGCCTCGATGGAGCTCTCCCGGATCGACGCGTCGATCTCCACCTTCGTCGGGGTGCAGGACGGTCTCACCATGGGGTCGATCAGCGAGTGCGGCTCCCAGGAGCAGCAGGACGAGTGGCTTCCGAAACTCGCCTCGGGCGAGGTCCTCGGGGCTTTCGGTCTCACCGAGCCGCAGTCGGGGTCGGACAGTGCACAGGGGCTCCGCACCACAGCAACCAGGGACGGCGACGAATGGATCCTGTCCGGCTCGAAACGGTGGATCGGCAACGCGACCTTCAGCGACATCACGATCATCTGGGCGAAGGACACCGCCGACGGTCAGGTGAAGGGCTTCATCGTGCCGACCGACTCCCCCGGCTACTCCGCGACCAAGATCGAGGGCAAGATCAGCCTGCGCATGGTGCAGAACGCCGACATCACCCTCGAAGACGTCCGGGTCCCCGAGCGCCTCCGACTGCAGCACGCGAACTCCTTCCGCGACACGGCGAAGGTGCTGCGACTCACGCGCGCGGGCGTCGCCTGGTCGAGTGTCGGCGTCGCCGTCGGCGCGTACGAGGCGGCGGTCGCCTACGCCAAGGAGCGCGTACAGTTCGGTAAGCCGATCGCGGGCCATCAGCTGATCCAGGACCTCCTCTCGAAGTGCCTCGGGAACATCACGGCATCGATGGCGATGTGCGTCCGGGTCTCGCAGATGCTCGACGAGGGCACCCAGCGCGACGAGCACTCGGCGCTCGCCAAGGCGTTCTGCACCGCGCGCATGCGCGAGACGGTCGCCTGGGCACGGGAGATCATGGGCGGGAACGGCATCGTGCTGGACTACCACGCCGCACGGTTCTTCGCCGATGCCGAAGCCCTCTACAGCTACGAGGGCACGCGGGAGATGAACGCGCTCATCGTCGGGCGGGCCATCACCGGCACCGCGGCGTTCGTCTGACCACCGCGCGGGACCAGGGCCAGGGTGGCGGCCGCAGCCGCTACCCTGGGGGCACGATGCTGTCCACCGAACCCGCCCCGCCCCACCCACCGGCAGCGCTGACGACACGCGCACTCGTCGTCAGGCACGTCGCCGTGTTCGCGACGTTCGCGGTGCTCGCCGGGACGTTCTGGACGAACCTCTTCACCATCTGGGGCTACACGGCGGTGGCGCTCGTCTCAGGTGGCGCCGCGCTCGCGTGCCTGATGGCCGTCCGCCCGAACTGGCGGCGCACCAGGGTGCCATGGTCACTCGTCGGCTACGGGGTACTGTCGGTCGTGTCGCTCGCCTGGTCCGCCTACCCCAGCGGCACGGCCGCGACCCTGCTCGGTGCGGGGCTGTGCACCATCCTCGGGATGACCCTCGCCGGCTGTTTCTCCTGGCCCGAGGTCATCCGGGTCCTCGGACGTGCCGTGACGTGGGTGCTGTCACTCTCCCTCGTCTTCGAGTTCGTCGTCGCGGCGATCATCCGCCACCCGGTGCTGCCGAACTTCTACGCCGGTGACGCGGCGGACCCGCCCCTGCTCGACTACTGGTCGCGGGACCTCCTGTTCTCCGGAGGGCGCATCCAGGGCATCTCGGGGAACGCCAACCTCCTCGCCGTGGTGGCGCTGCTCGGGATCATCGTCTTCGGGCTCCGGCTGGCGGCACGGCGCGACGAGCCCGGCGCAGCCACGCTGATCGGCCCGGAGCGTCGCTGGACCCTGCTCATCCGACTCGGTCTCTCCGTCGTGATGTTCCTCCTGAGCTTCTCGACCACCATCCTGCTCGCCGCCGTGGTGACGGCGGTGGTGCTGGCAGCTGCACTCGCCATCCGCCGGGCACCTCGCCCGGAGGCGAGGACACCGGTGTACCTCGGCTTCCTCGGCATCGGGG
This sequence comes from Plantibacter flavus, assembly GCF_900177615.1. Classification (GTDB taxonomy): domain Bacteria; phylum Actinomycetota; class Actinomycetes; order Actinomycetales; family Microbacteriaceae; genus Plantibacter; species Plantibacter flavus. Next base: position 339,255 of record NZ_FXAP01000005.1, read on the forward strand.
TCGTCGGCGCGGTGGGAGCGGTCGTCTTCCGGACGCAACTCCTCGGCCTCCTCGGGAAGAGCCCGGACCTCACCGGTCGACTCGACATCTGGGCGACCGTCTGGCGCCTCATCGAACAGCGGCCGGTCTTCGGTTGGGGCTTCTCGAGCCCGTGGGCACCGTGGGAGCCGCTTTTCACCGACCTCGTCATCCGACGCGGCGTCCGCCAGCTCCAGGCGCACAACGCCTGGCTCGACGTCTGGTTCCAACTCGGCGTCGTCGGCCTCGTGCTCTTCGCCGCGGTCGTCCTGTCCATGTTGACCCGCACCTGGTTCCTGGCCGTCGACCGCCCACGCGTCGACCTCGACGCACACCGGCCGTACACGGCACTCTCGCTCGCCCCGGTCCTCATCGCGGTCTCCCTCGTCGTGCAGTCCGTCGCGGAGAGCAGGCTGCTCATCGAGTCCGGGTGGGTGCTCCTCGTGCTCCTCGTCGTGAAGACGAAGCAGGAACCCGCCTGGCCGATCCCCGCCGTCGCAGCCTCGTCCGACCTCGCACCCGCGACCCGCCGCGACGTCGTCGGCGGATGAGCGCGGCGTGAGACCGGCGGACTTCGACGCGTTCTCCACCGCAGCGCGCGTCCTGTCATCCGCGCCGCTGGCCGCCGCGTTCGCCGCCATCGCCGTCGCAACCGCCTTCGGCGAACATCTCATTACCAGTCTGATCGGTGTCCCCGGCTTCAGTGCGATGCTCGTGGGTCTCGCGACAATCGGTACGGGCATCCTCCTCGCCCGCCTACCCATCATCGAATGGCGGGGCCTCCTGCCGATCTCGGTCCTGCTCTTCCTCGCGTGGAGCGCGGTGTCGGTGGTGTGGAGCGCCACGCCGCTCGCGACCGTGCCTGCCGTCGGTGGCCAGCTCGCATGGGCGTTCATCGCGATCGTGATCGCGCTGACGCGCGACACCATCCAGATCGTCCGGGCGACGGGGAGCGCGTTCCGCGCCCTGCTCGGCACGTCTCTCGCGCTCGAGGTGTTGAGCGGCGTCCTCATCGACACCCCGTTGCCGTTCCTCGGGATCAGCGGGAACCTCGCCTTCGGCGGTCCGCTGGAGGGGGTCTTCGGAACCCGGAGCGCCCTCGGGATCGCGGCCCTGCTCGGTCTCGTCACCTTCGTCGTCGAATGGCGGACCCGTTCCGTGCGTCACGGGGTGACGATCGGTTCCATCGCGCTCGCCGCCGGCCTCATCCTCGGCACGCGCTCGCCGAGCATCGCGCTCCTCGCCGCGGCCCTCGGCATCGCGACCGCCGTGCTCTACGTCTTCCGGCAACTCCGACCGGAACCTCGCCGCACCTGGCAGTTCGTCCTCCTCGCCGTCCTCGCGCTCGTCGGCCTCATCGGGTACCTGTTCCGATCCGAGGTGTTCCGCGCCCTCGGTCTCGGGCTCGAGATCGAGCAGCGCTACGCACTCTGGCAGGAGACCCTGCGACGCCTGGCCCCGAGCGAGCTCAACGGCTGGGGCTGGACGGGCGGCTGGGTCTCCGATGCGGTCCCGTACCGGTTCATCGACGCGAGCCTCGGCCGCACGAACGACTCGGCGCTGAACGCCTACCTGGACGTGTACCTGCAGCTCGGACTGATCGGGCTCGCCCTGTTCCTGCTCCTCGCCGGTCTGGCCCTCGTCCGGACCTGGCTGATCGCGACCAACCGGCGCAGCGTCGTGCACGTCTGGGCTGCGCTCATCGTCGTGACCCTGCTCGCATCAGGCGCTGCCGAGAGCAGCCTGCTGCTGAGCGGCGGCTGGCTGCTCCTCGTCGTCTGCGCCGTCATCGGTGCCGGCGGGCTGAGCTGGCGGCGCAAGCTCCCGGAACGCTGAACCCGGCCCGCGCGGCGCCGGATCACCGTGCATCGGTTCCGGGGGCGACGACCGCTCGCACCGTCTGCACGAGGATCTTCAGATCGACCGCGGCCGACCAGTTCTCCACGTAGTACAGGTCGAGATCGACCGAGTCGTCCCAGGAGAGGTTGGACCGCCCACTGACCTGCCAGAGTCCGCTCATACCCGGCTTGGCCAGCAGCCGTCGCTGGGCGAGCAGGTCGTACCGTTCGACCTCCCACCCCCGGTGAGGCCGCGGGCCGACGAGGCTCATCGAACCGCCCAGCACGTTCAACAACTGCGGCAGCTCGTCCAGCGAGTACTTCCGGAGGATCCGTCCAACGGGTGTCACGAGTGGGTTGTCCTGCGTCTTCGTGAGCAGTTCGTCAGCATGCTGCTGCACCGCCAGAGCGGCCCCGGCGTCGGCTTCGGCGGCCATCGAGCGGAACTTGAGGATCCGGAACGGGCGCCCGCGCAAGCCGATGCGCTCCTGCCGATACAGCACGGTCCCCCGGCTCGTCGTCTTCACCGCCACCGCGACAGCGAGCATCACCGGCGCCAGGACCACGAGCAGCGTCGCGGAACCGAGGATGTCGAACGTCCGCTTCGCCGCCATCTTCCCACCGGACATCTCGAGGTGGTCGACGTGGATGAGTGGGATGCCGGCCACCGCTTGCAGATACAGGCGCATCGGAGCCACACCGGTGAGCGTCGGGGCGATGATGAACTTCACCCCGCGCTCGCTCAAGTCCCAGCCGACGCGTCGGAGCTCTACCGGGGTGAGTTCGTCGGGCCCGACGAGGATCACCGTGTCCGCTTGGACCTCCTCGGCGGCATCGACGATCGAGGGTCTCCCGGTGAGCACGGGGGCACCCACGATGCGGTCGTCGTCGACGATGCCCGGGGTCGCGACACCGACCACCAGATGTCCTGCCCAGTCGCCGCGGCGCATGCGTTCAGCGACGTGTGCCGCGTGATCCCGATCGCCCACGAGCAACGTGCGGTAGAGGAGCGCGCTGCCTCGACGCCGTGCACGCAGGTGCCTGCGAGCGCCCCAGCGGACCGCCAGCAGGAGGGCGACCCCGAGCGGCATGGCCGTGAGCAGGAACCCGCGTCCGATCTCGAGCTTGAAGAGGTACGACGCCATCGCCATCGCGCCGAAGACCGTCGTCGTCACGACCACGACCCGCCGGTACGGAGTCCAACCGTCCGCCAGGACCCGAGGGTGTCGCGACCGGGCCGCAGCCAGCGGCGCCCACCACCCGACGGCGAGCGCGAGGGTGACCGCCGGGTAGCCGACGTCGAGGCGTCCGAGCGGCCCCACGACCTCCACGGACCCGCGCCAGTACGCGTCCCACCACAGGAGCTGGGTCACGCTGAGCGCCAGCGTGACGGCCAGGAGGTCGAGGACGAGGACCATGCGCGAGCACCGTCGTTCCCAGCAGCGGCGGGCTTCGACGAAGGGCATGACGGTGGCCTCCCTGGGGATGTTCTGGTGTGCATCGGATCGAGCCTCGGCGCGCACGGGTCGCGGTGGGCGAGGTTGATCGCCGGAGTGCGAGACGCCCAGCGACAATCGAGCATAATGTATTCGACCAACTGAAGTATCCGATTCCAGAGCAACGCTCGGTGTCGATCCGAACGGAGCACCCATGCCCTACCTCGAGACCATGCGACGGCGCGCCGAAGCCTCCTTCGTCGAGCTGCATCGCGGCGTGACCGAACTCCACTACACACAGTTCCCCGATCACCGGAACTCGGGCGACTCGGCCATCGCGCTCGGACAGTCCAGGTTCTGGAAGGACCACGGCATCGCGGTCCGAACCACGTCGAGCGCCGGAAGCATGCCGGAGCGCGTCCGCGACTCCTCGATCCCGGTCGTCATCCAGGGCGGCGGCAACCTCGGCGGCCTCTATCCGGTGTTGAGCGATGCCCGCTACGAGCTCGCCGAACGCCTACCCGCCGACACATTGCTCATCCAAGCCCCTCAATCGGTCGTGTTCCCGACGGAGGCCGACCGTCGCGCGTTCTCCCGACGCTTCGCCACCCGCCCCAGGCTGCGGGTCGCCGTCCGAGATCAGGCCTCCTTCGACCTCCTCCACGACGAGGTCGAGGACCTCAGCCTCTCACCGGACGCCGTGCACCTCCTCGGCCCGATCTGCGCGCCCGAACCGACGCAGCGACGCATCGTCATCGCTCGGACGGACGAGGAGACCACGGGAGGACTCGTCGGCACCGAGAGCGCCGATTGGCCCCGTGACCCCGTGGACCTCCGCGCGCACGAGTGGCTCGGCTGGCGGGCTGCGAAGCATCCAGCCCTGAAGCCCCTCATGGAGCGGGACCACGCAGCGTGGATGCGGCGGGCCGAGCGTCGCTTCGGTGCAGCAGTCCGACTGATCGCGCGCGGCGAGGTGGTCATCACCGATCGCCTCCACGCCATGCTGATCGGGTTGCAGATGGGCCGGCGCGTGATCGCCATCGACAACAACAATCGGAAGCTGTCCAATTACGCGGAGACCTGGTTCGGCGACCTCCAGCCGACGTTGAGCTTCGAGCACACGCTCCGCCAGTGACGTCCGACGAGCCAGCCTCCTCACACCTGACCCGACGGGACGCGGCCAGGGCCCGCGCGGACGCCAGCGCCCTCCGGGCCGAGCGCCGTCGTCAGCTGGCCCGATGGACGCCCGGTGTCGGCAGACGTGAGCGTGACCGCCTGCTCGTGGGCGGTCCGCTCATCGTGGTCGTCTCGCTCCTCGCCCTCGCCTGGGTCGCCGCCGACCAACCAGGACTGCCCGGGCACTTCGCGAACGACGAGGGCACGATCATCAGCGTGAACCGGGGGACGTTCACCGAGGCCGACTCGTCGTTCCAGCTCATCGCCGCGGTCTACCGCTGGATGGGCCTGGCCGAACGACCGACGCTCGCCGCCCTCATCGGCGTCACGAGTTACCTGCTCGTCCTGACCGCTGCGCTCTCGCACGCCAGGCTGGCAGCGGCCGAGTGGCTGGACTGGGCCATCATCATCTGCTGCGTCGCGCTCGCCGCCGTCTACCACGGCGGTTACACGAAGGACCTCCTGACCGTCGGCGCAGTGCTCGCCATCATCGCCCACCGTGGACGAGGTCTGCTGGCCGAGCTGGTGCCGGTGGCCGCGATGCTGCTCTACGCCGAGGGCTTCCGCACCTACTGGTTCCTCGTGGCAGGACTCTACCTGGCACTCCGCCTCGCGCTGCGGGCGCGGCGCGGCTGGACAGCCACCCTGGCGGTCGTCATCGTGCTCTACGCCGGGCTGTCCGTGGTCTTCCCGCTGATCGTCGGCGTCGACCTCGACCACTTCCGCCTCACGGTGAACGAATACCGCAGTGCGGAATCGGTCAACACGCTGATCGTGCAGTTCTTCCCCGGCGCCGGCCCCGTGTCCGGGTTCGTCAACAGTGTCCTCACCTTCGGCTCGTTCATCATCCCGATTCCGCTGATGCTCCGCGGCGGGGCCATCTACCTCGTCGTGGCGCTCGTCCTCCTCAGCGTCTGGGGAACGCTCATCGCCCTGATCCGGTCGGCGAGGCTCCGAGCACCCCGCGGCGCGTCGGTCCTGACACCGTTCCAGAACCGGTTGTTCGCGGCGATCATCGCGTTCTTGATCGTGCAGTCGATCTTCGAGCCGGACTACGGGTCGTTCCTGCGGCATCTCACACCGATGCTGATCGTCGCCGTGTGCCTCATCCTGAGCCTGCGGCCTCGGGCGACGGCGGCCTCGACCCGGCGGGGGCCGACCCCCGCGGCGTCCCGCACGGGTCAGCGACGGACGAGCACGACGGATGCTGCCGCGACGCGCACGTCTGCCGCGACGCGCGCCCACGAGAACGGACCCGCCGCAGCGAGGATCCCCGCCGCGGAGAGCGCCCGGTAACGAACGGCATCGGTGAGGATCTGCTCCAGCGCATCGGCGAGTGCGGTCGACGTCACCGCCGTGGCCACGATGCCCGAACCTGACGCGATCGCCTGCTCGGCCAGCCCACCGACCGGGGTCACGACGGAGGGCACCCCGAGCGCCATCGCGTAGGCGAGCACACCCGACTGACTGGCCTCGGTGTACGGCAACAGGGCGACATCGAATCCGCCGACCACCTGCCCGATCTCCTCCTGGCCGACCCATCGGTTCTCGAGTTCGTCGTCCTCGTGTCGCAGGAGCGAGAGAGCGTCGTCGGTCCCGGACCCGACGACCCGCAACCGGACCCGGATCCCGCGGCGGCGCAGTTCAGCGATCGCATCCACGCCCAAACCGAGTCCCTTGTACGCGGACAGGCGACCGAAGCATCCGACGACCGGAACACCCTCCCGGTGCGTCGACCGGACCACGGCACGGCCCGCGTCGACACGGTACGCGGCATGGACGGTCTCGTGGACGCGGTCCGCGCGGAACTCACCACGGGACGTGAGTGCTTCGGCGACCGGCGCGGAGAAGACGATCGCTCCGTCCGCCGCCCGACGCTCGGCACGACGCAGGAGGTGCTCGAGCCGCGAGAAGTCCCCGGGGTGCATGGTCGCGTCATGGACGCAGAGCAGACTCCGACGACCGCCGAAGCGGAACACGGGCGCGACCACTCCCTGCCAGAGCTGCTCCATGGCGATGACGACGACGTCGATGCGATGTCGCCGGAGGAACCGGTCCAGCCGGAGCGCCGCCCAGAGGAGGCGTGGGAGGCCGAGCACCGCGCCGCGCTTGTCGCGATACGTGCGGATCGTGAAGGACGGCACACCGAGGGCGACGAACCGCTCCGCCACCTCGGCGTCGAGGGAATAGGACACGACGACATCGCAGCCGTCCTCCTGAAGCGCCTGAGCCAGTTCCTGGGCGAAGAGCGGGCCTCCCCCGGTCCGACCCCACTGCACGACCGCGACGCGCATCAGGCCACCTGCGGTATCCGGTACGCCTCGGCGAGGGCCGCCCGTTGGCGGGCCGGGGTGTGATCCTTGAGGCGTTCCGACCAGCGGGAGACGTTCCGCTCCGCCCAGGCGGCGAACGCCTTCGGTCCGGCCAGCCGACTGGCGACCATCGCCTCGAGCCCGCCCTCGAGTGTGAGGGCGTCCGGGACCACTCCGAACGCGGCGATCGGCCGGACGAGCGTCGGCACGCCGGCCTGCACGGCTTCCAGAACGGCGAGGGGAAAGCCCTCCCACGCGGCGGTGTGGAGGTAGACGTCACTCTGGACGAGGCGCGAGCCCACCTCGGCGTGCGGGATCCAACCGGTGACGTCGACGCCAGCCGCCTCCAGCCGGGTGGCGTCCTCGACGCGGCCGCCGCCCATCCACACGGGAGCCACCTCGACCCCACTCGCCCGGATCGACGCGATGGCTTCGGCGAACCGCATCGGATCCTTCTGTGGAGCGATCCGTCCGAGACTCGCGACCCGCAGCGGCCGATGCAGATCCAGGTCGTTCCGACGAGCACCGGGAGGCGGAACCGCGACCACGTTCGGCACGTGGACCACCCGTGGCCGCAACGGTCCGCGCCGTTCCGCCGCTGCTGCTTCGCCCTCGGAACAGGCGGCGATCGTCTCGACGTTGAAGGACAGCAACCATTCGACGGCGCGGAACGTGCGGCGGCTCCAGACGGAGAGGTCGGCACGCTCGAACGCGTAACAGTGCGGGGTGTAGACGATGCGGGTCCGTGGCGAGCTGCGCAGGGCGACCCGCGCGTACGCACCGGCGAAACTCGAGTGGGCGTGCACGATGTCGGCCCCGATACGACGCCGCGCCCTCCGGATCGCGAGCACCGCCCCCACCCGGCTTCGTCCGAGCCGGTCGACGGACGCGAAGCGCTCGACGAGCGCCTCGTCGAGCGTGGCCCCATCCGGGACCTGGGCGAGCAGATGGTGCTCGACTCCCGCCGGGGCGTTCCGGACGTATGCGTCGATGGCGACCGGAATACCTCCCGCGTAGCAGTCGGTGACGTGGAGAACGGTCGCGGTCGCCGCCGAGGTGACGAGCGGCGTGCGCGACGAATCAGCGGGATCGTCGTATCTCATATGTTGAATATTAGTCGGTCGGTTCGATAGGTTGTCACCACCCGTTCCCACCCCTGGAGGCCTGTGTATTCGATCGTCATCCCGTGCCGGAACGGCTCGGCCACCCTCGCGGACCAGCTCGAAGCGCTCCTCGCGCAACAGCACGCCGCGGACGTCGAGATCATCGTCGCCGACAACGGTTCGACCGACGGGACGGCCGAGCTGGTGCGCCGATTCATCGAGCGGGACGAGCGCATCCGACTCGTCGACGCCGGAGGCAGGCCAGGCATCAACCACGCACGCAACGTCGGCATCCTGGCCTCTCGAGGGACCGCTGTGCTGCTCTGCGACGCCGACGACGTCGTCCGACCAGGGTGGGTCGAGGCGCACGTGCGCGCGTTCGAGCTGGGCGCGGACTGTGTGGGCGGGCCGCTCCGACGGGTCCTCCCGAACGGCACGACCGACGGTACGCAGGAGGCGGTCAGCACGCTGCACCGATTCCATCCGTGGCCGCCGGGCGCGAACTGCGGCGTCAGACGCGACGTCTTCGACCGGATCGGCGGATTCGACGAATCACTCCGGGGAGGAGGCGATGAGACCGACTTCTTCTGGCGCGCCGCGGAAGCGGGCCACCCGACGACCGCGGTCCCCGAAGCCCTGGTCGAGTATCGCTTGCGCGAGAACCTCCGGGCGGTGTCACGGCAGTTCTTCGCCTACGGCCGAGGGACGGTCCGACTGTTCCGCCGACACCGTTCGCGAGGCATGCCACGATCCGTCGGCTGGGATCTGCCGGCGGTCATCGCCGTCGGAGTCCTGCAGATCGTGTCGGCGCGCCCAGGAAGCATCCGGCGCCGCCGAGGCGTCGAACGACTGGCGTCGCGAGCCGGGCGCCTGGTCGAGAGCGTGCGTTCGAGGACGTGGTACCTGTGACGAGCTGCGTCCGCAGCATGCAGCGGTCGGCTCCGGGCGTCACCACCACCAGACCTTGTTCCGCCTCGCGTCGAGGCGGTAGGCGTCGACCTTCGGGCGTTCGGCGATGATGCGGGCCGGAACCCCACTCACCATGGTCCATGGCGGCCACATCCTTCGTGACGACCGCCCCGGCCGCGACGACCGCCCCCTCCCCGACAGACACCCCCGGGCGGATGATCGACCTGGCGCTGATCCAGGCGCGGTCGCCGATCCGCACCGGAGCCGACACGTACGCGAAGTCAGGCGAGCGGATGTCGTGTTGGGCGGTCCAGATCTGTGCGCCACTCTTGATGCTCACATGGGATCCGACCGAGAGCCCACCGCGCGCATCCAGGGTCACATCTTCGGCGTTGAAGCAGTCCACTCTGAGGACGAGTCGACGGGCGACACGGACCTGGAGTCCGTGGTGGATCGCACACCCAGCACCGATCGCCGCGCCCAGACGCGCAGCGCGATGATGCACAGCCAGTTGCTCGGCACCATCGAGGCCAACCGCAGCACGACCGCCTCGATCGACCCGACGATGAGACCCAGTCGTTTGCGCATCATGTTTCGTCCCCACTCACACGTCCAATGAAGATACTGACATATCACCGACGGTCGCAGGACCCACACGAACGGGTCGTGCCGTGATCCGCCTCGCGTGGTCGGTGCTCGAGCGGGTCCTGCCGCGCGCGGCGTCGGCGCTCATCATGCTCGTCTTGGCCGCGAGGCTCGCGCCGTCCGTCGTCGGCATCTACGCCTGGATGGTCCTGGCGCTCACCCTCGTCCAGACCATCGGCGACACAGCAGCTCGGCAGACCGCCGTCGTCCACGCCGGGACCGCCTCCGGAGCGCTCTTCATCGGCCGCTTCCGGGTGTGGTCCGCCGTCATCGGAGGTGCCCTGCTCGCGGTCGTCGTCGTGGCGCTCCTCCTCACACAGGCGGCGCAGGACCGGTGGCAGGTACTCGCCCTCGCACCGTTCGTCTTCGTCCCCGCCGCGTCGGCCGCCGGCATCGATGCCCTGGTCAGACTGCAGCGATCGGCGCGCTGGAAGGACATCGCCTCGAATCAGGCATGGTCGTCGACCTGCTCGCTCCTGTGCAGCGTGCCGACATTGCTCGTGACGGAGTCGCTCCTCGCGAGTGCGCTGCAGGCGCTGCTCGCCGAAGCGGGGTTCGCCATCCTCAACCGTCGACGCGCGGCGCGACTGGAACGTCCAGCAGACACCGGGACGCGACGCCCAGAGCTGACCGGAGGCGTGTTCCGCGACTACCTGCACACGGCGCTGTTCTCGCTCCTCGGTTGGGGACAGGGGCAGACCGACCGCCTCTCGATCGGGGCTCTCGCCGGCGGGGCACGCCTGGGTCAATATTCGTTCGCCATGTCGCTGTCACGGAGCATCGGCGACGCTGCGGCCCTGGCTGCGATCAACGTCCTCCGGCCGGTCCTCGCCGAAGCGGCGCGTGACGGCCGGGGGTCCGAGATCGTCGCGGTCACGGAGGCTTCGCTCCGACGGTCACTGGCCCTGACGGTCGTGGCCGCCGTTGCGACGACCATCGGGGTGCACCTGTTCGTGGCTCCGTTCCTCGCGGACGACTGGAATCCCGCCCTCGCGCTCGTCCCCGTCCTCGCCCTGTCGGTCGCCCCCTCGGTCGTCGCGTGGTCGGTCACGGCGGTCCTCCAAGCTGAGAGCCGGATGCGCTGGGCGAGTCCGATCAAGGCGGTCGGCGTGCTGCTGTCCCTCCCGGTCGGCGTCGTCGCCCTCACCGACCTGCAGCTCGCGGCTTGGCTCGTGAACGCCCGGGAACTCATCGTGATGGCGCTGCTCCTCCTCGCCGCTCGCCACCGAGCCCCGTGGCGGGGTGGCCTCCTCGCCCTCTGCGTCGTCCTGGTCGGCGCGGCCGTCTGGTATCTGACCCGAGGCTAGGCCGGCTGCAGCAGATCCCTCACGATGTCCAGCGCCCCCTGGCTCGCATACCGCTGGTACTCGCCGCGGGGAGCACGCAGCAGGACGGGGAGGATCCGTCGCCACCGGGTACGAGGGAGATCGGCCCGGAACCGCTCGAAGGCCGCTTTGGCGACGACGGCCGAGGGATCGGCGCGCGGCGCGGGCTCACGGGCATCGTCGAGCCAGGACGCGAGACCGGCGACGCGATCCGCGATGTCGCGGTTGCGCTGGCGCCCCGGCTGCATCAGCCTGGAGATCTTGTACGCCAGTGTCGGCTCGACGATCCCGATCTGATTCGCACCGTGCTGCCGGTAGTCGACGAGCGGCTCGTCCAGCAGCTCGATCGGGCCGCGCGATGCGGCCACGATCGCCAACCACTCGTCGTGCACCCACGGCGATGGGAACGGCGCGCCCGCGTCGAAGACCTCACGCCGGAGCATCGCGGTCGCACCGGTGACCAGGTTGCGGCGCAGCAGCACGCCGAAGGCGTCACCAGCTCGGATCCCGTCGCGTTCGTGCGGGCCGATCGACAGCGACGCGAAGAGCGTGGTGCCGAGGGACACCCCGTCGGCTCCGACGAGCCGGGCGTCCGAGCACACCATCTGCAGCTCCGGACGCGCGTCGAAGGCGGCCAAGGCACGCTCGACGCGGTCGAGCCGCCACACGTCGTCCTGATCGGAGAGGACGATCAGGCTCCCCGTGGTCGCGCGGATCGCCCCCTCGAAGTTCTTCGTCACGCCGAGTGGACTCGGATTCCGCAGGACGCGTACCGGTACGGGCGACTCCGTGGCGAAGCGCTCGACGATGGCGGATGTCCCGTCAGTCGAACCGTCGTCGCTCACCACGATCTCGCCCGGGAGCACGGTCTGCGCGAGCATGCTGTCCAACTGCTCTTCGAGGAACACGGCGCCGTTGTAGGTGCACAGGGCGACGGAGACACGTCCGTCGACTGCTGCTGTTGCTGGCATGGACCCGCCCCTCACCGCTCATCGGACCGCGGACCAGCCTATCCCGACCGCCCCACTGGTATCCTCGTGCCTTATGCCCCGCGTAGCCGTCGACCTCCTCTCCTACACCGGAACGAAAGGCGGTATGGAGACATATGCTCGCGAGCTGTACCGCGAGATAGGCCGACTGGGCAGTGAATTCGAGTTCGTCGGACTCGCCAGCAAAGAGGGGTACCAGCTCGACCGTTCCTGGTTCCCCGGGAACATGATCGACACCGGCATCAGCGGCGAGAACCGCTTCCGGTGGGCGGTCGGCGAGCTCTGGTCGATCGGTCGCATCGCGAAGCGTCACCGTGCGGATCTGTTGCACTGCCCGGCTCTACTCGGTCCCGCCCGGAGCAGCATGCCCACCGTGATCTCCATGCACGACATGCTCTACTGGAGCCAGCCGCAGATGATGAGCACCCCGGCGTTCACGGAACCCGTGAAGTTCATGGAGCGCCTCGGTGCACGGAACGCCAGCCGGATGATCACCATCAGCGAGGTGTCCCGGCGCGAGATCATCACCTACCTCGGCTTCCCCGCCGACCGCATCGTCCTCATCCCCCTCGCCGGCACCGCCCTGCCGATGGGCGAACGACGACCGGACAAGGAGCACCCCTTCATCCTGGCGACGGGCAACCGGCGCCCGCACAAGAACTGGGCTGGCCTCATCAGGGCGTTGCCGCTCGTGGACGAGGCGATCCGCCCTCGAGTGGTCATCACCGGCAGCCACGGTGAGGACCCCTTGCGCGCCGTCGTCGACGAGGTCGGCATGCACGACTGGGTCGAGCTGCGATCCTGGTTGACCAGCGAGGAACTCGGTCACCTGTATGAGACCGCCACCGCGCTCGCCATGCCGTCGTTCCACGACGGCTTCAGTCTGCCCGCGCTCGAGGCCATGATGGCCGGGCTCCCCGTGCTCATCTCCGACATCCCCGTGTACCGGGAGGTCGCCGGCGATGCGGCCGAGTACTTCGATCCCCATTCGCTCGAGTCGATCGCCACTGCGATGACGACGGCGGTCAGTGACCCCGCACGGATGGCCGAACTCGCCGATCAGGGCAGGGAACGCGCCAAGCAGTTCTCCTGGGAACGGGTTGCGACACGCACGCTCGAGACCTTCCGGACCACACTCGCCTGACACGGCCGCGGCTGGACGACGGGCATCCGCCATCCAGCCGCGTCGCCTTACTCCGACTGCGGCTGGATGATCGGGATCGACTCGGTGTCGGCCGGCCCGAGCGCGATGGTCGGCATCGACACGGTGATGAGTGAGCCGTCGGCACGGCGGCTGCCCTCGATGTCGCTCGCGCTCGGCTCGCCGACGAGGTGCGGACCCTGGTTGTCGAGTGGAACGGTGACCGTGGTACCGGCCTCGACGATGACGTTGCCGCCGCCGACGACGAAGGAGGCGGAATCCCCCTCTTCGACGGTGAACCGCATCTCGGTGCGCCGGACGGAGATGCGTACCCGCGTGCCCTTGACCGTGAGCCGGAAGGTGATGCCCTGCCAGTCGACCGGCAGGCGCGGGGAGAAGGAGATCACGCCGCCGTGGTCGCGCATCCCGGCGAAACCGAGCACGAGCGCGCTCCACACGCCGCCGGTGGAGGCGACGTGCACACCGTCAGGGGTGTTGCGGTGCAGGTTCGCGAGGTCGACGAACAGCGCCGACCAGAAGTACTTGAGCGCGAGCCGCTGGTACCCGACCTCGGCTGCGATGATCGATTGCACGACCGCCGACAGGGTCGAGTCGCCCGTCGTCAGCGGGTCGTAGTAGTCGAAGTCGGCGAGCTTCTCCTCGTCGGTGAAGTGGTCGCCCTGCAGGAGCAACGCCAGCACGACGTCCGCCTGCTTGAGCACCTGGAACCGGTAGATGACGAGCGGGTGGAAGTGCAGGAGCAGCGGGAGGTGCTCGGGAGGGGTGTGATCGAGGTCCCACAGCTCCTTCTCGAGGAACTGGGCGTCCTGCGGGTGGATGCCGAGCCGCTTGTCGAAGGGGATGTGCATGTGCTCGGCGGCGCGCTGCCACTCGCGGACCTCGGCGTCGTCGAGCGACAGCCGCGTGACCAGGCGCTCGAAGGAGGCCGGATCGTCTTCGCGGAGGCGCTCCACGGCCTCGACGGCCGACAGCAGGTTCGACCGGGCCATGACGTTGGTGTAGAGGTTGTCGTTCACGACGGTCGTGTACTCGTCGGGCCCCGTGACCCCGTAGATGTGGAACGAGTCCTTGCCGTTCGCGCGCCAGAAGCCCAGGTCGGCCCACATGCGCGCCGTCTCGACGAAGATGTCGACGGCTCCGCGGGCGAGGAAGTCCTCATCCCCCGTCGCCGCGACGTACTGCCGCAGCGCATAGGAGATGTCGGCGTCGATGTGGTACTGCGCCGTGCCGGCCGCGTAGTACGCGGACGACTCGAGCCCGTTGATCGTGCGCCACGGGAACAGGGCGCCGTGCTGGTTGAGCTCGGTCGCGCGGGAGCGGGCGGCGTCGAGCATGTTCTGACGGAACCGGAGGGCGTTCCGCGCGACGAGCGGTGCCGTGTAGCTGAGGAACGGGAGGACGTAGACCTCGGTGTCCCAGAAGTAGTGGCCGCCGTACCCGGAGCCGGACACGCCCTTCGCCGCGACACCGCCGCCGTCCGTGCGTGCAGACGCCTGCGCCAGCTGGAAGAGGTTCCAACGCGTCGCCTGCTGGATGGCCGGCTGTCCGTGGACCTCGACGTCGGAGCGCGCCCAGAAGTCCTCGAGCCACAGCTCCTGGTTGCGGATCGCCGATTCGATGCCGTTCTCAGCGGAACGGTCGAGCGTGCGGGCACAGCGGTCGGCGAGCTCCTTCGGAGGGACGGCGTTGGAGGTGTGGTAGCTGATGATCTTGGTGAGCTTCGTGGGCACGCCCGCGCGGCCGCGGATCGTGTACACGTGCTTCGCGAGGTCGGCCTCGATGTGCGTCGAGACCTCGTACTCGTTCTCGGTCTCGATCGTGTGGTCGGCTCCGGCCACGATCGTCATGCCGGAGTTCGTCGTCTGGTAGCCGAGCATCGCGCGCGGACCGTCGATGAGCTTGTACCGCGGCTGCAGCACCCGCTCGGTGAGTGACTCCGCCTTGCGCGGGTCACCCATCCCCGGCTCGGGTGCGTTCGTGAGGTAGTCGTCCTGACGGTCCTGCCGGTTGATGATCTGGCTGGAGAGCACGAGCGACGCGTCCGCGTCGAGCAACGTGACCTCGTAGTCGAGGACCGCGAGATGGCGGTCGGTGAAGGACACCATGCGACGGGAGCGGATGTGGACCCGCTTGCCCGAGGGCGTCCGCCATTCGAGTTCACGGCTGAGGACACCGGTCTTGAAGTCGAGGCGACGCTCGAAGCTCAGGAGGTCGGCGTCGTTGAGGATCAGCGGCTCGTCGTCGACGTAGAGGCGGACGACCTTCGTGTCGGGTGCGTTGACGATCGTCTGACCGACGCGGGCGAAGCCGAACGCCTCCTCGGCGTGACGGATCGGCCAGGTCTCGTGGAACCCGTTGATGAACGTGCCGTGGACGTGGCCGTCGCGGCCCTCCTCGACGTTGCCGCGGAAGCCGAGGTAGCCGTTGCCGAGCGCGAACAGGGTCTCGGTCGTGCCCTCGTCGTCCGCGTCGACATGGGTCTCGACGAGCGCCCAGTCGTCGAGCGGGAACCGGTGACGGTCGAGCGGGTCGCTGGTGATGTGGTTCATGCCTGGTCCTCGGAGGAGTCGTGGGGTGCCGTGAAGGTCTCGGAGTCGGCCGGATCGTCCGGCCCCGCTGTTCGCGAAGCCGACCGCAGTGGGTCGACGAGCTCGTCGAGGTCGTCGACCACGACGTCGGCTCCTGCCTCGATGAGCGCCTGGTGCCCGATGCCGCGGTCGACGCCGAGCACGAGACCGAAGTCGCCACGTCGACCGGCCTCGACCCCGGAGTGCGCGTCCTCGACGACGACGCATTCAGACGGCGCGTAACCGAGCAGACGACCGGCCTCGACGTAGGTGTCCGGCGCGGGCTTGCCGGCGATCCCCTCGCGCGCGGCGACGACGCCGTCCATCACGACCGGGAACCGCTCACGGAGTCCTCCCGCTCGGAGGACGACTTCGGCGTTCTTGGAACTCGACACCACGGCGACCGCGAGCCCTGCCTGCTCGACCGTGTCGAGGAAGGTCAACGATCCCGGGTACGCGGCGATGCCGTCCGCTTCCAGGACGGCCGTGAACACCGAGTTCTTCCGGTTACCGAGGCCGCACACGGTCTCGAGCTCCGGGGCGTCGGACGGCGAGCCCTCGGGAAGCGTGATGCCGCGTGACGCGAGCATCGCGCGCACCCCGTCGTACCGCGGCTTGCCGTCGATGTACTGGAAGTAGTCGGCGTCGGTGTACGGCTCGGTGATCCCGTGGGCGACGAGCTCGTCGGTGAAGAGCTTCGCCCAGGCGTGCATGTGGATCTCGGCGGTCGGGGTGATGACGCCGTCGAGGTCGAACAGCACCGCCCGGCAGCCGAGGAGCCGAGAGGCCGCCTCGTCGAGGGTCAGGACGTCGTTCGATGGCGCGTTGATCGGCTGGGTCACGGTGCACGGTCCTCGTCGGTTTGGGGGAAGAGGTGGACAGTGGAACGGAAGCTGCTGCGGACCGGTGGGGCGGCCGCGCAGACCCAGCCTAGGAGAGTTTGGCCACCACGTCGTACACGCGGTCGATACCGGCGTGGACCGGGAAGTGGTGGTTGCCGACGAACAGCCCGTCCTCGTGGATCTTGTCGGCGGCGGGGAGTTCTGCCGGGACCTTCGCGTCGAGGTACTTCATGACCGGGTTCTTCGTGAAGTTGCCCGCCACGATGGGCCGTGACTCGATCCCCTCGGCGGCGAACGCCTGCACGACCTCCTTGCGTCGGCCGGCGAGTGCGCCCTCGAGCACGAGGGAGAAGCCGAACCAGCTGCTCTCGCCCTGCTCGCGCTGGATGCGCACGGAGTCGAGGTCGGCGAAGCGTTCCGTCCAGTACACGGCGTTCTCCCGACGACCTGCGATGAGCTGTGGGACCTTCTGGATCTGCTCGATGCCGATCGCGCCGGACATCTCGAGCGGACGGACGTTGTAACCGGGAAGGACGAAGCGGAAGAGGTCGTCCCACTCGTCGCCCGACTTGTCGTGAACGGCGTTCTTCTCGGGGAGTCCACGGGTCCAGCCGTGGGCCCGCAGCGAGATGAGCATCTGCGCCGTGGCCTCGTCGTCCGTCAGGATCATCCCGCCCTCCATCGTCGAGATGTGGTGGGAGAAGAAGGCGCTGAACGTGCCCATCGCTCCGACCGTTCCGGCGAACCGCCCGTCGTCCTTCGCGCCGAGCGACTCGCAGTTGTCCTCCAGCAGGAGGAGGCCGTGACGTTCGGCGAGTGCCGTGAGCGCCGCGAAGTCGTTCGGGTTGCCGAGGAGGTTGACCGCGAAGATCGCCTTGGTGCGCGGGGTGATGGCGGCCTCGGCGAGCGACAGGTCCAGGTTGAGGGTGTCGACGTCGATGTCGACGAAGCTCGGGATGAGGCCGTACTGCTGGAGCGGGTAGTAGGTGGTGGCCCACGACACGGCGGGCACCAGGACCTCGTCGCCCGCCTGCAGGTCGACCCGGTCGTCGAGGACGGCAGCGGCGATCGCGAGGAGGTTCGCGCTCGACCCGGAGTTGACCATGACGCCGAATCCGGCGCCGAACGCACTGGCGAAATCGCGCTCGAACTGCGCGACGAGCGGACCCATGGTGAAGCGGCCGCTGTCGACGACGCGCTGGATGGCGGCGTACTCCGCGGCATCCCAGGAGGAGGTGGCGAGGGGGAAACCGGAGTCGAAGGTGTCGTCGGTCATGCTGTCTGTGGCTCCTGAGCTGCGAGGTAGGCGTGGTAGCTCGCGGCGACGCCGGCCGCGAGCGGGGTGGTGGGGTTCCAGCCGAGCGCACGGGCGGCGGCTGAGTCGAGCAGGCGCTGGTGCACGCCGGAAGGCTTGGTGGCGTCGTACCGGAAGTGACCGGTGAAGCCGGCGGCGCGACCGGCTGCTTCGTAGTACTCGGTGATGCTGTGGTCGACACCCGGCCCGAGGTTGAGCGTGACGGGCCATGCGTCGAGTGAGCCGAGCTGCGTGACGAGCCACGCCGCGAGGTCGGGCGTGTAGGTGAATTCGCGTCGGGCGGTGCCGTCGCCCCAGACCTCGACCTCGTCGGAGCCGCTCGTCACGGCGGCGTGCACCTTGCCGAGGGCGGCGGCGATGAGGTGCGCCTGACCGTGGGTGTAGTCGTCGCCCGGGCCGTAGAGGTTCGACGGCACTGCTGCGCGATAGGCGAACCCGTACTGCCGACTCGCGTACTCGCAGAGCTTCGTCCCGGCGATCTTCGCGAGCGCATATCCCTCGTTCGCGCCCTCCAGCGTGCCGCTGAGGAGCGCGCCCTCGCCGATCGGCTGTGGGAGCCCCTCGGGGTAGATCGCCGCACTCGACACGTAGAGCAGCTCGGGGACACCGGCATCGATCGCGCCTCGGATGACCGAGGTGTCGATCAGGAGGTTGTCGAGCAGGAAGTCGGTGGGACGCTGCAGCTTCGCCTGGATGCCGGCGACCTTCGCGGCGGCGTGCACGATCGCGTCCGGCGACGTGCGCCCGATGAGGGCGGCGACGGCGGCACGATCGGTGAGGTCGGCGTCCGCGCGCGTCGCCACGATCAGTTCGTCGGCGGCGCGGAGCGTGGGCCAGACTTCGGCGATGCTCGAACCGAGCATGCCGGCACCACCGGTGAGGAGGACGCGCACCGCGCCTAGACCTCCGCGGTGTCGATGTAGGGCTTGCCCGACGCCTCGAGCTCGGCGACGTCGGAGTCGACCATGATCTGCGCGAGGCGCGGTGGCAGCACCTTCGGGGTCCAGCCGAGGACCGACTCGGCCTTCGCGTAGTCGCCGATCAGCGCGTCGACCTCGGTGGGACGAAGGTAGCGCTCGTCGAACTTGACGTACTTCTCCCAGTCGAGGTCGAGCCGCTCGAAGGAGAACTGCAGGAAGTCCTTGACCGTGTACGCGGTGTTGGTGGCCAGGACGAAGTCAGTCGGTTCCTCGGCCTGCAGCATCCGCCACATGCCCTCGACGTAGTCGGGCGCGTAGCCCCAGTCACGGACGGCGTCGAGGTTGCCCATGTACAGGAAGTCCTGCTGGCCGGCGGCGATGCGGGCGGCGGCTCGGGTGATCTTGCGGGTCACGAAGGTGCCACCGCGTCGCGGCGACTCGTGGTTGAACAGGATGCCGTTGACCGCGAACATGCCGTAGGCCTCACGGTAGTTCCGGGTGATCCAGTAGGAGTAGACCTTCGCGACGCCGTAGGGCGAACGCGGGTAGAAGGGGGTCTCCTCGTTCTGCGGCGGCGGCGTCGCCCCGAACATCTCGGAGCTCGACGCCTGGTAGAAGCGGCAGTGCAGACCGATCTGGCGGATGGCCTCGAGGAGCCGGACGGTCCCGATGCCGGTCGTGTCACCCGTGTACTCGGGCTCGTCGAAGCTGACGCGCACGTGCGACTGCGCGGCGAGGTTGTACACCTCGTCGGGCTGGATCTCCGCGAGCAGTGTCGCCAGGCGCGAGCCGTCGGCCAGGTCGGCGAAGTGCAACTGGAGCCTGGGCGAACCGTCGTGGGTCGCCTCGGGGTCGTAGATGTGGTCGATCCGCCCGGTGTTGAAGGTCGACGCGCGACGCACGAAACCGTGCACCTCGTACCCCTTCGACAGCAGGAGTTCTGCGAGGTAGCTGCCGTCCTGGCCGGTGATACCGGTGATGACGGCCTTCTTGGTGGTGACGCCTGTCGTGGCCGGGGCCGCCGGGGCTGATGTCTCAGTCATGGAAGACCACTCTACCCGGGCCGTGGTCCCGTTCGGGCGGCCCTCCCGCTCCGGAAGCTTGCTACCGTACCGGGGTGACGCTCGACATCATGATGCCTTTCTACGGCCGCTTCGACCACTTCCGCACGGCGGTGCTGAGCGTGCTCGCGCAGACCGATCCGGACTGGCGGTTGGTCGTGGTCGACGACGTCTATCCGGACACGGCACCGGGCGAATGGCTGCAGTCGCTCGGCGACGATCGCATCGTGTACCTCCGCAACGAACGGAACCTCGGGGTGAGCGGCAACTTCGACCGCTGCATCGAACTCGTGACGGCGGAACGATGTGTCCTCATCGGGTGCGACGACGAGCTCCTCCCGGAGTACGTTGCGCTGATGGCGACCATCGCGGCGCGTTTCCCCGACGTCGACCTCATCCAGCCCGGTGTGGAAGTGATCGACGAGGCCGGGCAGGTCGTCCGACCACTGGGCGACCGGATCAAGGCGATCCTCCGACCGGCCGCACCCGAGCCGGTCCGGCTCGCCGGCGAGCGACTCACGGCCAGCCTGCTCCGCGGCAACTGGGCGTACTTCCCGTCCGTGTGCTGGCGCGTCGATTCGGTGCGGCGCTTCGGGTTCCGGGCCGACCTGCACGTGGTCCAGGATCTCGCCCTGATGATGGAGATCTTCCGCGCCGGTGGCACGCTCGTGCTCGACGACACCACGGTCTTCCGGTATCGCCGACACGGAGGGAGTGTGTCCTCGTACACCGCCGTCGACGGTAAGCGCTTCCAACAGGAGCGCACGGTGTTCGCCGAGGAGGCCGCCCGACAGGCGGCCCTCGGCTGGAACCGAGCCGCTCGAGTCGCCCGCGCGCACGTCACCTCACGGCTCAACGCGGCCCTGCAGCTCCCGAAGGCAGCGCTCGCCCGCGACACAGCAGGACTGCGCATCCTGCTCCGGCACACCTTCGCCTGATCAGCCCGTCGCACGGATCGATCGGGCCCTCCCTGGGTAGGATTGCCTCATGCCGCACCAGCTCGAACGCACGCTCATCGTCATGCCGGCGCTCAATGAGGAGGCGTCCGTCGCCGCCGTGGTGCGCGAGGTCCAGGACAAGCTGCCGGGTGTCGCGATCCTCGTCGTCAATGACGGCTCGACCGACGACACGACCGTCCAGGCGAGGTCCGCGGGCGCCGTCGTAGCCGAGCTCCCGTTCAACCTCGGCGTCGGCGGTGCGATGCGGGTCGGGTTCAAGTACGCCCTCGAGCATGGGTACCGCAACGTCGTGCAGGTCGATTCGGACGGGCAGCACGACCCGGCAGGTGTCCTGCAGCTCCTGGACGAACTGGCGACCGCCGACCTCGTCCTCGGCGCACGCTTCGCGGGCGCGGGGAACTATGAGGTGCGAGGACCTCGGAAGTGGGCGATGGTCGTGCTGTCGGGCGCCCTCAGCCGCGTCGCCCGGACGAAGCTCACCGACACGACGAGCGGCTTCCGCGCGACGGGCCCCCGGGCGGTCCGACTCTTCGCCGAGCACTACCCGGCCGAATACCTCGGTGACACGATCGAATCGCTCGTGATCGCCGCGCGCGCCGGTTGCGTCATCCGCCAGGTACCTGTGGCCATGCGGCCCCGCGCTGGCGGCACCCCGTCGCACAACCCGTTCAAGGCCGCGACCTACCTGGCCCGTGCCGGTCTCGCGCTCGTGTTCGCGCTCATCCGACCGCCGGTCGCGCTCCACGGAGAGGTGGTGACCGCATGATGCCCCTCGGCACCTACATCCTCGGAATCGTCGCCGCCCTGTTCACGCTCGGGGTCGTCATCGAGATGCTCCGACGCCGCAGGATGCGCGAACGCCACGCCGTGTGGTGGCTCGTCGCCGGCTGCCTCGCGCTCATCATCGGCGTGTTCCCCCAGGTCCTCGCCGGTGTCGCCGTCGCGATCGGCGTGGAGATCCCGACGAACCTCGTGTTCTTCGTCAGCATCCTGGTGCTGTTCCTCGTGAGCATCCAACACAGTTCGGAACTGACCACGCTCGAGCAGCGGAGTCGGACGCTCGCCGAGGAGAGCGCCCTGCAGGATCTGCGCATCACCGAGCTGGAACGCCGACTCGCCGACGGCTCACACGGCGAGAGCCACGGCACCGCCTGACGCCGGAAGTGCCTGAGCGCCCCTCAGGAAGTGATCGGGCGTCTGCGCAGGAGTGCGATCACGTGCACGACGAGCCCGGCGACCGGTCCGACCGTGAGCGCCAGGAGCGTCCGCTCGTGGAGCCCGAGCGGAAGCAGGAGCGTGGCGACCATCGCGAGCGCGGCGACGATCCATCCCGCCGCGAAAGCGGTGTGCCGCGACCGCGAGAGCGTCGCGGACCCGGTCACGCACAGTGCGCCGACGAGCCCGGCCGTCGCGACGAGCAACCCGATCGTCCCACCCGCGAGGACGTCGGAGCGTCCGAACACGACGGAGAGCGCCCACGGACCGAGCCACCACGCGAGCAACCCCAGCACCCCCGCCGCCACGACGACGAGGACGACCATCCGGAGGACCCACCCGAGCACGGCGTCCGCGTGCGAACGGAACACGATGACGAGGTAACTCTGCAGCGCCAGGACGACGATCACGATCGGCGCCCGGGTCAGGGTGATGGCGTAGGTGAGCGATCCGAAGGCGTTCGCCGAGACGGTGTCACCCGTGGCCTGGATGACGAGGGGAAGCCCGCTCACCATCACGCCCGTCGCGGCGGAGGCGACCACCGTCCGCAGCACGTTCCAACTGAGGGCCGTCGGACCGACGTCGATGCCGAACCGGCCGACCACCCCGCGACGGACGAACGGCCAGAGGATGAGCGGCGTCAGCACGAACGGCGCGGCGACGCCCCAGGCGAGCAGCGTCGTGTCGTCGGTCACCAGGAGGAGTCCACCGACGATCGCGAACCGCAGGAGCCCGTCGACGATCGTCAGTGCAGCAACCGAGGTCCAGAGCGAGAGACCGTACAGGACGCCGGCCGTCGCAGCCACGATCACGTAGGCGGCGAGTCCGATGACGAGCTGCGGGACCAGCGCCCACCCCGCGTCCGGGAAGACCGCCCCGACCCACAGCCACGCGGTCGCGGCGACGAGTGCGGCAGCGATCGCGGACGCGGCGAGGGCGAAGTTCCGCACGACCGGCGCGCGCGTCGACGTCTCGACCGTGACGGGATCCGGGTGCGTCGCGCGGGCCACCTCCTGCTGCACCCCGGAGAGGGCGCTGACCAGGAGGTAGAGCGCGGACCAGAAGACGGAGAACGGCGCGTACGCCGCCGTTCCGAGCGCCGCCCCGGTCACGATCTGCAACAGGTAGCCCGCGCCACCTCCGACAGCCGTAGCCACGAGGATGAGGACGGCGCCGTTGGGTCCGCGACGCGCGGCGTCGGCGGGCGTGGCGCTACCGGGAGCCGACACGCCGGTCCTCGACGGGAGGGTGCAGAACGAGAGGCACGGAGCGGGATCCTTCGCTTGGGACGGACGACATTCGATGGTACCGCCGCACCGGCCGCCGCCCAGGTCGGCGGGTAGACTGACGCAGCAGACCAGACCGAACGCGCGGCCACATGCAGCGTGTGCTCCCTGATTGGACCAGCCGCCCATGGCCTCAGCCCCATCCGTCCCACCGATCGACGACCGGGAACGGGGGGCACGCCAGGCTCATGGCCTCGTCCGCCGCTTCCTCATCGTGTTCGCGTTCGCGTGGATCGTCTGCACGGCGATCACGAGCGCCTGGGCGCTGACGACCCCGCTCGCGGCAGCACCCGACGAGCCGGCGCACATCGTCAAGGCCGCTTCGGTGGCTCGCGGGCAGCTCGTCGGACCCTCGACGCCGAAGGGCAACGTGGTGCAGGTGCCGTCGTACATCGCCTGGACCAACAATCAGACCTGCACCGCCTTCACCGAGACGGTCACGGCCGACTGTGTCACGCAGGTGCCGGGCGACCCGACCACCCTCGTCGACATCACCACCACGGCCGGACTCTACAACCCGCTGTACTACGTCCTCGTGGGGTGGCCGTCGCTCGTCTTCGACGACTCCACGGGCATCTTCGCCATGCGGCTCATGAGCGCACTGGTCTGCTCGTTCTTCCTCGCCGTCGGCTTCGCGCTCATCGCCACCTGGCGCCACCGTGCCCTGCCCGTCATCGCCTTCCTGACCGCGGCGACACCGGTCACCCTGTTCCTGGCGGGCACGATCAACCCGAACGGCCTCGAGGTCACCGCGATGATGGCGGCCGTCGTCGGACTGCTGACGATCACGACGAGACAGTCCGCGGCCCCGCTGTGGCTCCCCTTGAGCGCTCTCGTGGTCGGCGGCGTCTTTGCAGCCAACACGCGTGGTCTGTCTCCCTTGTGGCTCGCGATGGCCATCGCTGCGGCACTCGTGCTGCTACCCGGTCGGGACCTCCTCGCGCTGTTGAAGCGCCGTTCGGTGCAGGTGACGATCGTCCTCGTCGCGCTCGGCACCGCCGCCGCCGCCGCATGGTTGCTCGGCTCGAACTCGCTCGCCATGGCGGTCGACCCCAATGCGCCGCCTCCCCCGTACCCGCACGTCGGTGACGCGCCCATCGTCGGGGTCGCGGTCATCCTCGACCTCACCTTCTACTACGGTGCGCAGATGATCGGCGAGTTCGGCTGGCTCGACACGCCCGCCCCTGACGCGGTGTTCTTCATCTGGCCGGCCGTCATCGGCCTGCTGCTCCTCGGTGCCGGTGTCCTCCTCCGCGGGCGTCGACTGGTCGTCGCCGTCCTCCTCATGGCCGCCGTCGTCTTCGTCCCCGCGCTCCTCCAGGGCGTGTGGGTGACCTCGGGTGGGATCATCTGGCAGGGCCGGTACACGTTGCCGTTGTTCGCGCTCATGCTCCTCACCATCGGCGCACTGCTCGCCGAGCACGGCTCGGCGCTCGGCCGCTCGATCCAGCGGCGACTCGTCGTGATCTTGATCGCCGCGCTCGGGTTCGCGCAGTTCCTCAGCTACATCGGGGCGCTCCGCCGCTACAGCATCGGCGACACCGGTGGGAGCTGGCTCGCGATGATCACCCGGCCGGAGTGGACGCCGCCGGGCGGCATGACGCTCTGGCTCGCCGTCGGCGTCCTCACGATCGGCGCGGCCTGCTTCGGAGCTGCACGACTCGCCTTGCGCGCGCGGGCCGAGGACGAGCTCGTGACCGTTCGCTGACACCCCTCCCCCGCTGCGGACGACGAAGGCGCCGACACCCTGGAGAGTGTCGGCGCCTTCGTCGTCGCATCGGCGTGGTCAGTTCACGCGGACCGTGGTGCAACCGAAGAGCACGTTCTTGCCGGTGTTGAACACCGCGGTCCCGATCCCGTAGCCACAGACCTTGTAATCACCAGCGGCCGTCACCGGTATGGACTCGCTGAGCCCGTGCGCACCGCCGTAGGCGGGATAGATCCGTGCAATGTCCGAACGCACCTTGTCAGCCTGGAACGCGTACCCCTTCACCGTCCCGTCGGGCGCCGTGACATAGACGTGCATCTGGATCGGCGTCTTCGGAAGCTGTGCGTCGACCGTCCACCCGGAGACGGACAGCGAGGCGTTCCCGGCCGTCGTCGAACCGGACACCTGGGCTCCGTCGAACGACCCGACCGGGTAACTCGTCCCCACGGTCACGGTGCGGCACCCGATCGTGGAGTTCATCCCGACGCTGAGCGGCGACACCGCGATGCCGTAGGCGCACACCTGGTAGTCGCCGGGAGCCGTGACGGGGAAGGACTCGGAGAAACCATGCGGTCCCGTGGCCCCGTAGACACGGTTCACGTCATCACGCTGGCCGCCGGACCCGCGCACATAGCCGGAGCGCTTCCCGGTCGGATCGGTGATGTAGACGTGTACCGGGATCGCTGTTCCGAGTGCGCCACGATCAAGCGTCCATCCACCCACGTTGATCGACGCGCCTGTGGCTGACTGACTGACGTCGACGAGATCCAAGCTGCCGGCCGGGAAGTCCTTCACGAGGTCGACCGCCACACAGCCGAGCTCCGTGTTCACTCCGACGTTCTGCCAGAACTTGGCGATGCTGTAAGCACAGACCTCATACCGCCCGCCTGCAGACACCGGGAAGCTCTGGCTGAACCCGTGGGCAGCGCCCGCCCCAGGGTACACATTGGCGACATCGGGGCGTGATGCGGACGCCGTCATGGCGGTTCCCGGACGTTGCCCGTCGGGTTGCCTCACGTAGATGTGCACGTCGTTCGAAACCGACTTGGCGTCAGGATCCATCGCCCACCCCGCGACGTAGAGCGCCGTCGTCGAACCGCTTCCGGTAACCCGGACCGCGTCGAGTGAACCGATCGGCGCATCCTGCGGCACGCTCACCGACTTGCATCCGAGCAACCGGTTGGCGCTCAAACCGATCCCGTATACGCAAGCGGTGTAGGTCCCCCCACGGGTGACGGTGATGTTGGTGCTGTAGCCGTGGGCCTCACCGGCGCCCGGGTACGCGCGCGCGACATCCGGTCTGGACTTGTTCGCCTGCATGACCGACCCCTTGGTCGAGCCGTCAGGGTAGGTCAAGTACACATGCGCCTCGAGCGATGCGGAGGTGCGGTTGAGGTCCAGGGTCCAGCCCGACAGGGAGATGGTCGCATCATTCGCCCCGACGTTGACGCTCAACGCGTCGTAGGCGCCAGCAGGGTTCAACACCCCGTTGGTCGGTCCGAACCAGTCGGTGTAGATGCGGAAGAAGTTCCGGTTGCCGTACGCACTGCAGCCGTCGCCCGTGCCGTAGAGGTTCGCGAGCGCCGCGGCGTTCGGCTGGTACGGCGTGTAGTTGTACAACCCTGCGGTCGCGGCGTTCTCGATGAAGACGTTGCTGGACCCGCACGAGGCGGTCGGCGAGAACCGGACGGCGTTGACGCGCCCAGGAACATGGTTCCACCGGGTCGGGTTCGCCTGGTAGTTCTTGAACTGCAGTGCAGCCGCGTACACCTGGTTGAAGAACCCGTAGTAGGTCGTATCGCAGTCGGCCGTGTCCGGGCACCCGTAGCCGGTCGCGCTGCGGTACTGCCGATCGCTCGGCCAGGTGTCGGTGATGAGTCCCTGTTCCTTCTCGATGAGGACGATCATGGCCTTCTGGCTGATCCCGCAGGCCGCTCCCACCTTGGAGATGATGCTCGCCGCCGATTCCCGACCGGAACCCGCATAGGCGGCACAGCGACCGGAGACAGCGGCCCGGGAAGGAGTCGCCTGAGCGTAGTCCTTGAGGCAGGTGTAACCGGCACGACAGCTCGGCACAGCTCGATTCAGGAAGTCCTGGACCGCAGGCGCGCTCATGGCGCCGCCGTCGTAGAAGAGCTGGTCGCTGATGATCGAACCGGCTCGGAAGTCGGACCCGTTGGCGGCCTCGGCGCTCGGGGCGACGGCCGGGGCGACCGTCAACACGCCGACGAGGAGAGCGAAGACCGTCGCGATGACGATGAGTGGGCTGCGGCGCGTCATGGTACCTCCACCGTCAGCGGCTCCGAGGTGAGCGCTCCGGTCTTGTCCGATTGGTAGGAGAGGACGGCCGTCCACGTCCCGCTGGTGAAGTCGCTGATCTGGGTTTGAACGGTACCGCACGACGTCGTCTTCGAGTCGGCGAGTCCCTCGCTCGTGACGATCACGTCCGGGCCCGAGCCGGAGAACGTGAACGTGCAGGTCCCTCCGTTCTCGATGACGCCGGCGATGTAGCCGGATGCCGAGACCGTCGTACCGTCGGGGTCGACCCCGGCGAAGACCATGACGGCGTCGAGCGGGATCGGTTCCGGATCCTCCGTCTTGAAGGTGGGTTCGACGCCTGGAAGGAGGGTCGGGCTCGTCGTCGGACTTGCGCTCGACTGCGCCGGATCACCGCCGAAGCAGCCGGTCAGACCGACGCCGACGAGCAGAGCCGTCACCACGCAGGCCGTTGGGCGTATACGCCACTCGGTCATCAGTCCTCCTCGGCACGCCGGATGTGCCCCTTTCAGGGTACCGGGTCCGAATCGGCTGTCGATGACCTGATCGACGGCGCGTCGACCGAGATCAGACCCAATCGGGTGTACTGGATGAGGATCGAGTGCGCATGGAGGCGTACGGATGGTACGCGTCGTCTGGGTGCTCCGGAAGGAAGGGGTCACGGTAGATGACACCCCAGCGAGCTCGGACGGTGTTGAGCTCCCACTCGTGCACGACGGCGAGACGGGTCTTCGACTCGTAGTGGAAGAGCTGCACTCGAGCGAGGTAGAGGATGCGCAATCCGGCGTTGCTCACCTTGAGCGAGAGGTCGACGTCGTTGAAGTTCAGCGGCAACGCCTCGGTGACCCCACCGATGCTGGCATAGGTGTCCCGACGGAGTGCCGCACAGGCGGCGGTGACCCCGGAAACCTCGCGGTCGACTTTGAGCGCCGCCGACGGCCCGGGCTCGCCGAACCGGTACCCGGCCATGGGGTGGGAGAACCCACGGTTGGCGTAGCGGTGGCCGGCGTGCTGGATGAGGCCGTCCTCGTACACGAGCTGCGCGCCGGTCATCCCGACATCCTGCTGACGGAGCGGAGCGACGAGCTCGACGAGGAACCCGTCCGAGATGACCTCGACGTCGTCGTTGAGCAGGACGATCATGTCGCCCCGGCTCTCGACGAAACCGACGTTGCACTTCTCCCCGTAGTTGAACGGGCGGTCGAACGGGACCAGGGTGAGCCGATCGCCGGCGATCTTCCGCAGGAGGTCGAGGACCGTCTCGGGTGTCGTCAGGTCGTAGACCACGACGATCTCCAGGTCGACATCACCGGCGTGTTCGATCACCGAACGGACGGCGCCGACGACGAAGACCCGCTCGACGCCGTGGATGACACCCGAGCTTCCCCGCGTGGGGATGATTACGCTGACCGACGTGGCCGGGTCGAGCGCGCGACGGACGCGATACGTGTTCGGCCAGTCACCCCGTTCGGCGGTGGCGTCGATGCCGACCCGCTCGAGGTGCGCGCCGACCGCTCGGACGCCGGCGTCCCAGGTGTACGGCTTCGCTCCGCTCGAGGACGCCGTCGACTCCGGAAGCGCACGCCAGTGGTACAGGACTTCGGGGATGTGGTGCACGACGCGGGCGCGTTCCGTGACCTTCAGGGCGAGGTCATGGTCTTGCGAACCGTCGTTGGCGCTGTCGAAACCGCCCACCGCCCGCACGATGTCCAGACGCATGACCGACAGGTGTCCGAGATACATGTGGGAACGGAGACGCTCTGGAGACCAGTCGGGCTTCTTGAAGACGTCGTAGTGGTAGCCCTCGAGGTCGACCTTGTCCTCATCGGTGTAGACGTAGTCGATGCGGTCGTCCGCGGCGATCGCCTGCGCGACCTGGGCGAGCGCGCCGTGGCCGAGCAGGTCGTCGTGGTCGACGAGCACGAGGAACCGGCCCGTGGCCGCTGCGATGCCGTCGTTCGAGGCCGCCGAGATGCCGCCGTTCATCTCACGGGCGACGACGATGATCCGATCGTCCTCGGCCGCCAGCTCGCGCAGGGTGACGAGCACCGCGGGATCGGGGGACACGTCGTCGACGAGGATGAGTTCCCAGTCGCGGAACGCCTGCCTCCGAACCGAGTCGACCATCTGCCGCAGCATGTCGATCGGGGGGTTGTAGACCGGAGTGACGACGCTGAACAGTGGAGTTGTCACGAGCGACGCACCACCGAGCGGATCCCACTGATGGGCTTAATGACGGCTGAGCCGAGCTTCCAGGTGGTCGAAGCGAGGATCTGATCGACCTCGGTGCGCGTTCGAGCATCGCGCAGTTCGAGCGCGAGGCGGTGGTCGCGCAAGAGTTTGTGCACCTCGTGCACGAGCCCTTCGCGCTCATCCTCGAGCTGGTCGACCCGCGCGAAGGCGACAGCGAGCTCGGTGTCGGCCATGCGCTCCACCTCCGCTCGGAGCGTGTCGCGCTCGGCCGCGAGACCGATGATCCGATCGGCATCGAGCAGCACTCGATGCTGCAGTGCCTTGACCTGGGCCACGAGGTCGTCGACGCTCCGTCCCGACGGCTGCACCCACATCGCCCCGTCGTCGGGTGTCGTCCCCTCGTGTGCTGCCTGCTCGTCAATCATGTCCGTGCACCTTCCTGACGGGCGCCCTCACAGCGCCGGATGTCTAAACGTTGTCGGCGTCGCGCTTGCGCTGCTGACGCGCGGCGAACCGCTCGACGACGACCTTCGGGCCGCCGTTCTTGAGGTAGTACGCCACT
Organism: Plantibacter flavus; assembly: GCF_900177615.1. Lineage (GTDB taxonomy): Bacteria > Actinomycetota > Actinomycetes > Actinomycetales > Microbacteriaceae > Plantibacter > Plantibacter flavus. Next base: position 369,073 of record NZ_FXAP01000005.1, read on the forward strand.
CGATCGACGTCACGCCGCACGCCGGTGCGCCGCGGTGGCGTCTGCTGCTGACGGGAGGACGACAGGACGACCGGCTTCGCGCCGGGCTCGGCGGGGGCCTTGTCTGCAGCGAGCCGGGGGTTCCGGACGAACTCGACGAGCGGGGCGAGCGCGCTCGACCAGACGAACCGCTCGCGGACGAGCTGCACGTTCGCCCTCGCAGCCTCGCGGGACGCGTCGTCGAAGAGCACGTGCTCGATCGCGGCCATGAGCGCTCCCTGGTCACGCTCGGGCACCGCCACCCCGAGCGTCTGCTCGCGGACGAGATCACCGAACGAGTCACCCTCGGTCGTCACGATCGGCAGTCCGGCCCACAGGTAGTCGAGGATGCGGGTACGGAAGGAGAACGTGGTCTCGACGTGCTGGAAGTGGGTCGAGATCCCGAGGTCGGCTTCGAGGAGGTAGTTGTGGCGGTCGTCGTATGCGACCCACGAGTCGTTGAAGAACACGTGGGTGCCGGTCAGGCCCAGTTCGTCGCTCAACGCACGGGCCGCGACCACCGCGGGCATCTCGGGGACGGAGGGGTTCGGGTGCTTCGTACCCATGAAGAACAACCGCAGGTCCGGGTGCTGCTTGGCGAGCTCGCCGACCGCACGGATCACGATTCCCGGGTCGAACCAGTCGTAAATGCCGCCGCCCCAGATGATGACCTTGTCGTCGACACCGATGCCCGGGACGACACCGCGCAACGCGGGACGGGTGTGCTCGGGACGGCCGGCCGGAATGCCGAACGGAGCGACCGCGATGAGGGTCTCGAGATCCTCGTCGCGGGTGTACGTGTACGGGTTGATACGCCCGAGCGCCGCCATCTGTCCCAGCCAGAAGTGCCGCTGACGCTCGCTCGCGCAGAGGAAGAAGTCGCCGCGGGCCAGCTGATGGTTGAGGACGTCCGTGGCGTCGGAGACCTGGTCGCCCCAGGTGACGAGGTTGTCGCTCTTCCCCTGCTCCAGCTGCTCGAGGTGGAGCGGGTCGTACACATCGATGACGAGCACCTTGGAGGTGGTCTCGAGCGCCGGGAACAGTGCGAGTGCGTGCCCCTGCAGGATGATGACGTCGGCCCACTTCTCGTGCGGCTTCATGCTCGCCGGGCGGTGGTGCGAAACCACGTCGAGTTCGAAGCGCTCGCTCTCGACGGAGACACCGGTCATGCTAACGAGACGGACGTCGTGCTCGTCGGCGAGTGTGTCGGCCATGTTCCAGGCGCGGATCGCCGGACCGGCCATCTTGGCACCGATCGGGTCGCCGGTGATGATGAGCACGCGGCGTCGAAGCGGCTCGTCGAGGACGTTCAGCGAGGAGACGATCTTGTCGTACCCCTCGAGGTAGCTCTCGATCGGGTACGCGGGCTCGTCGATGTTGCCGAGCAGGAGCCGCAACTGGCGGTCGGAACGGGTACGGGTCGCCTGCACCAGCGCGCGGTCCTTCGCGAGCTCCGGCAGGTTCTCCACGACCTGGTCGATGGCGTTGACACCGGCGAGGAGCTGCTTGGAGAGCATCGAGGCCGGGCTGCCGTCGTCGTCCTTCGACTTGCGCAGATCCAGGGCCGTCGTGTCCATCTTCGCTCGACCGGTGGCGCGACGCGTCGCGAGCAGTAGGGCTGCCGCGAACGAGCGGCTGAGGGCCTCGTCGTCGAGGTTCTTGTAGAGCGTGTAGAGGGCGTTGCGCTCGAGCAGGTAGGTCTCGAAGTAGTTGCCGAACTTCTCCATCGACGCGTGGTGTTTGTGGAACGCCAGCGATTTCGGCTGGAACCGGAACCGGTAGCCGAGGAGGTTCAATCGCCAGCCGAGGTCGACGTCCTCGTAGAACATGAAGTAGCGGTCGTCGAACCCTCCGAGTTGTTCGAAGAGCTCGGCCCGGACGAACATCGCCGCGCCGGTGCCGAACAGGACGTCCTTCTCGACGCTCCATTCGGGTCGGTCGTGTTCACCGGCGTGCGGTTTGTACCCCATGCCGTACCACGTGAGCGCCGAGCCGACATAGTCGACGCGTTCACCTTCCCAGTCGAGCACCTTGCTCGCGACGGCGCCGATGTCCTTGCTCTCGGCGAAGGTGTCCATCGCCGCGTTGATCCACTGGTCGTCGGGGCGTGCATCGTTGTTGAGGAAGGCGACGAATTCACCGCTCGACTTCGAGACGCCGAGGTTGCAACCACCGGTGAAGCCGCCGTTGACCTTGGAGGGCACGATCGTCGCGAGGTCCCCCAGGGTGGCGAGCTGCTCGAGGCTGTCGTCGCCGGAGCCGTTCTCGACCACGATGATCTCGAGGCGGTCCTGCGGGAAGTCGATTTCGCGGAGCGTCCGCACGCACTGAATCGTGTCCGCGGATCCGCGGTAGTTCACCAGGATGACGGATACGACGCCCGGACGTCTCTTACGTGTGTTCTTCACTCTTGCTCCTCGACATATCCTGTCCTCGACAGACCTGCCGAGTGTATCGTTCCGCACCTGAGCGGCGGTTCGAACCGCCGCTCGCTCCACTCAGCCGGCGTTCTCACCGAGGCTGTTGAGGTAGGCGGCGATCGTCGGAGCGGCCTCACCGCTCTCCACGAGTTCGCCGTGCCGCAACCAGGCCGCGTGATCGCACATCTGCTGCACCGTGTCCATCGAGTGGCTCACCAGGATCACCGTCTTGCCCTGCTGCTTGTACTCGACGAACTTCTGACGGCACTTCTCTTGGAACTCCGCGTCACCGACCGCGAGGACCTCGTCGACGACGAGGACGTCGGGGTCGACGTTGATCGCGACGGAGAAGCCCAGACGCACGTACATGCCGGACGAGTAGTTCTTCACCGGCTGGTCGATGAACTGCTCGACGCCGGAGAAGTCGATGATCGTGTCGAGTTTGCGCTCGATCTCCTTCCGCGACATCCCGAGGATCGACCCGTTCAGGAAGATGTTGTCCCGCCCGGAGAGTTCCGGGTGGAATCCCGAGCCGACCTCGAGCAGCGCGGCGAGCTTGCCGCGCGCGGTGATCGACCCCTGCTCGGGATAGTAGATCTTGGCGAGGCACTTGAGCAGCGTCGACTTGCCCGAGCCGTTCGACCCGATGAGACCGAAGGTCGATCCTTCAGGCACCTCGAACCCGACGTTCTTGAGGGCCCAGAAGTCCTCGTGGACGGAACGACGTCGGCGCATGATGGCCGACTTGATGCTCTGGTTGCGCTCGTGGTAGAGCCGGAACTTCTTGCTGACGTCGTCCACGACGACTGCTGCGGTGCTCACAGGGCCTCCGCCAATCTCTTCTCGTGCCGGCGGAAGACGAGCAGGCCCACGGTGAAGGACACGAGCGCCCAGGCGGCGATGGTGAGCAGGTCGGCGGGGTCGGGGAACCGGTTGTCGTAAAGGAGGTTCCGGAACACGGCCACGAAGTGCTCGAGCGGGTTGATGCGGTAGATGTCGATGATCGTGATCGGCGTCCCGAACAGCGGGCCGTACTTGTCGGACTGCGCTTGCACGAGCGAGATCGGGTAGATGATCGGCGTCGCGTACATCCAGATCTGCATGATGATGCCCATGAAGTACTGCGTGTCGCGGAAGTAGACGTTGGCGATGGACAGCATCAGTGCGAGGCCCGCGGCGAAGATCGCCAGGAGGACCATGGTGAGCACGACGAGCGGCAGCCACGGCAGGACGAACGCACCGAGCAGGCTCAGCGCGATGCAGAGCACGGCCATCTCGAACAACCAGTTGAAGCCGATGGCACCGACCGCGGAGATCGGGAGCACGATGCGCGAGAAGTACACCTTCTGGATCAGTCCGGTGTTCGCGATGAGCGAGCCCATGCCGGTGTTCACCACGTTCGAGAAGAACATCCAGGGCAGGAGCCCGCAGAGGAGCCAGAGCGCGAAGATGTGCAGCCCACTCGGGTCGCCCGTCTGCAGCGGAACCTGGAAGATGAACGAGAACACGAAGGTGTAGATGAGCATCTGCGCCAGCGGGTTCGCCAAGGACCACAGCTGGCCGAAGATGGTTCGCTTGTACTGGCCGCGGATGTCGCGGAGGGTGAGGTTCGCGAGGAGCTCGCGGGATCCGAGGATCTCCTTGACGTAGCTCATCGCACCCCGGGGGTCGGGCGTGAAGACATGCTGACCAATCTAACCTAGAAGTCCTGGGTCACCACTCAGGAGCGATCGCCGGCGGCGGCGGACGAGGAACGCGTCCACGACGACGAGGACCACGACGACGAGCGACGACGCCGCGGTCACCCCCAGACCGACTTGCTGCCCGGGGACCGTGTACTGCAGGACGACACGGTGCTCGCCGGTCGGGACCGCGATGGCCGCGCCGGCATGCTCGGCCGGCAGCAGCTCGACGGGCTTCCCGTCGACCGTCGCCGCCCAGCCCGGTCGGCGAAGCGAGTCCGCGACCACGACCCAGCCTGCTCCATCTGCGACCACCTCGACCTCCATGCGACTGGTGTCGCTGGGAAGGACCGTGACCGCGGCGGTCGAGGCCGCTCGGTCGCTCGCGACCTCCCGAGCATCCTCCGGACGCTCCAGCAGGACGGCCGTGCTCGGAAGGGAGCCGTCCGCCATCGTCGCCACCTGCTCGGCAGGGTCAGTCTCCGTCACCGCGGTCGACGCCCATCTGATCCGATCGAGTGCCGTCGTCCGTTCATAGACGGTGGCGTCGCCCGTGTGCGCGACGCGGAGCCCGTCGTCGGCGGGACGGACGAGCGAGATCCCCAATCGACCGGAGGGATCGGCTGCGACCGGAGCCGGAATGCCGATGCCGTCGAACCGCAGCTCTGCCACCCAGGCTCGGTCGGCTGGAATGTCCTCGCCTTCCACCGCGACCGACTGGTCGGCGGTCAGCGCGGGAAACCAGGTCGACGTCGTCGCGATCCGTTCATCGGTCACCGCGTCGCGGATGTCGAGGGTGACGGTCACTCCGTCGGGGTCGTCCTGCCCCACGACGCTGTCCGGCAACGCGAACACGACGCCTCGCACCGGGCCGGACTGCACCGCGGAACGGACTCGGTCCCCGTCGGCGACCTGCACCCGGCCGGTGCGGTCGATCGTGCCTTCCGGTTGGCCGAGTACCGTGGCCTCCGGATTGTCGACGACGTATTTGACGGCGAGCCGGTCCAGGATCGGTGAGCGGATCGAGGTCGCGAGATCCCCGGAACGCAGAGCGGAGTACGTCCGGCTGAAGAACGCGTCCGGCTCGACCGCCTCCAGGAGATCCTGCCACTCGCTCGTGTGGAACGCGTGCCCGCCGACGGAGCGGAGCCGGTCGATCGTGTTCGTCCCCGGGAGCATCGTCTGGTCTACGGACGCGTACCGGCTCTCCCCGAGTCCGCGCTCCAGGAACCGATGTGTCGCCGTGGTCGGGTAGACCGTCTCCGGGGGCGACTGCGGCCACCACTCGTTCGCGACCACGATCGCCGGCACGACGAGCATGACCGGGAGGATGCAGCCCGCCAGAATGCCGACACGTCGACCACCGACCCAGGCGGCGACGACGATGAGGACGGCGAAGGCCGCGAAGGCTCCGACCACGCCGATGTGCTCGCGCATCGCGGGGATGACGTCGGCGGGCAGCGTCCAGAGCGTGTCGCGAACGGTGAACGCCGCGACGCACCCGATGGCGATCACGACGACGAGCGCCAGGATCCGCCACCAGAGATGACGTCTCGTCCGAGCGCGCCGCAGGAGACGCACCTCCGCTCGCAGCGAGGTCGGATCGATCACCGCGGCGAAGCCGGCCGCCGCGAGCAGCGCCAGGAAGAACCCGACGAGGACCCGCAGCCGCGCGATCGGGTTGTTGGAGAAGACCGGAAGCTCCTGGAACGCCGCGAGGATCGGACCGCCCACGAAGGTGAGGACGACACTGAGCGCGAGCGCGACGACGACGAAGGTCAAACTCGGGCGGAGTCGCCGGCTCCGGGGGACGATGAGACCGGCGGCGGCGACCAGGGCCAGTGCTCCGACGCCGATGTAGGACAAGCGCTCGATCGGATTCCCGGCTCCCCAGGTGAGCCCGGCGTCGACATCTCCGACAACCTCCGGTACGAGGAGCGACGCGAGGTCGCCCCAGTGCAGTGACGCGCCGGATGTTGCCGCGCGGGCAGACAGATCGAGGACACTCGACGCGTTCACCGCGAACGGGACGAGCTGCCAAGCGGAGAGCCCGACACCGAGCACGACACCGGCGGCACCGGTGCCGACTGCTGACAGCACCCCCTGCCATCGCCGCCGGACGACGATCGACCTCACGAGCAGGTAGGCGCCTCCCGCATAGAGCGCGTAGCCGGCGACCGCCGGGAAGCCACCGAGGAGGAGCGAGGCGACCACGAGCCCGAGGATGGCCACGTCGACCGGTCGGGGACGGATCGCAACGCGGTCGAGCGCCCAGAACAACAACGGCAGCAGGGCCGCCACACGGGTCTGCGGCCAGTTCGTCCAGGAGATCATGAATCCGGACGACGCGAAGATGAGGCTCGCGACCGCCCAGCTCGCGTTCGGCAGCCTCCAGCGCCGCAGGAGCAAGGACATGCCGAGGGTGATGACGATGATCTCGAGGAGCTTCACGTAGCCGGGTGCGGCGCTCACCGGGAGGAACCACCACGGCAGCGACAGCGGGGAGTACACGCCCGAGTTCGGCAGGCCGGCAAGCTCGGCACCACCCGCCGCGTACGGATTCCACGCCGCGAACGAGCCCTCCCGTGCGGCCTCGACGATCAAGGCGGTCTGCGGTACCACGGTGTCGATGGTGTCGCCGATGAAGCGGTTCGTCGGATCCTGCGGCAACCCGATCGACGACTGCCACGGGGCGAAGGAGACCAGCAGGTCGGTGCCGAGGAAACTCGTGACACCGACGAGCGCGGGCCCGATCGTGCACACGACGAAGGCCACCAGTGCAGCCCACGCGATCACGGACACCGCCGACGACCCGTGACTCGGGCCGAGCATCGAGGGATTCCGAGGCGCGGACACGCCGTCGCGAGGTCGCGATCGTTGCACGGCACTCCTCGGGCTCGTCAGGGTCAAAGCCCCCAGTATGCCTCAACCCTCGTGCTGCAACCGGTGACCGCATGGCCCGACGGACCTGCTCGGGTCGGCTCCGAGCAGCGACCCGACGGATCCGACGGTACTCTGGGACCGGTCGTATCGCCTACAGTTCCGGAAGTCGCCTATGAAGCTCTTTGTCCAGATCCCGTGCCTGAACGAAGAGGAGACCCTCCCGCTCGTCCTCGAGTCGATTCCGACCTCGATCCCGGGCATCGACGAGATCGAGATCCTCATCATCGACGACGGGTCGACCGACCGCACGATCGAGGTCGCCAAGTCCTACGGCGTGAAGCACTTCGTGAAGCACTCGACGAACATGGGACTGGCCCGGTCGTTCCGCGACGGCGTCGACTACGCCCTGCTCCACGGCGCCGACATCGTGGTGAACACGGACGGCGACAACCAGTACCCGCAGGAGCGCATCGGCGACCTGGTCCAGCCCATCCTCGCGGGTGAGGCCGAGATCGTCGTGGCGGACCGGCAGACGGCACTCATCGAGCACTTCTCCCCGTTCAAGAAGGCGATGCAGCGCTTCGGGAGCTTCATCGTCAACAAGGCGGCGAAGACGACGCTCCCGGATGCGGCCAGCGGGTTCCGCGCGTACTCGAAGTACTCCCTCATCCGGCTCAACGTGGTCACGAAGTTCAGCTACTGCATGGAGACGATCATCCAGGCGGGCAACAAACGCCTGGCGATCACGAGCATCCCGGTCACGACGAACCCGAAGACGCGCGAGTCACGACTGTTCCGATCCATCGGCGAGCACATGTACCAGTCGGGCGTCGCGATCGTGCGGGCCTTCCTGATGTACCGGCCATATGTCGTGTTCGCCGGGCTCGGACTCCTGCTGCTGATCGCGGGGCTCACCCCGTTCGTCAGGTACCTCATCCTCACGATCGTCCAGGACGAGGGGAACCACCTCCAGAGCCTGCTCGTCGGGGCGACGCTGCTGATGGGCGCGCTCCTGTCCTTCGCCATCGGTGTGGTCGCCGACCTCACCAGAATCAACCGCACGCTCAACGAGGAGATGCTCGACTACCTCAAGCTGCAGCGGTACGGCGGCTGAGCCATGGTGCGCAGCCTCGTCATCGGCGGCAACGGGTTCCTCGGCGGACCACTCGTGGACGCCCTCGTCGGACGCGGTCATGACGTGACGGTGTTCGACCGGTTCCGATCCCCGCGGAACTTCGACACGCGCGACGCGACGATCCTGGCCGGAGACTTCTTCGACCGCAGCGACCTCGCAGCCGCGGTCCGCGGTCAGGACCTCGTGTTCCACTTCCTCTCCACGACCGCGCCGGCGACCTCTGAGAACGACCCTTCGCTCGATCTCCGCACCAACGTGGGACAGACCGTCGAGCTCCTGGGTCTGTGTGCCGACGCCGAGATCGAACGGTTCTACTTCGCCTCCACCGGTGGCGCGATCTACGGCGATCAGGGTCTCGAACGATACCGGGAGACCGACCCGGCCCTCCCCCGCTCCCCGTACGCCATCGGGAAGCTCACGATCGAGCACTACCTCCGGTACTTCCGTGTCAAGCGTGGGCTCGACGCGGTGTCACTCCGCATCTCGAATCCGTACGGGCCCGGTCAGCACCCCGGCCGCCGCCAGGGGCTCATCCCCATCGCGCTCGCGAACATCGCCGCGGGCGACGCCATCGTCCGCTACGGCGACGGCAGCATGGTGCGCGACTACCTCTACATCGACGACGCGATCGAGATGATCGCCCGGATCGTCGCCGGTGACCCGGCACACTCGGTCTACAACATCGGGAGTGGCGTCGGACACACGGTCTCGGAGGTCCTGGACGCCATCGCACGGGTCGTCGGCCGACCGCTGGACGTCGCTCCGCGACCTGTCCCGAGCACGTTCGTCGAGACCGTCGTGCTCGAGACCGCACGCTACCGCTCCGAGTTCGGCGCCCCTCCGACGACCCCCCTGGAGCGCGGCATCGCCTCGACCTGGGAACAGCTCGGACGACGCTGACCGATCAGTCGGACGAACGACGACCGACGGCACCCAGCACGTCGTGCAGCAGCGTGCGGTATCGGGAGCCGATCGCCTCGATCGAGAACTGCTCGGCGTGCGTCGCGGCTGCCGCGCCGAGTCGTTCCCGGAGGTCTGGATCGTCAGCGAGCCGCTGGATCGCTCGGAGCAGGGCAGCAGTATCCCGATCGGGTACGACCAAGCCGGTCGCGTCGTCGAGCACGACCTCGTTCAACCCCGGCAGATCCGTCGCGATGATGGCCCGGCCGGCACGCATCGCCTCGAGCAGAGCGACCGGAAGACCGTCCTGATCGCCGGAGGTGGACGCGACCGAGGGGAAGACGACCACGTCGGCACGGCGGTACGCAGCGAACAGCTCGGTGCGCCCCTGCTGACCGATGAAGACCACGGGTAGGCCGGATGCCTCCGTCTCGAGGGCGGTCCGCAGCGGTCCGTCGCCCACGATCTCGAGCTCCAGCGACCCGGCCGGGGCCCGGCGGACGGCCTCGATGAGGTAGGACAGACCCTTCTTCTCGACGAGTCGCCCGACGAACATCAAGCGGGCGGGCACCACGCCTGGAGCCGGTACGGCCTCGTCCACCCCTGCCGGCTCCGACGCAGGGACCGGGGGCAGATCGGCACCCATCGGGATGACCTGGACGCTTGCAGGCGCTGCGCCCAACGCGATCACACGGTCACGCATGTCGGCGTTCATGACGGTCACCGCGCCCGCCCGACGCACGATCCGCGCCTTCAGCGCACGCAGCGGAGCGGCGTTCAGCGCGTACAGGTCGCCGCCGAGGGTCGTCACGAGCTGCGGGACGCGTCGGCCGCCGAGCAGGGCCACGACCCCCTGGGGGATGATCCAATGCACATGGAGGACGTCGGGACGGAACTCACGGAGAACACGTCGGAGCGCAATCAGTTGGGCCAGGAACAGCCCTGGAACCTGCAGCCAGCGAATCGGCTTCGCACGCAGGTTCTCGATGATGGCGCCGTCTGCGAGGTCCTCCCAATGCTTCGGAAAATACGGGTATCGCGTGATGTGCAGGTCACCGTCCTGCTCATCCGATGCGGCCCCTGGCACCCGTGGTACGAGGACCCTGGTGTCGAAGTCGAGGGATTCCTGCAGAGCCAGGTCCCTCACGAACGCCGGCACGCCGTCGCCCGCACGGGCGGGGAACGTGGAGGCGAGGACGAGGAGACGGGGACGTGGCACGGGACCTCCGGATCGGGCGGGTGCTCCCATCGACGTGCGGCGATCGCCGCACGCACCGGCTGTGGACGCCGTGGGAGATAATGGGCATCTGCCATGAACAAGCTTACCCAGGTCAAACGGCCCCTCCAGATCGCCTTCGCGGTGGTCGTCATCGGCTTCATCACGTGGACCGTCATCCGCAGCTGGGACGACTTCGTCTCGAGCGTGCTCACGATGCAACCGGTCTGGCTGCTCGGTTCTCTCGTGGCCGGCTTCCTCGGCGTCTTCTTCTCGATGCTCGCCTGGCGGGCCGTCGTCATCGCCTTCGGCTACCGCATCTCGGTGCGGGACGCCTCGCACGTCGTGTTCGTGTCCCAGATCGGCAAGTACCTGCCGGGAGGTGTCTGGCCCATCGTCGCCGGCAGCCAGCTCGGCGCGCGCGCGGGCATCCCGACGGGGGTCACGGCGATCACCCTCACAGCCCAGCTGTTGGTGAGCCTCATCGCCGGCTCAACCGTCGCCGCCGGCACGTTCCTGGCGTTTCCGGCACTGGCCGCTTCCTACGGCTGGCTCGTCGTCCTCGCGATCGCCGTCGGCGTCATCGCCCTCCTGCCACCGGTCCTCACGAGGATCATCGGGTTCGCCTTCCGACTCCTCCGCCGGAAGGACCCTCTACCGCCCATCCGGGCCCTCCCGTTGACCGCAGCCATCGGATGGTCGCTCATCAGCTGGGTGTGCTTCGGCGTCCATCTCTGGACCATCGTCACGTCGCTGGGCACATTCGATCCGGGTCTGCTGCCGCTCGCGACCTCGGGCTACGCCCTGGCCTGGGTCGCGGGGTTCCTCGCGATCATCGCGCCCGCCGGCGCTGGCGTCCGGGAGGCGATCCTCGCCCTCGTGCTCACCAGTGTCGTCCCGGTCGGCTCGGTCCTCGGTATCGTGCTCGTGAGCCGGTTCGGACTCATCGTCATCGACGTCGCCGTGTGCCTGTACGCGCTCGCCGTCGCACGGATCAGGCCCGGCACCCCAGCGGTCGGACGACCTACTGCGGCACCGGGCCCGGAGTGACGATCAGTGCGCTCAGCGCGAGGTGACGAGCGTCATGCCTGCGCGAGCAGGGTCTGCAGGTAACGTCCGTATCCGCTCTTGACCAGAGGAGCGGCGAGGACGGCCAGCTGCTTGTCGTCGATCCACCCGGCGCGCCATGCGATCTCCTCGATGCACCCGACCTTGAACCCCTGACGGTCCTCGATGACCCGGACGTACTCGGATGCCTGCATCATCGACTCGAAGGTGCCGGTGTCGAGCCAGGCGGTGCCACGATCGAGGACCTGGACCTGCAGCGATCCCTGCTCGAGGTAGCGCTCGTTGACGGTCGAGATCTCGAGCTCGCCGCGAGCGGATGGCTCGATCGTCTTCGCGATCTCGACGACCGAGTTGTCGTAGAAGTACAGACCGGGGACGGCGTAGTTGCTCTTCGGCTTCGCCGGCTTCTCCTCGATCGAGATCGCGGTGAAGTCGTCGTCGAACTCGACGACGCCGTAGGCGGTCGGGTCGGCGACCTGATAGGCGAAGATCAGCGCACCGTCGATGCTGTTGTGATTGCGGAGGGCGGAGCCGAGTCCCGTGCCGTGGAAGATGTTGTCGCCGAGGACGAGCGCGACGCTCTCGTCGCCGATGAACTCCTCACCGATGATGAACGCCTGGGCGAGGCCGTCGGGCGAGGGCTGGACCGCGTACTCGATGCGGATGCCGAGCTCGGCCCCGGTCCCGAGGAGCGCGCGGAACTGCTCGTTGTACTCCGGCGTGGTGATGATGAGGATCTCGTCGATCCCGGCCATCATCAGCGTCGACAGGGGGTAGTAGATCATCGGTTTGTCGTAGATGGGCATCAACTGCTTCGAGATGCCCTTGGTGATCGGCCACAGTCGCGTGCCGGATCCTCCGGCCAGAATGATTCCTCGCATAACTCATGCAGTCTAGTCGGAGTTCGCCACGGCGATCCGACGCCGCCGAGACGGTCGTGGTCGGCGCGATTCAGTCCGCGCGACGCCTCACCACTCCGCTGACCTTTCGCACGGGAGCCGTGAGCTTCCAGCTGGTACTTGCTCGCACCGCTTCGAGCTGCTGGCGGAGGCCGAGGTTTTCGGCTTCAGCGGCCGCGACGAGCTGTTCGGCATGCTCGAGTTCGGCCCCTCGTTCCTCGAGGGCAGCCCCTCGTTCCTCGAGAGCCACCCGCACAGCGGCATCGTCGTCCCGCCCCGCGACGATGGCGGACAAGTCCGCACCGAGCCGCGCGTAGGCGTCGCGGACGCGTTCAGGTTCCCGAGCCGCGACCTCGAAGAACCGGACCATCGTCTCGGGCAGCTCGGAACCGACGCCCAGGACACCGAGGCCGTGATTGTGCTCGAAGGTGAACGAGGGGTGGCGGGTCTTGATCTCGTCCCAGAACCGCCAGACGCCGAACCCCTCCTGGTGCTCCGCGATGTCGTGGAAGAGGACCACGGCGCGCTCGGAGAGCTTGGGCCGCCAGGACTCGTAGTCGTGCAGGACGTCCTCGTAGCCGTGACGCCCGTCGATGTGGAGGAGGTCGATGGTGCCGTCGGCGAACTGGTCGACGGAGTCGTCGAAGTACCCTCGCAGCAGGGTCGATGAGGATCCGAACTCCCGGTCGTTCACGCCCGTGACGTACTCGTAGACCTCTTCACCGTAAGCACCCGCGTGGTCGTCGCCCTGCCAGGTGTCGAGCGCGAAGGATTTCGTCTCCAAGCCGAGGCGACGGAACGCCTCGCAGAAGGTGAAGTAGGAGTAACCGTAGTGCGTGCCGAGTTCGGCGAAGACACGTGGTCGGACGGCATCGGCGATCCAGAAGGCGAATGGCGCGTGCTCGACCCACGCCGAGAGCGGGAAGAACCTCGGCTGCCAGAAGGCCGTGGGACCGAGCCAGTCGGGCTCGATCACCACGGGTGCCGAGCCGACGAGCGACCGGTTGGCGGGCTCGCTCATGCGATCAGCTCGACCGGAGCGACGCGTAGAACGCGCGGGCGTCGTCCCACGTCGGCAGCAGGCCGGCCGCTGCCGCCTCCGACAGGCCGGGAGCCTCGGTGTCCTTCGGCGACAGGAGCGGTGTTCCTGCCGCGTCCGGGATGACGAGTCCGATCTCCGGGTCGAGCGGGTTGATGCCATGCTCGCGGTCAGGACGGTACACGTCGGTGACGAGGTAGCTGACGGTCGCATCGTCGGTCAGCGCCACGAAGCAGTGCCCGAGCCCCTCGGAGATGAAGATCGCCTTGCGGTCGGTGTCGTCGAGCAGCACCGAGTCGACCTGGCCGAACGTCGGCGAACCGACGCGGATGTCGATGACGTAGTCGAGGACCGCGCCACGCGTCGCCGTGACGTACTTCGCCTGCCCGATCGGGATGTCGGCGAAGTGGATGCCACGGACGGAGCCGCGCTTGGACACGGACGTGTTCGACTGGGCGAGCTTGATCGAGCGACCGCTCGCCTCCTCGAGCTTGTCGAAGCGGTACCACTCCAGGAAGACACCTCGGTCGTCGCCGAACTGCTTCGGCGTGATCTCGTAGCTGTCTGGGACGTTCAGTTCTCGGATCTGCACCCGGCGATCCTACCAATCCGTCGACTGCCGCGGCACTCTGTGACAACGCTCACAGCGCACGGAGCGGCGTCCCCTGTGATACTCGAACGATCGGTTTCGTCGTTTGGGAGCAACATGGAGCGCCTCAAGAGGCTCGCAGAGCGCGTCTGGTTCGGCATCGCGCAGTACGCGCTCAAGTTCGGCGTCGTCGGGCTCATCGGGTTCGGCATCGACATCGCCCTGTTCAACCTGCTGCGGCTCGGCGTGTTCGGACACGATCACGCCCTGCAGTCGCCCATCGGGGCGAAGGCCGTCAGCGTCTCGGTCGCCATCGTCTTCAACTGGATCGGCAATCGCTACTGGACGTTCCGTGAGCACCGTCGCAAGAACTTCGTCCTCGAGCTCGTCGAGTACGTGGTCGTGTCGCTCGGCGGCATGGGGATCGCGCTCCTCTGCCTCTACATCAGCCACTACGTTCTCGGGTACGACACGCTCCTCGCCGACAACATCGCGAGCAACGTCATCGGGCTGGGCCTCGGCACGCTGTTCCGGTTCGCCTTGTACCGCTACTGGGTCTACGGGCACCATCGTAAGGACGGTCTCGCATCGGCAGCCCGCGTCGAGGAAGCACAGCGGACGATCTTCGAAGAACCCCCATCGCGGACCGGCACGGTCAGGGAGCCGACAGACCGCCCTTCCCTCGGCTGAGGCGGACACCGGTTCCGCGGCGGCTCGGGGTGTCCGGTCCCGACCGTCCAGACCTCCCGAAGCCCCACACGTTACGATGACTTCGCCCCATCGGAGAGGAACCACACCTTGTCTTATCTCATCACCGGAGCCTCCGGCATGCTCGGCCATGACCTGCAGGAGGCCCTCGTGGGCCGTCCGGTCACCGCCCTCGGCCGCGCCGAGCTCGACGTGACGGATCTCGAGGCCGTCCGCGCCGCTGTCGCAGGCCACTCGGCGGTCATCAACGCCGCCGCCTACACGAAGGTCGACGACGCCGAAACGAACGAGGCCGACGCGGCCGCGGTGAACGCCATCGGAGCCCGCAATCTCGCGGTGGCCGCGCGTGAGGCCGGGGCGAAGCTGGTCCAGGTGTCCACCGACTACGTCTTCGACGGTTCCGCCACCTCGCCATACCAGGAGGACCACCCGCTCGCGCCGATCAGCGCTTACGGCCGGACGAAGGCCGACGGTGAGCGTGCCGTCCTCGCGGAACACCCGGACGGGTCGTACATCGTCCGTACGGCCTGGCTGTACGGGAAGAACGGACCGAACTTCGCCGCGACGATGGCGAAGCTGGCGGCGAACGGCGTCGATCCGGGCGTCGTGACCGACCAGCTGGGACAGCCGACCTGGACGGCGGACCTGGCTGCGCAGATCGTCGCGCTGCTCGATGCTGACGCGCCGGCTGGGGTGTACCACGGCACGAACGGCGGGCAGGCCTCCTGGTACGAGTTCGCACAGGCCGTCTTCGCGGCGGTCGGCGCGGACCCTGCCCGCGTCTCCCCCACCGACAGCTCCGCCTTCGTCCGTCCTGCGCCGCGCCCCGCCTACTCGGTGCTGGGCCACGACGCCTGGGCCGTCGCAGGTCTGGCGCCGATGCGCGACTGGCGTGAGGCCTTCGACGCAGCGACGCAGCACGGCGTCGTGACGGCACCGTGACGACGCTCCGGGTCGTCGTCGACCAGATCGTCGCTCCGGTGGCCGGCGGTGTCGGCCGGTACTCCGAGGAGCTCACCCGCGAGATCATCGCGAGCGCCCCTCCCGGCTGCGACGTCGAAGGCATCGTCTCCGCGGTGTCGAAGGAGAAGGTCGACCTCCTCGAGTCGAAGCTGCCGGGCCTCGCAGCCCTGCACCGCACGACGCTGCCTCGGCGTGAACTCAGCGCCGCCTGGCAGCTCGGTATCGTCACGCCCGGCGCCGGCACCGGCATGGTGCACGCGCCGGGTCTCCTCGCTCCACTCAGCAGGCACGATCGCATCAACGACGGCAATCAGATCGTCGTCACCGTTCACGACACACTCGCCTGGTCGCACCCGTCCTCGCTGACACCGTTGTCGGTCAGCTGGCAGAAGGCCATGGTGAAACGCGCCCGAAAACACGCCGACGCCATCGTCGTCCCGACCCACGCCGTGGCAGACGAACTGCGTCAGATCATCGACCTCGGCGACCGGGTCCGCGTCATCGGAGGCGCCGCCGCATCCACCCTCGCCCTCCCCACGGATGCCGACGGCCGAGCACGGACGCTCGACCTCCCCTCCGAGTACCTCGTCTCGGTCGGCTCGCTCGATCCGCGTCGCGGCATCACCGAGCTCATCACCGGGCTCGGTCGTCCGGGAGCGCCCGACCTGCCACTCCTCATCGTCGGCACCGACAGTTGGGGAGACGTCACGCTCGCGCAGGTCGCCGACGAAGCGGGTCTTCCGGAGGGCCGCGTACGAGCACTCGGATTCCTCGACGACGCCGATCTGGCCGTCGTCCTCGACCGCGCCACCGCACTCGTGTACCCGAGTCTGGCCGAGGGTTTCGGCCTACCGCTCGTCGAGGCCTTCCGCTTCGGCACGCCCGTCATCCACTCCGACGTGCCCGCGCTCGTCGAGGTCGGCGGCGGAGCCGGTGTCGTCGTCGAGTCCGGCGCGAAGGGCTACGCCGACCGTCTGATCGCCACCATCAACGACGTCATCGGGGACAGCGAACGACTCGCTCGACTGCGGATCCTCGGCATGGACCGCGAGCAGGCGTTCAGCTGGCGCGACTCCGCAGAGCGCGTCTGGCAGCTGCACGCCGAGATCTGACCGGTCCCGGCTCAACCCGCGTCGGTCGGGTCAGCGGTCGGCGTTGGCGGCCAGAGCGTGTCCTGGACGGTCTGCTTGATGAGCCCGTAGTCGGGCTCGGTGGGGTCGATCAGCGGCGGCACGAACTCCACGCTCGCGAGGCCGGCGGCCTTCGTCTTCCCGGCGAGGTTCACGAAGTACCCGAGCATCGACTGCGGGACATCCGTCTTCACGACGTCCGGGCTCGCCGCGGCGATCTCCTGGAAGCGCAACAAGACGTTCGTCGGGTTGAACTGCTTGAGCATCGCGTCCTGGAGTTCGCGCTGGCGGGCGATCCGGTCATAGTCGCTCGTCGAGTGCCTGGAGCGCGCGTACATGAGTGCGGTCCGACCGTCCATGACCTGCTTACCGGGCTCGATCCACTCGGTGACGTCGTTGAGGTCCTCATCGCCGTCCATCGGGAGCCGCTGCGTCGGCGTCATGGTGATGCCGCCGAGCGCGTCGATGAGCGTCGCGAAGCCCTGCATGTCCACGAGCACGTAGTACTGGATCTTCAGACCGGTCGCGCCCTCGGCCGCCTGCTTCATGGCCTCGATGCCCGGCTCACTTCCTGCGGCCTCGGCCTTCGGGAACAGCTCGGGGTTCTTGAGCTGGATCTCGGTATAGATGGAGTTCAGCTGGCAGACGTCGACGTCGCAGTCGTCCTCGTAGCCGTAGCCGTTCGGATACAGCGAGGCCATCTCGGAGCCCTCCGGGAACGGGACGGGGTCGAGGTCGCGCGGGAGCCCGAATGCGGTCGCTTTGCCCGTTTCGGCGTTGACGGCGACGACCGAGGTGCTGTCGGGTCGCAGTCCCTCGCGGTCGGCGCCGGCGTCACCCCCGAGGAGGAGGAAGGTGTAGTACCCGTCGACCGGTTCGACCGGTGCGGTCTGGGCGAAGATCGAGCCGATCGTGCCACGTGCGGAGCCCGCCACGACCGCACCATAGCCCGCTGTCCCGGCGACCGCGACGAGTGCCAACGTGGCGAAGAGCGCGACGCCGAGCCGCGCGTTCGGAGAGGCCCGCACGAGGCGGACGAGGCGCAGCGTGTCGAGGGTGAGGACGACCCACAGGACGGCGTAGAGAGCGAGGAGCACCTGCACGGCGGTCAGGGTGAACCAGTTCGTCGCGATGGTGATGACCGGGGCGGGCCAGAGCAGGTAGGCGACGACGGCCACGATCGCCACCACCCAGAGCGACAGGGTGCAGAAGAGTCCGAACCGCCCGAACTTCCGGTTGCCGGCGAGCACCTGCGCGGAGCCGGGGATCAGGAGGTTGAGGACGACGAGCCACCAGGCACGCTTGGTCATCACCTCGCGTGAACGGGTGTCGGGATACCGCATCGGCTTTGCGGCGGTGGCTGCACTCGTCATAGCTGCGCTTTGAGGTTCCGGTTCTTCTCCTCGACCGAGTCGGCGAGGGCCTCAGCGTAGGCGACGAGCGCCTGGTGCAGGGCGTCGTCGGCCGTGGCGAGGATCTTGACGGCGATCAGCGCGGCGTTCTTCGCGCCGCCGATCGACACGGTCGCGACCGGCACGCCCGCGGGCATCTGCACGATCGACAGGAGCGAATCGAGGCCGTCGAGGCGGGAGAGCGGGACCGGGACACCGACCACCGGGAGGGTGGTGACGGAGGCGAGCATCCCGGGCAGGTGGGCTGCACCACCGGCACCGGCGATGACCACCTTCACCCCGCGACCGTGGGCGGCCTTGCCGTAGGCGATCATCTTCTCGGGCGTGCGGTGGGCCGACAGCACCTCGACCTCGAACGGCACGCCGAAGTCGCGGAGCACCTGCGCCGCATCGCTCATGACGTTCCAGTCGGAGTCCGAGCCCATCACGACGCCGACGAGCGGCGGGGCGTCAGGGGACGGGGCGGAGTTCTCGGGCATGAGCACCATCGTAGATCGCAGTGTCTGAAGATCGGCTCAGGACGCACCGCAGCTGCTGGACAAGCCCTCGCCCGGCGACCCCAGTCCGGGGACGTCTCCGCGGCGCGCGGCGCACCGGTCGACGGGCGTCTGGGACAATCGGCGGATGAGCGAGTCGACCACGAACGGATCCGCGTCCCGCCAGGAACCACCCAGCCAGCGCGAGCTGCGGCGCTGGCGCGGGTACCTCGCCGACGAACGCGCCGAGGCCGCCGTCTACCGGGATCTCGCTGGCCGGCGGAGCGGTGAGGAGCGCGACATCCTGCTCGCGCTCGCCGAGGCCGAGAAACGCCACGAGTCGCACTGGATCGCCCTGCTCGGCGACGACGCCGGCAAGCCGCAACACGGTGACCTGCGGACCCGACTGCTCGGCTGGCTCGCGAGGCGGTTCGGATCCGTCTTCGTCCTGGCGCTCGTCCAGCGAGCCGAGTCGCGCTCGCCCTATGCGACCGAACGGGCGGCCACCGAGCGGATGGCCGCCGACGAGCAGATCCACGAGGAGGTCGTCCGGGGCCTGGCCGCCCGTGGACGCAACCGCCTGTCCGGAACCTTCCGGGCGGCCGTGTTCGGAGCGAACGACGGACTCGTCTCGAACCTCGCTCTCGTCATCGGCATGAGCGCCACCGGGGTCGGCAACGGCGTCGTCCTCGCCGCCGGGCTCGCGGGCCTCCTGGCGGGTGCGCTGTCGATGGGTGCCGGTGAGTACGTCTCGGTCCGGTCGCAGCGCGAGCTGCTCGAGGCGTCCAGCCCTAACCCGGCGGCCGACGACGCCCTCCCCCACCTCGACGTCGACGCGAACGAACTCGCGCTCGTCTACCGGGCCCGTGGCATGGAGGTCGGCGAGGCCGAGGCACACGCTGCGGACGTCCTGGCCCGCGTCGGTGCGGGGACCTACGAGCGCGAGGCCCGTGCGGCGATGGAGCACGAGGCCATCGGGACCGGGCTCGGAGCCGCGCTCTCGAGCTTCTGCTTCTTCGCATCGGGCGCCGTCATCCCGGTCCTGCCCTACCTGTTCGGGCTGCAGGGTGTCGCCGCACTGCTCGTCGCCGCACTCCTGGTCGGGGTGGCCCTGCTCGGAACCGGCGCCGTCGTCGGGCTCCTCTCCGGCGGTCCACCGCTCCGCCGGGCACTGCGACAACTCGCGATCGGATACGGGGCGGCCGCGGCGACCTACGTGCTCGGCCTGCTCTTCGGCGCGAACGTCGGCTGACCCGATCGTCGGCCGTCCGCCGTCGACACCCGAAGCCGAAGCGAACCGGTCATCTGCCGTCCACGAGTGCGTCACCGGCGTTCCCTACGCTGAGCCCGCCGTCCGTCGACCCGGACGGCGGAGGAGACCGCGTGAGGCAGGTGCAGGAGCGGACCGGCGCGTCTCCCCTCCTCGGAGCGATTCCGCGCACACAACCCGACATCCAGCTGCTCCGCGCGATCGCCGTCCTGTCCGTCGTGGTCTTCCACCTGTCGTCGAGCCTCCTGCCCGGTGGGTACGTCGGCGTCGACGTGTTCTTCGTCGTCAGCGGCTATCTGATCACGAGCCACCTCGCACGCCAGGCCACCGAGACGGGCCGCATCGACCTCCCGGCGTTCTGGGCCCGCCGCATCCGGCGACTCCTGCCGGCCGCGCTGCTCGTCCTCGCCGTCACCGCGATCCTCGTCTGGCGGTTCGCTCCGCCGAGCGCCTGGACGCAGTTCTTCACCGAGACCGTGGCGGCCGGGACCTCCTGGGAGAACTGGTTCCTGGCCGGGAGCTCCGTCGACTACCTCGCGCAGGGAAGCGCCGCGTCGCCGGTCCAGCACTTCTGGTCGCTGTCCGTCGAAGAGCAGTTCTACCTCGCCTGGCCACTCGTCGTCGTGTTGTGCGTGTGGCTCACCCGGCGGCGAGCGTCGGACCTCCGCCGCACCCTCGGTGTGGCGCTCGGGATCATCGGTGCCGCCTCACTCCTGTGCTCGATCCTGTACACGGCGGCGGATCCGGCGCCGGCGTACTTCGCCACGCCGACCCGTGCCTGGGAGTTCGCGGCCGGCGGTCTGCTCGCACTCCTCGGGCCGGTCGTGGTCGTGCACCGCACTCGGTGGCGGACGGCCTCCGGCGTCCTCGGCGTCGTCCTCCTGGCGGTCGCGCTGGTCGCGTTCACCGAGCGGACGCCGTTCCCCGGGATCGCAGCCGCCTTCCCGGTCCTCGGGACGCTCCTCGTGATCGTCGGCGGGTCGTCGACCCACCGGTGGTCCGTGACGACCATTGCGCGCACCCGGGCGTCGCTCCTGCTCGGCGATCTCTCCTATTCGCTGTACCTGTGGCACTGGCCGCTCATCGTGGTCGCGCCGTGGGTGCTCGGCGTGCCCGTCCCGCTCGGCGACCCGCTCGGCCCGGCGATCGCCGCCGCACTCCTGGTCCTCGCCGTGATCCTCGCCGCGCTGACGAAACGGTTCGTCGAGGACCCCGTCCGACGAGCTCCCATCCTCACGCACGCACGCTCCGCGCGGACCGTCCTGCTGGCGGGCGCGGCGACCGCCCTCGTGCTCTGCATCCCGACGGCGGGGTTGCTGACCGTCGCCGCCGAGGAACGCACCCTCGCGAGCACCGTGGACACCTACCTCGCGGACGGCGAGCCGTGTTTCGGTGCCGATGCGGCCGTGTCGGGCTGCACCAATCCGGCGTTGGCGGACGAACTCCTGCCGCCGCTTTCGGTGCGGACCGAGGACACGGGCGACACCTTCCGGTGTTCCGCGGCGGCCGATGCGCCGGACTTCCCCGGCTGCACCTTCGGCTCCGAGCGCCCGGACGCCACGCGGGTCGCGCTCACCGGGAACTCGCACGCCACGATGCTCATCCCCGGCCTCGTCGACCAACTCGAGGCACGCAACTGGCGACTCGACGTGTACGTCGGCAAGGGCTGCGAGTGGCGGACCCCGGGACCGGACGACTCGGTGGCCTGCGCCGCCCGGCGGACGCTCATGCAGCAGGCGTTCACCGGTGAGCGGCCGTACGACATCATCCTGGTGACCTCGAAGAGTCCGGACGAGACCTCGGTGGCCGAACGGGCCGCGATCCGAGGCGCGACGCTCGCGGCGTGGAGACCGGTGCTCGAGCAGGGGACGTCGATCGTGGTGCTGCGGGACAATCCCCGCGTGCCGACCGAAGCGGCGGCGTGCGTCGACCGCACGAGCGCCGCCGAGCTCATCGCTGGGGCGTGCGCCTTCCCCGTGGCCGAGGCGTACCCGACGTTCGACCTGAACACCGCGACCGCGGCGATGACCGACGGCGCCGTGCCGGTCGTGGATCTCGGCGAGCTGTACTGCGCGGCCGGGACCTGTCCGCTCGCCGTCGGGAACGTGCTCGTCTATCGCGATCTGCACCACATCACGGCCACCTGGTCGCGGACCCTGGGACCGTTCCTCGTCGACCGGATCCGAGCCGCCACCTCCCGAGGATGACCAGTCCCCGATCGGGTGGAGTGCCAGCGCGGTGCGCCGACGCGAGGGTGTCGAACCCGGCGTCGGCGCGTTGCGCTGACGCGAGCGCGGCGGAACCGGCTCGACCGCGTGGCACACGCGTGAGCGCGCCCCTCCAGAGACCCGCGCTCACGTCCCCGACCCGCGGTGACGTCAGCGCACCGCGCTGGCGACAACCCAGGAGAGCTCGGGCGTGGGCGCGGTCAGGCGGAGGTGGGCTCGTACTGCCGACGGTCGCCGACGACGCCCGCGAAACGGAACGGCGCGCCGGTCTCGCGAGGGCGGTCGGAGTCGTGGACGTCGGCCGACGCCGCGTCCTCGAGGAGCTGCAGGTAGCGGGCGTCGTCGACGACCGTCCGCGCATCGAGCTGCGCACGGTTCGCGTCGCTCCGCAGAGCCGAGCGGTAGCCCGGACGCACGATGCCGCTGAAGCACTCCGCGACCGCACCCGAGCCGTAGCTGAGGAACGCGATGCGCCGACCGGTGAGGTCCTCGTCGCCGTCGAGCAGCGCGAGCAGCGCGAGGTACACGGAGGCCGTGTAGCTGTTCCCGATCCGGCGGTTGTACCCGGTCGTCGGCTCGATCTGTGCGTCCAACTCCTCCTGGGTGCGCTCGGAGCCGAGCGACTTGGCCAGGTGCCGGTGCGCCTTGATCGCCATCTTCGTGAACGGCTGGTGGTAGCAGAAGTGGTCGACCTCGGAGAAGTCCGCTCCGCCGCGTGACCGGTAGTCCGCCCAGGCACCCTCGATCGCGTCCTGGTAGGCGGAGATGGACAGCTTGCCGTCGACGATCGCCGTCGCGCTGTGGTTCGGACGCCAGAAGTCCATGACGTCCTGCGTGTAGACGCCGGTCGCGGTCTCGAGCTCGAGGATGGCGGGATCGGCGGCCACGAGCATGGCGACGGCCCCGGCACCCTGCGTCGGCTCGGCATTGGAGTGCAGTTCGTACCGCGCGACGTCGCTCGCGATCACGAGGACGGTCTCCTCGGGGTTCCGCGCCACGAGCGCAGCAGCGAACTGCAGCGCCGCGGTGGCCGAGTAGCAGGCCTGCTTGAGCTCGACCACGCGGACCGCCTGCGGCAGGCCGAGCAGCCGGTGCACGTAGACGCCCGCGGACTTCGACTGGTCGATCCCGGACTCGGTGGCGAACAGGACGGTCCGCAGGCGGCCACTGCCGTGCCGTTCGATGATGGGCGCGGCAGCGGCGGCGGCCATCGTCACGATGTCCTCGTCGGCGGCCGGGACGCTCATCTCGCTCTGGCCGAGACCGACGTAGTACTTGGCGGGTTCGACACCGAAGCGCCCGGCGAGCTCGGCGAGGTCGATACGGTTCGCCCCGGTCGCGAAGGCGATGTCGTCGATGCCGACGGCGGGGCTGCTGGTCTGGTAGGTGTTCACGTGCGGGGTGCTCCGTTCGAGCGTCGACGATGCACCGGTCCCCCGGTGCGGTGGGAGGGTCAGGCGGGCGCGCCGGCTGCGGTCTGCGCGCTGCGTTCGAGCTTCAGGTGGGCGGCCATGAGCTCACCGGGGTTGGTCTGCGCGGCGAGGAGTGACAGTTCGCCACACCAGACGGCGGCAGCACACAGGACGGCGAGTCGCCGGGCGTTCGCACCGGGTTCACGGTCCTCGCGGCACCCGAGGCGGGTGAGGTTCTCCTCGACGAAGCCGAGCCCCTTGCCGTTGCCGACCGTGCCGACGATGAGGTTCGGCAGGGTGCAGGAGAAGTAGAGGTCGCCGTCGTGCACCTCGGCGTGCGTGACGCCCTGCGAGCCCTCGACGATGTTCGCCGCGTCCTGGCCGGTCGCCAGGTAGAACGCGAGCAGCATGTTGGCGTAGTGGGCGTTCGCGCTGCGCAGGCCACCGGCGAGGATCGTCCCGACGAGGTTCTTGCGCACGTTCAGCTGCACGATCTGCTCGGGCGTCGTGTGCAGGAACCGCTCGACGATCGCCCGCGGGATCGTCATCTCGGTGACGACGTTCTTGCCGCGACCCAGGATGCCGTTGACCGCGGTCGCCTTCTTGTCGGAGCAGAAGTTGCCGGAGATCGAGCCGTACCGGAGCATCGGCCAACGCTCCATGATGTACGGCATGAGACGGTCCGCCGCGAGCGTGACCATGTTGTGCCCGGACGCGTCACCGGTGCGGAACTCGAGGCGCAGGAAGAGCAGGTTGCCGGCGATCTGCGAGTTGATCTCGATGAGTTCGGCGAAGTGGCTCGACTGGGCGACGACGGCCTGCAGCTCGGGCAGGCTGCGCTCGATCTCGCGGAGCGCCTGCAGGGCGTCGCCGGCGGAGTCGACCTCGAACAGGACGGAGCGGCTCATCCGCTCGTCGACGAGCGTCGCGCGAATGCCGCCGGGGACCATGGAGGAGATGCGGGCGCCCCGGCGCACCGACGGCCAGAGCGGGCTCTCGTACGTGGCGAGCGGGACCTCCTGCTCGCCCTCCATGACGTTGCCGCTCAAGTGGAGCGGGCCGATCCACTTGAGGGGGACCGGTGCGACGCCGTCGGGTTCGTTGCTCATGCGTGGGGTTCCGTTCCGCCCCGGAGGACGTCGTGCTGCTCGGCGAAGGCACGAGCGTAGGTGGATCTGATGGATTCGACCGCGTCGTCGTCGGTCCGGCTGATCTCCGACGGCCCCCACGGGCTGTGGGCGGCGTCGATGAGTCCGGTCGGTGGGTGCACCGTGAGCGGGAGCCGCTCGATGCCGTGCGCCGACCAGTCGTCTTCGAGGGCGGCGGTGGAGACGGACTGGCCGATGAACGCGATGCCGCAGTCGCCACCACCTGCACCGGAGGACTTGGCCGCCCCGCCGAGGCGCTCGGCGGCGTCGCAGAGCTGCGCGAGCGCGGCGGTCTCGATGTCGACACCGGCGTCGCGGCCGAGACCGGCGAGCGTCGCGCGCGCGGAGCGGACGGCACCGAGCACGAGGGCCGGGTCCTCGTCGTTCAGCCCGATCGTGAGAGCGTCGACGGCGGCGCGGCTGGCTGCGAGGAAGGAGGTGTAGTGGGCCGTCTCCGCCCACTTCCGGGACTGCAGTTCGTCGACGAGACGCGTGGTCGAGGCGGGCTCGCCGGTCCAGCCGACGAGGAGCCGGAGCGAGGTCGGCGGCGACAGGCGCTCGAGCCCCAGCTCGGCCCAGGGGTCGCGGAGGGCTGCGAGCACCCCTTCACGGTGGCGCACCTCACGCAGCCGGGCCCGGTCGGGCGAGGTGTAGCGGAGCCAGCCGCCGAACATGCTCGCCGCGAGGTCGCCCCCGGAGGCTGCCGGTGCGACGTCGATGGTGGCGAGGATCGCGAGCTTGAGCATCTGCGTCCGGGTGAGGTCGAGCTGGTAGAACTCGTCGAGGGCGCGAATGGTGGCGGTCGTCACGGCGGCACTCGAACCGAGGCCGAACTTCCGGCCGCTCGCGTCGTCGAGCTCGCTCGTGATGGACAGGGCGGAGAACCGCTGCGCCACGCCGAGCTCGGCGACGAGGGTCTCCATCGTGCTCACGGCGGAGAGGACGTGGTCGAGCGGGCGTTCCTCGTGCT
The DNA here is from genome assembly GCF_900177615.1 of Plantibacter flavus. Lineage (GTDB taxonomy): Bacteria > Actinomycetota > Actinomycetes > Actinomycetales > Microbacteriaceae > Plantibacter > Plantibacter flavus. The sequence continues at coordinate 394,639 of NZ_FXAP01000005.1, forward strand.
CGACGACGACCCCGTTGCGGTTGCGACGCCAGATGATGGGCGCTCGGCCGTACTGGTCGGAGAAGATGCGGCCCTCGTGCTCGCTCGCCTCGAGTCGGACGGTGACGCACCGGTCGACCGCGACGAGGATGGAGGGATGCCCTGGTTCGACGACGGCGTACTCGCCGGCCACGAAGAGTTTGCCGGGCGCCTTGATCTCGATCATCGCGCTCCTTCCGTTGTCTGCTCGCCCGCCGATCCGCCGGGCTCCGAGGTGATGAGCCTCGCGCCCCGTCCGGCTCTGGCGGGGATGACGCCGATGTGGGGCTGCGCCTCGAGGATCCGAGCCGCGAGCTCGTCGACCGCGTCGGCTCGACACAGGATCTTCACGTTCGGGCCGGCGTCCATCGTCGCATAGCATTCGAGGCCGTCGCCTCTGAGGTTTGCGACGAGGTCGAGTAGTTCCACGCTCGCCGGTCCCCAGTACCGGACCGGCGGCTCGGCGCCGAGCATCGTGGCGTGCATCCGCATCGCGTTCCGCTCGGCGATCGTGCCCACCGCGGTGAAGTCGGCGCGGGTGATCGCGGCGAGCATCTCCTCGAGTTCGACGGGGGTGCGTTCGACCCAGGCGGGGTAGTACGGGGAGGTGTCGACCGTGCGCCGCATGCCGTCGCGACTGGAGACCGACTTGGCCCGGGCGTCGAGGACGGTGAGGACCATGCCGAGCTCGAGTCCGGGCGCGGGCACCGCCTCGGCGAAGGAGCTCTCGTCGTCGTGCCCGGCGTGCCAGACGGCGATCCCGTCGAAGATCGAGCGGGAGGCCGACCCCGAGCCACGGCGAGCCAGCCGGGAGAGGGCACGCCGATCGAGGTCGAGTCCGAACGCGGTCGATGCGGCGAGCGCCAGCGCTGCGAAGCCCGAGGCGGAGGAGGCGAGTCCGGCCCCCGTGGGGATCTCGTTGTGGGAGTCGACGCTGACGCGCTCGTCTCGGTCGGCGAGCGCGCGCACGAGGTCGATGAAGCGCGTGACGCGGGAGCGGGCGGTGCCCTCCAGGGGGCGTCCGCCGAGGAGCACGACGTCGTCGGGTGTGTCCGTCAGCCGCACCGTCGTCGTCGTGGGCGCTGCGTCGAGGGTCAGTGAGAGGCTTCCGGTCCACGGGAGGATGAGCGCCTCGTCCCGCTTGCCCCAGTACTTGACGAGGGCGATGTTGGGGTTGGCCAGCGCGGTCGCGCTGCCCTCCTCCGAGGCGGTCGTCGCGAGCTGTTGCGGGGTCAGGGTCACGCGTAGTCCTCCGCGTCGATCGTCCAGGTGCCGAGTGCTCCGGCCTCGAGGAGGGCTTGCGAGATGCGTCGGGCTGACGCGGGGTCTGCGGCGAGGGTGATGATGCATCCGCCCTGCCCGCCGCCCGTGAGCTTCGCGCCGAGGGCGCCGTTCGCCGCGGCGACCGCGATGAGCGCGGTGATGGCCGGGTGGCCGGCGCCGAGTTCGTCGAGGACGACCTGCGCCGCGTTCATGCGGGTCCCGAGGTCGTCGCGGCGGTCCGCGGCGAGGTCGGCGACGCCCGCCACGGTCAGGCGTTCGAGCTCGGCCAGGAGCGCGCGACCACGCTCGGGGTGCACCTCGACGAAGGCGCGGACGTCGGCGACCGCCTTCCGGGTCGACCCGCGCGCACCGGTGTCGGCCACGACGAAGCTACCGCCGAAGCGGATCGGCGGATGCTCGACCCGGCCGGCGGTGAAGAGGATGGGTGTCGAGGAGCTCGTGGCCCGGGCGTCGAGACCACTGGGCGTCCCGTGGGCGACGCGTTCGCCGCGCTGCACGAGCTCGAACCGGTCGGCGTCGTCGAGCGCCACGCCGTGCAGGTCGGCGACGGCGTCGACGATCGCGTTGGCGGCCGCGGCACTCGAACCGAGGCCTCTGCCGATCGGCAGGGTCCCGCGGACGACGACCTCGACGCCGGCCGGTGCCGCACCGACGTGCGCGAGGGTCTCGAGGACGGTGGTCCCGAGCGGATCGGAGGCGTCGAGCGGGCCGAGCGAGATCTCGGTGTCGAGGACCGAGGCCCCGTCGATGCGTCGGGCGGTCGCCTCGACCCGGAGCGACGGGATGGGCAGGGCGACGGCTGGAGACCCGTAGACGACGGCGTGCTCGCCCAGCAGGATCGCCTTGGCGTGCGCGAAGCCGCGACCGGTCGCAGCCGTGTGCTCTGTCGTCATCTCACCATTCTGGTCCGAAAAACATGCAGCTGGCTGCACATCGGTCGTCCGGTCGCGATCCGATCCACCACGGGGCCGGCCCGTGAGTCGTCCCGCAGCGCATCCGGGCGCTGCACGATGGGCCGTCGACGGGAGCCGCCGGAGCGCTCACGGCGTGTCCCATGCGTACCGGAAACACCCAGCCTACGCCGAACGGCCCGGTTCGGCTCGTTACGGTTGAGTGGGCGGGACGGCCCGGTTAGGATCGGAACACCTCCATTCATGCAGACGACGGCCGCCGCACCCAGCGCCCGCGTCGACACGGACCCACCCTCCAGCGACGTAGATCCGGTCCCGTCATCTCACCGTCTCCGGGCCGTCCAGCGCCCGCATTCCGAGGGGTACCCCGTCGTGATCTCGTCTTCCGTTCCACCGCGCCCGCGCCCGCGCACCGCCGCACCATCGCCCCTGCCCGACCTCGTCGATCGCCAGACCGACAAGAGCGACTGCGGCGTCGGCTTCATCACCCGCAAGGACGGCGTGCAGAGCCACGACGTCATCGCACTCGGCGACACCGCCCTGTGCGCCATCCCCCACCGCGGCGGCATGTCCTCCGAGGGCGTCGGCGACGGAGCGGGCGTGCAGATCGACCTCTCGGTCGACTTCTTCAGCTCCCTCGTCGGCAAGCCGCTCGTCGCCGGACGGTTCGGCCTGGCGAACGTCTTCCTCCCGGTCGACCACGGTCGGATCAGCGACGCCGAGGCGCTCATCGAACGTTCGCTCGGCGAGGCCGGCTTCACCGTGCTGCTCGCCCGTGCCGTGCCGACGGTCGACGCCGTCCTGCGCCCGAAGGCCGTGCAGTACCAACTGCCGATCCGGCAGTGGATCTTCGAGCCCTCGGACGACGCCTCCACGGAGGACCTCGACCAGCGCGCGCACGCGGCCCTGCTCGCGATCGAGGCGACCGCCTACACGGACCTCACCCTCGACGGCCTGTACCCGCTGTCGCTCAGCACGCGCACCCAGGTCCTCAAGGGACGCCTCAACTCCGGCGAGGTCATCCCCTACTTCGCCGACCTGGCCGACCCCCTGCACCGGGTCAGGACCCTGGCCTTCCACACCAGGTTCTCGACGAACACCGCTCCCCACCCGTCGATGGCGCAGCCCTTCCGCCTCATGGCGCACAACGGCGAGCTCAACACCGACCGCAAGAACCGTCTGTCCGAGACGGCGCTGGCTGCATCGCGAGGCCGGAAGATCATCCGGGCCAGGGGCCAGTCGGACAGCTCGCGCCTCGACCAGACGCTGCACAGCCGCGTGGTCGAGGACGGACTCGAACTGCTCGAGGCGGTCGTGTCCGTCATGCCCCCGGCCTGGGAGAACGATCGCACCCTGAGCCGCGAGGTTCGGGCGATGCTCGAGTACTTCTCGCTCGTCGAGGAGAAGAACGACGGCCCGGCCGCGCTCATCTTCAACGACGGCACGACCGTCGGCGCCCGGCTCGACCGGCTCGGCCTGCGCCCGCTGCGCAGCGTCGAGACGGCCGACTACCTCTCCGTCACCTCCGAGGCAGGGCAGCTGCCGTTCCCGGACGACGAGGTGGTCCACCGCGGTCGCATCGAGGCCGGCGGCATGCTCGCCTACGACCACCGCACGGGCACTCGCCTCCGCACGGGTGAGGCGCTCGAGCTCCTCGCTGCGCGCAAGGACTACCCGGCGATGCTCGCCGCATCGGCCACCGACCTCGATGCGCTCGAGGACCGGGGCGTCCCGGTGTCGGCACCGACGGCCTCGGCGGACGACGCGTTCGCCTACCGCGGTGGGCTGAGCCAGGTGCAGCGCTACGTCGCGTACTCCCTCAACCAGGAGAGCTTCCGGTTCATGACGGACCCGATGCTCGCCTCGGGCAAGGAGCGGATCTCGGCGATGGGCTACGGCAACGCCATCAACGCCCTGTCCGACCAGGAGGGCGGCCTGGCGAAGTACTTCTCCCAGCGCTTCGCCCAGGTGACCAACCCGCCGCTCGACAGCATCCGCGAGGCTGACGGCATGACCCTCCGGGTCGCACTCGGCCCGAAGCCCGGCAGCGGCACGGTCGGCACGAAGCAGCTCGTCCTCCGATCCCCCATCATCAGCGAGGACGAACTGCGCCGCCTCAGCGCTCAGCACGAGTCGCCGGCCGCGTGGTTCGACATCCTCTACCGGCCCGAGGTGGACGCGCAGGCGAACGCCGACGCGCTCGAGGCCGCCGTCGAGCGCGTTGCCGTGGAGGTCGCCGGGTTCGCCGCAGAGAACGGCGGCATCGCGATCCTCAGTGACCGCGGCGTCCACGCGGAGGGTGCCGCCCTGCCGCTCATCCTCGTCGTGGCGGCAGTCAACCAGCGACTCATCGACGACGGCCTCCGGCTCCGCGTGTCGCTCGTGGTCGACAGCGGCCAGCTGCCGTCCTCGCACCACGTCGCCTCCGCCCTCGGCTTCGGTGCGTCGGCCGTCCACCCGCTCGCGGTCCGCCTCCGCGCCGAGCAGCAGCACCCCGACGAGGTGGAAGCAGCGTTCCGCCGGTTCGCCTACGCCGCCGAGAAGTCGCTCCTGAAGACCATGGGCCGGGTCGGCCTCTGCACCGTCGAGAGCTACATCGGCGGCGAGTTCTTCGAGCCGAACTACCTCGACACGAGCGACCCCGTGCTCGCGCGCGCCTTCCCACACCTCCGCGCCCCCGTCGGCGGCGTCGGCTTCGCCGGGATCGCCCGGACGGCGAGCGCCTGGCACCAGCGCGCCCTGACGACGTCGAGCGATGCGGACGTCCCGCTCCTCGGCCTGTTCAAGGAACGGGCCGAGGGCGCGGGCCACTCCTACGGGACGACCGCGGTCCGCGGCTTCGTCGACCTCACCGAGGAGCCCGTCCAGCTGCCGCGAGCGGACACGACGGCCGTCGACCGCGACGGCGGCACGCTCGGTGACGACCCGCTGCGCCTCCACACCATCGGGAACCTCGAGGACGCGTTCGGGATCGACGACGACGCCTACCAGCACACCTCCTTCGACGCCCTCGACGACGACGAGATCGACGCCTTCACCATCACGCCCGGCTACCGCTCCTTCGTCCAGTCGATGACGACCGAGCGGCGCCGTCGCCCGGCGGCCCTCCGCGACGTGCTCGTACTGCCCGAGGACATCACCCGGCTGACCACCCCGGAGGAGTTCGCTCGCGAGCTCGACCGGCTCGGCCCCGTCGGTAACTCCTCGATCGTCGTCCGCGGCCTGCGTGCGACACGGACCGAGCAGGGGCGGCACCGGCTGCAGCTCACCGGGCCGCTCGCGGGCGACCTCACGCGGGTCTCGGCGCTCGGCGAGTACTACGTCCACCGCTTCGGCGGCGAGGTGACGGGGCACTGGATCTCCGGTGGCGACCTCATCGTGGAGGCGACGGGGTCCGCCGACGACTACTTCTCGATGCTCGTCGAGGGTGCCGAGAGCATCTCGACCGACCTCGTCCAGCCTGCGAGCGAGATCACCCGATCCCTCGCGTCCGGGGCGATGAGCCACGGCGCCCTCGTGGCGACCGCGCACGAGGCGGTCGCCCACGGCACCAACATGGTCGGCGGGATGTCGAACAGTGGCGAGGGCGGCGAACACCTGTCCCGCTACGGGACGATCCGCGGCTCGCGCATCAAGCAGTTCGCCTCCGGCCGCTTCGGCGTCTGGGCCGGCTACCTGGCCGACCCGATGCTCCAGGAGCTCGAGATCAAGATCGGCCAGGGCGCCAAGCCCGGTGAGGGCGGTCAGCTCCCGGCTCCCAAGGTGACGGTGGACATCGCCGCCGCCCGGGGTGGCACGCCCGGTATCGAACTCGTCTCGCCGCCGCCGCACCACGACACCTACTCGATCGAGGACCTCGCGCAGCTCATCCACGATTGCAAGGCGGCTCGGGTCCGCGTCGTCGTCAAGCTCGTCTCCTCCGAGGGCATCGGCACGATCGCCGTCGGCGTGGCCAAGGCCGGTGCCGATGTCATCAACGTCGCCGGCAACACCGGTGGCACCGGCGCGGCCGCGGTGACGAGCCTCAAGTACGCCGGACGCAGCGCCGAGATCGGCATCGCCGAGGTCCACCAGGCCCTCAGCGCGAACGGTCTGCGATCGAAGGTGACCCTGCGCTGCTCCGGCGCGCACCAGACCGGTCGCGACGTCGTCATCTCAGCCCTGCTCGGCGGCGACAGCTTCGAGTTCGGGACCACCGCGCTGATGATGCTCAAGTGCGTCATGGCGAAGAACTGCAATGTGAAGTGCCCGGCTGGTCTCACGACCAACCCGGAGACCTTCGACGGCGACCCGCGCGCGCTCGCGCAGTACCTCCTGAACATCGCGCACGACGTCCGCGAGCGGCTCGCCATCCTCGGCCTCCGCTCGCTCCGCGAAGCCCGCGGCCGCACCGACCTCCTCCACCTCGTCGACCACCCGGCGGCCGTCGCGGACCTCGACCTGCGCGCCATGCTCGCCGTCGTCCCCGAGGTCGTCGTCACCGACCCGGTGTACCTGGAGAAGGACTTCACGCTCGACGACGCACTCATCGAGCGGGTCCGGGCAGGACTCTTCGACGACGGCCGGACGACGCTCGACCTGGGCGCCGAGGATGCCGACGGCGGTATCCGACTCGGCAACCGCTGGCGTTCCGTCGGCGGGCAGCTCGCGATCGACCTCGAGCGCATCCTCAACCACGAGCTCGACGACGACCAGGCGGCGGCGATCCCCCCCGTCGTCACCGACGACCGCGGCCACCGTTCGCTCGCCGCCGACACCGTGACCATCCGCACCGAGCACTCCGCGGGGCAGTCGTACGCGGCGTTCTGCGTCGACGGCCTGCACTGGCGACACACCGGCACCTGCAACGACGGCGTCGGGAAGAGCGCCTCCGGTGGCACCATCGCGATCCTCTCCCCCGGCGGCGGCAGCTCGGAGGACGGCGGCAACGTCCTCATCGGCAACTTCGCCCTCTTCGGGGCGACCGGTGGCCGCACCTTCGTCCAGGGCGAGGCCGGCGACCGCTTCGCCGTCCGCAACTCGGGCGCCACCGCGGTCGTCGAGGGCGTCGGCGACTACGCCTGCGAGTACATGACCAACGGCGCCGTGCTGAACCTCGGCGGTTTCGGGATCGGCTTCGGCAACGGGATGAGCGGTGGCTTCGTCTACCAGTACGACCCGCGGGGTGAACTGCCGAGCAAGGTCAGCGCGGACTCCCTCCTCCTCGGATCGATCACCGAGGGCGAGCAGGCGGCGTTCCACGAGGCCGCCGTGCTCCTGCTGCTGGAGTGGCACGTCGAGGCGACCGGCTCGCCGCTCGCCTCCCGGTTGCTCGCCGAGTGGGACACGGCCAGGCACCAGTTCGTGTTCGGCATGCCGCGCGCGCTGCTCCTCTACCAGGACAGCGACGCGATCCTCGCGGCCAACAGCCGGAAGGAACTCCTCGACGAGCTCGGCGCGGCCCTCGCGGCGCAGCAGCTCCGCACCTTCAAGCTCGACTACCGCGACCGCCGACCGGTCCGCGGCGGTCGCGCCCCCGGACTCGGCGAGCCCGCGGCGGACCCGCAAGACGTCTACGCGCTCCTCACGAGCTACACGGTGCTGAAGCTCGCCCAGGAGGTCGCGCTGTCCCGCACGCCCGGCGTCGACGACCCAGCGCACCCGCTCGTGCAGGCGAGCGTCCGCACGCTCATCCTCACCGAGGACTTCTTCGTCATGCAGCGGGTGCAGCGGGCGGCTCGAGAGCTGCTCGAACGGTACGACGACGGAGCGCTCGCCGCCATGATCGCCGCGAAGCGCCTCCACGACTACACGGAGGCACTGCGGCTGCGGAACGTGCGGTCGATCGACCACCCGGGCACCACGGGGTGGATCATGCACCAGCACGCCAAGAACCGGGCCCGATCCGCAGCGACCGGTGGCACCGAAGCACTCCTTGCATCGGCCGCTCTGGCCGAACTGACCCTGGCGGGTTCCCGATGAACGCGCCCGAACTGGAGGGGACGATGACCTCGACCCAGGCCCCGGCGGCCACCAGCACACCGAGCCCGGTGCTCTTCGAGGCGCTCGCCGCGCTCGGCAGCAGCGCCGACGACCCGTTCATCCCGGCGGACGCGCCCTTCAGCCCCGAGCAGCGGGTCTGGCTCGCCGGATTCCTGGCGGGGGTCCGCTCCAGCGCGATCGACACCACCGACGCCGGTGGCCGAACGCCGCAGCTCGCCCTGCACGTGCTCGTCGGGACGCAGACGGGCACTGCGGAGGCCATCGCGGAGGACCTCGGACGAGCCGCCTCCGGCTACGGCGTGGCGGTGACGACGATCGGACTCGACGACGTCGAGGTCGACCGGCTCTCGACGATGGGACACGTCGTCGTCATCACCTCCACCTACGGCGAGGGTGAGATGCCCGACAACGCCGAACTGTTCTGGGAGACGCTCCAGGCGAGCACTGCACCACGCCTCGACGGCCTGAAGTTCTCCGTGCTCGCGCTCGGCGACTCGGGCTACGACGGGTTCTGCCAGGCGGGCAAGCTCATCGACACCCGCTTGGAGCAGCTCGGCGCGGAACGCATCCTCGCCCGCGTGGACTGCGACGTCGACTACGAGGAGCCCGCCGCGGCGTGGACCACCCAGGCACTGTCGCTCTTCGGCGCCCTCGCGCCGACGGACGCCGACGCAGTGCCCGCTCCCGCGCCGGCGGCCAAACCGGCGAAGAAGCCCGGCCGCACGCGTTCACCGTGGACCCGAAAGACGCCGTACGGCGCGACCCTCGCCGTCAACCGCGTCCTCTCCGGGCCAGCCTCGTCGAAGGAGATCCGGCACTACGAGTTCGACCTTGGCGACAGCGGCATCGAGTACGCGGCCGGAGACGCCCTCGGCGTCATGCCGAGCAACGACCCGGCGCTCGTCGACGCCATCATCGCCGAACTGGACGCGACCGCTGACGAGTCGGTCGACGGCTCGACCCTGGCGGACCGACTCACCCACGGGTTCGAGATCCGCACCCCGTCGAAGGACCTCGTGGCCGAGCTCGCCGACCGCGCGCCGGACTCGGAGCTGGCGGGGATCCTCGCGCTCGCCCAGGCGGAGACGCTCGACTCCTGGTTGCGCGACCGCGACATCCTCGACCTCCTGCGCTCCACCGCGGTCCGGTTCGACGCCGCCGCGCTCCTCGACGTGCTGCGTCCGCTGCAGCACCGCGCGTACTCGATCTCGTCCAGTCCGCTGGCGGCCGACGGGCGCGTGCACCTCACCGTCGCGAGCGTCCGGTACGCGGTCGGCGACCGTCTGCACGGCGGCGTCGCGTCGACGCATCTCGCCGACCGGGTCGCGGAGGGTGCCACGAGCGGGATCTTCGTCTCCGCGAACGCGGGCTTCCGGGTGCCGTCGGACGACGATGCGCCGCTCATCATGGTCGGTCCGGGAACCGGGATCGCGCCGTTCCGCTCGTTCCTGCACGAGCGCCGCGAGCGCGGGGCAACGGGGCGGAACTGGCTGTTCTTCGGTGACCAGCACCGGGCGCACGACTTCATCTACGAGGACGAACTCGGCGAGCTGCTCACCGGAGGGGTGCTGGACCGTCTCGACCTCGCGTTCTCCCGAGACCAGCGCGAGAAGGTGTACGTCCAGACCCGGATGCGCGAGAACGGCAAGGAGCTCTACGCCTGGCTCGAGGAGGGCGGCCACTTCGCCGTCTGCGGTGACGCCTCGCGGATGGCGAAGGACGTCGACCAGGCGCTGCACGAGCTCATCGCCGAACACGGCGGGCGTTCGACGGAGGCCGCGGCCGAGTACGTGCACTCGCTGAAGCGCGAGAAGCGCTACATCCGCGACGTGTACTGAGGCGCACCTCGATCGGTCCCTGAGCACCCCACGCGGTCCCTGAGCACCCCACGCGGTCCCTGAGCTTGTCGAAGGGCGGTCAGGCGTTCTCGGCGCCGAGCAACGCTGCGGCGGCCCGTGCCTCGTACACGACGTCGTCGAGGTCGTCGCCCGCGACGTTGACGTGGCCGACCTTGCGCCCGGGGCGCGGGTCCTTGCCGTAGTTGTGCACCTTCGCCAGCGGGTGCGCACCGAGGACCTGCGGGTAGCGGTCGTCGAGCGTCCCCTCGGCAGGCCCGCCGAGCACGTTCACCATGACGGTCCAATCGCGGTGGCAGCCCGTCCAGCCGAGGGGCAGGTCGAGGACGGCGCGCAGGTGCTGCTCGAACTGGCTCGTGACACTGCCGTCCTGCGTCCAGTGCCCGCTGTTGTGCGGGCGCATGGCGAGTTCGTTGATGAGCAGGCGGTCGTCGTCGGTCTCGAAGAGTTCGACGGCCAGCACCCCGGTCACCCCGAGCGCGGTGGCGACGGTCACGGCGATCTCCTCGGCGGTGTCGGCGAGCCGGCCAGCCGAGCCGGGAGCCGGAGCGATGACCTCGCTGCACACGCCACCGAGCTGCACGGTCTCGACGACGCGCCACGGCACCACCTCGCCGGACGGGCGACGGGCGACGAGCTGAGCGAGCTCGCGCCGGAACGACACCAGTTCCTCGACGAGCAGTGCTCCGCCGTTGGCGTCCTCGGAGAGCGCCGTGAACCAGTCGTCGACCTCGTTCGGTCCGTGGACGACGCGGACGCCCTTGCCGTCGTAGCCGCCACGCGGCGTCTTGACGACGCCCTTCCCGCCGTGCTCGGCGAGGAAGGCGGCGAGCTCCTCCTGGTCGTGCACACGCGCCCAGTCGGGCACCGGCAGTCCGAGCTCCGTGAGGCGTTCGCGCATGAGGAGCTTGTCCTGGGCGACGGCGAGCGCGTCCGGTCCCGGGTGCACCTGCACGCCGGCGTCGACGAGCGCCCGCAGGACGTGCTGCGGCACGTGCTCGTGGTCGAAGGTGATGACGTCGACCGTCTCGGCGAAAGCGAGCACGGTGTCCGCGTCGCGGTAGTCGCCCACCTCGACGGTGGCGAGTCGGGCGGACATGCCCTCCTGCTCCGCGAGCACGCGGATGTCGAGTCCGAGGTTCACGGCCGCGGGCACCATCATCCTGGCCAGCTGACCGCCACCGATCACTCCGACGCGAATGCTCATGGGTTCACTCCAGCTCTCCGGCGACCGGCCGGCGGGTCTCGTTTCGGCAGGCGGGACGGGCGGATCCGGAGGCGGATCGGCGGGTGCCCCGACTCGAACATCGTACCGGCCGGGCGCGCCCCGCACGGGTCAGCGTCGGACCGGTGGCTGCTGCATCGGAGGCGGTGCCGCCGGGTACGGCGCGGCGATGCTCTGGTTCTCGGCGACGAGCTCGTGCAAGGCGTTCTGGACGAGGACCGCACCGGGGACGTCCCGCAGGACGACCGGCACCTCGCCGCCGCTCGTCACCCGGACGTTGCCACTGCCGAAGGCGCTCTGCACCCAACTCTTGTGCACCGTGATGCCGTAGCCACGGGCGTGGTAGAGCTCCTGGCGCGTCCGCACGAAGAACCCGCGACGGACGATCAGTCGGCGGGTCGTGATCACGTAGCGGACCGACAGCCAGGCGATGAACGGTAGGACGCAGGCGACCAGCACGATCACCCCGCCGCCGATGAGGACGGCCCAGTTCTGCCACTCGAGGTCGAACGAGCCGAAGAAGAACGCACCGGCGCCACTCACCGCGATGAGCAGGAGGGCGGGGAGCAGAAGCCGCCGGGCATGCGGACGCAGGCGTGCGACCACACGTTCGGTCGCCGCCGCGGGAGGAGCCGGCCTGCCCGGCCCCGTCATACCGGGATCAGCCATACTCCCATTCTTAGCAGTCGCGGGAACCCGCCGCCTGCTCCCACCCCGCCCGTCGGCGATCCCGAACATCCGTGCATCGGCCGCCCGGCTACCATGAAGGCGTGAAACCGGCCGACAGCACCGCACCGACGGCGCAGCACCCCGGCGTGGTCGGGTCGTTCCTCGAGGGGATCGGCATCCTCTTCGGCGGGTTCCGCCTCTGGGGCACGTCACCGAAGCGCATGCTGCTCGGCATGGTCCCCGCCGCGATCGTGGGCGTCGTGTTCATCGCGCTGCTCGTCGTCCTCGGCGTCACCGCCGCCACGATCGTCGACTGGGCGACACCGTTCGCCGACACCTGGGACGAGCCGTACCGCTCGTCCATCCGGGTGGCCGCCGCGGTGGCGTTGGTGGCCGTCGCCGTCGTGGTGATGCTGTACGCCTACGCCGCAGCGACGCTCCTCGTCGGCGACCCCTTCTACGAGCGGATCTGGGCCGACGTCGAACGCACCCTCGGCGACGCTCCTCCGGAGTCGGGTGAGTCCGCGTGGCGCGGACTCCTCACCGGTGTCACCCGGGCGCTCGGCCTGCTCCTGCTCACCATCCCGACGGCGGCCGTCCTCTTCCTCCTCGGCTTCGTCCCGGTGATCGGCCAGACGGTGGTCCCGGTGCTCGGGCTCGCCGTGAGCGGCTGGTTCCTCGCCCTCGAACTGACGGGCTACGCGTTCGACGCCAGGGGGTTGTCGTTGCGCGACCGCCGCCGGAACCTCGCCAGGCGACGCGCCCGCACCCTGGGCTTCGGGATGACGGTCGCGGTCCTCTTCCTCGTGCCGGTCCTGTCCGTGCTGGTCATGCCGGCCGCCGTCTCCGGCGCGACGGTGCTCGCACGCCGGTCCCTCACCGAACAGGTGGGAACGCTCAGCGCACGTGCGTGACGTCGCCGGCCGCCACCGCGACCGGCGCACCACCGTCGGTCGGTCGGACGACGAGCCGCCCGTCCACGTCGATGCGCTCGGCCGTGCCGGTCAGGACGTCGCCGCCGGGGAGCTCCACCCGCACCGAGCTGTCCAACGTCACACATCGCTCGGTGACCGCAGCTCGGAGCCCGCTGGCCTCGGCGTCACCGGACGCCTCCAGGTAGGCGTCGTACAGGGTGCCGAACGCACGCAGGTAGCCGACGAGGACGGTGTCCGGGTCCGGATCGGCGAGGCCGGCGAGCGCGAGCGAGGTGGACCGGTCGGTCGGCAGTTCCTCGGCACGCTGGCGGAGGTTGACACCGGTTCCGAGGATCACCGCGTCCCCACTCGGCAGCAGCTCGGCGAGGATGCCGGACACCTTCCGGCCGCCGATGAGGACGTCGTTCGGCCACTTCACGTCGGCGGGCACCCCGAGCTCCCGCAGCGACTCCGCGAGCGCCGCACCCGCGAGGAGCGGGAGCCAGCCGTAGGCCTGCAGCGGGAGCGGATCACCCGACGGAGTGACCGGCCGGAGCAGGACCGACACGGCGAGTGATGTGCCGGGTGGCACCGTCCACACGCGGCCGAGGCGACCGCGTCCACCGCGCTGGTCGTCGGTGAGGACGACCGAGCGGTCCGGCCACGCGTCGCCGCCGTCTTCGCGGACGCGTCGGGCGAGTTCGTCGTTGGTGGAGCCGGCATGGGCGAGGATCTCGAGGCGTGGCACGAGGGCGGCGGTGAGGGGCAGATCCATGGCACAACCCTACTGAGGCCCGTCGACGGCGACCGCCTCGCCCACCGGCACGCTTGGACGATGCCGACAACGGATCGGCGCGCCACTTGTGCCCGATCGTCAACGGGTCGGGCGGGGGACCACCGGGTAAGGTGAAAGCGTGACCGACGAAACCACCTCCGGCCCTGACCTGTACACGACGGCCGGGAAGCTCGCCGACCTCAAGAACCGCTATCACGAGGCTGTGACGGCGAGCGGCGAAGCCGCCATCGAGAAGCAGCACAAGAAGGGCAAGCTCACCGCGCGGGAGCGCATCGAGCAGCTGCTCGACCACGGCAGCTTCGTCGAACTCGACGAGTTCGTGCGGCACCGCACGACCGCCTTCGGCATGGACCGCTCACGGCCGTACGGCGACGCCGTGGTCACCGGCACCGGCACCATCCACGGCCGCCAGGTCGCCGTGTACTCGCAGGACTTCACCATCTTCGGCGGTTCGCTCGGCGAGGTCGCCGGCGACAAGATCATCAAGATCATGGACCTCGCCTTGAAGACGGGCGTCCCGATCATCGGCATGCTCGACTCCGGCGGGGCGCGCATCCAGGAGGGCGTCGTCGCGCTCGGCAAGTACGGCGAGATCTTCCGACGCAACACGCAGGCCTCCGGGGTCATCCCGCAGATCTCCATCATCATGGGGCCGGCGGCCGGCGGCGCCGTCTACTCCCCCGCACTCACCGACTTCGTCATCATGGTCGACAAGACCAGCCAGATGTTCGTCACGGGCCCCGACGTCATCAAGACCGTCACGGGCGAGGACGTCGGCATGGAGGAGCTCGGCGGCGGGTACACGCACAACACCCGCTCGGGTGTCGCCCACTACCTCGCGAGCGACGAGCCGGACGCCCTCGACTACGCCCGCACCCTCGTCGGCTTCCTGCCCGACAACAACCTGTCCGAGGCCACGGTCTTCGACGTCGAGGTGGAGCTGGAGACGACGGACGAGGACCGTCGGCTCAACACGCTCATCCCCGACTCGCCGAACCAGCCCTACGACGTGAAGACCGTCATCGAGCACGTCGTCGACGACGCCGACTTCCTCGAGGTCCAGCCGCTCTTCGCGCCGAACATCGTCATCGGCTTCGCGCGCGTCGAGGGTCGGTCGGTCGGCGTCATCGCCAACCAGCCCTCCCAGATGGCCGGCACGCTCAACATCGAAGCGGGCGAGAAGGCGAGTCGGTTCGTCCGGTTCTGCGACGCGTTCAGCATCCCGATCCTCACCCTGGTCGACGTCCCCGGCTACCTGCCCGGCACCGACCAGGAGTGGACCGGCGTCATCCGCCGCGGCGCGAAGCTCCTCTACGCCTACGCCGAGGCCACGGTGCCCCTGGTGACCGTGATCCTGCGCAAGGCCTACGGCGGCGCCTACATCGTCATGGGCTCCAAGCAGCTCGGGGCCGACATCAACCTCGCCTGGCCCACGGCCGAGATCGCGGTCATGGGCGGGCAGGGTGCCGTCAACATCCTGTACCGCGGCGAGATCAAGCGGGCCGAGGAGGCCGGCGAAGACGTCGCCGCCGTGCGCACACGCCTCGCGAACGAGTACACCTACAACGTCGCGAGCCCGTTCCTCGCCGCCGAGCGCGGCGAGCTGGACGGCGTCATCGAGCCGGCTGCCACGCGGGTCTCGGTCATCAAGGCGCTCCGCGCACTGCGGACGAAGCGTGCGAGCCTGCCCGCCAAGAAGCACGGGAACATCCCGCTGTGAGTGCCGGCGCCGAGCCGAACACGACCGGGCCGTCGTCGATCGATCTCCGGATCGTGCGCGGTACCCCCACCGACGAGGAGCTCGCGGCGCTCACCGCGGTGCTGAGCGTCGCGATCGCCGAACAGGCACTGCGCGACGCCGACACCGCCCCGGCACCCCGCGTCCCGTCGACGTGGGAGCGGACGAGGCGGAACCTCCGCTCGGGGATCACCGCGGGCCCCGGACACTGGCGCGCGTTCACGGGCTGAGCCGTCTCGACGGAGGACTCGCGCCGGTTGCCCCTCACGGCGCGCGGTGCTGTCCCCCATTCGTGTCCTCCATAGTGCCGACTGTCGGGGGTACCCCTGATGGAGGATCATCATTCTCGAAAGTTGCGTCTCATCGAGACCACTTCACCAGCTCCTGCTCCATCTAGGGTAAGCGGGCAGGAGTTCGGGGGCGGGTCAGAGCGGTATTCGGGTTACCGCTCTGACCCACGAACGCCACGGAGGGCCAGCATCGGGTGCTGGCCCTCCTTTCGTTCGTCCGGGACCAGGCACTTCACCAGGCTCAGTGATCGTGCGAGGTGCGCTCGGATGTGTTCCGGTCCTGAGCTTGTCGAAGCACGCGCGAGAACCACTCAAGCCGCCTGAGGCCCTGAGCGAACCCCTTCCGGCCATCGAGCCCGCCGTCCGCCCAACACGCGACGCCTCGAGGAGCCTCTGCTCGTCCCGCGCCCCCTGAGCACCCTCCTCCCGTCCCTCAGCATCCCCTCCGGTCCCTGAGTACCCCCTCCGTCCCTGAGTACCCCCTCCGTCCCTGAGTACCCCCACCGTTCCCTGAGCAACCCCCGCCGGTCCCTGAGCAACCTCCTCCGGTCCCTGAGCCTGTCGAAGGGCCCACGGAGAAGCATCCACAACCGGCGACGCCCCACCGTTCCCTGAGCAACCCCCGCCGGTCCCCGAGCAACCTCCTCCGGTCCCTGAGCAACCTCCTCCGGTCCCTGAGCCTGTCGAAGGGCCCACGGAGAAGCATCCACAACCGGCGACGCCCCACCGTTCCCTGAGCAACCCCCGCCGGTCCCCGAGCAACCTCCTCCGGTCCCTGAGCAACCTCCTCCGGTCCCTGAGCCTGTCGAAGGGCCCACGGAGAAGCATCCACAACCGGCGACGCCCCACCGTTCCCTGAGCAACCCCCGCCGGTCCCCGAGCAACCTCCTCCGGTCCCTGAGCAACCTCCTCCGGTCCCGGAGCCTGTCGAAGGGCCCACGGAGAAGCATCCACAACCGGCGACGCCCCACCGTTCCCTGAGCAACCCCCGCCGGTCCCCGAGCACCCCCCACCGGTCCCTGAGCCTGTCGAAGGGCCCACGGAGAAGCATCCACAACCGGCGACGCCCCACCGTTCCCTGAGCACCCCCCTCCGGTCCCTGAGCACCCCCCACCGGTCCCTGAGCCTGTCGAAGGGCACACGAACAACTTCCACAACCGGCCCAACTCGGCATCTGGAATGTCAGTGGTCCATGGTGGACTGGTTCCATGACCGAGACCACCTCCGCTGCGATCCGCGTCGGCGACGACTACGCCGCGCAGCTGGCGCAGTTCTCGGACGAGTGGACGGAGATCCACCGGCAACAGGCCGCCTTGGACGCACGCAAAGCGCGCCTCCTGGCCCGCTCTGCCGCCTACGCCGACTCCTTCGCAGACGCCACGGTCCCGGCCGTCTTCCCGCCGGCCGAGCGTCAGGCCCTCTCCCGCCGGTCGACGTGTGCGGCTCTCGCGATGGCGATCCGGGTGCCGGAACGGACGATCCAACGGGCGACGAACGACGCCGAACGTCTCGTCAACGACGCACCAGCCGTGCTCGAATCGCTCGAGGCAGGCCGCATCTCTGCTCGACACGCGCAGGTGATCACCGACCAACTCTGCGACGTCCCAGCTGCTGGGCGGGCGGTGTTCCTCGAACAGGTTCTCGTCGTCGCCGAGCGCACCACGGCCGCTGGCCTCCGCACGAGCGCCCGTGTCTTGCGCGAGCGCCT
>NZ_FXAP01000010.1 GCF_900177615.1 Plantibacter flavus
TGTGGGCAGCTTCGCTCCGTGTCGTCGGAATCGCTTCCTTCGGTGTCGGGACGTCGCGGGTGCGCGAGACGGCCCGCGTGACTTGGGGTTCGGGTGCATAATGGTGGTGTCTTCGGACCCGGTAGTGGGGCTTGCCGGACCCAACCTCGACAGTTGTCGACAACAGTCCCTATCTCAGCTGGTCGCGCTTCTGCGCGCCTGAGGTAGGGAGTGTCATGACAGCACCAATCGGTTCCGGACCGGTCGTCGTCGGCGTCCTGCCCGGCCTCGCTCCGGGGGTCATCGAGGTTGCGTCGTCTATCGCGCGGCGCTTCGGTACGACGCTGGTGTGCGTCAGCGTGGATGCATCGCTCTTCGATGCCGGTACGCGCTCGGACGGGTCGGTGATGGTGGAACCGATCGACCCTGACACCGCTGACACGACACCGCAGGGCTTGTCGGACAGTGACAAGGCGGCAGTACGTGCTGCCGCAACGACCTACGGCGTCGACGTCACGTTCGTCCCGGGTGTCGGGGATCCGAGCCGGGCACTGTCGCAGGTGGCCGAAGACCGCGACGCGGCGATGCTGGTCGTCGGGGCCAGGACGGGAGCGGGTCGAATCGCGGAGTTCTTCACGGGGTCGGTCGCGGTACGGCTGACCCATCAGCAGCACCGTTCAGTGCTCGTAGTGCCCGTTGATCCGGTCGGGTTCGATGCCCCACTGCCGTGGGACACCCCGTGACCGGCCAGCTTGTTCTGCTCCGCCACGGACAGAGCACTGCGAACGCTGCCGGTACCTTCACCGGCTTGCGAGACGTCGCGCTGACCGAACAGGGCAGCGCCGAAGCGAATCGGGCTGGGTTGCTACTTCTGCATGCCGGCATCCGACCGGACCTCGTGCTCACGTCGACGCTCGAGCGGGCGCTCCACACGGCGGAGCTCGTCACCGACGTCCTCGGACGTGATGCGCCGATCGAGTCGACGTGGCGGTTGAACGAGCGGAACTACGGCGCCCTCACCGGCATGTCCAAGCAGAATGCGCAAGCGGCGTTGGGGGCGGAGCAGTTCTTCGCTGTTCGTCGGACCCGCACGGGACGGCCACCACGCATGTCGATCCGCGCATGGCTGGCGCTCCGGCGGACGCCGGCGCTTCGTGGACTGCCGTGGGCGGCACTTCGTCGAACCGAAACACTCTCCGACGTCATCCGCCGGGTCCAACCCGTCCTGTCGCACAGCATCACCCCGGCACTCCGCGACGGGCAGACAGTGCTCGTCGTCGCGCACGGCAACTCACTGCGGGCACTGTGTGCCTGCATGGACGGCCTAACTGACGGTGAGCTCGCGGACCTGAACCTCCCCACGGGCGAACCCCTGATCTACCGGTTCGACGGCGACGGTGGGTTCTGTCCGCGGGGTGGGGAGTACCTGCATCCGGCAGCACGAGCAGCAGCGGCAGCGGTCGCTGCGGAAGGTGGAACATGACCTCCCGAACGGACACGCACCTGCCCGATGGGCAGCTCCCGCCCGACCCAGACATCGACGCCAACGACCCGGAACGTATCGACCGGCCAGTGCATCTGCGGTGGCGGTACCTCGGTGTCGTCGCACTCGGCGGCGCCATCGGTACCGCCGCACGCGACGGACTCAGCACCGCGTTCCCCGCTCAGCAGGAGGTGTCCTGGGCGATCTTCTGGATCAACATCGCCGGCGCGCTCCTACTGGGTGTGCTGCTGGAACACCTCGCGCATCGCGGACCTGACGAGGGTCGCCGCCGGACACTGCGCCTGCTTCTGGGAACCGGTGTCCTCGGCGGGTTCACCACCTACAGCACCCTCGCGACCAGCACCGCGGTGTTGTTCCTCGCTGGCCGCGGGTTGGCCGGCACCGGGTACGCGCTCCTGACGGTCCTCGCCGGCGCGATCGCCACCGGTAGCGGCCTCGCGATCGCGGGTTTGGTCCGACCGAACGGGGCCACATCATGAGCGCCCTGGCCTTCCTCAGCGTCGCGGTCGCTGGCGGTGTCGGCGCGGCCGCACGGTTCTTCGTGGATGGTGCGATCAACCGGGGTCGGCAGTTCCGGCTCCCGGTCGGGACGCTGACGATCAACATCACCGGCTCGTTCCTGCTGGGCTTGATCACCGGCGCCGCCGGTCACCTCGGCGCCACCCCCGTCGCGGTGCTCGGAACAGGGCTCATGGGTGGCTACACCACGTTCAGCACCGCCAGCTTCGAGACCGTCCGCCTCGCACGCACTGGCCGCACCACCGCGGCTGCCGTGAACGGGCTCGGAATGCTCGTCGTCTCCGTCGCCGCAGCCGCCGGGGGCGTCACCCTCGGCACCCTCACTTGACCATCCGACTGGGAGACGAACAGCTCATGCACTTCGACATCACGATCGAGATCCCCCGCGGCAGCGGCAACAAGTACGAGGTCGACCACGCCACCGGACGGATCCGCCTGGACCGGGCGGTGTTCACCAGCATGGTGTTCCCGCAGGACTACGGCTCGATCGACGACACTCTCGGCGATGACGGCGACCCCCTCGACGCGCTCGTGCTGCTGCCCCGGCCCACGTTCCCCGGCGTCGTCATCGACGTCCGCCCGGTCGGGATGCTCCGCATGGTCGACGAGAACGGCGGCGATGACAAGATCCTCACCGTCCCCGCCGGAGACGTCCGCTTCGACCACGTCCAGGACATCTCCGACGTCGCCGAGCCGGTCCTGGCGGAGATCGAGCACTTCTTCGCCCACTACAAGGAGATCGAGCACGGCAAGCACGTCACCACCAACGGGTGGGCGAACCGTGTCGACGCCGAAGCCATCATCCGCGCCGCACAGGAACGGTTCACCCCGCACCCCTGACCGGCACCCGCGCACCCGACACCATCCAGTGCGCGCCCTGAACCGCCGTGGGGAGGCAACTGGCGCCCAGTGATCGCCAGGAGGTCGTCCCTCCGCCTCCCCGCGGCCCACACCCGCACGACCAACCCGAAAGGCGACAACCGCCGTGAACGACTACATCAGCAACGTCCACCACACCACCCACCATCAGGGCGAGTACGTGACCCACACCAGCCGCCCCGTCACCATCAGCAGCCTGCACGGCTCCCGGATCCTCGACTCCCGCGGCTACCCGACGATCCAGGTGCGTCTCGAGCTCGAGGACGGCACCGTCGTCACCGGTGACGCCCCCGCAGGCGCATCCACTGGCGCGCATGAGGCTGTCGAGCTTCGCGACGGCGGCAGCAGCTACGGCGGCCGCGACGTGAGCCAGGCACTGCACCTCATCACGACGGACGTCGCACCGATGATCACCGGCCAGTCGTGGACCTCGATCGGGCAGGCCGACGCCGCCCTCGCTGCCCTCGACGGCACCCCGAACCACCGCCGGCTCGGCGCGAACAGTGTCGTCGCGACCTCGATCGCGATGGCACGCGCTCTCGCCGCCGCAGCGGAGCTGCCGCTCTGGCGTTGGATCGCAGACGTCACCGGCAGCACGCCCCGCCTGCCCGTCCCGCACTTCAACGTGCTCAACGGCGGAGCGCACGCAGCGAACGCGCTCGACTTCCAGGAGTTCATGATCGCCCCGGTGAACGCCGAGACCATGACCGACGCGGTTCGGATCGGATCGGACGTCTACCACGCGCTGGCGGCACTGGTCCGGGAACGGTTCGGCAGTCTCGGTCTCGGGGACGAAGGCGGCTTCGCCCCGTCGATCGCCGCGCCCGAGGAGGCCCTCGACCTCCTCGTCGCCGCGATCAGTGCCGCCGGTTACGAGCCCGGCGTGGACACCGTCGCGATCGCACTCGACCCGGCGGCGAACGAGTTCGCGCTCGGTGACGGTAGCTACCGGGTCGTGGACCGCCGGCTCGACCGCGCAGGCATGGTCGACTACTACCGCGACCTCATCAGCCGGTATCCGATCCGGAGCATCGAAGACGGCTTCTCCGAAGATGACCACGGCGGCTGGAAGGCGATGTCGTTCGCGCTCGGCGACATGCTCCAGATCGTCGGCGATGATCTCTACGTCACCGATCCGCAGCGCATCCGCGACGGTGGGAAGGACGGGCTCTCGAACGCGGCGCTCATCAAGCCGAACCAGATCGGCACCGTCTCCCAGACCCTCGACGCGATCGGCGTCGCACGCTCGCTCGGGATGCGGAGCATGGTGTCGCACCGGTCCGGCGAGACCACCGACACGTTCATCGCGGACCTCGTCGTCGGCACCGGAACCGGACAGATCAAGTCCGGCGCACCCGCCCGCGGAGAACGCGTCGCCAAGTACAACCGGCTCACCGAGATCGCGGAGAACAATCCGGAGCTGCCCTACGGGCTGCGCTGACCCCGACCGGTCACCTCGTGGGCGACGCGCAGGAAAGCAGAACCAGCTGGCTGAGGCTCTCCCGACCAGATCGCCCGCAACGGCCGGGCAAGTGGCGGCCCAGCGAGCGGGACCCGCACCAGCGACCTGTCGTTGATGTCGGCGGCGACCGTGCGAAGGCTCATCACCGCCGGTGCAATTCCAGCCTGCGCGTTCGCCCGGATGATGCTCGTGGTCTCCAGCACCGCGGCCGGAACCGACAGGTTCAAACCGGCCTCCCTGAGCCATGCGGCGAGCGTCGCGCGAGTCCCGGAGCCTTCTTCCCGCAGGAGCAGAGCCGTCGCCGCCAGGACTTCCGCAGTGATCCCTGTCGACCGAGCCCAGGGATGGTCCGGCGCGACGACGACCGCGAGCTCATCGTCCGCGATCACCTGCGCGGACACACCTGCTGCCGTCACCGGGGTTTCCGTGAACCCGAGGTTCGCGCCACCCGACTGCACGTGGTCCGTCACCGCGGCGGAGTTGCCCGCGATCAGACGCACCCGCACGTCGGGTTCACGGCGTCGGAATTCGAGCAGCCAGCCCGGCAGCAGCAGCTCCGCGATCGTCTGTGACGCTGCGACGACGAGCGAACCCGTGGGAGCCCGCAGCGCAGCCACTCCTGCCTCGAGGTGGCGAGACGCGTCGAGGACCGGTCCGGCCAGCCCGACGACGAGCCGGCCCGTCTCGGTCAGCACCGACCCCGTGGTCGAGCGGTGCACCAACACGTGACCGACCATGCGCTCGGCGACCCGGATCCGAGCAGACACTGCCTGTTGCGTGACGCCGAGCGCTCCAGCGGCAGCGGAGAGGGAGCCGGTCTCGGCGACGCGTGCGAGCACCTCGAGTGTGTCGAGGTCGAGCGTTCGGTCCGTGAGTCGCCGTAGTGCCACAACCAACGATTGTGCCCTACCAAGAGGAACCCGGTACCGCCAGAGGCAGGATTCGCGCAGGCTTGGCCCATGACAATGCTCCGCACCGACCCTGCACCCGCGAACGGCAGCCAGCTGCCCCAACGGCCGCAGACGGCGTTGTTCCGGGACCTGGAGCGGCCAGGGCTGATCGTGTCGAATCTCACACCGAACTGGTTCGCGTCGATCATGGGCACAGGGATCGTCGCTGTCGCAGCTGCGTCACTGCCGCTGCAGTTCCCCGGTCTGCGCATCGCGGCGACGGTGGTGTGGGCGATCGCCGCGGTGCTCCTCGTCGCCCTCACAGTCGCGACGGTGCTGCACTGGGTCCGCTACCGGAACACCGCAGCCGGGCACCACCTCAACCCGGTCATCTCCCACTTCTACGGCGCACCACCGATGGCGTTCCTCACCGTCGGCGCCGGGACACTCCTGCTCGGCAAGGACTGGATCGGCCTCCCCGCCGCCGTGACCATCGATTGGGTGCTCTGGACCATCGGCACCATCGGAGGACTGCTCACGGCAGTCCTGGTGCCGTACCTGGCGTTCACCCGCCACGAGAACAAGCCCGACTCCGCGTTCGGCGGTTGGCTGATGCCCATCGTCCCGCCGATGGTGTCCGCCTCCACCGGCGCCCTGCTGCTGCCGTACGCTCCCGACGGACAGGCGCGGGAGACGCTGCTGTGGTCCTGCTACGGCTTCTTCGGCCTCAGTCTCGTGACGTCGCTGGTCGTGATCACGCTGATCTGGAACCGGCTCGCGCAGCACAAGGTCGGGGCCGCCGGCATGGTGCCGACCCTGTGGATCGTCCTCGGACCCGTCGGACAATCCATCACTGCGGTGAACCTCCTCGCATCGAACGCACCCACCGTCGTCGACGCATCCACCGCCCACGCGCTCCTGGTCGTGGCGCTGGTGTACGGGTTCGCGATGCTCGGCTTCGCGCTGCTGTGGACCGTCATCGCCCTCGCCGTCACCGTCCGGACCGCCCGCGAACACCTGCCGTTCAGCCTGACCTGGTGGTCGTTCACGTTCCCCGTCGGCACCTGCGTCACCGGACTCAACGGGCTCGCCCTGCACTCAGGCCTGACCGTCGTTGCCGTCCTCGCCGTCATCTACTACGCAGGCCTCGTTGCCGCATGGATCACCGTTGCCCTTCGCACCTTTCACGGATCCGTCATCCGTGGCACCCTGCTGGCACCGCCACAGCCGGCATGAGTACCCCCGAGGAACTCGCTGACGTTCGATCACTGAACGGTCTCGCGGAGACGTGGCGGACCGCGCCCGACGGCAGCCGACGGTTCGTCCCGAGCTTCGACCCACGATCCGGCGGCAGATTCAGCCGTGTCCTGGTCCTGATGCAGTCGCCCGGCCCCCAGACCATCGCCGCAGCGCACGCAGCGATCTGCAGCGAGGACAACCCGGGCCCGACCGCGGCCGCGTTCCGAGCAGCCCGTATCGAGTCCGGACTCGCACGCGGCCAGTACGTCCGCTGGAACCTCATCCCATGGGAACTGCCCGACCGCGTGCGACCCGCGGACATCGACGAGGGGCGGCATGCCCTCGCCACACTGCTCGCGGCCCTCCCCGCTCTCACTGCGATCGTCACGTACGGGGCCGTTGCCCTCGACGGCGTCATGCGACACTTCACCCTGGACGAGCACCCCCGACTCCTTCCGGTCATCGCAGCACCACATCCGTCTCCCGCCAACGGCCGCCACCGATCGGAACAACACCTCCGTTCCGTGCAAGCACTCCGGCTCGCCGCGCGAGCGCGGCAGACGTAACAAATACGAACGATTCCGCTACAACTATCCGTACCGGCGCTCAGTCCGGGTGCGAGGCGCCGTGTCTTGTAGCGGAACCCAGTCCCAGAATCTACGTGCCGCCACTACCCCTCCTGGTCGAGTTTCGCTACGTTCTCTTCATGGGTCACCTTCTCGGGTATGCGCGCGTGTCCACCACAGACCAGGACGCGTCGCTGCAGATCGACGCGCTCAACGCCGCTGGCTGCTACCGCGTGTTCGTCGACACCATGTCCGGGTCGCTCCAACACCGGCCCGAGCTCGACAAGCTCCTCGACCAGCTCCGCCCCGGCGACACTCTCGTCGTCTGGCGACTCGACCGGCTCGGCCGGTCCATCCGGCACCTCATCGATCAGCTGCACGCTCTCGCCGAGCGCGGCATCGGGTTCCGGTCCCTGCAGGAGACCATCGACACCACCTCGCCCGGCGGCCGGCTCGTGTTCCACGTCTTCGCCGCGTTGGCGGAGTTCGAACGGGACCTCATCAAGGAACGCACCAACGCCGGCCTCGCCGCCGCTCGAGCCCGCGGCCGCACCGGCGGCCGACCATCTCGGCTCTCCGCGGACCAGGTGCGCACCGCACGCCGGCTCTACGAACAGCAGGACATGACCGTCGCGCAGATCGGCGACGTGCTCGGCGTTAGCCGCACCACCATCTACCGTGCACTCGCGAAGCACGCCGAGCCCGTCGCGGCGCGACGAACCAAGCCTTCCCCAACGATGTAGCTGGCTATGGACGCGAGCGAGCGGTGGGGCATCCTTCGACTGCACGTCGAGGACGCCATCCCGCTCGCCACCCTGGCCCGCACCACGGGCGTCGCTGAGCGCACCCTGCAACGCTGGTTGGCCCGCTACCGAACCGGCGGATACCCGGCTCTCGCCGACGGCACCCGCACCGATCACGGCGCCCGACGGACGGCACCGGAACTGGTGCGCCTGATTGAGGGGCTCGCACTCACCAAGCCACGACCTTCGATCGCCACGATTCACCGCCAGGTCGACAATTACTGCACCAAACGAGGTCTCTCAGCGCCGTCGTACTCCGTTGTGCGGTCGATCGTGAACGGGCTTGATCCCGGGATGGTGACGCTCGCGCTTGAGGGGCCCGCGTCATATCGGGACAAGCACGAACTGCTGCTCCGACGTCGTGCGGATCGCCCCAACGCGATCTGGCAGGCGGACCACACGATGCTCGATCTGCTCATCGTCGGACCCGACGGCAAGCCCGAACGGCCGTGGTTGACGGTGATCCTCGACGACTACTCCCGCGCGGTCTGCGGGTACATGGTGTTCCTCGGCGCCCCATCCGCCGCGAACACCGCGCTCGCGCTCCGGCAAGCGATCTGGCACAAGCCGGAACCGGACTGGCCTGTCTGCGGGATCCCAGACGTGCTCTACACAGACCACGGGTCCGACTTCACCAGCCACCGAATCGGCGACACCGCCGCCGTGCTGCACCTCCGCATCATCCACTCGCAGGTCGCTCGCCCCCAGGGCCGCGGGAAGATCGAGCGGTTCTTCGGCACCATCAACACCGAGCTGCTCCCAACGCTCCCCGGCCACCTCGCACCCGGATCCTCGGCGCCGGCGCCGACGCCGGCGCTGGATCTCGCCGGTGTCGACAGTGCCATCAACACGTTCATCCGCCGCTACAACGCCCGCATCCACCGCGAGCTCCGGAAGAGCCCACTGGAAGCGTGGATCGCAGACGGGTGGCTGCCACGAATGCCGGACTCCCTCGAGCAGCTCGACGGGTTCCTGCTCACCGTCCCGACCACGCGTGTCGTGCAACGAGACGGCATCCACTTCGAAGGGCTCCGCTACACCGCAACCACTCTCGCACCCTTCGTGGGCAGCACCGTCAGCGTCCGGTACGACCCCCGCGACGTCACCGAGATCCGTGTCTTTCACCGCGACGCGTTCCTGTGCACCGCGATCAGTACCGCGCATCAGACCGAGACCATCAGTCTCAAGCAGATCCAGGCCGCCCGGAACGCGCAACGAAGAGCCCTGCGCGGGCAGATCCGCGAACGCATCGCGATCGTCCGCCCCACACCCGATGATCACACCCCACCAGCACCCGCACCGGCACCGGATCAACCGCGACTGATGACCTACGAGGAGGACCGGTCATGACGAGCCAGTTCATCATCACGAAGGAACACCGTCGGTTCGCGGAGTTCGCCGACGCCGTCCGGAAGCAGAACACCATCGGCGTCTGCTTCGGCCCCGCTGGCGTCGGCAAGACCCTCTCCGCACGCCGCTACGCCCACTGGGACAGCATCGGCCCGTTCATCGCCAGATGGGCCGCACGCAGCGAAGACGACACGAAGATCTACGCCGCCGCCCACCGAGCCCGCACCGTCTTCTACACGCCCGAGGTCTCCGCCACGATGCGCGCCCTGCAGGACGACCTCCGGCACGACATGCTCCGCACCGAACGCTGCATCGAGGAACACCTCCTGCTCCAGGGTCGCCACTTCGACCACGCACACGGCCCCAACCCGTCCCTGCTCGAGCTGATCATCATCGACGAGTCCGAACGCCTCACCGGCAACGCGATCGAGTGGCTCCGCGACCAGTACGACCGCACCGGCATAGCGATGATCCTCATCGGCATGCCCGGCATCGAGAAGCAGTTCAGCCACTACCCGCAGCTCTACAGCCGCCTCGGTTTCGCCCACCAGTACCGTCCGCTCGGCCACGACGAGCTGCTCTTCGTCCTCGAACGTCAATGGCGCAAGCTCGGCAAGACGCTCGACCCCGACGACTTCACCGACGCGCAAGCCATCGCCGCCGTCGAACGCATCACCCGCGGCAACTTCCGGCTCCTTGAGCGCCTCCTCCCTCAGATCCAACGCGTCCTGAAGATCAACGAGCTCGACGTCATCACCAACGACGTCGTCGAGGCCGCCCGCAGCACCCTCGTCATCGGCACCACCTGACCCGACACCGATCGCAGCGAAAACGACGACACAGAGCGAGGCTGCTCACA
>NZ_FXAP01000007.1 GCF_900177615.1 Plantibacter flavus
GCACTGCAGTGCCGAGGCCGTCGGAGGACTTCGCCTGGACGTCGACGAGCACGAGGTACCGGTAGTCGAGGCCGTCAACCGACAGCACCCTCGCCTTGAAATCCCCCACCTGCGAGTTGAGCCCGGCCGCGTCGATGTAGGGATACTCATTGCCAGCGTCGTCCCGATTGACCGGCGCCGGCGGCAGGAAGGCCACCATGAAGCTGTCCCCGTCCACGAGGCCGTAGGTGCGCATCGTGCTCTCGCGGGCCTCCACGTAGCTCGCGTTGCTGTCCCAGGTCAACGAGCGGTCGACCAAATCCGCGATGGTGTCAGTGTCCCGCCTGACGCGACCCGACTCTGCGCCGAAGTTCTCGAGCGAGGCTGACGCCTGAAGCTGGTCCATGGTGGTCTGCGCCTGCGTGACTTCCCTCTGGACACCGGTCAGCACCGCCTTGCGATCGTCTTGGTCTGCCTGCAGCCCGACCAGGGCGATAGCGCTGACGGCCGAGGTGACCACGAGCGCGATCGCCGCCATCAGGGGGAAGATCTTCGTCTTCGCTCTGCCGCTCATCTCAGGCACCTGCCGATCCGCGCTCACCGATTGTCGTCTGGCCAGTGACCAGCCCACCGAATGCACCCGAGTCCGCGTAGTAGCTCGCCGTGGCCCACGCGAGGAGCTCGCCCGTCTCTGTTCTGGTGTCCAGCCAGGTGACCTCGATGACGCCTGGCGTCCCCGATGACACCACGGCGGCCACCGACCAAGATGACGTCGACGGGTCGGCGATAATCCGACCGTTACTCCCGGGCTCTACGTCGGTGTACCAAGGAAATCGCGGATCGATCTCGCCGTCGCCGAACGGCAGGGCCGAGCCAGGTGCGTATGCCAGAGCATCATCTGCGATCAGGGCCTTCGCCACGAAGTACGGCGCAAGCTGGCGCCGGTGCTCGACGGACTCGAGGAACGCTGCGCTCGGTGCACCGTTGGCAGTCGTCTCACCGTTACCCCGGTACAGGATGTCGGCAAAACCCTGCTGCAACGCAGCCACGACCTCTGCCTTGCTTGCAGCTTCGCCCAGCTGGGCGTCCAGCTGGGCGGTGAAGTTCGAGGCCCCCTGGTCATCCGCTGTAGGCATCGCTCGAAGATCACCTTGTGCGGCGGCAATCTGAGCGTTGGTGGTCTCGGTTGCGTGCCTGAACTCGTCTGCGCTGGCTGATGCACTGAGCGCCACTACGGCGCTGCCCAGCAGGAGGACTCCTCCGAGCATCACGGAAATCCGCTTGGAGCGCCGGCCAGGATTCACCGGACGCGGCAGTTTTGCCGAGCGACGATCCTTCAGCCTTGCCTCCAGGTCCTCGCCGGTGAGCTTCGTAGCCCGTGCGTTCCTGTTCCGCTCCTGCCTGGCCGTAAACCTCGCGTCCATGTCGGCCTTCGTCAGCCGGACCTTCTCGCTCGCCATGGTTGTGCTCCTAGTCTGCCCGGTCATCGTTTCGCCTGGTTTACCAGTCTATATGTGACGACCAATCAGGCGCTTGCGGGTTCACCGGTCATCAGATCCGACACGTCGACGAACTTCCACTTGCCGCTCGTGAGTTCCGACATCGGCATCATCCGCGCGCGGGTCCCCGCATGGTCCGTGCCGCACATCGCCTCTCCGATGACGGCTTGGTCACCCTCGATCCCGAGCACAACGAACGTGTGACCTTCAGGTCCGGAAGCCGGTCCGGAAACGACCGAGTACACCGTCGGGGTGGTGGTCAGCGGCTTGCCCATCATGGTGGCCATCGAACCGGCTGTGTCGATCCCGTCGCCGCGGGCGTACTGCTGGAACGTGGTGAACTTGTTGACGAAGTAGGTCGAGAACCCCACGCAGTTGTCCGCCTTGTCACCGTTGCCGCAATCGCCCGGGCCGCCGGCGCCGTAGCGAGATTTCAGGAACGCATCACCCTCCACGCGGTAGAGCGCCATGAGCTGGGTCGCTTCGTCGAGGCTGAGCCCGCCTTCCTTCATCGTCAGGGCGGCTGCGCCGACACCGATGCACTCGGATCTCACCGCTTCGGCACGGGACCCGTTGGCCCCACCCACCGTTGTCCCCGCCTGAGCGAGGATCGAATCAGCGAGAGACTGGTTCTTCTCCCACCCGCTGAACATCCCCATCCACTTGTTGGCCTTCTCGGCACGTCGAGCGGCCATCGCTGGCGTGTCCGCCGACCTTTCCCACTCGTCGTGGAAGTAGAGCGCTGCCTCACCGGGAGTACCGTGGGCGGCCGCGATCATCCCTTTGACGATGTCAGCGTTGCCACCCTCGGCTGCGGAGATCATGAAGCCGAGCTGGGACTCCAGCGTCCACCAGTCCTTCGCGTGCCCTGACGCGTACGTGCGAAGCGCCTGGTTCCTCCCGAACGTCCACTGACCGAGACCGATCCCGTTGTCCGTGTCGCCTGCCGCGGTCTTCTTCTCGTCGGTCATCTGTTGTGGTGCGTTGAAGATGTTCTGCACGCTCGTGGGGTCGACGCCCGACTCTGCATCCCAGTTTCCGAGGATGCCCGCGACATTCGCGTCGGGCATACCCCAAGCACTCAGCACGCTGTACACGGTCTTCGCGTTCGCAAGTGTCGTCGCGTCGACGTTCGTGTCGGACCCGTCGACAGCCTTGAGTGCGTTGGTCGCGACCGGGCGGCAGTCGATCGCGCCGTCCTTCAAAGCCAGGTCGTTCTCGGCCGACACTCCGGCCACGGCACCGGCGACCAACATCGCTCCGACTGTCGCCGTCACGGCGACTGAAGCGACACCAGCCGTCGCCGCGCTGATGGCTCCGCCAACCGCCCCGCTGACGAGCGCACCGAAGCCAAGAACGCCCCCACTCAGCGCCTTTGCGCCCGCCAGGAGCAGACCGAAGGCCATGTTCCAGAGGTTCGCGGCGACGGCTGCCAGGCTCAAGAGCAGACCCTTGAGATAGTTGATGAACATCATCAGCACGAGGGCTTGGCCGGTCACGGCCGCCACCGGGACGGCCGCCGCAGCCCCCGCGACCTTGCCCGCACCGCCGACCTTGTCGTCCAGTCCGTTGGCGTCACCGGGATCCTCAGCCGCGAGCGACGTGCCGCCGGCGCCCAGCTCTGGTGACGTACTCGCCTCGCCACCCTCGGCAGGATCGTCCTTCGCCGTCGGCGCACCCGCGCCGCGCCCGTCGACCGGCGTCCCCCCAGGGGGAGATGCCGCATCGTGCTTCGACCTCGCCTGCTGCGCCGACGCCGTGGCCGCCTCCGTGTTCAGGTGCATCGCGGCCTGCGCGTCATCGCCGGCGCCCTGAGCAGCGAGTCCGCCAGCTCCTCCGAGGTTGTCAGCCATGCGGCGTCCCTTCGATCGTCTGTGTCAGGTGAAACGTGGGTGGAGCTCAGTAGGTAAAGAGCGCCTTCTGGCTGCTGTTGTTGGACGCCCCTGCGCGGACGTTGAGCAGCCCCACCTCGAGGTCGAGCAGGTCCGTGTACGACTTCGTCTGGTAGTCGAGCTTGTGCTTGTAGTAGTCCTGGTAGGCCTGAGACAGCCCGTTGCGGATCTCGAACAGCGGCTGCATGGCCCGGTCGCTCGTGCCGTAGTCCTTCAGGAGCCGTCCATTGGACAGCTGCCACTCGATGTCGTTGACACGGACACCCTGACTGTCCGCGTCCTTGCCCGCCGAGGCCTTGTCGGCCAGGTACGTCACATAGGACTCACCCTCATCGACAAGATCGCCCAAATAGCCCTTCGTCACGCTGCCTGCACGCCAATCGAAGTCGTAGCCGCGAGGGCTCACCCACTCGGTCTCGAGCGCGAGCGTTGACTCGGTGTCGCCGATGCCCGGCTCGCCCGTGACCACGTCGCCTGCGATCTGGGCAGGCGCTACGGGTGCCGTGAGGAACACGCCGTCGACGCTCACTCGGCGAGACTCGGCTTCGTACTCTCCGATCCGAGCGAGGTCAGCACGCATGACATTCAGCTCTTCGTCCATCGCGGCCCGAATCGTCTTCTCCTCGGACGCCACGACGAGCTCGGAGTAGACGGCGCCGGCGTCGAAGGTAGGCGCGTCGAGGGCTTCTGACTTCGTGGCTCCTGAGGCTCCTGGGTTGAAGAACAAACGCCACTGGTCGAACTCAGAGAAGGTGCTTTGCCCCTTGAGATCCTCGCGCACCTTGCGCTGCTCGCTCGGCTTGTAGACGAGTTCGGAGTTGGCTCGCATCGTCAGATTCAGGATCTGCTGCTGGAAAGGCCCTGAGCTGTCCAGGACCATTGCCATGTAGCCGGTTGAGCCGAAGACGACGATCTGTCCGGTGATGTCGGTCTTGAGCGCCTGGTCCACGAGGTCCACGGAGGATCCGGTGAGGAACGCCTGGTACTTCTGCGCGTTCGCCGAGACGGAGCTCGCGTCCTTGAAACGCATGAGCACCATGGCACGAGTCCGATCCGAGTTCACGAAGACACCGTCGACGTCGCCGGCGAGCTGGGTCTTCGACGTCGCGAAGCTCGGCGTGTACAACGTGCGGCTGTCCATCTGTGCGTTGACGTTCGTCACGGCGGACACTGACGCGCCACTGAAGATCAGCACTGAGGTCAACACGAGGGCCCCGAAGAAGACGCCGAAGCGCTCGATCGCGTGATGAGAATCCAGGCGCAGCGCCGTCGCGACACCTTTCGCGGAATCCTTGAAGCTCATGGGACGGGCCTTTCTCGTAATCGTTGGTGACGCGGGGCGCGAAGCGCTTGTGAGGACGAAAGACGGGGCCGGCGGCATCTGCCACCGGCCCCGTCGCGTTTCGCGCGCCCCCGTGCGATTCGCTGCCCCCAGGTGTTGTGGTCAGCTAGCCAGTCCGAGGGCGCCTTGCAGCAGGATGAAGCCGCCGCCGCCGAGCTCCTCGATCGTGGTCTGGCCACCCTCGGCAATGGTCGTGAGCAGGACGATGCCGCCGGTCATGAGCGCTCCACCGATGATCAGCATCACCACGATCATGACCCACGACTTTTCCTGCTGGCCGCCGCTCCCGAAGAACTTCTTCACGATGAACACCGCCGCAACGATGATCACGATCAGGCCGAGCAGGGAGATGAGTGCGCCACCGACGACCTTCGCGTAGGACATGGCGTTCTGGAGGAACGAGACGACGTCCCACGCCGCGACGGGGAGAGAGAGGTTCGAGGTCACAGCGGATGCGATCCCGGAATTGGCCAGCGTGTTCATGGAGTGTTCTCGCTATCAGCTAGATGGTTTTCGGTCGTCTGCGGGTGGATGCCACCCTTCGAAAACCCTAGTTCAGCGGCACCCCACATCGCAAGTTTCAACGGACCGTTTTTCCTGGAAAACCAGCAAATATAGCGCACCTGATAAGAAGACAGAAGCCGTGCACCCGGTTCAATGAAAGGGGTGCACGGCTTCAGGGCTCGGAGCGCCTACTCGTCGCGAGGGCTGGGACGCTGCGGCCGCCGAGGCGGGGTGCTTGGCGGCCGCACCGGACGAGGTGCTGCAGGGACCGTCGTAGCCGAACCACTGCCAGTCGGCTGGGGCCGCGGTGCACGCACTGTCCTGGGCGCCTGCGAGGCCCTGGTCGGTGCAGCGGGTGTGCTCCGGGGTGCCTGCGGTGCACGCTGTGCCGGTCTCGGGGTGGCGGGGGCGCTCGGCGTGTTGACCTGTGGCGACGAGGTGCCAGCGCTGCCTGGCACGGCCGTCGTTCCGGACGTCCCTCTCGCGGCACCTGCCGCGTTGGCGACCGTTCCGCCAACGCGCGAGACCTGCTGCGCCTGCGCGGCCTTCCGCGCGTGCTTCTGGTTTGGCTTGTCCAGCGAGCTCCTCCCCGCATCCTGTTCGGCCTGCTTCGCTTCGTGGCCCTTGGAAACGGCCGCACCACCGTGCTCGACAGCGCGCCCGCCAGATTCGGCCGCGCCGGTCGCATCGCCCGCGAAGCCCTTGCCAACGGCGACGCCTGCATGCCCGGCTGCTTTCGCACCCTCCGTGCCAGCAGCGAGACGCTTCGCGTCCGCAGCCTGGTAACCCGCTGCGGACTGTTCCATCGAGTCGGACGCCACACTCATCGCGTCGCCCTCCACCTGTGGGGCTCGCGTCTCACCCTGCTTCGAGAGACCGTTGGCATCGACGGCTCGTCCGAGAGCGACCTCATCCGCGACTGATGTGCTCGTACCTGACTCGAGCGCGCGAGGGCCATCCGACGATCCAGGATCGCCGTTCCCTTCCGCGCCGCCGGTGATCTCGAGCTGGCCTCCGCCGTCGATCTCAAGCTGCCCGCCGTCGCCGTCCGGGCCCGGACCAGTAGGTGTGAGCCCACCGGCGGTCTGGATGCCGTCGGGGCCACCCCCAGCACCGGGCTTCGGCGTTGCGTCGACCGATGCACCCTTGCTACCGCCGCTCATCATGCGGTTCGCGGCCGCCGCACCTGCGCCTGCCGCCAGGCCGCCGGCCAGCGCGGGGACCATCTTGCCGCCGCCCCCGGGAATGCCGACCTGGGTGTCCATGAACTTCTCGACCAGTTTGGTGACCGTCTCCTCGACCGCCTTCACGAACATCTTCCGCAGGCGCATCGCCGTCACCGTGAACACGATCACACCGATGATCGACAGCAGCGTCACTACAAGCGGGAATGCCCACCCGCTCGTGAGGAACACGACGAACGTGGCCATGGGGCCCGCCGCCCCGTCGTTGAGCGCCCAAGAGAACGGCATCTCGATCAGCTGGGGCAGCGACGTCAGAAACTCCTGGACCATCTTGTACACGAAGATCGTGATGAGGACCTCAAGGATGAGCGCCACGCTGTACACGACGACCTTGGCGATTGCCGGCAGAGCTCCGAGAGTTGCGAACGGAACGGCGGTGACCACCTGGAACGATCGCCGGATGCTGGAGAACAGCAGCGCGAAGGCGTAGCCCAAGCCGATGACGACGAACGACCCGAGCAGGACGACCGCGTTGAACCAGTAGAGGAAGCTCATCGTTCCCGTGCCGACCTGGTTGACCGAGTTGTGGATCGACCGGGTCGCCTCGCTCTGGACGTTGGATGAGGAGTACATCGTCATCGAGGTCGAGCCGAAGTCGGTGTTC
Source organism: Plantibacter flavus (assembly GCF_900177615.1). Taxonomy (GTDB): domain Bacteria; phylum Actinomycetota; class Actinomycetes; order Actinomycetales; family Microbacteriaceae; genus Plantibacter; species Plantibacter flavus. The sequence continues at coordinate 7,065 of NZ_FXAP01000007.1, forward strand.
AGGTAGTTGAACATCGCCAGGGGTGAGAGGTTGCACGCCCGCGGTGACCCTTGTGACAGGGCGATCGCCGTCCCTGTGTAGAGGCACCCCGTTGTGGAGGAGGTGAACGCCCGCCCACCAGTGATCGAGTTGCCGCGAAGCCCCTGGCCAGCGGTCACGGAGATCAGCGGATTGCCGCCCGGGGTAGCGTCGGCGCTGTTCAGGGCCTTGGAGTCCTTCTCGAGACTCTCAAACCAGTCCTTGACGGCCCCATCAGCGTTCGTCGCGTAGAACGCTGACTGCGTCAGGTCGCCCTTGGCCGTGGTCTCGAAGGACGCCGCCGACACCTGAGCGTTGCTCATGAATCGGGCCAGCATGTCCACTGTCGTGCCGTACGTCTGGGTCCTAGTGCTTGCATCAGAGGCCTTGCCCTCGAGGATCTGGTTGGACCAGGTGGCGTCGTAGGCGCCCGAGGAGACGATCGCCTTGAGCCCCAGTCCGTGGGTCTGGTTGTTGATCGCCAACGCCGTGTTCCGGACATTCGCCTGCGCAGCGCCGCTCGGTTGCGCTCGCGCCGTGTCCCACTCGATCTTCGCGCCGGCCGGAATCGCCAGACGGCTGTTCGTGGCCCAGTTCTCGAAATCAACGTACGTGCTCATGACGACGCGCGTGGAGCCGGCGTTGCCATCGCTGCCACCGTCGGTCACGGAGGTGAGCATGCCCGTGTACATCGACCCGAGCAGGGGAAGGCCAAGCCCGATGAAGACGATTCGGACGAGGATCTTCTTGAACGCTCCCCCGCGATCCATCTTCTTGAACATGAACAGCGAGAAGAGCAGGACGCCGATGAAGATCGGGACCATGACCTGCCAGGACAGGGCCGACAGCGCTTGGTACCAGCCTCCGATCCAGCTCGCGAGCCCGCTGAGCGGACCGACATCAGCGTTGCCCCCGCCGACCATGCCGTCGGCGAACTCCGGGTTGATGGCCGAGACGCCTTGGTAGAAGAGCTTGAACGGGTTGAGCAACGACAGCAGACTGAGGAAGGCGTTGAAGACGAAGTCCACCGCGCCACCGAGGATGTACAGCACCATGATCAGCCCGCCCGCGGCGGTGTTCATGAACCCGAGCGACAGTCCGGTACTCGTGCCATCCAGACCCATGCCCTTCAGTGCTGCACCGAAGTAGGCGTAGTCGACCATGCCCTGGAACTTGGAGCCGCTGTACCCGGTTGTGTCGTCGTCACTCTCGCGAACGAGCAGCGTCTCGTAGCCGATCGCGTCGGACGAGCCGGACAGCTTGGATGCGAGCCATCCTGAGACGCTGGAGAAGTTCGGGTCGGCGTAGCCCAGCAACGATCCCGCGGACCCGGGGTCAGCGATGACCTGTGCCCAGGGCTCGCTGAAACTCTTGTCGCTACCAGGCTCCTGGACGGTGGAGAAGAATGCCGTGGTCGAGGACGCGATCTTGTAGAAGGAGTACTTCATCACGTCGTCCTCTTTGGCGCTGGCCGAGCTGCTGCTGAACACGCCAGCGATGCCAGCCAGGCTGAGCACGAGCATCAAGGTGAGCGCGAGCAGACGCTTCGGGTTCCAGCCGCGCAGCGCCGCGGAGACGCCCGAGCGCTGCGTGGGGTCGATACCTACCGCTGTGTCCGGGCGGCCTGCTCGCAGGAACGCCCATAGACCCAACGGGGCCCCTCTGGCGATCTTCGTCTCCGTCATCGTGCGTCCTTCCCCCTGCTGCGTGCTTCGAAGTCGTGTGGTCATCGCGTTCGCGCGAGGCGCGTCGGCGGATCAATCGGTGCCGGTCTGGTGCCCACCGCTCCTGGAAGCGTGCGCGGCCGCATCACTGGCTGCCTGATCGGCTCAGGGCTCGGTACAGCTGCCGTGGGACGTCTTCCCGAGGTTGCGGCGGCAGCCGGCGCTTGCAGTCGGCGCTCGCGTTCGATGCGCTCACGGTGTGCTGCCCGCGCTGGGTTCATACCGAGCGCCAGGTCCAAGGAGAAGACGACGTTCGTGACACCGCGGCGCAGGTACGCCAGGTTCCGGTTCTTCGTCGTCACCAATCGCTCGAGGTCCGGCGGGATGTCCTGCGCGAGGTGCTTCTGGTAGTCAGCAACGGTCTTGTCACCCATCGGCCCGAGAACGGTCCAGTCGGCGCGCTCGAAGCGGTTGAAGCTGGCGTCGGCGAGCATCTTCTCGACGTCGTTGTACAGGTACGCAACCCGGCCACCGCGTGCGAACAGGCGCTCGAACTGGGTGTGGATGTAGCCCTTCACCCGGTCCGCGATGTGCTCGGTGCCGTGGATGATCACCGTGTCACCCAGCGAGAGGTTGTCGACGGCGAAGCCCACGGTGTTCACCAGCTGTGCCATAGCGATGCCGTGGCCGCGGCGGAGGAGCTTGGAGAAGTCGTAGACCACGCGGCGAGCCTCGAAGACGCCATCGATGGCGTCGTTCGTGTGCGTATTGAACAGGTCGCCGTTGTTGTCGAGCAGGTCGGTGAACACCAGACGCAGCACGTTGTACGCGTGGAGAGCCTCGTCGTCGCGAGCTGCCCTCATCGACAGCTCCCGGTACTTGGTGTCGAAGTACGAGACGAGGTCCTGCAGGCGCGGCACATGCCTGTGATCCAGGTCAACCAGGCGAAGCCGACTCCGGTTCGTCTTGGCGTTCCGCGACCACATGCCCTTGTCGATGTAGAACTGCGTCAGCGTCTCCTTGAGGGATCCGCGGATGATGGAGCGATCGTCGTCCGTGGTCTCGTAGGCCTGCTCGGCCATCAGCACGATCTTGTCGAGGTGCGCCGGGAAGATCGACAGCTCTTCCTCCCGGTCGCCGAACATCTCGAACATGTTGATGTCACCCGAGCTCATGTTCAGGCTCGCCGTCAGCGCGCTGAACTTCGGGCCAAGCTTGTCGAGATCGGCGCCGTCGAGGACGAGATGCACGACGCGGCCATTGTTGAGCATGGCGCTCTGGCTGATCTTGCTCCCCCACATGTCGGGGACGTGCGCCCGACCGAGGACGGTGTTGAGCGAAGAGTCTGCGACGACGACATGGCGCTCGTAGGCGTTGACGTCGAAGAGCACGGCAGACGTGTTGACGTCACCGAGCATCGAGCCGACGTACTCGCCGGAAGGGTCATTCAGGCCGTTCGTGACAAGCGAGTGGGATCCGGCGTACTCGACCGAGGTGAAGTGCTGACCTCGGCCGCGCTTCTTGTCGTTCGCTCGGGTCAGGGCGGAGAGTTCCTGGCGCTGCTCCCCCGGGTAGGCGGCAACGGACACCGTTCCGAATCGATCGATGTAGAGACGCTTGATCCGGTCGACGGCTTCCTCGAGCGCCGTCAATGTCGGAGCCTTCACGAGAAGGCGGTTGTGAACGTGCAGGTAGCTCGCGCCGTCCTGGATCTCGGCCGTGGCGATGTCGATGTCAGACGACACCTTCTCAGCCTTGCGGCGCGTGCTGGCCGTCCCTGAGGCGTTCTGCTCCCCCTGTTCGAGCTTGCCGATCCGGTCCGAGGTGGAGATGCGATCGTCGATCCACTTCTCCCCCATCCGACGGACCTGTTCGAAGACCACGACACTAACGCCGTCGCCGAGGTTGGCCGGGATCCGATTGATGCCCCAGAAGGCACCGAAGTCGTCACGTGCAGCTTCGTCGTGGAAGAACCCCAGGACGCACGCCGCGCTCCCGTCGACGTCGTAGTAGTCGCTTCTGAAGACGTAGCCCTCCCGCGGCTTGATCGCCAGCAGGTGCGGGTAGTCCTCGAAGGTCCCCCGGAGTCGGCGAGCAGCGCGCCTGGCGATCCGACGCTCCTTCGGGCTGAGTCCGGCGTACGGGTCATCTGCCTCATGCCCCTGCCGCTTCTGAGCGCGCTGTTCCGCTTCCGCAGCGAGAGCGGCCTGCCGCAGGTTTGCGAACCCACCGGTGGCGGTGCTGAACGGCAGGGCGGCACCTCGGCTGGACGGACTGGCGTGGCCTGGCAGCGAGTGGTCGCTCGTACCTGTGGCGCTCTTGTTGAGCTGGGCGCCCCCGCGATTCGTGTCACTCACTGTCTACCGCCTTTTTTACTCATAAACCAACAGAAACGAGTCTACGGTACGTCAGCGTGGGCCAGTGTAGATCGTTGAGAGCATCTCCTTGCAGTCCGCCCCGTCGAGCATGGTGAGCTGTTTGACCATCAGCGACGACTCGTCCGTCTCGGCGCGGAGCACGCTGTGCGCCCGTCGGAGCGCCTCGAGGTTGTCGGCCTTGATGATGACGTACTGGTGGATGGAGGTGAACGAGTTGCCGACGTAGTCGCGCAGGATGGCGTGCTGCTCCTCCATCAGCTCGAACAGATCGGGGTCCCGGGTTGCGAGGCGCCGGTTGCGGAGCTCGAGGTTGGCCTGCTGGCGGTAGATCCGCTGCGGTTCCTTCGTGGTCACCCAGATGTACTCGGCCGTCGTGTCGACCTTCCGGTAGTAGGCGTCCACCCGGTTGAGGATCGAGATGCGGTCCTGATCGAACACCAGCACGGACGCCGCCCCCACCGTGAGGTACGCCTGTCCCACTGAACCGTCACCCCAAGTGATGAAGCCCGATTCGTCGATACCGTCGATACCGACGATCGAGTAGAAGTTGCTGGGATCCGATCCCTTGCGCGTGACGACACGGCGGGCCGAGGGTGCGATGTAGCTGAGGAGGGCGGGGATGCTGCTGAGCTTCATTTCCTTCGTCTTCGAGTAGCTGCCAAGCAGCGTGGTCGCCACCAGCCACCAGATCCCAATCAGGAGCAGCATCCACCAGTCGGCGTTCTTCAGGAACGTCGTGGACAGCGTCCAGAACATCGCGAAGATCGACACGACCCAGAACAACAGCACCTTCACCGGGATGGGCTTGACCTGCCAGCCACCGCCGCTCAGCGAGATCTCGTGGTCCAGGAACGATCGGTCCAGTGAGCTGGGGATCTTGTAGTTGATCTTGGCCACAGTGAGTGCCTCCTGACATCGTCGGGCGCTCGTCCGCCCCGCATCATTCTAGTCGGCTGTGCCACGCGCGGTCTTTCGTTTCGGCTGGAAAACCAGCATTTATGCCGACTGATGGCTCCTGCCGGTAATGCGAGAGACCCCCGGCCGGCAACTGCCGAACGGGGGTCTCTGTGCCTCGGTCTACTCAGCCGAAGTGAGGGATGATCTTCTTCGTGCCACTGCCCTTCTCGACACCGAAGCTGACCGTCGCCGCGAAGGTGGCGCCCTTCTTGCTCATGAAGTCGTCGATATAGATCTTCTTCCCGCCGATGAGGTCCTTGATCTCGGCGGCAGTGAAGACATGGCTACACCAGGCGCGTGGTGGCGTGGCGCTTCCACCGGAAGCCTTGGCGGAGAAGTCGGGCTTGAATCCGACGAACGCGTACTTCTTGCCACCCTTCTCCATGACCTGCTCGTCGAGTGAACCCTTCGCCTGGAACTCGTTCCCGGACTTCGCTGAGATGGCCGTGAAGGTGATCTCGTTGCCGGCGAGCAGCTCCTGCAGCTCGTGGTCCGTGAACACGTGCCCGGACCATTCCTTGGCGAACTTGACCGGCTGACCCGTCTTCGCCCAGACGCCCTCGATCTTCTCCTTTGCGGCCGCCCTCGGGGCGAGACCGAGATCCTTGTGCATGGTCGCAGCGTTGCGCTGCATGGTGACGATGTCCGCCCGTACCCAGTCCGCTACGACAGCCAACGCATCATCGGTCGACGTCGTACCGGCTGCGATGTCGCGCATGACGCCGTAGACCTGCTCAGTCGTGGTCAGATCGCCGATCTGGGTCCCGGGCAGGAGCCGGTAGCTCATGTCGCCGAACTCAGACATCGTGATCTTGCCACGAGCGTCCTTCAGAAGCGGGTACTTCGCCTTCGTGCCGGTCACGTCCGCGTACGTACTCGTGCGCGTCGCGCCGGTGCCGACGTCGCGCTTCTCGAGCTGCTTCATCAGCCACTTCATCGACGGGTGCTCCGGGCGCGGTGGGATGATCTCGAAGACGAGGGGGTCAGCCTTGGTTCCGAGCCCCTTCGTGTTCTCGTCATCGTCCTTGTCGTCGGCGTCGAAGAACACCGCCTTCCATCCGGCGAACTTCGGGACGCTGACCTTCCCGATGAACTGCGGGTAGGACTCGAGGTGGCCCACCTGCGCCTCGTAACGGTAGTCGGCCGCCAGCATCGCCAGGTACGAACGCGCGAGCTCTTCGTAGATCAACGGTGCGACGGGGCCGTACTTCGCCTCGATAGCAGCCATGGACGCAGGGACCTTCGGTCCGGGGCGGTTCGCGCCGTGGGCCCCGGAGTCCTTCACGTGTGTCTTCCTGGGCGATCGCTCCGTGAGCAAGGCCGGGTCGACGCCAACGAGCACAGCGATCTTGTTGGCGAACGGGAGCAGCTCGTTGAACTGCTCGACGGTGATGGTCTTGTCCTCCGTGCGCGGGTAGGAGACGACCTGGTCCTCGTACATCTTCTGGTAGGTGGCCAGGACGACGTCAGCCTTCACGCCCTTTCCGGAGAGGCGTGCGGACAGCCCGGCGAGGTCGAGCAGCTTCCTCGGAGCCGTGGTCTTGTCCGTGCGGCTGTCGAGAACGACCTTGGACGAGCTGTAGACGTTCGGGACCTCTCCTTCAGTCTTGAACCGCGGCTCTTCGGGGTTGATGTAGAGCACGTCGTTCTCGTCCCGGAACCGGTTCTGGTACTCCGGGATCTTCACATAGTTCGTGTGCGCCGCCAGCTGGGCACCCACGAGGTTCACCATCACGGACTTGAGGCGGCCCTGGCGGAGGACGGCGTTTTGGCCGGCCGCCAACGAGGCGATTCGTGTGTGTTGCATGGTGAGGAAGTCGAGCTTGTTGCGGAAGTCCGCCTTGCGGTAGTCGCCCTCGTCCATCATCGAGACGATCGGACGCCGCTTCACGAACGCCTTCTGCAGAGACGCCGGCGCTTCGTCGGTGAACTCCATGCGCGAGAACTTCTTCCCATGAAGCTTCAGCTCGTCGATGATGTTCCACGCGATCGCGTCGCCCTCCCCCGTCGGATCGAGGTCCGTCGCGATGACGATCTCGTCGACCTTGCTCAGCACCGACCGGACCTGCTTGATCGTGTCCGATGCTCCCTTGATTGGCACCCGCTTCCAAGCGAACTTCGAGATGTCCCACGGCAGGGTGCCGAGGTTCCAAGCCTTCATCGCGGCAGCCTCTGACGGACCTCCGCCCAGCAGCTGCTCCTCTGGCTGCGCCAGCTCGAACAGGTGTCCGCGGGCCGAGGTGATCACGTAGGACTCACCGTTGAACGTCCCCTGCGCGCCCCCGAGCGCTGCGCCGAATGCACGCCCCGCCGATGGCTTCTCCGTCAGGATGGCCAGTGTCATTGTGACTCCCCACATGCGTCGTTTTTCCACGTTTATGAGGAAATACTACAGCAGAAGTGAAGAGCTGCAGCGATCGAGTGTCGGAGCATGCGGCACGCCCGGATCGTGATCTTGCAGCGGGTTACTTCATCCGGCTCTGCTCAACGACTCCGAATATGAGTGCGAAAAGGGCGAGCGCCACAGCACCCGTAATCACCCCTGCAGAAACGAGGCCTTGAAGCTCCGGAACGAGCGTTCCCCATACCCCCACGAGCGTGAAGACGGTGGCGGCGACAACGAGGAGCTTGCCGACATACTCTGTGCGGCTCCTCGCAGGACGGCCATGTGTCAGAGCCTGCAGAGCCGCCCCAACCCCTGCAACCATCACCCCAACCACAGCGAAGCAGGCGAAAATCTGAGCCGGAGCCAGCACATTGAGTTCAGCGCGCGACAGATCCTCAGTCTCCGGTCGAAGACTCAACGCGAGCTCCACCTGTTCGCCGAAGTACGGGACCATAAGCCAGCCCACTACTCCAGCGATGAGGACCACACCGAGAACCCAGAAGTCGAGCTTCCGCCACCTCGGAGTCGGGTCCTTGTGCTCTGTGTCTTTCGTCTGCTCTGACATCGATCTCCCCCATGGAACTCTGCTCGGACGCCGCGTCCCGGCACCCCATCGCCTACTGTGCCAGGCAAGCGCGGTTGCCGGTGAGCGCTGGGGGACACAATCGTCGACACCAAGATGTCGACTCTCCGGTGAATCCCGCGCTCAGGCGGACTACTTCCAGAACTCCGGTTGGATGGTGCCGCAGACAGCCAGCAGCGAGAACATCGCAGCACCCACAACGATTAGTTTTCCGGCGAACTCCAGCCCAGCTACTCCTGGTTCATCATGAGCAAGGACCTGGAGTGCGGCGCCGGCGCCCGCGATCGTCGCTCCAATGAGTGCCACGACCGCCAGCGACTGGCTCTGTACAGCGGCTATCACGGCGGCCGAAAGCTGCTCTGGTGGCATCGCTCCCTGGGTCGCCCAGATGCTCTCCGCAATCGGGGTAGCGAGGAACGTACCAACTAATGCCACGACCAGAAGTGCAAGTCCAGCCGCCGCGCCAAGTACGAGCAGGAGAGCGCCTACCTTGCGCTCCATCGACGTCTTGAGCAACCGCGCATGTGTCATGGATTCTTCCGCATCGTCACCTACGGCACGCCAACAGCTGGCGGCTCCTCCGAGTGTGGCAGTCCCACTTCTCCACCGCACTGATTCGTTTACGGGCCACAACCGCCTCGTACGATCAACGCCCAGCGCGCTCCTTCAGAACCGCGGCCACTTTGATCCGGTATACGGCCAGCACGGCGAAGAGCGCGTTGAAGTCGACCTTCTCCGTTGTCGGATCCTCGAGCTCCTTGAGCCTGATCGGTCGGATCTTGGCGACCTCCGCGACTTGCTTCAGCGTCGCGTGTCCCCGAGCCTTCGTCAAGAGGTCCGCAAGGGCGGTGCGATCGCCGAGCACTCGGTGCGTCTCGTTCGCGAGGTTGATGCGGCTGTGCCCCAGATGCAGATGCCCGCAATGCGAGCAGGGGTAGGTGGACACCGAGACGTCATCCCGAAGGTTGTTGGGCAGCTCGCTTGCAGAGCGGTAGCGCCGCTTGAACTCCCAGCGGCCACCACGCTCCGTCTTACACTCCCGCGGCGCCGCGGCGGCGTCCGTGTGGAGCTCGGCGAGGCCGGCGCACTTCGGAGTGCAGTACAGGCCGAAGTAGACGGGCACACCTGGACCGCCGAGCTTCCGCGCACAGCGCTTGCACCTCTGTCGCGTCGGGTACATCGTCTCGCTCATCGCAGGCTCCGTTCGGATTCGCTCGTAAACCAGTGAATATAGCAGCGTCCGAAGACACCACCACGGAGGAGCTCGTCGCCGGCAGCGCGCTCACCTGACCGCGAACTGGTCACCCAGCGGGCCGTTGATGACCACCATTTGGTCACCAGCCGGTCACGACACGGCCATCAATGAAAACCCCCCGAAGAGGGGAACATCTGCGCTTAGACTCGCCACGACACACCGCACGTACCTGCCGTTAACTCCGGCCTTAAGCCACCACTATGGAACCATGTCAGCATCTAACGCAGGGATTAAGCGAAACCGCCTTGCCGCCGGCGTCAAGGCGAGCAGGCCCGATATCCGACTGGACCCGACGACCTACGAGGCATTCCGCGAAGCGGCACTCGCGTCGGGCAACCTCTCGTTCTCGCTGTACCTCGAGCGCCTTGCTGACGAACTGAGGAAGCAGAACGGCTCATTGCCGATCTTCACGATCGATACCTCCAGCACGGAGGTGGCGTCCACGGCAGCCGCTTAAACAGATCCGGCCCGGTGCTTGCGCACCGGGCCAGGAAGCTTGTGATTCAGATTTCGGTTACCAGGCCACTGATCTGAATCGGACCACCACACGAAGGACCGACGGTCTTTTCGCGCCTACGAGGAGGTAGCTCCATAGTACCCGGCGACCGGGAAAAGTCACGCGACATCAGCCACAACGCCGTCTTCGGCGTGTCGGACGTGTCTTCAGCGTGGACTTTGACCCAGACGATCAGCCCTCGCCCGCACGTGCAGACGATGTCCACGGGCGCCCTTCGCGACGGCGCCAACAGCTACCAACAGCGGTACCCTCTGGCCGCCAAGATGCCCGGTCGACCGTGGACCGTTCATCTCGCCGACGATGAACACCGCTACCAGCTGGCCTGCTTCGACTTCGATGTGAAGGACGGTGCCTCTCGCGTTCAACCGGAGCTCGTGGAGCAAGCCCAGGACCAAGCCGACCGCCTCGTGCAGCTGCTCGGAGATCTCCACATTCCTCACGTGCTTTGCGAGTCCTCGGCCACCGGTGGTCGTCATGTCTGGATGCGCACGCTGGGTATCGAGCGCGAAACCATGCGAACACTGGGCATGGCCGCGAGGAACCTGCTCTCGACTCTCGACTTCGGCATGCTCTCGAATCCCGCCACCGGTTCCGCCCGGCCACCTGGAGCGCCGCACCGCGATGGGTCAATGTCGCGCGTCCTGGCCGGGGACGTCCGTGATCTGGCCCTTCCCTCCCTTGCGGTTTCGCAGGATCAACTTGAGGCGCTGACCGATCGCCTCGCAGCTCTCGCTCCCCCACTGCAGCCGGAACCTCACTCCCCCATCACCTCAGGAGACTCCCGGGAGAATGCCTCGCCGCGTCAGATGCCGGCGAAGAACGTCGCCCGCTTCCAGCTGGTCGGTGGGGGCCCAGACCCGTCTGTGAACGCCTTCATCTGCCTACTTGCGGCACTCAGCGCAGGATGGTCGTTCGACGACGTCGCTCGCGCGGTGCAGACCAGCCCAGGGCTGGAGCACTATCGGACCCGACGCACGACGCACGGCCGCCGACGCCGACCCCAGCACGAGACCGCTGCCAAGCTCGCCGCAGACTGGGATCGTGCCGTCGACATCCACGCGCTGAACGAATTCGTGCCGCTGCGCCGTGCTGGCACCTCGGAGCCGGCCCCCGACGTCGACGAGCTCGCGGCGCAGCTGCTAACGATCACCGACCTCCAAACGAGCTTCCGGGTGCAGCCGGGGCGATGGGGCGGCAATGACGGATCGCCGATGCAACGCGCCATCCTCACCGCCATCGCCTGGCTCACCCTGCACACGGGCCGCACTGAGGTCGCGGCCGCGACGAGAACCATCGCGGAGATCGTCGGAGTGTCCTCACCACAGGTCTGGGAGCACCTCGAACGCCTCCGCACGAGCGGTCTCCTCGTACGCGTCGACGGCGGGTTCGACGACAAGGCGCCGACCTGGAGACTGGCCCCGCATCGGGCTCTTTCCACACCTTCAGAACTGGACCGAGCACTACCCTCTGAAGGATCCGATGAGGCCACCCCCCGCTCTCGCTCGGCGAAGCACCTCTTCATTGAACGGCGACGGGTGTTGGATGAGCTGCAGGCGGAGCTACTGCAGATCCGTCACGACGTGTTCAGCTACCGCGGTGGACTCGGTCAACTGGGTGCTCGACTCTGGGTGACCCTGGGTGAGCATGAACAGCTGACCGTTGCAGAGACGGCCCGGCTCGTGGGTATCAGCGAGATGCACGCGGCCGGCCTACTGTCGCGCTTGCGCTCCTTGAAGCTGGCTCGGTTCATCTCGGGCGCGTGGGTACGTGCAGCCCGGGATCTCCGAACTGCCGCGGCACGGCGGCTGGGTGTCCTGGGCCGACTGAAAGCGCGGGCGAAGAAGTATGCCCAGGATCGAGAGTTGCACGCTTGGTGGTTGGACCACGAGCGGCGGCGACAGGGCCAGGCGCCGAAGACCCGCCCCGAGATGTTCGACTCGCGGGGTCGACCGCTGCACGGGTCGCGGGTCCCCTTCAAGCACAGGCTCTTCCCGCGCTTTCCGATCCGATGGGACGGCCGGGCCGACTACGCCTCGGCCAGAGAACGCGTCCAATCGCAGCGCGTCTACGGTCAGGACGAGTTCTTCGCTGTCCGCGTCGAGCTACCCGCGTTCACGCCCAGCGACCCGCTCGACGATTGGTCGCCGGAGAATCTCTACGGCAGCGAGACCATCAATCGCTTGCGGCGCCAGACCCGGAAGGAACCACTCCCCCACCCTGCTGATGACGGCCTTCTCGTGGACCTGCCTTGGTAGGACTTCGTCGACGCCTAGTCTGACCAGGGCTCGAGACCGAGGTACTCCCTGACAGCTTCGTCAATGAGATCGACGACGCTCATGTTGTTCTCGAGGCGCCAACGCTCGACCGTGTCACGGAGGTCCTTCTCCATCGAGGTCGACAGCTGCAGCATGACGCGCTTCTTACGCGGCCGCCCGGGCTTGCGGGTCGGGAGCTGCGGGGTATCACTGGCTGCGCTGGTCGTTGTCTCCCCCGTGCCGACGGAGCGAGCGGCGGTTGCACCGACGTTCGACGTGACCGCTTCGCTCGCTGGGGACGCGGGCTCGGAAACGTGGTCGGAGGTTGATCGAAGGCGACTGGCGAGCTCCGACTCATCCCGAGGCGACAGGATCTCCGCAAGTCCGCTGTCTGGCTGCCGCTGCAATGGGGGCCGATCGGAGCGAGGCTTCAGCGGCTTACGTTCTGGCAGTGTGCCCATGTCAGATCCTCTCGGCGAGATTCTTGGAGAGTTGGTCGAAGTGTCGCTCCAACACCCTCGACCCATCAGTCTTCATCGTGCTGAGCGGAATCCGCCGGCTCTCGGCCTGTTGCATAGCTGTGCGCAGCGGGATGTAGGGCTTGAGGAGGACGTCGCCATAAGCGTGGAGGAGATCCTGGACTCCGGCCCGATGCTCGTTGGTGCCGTCGAACTTGTTGACAACGATCCCGGCGAGCTGCAGTTCCGGATTGAGGTGCGGCAGGCTCTTGACGTCCTCCACGGTCTCCAGGAAGCGCATGACTCCCTCCAAGCCGAACGATGTGGGTTCGGCGACAGCGAGAGCGAAGTCGGCGTACACCAGACCGTTGAGCGTGAGTCGGTCCACTGCGGGCGGAAGGTCGATGAGGATGTAGTCGTAGGCCGAGAGCTCTTCGTCGACCCCGTGAGCGGCGGTCTTGAGACGCATCTCGGCGGCCACCAATGTCTCCGTGACGATACGAGTGAGCGATGCAGAGCCTGGCACCACATCGATCCCCTCGAAGGACGAGGGATAGATGGCATCCAGGATGTCGCCGGGTCGCCCTGAGAAGAGGACGTCGAAGAGATTGTTCTCCCCCTCGACTTCGAGCAACGTCGTTGCATTCGCCTGGGAATCGAGGTCGACGACCAGGACCCGCTTCCCAGCGCGAACGAAGGCTTCGCCGAGACGGACGGTTACGGTGGTCTTGCCAGGACCGCCCTTCTTCGATCCGACCGCGATCTTCTTGGGTGACATCTGTTCTCCTACCAGGGGATTTTTACTTAGGGCGCTGCGACCAACACGGGGTTCGCACGTGCACTTGAGGCACAGCATTGCATAGGCCCGGCGTTAACTCGGCCACGACATGCCGCCGCCTGCCCCTCCCCCGTGCCTTCCGTGCCTGTTGCAGTCCCCCAGGCCTTGGGGGCCGGTTGCATGGCGGCGTGCTGCCATGGCTGCATTATTGCAGGAAAGAATTAAATGGCACAGACAGGCTCCGCGGTCTCAGCGCGTCGACGCTTGCCCACCGGTGCCCGCTGACACGGTCTTGGAGCCCAGCGGTCGGGCACGCGGTCCAGCGTGTCTGCAAGGTGGCTTGTGTGCATCCCTGCATTAATGCAGGAAATAAATAACGGTCATCACCCGTAACCCCGGCTCTAAGACACGCGGGGGAGCCTCCGTGTCCAGTGTGCGCGCGCACTGGACAATAGTCGCCATGAGCGCTGCGATGCAGGCATCACCGGCCGACCCCGACGAGCCAATCGAGTCAACCTCGGGAGACCTCGAGATCGTGGACGACGCCGTCCAGTGGCCGCCGATCCGAGTCCCACGTTCCCGTGCCAAGATGGTCAACTTCGCAACCGGCCGCGAGCTCGGAACTGACGAGCAGGACATCGGCTTCTCCGCCCGTCTCTTCGCCCAGGTCTCACTGCCTCAGCGCAACCCCGGGACCATTCCATACTACGAACGGCGCAACGGCGACGTCCGCCTCACGATTCGACCTGCACTAGTGACACAGAAGGACGGAACCAGAGAGGACCGTTACCCCTTCGGTTTGCTTCCGCGCCTCGCTCTGACCTATTTGTCGACTGAAGCCTTCCTGACCAAAAGCCCGGTGATCGACCTGGGCAAGAGCATGCGCTCCTTCTTGGCCAAGCTCGACGTCGATTACAGCGGCCGGAACGCGAACCTCGTCCGAGCGCAGTTGCAGGCGCTGTTTGGCGCGCAGATCTCTGTCGACGGCCTGGCCGTCACGGACTCGGGGCACGGGACGGTCGAGGAGTACTTCCAGATCGCGAAGAGCGTCCAGCTCTGGTGGGCCAACAAGGAGGGGGAGGGGGCGACAGGCCTCTGGTCCTCCGAGGTCCGATTGTCAGAGGAGTTCTTCCAGTCCATCGTGAACGCCCCGGTGCCTGTGGACTTGAAGGCCCTCCGTGCCCTCGGAGGCAGCAGTCTCCGTATCGACATCTACATGTGGGCCACCCACCGGATGTTCTATCTGCGTCGTCCTACCCGTATCAAGTGGGTGGACCTCAACAACCAGTTCGGTGGCCAGTACGCCCGCGTTCGAGCGTTCAAGGCAGCGTTCATCAAGGCGCTGCACGAGGTGATGATCGTGTACCCGACCCTGAACGCTGAGGTCCACGACGACTTCCTGCTGCTCCGGCCATCGCTCACCCACGTGCCTTCCAACAAACCACTGCGACGCATCGGACAGTAGCCTCCGCTCACGTCCTCGCCAGGCGGTATCTCGTCTCCCAATGGGGTCAATCGGTGGCGCTCGGGTTCGATTCCAGCCCGGGGTCAAAAGGTGGCGGTCTCGAGACCGCGGTGGGGTCAATCAGTGGCGCGCTTCGACCAACCCCTGGGGAGTCAAGGGAGTGGGGTCAATCGGTGGCGCCGGGTTCCGCATCGACGCGCCGGCCGGCATAGTTGTGGGTCGCGAGATAGCGGTACCGCTCCTCGAGCTCGGCCAGGAGCGCGACACAGCTCTGGACCGACTGGGCTATGACCCGAAAGCTCGGTGTCACTTCGAAGTTCGCCATGCCGCCGCGGAAGTCCGTCACCTGCTTCACGTCGCTCAGATTCCGCGTCACCTGTTCGTTGCCATGGATGAAGGCGCTGCTGATCTTCCAGACAATGAGCGGAGAGTTCAGCGAATACGTCGCGCTGACCTTCGGGCCGCCAGAACGCTTCGAGACGGACGCCAGGATGGCCGTGTACCGCGGCGGCCGGCCGAGCTCCTTCTGTCGCAGGTCTCCGACCGCATCCTTCAGCTCGATGAGCCGCGCTATGACCGTCTCGGTGTACTGCCTCACACCCTGGACACGATTCTCATCCAGGACGTACTGGTTGAACTCAAGCTGGTCCTGAACGTCGCGGTAGGCGAGCTGGAGCCCACGGAACACTCGCGTCGACTTGCGTGACGACTGCAGCACCCAGAGCGCCGTCGCAGCGGCCTCAATCGTCGTGCGAATGAGCGAGTAGAGCGCGTACGGATACGCCTTCATCTCGAAGTTCTCTTCATCGACCATGAGCCCGAACACCTGCTGCAGGTTGTCGACCGCCCTCACCTGGTGAGCGACGGCTATGGCGTCGATCGGATAGCGCGAGGTGAGCGGCCGCTCCAGTGCCAGAATCGACCCTTCGACCGGTTCTTGCAAGTCGTCCATCGACTCGAACTGCACCTTGGCGCCCACAATCAACCTGATGGAATCGCGCATCTCCTCGTCGGACTCTTGCCGATCATGTTTCCCCCGCATCTCTGGAGCATAGTGAAGCCCACATGTATCGGTCGGCGGTCGCCGCTGGGCAGAGGTGTAGTTCGGCGCCGCTTGGGTCCCGCGCGCCAATCCGCGGAATTGCGGTCGGCTTCGGGTACGAGGTCATCCGGTCGCGGCCGACGGCCGTTGAGCCAGCCACGCGCCCTGGCGTCTCACACACGATCCCGTATAGCCTGAATGTGCAGACTGTGCCCCCGTACTCGATCCGCGCTCCCAGGCCGCAAAGGCGTTGGGGGGCATGGTCGCCGATCCAGAGGGATGAGCTCTATGTCCGAACTGCATGACGCCTTCATCAGGAGCGTGATCAACGCCAACCAGGTCGTTCTCGCCGAGCAAGAACAGGCGCAAGTGTGGGTGCGCCAACGAAGTCACCTCGCGCGTCTCGCCCACCGAAACGGAGTACGCCCGGACGATCTCGCCGCCGCCGTTGGCGTTCCCTTGACGATGATTCAGGAATGGCTGGGACCAGAACCTGAGTAGCTGTGGCAGACCCAGATCCTCGATGAGATCGGCTACCGCTCTGAACGCGCACGCAAAGTGTCGCCGCGGCCCCGCTGAATCGGCGGGTTTCCAACGTAAAGTGTCGCCGGCGTTTCCAACACAAAGTGTCGCTCCGAACATGCCCGGGTGATTCCGCGGATCTGAGGATGAACTGGGGCATGCGAGCAATGGATAGAAGGGTCATCTGATGTCAGACATGGACGCCGCATTCATCGATGGGGTACGTGACACGAACGAGGTATTCCTCGAAGCTGAGGAACGTGCTCTGAAGTGGGCCAGGCGACGCAGCGAAATGACCCGCATGGCGCATCGGAACGGCGTGTCAGTCGAAGACATCGCTGCGGGCGTGGGGCAGCCGCCATCGATCGTTCGTGAATGGCTGAGCGCTCCGACCGACTAGTCGAACCGGCTACTGGAGCATGTGGGTGAGCTCTATGCTCCCTTTCAACAGCCGCCACTCAGGCTGCCTCTTAGATTTGGAGATGCGCTAGCTGCGACAGATGCTGACCGCGGCTACGAGGTAACGGGGATTGCCTGGTCTGCTCAGCGTCCTCGAAGGGCGCGTCGGTCGAGACCGCTCAAAGGATGAGACAGCGCCGCCCGCGAGGACCGATGCAACCTAAAGTGTCGTCGGGAACACGAAACGACACTTTACGTTGGGCGTTCACAACCGCGCGAGTGTCCGAGCTGGTCCGGGCGGCGCGCGCGGGGTCATTCGGTGGCGCATCACACGACGAGCGGAGATGGAAGGGACCACAAGAGCTTCCTCAGGGTCGTAGTTAGCCGTCGAATCGTCAGACAATCACGGGCCACGTTGGGTCATCCTGTGGCGGTCTGACACTAGACGCTCCGCTCCGCACCCTGGCGTCCGGCACGCAGCACCGCTACCCTGGGTGCACGGGTGGTCTGGTCCGCCCCTCTCCGAGTTCGAGCTCCCACGCGGCGAAGACACTGAGGACAACGGTTGCCGATCCAGAGACTGCAATGTCTGTTGAGTAGAGCAATCTCTCCTGTTCAGGGCATGCAACGCGTGGGCTGCGACGCCCGGATACAGAGATCGAGATGACATCAACGAACCACCAGACGGACCGTGAACTACAGGCTGACGCGCGCGCGTGGGCGAAGTTCACCGGCGTGAGTTACACGACGTCCCTACGACAGCTGACTGCGCCCGAGGCGCAGGGGCTCCTCGGGCCTCGGCTCAGTGCGCGCCACTTGATCAGGACGCTGACCGAGCACCCGATCGTGGGCTCTCGAGAAGAGGTTCCGGTGCTGCGTGAGCACGGGATCACCGTTCCCGGTCAGAACGATATGGGTCGAGCCTGGAGCTTCGGTGGACGGGTCGACTTCGCCCAGCTGGCGCTCATCTCTGATGTGCTTCGCATGTTCAGTCCAGTCTCTGACGGCACGAAGCCTGCCGTCGGAAGCTACTCCGCCAAGCACTTCGCAGAGAACTTTCTCAACGGCATCGTCTCCTACGTGAGCAATGGGCGACTCATCTGGGCAGCCGCGGCGCTCGGTCTGCCCCTCGGTCCCCGTGAAGTCGGCAGTCCCAACATCAAGATCGGGCTGCCGAAACTTGAGTACGACTACGCTCGTCGATCTGTCGGACACGGGCACACCCGGCCGAAAGCAGACCAGCACCGGCCTCCAGGTTTTGAGGCGCTCTCCCTGAGGGTGAAGCAATTGGTTGCAGGCGATGCCGTCGCCCCGCGTCAAGTACCGGTCGCGTCGGCGCCCGTTGAGAGCGCCTTCAGCGCATGGCTCGTCGATCAAGCCGGCCTTGACACGGCCATCGGCGACCTCGCGCGGGACTACTCCGCCGGTATCGATAGCAGCGAGCACCGGATCGCTGAGAGTCCGGAGGATCTGCTGGCGATTCTCGACGACGTCGGATGCATCCCGCGCGTGTACGAGCTGGCCCAGGAGGCCGGCGCCGAGTGGCGCGCCACCGCCTAAACCAACGCAGGAGGCACCACACCGCCGCCACCAAATGACCCCAATTTCGCGCGATTTTGGGGTCATTTGGTGGCGGTGCGCTTGTCTTGCTGCGATGGGGTCATTTGGTGGCGCACGTCCCGCATGGCTGCGATTCCAGGCGCAGATGGGGTCATCTAGTGGCGCTCCAGCACTGTGGAACGACGGTGGTGGGGTCAATCGGTGGCGCTCAGCGTCGACGTTTCGAACCGGATTGACCCAGTCCGAGGATTGGGGTCAATGCGTGGCGCCCATGAACCCCAGGATTCAGCGGTCACCGCCACGCATTGACCCCAGATTTCACCGGTCAAACGTGGGTGCAATCGATGGCGAATCGGGATCATCTTGTGGCGGTGGTGGGGTGATTTGGTGGCGCTACCGGGGTCTTTCGGTGGCGGGTGGGCATCAGGCGAACCCTTGCGATCCCAGTCGGGAGTAGGGCAGTGGGCATATCTCGCACGCGCACCCTGTATCTCTTTCCTGTAGTTCACCTGTTCAGATCAACATCTTCTTAACGCAACCACAGAGCAAATCGGCGTCGATTCGCACACCTAAGCTCAGGCGTTTCCCGGAGTGTGAGAGGTTCAGACTGGTGCAGGCAGCGACCAAGCTCGGCCCTTCCATCACGCTGGCAAGGTCCAGGAAGGCTCTCGTCGGCTGCGAGACCCGTTCCCCTGGCGCTTGCCGCCCCGGCTCCTCAAGCGGGCGCCTACGGGGCGCACAGGGCCGCCAAAGCGAAGAACCCCCGGTTACCACGCCGGGGGTTCTTCTGCTCTCCGTGAAGAGCTCCAAGTTCGCAAAGCCATGCAACCGAGGATGAGACGAGCGTATCGCGACCGCAGGTGGCTCTATGCTGATGTCCCCGCTTCAACCAGACGACGAGAGACCGCGAACACATGGCGACCATCAACGCAACCGACATCGGCCGGCGAATCGGTTCGTTTCAGCCGCCAGAGGTCATCAACTTCCTACTCACGAACCAGGGTTACCTGACAGGCAAGCCCGGCAAGTATCACCTGACGCCGGAGGGGGAGCGGTTCGGCGAGTACATCGACTACGACAACGGATACGGGGGCTTCGCCCACCGGCAGCGCTACTACACCCGTTTCGACGAGAGCATCCTCGGCCACCTGGACACCTCGCCTGAGCAGATCGAACAGGCCCGTCAGGGCTACCAAGCACACAAACTGGACCTGAAGATCGCCCGCGAGGCCGCTTACCGGATCGCCGAGGAGGAGTACCTCGCCTCCCTGGTCGCCGACGACGCCGACGGAGAGATCGACTGGAAGCAGCTCGCGATCGTCGTCGGCGTCGCGGCCGCCACGATCACAGCCGGCGTTGCCACCTACAAGATCGTCAAGCACATCAAGAACAAGAAGGCTGCGGCCGCCGAGCAGACCGGAGCCGTCTGACCTTCGTTCCGGTCACGCAGAGCCTCGCCGCCTCTGTCACGCCGACTGCGCTGTCCGACGACGCAGCGGCGTGACCTCCGCCAGCGTCGCGCCGCGCTCCTCATGCTCGCGCTGGACGTGCAGCAGGTCCCACGCGGCATCGCCTGTCACTGACACGCCCCGCGCCCCTGAGCGCCGTGTCTTGCCGCGAACGAGCATGTACTGGGTCTGGAACACACCCGAGCCGATCTGCTCCTGGACGTCGTGGAAGAACACGACGTTCGACACGGGTCCGCTCCCGTCGTCGAGAGACACGAAGACGACACGCTTGCCACCGCGCATCGGGGGAGTGTTGGTCGCTCGACGGACGCCTGCGATGATGACGTCAGTGCCACCGGGGAGCCCGCCGAGATTCCGCGCCGGCGTCACGCCGAGCTCTCGAAACAGCGGGTAGAAGCGCTCCATTTGGTGGCGGTTGACTGCCAGACGCATCTCCTGCAGCTCGAGGTCGGTCTGCGTCCGTCCGCGCAGCTCGAGCGAGGTCACCGACGACCGGTCGGGGAGGGGCAGGTCCAAGTCGAACGCCAGCTGCGTGTCGGGCACGTACTGGGCCTTCGCAGAGATCGACGAGAGGTGAGCGAGAAGCTCGTGTCGGCGCTTCGACTCGTAGTCGATGAAGGCGTCCAGGGCGCCGACGCGCGCCAGTGATTCCATGGTCGTACGCCGCGGCCGCACTCGATCCCTGAAGTCCTGCAGGGACGAGAACGGCTGGTGGCGGACGATGCGATCGCGCTCGTTGTGGCTCGATCCGTTCAGCTCGCCGAGTGCCATTCGTACGCCGAGCTGACCGTCAGGGTCCGCCTCGACGAGGTACTCATGGGTGGAGTGCTGCACGTCGATCGGCAGTACGCGAACGCCGAGATGGCGCGCCTCTGCGAGGATCAGGTCCTTCGGCCACATGCCGGGGTCATGCGTGAGGAGCCCCGCCATGAACTCAGCCGGATAGTGCCGCTTCAACCACGCCGATTGGTACGTCGGAAGCGCGAACGCTGCCCCGTGGGCCTTGGCGAATCCGAAGGACCCGAAGCCGGCGAGGATCGTCCATGCCTTCGCGATGACGGCCGGCGGGAAGCCGCGCTCGGCGGCCTTCGCCGTGACGAACGCCCCGATGCCGTCGAGGCGCCCACGGTCCGCAAGCTGCCGGCGAAGCACATCGGCATGACCGAGGCCGCAGCCGGTGAGCTCGTCGATGATCCGCATCACCTGTTCGTGGAACACGACGACTCCGCGGGTCTCCCGCAGGATCGGCTTCAACCGCGGGTGCAGACAGTCCGGCATGACCTCCCCGTGCCGCGCCTGGAGGTACTGCAGCGGCATGTTGTTCTGCATCGGCCCTGGCCGGAACAGTGAGATCTCCACCGTCAGGTCGTTGAACACCTCGGGCTGCAGCTTGCCGACGAGCTCCATCTGGCCCGGGGACTCGAGCTGGAACACGCCCAGCGTCCTGGTGGACCTGAGAAGCTCGTAGGTTGGTTCATCGTCCAGCGGCAGCGCGTCGATCTGCAGTTGCTCACCGCTGATGCGGTGGTGCTCGGTGACAGCGTGCGCCATGGACGACTGCATCCGCACGCCGAGGACGTCGAGCTTGATGAGGCCCATGTTGTCCATGTCATGCTTGTCAAATTGCGACATCTGCAAAGGCGCGAGGCCTGACATCTGTGTGGGGGTGCGGTCCAGCAGTGACAGGTCGGACAGGATGATCCCGCACGGATGCATGCTGACGTGTCGGGGGAGTCGGTCCAGCCGCTCGGTGACGTCGACGAGGAGGTCCAGCTCTCGCGACTCGCGCACGGCGTCGGCGAGGCCGGCGAGCTCAGGCTTCTCTCGCAGCGCCTCTCGGAACTCGCGGGCGTTGAAGCGCCACATCTGCTTCGCGATGACGTCGACGAGTTGCTCATCCATGCCCAGCGCCAGGCCGGCGTCTCGCACGGCACCCCGCGATCGGTACGCGTTGGTCATCGACATCAGCGTCGCTCGATCAGGCCCGAACTCCTTCACCAGACGGTGGTTCACGTCGTGGCGCCGAGAGGACTCGACATCGAGATCGATGTCTGGCATGTTCGGTCGCTCGAGAGCCAGGAACCGCTCGAAGATCAGACCGTTACTGATCGGTTCCACGGAGGACGTGTGCAGCGCGTAGTTCAGCACTGAGCCGACGCCGGATCCGCGCGCCTGGATGCGGATCCCCATGCCCCTGATGATGTCCGCCGCCTTCGCCACCGTGAGGAAGTACGACGGCATGCCCAGCTGCTCCACGATGTGCATCTCGTGCACGAGTGCCTGGTGTGCTTCCTCGAGTGGGGGAGTGTCGGAGCGGCCGTATCGCTCCTCGACGCCGGCTCTTGCCCGCTCCCAGAGCGCCTGCATTGGATCGCCGGAGATCCCGATCACGGAGGCCTCGGGCATCCGCGGCCGCTTCCAGCCGATGTCACCGGTGGGGTCCAAGGCGCAGCGCTGTGCTACTCGCTCGGTCTCTTCAAGCAGGCGAGTCACAGCGCCAGCGTCATGCGAGCCAGCGTCGACGACCATGGCCGCGATCTGGCGCATCTGCACCGCCGGCTTCAGCCATGCCTGCCCGTTCACCTGCAGCTGCTCCCCGAGCACGAGATCCCGCAGCGGGTTCAGATGACGAACGGCGTCCGCCAGGTCAGCGGTCGCGGCTTCATCCGGGAGGCCGTACCGCACGGCATTCGTCAGCACCGCGGGGAGGCCACAGGACTCGGCGAGCCCGAGCATCCGGGTCGCCGGCGCCAGTGAACCAGGCCCCTCCTCGGTGAGATGACACACCACCTCCAGAACCAGGTGGCCGGCCGGAACCGCGCTCATCCAACGCGCGAGGGCGTTGCGGGCGCCGGCGCCGTCGCGACGGGCGATCGCCTGTCCGACGTCGGAGTCCGGCCCCAGCAGCACGGTCAGCTGTGGGTCATCCTCCAGGAGCCGGGTGAGCTGGGTACGAGGGAGGGCAACCGTCTTCCCGTGGGCGTGTGCCGCGCTGACCGCCCGGCAGAGTTGTGCGAACCCACGGCCTTCGTTGCCGCCGTGAGCCAGCAACGCTGCGCGGCCGATGCTCCCGTGGTGCTCGTCGACGATCTGCAGATCCGTTCCGAGACCGGGGGAGAGGCCTGCTGCGATGCACGCCCCGACATGCTTCGGTGCCCCGTACAGCCCGTCACGATCCGTCAAGGCGAGGAACCAGGCCCCGTCCTCGGCAGCCAGGCCGGCCAGAGCAGGGGAGGAGGTGACGCCGTAGTGCGCTGAGAGACTCGAGGCCACGCGGAGGTGGGGGAAGTTCACGTCCAGGCGACCGCGAGCGTCCACCCGCCTTCGGCGTCGCGGCGCAGGTCGTAGCGTGTGGGTTCCTCCTCGTCGCGGATGGCATCCACGCGCCAGGTCTCCTGGTCGATGCGGGCAGGAGATGCCGCTCCCGTCCACCAGGCGGTTCTGGTGAACAGCGCGATCGGCTGGCCGACGACCCGGTACTCGAATCTGTCCCAGACGAACGATTCGGGGGCTCCCGAGGGTGCCACGGCGACCGATACGGACGCATCCACCACCGTCGCCATCACCCCTCCAACCATCGAACATATGTTCTATCGATTCAGCGAGTGTACGCCACGTGCCAGGGGAGCGGTGGACGGATCTTGCTCGCGCTATCGTTGCCCCGTGGGGACGAGATCGAAGAGTGTGGCTATCGGGTTCGTCGTTGCCGCGTGCGTGGGCCTGACGGGGTGCAGCGCGGAAGAAGCGGAGCCGGTCAAGTTGGCGGACGCCTGCTCGGACTACCAGCAAGCTGCGGCGGACTTCCCAACCGGCCAGCCGAAAGCGTCAAGCGAGTATCTCCGTGATGTGGCGTCCGGGCTCAGCGGCATCGCCGCGGCTGCCGAGAAGAACGCTCCCGGTCTGAAGCTGACCGATCCCGTCGCCGGCGGCCAGTTCGAGCGCTTGGCCGAGGCGGCGAGAACCACGGCGGATGCAACCTCCGAGATCGCCGAAGGGAAGCGCGAGGCGACCGATGGTGACTACGACCTCACGCAGTCGGTCAAGGGTCTAATGGCCTCGGTGAACGACGTCTGCTGAGACACGCGTCCCTCAGGAGCTGCGGGTCACCAGGGTCTCCACGGTGCCGTCATCCTTGAAGAGGATCGCCCTCGTCAGCAGGTCTCCATCGGGGCTCGCGCACGCGAACGTGCCTCCGTTGTAGGAGCCCTTCCAGTCGAAGGCGCCGGCAGGATTCTTCACGGTGTCCGGGATCTCGGCGTTGCTCTGCATGGTCCCCGTGTGATCGGCGACAACCTGCATGCAATCGTCGAGGGCGGCCGGCATAGATGCTGCACATGCGGTGAGAAGGAGCACGCCGGTGGCGACGGTGGCGAATGAGCAGACGATCACGATGGATTGTCGGGCGTCTGAGGAATGATACGACCCATGCAGATGGATAGCGGCACGTTGGAGCCGTGGATACCCCTTCCTGAGAATCAGACGCGATGGGAACGGCTCGGGCTACTCCGGGACCTTGTCGAGGGCGCCGCGTGGGGATGGCCTATCGATGACAAGGCTGAGCTAGCTCGTCGTGAAGCACGGGTTCGTGGTGTGATCACAGCAATGAGCGAAATGGCCCCCGACGGTCACTTCTACGCGTAACGAGTATCCTCGGGTGCCCGATCGACCAACTCCGCAAGCGGCGGTTCCGAGCTGACATCCAGCGCCTCGTCACAGTTCCGCGTCGGCGCAGGGCCTGCGGCGTATGTGGATCAAGCGCTGGCCTGCTGGAGTGGAAGGCGTTCCAGCGGCGTGCCCGGGAGGTCCGCCGGGGTACTGATGGCCTCGACGGCTGACCGGATCCACTCGTGGACGACCGGTTCGTTCGCCCCAGCAGAGGAGCTCTCTCCATCGAGGTGTACATGGACTTCAGCTGTGACGGTCTCCCTCGCCAGTTCGACAATGCGTGCAGAGAGAGCTTCTGCGTAGCTGGCGAACTCGCGATCACGTTGCTTGTCGAGTTCGTCCTGGACCGCGACGATGGCCTCGAGGTGAGCATCCCGTTCATCGCTGAGCCGTACGAAATCGTCTCCTGCGACGTCACTCTTCGCCACATACAGGACGTTGATGCCACCGGTGCCATCTTGGGCACCCGCCTTGATGTTCTCGATCTGAGCCGGTGTCGCACCGCTGCGGGTTGCGAAGTTCTGCCAGGCATCCCAGGACCATGCCGGTGCCTCCGGAGAACGAGGAGTTGGATCGGCACCGACCTGCGTGTCGTAAACCCACACGTACTCCTCTGCGGGAATCTCCGGATTGGCGACCGCTGCTTCGTCCAGTCTGTGGCCGATCTCGTCCGCGGCTGCGTCGTACTGCTGCCACGTGTCGCCATGTTCGGTGAGGATCTCATCGATGTTCAGGGTGATGTGAACGGGCGCCGTGCGGTGCCGCATGAGCTCACCTTCATCTGTGCCGACGGTGGACTCCAGAAGCGAGCGAACGCCGGCGGCCTCCCAAGATCCAGGCCGGCCTCGTAGCGCAGTCTCGATACCTCCGACGTTGGCGGCCGCGCCCGCCAACGCGAGCGTGACGAACTCGGCCCAGTCAGAAGGTTCGCTGTCGTCCGGATGCGGTTCCCACCGACCGGTGCTGCTGGGCTGCAGACGCGGTCGGCGTAGACGCGCCGCTTCTGTCAGGACGTCGATCGCATCCGTCAGTACTGCCTCGTAGGAGCGCTGCACCGCGGCAGGGACGGCAGGAACGGTGTTGACGATCCCGTAGGCGATCGGGTTTTGTGACCCGTTCGCCAGCGGGTCTGGCTGACCAATGAGCGGGTGCAGCGGGTCGGGTTCCCCGTTGATCGCGATCCGGCCGCCGCTGACGAAGAACACCCCGTCGATCGTTCCGACCGCCACAACGACGCCGTTGGCGACCAGCAGAGCGAGCTCCGCAGCCGCGACATTCGGGAGGCTCGCCTTCCAAACACCGCGACCACGCTCCCACAGATCCACTGGGGCCAACCCCGGCAGGAAGCCGATCCGGGTTCGCCCCAGCGCATCGGGTGACGGCGCCGGTCGATCTTCACCGAGCTTGATGCGGACGACGGGAGTAGGAGCTGGTGTGGAGGTCATGCCTGCACTCTACACGCCGAAGCGAGACTATTGGACTAGTTAAATCGTTAAACTGTCATAAGGTGCATTATCGGGTGTTTGACTCCTATGCATCTGTAGCCTTCGAGCAACTGGCGGCGTCCGGGTTCATGCGGACGGCAGCGACACGATGTACACGTGGACTGCGGCGTTCACCCGAGTGGGGAAAGCTGCCAGCCCGGCATGGATGGCCGACTCCGACTGGGCATCTGTCAGGCCCCCGGTCCCTGCCCCGATGAGAGGCATGAGCAGGGTTCGGGCTCGGATCTGCTGCGCGCACAGGACCGCGTTGCGGGTGGATCTTGCGACACTCGTCGGCGTCGCTCTCCAGCGCCAATTCAGACCAGCTACATGGATGAGGTTCTCGACGTTCGTCCAGTCTCCGGCCGACGTGGCCGCCGCGCCTCCGAGTGGCATGATCCCGAGCTTGGCGAGCTCATCCCAGGGCCCCGCGCCGGTGAGCTTCTTCAGCTGGCCGCTGACGCCCCGTGCCAAGAGCAGTGGACGAGGAATGAAGTTGCGGTTCCAGGGATTCACCATGGCGTCGGCGGTCATGTCGAAGAGGTCGCCGGTGTGTCGCGAGACGGAAACGGTTGGTGGCGCAGATGTGCCCGTCGCTACCACGGGAGCAACTCCGAGAGCCCGAGCAGGTTCCAGCTCGACCAGGTCAGGCCGAGGTAGATCACCGTGCCTGGGACAAGGACGACGGCCGCGATGCTCGCCACCAGAACGGCTCGCCGGGCGCTGTTGGGGTGTTGACCCGCATCTCCAGCGACCACTGTGGTGTCCACGGCCAACACCTCATCGAAGCTCTGTCGCGACGCCGGCGAGGGCGTTTCCCAACTCGGTAGCTTGACGATCGGGCCTGGGCCTCGTGCACCTGCGCTGTTGCGCCGCAGCTCGGAGAGACTCACCACCCCAAACGGCAGTGAGCGCGCGTCACTGACGGGTGTACTCATGCCATCCTCCGACCACTGCGCTCGCGCTCGATCTTCCGGTGCCCTGCGGCACTCTTGCGGATCGTGTCGCGGGCGATGACAACGCGCTTCTGCGTCACGTCAACGGTGTGCTCGTCGGTGTCGTTGGTGGAGATACCTGCCACCCGGTCAGCGATGATGTAGGCGTTCGAATACTCGAGCGCCTCGATGATCTGTGTGCTCGCCTTGGCTTGTTCGACGTGCTTCAGCAGCTGGGTCGACATCAGCGCCATGTCCGACGCCATCGCCTCCATTCGATCCTCGACCGACAGCAGCCGCGGATCCACCTGTCGGAAGACGTCGATCGCGACTGCGGTATTCGGATCAACCTCGAGCACGAACCCCGTCTTCGCCGAGATGAACGCTGTCAGCAGGGCAGTCGACGAGATCGCTTGGGCGAAGTCTGCTCCCACGGAAGGAGCGAGAGACGCCCTGAGGTGATCGATCAGCGGTTGGGGGAAGCGGCCCACCTGTGAGACGTCCACGTCTCCGGAAGAGAAGCCGATGCGCTGAAAGACTCGAGGTTGGCTACCGAGCTCTTTCACCCTCGGCTCGATCCGTGCGGAGTCACCAGAGGTGGAGTTCAGTTCGTCCAGCGGCTCCTGAGTCTCCTCGGCCGCCTCGGTAACGTCCATCGCTTCGTCCCCCGTTTCAGGAGCGCTCTGCGACTCATCGACCACGACCGGGACTGGTGCCCTCGCCGCCACGGCCTCCTCCGTGGAGTCCGTGTGCTCGCCATCGTCAGGGTCATCGCGCTGCGGCTGCGGATCCGCGTCGGTGGCGTCGCCCGCTGCGGCACCGTGTGCGTCGGTCACGGCGGCGGCAGCCTCGGCAGCCCCGCCATGTTGTCCGAGATCACGTACCTCTACCGCATCGTTGGAGGCAGCGCTCTTCGGATCTCGCAGGGAAGGAATCGTGATCAGCACATCGTCCGGCGTGGTCGGCTTGTAGCCGTCCATCGCGTCGTCTAGAAAACCCATCGTCTGCTACCTCTCGTCTCTGGCGTGCCGGCTCAGCTACCGACCACTGCTGCTGCAGTGTCGGGGACATCCAGGTCGCCCGCTTCCGCGTCGAGCAGGTAGCTGTCGCCGCGCGTCAGGCCAAGGAGGGAGTCGAACCCGCCGGTGACGACGCGCTCCAGGTTCGCGGTGTTCCTCGACAGGGCCCCGAGCTCGTCGACCAGTTGGTTCAGTCGCGCGATCTCGAGCGTCGGCAGGTCGTAGTCGCCGTTCTCGCGAGCGATCTTCTCCTCGATCGCCTCAACGAGGTACTCGTTCTCCGACAGTTCACGCTTGCTCGCCCAGTAGGTGACCCGTTGGAAGGTGTCCGGGTGCATCCGAACAGCCTTTCGGACTCGCCCCGGGGTGTCTCCGCTGATCCGGTCGCTCATTGTGGCTCCTGCTCAATGTGTCGTTTTTCCTGGTTTCTCAGCTTATCCTAGAGGTCTCGGTGATATCTGTGCCACGCGTTGCCGCCCAGCGGCTGGCGTGTCCCGGGTCACGGCAGAGCCGTGGACGGGAGAGGTCTTGGACTCCGAGTCCAGATCCTCCGGCACGCCACGGCACTCAGGTGCTGGTCACGTGCATCCGAACCGAATCCCGCGCCGCCGGCGCCGAAAGCGAGCCATCATGCCTGCGCCTGCCATCACCCGCACCCCGCAGCTCTTCTCCGGGGACCTTCGTCCGTATCCGGGGATCCCCGCGGACTGGTCCGTCGAGAAGAGCCGGGTCGCCGCGCTCATCCTTCGAGACATCGAACGGTTCGCCCCCGAGATGCTTGGCCCCCTCTGCCCTGCCGAGGATCAAGAAAACTTCTGGGAAGACGCCAGTCGGTTGTCGGCCGCCTGGTGGGCCACCGATGGCAACCTCGTTGCCAAGCCAGCCGGCACTCACGACCGCCCGTGGACATCCGAGGAGATGTCGCGGCGCTTCGGACCCGTCACGCAAGACGAAGAAGGTGGCCACCACGCCATCGACACACAGATCAACCACCCCATCGTCCAGCAGTTCGGCGGCCGGGCGATGATGCTCGGCTCCATTGGCATCGACGATGACACGGACATCATCCAGTGGCTCGCGACCCGTCACCGGGACCACGGCGTCGCCCGAGGTGTCGTCAAGGTGGCAGCACACAAGAACGGCATCTGGTCGATCGAGCTCGACAACGACCCCGAGGTCATTCGGCGCCGACTCCTGGACGCCATGGACTGGACCTACATCCGCCTCGACGGTCAGCGTGACGCACTGTTCGTCCAGGATGAACTGGCACTCGAGTTCGAATACAGGCTCTTCATCATCGACGGAGAAGTGGTGTCAGGCGCAGGCTGCGTGGAGGAGTTCACGCCTCTGGACCGGCAGAGCAACCGACCCTTCGATTCTCGCATGCGTCGAATCCGAGGTCACCTCGAACAGGGCGAGCCATCCCCCGTCGAGGACCGACCCGACATCTTCCATGAGCTCCTCAGCTTTGGAAGCCGGGTGGCTAGCGCACATAGCGGCACGGTCGTCATCGACGTTGCGAAGAACGCAGCCACCGGGGAGCCGGTCGTCATCGAGCTGAACGGCATCTCCAACTCGGGGCTGTACGCGTCCGACCCGTGGACCGTCGCCGAGCGACTCCTCCGTGCCCGGGACCGCGGCTACACGCTCTAACCCCAACCGGCCGGCCTGATCATCCCGATCGGGCCGGCCACTACCTGATCTGGAGACCACATCGTGTCGACGTCACGCATCGCACCCATCTTCACCAACACCGATCGCGTCAGCCAAGTCGTGCGGCGCTCCGCCGACGCGGCATACCGAGCGCGCCTCGAGCAAGCCCTCAGCGAGCGGCTCGCCACCACGTCCATGGGTCGCCTTCTCGCGGACTTCGGCGACGCCGGCTTCGGGCAGACCCTTCGCGAGGAGCTGCTGACGACCTGCCGATCGGCGGCCTCGCCCGAGCAGTTCCAAGCCTTCTCCCGCGTCCTCGGCGTGTCGCCCGCATGGCTCGCCATCGGCTTCGGTGATCGCCACGACCCGGCCCCAGGAACGGGGTGGGTCGCCCTCGGCACCCACGTCGAGGAGCCCGGCGCACACCTTGAGTTCTCAGCCGAGCTCGACGAGACCGGTCTTCCTCTGTGGGAGAGGCTGCGGGTGGCGGCATGACCGCGCCGGCGGTGAGGATCCTCACAACCGGCAGTCGCGCCTGGGCGAACGTGCAACGAGCAGAGGACGTCATGAACGCGTCCATCTCGCTGCTTCAGGCTCGCCATGCTGGCTCCGTCCTCGTCCACGCTGCGACACCCGGCGCCGGCTCACAGGTCACTGACTTCACCCGTCGAATGGGGATGGTGGCTGAGCCCCATCCCGTTGGGAATGCCCCGCACGCGTCGTCCTGCCCCGATTGGGATCGGGTGAACGCCAGCTGTCATGGTGCCGTCCAAGGTCGCTACCAAGAGATGGTCCAGCTCGGCGCCGACCTCTGCATCGTGCTCCCGTCGCACGGCTACGCACTCACCCCCGGGAGCCCCCTCGCGGGGACGTCACGCGGTACCTGGGGCTGCGCCGAGCGCGCGCGCGACGCGGGAATTCCCACCGTCGTCGCGTGGGGGCAGTCACTGTTCCCATTTGGACAGCCGGGCGCAGATCTGCTGGCCTCCACGGCGATCCGCAAACGACTGGCGCCGGGCGCTCAGGGACAGCTGAATCTGATCGCGACCTGGCTCCCCTACTAGATGGAGGGGCACGAAGAAGCCCCGGATCCGAAGATCCGGGGCTTCTTCCTCGTAGGGATATCCGTTACGCGCAGGTGACGAGATCGGCCTGTGCCGCCTGGGCGAAAGCTGCCGACAACGCTTGTGCATCGGCCTCTGACGGAACGCTCGCGGGGTCCTGGAGAAGATCCACGAACCCTTGATAGCTGCTCTGGTTTGGGCTCGCTATCGCTGCGACTCCGGCGAACGCGGCGAGCTGCTCCGGTGAGACCTCGGTCGACGTCAGGTCTGCGCCACTCAATGAGACGGCGCTCTGCAGGGCCGCACACAGCTCCGCGCTGACCTCGTGACCTTCGACGGCGGCCGTCGCGTCCGGGGCCGGTTCCCCGGCGGCTGGTTCACCTGGTTCAGCACCCTCCACGACCGCTGACCCGGAGCCGGTCGCCTCAGCGCCGGCGGTCGATGTCGCACTGTTGATCATCACCAATCCGACGACCAACAGTGCGATCAGACCGAGTCCGAAGCCCGCGACCACGAACAGCACCAGCCTGTTGGGTCGCCACCCGCGCGTCGCGACGGGTTCGTCGCGCTCCGGTTCACGTTCAACCGCCGCGACGGTGGGCTGGGCACCCCGCGGAGGAAGCCCCCTGAGGAAGCTGGGCTGCTGTTCGTCGCTCATGCGGCACCTCTCTGCTGGCTTGCTTGTAGCGCATCAGCATACTCGAACAGATCTGTGGCGCTCATCGTTTAAGCTGGAATACGTGGAAAAACGTAGGTGGAAAACCGCCTCGGGGGTGTGCTTAGAACATCTCTCCCAATCGAAAGAGTCCACTCATGACGGAATCCAACTCTCCGGCGGCTGTACCCGACCGCACGCTCCCCCAGGAGCTCCTTGACCTGGCGGTGCTCGCGATCAAGCGCGGCGCCTGGAAGGTCTCCCTCATCCACGAGGGGCTCGGCGCGGACTTCCGCGCGCCGATCGGCTGGCTGCTGTACATCAACGAACCGAGCCCGGATCCGTTTTCACCGGGCGCCTTCACGGCCATCAGCCACCAGGTCGGCTGTGACTTCAACGACTTCGTCCTGCCCGAGTCGCTCGCCGGCGAGGACCTCGCCGATCAGGCCGTCGTCGACGTCCTCCTCGAGCTGTTCCAGGAGTCCGTGCGCAACGGCTGGGAATCGAGCTACGAGCGCAAGGTCCTCGATCATGCGATCTGGCTGGAGTCCACACAGAGGCTCGGCCTCGAAGCGCCTCCGATGCGCCACTCTCTGCAGGCCACTGCACACAACTGGGCGTGGAACCCAGAGGCGGGCGCCCGCGGCGAAAGCATCTCCACGGACACCACCCTGAGCACCGACTTGACCGACAGCGACCGTTGGCTTGCCTTCGTCGGCGGCACTCAGGTCGCACGCGCCGACATCGAGAGGATGCTCCGCAGCGCCGCACCGAACCGTGTCCCCGTCGCGTACTTCGACGAGGCCGCTGACGGCTGGATCAAGTAGTCCAGCGCTCGGCGCCAACACCCCCACCTTCACCCGCCACCAGCAAGGAGATCCACCATGGGAGCAGACATGCTCATCTCAGCGGCCTCGGCCCCTGTCTACCGCGCCGATGCGAACGGGGTCCAAGCGCCCGTCGACGACCACGCCGTCCTCTTCACCCGAGTCACGCCGGCCGTGATCAACGACGTCATCGAGATCATCGCCTTCCGTGAGGACCACACGTTCGGCGTCTTCATCGACGACACACTCACCGAGGAGCAGCTTCACGCCTTCGATGTCGCGTACGACTCGGATGACCTCACACCCGGATCCCGCGAGGCGATCGCCCGGGAACTCCTCGACGCCCTCTTCAACACCCTGTTTTCCCTCACGGACGACGGCAGCTTCGGCGGCCATAACCCGGAGGTGGCGATCATCGACGTCCCCTTCGGCTACCGAACCCGGGTTCTCCTCGTCAGCGGTGGACTGTCCTGGGGCGACCAGCCGACGGACGCCAGCGCACCGATCGACTTCCTCGGCGAGCTCGCCCTCTTCGACGAACCGTTCACCGCCGACGGCGACGAGGTCGCTGATCCAGACGACCGCAACCTTGAGGAGATTCGCACGAACCTCCTCAGCTCGCTCGCGCTGGCACAGTGGTCCCCCTCGGACGAGGCGGCGGAGCGCGAACTCGCGGTGCTCGCGCGGTCCGTTGCCGATCACGTTCAGGACATCGAGCATCTGTTCGCAGGCTTCCTCGAGCGCAAAAGCGACCGCTGACTGGAACGCGACCCTGGCCATCTCCGGGCAGGGTCGCGTTCTGTCCAACTCATCACCATTGAACCAACGCAGGAGTCCAAGTCATGCACACGATCAAGAAGGCGACCACGCTCGTCGCCGCCCTCAGCCTGGCGATCGCCCTGACGGGCTGCCAGTTCGCCGGCGGCCTCGTCAACGACGCCGTGGACAGTGGTCGCGAGCAGGAGCTCACCGCTCCCCCATCGGCCTCCGATGGTGTCTCGGTCACGGTGGCCACGTTCATCCGGGTCGTCGATGGCGACACGATCGCTGTCGAGCCAAGCACGGACTTCCCTGCCACCAACGATGCTCAGACCGAGCACACGATTCGCCTACTCGGCATCGACACCCCTGAGCTCAACAAGATGAGCGAGGTCCCCGCCGAGTGCGGCGCTGATGCGGCCGCCGAGTTCCTCGAGGACCTCATCGGCTCAAGCACTCGACTCTCGATCGTCTACGACCCCCTCGCAGACAGGACAGATCGATTTGGGCGCACCCTCGCCTACGTTGAGCTCGTGGACGAGCCGCAGACCGACCTCGCGCTCGAGATGGTGACACAGGGCTACGCAGAAGCGTGGCACCCGCGAAGTGCCCCGCGGCCCACGCGCTACGCGGCGTACTCCGCCGCCGAGACGAGCGCCGCTGAGGCCGGGATCGGACAACACTCGCTGTGCGACGACATCGGACGCTGACCAACGCCAACAACACCCTCCGCAGAAAGAGAGACCCCATATGAAGAAGAATCGCATCAGTGTCCTCGTCCTGAGCGTTGCCTTCGCTGCAACGCTCGCCCTCGTGATCGTGGGCGCCGCAGGCGTCGTAGGCGCGATGAACGAGCAGCAGCTACAGCAGCTCGAGGATGCTCAGTAGGCTTGAGGCGTGAGACTCCAATGACAACACCTCGACGACGTCCCAGTGTCCCGGCTATCGCGTTCGCCATGATGTTTGCGCTCCTGTTCCTCGGCTCGGCCGGCCTGGCCCGTCAGGGGATGGAACAGCAGATTCAGCAGCAGGTGGACTCGGAGTAACAGATCACTCACAAAGCCGCACCCTTCGCTCTCAGAGCGCGGGGTGCGGCTTTTTCATTTCCGGAGACGAGACTGTCGACTGGCCGGATGACGCGAGAAAGCGAACGGCCGCACCTGCACGCTCGATGAGCGCAGGATGCGGCCGTTCGCTTGAGCTCCTGACTAGGGTGCCGCTGGGAGGACGTCGGGTTGCTTCGGCACGACCGGGTCGACCTTGGTGATCGAATCGGGAGTCGAATCCTTCGGGCCTGTGGCGGCTGTCACAACCAGAAGCACTCCCTTGCCGTCACCGGTGGCGACGGATGCATAGGCGAGCCGATCGTTCTTGAACAGCACCTTGCCGAGTGCCGTCCGCTCCTTCTCCTCGGGCGCGTAGAGCGCATGCAGGTTCAGATCGCGTACCGAGGTGGAGTAGCCCCCGTACATCACGGCTGCCTTCCGACCGCAGACCTCCAACACCCCCGAGAACGCGTCCGTCGATGCAGGCAGCTGCGTGGCCGCCCAGTCGAGCAGACAGGCATCGCTCCCGATTTTCACGCCGGGGTTGTTCGCCTCGAGCAGGAGCTGCAGCGTGCCCGCGGTGTCCGCCGTGGTGTCGAGGACACCGATACCGTCAGAGATCTTCACCGACGGCAACGGCTGGTCCGCAGATCGCTTCTCCTCGGCGAGTCCTGGCTTGATGATGGGATTACCCTTCTCATCGAGCTGAATCTCTGGCTCTCCGATCGGATTCCCGTCTTCATCGAGTGGAAGTGCGGCCCAGTCGTCGGCCGCGGCCGCGGCTGCACGCTCGCCGGCTTTGCCGGTGAGCTCGGCGGGGGCCGGCTTCGTGGCGACGGAGACCGTCACGGCAGCAGCGGCGATCGCCAGCGCGGCGGCGCCGCTGATCACGATGATCAACGGACGCCGACGCTTCAGAATGTCCCGCATCCCTACCACCCCCGCACGAGAACGGCGTACTCTGCTGTCGCCGGCGAGAGTGGGCTCTGGTTACCCCACGGCGTCTTGCAGGCGTACTGCGCCTGGTAGTAGACGTGCTGGTTCACGCGACCGGTCTCCCAGCCGTCCCATGAGTTCATCGGCAGATCGAAGTGTGACCCGGCCCACGATCGTGCGTGCACGTTGTTCGATCCGAGTGACGAACCCGTCGGGCAGAACGTCTTGTACTGGAGCTGGATCGAGTTGCCGTAAGCGCTCACGCTGCAGGACGACGTGCCGTGGTTGCGGCAGATGTCGTAGATCGAGCCGGCTGGCTGTTCGACCTTCTTCCAACCCGTGTACGCGTTGTAGACCGGTGCGGCAGGCGTCGTCCAGGTGTTGTAGAACGTCGGTGACTGGGTATCGACGAACTGTGACTCGCTCCACGCCGAAACGCACTTCGACGACACCTTGTACTGGAACGGGTAGCCCTGCAGGTTGACCGTCCCGGACGGATCGGTCGTCTTGTTGAGCGCGAAGGCGCTGACCTTGTACTCAGCCCAGACGCCAACGGCTGCCGTGTTCCACTTCAGGTTGAGCATGCTGCTCGAGTGCTTCGTCGTCCCGGCAGGGCACGCCGCTCCGTTGGTCCAGTTGAACGTCCCTGCGCTGACACCATTCGCCGTCCAGGAAAGTGATGTCGCAGGCGACGTCGCCGGCCAGGGCGTGAATGCGCTGTTGGAGCCCTCCGAGGTGTTGTTGCCGACGGTCGGTGTGACCACGTACGTCGCGGTGTGGCCGTAGACGGAACCCGCTACAGGCCGGGCAATGTAGGAGAGTGAGGTCGTGTCCGAACCTCCTTCGACACCGGTGAGCCCATTCGTGGACGTCCACTGGACGTTGTAGGTCGTGAACAGCGAGGAGACGGCCAGCCAGCTGACCCGCTGACCGATCGATGAAGGCTGGTCGACGACCGGCTCCGGCTTGGGTAGCGGCTGTGTGTAGGCAGAGGCCTTCGTCGCCGATCCGCTCGTCACGTTCGAACAAGTCGCCTTGACTGACATCGACCCGTCAGCGCCGTTGGCAACTCCCCCAAGGTCCGCTGTCTGAGCCGAGGCAGTCAGAACCAGGGCGCGAATGTCGGTGACCTTCTTCTGTCCAGTGGGCATGCTGGGCTGCCATGCGACCTCGACGTTGCTGCTCGTGCCGTTGTAGCAGCGCCCGCCGGTGTATGACACCTGGGCGCCTTCCCGGCCGCCCTTGAAGACCGTTCCGATGGCCGTCGACCGGTCGACCGTCAGAGCGACTGCCTCAGGCTGGTAGAACTCGGCGCTGCTGGTCGCCGTCGTCGAGCCGACTCCGCTGTAGTGAGCCAGGCAGCGCGTGTCGACTTCCACGGTAGTGCGGCCGTAGCCGGGGGTGGTGACTCCGGTGAGCGTCCGCGTCGTGCTCCAGGCGCTCTTGGCTCCCCAGTTGACACTGGTGTCGGTGCCCACCTGCTGGTGGTACCTCGAGGCATACTCAGCCTTCGTCCCGAACGGGCAGGTCACGACCGTCCAGCTCGCTCCGGTCGACGCGGGAGTGATCTTCGTGGCTACCGGCGCCGGGACGGCTGTACTGA
Source organism: Plantibacter flavus (assembly GCF_900177615.1). Classification (GTDB taxonomy): domain Bacteria; phylum Actinomycetota; class Actinomycetes; order Actinomycetales; family Microbacteriaceae; genus Plantibacter; species Plantibacter flavus. Next base: position 43,417 of record NZ_FXAP01000007.1, read on the forward strand.
TGGTCGCCGATGCCGGCGGGCCAGTCACCTCGCCGACCGAGGCAACGACGGTGTACGTGCTGGTGGTCCCGTAGTTGTATCCAGACGAGTTGGTCGACTGTGCGGTGAGATCTGAAGTCGTTGCGATGACGCCGCGGTCCTCCGCGCCGAACAGCCACGAGACCGCGAACGACGTCGGGAGGCTCGATACTGCCGTCCAGGCGAGGTCGTGCTTGTTCTCCTCCGGGTTCTGCACCACCGTGAGCTGGGTAGCCGGGATCGGCTGCGTGTAGAGGGTGTTTGCGCGCTCAGCGATTCCGTCGGTGACACAGGTGGCCACGGCGTCGATGGCGCCGCTCGAGCCGTTGGCGACACCGTCGAACTGCACGGTCGTGTCAGCGCCGGTGAGGACCGCGTTCACGACGGTGTTCCGAGCGGGAGCGGTGGTGGGGCTCTGCTGGGTGTAGCTGATGTTCACCTTGGTGGGCCCAGTGGGGCAAACGGCGCCGGTGAAGGTCACGGAGACGCCTTCGCGAACCCCTCCGATGACCTCACCGGTGGTGGTGGAACGCGAAACGTCCCGGATCCGCAGTGGTCCGGGGATCGGGTCGTCGCTCGGAGAGGGGACGTACCGGAGATCGTCGGTCGCCTGGGTGACGTTGTCGACGTTCGTGAACGCAGAAAGTGTTGCCTTCTTCGTCGTCTTCGCCGTGTCCTTGTCCGCCGACTGCAGCTTGAGCTCGACCTGGTACGGACGCGTGTCGTCCCAGTCGATGCTTCGGACGTCGGCAGGCTTCGTGCCGGATGCCAGAGTGGCGACGCCGACGTCGTTGAAGAGGATCTGGCGACCGCCGAGGTTCGTGTACGTGAGGACCGGCTGCGTGATGTCGAACAGCGGCTCGCTGGTGGTGCTGCCCTTGCCTGCAGCGATCAGCGGGGTCGACGACGTGCACACGCCGGCGACCGTCGTCGTATCCACCCTCAGCGTGACCTTGCCGGTGTTGCTCCCCGGCTGCCAGGTCTGCACCTCACACTTGTCGCCCGTGACGTCCTTCAGGAGCCCGACACGGTTACCGCTGATGCCGACCACGACGTCAGAACTGGAGACGGCCTTCTCGAATCCGAGGTTGGAAGCCTGGAAGCCGGATGACGCACTCGCGCTGGCCGTTGACATCGCCCAGAAGCCGAGCAAGCCGACGAGCAGACCGCCGACCATGACCGTACCGATCATCTTCAGGCTGATGCCACCGAGCGTCTCGATGATGCTCGTCGACAGGCCCCCCTTGTCCCGCAGGACCTCACGTGTGGTGCGCTGTCTCATCCTCATTGGATTCCCCTCTCCGCCGCCTAGCATAGTGTGTTATTTCCACGTATTCGAGGAAAAACCATCCGGTAGTGGCATGCGGATTGGCTGATCGCTTGAGCCCTGGTAGTTCGTCGCCCAGAGACCCGGTGTTGCGGTTCCGAGGCTGTAGATGTTGCCCTTCATGTCCAGCAGGCTCACGACGGTGTCACCGTTGTTCGCCGCGACCGATCGGAACTGGACGTCGGGCAGCAGTTTGGTGGGGACGAACACCTGAGGGAGGTCGATTCCGCCGACGTACCCCGATGGCGACTTGCCGAAGTAGTACAGACCACCCCTGGTATCGATGGCGAATGCGCTGGTCTCATTCCCCTGCACATCGATGAACTTCGTCCCCGGCATCACCTTCGTCGCTGAGGACGGCTTCACGTTGTCGGCGCCCAGCCCGAGTTGACCGAACGCTCCATCTCCCCACGCGTAGAGGTCACCCTCAACACTGATTGCATATCCGGCCCGCGCGCCGCGCGACACGGCGCTGAACTTCACCGACGCCGGTGCGACAGACGTGCTCCCGTTGACGATCAGGCGGCCGTCAGAACGGATCACCGCGACTCCCCCGTTCACGGAGGAAGAGGCGACGGCCTTGTAGGTCGCGCCGGGCTCCAGAGGAATGAACGTAGAGCCGGCCGGAATCGAGTAGCCCCGCTGAGCTGCGCCAGCAGTCAGCAGTTCACCGCTGGTCGTCAACGCGACCGCATTGTCCTGGCCGACAGCGAGAGAGGTCACTTGAACGGCCGGGACCTTCGTCGGACTCAGCACGTTGTTCGCGTGCCCGAGGCCGAGCTGGCCCTTCGTGTTCTTGCCCCACGCCCAGAGGTTGCCCTTCGCGTCGATCGCATAGCCACGGTCGTCGTCAGTGACGACGAATCGGAAGCTCGTCCCTTCGGCTGCGAATCGCTGCGGCATCACCGGCTGAGTGCTGGTCGAACCGACGCCGGCCTGGCCGATGTTGTTCTTGCCCCAAAGCCAGAGCGCACCCTTGCTGTCGATCCCGGCGCGGTCATCGACGCTCACCCAGCGGTTGTCCGCAGCCGGGCCCGACAGATCCCCCGTCTTGACGGCGGCGGGCTTGCCCTCCGCGAGGCTCCACACCTTGAACCGCAGGCCTTCGTCAGAGAGTGCCCAGGTCTGCTTGCCGGTGTCATCGATCGCCGTTACGTGGGTGACTTCCTCCGAGAGGATCGTCACGTCTTTGGTGACGGTCTGTCCGACCTTCGACACGGAGTCCGCCTGGATACGCAGCACGATCCTCGCGCCATCACCTGAGGGGGTGAAGCCGATGATCTGCGTGCACATGGCCGGGAAGGTGGAACACTGGCGGGCAGAACTCGGTGTCACGGTGCTCGTCAGATCCTCGTTGAGATCGCTGACGAACCGCTCCGCTCGGTTGGTGACCTCCTGGTTGAGCGCCTGCAGCTCGGCGGCCTGGCGCGAGAGGATACCGAAGTTCGTGATGACCGCGCCTGCCGCCAGGAGCATTGCCATCACCATCACGACGACCCCGAGCTCGAGCGCCATGCCCTTCTTCTCGCTGAGCACGTCCATCATCGAGCGGTTCATGCGGTGCCTCCAGTGCGGTAGATGTAGATGGTCTGGACGACGACGTTGCCCTGAGTCACCGTGACGGTGACTGGGACGTCGAGCGTCACCGAGAAGGTGCCGAAGTAGTTGCTGGCCTTGGCGTCGACGGGGATCAGCGCGAGCAATTTCCCGGCCTGCGAGATCTGAATCTCGCCGCTGGCCTCGAGAGACTGGGCGTTGATCAGATACCGCCAGACAGTCGCCACATGGTCCGATGCGGATGCGATGGTGGCACCCTGTGGGATCGAATCCGCGGTTGAGACACGTGGGTCGACAGTGCCGACGGGTGCTGACGTCGTGCTCGGGTCCTTCCGGACGATCGACTGTGGTTCGACGCCGTCGAGGCCGTTCGCGTGGAAGCGGGTCGCGTAGACGCAACCCTTCTTCTGTACCGCGGTGGGTCCGGTGCAGTTCGCGGCATCCGCGCCCTGGCTGGTGGCAGCGACGGCGGTGAGGCTGGTTCCCGTGGGGGTGACGTCTCGCCACATGGTGACATCCACAGTCCGACCGTTGGGGAGCACCTTCTTCTCGGTGGTGGGCGCCGAAGCGGTGCCCCATGTGGATCCGCCGCGCTTGTCGGCGACGAGGTTCGAGAGGTAGGTCTGGCGCTCGGCCTTGACCGAGATGCCTTGCACGGCGTTCATGTCGGACGTGACGCCCATAGCGAGCGCCATGATCGCGATCATGATCAGCGCGATGCCACCGAGTCCCTCGGCGATGCCGCTTCCCGCGCCGCTCTTCTCGGCCAGCAACTGTGCCACCGGGCGGCCACCCGACTTGTTGATGAACTTCACTGGATCCCCATCCGCTGACCTTGCTGCCTGAACTACACCTGCTGGAAACGACTCAGCTGGGCCGCCTAGCGATTACTCACTAGGCGGCCCAGCTGGTTAGCCCGCTGCGTTGACTACGGCTTGGCCGGGATGGTCGGGCACGCGACACCGGCTTCGGCCGCCGTCGGCATCGTGGTGACAGCCTTGCCGGTCTTCGCGGTGATCCAGTACGTCGTACCGGAGACACCCTTGGACTTCGAGATGGCGCAGAAGTTGTTCGCAGTCACCGCGACGTCCCAGCTGCCCTTGTCCGAGTTCGCCATCGCCGGGTCGGAACCGCTCGTGAGCTGAGCCTTCGTGCCGTAGGTGGCGTTCTTGGCCTGGTAGAGCGTCTGCGCCGCCTTGACCGACTCGAGGTCGCTCTCCGCGCCTGAGTCCTGGCCGTAGTTGATGGCCGCTCCGACGCCGAACGCCGCGCCTCCGAGGAGGATCATGCCGAGCACGATCGCGCCGAGCGCCTCGGGGATGCTCGTGGAGAGACCCTTCTTGTCGCCGAGAACGCTCTTCGCGGTGCGCGTCGCACCGAGTGCGTTGACGTCGGAGATCTCGATCATGTCTGCGGTTGCCTTGGCCATGTGCCACTTCCTTTTGTGTTGAGGGGTCTCGGTGCAGAGAGGGCGACGCGGGGATTTCCGTGTCACGAACCCTTTCGGCTGAGCCATATCAGATGTACCTACCGTGCGAGCAAGACAATCTTGGCTCGTCGTGAGTCTAGTGTCTTTTTTCCTTGTTTATCAACAAGAACTTAAGCTGTGTCGCCTCAGATTGTCGCCGGGAAGATCAGCGACGTCACGAGGGCCCCGACCGCCATCGCGGGAACGTGCGGGATCCCCGTCCTCGTGCGGTTCACGCGTGCATTGATGGCGAAGAACGTCTGGTGGATCAGGATCGTGCTGGCTATCCACCAGAGGCCGATCATCGGGTGCAGGGCGCCGAACACGAAGGCCGGAACGATCGACAACTTGACGTCGCCGCCGCCGAGGATTCCCTGTTGGCCGAGCTCGAGGTAGAGACCGAACGCGATGGCTGCGACGAGCAGCGCGTTCAGCCACTGCAAACCTGTAACGCCTTCCACGTGCAGCCCGATCGTCGCCAACCCGAGCAGTGCGACGACAGCGATGTCCTCGACCTCCCGTCTCCACACGTCATATGCCGCGAGCAGCAGCATCCCGAAGATGATCACGAGGACGGTCACCGCGGGGATGTGGAAGCCCTGTCCAGCCGTCAGCAGCTCCAGCATCAACCAACCTCCTCGAGCATGGTCGGCACGAAGCTGATGATCGGGCTGACGATGAGCATGACGACGCAGATGATGACGACGATGACGATGCCCTCACTGATCGGTCCAACGCGCTCGGCGAACCGGGTGAGGCGACTCTGTGCCTTGAAGTGGAACGTCTCCGCGAGTTCACGAAGGATCTCGACGCGTCGGGTCAGCGACGTCGTTGTCTCGATTCGGTTCCGGAAGTTCCAGGGCAGCATCTCGGTCTTCGACACATCGGAGAAGGTCACCAGTCCGAGGCGCTGCCGGCCGACGTGGTCTTCCACCCAGGCGCGCATGGAACGGTTCCCGCAGGCCCGGCCGGCGATCTCGAGAGCTTCGATCTCCGACATACCGACCGCGAGGCAGGCCGCGAGGACGTCGCAAAAGCGCGCGGCGACGCTCATCTTGGTGATCTCACCGATCATCGGAGCCTTCAACGACAGATGGTCGATGAAGGTGGCGACCCGTTCATTGCTCTTGCCGATGAGGATCCAGAACATCTGCCAGAGCACAACGATCACGATCAGCGCCACGATCGCCCACTTGAGGTACTCACCGATGGCCATGACGGTCACCGTCAGCTGTGGGGTCTCCATACCGATACTGGTGAACGAGACGATCGTCATCGGGAGCAGCCACTGGACTGCACCGAATGTGAACGCGAGAGCCAAGAACGCCAGCATCCCAGGCTTGAACAGCGCGCTCCGGATCTGCGTTTTGATGTTGTCGGCCTCCATGACGATGATCGCGGCCTGCCTGAGGTTGCGGTGCATGTCCTTCGGCATCTTGGCCGCAGCGAGCAACTCGCGGACGACGGGCGGGAACGCGTCGGTCTGATCCGCCATGGCCTTGCCCAGCGTCACTCCGCGGTCGAGCAGCATCACGACTCGCCCGTACGCCTCTCCGATGTCGTAGTTGCCGTACTGCTGAGCGAGCGCTTCCACGACGCGGCGCTCCGACTGACCGTTCTCGAGCATCGACGCCATGTCGGTGAGGGTCTCTGCGACCTCATCCGGACGCGCTCGCTTGCCGTTGAAGATGACCAACCAGGGCTTCTTCGGGATCTCCACGTCTTCGTCGGACCCGTTGATCCGGACAGCCGCAGCGTCGGCCTCGCGCTCTTTGATCAAGCGAGCACGATCGACCTTCTTCTGGGCGCTCTTGCTCAGCGGCTTGGGCGCCTTGGGCTCTGGCAGCAGCTTCACCGGACGATCGGCCTCGGACGACTTCGGCGCGTTCTTCTTCGACTGCTTCCCCCTCCCGAGCTTCGTTGTCGCCTTGGGGCCGGTCGCGCCGTCGGATCGACCGGGGAGAGAGGCGGTCGGTCCGCCCGGTCGCCAGACCTTCGGTGACGACGGGAACTGCTCGTCTGTGGTTGTGGTCGATGGTGTCGCCGGTGTCTCATCGGACTCGGTGTTCAGCGTGAATGTGTCGGTCATCGTGACTCCCCTGGTGGTGGATCGAGTAGTGGTTGCGACGAGCTATGCCGCGACGCCCGGTACACGGACGCCGACGAGCTGGAGCTTCTCCTCGAAGGCGGGCCTGTCACGAGCGATTCGGTAGCCCGAGTCGATGGTGATGTCACCCTTCTTCACCAGCGTCGCCAGGGCCTGCTCCATCGAGACCATGCCCTCGGCCTGGCCGCCACCGAGCAGGAGCTGCTGGATGTACTTCGTGTCGTTGCTGCGGTTGCCGGAACCACGCAGCAGCTCAGCGAAGGTCGGGGTATTGAAGGCGATCTCCTGAGCGAGGGCCATCCCGCCGCCCAGTTTGGCCACGAGAGTCTGCGCAATGATGCCCAGGAGGCTCTGTGCGAGCTGCGTTCGGATCAGGCCCTGTTCCTCGGGGGTGAACATCGAGACGAAGGAGTCGACGGCTTCGCCGGCGGTTCCGGCGTGCATGGTGCTGATGACCAGGTGACCAGAGGCCGCCGCCAGCAGGGCCGACCGAGCGGTCTCCGTGTTGAGGATCTCGCCCACGACGATGATGCGTGGGTGCGAACGCTTGGCGTTCTCGATGCCTTTCGCGAACGACTCCACGTGTGTTCCGATCTCACGTTGCACGACGAGCGCCATCCCCTCTGGATAGACGTACTCGATCGGCTTCTCGAGCGTGTAGATCGACGACGGCTGGGTACGGGCGACCAGGTCCACCATCGCCGCGATGCTCGTGCTCTTCCCCGACCCGGTCTGCCCGACGAAGAGCACCAAGCCCGACGGGCGACCGATCAGATTCACCACCGACTTCGGCAGCCCGAGCTCTTCGGGGGTGGGGATGATGCGAGAGATCACACGCATCGTGCAGGACACCCCGCCGAGTTCCTGGCGGACGGCCAACCGGCCTCGGAATGCGCCTCCGACGTCGAATGACGCGTCGGCCTGACCCTGGTCCAGGACTGATTGCATTCCACCAGGGATCGTCTCCTCGACCAGCGAGCGAAGCAGCGACCCACTGTCGAACGGCAGATTCGCGATCTTCCGCGTCGCCTTGTCCTTCACGTAGTAGGCTCCGCGGTTCTCGGTGAGGTGGATGTCCGACGCCTTGTGACCCCCGTAGGTGTCGAGCATGTGGGAGAACTTCGCGATCTGATCAGACATTGCGCACCGTCTTTCGAGCTTCGGCCAGGGTGGTGATGCCGTCGTTCACGAGCTCGGCGACCGTGGTCTTGAAGCTCGTCGACGTCGGCGCTGCAGCTGCGCGGATGGCCGCGCGCGAGTGGTTCTCTACGAGGGCGTCGGTCAGCACATCGGTGCTGGTCGTCACCTCGTGGATCGGGTAGCGACCGGAGAAGCGATCGGTTCCCCGCACCAACCGAGGCACGAGGCGCTGCGAGATGATGCCGTTGATCGACTCGAGGACCGACAACGGCGTGTCATCAGCAAGTCCGACCATCCGCATGAACGCCCCGACGTTGTCGGTGGCGTGGACGGTGGCGATGACACGTCGACCGGCCTTCGCGATCTCGACGGCTGCCGTGGCCGTGAGCCGGTCGCGGATCTCACCGATGAAGAGAATGTCCGCGTCCGCTCGGACGAGATACCGCATCATGTCCGAGAAACCTGCGCCTGCGACCTCCTCCTTGACCTCCATCTGGAGCATGTTGGGCATGACCCGCTCCACGGGGTCCTCTAGGGTCAAGACGACACCGTTGTTCATCTCCTGGAGGTACTGCAGGATGCTCAACGCCGTGGTGCTCTTGCCCTCAGCTGTCGGACCGGCCAGCAGGGTCATTCCGCTCGGAATGTCGAGGATGGACTTCGTCGCTGCGAGGTTCTCGGCTGTGAATCCCAGATCCTCGATGCTCCGCAGCGGGCCGGTCTGTGGCAGCCGGAAGACCAGCCGCTCTCCGCCGTCGAACGTCGGGAGGGCCACAGCGCGAGCTCGGTACGGATAGCCGTCGATGGGGAGCTTGTAGCTTCCGTCCTCGGGCACCATCGTGGGATCGGTGGTCATGCCCGCTTCGGTCTTGATGAGGTTCGTGATGGTCCGCGCTTCGGTGCCCTCATAGGTATGCACGAGCTGCTTCTTCCCGTCGACGCGCGCCTCGACGGTGAACGTCCCTTCCAGACCTGAACGCGTCATGTGCACGTCGGAGACGCCGTGCGCGACGAGGTCCTCGAAGACCCTCCTGAACTCCATGGCTCCTCGTCGAGGGATGAGTTCACTCAGGGGCTTCATGAGCTCACGATGCATCGGGGCCGCATGCTTGGTCGCAGCGTGCGCCGGCCGGTCGTGCGCCGTCACGGGCACCGGCCGAGGCGAGGTGCGTGGTGCGAACGCAGGTGCGGCGCTTGGCCCTGACGACGGGATCACTCGTGGCTCGGGACGCTGGGTCGCAGGAGCCGTTGAAACCGCTGGAGCCGACTCCTGCTGGGGTTGAGGTGGTGTCGCGGTCCTCGGGAAGAGTGATCGTGGTGCCTGCGGGGCGGAGTTATTGCTCATGGCGACCTTTCGAGTGGAGTGGGGCGGTGTCCGAACGGGACACGATCGGCTCCATTGGGGTCGATCAGGGCGAGCCTCATACTATCCGTTTATCCACGTAAATGTGCAAAAATGACTGTTGTGCGCCGTGGGTCGAACTGCCTATCGACGACTTCCTCGCCAAGTTCTCCGCCAGACGAGATGTGTCGTGAAACCGGACAGGCATTTCTTCGATTCGGACACAACGGAGGCGTCCGAATCGACGACCGAGTCGTACCTCATCGGTCATTTGGCAGGGAATGCCACGACACGTCGTGGCCGGGAACTCCTGTGAACCAAGACCACAACCCAGGCTTCGAAAGGCTCCCGCTGATGACTGCTCAGAACCTCACCACCGTGCGCGCTCAGGTCGCTCGAGTCCAAGACGTCACCGTCGAATGGAACGCAAGCGCGAATCGTCTGCGGATCGCTGACCCGGCAACGAAGGAGACTCTCGCCGTCTTCTCTGGAGATGAGGTCTACAAGGTGGCCGCCAAGGCGCCCGCCGGCAGCATTCTCATCACCGACACGGAATCGCTCCCGTCGATCGCCCGCGTCCTCGCGACCGCCGGTGTCATCAAGATCACGAACGAGCGTTACGACCCCGTGTTCAAGCAGATCACGGTCACCGCCCGGGTCCTCATCCGTTGAGGCAGGCGGGTCCCGCCGCCTCCAGCACTAGTCACAGCACCAACAAACCGAAGGACGTGCCATGTTCAAGACCCTGTTCGAGGACCCCGCAGAGGAAGTCGCACGACTCGCCGCGGCACCCGTTGGGTCCACCAACCACGCGCTGTCCCAGCTTCCCGTGAACATCCTCGGGCCCATCCAGGACCTGATGATCCAGTTGCCCGATCTCGGCGACGACCTGCCATCGTTCCGCGCGATGGTCGTCGTCCCCTACGAGTCGTACTCACACTCCAGAGGTGAGGATCGCGTCTTCCCTGTGAAGCGCCACAACAGCTCATGGACGTGCATCGTCGTTGCCTCGAGTCACCCTTCCTACCCGGTCGGCGGTCACCGCATCATCGTCCCCGAGGCGCAGCTCGTCCGCGGGACAGTGCGCACATTCGATGTCGGCAGCACCCTGCGCCTGACGGATGCGTCATGAAGGCGGTCAAGGGCGCCGCGCTCACGCGTCTACCGTCGGTCGACGACATCGATCCCGTGACGATCGACGCACACCAGGGGCCGCGCGTGCAGAAAATCCGCGAGTACGTCGGCGCCGGTCGCTCAGTCTGGTGGGAATGGCCAGTGCAGCGGTCCACGCGGTTCCCCGATCGCGATCCGAAATGGCATGTCCTCGGTGGCCGAGTCCGCAGTCAGGACCCCAAGCGCCGCTGGGACTTCAACTGGCTCGCAATCTGCGGCTACCAGTACATGAGACCGGAGATCATCTCGGGTCTAGGGCGCTTCGGCGTCACCCCGCCAAAGCGTGCCCTCCGCTGTGCTCTCTGTGAGGCGGCGCTCCGGGCGATTCGCTCCAACACCTGCAACACTGACTGATCCAGGAGATCACCCCATGCTCAGCAACCTCGTCCCATTCCGTCGGGTCCAGAAGTACACCGTCGTCGTCGACCACCCCTTGTCCGAGGGGACTCACGCCAGCAGCGAGAGCATCGAGAACAGCATGGAGGTGCAAACGCTGAACGTCGGACACGCTCTCCAGACTCTCGGCCACAAGCCCCATGGGCTTCTTGCCGTCTCCAAACGTGCGGAGATCTCAGCTCGAGCGGTGGTGCGCCTGCGTAACGACGATGCGGCGGCCGCGCTGCTCCTCATGTTGCGGGGGAAGCTCTGCGCCGATGCCACGGTGCGAATCATGATCGGAGAAGTAGCCACTCTCCGTCACGACAATCCGCTGCTGCGCGCCGCATGAGTGCCCGCGTCACCGTCGCTCTTGACGTCGACGGCGTGCTCTGCCCGATGGTCGACCCCGATGACCCGCATCTCCACGAGCGCGAGACTGGATGGGAGTACTCCTCTCCTGCCGGGCTACCATCCTGTGTCATCGCCACCCCTGTCGTGCAGACGCTGCTCGAGCTCGGAGGTGAAGGTGTGGGTCATGCTTCGCGTGGTCGGCGTGCCAAAGCTTCATCGAATGTCGAGGTGTTGTGGCACTCGTCCTGGCGGCTGGAGGCGTCCCAGGGGCTGGCGCCGGCTCTGGGGGCCGGGCATCTCACGGGCGGTGCGGACCGGATGTTCGCCACCGTCCACGAGTACCGCGATCGTGGCGCGACATGGTGGAAGCTCGTTGCCATCGAGCGCTGGCTGCAGAAAAACCCTGCCACTCAGGCCGGGCCGAATCCATTGCTCATCTGGATCGATGATGACATCAACGCCGCCGTTCGATCTGGCGAGATCGCACCCGAGCTGCTGCGCGATCCGCGCGTGGCGTTGATCTCACCTGCGACGAACATCGGTATCAACGCCGTCGAACTCGCTCTGCTGCGATCTCTCGCCGGCCTCGCCTGACCCACCCACATCAAGACGAACACCCCTGCGCACCAAGCTCGCGTGAGCCGGTCTGCAGGGGTGTTCGAGAGAGCGGAGTCTAGAACGGCGTTTCGTCGCTGTATCCGCCCGGGGTGCTCCACGCATCGCCCGCGGCCGGTGCGCCGGGGCCGACCGGGGCTGCAGCCCAACCCTGGTTCTCGGCAGCTGGAACTCCCCCACTCCGCTGAGCACCGCCTCCGGACGGCGCGCGGCTGATCGTCGCCGTGGCGTATCGCAGCGACGGGCCGATCTCGTCGACCTCGATCTCCATGCTGGTGCGCTTCTCGCCTTCCTTCGTCTCGTAGGACCGCTGCTTCAGTCGGCCGGTTGCGATGACACGGCTCCCCTTCGTGAGTGAGCCGGCGACGTGCTCTGCGAACTCACGCCAAACGCTCGCGCGCAAGAACAGTGCCTCGCCGTCCTTCCACTCATTGGCTGCGCGATCGAAGTTCCGAGGGGTCGAGGCGATCGTGAAGTTCGCCACCGCCAGCCCGTTCTGCGTGAATCGCAGCTCTGGGTCCGCCGTGAGATTTCCGACCACGGTGATGACCGTCTCTCCTGCCATGGGTGTGCCTTTCCGTTGCGTCCTGACGAGGACCTTCTCGTCCGAGCGCCTGAATGGCACTCCCCGTATGAACGAACCCGATCTGCGCTCATTCGATCCCTGATTGTTCGATTATCCACGAAAACGAGGAAAAACGCCATGATCACAGTGACCCACTCGGGCCTGCCGATGCCGACTCCGAAAGAGGTGCGGGACCTGACGATCTTCCTGGCCGCCAACGCGGATGTCGCCGACGCCGACGGTGACCACGTCAAAGCAGAGCGCTTCCGTGAGATGCGATTGACCGTCGCTGGCCTTGCCGAACGCGCGATCGACACCTCATCGGTGACGCGCGTGGTCGTCGTTCACCATGAGCCGCCGGGGGACCACCGCATCGACTTAGCCAGCACCGGCCGCGTCTACGACCGCAGCGAGCTGTTCAGGAACGGCTGCGCCATTGTCCTTCAGGACGCCGGGCGCACGCTGAAGCTCCTCCCCGCCCCAACCGCTGCGATGCCCCTCAGCGCTTGAATCCGCGCCGGCCGAACGAAAGCGCGCGGACTCAGACGTGCCGCACCCGCCGGCGTCAGTGCAGTAGAGCTCTGCGACACAGTCGCAGCGGAAATGCCTGTGAAGGACAGAACCCCTTCCTCGCCCCGCGCCGCATCGCTCGTTCGATCTGCTCGTGGACCACCAACGCCATGAACCACCTCAGAGAGGACGTGTCCCACCATGATCGCAACCATCAAGGAGAACCTCGACGTCGAGTTTTCAGCCATCACGCTCACCGGAGACCTGATGTACGACGCTGAACGCCACGCACTCGTACTCGGCTCCGCAGACGGGCTCTCCGAGATCCTGACCACCAACCTGGAGTCGCAGGGCCTCCGCACCCACGCGGACACCGTGTTCATCAAGGACTGGAGCGAGCACACCGGACTGGCCGCCTCCCTCGAAGCGTCCGGTGTCGTCCAGATCGTCCGAGCGGTCAACGTCGGGCCGTTCCGCTCTCGTGCATACGAGGTTCGGGTGAAGCCAGCCGTTGAGTCGGTCGCCCGCGAGCTCGCGAAGGTGGCCTGATCATGACGGACACAACACTCACCCCGACGCGGGTCATCGACGAGAACGTCAGCATCCACCTCACCAGCGGGGCCGTCATCACCGGCCGCCTCGAGCACATGCCCGGTGCCAAGGTGCTTGCCGTGTTCGACGACAACCGCCTCGACGGTCCGGCGGTACTCACGGTTCGCGAGAGCGAAGCGCGAGCGGAGCACTCCGAGCTCGCAGACGACGAGGTACTCATCCGCAACTGGACCAACATGCGAGGCGTCGGCGACGCCCTCGTGCAGCTCGGCATCGTGGAGCTGACTGGGAAGGAAGTCCTCGTCGGCACGTTCCAACTCCAAGCCTTCGTGGGCCGGGTGCTCTAGTCGCGCGACGCCGAAGAGACAGATCAAGAACGGGCGAATCGCTGATGGCGATCCGCTCGGGTCTCCGCGAAGCGTTGACCGGGAAGAGCGATGAGAGGTGCTTCAAAGCATGAGAGGGAGTCCCACCGACCTAGCCGGTGCGCCGAGAGCAGTCCCGTGGGACTCCCCTCAATCTCAACAACCAACCCAGGAAGTACATCCTCCGCAGCGTGTGTGCGCCGCGAACAACCACCGAACCCAGAGCAGCACAGCTGCTTTCGGGGGAAATCATGACGGAGAGAAGACTCTCGTCCGTTCCAAATACTCCGGTCACGACAGACGTCGCTGACCACCACTCAACAAGGAGATACAACATGTCGAACCCTCTCAACGGTGGAACCCTCGTCGGCCGCGTCTCGCAGGACATCAAGGAGTTCCCCAACAACGACGGCAGCAAGGTGCTCCTCACGACCCTCGCCGTCGACGACAACTTCGTCTCGGGCACGGGTGACGACCGCAAGGCTCAGACCCAGTTCATCCCCGTCCGCATCTTCCTGGCCAAGACCGTCACCGGTCGCGGCGCCTGGGACCGCGTGCACACCGGTGACCTGATCGCCATCGAGACCCGCATCGCGTGCCAGCCCTACCAGAAGGACGGCCAGACGGTCTTCCCGTCTCCGACCATCGAGGTCGACGGCTTCCCGCAGTTCCTCGAGCCGAAGTCCGTCACGGACGCACGTCAGGCCCGTAAGGCTGTCGAGGCTCCCGCTGCTCCGGCCGTCGCCGAGACCCCCGAGCAGACGATCGCCCGCCTCCAGGCGGAGATCGCCGCGAGCGGAGCACCGGCCACGAACTACGACAACACCAGCCCGTTCCCCACGGCCTGATCGAGTCGAAGCGAGAAGCGTCAGTCGTCGCCTAGGCACACCGATCCTGCACCAACGATGAACGTCACATAGAGACGCACATCAAGCTCAGGACTCAACGCTCAGCGAGCAGCCGATGCGGCCGCGACTGAATCAACAACTGAATAGCGAGAAGCCTCGCCCAGGAGCACATGCTCCGGGCGGGGCTTCTGCTTTTTCCGGCTGGTCGCGGTCGGGAACGGCTGTCAGACGAGGACATCTTCGGGAAGAGCTACACGGCAAAGCCGTGTCGGAAAAGCAGGTGACAGAAGAGAAATTCCTGTCCAACGAAACCACGCCAATCCATCAATCGAGGAGTCGACATGTTCAACCTGAGCCCGATGTACAGCTGGATCCTCCTGATCCTCCTCGCGGTTGCCGTGATCGGCCTCGTCGTGCTGCTGGCCCGCTTCGAGCAGGTCAAGAGCCAGCGAGAGGCACGAGCCCGCGCTGCAGCCGCAGTGGCTGCCGCACCGCTTGCAACCGTCACCGAGCTCCGCCCAGCGCGCGGCACTCGACACCTGACGCTGGTTCCCGATCTGCCGGAGAGCAAGCGCGAAGAGCTCTACGACTGGCGAGTCAGCGGCCTCTGAGACATCCACGCACCGAACGAACCCCTCGATCTGAACCAGGAGAACCACCATGTCGATCTTCACCGCTGAGCGCGCCGTGCGCTCCAACGACACCCTCAACGTCCGCCCGCTGCTTGCACGCTCGGCCCAGTACGTCGTCCCACTGGCGAGTTTCGCCGCCTACCTCGGCAGCGTCGTCGTCCGGGAACAGTTCGACCACACGATCGACGAGACCGTGAAGTGGTCCCTGGCGATGTTCGACGCCCGCACCATGAGCAACGTCCCCGCTGCGCAGCCCGCGGAGAAGATCGGCGAGGCAGTCGAGGACTACATCGAAGACCGGATCTCCACCGAAGCTGACATCGAGCTGAAGCTCGCCATCGAGGCCGTGCTGCACACGATCAGCCCGATCTACGGGCAGCAGCTGCGCATCACCGGCTGGCTGCCCGGCTTCCGCATCGCGGAGGGTCGCAAGTCAGTCATCGAGCTCAGCGGAGACACCTGCCCGAGCTGCGCGATCAACCCGACCGGCTACCGCGTCGGCGACCACAAGAACACCGCGCGCTGCCTCAACAGCGAGGACTGCGGCTGGACCGGCGCCTGAGCGCTGCCGGCCACCTCCCGCACCACAGCAACATCCGCGAGACCACGCTCGCCGCACCACCCACCGCAAAGCCACCACCCGTCAAGGAGAAGAATTCATGGACTGCCCCAACTGCGACAACGTCGCGATGATCCCCGCCGCATTCCTCAAGGTCGGCCCCCACACCTGCCCCGTCTGCGGCTACTCGCAGTAGCGCTCACCGCGAAGAAGAAGGAGCCCGTCATGGCCAACACCCAGAAGCTGGCAGGCATCCGCTGCCCGTCCTGCCTCGAGTCGCAGCGCTTCGCGATCCAGACGACCATCAACGTCATCGTCGAGGACGACGGTTTCGACTTCATGGCGTCCCAGCCGGCCGACGACGCCTTCCCCGGCCGAGTCGTCGACGAGGACGACGGACTGCAGGACGACGATCCAATCGTCTGCGCGAACCGGAACGGATGCGGCCACCTCGGAACCGTGCGCGAGTTCCGCTCGGGACTCGAAGCGGCCGAGAGGGAGCTGATGCTCACCGACGTCCGCTGAGCGCTACCCACACCACACTGCATCACCACTGAAATCAAGACGCCCAACCGGCGGCGCGCTGGGATACCCCCGACGTGCCGCCGGTTTTCGGTTTCCACCGCCACCTCCAATTACCTCAGCAAGAGAGAAGACCGCAATGTCCTTGACCACCATCAACATCACCGTCCGCGAAGGGCGCGTTCCTCCCGTGCGCAAGCGCATCAACATCCCGGCGTCTGACATCACCACACAGACGTGGTGGGAGAACCAGGTCGACGTCTCCACGTCCATCCGGCTCCTGATCCTCGAGGAAGTGAAGCGACACGGAGTCGTAGATCGCCTCAACCGCATCGGCACGGACGCCATGGCCACCCACACTGCTCCGGCCGCTGCCCCGAGAGTCACCGTCGTGACGGGTGCTGCTGCTACGCCTGCACCCGCGGCGGCCACCACGACGCCGGCGACACCAGCATCAGCGCCGGTCATGTCCCGAGACGAAGAGCTCGACCTGCTGCGCGCCGAGAACACCATCCTCCGCAGCGTCATCGGCCCCGTCCCGGCGCTGTTCGACGTCAATGACCCGTCACTGCGAGGAGACCGCGCAGCTGCTCCTTCCCCGGCCGCACAGGCCGCCTGAGACACCGACCACCGAACAGGAGTCCGCCATGGTCCAGCTGTCCGATCTGTACGACGCCGACAAGCGCACCCGTGACCCGGTGGTGAGGGCCCTCGCGACGACAAGCACGATCCCGCACCCGCTGAACAACGTGCGATACGCGGACGGCATCAGCCGGTGTCGCCACGCCAGGACGCACACCGCGAACCAGGTCTGCAGGCAGAAGGTGATCAAGAGCCCCGAGTAACACCGTTGCGCCGTCGTAGCGTGCGCCCCTGGTCTCCCCCGATCAGGTGCGCGCGTGGCAACTACGCAGCATTCATGTCCATCCCGCACGAGTATCCCCAAGAGAAGGTGACCCTCGATGAACCACTCCCAGTCCACTCAATCACTCCCAGCACCGTCGTCGACGGCGGGATCAAGTGACCACATTCCGAGTGAATGCGTAGTCCTCACGCGGATCAAGAAACAGTCGGGTCTGACCATCCAGCAGTTGGCTGACGCCACCGGAATCAGTGTCGGAGCGGTCAGCATTGCTCTGTCAGGGATCCGCTATCGAAACAGTGAACCCCGGATCGCGGCACCGACTGACCGTTCGCTCGCGAGACTCGCTTCGGCACTTCGAATCTCCGCCACTGAGCTCCGAGCGGAGGGTCGAGACAACGCCGCGCTGCTGCTTCAAGAAGCCGAGCCGGCCGGGGACCGCTGCGATCGGGAGCTCGTTGGCTTCTTGGCCGGCCGCGAAGCCGTCATCCGACAGATGCTGACCCCTCTCTCGACTGAGGAGCTCCAGGCCGAGATCACTCGTCGAACGTCCTCGACACCCCAAGGACCCCCGGCCGACGCAGTTCACGCGAGCGACCCAGCTCACACATCCGACTGAAGGAACCTCTCATGACCCATCTGTTCACCCTGTACGCGGCCGGGTCGACTCCGACGCTGCGGTACGACATCACGCTCGACCGAGCGGCCCTCGGGTACCGTGCTTCCTTGCATCTCGACGTCAACCACGCGGGGGCCGCGGAGTGGGATGTGCCCCTTGCCGCGGCACTCGACCGACTCTTTGACACGCAGCGCGAGGCTGTCATCGCCCTCACCACGGTGCTACCCGCGATCAAGCTCGGCCCTGATGCCGACTGGTCGCACTGGCGAGACTTCGCCTTCGCTCGAGGTCGGGCTTACGCGGGTCGAGTGATCGCTACCCGGAGTATGCGTGACGACAAGCTGCTGTTCCTGGCCGTGCCCGACATCGGGCCTTCGTGGCGCACCGTGTACGACGAGGTGAGTGGTTCGCACGGTTCGTCGCGAGATGCCAGACCTGCAAACGTACGCGCCATCGCTGGCGAGTATCACGACGGTTACATGACCGCCGCCTGGCCGGCGGAGCTCATCTCCACCCCCTGATCCGCACCTTGCCCAAGCCGCCGCAGAAAAGAAGAAGCCCCGAGGGAATGATCCCTCGGGGCTTCGTTTCTTGCAGGCCGCCGCCTGGTCAGGAGTGATCGCTCACTCGGCGGCCTCTTCGTCCTCGCTGGCGTCGTCGGCCGCTGCAGCGGCCTCCGCCTCGAGACGAGCCTGTTCGGCCGCGGCTGTCGCCTCGGCGTGCTTCCGCACCGCGATGTCGCCCAGGTGCGTCACCACCTCCTCGCTGAGCAGCTGCTCAGCGGTCTTCGGCAGCGGGTCCACGGGAACGGCGATCGCGAAGATGTTCTGGGTGAACAGCCGTTGTGCGTTGACCGCGCCGCCACAGGTCGTGATCACGAGCTGGCGGGCACCCTCCGCTGACCAGTAGTCCTGCGGGAAGGCCGTGTGATCCTCAACCCGCATCGCGGTCATCTGCCAACTCTGCAGTTGCCCGGCACTGTCCTTCGTGTAGATCATCTCCCCACCGGTGAGCTGGTAGAGGTACCGCAGGGCTCCCCAACCCGTGGACGTGCTCACATGTGACGCGATCATCGTCACACCCGATTGACCTCCGTACATCGGCGCCCCACCCGCGAATCGGACGGCGTGCGTTGCGTCACTCGGAACCTTCAACGTGTCGAAGCCCTCGTACTTGCTCGGCACGAAGCTGTCGTCGGCCTCCACTGGCATGTAGACGCCCAACTGCGGGATGAAGAGCGTGTCCGGTCCCATGTCCGCAGCCGTCATCGTGTCCCCACCGACATCGACTGGTTCGTCACCGGTCGGTCCGACGACCGGGGCGCCAGCGGGGATCTCGAACTCTGCAGCCGGGAGCGGTGCTTCGACACTCTCGGGTGTTAGCCCCTTCCAGAGCATGAGACCGGCGGCCAGGACGAGGGCCGCAGCGATGGCACCCATCGCGATGCTCCTGCGGTGCCGCGGACGACGCCGAGGGCTCCGTGCTGGAGGAACGGCCGCCGTCGCAACCTTCGGTCCACGTGGCTCGGAGGTGGAAGCTGGGGCGGAACTGGTGGTTGGTGGTGTGAACCCGGATGTGGCGCTTGGGCCCGCCCAGGTGGGTCGTTCCGGTGCTTCGACGTTGACCATGTCCCGCCCCTTTCATTCCTACTTGTTGCGAGCTTCGTACTCGGCGCGCAGCTGACGATGGCGCTCGTTCCACCATTCGCTTCGCTGCGCCTCGAACTGCTCCGCGCGGTCGTCCAGCCACGCAACGAACTCAGCGTCGACGCGGTCACGCTGGGATACCTCCCACTCGTGGCGACGCTCGGCCGCGGCCTCCTCGGCTTGCCACGCCGGGTCGTCGAACAGCGCGTCGAAGTCCTCGATCGGCTCAGGATCCTCTGCCTCCTGATCGGGGCAGTCCGAGCGACTCATCGGGTGCCCGTCCTCGCCCACGAGAATCGTTCTGCGAGGCTCGGCATTCCTGACGGCCTCGACGATCGCCTCGATGTTCTCGGGGACGATGCCGATCAGGCGCTCGTAGATGTACTCGAGCTCGTCGTCCAGAGCGTTCGCGATCGCGAGCGGCACCTGCACAGTGATGACGGGTTCAGTTGCCATGGTCTTGTCTCCCTAGTTGTCGAGATCGCTGGTGGGAACGACGTCGGACCTGTCGCGGTCGTACTCGCTGCGAAGCTCCGCGTTGCGGTTCCTCCACCAAGCGCCTCGGGCCTGGTCGAATGCCGACGCGTAGTGGGTCAGCCATTCGTTGTATTCACCTTCAACCCGAGCGTGCTGTGCTCGCTCCCAGTCGGTCCGCTTGGCGTGAGCTTCCTCATCCGCCAGCCACTCCGGGGTGTTCGCTTCGAGGTCGTACGCCTCCATGGCGGCAATCTCCGCCGGCGTGATGTCGGACTCCGTACCGGGTTCGGGCTCCTGGCCGGCCTCGTCGACCAGGACGATCGCGCGGGTGTCCGCGTCCTTGGCCGCAAACACGAGGGACTGCAGGTGGACCGGGATTCGGCCGATCAGCCGGTCTTCGAGGAAGTCCTGGACCTCGTCGAGCGAGTCCAGGACTTCGACCGGAATCTGCAGGGTGATGGTGGAGCGTGCGGTGGTGGTGGTCGTCATGATCGTGTCCTAGTTCTTCTGCTCGAGGTCCGCGACGCCATCGATCCCGGAAGGGTCGGCCAGGGCGAAGTCACGGAAGTTGTCCGGCAGCTGAGCTGCCAGTTCGGTGCGGCTGAGGGTCGTGCCAGCAAGGGCGAGCAGTCCGGAGGTGAGGGCCTCCTCGACAACTGGGTCAGGCACGAGCCATCGGTACTTCACCTCGTAGGCCGGGAGGCCAGGGCGAGTGCTGATGACGCGGAATCCGCCGACGTGACGACGGAGTTCAGTGTGGCGGGTGCCACCGACGACGGCGACGAGGCTCATGACTGGTGTCCTGAGCGATAGCCAGCCCGCGGCCACGCGCAGGGGGTTCATCCAGTCGCACGCAGCGGCAGTGAAGGTGACTCCCCCGTCGAACTCGGCGATGAAGCCCTGCTCGACGGCGTACTGGGCGCCGGCGGCCGGGAAGCTGTCGACGCGGACGTCTGTTGCGACGTCCAGATCAGTGCTGATCATCTGCACCTGGTCGTCCGCGCTGTACTGCAGTCGCGTCGGGCCGTGGTGTAGCTCTTGATGTTGCAGCTGCGTGAGCAGGTCCACTGCAAGCAGCTCCCGATCGGTGAGCGACTGGTGGCCGTAGTCAGCACGGAGGAGATCAAGCTCTTCCGCGGGATCGGAGGCCCGAAGCCTCCAGGATGTGATGCTGCTCATGTGGATTCCCCCCTCGTTGTGGCGCACCACCGACACCGCAGCCACGGAGGGCTACGGTGTCGGCGACGACTCTTAGGCTGCGACGAGCTTCGCGGCACCCTTCGCAGGGGCCGCCTTGTTCGCGGATTCCTCGACCAGAGTCGCTGCGATGAGCAGACCCTCTCGGTTGAGGTGACGTGAGTAGCTCACGTCGAGGAACAGCACCGGCGTGCCCTCCGGGACGACTTCGAGCAGCAACGGGTGCAGGAACTCACGGACGGAGCCGGAGCCCCCACCGAAGACGTAGACGACTTCGGTGTCACGACCGACTTCGGCCAGGATCTTCCGGAACTCCTCGACGACCTGTTCGGAGAACAGTGCTGCCTGCTCGCTGACGATCGCCGCCACCTTGGCGTGCTCGGCGCGCTTCAGGGGACTCGGCGTGGACAGCAGGTAGTCGGCAAGTGCCTTCCTGCTGTTGAACGGGAGCTTCGCACGCTTCAGCGGCGTGAGCGAGTTGAGGAGCACCGTGCCGTAGCCCTTGTCGAAGGTCCGCGAGGCGTCGCCGTTGAACTTGGCGTCCGAGAAGACGGGGAAGTTCACGGTGCCCTCACCGATGTCGATGCCGACCGTGCTCGTGGCGTCGTGGATGTCCTGGCCGGTGATGCCCTCGAGCGGCTGCCCCTTGGCGCGGACGTCCTCGAGCATCGAGTCGATGAGGGTGACACCGTGCTGACGGATCGCGAACTGCGCGGACGCCCCCTCGGCGGCGACCTGCACGTCGACGAAGATGATGCGGACGATGACCGGCGTTTCGAAGTTCAGGACGGTCACGAGGTGGACGCCCTCCTTGAAGCTCTCCTGGTACCCGAAGCGGTGCTCGCGATACTCGTCGATGGGCAGCGCGAGCGCGACCCGCGCCTCGACCTCGAGGGTCTCGTCGGGCAAGGAGCCGGTCTTGGCGACGTGGTCACTGACAGCCTTCCCTGCGAACAGGCCGAGGATCAGCACCTTGGCGAGGGACTGCTCGGCCTTGCTGATGCCCGAGACGACGTCGAACTCCTCGAAGCGAGGGGTCTGAGCCTTCAGGGCGCGGCGACCGAAGAGGTGGCGGTGGGTGCTGGGAACCAGCGAGGAGGCGAAGGTGACGTCGAGCTCGTTGAAGATGCCTGCAGCGAGCACGTCGGAAGCTGCGCTGTCAGGCGTCGGGAGGTCCACGGCGCCGGTGACGAGGGCCACCCCGGACGGGATGTCGAACTTCTCGGCCCGGCCATCGAGGCCCCGCAGTGCCGCCTTGACGTAGCCGTTGCCGACGTCGATACCGCCGGTGATCTTGTGCTTGCTCATGCTGATGGATTCCCCTCGTCGTGCTGTAAGTGTGTGATGGCGCTGATCTTGAGGAACGGAACTAGCCGTTCATGATGTCGTCGATGGAGGAACCCCCGGTTGAAGCACCAGCGGCGACCAGGGCAGGCTCTCGCTGGGCGACGATCGACGGAGCGATCGACGGGCGCTGCTGCGTCTGTGGGTGCTGGGTGACGGGGGCCTCGGGGTGTGAGAGGCTCATACCGGTGTTGCCGGTCTGCTCCTCGCCCACGAGAGCTGGACGCCCGCGACGCGGAAGCTGCTCGACAGGGCGGTAGGCGACGTCGCCGTAACCGTTGCGTTCGATCTCACTGCGAATGAGAAGTCGGATCGAGAGACCCGGGTCCGTCTGCGAGGACCACCAGTCCAAGACCGATGCGTCGGCCTTCGGGATGCTGATCCGCTTGCGTTCCGAGTTCTCCTCGGTGGAGCTCCTCGCCATAGCGCGCCCCTTTCTCATGTGTGCTGTGTTTTCGATGTGATGTTACGTTTTGGCTCGAAAACGAGCTTATATGCGCACCAATCCCCCAAACAAGTGACATGACCCCTTTTCGGTCACGTTCTGGTCACTTCCTGGCCGGATGCGTGTCGTATCTTGACCAATCCCAGGTCACACACGGTTTCCGCCACACGGCTGTCCGCGGCTTGTCCACCTTCCGGCCACGGGTTGGACAGCGCCCGGCCGCGTCTCGCCCCTCTTCTCTCAGGGATACCCCTAACAAGAGCAGGCGGCCCGAGCCGCCTCGGGAGGCGTCCGAAGGTGTGGACGCTGTGTCGACGCCGACGGTAGACACCATTCGAGGAGCCCCATGACCACCGACGAGACCTTCCACATCGCCCTGACGGGTCACCGGCCGAACAAGCTGGCCGGCTACGACCTGACTCACCCGTTCTACGTGGAGCTGCAGGCATGGCTCGAGCACATCATCACGACCGGGCTCGCGCAGCACCGGCACCTGAGACTGTCTTCCGGTCTAGCTCTCGGGGCTGACACGATCTGGTCGAGGGCGATCCTGGCCATGCGCGACCGATTCCCGGGCCGGATCAGCTTCGTCGCGGAGATCCCCGTGATGACCCAGGCGTCGCAGTGGCCGGCGGCCGCGGATGTCGAATTCTGGCACGAGCAGGTGGCCCGTGCCGACTTCAGGAACGTCTACGCGGACGAGTATTCGCCGCGTGCGATGCAGCTGCGCAACGAGGGGATGATTCGCCCGGCGCAGCTCCTGCTCGCCGTCTGGGATGGCTCGTCTGGCGGCACGGGTCACGCTGTCAGGTTCGCCGAGAAGCAGGGGATCCCGATCTTCCAGATCTCTCCCACCGTCGTCTCCCGGCGCGCTTCCAGCGCGCTCTCCCCCTCAGGAAGATGAGGCGTCTGCGCACCATTCCCCGGGCGATCTCAGCTGCGTGTGATCAACACTCGCGCTTGGTGATCACCCCGGCAGTGGACCAGACCGTGCCAGATGGATAGCTCTGCCGAATGGCGGCAGAGAACATGTTGGGTCCGCAGTTGACGGGTGCATAGTCTTCGGTGACTTGGATGGTGTACTTCACATACGCGACGCCTCTGGGGTCGTAGTCACCTATGTTGACGCCATCGACCAGAATCGAGTCGTTTGCAACCAGGTACCCCTTCGGGTTCGTGGTGTTGCTCAGGTAGGTCGAGGATGCTACGAGCGTTACGCCGTCAGGGATCCAGCCGTGGAGGCTGACATCCTTGATCGTGTCCTTGGTGTAGTTGCTGTAGCGTACGACCACGTCGACCGTCTTGGATTCACCCACGGCGACGCTGCTCGTCCAACAGTCCTCCGGGGAGGCGCGCACGAGAATGTCGAGGTTCTCCGCGTCTGGCCGAGACGGTCGCCACTCATCCGGACACGATGCACTGCCGAAGGCGTCGACCTCGGCCGCTCGTCGTTGATCCGTTGCAAGATCCTGGAGGAAGCCGCCTGCGGCTGTCGACGTTGTCGCACCGACGATGCCGACAGCGAAGGAGAGGATGGCGATGAGTGTAGCCCGCCTCCTCGAGACGCCTTTGTGACGCGTTCCCATGTTGAACTCCAGACGTGTCGAGAGCGACCCCCGCTCGCTTGATCATCGTAGGGTCGAGAACAAGAGCGTCGCGAGCCCCATTGGGGTCACCGGTTCTCGCTGGTTCCTGGGGCCATCGCCACGATCTCCTCCCCTTTCGGAGCAGAGGGAAGCGTGCCACGCAGACCACTGGTGAAGTGCTGCACGACGATGCCGAAGACCATCGCGGCGACGTAGATCAGCAACCAGAAGCCGCCTGGCGACGGCTCAGTCGGCCGCGCCGTCACGAGCGCCGTCGCGATGATCGCCACCAGGCCGGCGGCGAAGACCGAAGTCCGGACGAGGTTCATGCGGCGTGAGCGAACCGAGGATTCCGGGTGCCGAAGGATGAACAGGTGCAGCATCGCCTGGCCGCCGGCCAAGTAGGCGACCAACGCCCCAGCGGAGAGAAGCGCGATCGTGCCAAAGGAGCCAACGATGATCACCAGCAGGGCGATCAGTGCGAAGGTCACGACGTCGGCTGTCACCGGGATCCAGAGTGGCTCCACCGCGGTCTTCTGCGCTCGCCACGACACGTGCCACCAGGATCGAGCTCGCAGCCGTCCCCCGACGGGGTAGGACACCAGTGCCGCGGCGAATAGCAACAGGCTCACTGTCTCGAATCCCGGCATCAGCAGCATGAGCAGACCAGCGACGGCGAACACTGCCGTGGAGATCTGCAGGAGGACGCCGCCCACGTAGAGCCAGCGGGGACTGCCGTGCATCTGGGCCGGGTGCTGGTGTGGCTGACTGATCGTGCTCATAGGATTCCCCCGTTGTTGAATGACTTGCGTGCGTCGGCGATCGCTCTCGAGACGAACGTCGTGAGCCCACGCGGGTCGGCATTCGCCGACCGGGATGCGGCTTGACGAGTGAGTCCCAGGCGGGTCGCGATGACGGCGATCGGACGTTCCTCGGCCATCCGCCGGATCGCGTCTGAGCGGAACTCGGCTGCAATCTCACGCAGGAGTGCGGCCATCGTGTCCAGTTCGATCGCGATGAGGGCTTGCCCCTCGTCATCCAGTGCCTCGTAGCTCGAGGCGGAGCGACCTGTCCCCAGATCGCGAAGCACCTCCTG
Organism: Plantibacter flavus; assembly: GCF_900177615.1. GTDB lineage: Bacteria > Actinomycetota > Actinomycetes > Actinomycetales > Microbacteriaceae > Plantibacter > Plantibacter flavus. The sequence continues at coordinate 68,718 of NZ_FXAP01000007.1, forward strand.
GACGTCTATCGGCGCGAGTCCGGCGCCCTCCAGGCGCGCTGCTGCGGCGTCCGTCTCGGCGGCGTCGCGGCCGGTCCAGTCCCGATACCAGAGCGCGGCGAGCCAGTCGCCGTCGCGCGGCGTAGCCGCCGGAGGAGTCGTCGTCATGAGTCCACGCTAGCGCGCAACCCACCGTTGCGCAACCCTGGGTTGCGGATCATTCGCGGCTCAGAATCTGAGCCGCCATCCACCCCTTACACGCAGAATCCGAAGTAAGATTGAGAGTGCATCCGATGTTCGAGACACCAGAAGGAGTCACCATGTCGAAGCAAACAGCCTCCACCGATCATTCGATCGTGTCAAAGGCCGGCGGAGCAATCCGTGAGACCACCACCAGCGCCGGGCAGTTCCGCGACATCCTCGCGCACACCCCCTCCGGGTCCAGCCACCTGCTCTACAAGCACGTCATGAATGGTGCCCCGCTGACGATGAACACGAAGGGCGTTCGCCACGGCGTTGAGATCCTCGTGGCAGCCGCCAACGAACGCGGCCTGAGTGAAGACTTGATCCTCTCCCTGCTCACCGAGTCGGCGCAGATCATCGAGACGCGCCCGTCGGCCGGCGGTGCGATGACAGAGGATCAGGCTCGCTTCCTGGTCGAATCCGGAACGATGACCGCGGAGCGCCTGGCTGAGGTGGAGGCTCGCGTTGCTCGCGGTGACCTCGCAGCGCGTGAGCGCAAGACCCGGCTCAGCGTGATTGCAGACGCGATGAGCACCGAGGAGGTCGCCGACATGCTCGGTATCGACGCGTCGAGCGTCCGACACCGTCAGAGCAAGGACCAGCTGTACAGCATCAAGGTCGGAGCAAAGCGTCTCTACCCAGCGTGGCAGTTCACGGACTCGACCAAGCCCGCAGCGTTGCCCCACCTCGCTGCGATCATCTCCGCGATCCCGAAGGGGATGCACGCGGCGACGGTCCAGGGATTCATGACGACACCTCAGCGGAGCCTGCACATCGACGACAACCGGGTGACGCCGCGTGATTGGTTGCAGCAGGGCGGCGACAAGCAGGCCGTCCTGGACATCCTCGACGGGTACTTGCTGTCGTGAACGGTGGCAAGGTCCCGGCCGTTCCGCCCGCGTCCCTCACGATCAATCCATCAGCTCACGTCAGGGCGTTCGGTGATGTCCTCTGGCGCATCTTCAGTACGAAGAACGCTCACCCGTCCCAATGGAACGAGCTTCGCCACTGGGGGCCGGCGCCGAAAATGAGATTCGACCCGCACCCGCCGCCTGCACAGCATCACCTTGGTGCCGGTGTGATGTACACGGCGACGACAGCGAACACCGCCTTCGCCGAGGTCTTCCAGGAGTCCAGGATGATCGATCGCGATGCTGACGGCCCGGTGATCGCCGCCTGGCAACCGTCTCGCGAGCTGCAGCTACTGGACCTCACCTCCACCTGGCCGGTGCAGAACGGTGCGTCCGCGTCGATGATGATGGACGACAAGGCGAACACCCAAGCGTGGGCACAGGCGATCTTCGCGCAATTCGGTGGAGACATCGACGGGCTGTACCACCAGTCGTCGATCACCAACGAGCCGATGGTGACGCTGTTCCTCCGGGTCAAGGTCCTGGATGCATTTCCCAAACGTCCGCGCTTGTGGGTGTCGCTGGCGGACGATCAGGCCAACTGGCTCGTCGAGGACGCCGTGGACTACCTGAAGTCGTACGACGTCGTCAGGGTGTGAACGAGCAGCTCGGCGTTGAGTGGTAGCGTCGCCTCCGTTCGTTCCCCCACGAACACCAGAACCCCGCTCCTTCGAGAGCGGGGTTCTGTCGTCGGCATGGACGAGAGTCTCCGACCCTTGCCACGGGCGATCTGATCGTGCCACACTCGCCACAGGGACGAACCTGGGTCGGTTCCTGAGAAGAACCGACCTGTACAACTGAATAGACGTGACACTGTAGACGAAACCCCCACTGCTTTTGCAGCGGGGGTTTCGTCTTTCTCATCTCCTGACTGTCACTGATTCAGGAGCCCTTGGAGTCGGGACTCCATCTCCGCCGGGATGACCAGTGCCCGTACTTCGGGGACCAGCATCAGGACCAACCAGGCCGCCAGGAGGAGAACGGCAAGCACGCACATCACGATCGCCTGTTGTGCGAGAGTCACCGGCCGGTCTCCCGTGCCTGCATCTCCTGCCGACGGATACCCCAGCCGAGCACCGCGGCCGCCAGCAACAGCGCGCCGGCGCCGCCGAACAGCCACAGCCTCGAGCTCGCGAGCGACAACGGGTCACCGGTGACGGCTCCACCCATCGGCGGGATCGCAGGCAGCGACGCGTTCCAGCTGTCATTGTCGACGACCTCCGTGCCTGAGTAGGCGCCAACGGACGTGACGGTTGCCGTGTCCGCGTGTGACGTGCCCGGCTCGACGCCGGTGAGCGTGCCCACCAGAAGCGCCTTCTGACCAGCGGCCAGGGTGACCAGCTCGCTGATCGGACGAGCCAGGTAGCGCTGTCCAGCGATCTCCACCGTGACCGGCTTCGCCGGCTCTGATGATCCCTCGCCCGAAGAGGGTTCGGTCTCTGTGGTGTCATCAGTGGTGACCGGGTCAGAGGCAGCGTCGGTTGCTTCTGGTACGGGGTCGAGCCAGTGGATGTCCTCCACCTTGCCGGTCATGCTCTCGTCCGTGAGGTCCTCGAAGCCCGTGATGGTGAGCCGCTCGTCGCCGGTGTTGGTGACGTCGAAGGCGATCTGGACACCGTTCTTCGCCTGGTCGTGTGTGAGCACCAGCGCGTTCTTGGACTCGTTCCGGTCGCCGGCGTCGCGGCCTTCGCTGAGCGTGTACTTCACGATCTCGAGCGCAGGGGCTGAGGCTGCCGCGGCGAACCAAGCATCCTCGGCCTTCACCGTGGTCGCGGAGAAGATGGAGTCAGCAGTGACGACCACGGTGTCACCGTGGACCATGCCGGGCTCCATGCCCCGCAGCGTGCCCTTGCAGTCGACCGTCTGCTTGACCTTCAGCTCGGTGATCGCAGAGGGAAGCACCCACACGAGGCCGTCCTCGTCTGCTCCCACGGCTTCGTTTCCCTGGATGATTCCGGGGATGCCTGGCGCTGCGTTGTCGGGGATCGCGCAGACGAGCCCTTCCACGTCGCCGTAGCGGCCGTCGTGAGTCATGTCGGCGAACTGGACGTTCGTGAGCGGAACATCGCCGGTGTTGCTGAAGCGGATGCCCACCTCAACACCGTGCTGCTTCGCCACAGCGTCTGCCGCCGCATCCTCCGGAAGCACTTCGTCGGCCAGCTGCTCCTTGGAGAGCGGGTACGCCTCGTCGACGTCGTTGCGATCGCCCTCCTGTTCACCCTCGTCGAGGGTGAACTTCTTCACCTCCACGGACGGGTGCTCGATGGTGTTCGTCCAGACGGTGTTCGACTCGCGCAGGACGTCGTTGTAGCTCTCGGAGACCGTGTTCTCGACACGGTCGGACGGTGCGATGCGCACCATCTTCGTGTAGACGGAGAACGCGGCCGCGAGGTCACTGCGGGTCTGGACGAGGTCGAGGAACTTCTGCGTCGCGGTGACGCTGAGCGTGTAGCTCGACTCATCGAAGGTCACGTCGAAGAGCCCCTTCAGGGCAGCCCCCTCACGTCCAGCGGAGTCCTGCAGCAGCTCCCCCGCTGCTGCGAGCAGGGTGGTGCCGTCATAGACGTCGGCGTTCGCGTAGATCGCCCAGACGCCGGTGTACTCATCGTGAGCTCGGTCGAAGGTGTCACTCATCGACCACTGGCTCGCTGCGTACGCCCGGTTGCCCGGAATCTCCGAGCTGTTCAGCCGGTAGTTGAACTCCGAGTACATCGGAATCTCGGTCGCGTCGACCGATGTCTCCTCGCCATCGTCCGAGATGACGACGTCCTTGCTGGGGTCGATCTCCTTCAGGGGGTTGGAGACGATCTTCGTCGCCTTGTAGGTGTTCTGGATGTTCTGGCGCGCCTGGTTCTCGATGACGTACCCGTCCTGCTCCTTGGTCACCACGGTCGGAAGCGTGATCCAATACTGCTTCCCGAGCAGCGACTGGTCGATGATCGGGTGCTCGAGCGGGAGGATGGGCGCCTGGTCGTATGCGGCCAGGTCTGCAGGCTGCGGGTCGCCGGCGATCGTTCCGCCGAAGATGCTCGTCGTGTCGGTCTGCTTCGCGAAGACGTAGGCGACGCCGTCGATGACCTGCACGTTGAACTGCGCGGTGACGTCGGCTCCCGTTGTCTTCTCGGTGACGCGGATCGCCGCCGGGTCGAGCGTCAGGAAGTCCTCGTCGAAGTCGTCCACCATCCCGAGCTTGTGCACGTTGTAGGCGAGCTGATCGCGACCGGGGTTCGCGTCCAGCGTCAGGCGGTAGAGGATCACATCGCCCTTGACGACGGTCTTGCCGTCGATGTCGTTCTGCTCCGAGCTGAGGCTCTCCTTGTCAGGCGTCTGGGTCGGGATCTCCACGGTTGGGATCTCGGTCCCGGTCCGAGCGTCGTTGACGATCTGGAACGCCTGGTTCACGACGGTGCTGCCCTCGGCGATGTCCTTCTTGACGGTGCCCGTGAAGCGCAGCGTCAGCCACCCCTGCGTCAGCCACTCGGAGTTCGCTCCGGAAGTGCTGACGTTGTTCGCCAGCCACTCGTCGGTGAAGGTCGCGGTGAACATGTGCTTCTCCTCGTCCACCACCAGCGTGTACTGGCTCCGCGGGATCGGCTTCGGGTTCGCGGTATCGCGGGAGTCCCAGAACTCGATGGAGCCCTTGTCGGGCGTGAAGTACGGGTCGTACACGTCCTCGACCGCGAGGCTCTTGATACCGCGAGCGGTACCGGCGGGGACACGGAGGTCCACGCCGATGGAGTACTCGAGCTTCTGCCCAGGCCACACGGTCGAACCGTTGATGTCGCCGTGCGTGCTGTCGCCTGACTCATCGCCCGAGCCGAGGACCTGCTTGTTCGGGTTCGGCGTCCAGGTGTAGACGGGCGGTTCGTTGGTCTCGATGGTCTCGTTGTTCCAGACCTCTGAGCCGGCGTTGACCAGCGAGACGACCTCGCCGGCGGTGTCGAAGTCGGTGCGGAACGCCCCCGAGACGATCAGCTTGATCTTCCGATCCGCGCTGAGGCCCTTCGTCGCAGCGAGGTAGCTAGCTTTCGCCGTCGCGGTCGTGACGGTACCGGTGATGTCGATGTCGAACTGATTGGTGACGCTCACCCAGCTGCCCGATCCGGGAGCTGTCTCGGCGTAGACCTTCGCCAGCGACTTGTCGCTGAAGTCCACGTACTGACCGGCCTGCGTCCAGTCGTCGATGATCTTGTAGGTCGAGAGGTTCTCGGCCAGGTTCGCCGGGATGCGGCCGTTGACCACGGCGCTCACCTCGTCACCCATCAGGAAGACCTTGTTGTCGGCGCCCTGCTGGTTCGTCTGGCCGGGGTCCGAAGTGGTCAGGCCACCTTCAGGGTCCAGGAGCCACACCTTGTCGGGCTTCGGCGTCACCTTGCGGATCTGAGCGCTGTTGCCCGCCGCGCAGCTGTTCTTCGCCGCGGTGTAGCAGACCTTCGAGTCGTCGGCGACCATGTAGTCGGTCTCGGTCGGAAGCACGAACGTGGGGACGATGAGCTTGTACTGGCGCGACTGGAACGTGTCGGGGATGTTGGTGACGGTGCCCTCGACGATGACCTTGCCGCCTGAGCGGGTGACCGTGACCGTAGCGCCAGCGACCTTCGCGCCGTTGGGATCGACCATGTAGGCGGCCGATGGAACGTCCGCCGTCTGGGATCCGATCCACACCTTGTCGGTCCCGATCGTGTCGGTGATCGACATCGAGCTCGTGAACCCGTTCGTGCTCGCGGTGATCTCGGCGTTGTAGAACATGCCCGAGGCCAGGACCTCGGCGTTCTTCAGCGGATCAGCCGGGTTGCCGCTCGTGAGCTGCTTCGTCGGAGCGACGGGCCCGACGGCCCAGTTCTCGCGTGCGTCGTTCTCGCCGGCGTGGCTGACGGCCGCCTTCATCTTGCCCTGCTTGGTGATGCTGACGTCGAACCAGAACTTGCCCGAGGGCCAGCTCGTCCATCCGAGGTCGGCAGGTGCGAAGGTCGGTGACAGCGTGGATCCCGAGTTGGAGACGACGACGTTCTTGGTCGCGCTCTTCCGCGTTCCTTCGACGCCACCCCAGTTGAGACGCACGGTGGCGGTGATGTTCTCGCGGATGGAGGATGAAGTGCTGGTGTTGATCGTGTCGCGGACCGTCGTCGTCGTACCCGCCAGCGCGAACGCACCCACCTTGTCGGTCGAGACGGCGAGGTCGTACTCCGGGACGGCTTCGATGTTGTTCAGAGCCACGCAGACGATGCGCGGGTTCGGCGGGATGTTCGCCATGAAGGTGTTGTAGACGGCGGCCTGAGCCGATGCGTCGTAGGCCGGGAGCATCGCCTGCCAGTAGCTGCGCTCAGTGAGGCCCTGGTACCAGGCGGCCATGGCCCCCTGATTGCCACCCCAGCCCATCCACGCGGTGCCGCCGCTCCAGTCGAGCGCGACACCCACCTGGATGACGCGCGCCTGCGATGCGGCACCGTTGCTGCGAGCGATCGCCTGGTTGATCGCGGTCCCGCACGCCTGGTTGATGCCCGTGCGGTTGCCACCGACCCCGGTTGCCCACCCACCCTGGGACTCCATGGCCGTCGCGAAGGTGTCGATCGAGGTCTGACCCCAGCCCTGGGCGGGACTGCCGTTCACGAAGGTGTCGCCGGTGTAGAGCCAGTACTCGCTCGCGATACCACCGGAACCGCCGCCGCCACCGACACCTCCGCCGCCGATGCCATCGGCAGCGAACGCCGAGACGGATCCGGTGACAGCGAGTCCGAGGGCCAGAGCGCCGGCCAGCGCCGCACGAGCTCCGCCCTTGGCGACACGACGAAGCGCGCCTCGTCTCGAACTCGAATCTGCGGCACCGAGCTTCTGGTTGCGCATCTGTTCCCCTCTCTACTGTGAACGAGCCCGGTCGCCGAGTGGATTCTGCGGCGGCCAGGGCACCTGCCCAGCCTAACCGGATTCAAGGCACTGAGAGAGCATTTCGCCTGATTTATGAGGGAAAACGCCGATACATGACGCCTGTCGGGCGCACGGGCGCCCAGCCGGAGGTCGACGCCCGAATGTCTCAACGAGCCGGGGCGCATCAACTCGCTCGACCTCAGCCAGTAGCGTTCGCGCAACCGGGCTCTCACACGAGAGCACGAGCCCCAGCAGCGCTGGCGCCGGGATGACCTCCGACAGAAAGAGGTAACCCCATGGACACGCCACACGACACGTCCCCCGCTGCGCCGGCCGCTACCCGGAAGGCGCTGCGGATCACCACCGACGAGAGACTCGAGCTGATCGAGGTCCCCACCTCCGACGCGCTACTCACACTCCAGCGAGCCGTCGGCGGCTTCATCGAGATCCTTGACATCGCGCCGGATCTGTCGATGGTCCTCGACGAGGAAGGCAAGCTCAAGGGCAAGCCGCGCAACGACATCGCGATCCGGCTCATCCACCACTTCGCGGTTCCGCTGCAACCCGGCGATCTCATCGTCGGTGACGTCGTACTCATGGGCATCGATGCGTCAGTCGACATGGACGATGGTGACTCCGAAGCCGACGTACCTGACAGCGCCATCGAGCTTCTGGCTCGCCTCGGCTACCCGGTGAGCTGACGCGGTTCCTCGGCAGCAACCGGACCTCGGGGTCGACGACTGCAGCCCCCCCCCAAGACCGAGCCAGCGGAGCCGCCTCCGGGAACATCTCTGACCAAGCAATCCTCTCGACCACACAGGAGATCTCCCATGGCACCCTTCACCTTCTTCGATCCTGCTGTCGCCGCCCAAGCGGTCAACCCTTCGAACCTCGTGGTCTCGACGCCTCCTGGGAGAGGTGCCCTCGCGGACCTCCAGTCGGAGCTGGTGTCGCGTGGATCGGACTACGTCATCGTCAGCGCCTGGCAGGACGGCGACATCCTCGCCCTGCCGAGGCGCGACAGCGGCCCGGTTCACGTTGATCCGGGCCTGCAAGGGGCGAAGGCGATCATCTTCGATGACGCATCGCGCGCATCGGCGTCGATGGCGCCGCTCATGCACGAACTCGTGGAGAGCAGGACGATCCTCGGTCAGGCCCTCCCGGGTCTCAAGACCGTGATCCTCGTACACACGCGGATCGACGAGAACGAGGGCCGTGCGGCGGTCGCAGCGCTGGTCGAGCTTCCGAGCGAGTACAAGACAGTCAGCATCAGCCTCCACGAAGAGGTCACGCTTCCTGTTGCCGACCTCTAGCCCGAACGCACCACATGACCCCTGACGCCGCATGGTGACAGGGGTCATTGCTTTGACCGCCGAGGGTGAGCGCCGAGAGCACTGGTAACCGTGGTTCGAAACCAAGCCGGCGAAGCCGTCTCCGGGACATGTTGTGACCAGAAGGACTTCCCCTCAGGTCGTTGATCGTCGTTTCAGAGAGGAAACAGCACCATGACCGCAGGAATGCACCGCACCAAGACCGGCGAGAACGTCCTCGTGACGATCACGACCGACGGCCACTACATGCTCCGCTACGCGGACGGCCGCGTCACCTTCATCTGATCCTGAACCCACCGAGGAGCTGCCATGCCTACGTCCACCACCACGACCGCGCCGTGCAACGGTGCCGCAGCACCGCGCGCGCTGGTCCCCGGTATCTATCGAGGTGGGTCCGCGGCCGAGTTCGGCTTGTGGCGCCTGCGCGCCGACGGAGTCTGGCTCTTCTGCGTGCCCGTCGCGGGTGCGGTGTGGAAGCGCGCCGGCGACCAGGATCCCGGCGACAGCCTCATCCTCCTCGTCGACGAGACCCGCATCTAACCAGCTCGCTCCGAGCCACTGAACCGAGAAACCCCCGTTCGCCGTCGCTGGCAGCGGGGGTCTTCTCGTCCTGTAGCTAGACCTCCCGACAGAAGGGATCGGCACAGCCGATCCGGGGCCGGTTGTGACAGAAGAATCCGAACGCGCTGAGCTGCGCAGAATCGAGCAACCATCATGAGCATCGCCATCATCGCTGCGCCCTCGAGCACTGCCACCTCCGCCGTCGAACTCTCGATCGACTTCGTGAAGATCTCGATGGACCTCGGCGAAGCCACGACGCTCGCCGGCCTCATGGGCATGATGGAGCGCTCGCTCGACAACGACCTCGAGCTGCAGATGCCGACCCAGAACGCGGTCCTGACCCTGCGTCGCGACGCCGACGACGAGAACTACACCGAGCTGCTGCTCGGCGGTGTCGTCACGGCCCTGCTCACGGACGGTCAGCTGCGCGACGCTGTCAAGGCGATCGAAGCGTTCGAGGTCGAGCTGCCCGTCGCCGCCTGAGGAACCCCACCTCTCACCGAACTCCGGTGCCCGATCGGCTGGTCATACCGGTCGGGCATCGGCTCCAACATCCCACCCATCCACCTCGAGCCGTCACCGGTTCGACCACAGACCGACAGGGTCGCCGCGGCCAGCCGCGATGTCGCCGAAGAACTCGACCGTGCGCAATCCCGTGAGAAGCAGCCGCCCAACGCCTCCCCCGCGTCCCGCAGCCAAGCCGCAAGCGATCCGCACGCACTCCTCCGCCAGCGAGAAGCACCGCCGGCGACCCTGTCTGAATCACCCGCAACACCGAGAGCCGTACGTGCGAGCAGATGCTCCTACGTGCGGCTCTCTTCATTCCACAGACCACATCTACCGCGGCAGCATGCGCAAGAAGGGGCCGCCATGACGGTCAACACCAGCACCACCACCATCAAGAACGCTGCCGACGGACTCGTCGGCGTCGACCTGACCATCCGTTCGTTGGGGATGACCCTTCACGACGGCGACGCACTGGGCCTCGCCCAGACGCTCCAGGACGTCATCAACAGCGCGGCCGAAGAGGACGCCGTTCACGCCTGGGTCGGCATCCCCCACGGATTCATCGCTGTGACCCGTCGAACGGAGAGTGCCGACGACATCGAGCTGGTCTCGGATGGCGGCGTGGTGCTCGCAACCCTCTCGGCAGACGAATGCCTCGACGCTGTTCGTGTCATCCGCGGCTACTACTTCTGAGACGAGCTGCCGTCGACGGCACCAGTCCCAACGAGAAGACCCCGAAGCGCATTACGCGCTTCGGGGTCTTCTTCTTTCGACCGACGAGCTCACGCGCGTCGGTCTATCCGTTCGCTATCGCGGGCGGATGACGATCCTGATCTCACCAGGACGCATCGGCGTCCGGGGGTTCACAGGTTTCAGGGGGATTCTCTTGATAGGCACGATCGGCCTTTCCGCACCGCACGACACCCCTTCTCCCGGGCAGACGAGTTGACGTCTTCCCAGTGAGAAGGGTTAAGATCAAAGCGAATCTCCACCACGAAATTCCGCTCAGACCCTTGTTGTCGCTGACCCAAGTCCATTGGCGATCTACCAACAGGGGTCTTTTGCGTTGCTGGGTCCATCGTACCGTTTGGCGCTGACGGTGACCCAAGAAAACGCCCGTTTGAGGCACTTTTCCGTGCCCGGAGGCCGAATTTGCCTCCCTAGCCGTAAGTATGGCGTGTACAACCCCGCTGGACGCCTGCCCGTGGGGCTTGGGTGCCCGGGCGCCTTGGCCGGAGCGATCCAATTGCGCATAGTGTCGAAGATGTTGCAGTCGACCGGAGGATACGGTGGTCCGATGAGGTCGACATCCCAGCGTGACGCGCACGCCGACACCATCAGACTCGCGATGCGATCCTCTGGTGAGGTGCTCGACGAGCTGGAGTCAGCTCTCCATCGAGATCCCGACATCGACCCCGGGCGCATCGTCCGGATCGACAACGGCTTCCGCCTGCAGGAGACGGACGATTACGTCGTCGAGGCCTGGAAGATGCTCTACAACTGGCGACTCGTCGTGATGCGACCACACCAGCAGATCGACACCATTCACGGGTACTGCTACTTCGGCACCGACCTTGAGACGCTGGCGCGCGCCGTGGCCGGTGGGCTTCAGTGGGAGGACCCGCTGCACTCGGCGCCGGAGGGCTTCGACAAGCAGGCGTTCTAGCCCGCCATCTCGCGTGAACCGCGCAGAGGGGCGAGCCTACCGATACAGGGTGGGCTCGTCCCTCTGGTCGCTGAGCTGAAGCTCAGCCGTCGTTGCTTGCTACTTCTTCCAGTACGCGATCTTCGCGACGTGCACGGTCAGGATCTGCGAGCAGCCGCCGGCGTCGACGGCGTAGCCGAGCTTCTCCAGCTGGTTGATCTTCTGCGCGCGCTTCAGTGCGCACACGAGGAAGGTGTCGCCGGTGACCCTGACGTATTCGATCGCGGATGCGGCTGGCGCCGTGACAGCACCGCCGACCAGCAGCGCTCCGGAGACGGCAAACGTCGTCAGGACGCGGTGGACCTTGGTTCGAGCATTGGACATGGTTCCCCCATTTCTGCACGGGCCGACCCCCGGCCCGTGCAATCCACCATACTGACGGGCGTCGAAACGGGGTGGTCATGGCCGCCGAGTCGACCACGGGCAGCCAGCACCGTCTCGCGTCCCGCGATGATGTCGTCGAGCACGTCGAGCGACCCCTCGAGGAGACCTGCGGGGTCTTCGATTCCACCTGCGATCTGTCGTGCAACGAACTCGGCGTATCGGTCCCTGATGGACTGCGGCGTCATCATGGGTCGAGTCTCGCTGATTGGTCCCGGCCGGGCGCTGAGTTATCCACAAGGCCAGAGATGCTTCGCGCCGAGCTCAGCCCTCGAGGCAGGCCTTCGCCTCGTCGACGCCGTCCTCGGTCACCGAGAACTCCTCGCCGTTCATCTGGTGCGGCCACACGGTGAACTCGGCCGCGAAGCCGTCGATCGCGACCAACGGTCCGGAGCCAGGCGTGAGTGATCCACCGATGCCCCAGGTGCCGACCTGCGCATCCTCGATGCCATCGACGGTGAAGCTCATGGCGACGATGTAGACGTCGCTGCGCTCGGCGGACTTCACGGCGCCGGCTGCGACCGGCGTGATCGCCGGGCCGTCGTTGGCTCCTTCGGCGATCGCGCTCAGCAGCTCTGGCGGAACGGTCTCGCACGGGCGGCCGTCGCCGGCGTTACCGCCGGAGCAGCCAGTGAGCAGGAGGCCCACTGCAGCGAGCACAGCGACGGGCGTGACGAACTTGGGCATGAGCCCTATTATCCCGAGCGGCATCGATACCCTGAGGCCGTGACGCTCACCGAAGAACCCTGGTACCAGCAGCTCCGCTTGCAGTGGAAGCCGGCCCACGTGAAGCTCCTTCTGGTTGCCGAGTCGGCGCCCGACTCCGGAGCGGCCGCGGCGACGGAGCGCCGCTTCTTCTACGCGCCGATGGTCTCTCGCGCCGACAACCTGTTCCGCGGTGTCATTCTCGCGCTCTACGGCGCGAAGGTCACCACCGGTGACGACCGCACGCCGTGGCTCACGCGGCTGCGCGATGACGGTGTCTGGCTGATCGACCTCGCGCCCTTCCCGGTGAACAACCTCTCCTCCGGCGATCGCCGACGGGCTCTCCTCGAGCACGCGCCGGCGCGCACCCGCGAGATCCTCGACCTCGCCCCTGACGGGATCGTGATCTGCCACGCGCCCACGTTCCGAGCGCTGGCGCCGGCCCTCGTCGCGGCAGGGGCTCCGCTGCTGCACGACGAGGCGATCCCGTTCCCGCTGGGGAACTTCCGGGCGCGCTTCGCTGCAGAGGTGCGCGAGGCGGTTGCGTCGCTGGGGCTGAAGGGGTCGCAGTGATCTCGGTCGCTTGGACGGTCGAGCCTCACGTCGATGATGCCTCGAACACCTAAGAAGATTCACCTGATAGACGCCAATTCTTGTTCGGAGCGACACTTTACGTTGCGAACTCCGAACTGGGTGATGGAGCGTCTTCCCGCGCGGAGGTCGGCGCGCTAGCGTGCGCGTATGAACTCTGACGAACTCTTCGCATCTTGGGCTGACCACGGCGCCTTCCACAGCGGTGTGCCGATCCGGTACGCGACCGACTTTGACCTCCCGCCTTCGGCGGCGCTGAGCACCGATGCGGAGGCTCTCAGGAAGGACATCCGGATGATGGGTGGCACCTACCCGAGGATGAATGTGCTCGCGTCGGTCGCCTTCAACCTCGGAACGCTCTACTTCCTCGAGGATGAGCTCACGGAAGGGCTTCGCTGGAGCGTGATCGCGCGGCACGCGGCAGACTCGACCATTGAACTGCTCGACGAGCCCAGCAAGAACCTGTCACTTCTGCAAGCGGCCATCTGGTTGAACCTCTCGACCGTCTCGCGCCTCCACCAACCCGAAGAGTCCATCAAGGCTTTGCGCGCTGCCGTCCAGTCGCTACAGACGAGCCGTCTCGCGACGTCTCAGGGCGAGACTTGGACCGAACTGGCGTACATCGAACTCGGGAACCGTGCCAAGCACCTCGGTCATCAGCTCGGTGTTCCGGAAGAAGAGTTGTCCCTCTAGCCGGTCTTGCTGACAGAACCCCGCTGCGCAGTTCGCACAGCGGGGTTCCGCGTTTCCGATCAGCCGCCGCAGAGGCCAGCCGAGCATCAATCGCCGACGTCTGCCTCATCGTCGGGTTCCAGGTAGGACACCGGGCTAGGTGTGAAGACCGAGCGCGTCTGCACGGTGTCATCGCCATCCACCCACTCCTGCAGCGCGATCATCGCGACGGAGACGCCCTCCTCCTCGAGCAGATTCAGCTCCAGCGAGACCGACGGGTTGAATCTGCTGCATACGATCACTGGGCGGTGCATCCCGCTGCCAAGGAAGCGCGGAATCGTGCCGAGGCGTACGAGCACAGCCTCGTCGAAGAGCGACTTCGGCTGATGTCTGGTGAAGATCTCCCGGATGGATTCCTCGGTGACCTCGGAGAGCCACTCTCGCTGTCGAAGGATCCGCTGGACGGCCCCGAGCGTCACCGGCCCCTCCTCGACCACGACGGCATGGAGGATGCCGAACTCGTCGAGAGCAAGCAGGTCGATCGTCTCCCCAGGGATCGTCGGCACGCCGCGACCGATCACCAGGAGGGGCGTGCCGAGGAACTCCGGGTCGCCGCTGAGCGCCGCGACCAGCGACTCCTCCACATGCTGCGCATGCTCATGAAGCGGGTCCCCCAAGGAGCCGTCCGCCAATCGCCGACGCATGGCGACCACGCCGTCTGCGTCGCTGTACTCGTACGCGTCCTCTGGCTTCTCGGTCATGGGTGGCATCATTTCACAGCCCATGAACCGCGGCGTTCAGCCGCGAGGGGTCTGCAGCTCTACCAGACGCGGGTCATCGAGCTCATACGTCAGGTGACCCTGAGCGGCGGCGTCCATGCACACCACCGCGTCGACGCGTCGGACGCAAGCCAGGTCGAGGAAGTCGATCGCCTCGGCGCGAGAGTACGACGTGAACGAGCCGGCCGTCGGGTGTTCCTGGATGCCGAGGATCCACTGCTCCGCCGTGCCACATTCGTCGAACGTCGCGAGGAGGGCGACCTCGCTCTCGGACGGTTCGTTCTCTGCGGCGATCATCGCGTTGCTGCATGCGGCGGACAGCTGCGGCGCGGCCGCCTGGCGGGCAACGGCTCCAACGATGCCGACCCCGATGATGACGGCTGCCGCCGCTGCGAGGACGCCGAAGACGATCTCCCGACGAGGGCGCTTCCCGCGGTCCTTCTTCTTGGTCGCGCTGCGCTGATCCTCGGCATCGAGCTCACGCTCGATCTCCTCCCGCCAACGTTCCTCCTCCTGGAGCTCACGCGCCGCTCGGCGACGCGCCTCCATGGAGGTCACTGCCTTGCGCGGACCCCAGGCGGCTCCGTCCCACCAACGGTCGATGCCGTCGGCCTCTGGATCGGGATACCAACCAGGAGGAGGAGCGTCAGACATAGCCGGAAGCCTAGCGAACGGGCGTGGAGCCAACCCTCCTACTCAGCGCTTCGACCGGCTCGGCGCGAGAGCTTGGCCATGACCCAGTAGCCGGCAAGAAGAACGAGCGCCGTGACGATAGCCGGTCCGGCGGCATAGATACCGACGAACGCTTGGAAGATGCCGCCGCCGATGGACGGCGCTGTCAGGTCATCCGCTGGTGGATCGAGCTGCGCGAGCAGCGGCGCGCCGAAGAGCATGACGCAGACGCCGAGCATGTAGACCAGGACCATGGTGACGAGGACTCCGATAGCGACTCGCCTGCTGCCGACGAGGAACTGCACCGCTGCCCAGATCACGAGAACGATGCCGATCGGGATCAGGATGAGGAGCCAGGAGTCAGTCACTGCGAGGCGTCTCGTTCGGGCTGATCAACCATCGAGTCCGCGGATGCGGATGTCCGCGTCAGCCGCTTCGTCAGGAATTCGGCCAGCGCAGAAAGAGCCAGACCCGGAACCATGATCAGCGCCACAGCAGCAATGCTGATGAGGTTCACAAGGGCGCCGGAGGTCAGAGCGGTATTGAGCGCGTCGTGCGGTAGCTCCCACAGCACAGTGTCCCAGAAGAGCTGCCAGACGAGATATCCCGCCGCGAGGCCAAGCAAACCACCGAGCAGCCGAGCGAGCATGTAGCGGTTCAGCATCCGCGGTGCCCTTCCTCAGATGGATCAGACATCATCGTGGGACCTCGCTGTCTCGATTGCATCCTCGGCCTCGTACTTCGAGAAGCCTTCCTCGCGCAGCCGGACACGGAGCTCAGCGTCTGCGCGAGCGCGTTTCCCCCGAGGGAGGCTCTGTCGCATGCGTTTGTACTGACGTCCGAGACCCAGAGCGATGAAGATCGTCAGAGCGGCGATCAAGAGTCCGAGCGTCAGCATTATCCCCGCACCCAGCTCGTGAATCAGTCCCACTGCGCCCCCCCCCGAATGTCACTGTCGTCGCGCCTCCAGGGTACCCGTCGCGCCCGATCCGGCAACGGACGCCGCCAGGTGACCAGATTCCACCCACAGCTCGGCCCGTTCCGGCCCGATCAGCACCCCCCGATGCGCACCAACTGCGGCATCGACCAAGAAGCGGCCACGAGGTGACCAACAGCCGGTCCCTATTCGGTCACCACTGCCCCAATCCCTCGCGATGCCGCTCGGGAATGCAGTGGTGACCAGAGCGAGACCGCGGAGTGGTCAACAGGCGGTCACTGCGTGCCCGCTGCTTCGTTTCGCGGTTGCAGGGCCGGTCCGTATCCGGCCCGGAGCCGGTCACAGGTGACCGTATCGTGACCAAGGATTGGTCACAGATTCCCGGTGATGCTCACCGGATCCACCGCCTGGAAGGGGCCATGAGGGGCGGGAGCGTGGAGCGTATTCACGCTGCCAACGAGGGCCCTACGTTTGCTGTCGCGCGAGCTCCCCAGCTCCGTCGTCTTCTGCTCCGCTCCTTCGTCGCAGCCGCAGATCCTCCGTCGCTGGTCGCCCGAGCGCCAGCAAACGAGCAAGGGTGTTGTGTCAGGCCGGTCCCTCAATTCGGTGCCGAGCGCGCAAGCCGACAGGCCGCTCCCCGCCCCCTTCGAGGAGGCTGCATCAACGACGAAGCAGAGCTGTCCTCTGTCCGCAGGAGTGAGCTGGAACAGGGCGACGGCCGACTGCTGGTGAACCAGCTGCTGGCCGTCGCCGCGGCGGAGCCGATCGAGCAACAGCCGTCCTCGGGGGCTACGCCCCGTCGGCATGGAGCGCAGCGTCCAGATTCGACACTCGTGCCGAATCTCGAGCCGAGGGGACCGAGAGAGCAACAGGCGGTTCGCCACAATTTCGGAACCCGCGGATCGAGAGTGCAACAGTGGCGCGGGTTCCGAAATCGATGGGGCCAAGGACCTGTCGGTGAGAGAACGGGCAGTCAGAACTGCGGAGGTTTCAGCGCCTCCGGGACGGATCCAGGGACGAATTAGGTAGCCGATTCTGTGACTCGGCGCAGGGAGCACAGAGGCTTCGCCCGCGCCTCGCGGTGGCAACGATCGGGTGACCAGGTCGCAGCGCTGCTGCTCCCACTCAGGCATCCACCCGAGCGACCGAAGAGGTGTCGACAGTCGTCGCCAAGCAGATGCTTCCACGGAGGCTTCGCGCAACATCATGAACGCCGTGAACGGCTGTCGCGAGGCCCTCGGACGCTCCTGCGTCGCGCCCGATGATGCGGCGATGCCGCGGGTGAAAGCTGCCAAGGAAAGGAGCACGGCATAGCCGAGCTCCGCGCTGCCTGCAGAGCAACAACGACCGTGTGCCCACGGTCGCGACGGGGATGAAGCGAGGTCGGATACAAGAGCGGTATCCAACCTCTGCGTCGCTGCGCTCCAGGTCTGAATCATGGTGCCACTTCGTTCCAAACCATGATTCAGCCCAACCCCGTCTATCCGGGGCCAACGGAGGCGCTTGAATCAGCCGCAAGCAATGAATCTTCGATCCATGCAGCTGATTCAAGAATGTGAAATTACACCGTTACCCCCGATGAGGCCGCAATTATGACCCCGATTCTCCGCTGAAGCTCCGAATGCGTGGGAGAAAGGAAAAGGGCATAAGGGAGCGTGGCACCAGTCGTCGTTTCCATCCTCGCTGCGCTCGTCGGAATCTAGCCTGGTGGTCGGCATAGCCGACACGCTTTTCGGGCGCCCCTGAGCCTCTCGCTTCGCTCGGTCTCCGGGTCTTCCTCACCCTCGTCGCTGCGCTCCTCGGGCCCATACTGCGTCGCTTCGCTCCTGGCCCTCTTCGTCATCCCTGTGGGGATGTCTCGAGGGTGCCCACGCCCTCCGCGCGTCCGGGCTGCCGCCACCATCTCCTCCGCGCTGCTCCTCCGCTGGACGACGTCAGAGACCACCGGATGAACCGGTGATCCGCAACCGCCAAAGGCTGCTGCGGAGTTCATCTGAACTGCTGAGGGCGCTCGGTCATCGCTTCGCTTCGCTACGCCTCTGATGATGACCGGGCACCCAAGTCAAGGGTGGTCGGCGATGCCGACCCGGGGGTCGTTTCGATGTCCCTCACGGTTCCGTGAGATCAGGAATCGGACGACCCGCAGAACGCGGAACCAGGACGGAGATCCAGTCATGTCGAAGGGCCAGAATCGAGGTCGCCGCGAAGAGCGGACCCCGCGGCGAGAACTTCCTCAGGTCCCCGACCTTGGGACATTGTCGATGCCTCGCAAGAGCAACCGTCAGGCGGCCAAGTTCCTCGCTGCCGGCGGACGACTGTGGGACCACCGTCGTGTTGAGCGGAAGGCGCGGAAGCTCGCACTTGATCGTGCCGATGCGGCGGCCCAGCACCCAAGACGTCAGCACCTCGCCAAACGAGTGCGTGTGCAGATGCTGGAGACGATGACGGGGTGGTCCTTCGAACCCAGGACGAGAGCGTTCGTGGCGACCGACCGCCAGACGGAGCGCCTCGAGGAACTGATCTCAGCCGCGATCCAGCTCGGTGACGAACCGGTTGTCCTCCGCGTCTCGGGGCTGTCTTTTCAGGAGGCCGCTCGAGTCCGTGGATACCTCAACCGAGACTCGCGCCTGCTCGTCGTGCAACCCCGGACTGACGGGCCGGCCTTCGTCTGATCCCGGCTGCGAGCACGGAAATGATTCACGCATTCATTTCGCAAATGATTACGCGCCGGCCGCCCCAACCGGAACCCGCCCACGTCGGGCGCGCGGAGGTTCATCCACCACGACCAGAGGAGTGCCATGAAAGACCCCGAGACCATCGTCAACGACCTGATCCGAACGCGGTACGCCGACTCCCTAGACTCCGACTCCCTTGGTCGAGCAGCTCCAACCGAGCCCACGATCGAGTACATGCTGGCATCAGTGCTCAGCGACGGAACATCCGTGGAGTCTCTCCTCGCGGCCGCGGCGGCTCACGCACAGCTCGACTTGCGCTCGGAGGACGAAAGCTCCACGCAGAGCACGCTGACCCTGACCGGATCAGAGCGGTCGATGGTGCTCTCCGCACTTATCGACAAAGAGCTCGACGAACGTCGCTACGTCTCTGGCGCGGAGGTGGCCAAGACACCGGCAGCCACCGATTCGTGCTGCGACGAGCACCTCACCCGGTATCGAGAGCGACGCTCCAGCTACCTGGCGCTGCGCGATCGCAAGAGACGCGTGTCCGATCTGGTCAAGCTCTTCACCGCCAGCCTCTCGTGAAGCACCGCGCTCACGACACCACCGAACCATCCGCCCTCGTGGCACGCTCGTAAGCGATGGTTCTCCACCCCTCGATTGGCAGACTCAGCCTGCGTGCTGCCGCCATGCTCAACGAGCCTGTCACCGAACAACGCACTATCGCTGTCGCTCAAGCGACTGCGCAGAAAGGACCAGGAGAATGACCGACAGCACCGAAGCCCCTGTCTTCGTCGGAACCCCTGACGATTGGTGGCAGCAGGCCCAGACCATCACTGAAGCAGAGGCCGCCGAGCGTGTGATCGGGAACTGGTACATCACCAACGAACAGCGCTCCGCGAATCAGGCGGCGTCCTATCGAGTCTCGATCGGCAATGGAGCATCCAACGGGACGCGCAAGGCGGCTCTTCGTCGCGCGATCGAGCAGGGTGTCATCGCAAGCCAGGAGCGCATCTCGCCACACGTGCGGCGGTTGATCCAGGCCCAAGTCGAGACACCGCCTTGGCTCGATGCGGATCTCGTCGTCGCGAACAGCCACATCGGCAGCTCAGAACGACTGCTCTGGCGCAAGTCCACCAACGGCTGGCAGCGTGTCTTCGACGGTCGCATCACCGTGAGCCTCCACACGATGCTGCAGCTCGAGCCGGTCGCCGCAGAGGTCGTCGTCGCCCGTGATCACCGTGGCTGACGGGGCCCTGCCGCGAAAGACACCTTGCGCCTCGTGCCCATGGCGCCGCGAGGTCAGCTCTGGCATCTGGGACCGCACGGAGTACGAAAAGCTCCCCCGATACGACGGCGACATCGCTGACCAAGAGGCTGCCGCAGTCTTCCTCTGCCACCAGCCCATCGGCGAGCAGCACGTCTGTTCAGGGTGGCTCGGACATCGTGATCCACAAGACCTGCTCGCAGCACGCCTCGGCGTCCTCTCGGGTGAACTTGACGTGTCCGCGATGGAATACACGACTGACGTGCCGCTCTTCGCCAGCGGCGCGGAAGCCGCAGCCCATGGCTTGGTCGACGAGGGGTCACCCGGTACTTCGGCCCGTGCGGTGATCGACAAGATCCTCCGCCTTCGCGGCGACGTCCCGGAATAGCGCCACCAGTGCAGCGCCGTCGGTCATCGAACCGGCGGCGCTTCGTCGCGCCCGCGCGCCGCCAAACCCCGACCAGTCCATCGAACCTATCGACCCAGGAGGTCACTGAAATGAGCCGCGACCACCGCGACCAGCGAGGCGGACACGTTCGCCCGAAGATCGACCGCGTCGGGTGCTACTGCTGCGAGGCAATCCCGCCCGAGACCCGCTCACGTTCGCGCCGACGTCGCAACCGAGCACTCGACAAGCAGGAGCGCCGTGCCGACGACCGCGCCTGAGGAACAACCCACTCACTGACTCACCAAACAGGAAGCATCCATGTCTACTTTCGAGGCCACGGCCCGCACCAATCACTTCCGCGTCCGCGACGTCGCAGCACTCCGCGCCGAGCTGGCCACCTACGGCATCCACGCGCCCAACCTCCTCGACCACCGCGCTCACGGCGCCGCACTCGTGCTCGACGACCGCGACGTCGTCACCGGGACGATCGCACTCTTCGGCGACATGGGTTGGCCGTCACTCGACGAAGACGCCGTGCGGGAACGCTTCGACTGGGACGAGAGCATCTCCGTACCCGACCAGCACCAGACGCTCGTCGAGCTCATCGCCTCCCACCTCGAGGCGGGCCAGGTCGCGATCTTCCTGGAAGTCGGCCACGAGAAGATGCGCTTCCTCAGCGGTTCCGCCGTCGCGGTCAACGCATCCGGCGAGACCCGTTCCATCGAACTCGAAGACATCTACGGCCTCGCGAGCGAGCTGACCAGCCCCGAACAGGTCATCACCCCAGCCCACGTCTGAGACACCCCGTCCGGGCAACCACCTCCACTTCCGCGGTTACATCACAGAGAGGGCACCTGATGCCTCAACCGACGATCACCACCCCGCCCCTGCTCAACCTCACCGTTCCCGCGACCCCCGATCGCCCCTCGGTCAAGATCCGCGTCGCGCACGACAGCCGCCGAGGCGTCTACACCACGAACAACCTGGGGATCGAGCACCCCGTCATCGCCGTCACCCCGACACTGCTCGGCAAGATGAGACTCGGAGCCGTCAGACGCGACGCCCTCCGCTCAGCCCTGAGTGAGGCCAACGACGAACTCGCCGGTCGCGCGCCGGTCAAGAGCTACTTCCGAGGGTCCAACGGTCGCGCAGTCTCAGAGAAGGTGCGGGCCGAGCCCACGCTCGAGCACCTCGAGAACCTCGCGATCATCTACCGACTCGCACGACTGGTCGGGGACTTCCCCGTCCAGTCCGTCGCTCGCTCCTTCGGTCTCGAGCCGGTAGACGCTCAGCGCTGGGTAGCCATCGCTCGCAAGAGCGGCTCGCTCGCGTGACCGGCTGCCTGCGCATCCAGGGGGTCACCCGAGGGACTCGACCGTGACGCGCGTACGCAAGAAGGGGCCGAAGAAGTACCTCGATGCACGACGCACACAGGTATCTCCGGCATGGCTCGAATGGGATGCAACGACACGCGAGCAGATGGCGGAGTTCGCCTGGGAGCAGATCGCTTCCGCCGGCCTCGAACCGTCCATGTACCTTCCCGGCGACAAGGGCATCTCTGATGACGGCGCCTGGATCTTGATTCTGGAGATCCCTCAGACGCCGATCAACACGCAGTTCGAGCTACCCCTCCTGAGCATGTGGCGTGCTCGCCGTCACGACCTCAACGACGGGGGCTTCATGACCGACGCAGGGGTCAAGTTGTACCCGCAGCAAGCCGTCATCGCGACTCCCGCGGGAGACCTGCACCTGTGGCCCCACGAGTACATGGTCGCGAAGGACCCCATGGGGCTCGCGTCGGATCCCGACGCCATCCTGCACACGCTTGGTGGAGAGGCGGTGCTGGACCCCGAGGAGCTCTTCTACCTCCAGAGCCGAGGGATCACGCACCAACAGGCAACGATGATGCTCTTCGACAAGATCCAGTCCCTCGACTTCGTCTACGTGACGTTCCCCGAGTGGATCACCGCCTTGCTCGAGGGCGTCGGCAGACCACTGCACCGCCACATTGCGCTGAACCCGCGCTGAGCGGGATCACCGACAATCCGCATGGAAGGAAGCCCTCGATGGGTCAGAAGAAGCGCCACTACACCGTCGAGGGCTTCCGGCCGTCGGCCAACCCGCCGCTGAGTGCAGCGATGCGGGCGCTGGGCAGCTCAAGTGCCGCACAACCCCACGTACCGAAGCCCAGAAAGGGCACTCGAACCCAGCAGAGACGCGCAGCCGTCCAAGACCAGAAGTAGCGAAGGATCACAGCATGCCAACAGTCGACGTACCCACCTCCGCCACCCATCCCTGGCGCATCGTGCACCAGGAGGGTTACGACGTGCTGGGCTACCCGAGCTTTCCCCCGTACGCCACAGAGGATGATGCGCGAGAGGCAATTGACGTTGCCCGAGCGCAGGGCAATCCAATCGACGGAGCATTCGAGCCTCGGTGGCGACCCGAGCTCGATCAGAACGACCATGTCGGTCTCGCCCACATGTTCATCGAGGAGGCAGACCAGGCGGAGAACGTCACCGCAGAGATCGCCCTCTTGCTGAGAGCCCAGATCGAGGCAACTTTCGCGCTACGTGATCAGATCGCGGGATATCGGCCAGACCCGGCCTAGGCGGGTGGGAAGTCCGCAGCGAGGCGCTGCGCTACGGCATCGACGTCGAACATCGGCGATGCCGTCGCCTCACGGGTGAGCTGCTTCCGCAGCATCCGGGGGCTGCTCACCCGAACGCCGCGAACACTGAACCCGCCGCCAAACAATGGCCAGTCGGCGTCTACGAAGCACAAGGTGGCCGAGACCGGCACGTCGCCTCCGACTGCCGAAGAGATTCGCCCTACCTGTCCGATCACTCCGTCGATCAATCGGTCGCTTCGGCGCCCGTCGACCTTCAGGTGTTCAGTCGCACCGAACCCGAACAAGCCGCCTTCAAGGGACCGTTCCGGACGTTTGTTGACGTATCGCTTCGCGTCCACAACCCAGATACCTGCCGGGGTGACAACGATGTGGTCGATATTCGCACGTGATCCGGGGATCTTCCGATCATGGAGCGAGCGTACTTCGGACACTGAATCGAGGGCTGCGGCGACCACTTCCTCGCCAACAGCACCAATCGACCAAACCTCCGTACTGCGCCGCGGCCGATCGTCAACGCTGAGAGCCACTGCGACCCGACCGACCAATCCGTTCCCCCAACGAGCTCGAACAGCTGCCTCGGCAGCCACGACGGCGGCTCTGTCACGCGCCGTCCGTCGCTCGTGCTCTCGCCGAGCCGAACCGCCTGCCATTCCACCACCCGCGTCAACCGTCATGTGATGAGCATGCCGTACCGCGCAGACACCAACCCCTGTGCTCGCCAGCTCCAACGCGGTCCAGCCGGGCAATTGCACACCCCCAAGGGCGCACGAACTCAACGCGATCGCGACGCGATCCGCGTACAGACCGGGTCTCGGACATCCTCCGGGCCCTGAAAGACGGAGAACCACCATGGACCAGAACAAGAACATCTCCCGGCAAACGAACGATCGAATGATCCAGGAGCTTCGGGCCGCGACGCCCGTGCTTGGCTCGAGCGTCGCGGCACTTCTCGCCACGCGCAGGAAGATCGGCGAGTCACTGTTCCTCATCGGATTGCACGGTGGCAGGGCGGCGATTCTCGGACCGACGCCCAGCGCGCCTTCCGGTTCGAAGATGACCCTCGAAACTGAGTTCGGACCGGTCAAGTATCGCGCCGACGATGTGCTGCTGATCGCCACATCCCACGGCGGGCTTGACGCCGTCGAGAAGACCGACTCCGATCTCTGGGTCTCGTGGACGATCACCGACGAATCGACCGACACGTCGCCAGTCGACGTTGTCCGCGGCGTCTGGATGAACGTCTTCGGAAGGAACAGCGTTGGTCCAGACGACGCCTGTGTCTTTGACGTGACCGACATATCGAAGGGTCGGAGCGTGCGCGTGGATCTGAGCGACTTCGGGCTCGACGACTGATGCCTCGGCGAACCACCGCTACCTGAGAGGACCCGGCATGATTGCGAACCCACAACCCCTGGCCGCCCGTATGCGCCCAACCACCCTTGATCAGATCATTGGCCAGGACCACCTGATATTCCCGGGTGCCCCGCTCATGAGACTCGCCTCTTACGCTTCCACAGCATCGACATCGGTGCTCCTCTGGGGGCCGCCCGGTACAGGGAAGACGACGATCGCTAGCGTGATCGCCCACGAGACGGGCAGCCGCTTCATCGAGCTGTCGGCGACCTCCGCCGGCGTTGCAGATGTGCGGAAGGCACTCGCTGCCGCCCAGACCGAACTCGACATGAACGACAGGCGGTCGATCATTTTCCTCGACGAGATCCATCGATTCTCGAAGGCTCAGCAGGACGTCCTCCTGCCTGCCGTCGAGTCGGGCCTCATCACACTCATCGGGGCGACGACCGAGAACCCGAGCTTCTCGGTGAACTCGGCGCTGATGTCCCGTTCCGTGCTCCTGACCCTCCATCCGCTAGACGAAGCTGCCATCGTCGCTGTCATGATGACGGCGCTCGATGCCCAAGCGGGTCTCAACGGCTGCGTCGGATTCGACATGGACGCCATTCAGTCCATGGCGCGTCACGCGACAGGCGACGCGCGACAGGCGCTCACGCTCATGGAAACCGTCGCCGAAGCCGCGGTCGCTCAGAACCGGCAGAACGTTGACATAGACTTCGTGCTCACAGTCGCCCCGACCGCGATCTCCAGATACGACCGCGACGGTGATCAGCACTATGACGTGATCTCGGCCTTCATCAAGTCGATGCGCGGATCTGATCCCCAAGCGACCCTGCACTGGCTCGCACGACTCATCGAGGCGGGCGAGGATCCTCGCTTCATCGCTCGACGCATCGTCGTCCACGCCAGCGAGGATGTCGGCATGGCGGACCCTTCAGTTCTCCCGGTTGCCGTCGCAGCAGCCCAGGCGGTGCAGCTCATCGGCATGCCCGAGGCGCGTATCAATCTTGCCCAGGCGGCGCTTGCGGTGGCCATGGCGCCGAAGTCTCCGGCGGTGATGGGCATCGACATCGCTCTCGCGGATGTTCGCGCCGGCCGTACTGGCGAGGTGCCCATGCACCTTCGCGACGCCCACTACCCAGGTGCCAAGGCCCTCGGCCACGGCAACGGATACCTCTTCCCGCACGACTTCCCACACGGACTCGTCAACCAGGCCTACCTCCCCAGTCGAGCCTCCAGCGCGCGGTACTACGAACCCACCATCAACGGCTTCGAGCAGACCATCACTGCCCGAATGGAGGCCATCGCGCGCATCACGGGAAATCAGACCCCATGACCCCTCACAACCCCTCTGCCAACTCGTCAACGCCGACCTCGAATCTCCCGAGCGGCGGCCAGAACGGAGCTCCACATGACCAGCCAACCCATCGATGAGATCGCGCACCGCCGCCACGCGGCAGAGGAGGCGTTCCGAACAGCGAAGGCCCACGCGGACGAGCTGCGCATCGAGCACACCCGTCTAGTCCTCGGAGCCGCGTTCCCTCGACACACCGTCGCGATATTCGCTCGTCAGTGGGACGAGGACCAGGCATGCCTCGTCCAGCTCCTCACCGACCAGCCTGGGGTCACCGACATCGACCTGATGAACGACCCGACAGACGGGATCCTCCTCAGCGAGCAACGACGCGCCATCGCCCTCGCCGATCAAGCGGTGATCCTCGTGGGCTCGGATGAGGATCTGTGGCGACTCATCGGAACGCCCGAGGTCGACCACAGCGACTGGTCGGAGTTCCCACTCGAGCTCCGGCACGTGGCCCACCAGGCGGCGGCATGAGCCACCCGGTCATCGCGCCACTGTCCGACGGCCGCCGGGTGCAGGTGCCCGGTGACTACGTCGATGAGTGGAAGACCGACGTGCGCGAGCTCAACACGCTCCTCGGTCTCGGCGACTGGTTCACGGATGGGGGCGAGAAGCGACAGGCCCTCATCGAGGGAGCGTCCAAGGATTGGGCGCGCTGTGACCATCCTCGGAACCCTGCGACGCAGGTACGCGTGACGAATCTGCGGCAAGCCGGCACCTTCGTCCCGAACGAACCACACGCCTCCGTCTGGATCTGTGACAAGCGAAGCTGCCTCCTGGACGCCATGGCCTGGGCGGAGCGCCAGACCAACGACACCGCGGTGTGGATCGACGCCGACGGTGCCGCCCATGAAGAATTGCCGGCGGTCACGGCATCGAACGAGCCTGCCGTCACGCTCCCGCTGACCCCTGCGGCAGCGAGCAAACTGATGGACGAAGATGGTTTCGTCGACCTCGCAATCAGCATCGACAAGGTCGAGTACTTCGATGCGCTCGGTGAGAGGGGTGAGCGCACCATCGAGGACTTCCTCCACGACCAGTCGTTCACTTTCGGGTTGCCGCACGACTGCAGCTCCGAACCCGTCGCCATCAAGGGCGAGGTCATCACCGTCAACTACACCACCAACATCCGGGAAGTGCTCCCGGAGGAGAGTGAGAGTCAGCAATGACCACAGCAGAGAACGCACCCGATGTCACGCCAGAGTCCGTTCCGAAGAAGGAGTTCACGGTCGCGGTCTTCGCTGACCCTCGGGCTGCGACGCACCTCTTGCAGGAGACGATCGCGAAGCTGATCGACACACGCGGCATCGAACTGGGGCTCATCGACCTCTCCTCGACGGCCGGTCGCTGCGTCGCCCAAGCATTCAAGGACGCCGGCGTCCCATACAAGTCACTGGAGTTCGGGCAAGAGTATCCCGTCGATGAGTCAATGGTGGACGGCGTACCCGCCGTTGACGTTGTGGCCGTGAGCTCGACGTGGGGTCACGCGTTTTCACGAGGTCAGCACTTGACGACCATCGACGAGCTTGGCGCCATCGATGCGAATGTCGTCCTCATCCCCGCCATGGTCGACATCGACGAGACGCACCTCGACTTCACACACGGCTCCCTCATGGGGGTCGTCTACACGCAGCTCGAGGAAGCGCGGCGACCTGTGCTCATCATCGACACCCCCGAGCGCGGACTGCGCATGGGTCCCGACGGGGCGTATCTGCGTGCCATCGTGCACGTGTCGGGCGCAAGCTAGCTGGATCCAGCACCCGCGAGCCGTCGTATCTGTTCATAAACGAGTGAGTACGACGGCTTCGTCGGTCCTAGTCTTGGACCAGTCCCCACCCTGATCTTCCGCGAAGGAGCGACATGAACAACCCCGGAATCACCAGCACCATCGCCGAACCGATCGACTTCGGCGTCTACCAGGACACATCCATCTTCAGCGTCCTCCGCCGAAAGAACGGCTGGACCGACGACTACCTGCAGAAGATCAACGATCCGTTCCACGCGGAGCTCAAGGACGTCGAGCAGATGACGGCAGAGCTCGAACGCATCCGCCTCTCCGGGGAACAGCTCGTCGTTCTCCCCGACTTCGACATGGACGGTGTGACCTCGGGCGTTCTCGGGTGGGCTGGTCTCAACGAACTCGGCTTCAACGTCCACCTCTACGTGCCTGACTATCGACGTGGGCACGACATCTCCGTCGACGCCGTCCGCGAACTGCGAGACCAGTTCCCCCACGCCAGTGCGATCATCACCTGCGATGGCGGCATCAACAGCAACGAGGGCATCGAGGAGGCCCGTCGCCTCGGTCTGCGCACGCTTGTCACCGATCACCACGTTGAGCTGCCGCCGGGAAGCGCCGCCGACTTCGCAGTGAACCCTGAGCGAATCGTCGAGGACTACGCACACCCCGGGATCTGCGGGGCCTACGTCCTGCACCAGGTGCTTGTCGCCTACGCGCAGCGCTATGCGCCCCACCACCTCGGGAGCATCTCGCTCCTGAAGCTGTTCGCGGGGATCGGGACAGTCTCCGACGTCATGCCGCTTTTCTTCGAGAATCGGCAGATGGTGCGCGACTCGCTGTCGTTGGCTCGCATGCTCCACGTATCAATCGCCGAAGACGACCAGAACACCAAGTACGACATCGAGAACAGCATCCTCATGATGCTGCTGCGGTCCAAGCCTCACCACCCGGCGTTCGTCTCGGCCTTCGAGGGGTTCGCGTTGATGATGCAGGCCTTCAAGGAGCACCGCAAGCCACTCCTGGATGAGAACGGTCTGCAGCTCGTCGACCCGTACGGCAAGCCGATGTTCGCCGCCGGCAAGCTGCGCAGCCTGGCCGACCTGAACGAGGAGTTCTACGCGTTCTACCTCGCACCGGCATTCAACGCCATTCGGCGAGTAGAGGGATCGATGCACGACGCCTTCGGGGTCTTCATGGCACCGACGACTGCTGAGAAGTACGAGCACGCGAAGAACGTCATCGACGCCAACGAACTGCGGAAGGAGCTGTCGGGCGAGTACCTGGAGAAGATCTGGACGGAGGACCAACCACTTGCCGACCAGGGGGTGTACTTCACAGATGCACCGTCCGGCATGTTGGGTCTCATCGCATCCCACATCATGCGCGAAACGGCTCGGCCAACGCTCGTCGTGCATCGGCCGAGCAACGCCTCTGATCCGATCAGCGGATCTGCACGCTCTCCGTTCTGGTTCCCGATCATCACAACGATGACGCCTCTCGGCTTCTTCGCCATCGGGCATGAGAGTGCATGCGGTGTTCGCCTGGAAAACCTCGCACAGCTCGGCCGCTTCGCCGAGGCGCTGGAGGAGGAAGCCGGTGGCATCTACGCCAGAATGCTCCTGAGCGGCGAGCTCGAAGCGGCAGAGAGCGCTGCCCTCGTCCTCGGACCGCAGGTCGACTGCGACGCTGGGCTGACCGACGTCGATGAGCTCATGGACCTCGCAAAGGGTATCGACTCCCTGGCGCCGTACGGCCACGGATTCCCTCGGCCCGATGTCGAAATCGTGGTGGACCTCGCGCGTTGCTCGATCAAACTCCTGGGCTCAGACGACCAACACCTGCGCATCGTCCTCCCGATCGGGATGAAGGTGCTCTGGTGGAACGCAGCGGATCGGTTGGAGGAACTGCAGCAGCTGGCCAAGAGTCACGTCCCCGGTGAGAGCATCATCCGGTTGCACGTGCGCTTCTCCATCAACGTCTTCCGAGGCAACGAGTCCGTTCAAGCGGTCGTCGAGCGGATGATCGACGACATGCGCACTGTCGACGATGAGTAGGCCAGGAGCAGCGCGCAGACCAGTGACCGGAGCCTGGGCCAGGACTGTCCTCGTCCTGGCCGGGTCGCTCGCGATCTACGTCGCGACAGCGCTGCTGGGCACGGTACTCACCGGCGACGCGATTGCTGGAGCTGCGATCTCCAACCTCGCCGTCTTCATCCTGGCCCTCGCGCTGCGGTGGCGCCGCACGGGGACTCCCCTGGCTCCGCCACCGCAGTTCCGCGCTCGATCGATCAGCTTCTGGGCCGCAGCCGCCTTCGGACTCGTTGTGTGCTGGCTCCTCGGCCAGACGGCCGCTGCGCTCGCCTACGACACATTCGGGTCTCCGGCGTTCGATGCGGCCAATGCGGCGAAGGCGGCGGGGCCGATCTGGCTACTGCTGCTGACGTCGTTGTTCCTTGCTCCGCTCGGCGAGGAGTCGTTGATCCGAGGGATCGCCTATCCGGTCTTGCGCCGCCACTGGCCCCCCTTGGCGTCGGCCTTCGTTACGTCCATGGTGTTCGCGCTCCTGCATGGCAACCTGGTCCAGATCGCCCTGACCATCCCCTTGGGGATGGTGCTGGCGGCCGTCTACGAGGCGACAGAGCGCCTCTGGCCGGTAATCATCATGCACGTCATCTTCAACATGACGAGCACCTTCGTTCCGAGATCATTCATCGAAGGTATAAGCCGCCCGGCAGTCGTGGTGGCCCTCATCGTGGCGACCGGGCTCGTACTGTTCGCTCTTTCACCAGCGCGATACAGGGCCGAGGGTTTAGAGGTCGAAAAGAGCACGGGACATCCGGCTGGGTAGCCGTTCCGTGCTCGAGAACCCTCGCTGAGAGCTTCCGCCCGTTGGCGGTCTCAGCGAGGGTTTCGGCTTGGTGGCCACCGCGCCGTGTGTTGAGCGGGGGCGCTGCTCCCCGCTGATTCAGTCAAAGTTCCAGGCGACCGAGTCCCGGCGGCGGGGCCGCGGCGACTTGATCGGTGCCTGACTGTTCTGTTTGGGTGACCGGGTCGGCCGGTCACCCGGGTGTGTGGTTGAGGAGTGCTTTTCTGGCTGTGGCCGGTAGTCTCCTCAGACACACTTTTCAAACAGGATGAGACGAGGTGAGACCATGAAGATCAGCACGACGTTCTACAACGACGAGGGTGAGCTCATGGCTCCCCGTGAGCTCGACGTGAAGCTCTCCAGCGTCACGCCCGGCGGGTTCCCCTCCCTCGAGGAGGGCTTCTACCACCGCTTCAAGTTCGAAGGCCGGACCGAAGCTGAGCTCGAGACCAAGTCTCGACGCTTCTTCGCGGAAATGAACGACGTCTCGGGCTACCTGAGCCTCGTCATCCGCCCCTACAGCGTCGAGATGGGCAACTACGTCCGCCATGGCATCGACGTCATCTACGTCGTCGAGAGCGCCAAGCAGGCCGAGCAGGCAGCTGCGCAGGCATCCGCCCGCAGAGCTACCCAGGCTCACCTCGCGCCGTCTACCGTCGTCGCTGCCTCTCGCACGCGGTAACTCCGATTCCCCGAGCCTCCCTGCGCGGAGGCTGCCCCCCG
Organism: Plantibacter flavus; assembly: GCF_900177615.1. GTDB lineage: Bacteria > Actinomycetota > Actinomycetes > Actinomycetales > Microbacteriaceae > Plantibacter > Plantibacter flavus. The sequence goes on from NZ_FXAP01000007.1 coordinate 99,561, forward strand.
GGTACCCCGCGAGGGATCTCTCCACAACTGCCTCGGCGGATCGTGGCGAGGTCCCTCGCACCTTTTCCTTGAACCTTCCGGCGTAGGCGCTGGCTCGGCGGTAGCCCTACGCCCGCTTGCGCCGGAAGCACGACGCCCCGTCCAGCCGATCTGCTTGCCGGAGTGACCTCGCTCGATTCTGTGATTGCACCCGTTCGAGGGCCATGTCCATGGAAGACTGAGAAGAGGCTCGTATACGCGCAAAAACAGAGAGATTCGGTACCGCCATGAAGATCGCCCAGCAGGCCCGCGTTACCACCATCATGGTGGCCGCAGCCCTTGTGCTCACAGGCTGTGTCGGTGCTGGTCCGGCCGTCGATCGAGACACGGAGACCGCAGCGCCCGCGCCCAGCGCGTCCGCTTCTCGGTCGGGCGCCGATGGGCAAGCGGCGTTTGAGAAGGCGGCGAAAGATGCCGTCGACATCAAGGTGCTCTCGGTCATCGACCCGCGCACCTTCCGGGTCGCGCCAAGCGACGAGGCTCAAGCGAGAAACCACCTCTCAGGTGAACTCACCGTCACCCTGTTTGACGACGCGAAACTCGTCACACCAAAGCCCGACGAATGTGGCTACGACAAGGCGCTCGCTTTCGCCACCCAGTACTTCACCGAGAACCCGGAGGCCGGCGCGATCGTGTCCGGTTCCTTCTCGAGCTCGTCCTATTTCGAAGCGGCCCTTCGTGCAGGTGTGGCTTACATTCCTGACGTCACTCCTCCCCTCGCGATCGCGCAGGAAGAGGGTCAGGTCGCCGACGGGAGCCTCTGGGTGACCTGCCCCGGCTTCGGCGACTGACGAGCCGCTCGCAAGCCCCTGCGAGGAGCGCAGTGCCGAACCTTGCTCCTCTCAGAACAATGCGGTCGACCGCTACCGCCAGTGTGAGATCTTCACTGCCGGCGCCCTCGAAAGACCATGTCCGACCTGTTACCCCTACGCAGCCCGCGGCGATGCTGCCGATGCGTCTGCCAGGAATCGACCAAACTCCCCACTTCACCAACACCTAGCTCCAGAAGGAGATGATGACCATGTCTGACGAAGTCAGTAGCAAGAGCACCACCACGAAGCCGCCTCGGTCAAGCAAGAAGCGCTTCGCTCTCCTCGCAGCCGGCGTGCTCGTCCTCGCCAGCACGATCACGGTCATCTCTGTCGGCGCCAGCGATCGTGAGACCGCGCGCCAGTGCGCAGTCGCCGTCGAGAACGGCAAGTCCATCGCGAAGCGCGCGACTGCCTCCGTGGTCAACGCCAATGCCGCACTGGAAGCCGTCAAGAGCACGGTGCTGCCGAAGAACGGCGGTACCAGCCGCGACTACGCCTCGACGCGTCCCGCCGTGGAGGAAGTGGCCGAGATCAAGGCCGTGCCCGCCAGCGACGGTGTGGCTGCTGTGGCAGCCGTCGCACCCGTCGAGGGCCGTCTCAGCGGCGCCGAACTCATCGCGACCGTCGCTGACGCCACGCCAGCAGTCGAGAAGATCACGATCGCCGCGAAGTGCGCCGATCGTGACCAGGCGGCGGCAATCGTCAAGACCACCAAGGCCGCCGAGGCGGCCGCCAAGACGCTGAACACCGCACGCGCCGTGCTTGTGGCAGACTTCGCCGGATTCCAGACCGACGAGACCAAGCGCATTGCCGCGGAAGTCGAAGCCGCCCGCGTCGCGGCCGAGGCAGCCGAAGCCGCTCGCGTGGCTGCGGAAGCCGCAGCTGCCGAAGAGGCGGCTCGCCGAGCAGCCGAAGAAGCCGCTAACAACAGCAACAACAACTACGACGATTCCGACAGCTCTAGTGGCGGGAGCAGTGGTGGTGGTTCCGGCGGTGGCGGTGGTTCCGGTTCCGGTTCCGGTGGCGGTGGCGGTGGCGGTGGCGGTGGCGGTGGCGGTGGCCAGATCGGCCCCGGCGGCAACCCGGACGGCAACTGCTGGACGGACAACGGCGCCGGCGGAACCCGTCCCTGCTGAGCCATCCCGCGCACAAACCTCTCACCCACCATCGGTGGTGCTGAGAATCGGACCACGTCACCATCGGGTGGCGCGTCCAGACCGAGAGTCCCCCGGGGAGCATCCGCTCCTCGGGGGACTCTTTTCGTGCCGAACCGCGAACCGTGCAGTCGATGTCCATGCGTCCGCATCCAAGGAACTGTGAGCAATCATGAACGAGATTCACAACACCGTCACCACGGACGGTGCCACCCTGATGATCATCGCGTTTGTCGTCGCGGTCATCTGCTTGATCGTGTTCTTCTTCTTCGGCGGTGAACCAACCGGCTCGAAGCTCAAGCGGCGCCGAGGACAGATCTGCCAGGGCGTCGCGGCATTCATCTTCGTGCCCAGCGTCGTCGCCTTCTTCGTGGTCGGGGGCACCCATCGCGCAGACTTCGAGGTCGTCTACTCGGATACTGACCGGGCCAACGACGTCATTCTGCCGGACGGTTCAATCACCGGTATCGGCGGACCGTTCGTAGAGATTGACCTCGACCAACACCGAGCCTCCTTCGTCACTCGATCGGAGGATGGCGTGCTCAAGAGCTGGGATGTCCGAACCGGCACGACGTGGGACAGCACTCTGCTCGGAGGCGTGACTTGGTCGATCGCGGATGACGCTTCGGGCGGTTCCGCATACGTGAGCCACCAGAGCTGCAAGCTCGTCAATCGCGCGGGTCACACAGCCGCCACCGGAGGATGCGGAGCTACCAACGTGATCCACATCCCACCGATCCCCGAACGCCTGCCGTGAGCACCCCCTGCACCGCGGGAGATGCTCTCCGATCGAATTGCGAGCCCAACCATGAACCCAGACAACCTCGTGCAGCCCATCGTGGTTCTCCCGTCGAATCACTTCGAGACGATCGCAGCCGCGGCCCTCGCCTCGGCACTCGCCTGCGCCGGCGCCGACCGTTCAGGGGCCCCCTGGAGCGATTGGCTCAGTGCCGGATTCACCAAGAGCGTTCGCCGAGCCAAGCGCCCGGCAGACCTCGACCGCGTCCGAGCTGTCGCGCTCACCCGGACTGAGATCGGCGTCGGAGAGGCTGTGGCCATGGCTTTCGCGCCCATCGTCTATGCGGACAGCCCGCCGCCGATCAGCCGACTGCAGGTGTCCGGACTCGATCTGGCCCGCGAGCAGACCACGTTCACCCTTCCGGGTGCGATCGTGCCGCAGGTCCAGATCAACGCCACCGTCGCCATGACGACCGGGAAGACCGCTGCGCAGGTGGCGCACGCGCTCGGAGTGTGGGTGCTCACCATGCCGTCCGAGCTCGTCCATTCGTGGGTAGAAAACCCAGGCCTCGAACTCGTGACGTGCCCGTTCAGCGGTGACACCGGTGAACCAGGTTCATGGGCAGTGGTCCGTGACAACGGGCTCACAGAGATCCCGGCGGGAACCGCCACCGTTCGGGTCGGCCTGCAGTTCTGACGCGCCGGCCAGCTCGGCTGTACCCAACTCAACCCGTCGAAGCCGGGTACAGCCGGGTCGGTAGCGTGCGGACGAAGAGTGCCTGATCAAGGACGCAATCCGAGACCGCAACGCTGAACAGCGTAACCAAGTGCGTAACGCACCGATTCAACCAATTGTTCCTCCTGACCAGTGATTTTGATGATCTGTACCCGTTGTACCCACGATTCTCGATTTTCGCTTTGCATGCACGTGTGTGCGCACATGCGCATGTGTGGGCTTCCTGGGAAAGGTGGGTACATGGGGTACAGGGTTACGTCTATTCGTTGAAAAATATAGGAAGAAGGCCCCTACACCTGTACCCAACCTCATATATGGGCCGAAAAAGTTGGGTACACGCATTCGAGCTGAGGTCTCCCCATTTGGCGAGCTGATCAGTGGTTTAGCACTCCCGGGGTTGTACCCAACCTCACTTCCCTACTCGGGTACAACAGCGCTCGATGGTCATCAGCACGTACCCAGTCCACGCGAACTCGAGAGCAGACCTCGCGGTCAAAGCGGTGTCCGCCGACCAGCCTGGACGAGCGGAGCGGCCGCCTGCTGCTGAGGTTGGGCGAAGCTCCGTCTGCGACCGACCGGACACCATGCGGCCACATCAACCGCACTCCCCGACGCCAGTGAGTCGGACCCGATTGCAGCACTCGACTGGCATTCCGAGCAACACGCAGCTTCGAAACCGTGGGCTTCTGCACCCGGTGCTTCGTCCGCTTTTTGCCGCATCTTGTGTTTTTGTACCTCCAGCCACATCTGACTTCAACCCGATGGTATTCTGGTACCGATAAACGCGATTATCAGAACTATTCGGAGAAGACCCCTTTTCCGCGATTCTGAGGTCGAAATCGACGATTCGGGGTGCTGGTGTGAACGGATGGATGAGCGAGAGCCTCATGCCGGCCTGCGTACGGACCACTCCTCCGCGCGTCCTGGGTCCGTTTCGCGTGAGCCGAGTGTCCTCGTGAGCGCCGGTAACTTCGACGGCCTGCGCTCGGCCGTCGTGGACGCTTCCGAAGCAGGGAGCTGGATGGAAGCCCGCAAGGAGTGGGAGATCATCGGGGCCGAGGAGAGTGTCGCGCTGAAGGGTGTGTGTCGGTGCGGGCAGGCACGCCTGCGCATGCTCTTCACCATCGGCAACCGACTCAACGGGCGGGAGATTGCGCCGGTGGGGAGCTCCTGTATCAACAACTTCCTCCGCAGTGACCTCAACGACGAAGTTGAGATCCTGAGCCGAATCTCGAAGCTCCGTCTGGCAATTCTGGACGGGACACCCACCCAACTCGACGGGAAGTACTTCTCGAGAGTTCTGGTCAAGCACTTCGAAGCTGTCGGCGTCATCACGACGAAGGAGCACCAGTTCCTGCTCGACATCTTCAACAAGTCTGCGTCCGGCAAGGGCGCTCTTTCCGTGAAGCAGCAGAGCTACCTCGACTCCCTCACGATCGGCAAAATCGGTCCCTACGTCCTCCATCACCCGAAGCTCACCTGATGATCGATCCCACGAGCAACCAGCCGACGACGACCATCGTGGCCGCAGGCGCAACTGCGCCGTCCCTGCAGAGCGCACCCATCCCAGATGACCTTCTCGCTGGCATTGCCGCCCACCAGGCGAACTCCAGCGCAGCAAACACGACTCGTGCCTACCGCAGCGACTGGGCCGCCTTCGTGCGATGGTGCGAGGTCCACGACCAGGTCGCTCTACCTGCCGACGGCACCACGGTTGCCGCGTACATCACAGACCGCGGCGCGCTCCTGAGCGCCTCGGGTGAATATGCGTACGCGCCGAGCACCATCACCCGCTGGGTCACATCGATCAACATGCAACACCTGCGCGCCGGCTACCCCGCGCCAGGTGCGCTGGCGGCCGTGAAGGACACGCTCTCCGGCATCCGTCGAGGTCACGTCCGTCCTCCCCGACGAATGGCGCCTCTCCTGCTGGCTGACCTGAAGAAGGTCCTCACCGCAATCGACATCCACAGCTACCCGGACGGCATCATCGGCCACCGCGACGCAGCGCTCATGGTCATGGGTTTCGCCGGTGCGTTCCGCGGCAGCGAGATCGCCGGGCGAACCATCGGGGACGTGACGATCCACAGTGAAGATGGGTTGCACGTGCGGCTGCTCACCTCCAAGACAGATCAAGAGGGTCGTGGATCGGTGAAGGGTCTCCCCTACGGCGAGAACCCGCTCACTTGTCCCCCCTGTGCATTCCTCCGCTGGATCCGTGTCCTCGATGTGGCAGAGAACGCGTCCCGCAGCGACATGATGACGCTCCTGCGCACTTCGGACTCTGCGTCACACCTGTGTCATGGGCCGACACCCGAACTCGACCGTCTCGACCCGAAGGCCGGCCTCTTCCGACCAGTCCGGCGCGGCGGCCACATCGGAGCCAAGTCCATCAGCGGGGACGTCGTCAACATCGTCGTGAAGCGACGCCTCGGGGCCGCCGGAATGAACGCGAAGCGCTTCGGCGGACACTCGCTCAGAGCAGGCTTCGTCACCCAGGCGCTCCGCGCCGGAGCCTCGCCGCAGGAAGTAATGCGCCAGACTGACCACAAGAGCGCTTCGACGGTAGAGATCTACCGCCGCGAGCACGATCCGTTGCGGCAGAACGCTGTAACGAGGATAGGGCTGTAGAAGATGAGGATGACATGTCCCCGATGACCGATGACGACTACCGCCAGCGAGCAATCGCGGTGCGCCAGATCGTTGAGACCACCGGGCGTATCCCGCGACACTACGCGAACCACGTGCCTGAGTCCGAAGGCAAACTGCGCGCGTGGTGGGACGGACAGATGACACGCCTTCGCAACGGGCGCATGCCAGCAGAAGTCGCGGAGATTCTCGATGACGCCTTCCCCGGGTGGCTGGAGAACAGCAACCTGAAGAAGGAGCACAAGCTCGTCATCCTCCACCCGCTCCAGTTCGACGACGCCGTCAAGCAACTTGCAAAGAAGCTCGAGCAGGACGGCTCCTACCCGATCTGGATCACTTCTCTGGGGCAGTGGCTCCGCGAACAGCGCACTCGTGACACCGCCGGCGAGCTCCCAGAGGACGAACGCGCCACCCTCGACTCCGTGGCGCCGGATTGGCGAGCACCTGGTGTGAGGAAGTCCGCTGCTGCGGCGAAGGAGTGGCGCGAGCGCACGGAAGAAATCAGTGCCTTCATCAACGAGTTCGGCCACCTACCTCGCGCATCCCGCAGAGCAAGCACCGAAGAACGCAAGCTCAATGCCTGGCTCAGTCGCACGATCCAAGGGGAGATCGATGTCATCGCGAGCGGCGATCTCGACCGCTTCGCACCAGGGTGGCGCGACTACAAGATCGTGGTCGATTCGGGCATTGATCTAGAGTTCGCGGACTTCACGACAGAGCTCGCGACCTTCGTCACAGCCTTCGGTCGCCTACCCGAACCAGACGGAGAGGCTCTCCCTGACGATGGGGAGGCAGAGCTCCACCGCGAGCTCAACAGCTACCGCCTCCGTCGACGGGACCTCGCCCTCGACGCGATCCAGATCGAACAGCTCGATGCGATCGACCCGGGCTGGGCTGTACCAGCGCAGCAACTCCCGGAAACAGATGCATCCTTCCGTCGCCGGCTCGAGCGCGTGCGAGAGCTGTACAAGCGCAACTACTCCTGGCCGAAGACGCCTCACTCCGACTACCTCGTTGCAGACGCCGCACAGTTCATCCTCGACCAACAGCTGAACTTCCGCGCCGGAACACTGGGTAAGACCCGCCTCGGACTCCTGGACTCGGTCTTACCAGGGTGGCTCACCGCGTCCGTTGTGTACGGCGTCCGCAGCGTCGCCGGACAGGACTACGTCGACGTCGCCATCGAAGCCGTTCAGACCGCGTTCCCGAAGCTGGCATCGACCGATCCTCTCGGGTTCGCGCGTCGTGTCGCGATCCTCACGAAGGAGGGCGTCATCGAGTCAGAAGAAGACGACACCGTGGTCGATTCTTCGAAGACGAAGAAGAAGGACTCCGACGAGGGGGATGACCCGAAGGAATGACACAGCTGACCTCGAGAGAGGCGCGCGACTGGGAGCTTTTCGTCGACTGGTGCGTGTCGATGTCCCTCGCGCCTCTCCCGACGTCCGGCGCGACTACTGAAGCCTTCCTCGAGGCATTCCCCGCGGCGGCCGCCACCCAGATCCGGCGCCGGCGCGTGATCCACAAGCAGAACTCTGCCGTCGGTGTGGCCTCAGAAGCTCCCGTGTCCTCAGCGCTGAGGCACGGCGACGGTTGGGCGTCTGTGTCACGAGCGCTCGCCCAGGTCCCGAAGTACCACTACCCCACCGGATTCCAAGAGGCTGTTCGAGGACGCCGCGATGGATGGCTCATCGTGCTCGTCGGTGTGCTCGGTATGAACCGCCAGCAAGCCGTCGACGTCACGACGGACGACGTGACGGTGTCCCCTCACCTGTCCATCTGCGGCCAAGCTGTCGAGCGTTCCGAATCCGCGGACGAATGTGCCGCGTGCGCTGTGACCCGTTGGCTGCGCGTCGTCGGTGACCTGACGCCATGGTTCAACAAGGCTGCGATTACGAGGGTGGTCTCCCCCATCGGCGTCGAACAGTCGTCACACGACTGCGGCGTGGATGTGGACAGGGCCTGGAAGGATGCCACGACGCTCCTTCCCTCCATCAACCGTCACGGTCACCCCGTCGACAGCCCGCTGAGCCTTCGGTCCATCAGCGCGACGATGGCTCGCCGACAACAGTTCGGGGAAGTCGCCACCATCCAGGAGTACACCGTGCGAACAGGCGGACGCTTCGCGAACGCCACCTCGAGCGAACTCGCCGCCGCACAGGACGACGTCGATGCTCGGCTCGATGAGATGAGTGCCTGGCTGAAGGCCCTACTCGCTGAAACCACGGAAACCCTGGATCACCTCACGGTGATCGGTTTGTAGTGTCCGCCCCTCGGCGGACACGCCCCTGACGGATGAGCAACATGGCGCGCGCGAAGCGCGCACCGGGTGGTGGTTCGAAGTCTTCAACCTGACTTCTCCACACCGCTGTAGCTCAATTGCTCCGGATCCACCCTCGCTGGTCGATACCGACCTAGCCGCCCCAGCGCGAAGCTGGCCACCTTGATTGCGTCTGCAGAGAGTTGGTCACCATGGGTCTGTTCATCGACGCCGGAGAACGCGTTCCCAGACGGGCTCCGATGAGCGGTCTCGCCATCACCGCTTTGGTGTTCGCGGCGACCGGCTTCATCACCGTCATCGGCTTCTTCATCGCACCTGCACTCGCACACGTAGCCCTCTTGCGCCTGCGCAACCGAGACCTCGGAGGACGTCGTCTGGCGATCGCCGCGCTCTGGATCTCCTACATCAGCCTGACCACCGGAACGCTGTCGCTCGTGATCATGCTGATCGCGGCGTACGCAGCTCTTCCCGCCCCACAGTTCTTCTGACCGAACCCGTCGATCACCGACAGAAAGCGAGCCGCTCATGGCCGACCACCCCGACGACGAGTGGTCCGACAACGCTGGCCTGTCCGAGGACCGCGAACCCCTGAGCAAGAACGATCCCGATGCAGGTAGCCGGTCCAGAGTCGACTCCGCTCGGCCGGAGGCAACACACGCTGCGGACTGTGGCTGCGCAGACTTCCACAGGCAGCGGATCTGGCTGACGCTCGATCGCGCTTTCCCGACCGATCCGCACATCTGGCGGGCGCTCGAGGAGATCTTCGCCCTGTCAGAGCAGAACCCTCATCCCCTGGACGCTCACGGTCGACGAGCCGCTCTCTCGCGAGCCGCGCAGCACCTGCAGCAGCAGCTCGAACTCACGCCTGTGCCGTCTGGACCGCTCGACCAGTTGGTCGAGGAGTTCCGCCGACAGCTGGACGACGGCATCTGACCGAAGACACCAAGGCCGCACCCCTACACCGGGGTGCGGCCTTGCTTTGTCGCGCCCGGATCGGCTCGGACCAACCGCGATCCCCCGTGAGGAGAAACCCTCCACAGACACCCGGAAAGGTGAACGATGGCCACCACGCAGAATGAAATCACCATCCAGGCCACCCGGACCTACCTCGCCTCGATCAAGTCAAATCCCTTGCCGTCGCCGGCAGCCATCGAGGAGTCTCTCCTGGCGAAAACGAACGCGCTCTTCGCGCTCGAGAACAGCGGGCGAACGGGATCGCACAGAATCAACCTGCTCAAGCGCCTCACGTTCTCCCAGGTCGCTGAGATCCTGATCTCCCTGCACCGCGTTGTTCGTATCGCCCCCTCGGGTAAGAACACCGATCGGGACCATGATCTGCTCGCGATCTATGTCGACGACGGAGAGGACGAGGGAATCTACGCAACGAGCGAGGACCAGATTCGCAGCATCGCGCGTCTGTACAACCGGGAGCTCACCATCAACGAGTCCCGAGAGGTCATGACCGTTCTTCGTGAGGAAGCCCCCAGGGTCTCACGCTGCGCCGACCGCGACATGATCGCCGTCAACAACGGGGTCTTCGACTACCGGAAGAAGGAACTGAAGCCGTTCGATCCCAGCATGGTGTTCCTCTCCAAGGCCCGCGTCGACTACGTCCAGGGGGCGCTCTCCCCGGGGATCCTGACACCCGACGGGGAAACCTGGGAGGTCGAGAGCTGGATGCACACGCTCACGGACGACCCGGAAATCATCGTGCTGCTCTGGGAGATCCTCGGGGCCATCGTTCGGCCGCACGTGCGCTGGAACAAGAGCGCCTGGTTCTTCTCCGAGCTCGGCAACAACGGCAAGGGAACACTCGTGGAGCTCATGAGGAACCTGGTCGGAAGCGCCAGCTATGCATCGATCCCGATCAGCGACTTCGGCAAGGAGTTCCTGCTGGAGCCGCTGACTCGGGCAAGCGCGATCCTCGTCGACGAGAACGACGTCGGAACTTTCATCGACCGCGCCGCAAACCTGAAGGCGATCATCACCAACGACGTCATCTCCATCAACCGCAAGCACAAGACTCCCATCGCCTATCAGTTCTGGGGGTTCATGGTCCAATGCCTGAACGAGTTCCCGCGCATCAAGGACAAGTCCGAGTCGTTCTATCGGCGGCAGCTGTTTGTGCCGTTCACGAAGAGCTTCACCGGCGCTGAGAAGCGCTACATCAAGGACGACTACGTCGGGCGCGACGACGTGCTGCAGTACGTGCTCCACCGCGTGCTGCACATGAACTACTACACGCTCTCGGAGCCCGAGGCAACGAAAAACGTCCTCGAGGAGTACAAGGGCTTCAACGACCCGGTGCGCTCGTTCTGGACCGAGTTCGAGGAAGCATTCGTCTGGGACCTCGTCCCCTTCGCCTACCTCTACGACCTGTACAAGGCATGGTTCGCGAAGACGAACCCGTCCGGCTCACCGATCGGACGCATCGTGTTCGTGAAGGATCTGCTGGCGATCGTGCACAAGTCGACGCTCTGGCATTGCGCCGATCAGCGCCAGCAGGTGCGACCGGGGAAGATGATGGATAGCCCTGAACCCCTCACCGCACGCTTCGACCTGAAAGACTGGATGAACCAGGCGTACACGGGCAGTGATCCCTTGAGGAAGTCCACCGTGCACCCGCTGTCATCGAGCTATCGAGGCCTGCAGCGGACCAACACCCCGCCGGCAGCGGCGGGCGCAGTGTCGGCACCTGGAGGCGGATCCACGACGTAGCAACCAACCCCAACCGGGCGCACTGAGAGATCGGTGCGCCCGGCACAGGCGTGCATCCGCATGCCCGAGACCCACACCCCAAGACACCAGAGGAAGGAGCCGGCAGATGTCGCAATCCACGCAGGCACCCCACCCGATCAAGCAGGCCGTAACCGCCAAGACGGCGAACTTCCTCTACTACGACATCGAGTCACTGAACAACGTCTTCTCGCTGTGCGCCTACTCGCCCCGCACCAACTCGGTGGAGGTGTTCTTCCTGGTCGATCCCGTGGAGGGTTCGTCGCTGACCGAGGAGCTCCGCGCGCATCCGTTCAGCACCAAGCTCGCCGCCGAGAGGATCATCGCCGAAAACCCGGCCTTCCAGGTAGTCGATGATCTGAAGCGCACGATCAACTTCCACGACCTCTCGACCTGGCTGGGCAACTACGCGCTCGCGCAGCTGTTCGGAGTGAGCGACGCAGACTCCGTCAACGACCCCGATTCGAAGTCGCAATTCACCAACCATCTCCGCCCGGTTTGCGACACCGACCCCGGTTACGATCCATTCCTGCGGCACCCCTATTTCGTCGGCTACAACTCGTTCAGCTACGACACGACGATGCTTGCGGCGTACTTCTTGGAGGCGCTCAGCCACCTGCCCAAGGCGCTCGCGCAGAAGCAGGCCGCCGACTACGGGTTCCAGCCGCCGAAGGCCAGCATCATGCGAACCCACAACGACGAGCTGTTCAAGGACACGTACATCTCGTACATGCCGCGCTACCTCGTCGAGGGTTCCGTCGCCCAGGGCAAGCGCTGGAACTCCATTCCGAACAAGATCCGCCAGGCGATGATCAACTCGGGTCGCCACATCGACGCCGCGCGCCTCAACGAGGCGCAGCAGTTCGTCGGCCTCAAGCGTCTGCTCGGCGGTCTCGGGAGACAGATCATGGAGAGCGACAAGCTCGGTGCACACAACGCCACGGTGGAGACGGTGCGGGATCTCTACGACCTGCTCGCCTACAACGTGTCTGACGTCGTGGGACTCGCGAAACTGTTCCAGCACCCCACGTTCTCGTCGGCGTTCGACCTCAAGAAGGGTCTGATCGACGAGTACCCGGAGACGATCTACGAGCGATCGAAGTTCTCCTCCGCGCCGAACATCAGCCCGAAGGCTGTGAGGAAGGGGCGCCTGACGCCGGATTCGTCGTCAGCGAAGCTCGTGGGGCTGATCCTGAGCCCGTATGGCCACCTGAACGACATCCGGGGCGTGAGCTTCATGTACCCCTCCGAGATGGTCGCCAAGGAGCGTGGCATCGAGCGGGTGAACGTCCTCGACGAGTGCCGAACGTTCTTCTACGACGGTGTCAGCGATCCTGCGGCACGAGCCCAGTTCGACCTCGTCTACGCGTACTACAAGTCGATCGAGGGGAAGAACTTCAACGCCTCGGAGGAGTACGCCGACACCTATCCTGACGGCGATCGCGCGCATGTGCTCTCGGAGATCCCGAAGGCGCCCAACAACCTGCCGTACTTCCACGCAGACGGTTCGCCGTCGACCTGCTTCGCCACCTTCTCCACCGGTGGCATTCACGGCGCCGAGGCGGACTGGGGAGCCTACGGCGAGGAGCTCCTCGCCTGGTCGGAGAACGAGCAGCTGCTCGCCGACGTGAAGGCTGCATACCCCGACCCGCTCGTGGTGCGCACCACCAAGGGTGGTGTGACGCTGCCGAATGGTCGAGTGGTGCAACACGGTGAGGTCCTGACAGCCAAGGCGACCATCAAGGCGCTCACCGCTCGCTCCGAAGCCATTGCGGCGCTCGGTGCGAACCCGTCCCCGGAGCAGCTCGACGCCATCGAGCAGCAGTACGTGGGCGCCGGATACAAGCCCGCGAAGCCGCGACCCGAGCTCTTCGAGCAGAAGGTCGATGGCTCAACGAAGCTGAAGCCGAAGTATGCGTTCACCTCGATGGCCCGCGCCATCCACGAGGACTTCACCAGCTACTACCCGAACATGCTCCGCAACATGAGCGCGTTCTACAACGCGGACCTCGGTGAGGACCGCTACGCGAAGATCCTCGCCGACAAGGACCGCTATGGGCGAGAGATGAAGATACCGGGACTGAGCCCTGAGGAGAAGACCCACCTGGGTGTGCTCCGCAATGGGACCAAGCTCATCCTGAACTCGGCATCCGGTGCAGGTGACACCACGCACACGACCCCGATCCGGGTCAACAACGCCATCATCTCGATGCGCATCATCGGTCAACTCTTCTCCTGGCGTATTGGCCAGGCGCAGACCTTGGCCGGCGCCCGGATCATCTCCACGAATACCGACGGTCTCTACTCGGTCCTCGACGAGGAGACCAACAACCGTGTGCTCGCCGAGCAGCAGGCGCTGATCAACGTGGAGATCGAGCCCGAGCCACTGATCATCGTGAGCAAGGACTCGAACAACCGTCTGGAGCTCGAGGTCCCCGAGGACGACTCGACGCCGGTGTGGGAAGCGAAGATCGTCTCCGCATCGGGTGGAACACTCGCGTGCCACCAGGAGCCACAGCCCACGAAGAGCCTCGCCCACCCGGCGGTGCTCGACTGGGCGCTGGCAAGGTACCTCCGCTACGCGGCCGGCGCATACGTGCCGAGCTGGAGGACCGACCCGATCAGCCTGGCCGAGCCACTGGACCGCCGTCTCGGCAAGCAACTCCTGCTCGAGGCGGCACGTGACAGCGACCCTGTACTGGCAGCCCGCCTGTTCCAGAACGTCGTTGTCGCCTCCAACGGCAAGGTGACGATCCCGTTCGCGTCGGACCCCGTCGACCCCTCGAGCGACGACCAGGACACCGTCGTGAACCCACGGACCATCCAGCACTACAACCGGATGTTCATCGTGCACGAGGGCAAGCCCGGGGCGGTATCGCTTCGGGCCGCTGGTGCCTGGGTCGTGAATGCTGCGTCCAAGATCCGTCGCAGCCGCGACGGTGTGGCGCCGGTGCACACCGATCCCGTGGCAATGGGGATCCTGAAGGCGAATGGCTTCGCCAGGGACCGACTAGACGCCCAGACGAACAACCGAGTGTTGCTGCCCGAGGATCAGGACGTCGCCGTACGCAAGATCACGGGTATTGACCCGGCGTGGAACATCCTCATCGAGAACGGCGATCTGCTGTGCATGGGTGAGGACAGGCTCCGGGACCTGCTCGGGTGCCTGGACCTGGATGTCTACCTCGACATGCTGGCCAGCACCTACGAGAAGAACTGGAAGAACAGCGCGGCTGACGCCGGCGTGGCGGGCGACGTGCTCGCTGAGTCGTCGTCTCAAGACGACGAGCTCGCAGAAGACGGCATCGCCGCATAGTCGCCCGAATCCACAGGCCGCAATCGCCACACGAAGGGGCTCTGGCAACCCAGCCAGGGCCCCTTCGTGCACCATCCAAACACCCGTCCTGAGATTGAGAGCCCCCGATGCAGAAGCAGCAGCAGAAGACCCAGATCAACGACATCGGTGATGTCCTCCCCTTCATCGGATCGTCCGTCGTCGTCACCGCCCCGCTGGCTCACCAGACGGCGGTCGTCGCGGCCGGAGTCCTGACCTACATCACCGAGGTGACAGACCGCAACGGCACAGGCGAGTTCCTCGACCTGGTGTTCCAAGGTGCCGTCACCGGGCATTACGACCCGCTCGTGCGCATCGACTGGAACAACTGGGACGGAGAGGAGCACACGGCGCCAACCATTCAGCGGATCTAGTCAGCCCGGCTGGCAGACACGACCGAAACGAACCAGCTCACCAACTGTCCAGATTCCATCGCAGAAAGCGAGACCCTTCCATGAGCACCACTTCTCCACACGGTGAGACTGCCAGTCCGCCACCATTCGACGGAGCTGAAGCCGAGCTTGGGGTGATCGCCAGCTGCATGGCGGAAGACCGCAGCAACGACTGGTCCGAGGAAGTGAGGACATTGGCCACGATCGAGGCCGAGATCACCTCGGTGCGCCACGAACTCCAGCGCTACCGCAGAGCCTTCGGACCGATCGACGGCATCGAGACCGTCAAGCGCTACGCCGACCTCGGCGAGTTCACGGCCGCAGCACTCGGGTCCAACACGGAGTGGCCCGGAGCGGAGCCGCTGGAGTGGATCGATGAGCACTGGGGGAAGCTAAGCCCCATCGGCATCGGCGATCAGACTCCTGAAGACCTCGTCCACTGGCGGGCGATCGCCGACCGGCTCGGCATCGAGCACAACGGCGAGCCCGTCGAGGTCTGCTCGGTCGATGAGTGCAGCGGACTCGTCCCCGCGGACATGCTCACCACGGTCTGCCCGCAGCACGAAGAGGACGAGGCACCCGACGTCGCCACTATCCCCGGATACGCCACCACGACGACCTGACCCGAAAGAGATCCCATGACTCTCCATCGAACCCTCGCCACGATCAGCACCGTGCTCGCTGATGGCGACCTCGAACCCCTGGACAAGATCCAGGAGCTGAACCGAATCACCGCCCGAGCACAGGCTGACGCGCAAGACAATGCGGTCACGATGGCCACGAAGCGCCCCGAGGAGGTCTTGCGCGACGTCGTCGGAGTCGGTGCACTGTCAGGGCTCCCACCTGCCGGCTTCGCACCGCTCGTCAAGCCTGTCATCGATCGTCTGCCCAAGCTGTTCGACAGCTTGATGGCCGCGCCCATCGATCGCGGGTACTTCGACGAGTTCCAAAACGTGCCCGGCGTGTCGGCCCTCGAGCAGCGCGCGCTGCTTGATCTCCTCGCTCGCTACGACGAGACGATCGCCAACCACGACGCTCTCACCGACTCCGAAAAGGAGGACGTGAAGGTCTACGAACGCCACGAAGACACGCTGCTGGCCTTCACCTCCGAGTTCGCCGACGCCATCCGAAAGGCCCTCGCATGAGCCCCTTTGACCACGAATCCGCGAAGCTCTCCCGAGCGAAGAACCCCCGCCTGACCGTCTTCGACACCGGTGAGGTACTCGAGGCTCAGCCGCAGCCCATCAACACCGCGACGACCACAGAACAGATGGGGTGGGTCGACTTCGAGAACGACGAGAGCGCGACCATTCTCAGCATCCGAGTCTCTCCCTCGGGCACTCAAGAGGACACGACGGTCATCAACTTCGACTCCCTCGCCGACGGTCGGATCGAGATCCAGCGGTTGGGTGCCACTGTCTGGTCAGGCGAAGCCTTCAACGATCCGAACCAGAACACCGATCCCACCACGGTCGGCGACCTCGATGGATCACCCGACGCGGCCAACTGGCTGAGCCCCGGCCACGTCCTCGATGCGAGCGAGGTCGCGTACCTCCGCAGCCTCCGACTGCCGGCCGACGCAGGACCCTCCGCCGTCGACGGGCGAGTGACGGATGTCCATGGGTAAGCCCGAAAACTACGTCGAGTCGTACCTGTACAGCCGGGTGAGAGCGAGCGGCGGCCTCTGCCTGAAGTTCATGTCCTCGATCAGCGGCGTCCCCGACCGGATCGTCATCCTCGCCGGGCGCACGGTCTTCGTTGAGACGAAGGCTCTAGGGAAGAAGCCGCGGAAGCTCCAGCTGGTCCGCTTCAACGAGATGCGCGTGGCCGGCGCTGACGTGCGCGTCATCGACTCTAGAGAACTCGTCGAGGAACTCATCAGCGAGCTGCTGGCGTCGTCGTCTGGCTCCTCAACCCTCCGCGCAGTCGCGTAGAGCCACCCGCAGAATCGCGACAGAACCGATACGGCGCCAGGCGGCGCACCACTGGTGTGGCACAGAACGGTCCACCACGCCGACCACAACCACGGGTTTGCAGACCCACAGAAGGGATACACCTATGCCTGCTTCGAGCAGCACAGACACCAACACCGCTGAGCTCACGACCGTCGTGTTCAGCAAGAACGACTGCCCCGCATGCACGAGCACCAAGCGTCAGTTCACGAACAAGGGTCTGCCATTCGTGGAGATCAACGTCGAGCTCGACACCGCGCCCCGCGACGAGTTCGGGGGTCTCACGCCCCTGGAGCACGTCATCGAGAACTACGGACGCCAGATGCCGGTCGTCGTCGTCACCGACGACCTCGACCAGGACGACGCCTGGTCCGGTGCCCGACCTGACAAGATCTTCGGCACGATCGCCCGCTTCCGAGACGCCGGCCTCCTGATCGACATTGTCCCGGAGTGAGCCGGCCGGTTCGGTCGAGATCGCCCACCTCTGCACACAGTTCCTCGCGAACGACCGCGACGCTCAGGGGTGGGCGTTCCTGTACCCGAACGAGGAGTCATGGGAGTCCCCAGACTGCGATGAGATGAGCGAGCGCTTCCTGCGCTTCGCTCGTGAGCTCGGCTTCGACGGCGTCCTGGTGCGAGCGGAATCCGCCGCAGAGGGAGAGCACTGGTTCACGGTCGTTCAGCCGGCACACGCCGGGGAACCAGTGGCGATCGACTGGACGGCTCGTCAGTTCCACAACGCAGGTCACCCCGCGCCACCGACGGATCCGCTACTCATCCCGTGCCCGCTGGTCTTCCCTTGGCCATCGGACTACCCCCTCGACATCGTCGACTTCAAACGCATGGGACAAGCGTCCACGCCTGCGAGACAGTCCTGACGTCACAACGTCCGAAGCCCCCCCCCCCGCTCAGAGAGGAGTCTCACCATGGCGTTCACCATGCCAACCCTGCTGCCGCACCAAGACATCGTCTGCGAGTGGATCGTCCAGCACGCGAAGTGCGGGATCTTCCTCACGATGGGCGGAGGGAAGTCGCTCAGCACCCTGACGGCGCTCGCGCGGATTCGACCCGCTGGCCACATTCTCGTGGTTGCCCCCATCAACATCGCCCGGTCGACCTGGATCGACGAGATCGTGAAGTGGGGCTTCCCGCTGCGCGTTCGGAGTCTCATCGTCAACGAGCGGGACAAGAAGCTCAGTCGTGCCAAGCGGCTCGAGCGCTACAAGGCCATCTTCTCCGAACCGCCCACGATGTACTTCATCAACGTCGACCTCATCGACGACCTGGTGAAGAACATGCCCCGCATGCAGGTGAACGGGCAGGAAGAGATCCAATGGCCGTTCCAGACCGTGATCGTGGACGAGTCGCAGACGCTCAAAAGCCCGACCGGTACACGCTTCCAGGCGCTGCAGATTGTCGCGCCGGCGACGGTGCGATTCATCGAGCTCACCGGCACACCGACACCGAACGGTCTGATTGATCTCTGGAGTCAGATGTTCCTCCTGGACGGTGGCCTCGCCCTCGGGCGAACCTTCCAGGAGTACGTCGACCGCTTCTTCAAGCCCGCCCTGATCGTCAACAACGTCGTCCGCCGGTGGGAACCTCGACCTGGGGCCGAGGATGAGATCTACGCTCGGGTGCGGCACAAGGTCATGAGCGCCCAGAACACCAGCATCCCGATGCCGGAGGTGTCGAACGAGATCGTGAACGTCACTCTGGACAGCGACACCCTCCAGGCATACAAGGACTTCACGCGGGACCTGGTGCTGGACCTCGCCAGCCCCGACCCGAACAACCCGGGAACCCTGACGATCACCGCCGACAACGCGGCGATCCTCTACGGGAAGCAGCTGCAGTTCGCCTCGGGCACGATGTACGTCGACGACCAGAAGAACTACGCGGTCATCCACGAGGAGAAGCTGGCGATGACGGACTACCTCGTTCGGAACAACGGGGGATCACCCGTCCTCATCGCCTACCGCTACAAGTCGGACCTGAAGCAGCTCCTGCGGCATCTCGGTGCTGCAGGGCACGACGTCAGGGCGTTCGATGGAAGCCGAGGCATGATCGCGGCCTGGAACGCAGGGCAGATCCCGGTCATGCTGGTTCAGCCCGCAAGTGCGGGACACGGCCTGAATCTCCAGGACGGTGGCCGCACCTTGATCTGGTACTCGCTTCCCGACTCCCTCGAGCACTATCAGCAGACCAACGCCCGTCTCGCGCGCATGGGGCAGAAGCACCCGGTGCAGATCTGGCGACTGGTGACCAAGGGGACGCGCGACGAGAAGATGCCTCGGATGCTCGAGCGTAAGCACCTCGTTCAGCTTGGTCTCCTCGACGCGGTCCGCGTCGAAGTGCTCGACGTCGCTGACGACATCCGCGAACTCCTCGGCGATCTGGACCTGATCAACATCTAGAACGCGTCCGGAAACAGCGTAGAGACCCCCTCGAGTCGAGGGGGTCTCTGCGAGAGCGATGTGTCAGCCGAACGCCGGCGTCGCGTCGGCGGAGGCCGGGTCGGGTGCTGGAGGAATGTAGATGAACGGTACCCGCAGCACTGCCCCTTCGGAGATGACGTTCACGTCGCGCACCGCGTTGTAGTTGGCGATGTAGTCGATACTCATCCCGAACCGCGCAGACAGGTCTGTGAGGGTGTCACCCTCCTGGATCACGTAGATCTCATCAACCGGTTCTGGAACCGGGTTCTGATCGCTGTCGCGATCCGGGGGTGTTACCGAATCGTCTGTGTCCGGTGTTGGGCTCACGCTCATAGTCGGCACAGCCTGTGCGGCACGGGCATCCGCGATCGCGGACATCGTGTTCGCGGCGCCCAGGCCACCAACCAACAGGACGCCCAGCAGCACGGCCGCAGATGCTCCACCGGCGATCATCGGGCCTCGACCGAACCCCTTCCCGAGGTACGTGCGAGCACGACCGGAGGGCCGTGGTTCGGTATTCGATTCGCCGGCCATTCGGGACGCCCTTTCGCGGTGTCTACTTGGTGATCGAGAACAACGCGCAACAGTCGTTTTTCCTCGTTTCCCAGTGTAATCCGAGATACCCTAGGAACCAAGCAGGTCCCGCAGGGGCAGCAACACCCACCACAAGAAACCACGCAGAAACCTCAAAGAAAGCAGGCTCATCATGGGCATCCCCGCAGAGCGACTCCGTGAGGGCCAGCAGGTCCTCGTCCGCGGCAACATCTCCTTCTCCCGTCTCGCCAGCCTCGTCGAGGGTGAGGCGCTGGCTCGCAGCATCGAGCAGGCCAAGAGCCGAGGCTCGCTCTACCCGACCAAGGTCCCCCACACGACGATCAACATCGTCAACGCGCGCGTCGTCCCCGGCGACCCTACCAACCCGACCCTCGAAGAGCAGTTCGTCAACGAGAAGATCTTCCCGGTGAAGAAGGGCGAGAACGCCGGGAAGCCCGGCTTCGGCCTCGACAGCAAGTCGACCTACCTGCCGACCATCCTCGAGCCGGACCCGGAGCACGAGGGTCAGTACCGCCAGGTCGTCCTCGAGCGAGACCTCGCAAGCGGCCTCGACGTCACCATCGTGATCAACATCTTCAAGAACGGTGATTTCGAGAAGCGTGGCCTCGGTCTGCAGCAGGTCGTCCTCCACGAAGAGCTCCGGTACTTCGCCTCCGGCGTGAGCGCGGCCCAGCTGGCTGCTCGCGGCATCGTCGTCCACGGAGACGTCAAGCCGGTCACGGGCGTCGCGGCTGGCCCCGTCGCCGGCGCCGCCGCGCCGCAGGCAGCCGTCGCAGCTGCGCCGGTGGAGTACCCCGCCAACACCGTCGCCGACCCGCGTGGCTACGCGGCACCCATGCCGGGTGCCCAGGGCACGTTCCCGGCGCCGGCAGCGCAGTCGTTCCCGGTGAGCGCGCCCCTGGTGCAGACTGCACCGGCGGCGCAGGCGTTCCCGCAGGCCGCACCGGCCGCCGCACTGGCCGCTCAGCAGTTCCCCGTCAGCGCTCCGGTCCAGGCTCCCGCGCCGGCGGCCGCCACCGTCGCTGCCCCGGTCGAGTCGCCCGAGGAGACGATCGCTCGTCTGCAGCAGCAGCTCGCCGAGCAGGCCGCAGCGCAGAACGGATCCGGTGGCGCATCTGCGTTCGACGCGGCCGCGCCCGCGGCGGCGCCCACCGCGGTCGGCGGATCGAGCCCCTGGGACGTCGCCGGCCTCGTCGGGGCTGGTTCGTACCAGGGCTAGAACCAACCAGCGCAGAAGGGCCCGGGGCATTCGCCCCGGGCCCTTCTGCGTACTCACCCCAACCCAACGAAGGAATCCCATGACGACGCCCATCGGTACACCCGCCGCGAATGCGATCGCTCCTGCCACTGTGTCTGGCATGGTCACCGTCCACATGACCGAAGTGATCGTCACCAGCTACGAACTGCCCGCCGCGGACTTCACTGCCCTCGGACTCACCGGTTCGGCTGGTGAACGTGCAGAACCGTACGATGAGAAGGCGATCCTTGCCGGTATCGAACAGCTCGACGAGCTCGAGCCGCTGGTGATGGCCAGCATCGCCGACCACGAACCGGGCGAGTACTCCGTCGTCGAGCGCACGATCACCCTCACCGCTTCCCAGTAGAAACCTCCGAGAAAGCTCCTCATGCCGAACACGACCACAGCAGATCTCTACGCGGCGTTCCCGGCCTTCTACGACAACAGCCTCATCGGGGCAATCGCCGATGTCGCCCGGTGGACGGTCTCCGACAGCGACAAGATGCCCATCAACATGCGTAACCTCATGGCTGGTGGCCCGATCTGGGGCGCTCATGAGATCAGCGATCAGTGCCTGGTCACTCTCGATGAGATGACGAGCTTCCTCCCCAACGCCGCCAACAACGCCTTCTACCTGCGAGCACAGACCGATGGCTTCGTCGTGCTGGACATCGAGCCGAGCTGCCCACCGGAAGTCGCCGCTGCGCTGCTCGGGATTCCGAGCCTCTACTCCGAGCTGTCGATGAGCGGGAACGGATACCACCTCGCGCTCCCCTTGCCGGCGAACTTCTGGGACTTCCCCATCGCCAGCACCAAACGAGTGCTCCGCCACGAGCACGGCTGGTACGAGATCCTGCTCGATCACTGGGTCACCTTCACCAGGTCTGAGATTCCGGACGACAGACGCCCTGTCCAGGACTTCACGCCAGGCGCCTGGGAGGCGCTCTACGCGTCGCTCGCCAAGGATGCCGTTGAAGCACCGACGACAGGGTTCGACATGTCGTCCGAGCGACCCGATGTTCCGAACATCGAGAAGATCCTCGAGCTCATGACCCGACGCCCACTCGAGAAGACCCTCGACGACTTCCGCGGCGACTCGTCTCGATACGAGTTCTCAACGCTCGGTGTGCTGTACAACCGACTGCGTCCGATCCTCGTGGCTATGCGGGATGTGGCGCCTGACGCCGTCTACGACGACGGCGTCCAAGCCTGGCTTGTCTACGAGGCCGCATCTCAGCTGCTGCCTCCCCGGGACAAGCACGAGGAGATGCGCAACGGTCTGCCCTTGCTGCTGAACGCCGCAGTCGCCCTCGTGGCCCGACGTCTCGGCGACAAAGCTGACGAAGAAGCTCGCAACACTTCAGAACGGTAGCCCGTGGGTTGCCGATCTGGCCGACCCCGAAATGAGACCAGATGACAACCGAGCAACACCTCATAGCGATCGTGGAATCCGTCGCCCAGGCTATCCACGACGACGAGATGGGTCGTGGGTCCTGGGACGACTACGGCTGCTGGACCATCAACACCGACACGGTGCACGAGGAGTACCGCTCGCGCGCACGTGCCGCGCTGGACGCGATTCCGGGCCTGCGTCTGGAGGAGCAGGTCCGCGTCACCTATCGCCACGACGGCCGATCCGGCGAAGCCCTCGGTCCGAGCGTCGACGCCATCGTCAAACGCGTCGAGAACGTCGGGCTGCAGCGATACGTCAGCGCAGAGGTGCTGATCGACAAGGTCGAGCGACAGATGGTGCTCACCGCCCTCACACCGTGGATCACCGATCGCACCAACCAGACGCGGTCACACGGCTGAGCCACGCATCGCAGACGGCGACGGCTGGTCACGTGGCCAAACCCCCATATCGACGCACCCGCGGTACAACACCCTCAACCCAGATGCCGAACGAAGGACACCGATCATGACTACCCTGACCACCGTCGATGAGATCAACGCGTACTTCGAGTCGACCGTATACGCGGCATCGTCGACGACGAATTTCGTCACAGCGCTGAACGCGGCCGGCGACCCGTTGATCCTCTGGGAGGACGAAGACGGGAACGTCTGCTTCCAGGGGGTCCCCTGGGCTCAAGACGAGGCGGGCGCGACCGTCGACCCGAACCGCGGCACCCTCCACGAAGAATCGAGCGCACTGCCGCTGACCGTACTTCATCCACTCACGGGAGCGAACGATGCCGCGATCGAGTGGGAGACGGGGCAACCAAACGGCACCGGTGAGATCGAAGCATCCACGGAACGCGACTGGTATACGGACTCGCGGGTCACCCACCGGCGCCTCGTCACCCGAGGGCCGTGGCTGCCTGCGCCCGCTGGCATAACCGCGCCCAAGTCAACGACCGATGGACCAGTGCACTGGATTGGAGACGCGCCCACCAGTCTCCACGGCAACGGGGCGACATCGTTCAAGCGGACGACCCGTAGCCCCATCGAAGTCACCTGCGGGCTGTGTCTCAACCTGCTGGCTCGAGATGAGCCGAGCGAGTCATGAGTGTTCGGATCTCGCTCAAGAATGCCGAGATCGACGTGCTCTACGACTTGCAGGACGGAGATTCAGTCGGGTCGCCGGAACACCCGGACTACGGCGTACTCATGGGAATCGTGGACAAGGTGGCACGCGCCGACCAGCGGCCGTCCCAGGGGTCACCCGGTCTCGGTCTGGTCGACAGCGAAGCGTGCGACTCGGAGGTACATCGTGGCTAGGACAAGGCGTGACATCGCGCTGCGCATGGCTCGCGAGATCGACCCGACCGGCGCGCCGGAGGATGACGACTACATCGACGACTGGGAGCCGGGGCACACGGTCTGCGGTGGTCACGGCGACCCCGGCTGCTCAGGCTGCTGGATGCACGACTACGACGAGGGCGATTCATTCGAATCCATGGACTCACTTGAGTTCCACCGCCTCGTGAGCGAGCAAATCGAGAGCAACGTCCGACTTCTCGTGCTCGCCAGCGGTGTCACCCTGCCCGAGTACCAGGCAGATGTGGACGGGATCATCGCCGCGCTCGCGACGGGTGCAGTCACAGTCGCTCTGCAGCACGGCCTGGTGACCCCGATACCGATCGATTCAACGAAGGAGGGACACCGTGGCTCAGAAGCTCCGCGTCGCTGAACAGGACGGAGATGTCATCGTGCTCGGAACGGACCAGATTCGCGAGGCAGCTGACTTCGCCGGCCTCGACAACGACAAGGGCATCCACTGGGACGCCTCTCACGGCGGCCTGCTCGCCCGGAGGAACGGGCGCTGGGTGTTCCGGAGCGAAGACCGGCCACCGAAGGATGCCCGACCCGGCGTAATGTTCACGTCCGTTCGCAAACCAATCGACCCGGATCAGGAGCGTCATGGAAGGATTGCCGAATGAGCGTGTGGATACTCCTGCGAGACGACCCGTTCGGGAACGGCGACATTCAGTCAGTGCACTCGTCACAGGAACGCGCCGACGCAGCCCTACTCGCCGCGCAACGACCGGGCGAATCGTTCACCGTGGAGGAATGGCCCGTCGACGGGGTCTAGAGACCGTCGTTGAACTAGCGGGTGGCGCTTCGTGACGGCCGTTCGTGACTTCGGAGCTCAACGCAATGCAAGCCTCTGGAGAATCGCCGTCGTGACGATCGCCTGTGATGGGCCGCATGCGCACGGCACTCAGCCGGCCGGTATTCGATCAGTCAGTGCCGCCGAAGGGCGGAAGGCCGCTCGGCTACAGGGATGGGCTGTCGCCGTGAAGAACCCGGGTGGCAAGCCCCGCGACTTCTGCCCCGAGCACCACGGTAACCCGAACAGTTCGAAGGATGGACATGGCTGAACGCCCACGTGACCTGTCGCAGCGCGAGCTTGACGACCTCATCCACGAGCTGATCCTCGCGGGTAGGGAAGATACGCCGGAGTTTCTCCGAGCGTTCAAGGAAGACGAGCGACGCAGTGAGGAAGCCGACCGTGGCTGAACCGACAAAGGCGAAGGCATCTACCGCGACGAATGCAGGATGGGGCTCGGGACTCACCGTCCGTGCGACCCACGCTGCACTGCGCACACCTCCTAGAACATGGTCGCAGCAGTGACCAACTAGGTCACTGACGCGCGCCAACCCCGGCGTGCCACATCCCTCAGCCCGACGCTTCGGCGGAGGGCTCATTGGCGCGCCCGAAAACGGGTGCCGCCGTCTCACCCCCACCGAAACCAGGAGGCAGCATGCCAGACACATCTGCGACAGCGGTCCTCGAAGAACCGCCGATCGAGACCGCGGACGACTTCGACGACAAGATCGTCCACGTCATCGAGAGCCGGTACCACTACCGCGACGATGACAACTACCCGGTCGTCAAAGACGAGATCCAGGTCGACGAAGGATGGTTCTCCACCCCCGAGTCGGCTCAGGCCCGATGCGACTACCTCAACACCCGGCACATCGCTGGATACAACGCCAGCGTCGACGCTGCTCGACGCGCACATGAGGCCAAGATCCAGCGGGCGGAGCTCGCCAACCAGGAAGCCGCCGTCATCCGCGCGGCCGGCCTGAACAAGGCCGATGTGCGGGTACCTCCCCCATTCGTGGCGGAGAGCCTCGCCAGCTTCAGGAGCGGAACCAGCTACACGGTCTACGAGGTCGTCGAGATCAAGCACTCCGACCACGATGGCCTCGCTCGCGCGGCCGGGGTCGTGTTCCCGCCCAAGGAGTAACCCGACCGAGAACGGGCGCCGCAGAGATCTGCGGCGCCCACCACTGCGTGAGCATCAGAGGTCATGCGCTCTGGCCCTGGCGGGGGGGGCCAGAGCGGCCGCGCAGCGCGCAGCCGGGGGATCTTGCGACGGCCGGACCAGGGGCGTATGCCCTGCCCGGCACGACGCCGAACGAAGAGCCCTTCGTCTGCAGCGGCGTCCGTCGGCGTCCCGAAAATCTGAAACCCAGAACCCCTGTTCGTCGATGCCTTCGGTGTCCGACGAGCCGAAACCCAACTGTCGCAACGAGGGCATCGCCCGACGTCGCTCAGCCACTCGATCCAAGACAAGGAATCCCGCTCATGAAGCTCGACGCCACCCTCAGCGACATCCTCAAGTACGACCTCGAAGTCGGCGCCGTTCCCGCCATGATGGGCGAGCCCGGCATCGGCAAGTCCTCATTCGTCGACACCCTCGCCATGAGCATGGGGACGAAGGCGTTCACCCTGGCGTGCAACCAGCTCGCCGACAAGGCCGACCTGACCGGCGGCCGTCTCGTGCCCACCGCCGACGGCAAGAGCTACCGCCAGGTGTTCTACCCGCACGAGGTCATCCAGGAGGCCATCCAGTACGCCGAAGCGAACCCGCGCGAGTGGCCCATCCTGTTCCTCGACGAGATCAACCGGTCCACCAGCGATGTGACATCGGCAGCCCTCTCGCTGCCGACCATGCGCAAGATCGGATCGTCCCCGCTCCCGAAGAACCTGCGCATCGTGGTCGCCGGCAACGACAAGGGCAACGTCACCACCCTCGACGAAGCGTCGCTCAGCCGCTTCGCCGTCTACCGTGTCGAGCCCGATGCGCAGACGCTCATCGGCATCCTCGGCAGCGAGATCAACGAGTGGGTCAAGGCGGTCCTGATCAAGTTCCCGAACCTCGTCTTCGCCAAGGGGTTGCCGACCACGGTCCTCGTGGACGGGACCGACCCCGACGACGACTCAGCCGCAACCTACAGCGACCTGCTCGACGCCGGCGAGGAGATGCTGCAGCTCACCACGCCCCGAACGATCCACGGGATCAGCCGCTGGTTGAACGTGGTGCCGAGGGACAAGCTGCTCGAGTACCTGCAGACCACCGTCATCAACGACGGCACCGAGTCCACGCTGCTCTCGGACATCATCGTCGCCCACATCGGCAACACGGACTTCGCCGCACACCTCCTGTCCGAGGTGGCCTCCGGGATCACTTCTGGCAACACCGGTCAGAACCAGTCCCTCACCGCGCCGAAGCCCAACTGCTACGCCGACCTCAAGGCCGCGTCGACCGTGACCGACCTCGAGGCGCTCATCCTGTCGCTCACCGACAACGAGCGTTCCGGCTCGCTGGTCTATGCCCTCTTCGAGCGTGCCAACAACAAGGTCCTGATCGAGCAGCTCGCGCAGCACACGGACGCGCTCCAGGGTGACCACAACCGCACCCTCGTGCAGCTCGCGGCACAGTCCATGCTCGACGAGGACAACGTCTCCGTGCTGTTCGGCACGACCACGGACGTCGGGAAGTCCACGCAGATGATGATCAGCGCGTTCATGTCCTGATCCGCCATTCACGACCAGAGGGTCGCCGCGCAACGCCGGCGACCCTCTGGTTGCACCCATCCCTTCCACTCCAACACGACATCTAGGAGGAGCCGTGACGCTCACACTCAGCGGACAGAAGCCCGCCATCCTCAGCCCGGTTCACGCCCTCCCGATCAACGGTGACTACGACCCGATCCCGGCCATCCGCGACTCCATCGTCAAGCCCTTCTTCGAGCCGCTCACGAATGGTGGATCGGTGACGATCGTCGACCAGCAGAACCGCCGCCGCGACGAAGACTCGATCCTCGCCACACTGATGCAGACCGTCGGAGCGAGCGTCAACCCGCAGGCCGAAGCCGAGATCATGTCCCTGCTCGCGCAGGGACTCGTGAACTACGACCAGAACACCAGCCTGCTCGTGAATGAGATGTACGTCGTCCAGGCCGCGCATGCGCATCGGATGCCGAATCCCGGCCCGAAGACCATCTACACCGCCGCGCACGACATCATTCCCGCGGCCAGGAACCTTCTGGCCGGGAACGCCAAGGACGACGGCGCGTTGCTCGCCAGCATCGCCTACACCTACTCCCCTGAGGCGCTCGGTTTCTGGTTCCAGTCCTCGGCCGACTTCGACGACTTCAAGGTGTGGCTCGCACAACAGACCTCGGCGCTATCCGCGGTGCTGCCCGCAGACACGGTGAACCTCCTCAACCGCTTCGCCCAGACGAACCTGGTCGAGCTCGTCGAGGGCTACGTGCTCCGCGCGAACGACTGGGACGGTAACGAGGAGTTCTCCTTCGCGCGCGTCATCGTCCACATGCTGATGCAGTACCAACAGCAGAACCGTGCCAACTGGGGAGCACAACAGCTGGTGGGTACGTTGCCGTTCACAATCTCGGAGCTCTTCCTCCCGCGCACCATCATCCTCGTCAACGTCGAAGCCCACGGGCGGGCGACGCCGAAGAAGGTCGACAACGAGTGGCGACTGATCAACCTGTCGATCGCCCAGCCGGTAAAGGTCATCTCGAACAAGTCACTGAGCAAACTCACCGCGGCCCCCCGTGCCGCAGCCAAGGCTGCGGCGAAGGCCACGGCCGCTCAGAGCGCCCGCAACCAGCAGAACGCTCGGTCGGCGAAGATCACGTTCAAGAAGCAGCCCCCGACGACCATCGACATCCTCACGAAACTTCTCCGTGTGCTGAAGCACATGAAGGAAGTGTCGCGGTCGATGAACGTGTTCAAGAAGACCAGGTCATCCTTCGCGAAGGCTAACCGCCGCGACCCCGACGACTACAACCGTCCGGGCAAGATCACGTCGACGCACTTCCTCCCGGATCTGCACGCGTTCATCGACACCTCGGGCTCCATCTCCGAGGCGAACTACCAGCAGGCCGTCTTCATGCTGATCAAGCTGGCGAAGCGTCTGAACGTCGACCTGTACTTCAACTCGTTCTCGCACGTCCTCTCGCAAGAGGTGGTGCTGCGAACGAAGGACAAGTCGATCACCAGGATCTGGCAGGAGTTCCGGAAGGTGCCCAAGGTCACGGGGGCCACCGAATTCAAGCAGGTCTGGGATTACATCAACGCGTCCGAGACGCGGAAGCGCAGACTTTCGCTCATGGTCACCGACTTCGAGTGGGACCCGCCGGTTCAGCGGGTCGAGCACCCGCGGAACCTGTACTACGCACCCTGCTCGAGCATGGACTGGGATTCGATCGTGGATTCCGCCACGTCGTTCGCGAAGACCATGCGACACATCGAGCCGGCCATCGGCCAGCGACTCATCGGTCTGGTCGCCTGACCTGACCCGGCCACTTCGGCCAAGACCAGCGAACAGCCCCGATTCGGTCGCTCGGCCCTCCACACGGAGGACGAGCACCGAGTCGGGGCTGTTTGCAGTCTCACTCACGAGAGGAAATCGACCACCATGGGTCTCCAGAACTATTCGAACCCAAGCGACGACGACGACACCAACGGTGGCATGGGCGGATTCGGCGGGCCCGGTTCACCCGGGCTGCCCCCGATGTCGGGGATCACCGGCGCCATGACCGACATCTCGGACATGCTCATCGACTACAACGAGCGGTTCAAGGGCGCAACGCCGGCCCTCTTCCGTGACGCGCTCATCGCTCAGAGCATCTCCGTCCTCATCGGCAAGGCCAAGCCGAACCCTCTGCTCGTCGGACCTGCCGGCGTGGGAAAGACCCGCATCGTCGAAGAGATCGCCCGCAGCATCGCCGTTCAGAGCCCGCTCATCCCTGCGCAGCTCGCCGGGAGTACGGTCTACGAACTGCCACTGAGCAACCTCGTCGCTGGCGCGGGCGTCGTAGGGCAGCTCGAGGAACGCGTCGCAGCCCTCGTCGACTTCGCGACGGACAAGCGCAACAACGCCATCCTCTTCATCGACGAGATCCACATGCTCCAGGACAGCCACGACCCCATCTACAAGAAGGTCGCCCAGATCTTGAAGCCGGCTCTCGCGCGTGGCGACATGCGCCTCATCGGCTCGACCACGATGAACGAGGCCAAGTCGTTCGACGACGACCCCGCGTTCGCGCGTCGCTTCTCCCGTCTCGTCGTCGACGAGCTGACCCGCGAGCAGACGATCGACGTCCTGTTCGCAGCGCGAGGCGGGTTCCTGTCGCACTACAAGAACAAGGTCTCGGTCTCGGATGACGTTCTGACCAAGGTGGCTGTGATCGCCGACGAGAACTCCCGCGCGTCGACGCACCGTCCCGATAACGCGCTCACCCTGCTCGACCGGGCAATGGCCGACACGGTGGTCGCTCACTCGAGCGCACTGGCGACTGCGCAGGCGGCGAACAACGCCGCCGTCGCGACCGCGTTGCAGAGTGTCACGACTCTGCCGTTGGGCGAGTCGAAGCTCCGGTCCGTGGCCGTCCGTCTCATGACCGGCATGGCCACCAAGGAACCCTTCGACGAGGCCCGAGTCCTGTCCAAGCTCGACCGCATCAAGGGGCAGGACTCGATCGTCACTGAGCTGATCGATGCGCTGCGGCGTGACGATCTCGGAGCCTTCCCCCGGAAGCGCCCCATGGCGTGGATGTTCGCCGGCCCCTCGGGCGTCGGCAAGACCGAAGCGTCGAAGATCATCGCCCAGGAGCTCACGAACCAGCCCCCGATCATCCTCAACATGGGTGAGTACAACATGGAGCACGATGCATCGCGCCTCATCGGTTCGGGCCCGGGGTATGCGGGGAGCGAGTCCAGCAGGGAGCTGCCATTCGACACCCTCGAGTCAAACCCCTACCGCGTGATCCTGCTCGACGAGGTGGAGAAGGCGCACCGGGTGATCCACCGACTGTTCCTGACGGCCCTCGACGAGGGCTGGATGCGGATGGCCAACGGCAAGGTGGTCGACTTCTCCAAGACGATCATCATCGCGACAACGAACGCTGCTCGGGACTCCATCAGCAAGAACCCCGTCGGATTCTCGACGGCACCCGAGCGCCAGCCGCTCACCCGCCAAGAGCTGACGAAGGCGCTGCAGGAGCACTTCGAGCCTGAGTTCCTGGGTCGCTTCTCGAAGTTGATCGCGTTCGCACCGCTGTCGCGAGACACCTTCACGGACATCTTGGTAGCTAGCTACGAGCGGGAGCTCGACCGCATCGCACTGTCCGATCCTCGAACCGCCGCACTGGTGGCTCGTCCGATCGACGTCGATGTGCTGGAGGCCGCCGTCACCGCGTCGTACCTGCCTGACCAGGGAGCGCGCCCGGCCGAGCAGGCGGCTCGGACGCTCATCGAAGACGCGGTCCTGGCCGTCCGATTCCCGAGCGCACCGACCACACCCGGCAGCACCGGGTCGGGTATCGCCTCGGACCTCGAGGGGCCCGTCGACGAGTAGTAGCAGATCCCGGGTGGGGCGAGAGGCGACACCTTTCGCCCCACCAAACCGTCACTTCCGAGCAGAAAGAGAGAGTTCCATGCTCGACCGAACCTACCCATCCGGCTCGACGCTCTCCTCCCCAGTTCGGGAGCGTCACAACGCTGAACGAGTGAGCTTCCGCATCTGCGCAATGGATGACGCTCACGGAGAAGACGTGCCCTTCGCGGCCGTCGTCGCCACGATCACGAGCCCTGCGCACGGCACAGCGGAGCATCCTCGCGGCACCTGGCAGTCCGGTATCCCGCTGTGTCAATCCTGCAGCGACCGGTACCAGCAGGAGATGCCCTTCGGCTTTTACATGGTCGATCGCGTCCTGCCGATGATCTGCCAGAACTGCGGGCTCCCCTCCCCGTGCAACGACTGCGACGACACCGACTAGGGCGTCGCCCCCGCTGGCTCACCCCTGAGACCACCAGCACGCCCCCCATACGCACAGCCATCACGCCCTCGGGCACAAATAACCAGAGAGAAGCCCAGCGATGCCAATTCAGCTCGATGACCTCACCGCACTGTCCTCCGCTCCCGCGGTCAAGGCCCTGACTCCGAAGTACTTCAGCAGCGAGCTGACTGGCTCCGGGAAGGGTGTTGGTCTGCTCAACAAGGGCGTCCGTCCCGGTTCGTACCCGCTCGGCTCCAGCCGTGCGACCATGTCCGCTGCCGATGTCACCACGAAGACGAAGAGCACCGGCAGCAGCGTCACCAAGTTCACGGTCCCACTGCACCCACTCGCGCAGTACTCCGTCGAGCACAACGCGGCGAAGGGGCTCAGCTACGCCGTTCCCTTCGACACCGACCGCTTCGAGGTCACCGCCCACGCGACGGCACTCGACTTCGACGTGTTCCTGGATCTGACCCCGCAGGGGCTGACCCTCCACAAGGACGAGAGCGGCGACAAGATCGTCAAGGACCTCAACATCCTCTACCGCATGGAGATCTACGTCCTGGCCAAGAACTCGGGCTCCGATCGCGTTCGCATGGTCTCCACTGCTCCTCCGAAGGGGCAGAGCGCCTTCGGCGCCGGCGACGAGTTCACGATGGCTCGGTGGAGCTTCGCGCCGCTCGATGACGCGCAGGAGTTCATCAAGGATGCCACCCAGTGGCTCGCTGCGCGCGCCGCAGGCGTCTTCGTCGACACCGACGAGCTGGCCGAGTGGATGACCAACTACGACGTCCACGAGCGCATCTGCCGTCTCGCCGCCGTGTGGGAGGGTGAAGAGGTCGCGGACCTCCTGTCCCAGCACATCAGCGACCTGTTCGCCAACGGCACGCCGGACTCCACGACGCTGAACCACCTCGCGATTCAGCTGCGCTACCTCGAGACGTACAACATCTCGCTGTCGGCCTACCGTGCCATCCACACGACGATCAACAGCGTCTGCGCGCCCGACGTCGCGAACAGCCTCAGCAAGCAGAACCTCAACCTGCTGATGTCGCACACGCTCGAGCACCTGAGCACGATGAAGGGTCAGCTGTCCGTCCCGCCGGCAGGCCAGTCCACCAACTGGGTCATGCCGGCCCACTTCTCCGCCCAGCAGCGCGCAGCGATCTCCACCCCGGAGCCGCTGACGCTCGTCCAGGCCGGCGCCGGTACCGGGAAGTCGACTGTGATCTTGGGGCGCATCCAGCACCTCGCTTCACAGGGCGTCAACCCGGCCGACATCGCGGTCCTCTCGTTCACCAACGCGGCCGCCGACAACATCACGGAGAAGAACCCCGCCGTGAAGTCGATGACCATCGCGCGGATGATCCACGACATCTACTCGCTG
This sequence comes from Plantibacter flavus, assembly GCF_900177615.1. Taxonomy (GTDB): domain Bacteria; phylum Actinomycetota; class Actinomycetes; order Actinomycetales; family Microbacteriaceae; genus Plantibacter; species Plantibacter flavus. Next base: position 132,540 of record NZ_FXAP01000007.1, read on the forward strand.
AACCACCCGACCCACGAACTGTCCTCGATCGACACGATCCTGAACAGCATCGAGATCTACTTCCCGACCAGCGACATCGGTCGCTCGTTCCGCAAGGTCATGATGGAGGTGGACAAGCTCTCCGCGGGGTCGATGACGTTGCTCAACGCGTTCGTCGAGAAGTACCAGACCGAGGTTCTGGAGATGCTCAACCGCATCCGCCAGACCTGCCTCGAGCTGGAGATCGTGATCGCGTACCAGCAGATCGACACGATGATCGAGCCGCCGAACGTCTCGTCGAAGTTCCTCATCATCGACGAGGTGCAGGACAACTCGATCTTCGAGTTCATCTACCTGCTGAAGTACGTCGCAAAGCACCGCGAGAACATGTTCATCGTCGGCGACGCATCGCAGACGCTGTACGAGTTCCGTGCGTCGAACCCGAAGGCGCTGAACGCGCTGGAGGAGTCGGGCGTCTTCTCGACGTTCCAGCTGACGACGAACTACCGGAGCAACCAGGAGATCCTGGACTTCGCCAACGTGCACCTCGCGGACATCGAGGCGAACCTCGCTGCGCAGCTGCGCCTGCAGGCCAACTCCCTGCTCGTGCCCACGGCAACCTCCTTCCGGGAGAAGGTCAAGCTGAACTACCTCCACTACCAGCGACTCACGGAGTTCCGTGGGGACCTGCCGAGCCACATCGCCGTCGACGTGCGTCCGTACATCGAGGCGAGCCTGGCTCGTGGTGAGCAGGTGGCGTTCCTGGCGTACTCACGTCAGGAAGTCGCCATCATCGAGGAGAAGTTGCAGCAGATGTTCCCCCAGGAGGCGGTGGCGAACCTCGTCAGCAGCCGTGTCTACCCGACCACGGTGTTCTCCCAGTACATCAAGCTGTTCTGGAACGACGTGCTCCAGGTCGACCCGGCGGACGCCGCGTTCGTGATCCACAAGGGGATCAACGACAACCTCGCCCAGCTCACCCGGCAGGCCGACAAGGCTGCTGGCGCGGTGGCGAAGATGACGTCCGAGTGGTGGGTTGCCAGCGCGCCCGACATCAACGGGTGGGTGGGTCTGTACCAGCACGGCCAGCTGTCCGCGGATGCGTTCTTCGAGCGCCTCCAGGAGAACGTCCTCGGCTACGAGATCCGTCACAACGGCATCAAGCAGTCGCTGATGAACCAGAAGAACCGTGAGCGCAAGGAGAAGAACCTCAACGCGAAGGGGAAGCTCGTCGTGAGCACCATCCACGGCGCCAAGGGCTTGGAGTTCGACAACGTCGTGGTCGTGCACAAGTACGACGCGTCGATGAAGGAGGCCGACAAGCGCATGTTCTACGTCGCCTTCACCCGGGCGATGAAGAGCATGTACGTGCTCTCCTACGGCACGGTGCCGAAGCCCCGCATCGAGAGCGACTACGAGCTGATCGTGGGCGCCCTCGAGAAACGCGACGCACTCACCACGCTGCGCGACCAGGGTGTCGACACCGACGCTCTGTCGGACGACGAAGTCGAAGCGGCGATCGCCGTGATGATGGCCGCGTCTTCGGATGCATCGGTGGAGATCACCATCACCGACGACCAGGCCACCGAGGCACTGGCCGGCTTCACAGAGGCGATCGCGCGCCTGGAGGCAGAAGCAGAAGGAGAGACGGCCGGCGACGGCCCCAACCCCCTCGCAGACGCGTCCGCGTTCACCGCGGCGGCCGCCTGACCTCAGGTCGGTCGATAGCAAGCAACACCACTACACCCGCAACACGGAGGGCGATCCAATCAAGGTCGCCCTCCGTGTTGTTCCACCCTCAGAACCACCCCCAAATCCAAGGAGACCCTCGTGACTGTCAACACCATCGACAAGCGGGGCACCGGCCCGACCCGTGTGTACGAGACGGCATACCGAGCACTCGTCCTCGACGAGGAACAGGTCGTGCTCGACGCGAGTTTCGAGCACGCATCCGCCCGACGATCGGCCATCGTGGACCTGCTCCTGAGCAATCACGATGAGGTCCCATCCGCGGACGTCGACGACGTCCGCGCGCCGTTCGGCGGCGCCGATGCGGACGCCGCGACCGCCCAGGTCGTCGCGCTGTTCGTCGACGCCGGCGCCGACATCAACTGCTACCTCAGCGAAGCGCAAGTCGATGTAGGACCGCTCGTCATGTACAGCGCCTTCACCGACTTCGGGACCGGCGAGCTCAGCATCGAGCACTACGGGACCGCCGAGGAACGACTCAGCGCACTGAGGGACCGCGCCGGAATCTTCACCGACGACGAAGAGTACTTCCTCGCCGCCGACGAAGAGACGTGCTCAACCGCCATCGAGATGGCCCTGTCGCCGACCCGCGGCCGCCTGTACCTCGTCGAAGCCACGCGCGATCCTGCCGATGGCAGCTACTGCACCATCTGAGCCGAGGAGGCCACCATGAAGCACCTGATGTTGATCGAAGACGGTTCCAGCTTGGAGAACAGCCTGCACCTCAGCGATCGCACCCGAGCCGCGCGCCTGATCGACCTTCTCCGCTCCGGGGACCTCGGTGACTCGGTCGCCAGCGACGCCAATGAGGCGCTGATCGAGGCAGATCTCGAAGCAGCCGCCGCGGACTACCCCGAAGGAGTGTCCGCGCAACACCCGCGCCCAGAAGACTACGTGGACACTCTCCGCGACGTTCTCTCAGACCGAGGCATCGACATGTACCTCGATGACCTCGACGCCCCGACGGAGGTGAGCACCGCATGACCACGAGTCCACCAAAGCCATCGGACCTCGTCAGAACGGCCGCATCGAAGCAATCACCCAGGACGGTCGTGCCGTCGCTGCGTCATCGGCGCGGCGACATCTGGATGGTGAACGCCGACCCCGGCAATCCCGCCGTCGGAACGGAGATCTGGAGCAACCGCCCCGCGATCATCGTCTCGAACAACGTGATGAACTCCAGCGCTGGCTTCGCCCTGATCGTGTACCTGTCGACGGCCACGCGCAAGCGCAGCGGGCCGACACATGTGGAGATCCCCGTCGACGACGGCAACGGTCACACCATGGCTCTCGTCGAGCAGGTCCACACCGTGGACGCCTCGCGACTCCTCCGACACATGGGATCCGTCCCAGCAACCCACATGCGAGAGATCGACGCGGCCCTGACGCTGTCGATGAGCATCGGTCGCAATCCAGATACGCACAACGCGTTCCGGAAGTGGGAGGAACACATCAAGCTCCACGGCATCAACATCGCCAAGGAGATCGATGCCCTCGCCGGGAACACCGTCGACCAGCGCATCCAAGCGCTGTCCAAGGCGCTCGAGCTCACAGCCATCGCCGCGGACGCCTGGCGGGACCTGTACGAAAACTCGCAGGCGCACCCATCCGCGATGCATGACGTCGCTCAGGCACTGCACGGGAGTCCCTTCAAGGCCTAGCTTCGCAGCCCCGCTCGCAAAAGATCGGGCGGGGCTGCGACAATGCGGATATGGATGCGCCCGGCAACGATCTGACCAAGTCAGTTCTACGGACTCGCGCCATTGCCTGGCAGTACTTCTCCGATAGGCACGGTCACCGTCCCACCTCAGACGGAGGCCAACTCGACGAACAGGTGCTCCACAGGTGGATGCGAGAAGTACACGAGTTGCGTTCTCAGGGCAGCCTAAGTGCCGAGGATCAACAACTTCTAGATGAGGTCGCGCCTGACTGGGCGCGGACCCGTGGACGATCGGAGGAATCTCTCACGCGCCTCCGGTCCCGAATCGAAGAGTGGTCGGAGTTCGTCTCGATCCACGCGGTCGATCCACGCGGACATCGTTCCAATCCGAACGCTGAGCGCCGCCTTCATTCCTGGCTACTGACACTCCAGCTTGCCGATACGCGCGGGGCCGTAGACCCCGAGTTTCGAGAGATTCTCGACGCTGAAGCCCCCTGGTGGCGCACCAGGATTGCCCCAACACAGCCCGCAAGCTCGGCCGCGCCCCGGCGTGAGACCCCGCTCATCATCCATGCGGCTCCGCCGGAGACTGCTGGGTCCTTCACGCTCGGCTACGCCGAGTGGCCAGCCGAAGGGCTCTCTGCTACACAGAGATCCAGCCTACTGATGCTCGCGCAGTGGCTAGCATTCACCCTTCATCACGGGCGAACACCCAGAAACACCCCCCTCGATGATGAAGACATCGAACGTCGCCTCGCCCAATGGATGGCTCGCATGCGCTCCGAGTTTCGTCGCGGGGCCCTGCACCCGGCGGTAATCGCAGCCCTCGATGCCGCGGTAAGCGGGTGGGCGAACACCCCTAGGCGTGGTCGCCCACCGAAGACGGCTACGACCGAGGTGGTCAGCCGGCGATCACCATCTCGAAGAGACTCGCCGTCCGACGTCGTCGAAATTGAGCGGAGCTGGATCGAACACTCACCCGGCATGAGCGCGTTGAACTCCCTGATCGATCGGAAGATGGCTGGCGCATTCGACCACCTCACCGTCCGCCATCAATCCAGTCTCCTGAGGTTCGCCGACTGGGTCGACTTCACACGCACACATGGTCGACAACCAGGGAATGCGCGTCTGGTCTCAGCACAAGAGGCGCGCCTCTACGAGTGGATGCGGGTGCTCAGGCGCGCCCGCAATAGAGGTGAACTCGACCCTGCAGTCCAAACCTCCTTTGACGACATCGCTCCAGAGTGGATCGAAGCCCGGAGTGTGGGTCGCCCACGATGGGTGCCCACAGAAGACGGTGAAGGCCGACAAGTTCCACGACCTCACGTCCTGACCGCAAACGTTGCAACACACAAACCCCGCGCTGCGGCATACGCTGAGTTCATCGCTCTGCACAACCACAGACCGTTCAGCACAGCGGAAGACAGCGCCGAGTTGAGCATGGCTCGATGGTTCGCGAAGAAGCGCACGCAGTTGATCGAAGGCAAACTACACCCGGCTGTCCGCGCGGCGATCTCCGATGAACTTCCTGGTTGGGATTCAACCAGCGGCATGCTCGCATTCGAGATCGCAGCGACGTCCGATTTCCACGAAAGACTCGGGCAACTCGAGGCGTACATCAACGAACACGACGGACAACGCCCACCCAGGAATCGGATGCCTGAGACGCCCGGATATTGGCTCGCTGAACAGAAGGACCTCTTCAGAATGGGGAACCTCGACCATACGCGCAAAAGGGCGCTCGACAATGTCCTCTCTCGTGGCTGGCACAGACCTCAAGCCGACATCGACTGGTCCACAGCCCTTGACTCGCTGGTGACGTTCGTTTCCACGAATGGACACTTCCCGCGCCGTGCCGCTGAGAGCGATAGATCCGAGCTCAAACTGGAGCAATGGTTGCGGCGCCAGCGAGCACATCTGCGGACCGGGGACCTGAGTCGACAACGCAGTGACGCGTTGCGACGCGCAGTGCCCGGGTGGGATGAACCGAAGCTCATGGCTACATGGACCCGTTCCCTCCACGAAGTCGTGGAGTTCTACGCCGCACATCGGCAACTTCCCCGGGCAACGGCGGGCCATCCGTACAACTGGCTGGCGTACCAGCGCAGCAGACACAAAGCTGGCTTGCTGAGCGAGGCCCAAGTCGCCATGATCGATGCGGCTGCGCCCGGATGGCGACCTGACGACCTGACTGAGCCGTAGAGCCCCAACGAATCTGCACTGATTAGACACCCCTTCACACCGAAGGGGTGTCTTTTCGTGCGCCGAAAAACACGAAGGACTCCTCATGCTAAAGAAGCTGCTCGAAGCCAACACCGGTGGCGGCCGTCGACGCGTCCCCCAGGTCTTCGCAGACTTCTGCGAGCTGACGGCCATCACGTTCCGGAACGCTGTCGACCTGCACAGGCACGACGCCCGCGAGTCTCGTCACGCGGAGATCCTCGCCAGCTACTCGGACGACGAAGTCGCCAGGTTCCCGCAGATGATCGCCGAGCTCATCCTCGAGTTCGAGAAGGGATTCGGCGACCACCTTGGCCACTTGTACATGTCCCTCGACCTCGGCAACGAGTCGTTGGGGCAGTACTTCACTCCCTACTCGGTCTCATCTTTGTTGGCCAAGATGACCATCGGAGAGCAGACAACGGCCCTCGATAACCAGCCCTTCATCACGCTCCACGAGCCGTCCTGCGGCAGCGGCGGCATGATCGTCGCATTCGCGGAGGCGATGGACTCGGTTGGACTCAACTACCAACGACGGGTCCATGTGACGGCCGTCGATCTGGACCAGACCGCGGTGCACATGACGTACGTCGCGCTCACGCTGCTGCACATGCCCGCCGTCGTCGTCCACGGCAACACCCTCACGCTCGAGGAGTTCGACGTCTGGCCTACGCCGGCGCATGTTCTCGGCAGCTGGGAAACCAAGCTCCGGACCCACAGGTCCACCCAACGCGCTGGAGAGACGCCGACCTCGGCAGCGTCTTCAGCCGCCGAAGCACCCCCTGCACCCATGACTGACGACCCAGATCGGAGTGCCGCGTGAGCGAGACGAAGAGACCACCCATCCGCGGCAACTACGCCGCGACGAAGCTGAAGAACGACCTCGTACGCCTCGACCCCGAGCTGCAGGTCGAGCTGAAGAACGTCCGCATCAACGGCTCCCTCCAGGGATGCTCCGGATTCGTCACGAACCCTCGCACGGGCAAGATCGCCTACATCTGCACCGACCGCAACAACATGGCGACCACACGAGCGCTCTACCGCTCGGCCAAGCACACCAGGGACTTTACCGGTGGGACGAACCGATTCGCCACCTACGACGACCTCTCCCAGTCAGTCGTCGAGCTGCTGCGCAGCTGAGAAGGCTGTCACGCAGCACCCATCGAAGCATCCATCTCTACGAACGGAGGCTCCCCGTGAGCGAATTCTGGATCGGCCTGCTCATCATCCCCGGGCTCGCAATCATCGCGCTGCTCCTGTGGATGGCTCTGTCGCTCGCAAGCTGGATGTGGAAGCGCCTGCATTGGGCGATGCTGCGGCGCGTCGATGTCGATCGCAACCTCTACACGCTGCGCTTCGGCGCCTCGGCCGATGCGCCGGAGAAGCCCGAGTACCTCGACGCCGCCAACCGCTTCCGAGATGCACTGCTCGACACCCCCCGTTTCCACACCCTGGCCGGCCTCGGGTGGATGGTGCTCATCGTCCGAGAGCAGCGCCGAGACCCCAAGAACGGACCACGCCCATGACCAGCTCTCCCCGCCACGTCAGCGACCGCCTGCGCGACATCGTCAGCGACCACGGGAGTGGTGGGCTCTCCGCGGACGAGATCGCAACGATCAAATCGTCCGCCGAGGCGCTCGTCACTCTCGCCGGCGATCGCGATCGCGCCCAGCGAACCGTCACTGACGCTCTCGAGGCCATGCCCGTCCACGGAAAACTCTTCCCCCGCCGCGGAGCATTCTTCGCCGCCGCCGACGTCGACAAGGTCAGAGCCATCCTGATTGCGCACGATTCCGCGTCAGAGCCTCTGGATACGATGGTCGCGGACGACGGACCGACGTGCGTGCAGTGCGGCCATCCCTGGTCCGAACACCGCAACGTCGTCGGATGTCTCCACACGGCCTGCGCCTGCAGCACCGATGCCGACGAGTCGACCTACGCTTGGCTCGCCGGCGAGTTCAACGCCTCCCCGCGTCCACTGAAAGGGTCAGCGTCATGAGTACCAACACAGACCGAACGATCCACGGATGGACGGCTGACGGCAGCGAGATCGTCCGATACGACCGCTCAGGCAAGTGGTACATCGAACCCCTCCCCGCCGCACCGGGGAAACGGCTGCAGGTGTCCCTCGCCGACGCCGTCGCCGCTGCTCTCCTCGGGAAGCACGCGCTGGGACGTCCCGGTGGATCAATGTTCGACGCCAAGATCCGCAAGCAGCTGGACACAACCCGATGAAGCGCCAGACGCATCTTCGGCGCCTGCCGATCGCCACGATGGCCGGTCGGGGCAACTCTTTCTACGCGCGATGGGGCCGCCTCGAGGTCACGCCCGGTTACATCGCGATGTTCACTCGGCGGATCCACGTCACCCTGACCGTGGACCGACCCGGACTCTCCGACGCAGCACGACGGCGGTTGGCCTTCGCGTCGTTCTGCACGTCGTTCACAGCACTCTCCATCATGACCGCCCTCGCCATGATGGTCGGATATTTCGGTGGTATCTGGCTTGGTGCATTCGTAGTGGCCGTCTTCGTCGCGTTCTGGGCAGCGGGCGCGCTGCCCGTGTGGCACCTCATGGGTCAGAGCCGGCGGATCCGCGTCGTGGTCATTCCGCCTGGTGTCTTCAGTGGCGACGGAGACGCGTTCGCACGCCTCGCTGCCGATCTCGACGCGCTTGACGAGCGGACGGACCTCGACACGATCGGGTACGAAGTCGAGTGCTGGAGGATCTACAACGAGCTACCTGAGCGTCGCTGAGGTGGACACTCTCCGGGCGGCTCGCCGGACGACCACTGGACAGGTCGAGCTCCATCCCGGGACTCAGGAAGGACGTCAGATGACACCTGGCAGCAACGAAGAGAGCGACCGCGTCGAGCACTTTCGTGTCGACGTCGAGACGTACCGACGCCTGAACCCATCGGCACCCTACGAGGTGGCTTCGCAGGCCGTCATGGACCTCACCTACCCCCAGCTCAAGAGCATGCGCGCGGAGCAACCGACAAGAACATCGCGCTGATCACTTCAGCCTGAGCTACGACGCGTCTCATCCAGGCGGGTCGAGCAATGACTCACGACCGTAAGTCCATCCAGCGTTTGCGGCCGATCAGCCGCGCGCCAACGAACGGAGAACCACCATGCGACCCGAACTCAAGACCGGCGTCAACGTCGACCCCGTGAACGTCAACGCCGGCCTCCGGATGGCCGCCACCCTCGGATACAGCGACAGCCAGGCCCAGATGGTGGCCGAACACTCGCTCCTCCGTTGGAAGCGCGGCGAGGAAGAGAGCGGCGAGAAGCTGTGGCTCAGCGAGTACCCGCGCGATCTCACCTCGTGGAAGGCGATCCTCGCCGCGGCGATCGTCACGCCTGAGCCGAGGTCCGCAGACCTCATCACCTGCACGGGCGCCGCATCCTGCATCGCTCCCCTGCACATCCACGGCTGCTTCGCCGACGTCGAGCAGGGAAGCTGCAACCTGGCTTCTGAGCACGTGAGCGTTGCTCCGGCAGAACAGGCATGATCACTGGGAGGATGGGGAGATGGCCAAGCGAACCGTAGTCACGCTCGTCGACGACATCGACGGAACAGAGATCGCACCTGGAGCCGGCGACACCGTCCGCTTCGGTATCGACGGCCGCAACTTCGAAATCGACCTCCGTGAGGAAACCGCCGCGGAGCTGCGCGAGCAGCTGCGCCCATTCGTTGAGGCCGGCCGCCGCGTCGTCATCCCGCGTACCCGCCGACGCCGCCCCTAGCCAGCGCTCGTTACCCGCGGTTACCGCCGCGTCCCACTGGGACGTTAAGCGACGCGCACCGATAGAACCGTCCGCTCGGTCCCGGCAAGATCCATCAGGCGAGCAAGTGCCGCACTGTAGTCCGGACCCTCTGCCTCGAGCATTTCAACGACCACCGAGCGGAACGACGCCGTGCCGACCAGGAGCCCGTCAACTCGACCCCTCCCGCGAACCTGCACCAGCTGGTGTCCGACCGGAGTCAGGGCGACCACATCCGCGCGGAGCGCTTCGACGTCCTCGCCCGAGACCTCGATGTCGACAACTGAGCGAGCACGAACCGGAGCTACAACCTTCACGCACCTAGCCTACGAGTTGTCGGTCTCGTTCGGATCCATGGCCAGCTGACCGGCTCGCCCGATCGAGGCCCGCACCTCCTCAGCTGTCCAGATATCGGACCGCCACCGGGAGAGGGCTCCGCCCAGCACGCCAAGAGCTTGCATCTGGCGCTTGCTGTCGAGAGAGCCTCGAATCTGATCGTAAGAACGGAGGGCGTCGAGCATGATCTCTTGATCCCCCCGGCGGGCGCGTACCTGAGCAACCTCCAGCAACATCATCATCGTGAGATGGTCGGCCTCCGGCGGTTCCTCTTGCGGCGATGTATGCGACGCCATGTTCACGAAGTGATCGATCTTCGCATTGTGGGCACGCTTGATCTCAGTGGCCTGCGACGGGAGGTGCTGGAGGATCGCGACCACGGCATCATCGAGCGTGAGCGTGTACTGCTGGCGCCTCTGCCAGCGGAATCCGAGCCAAATACCGAGAACACCCAATGCGCCACCGAGCCCGGTCGCTATGAGAGTGGCGAAGAAGCTGTTCCAGTTCCAGGAACCGATCGCTTCTGTGACGGTGCTGATCTGGCAGGCGATGAGATCCGGATCACACGGGCTCATGCGTGAACCACTGAGAACGTCTCACGATTCATCTTCGGAATCCCCCGATGTCGAGATACGCAAGCAAGGATGTCAAGACATGTTCTGGCACAAATCTATCCTTGCAGGTCAACGCCGAGCGGAACGGTCTCATTCAGGTGGCCCCGTCGACGCTGCACAACGATACGGCTCGATGTGGGGTATCGACACGACGACTCCGCCAGTGGTGCGTTCGCAAACGATCGCGAGGCGCTCTGCAGCCACAGTTCGCAGAACAACTCGGGTACGCCGATTCGCGATAGCGTTCCTCGCATGGAAGAGCAGTCGGAGGCGTCTGTGGCGATGGCGATGAGCGAACTCGGGCACGCTGCCATTCGAGATGCGTACAGAGCGGTGTTCCGCGCGGAACAGACTGTCGAGCGTGTCATGCAGGATGCGGTGCTTGCATGCGCTCAACAGTCCATGGTGGCCGGGGACATCTCGAGGCGTCTCCAGCTCCCTCGATCCACCGTCCGCCGCATACTCAGAACAAGCGAAGCCGAGAGACACCACCACCAGGCAGTGGAAGGGCCTGCAGCAGCAATCTGGTCAGCACTCGGCGTCCCGACTGTCTTCGAGACACGATCGAATCGGCGTAGTCGATCCCAACGCCTCACCGCACGGCGTGAACGCCGTTCTCGGGTCCAAGGAATGCGGGCGGCCCTACCTGAGATGTGGGGCGCCAAAGCGACGATCTCGTTTGAAACGGAACAGGGAGAGATTGCAGCGGTCCGAGTTTTCTGGGTGAGCCCCCAGCTGGACGATGCGGAGGCTCTCGACGACGCGATCCGGTCTTTCGAGCTCGGGTATGTGGGTCTGGGCTGGGAGTCGACCCTCGACATGGCTAACCGCTGCGTCACCTTTAGGCGGCCGCAGGTGGGACCGTCGCTCGCGCCAAACGCCACGGCCTAACCGGCGATCCGGTGGGCACGCGTGGCTTCAATGTCACCGATACCGCCGAATCTTGATCCTAAGCTCGGCGAGCGAGTCTTGCGCCTCATCCCGAGTGATCTCCCCCGAGCGCCAATCACCCAGGCTGTTTCTGACACCGTTCAGCAAAATAGCGCGGAGGAAGGGAACGTCGACTTGGTCGATCAACCGGACAGACGTCCTCGCGAACGAGATCACAGCTCGGTCGCGCGGCCTCGCGTACACCTCTGAAATCTGAAGACGCGAATCGATCTCAGCAAACGCGGAACGACTAGCCACGCCAAGCTTGCCGCGCATGCCACCCTCGTTCCGAGAGGCGTATCTGGTGAAAACCAACTCGTGGTGATTCAGAAACTGCTCGAGAATTCCTATGACGTGCCCGTCCAGTCTCTCCCGATACCGGCGACGCTCTTGCAACCAGAATCCGAGCCAGACTGCCGCAAGGCCAATGACTCCACCAATTGTGGTGGCGATAACGGTGGCGAAGAAGCTGTTCCAGTTCCAGGACCCAATCGCTTCTGTGACGGTGCTGATCTGGCATGCGATGAGCTCCGGATTACACATACTCACGACAGTGGCTCAATCAGCTGGGGACCCTTGTTGCGAACGTTGTTGACGTCCCTCGAAACCTCGTAGTGCTCTAGGTCGTGCGCCACGGCGAAGCTCTCCCTGTCCAACAGCTGCAGCAGTTCCTCCGGGCCCAGGTGGTCACCGAGCCAGTCGTCGTACCCATCAGGGGTGAAGCAGGCCGGCATCCGGTCGTGCACTTCATCCGCGACCACGTATCTCCCGCACATGCGCTCAGCCTAGGTCCAGCTTCAACCGGCCCGCCAGCGTCGTGCGCGAACACCCCCACTGCCCTTGAACGAACCTGTCGCCGAACGGACCCTTCATGACCCATCGCAAACCCATCGCAGACAGCTGCACGGGATCAATCCTCTGCCCCGTTGATGGACATACCACCGCGAAAACACGCGGGAGAGTTACGACGTTCGCGCACACACCGCTGACGACCGGTCAGCGGAAGACCATCAGGGAGCGTCGGGCCGCCGAGCGCGTCGCTGCTCAGACCAAGCCTGAACCGAACCCCACAGACTCTGAAGGCGTCCCATCGTGACGATCCTCACCATGACGAAGCTGAAGAACGCGATCGTCAAGATCATCCCCGACCTGGAGATCGAGCTCCGGAACCTCCGCCTGAACGGATCCTTCGAAGGATGCTCAGGCTTCGTCACGAGTCCCGTGACGGGCAAGGTCGCATACGTCAGCACCGACACCCACCTCAGCGAGGCGAGTACGGCGATGTACCGCACGGCGACGATCAGCCGTGACTTCACGGGTGGCTTCAACCGCTTCACGGGATACGCCGAGCTCCCGCAACCCATCGTCGACCTCGTCCGGTAGCCAGACGGATCTCGACACCGCCCTTCCCTGCCTGACGTTCTCGGCCGGCGGAGCCCTCCGTTTCACTACCTGCGAGAAAGCGAACCCCGACATGACGGCAGTCACCCGAACCCGACCAGCGCCTGAGAACCCCTATGCGCGTATCTACGCGGAGTTCCTCGAACAGACGAAGGACCACGTCCTGACCGTCACGGTCGACGACGGCCTCAACCGCCAGATGCACGTTGGTGCACCCGGGACGAACATCTGGTCCTTCGGCGTCGTGACCTGGCCGAATTACCTGGTGACAGTCGGTGACATCGCCGATGGATTCGTCTTCTCTCGCATCAACGACATGCTCGACTTCTTCGACTGCCGTGGAAGCGAAGGCTACTACTCCGACGGGGCCAGCTGTATTGATGCTGCCTACTGGGCGCAGAAGCTCGTCGGATCGCGAGACGTCCGCCACTACAGCGAAGCCGCCTTCCTGGCCAGCGTCAAGGACCACCTGCGCGACCACGAGGACATCGGTGACGACGCGCAAGCCGAGTACGAGAAGATCGTCGCGATCGCCAGGACGGTGTGCGCGCGTAACGGCGTCGACTTCGAGGAGTACCTGACTGAGCTGCGCTCATCGGGAGCCGCTCCGAACCTCGAACTCGCGGCAGATGCTGAAGAACTCGAGTACTTCGGCCTGCCAATCCCCGAGCAGACCCCTGCCTCCCGAGCTGCGAGCATCCTCGCGGACGCAGCCTTCCACCGCGACACGGAGCAGGAGGCGAGGGACTGGCTGAGCGACTCCGAAGGCGTAGAGCTGTTCGGTCCAGACACCTGGGAGTGGGACCTTCGCGAACTCGACGTCCACTTCCTCTACACCTGCTTCGCTTTGGAGCTGACGGTGCGCCTCTGGCGGGAGTACGAGACGACGCCGGCCGCCGTCGAGCGACGCGACCCGAGTCGGGCATACGTGCTCGTCGAGGGAGGTGTCGTGCAGAACGCCCCACTCCTGCCGGTGTACGACATGGACCTTCTCAAGGAGCAGGACTCGGTCGAGGCCGCGCATGAAGCGCTCGAGTTGTACGAGCGAATCATCAAGCACTCCGAGGCGAAGCAGTCCCTTCCGCGTGAGCTGAAGGATCTCGCCGCCATGGTCCGCGCCGGCGGCTGCGCTGAAGACGTCCAGGCCCTGAACAAGTACGAATCGACGAAGACGAAAGGACGCGCAGCATGACGAACACACTCCCCCAGCTCGAGCTGGACGAGGTCCGAGCGCTCGTCGACTTCGCCGAGCGCGGGTACACGCGCGAGCTCGGCGCCATCGACGTGCGACACGCGTACAGCGATGCCGAGCTGACCCAGATGCGTGAACGGTTCAGCCACGTCCAAAGTGGCATAGGCGCGCTGCGGTCCTGGCTCAATGAGCCGAGTCCAGACGTGATGCCTCAGCGGCCGGCTACCCACATCCCGATCGCGCTCCAGAGGACGATGGGCAGCGTGATCGGTCACGATGACTACGCTGCCTACGTGCTCGACGGGCAGCGTGCGACTGAGGCGCCCGGGGGTGATGACTGGCACGACGTCGTCGCTCTTGTTTCGACGGAGCGCTCCGCGATGATCCTGAAGTTCACGCAGGGTCCTGACCAGACGGTCGAGCATCGCGTTCTCGCCGAGGGTGTCTCGCTGTGACGGGTCGAGACAAGGAGGTCCCTGTCGTGGTGGAGCAGGATCCTCACGACGGAACAGTCGAGACCCACCCGGCTTTCGGTGTCGCGTCGGCGAGCCGAAGCCACGGCACCGGTCGGGTGCTGTTCCAGAGCGACCTCCTCCATCAGGAGTCGGTGACGCTCACGATCTCGACGGCCTCCCGACACCGCCGCCTCGGTGGTGACAGCACGTTCCCGCGCACATCTCTCGTCGAAGTCGAGATGAGTCTTGCCCAGTGGGGAGCACTCGTGTCGTCCGTTGGGATCGGAACGGGTGTCCCCGTGACGATCCGCAGGACTGAGACGACCCCGTTCGTCGCCCGGCTGCGGTACGCGCCGAGGATCCAAGCCAGCTTGGACGAAGTGTCGGGGACGGTCAGCAATCTCCTCGAGCGAGCAAGGGAGACCCTCGCTCAGCTCGAAGAGGCCATCGAGGGCAAGCGCGGCGTTCGAGCAATTCGCGACGCTCTGAGGACCCACAGTTCCTCGATCGAGGCCGCCCCGTCGAACGCCGAGTTCGCGGTGAAGTCCATGAAGAGGGCCGCGGAGACCATCACCGGTCAGGCGCGAGCCGACATCGAAGCGCAGATCCTCGCCGCGAGCCAGGCCACAGGCCTTGGTGCATCAGTCGCACTGCCAGGGATCGACATGCCCCACGGGCAAATGCTCCAGGACGGCTCCCCGGCCGCCGACGCTCCAGCCGACTTCGTCTGAGCTCGGCCCTGCTGGCACGGGGGTGGTAACCCCACTCCCGTGCCAGCGCTCGAACGACCCCGCACACCCAGCATCTGGTGACACTTCCAACAAGCATTCCGACGCTGCCACGCTGCACACCGACTGAGCCCAGGAGGCACGGCATGACTAGTCCCGCACCAACCGCAGTAGCGGTTGCCCCCATCAACCATCTCGCACTCCCCTTGCAGTACCCGCTCGCGCGCATCTCAGATCTGAGCCCGGACGCTCGATCGATCCATCGAGTCGTGCGCCGGCGCTGGAGCCCGGTGCTCGACCGCGACGTGTTCGAATTGCGGAGCGGCATCCGCCACGTGAGCCGGGAGGAAGCCGCGGTCTTCACCCCGACGCCTCGGATGATGACGGCCATCCGCGAACTCGAATCACAGCGCCTGGCTTACTACTCCTCCGAGTACGGCCACCAGCTGAACGTTGTTCCCGTCTCGAAGTGTTACACCTACGCCCAAGGGCGCGGTTCCCAGTTCATCGAAGTGCACCTCGTGGGTGAGCATCAGAACGACTCATCGCTCCTCGCCGTCATCATCGGTGGTGAGCTCGAGACCCGGGAGAGTCCAGGCGGCGCCCACGAAACCGTGATCAGAGCTCGCCACGAGAACGCCACGGATGTCGAGCACGACTCGAGCTCGACGGCGATCCTGTCCATGCGGAACATGTCGCAACCTCGGTTCCCCAACGACGGTCAGATGGAGTTCACGGCGGCGCTGACCTCGGCTCTGCTGTACCCGATCGATGTCGACCCGCTCCTCGCCGACGACGGCTCCAGCCGGCCGGGTGCGAGCTGCACAGACTGTGACACCCCTCACCCCTTCGCGCCATACGCGCCACCGGCCGTCGACGGCCTCCCTGGAACGCGTCTGGTATCAGTCCGCGCACGACCGATGAGGTCCTACCTCGTGGCCGAGCCTCCTGCGCACCGAGCGCCAGACCAGCCCATCAACTCCGAAAGCGAGATCGCATGACCGCCCAGATGCTCGACTACTGTCTGCCGATGCAGCGCTCCGTCGCCCTCTTCCATGACCGGTTCGAACACCCCAATAGCATCGGTTCCCCCCCGCCCGTTGCCCGCAGATCGCATCGCTCTGCGTCTCTCCCTCATCCGTGAGGAAGGTATCGAGGAGTTGCGGGACGCGCTGCAGCGAAACAGCACACCGCTGGTCATCGATGCGCTGATCGACACGGTCTACGTGTCGTTGGGCACCCTCGTCGAGATGGGTGCCGAAGCAGACCCGGAGCTGTTGCGCGTTGCCGTGCAGACCCCGAACCCGGAACGGCCGCTGCGCGTGCTCGCTTCCCGCTATCTCGCCGCGAACGACGGCCGCCTGCGAAGTCTCAAGCAGGACCTCCATGCGCAGAACGAGCGTGTCGCGGCGTACTCGCTCAACGTGATCGCCGGACGCGCCATCCAGGTCCTCAACCAGGCCGGAATC
The DNA here is from genome assembly GCF_900177615.1 of Plantibacter flavus. Classification (GTDB taxonomy): domain Bacteria; phylum Actinomycetota; class Actinomycetes; order Actinomycetales; family Microbacteriaceae; genus Plantibacter; species Plantibacter flavus. The sequence goes on from NZ_FXAP01000007.1 coordinate 149,043, forward strand.
GATGCCACCCCCTTCTTCGACGAGATCCACCGCGCGAACATGTCGAAGCTCGGTGCCGACGGCCTCCCCGTCCGCTCCCGCGGGTGGGAGCTCGACAACGCTCCTGCCGGGAAGTCGCTGAAGGGGCCAAACTACGTCGCGCCGGACGTCGCCGGCGTCTATTTCCAGCTGTACCCCGACATGACGCACTAGTACCCCACCCTCGCCCGAGTGGTTGCGCGGCCCCAGGCCGGCGCAACCACTCGGGTCTTCCTCACAGGAGCCCTTCATGCCCGATCACTCGCTGCAGACTCAGATCCTCACCCGCCGGCAGTACATGCACGACCGCGTCGTGTCCCACGAGGACTACTACCGTCAGTTCGTCACCGCCGACACCATCCGGGTCGTCGACCAGGTCTTCAGTCTCGAGCGCCTCACCGCCGCCCTCGAAAACGATCGCAACCTCAACAGCATCCCGCTCGCAGACTGGGATGCCGCGACCTTCGTCGAACTGCGGGCCTGGCCAGGTGACACTCGCTTCCGTGCCACCCTGCCGTTCAACCGTTCGGTCGCCGCCGGCGCTGGGGAGAGCATCACTCGAGCCACCATCACCTGCATCGCGAAGTGCGCAGCGAAGCTTCTGGTTCTCCAACGACACACGCACCTCGCGCCCGCATGAGCGCTGGACACGCTCACCCATCAACCTCAGAATCGGACACCAGACGCATGAACTCCCAACAGGCCCCTGTAGTCGACGAACTCACGACTGCTCGCGACGCCGTCGTCGAAGCCGTTCGAACGTATCGCCTCCGCGTCGAGGCAGTGGGCTCGATCGAGGGGGTACCGATCGGCTCCACGACCGCGGACGGACCATACTCGCAGCGATACCGCATGGGCGACCATGACGTGCGGCGGCTCATGCGAGAGGACCCGGTGCTCGCGGCCGCGGCCGATGCCGACCGGCCGGTGCTCGAGCAGCTGCTGCTCAGCTCCTCGCCTCACTGGGAGGATCGCGTCCGAGCTGCGGCATTGGAGCGGCACCTGAGATCGTCAATCAGGCTCCCCGACGGCTTCCCGTGCATCTACGAGCCCGCTGACTCACCTCGCAACGCCGGCCTTCTCCGCCCTCGGGACGAGGTCTGGGTGGCATCGCCCGACGTGAACATGCTCAATGAGCTGCTTCCGCTGTACCAGGAGCTCTGGACCGCCTACGAGGACCAGTGGCCCCATTCGCCGAACCGGGTCTTCGTCGTCGGCCGGCTCGACGGTGTCTCACCGACGAGCGTGTACCGACCCGGCACCACTCCGGGAACCATCCTGGGCGACACGATGCTCACGCACTCAGACATGTATCGGAGAGCGCCAGCCCATCTCAAGCACCACCACCCGCTTCACGATCAGTGGGCTGCTGCGAGGAGCGCCAGCGGGTCCACCTCCGAACCCTGAACAGGAGATCAACGTGACACAGACCACGAACGAGCCCTCGCAGATCGAGACCACGGTCCTGGACGCGAGAGTTCAGCTCACCGTCGCTCCGAGGACAGGTCAATCCCTCGAGGATGCGGCGGCCGAGATGCTCCGCCTCTTCACGGATTACGTCAGCCGGCCCGACAGCGCCTTCCTCCAGGACTATGGTGCGAACCTCCTTGCGATCACACGACACCGAGCAGACCCGTCGAACCCAGCGCCGTCCTGGGGCGGCTACGAGGGCCCGTTCGTCATCAGGTCAGGCGTCAGCGTCAGTGCTGGCTGAGCGCACCGCACACCGAGAAGCCCCGAGGGATCACTCCCTCGGGGCTTCGTCTTTCCGCACGGCTGTGTCGCCAGAAGCGCCGCTACTCGCCCATGAGTTCGCGACGCGCTGCCTCGGCGGCGGCTTTCGCGGCTGCTTCGGCCGCTTCGGCCGCGCGTTGCTCGCGCCGTTCACGCCGCCGCTGCTGCGCGGGGGTCTCGTCGTTGATGCTGGGTCCGACCTTCCGGTAGACCTTGCGGTTCACCGCGCTCGTGGCGGAGAACTTCAAGACGGCGTAGTTGTTGACCTTGGTCGAGCCGTCCTGGTCCGCGAACTGGACGCGGTGACCCTTGTGGCCCTGCGCGTAGAAGCGACCGAAGCCTGTCAGCGTGACGGGAATACCCTCGCCGACGGAGGCGAGGATCTGCGCGATCATCTCCTCGTACAGCTTCGTTGCGACGCTGTAGGGGATCCCGGTCTCGTGGGCTACTCGGGCAAGAAGCTGCCGTTTGGCCAAGCGCGGAGCTCGGGCGTTCTCGTCTGTCGACTCACCGTCCTCGTTCTCCTCCGACTCGTCCACGATGTCGGGGACTCCCTCTGGGTCGGTTGCGTCAGCAACGCCTGTTTCGCGATCTGCGCTCTTCATCATTTGTCCTGTCTCCACCTGGTTCTGCTTGCTGTCAGTCGTGTGCGAGGCACCCCGGCCGAGCAATCCGGCTGGGGTGCCCCGGTGGCTGTGTTGCGCGAGTGAGCTAGTAGCCCATCTCGCGATCCGGTGACGACGCGGGTGCGTCGTTCTCGAAGAACCGGGTCCGTGTTTCGGTGAGCTCGACGCGCTCCTTGCGCCCATCACGCTCGGCGCGACGCTGGGCGTTGGCCTCGCCGGTCATCTGTGCGTTGATGGAGCGCTCGGCCATACCGATCATCGGAGCTGCAGACTGGGATGCCAGCCCCTTCGCCGTCAGACCGTTCCGTGCGCCTTCCATCTGCTCGTCAGATGCCGCCTTCATCTTGTTCCACCGTTCCCGGTCTTCGTTTGTCACGAAACCGAACATCGACGTTACCTCTGCCTCGCTGGGAAGCCCCGTAATGTCCATGTTGTACCCCTTCCTAAATGGGTGTTTACCCTCGTACGTGCGGTTGTAAAGCAGTTTCTAGGGCGGTCTCACCCGTGATCCTAGTGGGTGGACAATTGATCACCCCAGGTTGAAGTCCACATCCTGAAGAGGTGTAGCGTCATCCCTACCCAAGCCGGTGAAGCCGCCGGTCTCCACCTCGTTGTAGTGCTGGTTTACGAGCGCACGACGGACTCTCGACGCGGTGCCTGTCAGGGCGACCGTTTGGTCGTATGCGGCGGCTGAGGAGACCTTCCCTGCCCCTCCTGTGATGGCCTCCTGCGCTTGCTGCTGCGCCGAAGCTGAACCGGCAACGTCCAGTTCGCGGCCAGCCGCCCGCTCTGGCGCCGACGTGATCGCGCGCCGGTTGGCACCCGCTCCAAGCTGTCCGATGTCCCCCACCAACTCGCCGTCGATGATGCCGTCAACCGGGAGAGCGTCCTCCACGTCGCCGGCGTACACCATCTCCTCCACCGCCCCTCGAGTTCGTGCCCGTTCGGGCGAGGGGTCCTGCCTCGTGCCCGCCGCACCTGCCGGACGAGCGCTCGGCCGCCGCGGGGCTCCGCTCGTCGACGGACCTGGCGATCGCGGGGTGGCGCGCGCTGCTTGCGGAGCTCCGTTCGTGCCGGATCCGCTGGCCGCTTGTGCGCCGAGGTCGTTGTACCGACGGATCGCTTCGGCAACGTCCTCGCGCCAGTTCTCCCCGTACTGAGCGGCCCATTGAGCACCCATCTCGGGGTTCAATCGATGAGTGGTCTCAACGGCGTCCACGTACGCGGCCGTGTACGCGAAACGCTGCTCCTCACCCGACAGGCCATCGTCCGACATCGACGCGAACATCGTTCGCGCCTTCGAGAAGCGCGTGCGCGTGGCCGGGTCCTCGAGCTGGTCGACGACGTCAGGGTACTTTGACGCCGACGACGCCACGACGTACTGGGAAAGGGCGTCATTCAGCTCGCCGACGGAGGTCGCTGTGGCCATCTCGGCCGCGAGCGTCTCTGCGATGAGCACCCGGTGTTCGCTGATGCTCGCGGGCGGCCGAAGACGGAACGACCCCGACGAAATAGTCCGCCCCTCGTAGGAGTCGACGAAGTCACCAGTCCACACGGTCGCGCGCTCGACACCTCCTTCGAGGAACACCTCCCTGGGCTCGCTCTTGGCGAATCGACCGTGACCGAGCTCGCTGAAGACACTCGCGAGCTGCGGCTCTCGTGCCACCCGCTGACCGACGATCACGCGCATCGAACGGGACACGTCCTCGCGGCGGATCCCGTCGTCGTCGACGTACTCGTAGAGGGCTGAAAGTGCCGAGTCGTAGCGGTCACGCACGGACGATGGATCCACGCCCGGTCGACGCATGTCGGCGTAGGCGGCTTCGGCCAGGGCAACCTCGGTCATGGCTGCGCTCTCGGCCGTGAACGGTAGGCGGTGGCCACGTTCGGCGAAGGCGATCTTGTCCAGGCGACGTTGCCACTTCGACGACAGCTGGTCGGCACGACCCTTGCTCGCGAGCTTGTCCAGCTTGCCGAGCGCCTTCCCGTCCTTCTTGTCACCCCTGTTGGCGATGCGCTCACGAATTACGTCGCCCATCTGATCGGCGAAGGACCCGAGCTGGGTGCGGAAGTTGGGCGAGAGCATCCACATCGACGCACCCATACCGAGGACCGATGCCACCGTCTGTGTGCTGATGCCCTGCTGGAGCGGTTGGACGCACTGGAGCACCATCATGGACGCGTATACCTGATGCATACCGCTCAGCTGCTTACGCTGCGTCTGCTTGGTCTCAGCAACACCCAGGATGCCCGACTGCACGAGGCTCGCCATGTACTGCTCGCCGGCGCGCGCGGTGTCGAGCTTCAGTCGTGTGAGCGGATCAGCGCGGGCCTCTCGTTCGAGCTTCGCGCGGTCAGCGCGGGCCTGCTTCTCCTCGGCAGCCTGTGCCCTGGTCGCCTGGTGCTGTTCGTCGCGACGGGCCCGCCCATCCTGTCGCTCACGCACGCGTTCGCCTGAACGGCCGGCTGCATCACGGACGGCGTCTGCCGGTTGGGTGAAGAGCGTGTCCCGCACTCCGTTGTCGCGAATACTGCGTGCCGCGCGAGTGGCCGAACGGGCGCCCTGAGAGAAGCTCGTTCGCACGCGGTCACCGAGTGCTGGGCTCGGCTCGATTACTTCCGCATCGAGAACATCGTCACCGTGAGAAGCGCCTTCCGGCGCCACTTCGGCATCGTAGATCGGGATGTTCAACTTGCGACTCTGGTCTGCCATCAGCATGCCTCCATACGCCTCAGTCGACGCCGTGCCGACGTTCGCAGTTTACTGGTTTATCAGTCAATACTGCGAATTTTCGGCCTCGGGCTGAACGCACAAGAACCCCCTGTCACCTCGACAGGGGGTTCTTGCTTCTCGCGCCTACGGCTGGAAGTCCTCCACCAACTCGGAGGAGGTGTCCGCAGCTGCGGCCGTGAAGACCGGGCGAGCCCGCGGGGCACGAACCGTCGTCGCCACCGGTGATCGGCGCCCTTCGCCTCGTGCACGAGCGCGAGCGTCATGGGCCGACAGCACGTCGCGGTTGACGAGCAGCTTCACGTCAGGTGCTTCGACTTCGAGACCCGCCTCGGTCGCCTTCTCCCAATCGGAGATCGCCCGCTGGTTGCTCCGGACGGCGTACGGTGCGAAGTGACCGTTCTCCGATCCGGAGAAGATGTTCTCTCGCGCCGTGGCCGCGGCCAGGACATCATCGAAGGTGCCACCGTAGGCCAGGCGGTCCATGGTCGAACCGAGGCCCTCCAGGCTCTTGTCCTCGGGGTCCTCGATGTCAACGATCAGGCCAGTCGGTCCGGTGAGGGCCGCCGCGACCTTGTCCACGTTGCCAGTGTTGACCGACACGTTGAGACCATCCTTCGCCGTGTACAGGTCCAGGAACTGGGCCTTCCACGTCTCCGTGTCCGCCTGGAGCTCCTGTCCGTTGTCGTCGCGCGCCACCATCCACTCACGGTTGCCATCCGCGCCCGGCGACACCTCCAGCTTGCGGCCCTTCCACAGTGCCCGAGCCGGGCCCATCAGCATGTTGTACTTCTGCCGGGCCTCCTCGGGGTCGTGCTTCGCCTGCAGCACGGACTGGGTCACCGGGTACGTGAGCTCGAGCACCGCCTTCAGGTCGCCGTTGCGGAGTGCCTTCACACCGCGCTGGGAGAAGGTCCCTGCGATACCGGTTCCGTGCGACTTCACCGCCGTCGCCATCATCACGCCTTCGTCCTCAGCGCGTGTGTGCTGCGTGTCGCCGAGATCGACCATCGTGACTGGGTCGACGCCCAGGTGTCGGCAGTAGTCGCCGATCTTGCTCATCGAACCCTTGGCGCCAGTATCGATGCACGCCTCGATCACGCTCTTCACGTGGTCGCCGGCCTCGCCGAAGCGCAGGATCGCGTCACCGTACTGGCCCTGCATCGCTTCCCGGTAGTAGTCAGACAGGTTGCCGACGAGTTCGTGTCGGTGCTCCCATGCTGTCGCCTGGTCAATGCTGCCCTCCTCAAGGTCACTCTGGACCTCGTTGGCCCGCATCTTCAAGTCCGCGAACTGCTGAGCGAGCTCTGGTGCCACGAACTGACTCACCTTCACGTCCAAGGAGTCCTGCATCGCCAGCGGGTGCAGCATGTCGTCACCGAACTGTCCGAGGTCGAGGAGATTGGCCTCCACGGTCAGCTTCTGCATCGCCTGGGCTCGCGCAGCGTCGCTGGTCAACCGCACCACGGCGACCGAATCTCCGTCGAAGTCTCCGTCGAAGCACTTGTCCATGACCGGGTTGATGGCCACACCGGTGAGGCGCTCGTCAACGCGCACCCGCAGGTAGCGCACGCCGGCGTCACGAAGCACCGGGTCACGCCAGACGAGCGCGTAGTCGTTGTCCTCCAACCCGAGAGCCTCGGCCATGGCCGGCCCAACAGCGAGCTGGTCGACATCCAGACGAGGGTCGCTCGTCCAGACTGCCGTGGCCGAGTTGGGGAGGCGGGAAGACATCAGCCCCTCCTTGAACACGTTGCGCTTCCCAGAGAAACGCTTGTGCTTGAGATCGTCCGTGATCGTGTCGAACGCGGCCTGTGCACGCCGCGGAGCCTCCGCGACCTGCGCCTCGAGCGCGTTACGGCGATCGGGAGTGAGCGCTTCGCCGTTGCGGGTGAGCTCGTCCTTGGCGAAGCGGTACCGGGTCGCCATCTCGTACACGGCCAGGTACTGGTTCGTGTAGTCGTGCGCCGTGCTCTGCCCGTCGTCGAGATCCTGACCACTGCGGAGGTGCGAGCTCATCACCGGCAGCTTCCACGTGGTGTCCGTGGCCGTGGGAATCCGCTCACCTGTCGGGAAACGGAGTGGGAAGGGCAGCTCCAGGTCGCCACCGCGATCACCGATCAACTGACCGAAGTCAGCCTTCATCTTGCCGGCGTTCAGCGTCCCCCGAGCGGTGATCTCCAACTCAGGCATCGGGAACAGCCGACGCTCGGAACCCTCTGCCATGTCGTCGTAGCCGACGCGCATCGTGCCGTCCGGTTCCATGTCGAGGCCCATCGTCACGAGCATCTCGCGGAAGTTGGCCACCGCCGAGTTGTTGGGTCCGTAGAACTCACTCATCACCTGGTCGCATCCCTGGGACCCCAGAGCCCACGCGAGCTGACTCGACGCCTTGCGGCCACGCCCCTCCCGCAGTGCAGCCTCGTCGTAGACGCGGGTGCCGCGTTCGACGTCCTTGTGGGTCACGACGAGGCGCATCTTGCCCATCGTGTCCTTCGTCGTCCCCTTCCACGGGAGCGCCAAATCGCCAGGCTCCTGCATGAGTTCACGGGCAGTACCCCCGTTGAACCGCGAGACGGCGGAGAAGGGGCTCATGACTACGTCCAGCTCGGGGTTCATCTTGAAGACCTGGACGGCGTAGTTCATGTTCTGATCGGTTGCGTCGAAGTCCTCCCCCGCGACTGCGTCGCGATCGACGACAAGCGAGATGACGCCCTTGTTACCGTGCATGTCGCTGAGCTTGTCGCCCGGGACCAACGAACGAGCGGAGCCGTCGGCGCCACGGATCGCGTGCTTCTCAGCGAAGTCCTTGCTGACGACCATCGGGTCATCAGCGGTCCATCCGCCGAAGGTCATCATCGCCACTCCAACAGGCTCGGTCACGGCGGCCGCGTTCAAGAGGTTCGAGGCCGACATCTGCTGACGGTCGTACGGGTCGAACTTCATCATCTCGGTCTCCGGCAGCTTCATGAGCGGCGCGCGGTCGTCGAGGTCTGTGCTTTGGATGATCTTCCCTGTCGAGGCGTCGACCGTTGCACCCTCGACCAGGTACCGGGTGATGCCCTGGTAGACAGCGCCGTTGGTCATCACTGGGTCGAAGAATCCGTCGCCCTCTTCGGTCATGATCGCCATGTTGCGACCACCGGTCAGGACCCACGCGTCGAAGCGGTTGTCGTTGGCCGGGTCCGCCGCCTGCGCGGAGTTCTCTGCGCGCCACGCAGCGTGCACAGTTGAGCCAGATGCGATCTCGCTCGGGTAGCGGACTCGACGCGCCTCCGTGGCGAGTATCGCGTTCACCCACTGCTCGTCGAGACCTTCCGCCGCTGAACGCTCGATGAAGTCGGCTTCGTGGCGCACGTCGTAGAGACGGCGGTAGACGCTGTTCAGCGAGGTGGGCTCCCCGACCTCGGTGCGCATGACGAGCATGTCATTGGCGATCTGGTACTCGATCTGATCGGTCATCGTCTGCTCGTAGCCGCGGAGCAGCGTCCGCTCTTCGACGCTCAGTTCCTCGCCAGCCCGCTGTGAAGAGATGCGCGCTTCGTAGCCGGGGACGAACAGGTAGTTGTCGCCGCCGGCGAACCGCGTCACGACCTCTCCGTGCTCACCACGACCGAACAACTGACCGATCTGGCCCTGGACCACCTCGCGGGCGCCCGTGCGACCGAATCGTTCGGCTGTCCACGAGGCGATGCCCTGGTCGTCGATCTCCAGGCTCGTCACGTGGCCACCGTTGCGCTCGATGGCTAGACCGATCACCGCACCCATGGCGCTGACGAAGGGATCCGGGTGCATGTTCGGCTCGACGGAGGCATCCCGGTTGAACTGGACCAGGCGGTCCTTGACAGCGGTGGCGTAGAAACTGGACCCCATCAGCTCGTCGCCGGTGATGCCCGTGACACGCAGCGCTGCGACGATGTTCGCGTTGTTGCGCCAGGTCCCGAACTCGCTCGTCATGTGCTTCGCGACTCGGACCGGGTCGAAGCGTCGGGTGACGATCTCTCCATCGAGGAGAACGTGATCGTGTTGCTCGAAGGATCCGATGAGCTCGTCGACGACATCGGCCGCGTGATCGCGTACCTTCTGTTCGCCCGAGCCGACGTAGGCCAGGTCGCCCACGAGCAGGTCGTGGATGGCACGTGACTCGTCCGAATCGACCTGGAGCTCGCCGATGACACCGACCTTGGCCTGGTACTCCTCCTCGGTTGCGCCGGAGCGAAGCAGCGTCGTCTGCGCCCCTCGAAGAACATCCCAGTACGAGCGCTGAATGGCTGACACCTCAGCATCGCCACTGAACTCAGGGAACCACTCACCGGCGGCCGCTGCCTCGGCGTGCTCCTCGTGCTCGCGCACCAGACGGTCGACCTCAAGCGACGCGGCGAGGTTCTCACGTGCACTGGTGACTGACTCCAGCAGGTACTCCTCGCCGCGCTCTGCATCGGCGAAGAAACGCGCCGTTGCTGTCCGTGCACTGGCCGAACGCCGAACGAGCACCTTCGCACCGGGCTCGGGGATCTTGCCGTCGACGAGCAAGTCGCCCACGACGGACATCGACGCTCGGTCGTTCTTCGTGAAGTATGCGTCCTGAACCTCGACCGGAACGCGACGCCCCTGCTGGCGGCTCCACTCGACCTCCGTGTGGACGCCGACCTCACCGACCAACCCCTTGCCGTCGAAGCGCTCCACGGGCTTACCCTGCGCGACCCGCAGCAATGCGACCGCTTCGGATGCCGACGGAGTGTAGGGCAGCGTCTTCTGGGACCCGTCTGCCTTCACGTTCGTCGAGTAGTAGGTTGAGACGCCATCGTCGTAGACGCGGCCGACGAAGTGCTCGTTCTCACGCAGCTCCGTGAGCCGCACCGAGATCTTGGTCCCCTCGATCTCGGCCTTGATCTGACCGGGGTTCCGATCGCGACTGACGGTGTACCCGACTCCCTGGGCGCGGAGTTCGTCAAGGATTGCAGCTGAGCGGCCGAGCGCATCGGCCGTCATGAATCGTCGGGGGTTCAGCGACCCGTCCTGGTTGCGTGCGCCTTCGATGACCCAGCTGCGTACATGGCGGTACTCCTGCTCGCTCATCCGGGACATCAGCTCGGTGATGCCGCTGGCGTCGTCGTGGCTGTAGGCCTCCCCCGCTTCGACGGGCTTCCCGTCCTCACCCAGGGAGTAGATGCGCAGCTGGTCCGTCCGCAGCTCTCCGAGACGGCTCACATCCCCTCCTGCGAACTGCTCGATCTCGTTGTCGAGGAGGTACCGAGGCTGCGACCCCGCCTGCTTCATCGTGCTCCGGACGGCCCATCGCTGGTCGTAGGGCGAGACGGGCAGTCGCGCTCCGGCGACGCCGGTGTTCGGTTGCACGACTGTCACGCCGTCCGCGCCCTTGCGGGTGAACCCTGCGATATCGAAGAATGCGTCCTTCATCTGCACGTAGGCAGGAGACGCGGGGCTCGTGTCGGCGAAGATGCCGGGGTAGCCCCGAACGTTCTCCTGCATCGTCTCCTCGATGGCCCGGAGGACCGGCGGGATGCCGAGGTCTCCATCCGCGATCGAGCGACCCTCAGCTGCGAGCCGCTGCTCGACCTTCGATCGCAGGTCTCGAGCGGCGGAGACCATGATGACCTTCCCCGTCGCGTCCTGTGTGCGCTCGATCGTCTGCTGGAACAGGTGCTCGTACAGGTATCGGCGCATCCCCGGGCTTCGTGGATCCATTGGAGTTCCCCCTTGGTTCAGGCTGGTTGAAACCGGCCTCGGTAAGTGTTGCTATCCCCCTCACTATATCGGTTTTGGCTGGTAAATCAGGCGATTCTAAACGTCTCGATCGCGCATTGCGAGCATCATGGCGCGCTCGAACTCGCCGCCGGCGACCGAGCTCCAGCCGTCCAGCGAAGCCAGGAACTCGTAGAACTCCGGTGTCACCTGGTAGCCGACCAGGCTCTGCAGATCGTCCTCGCTGTACACCCGCGCACCCGGGTCCTTGGCGGCCGCATTCAGCTGGCGCAGTGACTCGGACTCATCGAGCTTGTCGATGTACAAGGTCTGACCGTCGGCCGATCGGAGAGAACCCCCGCTACCTACGCTGAAGTGCGCGAAGTCCCGCTCCATGTAGGAGCGCGTCGCCTTGTACGCCTCGGCGATCTCACGGTCGAGTGGGCCGTCGAGCGCGCGACCGTCGGCCCGGACGAGCATCTCCCGGCTGATCTGTCCACCAGCGAACAGCAGGGCTTGCCTAACGGCGGCGTCGGCTTGTGCCGCCTGAGCAGCAGCCTTCATCTCGAGATCTGCCTCCCAGTCACCGTTCGCGTAGAAGCCCTCGGGGGCATCGTCCAGGTCGACCTCCTCCGCGTCCAGTCCCGTCTCCTCTGCCACACTCTCGCGGAGCGATGCGTCAACGAGTTCCATGACCTCGTCGCTGTACACGTCAGGATCGAGCCGGGCGATGTCGACGTCCTTGTAGTCGTAGGCCTCCTGGTAGATGACCTTGCAGCCCACGGCGTTCTCCGCCTGCAGCATGCGCTTGGCGAGCATCTTGTCGAAGTCCGGCTGGTTCAGCCGCACATCGAAGTCCAGGGCCGAGCTGAGTGTCGGGATGGTCTGCAGCGTGTACTCGTGGCCCGGGTGGACGATGGTGTCCTTGAACAGACGCCATGACATCGGCAGGATCGTTTCGTTTCGGTTCCACACGGGTGAGTCGCCGGCGCGGAACACGATGCTGTTGCGTTCGGAGATATACGCCATGTCGTTGTAGCTGATGACCGGCTCCTCCTTCGTGTTCATCGTGTAGGAGACCTTGCCCTCAACGTTGAGCCCCTTGATCATCCGCTCGGTGTCCTTGGTCACCGTCTTCGAATCGCGGTACGTCCGGTGCGTGGTGCCCGACATCTTCTGCAGAGTGTCGAGCATCGAGTCGTCGGTGCTCTTCAGGAAGACGATGTTGGAGGTGTTGCCCTGGACGATCTTGTCGACCGACTCGCCGTAGACGTCGCGAAGCTGCTGCAGCGTCTGCAGGATGATCGTGAACTGCTGCTCCTGGCCGAGGCCGATCGAGAGCATCGTTTCGAAGCCGGAGATTCCGTGACCCTCGGACTGAAGGTTGCCGAGCTCGTCGAGCATGAACCGGGTCTTGTAGAGCGGCTTCTGATTGCTCTTGGTCATGTACGACTTGTCGAAGTTGAGGTCGACGAGCTGCTTCACGAGGATCAGGATGAGCTTCGCGTACTTCATCAGGTGCGGCGGCGTCACGAGGAACACGACCTTCGGCTTCTCCGAATAGCGAACCATGTTGGAGATGATCGCCTGCGCCTCACCAAGCTCCTTCTCCGGCAGACCCGCGGTGATGTTCGTCAGACGCATCTGTGGGTAGGTCGTGTGAGCCGGAACGAACTTGCCGGACGCCTCGTCGCGCCGCAGTTCCACGAGCAGACCGTTCTTCACGATCTTCTCGCTGGTGACGGGGTCGGTGATGAAGTACCGACCGTTGAGGGAGGTCTGGTAGTCCTTCGTGAATCGGAAGTGGAACGTGCGGATGAGCATGCCGGTCTGAGCGTTCACGAGCCGAAGACGGAGGTATGCGACGTCGGTGGCGAACTTGCCCTGGAAGTAGTAGCGCGCCCATCCCTCGCGCGACACGATGTCCTCGTGTTCGAAGTCGGCGCCGAGGTTGGTCTCGAAGCCGGCGTCCGCGAACGCATCCCACTTCACCTGCGCCCCGATGAGGTGGTCGCGCTTGAGGTAGTTCATCCCGAACCGGACACCCATCCGCCGAGGGAAGGACAGTCCCCCGAGATCCACGTTCTGGGACGGTGCGCCGGAAGTCAGCGTCGAGATCGTCGGGTCCGTGAAGAAGGACATGGCGGTGATCGCGATCCCGTAGACCGACGCGAGCATCTTCTCCGCGGCACCCATGGCGCGCAGGGCGTTGTCGGCGTTGCTCACGAGGGTGCGCATCGAGTTCTGCGGTAGCCCACCGGTCGCGTTGAAGAAGAGCGTCAGCATGTCCAACTCGTCCTTGTCCTCCCAGAGGAACGCCTTCCGCAGAGCGACCTCGCGCTCCGCCTCGTACTCGTCCTCCTGGAAGTCGTCGCCCTGCGGGTCTCCGAACTCGCCTCGCTTCGCCCGCGCTTCCAGCAGCTTCAGGGGGTTCTTCATCTTCTTGGCGGTTAGCTGAACGAAGAGCTGGTAGCAGTTGTAGAGCGTCACCGTCCCCCACATCTCGTCGAGCCGGCGGTCGAGGATCTTCGGGTCCATATTGGTTCGTGAGGCGAAGGCGCGAAGTTCACGCTCCTCCTCGAGGTAGTAGTCGATGAGGCCGTAGGCGGCTCGCTTGAAGGCGTTGTTCGCGGCGTTCGGCCACACGGGGTCCTCGCCGCCGTCCATGGGGAAGAACACGTCGGCGATGTTCTCGACGTACAGCGCGCACTTGGTGGCGTCACCCTCGCGAGCGGCGTCGGCTGCCATCCCCAGTGGGTTGTAGATGTCGGTCTTCATCGCGTTGATCAGGTTGAACTGCACGACCTGGAAGCCACGCATCGTCGCCGCCACGTAGTTCTTGACGAGCAGCTCACCCTTGGGGTCGTTGATCACCATGTTGTTGGGCCGCTTCTCCCGCAGCCACATGTCGATGACCGGCTCGATGTAGGTCTGCCCCTTGCCACCGCGGGTGATGGCGAGCACCATGGTGTTCACCGGCGCGGTGTCGACCAGGTACGCGCCTCCGGGGCGCTGCACCTCGTACTCAGGCATCGTCCAATCGCTGTTGATCAGGTCCGCGACCGTCTTGAACTTGCCGAGCTTGTCGCGGTCCGATCCGTCCGCGTTGTACGGGATGACACTCGTGTCGTAGGTCTTCCGAAGCGTCTTCCCCTCCGGGATCCCCGAGGCGTCGAAGAGTGCGTCGCCGAAAGCCTCGTCGATCATCGGCATCGATCGGGTGATGGCGGCCTCGTTCTCATCCCGGAGGATCTCACCCTTGAGGTATTCGACGTCGCCGTCGTCGTCGAGAAGATCCTTGTCAGCTCGGACAGCCAGGTCGACCTTCCGGAGCCCTTTGTTGGTGATCATCACGTGGCTGATCATCGAGCTGAGCTGGACGCTCGAGTGCGCGCCGGCGTCGGGGAACCAGTCGAACTTCCGCATGACCTCGTTCGGCAGGGCGATGTGCTGGTCACCTTGGTACTGGTTGATGTCCTGGGTGTCATTCATGAGGTTCTGAGCGTCGAGGTTGCGCATCAGGATTGGGTGCAGGATCCCAAAGGTGAGCAGCCCCGCGAGAGCTGAGACGAGGAGTTTCCAGATGTCGAACGTCAGCAGCTGTCCCGGGAAGTCGGAAGCCGGCGCCATCACGACTTTGGCGCCGCCGTCGACCCCGTCCGGTTCGCTGGCGGCCGCTTGCATCGTGGTCCACCACTCCGGCGGATTCTCGATGGCCTCCTCCTCGGTCTTGTAACAGGGCTGATCGAGCATCGCCTCACCGTTGGCGTCGGTGATCTGGTAGCAGTGGAAGACCGTTGAGCCGTTGACCTGCGCGATCTTGTAGTAGGCCGGTGTTCCGCTGATCCCGCCGCTGTTGAAGATCGGTCCGGCGACAACGATGAGCAAGGCCACGGCTGAGAACACACCCCACGTCAGCACGGCGACGACTCCCGCCACGATGAGGGACACCGTGGTGCGACTCGTCCTGGTCTGTAGACCGTCGATGTTCGACCGGTCCAGTTGCTGGTCCTCGAACACGTCACGGTTGCGGAGGGTCTGTTCCGCGGTGCGGCCCGAGAGCTTCTCCCAGTTGGATGCCTTCGGGTGAGTCGACTTCTTAGCCACTGTTACGCACCATGCCTATCGTTTTTCCTCGTTTACAAGGGAATATGAACCACCCTATACGCAGACTGCAGGGCACGTCACCATGAGGATGACGTGCCCTGCAGTTGGGGTAGACGACGCGACCAGGGGATCAGGGACCCTGATCGCGTCGTCGGTCAGATCAGAGCAACTTGACGGCCGAAACCACGGCCGGGGCGCTCTGTGAGATTGTGGGAGCCTGCGACGCGCCCCAGGACCATCCGAGGATGACACCCACGGCGAGAGCTGCGATGCCGAGCACGATGACAAGCGTGATCAGGGTGCTGTTGAACCGCTTCTGGTTCGCAGCCGCACGCTCGAGCTCCTGTGCGGCAGACAGCTTGTCAGCCTCGAGCGTCGTGATCTTGCCGGCGTACTGAGCCTCGTACTGCGCCCCCAGCGCGGAGAGCTGCGCGGTCAACTGTTCGGCCACGGCGCTGCTCGAACGGGTGCGCTCCTTCTCCAGCGTGATGGCCCCACCCCATTCGGCTTCTCGAGCGGTGAGCTGGGCGACAGCCTCCTGTCGGACCCGCGTGAGTTCCTCGTTCAGGCGACGCTCGAAGTCCTCTCGCTCGCTACGCATCTCGTTGAGCCTGGCCGTGTGCTCCTCGCGAAGCTGTGCCACAGACCGGTCACGGCTCAGCTCCTGGGCGAGTGCCATCGCGCGGGCGATGTCTGCTTGACGGTTCTCGTCGATGAACGCGATGAGGCGGTTGTTCCACCGCTCCAGAAGCTCTCGTTCGCCCTCGCGGAGGACATCCTGGCGCTCCCGCAGAACCTCGAAGATCTGAGTCGTACCGACGTCCATGTGGACGTTGGCCTCCTTGCGCCGCATCTCCAGGACCGTCTGGCGGTCGTGCTCGTAGCGCTCCTCGAGGCGTCGATCGACCTCGAGTCCGGCCTCGGCGAGGTCGCGCTCCAGCTTCGGCCGATTCTTGTCCTCGTAGACGCTGCGTGCGTGCGCCGCCGCAGCTTCTGCACGGCTGTCTGCTGCCGCATTGAAACGCTCGGTGATCTCACGCCGCTGGTTGGAGATCTCCTGCGGGCCTGCGAGGCGAGCCGCGTCGTAGTCCTTCTTCGCCCCGTCCATCAGGTTGGCGAACTGCGAGCCGGGGATCTCGGGCGACACCAGCGTCATCGTCTTCTCGACGTGCATGCTCATCGTGGCAACGAACAGCTCGCGGAGCTGGTCGGCGTTGGCCTGGTGCACCTGCTGCAGCTCAGCGTTGGCCTGCCGACTCAGCTGGGCCACCTGAGAGCCGAGCCAGTCGGTGGGGTCGTTCGTGATCTCCAGGGTGATCGCGGCCGCGGATGTCGTGAATGTGCGCTCGAACTCCGCGAGGTCGACGACGAGGTCGAGGTCACTACTGAGGAAGCGACGAGCAATGGTGTCCCGCACCTCGTCCTCGTCGACGACGCGATCGCGGTTCTGCTCGAGGTACTGGAAGTAGCCGGCAGCCTCTTCGTTTCCGGACGGCTGTTCCGTGCTCGCCGTCAGAGCGGGTCCGTCAACGATTCCTGTCTCCAGGTCGACGTTCCAGGACGCGTCGAGATCGTCGTTCTCATCCGTCGACGAGAACCCCACGCCCTCGGTCTCGAACTGCGCCTCGAACGGCTCGAAGTCGTGCGAGTCGTCACCCGAGCTGGCGTCGTCAGCCGCAAGAGCGGAGTAGTCGACCTCGTCATCGCCGCCGCCGAAGGTCTCTCCCCCGCTCAGGGCGAACACATCCCCCAGAGGGTCGTCCGCCAGCGTCGACGTTGCCGAGCTGGCGGACGGCGTTGATGCGCCGACGAGCGCGAGCTCCGCCTCAGCAGGGACGACGGAGGTCAGCTCAGGCTCGACGTTGCCGCCGCCCCAAGCCCACACCTCGGGGAGCACAGCCGCGAGGCTGGTCTCACCACGAGAGAGCTGTACTGCCTCGGCATATGAGGCCGACGTGTCCTGAATGGCGTCCGCGGCCAGTTCGCCGCCGGAGGTGTGGAAGACCGCCCAGAAGTACCGGGCATCCGTGAGCAGGCGGTACTCGCTCATGCGGTCGAGGGTGTCGACCGTCGGCACGATGCCCAGGAACTCGTCATCGAGCATGGCCTTCGTCGCGACGACCTGGATCTTGTCAGCAGCGATGAGTTCGATGATCGAACCCTTGGTGGCGTCGTTCTTCTGCTTCATGCTGAGTCCGCCGATGGCGTCAGCCGACAACAGCAGACCCACCCACGCGGTGCCGTTGGGGAGCGCGAACGCGTCGTTCCCCTTCAGGAGGTCGATCGCCGCGCCCGGGGCGCTCTCGTTCACGACGCTCGAGAGGAGCTCCGCTGGCTTGCGCTTCTTCTGCTTCTGCTGGGTGGATGCCGACGCGTTGCGCGCACCGTCTGCAGTGTCGATCGACGCCTCAGCGGTCGACCCCTTGCTCTTGTTACGACCGAATGCCATTGGTCTGTTCCTCTCCCTGATCTCCTGGTTTACCAGCATACATGAATGTTTTGAGGGGTATCCTGGTCGGTTTTTCATCGACTGATTCAGCTACTCGGCGGCAGTGCCACCATCACTCGTGCATCGCTCTTCAGGAGCGTCTTCTCCGCGCTCTTCAGCACGCCGTCGATGTAAACGGAGACGGATCGCTGGCGCGGGTGCTTGTTGATGAACTCCGCTACCCCCGTAGCCACCTCGTCGGTGAGGCGCGCGATCGCGGCTCGTGCACCGCCGGCGTCGGAGTCGGTGTCCGACTTGTCCTCCACGAGATACTCGATCACGTCGGGGTGGATGAGCACCTTGGTGTTGTGCTTCGTCAACACCTCCTGCACGAATGCACGCAGCTTCGACGTCACGATCGTGCGCTGGGTGTCTCGTGAAAGGGGTTGGAACGGGACGATCGCATCCAGGCGGCCGAGCAGCTCAGGGGGGAAGCGATTCTCCCCCTGCGTGCTCGTGATCGAGCGCCGGATCTCTTTCATCTTGTCCTTGAGCTCGGCGCCGGATCCGGTGTCATCGACGTTGTACTGGGCGATGGTCTTGAAGATCTCCGAACCGGCGTTCGTCGTCAGCACGATGTAGGTGTTCAGGAACGAAACTTGCCGTCCGTTCGCGTCGGAGAGGCGGCCGTCATCGAGCACTTGGAGCAGCATGCGGGTGACCAGCGGTGACGCCTTCTCGATCTCGTCCAACAACAGGACCGCGTGTCCCACGTGCCAGACCCGACTCGTCAGCTCTTTGCGAAAGAGGTCGAGGGATTCGTCTCTGGCGTACTCCGACATGTCGAATCGGATGAGGTGTTCGCGGGCGTCGCCGAACATCAGCTGGGCGAGCTGTTTCGTGAGCTCGGACTTCCCCACACCAGTCGAGCCGGCGAAGAGGAATGAGGAGGCAGGCTTCGTCTTGTCCTGCAGGTCTGCGACGCACAGCTGGAGTCGACGGGCGACGGTCGACGTCGCCCAGTCCTGGCTGAACACCTTCGTGTCCAGATCGGCCTTGATCTTGGCCGCGTCAATGCGGAAGGCGACGTTGACGCCGACAGACTCCATGAGCACGTCCGCGAGGAGCTGCCGGTCCAGCGGCCGCGCCTGGAACTTGTACCAGCCGACCATGGCGTCAAGGACCAGGATCGACTTGCGAGGCTGAGAGGCGGCAGGGACGTAACGCTCGGTGTATTCGTGGATGAGCTCGAAGATGTGGTCGTCGTAGAACTGGTCGGCGACGTCGTATCGCGCAGCCATACCCTTCATGATTGCCACCGTCGTCGCGCGATCCGGCGGATTCACGATGATGCGCTGCAAACGCTCGACTAGCGGCTGGTTCGGCTTGATGTACTCGTCGAACTCATCGTTCGTCGTCGCCGCGATCACGCGGATACCGCGGGCACCTGATGCGGCCAGCACCGGCTTCAGCGCTTCGACCGCGGCACGACTCAGCTGCACGAGTTGGTGGAACTCATCGATGAAGAGCACCAGCTCGCGCTCCTCCTCAGCGCAGTATCGCTCGGCCTCGTCGAAGAGCGACTTGATCTGTCCCGCCATCTCATCGGCGTTGTCGACTCGAGCGATCATTCGTGCCAGATCGACCTCGCGGTAGCTGCGGTTGATGTCCTGGAGCATCGCTGCTTGAACGAGCGCCGTCTTGCCGGACCCCGGAGGGGCGAGCAGAAGAGCGTTGCACAACTCTGGACGGCTCATAGCTGCCATCAGCTGTGCGATCTCGTAGTCTCGCCCGATGATCTCCCGCTCGGCCGGCAAGAGTGCCGTGCTGAACTCGGCCAAGGTCCTGTAGCGCTCGTTGAGCGTGGTCTCCGTGAACATTCGGCCTGCCTCTTCAGTTGGGAGCCCCGAAGCGCTCGTTTTAGCTGATAAACCAGGCAAAGCGTACCACGCGGTCTCGGCGTGGCAAGAGAATAGGCCATCCCACGGCGGAGGTGTCCGTGCGGGATGGCCTATTGAGTCCCTGCGTGATCAGTGGTCGATCTCGGACTCATCTACCGGAGGGTGACCGGTATCGCCCGGGCGATCCCCCTCGACTTCGTCGAAGAGCTCGGGAAATCGGAGAGCGCTTCCCGTCGGAATCGTGACGTCACGCAGCTCTGGGAAGCGATCCATGCGAGCATCACGAGTCGCATCGGTCTCAGTGAGACCCTGCTCGGCGTGTTCCAGCACCCCCGCGACGGCGTTGAGTGGCGAGGCGTTTGTCACGCTTGCCCCCGCCTCGAGCTGACCGTGAGCGATCATCTCGCCAACGTTGAGCCGGAAAGGCGGTTCCTCTCGATGGTCGGTCATGTCCACGTTGCTCCTTCGGTTCGTAATGATCTGGTGGGGATACGCGAAAGACCCCGCCACCCGAGGTGAGTCGGGCGGCGGGGTCTTTCGGCCCCTGCTAGCCGAGTTCCGGCTGGTCCGCGGCGGGGGCGCCGGCGGCCACGGTGGCGAGTTCCGGCTTCGCGACGCGGGGCTTGCGAGCGGTCTTCGGCTTCGCGGGCGCCGCGGAAGCCGCTTCGGCCGGCGCGGCCTCAGCGGCGACAGCGGGGGCAGCTGCTGCCTTCGCGTCCTTGGCGGCCTTCATGCTGGCGAAGATCTGAGTCCGGATGTCCTGGCCGGCGGCGTTGGGCTCCACGGAGAGCTCCGAAGGTGCGAGGGTCTTCGAGTTCGCGATCAGCTCGCCGTTGTTGATGAGCAGATCCGCCTTGACGCCGTAGATCTTGCCGACGACCGTGCCCGCGCTGTCGGTGAGGTCGGTGACGTTGGCGCCGGCGGCCTCCGAGATCGACGCGAACTGGCTGGCGGTGTAGCGGCTCGAGTTGTTGTAGCCGGTCGGCGACTTCTCGTCCTTCTTGGACACCAGAGCCAGGGACGTCTGCCCCTTCGCCCGCTTGTCCTCGGGGTGCAGACGCACGTCGAGGTAGTGGGTCGTGACCACACCGTCCTTGCTGGCGACGCGGTTGTCGTAGCTGATGACGACGAGGTCGACATCCTTCAACGAATTCGCCCCGTGAACTTCCTTGCGCATGTCGACCATGTCGTTCCCCCTTGATGCAGTGGTCCTGAGCCGATCGGCTCGCGGTCCCGGTTGAGTGGTTGGTACTTCCACCGAATCGATCAGTAGAAGATGTGGCAAAAGTACCATAAGCCTGGTTTATCAGCAAATATGAATGTTTCCGGGCCCGACTAGTCTCGTTCCGGCACGATGGTGGCGACGCTTGCGGCCGGCTCAGATTCCGGGTGGGACAGCAGTACGACCTCGTCGACCTGGGCGGCCAACTCCGCGGCGAGGTTGGCGTCAAGTTGGACCGTCCGGCTCCGGCGGAGGATTGCGCGCTCGCGTGCGAGCTCGGCGACATGACTGGGAAGCATGCCCGTCCCGTCGTCCGTCATCGTGAGGGCGAGATTGGCCATTGCCCGAACGTCGGAGACCGGCAGTTCCGCCACCGAGTCGCTCTGGCCGGATGCGACGAGGTAAGCGACCGCGGCGTCCAAAGCAGCGGTGCGCTTCTCGCTCGCCTGCCTGAACGCTCGCAACGTTCGATCGCCGACGGCGACGTCCTCGGCAAAGTCGTACCGCATGTGGTGCAGGTCGAGACCTTTGACCTCTTCGAACGGGTACTCGGGAGCAGCGGTGACCTCTGCAGTGTCTCGCCCAGACGCAGGGTCGCCCGTCACGGCGAGACGAAGCCCCTTGCCCGCGAGCTTCACACGGAGGTCCTCGACCATGCCTGCATACTTCGCGCGCATTCGGCGCACTCGTTCAGCCAAGACATGCACCGCGCTGGCATCCCCTCGTGCAACCAAGCGGCCGCCGGCCTGCCCATAGACCTCGCGACCGATGCGCTCGGCTTCGACCTCGTCTTTGGTTCGCCTCAGCGACTGGTCACGCCTCATCGATTCGAGGGAGATCACCCGCTCTCCGTACTCAGAGACCTCCTGCCAGTCCTGGTACCAGGTCGCGCTCGGTGGGGTGAAGCTGAGGAAGCTGCGGTACTTGGACGCGCACCTCGCGTGATACTCCTCCTCCTCGAGGTACAGCTCATAGAGAGCACGGGAGCTGGCTGCAGCCTGTCCCTGGTCATCAGCGGCCTCCCACACCCGGGACATCTCGTGATAGTGCTGGCGCTGCTCCGTGTGGTGATCGAGTCGGGAGGCGAACGACCGCAGACGGAAGCCGAAACCGATGATGTCATCGTCGTCAGTCTGGGCGTGTGCCCGCTTCGCGATGACCTCGTAGTCTGCTCCCATGGCGTCGAGCATCGGTGTGCGTACCCGGAGGGCGTCGTCGGGCAGCGCGCGGAGCAGTCCATAGACCGCGTTCACAGATCGCTCGACGATGCGGTCCTCCCCCGTCGACACGAGACGGCTCCACTGCTCCTGACTGAGGCTCTCCGCCTCCCGTCGGTGATCGGCATATGCCCGGACCTCGGACATCGCTTGCGTCATGGGTGAACCGTCACGATCAAGGACTTCTCGAACGATCTGATGCACGACTCGATTCGGCTTGCGCATAGCCTCGTGATTTGTCCCAGCGCGCCAGAGGCGCCGGTCTTCGGGGAGGCAAGCCAGGAGGAACTGCGGCAGCGACTCACGGAGCATCTGTTGGTGTGCCCAGCGCTTGACGAAGGTCGTGACGTTGCGTCGTTCGTATCCGATGGCGCTCGTGAGATGGCGCACGACCTGCTTGGCGTCTAACCAAGCGTCTACCCCGCGTCGCAGCAAGCTCTTCGCACGGTCACCGATCTTGCCTCGCTGTGTTCCATCCGTGGCCATCGAGCCGCGGCCGGCGTCCACCATCGCCAGGTGACAGTGCACGTGCTCGGTATCGACCTGAATGACACCGACGTAGCGGAGATCGTCGTAGAGGGTCCGACCCATGCGTGTGAGACCGTGCATCACGGCCAAGCGCAGCTTCATCTGATCAATGTGGCCCCGGTAGTCGCCGCGCTTCTCGCAGACGAAGTCTTCGGGGATGATGCCGTGCTTGCGGAGGTACTCCTGATCGAACGAGAGCACCGTCTTCATGACGGTGTGCCCACTCTCGAACAGGCGCTGGATGTCTGCACTCGCTGCGTGCAATTGGTCATGGGACAGTGAGACCTGCCCGTAACCGAACGCAACTCCACCTTGTCCCTGAGCGTCGGTCATCTTGCGTTTGAGCGTCCCGCGATCGCGTACGGAGACGCTCTCGGTAGCGGCCTCTCTGGCCATGTAACGCATGATGAAGTCGTCGGTGCGTTGGCGTCGGATGGGTGCGAGTGACTCCGTGGCCAGCTCCCGCGCCATGTACCGGCTCACGAACTCACCGGGGGTCCCGCCGCGGGTGCCTCGCATCTTCCCATTGCTCGAGGGCAGTGGGATGGTGAATTCGTTGACGACGACGACGTCCTGCTTCAGACCCATGTGCGTGCCTCCCGTTCAGCTTGCTGGTGATTCGAAGACGAGGGGCCCGTATGCGAAGCGATGCTTCGATCGGACCCCTCGTCGCGTGCCGGTCTGATGCCGGCGGCCTACAGGTCGTGCTGAGATTCAGCGGCAGTCTCGAGGGGCTCTTCCTCCAGCAGCTCGGAGCGAATCCGAGCAGAGCGAACGGCGGCCGTCCGTCGAGCAGCTTGAGCTGTCTCAGCCGATTCCATGGGCAGTGGGGCGAGCTCGGGATCCGGTTCGCCCAGGTCGAGGAAGCCGTTCTCGTCCACAGCGAGCTCGCCCCCCGCCGCGGGTTCTTGAGGCTGTTCCTGAATCGTGTCGGCCGTCTCCTCGGCGCGGTACAGCTCGCCCGACCGCGCTCGCTCGATGGCGGGCGCCACGATCGTGTTGTAGAGCTCCTCAGCACTACCAGGCGACGGCGCCTCGACCGCAAGGACGGCATCCTCCGTCAACGCCTCGTCGACACGACTCCCTTGGATCTCGGAGACCAAGCGCTCGAATACTCCCGCCGGGACGTCGCTGCGCCATTCGCCTCCGTCGTGCGACCGCTCTGGCGCGATCGCACCTGGTCGATACTCCTCGAACTGCACGTCGCTGAAGATGTCGTGGGCGGATCCCCCTCGCGCCGGCTCGGACTGCCGTGACACCTCGGCAGCCACGACCGGGGCCTGCTCGTAGTTCGGGAAGTACGACGAGAGGTCGTAGCCGCTGTTTTGCTCGTCGAGGTCGAGCTCGCTCTGGTTGTGGACGGTCATGAAGACCAGGGGTGGCTGATCCTCCAGCTCTGGTGCGACGATCATGAAGTCTGCGGAACCAGGGATGGCCCAGGGGATCCCCGACATCTCTTCAGGGACGCGGAACTGGTCGGTGAAGTACCCCTTGGCGACGAGATCGCCGAGCTGTCGGGGGTTGAAGTTGTAGAACGCGTCGATCGGGAGTCCCGAACCTCGTCGCAGAACCAGCTCGTCGACGCCGTAGGGCAGTTCGACTTCCGGAACCACCGAGGTGAGTTCGCCGCGGAGATGTAGGTACGGTCGGAAGTTCTCCTCGGGGCCACCGTGCAACAGCTCCACGAGCTCCACCTCGACGGTGCTCTCCATTGGGACTCCTCGCAGGGACTCCGAGGCCACCTGGCCATCCTTCATGATTCGGCCGAACCACGGATCGTTGGTCCGCAGGGGTGCAATCTTCATCTGTCGTCTCCTGGTCGCTCTGCGCGGCTGCCTAAGCAGCCTTCGTGCTGGTCTTGGTACGTGGGCTCTTGGGTCGGAGTTCTGCCGCACCCATAGCCGGGGGCGCCTCACCCATAGCCGGGGGCGCCTCACCGAGAGCCCATCGGGATACGGCCTGGACGGCGCGCTTCCGGAGTCGCCACAGGCCGCGCATGAGGAACAGGACGAACGCGAAGAGCAGCCCGACGAGGAACAGTGCCGGGACGATCCACGCTGACAGCACCGTTTCCACCGGCATGTCGAGGGTCACGCCCGTTCCAGCCTTCACGAAGCCCATCGTCATGGGGACGATCTGCACGGCCGAGAAGAACGCGAGGACGTAGTAGGCGAAGATCAACCCGACGAGCGTGACGGTTCGAGTCAGTAGGACCACACCGATCGGGACGGCCTTCCCCTTCAGTCGGGTGTTCGTGCTCGGTCTGATTTTCAGCGGTCCCATGTCATCTCCTGATCGAGTAGTTCTGCTGGGCCAGCATCAGCGCCCAGTGTTCGTTTTTCCTCGTGTATGAGGAAAAGACTATCAGCAGACGGCTGCGGCCGCCCGTTCCAAAGGAACCGGGCGGCCGCGGAATCGATGAAGGTGGGTCGCCCCTAGCCTGAGCTGCGAGCGGGTGACATCGACGCGTATCCACTGACGTCGGAGATTGCGCCGTCTCCATCCACTGTCAGGAAGATCGTGGCGACCCGCACTGCAGTGCCGAGGCCGTCGGAGGACTTCGCCTGGACGTCGACGAGCACGAGGTACCGGTAGTCGAGGCCGTCAACCGACAGCACCCTCGCC
>NZ_FXAP01000003.1 GCF_900177615.1 Plantibacter flavus
CGGAAGCAGTACCGGGTTCCGGCCGATCTGCAGCGCGCGGTCCGCTTGCGAGACGGCACCTGTCGGGCACCGGGGTGCGGCAGGCGCGCCAGAGCCTGCGACCTCGACCACTCGGTCGCGTGGGACCACGGCGGCACAACAGATGTCGGCAATCTTGCCTGCCTCTGCCGACATCACCATCGCATGAAACACCTCCCCGGGTGGAACCTCGACCACGGACCCGGCGGGGTGCTCGATTGGACGACACCCGACGGGAAACATCACCGGACCGAACCGGACCCCGCGCCGTTCTAACCCCCGCAGGTCCCCGAGCCAGTCGATGGGTTCCTCGTGGGCACTTCGACAGGCTCAGTGACCGGGCTGGACTGTGCTCGCAAGCTTTTCGGTCCCTGAGCCTGTCGAAGGGCACTCGGGTCGCGCCGCCTCGATGAGCGGGAGAGGAGCACCCGGAACGATGAGGCATCCTCGTGGACACTTCGACAAGCTCAGTGACCGGGAGAGGAGCACCCGGAACGATGAGGTGTCCTCGTGGCCACTTCGACAGGCTCAGTGACCGGGAAACGTTCACCGGCGACGCTGAGGCATCCTCGTGGGCACTTCGACAGGCTCAGTGACCGGGAGAAGTCCACCGGCGACGCTCCGGTCGCTGAGCCTGTCGAAGGGCACCTCGGTTGCTCCGGCTCCGTGGCCGGGAGCGGTACGGCCGGATCGCTCCGGTCCCTGAGCCTGTCGAAGGGCAGTCGGGGTGCGTTCGCTCGGTACGCGGGAGGACTCCCGCCGGCTCACATCGTGTGCCACCGTCCGCAAGCCCCCGACATCGAGGTCCGATCGCGACAGACTGGTCGCATGAGTTCTGCAGACGACCGCACGACCGACGGCCCCGACGACGCCCACCGAGTACCCGCAGGGGTCGACGACGCGACCGTGGAAGCGGTCGGCAAAGTGACCGAGGCGCTCGAGGTCGTCGAGCAGGCGCGCGGCATGCTCTACGGCTTCCACCGACTGACCGGTAAGGCGGACCTCGCGCTCGGCGAAGCCGCGGAGGCCCTCCGCGAGGCAGGACAAGACGCCCTCGCCGACCGGATCGACACCGAGCTGGTCGGACGCAACGTCATCGACGGACGCTGGACGTTCCAGATCGTCGAGGACTACGACGGCAACTACTGGGAACCGTTCCGCACGCTCGAGGCGGAGGTCCGGAACGAGCTCGCGGGCGGCCGCCGCCACCTCGCGGAAGCCGCCATGAAGGAGGACCGCCGCACGCACGGCGCGCCCCACCAAGAAGCCACACCGCCGACGGTCTGAAGCCGCACGGCATCACGGCCGCGTGCCGTTAGGCTCGATCCGATGACCGATGCACCCGTTTCCCGGACCAAGTTCTCCCGCCAACGGGTGATCGTCGGAGCCGCCGAGTTCGCCGACACGCACGGCGCCGACGCCCTCACGCTCGCCGCCCTGGCCCGCGAGCTCGACACCTCTGCACCGGCCCTCCTCAAGCACGTCCGCAGCACCGAGGACCTCCGCGCCGCCGTCGCCCAGCTCGCCCTCGCCCAACTGGCCAGCGGACTCGACATCGCGACGAACGGACTGAGCGGGTCCACCGCACTCACCGCACTGGCCGACGGGTACCGCCGCTTCGCCCTCGCCTATCCCGGTCGGTACGCCCTCGCGTTCTCGACCGAAAACGCCCGTGCCGACACCGGCGAGCCTGCTGATCGCGAGCTCGTGATGCTCGTCGAACGCGCACTCGCGGGCCGCGGTCTCGACAGCGTGGCGATGACGGACGCCGGACGCATCGTCCGGGCAGCACTCCACGGCTTCGTGTCCCTCGAACTCGTCGGCGGCTTCACCCGCGGCGCCGACCCCGCCACCAGCTACGCTGCCCTCGTGGACCTCCTCGACCATTCGTCCGTGCTCGGCTCACGCCACCTCCAGGAGACGCCATGACCATCACGCCCACCATCCCCACCGTCCTCTTCGTCTGCGTGCACAACGCCGGTCGCTCCCAGATCGCAGCCGGCTTCCTCGGCGCCCTCGCCGGCGACCGGGTCGAGGTGCTGTCGGCCGGGAGCGAACCGAAGGACCGGATCAACACCGTGGCGGTGGAGGCGATGGCCGAACACGGTGTCGACATCACCGCAGCCGTGCCCCGCATCCTCACGACCGACGCCGTCCGGGCCTCCGACGCGGTCATCACGATGGGCTGCGGCGACGCCTGCCCGATCTTCCCCGGCAAACGCTACGAGGACTGGGAACTCGAGGACCCGGCAGGGCAAGGCATCGAGGCCGTCCGCCGCATCCGCGACGACATCGAGGAGCGGATCGCCGCGCTGTTCGTCGAGCTCGTGCCCGCCGAGGCGTCCGAGTTCCCGGCCACCATCGGCTCGGTCGCCCACGAAGCGCTCGGCGCGCACGGCTTCACCCGCTTCGAGCAGCTCACGCGGGTCTCCCCCGCCGCCCTGCTCCGCATCCACGGCGTCGGCCCGAAGGCCGTCGACGTCCTGACCGGCGAACTCGCAGCACGCTCGCTCGCCTTCGCCTCCTGAGCGCGGCCGGCGGCCGGCGCCCGGCGCCCGGCGCCCGGCGTCGGCACGCAACCCCATTGCCCAGCGCGACACCCGTCGTATCGTGGTCGTATGAGCAAGCACGCAGCGAACGACGACAACCTTCCCCAGGACCACGAGACCACCGAGGACTCCATCGAGCAGGAGGTCGACGGCGAGGACACGTTCCTCCCCGTCGCCGAGCCGACCACCGGTCCCGCTCCCGCCCCGTAACCCGAGGCACCTCGAGGACGCCGCGGATCAGGGGCCGACGAGGGCCTGGAGGTCGCGCAGGGAGCCGTCGAAGACGTTCACATCGATGAACTCCTCCTTGCCGACGTACCCGGGCATCCGTTCCCGGCTGGTGTACTGCCAGAGGTCCCACGCCCGCCCGCCCGACAGGACCGGCGGCGTGACGACCGAGCGGATCCAGAGCGGGTTCCGCTCGTACGAGCCCGCGAGGAA
The DNA here is from genome assembly GCF_900177615.1 of Plantibacter flavus. Classification (GTDB taxonomy): domain Bacteria; phylum Actinomycetota; class Actinomycetes; order Actinomycetales; family Microbacteriaceae; genus Plantibacter; species Plantibacter flavus. The sequence continues at coordinate 3,009 of NZ_FXAP01000003.1, forward strand.
CGCGTCGTAGTACCGCATGGTCGCGTAGATGATCGGCGGCCGGGCGTAGTGCTCCTCGAGTGCAGCAAGGAGCGGATCGAGTACGGCGGCGACCCGCTCCGCACTCGGAGGCGTCCGGCAGTAGTCGGCGTAGCACTCGAGATCGATGGTGATCGGGAGAGCGCCCGCGGTGACCGGCACGGTGTCGAAGATGTTCTGCGCCTGCGTCTCGGCCGGGCTGTCGAAGCTCAGGAAGTGGTAGGCCCCGATAAGCAAGCCGGTCTCATCCGCCGCACGCTGCGCGCCCGCCCAGTTCGCGGCGAACCGTTCGTCCTGATCGCCTGATCCCTCGGTCGCCTTCATGATCGCGAAGTCGATGGGCTGAGCCGAGAGGACGTCCCAGTCGATCTCGCCCTGGTACGAGGAGACGTCGACACCGCGCACCGCGTACGAGGCGGCCAGGATGGCGTTCGGGCGCACGAGCCCCATGGCGACGAGCGCCGCGCAGATCCCGCCGATCGCGAGCGTGCCGGCGGCCCCGACGACGAGCGGCCACCAGCGTCTCCAGAATCGGTTCATCGACTCACTCTGTCACGTCTCGGCCGTGTCCCGGTGCAGGACGCCTCAGCACGGGTACAGGACGGCTGCCCGCGGGTCGACCACGAAGTCGACGACGTCCCCCGTCGACCAGCCCGCGGCCGCGAGCTGCTGTACGGCGACGTCGGCGGTGATGACCGCCGAGCGGACCCGGACGACGTCGCCCCGCGGCTCGAGGTCGGTGATCGTCGCGCGGAGGGCACCCGGCGCACTCGGGCTGCCAGACCCGTCAGCCTCCCGGACCTCGACGCGGGAGGGTCGGAACGCGCAGGCGACGGCGACCCCGACCGGGATCGGGTCCGCCTCCGCGGAGGAGTCGACCTCGACCTCCGCTCCGTCCGGCAGACGGAGCCCGCGTTCCGTGCGCACGCCCGTCAGCAGTTCGAGTCCCGCGAGGTCCGCGGTGAACGCCGTCCGCGGCCGCTCGAGCACCTCCGCCGTCGGCCCCTGCTCGACGATGCGCCCGGCGTCCAGGACGATCACCCGGTCCGCGAGCGTGTACGCGTCGAGCACCTCGTGCGTCACGAGCACGGTCGTCCGTCCGTGCAACTGGTCACGGAGCATGCGGCGCAGGTGCGGCGCGACCGTCGCATCGAGCGCGGCCATCGGTTCGTCGAGGAGGAGGAGGGCCGGGTCGGGGGCCAGTGCGCGGGCGAGCGCCACCCGCTGCGCCTGGCCGCCGGACAACTCGGCAGGACGGCGCCCCTCGAGCTCGGACACCTCAACCTCCGCGAGTCGTCGTCGGGCGATGTCCCGAGCCTCGCCGCGCGACGCACCGGCGACCAAGGGGCCGTAGGCGACGTTGTCGAGCACGGAGCGGTGCGGGAAGAGCAGTGCCTCCTGGGCCAGGAGCGAGATCCCCCGTCGGTGCGGCGGCGACCACTGGTCCCGACCCGGTCCACCGACCGCGAACAGCTCGCGACCGGCGAGGGTCGCGTGACCCGTGTCCGGACGCAGGAGCCCGGCGAGGACGGCGAGCAACGTCGACTTGCCGGCGCCGTTGGGGCCGAGCACGGCGACGGTCTCCCCCGCGGCGAGGTCGACGGCGAGCTCCCAGTCGCGTTCGCGCAGCGTCGCTCGGAACTCCAGGGCCGCCCCGGTCATCGCACCACTCCGGCGACGGTCCGTCCACGCCGGATCGACCCCTGCGCCCCCGCGACGCCGACGACGAGGACGGCCACGACGACGAGGACGAGTGACAGCGCGACCGCGGCGTCGGGATCGGTCTCGCGCTGCAGGTAGATCTCGAGCGGCAGCGTCCGGGTGACCCCCTGCAAGCTGCCCGCGAAGGTGAGGGTCGCCCCGAACTCGCCGAGGGCCCGAGCGAACGAGAGGATCGCGCCCGACACGACGGCGGGTGCGAGGAGCGGCAGCGTGACGGTGCGGAAGACGGTGGTGGGACGTGCGCCGAGCGTCGCGGCGACGGCCTCGTACCGCGAGCCGGTCGTGCGGATCGCCCCCTCGAGGCTCAACACCAGGAACGGCAAGGCGACGAACGTCTGCGCGAGGACGACGGCGGTCGTGGAGAACGCGATGTCGATCCCGGCATCCGCGAGTGCCGGTCCGAGCAGGCCGAGCCGACCGAAGGTGTAGAGCAGGGCGATCCCGCCGACGACGGGCGGGAGCACGAGCGGGAGGAGGACGAGCGACCGCAGCAGCCGTTGCCCCGGGAATCGGGTACGCGCGAGGACGAGGGCGAGCGGCACGCCGAACACGATGCAGAGGGCCGTCGCGAGTGACGACGTCCGCAGACTCAACCCGAGCGCCGCGACCGACGACTCCGAGGTGACGAGCGCGCCGAAGTCCGCCCAGTCCACCCGCAGGACGATCGCGACGAGCGGCAGCAGGACGAACGCCGCGCCGACCATCGCGACGACGACGATCCAGCGGGGCACCCCCGAGCCGAGGTCCCTCACGGGGTCACGGTGCGCCGAAGCCGGCGTCGGCGAGCACCCGCTGTCCCTCGGCGCTCACGACGTAGGCCGCGAAGGCAGCCGCGACGGTGGGGTTCGCACTCCCTGCGAGCGGCGCGATGGGGTAGGTGTTGACGGCCTCCGACGACTCGGGGAAGGTGATGCCCTCCACGGCGTCGCCGGCCGCGATGACGTCGGTCACGTAGACGAGGCCCGCATCGGCCTCGCCCGAGGTCACCTTGCCGAGGACGTCGGTCACCGACGACTCCTCGCTGACCGGGCTCAGCGCGACACCCGTGGCCTCCTCGACGGCGACGGTGGCCGCTCCACAAGGGACCTGCGGCGCGCACACGACCGTCTTGACGCCCGGACGGGCGAGGTCGGCGAAGGTCTTCACGCCGGCGGGGTTCGACGGGGGCACGGCGATCTGCAGGACGTTGGTCGCGAAGTCGACCGGGTCGCCCTCGACGAGGTCGGCATCGGCGAGCTTCGTCATGTTCTTCTCGTCTGCGGAGGCGAACACGTCGCCGGGAGCACCGTTCGTGAGCTGCGTGACGAGGTCGGAGGATCCGGCGAAGGTCAGCTCGACGGTCGTGCCGGGGTGCGCCTCCTCGAAGTCCTCCGCGAGCGCCGTGAAGGTCGTCTTGAGCGACGCCGCCGCGTAGACCGTGATGGAGCCGCTGAGCTCGTCCGCCGTGGCCGAGGCGGTGGGTGTCGGCGTCGCGGCGGGGGCGGCGCAGGCGGACACTGCGAGCAGGACGCCGGCGCCGAGGGCCAGTGCGCTGAGCAGTCGGAAGGATCGACGGGGTGCGGTGCGGTTCATGAGCTCGCCTTCGGGGTCTCGATGAGGACCGTCGTGGCCTTCACGACGGCGATGGCCGTGGAGCCGAGTTCGAGACCGAGTTCGCGGACCGCCTCACTGCTCATGAGCGACACCACCCGGTGCGGCCCGCACTGCAGTTCCACCTGCGCCATGACCGTGTCCATCGTGATGTCGGTGACGATGCCGACGAAGCGGTTGCGGGCCGAACGCCCGATCTCCGAAGGGTCGACGGGGAGGACGGCGTTCTGCCGGGCCAGTTGAGCGAGCGACAGGCTGTCGACGACGCCACGGCCCGCGTCGTCCTTCGCGCTGACGAGTGCGCCCTGGTCGATCCAACGACGGACGGTGTCGTCGCTGACCCCGAGGAACAGGGCGGCGTCTCGGATACGGATCTGCGGCATGGAGTCAGGTTAGCGCACGTATTCGCGTGGACATGACCTAGCTGCAACCGCATTCGCGTTCCGAATCCTCCGCAGCCCATCGGCGCTTCGACCCTCCGCGACGCCCACCGCTCCGAAGCATCCGTATGAGATCACGACTGCTCGCCGCCGTCACCCTGCTCGCCCTCGCCACCGGCCTCACCGCCTGCGCGTCCCCCGGCGCAGGGACCGGCGGCGCCACGGGCGACGGACCCCTCGTCGCGTTCTATGGCGACTCGTACACCCTCGGCACCGGAGCGAGCGACCCGGCCGACCGCTGGTCCACCGTCGTCAGCGAGGAACGCGGCTGGCGGGAGTTCAACCCCAGCGTCAACGGCCTCGGATTCGTGAACCACCGCGACCGCTTCGGCGACGGCAGCGGTGACCTCCCCTCCCTCATCATCGCCGAGCAGCCCGACATCGTCTTCGTCACGATGGGGCTCAACGACGCGTTCAGCTTCGACGATGCCGCCGACCGGATCCACGAGCAGATCACGACGGACCTGCAGCGCCTCCGCGACGCCCTCCCGGAGGCCCGCTTCATCGTCGTCGAACCGTTCTGGTACACCGACGAGCGACCGCAGTCGATCGAGACGATCATCGGCTGGGTGGCCGACGCAGCTCAGGAGATCGACGCCGACACCATCCCCGGGGCGTCGCACTGGATCGAGGGGCACCCGGAGTGGATGGCCGCGGACGGCCTCCACCCGAACGACGAGGGGTACGCGGAGATGGCTCGCCGCATGGACACCGAGCTCGAGCGCCTCGGACTCTGACGACTCGATCAGAGGCGCGGCTCAGCCGAGGCGGATGCCCCGGTCCGCCATGAACGGGACCGCGTCGACGCGCGAACCGCCGATCCTGACCTCGAAGTGCACGTGGCATCCGGTCGAGGCACCCGTCGTTCCGACGAGCGAGATGTTCTGACCGGCGGACACCCGCTGACCCTCGCCGACGAGGATGCTGCTGTTGTGCGCGTACCCGGTCATGACGCCGCCGCCGTGGTCGACGAGGACCCAGTTGCCGTAGGTGCCGAGCCAGCCCGCGTAGACGACGGTGCCGGCGTTCGCGGCGTAGACCGCTCGCCCGCAGCCCGCTCCGATGTCGGTGCCCGAGTGGAACGGGTTGACGCCGGGCACGGGGCGACCGGGTCGCGGTCCGTAGCTGTCGGTGATCCGGCCGGAGATCGGCAGGGCCCATCCCTGGCTCCCGACGGCACCCGAGGCACCACCACCACCACCTCCGCCGCCACCGCCACCTCCGCCGCCGGCGTTCGCAGCGGCCTCGGCCGCCGCGCGTGCAGCCTCAGCTGCGGCCGCCGCGGCTGCAGCAGCGGCGGCCGCAGCCGCCTTCACTTCCTCGCCCTTGCGGTAGTCGGCCTCGGTGGCTGCGCGGTTCTCCTTGAGGACCACGAGCTGGGCCTCGAGCGTCGCGAGGTACTCCTGCTGCTCGGACACGGCGGTCTCGGCGTCGGCACGGGCTGCGACCGCGTCCCCGAGCGCGGTCTCAGCCGCGGCGGCGAGCTCGCCGAGGGCGGCCTCCGCGATGGTCGCCTGTTCGGTGAGCAGCGACGCCGTGTTCGCGTCGGTCCTCGCCCGCTCGTAGGTGCCGTCCGTGGACTCGCTGAGCTTCGTGATCGTGCTCAAACGCCCGAGGAGCGACTCCGGTTCCTGGCCGTCGAGGAATGCGGCGGTACTGAGGTCGACACTCCCCGACCGCAACCACGCGGCGACGAGCGCGCCGGCCTGGCGTTTGGAGGCCTGCGCCGCGGTCGTCGCGGCGACGGCCTGCTCACGGAGGGAGACGGCACGGTAGCTCGCCTCGTCGACGGCCAGCTGAGCGGCCTCGTACTCGTCGGCACGGAGGACGGCCTCAGCTTCGGCGAGCGCCGCAGCGGTCTTCAGCTGCTGGACCAGCCCCTCGATCTGACCGATGGTCGACTGCTTCGAGGACTCGCTCGAGCGGGCCGCCTCGACGTCCTCCCAGCTGGGGTACTCCGCAGCGGCGGCCGGCTGGGCGAGACCCATCGAGAGGACGATGACTCCGGCGAGCGCCGCGGCGATGGAGGCGCGACGGCGCGCGGGACGGAGGCGTGGCATGGTGTCATCGTGGCAGTGGTCAGCCCCGTTCGGGGGGAGGCTCGCCAGCCTGGGGACGAACCGGCTCGGCCCGGTGGGCGAGCACGAGGTCGAGCAGCCGGTCGGCGATGCTGCGCTTCGAGCCGGTCGCCTCACCGACCACGTCGCCGACGCCGTCGATCACGACGACCTCGTTGTCGGGCGTGCCGAAGCCGTCCGTCCACCCCACGCGGTTGAGCACGAGGAGGTCGGCGCCCTTGCGTGCCACCTTGGCCCGACCGAGGGCCAACAACTCCTCGTGGTCGGCGGCGGTCTCCGCGGCGAACCCGACGACCAGTCGTCCGGGCACCCGGGCCGCGGCGAGTCCGGCGAGCACGTCGGGGTTGCGGACGAGTCGCAGGGTGAGCTCGTCGCCGGTGTCGTCCTTCTTGATCTTGCGTTCGGCGATCTCGGCGGCGCGGTAGTCGGCCACGGCTGCCGCCATGACCACGAGCGTCGCGTCGGCCGCCACGTCCTCCATGGCGACCGCGAGTTCCGCTGCGGTGCCGACCGGGACGACCCGCACACCGTCGACCGCGGCCGCTTCGGCAGCGACGTCGGCGTCCAGGTGTGCCGCGACGAGCACCACCTCGGCCCCGCGCTCCGCGGCGGCCTGCGCGATGGCCAGCCCCTGCCGGCCGCTCGACCGGTTCCCGAGGAACCGGACCGGGTCGAGCGGCTCGCGGGTGCCTCCGGCCGAGACGACGACGCGCTCGGCCCGCAGGTCGTCCGGGTGCGCGTCCGTTCCGCCTGTGCGTCGGGCGAGCAGCGCCAAGCCGGCGGCCACGATGTCGTCGGGTTCGCTCATGCGTCCCGGACCCGTGTCGCCGCCCGTCAGCGCGCCGTGCGCCGGCCCGATGACGGCCACCCCGCGCGATCGCAGGAGGGCGACGTTCGCGGTCGTCGCGGGGTGCTGCCACATCTCGGTGTGCATCGCCGGTGCCAGCAGGACCGGTGCCCGGCTGGCCAGGATCGTGGTGCCGAGGAGGTCGTCGGAGAGTCCCGCCGCGAGTTTCGCGAGGGTGTTGGCCGTCGTCGGCGCGACGACGATGAGCTCCGCGCGCTGCCCGAGGGCGACATGCCGGACTTCGGCGACGCCGTCGTACAGCGAGGTCGTGACGGGGTTCCGGCTGATCGCCTCGAGCGTCGGCAAGCCGACGAACCGGAGGGCACTCTCGGTCGGCACCACGTGGACGTCGAAGCCCGCGAGCACGAACCCGCGGACGACGCCGACCGCCTTGTACGCGGCGATCCCGCCCGTGATCCCGACGACGACCGTGCACCCCGCCGCCTCCCGCGATGCGTCCCGCACGCCCATGCCGCCTCCTCGCTTCCGGCGCTCCCGCGCCGGGTCCTCGTCTAGTCTGTCCTAGTCCGGCCGGCCGAGGAGGAACCAGCGTGTGCACCGTCATCATCGACTTCGACCCGGGGCGCGCGTGGCCGATCGCCGTCCTCGGGCTGCGAGACGAGCAGCCGGGGCGTGCCTGGGACCCACCCGGCGCGTGGTGGCCCGGACTCGGTGACGGCGTCCGCGGCATCCACGACCGCGAAGCGGGCGGCGCGTGGCTGGCGACGAACGACGATGCCCCGGGCGGCCCACGGGCGGCGGTGGTCCTCAACCGACGCGAGGACCTCGACATGCCCGCCGCCGGGTGGACCTCGCGGGGCGTCCTGCCGCTGGAGGCCGTCACGACCGGCGTCGATGCGGAGGACGCCCGCAGCGCCCGGTCATGGAACCTCGTGGAGCTGCGTCCTGACGGCGTCGCCGTCACCAGCTGGGACGGCTCCTCGCTCCGGTCGATCGACGTCGCGCCCGGTCTCCACCTCGTGACGCACGAGGGCCCCGACCACCTCGACGTCCCACGGGTCCACCGGTGGCGGCCGGCCTTCCTCGACGTCCCGTCGCCCATCGGGCCGCTGGACGGTGCGACGGCCGCGTCCTGGGAGCCGTGGTTGCGCACGTTGCGCTCCACGACGAGCGTCCCCGCCGACGCCGACGAGGCGATCGTCCGTGTCGACGACCACGACGGCCTGCGCCTCGCCTCGCTCTCGGTGACGGCACTCTCGCTCGGCACCGACGGCGCGGTGCTCCGGAACGCCCGACTCGCCGAGCCCGGCCGTCTGCCGGAGGAGTTCGTCTGGGAGTGACCCGGACGGCGACGGTCTGCACCCTCCGGGAGCCACGGGACCCGGATCGGACTGCCACCCGTGTGGAGGGCGCCCTGGCGCGCTCGATACTGTTGCAGCATGGCCCTGAACCCCGTGCGACTGCGACTGCTCGAGGCGTTCGACCGCCTCGGTACGATCCGCGCCGTCGGCCGTGAGCTCGACCTCAGCCCCTCGACCGTCTCGCAGCAGCTCTCCGTGCTCGAGGCCGAGACCGGCGCCGCACTCCTGGAACGACGCGGCCGGACGCTCACCCTGACACCGACGGGTGCGCTGCTCGTGGAGCGCGCTCGGGCCCTGCTCGCGCAGATGGACGCCATCGAGGTCGAACTGGCCGAGGTCGAGTCCGAGCCGTCCGGTCGGTTCCGCATCGCCGGGTTCGCGAGCGTCATCGCCCCCATCCTCATCCCCGCCGCGCGCTCCCTCGCACGGCAGTACCCACGACTCGAGGTCGAACTCATCGAGGTCGAACCACACGAGAGCACCACCGCCGTCCAGCGCGGCACCTGCGACGTCGTGATCACGGTCGACCAGGAGGACGGGTTCCTCCTCGACCCCTCCGTGCACAGCGTGCCCCTCACCACCGACCCGCTGCTGCTCATCGCGCCGCTCGACCACCGACTGGCCGCGCAGGAGCAGGTCACCTTCAGCGAGCTGCAGACGGAGTCGTGGGCCCTCGACGCACCGGGCACCTACCTCGGCGAACTCGTCCCGCTGATCTGTCGTCGCGCGGGGTTCGAGCCGAGGGTGGCCGGACGGTTCACGAGCTACGAGGTCGTCATCGACCACGTGGCGGCCGGCCTGTCGATCGCCGTGCTCCCGGACATCGCGATCGGATCGCGAACGGACGTCGTGCGGAAACCCATCACCGGGATGAGTGAGCGGAAGATCGTCGCGACGGCGAGGAAGGGTTCACTGCAGCGTTCGGCCGTCGCGGCAGCACTGGCAGCGGTGCAGCGGGCCACGGACGAGGCCGTCGCCCGCTGAGCCGCCGCGAAACCGGCCGAGCCCCTGCGGGGAGGATCAGCCGTGGTAGCCCGACTTGGACATCGCGACGAGCGCCCCGACCAGGCCGATGCCGCCGAAGACGGTGATGAAGGCGATCACGCCGATGAGGATGTCGTTGACGGTCATACACCCATCGTACTGAACTCGACGGGCCCCGCGACTAGGGTTGGTCCGTCCCCCGACAACCACCCGGAGCAGCACCATGATCACCTCATCGAGCGAGTCCCAGGCTGCCGCCTTCCGCGACGGCCGGATCCCCGCGACGGAGCACCTCGACGCCGACACGGTCGTCATCGCCGTCCCGACCGGCGACCCCGGAAATCCCTCCACCCTCTGCTCGGTCCTCTTCGGCACCGACGGTCGCGCGATCGTCGTCGACCCCGGAACCGACACCCCCGAGGGCCGCGAACACCTGCTGCAGGAGCTCCGCGGCATCGGGGTGACGACGCTCACGGGCGTCGTCGTGACCCACCTGCACCCCGATCACCTGGGCCTCGCCGGCACCCTCCGCGACGAACTCGCGGCACCGGTCCTCATGCACCGCCTCGAGGACGAGGCGGCCGGCTCGACGCCCCCGGGCCCGGCCGACCTCGCGGTGGCGTTGGACGAGTGGGGCGTCCCGGCGGACGACACGACCGTGCGCCCCTGGGCCACTGGTGCGACGGCACCCGCCGGGCACCTCGGCGACACTCGCGCGGACCGGACGCTCGAGGACGGCGAGCTGCTGACGCTCCCCGGTCGCTCGATCAGGGTCCTGCACACACCCGGCCACACGACGGGCCACATCACCCTGCGCGACGAGGACCGCGGCTACCTGTTCACGGGCGACCACGTGCTGCCGACGATCTTCTCGGGCCTCGGCCTCGGGGCGCGCACCTCGGAGAACCCGGTGACGGCCTACCTGTCGTCGCTCGACCGCGTCCGCGGCTACGACGGCGATCAGGTGGTCCCCGGACACGGCTTCCGGTTCACGGGACTCGCGGACCGGTGCGACGAGCTGGCCGCACACCATCTGCGGCGCGCCGACGAGGTGCACGCCGCCCTTCTGGACGACCCCGACGCGAGCGTGTGGACCATCGCCTCCCGCATCGGTTGGTCGGCCGGATGGGACGCACTGACCGGTCTCCTCCGCGTCTCGGCCCTCACACAGACCGACTGGCACCGGGCACGACTCCGGCAGCTCGCCGGCTGACCGTCCGCGCTACCGGCTGAGGCCGGCCCACCCGCCTCGACGACGCGCCAGCGCCCGTTCGAAGGCGTAGAGCCCACCGCCGGCCGCCACACCGGCGGCGAGCACCGCGAACACGACGACCCCGATCGTCGAGCCGAGTCCGATGGGTGCGGCGATGAGGCCGCCGACGATCAGGACGAGGAAGGCCGCACCGCCACCGGCGATCCAGGCCCGATGGACCGGGCCCCGCTCGCCCCAGTGGTCGAGGATGCCGAGCGCCAGCAGCGCGCCGACCGCCCCGACCGCTGCGAGCATCCCTCCGACGAGTCCGCCGACGAGGACGGCGATCCCGCCGAGATCGGCCGGATGCACCGAGATGGTCCCGACCGTCCCGAAGAGCTCTGCACCGGCCGCGAGGGACGCCCCGGCGACCGCTCCGATGCTGACGGCGAGGCCGAACAGCGGGACGACGCGGAGGAGGGACCAACCCGGGTCCGCTGCTTCATCGAACACGTCCATGGCCTCGACCGCCTCCTGCGCGCCTCGTCGTCGACGGCGCTTGGCGCTCAGCGTGGCATGCGGGTGCGTGGTGCTCCAGGGCGTTGCGCGCGAGAGAGGAGCGGGTGTAGGGCGGCGGCGTCCGCTACCAGCCGCGCGTGCCCGGGGCGCCCTTGAACGGCCCGACGATCCCCGGCGTGATCCATCCGCCGTAGAAGTCGCCCTCCTGCGCCTGCACCGGTACCCCGTCGACTTCGCACGCGTCCATGCGTCCCGGATAGACGGCGATCATGCCGAACAGCGGCGCGTATCCCGGGCGTGGATCGGGGTAGGTCCACGCGGCGGCACCGGCTACTGCTTCGCCCACGCGCACGTCGAGGTAGTGGGCCTCTCCCTTGAACTCGCACATGGTCGTCCCGTCGACCGGCACCAGGACCCCGGGCGAGAAGTCCGCCGCCGGGACGTAGTACACCGGCGGGTGGCTCGTCTCCAGGACCCGGACCGCGGCCGTCGACTCCGCGATGACCGTGCCGCCGAACCGGATCACGACGCGCTCGTCGCGCGGCTCGACCCGCGGTGGACGCGGGTACTCCCAGACGGACTCCTCACCGGGTCCGGGCTGGACGGGCAGGGGGCGGCGGAATCGCGAGGAGTCGGGCATCTCCCCATGCTGCCCGTTCCACCTGAACGACGACCGCGAATCAGGCGCGCCGGCCATTGGGCCGGAGCGCCTGCCAGAGCAACCAGGTACCGGCCGCGGCGTACCCGATCAGCAGCAGCACGACGGCCGTCGACCCGAGGTCGTAGACGACGGGGATCACCGGGGAGCCACCGACGCCGGCGTCCGTCGACTTCCAGTTCGCGGTCAGGAGGGCCAGGACGAGCAGCACCACGGTGCTCGCGAGGATCGGTCCGCCGGTGGCCCAGGCCTTCTGCCTGGTGGTCCAGGCGCGCGACCGCCACAGCATGACCATGCCGGCCACCCAGCCGACGAACGGCACGACGAGCCCTCCGAGCATCACGAACAGGGCCGCCGTGATCGCGAACCCGCGGCGTTCGAGGAGCTGCTCCGCGAAGGGCCGGTCGTCCTCGGGTTGGCGGGCGCCCTCCTCGTCATCGTGTCCGATCATGCGCTCCTCCTCGTCGACGTCGCCCGGACGTGCATCCGTTCCGCAGCCGCTAGCACTGCGCGCCGCTCCCCTCATCCAGCCGCGGCGACCAGGACTGACAGGAGTTATCTCAGTTAGTGTGTTCGTCGCTTGTTAATTGCGCCAATGGGCACTCGGTCCCCACCACCTCAACGACAGGAATCCGTCCAGATATGCCGGGGCACACCCCACGGTGGGGTGAAGACCCCGCCGTCGGATGCTTGCCGATGAAGCAGCGATCAGCGGCCCTCCCCCTGTCACACCCGGACGTCACGAACCGCGACTGACGCACCAACGCCCGACCCATCGACACAGTACCTTCCCCATCGGGGCAGGATCCTCGACAGGCAGGGCGTGTCACCGAGGTCGGCGCCGCTCCACAGCGGCTGTGCCACGGCAGTGCCGTCGCACGCGTCGGAACGAACAACGCCCTACCGGAGTGGGGTCCGGCATGATTTCACTGGTGTCTGAGGCGATTTGACCGCGCTGATCAGGTGACTGCCGTCGGAACGGGTGATGGACCGGATCATCTCATCGGCCTGAAGGATTCGTTCTTGCGTTGGATGGAGTCGTTGGTGCCCCAAGGTCCTTTGAGAGCGAGGACGAGTTGCAGGACTGCAGCCGCGACAATGGCGACAGCGAGAGAGACTGACCCGTCGAGCGCGAGACCTCGGCCGATGCCGAACATCAGGAGAGCAGCGGCATCGATGATGACGACTATGCGGAGCACGGTGTTCGACATGGTCAAACCAGCGAGTAGAACTTGTTCTCGAAGGCCAGAAGGAAGACGCTGCCGAAAATAGGGCCGATGGCTCCGATGACCATGGCGCGCATGCTCCATTTGATCTCCTGGTACTCCGCGAACCGCAGGCCGGCGTAGTACATGCGTTGTGCGGCCTGGCTTCCCATGTAGTCAGCCGCGCCGCCGGCTGCGATGACTGCGGTCAGGATGGTCGCCCAGGCGATCCTCGTCTCGCGGGCCTCGGCGTCGAGGCCAGTGGCCGATTGGGCTCCTGCTGAGTGCGCGATAGCCGTTGTAGTCGCTGGTCGCGCGCCCAGCGGTGCGGCGTTCGCGGGGGTTGCCATTGATGTGGTGAGGGCAAGGGTGATTACCGAGGCGGTACCAAGACGCGCGAGTTTCGAGCTCGGTGCGAACTTCATGATGACTCCTTTGTCTCCGTTGATGCTTACGACAACAAGGTTAGCTATCGATATGATCAGTAGGTATCCGTATAAATGTGGACTTGATCTGGATTTGCATCTGATGTATCAGAGCTATCTGGATCGAACGCCTGGGGGACAGGCAACCTCGGCGGAAGGCGCCTGCCGCTCTCAGCCGCCGGTAATCACCCGTGCACGCCATCAGGTGAGCGGCGACGGATCCTCTTGGGTCTGCGACGTGGCGCTCAAGGCAGCACGTCGCCGCCGCAGGTAACTGCCCGCGCATGGCGGGTGGGCCGCAGCGGAGATCTTGGGGACAGTCCGCTACGGCCCACACGAGCAGTGTGCGCCGACGAACGGCACGACGAGCCCTCCGAGCATCACGAACAGGGCCGCCGTGATCGCGAACCCGCGGCGTTCGAGGAGCTGCTCCGCGAACGGCCGGTCGTCCTCGGGTTGGCGGGCGCCCTCCTCGTCATCGTGTCCGATCATGCGCTCCTCCTCGTCGACGTCGCGCGGACGTGCATCCGTTCACCCTGCTTGCCGAACAGGCTGAGGAACTCCACCGCTCCGGCCTCTGCCCGGCCGAACCAGTGCGGGACGCGGGTGTCGAACTCGGCGACCTCCCCCGCGGTGAGGATGATGTCCTGGTCGCCGAGGAGGAGCCGCAGCCGCCCGTTGAGGACGTAGAGCCACTCGTATCCCTCGTGGACCTGCTGCGTCTCAGGCGCCTGCGGGCCGTCGCCGCCGTGGATGATGCTCTTGAACGCGTGGATGCCGCCCGATCGACGGGTCAACGGCACGATCGTCTGGCCGTACCGCTGGAGGGGCTTCAGGTGGACGCGGGGATCACCCGTCTGCGGAGCGCCGACGAGGTCGTCGAGGGGCACCTGGTGCGCCTTGGCGAGCGGGAGGAGCAGCTCGAGGTTCGGTCGGCGCTGGCCGGACTCGAGCCGGGAGAGGGTGGAGACCGAGATGCCCGTCTCGGCTGACAGCGCGGCGAGCGTGGTGCCGCGATGCTGCCGGATGGCTCGCAGTCTCGGCCCGACGGCATCCAGGACGCCGTCGATGGACCGTTGCTCGTCGTGTGCATGCGCCATGGGTCGATTCTCGCTCGCACGTTGCCGCTTCGGCAAGTGTTCTTGCCACTTCGGCACCGGTCGGCGCACCCTGGGAACCTCCCAGCACGTCGACCGAACGGAACGATCCATGAGCACTCCCGTCACCCCAGCAACCACCACCGACCTCGTCGACGCCGTCATCGTCGGCGGGGGCGCCGCCGGGCTCAGCGCAGCCATCATGCTCGGACGATCACGACGGTCCGTGATCGTGGTCGACGGCGGCGAGCCCCGGAACGCACCCGCCGACGGCGTCCACGGCTTCCTGACCCGCGAGGGCACCCCGCCTCGCGAGCTCCTGCGCCTCGGCCGCGCGGAAGTGGCGTCGTACGGCGTCCGCGTCGTCGACGGTCAGGTCGTCGATGCCGGGCGCGACGATGACGGGTTCACCCTCACGACGGCGGACGGCGCGATCGTCCGAGGCCGCCGCCTCCTCATCGCCACCGGCACCTCCGACGAGCTCCCGCCGATCCCCGGCCTCTGGGAGCGGTTCGGCCGCGACGCCCTCCACTGCCCCTACTGCCACGGCTGGGAGGTCCAGGACCGCGTGATCGGTGTCCTCGGCACGAACGCGGAGGCCGCAGCCCACCAGGCGCAACTGTTCCGGCAGCTGAGCGACCGGGTCGTCGTGCTCCGCAACACCGCGGGTGTTTTCACGGCGGAGCAGGAGGCGGCGTTCGCGGCGCGGGGCATCGACGTGGTCGACGGCATCGTGGAGCGGCTCGAGATCGCCGACGACCGGCTCGTCGGTGTGCGCCTGGACGACGGCCGCACCGTCCCCGTCGAGGCGCTGGCCGTCGCCCCGGTCAACCGCGTACGCGCCGAGGCGTTCGCCGGTCTCGGACTCCACACGCGACCGCACCCGCGCGGAGCCGAATTCGGCGATGCGATCGGCGTCGACGAGCTGGGCGCCACCTCGGTTCCGGGTGTCTGGGCGGCCGGAGACGTCACCAACCTGCGCACCCAGGTCCTGCAGGCCGCGGCCGCCGGATCGATGGCCGGTGCGATCATGAACGCCGACCTCGTCCAGGAGGACGTGCGCCGCGCCCTCGCGAAGCGGTAGAACCACCACTGTCGCGCGAGACGCGGACATGGGACGATGACGGCACGGGGGCAGCGGCTCCCGTGCCGTCTCCGTTCCGACGAGGAGAGACATGCCGGGTGCACCCACCACGATCGACGACTACCTCGCCGCGCAACCCACCGACGCCGCGGACGCCATCGAGGAGATCCGACTCCGCGTCCACCGCATCGTGCCAGGAGTCACCGAGGCCATCCGCTACGGCATGCCGACGTTCATGCTCGACGACCGCTACCTGCTCTACCTCGGTGCCTGGAAACACCACATCGCCCTCTACTCGATCCCGCCGTTCGACGGCCCCCTCCAGAACGCCGTCGCCGACTACCGGGCCGCGAAGGACACGCTGCAGTTCCCGTTCAGCCGGCCGATCCCCTTCGACCTCATCGACCGGATCGTCACGGAGCTGCTGGAGCGACGGCGGGCGGCGGACGCACGGCACGAGCACTGAGGGAGAGCGCCCTTCGACAGGCTCAGGGACCGGGGAGGGTGCTCAGGGACCGGGGAGGGTGCTCACGGACCGGGGAGGGTGCTCACGGACCGGGGAAAAGTGCGATAGGACGTCACGGCAGGATCGCGCCGGCACCCTGGGCCAGCCAAAGCCCGACGGTGGCAAGGGCGACCGTCAGCGGGGCGACCACGAAGCCGAGCGCGATGAACCGGCCCCAACCGAATTCGACGTCCGCAGCGGTGAGCCGCGCGTGCCAGAGCAGCGTCGCGAGCGCCGCCCACGGGGTGATGAGCGCGCCGGCGTTCACGCCGATGAGCAGGGCGGCGAAGCGCACGGGGTCGCCGGCCACCGGCTCGAGGGCGAGGTACGCCGGGAGGTTGTCGACGAGGTTGGCACTCGCCATGCCGACCCCTGCCAGCTGCAGGAGCGCCAGGAGCGAGTCGCCGGTCCCCGCGATGGACGCGAGCGCCCGTGCGAGTCCAAGGGCGTGGGCCGCCTCCACCACGAGGAACAGTCCTGATGCGAGCAGGACGAGCTGCCACGGGACGAGCGCCGGACGCAGCGCCGCCGGACGCCGGATGAGGAACACGACGACGAGGATCACCGCCGCACCGACCGCCGACATCCACACCGGGATGCCGGACACCAGCAGCGGCAGGAGCACGAGCACCACGAGCCCGGACGTCCACAGCAGCACCCGGTCGTCGTCCTGCGCTTCCACGTCCACCGTGTAGGCACCGGCGAGCTGACGGCGGTACACGATCGCGAGGACCACGCACGGGACCACGACCGCGATGATCGCGGGGACGACCATGAGCGCTGCGAATCCGCCGGGGCCGAGCGGGCCGCCACCGGACGCCGTGGCGGCCTCGTCGATCGCGTGCTCCGCGAGGAGGTTGGTGAGGTTGGACACCGGCAACAGCAGCGACGCCGTGCACGCCAGCCAGACGGTCGTCAGGGCGAACGGCACCGGCGACAACCCGGCGTGCCGCGCGAGGGTGATGACGACCGGCGTCAGCAGGACTGCCGTGGTGTCCAGGGAGAGGAAGACGGTGCTGAGCGTGGCCAGCGCGACGACGAACAGCCAGAGCAACCAGGTGCTCCCCCGACCCCAGCGCACGAGCCGGGAGGCGACGAGGGTGAACAGGCCGGCGTCGGCAGCGAGTTCGGCGACGACGGTGATCGCGACGACGAACAGGAGGATCGGCCACACGCGGTCGGCGATGCCGAGTGCCTCCGGGGCGGGGAGGACACCGGTGAGGATCGCGATCGTCCCGATGACGAGCAGCACGACGCCGAGCACGGCACTGCGCACGAGGCCTCCTTCACCACCGGTCCGTCGGTGCGCTGTCGCCCGCTCGGCAGTCGATCATACGACGGCTCGCCGACCGCGTGCTCCCGCGCTCGTCGACGGGTGTCAGGCCCGTACCCAGCGCCCGATGAGTTCGAGCAGGGCGGGCTCAGCGTCGGCTGCCGCATCGATGGTCGAGAAGGTGACGACACCGCGATCCGGTGCCGCCCACACCACGAGACCGGAGGGGTCGTCGAATCGGAAGTCGTCGGTGTCGTCCCGCTGCTGCGCGCCCCGATGCAGGATGATCCTGATGCGGTTCGCCGGGTGCAAAGCGAAGGTGACGCGGTCCTCGCCGTCGTAGACGAAGCTCGGGGCCTTCCACTTGAGGTGCTCCGACATGCCCTCGTCCGAGGCCATGATCGCCTCGCGCAGCCGCACGACCGCCGGCTTCAGCTGGTGCGTGAGGGAGGCGAGGTAGGCGTCGACCTCGGCGGAGCTCATGAGGTCAACCCGTCGGGCGACCGACGTAGGGCGCGACGTCGCCGGATCCCCAGATGCCGCCGACACGGGTGCCGGCCCGCTCGTTGGCCGCCTCCACGATCTGGCCGTTCCCGAGGTAGATGGCGACGTGGTAGTAGTCGTAGCCGCTCGACCAGAAGATGAGGTCGCCGCGCTGCTTCTGGCTGTAGGGCACGAGGCGTCCCTGCGACTGCATCGTGTAGTACTGGTTCGTCGCCGAGTGCGTCCCGATACCGCTCCCGTAGGCCGCGCGGGTGAGCCCCGAGCAGTCCCACACGTTCGGGCCGGAACCGCCGAGCTGGTAGCCCTTGCCGACCTGGGCGAGCGCGAAGGCGATCGCCGACTCGACGCCGGCGGAGTTCGGAGGTGCGACCGAGCCGCCTCCGCCGCCGCTGGACGCACCGCCGCCACCGCCGCTCGATCCACCGCCGCCGGAGGAACCGCCGGACGACGCGGGAGGGGTGTTGGCCGCGGCTGCCGCCGCCGCTGCAGCCGCTTCCGCCGCCTGGCGAGCGGACTCCCCGGCCGCGTACCCGCGCTCGGTCTCGGCGGTGGTGTTCTTCAAGGAGGCGAGCTGCGCGTACAGCTGGTCGGCCTGCTGCTCCTGTGCCGCCACCGCTGCGGATGCCGCCGCCGAGGCGCTCTCCGCCTCGTCGTACTTCGTCTGCGCTTCGCCCTCGAGGCGCTCGCGTTCCGTCTTCGCGACCTCCGCCTGGTCGGTCAGGCCGCTCGCCGCGTTGCGGTCGGTCACCGCCTCGGCGTAGCTCGCGGCGTTCCGTTCGCCCAGCTTGTCCATGACGGACAGGCGGGACAGCAGGTCGTCGGACTTCCCCGCGCCGAGGACCAGGTCGAGCGAGACGTCGCCGCCGCCGCCGCGCGACAGCTGCGCGATGAGCGCTCCGGCGCGCTGCTTCGAGACCTTGGCGGCGGCCGCAGCGGCCTCGGCCTGCTCGCGCAGCGCCGACTCGCGGGCGGTCGCCTCGGTCACGGCGTCCTGTGCTTGACGATAGGCCTCCGCGGCGATCTGGGCGGTGCGGAACGCGGCGTCGGACTGCTCCTGCAGGGAGGTGATGAGTGCGGTGATGTTCGTGATCTCGGCGGCCTTCGCGGACTCACTCGACTTGGCCGCTTCGACGTCGGCCCAGCTCGGGTAGTCGTCCGCGTGGGCGGGCAGGGCACCGACGGTGAGTGACGCCGTGACGACGCCGACGGAGAGGGCCATCGCCAGCCAGGGACGGCGGCGGCCGTACTGCGCACCGGGCGTTCGTGCGGGGGTCATCATTCTCCAGTCCGACGACACGATCACGGCGACCTCGGCGGGTCGCGGCCGTCATCCTGTCACAACAGTCACAATAGAAACTTTGATCACACTAGCCACTCTCGCCCCGGAGCACCAGCTCGAATCCCCCCGGACGGGGCACGGGTGCGCGCAGATCCGGCCCTGAGCGAACCGTCGACGGGCAGCCCCGGCCGGACACCCTCGCATCACGAAGGTCCCCCGTGGGCGCTTCGACAAGCTCAGCGACCGGAAGACGTGCACCCGAACCCGGCACGGTCCCTGAGCCTGTCGAAGGGCAGCCCCGACCGGACACCTGCGCTTCACGAAGGTCCCCCGTGGGCGCTTCGACAAGCTCAACGACCGGAAGACGTGCACCCGGACCCGGCACGGTCCCTGAGCCCGTCGAAGGGCAGCCCCGACCGGACACCCTCGCATCACGAAGGTCCCCCGTGGGCACTTCGACAAGCTCAGCGACCGGAAGAAGTGCACCCGGACCCGGAACGGTCCCTGAGCCCGTCGAAGGGCAGCCCCGACCGGACACCCTCGCATCACGAAGGTCCCCCGTGGGCACTTCGACAAGCTCAGCGACCGGAAGAAGTGCACCCGGACCCGGAACGGTCCCTGAGCCCGTCGAAGGGCAGCCCCGACCGGACACCCTCGCATCACGACGGTCCCCCGTGGGCACTTCGACAAGCTCAGCGACCGGAAGAGGTGCACCCCGACCCGGAACGGTCCCTGAGCCCGTCGAAGGGCAGCCCCGGCCGGACACCTGCGCATCACGAAGGTTCCCGTGGGCGCTTCGACAAGCTCAGCGACCGGGGGCAGGCTCAGTGACCGGGGGCACGCTCAGTGACCGGGGAAGGGCGGCCCGGCAGGCAGGTCAGGCGGGTTCGACGTCCTCCGGCGACCAACGGGCGGACTCGCCCGAACGGATGATCGCGAGCAGCTGCGACCGCAACGCCGACTCGTCGGGAAGATCCGGGAAGACGTCGGCCTCGAGCCGGTGTGCGGCGAGCCAGGCCTCATCGCCTGCGGGCGTCCGGCTCACCACGTGACGACGACGGTCGTCGGCCGCGGCGATCCGCTCGATGTGGCCGGCCCGCTCCAGTCGGTCGAGCGTGCGCGACATCGTCTGGTTCTGCACGCGGGCCCGCCGGGCGAGCTCCTTCTGACTGGCGGGGCCGCTGTCGAGCAGGTGCAGCACGATGAGCCCGGCGTGGGTGACACCGATGCCGTCGAGGGCCTGCTGCCAGGTGTGCTCGATCAGTCGCGAGGCCGTGGAGAGGAGCCGTCCGGTGGGCCAATCGGCCATGGGATCACGGGCGGCGTCGGCGATCACGCCATCGGTCGCGCGCGCTCCATCCATGGCACCAATGTAGTCGCTGAGCGTACGGCCGAGCCGCCACCCACCACCGGCGTGACGTCGGCAGTGGGTGCTGTCCCCCAACCGGCAGTGGCGAGAGCCACCGACGAGGTCCGTCGTCATCTCAGCCGATGACGACGGAATCACGCGCGGCAGGACCTCCACACCCCCAGCATTGGGGGCGGCGACCCCCCTGGAGTGGGGGATCCGCCGATGACCCCCGCTTCCTACAGTTGAGGGATATCCAAGGGGGACGCTCATCTCGGCCGGTTTCACCGGTCGGTCGTGGGCACACGAACGACGTCGCGTTCTCCGCGGGCGGCCCGAACCGCCCTCGCGCACCGCGCGTCCGAAGCACACCCGAACCCACAAGTGGATAGCAGCCCCATGACGACGTACCCGAACCGCCGTCGGTCCTCCCGACAGCCCGGTCCGCACCCGCGGATCGAGGCCACTCCCGCGCACCGTCCCGAAGGACGGGTGCACGCGTGAGCGCGGAACTCAACGAGAGCCCGTTCCCGATGAGTACGCCGATCGCGACCCCCATCGGCCTGCGCCGCCGTCGGACCGCAACGCTCGGCGCCCAGTCGTCTCCCGCCGCGGTCACCTCGTTGACGCAGCGCGAGTGGTCGAAGCGCTACCGTCGCTGGCTCATCCTCACCGACAGCGTCATCGCGCTCTTCGCCGTCTCAGCCGCCTTCGTGGTGCGGTTCGGCGACGACCCGGTCGGCCCCGAGGCCCAGCAGCTCTACATCCTGCTGTCGGGGGTCATCGCGCTCGTCTGGCTGGCCTTCCTCAGCTTCACCAGGACCCGGGACAGCCGCATCATCGGTTCCGGCGTCGCCGAGTACAAGCGCGTCGTCAACGCCAGCGCGTTCGCCTTCGGCATCCTCGCCATCGTCTTCCTCATCCTGAAGATCGACATCGCCCGGGGGTACTTCATCCTCGCGCTCCCGGCAGGGACACTCGCGCTCCTCGCCTCCCGGTGGATGTGGCGCAGGTGGCTGCTCAGCCGTCGTCGCGTCGGTGAGTACACCGCACGGACGGTCGTCGTCGGCAAGCGCGACGACGTCGCGTACGTCCTGGAACAGGTCGCCAAGCAGCACAGCATGAGCTACACCGTCGTCGGTGCGGCCGTGGTCGACCAGGAGACGGCCGAGCCGTTCTCGAGCCGGGGAACCTCTGTCCCGGTCATCGCGCACATCGACGGCGTCGCCCAGGCCGCCGCGAACCTCACCGCCGACGCGGTCATCATCGCCGGGCCCGTCGACGGCGGCAGCGACTACGTCCGTCGCCTCGGATGGGACCTCGAGGGCACGGCGACCGAACTCGTGCTCGCGGCCCGTCTCACCGACGTGGCCGGGCCCCGCATCCACTTCCGCCCGGTGGAGGAGCTGCCGCTCATCCACGTGGAGATCCCGCAGTTCGAGGGCGGTCACCACATCATGAAGCGCGCACTCGACGTCGGGCTCACGAGCCTCGGGATCCTCCTCATCTCGCCAGTGCTGGCGCTCGTCGCCCTCGCCGTCAGGCTCGACAGCCCGGGCCCGGTCCTGTTCCGTCAGGAACGCGTCGGCCGCAACGGCGAACGGTTCACGATGTTCAAGTTCCGGTCGATGGTCACCGACGCCGAGGCCGCGCTGCCCGCCCTCATGGCGCAGAGCGAGGGCAACGGCGTGCTCTTCAAGATGAAGGACGATCCGCGCGTCACCCGCGTCGGTCGCATCCTGCGCAAGTACTCCCTCGACGAGTTGCCCCAGCTGTGGAACATCCTCACCGGTGACATGAGTCTCGTCGGCCCCCGGCCGCCACTGGCCAGCGAGGTCGCCGAGTACGAGAAGGACGTCCACCGGCGTCTGCACATCAAGCCGGGCCTCACCGGCATGTGGCAGGTCTCCGGGCGCTCCGACCTGACGTGGGAGGAGAGCGTCCGCCTCGACCTCTACTACGTCGAGAACTGGTCCATCACGGGCGACCTGATGATCATGTGGCAGACCGTCAAGGTCGTCGTGAAACCGGTCGGCGCGTACTGATGTCGAGGCCGCTGTCGGTGATGCCCCCAAAGCGAGGGGTGTCCTGCAAAAAGAGGACAAATCCCCTTCCAGAGGGGGCAACACTTCGATACAGTCGTCACCATCACCGCGAACCGGTGGGCTTCTCGACACCCGAATCCGTCGAGTCCCCACCTGGTCAATGAAGCCCCTCGCGCGCATGCACCCGAAGCTGCGACGAGACACGCGACGCTTACCCGAGCCGACCGCGCCTCCGTCCCGTCATCTCCCGACGACGGACGCTCCGCACGCTCGCGAGCGGAAGCATCGTCGACGTGCACCGGTACCCGACCGAGCACCAGACACCCGAACACCGACGCCTGAGGCGCCGGGCACCAGCACCATCGCACCCACCCGAACCCGGTGCGGCGGTCGAACGACCATGAGAGACCCGAACTCAGCCATGTCACCCACCCTGCTCCCCGCCGTCCGAACGACCTCGGCGTCCACCCGATGAGCGCGCCGAGGCGCAAGACCGTCGCCCACGGCCGACGCCCCGACGGCACGCTCCGGATCGCGATGGTCGGGACGAGAGGCGTCCCGGCCGCTTACGGCGGGTTCGAGACCGCGGTCGAGGAGATCGGCAGCAGGCTCGCCGCCCGTGGACACGATGTCACGGTCTACTGCCGACGCACCGCCGCAGAGCAGCCGGCGGAGCACCTCGGGATGCGCCTCGTACACCTGCCCGCGGTCCGCAAGAAGGTCCTCGAGACCCTCAGCCACACCGCCCTGTCGGTCCTCCACATGGCGCTCACCCGCCGCAACGACGTCGCCTTCGTCTTCAACGCGGCGAACGCACCTTTCGTCCCCGTCATCCGTGCCAAGGGCGTACCGACCGCCGTGCACGTCGACGGCCTCGAATGGAAGCGGGCGAAGTGGAGCGGTTCCGGCAAGCGCTACTACCGCTGGGCCGAGGAACGTTCCGTTCGCACCGCCGACGCCCTCATCGCCGACGCGGCCGGCATCGCCGACTACTACGAGCAGCAGTTCGGTGTGCCGACGGAACTGCTCACCTACGGCGCGAAGATCCTCGAGCAGCCGCGCACGGACCTGCTGGGCTCCGGTGCGGGCGTCGAGGCCGGTGCCTTCCACCTCGTGGTCGCCCGCTTCGAGCCGGAGAACCACGTCGACCTCATCGTCGAGGGCTTCATCCGCAGCGCCGCGCGCCACCCGCTGGTCGTCGTCGGCTCGGCACCGTACGGCGCCGAACACAGCGAGCGCATCGCCGCCCTTGCCGCGAGCGATCCGCGCGTGCACCTGCTGGGCGGCGTCTGGGACCAGGAGCTCCTCGACCAGCTGTACGCCGGCGCACTCACCTACGTCCACGGCCACTCGGTCGGCGGGACGAACCCCTCGCTGCTCCGCGCCATGGGTGCCGGAACGGCCGTCATCGGCTTCGACTCGGTCTTCAACCACGAGGTCGTCGGGAGCACCGGTTCCTTCTTCGCCACGGCGGACGAGGTCGCCCGGCTCATCGAACAGGCCGAGCTGGACGAGGCGGGCACGGCAGCCCTCGGAGCAGCGCTCCAGGCACGCGCCGGCGAGGTGTACCGCTGGGACACCATCGCCGACGGCTACGAGGCACTCGCCCTCCGCCTGGCCGACGGCGCGACCATCCACGGCACCGGACGGTTCAACCGTCTGCCGATCGACTGGAACCCGAAACCCGTCGCCGGCATCCACCCGACACGCATCACCGAGAGCACCGGAGGCTTGGCATGACCCGAATCACTGCCGACACCCGTTCGACCACCGAGTCCTACACCGAGATCGTCGCCCGCCTGGCCGGCGCCCAGAAGAAGCGCGCTCCGGGGGCCCCGGCGTACTCCATCTACGTGAACCGCAAGGCCGGACGCTATCTCGCGGCCGGCGCCTACAAGGTCGGGCTCACCCCGAACCTCGTCACGGCCATCAGCGCGGTCTTCACCTTCTCGGGCATCGCAATGCTGGCCATCCTCCCGCCGGAGTGGTGGACCGGCGTCGCCGTCTGGCTCGCGCTGGCGATCGGCTACGCCTTCGACTCGGCCGACGGTCAGGTCGCCCGACTGCGCGGTGGCGGCTCCGCCAGCGGCGAGTGGCTCGACCACGTCATCGACGCGACGAAGATCTCGACCCTGCACCTCGCCGTGCTGATCATGGTCTTCCGCCACTTCGAGTTCACCGACCCGGCGCTCTACCTCATCCCCATGGGGTACACGGTGGTCGCGGCGGTGTCGTTCTTCGCGATGATCCTGAACGACCAGCTGAAGGCCGCCTACGGGTTCAAGCCCGCTGCGGACGCACGGAAGAGCTCTCCGCTCCGCTCGCTCCTCGTGATCCCGACGGACTACGGCTTCCTCTGCCTGGTGTTCCTGCTGCTCGGCGCGCCCGTCCTCTTCTTCGCCGTGTACACGCTGATGTTCGTCGCGAACACCGGCCACCTGCTCCTCGCCTCCGTCAAGTGGTTCCGCGACATGGACCGCCTGGGTGCAGACCCCGTCTCCGAGCTGCTGAGTTGATCGGACGATGAACGACCTTGGGGGGTCTGGACGGCCCGAGTCGGCCGGACGGAGGACGTTGCTGCTCGCTCACCCGAGCGCGGACCTGTACGGTTCCGACCGCGTGTTCCTGGAGACGGTCGAGGCGTTCGTCCGCGACGGGGCCGACGTGGTGGTGACCATGCCCGCAGACGGGCCGCTGAGTCCGCTGCTCGTCGAGCGGGGGGCGCAGGTGCGCATCGTGCCGACCCTCGTGCTGCGCAAGCGGCTGCTCACGCCGCGCGGGTTCGGCGAGCTCGTGTCGCAGACCGTCCGTGGGCTCCGGGCGGGCGGTCGCCTCATGCGCGAGGTGCAGCCCGACCTCGTGTGGACCAACACCATCACGATCCCGCTGTGGACGGCGCTCGCGCGGCTGCGCCGCCTCCCGTCCGTCGTGCACGTGCACGAGGCGGAGGGCTCGGCGAAGCCGATCGTGATGCGCGCCCTCGCGTTCCCCCTGCTGTTCGCCGATCGTCTGATCGCCAACAGCTCGTACAGCGCCAAGACCCTCGAGCGTTCGTACGCTCGACTCGCCGCCCGCACGACCGTCGTCCTCAACGGGGTCCCCGGGCCGTCCGAGGTCACGGCTCCTCGGACGGACGTCCTCGACGAACTTCGCGTGCTCTTCGTCGGACGCCTGTCACCGCGGAAGGGGCCGGACCTCGTCATCGAGGCCGTCGACGAACTCAACCGCCGTGGGATCGACGCGCGAGCCGACATCGTCGGCGCGGTCTACCCCGGCTACGAGTGGTTCGAGGACGAGCTGCGCGCCTCGATCACCGCGCGGGACCTGACGGACCGCGTCACGCTCCTCGGCTTCCAGCCGACCCCGTGGCCTGCACTCGCCGCCAGCGACGTGCTGGTCGTGCCCTCCCGGCTCGACGAGCCGTTCGGGAACACCGCCGTCGAGAGCATCCTCGCCGCACGGCCGGTCGTGGTGAGCGACACCTCCGGGCTCCGCGAGGCCGCCGCCGGCTACCGCGCAGCGAGTTTCGTGACCCCCGGAGACGCCGTCGCGATCGCCGACGCGCTCGCCGAGATCCAGTCCGACTGGGCTGCCCGGTCCGCGGCAGCGCTCGACGACGAGCGCATCGCGGCCGACCGCCATTCGGTCAGGGCCTATCAGGACCGCATCATCGAGTCGGTGGACGGGCTTCCGCTCCGGCCTCGTGGGGCGGAGCGGGTCGATGCGTAGCGTCCTGCTTCCAGCGCAGGGCCTCCTGGCAGCGGCGGGTGGTCAGGCCACGTCGCGCGGTGCCGTCCTCGGCAACGCGTCGGCGAGCAGCCCGGCGACCTCACCGACCTGCGCGATGGTGCGGTCGTGGGCTGCCGCCCCCGCGAGGTGGCCGTCGGCGATGTCGAACGGGTCCGTCGGCGCCGCAGCCCGTCCGAACCGTCGGAGGCCCTTTGGTCGACGGCTCGGCGCGACGAACCCGCGGCGCCCGTGGATGACTGCCGCGAAGCGGTCGAGCACACCCTCCAGCTCGATCCCGTCCTCGTCTGCGAATCCGGGCACGACGGCCAGAGCCGCCGCCTCCCGTAGGGTGAACGTCCGGGACCGGGCAGCGGGTGCGAGCGTGGCGATCGCTGACCGCTCGGCCGTCGACGCCGTGAGGATCAGCGATGCGTGGTCGATGATCGCCTCGGTGATCGGCCGTGAGCGGTGGGCATCGGCGAACGCCGCGAAGCCGGTGCCGCGCTCGAGCCGCCTCACCCGCTCGCAGATCTCCGAGCCGGTCCGCGCCGTCACCCCGGCGCTCTCGACGATGACCTGGTCGAATTCGGCGAGACCGCTCAACCGGCGTCCCAACTGGAACGCCGCAAGTGGCGACCGGCAGATGTTCGCCGCGCACACCACCAGCAGTGTCTGGTCACGATGCTCGTCCAGATCCCTGCTCCCCTCGTCCTCCCCACATGATAGTGGGACCGCCGGGACGGCCGTACCGGCCCTCCCGCAGTACAATCCCGGCCCGGTGCCGGCAGAAGGGCACTGACGTGACCGTTCACGACTACCTCGGCGCGATCCGCAAGCAGTGGGCCGTCATCCTCATCCTGGCGCTTCTCGGTGCAGCCGGTGGGTACGTCTACGCCCAGTCCATGCCGAGCATGTACCGCTCGACGAGCAGTGCCTACGCCTCGGCCGCCTACGGTGAGTCCACGAGCGAACTGGTGCAGGGGTCGACCTACGTGCAGAACCTCGTGCAGTCCTACGCGCTGATCGCGAAGTCGCCCTACGTGCTGCAGCCGGTCATCAACGACCTCGACCTCGACCTGAGCGTCGCCCAGCTCGCCCGCACGGTCACGGCCGACACCCCGCTCAACACGGTCGTCGTCGACATCTCCGTGGTGAACTCCGATCCCGAGCTCGCCAGGGCGATCGCAGACGGCATCGCCAAGTCGCTGTCGGACGCCGTCGCGAACATCTCCCCCAAGGACGCCGCGCAGGCGGCCTCGGTCCAGCTGACCATCATCTCGCCGGCCTCGGCGCCGGTGAACCCGGTCTCCCCGGACGTGCGGCTGATCACCGGTCTCGGCGCCGCAGTCGGTGTCCTGCTCGGCCTCGCTTGGGCGGTCCTCCGCGAGCTCGTGGACACCCGGATCCGGAGCAACACCGACATCGACCTCGTCACCGACCTGCCCCTCCTCGCGGAGATCGGCCGCACCTCACGCGAGCGACGCATCGCCCAGGTGGTCCGCTCCAGCCCGAACGGCGTCACCGCCGAGGCGTTCCGGTCACTGTGCATGAGCCTCGCCTTCGCCGACGTCGACAAGCCGGTCGCCTCCGTGGTGGTCACCTCCGCACTGCCTGGCGAGGGGAAGAGCTCCGTGTCGGTCGGGCTCGCGATGTCACTCGCGGAATCGAGCGGGAGTGTCATCCTGGTCGACGGCGACCTCCGGAACCCTTCGATCGCCGACTACACCGGCCTCGAGGGATCGGTCGGTCTCACCAGTGTCCTCCTGGGCGACTCCTCGCTCGACGAGGCGGTCCAGCCCTGGGGTGTCCCCGGCCTGGACATACTCGTCGCGGGCGCCGTCCCACCGAACCCGAACCAGCTCCTCGCCTCGGACACGATGCGCGGCACCCTCGAGGCGTTGAAGGCACAGTACGACTTCGTGGTCATCGACACGTCCCCGGTCATCCCGGTGACAGACCCCCTCTGGCTCGTCCACGAGACCGACGGTGCGATCGTCGTCGTCCGGGAGCGTCGGACGAAGCGGCAGCAGCTCCAGAAGGCGCTGTCCAACCTCGACTCCGTCGGCGCGCGCGTGCTCGGTGTCGTGGCGAACGACGTCCGGCACCATGAGCGGACCACCTACTACACCGATGACGAGAACGCCCGACCCCGCCAGAGCGGCCGTGCGCTCCGCCCGCGCCGGCGAGCGGTCACGACCGGGGCCTCGGAGCCGACCCCCGAGACCGCCGGAGACCGGTAACCCCATGTCCGCGACCGCCCGACACGCGCGGCCGGGTTCGGCTGAGGACGCCGGTTCCCGAGAAACCTGGATCGATTCCGCACGCGGGATCGCGATCATCCTCGTGGTCCTGTTCCACGCAGTCATGTACCTCGGCGTCGCCGGGATCGCCGGTCCATGGGCGCTCGCGAGCACTCCGCTCGACACCTTCCGGATGCCGCTGTTCTTCTTCGTATCCGGGCTGCTGGCGCCCTCGGCGCTCGCCCGATCCTTCGGGGATCTGTTCCGCAAGCGTCTGGTCTTGCTGCTGTACCTCTACGTGGTGTGGAGCACCGTGCAGACCGCGTACGGCGCAGTGATGCCCCCCTTGAACGACGCACCGGACCCGGTGAGTTGGTGGTCCTTCGCCTCGATCCTCGTCCAGCCGCACCCCAACCTCTGGTTCATCTACGCACTGCCGATCTACTTCATGATCACCTGGCTCATGCGCAGCTGGCCGCGGCTGCTGCAACTGGCGATCGCCGCGATCGTCTCCGGTGCGTTCGGCACCGGGATCTTCTCCTCGCTCGGTGTCCCGTGGGAGAAGGCGGGGCGTTACTTCTGCTTCTTCCTCCTCGCCGCGCACGCGGCACCGATCATCCGGCGGCTCGCTCCGCGGCTTCGGCTCGGACATCTGTTCGTACTCGTCGTGATCTACGGAGGCATCGTCGCCTTCGTCCTCCGCACCGAGTGGCGATTCGCTCCCTTCGTGCTGCTCGGAGCCGGACTCGTGGCCACCGCCACCGGCATCGCGCTCGCGGTGGTGTTGTCCCGCGTGCGCGCGGGTGCCTTCCTGGCCTACCTCGGCACCAGGACCCTCCCGATCTACCTCGTACATACGTTTCCTATGATTGCATTGGCCGGCGCCTTGCACCCGGTCGCCGCAAGCCTGCCGAGCTGGGTCACCGTGGCACTGCCCCCGACGCTGACGACAGCTGCAATCCTTGTCGCCCTAGGCGTTCACCGGATCTTGCGATCCGTCCCAGGCATCTTCACGGTTCCGGTGCGGAGCTGGACGACCACCTCAGACCAGCGGCTCGGAAACATGGACCCGTCACAGATCCTTGATGTACCATCCGTCAACAGCACTACAGCGCCACCCGACCGAAACGGCCCATCACGGGCCGAGTCCGCTCCGTTCGACGCAGTTGCATCGCCCTCGCCCCCACCCCGCGTCGAAGGATCGGGCTCCCCCGAACTCCGTGAGGAACCCCTTCTTGATTTCCGCTCTCCCCACATCCGAAGCACCCAAGGTGCCCCGGACACCGAATCGAACGACCACCGCTGACCGAGCAGCCCCGACTGCCGCACGTCGCAGCGTCAAGCGCCTCGGCTCCGTCCTCGCCACCGGCCTCGCCGCCGGTGCCCTGTTGCTGACCTCGTTCACGGCCACAGCCCCGGCGAGCGCCGCCGCCTCGACCGGTTGGGAGCACGGCGCTCCGATCGTGACCGACACCTTCAAACGAGATGCTGCCAGCGGGTTCGGCGCAGCCGAACTGGGTGGCAAGTACACCACCTCGGGCAAAGGCCTGTCGGTGTCCTCCGGGGCCGGTGTCATCTCCTTCGACACCGCTGCCACCGCGCGCCAGGCCGTCCTGACCGGCGTGCAGACCGGCGACGCCCAAGCGAGCACGACCGTCGTCGTCCCCGCGCTGCCCAGAGGCGGAAACGGTGTCTCGGTCGGCCTCCAGCTGCGGTCGGACGGAGCCAGTTACTACCAGGGCACCTTGCGCATCGCACCGAACGGATCCGCGTTCCTCGGCATCTCGCGTGTCGACGGGTCCGCGTCGAAGCAGTCCCGGCTTCAAGACGAGGTCCTCGTCGCATCCGCTCTGCAGGCCGGCTCCACCATCAACCTGGACGTCCGCGTGCACGGCGACACGACCGTCCGCGTGGCGGCTCGGGCCTGGTCGCTCGGGGCCGCGACACCGAGCTGGCAGCGGGTCGTCGACGACCAGAGCGACCAGCGCATCACGAAGGGTGGCATCGGGGTCTGGAGCTACCTGTCCAGTGCGACCGCCGCGCCCGCGAGCCTCACCGTGACCGCTCTCAACGCGGTCGCCCTCATCCCGGGAACCAACGATACGGATCCGGAACCGGCCACTCCGACCACCCCCACGCCGGATCCTGCAGAACCCGCTCCCACGACACCAACGGTGCCAGCACCCGTCGATCCCGCGGCACCGACCACCGAGGTCCCTGTCGCGTCTGCAGGGCGCGGTTCGGCGCCGGTCGGCACCACGGCGTATCCGATCCCGTCCGGAGCGAAGTACGTGAAGGCCGGCAACGGTACGAGCGGAACGGGCACGCTGGCGTCGCCCTACACCTCGCTCGCCTACGCGGTCGCGACGGCTCCGTCGGGGTCGACGCTCGTCCTGCGCGCCGGGATCTACCGGGAGAGCGTCAGCGTTTCCGGCGCCAAGAAGGTCACGATCGAGGCGTATCCGAACGAGGCCGTCTGGCTCGACGGAAGCGACACGGTCACCGGCTGGAAGAAGAGCACGACGGGCTGGGCCGTCGGCGGGATCTCCACCAACTTCGATTCGGGCCCGACCTTCACCAAGGGTGCTCCGGACAACACCGCAGAATCCACGAAGTTCGTCGATCCGGCTTACCCCATGGCGGCGCACCCCGAGCAGGTCTGGGTCAACGGGACCGCGCAGAAGGAGGTCGCTTCGGAGAAGGCGGTCACCGCGGGCACCTTCTACGTCGACGATGCGGGCAAGCGGGTCGTCCTCGGCAGCGACCCGACCGGGAAGACCGTCGACGTGACCAAGCGTCAGACCGCACTCGCCGTGAAGAGCGTCGGCAGCATCGTGCGAGGCATTGGCGTCCGCAACTACGGCAACTCGGTGTACCAGATGGGCGCGATCACCGCGCAGGCGAACTCGATCACCTTCGAGAACCTCGTCGTGAAGAACAACGCCACCATCGGGATGCACACCTGGGGTAGCGGCGTCACCTTCGCGAACATCACCTCGACCGGTAACGGGATGCAGGGCGGCGGCGCCAACAACGCCGACAACCTCGTCGTGAAGAACTCGGTCTTCTCCGGGAACAACGTCGAGCGGTTCAAGCGCACCCCCGCCTCGGGCGGCTTCAAGATCAGCCGCTCCCGTACGGTGTCGTTCATCAACAGCGATTTCCAGGACAACACCTCGGTCGGGCTCTGGCTCGACGAGTCGGTCTACAACGCGAAGGTCGTCGGCAACCGGGTGACCGGGAACGGCGCGAGCGGCCTCATCCTCGAGATCTCCGACACGATCACCGTCGCGAACAACATCATCGCCGGGAACGCCCGATACGGTCTCTGGATCGGGAGCACCGGGAACGTGCAGATCTGGAACAACACCCTCACCGGCAACACCCTGACGGCCCTGCAGATCACGCAGGACACCCGCCGTCAGACGAACCTGAGCCAGGCCGGGCACGACCGACGCCAGCCACAACCGGACATGACGGTGCCGTGGCTGGTGCGGAACATCACGGTGTCGAACAATGTGGTCTCCGGTGCCGCCGGCGGTTGCTTGGTCTGCGTGGAGGACCAGTCGAAGGAGTTCACGGCCGAGCAGATGAAGCTCACCCTCAACGGCAACCTGTACCAGCGCGCGTCGGCGAGCGCACCGTCGCTCGTGGTGCGCTGGGGCCAGGCTGGGGCGACTCCGAAGAGCTTCAAGACGCTGGCCGAGTTCACGAAGGCGACGGGACAGGACAAGCGTTCGGCGCTCGTGGACGGCACAGCCGTGACGACGGCGAGCTATCAGCTGACGCCCGCGGCACTCGCGAAGTCCGCCGCGATCTCCGTCCCGCTGCCGAACGCCGTCGCCGCACTCTTCGGGCAGACCCCTGGAGCGGCACCGGCGAGGACCGGCAGTCTGTTGACACCTTAACGTCCTGTGATCCTCGGCCGGGTGGCGCAGCTCGACGCTGCACCACTCGGCCGTCGTCGTCCGCCTACCCCACGCTTTGGGGGCAACACCCCCGTGAACTGGGGCCTCTTCCAGAACCGGCGCTTCGCTAGAATCGTGGGATCGGACGGTCACGCTACCCGGCGCGTCGCCTCCGACGGCCGACGCAGCCCCGACGGATGCCCAGGCACCGGCGGATGCCGCCGCGATGGTGCTCCGACGAGCTGACGGGTGCCACGAGGGGGCGATCATGACGGCAGGGACGACTCCGGCCCCCGTTCGCCGCACGCTGCTCACACCCGCGGTGACCCGGCTGCCGGAGACCCGTGCGTCCTGGCTCGACCGCGCTGCCGCAGCGGCCGTGCCGGTCGTGCTCGCGCTGTCGATATCCCTGCCGCAGGGCCTGAAACTCGGATACCTCGTGGTCCTCCTGCTCGTTCCGGTCTGGCTGCCGGTGCTCGGCCGCTTCCGCGAGGCGCGTCTGTTCGTCGTCCTCGGCCTCGCGGGGGTCGTCGGCGGGGCGCTCCTGACCGCCTTCGCCGCGGCGAGCCAGACGACGTCGCAGACCCTGCTCGTCGCGAACTCCTTCATGCTGCTCGGCCTCGTCGCGGGCACCGGGGCGCTGCTGTGGGCCAGGACCGTCCTCGGGGCGCCGACGGTCGCCGTCTGGTTCGGTCTGGGGATGGTGGCGAGCATCCCCCTGGGGAGCGGTCTCGGGAGCAGCAACGTGTGGCGCTTCGGGCTCTCACTGCCGGTCACGGTCCTGCTGCTCGCGCTCGCCTGGCGGTGGAGCAGCAGACTCATGGAGTTCATCGTGATCGTGATCATCGGGCTCATCGGCGCATTGAACGACGCGAGATCCGGTAGCGCCATGCTCGTCATGACGGCCGCGCTCGTGGTCTGGCAGCTGCGTCCGTCGACGCCCGGCCGTCGTGGGTCGACGATCCGCACCCTGCTCGGTCTCGGCGTCCTCGGCGCGCTCGTGTACACGGTGACACAGGCCGTCATCCTCGGCGGCTACCTCGGTGAGCGCGCGCTGGAACGGACGCAGGACCAGATCAACACCTCGGGGAACCTCATCGTCGGCGGGCGTCCTGAGGCCGCAGCCACGATCGAGCTGCTGACCGACCGCCCCGTCGGATTCGGCTCTGGCGCGTTGCCGACGCTCACGGACATCCTCAACGCGAAGACCGGCATGTCGGCGATCGGGTACCAGCCGAACAACGGCTACGTCGAGAACTACATGTTCGGGTTCGGGTACGAGGTGCATTCGGTCATCGGCGACCTCTGGATCCGGTTCGGCCTCGCGGGCTGCGCCATCGCCGTCCTGATCTTCGTCCTCACCTTCCGAGCTCTGGGGGACGGACTCGCGCGACGGGCGGCGAGCGCCCTCATGATCTGGCTCACCGTGCGCATGCTCTGGAACCTCCTCTTCAGTCCGCTGGAATCGTCGCTGCTCTTGACGATGCTGTTCCTGGCCATCGCCTTCGTGCCTCGGCGCTCGGTCGACACCGACCGCGATGTCCGGATCGCCGGGCCCGAGGCACCCCGACCGCGAAGGCTCCCGGTATGAACGGGATCGGGCAGGGGACGAGGCGACCGGAGCGCTCACGGCTCGCCTGGGTCGACGCCGGCAAGGGACTCGCGATCAGCCTCGTCGCCATGTACCACTCGGCGAGCTGGCTGATCGGCACCGGCTTCGAGATCGAGGGTTGGCGCGCCGTGAACGAAGCGCTGTCCTCGCTCCGCATGCCCCTCTTCTTCATGCTCGCCGGTTTGTTCGCCGGGAAGTGGTTGACGGCGTCCTGGTCGTCGCTGTGGCGATCGAAGCTGTCGCTGTTCGTCTGGGTCTTCCTCGTCTGGGAGGTGATCGGCTCGGTGGTGTTCCTGCTCGGCACCAGCGTCCAGGGGCAGGCGATCGCCATCCCGGCGACCATCCGCGAACTCCTGCTCTCGCCGTTCGCCCCGCGCTTCGAACTGTGGTTCATCTGGGCTCTCGCGATCTTCTTCGTCGTCGCGAAGCTCATCCGACGCGTCGACTGGCGGGTGCAGCTCGTGCTCGCCGGGCTCTGCTCCGCTGCAGCGCTCAGCGGGTGGGAGACCGCCAACATCGGGTGGAGCGGCTCCATCAAGTACTTCTTCTTCTTCCTCGTCGGGCTGTACTTGAAGGACGCGGTGTTCCGACTGAGCCGGACCAAGGTCGGCCCGTCGCTGGTGTCGCTCATGATCGCGTGGGTCGGGGTCTCGGCCGTCGTCGCCGTGTACGGGCTGCGCTGGGTGCCCGGGCTCTACTTCGTGAACTGCGTGCTCGGCGTCGTGACCGGGGTGACCGTGAGCCGCTGGCTGGCGCGGATCCCCCGACTCGTGGCGATCGGGTCGAACACCCTCCCGGTCTACCTGACGCACACGCCGCTCATCATCGTCATGTCGTGCGCCCTCGCACTGCTGGCGCGGGTCATCCCGTTCTCGCCCCTGGCTCCCGCGCTGCCGCCGGCGCTCGCCGTGCTGGCGATCGCCGGCTCGCTCGCCGTCAGCGCCGCGGCCATGCGGACCCCCTTCTCCGTGCTCTACGCGGCGCCTCGGTTCGTCAGCGGCGCCCCGAAACCCGTCAGACGCCACGCCATGCCCGCTCGACGCGATCCACCCGATCCCTCCCGGAGGTCCTCCTCGTGACACACGCGCGCGCCATCACGGTCCAGCAGTCGTTCCCCGAACCACGCCCGACCACCAACCCGTACATCGTCATGCTGCGGGACCACCTCGCCACGACCCCTGGGCTCGCCGTGCGCACCTTCTCCTGGCGCGGCGCCATCCTCGGCCGCTACGACGTGTTCCACGCCCACTGGCCCGAGATCCTCGTCTCCGGGGGCTCCGCACCCAAGCGCGCGGTGCGTCAGGCGCTCACGCTCGTCCTCCTCGCGAAGCTCGCACTCACGAGGACGCCGATCGTCCGCACGCTGCACAACCTGCACCGCCCGACCGGCATCTCGCGGGTCCAGCATGCGCTCCTCTGGCTCTTCGAACGCCGGACCGCCTACGCGATCGTCCTGAACGAGCAGACCGTGCCGCCGGCCGGCATCGGCAGTGCGGTGATTCCGCACGGACACTATCGAGACTGGTACGCGAGGTTCCCGCAGCGAGCGTCCGTCAGCGGTCGGCTGAGCTACTTCGGCCTCATTCGCCGCTACAAGGGCGTCGATGGACTGCTCCGAGCCTTCACCCGCCTCCAGGGTCCGGAGCGGAGCCTGCGTGTCGCCGGTCGGCCGTCGAGCGAGGAACTCGCCGACGAGCTGCGCGAGCTGGCGATCGCCGATGACCGCATCGATCTCAGCTTGGAGTTCCTGAGCGACGCCGAGCTCGTCGACGTCGCACGGCAGGGCGAACTCGTCGTGCTGCCGTACCGCGAGATGCACAACTCGGGTGGAGCGCTCGCGGCACTGTCGGTCGATCGCCCGGTCCTCGTCCCGGCGAACGCCGTCAACGAGCGGCTCGCCGCGGAGGTCGGACCAGGCTGGGTCGTGCAGTACGAGGGTGAGCTCGACGCCGACGATCTGGAGCGAGCACTCGCGGTCGTCGCGGACCCCGCGCGCAGCGACTCCCCCGACCTCTCCGCGCGCGACTGGGACCTCGCGGGTGCCCTGCACCTCGCGGCCTACCGCGCGGCGAGCTCCCGGTCACGCCCGGCGGGCGGCATCGATGCGATCTGAGCGCATCTCGGCACTCGTGCGGGTCCGACCGGCTCAGCCCTCCGAGCGCCGGTACTCCTCGTACGAGTACCCGAGTGCGCCGGCGATCATGCCGAGTCCCCTCGCGGTCGTCCGCACGCCCTTCGCACGATGGCGCAGCGAGCCCGAGACCACCCCGAGCAGTGCGCGCACCAGGCCCCCGGCGGTCCGGACGAGCCCACGGGCGATGCAGCGCATCCGCGCGACGAATCGCCCACGCGTCGAACCCTCCAGCGCGATCGACGTCTGGCTCCAGCTGTTGCCACTGCTGAAGGCGCGGCGCACCACCCAGTCCCGGGTACTCCGCGCGGCCGGGACGATGTCCCACACGATCGCCTCGTCGCACCACACGAGTCGCCCGCCGTTGGCGTGCAGCGTCCTCGTGAACATCGTGTCCTCGCCGCCGGCATGCCCGAACGCGGTGTCGAACGCGAGTCCGATCTCGCGCACCACACGCAGGTCGAGCAGCAGGTTGTTCGTCGCAGCGACCGACACCGCGGTCCCCGTCGGCATGCGTCGCCGGGTGAAGAACTCGCCGGCGACGATCCACGACGACGGCTCCACCTCGAACCGCGACACCACCGGTCCGACGACCGCGACCGCGTCACCGCGCTGGAACGTGTCGACGAGGTCCGCGAGCCAGCGCTCACTCGGGCGTTCGTCGTCGTCGATGAACACCAACAGGTCGCTCGACGCCGCCTCCGCGAGTGCCCGATTGCGTGCCGCGGTGATGCCGCTCTCCGACTCGCAGCGATATGTGACGACGACCGACTCGAGCGGCGGCGAGGACGTGACGAATTCGCGCGCGCTCTCGGCCGGGTCGTTGTCCACCACGAGCACTTCGACTCGTTGGAAGCGGTCGGCGACGCTCGTCGCCTGCTCCACGAGCGCGGGGAGCGCGACGCGCAGGTCGTCGGGCCTGCGGAAGGTCAGCATCGCGACGACGAGTGAGGTCGCAGCAGCTCCCGCTCCGGTGTCGGCGGCGGTGCGTCCGGCTTCAGGGCTCTCCGCGTGCATATACTCCCTCTCCGCGGCCGAGCCGTCGATCGACCACCAGACTATTGCTTCGCACCGGGCGTCCGACGCCCCCATGACGGGAGTCACACGGATGGCACACCGATGAGCACCGAGACCGCCAGCGAGACCACGGGCGGCGACTTCGGTCGCCGGGCCGCACGTGGCGCCGCGGTCACGATGGCGGGTCAGCTGACGAGGATCCTGGTCCAGGTTGGGTCCGTCGTGGTCCTCGCCCGCTTCCTCACGCCACACGACTACGGCCTGTTCGCCATGGTGATGGCGGTCGTCGGGGTGTCTGAGATCTTCCGCGACTTCGGCCTCTCCAACGCCGCGATCCAGGCGAAAACGCTCAGTACCCGCCAGCGGGACGTCCTGTTCTGGGCGAACTCGGCCATCGGGCTCGCTCTCGGTGCGATCATCTTCGGCCTCGCCTACCTGATCGCCGCCCTGTACGGTAAGCCGGAACTGATCCCCCTCGCACAGTTCATGGGGGTCGCGTTCGTCCTCAACGGCGTGGCGACGCAGCATCGCGCGAGCCTCAGCCGCGCACTCCGTTTCGGGACGCTCGCGATCGTCGACATCCTCGCCTCCGTGATCGCGCTCGTCGTCGCCATCGTCTTCGCCGTCCTGGGCGCAGGATACTGGGCGCTCGCGATGCAGATGGTCACGATGTCGGCGACGACGCTCGTGCTCGTGCTCGTCACCTCGCACTGGCTGCCCCGACTCCCGAAACGCGGTGTCGACATGGCCGGCTTCTACCGTTTCGGCTGGAACATGGTCGCCACGCAGCTCGTCAACTACGCGGCCAACAACACCGACTCCTTCGTGATCGGCCTGCGCCTGGGCGCCGCTCCGCTCGGCATCTACAGCCGGGGCTTCCAGCTGCTGATGAACCCGTTGAACCAGCTGCGTTCGCCGATCACGATGGTCGCGATCCCGGTGCTGTCCCGCATCCAGGACGAACGGGCGCGGGTGGACGGCTACATCGTCCGCGGCCAGATCGCTCTGGGGTACACACTCGTCGCCGGGCTGAGCATCGTCGCGGCGGCCGCAGACCCCATCGTCGCCCTCTTCCTCGGCGAACGCTGGCTCGAGGTGGCGCCGGTGCTGCGCTTCCTGACCATCGCCGGCGCGTTCCAGACGTTGGCGCTCGTCGGCTACTGGGTCTACATCTCCCGTGGCCTGACCGCCAGACTCTTCCGGTTCACGCTCATGAGCGCGTCCATGAAGATCGTCTTCGTCCTCATCGGCTCCAACTGGGGTGTGGTCGGCGTCGCCGCCGGCTTCGCGCTCGAGCCCGTCCTGTCCTGGCCGCTGTCGCTCTGGTGGCTGAACGGCGCGACACCGATCCCGATCAGGAAACTCCTGCTCGGCGTCATGCGCATCTCGGCAGTGGCGATCATCGCCGGCGTCACCGGCTACGGAGCGACACTGCTCACCGTCGACGGCGGCTGGCTCGTCCAGATCGTCTGCGCGGCGGCGGCCGTCATCGCGGCGTACGCACTGCTCGCGCTCCTCCTGCCCGTCATCCGTCGCGACCTGCAGATGGTGCTCATCCTCGTCAAGGCGGCTCGGCGATCACGCGGGAGTGCTGCCGCTCCGAAGCCCGCCGGCCCGGCCGATGACGGGAGCATCGCGTGAACGGGCCCGGCGACCCGGCGTTCGCCGACGCTGCGGTCATCGTCGTCAACTACGGCTCAAGCGCTCTCCTCGCCGCGAACCTGACGAAGCTGACACGCTCGGCGACCGGGCTCGTCACGGTAGTGGTCGACAACCTGTCCACGCCGGACGAGCGGGAACGTTTGCACGTCCTGGCGGCCGCGGAGGGCTGGTACCTCGTGGAACCGCCCACCAACCTCGGCTTCGGGGCGGGCGTCAACGCCGGAATCGAGCTTGCGATCGAGTCGGGCGCCAGCCGCTTCATCATGCTGAACCCCGACGCCGAACTCCTTCCGGACGCCGCTGCGAGGCTCCTCGCAGCCTGCGCCACGTCACCCACGCTGGTGGCCCCGCGCATCCTCCGCCCCGACGGCAGCGTGTGGTCCAACGGCAGTGACCTGTACCTCGACGACGGCCGGATCAGGTCACGACGCCGGCGGCTGGTCGGCGTCCCCGCGGACCGCATCGAGCCGTGGCTCACAGGAGCCTGCCTCGCCATCGGTTCGAAGCTCTGGCAGGACATCGGTGGATTCTCCGACGAGTACTTCCTGTACTGGGAGGACGTCGACCTCTCCCATCAGGTGGTCGCCGCCGGCGGCGAGCTCCTCGTCCTCGACGACGTGACCGCGGTCCATGCGGAGGGCGGTACGCAGGCCGTCGGCCACACCGAATCCGGTCAGGCGAAGTCGGACACCTACTACTACTACAACATCCGCAACCGGCTCGTCTTCGCGGCCCTCCGCCTCGACCAACAGGATGAGGCGCTCTGGCAGCGTCACACGCTCGCCGTCGCTCGCGAGATCCTGTTGCAGGGCGGCAGACGCCAGTTCCTGACGAGGCCGCAGACGCTGTGGATCGCCGTACGCGCCATCCGTGACGGCCGCAGGGTCGCGAAACGGATCCGAGCCTGTCGGGGCTCCGGCGCCGCCTCGGACCGATCCGCCTGAGCCGTCTGCATCGCCGGAGCAGGCTGGCTCGGCACCCGCAGGACATGGAAACGCCCCTGGTTGTCACCAGGGGCGTTTCTCGGTGTGCTCCGTATCCCGACGGAGACACATCGGACGATGCCACTGCACTGCGAGCACAGGGACACCGCCGTTGGTGCGGCCGGGAGTGGGCGACTTGGGGACGGCGTCCACTCCCGGCCGGGTCTCGATCAGGTCAGAGCGCGCTGACCTTGTATCCGGAGAAGGTGAACACGATGGGTGCGTTCGTGACGGAGCCCGACACGTACGTGTCGATGCCGACGGCACCCGGTGCCTGCAGGGCCGCCGTGGTGTCCGTCGTGGCCGCCTGCCAGTTCGGCTCGGCCTGACCGTCGATCCAGGCCTTGGCCTGCATGGTGGTCGTACCGGAGCCCGACACCTGGGAACGGAAGTTCACCTTCGCGCCCGGCGTGTAGGCCACCCCGGTCAGATTGACCGCCCGGAGGACGGTCGTCCCACGCATCAACTGCACCTGGATCACCCCATTCGCCTGCACCCAGGCACGGGCGGTGTAGCTGTCCGTACCGACACGGCGTCCGACGAGCGAGACGAACTGGCCACCCCCGGTCGGTGCCTGGGCGATGGTGAACGAGACCGACGAATCGGTGCCGGCTGCCGACACACCGGCGAGCCGCGCGCTCCGCGTCTGGCCGGCCGGCACCTGGATGACTCCGGCACCCGGCGTGACCGAGAAGGACGAGGCAGCACCGGAGAGCGTCCAGGCTCCACCCGTCTCCGCGCTGCCCCAGCCGTTGGCCGTGGTGCGTGCGAAGGTGTCGGCCGCGACCGCGACGGGCGCCGGATCGACCGGCGGTACCACGGGAGCGGTGACCGTGACGGCCTGGGTGGTCGTCGCCGTCAATCCGCCGTTGTCCGTGACGGTCAGCGTGACCGTGTAGGTCCCGCCGGCGGCGTACACGTGCGAGGACGTCACCCCGGTACCGGTCTGCCCGTCGCCGTAGTTCCAGGCGACCGAGGCGATCGTGCCGTCCGGGTCGGTGGAACCGCTGGCGTCGAGCGCTGCCGTCAGGCCGGACGGGGTCGCCGTGAACGCGGCCGTCGGAGCCTGGTTGACGGGCGTCGGCTGGACCGCGCCGGTGGCTCCGGCGAGGAAGTCGTCGAACGTCAGGGTGATCGGACCGTTCGTGGTGGAGCCGGAGAGGTATCCGCCGAGTCCGACCAATCCGGCAGCCTGCAGGCCGGCGGTCGAGTCGGTGGCCGTCACCTGCCAGGCGGTGGGCTCCGTCGCACCGGCGACCCAGACCTTCGCGCCGAGGGTCGTGGGCGCTGTACCCGTCACCTGGAGCTTGACCTGGAGCGCCTGCCCAGCGGTGTACGTGAGCCCGGGGATCGTGACCGCCTGGAGCGCGGTCGCGCCCTGCAGCAGTTGGATCCGGACCGCGCCGTTCGCCTGCAGCCACACCCGAGCCGAGTAGAACGCGGATCCGACCTGTCGTCCGATGACCGAGGCGTAGACGCCACCTCCGTCGGCGACTGCCGAGGCCGTGATCTTCGTGGTGACGGTCACGTCGGTGACCGAGACGGCGTTCAGTCGCGCCGTCCTCGTACCGCTCGCCGGGAGCGAGATCTTGCCGGTGCCGTTGGCGACCGAGAAGCTCGAGTTCCCGCCCGAGACGGTCCAGGCGCCACCGGTGGCGGCGTTCCCCCAGGCACTGCTCGCAGTGCGCTCGAACGTGTCGTCCGCGTAGGTCGACGCTGCAGGGATCGGCGCGACCGTGACGCTCAGGGTGGTGGCCGCCGTGCCGCCGCGGTTGTCCGTCACGGTCTGGGTGACCGTGTACGTGCCGGCCGTCGCGTAGCTGTGCGTCGTCGTCGTCCCGGTACCGGTCGCTCCGTCACCGAAGTTCCAGGCCACCGAGGCGATCGTGCCGTCCGGATCCGAGGCACCCGACCCGTCGAAGCTCGCGGTGAGTCCCGTGGAGGCCGCCGTGAAGCTCGCGACCGGCAGCTGGTTCGGCGGCAGCGTGGTGACCACGTCGTGCGTCGCACTCGCCGTGGCGCCGACGTTGTCGGTGACCGTGAGACTGACCGTGAACGTGCCGGCCGTGGCGTAGCTGTGGGTCGCCGTGACACCGGTCCCCGAGGTGCCGTCACCGAAGTTCCAGGCGTACGAGGCGATCGTCCCGTCCGGGTCGGCGGAGGCCGAGGCGTCGAACGACCCATCCAGGTTCACGACGGTCGGCGTGAACGCCGCGGTCGGGAGCTGGTTCGGAGCCACCGCGGTGACCGTCTGCTGCATGGTGGCGGTGCCGCCCCGGTTGTCCGTCACCGTGAGGGTGACCGTGTAGGTGCCACCGGCGGCGTAGTGGTGTGCCGCCGTGGCGCCGGTCCCGGTCTGACCGTCCCCGAAGTCCCAGGCGTAGGAGCTGATGACGCCGTCGGTGTCGGTCGACGTCGTCGCGTCCGTGGTGAGGTCGAGGTTGGCGACCGCGTTGGTGAACGCGGCGGTCGGGAGGGCGTTCGGAGCCTGGCCGAGGCCGAGCTCACGGTGCTGGGCGACCTGGGCGTCGGTGAGGGGGGCGTTGTAGACGGCGACCTCGTCGATCTTGCCGTTGAAGTACGGCACCGAACCCTGCCAGGCGTTGTCGCCACCCACTCGCCAGTAGCCGGTGTAGTCCTGCGCACCGGTCTGCGGGTTGGTACCGACGGACGAGCCGTCGATGAACAGCTTCATGCCGGCTGCGGACTGCTGGGCGACCACGTGGTGCCACTGGCCGTCGTTGACGGCGGCCTGCGAGGTGATCGTGTTCTCCTGGCCGGTCCAGGTGCCGAAGACGAGCTTGCCGTCGGGACGCAGGAACACGTGCCGGTCGTACCCGCCCGATCCACCGGTCTGGTTCGACCCGAAGCCGATGACCTTGCCGCCCTGCGTCGAGGTGGTCTGGAACCAGGCCTCCATCGCGTAGCTGGTCGGGTTGGAGTAGCTCGACTGACTCGAGACACCACCCTCGTCCCAGCCGTTGGAGGTGAACTGGGCAGCCGTGTTGTCCACACCGGAGATGGCGCCGTTCGCACCCTTGGTGACCTGACCGAAGTACAGGCCGTTCGCCTCGGTCGGGCCGGCGTCGACGGCGGTGGACCCGCTCGTCTCGTTGAGGCGCCAGTAGAGCGCCGGGTCGAGGCCGAACACCGCAGCGCCGTACGCGTCGGCCGGTGCGGTCGGGACGGTGGACGTGCGGCCCGATGCGACGTAGTGCGCGTCGATCTGCTGGCGGGTGAGGACCGTCGGGAACACCGACACGTCGTCGATGTCGCCCGAGAAGGTGCTGCTGCTCGGACCGTTCGGCCAGCCGCCGATGTTGTCGCCGCCGACCCGCCAGTAGCCGTTGAACACCTGGCCGGACGTGATGTCGGCGCGCGAGGCGACCTTCTTGCCGTCGACGAACAGCTGCATCCCGTTCGCGCCGAGCGATGCCGCGACCTGGTGCCACTGACCGTCGTTGTACGCGTTCGGGCTCGTCACGATGTTCGTGTTGCCCGTGTAGGTGCCGAAGTTCAGGCGGCCGTCGTTGCCCATGTAGACGTGACGGTCGTAGGACGAGGAGTTCCCGGTCGCCGACCCGCCGAAGCCGATGATCTTGCCGCCCGAGGTGGTGGTCGTCTTGAACCACGCCTCGGTCGTGAAGGTGTTCGGCGAGGGCTTCTGCACCGTGGAGGAGCTCGAGCCGCCGGAGAAGGTGGTGGCCTTATTCGTCGACGAGGCCTCCTGACCGGTGGCACCGCGGGTCACGCCGGTGTCGGTGAGGAGCAGGTCGTCACCCGAGTTCCAGTCGTAGGCGGTGGTCCCGCTCGACTCGCCGAGCGGCCAGAGGGAGGTGGGGTTGTCGTTCAGCACCGACTGTTGGTAGCTGCTGATCGCGCCGTCCTCGGAGATCGTGACTGCGACGTTCAGCCCCTGCTGGAAGTTGCCGTAGGGGTCGGTCGCCCGGATCCGGTAGTTGTACGTCTGGCCCGGAGTGAGCCCCGTGTCCAGGAAGGACATGACCGGACGCTTCCAGAACGTCGACTTCGCGCTCGTCGTGTAGACCGGCGACCCCGTGACGTTGTTGCGGATGACCTGGTAGGTGAGGTCGGAGTTGTCGCGGTCGTAGTTGGCCTGCCACGAGATCCGGGCGGTGCCGCGGCTGAACGACGTCACGGTCGGGACGAAGTTCGCACCGTTGAGGCGCGGGCCGTCCTTGTTCGGGGCGATCGACGGGTTGGCGAATCGGACCAGGCCCTGCATCGCTACGCCGTTCACCACGGTGAACTCGCCGCCGTACAAGACGTAGTCACCGGCGACGGCGACGTCCCACGGACCCTGGCTCGCTCCGGTGAACGTTCCCGTGTTGATCGTCGGGAACCAGTTGAGCAGGGTGGGTGCCGGGGTGCCGTTGAAGTTGTAGTAGCCGTGGGGGTCGGCGGTCAGCGTGCCGGTCGTGGCCTTCGTGAAGGCGGTGGCGCGCTGGAAGCCCCACGGATCGGTCTGCGGGTATCCGCCGACGTTGCCGCAGTAGTGGGCGTGGCTCGCGACGTAGACGACGTCGGTCGCGGCAGCGACCGCGTAGGAGTCGCCGTGGCAGTCCTCGACCCACTGGAGGGTTCCCCCGTCCCAGTCGGCCTTGAAGGCGCCCTCGATGTTGCCACCGCCCCCGAAGGTGTAACCGGTGCCGTAGACGCTCGTCCCATCGCTCGTGAGCGAGTTGATGGAAGCGTCTTCACCGCCGTTGCGGATCAGCGAGTTGATGGCCCAGGGCAGTGCCGAACCGTCGGCCGTGTTGAATGCTGCGAGGCCGTACCCAGGGTTGTCCGAGCCGTTGACGGAGGTGAAGTTGCCACCGATGACGATCCTCGAACCGTCCGGGTTGAGCGTCAGCGCCTGCACCGTGCCGCCGGCGACGGCGGGGGCGAGCGGGGTGAGGGCTGCATTGGACGCGGAGAAGCCCGCGATCCCGGCTCGCGCCGCGCCCTGAGCGGACGTGAACTGACCGCCGGCGTAGACGGTCGTGTTCGTCGCAGCGACTGACTTGACGATCGAGTTGATCGACGGAGCGAAACCGGCGACGAGTGTCTGCGTCGCCAGGTCGAACGCAGCGAGGCGGTACCGGTTCGCTCCGTTCACGGTCGTGAACTGTCCACCGGCGTAGAGGCGGGTGCCGTCGGGCGACGCTGCCAACGAACGGACCTGCTGGTTGAAGCTCGGAGCCCACGGCAGCAGTGCGCCGGTCGTGAGGTTGTAGGCGAGGAAGTTGTTCCGAGCCACGGTGTTCACGCCCGCGGCCGAGCCTGCCGGGCGGGCCGTGGTGAAGGAGCCGGCGACGTAGACGGTGTTCCCC
Source organism: Plantibacter flavus (assembly GCF_900177615.1). Taxonomy (GTDB): domain Bacteria; phylum Actinomycetota; class Actinomycetes; order Actinomycetales; family Microbacteriaceae; genus Plantibacter; species Plantibacter flavus. The sequence continues at coordinate 47,762 of NZ_FXAP01000003.1, forward strand.
ACCGCGACCTGGTCCCAGACGACACCGTTGATCTGCGGAGCGGGGAGGGCGTCCGACGAGGCGGTGACGGGCGTGCCGTCGGTCGGCATCGTGTCGGCGGACGCCGTCTGCGCGCTCGTGAGCATGCCGAAGATCACCGTCGCGACGGTGATGCCGACGAGCGCGACGAGTCGCGGTCTCACCGTGCGGCGGGTCCGCCGCGCGTGCGCGGAGTCGGACGACAGCAGTGTGGTCATGGATATCTCGCAGTCTTCTCGGGTGAAGGTGTCGGACCTCTGGCGAGCACGGTCGGGCACCGTGAACCAACGGGAATGGTCCTTCCACGCAGTCAACCGCAAGCGGTAGCGGGATGATGCACCCCATTCAGGGGCACGACGCCCCCAGATCAGGGGTGATTCGCACCGGATCGGCCCGATTCCCGGGCGGATCTGACACGTGTCTGGTACCGCGGGGCGCTTCTTAGCGCGGTGCTGCGCCCTCGAAGACGACGGCGGGTTCGGCCGCCGCGTAGTCCACCGTGATCCGTACGGCGTCGCGGGCGTCCTCAGGGATGTTGAAGATGAATGTCCCGCGGACCGTCTCGCCTGCCGCCACTTGCTCCGGGAAGCGGACGCCGCCCGGGGCGGCGAGTTCGATGGCCGGCGTGAGGTCGGCGCCGTAGTACGCGTTCGCAACCGCTCCGGCAAGTGAGTAGGCCTCGTTGCCGCTGTTCGTGAAGGCGATCGTCACTCGGACGGACGGGCCGGCGACCTCCCCCGGCTGGGACGCCTCTCCCGTCACCGCCTCGAGGGACTCGATCTTGAGGCTGACTGCGTCCGTGACGTCGGCGGTGTCATCGAACCCGATGGAACCTGTGCCGGAGCCTGCGGGCGGCAGGGTGGCGTCGGGGTCTCGGGTCGGATCGGCCGAGCTTGACGAAGCGGGCGTGCTGGACGGCTCGGTCGTGCCATCGCCCGCGGGCGTTCCAGGACGGATGGTCAGCCAGAGCACGACGCCGATGACCACGAGCGCCACGACGACCGAGATGACGACGCTCGTCACCCGGCGGCGCCCGGGGGCACCGGTCTCGCCCGAGGGTGCGGCGGTCTCAGGGCGCTCTTCTGCTTCAGCCATGTCGTGCTCCAGATCGTCTCCGGAACAGTATCGCACCGCGGTTCGCTCGTCCGCGAGGCGCGACACCCCTGCTCGGGTGGCACCTGAAAGTGGACTCGGCAAGCGTTGATGACCCTCATAGCCTCTGAGGTGGCTCAATGAACGCGCCGACAACGACAGGCAAACACGCACCGTGGGGAGCGTTCGACCATGAACGAGTATCAGAGCAGCGATCAGGCATCAGCGCGCCAGGGTCGCGTGGGCTACGCCGCAGGGGCGTTCGATCTCTTCCATGTCGGCCACCTGAACATCCTCCGTCACGCCAAGAGCGCCTGCGACTACCTCATCGCCGGCGTCGTCTCCGACGAGCTGCTGCGCACCCGCAAGCGCATCGAGCCGGTCGTCCCCCTCACGGAGCGACTCGAGATCGTCCGCCACATCGGCTTCGTCGACGAGGCCGTCGAGGAGACCTGGGAAGACAAGCTCCAGGCCTGGGAGGCGCTGCGCTTCGACATCTTCTTCAAGGGTGACGACTGGCGCGGGACCGCGGAGGGTCTGCGCCTCGAGGCGGAGTTCGCCAAGGTCGGCGTCGAGGTCGTGTACTTCCCGTACACGATGAGCACCTCGAGCACCGCGCTGCGACGTGCGCTCGCCCAGCTCGAGGAGCAGCGCGAGCTCGACACCACCCTCGTCCAGGCCTGAGGCCCGCCGCTCCCCGCACCCGTCCGGGCCTCGATCCTCCGCTCCCCTTCGCCACCACAGCGAGGTACTGTTGGACGGATCGACTCACAGGGCGGTGGACACATGACGAAGGCTCGGCAGGCGCTGCTCGCCCGGCTCACCGGCTCGCTGCCCGTCCACGGCTCGATCGTCGGCGTCGCCACGGACGAACGCACGGTCGTCATCACGTACGGCGACGGACCGAGTCCCGACGGCACGCCGGGAGTCCTCGACGCCCTCGCCGACGCCGGAGCGACCGCGACGTTCTTCGTGCTCGTCGGCCGCGCACGGAAGCACCCCGAGCTCCTCGAACGCATCGTCGCTGGCGGGCATGAGCTCGCGCTGCACGGCGACGACCACGTGCGCCTCACCGACTTCTCCGAGGAGGCCGCCTATCGGCGCACCCTCGCTGCCAAGCAGGAGCTCGAGCAGCTGAGCGGCCAGCCGATCGAGTGGTTCCGGCCGCCCTACGGCGCCCAGAGCATCGAGACGTGGCAGGCCGTCAAGCGTGCCGGTCTCCAGACCGTGCTCTGGACCGCGACCGCCTGGGATGTCAAGGACGTCGGCGAGCACGAGCGGGTCGCGCACGCCGTGCGGCACTGCCACCAGGGGTCCATCCTGCTGGCCCACGACGGGTTCGCCGGTCCGGCGGACGGGGTCGACGACGGCCCGGAGCCCGAGGTCGACCGGGGCGCACTCGCGGCTGAGCTGCTGAGCGGCTTCGCCCGGGAGGGGCTCGTCGGACGCTCGCTCGGCGAGGCGCTCCGGGCGGGCAAGGCCGTCCGCCGGGCCCGATTCACGGAGTAGCGCGGCCGCCCCCGCTTTGGGGGTGCGGAAAGCCGTTCGGACCAGGGAAATCCTGACCGTTGCCCCCCGCGCCCTGCTACCGTTGCAGGACGCTTCAGGTCCGGTTCACCCGAACGACCGACCATCAGGGGGATCAGTCATGCCCGCGCTTCCTCGCTCGAAATACGACGGTATTCAGACGCTGCGGTTCGTCGCTGCGCTGCTCGTCGTCATCACGCACTCGACGTTCTACGCGAGCGAGCGCCTCGGCGCCGGTACGGACACCTGGCATTTCGGCGAGGTCGGCGTCGACATCTTCTTCGTGATCAGCGGGTTCGTCATGATGATCTCCGCAGGCAGTTTGGCGGGGACGCGCGACGGGTGGAAGTTCTTCGGTATGCGGCGACTCGTCCGCATCGTGCCGATGTACTGGCTCGCGACCACGGTCAAACTAGCGACGCTCATCGTCATCCCTTCGGCCGTCCTGCATGCAAGCCTCAATCCGGGGACGACCGTCCTCTCGTACCTGTTCCTCCCCTCGCGCAACGAAGCGGGCCGTATCGAGCCGCTGCTCGGCGTCGGTTGGACGCTGACCTTCGAGATGTTCTTCTACGTCGTCTTCACCATCGCCCTGCTCGTCCGGGCGAAGCCCATCGTGTTCTGTGGGGCGATCCTCTCTGCGGCCGCGGTCGGCTCGGCGTTCCGAGCCGACGACTGGCCGGCGGCCACGGTGTACCTGAACGCCATCGTCCTGTACTTCCTCGTCGGGATGGTGATCGGGCAGTGGACCAAGGACCGTTCCCTCAAGCGACTCGCTGCCTGGCTCGGCTACATCGTCGCTCTGTGGGCGGTCATCCCGTTCCTCGACGGCTCCTATTCGGCCGGCGACGCGCAGGGGCTCCTCCGGCACCTCGGCGTCGCGGCGCTCCTCCTCGCCGTGGCCGCGGCCGAGCCGTGGATCGGTGGCCGGATCCCTCGGCCGCTGATCTTCATGGGCGACGCGTCATACAGCCTGTACCTGTTCCACCCGCTCATCGCACCGATCGTGCCGGTCGTGCTCGCGAAGATCAGCTTCCCCTCGGCACCGCTATCGGTGATCCTGTCGATCATCGTCGTGACGGCGGCCGCTGCACTGATCTTCCGGTTCGTCGAACGTCCGATCACGCGCGCGTTGCAGGACCGTTTGCCCTATGTGCGTCGCCACCGAGCCGCGACGATCGAGCCTGCGCCCGTCCCCGACACTGGCTCAGTTGAGCGACCGGTCTCTGAGCCCACACCCGGTCCCTGAGCCTGTCGAAGGCCCTCAGTCCTTCGCGAAGCGGTCCGTCGCGTCGATGAGTGCCGACAGGATGCCCGGCTCGTCGAAGGCGTGCCCCGCGTCGGGGACGATCGTGAAGTCCGCTTCCGGCCAGGCCTGGTGCAGGTCCCACGCGGTGAAGACCGGGGTGCACATGTCGTAGCGGCCCTGGACGATCACGCCGGGGACCCCGGCGAGCTTGCCGGCGTCGCGGATGAGCTGCTCGGGTTCGAACCAGCCCTTGTTCGTGAAGAAGTGGTTCTCGATGCGCGCGAACGCCACCGCGAAGTGCGGGTCGGTGAACCGGGCGACGGTCTCCTCCTGCGGGAGCAGGGTGATCGTCGACGACTCCCATCGCGACCAGGCGACGGCCGCCGGTCCGTGGACGGCCGGGTCCTCGTCGAACAGGCGACGGTGGTAGGCCTCGATGAGGTGACGGCGCTCGTCGACCGGGATCGGCTCGAGGTAGCTCTCCCACAGGTCGGGGAAGACCGCGGAGGCACCGCCCTCGTAGAACCAGTCGAGCTCGGCGTCGCGCAACGTGAAGATACCCCGGAGCACGAGCTCGGTGACGCGCTTCGTGTGCTTCTGCGCGTACGCGAGCGCGAGGGTCGAGCCCCAGGACCCGCCGAACACCATCCAGCGCTTGATCTTCAGCGCCTTCCGGAGCACCTCGAGGTCGGCGACGAGGTGCCAGGTGGTGTTCGTCGACAGGTCGGCTGCCGGGTCGCTCGCGTGCGGGGTGCTCCTACCGCAGCCGCGCTGGTCGACGAGGACGATGCGGTACCGCTTCGGGTCGAAGAGCCGACGGTGGATCGGACTCGTCGCGCCGCCCGGGCCACCGTGGAGGAACACGACGGGCTTGCCGTCGGGGTTGCCGGAGGTCTCCCAGTACAGCGACTGCCCGTCGCCGACGTCGAGCATGCCGGTCTCGTACGGCTCGATCTCGGGATACGGCTCACCCATACGGTCCACTTCCTCCTGTGTTCACGACACGTGTCTCATCTAGCATGCCGCACCCGGCCCACCGGTCAGAGCTGGTCGGCCGACACGGAGAAGGTGTCGCACGCGGATGGACCGGACTGGTAGCCGGTCATGAACCAGCGCTGGCGCTGTTCGGCGGAACCGTGGGTCCACGCCTCGGGGTTCACCTGGCCGGTCGCGGCCTCCTGGATGCGGTCGTCACCGACGGCCGCCGCGGCGCTCAGCGCGTCGTCGATCTCCTGCTGGGTCACCGGCTTCAGGAAGGCGACCCCCTTCGCGTCCTCCGTGTCGGACGCCGCGGCGACCCACGCGCCGGCGAAGCAGTCGGCCTGCACCTCGATGCGGACGGAGTCGGAGGCTGGACCCGTGCCGCTGCGGTCGGCGCGGTCCATGATGCCGGTGAGCGCCTGGATGTGGTGACCCCACTCGTGGGCGACGACGTACATCTCGGCGAGCGGTCCGCCCGAGGCGCCGAATCGGTCGCGCAGTTCGGCGTAGAAGCTGGTGTCGATGTAGATGGTCTGGTCCGGCGGGCAATAGAACGGGCCGGTGGCGCTCGTGGCGGCACCGCAACCCGTGTTCGTCTGCTGGTCGAAGATGATGAAGTCGGCCGGCGAGGTGTAGTCGACGCCGAGCGCGGGCAGCTCCTCGGCCCAGTAGGCGTCGAGTGACGAGTAGGCACCGCCCATGCGGCAGTCGACGTTCGCGTTCGCGTCGGCACCGGTCTGGCACTCGTCAGAGAGCTGGCTCTCCTCCTGCTGGCCCCCGCCGACACCACCGCCACCGAGGATGCCCGAGACGTCGACCCCGAGGAACTGCGAGATGAGGGCGATCACGATGACGCCGACCGCGCCGCCACCGACGGCGATGCCGGTCGTGCGGCCCCGTCGCTTGACCTTGTTCCCGCTGATGTCGGCGTTGTCGTTGAACGTCATGTCGGCACCCTATCGCGCAGCGCGAGGTGAGGCATATCGTCGCCGGACCCTTGCGCCGACGACGAAATGCCTCCTCTCAACCGGCTGCGGTCAGCGGGACTTCTTGGAGAGCGTCTTCTCGTCGACGGGTGCGTCGCCCGAAGCGCGGAGGGCGGCGAAGTAGTCGGCGGCCTCCTGCTGGCGCTGCGCCTCCTGGCCGGTCGCGATGGGTGCGCGCACGTGCTCGGGCGCGAAGCCGAAGGCCTCGACGAGGTCGAGGGCGTGCGGTCGCAGCCGGGCGATGAGGCGGTCGACGTACGCGCTGACGGCCTGGCCGCGCTGCGGCGAGAGGCGCCCGTGGATCAGGTACCAGGCGAGGTGCTTCTCGATGAGCGAGAGCCCGAAAAGGTCGTGCACCCAGGTCAGCACCTGCTTGGTCCCGGGGTCCTGGATCTGCTCGACGCCCTCGGTGAACGCTTCCCACTGCAGAAGCTCGCCGTGGGCGCGTGCGGCCTCGATGAGCTCGTTCTGGTGCGCGTTGAAGAGGTCGGACGCGGCCTGCTTCGACAGCTTGTTCGCGCCGCGCAGCTTCGTCGCGACCTCGGCGATCATCGACTCGACGCGCTCCGTCAGCAGCTCGCGCTGGACGTTCGTGTCGCGCAGCTGGCTCACCGAGCGTGCCGTGGAACCGAAGTCCTTCACGGTCTGTGCGAGGCTCCGGAGTCCGCTGCTGTGCACGGCGCGGTCGGTCGCCTGCTCGACGACGTAACGGGCGAGCGCACCGGCGTCGACCTTCGCGAACTTCCGGCTGTAGTCGGTGAGGAGACGCTTGGCGACGAGCTGCAGCAGCACGTTGTTGTCGCCCTCGAACGTCGCGTAGACGTCGAGGTCGGCGCGCAGACCGGTGAGGCGGTTCTCCGCGAGGAAGCCGTTGCCACCGCACGCCTCCCGCGCCTCCTGGAGCGTGTCGAGCGCGTGCCAGGTCGACAGCGGCTTGAGGGCCGCCGCGAGCGTCTCGAGGTCCTGACGGTCGTCGTCCGAGTCGGCCTTGCCGCTGAACACCTCGTCGAACTTCACGAGCAGCCGGTCGTGGGCGAAGATCTGCGCGTACGTCGTCGCGAGGCGCGGCAGGAGCCGGCGCTGGTGGCGCTGGTAGTCGAGGATGACCTCCTCCTGGGTGTCGCTGCCCGCGTTGAACTGCCGACGCTCGCTGCCGTAGGTGATCGCGATCTGCAGGGCGAGGGCGGAGGCCGACGTCGCGGCTCCGTCGAGGGACACCCGGCCCTGGACGAGCGTGCCGAGCATGGTGAAGAAGCGTCGCCCGGGGCTCTTGATGGGCGAGGAGTAGGTGCCGTCCTCGGCGACGTCGCCGTAGCGGTTGAGGAGGTTGGTGCGCGGCACGCGGACGCCGGTGAAGTGCAGCCGGCCGTTGTCGATGCCGTTGAGCCCACCCTTCAGGCCGTCGTCCTCGCCGCCGATCCCGGGGAGGAATGCGCCCTCGTCGTCGCGGATGGGCACGTAGAAGCAGTGCACGCCGTGGTTCACGCCGTCCGTGATGAGCTGCGCGAACAGGGTCGCCGCCTTGCCGTGCACGGCCGCGTTGCCGAGGTAGTCCTTCCACGCCGCACGGAACGGCGTGTCGATGACGAACTCCTGGGTCTCCGGATCGTACGTCGCGGTCGTCGCGATCGAGGCGACGTCGGAGCCGTGACCGGACTCCGTCATCGCGAAGGCACCGGGGACGTCGAGGTTCATCGCGCCGGGCAGGAACGCGTCGTGGTGCGGCTCGGTGCCGAGGTGCAGGATCGCCGCACCGAACAGGCCCCACTGGACGCCGGACTTGATCTGGAGGGACGGGTCCGCGAGGACGAGCTCCTCGAACCCGGCGATGTTGCCACCGTGGTCGTCGGCACCGCCGAGGCGCTTCGGGAACGCCTTGAGCACCTGACCGTTCTCGACGAGGAGCTTCAGCTGGTGGAAGACGCGGTCGCGGTGGTCGTCCATCGACTGGCCCTCGATCCGCTGCATCTCGGGCTTGGCGGCGAGCGCACGCGACGCGAGACGGGCCTCCGGCCAGGTGCCGAGCAGCTGGTGCGCGAGCGCCGGGACGTCGATCCGCGCGTCGGACGGCGCCACCTCGACCGTCGCTGCCGTGGTACCGCTGACGCTCGTCCGGATCGCTGTGTCGACCATCGCTGTGTCCTGCCTTTCACCCATGAAAACCTCCCACAATGGTAGGACTGTCATAACGATGGGTGAAAGCGCCTGTGGGATGTGGACAAGGGCCCGCCCGATCGTCGTCGATCGACTTGGTCCTCCCCCACAGCTGTCGCAGCTCGCTCCCAGGAGCGGCGTCAGGCGTTGGCGGCGACGACCTCGATGAGCGCCTGTCCGTACGCGTCGAGCTTCTTCGCGCCGATGCCGCTGATGCCGTCGAGCGCACCGAGCGAGTCGGGCTTCGCCGTCGCGACCTCCCGCAGCGTCGCGTCGCCGAAGACGATGTAGGCGGGGACGCCCTGCTCCTTCGCGACCCCGGCGCGCCAGGCACGCAGGGCCTGGAACAGCTCGGCCGCGGCGGGCTCGAGCTCGGCGTTCGCGCTCGACGAGCGGGAGGATGACCTCGACGAGGAGCGGGCGGCACGTTCCGGCTCGCGACGCATGGCCACCGGCCGGTTCCCGGCGAGCACCTCGGCGCTCCCGTCGGTGAGGCCGAGCGTGCCGTACTCGCCGACGGTGGCCAGGAGGTCGCGTGCGAGCAGCTGACGGACGACGCCGCGCCACTCCTGGTCGCTGAGGTCCTCGCCGATGCCGAAGGTCGCGAGTTCGTCGTGCCGCTGCTGAGCGACGCGGTCGGTCCGCTTGCCGCGGAGGATGTCGATGATCTGCCCCGCGCCGAAGGACTGGTTGCGCTCGCGCTTCAGGCGCACGATCGTCGAGAGGAGCTTCTGCGCCGGCACGGTGCCGTCCCAGGTGACCGGGGGTTCGAGACAGGTGTCGCAGTTGCCGCACGGCGTGGAGGGTTGGCCGAAGTAACGCAGCAGGTTGACCCGGCGGCAGTCGACGGTCTCGCAGAGGGCCAGCATCGCGTCGAGGTGGGCGCTGAGGTTGCGCTGATGCGCGAGGTCGCCCGGCGACTCGGCGATCATGCGCCGCTGCTGGACGACGTCCTGCAGGCCGTAGGCGAGCCAGGCGATGGACGGCTCGCCGTCGCGCCCCGCACGGCCCGTCTCCTGGTAGTAGCCTTCGACGCTCTTCGGGAGGTCGACGTGGGCGACGAAGCGGACGTCCGGCTTGTCGATGCCCATGCCGAAGGCGATGGTCGCGACGACCACGACGCCGTCCTCGCGGAGGAAGCGTGACTGCGCAGCTGCTCGCACGGAGGCGTCGAGTCCGGCGTGGTACGCCACGGCGTCCACCCCGTTGTCGCGCAGGAGCTGCGCCGTCTGCTCCACCGTCTTGCGGCTCAGGCAGTAGACGATCCCGGCGGTGCCGGCCGGCTGCTCCTTCACGAACGCGACGAGCTGCTTACGGACCTCGTTCTTGCCGACGATCCGGTACTGGATGTTCGGGCGGTCGAAACTCGAGACGAAGTGCTTGGCCTCACCGAGGTGGAGCCGCTGCGTGATCTCCTGGTGTGTCGCGTCGGTGGCGGTCGCGGTGAGCGCGATGCGCGGGACGTCGGGCCAGCGTTCGGCGAGCTCACCGAGCATGAGGTAGTCGGGACGGAAGTCGTGCCCCCACTGCGACACACAGTGCGCCTCGTCGATCGCGAGCAGGGCGATGGTGCCCTGGCCGAGGAACCGCCGGGTCGCCTCCGAGCTCAGGCGCTCCGGCGCGACGTAGAGGAGGTCGAGCTCGCCGGCGAGGTAGGCCTGTTCGACCCGGGAACGCTCAGCGGGATCCTGCGTCGAGTTGAGGAACGCGGCGCGGACGCCGACGGCGAGGAGTGCGTCGACCTGGTCCTGCATGAGCGCGATGAGCGGGGAGACGACGATGCCGGTGCCCGGTCGGAGCAGGGCGGGGATCTGGTAGCAGAGGCTCTTGCCCCCACCCGTCGGCATGAGGACGACCGCGTCGCCGCCGCCGGCGACCTGCTCGATGATCTGCTGCTGTTCGCCACGGAACGCGTCGTACCCGAAGACGGAGTGGAGTGCCTCCTGCGCCGTGGCGAACTTCTGGCCGGCCGCACGGACGGCCACCGGAGGCGCAGTGCGCGGAGCGGCTGGAGCGGACGCGACCGCTCCACTCCCCCACGCGACACCACCGCCGAGGTATGCGTCGTCGGGCGGTGGGGCGTCGAAGTCGTCGGGAGCGTCCGCGTCGTCCGGGATCCAGTCGGGTTCGGTGCTCCAGCTCATCCGTCGATCGTAGCCGCAGCAGCTGACACCCCGGTGCCCCTCCACAGGAACGGATCCGAAGAATTTCGCTCCTCTTAATGCGCGACCCCGTCCGACACGCGATCGGATCTTTTTCCAAACCACCCCCGTGGGGGCTCCGAAGTGTCATCGAGGGCCGGTTCTGAGAGGCACTCGAACAGCCGGTCCAAACCTCATCAAAGGAGAATCACATGCGTACCATCAAGCGAAACCACATGGCAGTGCTCGCACTCGCCGCCGTCGCGACCTTCGGCCTCGCAGCCTGTTCCAGCGGCTCCAGCTCCGACAGCGGTTCCTCGATGGAGCCGAGCTCCGCTCCCACCGAGTCGATGGCTGCAGACCCCGCAGCGGACCTCGTCGGCTCGGGCTGCGCCGCCTACGCTGACGCCGTCCCGGACGGTGCTGGCTCCGTCGCCGGCATGTCGGCCGACCCCGTCGCCGTCGCCGCGTCCAACAACCCGCTGCTGACCACGCTCACCGCTGCGGTCTCCGGCCAGCTGAACCCCGACGTCAACCTCGTCGACACGCTGAACGGCTCCGAGTTCACCGTCTTCGCCCCGGTCGACGACGCGTTCAAGAAGATCGACGCCGCGACGATCGACAGCCTCAAGACGCCTGAGGGCGCTGCGACGCTGACCTCGATCCTCACGTACCACGTGATCCCCGGCCAGATCGCTCCGTCCGACATCGACGGTGAGCAGACCACTGTCGAGGGTGGAACCGTCAAGGTCGAGGGCTCGGGTGACAACATCACCGTCAACGGTGCCAAGGTCATCTGCGGTGGCGTCAAGACCGCCAACGCGACCGTGTACCTCATCGACTCGGTGCTGATGCCGCCGGCAAAGTAGCCGACCGCGGGTTCACCCGCACGCTACACCGGTAACAACCGAACAGCCCCGTCATCCTCTCGAGGATGGCGGGGCTGTTGCGTTGTGTCGGGACCGGAACCCGCTCGCCGGAACCTCCCCCGATCACTGAGCCTGTCGACGTGCCCACGAGACGCCCTTCGACAAGCTCAGGGACCGGAACGTGTCACCTCCCCCGGTCACTGAGCCTGTCGAAGTGCCCACAAAACGCCTCGCGAGCCGAAAGCACCATCGACCGGACCACCCTTCGACAAGCTCAGGGACCGGACGGGATGGCGCTCAGGGACCGGACGGTGTCACCTCCCCCGGTCACTGAGCCTGTCGAAGTGCCCACAAGACCCCTCGCGAGCCGAAAGCACCATCGACCGGACCACCCTTCGACAAGCTCAGGGACCGCAGGGTGTCACCTCCCCCGGTCACTGAGCCTGTCGAAGTGCCCACGAGACGCCTCGCGAGCCGAAACCACCATCGACCGGACCACCCTTCGACAAGCTCAGGGACCGGACGGGATGGCGCACAGGGACCGAAGCGTGTCACCTCCCCCGGTCACTGAGCCTGTCGAAGTGCCCACAAGACGCCTCGCGAGCCGAAAGCACCATCGACCGGACCACCCTTCGACAAGCTCAGGGACCGGACGGGGTGGCGCACAGGGACCGGACGGAGTGCGGCCTCAGGGACCGGACGGGGTGCGGCTCAGGGCGCCGAGGTGTCCGTGCCCTGGTCGCCCGAGGTCGGCTCCGGCTTCCGCCGGGTCACGAGCAGCACGCCGATGCCGGCGATCAGGACGACGCCGATCGCGCCGACAATCCACCACACATCGCCACTGAGCCCGCCAGCGGTCGACTCCGGATCGACACCGCCCGCCTCCGACGAGGGCTCGACGGTGGAGGCGCCGCTCGTCGCGCATGCGGGCTTCGCACTCCCCGCGGCGAGTTCCTGGCCCTCGGCCGGCGCCCACTCGAAGGTGTAGCTGCCCGACAGCGGGTGGCCGTCGGTCGAGACGAGCTGCCAGACGACGGTGTACTCGCCGGCCTGCCCGAGCTGCAGCGGCATGACGAGTGCAGGACCGTTCACCGCTGCGCATGCGGTGCCGTAGTACAGTCGCTCGTCGCCCGGGCCGGTCACCTGGATCTGGTTGGACTGGCCGGCATCCCCGAGGTCGAGCAGGTTGTCGTTCGTCGTGATGACGAGCTGCTCCGGCTGCTCCGAGATCGTCGACCCCTCGGCCGGCGTCGTCGAGATGATGCTGTTGTGCGCTGAGGCCGGCTGGGCCACGGCGAGCACCGCTGCGACCGCGAGGAACGCGGTCGCAGCGGTGCCGACGAGACGACGACGACGGGAGACCGTCATCAGGCCTGGCGCTTCGCGTCGGACGCTGCGCGGCGTGCGGAGGCAGCGATGACGATGCCGGCGGCACCGACGACGAGACCGGCGATGCCGAGCACGCGGCCCAGCACGTCGGTGGTGCCGGCGTCGGTCGCGGCGGCGGCCTCGGTGTGGTCGCCGTCACCGTCGTCGTCCATGGCAGCGCCACCGTGGTGGTCGCCGGCCTCGGCAGCGGTCACGACGACGACGGGCGCCGGTGACTCGAGGTCGTCCTCGGTCTGACCGTCCTTCGCGACGTCGGTCCAGTCGGTCTGGCCGACCTCGCACGTCTGCGTCACCGGGAAGACGAGGGTCTTGCCCTCGGCGTCGGCCGGCAGCTGGACCTGGAAGGAGACGGTGTCGCGGTAGCCGTCGGCGAGCGGCGTCTTGGCCGTGTAGACGACCGTGCCGACGCGCTCGGCGAGCTGCTCACCGTGACTGTCGGTGATGGGCTTCGCGAGCGGGGCCATCTGCTTGTCGATGGTCCAGTTCGGGTTGACCGTCGGCGTCACGGCGTTGATCTCCTCGGGGATCTCGAAGGAGAGGCTCGTCGTGGGCGAGCCGTCGCAGCCGTGACCGACGGCGAAGCTCAGCACCGTGTACGAGCCGGCGGCGGTGGAGGTCGGCGTGACGCTGACGTGGGCGCTGGCGGCGAGCGGTGCACCGACCGCGAGGAGCGCTCCGGCGCCGATGGCGACGGCACCGAGCACGGCGGGCTTGCGGAAGGTGGGGCGGGGGGTGGTTGCGTTCATGATCGTCCTGTCGACTGATCCGCACGGCGTCGAGCGTGCGGAAGGGGGTGGCTCACGCCGGATGGCGCGCCGAAGGGTGCTGCTGCGTCGGGGCCGCCCCGGCCACGCACGGCACCCGTCCCGGTCGGAGGGTGGTGCGTCGGTCAGGCGGCGGCGAGCGCCGGCGGACCTCGGTGTCGCAGGTGGAGCAGGACCACCCCGATGTTGCGGGGACGACGGTTGACGCGGACCCAGCGCACCCGACGGGGCGCGGGGACGAGGTGCTTCGGTGCGGCACGGCGGGCGAGGATCCGGACGGTCAGGGCGGCGAGCGCGGCGAGCGTCGCGCGTTCGGCGAACAGGATGGCTGCGATGGTCGCGACGGCCGCGACGAGGTGCGCCGCCCACATCGTCGTGTCGCCGTGGGTGTGCGCCGCGGTGACGCCGCCGGTCGCGAGTTCGACGACCCCGTGCCGGTGCCAGTTCGCGGGGCCGGTCGCACCGCCGGATGCGACCGTGGCGCTGACGGTGCTCGGGACGAGGGTGAAGAGCGCGTGGTACCCGAGCTGGCTCACGAGCACGGAGGCGACGACCCCGACCGCGGTGATGCGGCGGCCGGCGAGGAGGACACAGACCAGGACGGCGAAGGTGCCACCGACCAGGAGCACGAACGCGGACGGTGCGGCGGCCCCGCCGATCGTGTGAGAGAGGGCGGCGGCGAAGGTGGCGAACGCGGCTGCGGCGGTGCCGCGGGCGACACGGGCCCACCGTTCCGTCATGCGATGCCTCCGGGAGAGCGAGCGGACCAGGTGTCGACGCTCGTGCTGACAGCCTACCCGAGCGGTGGTCGCCCTTCGACAGGTGGCCAGGACGATCGGAGCCCGGACCAGGGGGTCACTCGGGGGCATTTCGACAGGCTCGACGACCGGGAGGATGGCCCTTCGACAGGCTCAGGGACCGGGGAAAAGGTACTCAGTGACCGAGGAAGAGGTACTCAGGGACCGAGGAAGAGGTACTCAGGGACCGGAAGGAGGAGCGGGTGCTCAGGCCCCGGTGTCGGCGACGAACAGCAGCACGATGGAGGCGATGGAGCAGACGACGCCGATGCCGAACGTCACGCCGAAGAGCAGGCGGAGTGCCCTCGTATGGTCGGCCGTCCGGCGGAAGCGTGCGCGCGACGGTTCCCGGCGGGCGTAGAAGACGTTCGGCTCCTCGGGGTCGCGCAGGGCGTCGAACTCCGCATCCGTGACGGGTCGTGAGTACAGCTCGGCCGCCTCGGTCATCCAGCGGACCTCGCGCCCCTGCCCGCCGTCCGCGTCGTCCGGCAGGTCCACGATGACCCCGTGCGTCTCCACCCAGCTGCCGTCCGCGGCCCGCGCGATGAGCATCACGAGCAGCACGACGACGGCGCTGCCGAAGCCGATCCAGGTGAAGACCTCGAAGACGAGGCCGAGGAGATCGTGGGGGTCCACGATCACATGCTATCCGGCGAGCGGACCCACGCCCCTGACGGCCTGCCTCAGACGGACTCGGGTCGCTTCTGCCGCATGGGCTCGGCCGGCTGGTCCGGACCGTTCCAGACGCCGATGATGCCCCACGCGACCGCGGCGATCGGGACGGCGAGGACCGCGCCGACGATGCCGCCGAGGATGGTTCCGGCGGTCAGGGCGAGGAGGACGACGAGGGCGTGCAGCTTGAGCGAGCGTGCCATGACGACGGGCTGGAGGAAGTTGCCCTCGAGCTGGTTCACGAGTACGACGATGCCGACGACGATGAGGGCGGCGACCGGACCGTTGGCGACGAGCGCGACGAGGGCCGCGAGGATGCCGGCGGCGGTCGCACCGACGATCGGGATGAACGCGGTCAGGAACACGATGACGCTGAGCGGCAGGGCGAGCGGGACCCCGATGATCGCGAGGCCGATGCCGATGCCGATCGCGTCGACGGCCGCGATCGTGGCGGTGCCACGCACGTACCCGCCGAGGGTGTCCACCGTCTTGCCGCCGATGCGCTTGGCGCGGTCGTACGCGGTTCCGGTGAAGGGGCGGAGCAGGAACTCCCAGAGCCGCGGCCCGTCCTTGAGGAAGAAGAACAGGACGACGACCATGAGCACCAGGCCGGTGAGGAAGCTCGCCGTCGCGGAGACGCCGGCGAGTGCGCCGCTGCCGAACTGACTCGAGGTGAGGAAGTCGACCGCGGTCTGCTTGGCGTCCTCGATCTGCTTCTCGTCGATGTCGAACGGCAGGGTGCCGAGCCAGTCCTGCAGCTGCCCGAATCCCTTCGAGGCGGAGTCGACGAGGTCGTCCCACTGGCTGCGAACGGCCCAGACGATGAGCCACCCGATGCCGCCGAGGACGACGAGGATCGAGACGAGGGCGATCCAGGTGGCGAGGATCGACGGGAGCCCCTTCGACCGCATCCACCGCATGAGCGGGTAGATCGCCGAGGCGAGGATGAGCGCGATGACGACGGGGATCATCACGAGCGAGAGCTGGGTCAGTGCGAAGACGATCAGCGCGGCGACCGCGACGATGGCGAGCGTCTGGATGCTCCGGGTCGCGAACGTGCCGATGCGGTCGTGCCAGAGGCCGCGGGCGAGCGGCTCCGGTGCGTCCTCATGCTTGTCGAACAGGCCCATGGGATCCCCAATCTCGGCAGCGGCGGAGCCGGACGGGCCCCGCGCCCAGTCAACCACGTCGGTGCGGGCCGAGGTCAGGCCGAGCGGGAGTAGCGTTGTCCGTGATAAGGAGGCGCTCATGACGAGACTCGACGCCGACCCGGTCCCCAGCGTCTGCCACGCACCTGACGGATCCGGGACGAGACTCCTCGAGGCCCGCGAGGTCCCCCTCGGCGGCGTCCGCGGCCTGAGCGTCCATCGCACCCTCCCGCAGCGCGAGCTGCCGATGATCGGCGCCTGGTGCTTCCTCGACCGCTTCGACGAGGACCGGTCGCTGATGCGCGTCCTGCCGCATCCGCACACCGGCCTGCAGACCGTGACGTGGCCGCTCGTCGGCGACATCCGCCACCGCGACAGCGTGGGCAGCGACGTGGTCGTCCGCCCGGGCGAGCTCAACCTCATGACGAGCGGTCGAGGCGTGTCGCACTCCGAGTTCTCGGTGGGCGAGGAAGCGGCCGCCATGCACGGCCTCCAGCTGTGGGTGGCGCTCCCGGAGACCGCCGCCTCGGTGCCGGCGGCGTTCGAGCAGCACACGGACCTGCCGGTGCACCGCGCTCCAGGCTTGGAGGCGACCGTCCTCGTCGGCACGCTCGGCGGCGTGACGTCGACCGCGACCGTCCATTCGCCCCTGCTCGGTGCCGACGTGACGCTCGAAGCCGACACCGTCGTCGAGGTGCCGGTGGACCCGGCCTTCGAGCACGGCGTCCTGGTGCTCGACGGGGTGCTCGAGGTCGGCGGCGTCGAACTCGGCTCCGGCCCGTTGCTGTACCTGGCGCCCGGGTGCGATCGACTCGAGCTCCGGAGCGCGACCGGTGCCCGCTTCGTGCTCCTCGGAGGGACGCCGTTCCCGGAGGAGCTGGTCATGTGGTGGAACTTCGTCGGTCGCAGCCACGAGGACATCGAGTCCGCCCGCGAGGACTGGGAGGCGGGGTCGCCGCGCTTCGGATCGGTCGCCGGCCACGGCACGGACCGCATCCCGGCGCCGCCCCTGCCGAACGTCCGTCTGACCCCGCGCCGACGCTCGATCTGACCGCCAGGACCGGGTGCTCCGGACCCCGTTCCGGACGGTGTCCGTCGGCGTCTCGACGGGCTGATAAAGGATAGGCTGTCCTCAGGAGATCGGCTGCTCGTGAAGGTGGGCTCATGCAACGTCTGAGTACGCGACTGCTGCTGACCTGCGCCGCCATCGGCGTCGGTGGCGGCCTCGTCTTCGTCGTCTCCGGGTACGTCGGCGGCACGATCTCCGCGACCGCCCCCGTGCTCTACGGCCTCATCATCGGCGTGTACTTCCTGCCGGGCGTCGTCTCGCAGGCGCTCCTCCGACGTGGTGGTGTGGCCCTCATGACCGGGCTCACCGCCGGGCTCGTTTCCGCGGCGTTCAGCCCGCAGTGGTTCTTCCGCTACTTCGGCACCGGACTCGCGATCGGGCTCCTGCAGGAGATCCCCTTCGCCGTGTCGCGTTACCGCGTCTGGAGGGCCTGGGTGTTCTACCTGGCAGCGGGCATCGCGGGACTCGTCTTCGGCGGATCCGTGCTCGTCGTCCTCGGGATCGAGCATTTCGCACCCCTCGCCCAGACGGTCTACATCGCGCTCTTCGTCCTCAGCCCGATCGCCTTCACCGCGCTCGGGCGGGCGGTCGCAGCGGCGCTCGCGAGAGCCGGTGTGGGGCGTTCCATCGCGAAGCCGCTGCAGCGCGACCGCGGCTCGGCCGGCACGCGGGCCTGAGTGCATCCCGTACCGCCGACGCACCCCGCCACCGTCGTCCGGCGGGTGCGCATCCGTCACGACGAGCGCGAGGAGTGGACCCCGGACGACGTCTCGTTCCAGGTCTCCCCCGGTGAGGTGGTCCTCCTGCTCGGGCCGAGCGGCTCGGGGAAGTCGACGCTCGCCCTGGCCCTCAACGGCCTCGTCCCCCACGCCGTCCCGGCCGAGTTCGAGGGTGCTGTGGTCACCGGCGGGCTCGACACGGCCACGTCGACGGTCGCGCAGCTGAGCGAGCACGTTGCGATGGTGTTCCAGGACCCCGACGCGCAGATCGTCACCGGAACGGTCCTCGACGAGGTGTGCTTCGGCCCGGAGAACCTCCTGCTCCCCGCCGACGAGGTGCTGTCCCGCGCCGAACGGGCGCTCCGGCAGGTCGGGCTCTGGGAGCGCCGGACCGAGAACCCCGACCGCCTTTCGGGCGGAGGCCGACAGCGACTCGCGATCGCTTGCGCCCTGGCCATGGGGAGCGACCTCCTCGTCCTCGACGAGCCGACGGCGAACCTCGATCCGGCCGGGATCGAGGAGGTCTACGCCGCCCTCCGTTCGCTCGTCTCCGGACCAGAGGGCGCCGGGAAGCGGCACGCGATCCTGCTCGTCGAGCACAACCTCGACGCCGCCATCGACCTCGTCGACCGGGTCGTCGTCCTCGATCGCGACGGGCGACTCGCCTTCGACGGCCCGACCCGCGACGTCCTGCTCGGTCACCTCGACGAACTGCTCGAGATGGGCGTCTGGCTCCCGGTCGCGACGCTCGCTGCCCTGCGACTGCGGGAGGGCGGTGTCCTGCTGCCGGACCTCCCCCTGACACCTGCCGAGCTGACCGCCGCACTCGACGGGACCGCACTGCCGACGCCGCCGACAGCACCCGTCGCCCCGGTCACCACCGAGTCGTCGGTGGCGGTCCGCGTCGACCAGCTCAGCGTCGAACGCGGTCGCGGCCGCCGGCGCACCCCGATCCTCCACGAGGTGAGCCTCGAGGTCGGGACGGGCGACTTCCTCGCGGTGATCGGGACGAACGGTGCAGGCAAGACGACCCTGCTGCAGGCGATCGCCGGGGTGGTCCGTCCTCCCCGCGGGCGCATCGACGTCGGCGGGATCGACCCGGGGCGCAGCGACGTCCGGACGATCGCGGCACACATCGGCTTCGTCTTCCAGAACCCCGAGCACCAGTTCATCGCCCACACCGTCCACGACGAACTCGCACACGGCCTGCGGATCCGGGGCGTCGACGACACCGAGACCGAGCGGCGCGTCGACGACCTGCTGCGGCGGTTCGGCCTGGAATCCGCCCGCGACGTGCATCCGTTCCTCCTGTCCGGCGGCCAGAAGCGCCGGCTGTCCGTCGGGAGCGCCCTCATCGCCGGAGCCCCGGTGCTCGCGCTCGACGAACCGACCTTCGGTCAGGACCGGGCGCGGGCGAACGAGCTCCTGGACCTCCTCGCCGGACTCAACGCGCAGGGCACCACGGTCCTCGTCGTGACCCACGACCTCCAGCTCGTCGCCGATCACGCGAGTCACGTCGCGGTGATGGCCGGCGGTCACCTGCTCGCCCACGACACGACCGCCGCGATCCTCGGCGACGACGAGCTCCTGCGCCGCGCGGGGCTCCGCCCACCACCACTCGCCCAGGCGATGCGCTCGCTGGCGAACCACCCCGACTGGCAGCACCTGTCGAGACTCGACGACCTGCCCGGGGCGGCCGCCCGATGAGCGCCACGACGATCGACCCGTACGCCTCGAGCACGGCACCGGCCGGTCGATTCCTGTACCGGTTGAACCCGCTCGCGAAGCTCGGAGCTCCGCTCCCGGTGATGATCCTGCTCGCGTTCACGAGGGACCCGGTCACGCCGGCACTGTTCATCGCCCTCGCGGTCGTCGTCATCCTCGTCGGGGCCAGCCTGACGCGGACGGTCGCCCTCCTGCTCTTCGTGGCGCTGCCGCTCATCGTCACGATCATGTCCTTCAGCTTCGGCCTGTGGACCGACCCGAGCCGCGTCGACCAGTCCGTCCTGCTGTTCCAGGTCGGCGACTACCGGTTCTTCCTCGGGGCGCTGCTCGTCGGCCTCGCGACGGCGCTGCGACTCGCGGCCCTGCTCGTCCTCGCCTGCATCGGCGGCCTCACCTCGACCGGTCCGGAGTTCGTCCGCGCGATGATCCAGCAGCTGCACGTGCCCTACCGGATCGGGTACACGGCGCTCGCCGCTTACCGGTTCGTGCCGCGGTTCGGGCACGAGCTCGAGGTGATCCGCTCCGCCCACCGGGTTCGCGGCATGGCCGAGGGTCGCGGACCCATCGCCGCCGTCCGACGCGCCGCCGGCACCGTCGTGCCGCTGCTGGCCGGTGCCATCCGTCACGCGGAGCGGGTCGCGCTCGCCATGGACTCCCGCGCGTTCGGCGCCCATCCGCAGCGGACGGAGCGGACCCGCATCCCCTTCCGCACCCGCGACTGGTGCTTCATGGTCGCCTTCTGGCTCGTGAGCGCCGCCCTCCTGTGGTGGAGTCTCTCCGCCGGTCCCGGCCTCGTCATCCGGAACTGATCGTCCGGAGCCACCCGGACGACTCGAACATATGTTCTAATGGATGCATGCGGTGGAGCGGACAGGAACTCGGGGTTGAGACGACGTCGGCGCTGCCGGGCCTCGCGAAGCTGAACAACCTCGTGCGCAGCGTCCAGACGCCCGAGTTCGCCGGGATCACCTTCCACGAGGTGCTCGCGAAGTCCGCACTCAACCGCGTGCCCGGCCAATCGGTCATGCCGTTCGGGTGGACCATCAACCCCTATCGGGGCTGCTCGCATGCGTGCGTGTACTGCTTCGCTCGACCGACGCATTCGTATTTGGACCTCGACGCCGGGAAGGACTTCGACTCGCAGCTCATCGTCAAGGTGAACGTCGCCGAGGTCCTCGAGAAGGAGCTCGCGAAGGCGAGCTGGGGCAGGCATCCGGTGGCGCTGGGCACGAACACCGACCCGTACCAGCGCGCCGAGGGCAAGTACCGCCTCATGCCGGGGATCATCAAGGCCCTCGCCGACTCGGGGACCCCGTTCTCGATCCTGACGAAGGGCACGCTGCTCCGGCGCGACCTGCCTCTCCTGGCCGAGGTCGCTCAGCGCGTACCGGTCGACCTCGCCATGTCGATCGCCATCTCCGACGACGAGCTGCAGCAGTCGATCGAACCCGGCACCCCGACGGCGGCGGCCAGACTCGCGACCGTCCGCGCCGCTGCCGACCTCGGCTTCGACGTCGGGGTCTTCATGATGCCGATCCTCCCCTACCTGACCGACACCGTCGACCACCTCGATCTCGCCCTGTCGCGCATCCGCGAGGCCGGCGCGAGCACCGTCCTCTTCTCGACCCTGTATCTGAAGGCCGGCGTCAAACCCTGGTTCATGCAGTGGCTGTCGCGGGAGCACCCCGAGCTCGTCGAGCGATACACCTCGATGTACGCCGACGGCGCCTACGCCCCGAAGGAGTACCGGAAGTGGCTCGCGGCGCGCATCCGCCCGATGATCCGCGAGCACGGGCTCGAGCGCGGCACCGAAGACCCCGCCACCGGGGGTGTCCGCTCATCGGCGCTCGGCATGTTGCGCGACGGGTACGGCGAGCGGGCCGAGCTGCGCAAGCGCGCCCCGGAGTTCGTCACGACCGGCCTGCAGGTCCAGCCGACCCTCTTCTGACCCGCTCGTTCGCCCATTCTCGGGCGAACGAGAACTCCCTCGCCCAAGAATGGGCGAACGAAGCGGCGTCAGGCGTCGGGGATGAGCCGCTTGCTCAGCAGCGCGACCTCGTCGGTGCCGTACCCGAGCGCCTCGTAGAACCCGATCACCTGGTCGTTGCCCGTTCGGACCATGAGGTTGATCTTCGGGCACCCGAGTCCGATGAGCAGGCGTTCGGCCTCGGCCATGAGCTCCCGGCCCAGCCCGCTCCCCTGCTGGACCGGTGACACTGCGAGGTAGTGCACCCACCCGCGGTGCCCGTCGTACCCCACCATCGCCGTGCCGACGAGGGCGCCGTCGGCATCCACCGCGACGAGGAACAGCTCGGGCTGCGTCGTCGACTTGCGCTCGATGTCCTTGGCCGGGTCGTTCCATGGTCGGGTGAGCCCGACGGTGTGCCACAGGGCGATGACGGTCTCGGTGTCGAACGATGTGAAGGGACGAATCTGCATCAGCCCAGTCTTCCGCACCCGCGGCGTCGATACAGTTGGTCACCCGAGCATCGACGAACGGACCCGTATGAACATCGACCCTGGCCTGGAACCGACCGGCGAACCGATCCCTGCGCGTGACGGATCGACGCCGGTCGCTGTCACCATCGGCAGCGGCCCGATCACCGGGGTCACCGAAGCGGGTGTCTCCCGATTCCTCGGTGTCCCCTACGCGGCAGCACCGTTCGGCGACGACCGCTTCCGACTCCCCCAGCCGGTCGTCCCCTGGGAGGACGCCCGCGATGCGACCCGCCCCGGCGCGACCGCTCCACAGCCGCCCTACACCGGCGCGGTCGGCGAGCTGCTCGCGACGGTGACGGTGCCGGGCAACGAGATCCTGAACCTCAACGTCTGGACGCCGGCCGAGCGGTCGGACACCCCGCTCCCGGTCATGGTGTGGATCCACGGTGGCTCGCTCGTGCACGGCTCCAACGCGCTCGACTCGTACGACGGCACCGCGTTCGCGCGCGACGGCGTCGTCCTCGTCTCCGTCAACTACCGCCTCGGGTCCGAGGGGTTCTCGGTGCTCGACGACGTCCCGCTGAACCTCGGTCTCGCCGACCAACTCGCGGCGCTGACGTGGGTGCAGGACGAGATCGCCCGCTTCGGCGGTGACCCCGACAACGTCACCGTGTTCGGCGAATCCGCGGGCGGGGCCTCGGTCGCGGCACTCCTCGCACACCCGGACGCCTCGTCCGTGATGCGACGGGCGATCATCCAGAGCGGCCCGCTGCGCTCGGAACCCCGAGAGCGCTCCGGCCGGATCTCGAAGCTCACGGGCAAGGACCTCGGCGTGCCGACCACCAGGGCCGGCTTCCGCCGTGTGCCGCCCGAGGGACTCGTGGGGGCCCAGGAACGGGTGATGGGTGGAGGCAACCCGCTGACCGGCGGTCCGGGGTTCTCGATCACGACGTCGTCGCCCCTCGCGCCGCTGAGTCCGCTGGACGCCCTGGTGTCGGGCGGCTCCGCCGACATCCCCGTGCTCATCGGGACGACGACGGAGGAGCACCGACTGTTCCTCGTCCCGACCGGCATCGCCCGGCGGATCACGCGCCTCCAGCTGTTCGCGGCGCGGCTGCGCTTCGGGGTCAGTGCTTCGGCCGTGCGGACCTTCCGCCGCAACCGTCCGAAAGCGAAGTCCGGCGAGATCCTCGGGGCGATCGCCACCGACATCCTGCTCCGGGTCCCGCTCAATCAGCTGGCGGACGCACGCGCCGACAACGGTTCGGACACCTGGGTGTACGAGTTCGCCTGGCGGAGCCCGGTCGGCGGGGACGGCGAAGGTGAGCTCGGTGCCGCCCACGCGATGGAGATCGGCTTCGTGTTCGACCACCTCGACTCCCCGGAAGCGGTCCGCATGGCGGGCCCGTCCGCCCCGCAGTCGCTCGCGACCGCGATGCACGACGCCTGGGTCGCGTTCGCGAAGGCGGGCGACCCCGGCTGGCAGCGTTGGGACGCCACCCGCCCGGTCCGGACCTTCGACGGGGTCGACGACGCCGTCGTCCTCGCGCCGCGCGACGACGAGCGGGCGGCCCTCACCCCCTGACCCGCTGCGATCAGGCCTCCGGGGGCACGTGCCCGCGCTCGCAGGAACGCCCGCCGAGCGTGAGCTCGGCGGGCGTTCCTGATGCGGGGCGGACTACGCGGTGGCGATGTCCTCGACGAGCTGGTCGCCGGGGGCGGCGTCGTCGAACGCGGCCTCGATCTCAGCACGGTCGAGCAGTTCGGTCATCCGGCGGCGACGGGCCTTGGGGATGATCGTGACGACGCGACCGATCTTGCCGGCACGACCGGTGCGGCCGGCACGGTGCAGGTACGTCTTGTACTCGTCCGGGGCGTCGGCCTGCACGACGAGCGTGATGTCGTCGACGTGGATGCCGCGGGCGGCGACGTCGGTGGCGACGAGTACGTTGACCCGACCCGAGGTGAGCTTCTCCAGGTTGCGCGTGCGGCGCGCCTGGTTGAGGTCGCCGTGGAGCGATACGGCGGGGATGCCCGCCATGCCGAGCTGCTCCGCGAGACGCTCGGCGTACGCCCGGGTGCGGGCGAACACGAGGGTCTTCTCGGTGCGGTTGACGAGCTCCTCGATGAGGCGGTCCTTGCCCTTGTGCTCCACCACCAGCACGCGGTGGTCGATCGTGGAGGACGCCTGGTCCTCACCGGCGACCTCGTGCACCGACGGGTTCGGGAGGAACTCGTTGACGAGGGCTGCGACACCCTTGTCGAGGGTGGCGGAGAAGAGGAGCTTCTGGCCGTCGGGCGCGGTGCGACGCAGGATGCGCTGCACCGGCTCGAGGAAGCCGAGGTCGCACATGTGGTCGGCCTCGTCGAGGACGGTCACGGTGACCTGCGAGAGGTCGAGGCGACCCTGCTCGATGAGGTCCTCGATGCGACCGGGCGTGCCGACGATGATGTCGACGCCGCGCTGCAGTGCGCCGACCTGGCGACCCTGCGGGACACCGCCGTAGATCTGCGTGGTGAAGAGGCCGACGGCGCGCGCGATGGGCTGCACGGTGCGGTCGATCTGCAGGGCGAGCTCACGCGTCGGGGCGAGGATGAGGGCGCGGGGCTTGCGACCCGGCTTGCGGTTCTTGCCGCCGCCGTTCTCCATGAGCTTCTCGACGAGCGGGGCACCGAAGGCGATGGTCTTGCCGGAGCCGGTGCGGCCACGGCCGAGGACGTCGCGGCCCGCGATGACGTCCGGGATGGTCGCCGCCTGGATCGGGAACGGGCTGTCGGCGCCGAGCTCGGCGAGCGCACGGACGATGTTGCCGCCGAGGCCGAGGCTCTCGAAGGTCACACCCTCGACGTCGCCGGCCTGGATCGCGTCGGCCTCGAGGCGCTCGAGCACCACGTCGTCCTGGGGCGTGTAGGAGCCCGCGTCGCGCTTCGGGTAGTAGTCGCTGCCACGGCCGGCGTCGGACGCGCCGCGGTCGTCGAACGAGCGCTTCGGGCGGTCGTCGTAGGACCGCTTGGGGCGGTCGTCGTACGAACGCGCCGGACGCTCCTCGAAGGAACGCTTCGGACGGTCGTCGTACGAACGCGCGGGGCGGTCGGTGCGGTTCGCCTGACGCGGGTCGCCCTGACGAGCCGGGCGGTCACCGTACGAGGGACGCTCCGTGCGCTCACCCCGGTTGTGGGCGGGACGCTCAGTGCGGTCACCGTACGAGGGACGCTCCGTGCGCTCACCCCGGTTGTAGGCGGGACGCTCAGTGCGGTCACCGTACGAGGGACGCTCCGTGCGCTCACCCCGGTTGTAGGCGGGACGCTCAGTGCGGTCGCCACCACGGTTGTATGCGGGACGGTCGTTCCGGTCACCGTACGAGGGACGCTCGGACCGCTCGCCACGGTTGTACGCAGGACGCTCGGTGCGGTCGCCGCCACGGTTCGAGGACGGGCGGTCATTCCGGTCGCCGTACGAGGGACGCTCGGACCGCTCACCACGGTTGTACGCAGGACGCTCGTTCCGGTCGCCGTAGGAGGGACGCTCGGACCGCTCACCACGGTTGTACGACGGGCGCTCATTGCGGTCACCGTAAGACGGACGCTCGGACCGCTCACCACGGTTGTGCGCAGGACGCTCGTTCCGGTCGCCACCGCGGTTGTACGCAGGACGCTCGTTCCGGTCACCGTACGAAGGACGCTCAGTCCGCTCGCCACGGTTGTAGGCGGGGCGCTCGTTGCGGTCGCCACCACGGTTGTACGCGGGACGCTCGTTGCGGTCGCCACCACGGTTGTACGCGGGACGCTCATTGCGGTCGCCACCACGGTTGTACGCGGGACGCTCGTTGCGGTCGCCGCGGGGTGCGCGGTCGCCGCGCTCCTCCGACTCGAAGCGGGCGGCGCGCTCGGCGCGCTCGTCTGCGTTCCAGCGAGACTTCTGCGGCGCTCCACCGGCGTCGGGACGGTAGCCGCGGTGGCCTTCGCTCTTGCTGCCGGACTTCGCGCCGGGGCGTGAGCCGAAGGGCCGCTTGTTCTCGCCGTACTTGGACTTGGGGTCGAAGTTCTTGGCCGGGCGTTTGCCGGCGGGGGTGTTGTTCTTGGGCATGGAGAAATGCTTTCCGGGTTATAACTCGTTCGCATGAACAACCTGCATGACTCACACAGCGCCATCCGAAACCTCGGCTGCGCTGCGGCATGCTCATACCCGGGCGATCACTGGCCGGGGCCGTCCACATCATGTGTGTGTTCGCGGAGTTGTCTCCGACGAAACCGGCCCACCAGACTGACATAACCCTCCGCGGTACAAACGCGGTGTCTAGAGCCGACTCACCTACGTTACCCGATCCACCCTGAGAAGTCACGGAGCATGGCTCCCAGGCAGGCCCGCGGCGGCGTGGCAGCATGGGTGCATGCCCAGCCCCATCGAGGATTACGCCCTCATCGGTGATTGCCACACCGCCGCGCTCGTGTCGTCGGAAGGCAGCATCGACTGGCTGTGCCTCCCCCGGTTCGACTCGCCCTCGATGTTCGGTGCACTGCTCGGCACCGAGGACCACGGCTGCTGGACGGTCCGACCCGCCGACGCTCGGGCGACGGCGAGCCGCGCCTACCTCGACGACACCTTCGTCCTCGAGACCGTCTGGACGACCCCCGATGGCCAGGTGCGCGTGACCGACCTCATGCCCCACGGCGACCGCCGGGCGGATGTGGTCCGCCGGGTCGAGGGGCTCAGCGGCACCGTCGCGGTCGACGTCGAGGTGCGCCTCCGTTTCGGGTACGCCGACGCGATCCCGTGGGTGCGGCAGCTCCCGGACGGATCCGGGATCGTCGCGGTCGCCGGCCCCGACGCCGTCGTGGTCCGCGGCGTGCACCTGACGGCCTCCGATCACGCCCACTCGGCGACCGTCGAGGTCTCCGCGGGCAACACCGTCGACCTCACCCTCACCTGGTACCCCTCGCACCGCGAGGTGCCGGACCCGGTCGACGTCGGCCCGCGCATCGACCACACGATCGCCTGGTGGCGCGACTGGGCGTCCCGCTGCGACCCCGCCGCCGAGTACGAAGAGGCGGTCGTGCGGTCGCTGCTCGTCCTCCGCGCCCTCACACACGAGGACACCGGGGGCATCGTCGCCGCTGCGACCACGAGCCTGCCGGAGTCGTTCGGGGGCGTCCGCAACTGGGACTACCGCTACGTCTGGCTGCGCGACGCGTCACTGACCCTCGAAGCCCTCATGCAGCACGGCTTCACCGAGGAGGCGCACGACTGGCGCAGGTGGCTCCTCCGGGCCATCGCCGGAGACCCGAACGACCTGCAGATCATGTACGGCCTCGCCGGCGAACGCCACCTCGTTGAGGAGGAGCTCGACAGCCTCCCCGGCTACCTCGGCGCCGCCCCCGTGCGCGTCGGCAACGGTGCCTACACGCAGTACCAGGGCGACGTCTTCGGGTCCGTGATGATCGCCCTCGACGAGGCGCGCTCGGTCGGTCTCGCGGACGACGACTTCTCGTGGAGTCTCCAGCGCGCCCTGCTCGGCGTCCTCGAGGGGCACTGGAACCGTCCCGACCGCGGCATCTGGGAGGTACGGGGCGACGAGCAGCACTTCACCCACTCGCGCGCCATGATCTGGGCGGCGCTCGACCGCGGCGTCCGCGCGGTCCGCGAGCACGGCCTGGACGGCCCCGTCGAACGCTGGGAGGCCCTCCGCGAGACCCTCCGCGAGACCATCGAGCGCGAGAACGTCGACCACGCACGCGGGTGCTACGTCCAGCACGCCGGGACGACCGAGGTCGATGCGTCGCTGCTCGTCCTCGCGCAGA
Source organism: Plantibacter flavus (assembly GCF_900177615.1). Classification (GTDB taxonomy): domain Bacteria; phylum Actinomycetota; class Actinomycetes; order Actinomycetales; family Microbacteriaceae; genus Plantibacter; species Plantibacter flavus. The sequence continues at coordinate 75,300 of NZ_FXAP01000003.1, forward strand.
TCGGCTACGTGGCGCCCGACGACCCGCGCATGCTCGCGACCGTGGCCGCGATCGAGGAGGACCTCCTCCAGGACGGTCTGCTCCTGCGCTACCGCACGACCAGCGGGGTCGACGGTCTGCCGGGCGACGAGCACCCGTTCCTCGCGTGCTCGTTCTGGCTCGTGCAGCAGTACGCAGCCTCGGGCCGACTCGACGACGCCCGCGAGCTGATGGACCGGCTGCTGTCCTTCCGCAACGACCTCGGCCTGCTCTCCGAGGAGTACGACGTGCAGCAGGCGCGGCAGGTCGGCAACACCCCGCAGGCGCTCTCGCACCTCACCCTCGTCCGAGCCGCCGACGCCATCGCCGCAGCCACCGCCACCCCCTCCAGCCCGCGAACTGTCACCAAACGCTAGTCACAGGCCCCGGAACTAGCCTCAAGTGACAGTTCGCGGGCAGGTGGAGGGACGTCAGCGGGTGAAGCGGGCCTCGCGCTCGTCGGAGGCGGCGAGCGCGATCCGGGTGCGGAAGTTCTGCGAGACCTGCTCGGGCAGGGCGTCGAGCGGGAACCATCGCGCCTCGGAGTTCTCGCCGTCCGCCGGATACGGCTCGCCCGACTCGTAGCGGCATCGGAACACGAGGTCGATGTACTGCGTGATGTCGCCGTTGTCGTAGACGTTCTGCGGGAGCACCTGCACCTGGGCGAGACGCTCGGCGACGGCGACCACGGCCGCCTCCTCGAGGACCTCGCGCTCCGCCGCCACCGCGGGCTCCTCGCCCGGGTCGATGATGCCGGTGACCGGCGTCCACGCCCCGTTGTCCTGTCGCCGGACGAGCAGCACCTCCGCCTCGGGCGTCCCGAGACCGCGCAGGACGACGGCGGTCACCCCCGTCAACCAGAGGGGCGCGTGCCCGATCCGCTCGCGGAGGGCCAGTACGAAGTCAGGAGTCGCCATGCCTCGACTCTACGGGGGCTGCTGCGGGACACGAGATCGAAACACGAGTGCGGTCTACTGGGCGCATGGAACACGATCCCATCACCGTCTCGATCGAGCGACGCGTCAACCCGGCGTCGATCTCCGAGGCCACCATCTGGGTCCAGGCGGGCATCAACCTGGCGAACCGATACCCCGGCTTCCTCGGCTCCGGCTGGGTGCGCGCGGGCGCCGAGAGCGACGTCTGGTACATGCTCTACCGCTTCGCGGACGAACAGACGCTCACCGACTGGGAGGACTCCAAGGAACGCGCCTGGTGGCTCTCGAGCGGCCGCGAGTTCATGGAGCAGTCCCGCGTCGAACGGCGCAGCGGGATCGAAGGGTGGTTCGACGCACCGGACGGCATCCTCCGCGTCGAGGAGGCCGAGCTCTCCGGCGACCCGGATCCGATCCCGCCCGCACCGCCGCGCTGGAAGCAGGCGGTGAGCATCTGGTTGGGCTTCTTCCCGCTCAACCTCGTCTTCACCCTCCTCGTCACGGCGCTCGTGCCCGGGTGGGAACCGCTCGGTGTGTTCCTCCACGTGCTCATCTCGACGCTCATCCTGACGCCGATCATGACCTACTGGCTCCTGCCGCTCGTCACGAGGTTGTTGCGTCCGTGGTTGACGGCTCCGCGACGAAGCGGGCGCACCGCAGCCTGATCCGGAGCACTCGGACGGCGCTGCGACGTCAGGAGTCCTCCGCCTTCGTCTGCTCCCGGAACTGGCTCGGGCTGAGACCGGTGTGCGCGACGACCGCTCGTCGGAGGTGCGCCTGGGAGTGGTAGCCGCATCGGGTCGCGACCTCGGCGATCGACAGGCCCCGGTGATCGGGGTCCGAGAGGAGGACGAGCGCGAGCTGCACCCGCCGCTCGGCGATCTCGCCCGCGGCGCTCGTGCCCGAGCCCTCGAACACCCGTTGCAGAGACCTGGTCGACATGTTGAAGCGACGCGCCAGCGTCTCCGGTCGCAGCTCCCGCTCGGCGAAGGACGCGGCGATGTGCTCGATGATCCGGAGCCGGAGCGGAACCCGTCCGGCCTCACCCTCGGCCCGGAAGAGGTCGTTCTCCGCGTAGAGGGTCGCGAGCATCGTGTCGATCACCCGACAGAGCCTGAGCTGCGCGGCGCCGCCGATCGGTTCGAACGCGGAGATGACCTCCACGAGGAATGCGGCGCTGGCCCGCAGCAGCGGCGACGGTGCCAACGGGCCGAGGGCGCTGGTCGGGGCGATGCCGAGGCGGCGGAGCGCACGCATCGGCACGAACACGTACAGATAGGTCGCGTGGTCGTGGATCGTCGTCCGATACGTCTCGGCACCCTCCGTGAGCGTCCCGGTCCCGGGGAGCAGGTCGAGTTGCTGTCGGCCGTGGACCAGACTGGCCGCCCCCTCGATGAGCATCACGATCGTCGCGACCGGTTCATCGAGCCCGTAGGCGTCGGCGACGACGTCGAAGGTCCCGGGCCCGACCGTGTTGCGATGAAGGACGTACTCGCCGAGCGTGATCGAGTCGACGGTCATCGAGAACCGATCGGGGTCCACCTCCACGAATCGCAGTGCGCCCGACGCCTCCTGCATCCCGGTCGCACCCTCGAACCGTCGTGTGGTGACGCGGCCGCGCGCAGGGAACCGACCGGATAGGCCGTCATCAGGTGCGGGCATCATCGGACCCTTCGAAGAGATCCTCCACCCTCGCACAGGGTTCCGTTCGAATCGAGGGGTTGCCAGCCGCATCGCACAGTGGTCGGGGATACTGGACTGATGATCTCCGCTGACCTCGCCCGAGCGCTCCGCACCGCCGGCCTCCGCTGGACCCCCGAACCCGGCGACCGCTTCACCATCGACGGCGGCGAGCTCGCCGGCGACGTGTTCACGGTGAGCGAGATGACCGTCGAGGTGCACGAGCACCCGGGTGGGCGCAGCTTCGGCTTCAACGGCACGACCGAGTGGGCGTTGGACTCCGTCGACCAGGAGGAGACGCTCTGGCTGCCGTCGGAACACCAGCTGCGGGCCCTGCTGCGCGGCTCGTTCCGGTCGCTCGAACGCGCGGTGTCCCCGGCTGCACCGATCGACGGCGAGCCGACGCTCGACGACGAACTCGACGTCCTCCTGTCGCTCGGCGACGCCGAGGCGTACACCGTCGTGGTCGAGCTCGGCGGCGAACTGCGACGGTTCAGCGCCGCGACGGCCCCAGACGCCTACGCGACCGCACTGCTCGAGCTCATCCTGCGCTCGGTCGCCTGACCACGGTGCCGGAGCCGCCGCTCCGCCCGCATGCACCGCCCGCCCGCTCCGCCGAGCGCTCAGCGACCCCGGATCCGACGCGACAGCTCGGCCGCCGCCGGGTGGATCTCGCGCGCCAGCCACGCCGGATCGAGCCCGGCATCGGCGTCGTAGGTGACCGCGATCGCCGCCGCCGGCCACCCCGTGTGGTCACGGACGACCACCCCGACACTCGCGAGACCGAGCGTCACCCCGCCGGCCTCGCGCGCATAGCCGTCCTGGGTCGTCTGGGCGAGGACCTGTCGGAGTTCCCGGTACCGCTTCGGCCCGTGGCCGGTGCGGTCGACGAACGACGCCTGGTCGGGGAACAGGGCGCGCAGCTGGCCGGCCGGGAGCGCGGCGAGGATCGCGCAGCCGCTGGCGGTCAGGTGAGCCGGGAGGCGCACACCGACGTCGGTGACGAGGTGCGGCCGACGCGGGGCACGCTCGTCCACGATGTAGAGCACGTCCCGGCCGTGCAGCACGGCGAGATGTGCGCTCTCGCCCACCCGGTCGACCAGCTCGGCGAGCAACGGGCGCCCGAGCATGCTGAGCGGCTCCTGGCGCGCGTATCCACCGGAGAGTTCGAAGGCGGCGACCCCGAGTCCGTAGCGACGGGCTTCGGGCAGGTGGACCACGAAGCCGTGCTCCTGCAGCACGCTGAGGAGGTGGTAGACCGTCGATCTCGGCAGGTCGAGTGCCGAGGCGATGGCCGCGGCCGGAAGCGGGCCGCGGGCGCCGGCGAGATGGCTCAGCACGCGCAGGGTGGCGTCGGCTGCCGGGACCTGACTCACCGTTGACCTCGTCTCCGCGGCTCGGACGCGGCCGCCTGGTCGTCCATGTCTGTCATCCCAGACACGGACGACTCTACGCGCACCGCCGCGGTCGATGTCCGGGTGTTCCATCGGAACATGGACATCCAGCCCGGCGCGACCCCGACCACCAGCGACCCGACGACCTCAGGTCGCTCGCATCCAGAGCCCGTCGGCCCGACCTCGGTCGTCCTGGGCGCCGGGCCGCTGTCGATCGACGAGGTCGTCGCCGTCGCCCGACACGGCGCGCGGATCGACCTCGACGGCGCGGCCCTCGACGGTGTCGCGGCATCCCGCCGGATCATCGAGGCGCTCGCTTCCGACCCCGAGCCCCACTACGGAATCTCGACCGGGTTCGGTGCGCTCGCGACCACGTTCATCGAGCCGACGCGCCGCGCGCAGCTGCAGGCGAGTCTCGTCCGCTCGCACGCCGCCGGTAGCGGCGAGGTCGTCGAGCGGGAGGTCGTGCGTTCTCTCATGACGCTGCGCCTCTCGACGCTCATGACGGGCCGCACCGGGGTGCGGGTGGAGACGGTCCGCGCCTACGCGGCGATGCTGAACGCCGCCATCACCCCGGTCGTGCGCGAGTACGGGTCGCTCGGCTGCTCCGGCGACCTCGCGCCCCTCGCGCACTGCGCGCTGGCGGTGATGGGCGAGGGTGAGGTGACCGACATGTCCGGTCGCGTGCGCCCCGCGGCGGACGCGCTCGCGGACGCCGACCTCCAGCCGGTCCAGCTCGCCGAGAAGGAGGGGCTCGCGCTCATCAACGGCACCGACGGCATGCTGGGGATGCTCGCGCTCGCCGTGGACGACCTGCGGATGCTCCTGCGCACCGCCGACGTCGCCGCGGCGATGAGCGTCGAGGGCCTGCTCGGCACGGACGCCGTGTTCGCCGCAGACCTGCAGGCCCTGCGCCCGCAGTCGGGTCAGGCCGAGAGCGCCGCGAACCTGCGGTTGCTGCTTGACGGCTCCCCGATCGTCGCGAGCCACCGGGGCCCTCAGTGCACCCGGGTGCAGGACGCCTACTCACTGCGCTGCGCCCCGCAGGTGCACGGTGCCGCCAGGGACACCGTCGACCACGCCGCGATGGTCGCCGAGCGGGAGCTCGCGAGTGCCGTCGACAACCCGGTGCTCACGCCAGACGGGCGGGTCGAGTCGAACGGGAACTTCCACGGCGCCCCGGTCGCCTACGTGCTCGACTTCCTCGCGATCGCCGTCGCCGACGTCGCGTCCATGTCGGAGCGCCGCACCGACCGCTTCCTGGATCGGAGCCGGAGCAACGGCCTCCCACCGTTCCTCGCGCACGAGGTGGGTGTCGACTCGGGCCTCATGATCGCCCAGTACACGGCGGCAGGCATCGTGAGCGAGCTGAAACGCCTGGCGCACCCGGCGTCCGTCGACTCGATCCCGTCGTCCGCGATGCAGGAGGACCACGTCTCGATGGGCTGGGCGGCGGCGCGGAAGCTCCGTCGGGCGATCGACGGTCTCAGTCGGGTGCTGGCGATCGAGGTCATGACGGCAGCCCGGGGCCTCGACCTGCGCGGCCCGCTCGAGCCGGCCGTCGGCACCGGGGCGGTGCTCCGCCGGGTGCGTGAGCAGGTCACGGGTCCCGGTCCCGACCGGTTCCTCTCCCCCGAGATCGAGGCGGTCACCGCGCTGGTGCAGTCGGGCGAGGTCCTGCGGGCGGTCACCGGCGCGGTCGGCGATCTCCGCTGAGTCGGGCGTCACACGACGAAGCCCTCGGGCGCCGGTGATGGCGTTCCCGAGGGCTTCGTGTCGAAGGGCTCGAACCTCAGCTCAGCGACCGCGCGGCAGGTGGTCGATCACGGCCACTGCGCGCGGCGACGCTTCGGCCGTTCGGTGCCCGAAGACGGCTCGGTCCCGGGTGCCATGTCGGCATCGGGCTTCGGCTCAGCGTCAGGCGTCGGCGCAGTGTCGCTCGTCGGGCTGGAGTCAGCAGGGAGCTCGGACTTCTCCGCCGCCTCAGCCTCTCCGGCCGGCTCCGTCTCCAGGACCGGGTCAGGCTCAGCGACCGGCTCAGCCTCAGCGACCGCCTCAGCCCGCGCGACCGGCTCAGCCTTCGCATCCGGCTGAGGCTGCACCGCAGGGGCGGCGTGCTCGCCGGAATGCACGACCTCGTCCGCAGGGGCGTCGGACACCGCGTCGGGAAGGGTGATCGCCTCGGTGCGAGGCAGTTCGTCACCCGTCGCCACATGTGCCCCGTGCACCTCGTGGGCTTCGTGCACCTCGTGCACGGCGGGCCGCGTCATCGGTCGATCCACCGCCGGCTCACTCGGCGCAGCGACCTGCGGCTCGGGTGCCGCATCCGAGTTCGTGGGAACCGCATCGGCAGGGTCGGCGTCGGCGGGAACCGAATCGATCGGGGCCTCATCCGCCGGTTCCGCGTCAGCGGGAGCGGCGCCATCTGGAGCCGCGTCCACCGGAGCCACGTCCGCCGAGGCCGACGGAACGGACGTGTCAGGCACACTCGGCGCGGTTGTAGCGCTTCCGCCACCGGCGTCGACGAGGGCCGGCTCCTCAGCGGGGACCGTCGCGGCCCGCGGGCCCTCGATCGCCGCGACCGTGCGCGTCGTGGGCTTCGGCTCGGCCGCAGCGCGGCGCTGCTCACGACGCTCACGGAACCCCTCGACGAGGTTGTACAGCGAGGGCAGGACGACGAGCGTCAACACGGTGGAGGAGATCAGCCCGCCGATGACGATGATCGCGAGCGGCTGCGAGATGAAGCCGCCGTGCCCGGTGACGCCGAGCGCCATCGGGGTGAGCGCGAAGATCGTCGCGAGTGCCGTCATCAGGATCGGGCGGAGCCGGCGTGCGGCACCGTGCTCGACTGCCTCGATGACCGTCATGCCACGTCGCCGGTACTGGTTGACGAGGTCGACGAGGACGATCGCGTTCGTCACGACGATGCCGATGAGCATCAGTGCGCCGATGATGGACGGGACACCGAGCGGGACACCGGTGATCACCTGGAGTCCGATGGCGCCGGTGGCGGCGAACGGCACCGACACGAGCAGCTCGAGCGGCTGCCGCAGCGAACGGAACGTCGCGACCATGATGACGTACACGATGAGGATCGCGGCGAGCAGGGCGAGACCCAGCTGACCGAAGGCGTCGCTCTGCGACGCCGTGACGCCGCCGAGGGTCGCCGTGGTGCCCGCTGGGAGCTTCACGTCGTCGATCGCCGTCTGCACCTCGGCGCTGGCGGTGCCGAGGTTGTCGCTGCCCGGTGTCGCGCTGATCGTCGCCGAGCGCAGCCCCTTGACGGTCGAGATCGTCGCTGGTCCGTCGACCTGCGAGACCGTCGCGAGGGCGTCGAGGCGCCGCGGGCCGGTGGCGGTCGGGACCTGCGTCGCCGCCAGCTCATCGACGGTCGTCGGCGGGTCCTGGGTGTCGACGTAGATGGTGAGCGTGGCGTCGTCGATGACGATCGAGCCCACCGTCGTCGGCTGCATGAGCTGCGAGACGTACGCACCGAGCGCGACCTCGCTGAACCCGGCGGCGGCAGCGGCGTCGCGGTTGACGGCCACCTGGACGTAGGGCCGCGATTCGCTGAGGTTGCTCGTGACCTGGTCGATGCCGTCGAGGCCGGTGACGGCCTGCTGGATCGCGTCGGCGGCCTCAGCGAGATCGCTCTGCCGGGCTGAGGTGATGTCGATCTCGATGTCGCTCGAGCCGCCGAAGCCCGCGGACGCGGCGACCTCGATCTCGCCGACGTCGTCGAGCCCGGACAGGTCCTTGCGGACCGTCTTCTGGAGTGCCGTCTGGTCGGCGTCTTCGCTCGTCGTGATCGAGTAGGTGATGGCGCCGCCACCGCCGCCCGAGAACGCGTCGCGCAAGGAGCTTCCGCTCGAGCCGATCGAGAGCTGGACGGTGTCGATGCCGTCGATGTCGCGCAGCTTCGTCTCGACCTGCTTCGCCGCCGCGTCCTGGGCGTCGAGGCTGGTGCCGACCGGCAGGGTCTGCGTGACCGTCAGCGTGTTCTGGCCGGAGTCGCCGAGGAAGTTGGTCTTCATCGAGGGGATCAGCACGATGGTGCCGCCGAGCACGAGCACCGACAGCAGCAGGGTGGTGACCGAGTGCTTCAGGGTCCAGTGGATGATCGGCAGGTACGCCTTCTGGAGCCGCGACGGCTTCTCGAGGTCGTCTTCGTCCTGCACACTGACACGACGCTCACGACGGCTCCGGACGGGTCCGGTCGCCGCGTCGGACGGCACTTCCTCCGCTGCAGCCGCAGCGGCGAGCCGCTGGGCCTTCGGGGCGCGGAGGAACCAGTAGGCGAGCACGGGCACGATGGTGAGCGCGACGAGGAGCGACGCGAGCAGGGCGATCGTGACGGTGAGGGCGAAGGGTCGGAACAGTTCACCGGTGACGTCGCCGACGAACGCGATCGGGAGGAACACCGCGACCGTGGTGATGGTCGAGGCGGTGATCGCGCCCGCGACCTCCTGGACGGCGCTCAGGATCGACCCGGCACGCTGCGCACCGGTGCGGTTGTCGCCGAACGAGAGATGCCGCTTGATGTTCTCGATGACGACGATCGAGTCGTCGACCACGCGCCCGATGGCGATCGTCAGCGCTCCCAGCGTGAGGATGTTGAGCGAGTACTCGGCGACCTGCAGCCCGATGAAGGTGATGAGCACGGACGTCGGGATGGAGATCGCCGTCACGAGCGTGGCCCGGACGTCGAGGAGGAACACGAGGATGATCAGCACCGCGAAGACGAGGCCGAGCAGGCCTTCCGTCGTCAGGGCCTCGATGGACTGCTCGATGTACGGCGCCTGATCGAAGACGACGGTGAGCTTGGCGTCGGACCCGATGGTGCGCTCGAGCTCGGGGAGGATGTCGCGCACGCCCTGCGAGACCTCGACGGTGTTCGCCGCGGGCAGCTTCGTGACGGCGATGGTGAGCGCCGGCTCGCCGTCGACGCGCGAGATCGAGGTGATCGGGTCGTCGCTCAGGGCGACCGTCGCGACATCGCCGATGGTCAGGACGGAGCCGTCCGCGGCGAAGGCGCCCGCGATCGGCAGGGCGGCGATGTCGTCGACCGAGGTGAGTTTGGTGCCCGTTTGCACGGAGAACGTCTTGTCGCCTTCGGTGATGTCGCCCGCGGGCTGCAGGGAGCCGTTCTGCTGCAGCGTCGTCCCGATGACCCGGCTGGTCTGCCCCGCGAGGGCCAGTTTGGCGTCGTCGGGGGTGATCGTGACCCGCTTGCCCACCTCACCGACGATCGCCGCGTCGCGGACGCCGTCGACGTCCTTGATGTCGGGGACCACGGAGCTCGAGAGCACCTCGGCCAGGGAGTCCTGGTCGGCCGCGCCGGACACGGCGATCTGGATCACCGGGAGGTCGTCGATGCTGCCGCTGACCACCTGCGGGTCGACGGTGTCGGGCAGGGTCGACTTGATGCGGTTGATCGCCTGGGTGATCTTCTGCTCGGCGGTGGCGAGGTCCGTGCCGTAGGTGAAGGTCGCGCTGATGAGGCTCGTGTTCGTGCTCGACGTCGCCGAGGTGGACTCGATGCCCGGCACACCCTGGATCGCGGTCTCGATCGGGGTCGAGACGTCGTCGTTGACGACCTCGGGCGCCGCACCCGGGTAGCTCGTGATGATCGCGAGCTGCGGGAACTGGACCGACGGGATGAGCTCCTGCTTGAGGCCGCCCACCGCCAGGACGCCGAACACGGCGGCCACGATGGTGACGAGCGCGATCAACGCGCGGTTCTTCATGCTGAGGACGGAGAGCAGGTGCACGGAGCCGCTTTCGGTTGTTGCGAGAGGTGCGGACGCTGTAATTATGTCACCGCACACCCCTCCGACGGCGGTCTCGCGCGGAGGCTGGACACGGCACGCACAAGCACTGCGTGTGGAGCGGCGTCACGCTCGACGGCGACGACCTCAGACGACGTCTTCGAGGTAGTCCAGGGCCGGCACGTGCCCGAACATCGCGGAGTGCCACGTCTGCGTCAGCAGCTCGACCGCCTGCTCGGTCTGGGCCCATGGATAGCTGATCGGGATGCGCAGGTAGCGCTCGAACGCACCGTCGATCCCGAACCGCGGCCCGGCGACGATCACGAGCCCGTGACTCCGCGCCGCGAGCGAGAGCTGCGATGACGCGGCCTCGCCGAGGTTCACCCACGTGGCGATCCCACCGTCGACCCGCGGCACGGTCCACTCGGGGAGGCGGTCGGCCAGGAGGTCGACGAGCCGGTCGCGGGTCTCGCCGAGCGCGACACCGCGCCGGGCGACGATGCCGTCCATCGCCGGCATCAACTGTTGGACGGTCAGCTGGTCGAGGATCGGCGTGCCGAGGTCGCCGAGCGAGCGTGCCGAGACGAGCTTCCTGATGGTGCCGCGCTCGGCCCGGATCCACCCGATGCGGAGGCCTCCCCAGATCGTCTTGCCCACCGAGCCGATCGTGATGATCGACGCCGGCGCACCCTGGAGTGCGGCGAACGGGGTGCCGTCGAGGCCCTCGTCCGTCGGCCGGTCGATGTCGAGCTCGGCCGTGGTCTCGTCGATCACGAGCACCGTCCCGTGCCGCTCGGCGGCCGCGGCGACCCGTCGGCGGGTCTCGAGCGGCATCGACGCCCCGGTCGGGTTGTGGAAGTCCGGCATGAGGTAGGCCATCGCGGGGCTCGTGCGCTCGAACCACTGCTCGAGTTCGCGGACGTCCCAGCCGGTCTCCGAGGAGACGGTCGCCGCGCCGAGCCTGGCTCCGGCCGCCCGGAGCGCCTCGTAGGCGTGCGGATAGCTCGGCATCTCGACGAGGACGCGGTCACCTCGGCTGAGCAGGGTGCGCGCGATGAGGGCGATCGCGTGTTGGGCCCCCACGGTCACCATGATCTCGTCGGGGTCGGTGGGCAGCCCGCGCGCGGTGTAGCGGTCGGCGATGGCCTGCCGCAGCTCGGGCATGCCGACGAGGTCGTAGTCGAAGTCGTGCATGTACCGCGGCAGTTCTGCGGCGGCGGTGGCCACGGCGTCGATGATCTCGGGGCACGGCGGGACGGCTGCCTTGCTGAAGTCGAGGAACCCGCCCTGTGGCACGGGAGCCAGCGCAGTGGGCGCCGACGGCAGGAGGGTGACGCTGCCAGAACCACGGATGCTGCGGAGGTAGCCGGCCTCGCGCAGTTCTCGGTACGCCGCAGTGACCGTGGTGCGGCTCAGCGCGAGCCGCTCGGCCAGTTCCCGCTCGGCCGGCAGACGGGTGCCGACCGGGATGCGTCCGTCGAGGACGAGGAGTCGGATGCGGTCGGCGAGACCGCGGTATGCGGGCGCGGCGGTCTTCCACTGCCCGAGCAGGGCGGCGAGCGATCGGGCACTCAGGGTGATGGAAGCCATTGAACCACGATACCCAGATTGGCCTCTAGCGCCAAAGCCAATCGTGCAATTGGATTGTCCACCATGACCCGTCGTGTGCTCCAACTCTTCATCGGCCTCTTCCTGTACGGCATCGCCATCGCGATGATCGTGCGCGGTGCGGTCGGCGTCGCCCCGTGGGACGTCCTCACCCAGGGACTCAACCTGCGGACCGGCCTGAGCTTCGGACTCATCACGATCATCGTCGGCGGGCTCGTGCTCCTCGCCTGGATCCCGCTCAAGCAGCGGCCGGGTGTCGGCACCGTCCTGAACGTCCTCCTCGTGGGACCATCGGCCGACATCGGGCTGGCGTTCATCCCCGCGGACCTCGACCTGTGGGCGCGCATCCTGCTGTTCGCCGGCGGGCTGCTCCTCCTCGGCGTCGCCTCGGGCCTCTACATCGGTGGCAACTTCGGCCCCGGCCCGCGGGACGGCCTCATGACCGGCATCCACCGGGTCACCGGGTGGCCGATCTGGGTCGGGCGCACGGGCGTGGAGCTCGTGGTCCTCGGCATCGGGTGGCTGCTCGGCGGGAACGTCGGCATCGGAACGGTGGTCTTCGCCGTGCTCATCGGCCCGATCTGCGGTTACACGATCCCGTTGTTCCGGATCGCTCCGCGGACGGAACACTCGACCACCGCCGTGGACGAGGCGGTGCTCGAGGGCGACACCCCGCCGTCGAAGCCGATCGTCGACTCCCCGGCGAACTGAGCGCCCTTCGACAGGCTCAGGGACCGGGAGCGACAGGCTCAGAGACCAGGAGCGACAGGCTCAGGGACCGGGAGCGACAGACTCAGGGACCGGGAGCGACAGGCTCAGGGACCGGATGTCCGGTTCCTCAGCCTGTCGAAGGGCCGATCCCTCAGGGCTTCGCCACCGCCACCGCGCCCGTGTGGTCGTCGACGCTCATCGTCGCCTCGTCGAACCGCGAGCGACCGGAGAGGACCTCGCCGACCTGCACCCGGTCGACCTCCTTCACCCACGTGCCGATGATGATCGTGGCGACCGCGTTGCCGGTGAAGTTCGTGAGCGCACGCGCCTCCGACATGAAGCGGTCGATGCCGACGATGAGGCCGACCCCGTCGACGAGGTCGGGTCGGTTGGCCTGCAGGCCGCCGGCCAGCGTCGCGAGCCCGGCGCCCGTGACGCCCGCGGCGCCCTTCGACGCGATGATCATGAACACGAGGAGCGAGATCTGCTCCCCGAGGTTCATCGGGACGCCCATGACGTCGGCGATGAAGATCGACGCCATGGTGAGGTAGATCGCGGTGCCGTCGAGGTTGAAGGAGTACCCCGTCGGGACGGTGATGCCGACGACCGGCTTGGAAACGCCGAGGTGCTCCATCTTCGCGATGAGTCGCGGCAGCGCCGCCTCGGAGGAGGAGGTGCCGACGATGAGGAGGTACTCACGGCCGAGGTACTTCATGAGCTTGAAGATGTTGAAGCCCGTCGCGAGGCGCAGCACGCCACCGAGCACGACGACGATGAACAACGCGCAGGTGATGTAGAACGCGATCATGAGCGTGGCGAGCCCGACGAGCGCGCTCGCACCGGCGGACCCGGTCACGGCGGCGATCGCACCGAAAGCGCCGATGGGCGCGATCCACATGATCATCGCGAGCACCCGGAACACGAGCGCCTGGATGAGCTTGATGCCGCGCAGGATCGGTTCACCCGCCGTCCCCATCTTCTGCAGGCCGAATCCGACGAGCAGGGCGACGAAGAGGACCTGCAGGATGTTGCCGCCGGTCAGCGAGGACACGAGCGTCGTGGGGATGATGCCGAGGATGAACTCGGTCGTGCTCTTGGCCTCCCCCTCCACCTGGTAGCTCGTCTCGGCGAGGTTCAAGCCGGCGCCCGGCTGGATGAGGTTGCCGACGACGAGGCCGATCGCGAGGGCGAAGGTCGACATCACGATGAAGTACAGCAGCGCGAGCCCGCCGACCTTGCCGACGGTCGCTGCCTTCGCGATCGATCCGACGCCGATCACGATGGTGCAGAAGATGACCGGGGCGATCATCATCTTGATCAGCGCCACGAAGGCGTCGCCGATGGGCTTGAGTCCCTTCGCGAACTCCGGGGCGGCGAGGCCGACGACGATGCCGGCGAGCACCGCGAGGATCACCGCGAGGTAGAGGTAGTGGGTCTTGTCCAGCCGTTTCAGGGAGGAGAGCGTCATTGCCATTCCGGATCCGTTTCGTCGGCCGCGTCAGTGCGGCAGCGGGTGGTCGATCGACCCATGCTGCGACCGCCCCGCCGGATCGACCGGGTTGTGGTCGTAGTGACCGCTTGTGGTCGTACTGGTCACGGTCGGCGACGCCTGACGCCCTCGTCACCCCCGATACTTGAGGGGTCGACGCGACGGAGCAGACGGAGGTGACGCGATGGCCGGTCGGTCCAGGAGCATCGCCTCGCGGCTCTTCCTCGTGCAGCTCGTCGCGGTCGTCGCGATGACGCTCGTCGCCGGTGTCCTGCTCTGGTTCCAGGCCCGCACCGAGACCGAGGACCGCGCGGTCGCGAAGTGCCTCGACGTCGCGAACAGCGTCGCGGACAACCCCTACGTCGTCGCACAACTCGGCTCGGATCGCCCGTCGGACGCACTCCAGCCCTACGCCGAGGCACTCATGCGCGACACCGGTGTCGACTTCGTGACGATCATGGCTCCGGATCGCACGCGGTACACGCATCGCGAGCGCGACCAGATCGGCAAGCCGTTCATCGGCACCATCGGACCGGCGCTCGAGGGACGGACCTTCACCGAGACGTACACGGGCACGCTCGGCCCCTCGGTCCGCGCCGTCGCACCCATCCGTGACGACGCCGGCGAGGTCGTCGCCCTCGTCGCCGCGGGGGTCACGGTCAGCAACGTGTCCGAGACCTTCGAGACCCGGGTTCCGTGGTTGCTCGGAACGGCCCTGCTCGTGCTCGTCATCGGCGCGATCGGCTCCTGGACGCTCCGCCGCTACCTCGCACGGGTCACCGGTTCGCGCGGACCGGAGGACCTCGCCAGGATGTTCGACTACTACGAGTCGGTGCTCCACTCGGTGCGGGAGGGTCTCGTCCTCGTGGACCGCCACCGCCGTCTCGTGCTCGTCAACGACCAGGCGGCCGAGCTCCTCGGGCTGCCCCTCGGCGAGCGTTCCGCGGGAGCGCTGCAGGTCGACGAGCTGCCGATCGACGCCGGCCTGCGGGAGCTCCTCGCGAGCGGGCGCCAGGCCGTCGACGAGATCCACCTCACGCGCGACCACGTGCTCGTCGTGAACCAGGAGTCGGCGGTCGGTCCGGGCGAGACGGCGGGCCCGCACCCGCGAGGGTGGGTGATGACGCTGCGCGACCACACCGAGATCGAACACCTGAGCGGCGAGCTGGCCTCGATGCGGACGATGAGCGACGCCCTGCGCTCGCAGACCCACGAGTTCGCGAACCGGCTGCACACGATCGTCTCGCTCATCGAGCTCGACCGGCGGGAGGAGGCGCTCGACCTCGCCGCGCAGGGCCTCGGAGCGAGTCAGCGGTTGACCGATCGCGTGCTCGCGGCGGAGCAGGAGCCGGTGATCTCTGCCCTGCTCCTCGGCAAGACGGCGCAGGCGGCTGAGCAGGGGGTCGAGCTGCACCTCGAGAGCGACCCCGCGCTCGGACGCGTGCGCGTCGACCCGGCCGTGATCGTCACCATCCTCGGCAACCTCATCGACAACGCGATCGACGCGGCGTCCGGCGACCGCCCCTGGGTGGAGGTCTACCTCGGGCAGGGACTGCCGGACGAGCTCGGGGCCGGGCGGTCCGCCGACGCCGCGACGACGGAGCTCGTGATCCAGGTGACCGACAGCGGACCGGGCCTGCCCCAGGAGGCGCTCGACCTCGCCTTCGTGCGCGGCTGGTCGACGAAAGAGCCCGGCCGATACGGCCGGGGGTTCGGTCTCGCGCTGGTCCAGCAGGCGGTGACACGGCTCGGCGGCACGATCGAGGTCGTCCGCCAGCCGTCCTCGGCGTTCGTCGTGACGCTGCCGGCCGCGGTCGGCGTACGGGACGAGGTAGGCACATGAGCGAGCGCATCCGGGTTCTGGTCGTCGAGGACGAACCGATCGCCCAGCAGGCCCATGCGTCCTACCTGCGCCGTGTGGAGGGCTTCGAACTCGCCGCCGTGGCGGGCGATGCGGCCACCGCGATGCAGGCGCTGCGGGCAGCTGCGGCCCACCGCTCCCCCGACGACCGGATCGACCTCGTCCTGCTCGACCTCAATCTGCCGGACGCGCACGGTCTCGAGCTGTGCCGACGCATCCGGACGGCGGGTATCGACGTCGACGTCATCGCCATCACCGCTGCCCGTGATCTCCGGATCGTCCGAGCGGCGGTCTCGGCGGGCGTCGTCCAGTACCTCATCAAACCGTTCGCGTTCCCCGCGTTCGCCGACAAGCTGGAGGCGTATCGCTCCTTCCGGCACACGATGTCGGCGGAGGGCTCGGTGGCGAGCCAGCACGAGGTGGACCTCACGCTCGCCACGCTGCGAGCGCCGTCCTCCCGCCCGCAGTTGGCGAAGGGACTCTCGGAGGACACCCTGCGTCTGGTCTCGGACTTGTTGCGGCAGGCGACCGGACCGCTGTCCGCGAGCGAAGCGGCAGCCGCCGGGTCCCTGTCGCGGGTGACGGCCAGGCGCTACCTCGAATACCTCGCCGAGACGGGCGCCGTCGAGCGGTCGCCGCGCTATGGCACTCCGGGGCGCCCGGAGCTCGAGTACCGCTGGCGGTGAGGCCGCGGCTCGCACGCCGCTCGTGTCGACACCTTGGTCGTGCGAATCAGGGTCGACTCAGGGTGATCCCGGAGGTTCCAGGGGTTGCCACGCGCCGAGACGCGATATATCGTGAATTCCAGTTCAACGCGATATATCGCGATCACTCGGAAGGAACCGCACCATGGCACAAGAGAAGTGGATCATCGCTCCCGGCGAGAGCCGCATCATCGACCTCGAGCTCGTCAGACGGCTCAAGGTCAGCCTCATCGGCGGGCAGATCGACATCATCGGACACGATGAGCCGGGCGCACGCATCGAAGTGTCGGGCGTCACCGGCAAGGACCTCAAGATCACCATCGACGGCGACGTCGCCGAGATCGACCACCCGCAGCTGCGCTGGGACAACTTCCTCGAGGTGTTCTCGAATTTCGGCGCCAAGCGGGCCACAGCCCAGGTGAGCGTCCTCGTCCCCCGCGACATCGCTCTGACGTTCGGCGTCGTGAGCGCCAGCGGCCTCGTCGCAGGCCTCACCGCCGACGCCAAGCTCAACACGGTTTCCGGCGACCTCGTGGCAGACCGGATGACCGGTCGACTCGACCTCAACTCCGTGAGCGGCGAGCTCACGGTCCAGAACCACACGGGTCGTATCCAGGCGCACACGGTCTCGGGCGACGTCACCGTCTCCGGCGACATCACGCGTGCCTCGATCGACGGCGTCTCCTCCGACCTGCTCCTCGACATCCACGGTGCGTGCGAGCAGCTCGACCTGAACACCGTGAGCGGCGCGATCACGGTCCGCCTCGACGAGGAGCTCGCCGCGCGCTACACGGCGAACTCGGTCGGCGGCCGCCTGGCGATCGACGGCGTCGTCCTCAAGGGACTGCGCGGTGGCGGGTACAACTCGCACACCGGCGCTCTGTCCGGACAGTTCGCCGAGGTGCGCGTGAACACCGTCGGCGGCGCGGTGACCGTCCTCCGCCGCCCGGCCGCCGAGCCGGCGGGCGCGGCCACGACCGCGGGGAGCGAGGCAGGCGCATGAGCCCCGTCTTCGCCCACGGCAGCCTGCGGCTGTACCTCCTGAGCCTGCTCGACGAGTCGCCGAAGCACGGCTACGAACTCATCCAGGCCCTCACCGACCGGAGCGGTGGCACCTACAGCCCGAGCGCCGGCACCATCTACCCGCGCCTCGCGAAGCTCGAGGAGGAGGGACTCGTCACGAAGACGAGCGACGGCCGGAAGACCGTCTACGAGATCACCGAGGCGGGCCGGGCCGAGCTCGCGGCACGGGCGGGCGAGCTCGACGGCATCGAGGACCAGCTCACCGACTCCGTCCGGCGCATCGCCGACGAGGTCCGCAGCGGGGTCACAGCGGCCATGAAGAGCCTCCGGGCCGATCTCGCCTCAGCCGCGCGCGAGGCGAAGCAGTCCGCGAAGCCCGGTCCGAGCTGGACGTCGACCACCGAGGAGCAGGCCGACCAGCAGGTGCAGGGTCGCCTGGCGCTCCACGAGACGGACGTGTCGATCAACGAGTTCCGGCAGGCGGTCCGAGCCGAACTCCGCGAGCACGTCGCCCGAGGAGGCGCGCTCGACGACGACACCGTGTCGGCCCTGCGTGCCGACCTCGTCGCCGTCCGCGACCGCCTGCGGGAGCGCCTGCAGGGCTGACCACCCCGACACGCAGGCCGAGACACGGAACCGCCCGACCCCTCACGGGAGTCGGGCGGTTCCGTCGATGCAGCGCGTGCAGGCGGTCTAACGCGCTGCACCGGCCAGCGAGCCCGTGGTCGCCGCGGAGTCGTAGATCACGCAGGTGACGAGCCGGTCGTCCACCCCGTTCCAGCTGGCCTCGGTCGGCGTGTAGTAGTTGAACTCGAGCGAGGAGTCCTCGTAGACGATCCCGACGAACGCCTGGAACTGCGCGTAGCAACCGTCGTCGGCCTGCTGCGTGACGGCCTCCTCGCCGGGCCACTCGTCGCCGGTCAGCGTGACCTCGCCGTACACCTCGTACTGGTGCGGCTCGGAACAGGGCACGGTCGGCACCTCTGTGACCTCGTCGGACGACGACTCGTCGTTCAGGCAGTCGCCGACCGAGAGGGTGAAGACGTCCGTGGTGCCTCCACCGACGATCTCGCCGGACTGCGCGTCCCGGGTCTCGGCGGGCTTCGGGAGGATGCCCTCCACGACACTGCATCCGGAGAGCGTCAGGGCCGCGGCGAGGGCGGCGAGGGCGAGCGGGAGGAGACGACGGCGAGCGGTCACGATGAGGGTCCTTGAGGTGGGTGGTCGATCACGAGCGACTGTCCGGGCTCACAGCCAGGCAACAGCCGTCGATCAGGATATTGGTCGACCGTCCTGGTCCGCCACTCCCCCGCTCGATGAACACTGCGTCACGGTCGGGTGACGATGCCTGTCCATCCAGCTCATCCCCGCTTGACTCCGGTTACCGAAGGAGTAATATCGCCGCTCGTGACAACTGAGGGTCGAGAGCCCGGGACAGAACCACGATCGGCAAAACGCTGGTTGATCGGGGACCCGCTGCCGACCGAGAACCTGGAGGGCCAGCTCCTCCCCAAACGCCTCGCGCTGCCGATCTTCGCGAGCGACGCACTGTCGAGTGTGGCGTACGCGCCGCAGGAACTCCTCATGATCCTGACGCTCGGCGGGCTCGCCTTCCTGAGCTTCGCGCCGTGGGTGGCGGCGTGCGTCGTGATCCTGCTCGTCGTGGTCGTCGCGAGCTACCGACAGCTCATCAAGGCGTACCCGTCGGGTGGTGGCGACTACGAGGTCGCCCACCGGAACCTCGGCGAGAAGGCCGGCCTCGTGGTCGCCTCAGCGCTCCTCGTCGACTACGTCCTCACGGTCGCCGTGTCGGTGGCCTCGGGCGTCGACAACATCATCTCCGCGATCCCCGGGCTGAACCCCTGGCGCGTCGAGCTGGCCGTGGGGTTCGTCCTCGTCCTCATGGCCGTGAACCTGCGCGGTGTCCGCGAGTCGAGCAAGGCCTTCGCGATCCCCACCTACTTCTTCATCGCGAGCGTGCTCGTCATGATCGTCGCGGGACTCGCCCGCACGTTCATGGGCGACGCCCCGGTCGCCTCGAGCGCCGAGTTCACCGTGCAGGGCGAGAGCCTGACCCAGGCGGCGTTCATCCTGCTCCTCCTGCGCGCCTTCTCCTCCGGTTGTTCTGCGCTCACCGGTGTCGAAGCGGTCTCGAACGGCGTCCCCGCGTTCCGCCGCCCGCAGATCAAGAACGCCCAGAAGACGCTGGTCCTCATGGGCGGCACCGCGATCGTGCTGTTCGTCGGTCTCACCGCGCTCGCCCTCATCTCCCGGGTGCACTACGCCGAGAACGCCTGTCACCTCGAAGGGTTCGCGGACTGCGCGACGACGCCGCAGCCGAGCCTCATGGCGCAGGTCGCGACCGCCGTCTTCGGCGCGAACAGCATCCCGTTCTTCCTCATCCAGGCGGCGACCGCGTGCGTCCTGCTCCTCGCGGCCAACACGGCGTTCAACGGCTTCCCGCTGCTCGGCGCCGTCCTCGCGCGCGACTCCTACGCCCCCAAGTCGCTCAACACGCGCGGCGACCGCCTCGTGTTCTCGAACGGCATGATCATCCTGGGTCTCGCCGCATGCGCGATCCTCGTGGTCTACCAGGCGAACCTCACCCAGCTCATCCAGCTGTACATCATCGGGGTGTTCGTGTCGTTCACGCTCGGCCAGACGGGCATGGTGAAGCACTGGCTGCGGATGCTGCGGGAGGGCTGCGACAACCGCGGCTCCGTCTACCGCGGACTCGCGATCAACGCGTTCGGCGCCCTGCTCACCGCGAGCGTCCTCATCGTCGTGACGATCACCAAGTTCACCCACGGCGCCTGGCTGGTCTTCGTGCTCATGCCGATCCTCTTCGTCCTCATGCTCGGCGTGAACCGCTACTACCGCGACGTCGAGAAGGAGGTCGAGGTCGACCCGACCACGACCTTCGGCGCGACCGGCGACCACGCGATCGTCCTCGTCGGGAAGATGCAGAAGCCGATCCTCAAGGCGCTGGACTACGCGATCGCCGCCAAGCACGACAGTCTCGAAGCGGTCCACATGTCGATCGACCCGGAGGCCACGAAGCTGCTCGAGCAGCAGTGGATCGAACAGAACATCCACGTGCCGCTCGTCATCCTCGAGTCGCCGTACCGCGAGTTCGCGATGCCGCTCGCGAAGTACATCAAGGCGCACCGTGCCGAGCACGGCGCCGAGGTCGTGACGGTCTACATGCCGCAGTACATCGTCGGGCACTGGTGGGAGAGCCTCCTCCACAACCGGCGGGCGTCGCGGATCCGCAACCAGATCATGCTCGTCCACGGGGTGACCGTCGCTCTCGTGCCGTGGCTGCTCGACTCCTCGGAGCTCATCTACGGCCGCCGGTCCCGTCCGCTGCCCGGCCAGGAGCGACGTGGTGAAATCGTCCGCGTCAAGAAGCCGATCGAGCGGAAGCCGCACATCGACCGCAACACAGGGCAGCCCCGCTCCTGACCGACCACGCGCTCCGGCGACGGCGTGAGGGGGTCGTCGCAGACTGACAGACTGGTGACATGTTCACCTGGGGTCTCTCGCTGCTGTTCCTCGCGGCCGTCTTCGGGACGCTGTCGATGGTCCGCCTCATCGCCGCGAACCCCGACTCGCCGCTGCCGATGTGGCAGGGTCGCCCGCAGCGGCTCCCGCAGTTCACGATCATCCTGCGCGGGCTGTCGGGCGGACTCGGCGTCTTCGGGGTCTTCCTGCTCTGGTCCGAGATCGGCTTCTGGAGCATCCTGCTGCTCGTCGTCGCCCTCGGGATCCCGATCGTGCTGAACCTCCGGCACAACCGCCGCTTCGAGGCATAGCCGCCGTGTTCGTTCGCCCATCTTCGGGCGAACGAACGCTCATTCGCCCATAGTTGGGCGAACGAGCGGCTACGCGAGGAGCGAACCGAGCCCGTAGCCGACCAGGGCAGCGACGACGGACGCGACGAGCATGCCCAACGCGTTCGCCAGTCCGGCCCGGGAACGTCCGTCGTGGAGCAGCCGGACGGTCTCGATGCTCGCGGTGCTGAACGTCGTGTATCCACCGAGCAGCCCGCCACCGAGGACGAGCCGCCACGCCTCATCGACGACCCCGCCGAGGGCCAGCGCGGTGACGAGGCCGAGCAGCAGCGACCCACTGACGTTGATCACGGTCGTGCCCCAGGGGTACGCACCACCCACACGGGAGCGGATGAGGCCGTCGACGACGAAGCGGGCCGCGGCGCCGACACCGCCGGCCGCCGCGATCGCGAGGAACAGCCAGGGGGTCATGAGCGGCCACCGCCGATCCGTCGGGCGAGGACGACGCCGCCCCAGCTCGCGAGGGCGCCCAGCACGACGCTCCCCACCGCGTACAGCACCCCCACGAGGGCGCTCCCCTCGATGAGGAGGACACTGCTGTCGGCGGCCAGCGCGCTGTACGTCGTGAAACCGCCGAGGACGCCGGTGCCGAGGAAGAGGCGGAGATCGCGTCGACGGCCGGCGTCGGGCCCGCGTCGGAGGAGCGACTCGAGGAGGAGACCGAGCAGGAAGGCGCCGACGACGTTGATGCCGAGGATGGCCACGGGGACACCACCGACGGGCGGGATCGCGAGGGAGATCGCCTCGCGGGCGCCCGTCCCGATCGCGCCACCGAGCGCGACCATCGCGATCGTGGCGGGTTGCAGGTGCGGAGCCCGTGTCCCCGTCGGAGCGGCCGTCACCGCAGGTCGCCGGCGGGGGCGTCCCAGAGGGGTTCGTCGGTGGCGCTCGGCGCGAGTGGGACCACGATCACCGGACGCGCCTGCCTGTGGGCGAGCGTCGCGGCGACGGAACCGTTGAAGAACTCGAGGATGCCCTTGCGGAGGCCGCGCTCCCGGGTCCCGACGATGATCGCCCGCGCGGACACCGAATCGGCGAGTCGTCCGAGCGCACGCGCCGGGTCGCCGGCGAGCTGGGTCAGCTCCCACACGACATCGGTGTCGTCGAGCAGGCGGTGCGCCGTCGCCTCCAGGGCGGGATCGGCGGGCTCCGGGTCGAAGTCGTGCAGATCGGCGTCGAACGGGAGCGAGGTGACGGTGCCGTCGACGTTCTCGACAACGACGAACCGACTCGCATCGACGTGGGCGAGCACGAGTCGGCAGGCGAAGGCCTGCGCGAACGACGCCGCCTCGACGAGCACGGTGTCGGGCTGCCCCGGCGTGACGCCGACCACGATCGCGTTGGCCCGCTGCTCGTCGCTCATGTCGTCACTCCCCCTTCGCGCGCTTCGCGGCGGCCTTGGCCGCCTGCTTCGCCGCCCGCACCTGCGCGAGCGACTCCGGGTCGACGATGTCGGCGACGGACCGGAGACTGCCGTCCTCGCCGTAGGGCGCCGAGGCCTTCCGCCAGTCGGCCGCGTCGAGCCCGTACTGCTTGCCGAGGAGCGCGAGGAAGATCTTCGCCTTCTGCTCACCGAACCCCGGCAGGGCGAGCAGGCGCTTCAGGATCTCCGGGCCGTCGGGCGCGTCGCGCGTCCAGATCGCCTCCGCGTCGCCGTCCCAGTCGTCGACGATCGCGGCGCAGAGCCCCTGCACCCGGCCGGCCATGGACCCCGGGAACCGGTGCACGGCGGGGCTCGTCTTGAAGAGGGAGGCGAACGCCTCGGGTTCTTCCCGCGCGATGGCGGCCGCGTCGAAGGAACCGAGGCGGTCGCTGATCTTCAGCGGGCCGGCGAACGCGGTCTCCATCGGCACCTGCTGATCGAGCAGCATGCCGACGAGCAGGGCGAGCGGGTCGGTCGACAACAGGCGGTCGGCGTCCGTGTCTCCGGTGATGTGCAGGGTTCCGGTCATGGGTCCATCGTCCCACCACTCCGCGTCCTGGCCCAGTCCCGTTCCGTCGCGGCGTCGGCATCGGCGCCCGGCAGACCGTCCCCGTACGAGCGCCCCGTCCACGGGCGGCATGGTAAGCTCAACGCTAGTCTTTATCGTTCCCTGGTAGGCGAAAGCCCCGGACGCCCCGCAAGCGCGGCCGGTCAGAAAATCATGAGGGGGTCTCGCATGGGTCGTGGCCGTCAAAAGGCAAAGCACACGAAGATCGCTCGTGAGCTCAAGTCGTTCAGCCCGGACGTGAACTACAACGCGCTCGAGCGCGAGCTCACGGGGCACTCCGTCGACCACCCGGGCACGGGCGTCGACGAGAGCTACGACGACGAGATCGCCAAGTGGGCTGAATACGCCGAGAAGTACGCCGACGGTGAGGCGAAGGGCGCGTAGGCGCGCCCTTCCCACCGTTCCGGCGCGCGCCAGCATCGGCGGTTCGCCGTCGCTCCAGCACCTCGCGTCTGGGTGATCTCCCAGACGAGTGACGGCAAATGGAGTTCTCGCTGGGCGGAGACTAGCCTGGACGGATGAACACCGACGAACTCCGCGTTGCCGCCAAGAAGCGCCTGAAGGCGCAGCACGATTTCAAGCAGTTTCTCGCCGTCTGGGGTGCGGTCTCCGTCCTCTTGATCGTCATCTGGCTCCTCACCGGTGCCTGGGGATACTTCTGGCCGATCTGGCCGATCTTCGTGATGGGCATCGCCCTGGTCTTCGTCGGACTCGACGCCTACGGTCCGTCCAAGCACATCACCGAGGACGCCGTCGACGCCGAGGTCGCGCGCCTCGTGAACCAGCAGCAGCAGCGCGCTGCCGCTCGCGAGGCCGCCTCGCAGCCGAACCCCGCGCAGGCACCGTACGCCGGTCAGAGCGGTTACGAGCAGCACCCGTACCAGGCGGGCCAGACCGGCCAGGCGCCGGTGTACGACCCCGCCCAGTACGGACAGACCACCGCCTACGACACCTCGCAGTATGCGGGTGGCCAGACCGGCGGCTACGGCACGCAGCAGGCCCAGCAGGGCACTCAGGCGACGCAGCAGTACGGCGCCTACCAGGCCCCGTCGGCGGAGGCTCCGGCCCCTGAGGCGCCGGCGGCGGAGCCGACTTCGGACTGGGTGCGCGCCGCCGAGCCCACCCCGACCCAGCAGTTCGCCGCGGTCTTCTCCGGCACCGACCGCGCACCCGAGGCCGCCGCCGCACCGGACACCTCCGCTGAACCGGCCGAGTCGATCGTCCTCGAGTCGACGTCCACCGGCGACGCCGAGACCGTCGCAGCCGCCGCCGACGAGACCGAGGCCCGCCTCGCGAACGACGAGACCGGCCCCGCCGACACGACCGGACGCGACGAGACCGTGTCGGCCACTGCACCGGCCGTGGCCGTGAGCGCGCCCCGCACCTCGACCAGCCGGTCGACGACGACGCGTTCGACGACGACCCGGAAGCCCGCCGCCAAGACGACCACGGCGGCGACGGCCGCGGGCACCACCGTCCGCAAGACGAGCTCGACGCGCGCCACCACCGGTTCGACGACGCCGAAGGCTGCAGCGGCGAAGACCACGACGCCGAAGGCCGCAGCCACGAAGGCACCGACGACGAAGACGACGGGCGCCGCAGCGAAGCCGGCCACCGCGAAGGCACCGGCGAAGCCGCGCACGACGAAGCCGAAGGCGGCCCCCGCGGCCACGCCGGCGCCGCTCGAGCAGCCCGGTACGCCGGAGTAGCAGTCGGTTCCTGAACGACGAAGCGCGCGATCCCCTCAGGGCTCGCGCGCTTCGTCGTTCAGGCGGTACTCAGGAGAGCTGCGAGCGCTCCACCCACTCGAGGTACTCCTCGGAGACGGTACCGGTGACGTACTCGCCGGTGAAGCAGCTCATCTCGAGGTCGCTGATGCCGGAGCCCTCGAGGATGGCGGCCTTCATGTCGGCGACCTCCTGGTAGATGAGGTTGTCGGCGCCCAGCTCGCGGGCGATGTCGGGAATCTTCTTGCCGTGTGCGACGAGCTCCTGGCGGGACGGCATGTTGATGCCGTACACGTGCGGGTAGCGGACCGGCGGTGCGGCGGAGGTGAAGGTCACCTTGTTGGCACCGGCGAGACGCGCCATGTCGACGATCTCCTTCGACGTCGTCCCGCGGACGATCGAGTCGTCGACGATGAGGATGTTCTTGCCCTTGAACTCGGAGCCCATCGCGTTGAGCTTCTGACGGACGCTCTTCTTGCGCTGCGCCTGGCCCGGCATGATGAAGGTGCGCCCGACGTACCGGTTCTTGTAGAAGCCCTCGCGGTACTCGATGCCGAGCTTCTGGGCGACCTGCATGGCCGCTGGGCGGGAGGAGTCCGGGATCGGCATGACGACATCGATGTCGCCCATCGGCGTGTACTCGGCGATGGTGTCGGCGAGCCGGTTGCCGAGACGCAGCCGGGCCTCGTAAACCGAGATGCCGTTCATGACCGAGTCGGGGCGCGCGAGGTACACGTACTCGAAGGAGCAGGGCACGAGCCGAGGGTTCTTCGCGCACTGCCGCGAGTACAGCTCACCCGACGCGGTGATGAAGACGGCCTCGCCCGGGGCGATCTCGCGGACGATCTCGTAGCCGCCGGCTTCGAGGACGAGCGACTCCGACGCGACCACCCAGTCGTTGCCGACGAGGCCCGTCTGGCGCTTGCCGAGGATGAGCGGACGGATGCCGAACGGGTCGCGGAAGGCGAGCAGGCCGTGACCCGCGATGAGGGCGATCGTCGCGTAGGAGCCCTCGACCCGCTCGTGCACGTTCTCGACGGCGTTGAACACCTGGTCGGGATCGAGGTCGAGACCGCTGATCTGCCCCTGCAGCTCCGTCGCGAGGACGTTCAGCAGCAGCTCGGTGTCGCTCGTGGAGTTCACGTGGCGACGGTCGACGTGGAACAGGTCCTTGCTGAGCTCGCGCGTGTTCGTGAGGTTGCCGTTGTGGATGAGCGTGATGCCGTAGGGCGCGTTCACGTAGAACGGCTGCGCCTCGCTCTCGTTGGCGGCGTCGCCCTTCGTCGCGTAGCGCACGTGGCCGAGGCCCATGTTGCCGAGGAGCGAGCGCATGTCGCGGGTGCGGAAGGCTTCACGCACCTGGCCCTTGGCCTTGACCATGTGGAAGGTGCTGCCGTCGGCGGTGGCGATGCCGGTGGAGTCCTGACCGCGGTGCTGGAGGAGCAGGAGGCTGTCGTAGACCTGCTGGTTGGCAGGCTCGGTTGAGACGATGCCGACGATGCCGCACATGCGTGGGGACTCCTTGGGGTTCGTGCTGGGCGAGTGACGGAACGGAGGAAGGTGTGCCGGAGCGGTGCGACTAGTCGCGGTAGGCGCCGACGAGGCGGACGGCACCGCCGTCGACCCCCTTGGCACCCTGTTCGAACGCGCTGAGGTCTGCGGCGGCGTCGCCGAGGTGCACGGTGCCGACCTGCCAGGTCGCGATCCCGTCGGCCTCGAGGGCGGCCGTGACGCCGTCGGCGACCGCCGGTGAGACGACGGCGAAGAATCCGACGCCCAGGTTCCAGGTGCCCTCGCTCGATTCGAGCGAGGATCCGGCCAGCCCGCTCAGCGTCCGGAACACCGGCGACGGGCTCCAGGTGGAGCGGTCGACCTCGGCCCAAGACCCCTTGGGCAGGACGCGCGCGAGGTTGGCGGCGATCCCTCCTCCGGTGACGTGGCTGAGCGAGTGGACGCCGCCCGCGAAGGCCGGGGTGTCGAGCAGCCGCAGGAGAGGCAGGGTGTAGAGCCGCGTCGGCTCGAGGAGGGCCTCGCCGAACGTCGTGCCGAGGTCGTCGCTGTGGTCGGCGTAGCCGACGCCCGCCTGGGCGAGGATGTGCCGCACGAGCGAGAAACCGTTCGAATGCAGGCCCGAGGACGCGAGTGCGAGGACGACGTCGCCGTCCTCGACCCGGTGCTCGCCGAGGATGGCGTCCGCTTCGACCGCACCGGTGCAGGCGCCGGCGACGTCGTAGTCGTCGACCCCGAGGAGTCCGGGGTGCTCCGCGGTCTCGCCGCCGATGAGGGCCGTCCCGGTGTCGGAGCAGGCCTGGGCGATGCCCGAGACGATGGACGCGATGCGCTCCGGGTGGACCTTGCCGCAGGCGATGTAGTCGGTCATGAAGAGCGGCTTCGCCCCGACCACGACGATGTCGTCGACGACCATGCCGACGAGGTCCTGGCCGATGGTGTCGTGCTTGTCGATGGCCTGCGCGATCGCGACCTTCGTGCCGACGCCGTCGGTCGACGTCGCGAGCAGTGGCCGACGGAAGGCGGTGAGTGCCGAGGCGTCGAACAGGCCGGCGAACCCGCCGAACCCGCCGAAGACCTCCGGGCCGTGCGTCTTCGCGACGGCGGCCTTCATGAGCTCGACGGCGCGGTCACCGGCTGCCGTGTCGACACCGGCCTCCCGGTAGCTGGTGGATGAGGTCATGACCGTCCTGAACCTTCTGCGATGGGTGGATTCGGGGGGCCGGACTCACCTGGCTCGGCACTGGCGGAACCGTTCGGTTCCGCGTCGGCCGCGGGGGTCCCGGCTGGATGCACGTCAACTCTATCCGCTGCGACGATCCGCGTCCGTCGCGCCATGGAGCGGTCGATGAGGAGACCGATGACGAGGGCGATCGCACCGAACACCACGACGCACACGAGCAGGAGGAAGCCGAACACCTGGGTGAGCGAGTAGTCGGCGCTCCCCGGGAACGCGAAGGTGAGGATGAGTGCGGCGATGATCCCGACGACGGCACCGATGACGAGGAACCGCCAGTAGCGCGGCGACCGCCGCACCGAGACCGAACCGGAGGAGTACACGGTCGCGACCTCGGTGTCGGGCTCGGTCGAGGGCGTCGGACCGGTCGGGTCGGATGGGTGCTGAGCTTCCGGTGCTGGCTGCCCGGTGGCGTCTGTCATGCCTCCATTCTCCCCCACGATCCTGGGCATCGTGAACCGACGGTGAACGACTGCCGCGCACGTGCCGACAGGTACGATCGAGCCGTGGACACGACCGGGATCGAGACGACCGATCCCGCTCCGATCCCTCCGGGCGACGCCCTGCTCTCGGCGGTCGAGTCCGCCGCCGCCGACGCCGGCTTCACGCTCGAGCCGGAGCAGCTGGAGGTTGCGAGGCGCCTGGCATCACTCCGGATCGCCGAGGATCGACCAGCAGCGCACCTGTACCTGTGGGGTGCGGCCGGGCGGGGCAAGACCTGGCTCCTCGACGCGTTCTTCGAAGCGCTCCCGACGCATCGGAGGCGTCGCGTCCACTTCCACTCCTTCTTCCGCGGACTGCACGCAGCGATCCACCGGGTCCGCACGGAGGCCGCCGACGCCGCGCGGGCGACGAGCGAGCCCGGCGCCGGGTCCCGCGCGGCGGCCGGAGCGGTGACGAACGCGGTCGAGCAAGCCGTCGACGAACTGCTCGACGAGGTGGACGTCGTACTGTTCGACGAGTTCCAGGTGCACGATCCCGGCGACGGCGCGCTCATGATCCGGCTGCTCGACGCGCTCTTCGCCCGACACGTGACCCTGTTGACGAGCTCGAACTCCGCGCCGCGGGACCTGCTGCCGGACCCGGCGTACCACCACATCTTCGAGCCCGGAATCGCCCTGATCGAGGCGAACATGCAGGTGCTCGAACTCGCCGGCTCGACCGACCACCGTCGCAGCTCCCCGGTCAGGCACGGCGACGGCTTCGCCCGCGGCAGCTGGTCCATCGCCGGCGACGCCGCGGACGCCCACCTCGCGGCACTCGGCCTCCACCGTCCGGGGCCGGCTGAGGCGACGACGCTGACGATCAGTGGCCACACGTTCCACGCGGCCGCCGCGCGTGACGGCCGCGTGTGGTTCGCCAGCGCCGAACTCATCGAGCGTCCGACCTCGGTCGGCGACTACCTCGCCTGGGCGGCGGACTACGACCGGTGGGTCCTCGACGGCCTGCCCGAGTCCCATGCCCTCACCCGGGAGGCGCGCGCCCGGTTCGTCCATCTCGTCGACGCCCTGTGCGATCTCGGCGTCGAACTCCACGTCGTGGCCACCACCGACCGGGAGACCTTCATGACCGATCCCGCCCTCGGACCGGATGGGTTCGCCCGCGACGCGGTCAGGACGCGCAGTCGGCTCGCCCTCCTCCGCGAGATCCACTGACAGCAGTCAGTTCCCGGCGAGCACGGCCCGTTCGACGGCGCGGTCCAGTCCGACGACGGGCCGGTCCGGACGCTCCGGCGCCACACCACCGAGACCCTGCAGCCACCCCCAGGTGTCGGCGACGGTCTCGGCGAGCGGACGACGACGGAGACCCGCCGCGACCGCACGCGAGACGTCACCGTGATGCATCGCGTCGGCGTCCGGTCCGGTGGGGAGCCAGACGGGCAGTTGGGTCCAGGGCTGGATCCCGGCCGCGAGCACCCGCTCCTGATCCACCCAGCGGAGGGTCGCACCTGACCCGGTCGCGGCGATGCAGGCGTCGAGCAGCTCCCCCAGCGTCGTCGCCCGTGGCTCGCTCACGACGTTGAACGCACCACTCGCGCGCGTCGAACCGGCCGTGAGGAGGAAAGCCGCGAGATCCCGCGCATCGATGTACTGGATGGGGTCGGAGGCGGCGCCGGGGGCGAGCACCTCGCCTCCCTCGGCGATCCGGGCCAGCCACCAGGGCAGTCGCCCGATGTTCTCGTGCGGGCCGAGGATGAGGCCGGCTCGCGCCAGGACCGCACGGTCGCCGAACGCCTGCACGGCGGCCAGCTCACCGCCGCGCTTGGCACGGGCGTAGTCGGCGAAGCCGTCGTCATGCGCCGACCCGTCGACGACCGGTGCATCCTCCGAAGCGCCGGCGGGGAGCGGGTCGGCGTAGACCGAACGGCTCGAGACGTACACGTAGCTCCCGACCCGGTCGGCCAGCAGCGCGGCCGCGTCGCGGACGGCGATGGGCGCCCACGACCAGGTGTCGACGACGACGTCCCACGACCCGACCCGGAGCGCGTCGAGTCCACCGGGCATCGTCCGGTCGCCGTGCAGCACGGTGACCGCGTCCGACGGCGAGGCGCGGTTCGTGCCGCGATGGAAGACGGTGACCTCCCAGCCGGCGGCGACGGCCTCGTCGACGATCGCTCGCCCGACGAACTCCGTCCCGCCCAGGACCAACAGCCGATTCGCGCTCATGCCTCCATCACAGCGCACGAGGCGGTGATGCACCACCCCGGTTCGCTCCGGGCAGCACGCGGAATCCCGCCGAATGGTCAGCGCGGCAGGAGCAGCGGCACGAGACCGGTGAGGTCCGCACGTTGGCCGGATGCGTGCACCGTGCCGCCGGCCATCGCCGTGGTCCAGTCGATACGACCGGAGGCGAGGGCGAGCCAGGTCGGCGCGTCCATCTCGATGACGTTCGGCGGCGTGCCTCGCGTGTGGCGGGGGCCCTCGATGCACTGCACCGCACCGAACGGCGGCACCCGCACCTCGACGGTGTTGCCGGGTGCCCGCTCGACGAGGAGCTCCAACAGGTAGCGGACCGCGGTCGCCGTGTCCGTGCGCGACGCCGGCTCGTCCCCGAGCGCCTGCTCCAGGGCAGCGCGACCGACGGCGTCCGTGATCCTGGGTCTGGCCATGCATTCGAGGCTAGGCCATTGCGCCTTAAGCTAGACGGGTGAAGATCCTCGTCCTCGGTTCCGGTGCTCGCGAGCACGCCATCATCAAGGCTCTCCTCTCCGAAGAGGCCGGGCACCACATCATCGCCGCCCCCGGCAACGCGGGAATCGCGGGCGACGTGACCGTGGTCGGCATCGACCAGGAGAACCCCTCGATCGTGCGCGACTTCGCCCGCGACGAAGCGGTCGACCTCGTCGTCATCGGGCCCGAGGCCCCGCTCGTCGCCGGTGTGGCCGACAAGCTGCGCGCCGCCGGCATCCCGGTCTTCGGCCCCAACCGCTCGGCGGCCGCGCTCGAGGGCTCGAAGTCCTTCGCGAAGCGGATCATGGACGAAGCCGGCGTGCCCACCGGTCGCGCGGTCCGCGCCGAGGACCTCGACGCGGCGATCGCCGCGCTCGACGACTTCGGGGCCCCCTACGTCGTCAAGGCCGACGGCCTCGCGGCGGGCAAGGGCGTCCTCGTCACCCACGACCGCGACGCGGCCATCCAGCACGCCACCAACTGGCTGGGCTACGGCGGCGTCCTCGTCGAGGAGTTCCTCGACGGCCAGGAGGTCTCCCTCTTCTTCATCACCGACGGCGAGACGGTGCTCCCGCTCTCCCCCGCGCAGGACTACAAGCGGCTCCTCGACGGGGACGCCGGCCCGAACACCGGCGGCATGGGCGCCTACTCCCCGTTGCCCTGGCTCGACAACCGCTTCGGGAGCGAGACGGCGTTCGTCGACGAGGTCCTGGAGACCGTCGCGATCCCCGTCGTGCGGCAGCTGGCGTCGGAGGGCAACCCGTTCCAGGGGCTCCTCTACGCCGGACTCATCCTCACCGAACGCGGGATCCGCGTGATCGAGTTCAACGCGCGCTTCGGCGACCCGGAGACGCAGGTCGTCCTCCCCCGGCTCGTCACCCCGCTGTCGGCGCTCCTGCTCGGCTCGGCCACCGGAACGCTCGGCGAGCAGCCGCGACCCGCGTTCGCCGAGGCGAGCGCGGTGACCGTGGTGCTCGCGAGCCAGAACTACCCCGAGACGCCCGTCACCGGCCGGAGCATCACCGGCCTCGACGCCGCCGTCGCCGTCGAGGGGGTCCACCTCGTCCACGCGGCCACGGCCGACGTCGACGGTGGCCTGGTCGCCACCGGCGGCCGCGTCCTCAACGTCGTGGCCCTCGGATCCACGTTCCCGGAGGCACGCGGCCGTGCGTACGAGGCACTGTCGCGCATCGAACTCGAGGGCGGTCAGTACCGCACCGACATCGCCGCACGCGTCTCCTGATCGCGGCCCGGATGAGCGCAGCAGCGGGAACCGGGTCGTCGGCCGTCGTCGAGAGTCACGACGGCATCAGACTGCACGTGGACGTGATCGGCGACGACGCGCTGCCGCCCCTCGTCGTCCTCGCCGGCGGTCCGGCGCGTCACCCGGTCTACCTCGGTGATCTCGGCGGCCTGAGCATCAGGCGTCGCCTCATCGTGCTGCACCAACGCGGGGTCGGACGGTCCGAGAGCGGATCGTCGACCGCTGCGGCGAGCTGGCCGGAATTGGCCGAGGACGTCGAGGCCGTGCGTCGCTGGCTGGACGTCGACCGTCTCGAACTCCTCGGGCACTCCGCCGGCACCCGCGTCGCCGTGAGCTACGCCGCGCGCTACCCGCACCGGCTCGACCGTCTGTGCCTCATCACGCCACCCGCCACGTGGCTCGTCGACACGGACGACGACAGCGCGGAGATCATCGCCCGGCACGCGGCGGAGGACTGGTACCCCGGCTTCCTCGAGGCGCTGCCGGCGCTCTTGGCAGCCCCGGACTCCGCCTCCACCGATCGTCGGTTGCTGAGCCTGTCGAAGTGCCCGGCAGTGGCGCCCATCGCCTGGGGCGAGTGGGACGACACCGCCCGCGAACACGAGCGTCTGGGCGCCTGGCACCCGGCCGCGCAGGACGCGTTCGTGCACACCCCCACGATCGACGAGGTGGAGGACATCCGCGACGCCCTCCGCACCGTCACCGCGCCCGTCCTCGTGGTCGCGGGCTCCGAGGACGGCCTGACGGGACTCGCGCCCGTCGTCGACCTCGCGAAGCGGTTCCCGCTCGGCCAGGCCATCGTGCTCGACGGGTGCGGACACTACCCCTGGGTGGAGCAGCCGCGATCCTTCGCCGCCGCCGTCCACGGCTTCTTCCCGATCGGCTGACCGGTGCGCAGCGTCGATCTGACGTTCGACGAGGCCCTCGAGGCCGCCGTCCGCGACCGCTGGCAAGCGCTCCTCGACCTCGGCATCAGCAGTCTCGCCACGCATCGCGGTGCGAGCAACCGCCCGCACGTCACCCTGTCCGCCGGCGAGGACCTCGAGCTCACCGGGCGACCGGCCTTCGCACCGTTCGCCGTCCGGCTCGGGGCTCCGCTGCTGTTCCCGCGTCGCTCGGGCGCCGTCCTCGCGCTCACGGTGATCCCCTCACGCGAGCTGCTGGAGCTGCACGGACGTGTGGCGGGCGACGTCACCGGTGCGTTCGAGCACACCCGGCCCGGCGCCTGGACACCCCACGTCACGCTGTCCCGACGCGTCGCCGGCGAGCAGACCGCCGCGGCACTCGCCGGGCTCCGGTCGCTCGGCGACCTCCCGTCCGGGCTCGTCAGCGGGGTCCGGTTCTGGAACGGCGACACCAGGACGGTCACGGACCTCCTCAGCCCGTGACCGTCCGGTTTCGTCGTGTCGGTTGAGCCGCTACCCGGCTTCTGGCCGGGCGTTGGCGGCAGCCGCGGCGACCGCGGCGGCCTGTCCGTGTTGGGTCTCCGGGGTCGACCAGGCGGCCGCCTTCGGCTTCTGGAAGAACAGGACCACGACCGCGCCCACGAGCGCGAGGGCTGCCGGGAGGAGCAGCGACTGTGCCATGGCGGTGGTGAACCCGGCGTGCAGGAACTCCGGCAGCTCGCCACCCGTCACCTCGCTCACGCCACCGGCAGCCCCACCGGGGGCCGCGGGCAGCTCGGCCGCGAGACGTCCCTGGATGAGCGCGGCGATGGCCGCGCTGCCGAGGACGGCCCCGATCTGACGCGTCGTGTTGAACACACCTGAGCCGGCGCCGGCCTGGTGCTGCGGAAGCCCCCGGGTGGTGAGGTTGGAGACCGGCCCCCACATGAAGCCGTTGGCGAGGCCGAGGACGGCACTCGGGAGGAGCAGCATGAGGATCGGCTGCTCGGGCGTGAGGAGGATCGAGTACCAGCCGAGCGCGAGGGCCAGCAGGAGGAGCCCCGCGAGGGCGAACCACTTCGGGTTCACTCGGTCGATCGCCCGCCCGACCACGGGCGCGAGCCCGGCGGAGAGCACGGCCATCGGGACGAGCATGAGCGCGGACTGCGTCGGGGTCAGGCCGCGGACGGTCTGGTAGAAGAAGACGAGCGGCAGCGACATGCTCGTGATCGTGAACCCGATCGTCGAGATCGCGAGGTTGCCGACCGAGAAGTTGCGGTCGCGGAACAACGCCAGCGGGAGCAGCGGCTCACCCTTCATGACGGCCTGCCACACGACGAACAGGCCGAGGACGACGACACCGGCGATGATGAGGCTCCACACGGTGATCGGACCGGCGATCGTGCCCCAGTCGTAGCTCTGGCCCTCCTGGATGCCGAACACGAGGAGGAACATGCCGAGGCCGCTCAGGACGACCCCGAGCACGTCGAACTTGTGCGGGTGCGTGGCGAGCGCGGGGACGTTTCGCCAGACCATGATGAAGCCGATGACTCCGACGGGCACGTTGATGAAGAAGATCCACTCCCATCCGAAGCCGTCGACGAGCACGCCACCCAGGATCGGGCCGACGAGCGTCGCGACACCAGCGGTCGCTCCCCAGAGGCCCATGGCCGCACCGCGGCGGTCCGGCGGGAAGATGCGGGTGATGACGGCCATCGTCTGCGGGGTCATGAGTGCCGCACCGAGGCCCTGCACGACGCGGGCGACGATGAGCATCTCGATCGACCCCGACAGGCCACACCAGAGCGAGGCGAGCGTGAAGACGACGAGGCCGATGAGGTAGAGGTTCTTCGGGCCGAAGCGGTCGCCGAGGCGGCCGGTGATGAGCAGCGGCACCGCATAGGCGAGCAGGTAGGCGCTCGTGACCCAGATGACGTTGTTGATGTCGGTGTCGAGCCCGCGCATGATCGCGGGGTTCGCCACGGACACGATGGTCGTGTCGATGAGGATCATGAAGAAGCCGATGACCAGGGACCAGAGCGCGGGCCAGGGGCGCACAGCCCCGGGTTTCGGACCGGAGACGCCCTGAGGAGGCGTCGTGGGGGTGGTGGACATGATGTCCCTTTCTGCACGGAGGACGGGTTCGCGTTCGGGACGCGAGGATGAGCGGGACCACCGGCCGGACTGGTCGGTCGTCCCGGAGGTTCAGGTGGAGGGTGTCGGCTGAGCGGACACGGGCGGGGTCGCCGCCTGCTCGTGGAGTGGCGCACGGGTCCCCGGCACGTGCCAGGCGAGTGCACCGTCGGCGATCTCGGCGAGGAGGGATTCGAGGTGGGCGATCTCGGCGCGCAGCATGGCGGCCGAGTAGGGGACGTTGATCCAGTACACGCGCGGGATCCCGCGCTCGAGCGCCCACGTCATGCGGCGATCGAGGTCGGCGAGCTCGGCCTGTTGCCGGAGGATACGGGTCTCGAGCAGCATCCGCACCTCCTCGGCACCCAGTTCGTGCGCCTCGGACAGCGCGAGTCCGAGCTCCGGGTACTCGTTCGTGGGGGTGCTGAGCAGCTCGCGCAGCCGCTCCCCCAGCAGGTGCCGGCCGAGGTCGGTGATCTCGAAGGTGGTGCGCTCGGGCCGGGCTCCCTCGCGGTCGGTCCCGGAGGCGAGCACGAGGCCGTCGGCCTCGAGCCCGTAGACGGCGCGGTAGAGCGAGCCGGGGCTCACTTTGACGACGCGGTCCTCCTGGCGGTGGAGCGCGAGTTGGTACATCTCGTACGGGTGCATGGGGCGCTCGGCCAGGTAGCCGAGCGCTGCGACGGCGAGCAGGCCGAGCGGCTTGACCTTGCCCATGACCCTCCCATCACTCCAGGCGAACTATTCCAGATGGAATATACGCGTACCGTCCCGAGGTCGCAAGCCCTGGCAACCGGCCCGCCCACCGCCGATGCACGATAATGAACGAGTGAGCGCACCCTCGGAGACCAACGCCTGGAACCACGTCTACTCGGGCAAGGTCCGCGACCTGTACGAGCCGGCCGCCGGCCCCGACGACCTGTTGCTCGTCGTCGCGAGCGACCGGGTGAGCGCCTTCGACCACGTGCTCGAGCCGGGCATCCCCGGCAAGGGCGACCTGCTCACCAGCCTGAGCCTCTGGTGGTTCGACCAGCTCCGCGAGGTCCCGAACCATCTCGTCCCCGACCACGAGCTCGACGCCGCGGGTGTCGCGGTGTCCAGCATCCCGGCCGAGTTCGCCGGCCGGGCGATGCTCGTCCGCAAGCTCGACATGTTCCCCGTCGAGTGCGTCGTCCGAGGCTACCTCACCGGCTCCGGCTGGAAGGAGTACGTCGCGAGCCGCACCGTGTGCGGCATACCGCTGCCCGACGGCCTCCGCGACGGCGATCGCTTGCCCGAGCCGCTGTTCACCCCCGCGTACAAGGCGCCGCTCGGCGAGCACGACGAGAACATCTCGTTCTCCCGGATGGTCGAGCTCATCGGCGAAGACGACGCGGTCGCGCTGAAGGACCTGTCGCTCGGCATCTACGAGACGGCATCACTGACGGCGGAACGCCACGGCGTCATCCTCGCCGACACGAAGTTCGAATTCGGCCGCAACCCGGCGACCGGCGTCATCACACTCGGCGACGAGGTGCTCACCTCCGACTCCAGCAGGTACTGGGACCGCGACGTCTACCTGACGAGCGACGACCCCACCGCACGGATGGCCAGCTTCGACAAGCAGATCGTCCGCAACTGGCTGGCCCACAACTGGGACCAGGACGACGCCTCGACGCCCACACCGCCGACCCTGCCTGCCGAGATCGTCACGCAGACGGCAGCCCGCTACCGCGAACTCCTGGAGCGCCTCACCGGTAGCGCTCGCTGACCACCGGAACCATCCGCATCGCGGAGGTGCCGGTCAGCTCGTCTTCCGACGGGCGCGGAGCCGAGCGTTGTCGGCCAGGATGGCCTGCGCATCGGGCAGCGGCCCCTCCGGCACGATGACGCCCATGAGCGTGGCCGTCTTCTCGAGTGCGTCGCGTGCGTCGTCGGCCGCGAGCCGCGCCTCGACGAGATCGCAGGAATCGTCACTGCCCACCTCGCTGCGGGTGCCGCTGCGCTCGACGAGCTCGCGCTGCAGTCGCTCCGCGGTGGCGTACATGCGCGTCAGCGTCCAGAGCGAGGTCCACGGGAGGTCGTCGCTCAGCCCGATGAGGTGATCATTGAGCGGGTCGACCCACCGCGACGGCTGGTGCCCGCCGTCCAGTCGACGACGACGGTTGCGTCGTTCGGCCGACACGAGCAGGAAGACGGCGACGAGGATCGCACCGAGCAAGGCGCCGACGACGTCGAGTCCGGGCGCCCAATCCGGGTCGAAACCGGGGAGCGACACGGAGGAGCGTTCGTCGTGGACGAGCGACCACTCGACGAGCACGCCCACCGTCGCGCCGACGACGAAGCCGGTGAGCAGGAGGAAGCCACCGAGCAGGAGCGTGATCCTCCGCCGCAGCCGGTGGCCGCGCTGCTGATCCTCGGTGAGCTCACCTCGTTCCGCGAACGGATCCACGACCATGAGGCGACCACCGACACGGACCGCACCAGGGTGGCGAGTCGTGACCGTCATGGCCCGAGGATACCCCACAAGGTGGGTCATGCGGCGGGATTCACGAGCCGAGATCGGCGGAAATCCGCGGTGGATCGGCTCCTGTGACCCCCGGAATGGGGGCGCTCGAAGGGGTTACGCCGCCCTCGGACGACGTCGCCGAGCCGTCGACGGAACCCAGGCAGGCTCACCGGACGATCCGCGCCAGGTCGAAGCGCACCCCGTGGTCCGTTCAGGGTCGGACACCGACGCGCGGGAACGCCCCCGATGCAGCTGCGACGAGCGCGTCGTCGACCTCGTGCAACGGGAACACCGGACCGACGAGTTCGGCGAACGGATACCGACGCCACGCACCGGTCAGGAAGTCGACCGCGCGCGCCAGATCCCGCGGTCGGTAGTTGTGTGCTCCACGCACCGTGAGGAGGCGTCGGACGATGCGTTCGGCGTCGATGCCGAGCGGCGCACCGGGAGACACACTGCCGACCAGGACCGCCGTGCCGCCGATCGACAGCGACGCGATGGCCGCGTCGACGGCACGGGCGTCGCCGGACATCTCGATGGCCACGGGGAAGCCCTCCACGCCCGCCGCCAGGTGCGCGGCGTCGAGGTGCTCGGCGGCACCGATCGTGGGGTCGACCGTCGCGATGGCGCCGAAGCGACCGGCGAGCAGCCGCCGGGCGGGGTCCGGATCGCTCACGACGACACGCGCGCCGGCGTCGGTCGCGATGGCCGCGACGGTCAGTCCGAGCATCCCGGCGCCGGTCACGAGCACCGCGGTGCCGGGCAGGTCGCGCCCGGCCGCGTCCAGCGCGGCGATCGCGGTGGCGGTCGCGCAGGACGCCGGAGCGAAGACGGCGGCGGGCGGTGTCTCCCCCACGATCACGATGGCCGTGCCCTCGAGGAGTTCGACGTGGGTCGCGAACCCGCCGCTCAACTCCCATCCGCGGTGCACCCGGTCGTGCCCGTACTTCGCGAGCCGGCGGCACTTCTGCTCCAGACCGGCGGAACAGCGGTCGCAGACGCCGCAGCTCACGACGACCGACCACACGACCCGCATCCCCGCGACGAGGACCGTCCCGTCCACCGCGGTGACGGGTCCCCCGACCGCCACGACGCGTCCGACCTGTTCGTGCCCGAGGACGAGCGGCGTGGCGGCGTCACGGTGCCCGAGGACGGTGTGCACGTCGGAGCCGCAGACGGTCGCCAGTTCCACCTCGACGAGGACGTCCCCCGGCCCGAGCGTCACCCCGGGCACCGCCATCGCCTGGTGCGGGTGCCCAGGCCCCTGCCAGACCATCGCGATCGGCGACGGTCTGATGAAGACGTCGTTGCCCTCGTGCGCGGTGAGCGTCGTGTGCATGGTTCCCCCGGTCGGTCGTTCAGTCGAGACCGAGGAGCGCGGGCAACTCGGCGATGCTCGTGATGATCTCGTCGGCGCCCGCCGCGAGGAGCGTCTCCTCGTCGTGCGCTCCGGTGAGCACCCCGACGACGAGCCCCGCGCCGGCGTTCACCCCGGACAGCATGTCGCTGGCCGTGTCGCCGACGACGACCACGGTGTCGACGGCGCTCGCACCGAAGCGGAGGAGCGCCGTCAGCGGCAGGTCCGGCGCTGGACGCCCTCGACCGGCGTCGGCGGGCGACAGGGCGTCGTCGGCGAGCTCGGACCACCCGAGGTTCGCGAGGAGCGCATCGCGCGTGGCGGGGGCGAACCCGGTGGTGAACACGACGCCCACGCCGAGCTCGCGGAGCCGTCGCACCGTGTCCTCGGCTCCGGGGATCGCCTCGACGCGCCCCTCGCCGACGAGGCGCTCGTAGGCCTCTTCGAAGGTGGCGTTGCCGGAAGCGGCTCGAGCCTCGTCGCCGTCGGTCAGCATGAGGAACACGTCGAGCTTCGACTGGCCCATCGTGTCGCGGACGAGCTCGATGGCCGCGTCGAGCGCGTCCTCGGTGTCGATGCCGATCGTCTCGGCGGCGACGCGGAAGGCGTCCTCGACGACGCCGTCGTCCGAGACCGTCGTCCCGGCGAGGTCGAGGACCACCAGTTCGAGCAGGAGGTCGTCCTCGTGCGCGTCGTCGAACCCGCCCTCCAGATCGTCGAGGTCGGCGAGGTCGGTCTCCACGTCGTCGTCGAGGTCGGGCGCCGCGGTGCTGTCCTGCTGGGGTCGATCGATGCTGGTCACGAGAGGCCTTTCTGAAGGTGGGCTGATGCGGCACGGATGCTGGTCGGCTGGGCCGGCGAGAAGGTCGGGCCGAGGTGCTCGGCGACGGCCAACTCGCCGAGCGCGGGTCCGGTGGTCATCCCGATGCCCGTGGTCGCGGCGACCACGCGGACGCCAGGGGTCGGTTCGTCGATGAGCAACTCCTCCGGAGCGGTGGCGTAGACGCCCTGCCAGCGTTCGAGGACGTCGAGCCTCGTCCCGAACAGCGTGCTTCCAGCCCGCAGGAGTTCGTCGAAGGCATGCTCGGATTGGAACGGGGAGACCGCCTCGCCGCGGCTGTGGGTGTCGCCGAGGATGATCGAGCCGTCCGGCAACTGGGTCGCCATGAGGTTGACGTCGAGCGAGGCGAGCCCGGGGTGGTCCTGCTGCAGTCGCTCCCGGAGCGCCGGGATGGCGGGCGAGTCGGCGAATCCCGCGTAGCGCAGGAGCGACCACCCGGTCAGGAGCGGCGCCGGCATCGGCATCGCGAGCTCGGCGCGCACCCGGACCATGTCGAGCGCGCATCGACGGACGACCGCCCGCTCGGCCAGCTCGGGGAGGAGCGTGTCGATGTCGTGGTTCACCGCGACCACGGTGAGGCCTGCGGCGATGACGCCGCGGCTGGTGTCGACGAAGCCGGAGCGCAGTCCGGTCACGGTCGTCCGGCGTCGGAACTCGACACCGCGGCGTTCCAGGTACGCCGTGACGGCGCCCAGCGCCTGGCGCGGGTTCACCTGGAGGTCGCGTGGCAGCCAGGCGCCGCCCACCACGTCGGCGGCGCTGATCGGCACCTGCTGCAGGAACTCGGCCGCGTCGTACAAGCGCACGTCGGCCGCGGCACCCGCCTGGGCACGGGACGCCGCGAAGTCCTCGAGGACGCGCAGCTCGTCGAGGTGCCGGGCGACCACATGCGTGCCCGAGCGCCGAACCCACAGTCCCGCATCCTGCTCGAGTCGCTGCCAGATCTCGGCCGAACGTGCGGCGAGGCGAGCGGCGAGCCCGGCCTGCGGCGTCGCCGCCAGGTGACCGAAGTTGCGGACCGACGCGCCCTGGGCTTCGGCCGAGCGTTCGACGACCACGACCTCGGCACCGGCGTCCACGGCGGCGAGCGCCGCGGACAGCCCGACGATGCCGGCTCCGACGATCACGACGTCCGCGCGATCGGCCGAGGCACCGAGCGAGCCGACACCGAGGCCGACCCGCGCTGCCGACATTCCGCCGCTCATCCGTCGTCCGTTCACGAGAACACCCTCCGCATCCACATGGCGATGCCTTCGACGACGAGGACGACCGCGAGGATCATCAGCACGATGGCCGTGACCTGGTCGTAGTTCCCGCCCTGGTCCGCCTGGATCAGGTAGTAGCCGATGCCGCCTCCGCCGACGATGCCGAGCATGGTCGCGGCGCGGATGTTCGTGTCGAGCGTGTAGAAGGTGTGCCCGACCAGCGCACGGGCGCCCTGCGGGAGCGTCGCGGCGGCGTAGACCTGCGGTCGCGTCGCACCGACGGCGGTCAGTGCGCGCTCCGGTCCGGGCGCGACCTCCTCGAAGGAGTCGGCGATGAGCTTGCCGAGGAGGCCGATCCCGCAGATGCCGAGCGCGAGCGTCCCCGCCTGGGCACCGAGCCCGGTGACGACGATGAGGAGGATCGCGAGGATGAGCTCCGGGATGCCGCGGATGCCGACGAGCGCGAACCGGGCGCCGGTGCGGACACCGCGGTTCGGGGCGACGTTCCGTGCGGCGAGGGACCCGATGACGATCGAGCAGACGAGGGCGATGAGGGTCGCCGCGAAGGCGATCGCGACGGTCTCGAACATCGCCTCGACCATCTGCTCCGTCGTGCGCATGCCGAACGACGGCGGCCAGAGACGGACGAGGACGTCTGGCGCCTTGGACCAGAACGTCACGAGGTCGCCCCACTGGATGTCGGACACGACGACGCCCCAGACCACGACCACCACGGCGAGCCAGGCGCCGACGGTGTCGCGGACGCGGGCCGGCGTCCAGGGGCGCTTCGCAGCAGCGGCGATCCGGGACTCGGCGCTCGGAGTGGCGGCCGTCCGGCTGCTCCCATTCCCCGCGCGACGTGCCTCCCGGCCCGCGGCCACCCGACGCACGACGCGGTCACCGAGTCCGCGTCCGGTCGGCTGCACCCCGAGCATCACGGTCCGCACGGTGCTCGACACGATCTCCATGACGACGCACAGGGCGAAGATGACGATCGCGAGTCCGATGCCGAGTGAGTAGTCGAGCGATTTGAACGCGAGCGACAGTTCACGGCCGAGGCCGAGGACTCCCACGTAGCCGAGGAGGACCGAACCGCGCAGGTTGATGTCGCCGCGGTGGAGGACCGTGGCCACCCACGACGGGAGGACCTGCGGCAGGACACCCGAGGTGAACTCCTGCAGCTTCGAGCCGCCGGCCGCCCGGATCGCGAGCCGCGGCCCTTCGTCGACCTGCTCGATCGCGTCAGCGAAGAGCTTCGAGATCATGCCGACGGAGTGCAGCCCGATCGCGATGATGCCGGGCAGCGAGCCGAGCGAGAACATGAGCACGAGGATCATCGCGATGACGACGTCGGGCACGGCACGGCTGAGCACGCCGACGAACCGACCGACCGCGCGCCACGCCGGTCCTGGGGTCGTGTTGGCGGCCGCGAGGTACGCGACCGGGATCGAGAGCACCGCAGCGAGCACGGTGCCGGAGATGACGATCCCGAGGGTCAGGGCGGTGAGCGACAGCAGTTCCCCGGGCGGCGGGAACGTGATCGTGCCCACCCGGTTGAAGAAGTTGACCGCGTTGCCCCAGCTCGCCACCATGTTCGGGATCGAGATCCCGACCTCGAGGAGCGAGTAGACCGAGAACGCGAGCAGCGCGACGAGCGTGAGCACGGCGGCGATCGTCTGCGGGCGGAGCCGACCGACCGGGACGGGTCCGGAGAGTCCTGGCGGGCGACCGGCGGGCGGTGCCGTCTTCGCGGGCGCGGTGACGACCATCAGCGGGTCCGGCCAGGTCGACGGAGTTCGTCGGGCTCGCGGCCGTCGACATCGGCGTCGAACTCCCACTCCGGGTCGTCGGGCAGTTCGTCCTCGCCCACGCGCTCCTCGACGCCGAGCAGGCCGCGGAGGTCGTCGTCGGGGTCGCCGAGCAGCTCGTCGGTCTCCAACTCCACGGCGATCGCCTGCAGCTCACGGGTGCTCGTCGCGACCCGGCCGTAGATCTCCATCACCTCGGTCTTCGACAGGCCGTCGGTCGTGGTGTCGAGGACCACCTCGCCGTGACGGAGACCGACGATGCGGTCGCCCCAGGAGAGCGCGAGGTCCACCTGGTGCAGGCTGCACACGACGGTGAGTCCGCGATCGATCGCGATCTCGCGGATGAGAGCCATCACCTGCTCACTCGACTCCGGGTCGAGGGAGGCGACTGGCTCGTCGGCGAGGAGGATCTCGGGGTCCTGCATGAGCGCTCTGGCGATGGCGACGCGCTGCTGCTGACCGCCGGAGAGCGTGTCGGCGCGCTGGTAGGCGCGCTCGAGGAGCCCGACGCGGTCGAGGTGACCGAGTGCCTTCAACTTCAGGGTGCGGCCGTAGCCGAGGATGCCGAGACGCGGCCCACGGACGCCCGCCAGCGACCCGGTCAAGACGTTCTCGAGGACGGTGAGCGACGGGACCAACTCGAACTGCTGGAAGACGAACCCGACGCGGGCACGGAGCCGGCGCAGGGCGCGCTGCCCGAGGGCCGGCACCTCGTCGCCGAGGACCGAGACGGATCCGGCGGTGGGCCGCTCGAGACCGTCCAGGTGACGGAGGAGCGTCGACTTGCCGGAGCCCGACAGACCGAGCAGGACGACGATCTCACCACGACGGATGTCGAGGTCGACGCGCTGCAGGGCGACCGTCCGGTCGAAGCGCTTCGTGACCCCACGGAGACGCACGAGCGGTTCCGCTTGGTCGGGTGCGGTGTGACGCGCCTGCTGCTCGGTGACGCTCATGACTGCTGCCTCTCGTGAGGTTGATGGTGGTGCGGATGTCGCACCTCGACAGGCTCGGTGAGCGGATACCGGAGCACCGGTCACTGAGCCTGTCGAAGTGCAGAGGTCCAGCTCAGATCAGGCCTGGCACTGCTTGGCGTTGGTCTTCTTGCAGATGTCGCGGATGGTGTCGTAGTACGCGTCGTCGACCGGCGAGGTGCCGTAGAAGGTCGCGCGGAAGGCGTCGCTGTCGGCGCTCTTCACGCCGGAGTCGATGATCTGGTCGATCGTGACCTCGGACAGGGCCTTCTCGAGCTTCTCCTTCACGTCGGCGGGCAGCGAGTCGGACTCGACGATCGGCGCACCGGGGACCATCGTGCGGTCGATGACCTTCACGCCGTCGTTCTTCTCGACCTCGGAGTCCTCGGCGAAGCCCGCCTCGCACTCGACGCCCTCGGCGGTCTTCGTCACCGAGACGTCGTGCTTGCCGGCGAAGACCGGGGTGATGTCCTTCTCGGGGTCGATCCCGGCCTCGAGCAGGTTGTAGCTCGGGAAGAGGTACCCGGACGTCGAGGACGGGTCCACGAAGCAGACCTTCTTGCCCGCGAACTCCTCGATCTTCGTGATCGACGAGTCCTTCGGGACGATCGCCTCGGAGTAGTAGCCCGGCTCCTGACCCTTGTCGGTGATGATCGACGAGATCGGCGTGATCTTGGCCCCGTTGTTGAGCGCGGTCACGTAGGTGAACCCGGAGAAGGAGGCGACGTCGATCTTGCCGGCCACGGCCGCTTCGATGAGGGCCGCGTAGTCGGTCGACTCGTGGTACTCGACCTTCTTGCCGGTCTCCTGGGCGATGTAGTCCATGAGCGGCTGGTAGTTGGTCTGCGTGTCGACCGAGTCGGGGACGA
The DNA here is from genome assembly GCF_900177615.1 of Plantibacter flavus. Taxonomy (GTDB): domain Bacteria; phylum Actinomycetota; class Actinomycetes; order Actinomycetales; family Microbacteriaceae; genus Plantibacter; species Plantibacter flavus. Next base: position 119,796 of record NZ_FXAP01000003.1, read on the forward strand.
CGCCGAAGACGAGGGTCTGGTCGTCGACCGCGAAGGTCCCGGCCGCGGCGGAACCGGTGTCGCTGGCGGTGGCGCTCGAGCAGGCGGCCAGGCCGATCGAGAGGAGGGCGGCGGCGCCGAGCGCAGCGACGCGGGTGAGGGAGAGCTTCATGTGCTGGGACGTACCTTTCAGAAGGACCGATGCACCCGCCCGCTCCGCGCGTGGCTCCGGTGGATCGGAACCGCGAGTGACCGACGCGGGCACTGCTGTGTGCCGTACGTGTGATCACGCTACGAGCGGCGCCCGAACAGGGCCGGGCCTCCCGGTGAACAGGAGGTGAAGCCCCGCGGAAGGATCGATCAGGCAAGCCACGGCCGTCGTCCGCCGAGCCGCCTAGACTGCTGGAATCCGCCCATCCGAGCAGCAGAGCAGGTGAGTCGTTTGCCCCTCGACCCGATCTTCGTCGAACGAGCGCGGACGCACCGCGCCTACCTCATCTCGACCGCACTCGAGCAGGCGAAGGCCTTCTTCCTGCGGCCGAAGACGACCACCGTCGCGCGCCCGAAACCCGCTCCCGCGGCAGACCCGACGGCGACCTCCCCGAAGGCCGCCGGGCCGAAGCCGAAGCCCTCGAGCCCGACGGCGAAGGCCACCACCGCCGCACCCCGCCGCAAGAAGACGCGCGCACAGCATCGCAAGGCCGCGCGGAACTGGGACAAGAAGGAGCTCGCGACCGTCGGCGTCCCGGGCCCGGAACTGCGCATCGAGGAGCACACGATCCCGGTCGCCGGTTTCCCCGACGTCCGGATCCGGCTCTACCACCCGCCGACGGCCGACGGCGACCAGGCCGTGCCCGCGGTCCTGTCCTTCTTCGGTGGGGCGTTCCGCATCGGCGGGATCGACTACCCGACGACCGACGCGGGGTTCCGTCGTCGGGCGGCCGACGCCGGCGTGGTCATCGCCGCCGTCGACTACGCGCTCGCTCCCGAGCACCGGTACCCGACGCAGCTGGAGCAGGCCCACGCCTCGCTCGAATGGTTGTTCGCCGAGGCCGCGACGCTCGGGATCGACGCCCGGCGGATCGCCGTCGCCGGGGTGTCCGCCGGCGGCAGCATCGCGGCGGCGCTCACGCTCCTGAACCGTGAACGCGGCCGGCTGCCCATCCGACTCCAGCTGCTCGAGGTGCCGGTCACGGACCTCACCGGCGGCCACATCGACCTCCGTCCCGTGCGGGAGATGGGCATCCCGAGGATCTTCGCGATCAAGGAGCTACGTTCCGTCGCGAAGACCTACCTCCTGGATCGACGTCAGGCGAAGGAACCGCACGCATCGCCCCTCCTCGCCCGATCGCACGCGGACCTCCCCCGCGCCGTGATCCTCACGGCCGAGTACGACCCGCTCCGCGGCGACGGCGCGGCCTACCTCGCCGCGCTCCGGGCCGACGGCGTCGACGCGAGCGGGACGATGTACCTGGGCGCGACGCACGACACCCCCATCTTCGGCGGCGTGCTCCCCGCGGCCCGCCGCTGGCACGACGACGTCGTGACCGCCCTGCGATCACTCCACGACGCGGACTGAGTCGGGTCGCCGCGCCCACCGGCTTCCCCTCGGGCCGGAAAGCTGGAATCGTGTCGGCATGGACGCCCACGAGATCCGCAACGCCTACCTCGACTTCCTCGAACGGAACGGCCACGCGCTGATCACGCGGGCGCCGCTCATCCCGCGCGGCGACACGAGCACCCTGTTCAACGGCAGCGGAATGCAGGCACTCCTGCCGTACCTCCTCGGTGAGGAACACCCCGACGGACGGCGGCTGACCGACAGCCAGCCGTGCGTCCGAGCCCAGGACATCGAGGACGTCGGCGACAACCGGCACACCACCTTCTTCGAGATGCTCGGCAACTGGTCGCTCGGCGACTACTTCAAGGAGACGCAGATCCGGCAGTTCTTCACCTTCCTCGTCGACATCGTCGGGCTGGATCCGGAGCGGATCTCCGTCACCTGCTTCATCGGCGATCCCGCGAACGGCATCCCACGCGACGACGAGGCCGCGTCGATCTGGGCGTCCGTGTTCGCCGAACGCGGGGTCTCCAACGGGATCGCGGAGATCGGTTCCCAGGCCGACGGCGACGCCCGCGGGGTGCGGCCCGGAGAGCGGATCTTCTTCTACGACGGCGGCGAGAACTGGTGGTCCCGCGGCGGGTCGCTCGAGGGCACCCCGATCGGCGACCCGTGCGGCCCCGACAGCGAGGTGTTCTACGACTTCGGCCCCGAGTACCAGGATCCGTCCTACGGCCTCGCGCATCCCGCGAGCGACGGCGGACGGTTCATGGAGATCGGCAATCAGGTGTTCATGCAGTACCGCCGACGCGAGGACGGCTCGTTCGAGGAACTGGCCCGGCGCAACGTGGACTTCGGCGGCGGCCTCGAACGCATCGCCGCCGCGGCGATCGACTCCGACGACGTCTTCCGCATCTCGCTCCTGTGGCCCATCGTCGAGCGACTCCAGGAGCTCACCGGGAAACGGTACGAGGACGAGACCGCCGCGATGCGCATCATCGCCGACCACCTGCGGGGTGCGACCTTCCTGGCGGTGGACGGTGTGCGTCCGTCGAACAAGGAGCAGGGCTACGTCATGCGGCGGCTGCTCCGACGGGCGATCCGGCTCGCGCTCTCGCTCGACCTCCACGAGAACTTCTTCGGCGAGATCGTGCCCGTCATCGCCGGCTTGTACGCCGATGACTACCCGGAGGTGGCCGCCGCCCGCGACGAGGTCGTCGCTGTCCTCGTCAAGGAGGAGCAGTCGTTCCGACGCACGCTGGGCGCAGGCCTCCAGATGGTCCAGGGGTACGCCGGGCGGGTCATGACGGGACACGACGTGTTCCGGCTGTCGGACACGAACGGCTTTCCGAAGGAGCTGACCATCGAGGAGGCCGGGCGCCTCGGCATCGAGGTCGCTCCCGACTGGGAGACGGAGTTCGCCGCCGCCCTCGCCGAGCAGCGCGCGCGGTCCCGCGGAGCGACGCACCTCGGCGCCGCCGGCCTCCCGGGCGGCGACACCGCCTGAGGGTCGACCTCCGCTCAGTCGCGCTTGAGCATGTCGATGCCGGCGCCGGCGAACTGCCGAAGCGTCGCGTCCGGCAGGAACGCACGGGTGAGCGCCGCGGCGATCCGCGTGAGGTCGCCCTCGTCGCGGTACAGGAGGTAGATCGGCTCCGATCGCGGATTGAACTTCTGCTTGAACCGGTGGAGGGACGAGAAGCCGTACACCGGCTCGAGGATGCCGCTGAGCTGGCCGAGCAGGTGCGCGATCCGCCCCTCCTCGTCCTCCACCCGGTGCGCGAGCGGGGCACCCGAGAGCGAGAGGATCTGCGCGCCCTCCTCGGCGAAGACCTTGGCCGAGGAGGCGATGAGGAACTCCATGACCGAGCCGAAGCCCTCCTCGCGTCGCCGCATGAGGTCGAGCGTCCACCCGCGGTGCTCGCCCTCGGGACCGAAGACCGGGAGCCAGCTGAGGAATCCGTCGACGTCGCCGTCCGGTGAGATCGCGAGGGCCAGACGGACCTCCGGGTCGTCGACCTCCTGCAGGGTCCCGAGGGTGAACCGCATCTCCGGCAGACCCTTGTCGCCGACCCAGCCCTCGGAGATGGCGCGGATCTGCTGTCGGACGCCCCAGGTCTCGGCGGCGTACGTGCTCATCCGGAAGACCATCCCCTCGCGCTCGGCCTTGTTGAGCGCCGTGCGGATGTTCGACCAGGCCTTGCCGGTGAACGCGAGACCCGGGAGGTCGACGATCGTGTCGTCGGCGATGATGAGGTCGCGCCATCCCTCGGGCATCGCGTCCTTCGTCCCCTGGCTGGAACTGAAGAAGCACGGGATGAGGGAGTCACGCTCGGCCGCCTGGACGAACTCCGCGACGCTCGCCTGGAGGTGCTCCGGAGGACCGAGCGGGTCGGCGAGCACGATCGCGACACCGGCGTGCTTCTGGTAGGGCACGAGACCCACCGAGGTGCGGAAGTACTCCATGCCGTCCCACGTGGCCATCCAGGAGAGCGAGCCGCCGCCGTCGGTCCGGATGAGCGCGCGGGCGTCGTCCGCCGACGGCAGGTCCTGCTGCTGCTTGCGCCCGACGCCGAGCTGCCGGCGTCGGTGGGACGAGAACGCGCTGCGGGTCGCAAGGAGGTAGACGAGGAAGGCGAGCCAGAGCACGGACGTCGCCAGGAACACGTCGGTGTCGCCCCAGTCGATCGGGAGCTCGGTTGGGTCGAGCGGCGACAGTGCCAGGTACAGGACCGCGACCAGGACGTTGAGGATCGCCCAGACGACACTCAGCACCCATGCCCAGCGGCGACCGAGCCGCAGGCCATTGGCGACGAGGATGATCACGACCGTGTCGATCGCGACGTCGAGCCACGGGCCCTCCGCCGGAGCGGTCGGACCGAACGGACCGTTGGTCGGCACGAGCAGGGCGACGATCTGGACGACGCCGAGCGCCACGCTCGTCGTGAACGCGAGCAGTCGGCGCTCGCGGACGCTGGCCCGCTGGATACGGAAGGAGCGGTTCACCGCGAGGACGAAGAGCACCGCGAAGGCGTGCTCGAGGTCCGCGAGCGAGCCGATGAAGAGGACCCCGATCGCGGCGTAGGACGCGACGATGATCCAGCCCCGCTGCCGCCACGGTGAGGCGAAGAGCGACACACACGCGGCGAAACAGGCCATCGTCCCGCCGGACGGACCGACGTCGAGCATCCCGGCGAGGCTCGTCGCCCAGGGCCAGGGCAGCTGACTCGCGGCCCAGAGGAACCCGGCGGTGGCGAGGACGGCGACGAGCTGACCGGCGGCGAACGTGACGAGCGCCACTTTCGATCCCCGCCACCACTCCAGCAGTCCGACCCAGGCGAACCCGATCACCGCGAACACGTAGGCCCACGGCTCCACGACGAGGAACGTCCCGGTGACGGGGGTCCACCAGCGCCCGGCCTCGAAGGCGGGCAAGCCGTAGGCGACCGCGTCCCACCACGGTTGCGCCGTCGTCGACTCCCAGAGGCCACGCCCGACGACGCCCACGACGAGGACGACCAGCACCAGGGCGATCGTGACCGGCACCCGGGCGACCACCGTTCGGATCCTCATGCGCGCTGCCCCCTTCGTGGTTCCACGGAGCACACGCGCGCCGTGCGGTCGAGGCTACAGAACGGCCGTGCGCGACCGCAACGCATCACCGTCCGGCAGGCTGACCAGCGCGAGCCAGAGTTCGGCCCGAGCGGCGAAGGTGTCGAGCGGTCGCCCGAGCACCTGTTCGACCCGGGTGATGCGGTTGCGGAGCGTGTGTCGATGGATCCCGAGTCGCCGCGCGGCGGGCTCCCACTGCCCGTTCGCCTCGAGCCAGCCCCGGAGGCTCGGCACGAGGTCGGAGCCCTCCTCACGGTCGACGCGGAGCACGGGCTCGAGCAGTTCCTCGGCCACGGCGGCTGCGCGGACGGGATCGAGCAACCCCGCCATCCCTGCTGCGGCGAGCGCCCCGAACCGCACGACGGCCTCTCCGGCGGAGACCGCGTGCTCGTGCGCGGAGACCGCCTGCTCGATCCCCGTCGTCAGTTCGGCGAGCGCGACGGCTCGGGAGAGGCCGAGCCGCCGCGCGGGAGCGGCAGCGATCACGTCCTCGACCGCGCGATCCACGCCCGTCTCCGTGTCCCCCTCGGCCGCTGCGAGGAGGAGGACGGGCCGTCCGTCCTGCTCGGCGACGAAGAGCGAACCCGGACTGAGCGTCTCGGCCCGTTCCAGCTCGGTGAGGAGCGCCTCGCGCCCTTCGGTCGGCCCGGAGCAGACGCCGACACGAACCGCTCCGGTCGGCAACGGCGTGCCGAGCTGTTCGGCGACCTCGCGCGCCGCGGGGGCCTGTCCGGCGCGGAGGAGCTGCCAGACACCGGTGCGCAGCGAGCGCCCAGCCCGCCCGAGCGCGCCGCCCTGCTCGAGGGTGAGCCCGGCGATGGCGACGACGGAGGTCACGACGCTCTGGGCCGCGGCGTCCAGGGGGCCGTCGGTCCCGGCGATGGCGAGCACGCCCCGGAGGTCCCCACGCCGACCGAGGGTCTGGAGCGAGACCGTGCGGGTGCGGCTCGCGAGCGTCGCCCCCGACCGCTGTCCGCGGCTCAGGAGCATGGTGGCCTCGCCGGCCACCCGCTCCAGGAGGCGCTCGGTCTCGGGACCGGCGGTGGGCCCATCGCCCGCGATCGCCACCGGCGTCGCATGCGCGTCGAAGAGCACGACCCAGGCACCGAGGGACCGCGCGAGTTCGGTGACGACGGCGACCGTCGCGTCGGGTCGGAGTGCGGCGAACGCGATGGCGCGCTGGGCTCCCAGGGCCCAGGCGTCCCTCGCCCGCGCCGCCTCGGTCAGGAGGTCGGCCGCGTACCGGATGACGGCGATGAACGGCGTGCGGTACGGGACCTCGATGAGCGGCATCCCGTGCGCCGCGCAGGCCTCGGCGAGTTCCGGCGGAGTCCCTGCCGTGATCACCTCGGTGCCGAACCCCAGTCCGGCGACACCGGCGTCGGCGAGGCGGGCGACGTACGCCTCGACCTGCGTCGTCGACACCGCGGTGCCGAACTGCGTGCCCGTCGTGAGCAGCACCTGGTCGGCGAGGAGGAAGGGCGTGGGGTCCGGCAGGTCGGACCCGGACACCCAGGCGACCTGGCGGTCGAGCGCACCCTCGGACCCGGCCACCACGAGCTTCAGGCCGAGCGCACGGTGGTCGAGGAGGTCCTGCAGCGTCGGTGCCATGGCGAGAGTCTACGCATGGCTGCCGGATCGTCCAACCAATGCCGCTGGCATGGACGGACTGTCGACTGCCTCGACGCGAACCGCTGCCTAGCCTGGGTGCACTGCTCGCGGACGACCTCGGCGCCCCCGCCGGACGCGGCAGCCGAAGGAGTACCGATGACGAGCAGCACCGCAGCCCCCGCGCCCTCCATCCTCGGCGGACCCTCGCTCCCCCAGGAACGTCGCCTCGTCACCGCCATCCCCGGACCGATCTCCGAGGAACTCATGGCCCGGAAGCACGCCGCGGTCGCGTCCGGCGTCGGCACCACGATGCCGGTGTTCGCGGCCGGCGCGGGCGGTGGCGTCCTCGTCGACGTCGACGGCAACTCCCTGATCGACCTCGGGTCCGGCATCGCCGTGACCGGCGTGGGCAACAGCAACCCGCGCGTCGTCGAGGCCGTCACCCGACAGCTGCAGGAGTTCACCCACACCTGCTTCACCATCACCCCCTACGACTCCTACGTCGAGGTCGCCGAGACGCTCAACCGCCTCACCCCCGGCGACCACACCAAGCGGACGGCACTGTTCAACTCGGGCGCCGAAGCGGTCGAGAACGCGGTGAAGATCGCCCGCAGCCACACGAAGAAGCAGGCGGTCGTCGCCTTCGACCACGCGTACCACGGCCGCACGAACCTGACCATGGCCCTCACCGCCAAGTCCATGCCGTACAAGAGCGGCTTCGGCCCCTTCGCCTCCGAGGTGTACCGCGCACCGCTGTCCTACCCCTTCCGAGACGGCGGGCTCACCGGCCCCGAAGCGGCACAGCGCGCGATCACCCAGATCGAGAAACAGATCGGCGCAGACAACCTCGCAGCGATCATCATCGAACCCATCCAGGGCGAGGGCGGCTTCATCGTCCCGGCGGACGGCTTCCTGCCGGCCCTGCTCGACTGGGCCCGCGCGAACGACGTCGTCTTCATCGCCGACGAGGTGCAGACCGGCTTCGCCCGCACGGGTGCGATGTTCGCGTCCGAGCACTTCGACATCGTGCCCGACCTCATCATCACCGCCAAGGGCATCGCGGGCGGCCTGCCACTCTCCGCCGTCACCGGACGCGCGGAGATCATGGACGCCCCGCACGCCGGCGGCCTCGGTGGCACCTACGGCGGCAACCCACTCGCCTGTGTCGCCGCTCTGGCGGCGATCGAAGCGTACGAGGAGGAGGACCTCGCAGCCTCGGCCCGGGCGATCGAAACCCGTATCATCGACCGCTTCACCGCGGAACAGGCCTCCGACCCCCGCATCGGCGACATCCGCGGGCGCGGCGCCATGATGGCGGTCGAGTTCGTCGACCCAGCCACCGGCGAGCCCGACGCCGCCCTCACGGCACGCGTCGCGAAGGCCGCCCACCAGGCCGGGGTCATCGTCCTCACCTGCGGCACCTACGGCAACGTGGTCCGCTTCCTCCCGCCGCTGACCATCCCCCTCGAGCTGGTCGACGAAGGACTCGACGTCGTCCTCGAGGCACTCGCCGCGAACTGACGCCACGCCCGCCGGTTCCGCCCTTCGACAAGCTCAGGGACCGAGACGGCCCCGCCCTTCGACAAGCTCAGGGACCGATGTGATCGTCCCGAGCTTGTCGAGGGGCATGCACGCTGAAACACTGTGACCGACGGCACCGACACCACCAAGGAGCTCCACCCATGACCGACGCACGTGAAACCGATCTGCTCGCCAAGGTCCCGAACGGCCTGTTCATCGGAGGCGTCTGGCGCGACGCGACGGAGGGCGCGACGCTCGACGTGAGCGACCCGTCCACCGGCGACGTCATCAAGACGATCGCCGACGCCTCGGTCGCCGACGGCACCGCGGCCCTCGACGCCGCGGTCGCGGCCCAGGACGAGTGGGCGGCCACCGCTCCCCGCACCCGCTCGAACATCCTCCGGAAGGCCTTCGACCTCCTCCAGGAGCGTCGCGAGGAGTTCGCCCTCCTCATGACGCTCGAGATGGGCAAGCCGCTCGCCGAGGCGAACGGCGAGGTCACCTACGGTGGTGAGTTCCTCCGCTGGTTCTCCGAGGAGGCCGTCCGCATCTCCGGACGCTACGGGTCGAACCCCGAGGGCACCGGCATGATGACCGTCTCGCAGCACCCCGTCGGGCCGTGCTTCCTCATCACCCCGTGGAACTTCCCGCTCGCGATGGCGACCCGCAAGATCGCCCCGGCGCTCGCCGCCGGCTGCACGGTCGTCGTCAAGCCCGCCGAGCTCACCCCGCTCACGACCCTGTACTTCGTGAAGCTGCTCGAGGACGCCGGGCTCCCCGCCGGCGTCGTGAACGTCATCACCACCTCCAGCTCCTCCGCAGTGTCCGGCCCGATCATCGCCGACCCGCGGCTCCGCAAGCTGAGCTTCACGGGCTCGACGGCCGTCGGTCAGAAGCTCATCGAGCAGTCCGCGAAGAACGTCCTCCGCACCTCGATGGAGCTCGGCGGCAATGCCCCGTTCGTGGTGTTCGAAGACGCCGACCTCGACAAGGCTGTGGAGGGCGCGATGGCCGCCAAGTTCCGCAACATCGGACAGGCGTGCACCGCTGCGAACCGCTTCATCGTCCACCGCGACGTCGCGGCCGAGTTCGCGAAGCGCGTCACCGACAAGGTCAACGCGTTCCGTATCGGTCGTGGCACCGAGGACGGCGTGACGATCGGCCCGCTCATCGACGACCGCGCGGTCACGAAGGCGAAGACGCTCGTGGGCGACGCCGTCGAGCGCGGCGCCCAGGTCCTCACCGGCGGCGAGGCCGTCGACGGCCCGGGCACCTTCTTCCAGCCGACGGTCGTCACCGGCGTCGTGCCGGGATCCGACATCCTCCGCGAGGAGATCTTCGGCCCGGTCCTCGCGATCGTGCCGTTCGACGACGAGGACGAGGCCGTGCGTCTTGCGAACGACACCGAGTACGGGCTCGTCTCCTATGTGTTCACCACCGACCTCGCCCGCGGACAGCGCATGATCGGCCGTCTGCAGACGGGCATGATGGGCCTCAACGTCGGCGTCATCTCGAACGCCGCAGCACCGTTCGGTGGTGTCAAGCAGTCGGGCATCGGACGCGAAGGCGGGCTCGAGGGCATCCACGAGTACCTGTACACGAAGTACACCATGACGCCCATCGGCTGAACCGCCTCGGTCGGCACGACGGAAACCGTCGCCGATCGCCGATCCGACCGGCGACCTCGCCATCCTCGGTTCCATCCGACCGCCGGATCCGCCATACTCGACTATCGGCGCCGGTCCCGAGCACCACCCGACGCCCGAGTATCACCCCAGTCCAGAGCACCACCCGGTATCGACAGCACCACCCGGCCCCCGAGCACCACCCCGGTCCCTGAGCACCACCCCGGTATCGACAGCACCACCCGGCCCCCGAGCACCACCCCGGTCACCCGAGCACCACCCCGGCCCCCGAGCACCACCCCGGTCCCTGAGCTTGTCGAAGGGCCACGAACAGGAAGACACCTCATGAGCGCTATCGAACGCGACGTCGTCATCATCGGCGCCGGGGCCTCCGGGCTCACGGCAGCCACCAAGCTCCGCGCGGCGGGCCTGTCCGTCGCCGTCCTCGAGGCGCGCGACCGCGTCGGTGGTCGCCTCTGGACGAACCACATCGACGGCGCGATGCTCGAGCTGGGCGGCCAGTGGGTCTCCCCCGACCAGACCGCGCTGCTCGCCACGCTCGAGGAGCTCGGGCTCGACACCTACTCCCGCTACCGCGAGGGCGACAGCGTCTACGTCAGCGCCGAGGGCGTGCGCACCCGCTTCACGGGCGACATCTTCCCCGTCGCCGAGTCGACCGCAGCGGAGATGGAGCGACTCATCACCCTGCTCGACGAGCTCGTGGAGGAGGTCGGCGTCACCGAGCCGTGGGCGCACGCCCGCGCGAAGGAGTACGACCGCATCTCGTGGAGCGCCTGGCTCGCCGAGCAGACCGACGACGTCGAGGCACGCGACAACATCGCCCTCTTCATCGCCGCCGCGATGCTCACGAAGCCCTCCCACTCCTTCTCGCTCCTGCAGGCGCTCCTCATGGCGGCGTCCGCCGGCAGCTTCACCCACCTCGTCGAGGCCGACTTCATCCTCGACAAACGCGTCGTCGGCGGCCTGCAGCAGGTCCCGATCAAGCTCGCCGAGGCCCTCGGCGACGACGTCCACCTGTCCTCGCCCGTGCGTCGCCTCGAGTGGTCCGACACCGGCGTCTCGGCCGAGGCGGACAGCGTGACGGTCAACGCGCGGTACGCGATCGTCGCCGTCCCGCCGAACCTCTACTCCCGCATCGACTTCCAGCCGCCGCTGCCGCGCCTCAGCCACCAGATGCACCAGCACATGTCGCTCGGGCTCGTCATCAAGGTCCACGCCGTGTACGAGACGCCGTTCTGGCGCGAGGACGGCCTCTCGGCCACCGCGTTCAGCCCGTACGAGCTCGTCCACGAGGCCTACGACAACACGAACCACGAGGACCCGCGCGGCACGCTCGTCGGGTTCGTCTCGGACGAGCGCGCCGACGAGGTCTTCAAGCTGAGCGCAGAGGAGCGTCGCGAGCGGATCCTCACCTCGCTGTCCCACTACTACGGCGAGCAGGCCCTCTCCCCCGTCGTCTACTACGAGAGCGACTGGGGCAGTGAGGAGTGGACGCGCGGCGCGTACGCGGCGAGCTTCGACCTCGGTGGCCTCTCGCGGTACGGCGCCATGCAGTCGACGCCGGTCGGTCCGATCTTCTGGTCGACGAGCGACCTCGCCGCCGAGGGCTACCAGCACGTGGACGGCGCGATCCGCAAGGGCGCCGACACCGCTGAGGCGATCATCGCCCGCCACCAGGCGTAAGCGTCTCCCGGTTCCGCCCTTCGACCAGCTCAGGAACCGCTTGTCGAAGGGCGCTCCGCTCCCCGACCACCGCCTCCGGTCCCTGAGCTTGTCGAAGGGCCACCCCCGTCGATACCCTGCACCAACGAAACACCCGCACACCGCCGTGCATCCTGGTCCCGGTCCCGCCCTTCGACAGGCGGTTCCCGAGCCCGTCGACAAGCGGTTCCTGAGCCTGTCGAAGGGCGCACCCGATCGAAAGCGAACACCAGATGAGATACATCGTTGGCTACACCGATACGCCGGCGGGACGCGACGCGCTCGCGCTCGGCATCCGGATCGCTCGGACCACCGGAGCCCGGCTCGACATCGTCCTCGTGCTCGCGAACGAGGAGCGCCCGACGATCACCCCCGCGGACCCCGGCTACGAACGGTTCCTCCGCGAAACGGCCGACCGCTGGCTCGCCGAGGCGCTCGACGCGGTCCCCGCCGACATCACGGCCAAGACACACCTCGTGTACGACGAGTCGTTCGCGGAGGGCCTCCTGGAGGCCTCCCGCATCCTCGAGGGCGGGCTCATCATCATCGGTGCGGCGCGAGGCGGACTCCTCGGCCGGTTCACGCTCGGCAGCGTCGCGAACACGCTCCTGCACTCGGCGGTCGTCCCGGTCGCCCTCGCTCCGGTCGGCAGCCGCGACCTCCTCGACGCGCAGCCCACCGGCGGCACGGTCAGCCGGATCACCTGCGCGATCGGCACCCGTGCCGGCGCGCACCAGCTGCTCGACGCGGCCATCGTCGTCGCCAAGAACGCGGTCATCCCGCTCCGCCTGGTCTCGCTCGTCGCGCTCGACCAGCCGGAGGGCGCCGAGCACCCCGAGGCGACCGCCCGGGCCGAGTCGCACGCGGCGGAGGTCCTCGCCTACGCGACCGAGCACCTGCCGAAGGACATCGACGTGACCACCGAGATCGCCTCGGGCACCCGCATCGAGGACGCCGTCTCGCACCTCGAGTGGAAGCCCGCGGAGATCGTGCTCGTCGGTTCCAGCCGACTCGCCACCCCGAAGCACCTCTTCCTCGGCTCCACGGCAGCGAAGATGCTGCGGGAGCTCCCCGTACCCATGGTGGTCGTGCCCCGCGACTCCGTGCTGACCCTCGGAGACCCGACATGACTCCTCCCGAAACCACTCCCCCGCGCGACGTCGCCCACCCCGAGACGACCGCGACGGGCGCCCTCTCCAAGAAGGGCCTCGGCGCCGGCACCGTCGGTCTCGTCGGCGCGATCGTCATCGGCATCTCGTGCATCGCCCCGGCGTACACCCTGACCGGTGCCCTCGGTCCGACCGTCGCGGAGGTCGGCACCCACGTGCCGGCCATCTTCCTCGTCGGCTTCATCCCGATGCTGCTCGTCGCCTTCGGCTACCGGGAGCTCAACAGCCGCATGCCGGACTCCGGCACCTCGTTCACCTGGGCGACGCGCGCGTTCGGCCCGTGGGTCGGTTGGATGGCCGGTTGGGGCCTCATCGCCGCGACCATCGTCGTGCTCTCGAACCTCGCGGGCATCGCGGTCGACTTCTTCTATCTGATGCTGTCGCAGATCTTCCAGAACCCCGACATCGCGGGCCTCACGTCGAACCCGTTCATCAACGTCATCACCTGTCTGGCGTTCATGCTCGGGGCCACGCTCATCTCCTACCGCGACATGCAGACGACGCAGAAGCTGCAGTACGTGCTCGTGGGCTTCCAGTTGCTCGTGATGGTGCTGTTCGGCATCGTCGCCTTCGCGCACGTCGCGGGCGGTGACGCGTTCGACGCCCTCCCGATCTCGCTCGACTGGTTCAACCCGTTCGCCGTCGGGTCGTTCAGCGCCTTCGCCGCCGGCCTCTCGCTCTCGATCTTCATCTTCTGGGGTTGGGACGTCACGCTGACGATGAGCGAGGAGACGAAGGGGTCGAGCTCGACGCCCGGCAAGGCCGCCACGGCCACGGTCGTCATCATCGTCGTCCTCTACCTGTTCCTGTCGGTCGCGCTCATCAACTACGCGGGCGTCGGCGACGGCGAGTTCGGGCTCGGCAACGAGGACATCCAGGGCAACGTGTTCTTCTCGCTCGCGGGGCCCATCCTCGGTCCGCTCGCGATCCTCGTGTCGATCGCGGTGTTGTCGTCCTCGGCAGCTTCGCTGCAGTCGACGTTCGTCTCCCCCGCGCGGACCCTGCTCGCGATGGGGCACTACGGCGCGCTGTCGCCGAAGTTCTCGAAGGTGCACCCGAAGTTCTTCACGCCCGGCTACGCGACGATCGTCTCGAGTGTCGTCGCGTCGGTGTTCTACGCGGTCATGCGCTTCATCTCCGAAGACGTGCTCTGGGACACGATCACGACCCTCGGCATGATGATCTGCTTCTACTACGGCCTGACGGCGTTCGCGTGCGTCTGGTACTTCCGGAAGCAGTGGTTCTCGAGCGCACGGAACTTCTTCTTCCAGTTCTTCTCCCCGCTCGTCGGCGGTCTCATCCTGGGCGTGCTCTTCTTCACGACGATCATCGAGAGCGCCGACCCCGACTACGGCAGCGGGTCGAACATCGGCGGTGTCGGGCTCGTGTTCATCCTCGGCATGATCATCATCGTGGCGGGCATCGTCATCATGCTCATCCAGGCGAAGCTCCGACCGGACTTCTTCCGCAACAAGACGCTCGCCCGCGGCATCGCCGGCGACGCGAACGAAGCGGACGCCGCCCTCCCGGAATGACCCGCTGACCACGACGCGGCGCCGATGCACCTCGTCGGCGCCGCGTCGTGCGCTCGGCGCTAGACTGTTCGCATCCCCGCCGCGTCGCAACGAAAGAGACCTCCGTGCCGACCATCGTCGTAGAAGTCATGCCGAAAGCCGAACTGCTGGACCCCCAGGGCAAGGCCGTCGCCGGCGCCCTCGCGCGTCTCGGCAAGAGCGAGTTCACCGATGTCCGCATCGGCAAGCGCTTCGAGCTCACGGTCGACGGCCCCATCACCGACGCCACGCGCGCCACGGTGCAGCAGATCGCCGACGACATCCTCTCGAACGCCGTGATCGAGGACGTCGTGGCCATCCACTACCCCGAGGGCTCCGAGGCATGACGACCCGTATCGGTGTCATCACCTTCCCCGGTTCGCTCGACGACCGCGACGCCCAGCGCGCGGTCCGCATGGCGGGTGCCGAGCCCGTCGCGCTCTGGCACGGCGACCACGACCTCCAGGGCGTCGACGCCGTCATCCTGCCGGGTGGCTTCAGCTACGGCGACTACCTCCGCGCCGGCGCGATCGCCGCAGTCTCGCCGATCATGACCGAGCTGAAGGACGCCGCCGGCAAGGGCATGCCGATCCTCGGGATCTGCAACGGCTTCCAGATGCTCGTCGAGGCGCACCTGCTGCCCGGTGGCCTCATCCGCAACGCCCACCAGCAGTTCATCCGTCGCGACCAGCTGCTCACAGTCGAGAACGCCGACACCGCCTGGACCCACCAGTTCTCGAAGGGGCAGGAGATCACCATCCCGCTCAAGAACGCCGACGGTGGCTACATCGCCGACGCCGAGACCCTGGCGCGCGTCGAGGGCGAGGGCCTGGTCGCCTTCCGCTACGCGGGCGTGAACCCGAACGGTTCGCTCGACGACATCGCCGGCCTCACGAACCCCGCTGGCAACGTCGTCGGGCTCATGCCGCACCCCGAGCACGCGATCGAGCCGGGCTTCGGTCCCGACACCCCGCTCGCCATGCGCTCCGGTGTCGACGGTCTCGCCTTCTTCACGAGCGCCGTGCAGGCCCTCCAGGCGGTCTAGCTCGTTCGTTCGCCCATGTTTGGGCGAGGGAACGTTCGGTAGCCCAAACTTGGGCGAACGAACGCACCGGCTACGATCGAAGCTGGTCGGACCAATCGAGGGGGCGGATGTGGCTGAACCGCTCGAGGCGCTCGTGAGTCGCCTCATCGAGCTGTCCACCCCCGAGCCCGACACGACCGCCAGACGTCTTCCGCCTGAGCGCGAGCTCGGCAATGCGCTGGAGATGAGCCGGGGCGCACTCCGCGAGCAGCTCGCGGTCCTCGAACGGCTCGGCTTCCTGTACCGCACGCAGGGGCGCGGAACCTATCTCGACGCCCCCGGCGACGACTTCGTCCGCAGCTGGTTCACGATCTCCCGACAACTCGGACACCTGACGGACCAACAGTTCGCTCGGTCGCGCATGCTGCTCGAGGAGACGGTCGCCGAAGCCGCCGCGAGCCTCGTCACCGAGGAGCAGCTCGCCCTGCTGCGCGCGGACGTCGACCGCATGATCGAATCGACGCGATCCGGCGATCACGAGGCGGCTCTCGAAGCAGACGTCATGTTCCACAGTCGCCTGAACGCCATCGTCGACGATCCGATCTTCCGGCTCATGCACGCCGGGTTCAGCCACGTCCTGCGCGAGGCGATCCGCACCAGACGACTGCAAGCGATCGCGGTCGAGGAGCCCGACGAGCACGGGGTGCGCAACACCGACAGCGTCCATTACGCCGTCGTCGACGCCCTCGCCTCCCACGACCCCGAGGCCGCTCGGCGGGCCATGCACCAGCACTTCGTCGACTGGTTGCAGCTCGGGGTCGACGCGCACTGACGCGAGTCGCCCAGGCACCCGCGAGCGCGGCCTCTCCGGCTCGACGCCCCCATCCCGCACGCAGCATTGGTTCAACCAATACTTGACACGGTCGGAGCGAGCGCCGTACGATCGTTCGCAGCAGATTGGTTGAACCAATCATCCGCTGACACCCGCGCACCGATGGAGGACGCCATGGCGACGACGCCACAGCCCGCAACCACGCTCACCTTCGTCGGTATCGGCGCGATCGGTCTCCCGATGGCCGCCCAGCTCGTCGCCGCCGGTCACCGGGTCACTGGGGTCGATCCGTTCCCCGCCGCCCACGAGCGCGCCGCCACCGTCGGAGTCCCCGCCGTGTCGTCGCTCGCCGAGGCACCCCGCGCCGACATCGTCATCGTGATGGTGGCGACGCCTGATCAGCTGGCCGCCCTGGTGGACCACGCCCTCGACGCCACGGACGTCGCGGGCCAGACGTGGGTGGTCATGAGCACGGTCGGCCCGGCCTCCGTGGCCGAGCAGGGTGCACGCCTGTCCGCAGCTGGTGCCGCCGTCGTCGACGCGCCGGTCACCGGAGGCGTCGCCCGGGCACGCACGGGCGAACTGACCCTCTTCGTGTCCGGCCCATCGACGGCGACCGCGACGGTGTCGGGGGTCCTCGGAGCGCTCGGCACCGTCCGGATCGTCGGCGACGAGGTCGGCGAGGGGCAGGGCATCAAGGTGGTGAACCAGCACCTCTGCGCCGTGCACATCGTCGCCGCTGCCGAAGCGCTCGCCCTCGCTGAAGCGCTCGGGCTCGACCCGGCGACCGTGCTCCCCCTGGTCGAGTCCGGCGCCGCCGCATCCTGGATGCTCTCGGACCGTGGCCCCCGGATGCTCGAGGGCACCGACGTCGAGGTCTCGAGCCAGATCAACATCTTCGTCAAGGACGCGGGGCTCGTCGCCGATGCGGCGAGCGCCGCGGGCGCGTCGACGCCCGTCCTCGACGCCGCCCGCGAGCGATACCTGGCCGCGGCCGAGGCCGGCCTCGGCACCCGCGACGACTCCCGCGTGATCGAGACCTATCGTCCGAGCGTCTGAGCGACGCCCGACCGCACGACCCCCCACCATTCGTTCAAGGAGGAACCCATGGCACACCCCACCCCCGCACCGGCTCCGGTGAAGGACAACCCGATCAAGGTCTCGACGGCCTCGATGATCGGGACGGCCGTCGAGAGCTACGACTTCTTCATCTACGGCACCGCGGCAGCGGCGTATTTCGGGACGGCGTTCTTCCACGCCGAGAACGCCTTCGTCGGTGTCCTGGCCAGCTTCGCGACACTGGCGATCGGCTTCCTCTTCCGCCCACTGGGCGGGTACCTCGCGGGGCATTTCGGCGACCGCATCGGCCGCAAGACGATCCTCATCTGGGCACTGTCGATCATGGGGGTCGCGACCTTCCTCATCGGCCTCCTCCCGACCTATGGGACGGTGGGCGTGCTGGCACCGATCCTGCTGATCCTGCTCCGCGCGATCCAGGGCATCGGGTACGGGGCCGAGTGGGGCGGCGCCGTCCTGATGGCGGTCGAGCACGCACCGCTCAAGCGCCGAGGGTTCTTCGGCGCGGTCCCGCAGATCGGGATTCCCGCCGGGCTCCTCCTGGCGAACGGTTCGTTCCTCCTCAGCGCCGCACTCTTCGACGGCGACTGGGTGTGGCGGGTACCGTTCCTGTTCTCCATCGTCATGGTCGCCATCGGCCTCTGGATCCGTCTCGGCATCCACGAGTCACCGGACTTCGAGCAGATGAAGGCGGCCGGAGAGATCCACAAGCGCCCGGCGATCCAGGTCATCAAGCAGGACTGGCGGATCATCCTCCGCATCATGGGTCTGCGACTCGCCGAGACCGGCGGCTACTACATCACGACGAGCTTCGCCCTGTCGTACGTGGTGCTCGCCGGCATCTCCGACAAGCAGTACGTCCTGTACGGCACGCTCGTCGGCTCGGCGCTCGGCCTCGGAACCCATCTGGCCTACGGCGCACTCAGTGACCGCATCGGTCGTCGGAACGTCTTCCTGATCGGCTCGATCTTCACGATCCTGTTCGGTGTCCCGATGTTCCTGCTGATCAACACTGGTGCGATCATCATGATCATCGTCGCCGTCACCCTGAGCCTCATCCTCAGCCACGACCCGATCTTCGCGGTCGAGGGGTCCTGGTTCTCCGAGCAGTTCGACCGGAACGTCCGCTCCTCGGGCATCTCGCTCGGCTACAACGGCGCGAGCGTCATCGCCGGGCTGCTGCCCTTCATCGCGACGGCACTGTACGGCTGGATCGGTTGGATCGGCCCCGCGGTGCTCCTCAGCGCGCTCGGGATCGTCTCCACCCTCTGCGCGCTCACCGCCCGCGAGACCGCGCCGATCAAGACCGGACAACTGACCGCCGCGGACACCAGCCCGGTCGAGCTCCTCCGCCGCTGACCGACCGCCCCACGATCCACCGGGTGGTGTCGGCCGACGGCGACCGACGTCGGCACCATCCGATCCGGAAGGAATCCAGCATGACCTCCACCATCACCGGCACCGCCGATCAGCCGACGACCCGGTCCTCACGCGGCACCGCGGTCAGGGCGGCCGCACATCGCATCCGCCACCACATCCTCGACATGGGCGAAGTGCAGGGTCAGGGGTACGTCGGACAGGGTCTCGGGGCCGCCGACATCCTCGCCGTCGCCTACGCGGACCTCCTGCGTCTCCGCCCTGCCGACCCCCACTGGGAGGGCCGAGACCGCTTCCTGCTCTCCACGGGGCACTATGCGATTGGCCTGTATGCCGCGCTCGCGGAGGCCGGGGTGATCCCGGTCGAGGAATTGGAGAGCTACGGCTCCGACGACTCGCGCCTGCCGATGTCGGGGATGGCCAGCTACACCCCCGGCATGGAGATCTCGGGCGGCTCGCTCGGCCACGGCCTCGGGGTCGCGGTGGGGATGGCGCTGGGGCTCCGCCTGCAGGGGAACGGTGCTCGCGTCGTGAACTTCCTCTCCGACGGGGAGCTCGACGAGGGTTCGACCTGGGAGGCCGCGATGGGCGCGCACCACCACCGTCTCGGCAACCTCCTGGCGTTCGTCGACATGAACGCCCTGCAGGCGGACGGACCGACGGCCGGCGTCCTCGGGATCGAGCCGGCGCACGAGAAGTGGGCGTCGTTCGGCTGGTTCACGCAGCGCGTCGACGGCAACGACGTCGACGCGCTCCTCGATGCGGTCGACCGCGCGACCACCGCAGCGGAGGCCCGGGGGGTCCCGGCGGTGATCCTGTGCGACACGCTCGTCGGGCGCGGCGTCCCACTGCTCGAACAGCGGGAGAAGGCGCACTTCATGAAGATCGACGAGCACGAGTGGCAGCTGTGCCGCGACGAGCTGACCGCAGGATTCGACGGGACGGACCAGGCATGAGCACCACGACCACGAGCCCGAGGCTCAAGACGTCCGCGATGATCGCGTCGTTCGCCGATCCCGGTCAACGCACCTCGTCGGCTCCCTTCGGTCACGCCCTCGCGGCACTCGCCGAGACGGACCGACGGGTGGTCGGCCTGTCCGCCGATCTCAGCAAGTACACCGACATGCACGTCTTCGCGAAGGCCCACCCGGAGCGCTTCTTCCAGATGGGGATGGCCGAGCAGTTGCTGTACGGCACCGCCGCCGGCATGGCGGAGACGGGTCTCGTCCCCTTCGCGTCCACCTACTCCGTCTTCGCCGCTCGCCGGGCGTACGACTTCATCTGCCTCGACATCGCCGAGCCGAACCTCAACGTCAACATCGTGGGCGGGCTCCCTGGGCTCACGACGGGGTACGGACCGAGCCACCAAGCGACCGAGGACGTCGCGATCTTCCGCGGCATGCCGAACCTCACGATCGTCGACCCGTGCGACGCCCTCGACATCGAGCAGGCCGTCCCGCAGCTCGCCGCGCACGACGGCCCGACCTACCTGCGACTGCTCCGCGGGAACGTGCCGATGGTCCTCGACGAGTACGACTACACGTTCGAGCTCGGGAAGGCGAAGGTCCTCCGGCCCGGCGCCGACGTCGTGCTCATCTCCAGCGGGCTCATGACGATGCGGGCCCTGCAGGCGGCGGAGGCGCTCGCGGCACATCATCTCGACGTCTCGGTCGTCCACACGCCGACGATCAAGCCGTTCGACGAGGCGACGGTCCTCGCCGAGATCGACACGCCGCGCCTCGCGGTGACCCTCGAGAACCACACCGTCGTCGGTGGGCTGTTCGAGACGGTCGCGAGCGCGGTCGTGCGACGCGGGCTCGGGAAGCGGGTCGTCCCGATCGGCCTCCCCGACGCGTTCCTCGACGCCGGGGCGCTCCCAACCCTCCACGAACGCTACGGACTCGCGACGACCAGTATCGTCGATCGCGTACTCTCCGAACTCCGTCGCGACGACACCGCTTAGGACGCCATGAAGACCCTCATCCTCGACGACGACCCCACCGGCACGCAGTCGGCCTCCGGCGTCGACGTCCTCCTCGAGTGGGACGCCGACCTCATCGAGCAGGCCCTCGGCGGAGCCGACGCGGTCTACCTGCTCACCAACACCCGGGCCGTCCCCGAGGCCGACGCGGTCGTGCTCCTCGAACGCACTCGGACCGAGGCTGAGGAGGCTGGACGCCGGCTCGGTGAACGGGTGCACATCGTCCTCAGAGGTGACTCGACCCTGCGCGGGCACGTGTTCCCCGAGACCGCAGTCTTCACCGGGGACCGCAGCGTCATCGTGTTCGTCCCGGCCTTCCCGGAGGGCGGGCGCACGACGATCGGCGGCACCCACTACGTCCGGATCGGTGACGAGACGCTGCCGGCCCACGAGACGGAGTACGCGCAGGACCCCGTCTTCCCGTTCCGCTCGGGACACCTGCCGGACTACGTGCGCGAACAGTCCGGGCGGGAGGCCGCCCACTTCGGTCTGGCGGGTCTCCGCGACGACGCCGCCGAGTTCCGTGCAGCTCTCCGTGATGCCGTTCCCGGAACGGTGCTCCTTCCGGACGCGGAGACGGGAGACGACGTCCGGCTCATCGCGCAGGCCATCACGGCGGCGTGGGCCGACGGAGCCGACGTGGTCGTCCGGTCCGCGTCACCCCTCGCTGCGGCCATCGCGGGCGTCGAGAGCGACGGCCTCCTTCCCTCGCCGCTCGTCGCGGAGCCGATCGCCGCGCTCCTCGTCTGCGGCTCCCACACCATCGGTGCGACGCGACAGCTCGCTCCGATCGAGGCGGCGTTCGGCCCTGCCGAGATCGTCCCGACGAGTGACGCCCTCCAGGATGCCGTCGCCACCGGGCGGGCTGTGGCGGAGGCCGTTCGAGCGAGACTCGCCGCGACGGGGTTCGCCGCGATCTCGTCCGAGCGGGAACGGGACGCCTCGCACAACACGCTCGACCACGGCGAGCGGGTGATGATCGCACTGACGTCGGCGACCGCTGCGCTCCGACGATCGGTGGAGGTCGTCGTGTCGAAGGGCGGCATCACCTCCGCCGAGGTCGCCCGGGTCGGCCTCGGCGCCAGGCGCGCGCGCGTCCTCGGACAGGTGCTACCCGGGGTCTCCGTGTGGAGCGTGGTGACTCCCGAGGACGAGGAGAAGCTCTACGTCGTCGTGCCGGGCAACGTCGGCGACCCGTCGACGCTCGTCGACGTCCTTGCAGCGCTCGGCCGGACCGCCTAACGCCCCTCGTTCGCCCATCTTTGGGCGACGCGAGGCTCGTTCGCCCAAAGATGGGCGAATGAAGGCTCAGGCGCGTCCGAGCATCTCCGACGCGTTGTGGTCGATCCACGCCATCAAGGGCATCAGGTGCTCATTGAGGTCGCGACCGCGGTCGCTCAGGCTGTACTCGACACGAGGCGGGATCTCGGGGTGCGCGACGCGGACGACGAGGCCGTCCTCCTCGAGCGTGCGGAGCGTCTGGGCCAGCATCTTCTCGCTGATGCCCTGGACCACCCGTCGCAGCTCACCCCAACGATGGGTGCCGTCGGACAACGCCAGGAGGACGAGGACGCCCCACTTGCTGGTCACGTGGTCGAGCACCGTGCGCGAGGGGCAGGCGGCCGGCAGGATGCCGTCGGTGAATCCAGGGCGTCTTCCCAGCTGCGTGTCCACGCTTGTCATGACTCATTCCTTACTCGTCGGACAGTAGCTTACCTCAAAGTGGGTACTGCGGATCGGGAAGTAATGTGATCGGAAGCGGGTTCCTCCTCAGCGAACCCCATCGAAAGGACCCTCACATGTCTCTCGTCGTCACCGGAGCCACCGGCCAGCTCGGCCACCTCGTCGTCGAGCACCTGCTCGCCCGCGGCACCGACCCCGCCACCATCGTCGCCACCGGCCGCCGGACCGAGGCGCTCGCAGATCTCGCCGCACAGGGCGTCCGCACCGCGAAGGTCCACTTCGCCGACCCTGCCACCCTCGACGCCGCCCTCGAGGCCGGCGACACGGTCCTGCTCGTCTCCAGCAGCGAGGTCGGCCAGCGCGTCGCCCAGCACGCCGCGGTCATCGACGCCGCCAAGCGCGCCGGCGTCGCCCGCCTCGTCTACACGAGCGCACTCCGGGCCGACACCTCCCCGTTGATCCTCGCCCCCGAGCACAAGGCGACCGAGGAGCTCATCCACGCGTCCGGCCTCCCCTTCACCATCCTCCGCAACGGCTGGTACACCGAGAACTACGGCCAGTCCGTCGACCAGGCCAAGGCGACCGGATCGTTCGTCGGAAGCGTCGGCGACGGTCTCGTGTCGAGCGCGTCGCGCTCCGACTACGCGGAGGCGGCCGCCGTCGTCCTCACCACCGACGGCCACGAGGGCAAGGCTTACGAGCTCGCCGGCGACGTCGCGTGGTCGCACCCCGAGCTGGCGCAGGCGATCAGCGAGGTCGTCGGCCGCGAGGTCGTCTACCAGGACCTCTCCCCCGAGGACCACCTGAAGGCCCTGCGGGCCGCCGGTCTCGACGAGGGCACCGCGGGATTCGTCGTCGCCCTCGACGGCAACACCCGTGACGGGCTCCTCGCCGACACGAGCGGCGACCTCGGTCGGCTGATCGGACGTCCGACGACGCCGCTGGTCGAAGGACTGCGCACGCTCGTCGCCTGAGCCGCGTCGACACCTCCTGCAATCAGCCGGGCCCGGAGCGCTTGCTCCGGGCCCGTTCGCGTGCGCTGACGCTCCGGTTGAAGGATTCCGTTGCAGAAACGCGATCGGACGCACGAATCCGTCACCTCGATCCGGGTTATGCTCTCGATACCGCTAGCGCGCCGAGGATGACGCGCCGGCCAGACGGCACCACCGACGCTTCGAGCAGGTGATATGACGAGCAACGCGGAC
This sequence comes from Plantibacter flavus, assembly GCF_900177615.1. Lineage (GTDB taxonomy): Bacteria > Actinomycetota > Actinomycetes > Actinomycetales > Microbacteriaceae > Plantibacter > Plantibacter flavus. The sequence goes on from NZ_FXAP01000003.1 coordinate 143,328, forward strand.
ACGGTCTTCACCGGAGGCACCGTCTTCCGGAACGCCCTGCTCACGCCGCAGACTGGAGCCGTCGCCGTCTCCGACGGCCGGGTCGTCGCCCTCGACGCCGACGCACACGCGGCGATCGGTCCCGACACCGAGGTCGTGGACCTCCGAGGCGGTCTGCTGCTCCCCGGCTTCGTCGACGCGCACGTCCACCCGATCGAGGCCGGACTCGAACAGCTCGCGTGCGACCTGTCGGCCGAGCGCACACCCGAGGGGTACCTCGCCACGATCGCGGCCTACGCCGAGGCCCACCCCGAGCGCCCGTGGATCGTCGGCGGCGGCTGGCAACAGGCCGCTTTCCCCGGCGGCACCCCGCTCGCCGCGGACCTCGACCGAGTGGTGCCGGACCGGCCCGTCTTCCTCCAGAACCGCGACCACCACGGCGCCTGGGTAAACACCGCGGCACTCCGGCTCGCGGGCATCGACCACACGACACCGGACCCCGCCGACGGCCGGATCGAGCGGGGCGCGGACGGCACCCCGAGCGGCTCGCTCCACGAGGGTGCCCGCTCGCTCGTGTCCCGGTTCGTCCCCGTCGACACCGACGAGGACGTCGCGGCGGCCCTCGTCGCAGCCCAGCAGACCCTCCACGGCTTCGGCGTCACCGGCTGGCAGGACGCGATCGTCGGCGACTACGGCAGCCACACCGACACGAGCGACGCCTACCTGCAGGCGATGGCGGACGGGTCGCTCACCAGCGACGTCGTGGGGGCGCTCTGGTGGGACCGGGATCGTGGACTCGAGCAGATCGACGACCTCATCGCACGCCGCGACGCGATCGCACGCCGCGCCGCAGCCCTCGGGATGACGACCGGGCACTTCACCGCGGGCACCGTCAAGATCATGCAGGACGGCATCCCCGAGAACCGGACCGCCGCGATGATCGACCCCTACCTCCGCACCTGCCACTGCGGCGACACCGCGCCCGAGCACGGCATCTCCTTCCTGGCGCCCGCGATCCTCGTCGAGGCGGTCACGAGGCTCGACGCCGCGGGGTTCCAGGTCCACTTCCACGCGATCGGCGACCGGGCGGTCCGCGAGTGCCTCGACGCCCTCGAGGCCGCGCGGGAGCGCAACGGCGAGAGCGACAACCGGCACCACATCGCGCACGTGCAGATCGTCCACCCCGACGACCTGCCGCGGTTCGCCCGACTCGGCGTCACGATGAACATGCAGGCGCTCTGGGCCACGTGGGAGCCCCAGATGGTCGAGCTGAACCTGCCCCTGCTCGGCGACGAACGCGCCTCCTGGCAGTATCCGTTCGGCGATGCGGCACGACTCGGCACCCTGCTCTGTGCCGGATCGGACTGGCCCGTCACGACCCCCGACCCATGGCAGGCCCTGCATGTGGCGGTCAACCGGACGCTGCCGGCCGACGACCCCGACCACCACCCCGAACCGCTGAACCCCGGACAGTCGCTGACGCTCGGAGCCGCGATCGCCGCGTACACGCGCGGGTCCAACCGGATCGACCACCGCGACGACACCGGCGTGATCGAGGTCGGTGCCGTCGCAGACCTCGTCCTCGTCGATCGTGACCCGTTCGCCGGCCCCACCACCGAGATCGCGCACACCAGGACCGTCGGGACCTGGATCGCCGGACGCCGCGTCTTCACCTCCACCACCACATCAACCGAGCAAGGAACCTGACATGAAGAACCGATACCTGCTCCCGGCCGCACTCACGGCCGCCGCCGCGCTGCTGCTCACCGGCTGCGTCAACAACGAGGTCGCCACGCCCGACGCCACCGGCTCCACGGCCGCGGTGACCGTCGACAAGGCGGCCGAGGCCCTGCTCCCCGACGACATCCGTCAGGCCGGCAAGCTCATCCTCGGCACCGACGCGACCTACGCGCCCAACGAGTTCAAGGACGCGAACGGCGACCCGATCGGTTGGGAGATCGAGCTCGCCGACGCGATGGCCGGCAAGCTCGGTCTCACCACCGACTACCAGGTGGCGAAGTTCGACAACATCATCCCGAGCATCACCGGTGGCAAGTACGACGTCGGGCTGTCGTCCTTCTTCGACACCAAGGAGCGCCAGCAGCAGGTCGACATGGTCGACTACTTCACGGCCGGGATCCAGTGGGCGACCCTCGCGGGCAAGTCCGTCGACCCCGACGACGCCTGTGGGCTGAAGGTCGCGGTCCAGAACGGCACGACGGAGGCCCTCGACGACGTCCCCGCCAAGTCGCAGGCCTGCACCGACGCCGGCAAGCCGGCGATCGAGGCCCTCGGCTACGACACGCAGGACGAGGCGACGGCGGCGGTCACACTCGGCCGCGCCGACGCGATGACCGCCGACTCCCCGGTGGTGCAGTACGCCGTCCAGCAGAGCGACGGGAAGCTCGAACTCTCCGGCGACGTGTACTCGACGTTCCTCTACGGCATGCCGATCGCGAAGGACCGAGGCGACCTCGGCAAGGCCCTCCAGGCCGCCCTGCAGTCCTTGATGGACGACGGCACCTACGGCTCGATCCTGAGCAAGTGGGGCGTCGAGTCCGGCGCCATCGACAAGATCGACATCAACGGCGCGACGAGCTGACCGTGAGCGACTCCAGAACGACCGGCACGGGGTCCGCGCCCCCGGTGCCGTTGAAGGTCGTCAAGCTCCGCCATCCCTGGCGGAACGTGTTCGCCGTCATCATCGTGCTGCTGCTCATCGCCTTCGTGGTCGACGCGGCGACGCGGCCGGCGTACGACTGGCCGGCCGTCGGCAAGTACGTCTTCGACCGGCGGATCACCATGGCGGCGCTCATCACGCTGCAGCTGACGGTGTACTCGATGATCGGCGCCATCGTCCTCGGCGTCGTGCTCGCGATCATGCGACTGTCGCCGAACCCGGTGCTCAAGGCCATCGCGTGGGGCTTCGTCTGGCTGTTCCGCGGGACGCCGGTCTACGTGCAGTTGGTCTTCTGGGGCCTGCTCGCGACGATCTACCCGACGCTCGACATCGGCCTGCCGTTCCTCCCGCCGATCACACAGCTGCCGACGGACGCCGCGCTGAACACGTTCTGGATCGCCGTCATCGGGCTGGCGCTCAACGAGGCCGCCTACATGTCGGAGATCGTGCGCGCCGGTCTGTTGTCGGTGGACCGGGGACAGGAGGAGGCGTCGACGGCGCTCGGGATGAGCTGGGCGCAGACGATGCGGCGGGTCATCCTGCCGCAGTCGATGCGGATCATCATCCCGCCGACGGGCAACGAGGTGATCTCGATGCTCAAGACCACCTCGCTCGTGACGGCCGTCCCGTTCACGCAGGAGCTCTACACGAGGTCTCGGGACATCTCGTCCGAGACGTTCAACCCGATCCCGCTGCTCATCGTCGCGTCGCTCTGGTACTTGCTGTTCACCTCGATCCTGATGGTGGGTCAGTACTTCCTGGAGAAGCGGTTCGCGCGCGGGCTCACCCGGATCGACGCGGGGGCACCGGTCACGACCGAGGCCATCCAGGTCCAGGAGGCCGAGGCGCGCGCCAAGCAGAGCCCTGCCGACGGCGAGAGCGGAGAACGACGATGACGATCACGGACACGACCGACATGGTCCGCGCCGAGGGCGTGGTGAAGTCCTTCGGCTCGAACACGGTCCTCAAGGACATCTCCCTCACGGTACGACGCGGCGAGGTGATGTGCCTGGTCGGGCCGTCCGGTTCCGGCAAGTCGACCTTCCTGCGCTGCATCAACCACCTGGAGCGGGTCGACGGCGGACGGTTGCTCGTGGAGGGGGACCTCATCGGCTATCGCGAGCGGGGCGACAAGCTCTACGAGTTGAAGCCCAAGGAGGCGGCGAAGCAGCGGCGCGACATCGGCATGGTGTTCCAGCGGTTCAACCTGTTCCCCCACATGACGGCGCTCGAGAACATCATCGAGGCGCCCATGCAGGTGAAGGGCCAACGGCGAGCGGTCGCCGAGCAGCGCGGCCGGGAACTCCTGGACCGGGTCGGTCTGAGCGACAAGGCGGCGGCGTACCCCGGTCACCTGTCGGGCGGTCAGCAGCAGCGGGTCGCGATCGCGCGGGCCCTCGCGATGGACCCGAAGCTCATGCTGTTCGACGAGCCGACCTCGGCACTCGATCCGGAGCTGGTCGGCGAGGTCCTCGACGTCATGAAGGGGCTCGCGAAGGACGGCATGACGATGATCGTCGTGACGCACGAGATGGGGTTCGCCCGGGAGGTGGCCGACTCGCTCGTGTTCATGGACGGCGGCGTCGTCGTGGAGACCGGAGCGCCCCGCGAGGTGCTCGCCGATCCGCAGCACGCCAGGACGCGCGCGTTCCTCTCGAAGGTGTTGTGAGCACGAACGCCGCCCGCTCCCCCAGACCTGGGCGAGCGGGCGGCGTTCCACCCGCGGACGGGCGGGCGACGAGGCTCAGTGGAGCTTCTTCTGGACTTCCTTCTGGGCCTTCGCCGTAGCCTTCTTCGCGTTCTTCACGGCCTTCTTGCGCGCCTTCTCGACGCGAGGGTCGTTCCAGAACTCTTCTGCGGCGTGCTTGATCTCGCGGTACCGCGTGCGACCGGCCTTCGCACCGAGCGTGTAGGCACCGAAGGCGATGAGGCCGACGATGATGAGGAGGATCTTCTTACCCATGGTGTTGCTCCCTCTCCCACGGATCGCCGTGGGGCGTTGATGTGTCCCGATGGTCCATCCCGCGACACTGGCATTCTGCGACGCGTGGCTGCGGATCAGCCGATTCGGACGGGGGCTTGCAATTGCACCGGCACGTCCGGATCAGTGACGGTCACTGGAGGACGCGCTTCGGCTTGGCGGCGCGGAAGCCGCCTCCGACCTCCACGAGGACGGGGAGCTCGACGCCGAGCAGGCGATCGAGCGACTCCACCGCCGTGCTGACGGTCTCCACCGCCGTGCGGGGCGAGACGCCGCGCCGGCAGGTGACGGCGACCTTGAGCGCCTGTGCCCGGTTCACGTCCCAGGCGGAGACGCGGACGGACGAGAACGCTTCGGTGTCGTCGAGCGCATCGCCGAGCGCGTTGGCCGCGACGTCCGTCTCGAGCACGATGTCGCCGTGCTCGACGGTCGCGCGGTGTACGACGCCGGAACGGCCACGACCCTGGCGGAGGACGAACGAGATGAGCAGCGCCGCGACGAGCACGAGCAGCACGATCCCGGCGATCGGGACGAGGACCGGGGCCGTCTGACCGGCGTCCGCGCCGGGCACAGCGGCGAACGGGTTCCAGGCGAACCAGCCGTCGATCGTGTCGAGCACGGCGGCACGGTTGTCGCGCCACCAGTCGGCGACGACGGGCACGGTGACGACGGCGAGCGCCGCCGCCCCGACCACGACGAACACGACTCCGATGAGGAGGATGAGCAGACGGTTCAGTCCGCGGTTGGTGGAGTTCACTGTCCGACCTTCCCGTTCGACGAGATGGAGGTGGTCGCCCGGAGCGACGGCTGCAGGCCGAACGCGTCGAGGTCTGCGGCGACGGCGCGGTCGACCTCGGACCGGTCGACGGGCATGCCGCTGGCCGGGGTGATCCGGATCGCCGCGGTCCGACGACCGACGGCCACCGAGGTGCCGTCAGGATGCGTGGCGGCCGTCGTCGAGGCGCGCTGCGCGAGGGCCGACGCGATGACCTCGTCGTCGACGACCGCGAGCACGCGCCCGGTCGACAACAGGTGGCGGTGCCGACGTCCCGGTCCGAGCGCGATCCCGATGAGGATCACCCCGAGCAGGAGCACGAGTGCCCCCGCGACACCGAGGATGACGGGTTGCGTCGTCGGCAGGCTGGCCGCGGCTCCCGGGATCTCACCCGGGGCGACGAGGAGCGGGCGGACGCCGATGAGGGCGAGCACCGTCTCCACGGCGATCCAGAGCGCGACGAGCACGAGCAGGACCGCGAGGAGGATCGCGGCGGTCGAGCGCGGCGAGTGCAGTTCGCGGCGAGCCAGGCGCCGGAGCACCCTCGTCGGACCGGCGACCGGGGTCGTGGCTGCGGTGGCGGTCATGAGACCCGTCCTTCCTGGTCGATCTCGAGTCCGCTCACGCGGATGGAGACGCGCGAGACGCTCGAACCGGACAACTGCTCGACGCGAGCGGCGATGGCACCGGTGGCGGCCGAGACGCGTTCGACGATGGAGCCCCCTGCGCGCTGGAGCGCGTCGGGGGTGGCCGAGACGCGCGCCAGTGGGATCGCACGCATCGGCGAGGTGACGATGAGCGCGAGTGCGCCCCGGTCGTCGGCGAGCTCGACCTTCACGCGTCCCACCGGGACCCCGAGCGACTCGGCCGCGATGTTCACGGCGACGTGCTCGAGGGCCTTCGCGGTGACCCGCGTCCGGCCCGGCCCGCCGTGCGGGTGCACGACGGGCGCTTCGGCGACCGGGGCCACACCCCGGTCGAGGACGGCGGTGGTCATGACGAGACGCGCTTCCCGCGGACGGCGTCGACGATCGCGTTCAGGTCGGTCTGGCCGGTGACGATGCGGGCCACGAGGGCGCCGATCCCCATCGCGACCGCGACGAACACGAACGCCCAGAACCCGAAGGCCACCCAGCTGAGTGCGAGGACGGCGCCGATCAGGATGCCGGTGTTGGTCGCGGTCACTGGACTCGCGCCTCGGCGTTCTGGTCCTCGTCGTCGGACGGGATGAAGACGTCGCTGACGGTCACGTTGACCTCGGTGACCTCCATGCCGACGAACTGCTCGATCGCGCGGATGATGGAGGCACGGACCTCGCTCGCGACGGCCTGCAGGTCCACCGGGTAGTCGGCGACGATCACGACGTCGACGGCGACCTGGGTCTCGCCGACCTCGACGCGGATGCCCTGCGAGAGGTCGGAGGAGCCGATGGCGTCGCGGATGGCACCGAAGGCACGGGCTGCGCCACCACCGAGCGCGTGCACGCCGCGGACCTCGCGGGCTGCGATGCCGGCGATCTTCGCGACCACGCCGTTGTCGATGACCGTCTTGCCGTGGGTGTTCGTCTGCGTGGCGGCGTTGTTCTCGCCGACGACACCCTTCGTGACGGTGGGCTTCGGGGAGTTGGTGGTGTTCGACATGGTGTTGCCCTTCCTGGTTCGTCTCGAGCGAGCGGTTGATCGCTTCGTTGGTGATAGGACGCAACCATCGCACCGATCGTCACGGTCGATCTCGAAGCTCGTGAAGCGACCTCGAATCCGGCACCGCACCGTGACGAATCGGCGTCGATCTCCGACGCCCATCCGAGGATCTGTTCGTCGCCGCGCGCCGCTAAGATTGGTGGGTCCGGCATCCCACCACTTCCTTTGGAGTCCTGCCCTCGTGACGACCACCACCCCCACCAGCTCCGCCGTCGCCGACACCGTCGAGAACGCCGTCGCGACACCGGACCGCGAGCAGCCCTACGGCGCCCTCGGCCTGAAGGCCGACGAGTACGCGAAGATCCGCGAGATCCTCGGCCGTCGTCCCACGAGCGGCGAGCTCGCCATGTACTCGGTCATGTGGAGCGAGCACTGCTCCTACAAGTCCAGCAAGATCTACCTGCGCCAGTTCGGCCAGAAGGTCACCGACGACATGAAGAAGAACCTCATGGTCGGCATGGGCGAGAACGCCGGCGTCATCGACGTCGGCGAGGGCTGGGCCGTGACCTTCAAGGTCGAGAGCCACAACCACCCCTCCTACATCGAGCCCTTCCAGGGTGCGGCCACGGGCGTCGGCGGCATCGTCCGCGACATCATCTCGATGGGCGCCCGACCGGTCGCCATCATGGACCAGCTCCGCTTCGGCGACATCGACCACCCCGACACCGCGCGCGTCGTGCACGGCGTCACCGCCGGCATCTCCTCCTACGGCAACTGCCTGGGCCTGCCGAACATCGGCGGCGAGACCTACTTCGACAAGGTGTACCAGGGCAACCCGCTCGTCAACGCCCTGTCGGTCGGCGTCCTGCGTCACGAGGACCTCCGCCTCGCCAACGCCTCGGGCGTCGGCAACAAGATCGTCCTCTTCGGTGCCCGCACCGGTGGCGACGGCATCGGCGGCGCCTCCATCCTCGCGTCCGACTCCTTCGACGCGAACGGCCCGACGAAGCGTCCGGCCGTCCAGGTCGGCGACCCGTTCGCCGAGAAGGTGCTCATCGAGTGCTGCCTCGAGCTCTACCGCGACAGCCTCGTCGAGGGCATCCAGGACCTCGGTGCCGCCGGCATCTCCTGCGCCACGAGCGAGCTCGCGGCCAACGGCGACGGCGGCATGTTCGTCGAGCTCTCGCACGTGCTGCTGCGCGACCCCTCGCTGACGCCCGAGGAGATCCTCATGTCGGAGTCGCAGGAGCGCATGATGGCGGTCGTCGAGCCGGGCAAGCTCGACGCCTTCCTCGCCGTCACCGACAAGTGGGACGTCGAGACCTCGGTCCTCGGTGAGGTCACCGACACCGGTCGCCTCGTCATCAACTGGCACGGCGAGGAGATCGTCAACGTCGACCCCTCGACCGTCGCGGTCGACGGCCCGGTCTACGAGCGCCCGGTCGCCTACCCCACCTGGATCGACGCCCTGCAGGCCGACTCCGCGTCGGCCCTCCCCCGCACCGACGCCCCCGCCGAGCTGGAGCAGCAGTTCCGCTCCCTCCTCGGCTCGGCGAACCTCGCCGACAAGAGCTGGATCACCAACCAGTACGACTACTACGTCATGGGCAACACGGCGCTGTCCTTCCCCGACGACGGCGGCATGATCCGCGTCGACGAGGAGTCCGGCCTCGGCTTCGCCATCGCGACCGACGCGAACGGCCGCTACTGCCAGCTCGACCCGCGCCAGGGCGCGCAGCTCGCGCTCGCGGAGGCCTACCGCAACGTCGCCGTCACCGGTGCCGTCCCGGCCGCCGTCACCGACTGCCTGAACTTCGGCTCGCCGGAGAACCCCGAGGTCATGTGGCAGTTCTCCGAAGCCGTCGCCGGCCTGTCGGACGCCTGCCTCGAGCTCGGCGTGCCCGTCACCGGCGGCAACGTGTCGTTCTACAACCAGACGGGCGACGTCCCGATCTTCCCGACGCCCGTCGTCGGCGTCCTCGGCGTGATCGACGACGTCGCACGCCGCATCCCGAGCGGCTGGCAGGACGAGGGTGACAACCTCTACCTCCTCGGCACCACGTCGCTCGAGCTCGACGGCTCCGCCTGGGCCGGGACGATCCACGACCACCTCGGCGGTCTACCGCCCAAGGTCGACCTCGCCGGCGAGAAGACGCTGGCCGAGCTGCTGCACGCCGCGGCCAAGGAGGGCCTCGTGTCCTCCGCCCACGACCTCTCCGACGGTGGTCTCGCCCAGGCGCTCGCGGAGAGCGTCATGCGCTTCGGTGTCGGTGCCCGGGTGTTCCTCGGCGAGCTGCTCACGCGCGACGGCGTCGACCTCACGACGGCGCTCTTCTCCGAGTCCACCGGACGCGTCATCGTCTCGGTGCCGCGCGAGGATGACGTCAAGTTCCAGGGCCTGTGCGAGGGCCGCGGCTACCCGGTGCTCCGCATCGGCGTGACCGACGCCTCGGCCGTCGGCGACGCGACCGAGCCCGCCCTCGAGATCCAGGACGTCCTGACCATCCCGGTCTCCGAACTGCGTCGGGTGTCGAAGAGCGTGCTCCCCGAGCGGTTCGGCCCGGTCATCGGCTGAGCGACCCGCTTCCACACAGCCCCTGCGCCCGACGGCGTGGGGGCTGTGTCGTTGCTGGATGGGGCTTGAGACGCCGGGTGGGCGGATACCCGAAACCCACCCACCCGACTCACCACCAGGCGCTCGGGCCAGGAACCCGAATGTCCTGACCGGCGTCTCCGGCAGCTGTGTCGCAAGCGACTCTTGCAGCATATCAGCATTTGGAATGCTTCACGGGAGCGTGGCGGCCATCCCCCACAGTCGTTCCACGGCCAGTTCCGCGGCGATCGCGTCGCCCTCCGCCACCGCGTCGCGGAGGATCGGGAAGTCGACCGCGAGCGACGGCCAGTCAAGCCAGTCGGTGTCGGCGGTGACCTCGAGTTGCGGCGACAGCAGCGCGAGTGCATCGCGAGCGGTCGTGACCAGGATCCGGTTCGGACAGAGGGCGACGAGATGGTCCATGAGCGGCCATGAGCGTTCGGCGTACGCGACCGGGTCCTGCAAGCCGATCACTCGCGACACCTCGTCCAGCTCGGCGATGAGCGCCGCTCGGTCGGCGTCCCCGAGGACCGGCACGGTCACCCGCGTGACACCGCCCAGCAGCGCCCCGAGCGTCTGGAACAGGTGGATCCGCCGATGGCGGGGCCTGCTGTCCGCCGAATCCGCCGACATGCGTCCCACCTTCCTGTCCGTCCGGGGAGCTCCTGTGCGCGCCAGGATAGCAAGGCTCCGAGCGCGAGCGGCTCCACCTGTGCATCCGGCATGTTCTACGACACATGAGGCGTAAAACTATCCGACACACCTTGGATATAGGTATTCTGAACTGGTCATATCCCAGCTCGACGATCGGAGTCCCATGCCTGTTCCCAAAACCGTCGAGACGAGCCCACGGAAGCTCCTGCGCGACATCGTCTTCGAGCAGCTCCTCACCGCCATCGAGGACGGCACCCTCGAGCCGGGCGAGCGCCTCAACGACGAAGAGCTCGAGAAATGGCTCGGCGTCTCGAGGACCCCGATCCGTGAAGCGATCAGCAAGCTCGCCGACATCGGACTGGTCGAGACCGCACCGCAGCGGTACACCCGCGTCGCGAAGCCCACCACCGAACAGTACGCCGAGGCGCTGCGCCTCCTGAACGGGTTCCATGAGCTCAGCGCACGGTGGAGCATCCCGAACTTCACCGATGACGACGTCGCGGCGTTCCGCAAACTCGGCGACGCGGTCCTGGCGGACATCGAGGCGCGCGACAAGCACGTCCTCCGGTCGTCATCCGCCTTCGCCGACTACATGGTCGAGCGCACCGACAACTCGCTGCTGCAGCAGGTGGCCCGTCAGATGAACACCCGGGTGACGTACACCTCCCTTCCGACGATCGAGTTCTTCCAGTGGGACATCTTCGCCGCCTACGTGACCGGACTGGTCGCGGCCGCCGAGGCACGCAGCGCCGAGGACGCCGAGCGCGTGATGCGCACGCAGGCGGAAGCGACGGACGCGTTCCTCGAGCGGATCATCGCATCGCGAGGGAGCGCGCCGAACGCCGACTAGTCACCCGACTCCTCCGAGAGCCGTCTCCCGCCCGGGAGGCGGCTCTCCGCGTTGTACGGTGGACCGTCGGTCACCTGGCCGCGACTCGCCTGACGATGGACCTGATCGGAGCACTGCAATGGGGATCCTCCTCTGGCTCTTCGACGCGACGTTCAGGATCGGCGACCAGGTGGTCCTCTGGCGGGAGGTCGTCGGCAACCTGTTCGGCTTGGCGAGCGCGCTCGGCGGGATGCGCCGCCGGGCCTGGGCGTGGCCGGTCGGCATCATCGGGAACGCCCTCCTCCTCACGGTGTTCCTCGGTGCCGTCTTCCACACCCCGAACCCGACGAACCTCCTGGGCCAGGCGGGCAGGCAGCTCATGTTCATCGTCGTGTCGGTCTACGGCTGGGTGCAGTGGCGGCGGGTCGAGCGGGTCGAGGTGACGACCGGCCCGGTCGCCGTGATCAGGCCCCGCTGGGCCGGATGGCGCGTGAGGCTCGTCCTCGTCGGCCTCCTGCTCGGCGGCACGCTGGTGCTCACTCCGGTCTTCCGCGCACTCGGCTCCTACGAACCGGTCTGGGCCGACGCCTGGATCTTCATGGGCTCGCTCCTCGCCACCTGGGGGATGGCCAAACGCTGGGTGGAGTTCTGGCTCATCTGGGTCGCCGTCGACCTCGTCGGCGTCCCATTGCTGTTCAGCGCCGGGTACTGGGTCTCGGCGTCGATGTACCTGTTCTACGGGGTGTTCACCCTCGCCGGCTTCTTCGTCTGGGCGCGCGGCGAGCGCGTCGTCGCGGCGAGCTGAACCGGCGCCTCGGCGAAGGGCGTCCCAGCCGGGCAGCCGGCTTGCCGGAGGGCGGTCGTCCAGCGTGCACGACGGGAGGTTCAGAGAACGTCAACGGTTTCCGTGACGCCCGCGCAATGCGCCATCGGGTGGACTGGTCGTCAGCAGTCGACCCGACCCCTGAGGAGTGCAGATGTCCGACATCACGAGCAGTATGACGGAGGCCCGTGGTCTCGCGTCCGATCCGAGCGCAACGCTCGGTTCGAGTGCCCGATGAACGCCCGACGGCGAGCGGTCCTCGCCGCGGTCTGCGTCGGCGCCGTCCTGCTCGCAGGCGGCGCCGTCGCAGCCGCGACGACCCTGATCCCCGCCCAGGGGACGAGCCAGGAGGAACCGCGCAGCAGCATCCGCACCGGCACCGCACCGATCACCGCCGGCGACCTGGCCGGCACGACGCAGGCGAGCGGGACCCTCGACTACGCGGACCAGCGCACCATCGGCGGTGGGACCGGCGTCGTGACGAGCACCCCGGCCCCGGGAAGCACGGTCTCACTCGGTGGCACCCTGTACGCGGTCGCCAACGTCCCGGTGATCCTGCTCCACGGACCACTGCCCGCCTGGCGCACGTTCGAAGCCGGGATGAGCGACGGACCGGACGTCCAGCAGCTCGAACAGAGCCTCGCCGCGCTCGGGTTCTTCGACCGCGAACCGGACCGCGAGTTCGCCGCGTCGACGGTGCGTGCCATCGAGCGCTGGCAGAAAGCCCTGGGTGTCGAGGAGACCGGACGCCTGGAGCTCGGATCGGTCGTGTTCCTGCCGGGTGATGTGCGGATCGCATCGGTCGACGCCGCGGTCGGCACCACTGCATCCGACAAGATCGTCACCGTCTCGTCCCTCGTGAAGCGCATCGACGTCCCGCTGAAGCTCGCGGATCAGCGGCTCGGCGTCGTCGGGACGATGGTCGACGTCAACCTCCCCGGCGGACAGCGGACGACCGGCACGGTCACCGATGTCGGCGTCCCGACCGAATCGGATTCGGACGGTCAGAAGAAGGTCACGATCCCGGTCGGCATCATGCTGGACGACCCGGCGGCGGCGGCCGAACTGCAGCGCGCGACCGTGACGGTCGGTTTCCCGACGGAACGACGCGAGAACGTCCTCTCCGTCCCGGTCCAAGCGCTCATCGCGATCGACGACGAGCACTTCGGCGTCGAGGTCGTCGACGAGAAGGGGAAGCACCGGCAGGTCCCCGTCACGACGGGCCTGTTCGCCGACGGTCGCGTCGAGGTCTCGGGCGACGGCATCCGCGAAGGTCTCGACGTCGTGGTGCCGGTCTCATGACGGACACCACGACGGCGTCGGCTGCGGCACTCGCACAGCCGGCCGGACCGCCGATCATCCATCTCGACGGGGTCACCCGCGAGTACGGTGAGCCGCCCACGCTCGCCCTCGCCGGTGTCGACCTGACGATCGAGGAGGGCGAGTTCGTCGCCATCGTCGGGCCGAGCGGATCGGGGAAGTCGACGATGCTCAACCTCATCGGAACGCTCGACCGGCCCACCAGCGGGACCGCCCGCATCGCGGGCTCGGACGCCGGACGCCTCTCGGACGCGAAGCTGTCGGCGCTGCGCGCCTACCGCATCGGCTTCGTCTTCCAGCAGTTCCACCTCGCCGACGGCGTCACAACGGTGGACAACGTCGCCGACGGCCTCATCTATGCCGGAGTACCGCGGGCTGAGCGCCGACGACGGGCGCGCCTCGCGCTCGAACGCGTCGGACTCGGCCACCGGCTCGACCATCGGCCCTCGCAGCTCTCGGGCGGAGAGCGGCAGCGCGTCGCCATCGCGCGCGCGGTCGTCGGAGACCCGCCCCTGCTGCTCGCCGACGAGCCGACGGGCAACCTCGACTCCGTCTCCGGCGCGAGCATCGTGGAGTTGCTGCACGAGCTCCACCGCGGCGGGACGACCATCGTCGTGATCACCCACGACGCCGGACTCGCAGCCCGACTGCCACGTCAGGTGGCGATCCGCGACGGCCGCATCGTCGACGATTCAGGGAGGGCGGCATGACCGACCGCAACGGCGGCACCGAGGACGACCGTCGATCACGCCTGCTCGGTCGCGACATCCTGCGGCTCGGGACCACCGGGCTCCGCGCCCGCCCGACGCGCGCGGTGCTGTCGGCCCTGGGGATCGCGATCGGGATCGCCGCGATGATCGCCGTCGTCGGCATCTCCTCCTCCAGCCAGGCGAAACTCCAGGCGCAGCTCTCGGAGCTCGGAACGAACCTCCTGACCGTGCAGGCGGGCAAGAGCCTCTTCGGCCAGGATGCGGCCCTCCCGGAGAGCACCGTCGGCAAGGTCGGGCTCATCGACGGTGTGGAACAGGTCGGTGGCGCTGCGACCATCGACAGCGCGTTCGTGTACCGGAGCAGCTTCATCGACCGGGGCCAGAGCGGCGGCCTCGCCGTGACGGCCGTGACGGAGGGACTGCTCGACGTCGTCGGCGGCACCCTGGCGGCAGGCGACTGGCTGAACCGGGCGACGAGTGGCTATCCCACCGTCGTGCTGGGGTCGAAGGCCGCCGAACGACTCGGTGTCGCCACCGTCGGCTCGGTCATCCAGGTGGGCGAGCAGGCGTTCACCGTCGTCGGCATCCTGGACCCGATCGGCCTCGCGCCCGAGCTCGACACGAGCGCGATGATCGGCGAGGCCGTCGCCGCAGAACGATTCGGCTACGACGGCAAACCCACGATGGTGTACGAACGGTCGACGGACGAGCGCGTCGGTGACGTACGGGCGCTCCTCCCCCGCACCGTCAACCCGGCGGCACCCGAGGAGGTCGAGGTGTCCCGACCCTCCGACGCCCTCGCCGCCAAGCACGCCGCCGATCAGGCGTTCACCGGACTCCTCCTCGGCCTCGGCTCGGTCGCCCTGCTCGTCGGCGGCATCGGGGTCGCGAACACGATGGTGATCTCCGTGCTGGAGCGCCGCCGGGAGATCGGCCTCCGCCGAGCACTCGGCGCCACCCGCGGGCACATCAGGTCCCAGTTCCTCACCGAGGCGCTCCTCCTCTCGGCGATCGGCGGGGTCGCGGGCGCGCTCATCGGAACGGGCGTGACGAGCGTCGTCGCCGCGGTGAACGACTGGCCGACGGCGGTACCGCCGGAGGTGCTGCTCGCGGGCGTCGGCGCGACCCTGGTGATCGGGGCGATCGCCGGCCTCTACCCGGCGATCCGAGCCGCCAGGACGCCACCGACCTCGGCCCTCAGCGGGTGAGGCCACCCCGGCGGGCGCTGTCCCGCGCTCGCCGGGGCGGCCCGCCAGTCGGTTCTCCAACTGATATATTGAGTTCCTGATGCGGAGATACCGCTGTCTGACAGGGATTGGTGCGGTGTCCGAACTCCGAATCGACAGCGCCGGTATCGCCCGAGTGGCGAACCACATGATGACCGTGGACGCGCTCATCCCCGTCACCGATGTCGGCGAACCGTCCGACAGCGACAGCGACGTGTGCGTCGCGGCCCTCGCGGAGTTCGCAGCATGGCGGGCGTCCGAACTCGCGAGCTTCCACGAGTTCCTGCTCGACTCGTGGGAAGCGGCGACCGGGGCGGCTCGGGCGTTCGTCGAGGCCGATCGCGCGGCGGCCGAGGCAGCCGGAGGCACCCGATGACCTGGGTTCCGGAAGACCCGTCGACCGGTTCATCCGAAGGCTTGGACGGAGCACGGGCGACGCTGCTCGACGACGGACTGGCCGCCGGGCTCATCTCCGACTCCCTGAGCTGGACGATCACAGGCATGCGCACCGTGTGGTCCGGCTCCGGAGTGAAGGAATGGTGTGCGGCGCTCGATGCACACCGCGCCCGCGTGACGGCCTTCGCCGAGGTGGCCGGCACGGCGGCGGAAGCGATCGCCTGGTACACCGAGGAGTTCGAGCGGATCCAGCGGGCGACCCTCACGCAGCAGTGGCTGCTCGCCGAGGTCGCGGACGACCGGTCGAAGCACGACCGCCGCGTCGCTGAGTTCGTCGGGCCCGTGTCGGCAGATCAGCAGAGGATCTGGGCGAAGCAGTCGGCCGCCCTCGACCACGAACGTGAGGTCTCGCTCACCTTGATCGCCCGGCTCGCCGAAGAGCGCACGACCGCGGAGAACACCTTCACGGGCCTGATGCAGGCCGCGATCCCCGCCACCTGGGGCGCGACGAGACGCCTCGCGGCGGATCTCGGCATCTCCGACCCGTCAATCATGACGCCCCACCATCTGGCGGCGGCAGCGGCGGCCGGCACCCTCGGGCTCGAGCGACTCTTCGAGCGCCTCATGACCCTCACACCGGAACAGGTCGCCGAATACTGGGCGATCCTGCCCCGATCAGTCATCGACGCCCTCATCGCCGCCCACCCCGACGCCATCGGCAACCTCGGAGGGGCCGCCTACGCGGACCGCAGCCTCGCCAACGTCAGTCGGCTCGATCAACTGCTCACCGACGCACAAACGGCCTACGACCAGGCCTTGGAGCATGCAGGCGACCCCCTCAGCCAAGCTGTGGGGGCTCTCGCTCAGGCCCTCGACCGGCTGGAGGCAGCGAAGTACCTCGCGGACAACTACGCGAACGGGAAAGGCCTCGGCAACAAGCCTCCGCAGTACCTCATCAGCCTCGACACCACGGTCGAGGGCGTCCCGCTCGCCGCCATCTCGGTCGGCGACCTCGACACCGCGACGGACGCGACCTTCTTCGTCCCGGGCATGGGCAGCAGCGTCAACGAAGCGGAAGACTACCTTCGCGGCGTCATCGAACTGCGGAAAGCCGTCAAGACCAGTGCCGCGGTCCTGTGGCTCGGCTACCGCAGCCCGGACGTCACAAACGTCCTGTCGGATGATCATGCGCGAACGGGCGGGGCCCAACTCGGCGCTGCCCTCGGCGGCTATGACGCGATGAGGAAGGCCGCGGGAGGCGGCGCGAAGCTCAACGTCATCGGGCACTCCTACGGCACCACCACCGCCGCCTACGCGTTGAACCGGGGCGACTACGACGTCGACACCTTTACGATGCTGGGCTCCGCCGGTATCCCACCCGACATAGGGGTCAACGACCTCAACATGCCGCCCAAGGACGTCTACGCGACTCGGGCCAACTGGGACCTGGTCGCCGGTTTCGGCCAGCACGCCTCGGACCGGTTCGACCCCGAGGCTGTCGATTGGGGCGCGCACGTGTTCGGAGCCGACGGCACCGACACACTGGAAGGCGTCACCGAGCACAATGCGGTCGGCTCGAATGAGTCCGAGGACGATCACAAATACCTGGGGAAGGACACCGAGTGCATGGCGAACATCTTCAAGATCCTCCAAGGTGACGGTGAGCATACGACGGGCGGGCGCCGCTTTCTCCTGCTGCCGAACCGTCCTCGCGTGCCATCGGAGTGGTGAGTGCCATGCGTCGCCTCGTCAACGCCCCCGTCGCCCTAGCGACTGTCCTGCTCCTCACCGGGTGCAGTGACGCGTCCCAGGTCGTCGAGCCCAAACCCACCGGAGACACGATCATGACCCCCGACGAAGCCAAACACGACCTCTGGGACCGCCTCGACGCCGCCGAAACCGCCCTCGGCGGCACCTGGGATAAAACCGAAACCGAAGTCGCCCACAGCTGCGAACAGGGAGCAGGCTTCTACTACGACTCCTGGCGCCGACGCACCGAACACACCACCAACCCTGACGAACCCACCGACACCCTCATCGAGTTCTGGACCAACGAGGGCTACACCCTCCGAACCGGCAGCTACAGCCCCGAACACCGGTTCGTCACGGCCACCACACCCAACGGCACCAAGCTCTACTACGCCATCGGCAAAACCGGAACCGGTGAAATCGACATCTCCGGCTACGGCCCCTGCATCCCCGGAGACTACAAGGAGGTCAGCGACGAGGACTTCCGCCGATACAAAGAGAACAACCCGGCCGAGTTCCCCACGCCGTCGCCATGAACCCGCCCCTGTTCGTGACCGCCGCCCCGACAGCCATCATCGCCCTAGCGGCCGTCCTGCTCCTGACCGGGTGCAGTGACGTGTCCCAGGTCGTCGAGCCCAAACCCACCGGAGACACGATCATGACCCCCGACGTAGCCAAACACGACCTCTGGGACCGCCTCGACGCCGCCGAAACCGCCCTCGGCGGCACCTGGGATAAAACCGAAACCGAAGTCGCCCACAGCTGCAACGACGGGAACGGCTTCTACTACGACTCCATCCGACGCCGCACCGAACACGCCACCGACCCCGACGAACCCACCGACACCCTCATCGAACTCTGGAACGACCAGGGCTACACCCTCGAAACCGGCAGCTTCAGCCCCGAACACCGCAAAGTCATCGCCACCGCGCCGAACGGCACACGACTCTCCTAGGCCGTCGGCGAGGCCCTCGCCGGCGAAATCAACATCTCCGGCTACGGCCCCTGCATCCCCGGCGACTACGGCGAGGTCAGCGACGAGGACGTCCGCAAGGTCCGAGAGCGACGCAGCGCCACCGCAGTCCCAACCCCATCTTCATGTAGCGTGCAGCCCATGGACATCAGACTCGAGAACGTCGGGATCGCGGTCCGCGACCTCGAGGCGACGATCGCCTTCTTCACCGACCTCGGCCTCACCGTGCTCGGCCGGGACACGGTGAGCGGTGAGTGGGCCGACACGGCCGTGGGCCTCGACGGCAACCACGCCAGGATCGCCATGCTGCAGACCCCGGACGGCCACGGACGCCTCGAACTCTTCGAGTACCTGCACCCCGCCGCGATCGAGACGGAGCCGACCCTGCCGAACGAGATCGGCATGCACCGCGTCGCATTCGCCGTCGACGACATCGACGAAGCGCTCGCGATCGCCGCCAGACACGGCTGCCACCCGCTCCGCGGGGTCGCGGATTATCAGGGCGTCTACAAGCTCAGCTACGTGCGCGGGCCGAGCGGCATCATCGTCATGCTGGCCCAGGCGCTGCAGCCGGATCGAGCCGGCGAGTCGGCCTGACGTCATTCAGTGACCGACTCGGTGAGGGCGCGGACGATGGCCGGGAGCGTGCGCATCGCGAGTTCGCGCGGCGAGCCTTCATCGCCGTCCGGGTCCATGAGCACGGCCGTCTGGATGGCCGACTCGTAGAGGGCGACGACGATGTTCGCGATGTCGGGCGTCGGGATCGTGAACCGGACGTGTGCGAGTCCGGCAGCCTGGTCGAGCCACGCGGCGAGCTGTCGGCCCGCGCTCTCCTGGTGCTGGAGATAGCGGGCTGCGACGTCGGCGTCGCGCATCGCCAGCATCCGGAACTCCGACTGGACGAGGCACCAGCGGCGGTCATCGGGCTGGAGTTCGAGGAAGGCACGGATCAGGGCCTCGAGCGATCCCTCGGTGTAGCGACCCGCTGCGTCGAGGAGCGACGGGCTGACCGCCTGCAGTCCTGCCTCCAGGCGGTCGAGGCGGAGCTGGTTCTCGCGTGACTCGAGGGCGAAGAACAGCTCCTCCTTCGAATCGAAGTTGGAGTAGAAGGCGCCGCGGGTGAAGCCCGCGCGCTCACTGATCTGCTCGACCGACGCCGCGTGGACGCCGAACTCGGCGAAGACCTCGTAGGCGGCGTCGACCAGCCGCTCGCGCGTCCGCTGTCGGCGCGCGGACTCGACGGGTGCCTCGTCGCTCGGGGACTCGACCGCTTCGTGCACGCGCATCCTGACACCTTACTGACAGCTCGACCGACTTCTTGCCGATACACCACTGTATCCAATACAGTCGTGTATCGGATACACCGCTGTATCGATCCTGTTCGAATTTCTCCGTCGGCTCGCCTGCAAGCAGCGCCGACCTCCCTAGGAGCGACGCGTGTCCTCACTGCTCTACACTCTCGGCCGCTGGGCGTTCGGCGCCCGCAAGCTCGTACTGATCCTCTGGATCGCCGTGCTCGCCCTCGCAGGTGGCGGCGCGCTGCTCTTCAACCAGGGAACCGACAACGCCTTCTCCATCCCCGGCACGGAGTCGCAGGAGGCACTCGACTCGCTCGACCACACCTTCCCGCAGGTGGCCGGCGCCTCGGCGCAGATCATCGTCGTCGCTCCGAAGGGCGACACCGTCGAAGACGCCGGGGTCCGGTCGGCGATCGACGACGCCGTCACCGCCCTCGGCGACATCGGGCAGGTCGAGCAGGCGGTCTCCCCCTTCGACGAGAACGTGACGGGGGCGGTCTCGGAGGATCAGCGGGCGGCGCTCATCTCGATCCAGTTCGACGGCGCGCAGACCGACATCACCGCGGCCACGATCAGCGACGTCGAGGACGCGGAGGCGAGCCTGGCGAACGCCCTCCCTGCCGGAGCCGAGTCGTCCCTCGGCGGGCAGCTCATCAGCAACAGTCTGCCGACGCTGAGTGTCATCGAGCTCGTCGGCGTGGTCGTCGCGCTCGTCGTCCTCATCCTCACCTTCGGCTCCTTCCTCGCCGCGGGCATGCCGCTCATCACCGCACTGCTCGGGGTCGGCATCTCGATGGCGCTCATCTTCGTTGCCACCGTCTTCGGGCCGATCTCGTCCACGACGCCGATGCTCGCGCTCATGCTCGGTCTCGCCGTCGGCATCGACTACGCGCTGTTCATCATCTCGAGACACCAGGACGGCCTGCGCAGTGGGCTCGACCCGGCCGAATCGGCCGCCCGCGCGACCGCGACGGCCGGCTCCGCCGTCATCTTCGCGGGCCTCACGGTCATCATCGCCCTCCTCGGGCTCGCGGTCGCGAACATCCCGTTCCTCACGACGATGGGTGTCGCCGCGGCGGTCGGTGTCGCGATCGCCGTGGTCATCTCGCTCACCCTCATCCCGGCCATGCTCGGCTTCGCCGGCGAGCGCCTCCGGCCCAAGGCGAGGCGGGCCAGGAAGCGTGCGGCGGCCCGGGGCGCTGCCGCTGCGCCGGAGCTTGTCGAAGGGCAGCAGGACTCGCTTGCTGAGCACCACACCGCGGTCCCTGAGCCTGTCGAAGGGCCCAACCGCTTCTTCCTCGGCTGGGTGCGCGGCGTCACGCGAATCCCCATCGTCACGATCGTCGCCGTCGTCGCCGTCCTGGGCGCCCTCGCCATCCCCGCCCTGTCGCTCCGACTCGCGCTCCCCGACGCCGGTTCGCTGCCGGAGGGCGACGGAGCCCGCACGACGTACGACCTCGTCTCCGAGCACTTCGGCGAGGGCTTCAACGGGCCGCTGATCGTCACCGGCGGCATCGTCGGCAGTACCGACCCACTCGGACTCATGGCCGACCTCAAGCAGGAGATCGAGGGACTCGACGGCGTCGCCGCCGTTCCACTCGCCACCCCCAACGCGACGGCCGACACCGGCATCATCCAGGTCATCCCGAGTGGCAGCCCCGACTCACAGGCGACGAAGGACCTCGTCGCCGAGATCCGGGGACTGCACCAGTACTTCCAGGACGAGTACGACGTCGACCTGCAGGTCACCGGGTTCACGGCCATCGGCATCGACATCTCCGATCGCCTCGGCGGCGCCCTCCTCCCCTTCGGCCTGATCGTCGTCGGCCTGTCGCTCGTGCTCCTGACGATGGTCTTCCGCTCGATCTGGGTACCGATCAAGGCGACCCTCGGCTACCTGCTGTCGGTCGCCGCGTCGTTCGGCGTCGTCGCCCTCGTCTTCGAGCACGGCGTGTTCGCCGAGGCACTCCACGTCGCCAGGACCGGTCCGGTGATCAGCTTCATGCCGATCATCCTCATGGGTGTCCTGTTCGGGCTCGCGATGGACTACGAGGTCTTCCTCGTCTCCCGGATGCGCGAGGACTTCGTCCACTCGGGACTTGCGAGGCGATCCGTCGAGACCGGCTTCCTCGGCTCGGCGAAGGTCGTCACCGCCGCGGCCGTCATCATGTTCGCGGTGTTCGCCGCCTTCGTGCCGGAGGGCGACACGAACATCAAACCGATCGCCCTCGGGCTCGCGGTCGGCGTCTTCGTCGACGCGTTCATCGTGCGCATGACCCTCGTGCCGGCGGTGCTCGCGCTCCTCGGCGACCACGCCTGGTACCTGCCGAAGTGGCTCGACCGCATCCTGCCGTCGTTCGACGTCGAGGGCGAGGGCCTGCAGCGCGAACTCGAGCTGCGCGAGTGGCGCAACGGTGACGAGGTCGCGATCGCCGCCGCCGGGGTCACCCTGGCCGGTGCGGACGGACCGCTGTACGAGGACGTCGACACGACGGTCGCCGTCGGTGGCGTGCTCGCGGTGCAGGGCGCGCGCCCGGTCTCGGTCACCGCCCTCCTGCTGACGCTGGCCGGTCGCCTCGAACCCGACCACGGTCGACTCAAGGTCGCCGGTCTGGTCCTGCCGGTCCGCGCCGGGGCCGTCCGGTCCCGCGTCGCGTACGTCCGTCTCGACCACGGCGAACCTGTCGGGACGCTCGCTTCGGCGCTGGCCGAACGCCCGGCCGTCATCGTCCTCGACGGGGTCGACACCGTGCCGGACGACGACACGAGACGCGGACTGTACGAGCGCCTGCTGACGGCGACCAGGGCCGCGGAGCGCACGCGCCGGCCACTCACGATCGTCGTCGGCACCGCGGACGCGTCCTCGCTCGCCGACGTCCTGCCGACCACGGCGCCGGAGGTACTCGACCTCGACCGCGCCGCCTCCACCACCCCCTCCACTCCCACCGCCATCGCTGAATCGAAGGTCGACGCATGAGCACCATCCTGAACCGCCTCGAACGGGCCCGCTCCGGCAAGGGCATCACGGTCGTCTCGATCATCGGCCTCATCCTCGTGCCGCTCGTCATCGCGGGCGGACTCGTCTGGGCGCTGTGGAACCCGGCGGAACGACTCGGTCAGGTGACCGCCGCCATCGTGAACGACGACAGGCCGGTGACCGTCAACGGCCAGACCGTGCCGCTCGGCCGCCAGCTCTCCGCGGGCCTCGTCGACGGCGACCAGGAGACCAACTACACCTGGGTGATCACCGACGCGTCCGACGCGAAGGCGGGCCTCGCCGACGGTTCGTACACGGCGGTCGTCACGATCCCGGAGAACTTCTCGAAGGCGGCGACCTCGTTCTCGGGCGACGCCGCCGACGCCGAGCGCGCCCGCCTCGACGTGACGACGAGCGACCGCAGCAAGCTCGTCGACGACGCCATCTCCCAGACGATCACGCAGACCGCGGCCTCGCTCCTCGGTCGACAGCTCACCACCACCTACCTCGAGAACGTCTACGTCGGGTTCAACACCGTCCACGACCAGCTCGGCGAGGCCGCCGACGGTGCGAAGCAGCTGTCGACGGGCGGACTCTCCCTCGCGCAGGGCGCGCAGCAACTCGCGAACGGCACCACGCAGCTCGCCACGGGCGCGACGCAGTTGTCGTCGGGTGCGACGCAGCTGAGTGACGGGGTGAATGCACTGGCCGACGGCGCGACGCAGCTGTCCTCCGGTGCCTCGCAGCTGAGCGGTGGAGCGAGTCAGCTCGCCAGCGGAGCAGCGACGCTGTACGCCGGGACGCAGGGTGACGGGAGCGCCGAGAACCCGGGGCTGGTCGGTGGAGCCGCCGGGATCGCCGGCGGCGCGAACGACGTGTCCGCAGGGCTCGCCGACCTGTCGGCCGGCGCCCAGGGCACCAAGCAGCTCACGGCCGCGGTGGCCGCACAACTCGCATCACTCAGCGCCGACTGCGCTGCGTCCGGAGCTTCCGCGACGTACTGCGCGGACGTCGTGACGGCGAGTGGACTGGCCGCCACGGTCGCCACCGGCGGACCGATCGACGCGAACACGGAGTATCCGGGCGCCGCGGCCCTGGCCGACGGGACCGCACAGGCTGCGGCCGGCGCCGCCGCCCTCGCGACCGGTGCCACGAAGTTCTCCTCCGGCATGCCCGCACTCGTCGACGGCATCGCCAAGATCAACACCGCGGCGGCACAGATCGCGGCGGGCGCAGCGGGCCTCGCCGACGGCGCGTCCAAGGCCGCCTCCGGGACGGCTCAGCTGCAGACGGGTGCATCCGCCCTCGCCGACGGCGCCGGCCAGGCGGCCACCGGCACGACCCAGCTCGCCGACGCGTCGAACCAGCTCGCGTCGGGGGCCGGGACCCTGTCCGGCGGGATCACCTCGCTCGCGTCCGGGCTGCAGAGCGCGGTCGACAGCCTGCCGACCTATACGAGCTCCGACCGACAGACGCTCGCGGACGTCGTCGCCGACCCGGTCTCGGCCGGTGATTCGGCAACGGTGTCCTTCGGCACGAACAGCGCTCCCTTCTACGCCGTCCTCGCCCTCTGGCTGGGTGCGCTCGCGAGCTTCCTCGTGCTGCGGCCGGTGCCCGCGCGGGCGTTCGGGTCCACCCGTTCCTCGCTGCGGCTCGCGCTCGGGGCCTTCGTCCCGGCCGGCGCGATCGGGATGCTGCAGGGCCTGCTCGTCGCCGTCATCACCGCACCACTGCTCGAGCTCGACGCGGGCGGATGGCTCGCCTTCGCCGGGATCGCCGTCCTCGCAGGACTCGTGTTCGCCGCCGCCAACCAGGCGCTGAACGCCCTGTTCGGCGGTTCGGGTCGGTTCATCTCGATGATCGTCGCGCTCGTCGGTCTGGCCACCGGAATCATCGCGACCGCTCCGCAGGTGCTCGACCAGGTGCTCGGATTCCTGCCGATCGCGCCGGCCCTCGGTGGTCTGCAGGCGATCGCGATCGGCGACACGGGAGCAGCGGCCGGCGTCGTCGGCCTCGTCCTCTGGCTTCTCGGGTCCCTCGCCGCGACGACGTTCGCGATCGCCCGGGCGAGGACCACGTCGGTGAAGGCCCTCGTCCCGGCCGTCGCCTGATGCCGGTTCAGGACCCCGCCGGTAGGCTGGGGTGATGAGCAGCAGCGAAGACCGGGAACTGGCCGAGTGGGGCGAGCAGCGCAAGCGTCGTCAGCGGCTCATCGCCTGGGTCCTCGTCGTCGCACTCGTCCTCGGTGGAGGCGGCGCGACCGTCCTCGGCTTCATCTTCAACTAGCCCCCGCCCTCCCTGCCCGGATGCCAGCGCGGTGCGCTGACGCGAGCGCGCCCCACACGCGCGGGCGCGGGTCTCCGGAGGGGCGCGCTCAGGCACGAGACCCGCGCCCGCGCCGGAACCGAGCATCTCGGGTCAGCGCACCGCGCTGACCGTCGTCAGGGTCTGGCGTCGTGCAGGTCTCGCTGCTTGACGATGCGCTCCGGATTCGCCGGACGCATACCGACGATGATCTTGCCCCGCGCGTGCAGCCGCTCGAGATCCTCGAACGCGTCGATGATCAGGTCGAACGGGTAGAACGCCGAGACGACGACCTTCAACGCATGGTCGGCGGCGTACTCCGCGAGGCGTTGCAGCTGCTTCGTGGCGTGCGCGGCGAACTCCTCGTCCGGCTCGAGTGCGGCGAGTTCGATGGCCTTCCGATCCTCGCTCGACCGGTACTTCTCCGGTGGAACACCGAGTTCGAACGCGAGCTCCTGACCGTCCTGACCGAAGTTGTCGATGAACGCCGTCACGCCCTCCGGCGCGAGCTTGCGGATCCGATCGGCCATGCCCTCGCCGTAGACGACCGGCTTGACGCCCTGTTCACGGAGGAAGTCGTGATTGCGCTCACCGCACGTGCCGATGACCCGCACGCCCGCGAACTTCGCCAACTGCGCCTCGATGTTCCCGACGCCTCCGGCCGCCGCCGAGATGACGAGGGTGTCGCCCTGCTTGAGGTGCAGCCCGTCCAGCGTGTCGAGCGCCGTCAGTCCAGCGAGGTAGAGCCCGCCGGCCTCCTCCCAGCTCACGCGCTTCGGCTTGCGGACGAGGGATGACGCCGGTACGACGACCTGGGTGGCGTGCGCGCCGCGGACGGCGTGACCGATCACCTCGTCGCCCCGCTTCCAGCCCTCGACCCCGGTCCCGACCTCGCGGACCAAGCCGGCGAAGTCGCTCCCCTGCCCCGTCGGCAGCTCGATCGGCACCGTCTCGGCGAGGTGCCCCTCGCGGACGAACGCCTCGATATGGTTGATGCCGCTCGCGAGGACGTCGACCACGACCTCGCCCCATCTGGGATGCGGCATCTCGGACTCGATGAACTCGAGTACGTCGGGCCCGCCGTAGCGGGCGTAGCGGAGTGACCTCGTCGTCTGCTTCGAACCGAACATGGTTCATCTTCCACCTGTCGGTCGCTAGCCGATCGAACTATCAGCTGGCTTACAGGTTCACCGGACGGCTTCGCATGACGACGCCCGCTCGCCCAGGAATGGGCGAACGGGCGTCGGCTCGCCCATTCTTGGGCGAATGAGCGGGGGTCAGCCCTTCACCGCTCCGGCCGTCAGACCCTGGACGATGTACCGGCTCGCGAACGCGAACAGCACCATCGTCGGGATGATCGTCAGCACGGCGGCCGCCGACATGGAGCCCCAGTCGATGTTGTAGCTCGTGATGAAGCCGTTGAGCGCCGTCGGGATCGTCTTGTTCGCGTCGCTGTTGATGAGTGTCACCGAGAGGAACAGCTCGTTCCAACAGTTCACGAAGTTGAAGATGAACGCCGCCACGATCCCGGGCTTCAGCACCGGGACGAGCACCCGGAAGAGCGCGCCGAACCGCGAGCAGCCGTCGATCATGGCCGCCTCCTCGAGGGCGTCGGGGATGTTCTCGAAGAACCCTCTGAGCATGACGGTGCAGAACGGGATGCACACCGCGATGTAGATGAGGATGAGCCCGAACCGGTTGTCGACGAGCTTGAGCTGCGTCATCAGCAGGTAGAGCGGGCCGAGCGCGATGAACGACGGGATCATCTGCGTGGCGAGGAACGCCAGCAGGATCGCCCCCTTGCTCCGGAACTCGAACCGCGCCAACACGTACGCCGACAGCATCGAGATGAAGGTCGCCACGACGGCTGCGATCGTCGCCACGATGAGGCTGTTGACGACGTAGGTGCCGAACTGCGCCTTGCTGAACAGGCCGAGGTAGTTCTCGATCGAGAACACCTCCGGCCAGTACGTCAACGGGTAGGAGAAGATCGCGCCCGGCTTCTTGAACGAGGTGACGACGATCCAGTACAGCGGGAACACCGTGATGACGAGCCAGAGCCCGAGGAAGAGGAACTTGACGACCTTCGCGGTCCGTGTCTCCTGGTCGATCATGCCTTCACCTTCTTCTCACGCATGGACAGCAGGTAGAACGCGGTGAACACCAGCAGGATCGCGACGACGATGAGGCCGATCGCGGAGGCCCGGCCGTAGTCGCCGCGCTGGGTGGTCGCGATCATCCAGGTCGTCAGGATGTGGGTCTGGTTCGCCGGACCGCCGCCCGTCATGCCGTAGATGATGTCGGGGAAGTTGAAGATCCAGATGACCCGGAGCAGCACCGTGAGGGCGAGCGTCGTGCGGATGTACGGGATCGTGATCTGGAAGAGCATGCGCGCCTTGCCCGCGCCGTCGAGCGCCGCGGCCTCGAAGAGGTCCTCCGGCACCGACTGCAGGGCGGCGAGGATCATGATCGCGAAGAAGGTGACGCCGTACCAGACGTTCGCGACGATGACGGCGAACATCGCGGTGTTCGGGTCGGCCAGCCACGGGATCGGGGTGTCGATCAGCCCGACCTTCTGGAGCAGGTCGTTGATCACACCGAACTCGCTGTTGAACATCCAGCGGAACAGGATGCCGATGAGGAAGCCCGAGATGGCCCACGGGAAGAAGATCATCGCCTGGTAGAGGCCGCGGAAGCGGAACCTCCGCCGCAGCCACAGGGCGATACCGAAGCCGATGACGAACTGCGGGACGATCGAGGCCACCACCCAGAGCACGGTGTTCGCGACGACCTTGCCGAAGGCCGGGTCGGCGAAGACGGCAAGGAAGTTGGCGAAGCCCACCCAGGAGGTGTCGGTGAGGTTGGCGAGGTTCCAGTTACGGAACGCCATCTGCGAGCCGGCGATCATCGGGTAGTAGATGAAGATCGCCACGAAGATGAACGCGGGGGCGAGGAAGGCGAGGAGGCCGAAGCCGCGGCGCACCGTGAAGGTGCGCCGCCGACGCCCACCGGCGGTCCGCGAGGGACCGGCCGGGGGTGTCGGGGTCGCACGCTGCTGCGTGCGACCCGCTTCGTCAGTGGTGGTCGTCATGGACGGTTACTCGCTCTTCCACTTCTCGGTCCAGTACTCGTCCCAGCCCGCGAGGAGCTTCTCCGGCGTCAGCTGGCCGATGAGGACCTGCTGGATCTCCGAGTCGGACTTCTGGATCCACTCGGTCCACCAGGAGGAGCCGCGCGGCTGCGTGACGCTCAAGTAGGTGTCCGGGTTCTCGTTCATCGTGACGTAGCTGGCCCACGGGCCGGTCTTGTAGAAGTCGCTGTCCGCCGCGCTCTTGACGATCGGGACGAGGCTGTTCTCCTGGGCGAAGGTGGTGGCCTGCTTGTCCTCGGAGAGGAACTCGATGAGCTTCGCGGCCTCGGCCTTGTGCTCGCTCGACGCCGCCGTGCCCCAGCCCGCGGTCGCCATGGGCTGCGCGGCCTTGCCGGTCGGGCCGGTCAACAGCGGAGCGGTGCTCCACTGCTCGGCCGTGATCGCCTCGGACTGCTCGACGGTCGCGATGACCTCCGGGTCCTGCAGGAGGAACGCGGTCGAACCGTTCGAGAAGCCTTCGACCATCTCGGGGTAGCCCCACGCGACGGACGACGGCGGCGAAGCCTCCTTGAAGAGGTCGAAGTAGGTGTTGACGGCGTCGAGCGCCTCCGGTGCGGAGAAGATCGTGTCGCCGCTCGTCAGCTTGAACGCGTTCTCGGTGTCGAGGTCGTCGGCGACGTAGGCCTCGATGGCCGCGACGACGTTGCTGTTCGCATTGGTGCCGCCACGGAAGGCGTAGCCGAACTGGTTCTTCGAGGGGTCCTGGATCGCCGAGGCCTGCTCGAGGAGGTCGTCCCAGCTCGTCGGGGGCCCGTCGAAGCCGGCCTCCTTGATGAGGTCGGTGCGGTAGAACAGGCTCAGCCCGTAGAAGCCGTAGGGCACGTAGTAGACCTTGCCGTCCTCGCCCTTCGCGTACTTCGTCGCGTTGTCGGTGAGGTCGTCCCAGCCCTTCCAGTCCTCGAGCTCGCCGCTCATGTCGTCGAGCCAGCCGTTGGTGGAGAACGGGCCGACGGTGATGTCGCGGACCTCGAGCACGTCGACGCCGGAGCCGGACTGCAGCATCTGGGTGATCTTCTGGTCGGCCTGGTCGGTCGGCGGCGAGATGAGCTCGACCTTGATCTTCGGGTTGTCGGCCTCGAAGTCCGCGATGAGCGACTTCAGGACCTCGGTCCGGGCGGGGTTGGTCAGGCTCTCGACCATCTGCAGGGTGACGGTGCCGTCGCTCGCGCCGCCGGCACAGGCCGACAGGGCGAGGCCGGTGACGACGGACAGGCCGATGGCTGCCGTTGCGCGTGACTTCCTCATGCTCGCTTCTCCTTTGAGTGGTGCTGGTGGGGGTGCTGCGGGGGTGGGTGCGGTGTGGTGGTACGGGTGTGGTGGTGTCGGGTCGGGCGGTTCCGCGCTCAGCTCGTGGCCGCGCGCTCCTCCTCGGCCCATCGCGCGAGCACCGGGACGGCGTGCTCGGCGAAGTGTTCGAAGTCCTCGGGGGTGTTGTAGACGTGGGTGGAGAGTCGGACGTAGCCGATCCCGTCGAGGCTCGTGAACGCGCCCTCGACACCGAGCTCGGCGGAGACGCGGTCGCGGAGGCCGTCGGCGGTCGCGTGGGTCGTCGCGAGGCCGGTCGGGAGCTTGACGAGCCGGAGGGCGTTGACGGGCATGCCCACGTCGACGTGGCTGTCCTCGCCGGTGATGGCGGTCACGGCGTCGGCGACCACCTCGACGGCGTAGTCGGCGAGCTCGGTCATGTAGTCCCTGGCGGCCGACCAGCCCCACATGTCCTCGATGAACCCGAGCGACGTCGCCGCGGCGAGGTAGCTCGTGACGTCGACCGTACCCTGCGTGTCGAAGCGCTGCGGGAACGGGTACGGCGAACCCCAGGAGTCGATGAGCGGGTAGAGCTCCTGCGCGAGCTGGCTGCGGGCGACGAGGACCGCGGCACCACGCGGGGCGCACCCGAACTTGTGCAGGTTGCCGACCCAGAAGTCGCAGTCGAGGTCGCGCATGGGATCGGCGTACAGGCCGGGGACGTGCGCGGCGTCGACGAGCGTGGGGATGCCGGCGGCACGGGCGGTGGCGGCGATCTGCTGGACCGGCAAGAGTCTGGCGGTCGGCGAGGTGATCTGGTCCATCACGATGAGGGCCGTGCGGTCGCTGAACTCGGCGACGACGGCGTCGTGGGCGGTCTGCGCGTCGGCGTCGAGCGGGATGCGGGCGGTCCGGACGGTGCCGCCCCAGCGACGCGCGAGTCGCTCGGCCCCCATCGTGACGGCGCCGTAGCCGTGGTCGGTGACGATGATCTCGAGGCCGCGCTGCACGGGGAGGCTGGAGAAGACGACGCTCGCCCCGGCGCTCGCGTTCGGAACCATGGCGAGCTGGTCGACCGACGCCCCGAGGAAGTCGGCGATCCCAACACGGGCCGCGCCGACCTTGGCCGGGAGGGCCGGGAACCAGGTGAGGGGTGCCGCCTCCATCTCGCGGCGGAGCGCCTGCTGGTGATCCTGCGCGACGATCGGGACCGCCCCGAAGGATCCGTGGTTGATGTGACGCTTGGTCGGATCCAGCGTCCAACCGGCCGTTGCCGGTCGGCCGTCGCCGAGCGTGAGCGGCGCTGGCCGTGCGATGGTGCGAGTGTCCACAGTGACGTTCCTCCGAGTCGATTATGCAGTGGATTGTCCGATAACCATAGGGGCAACGTTTGATGACTTGGGTTTCTGTCGTGTTACAAGTGATCGCCCAGGTCGTTTCGGGATCGACTCATCGGATGACTTGATGTTCGAGCATGGAGTCATCGGACGTCTCATGATCCGTGGCGGCTCGCGGATCACCGGTGAGGGGCCGCTACGATGGCGGGACGACCCCTGAGGAGGAGCCGCATGTCCGCAGTCGACACAGCGTTCCACGGCCTGCGACACATGATCGCGTCGGGACGGCTCGTGGCGGGGCAGCGGTTCCCGGCCGAGAACGAACTCTGCGACGAACTCGGCGTGTCCCGCGGGTCTCTTCGTGAGGCCGTCCGCATGCTGGCCGCCCTCGGGATCATCGAGTCGCGGCACGGCTCGGGCACCTACGTGTCGATGCTCCGGCCCGAGGAGATCATCGGCAGCCTGTCACTCACGGTCGACCTCCTCCCCCTCGACGGTCTTCTGCAGATGTACGAGCTGCGGCGGGTGCTCGAGACCCATGCCACCTCGCAGGCGGCTGCTCGCGCGAGCGACGAGGTGCGCGCCGAACTCACCGAACTCGTGGAGGCGATGGAACGCACGACCGACCCCGCCGAGTCGAGCGAGCTGGACCACCGGTTCCACGAACTCATCGCACGGACGGCCGGGAACGCCACGCTGACGGCCCTGCTGCAGGTCTTCCGGTCGCGCTCGCGGGCCTACGACGTCTTCAGCCTGCCCGCCGGCGACGAGCTGCGTCGGGTCAGCAACCGCGGCCACCGGGCGATGACCGAGGCGATCCTCTCGCGCGACCCCGTCGGGGCGGCCGGGGCGGCATCAGCGCACGTCGCGCAGACCGAGGAGTGGTTGCGCGTCCTGCAGCCGCCGGCGACCCCCGCCGACTGAGGTCGGTTGCGCCAGCGCGGTGCGCTGACGTCAGCGCGGGTCTGCGGCGCGAGCGCGGGTCTCCGGAGGGGTGCGCTCAGCGCCATGCCCCGCAGTCACGCCGGTTGAGGCGCAGTCACGCGAGCGCACCGCGCTGGGGCCGATTCCCCGCGCTCGCGCCGGCGCGGTGCGCTGACGGCTGCGGTTAGGACGCCGGGAGGATGGGCGTGCCGATGAGCCGCTCGAGGTCGGTCCACAGCGCCGCCGCGACGTCCCGGTCGGTCGTGATCGCGGCAGGGGTCTGCCGCACGGCGTCGCCCTTCGTCAACCACCGGGGACCGAAGAACCAACCACCGTCGGCCGCCTCGTCGGTGACCGCTCGGAGCGTCGGCTCGGCACCACGCCGCTTACTCTGCGCGTAGACGGACTGCAGGGTGTCGGAGAAGCGACGTCCTCGAGTCGGCTCGTTGACGCCGGGGACGCGACGGTCGAGTCCGTTGACCGAGTAGCCGGGGTGCGCGACGAGGGCCCGGACGGTGCTGTGCGACGCCGCGAGCCGACGGTCGAGCTCGAAGCCGAGCGACGAGAGGGCGATCTTCGACTGGGCGTACGCCTGCCAGCCGCTGTACCCGTCGCGGAGCTGCAGGTCGTCGCCGTGGAACCGGACGAGCAGGGTGGAGAGGCTTCCGAGGAGCACGACGCGCGGCGCGGAATCGTGCGCATCCGCCGTGCGCTGCAGCACCGGCAGGGCCTCGGCGAGCAGGGCGGCGTGGCCGACGACGTTCGTCGCGAAGACCAGCTCGATGCCGTCGGCCGTCTCCTGCCGCTCCTTCGGCATGTGCACCATGCCGGCGTTCGCGACGAGGGCGTCGAGACGGTCGAGATCCGCGAGTCGCTCGCCCGCCGCGCGCACCGAGTCGAGCGAGGACGTGTCGAAGGGGAGGTGACTGAGTCGGGCATCGGGCACCTTCGCCCGGATCGCCCGCATCGCCGCCTGGGTCTTCGTCGCACTCCGTGACGCGAGGACGACCTCCGCGCCCGCTCGCGCGAGCCCGAGGCTCGTCCAGAAGCCGAGGCCGGCGTTCGCTCCGGTGACGAGGACGACGCGTCCGGTCTGATCGGGCAGGGAGTCGGCGTTCCAGGTCATGGACTCATGATGGCGCAGGACGCTGGACGCTACCCGAAGAAGCGTCACCCCTTGCCCTGGACCATCCGAGGTGCCAGCGCGGTGCGCCGACGTGACCGCACGCGAACCGGGCCGAGCGGGGACGAACGGGCCTGACCGCACGCGAACGGGCCTGACCGCGGGTCACACGCGTGGGCGCGACCCTCCGGAGACCCGCGCTCACGCCACAGACCCGCGCTCGCGTCAGCGCACCGCGCTGGCGGAACGGAACACGAGGATCAGTGTTGGTTGGCGAGACGCTCGTGGTGGTGGATGACCTCGGCGACGACGAAGTTGAACCACTTCTCGGCGAAGGCCGGATCGAGATGGGACTCCTCGGCGAGCGCCCGGAGACGGGTGATCTGCCGCTGTTCGCGCGCCGGGTCGCTCGCAGGCATGTCGTGCTCGGCCTTCAGGCGACCGACCTCCTGCGTGCACTTGAACCGCTCGGCCAGCAGGTGGACGAGCGCCGCGTCGATGTTGTCGATGCTGCTCCGCAGGCGGCCCAATCGCTCGGTGGCCGCCTGGGCGTCCGCCGCAGCGGCGCCGGTCGTGGGTTCGGGTTGCTGCTCGGCCTGGCTCATGCGAAAACTCTAGCAACGCGCCAGGGGCCGGAGCCGGGTCGCCGGGCGATCCCCCAGCCGGTTCACCGCGGATCCTCGACGAGACATCCCGCCTCGAGGTGCACCCGCGCGTCGGCGTCTGCGACCGCGACCGGATCGTGCGTCACCTCCACCACCATCGCGCCACGGTCGGCCTCCGCCCGGAGCACCTCGCGGATCGCCAGCCCGGCAGCACGGTCGAGGCCGACGGTCGGCTCGTCGAGCAGCAACAGGTCGGCCTCACGCGCGAGCGCCTGCGCGACGAGGACCCGCTGGCGCTGCCCGCCCGACAGCTCACCGAAGGAGCGCCCGGCGAGGTGCAGGACGTCGAGGCGGGCGAGGCTCTCGTCGACGATGCGCCGATCCCCCGCGCCGAGTCGACCCCACCAGCGACGCAGCGTCGGCCAGCGTCCCATCGAGGCGACGTCGCGCACCGTGACCGGGAAGCGCTCAGGCACGGCACTGCGTTGCGGGACGTAGGCGGCCGATCGACCGTCGAGGCCGTCGACCCCACCCGAGGTCGGTCGATGAAGGCCCGCGATGACCGCGAGCAGCGTCGACTTCCCCGCACCGTTCGCCCCGGTGACGACGGTGATGGCGGCCGCCCCGACCTCGACCGAGATCCCGTGCAGGACGCGCGCGCCGTCGTACTCGGCCGACACGTCGTGGAGTCGGATGCCGGACACGACGGGCTGTCCCGACATCGGAGGGCGAGGGGTGCTCGTCGCGGATCGCATGTCATCACCCTATCAATACTGAGAATCATTTTCATGTAGAGTGCTCGACCATGACCTGGATCACCGAGCCGTTCACCGCGGCGTTCCTCCTGCGCGCCCTCGCCGGCGGTCTGCTGGTGGCGGCCGTGTGCGGTGTCGTCGGCACCTGGGTCGTCCTCCGCGGCCTCGCGTTCCTCGGGGAGGCGATGGCCCACGGCATGCTGCCCGGCGTCGCCACCGCGGCACTCCTCGGGCTGCCGCCGGTCGCCGGCGCGGCCATCAGCGCGGTCGTCATGACCGCCGGCGTCAGTCTCGTCTCGCGGCGCGGCAGGCTGTCCCACGACACCTCGATCGGTCTCCTCTTCGTCGGCATGCTGGCCCTCGGGGTCATCATCGTGTCGTCGAGCAGATCGTTCGCCACCGACCTCACGGCGATCCTCTTCGGCGACATCCTCGCCATCCGGCCCGCGGACCTGGTGGGCCTCGCCATCGCACTCCTCGTCACCGTGGGCGTCACGGTCGCGTTCCACCGCCCGTTCGTCGCGCTCGCCTTCGACCGCCGGGTCGCTCAGACCATGGGCCTCCGGCCGCGACTCGCCCACGCGATGCTCGTCGGCCTCGTGACGCTCGCGGTCGTCGCCTCGTACAGCGCCGTCGGCACCCTGCTCGTCGTGGCGCTCCTCCTCGGGCCGGCCGTCGCCGCGGCCCACTGGGCACGCCGCATCCCGCTCATCATGCTGCTCGCCGCGGGCTTCGGCGGCCTCGCCGTGCTGCTCGGCCTGCTCCTCTCCTGGTACGGCGACACCGCGGCCGGAGCGTCCATCGCCGCCTGCTCGATCCTGCTCGCCACGGTGTCCTGGGGCGCGCGGGCGCTCGTCGGACGGCTCCGGCGGCCCACCGACCGACACCTCGACCACTCCGACGACCACCTCACCGAACCGACCCACCTGGAAAGCGCACCGTGCACCGACTCCTCCGACCGACCATCCGACCAGGCGGCATCCGCCCGACCGACGAACGGCTCCCCCGCGCCACACGTACCGCGCTCGCTCTCGGCACCCTCGCGCTGACGCTCACCGCCTGCGCGCCGCAGGGGTCGTCATCACCCACCGCGACGGCCTCGGACGAACCTCGCGGACACGGCTACGTCGAAGGCGCGAGCGAGCTCCCCGAACCGCAACTGCACCTCGCGACCGCCGACGTCGACGGCACCTTCGAGCTGACCGACCTGCTCAGCGAGGAGCGCACGACGCTCGCCGAGCTCGGCCCGATCTCGGCGCTCACGGGCGACGGCCGGTTCGTCGCCGCGCAGTCCGAGCCCGCCGGCACCGTGACGATCATCGACACCGGTGTGTGGACGGTCGACCACGAGGGCCACCAGCACTACTACCGTGCCGAGGCGCGGGTCGTCGGCGAGATCGAAGGCGACGGACAGGCGACGATCACCGCCGGTTCGACGACCACCGCCGTGCGGTTCGCCGGTTCGGGCGAGACACTCCTCCTCGACACCGCCGCACTCGGCACGGGCGACATCACGCAGTCCGGTCGGATCCGGACCTCGCCCGGTGCTCCCGGAATCACCGTGCCGATCGGCGAGACGGTCGTCGCGACCGACGGGACCGGCAAGCTGCATCTCCATGGCGTCGACGGCGACCTCCTCGACCCCTCGTCGGCGTCCGTGACCGCTGCCGACGCCGTGCTCGCCGGGTGCACCGATCCGGCCGGCAGCATCACGACGAACGTCGGCGTCGTCATCGGCTGCGCGGAGGGCGCGCTCCTCGCCGTCGTCGACCGCAGCTCGAGCGAGGCCGACCCGGTCCCCACGTTCGAGGCGATCCCCTATCCGCAGGCTGTCGCCGCCGCCGACCGCGCGACGTCCTTCCACGCGCGTCCCGGCCGTCCGACGGTCGCCGCCGTCGCCGGCACCTCCGGCGCCTGGCTGCTCGACACCCGCGAGCGCAGCTGGGCGCTACTGCCGACCCCCGCGCCCCTGCAGCTGGTCACCGCAGTCGACGACCGCGACCAGCACGTCGTCGGCCTCACGACGACCGGCGACCTCTTCGTCATCGACGGTGCCACCGGCGCCGTGACGGGGACCGCGGCCGCACTCGTCGGTGCAGCCGACCTCGCCACCGGCGTCCAGCTGGAGGTCGACCAGAACCGCGCCTACCTGAACACCCCGGGCACCCGCACCGTCTCCGAGATCGACTACGGCGACGGCGCGCGGATCGCCCGCACCTTCACCTTCGACACGGCACCGGCGTTCCTCGCCGAGACGGGACGCTGACCATGCGAGCGACCATCCCCCGGACGACCGCCCTCCTGCGCACGACCGCCGTCCTCACGGCCGGCCTCGTGCTGGGCAGCGGCCTGACGAGCTGTGCGGCGAGCGCCGACGACCGCCCGCTCGTCGTCGTGACCACGAACATCCTCGGCGACGTCGTCGGTGGACTCGTCGGCGACCAGGCCGAGGTCCTGACCCTCATGCCGCCCGACGCCGATCCGCACTCCTTCGAGATCTCCGCGCGGCAGGCGGCGCGCATCACCGGTGCGCAGCTGCTCGTGTCGAACGGCCTGGGACTCGAGGAGGGACTCACCCAGCACCTGGAGACCGCGGCCGACGAGGGCGTGCCGATCGTCGAGGCCGGCTCGCTCGTCGACGTCCTCAAGACCGAGTCGGGCGCGACCGATCCGCACTTCTGGACCGACCCGACGCAGATGACGTCGGTCGTGGCCGGGGTCACCGAGGCGTTGCTCGAGGAGATACCCGCCCTCGACGCGGCCGAGCTGCAGGCGAACGCCGCCGCCTACACGACCGAGCTCGAGACGCTCGACACCGAGATGGCCGAGGCGTTCGCGGCCATCCCGGCCGAGCAGCGGAAGCTCGTCACCAACCATCACGTGTTCGGGTATCTCGCCGCCCGCTACGACTTCCAAGTCATCGGCGCCGTCATCCCGAGCGGCACCACGCTCGCGGCCCCCAGCGCCTCGGACCTCGACGAACTGTCGACCGCGATCGAGGAGGCCGGCGTCCGGACGATCTTCGCCGACTCCTCGCAACCCGACCGGCTCGTGCAGGTGCTCGCCGACGAGTCGGACGTCGACGTCGACGTCGTCCCGTTGTTCACCGAGTCGTTGACCGCCGAGTCGGGCGACGCCCCCACCTACCTCACCATGATGCGCGCGAACACCGAGCGCATCGCCACCGGACTCTCGCCCTGAGCGGGCGTCCACGAACCGATAGGAAACCATGCAGCAGCACCACCGCAGTCCCCTGGCATCGCGCCTGAAGCGCGGCCGGGTCCCGTTCCTCGCCGTCGGCACCGCCGCAGCCCTCCTCCTCACCGGATGCTCGACCGCGAGCGGCTCCGCGCCCGACCCGAGTGCGTCGACCTCCGCCGACCCGCAGAGTCGGATCACCCTGACCTATGACGGCGGCCTCCTCGTCCTCGACGCCGCCTCCCTCGAGGTGGTCGGCGACCTCCCCCTCGACGGCTTCAACCGGGTGAACGCCGCCGGCGACGGGCGGCACGTGCTCGTCACCACGACGAAGGGCTTCCAGGTCCTCGACACCGGGACGTGGACGGACGAGGACGGCACCTCGAAGCAGGCCGACCCGGTCCTGACCGACCTCGTCTTCCCCGCCGACACCGCAGGCCACGTCGTCCGTCACGCCGACAAGACCATCCTGTTCGCCGACGGCTCCGGCGACACGACGATCTTCGACAGCGCTGACCTCCTCGAGGCCACCGACGAGCTGCCCGAGACCGAGACCATCCCGTCGGAGGCCGCGCACCACGGTGTCGCCATCGAGCTCGAGGACGGTACCGTGCTGTCCACGATCGGCACCCCGGACGCGCGGACCGGTGTCCGCGTGCTCGACGACTCGCGCACCGAGATCGCCCGCAACGAGCAGTGCCCCTCGGTGCACGGTGAAGGCACCGTCAAGGACGAGGTCGTCGTGTTCGGCTGCAGCGACGGCGTGCTCGTCTACGACAGCGGCGTCTTCACGAAGATCCAGGCGCCGGACGCCTACGGGCGCACGGGCAACCAGTACGTCAGCGAGACGTCCTCCATCGCGGTCGGCGACTACAACAGCGACCCCGACGCCGAGGGCTACGACCTCCGTCAGCTCGCGTTCACCGACGCAGTCGCGAAGACGACGAAGATCGTCGACCTGCCGGAGGGTGTCGGCTACACCTGGCGCGACGTCGCCCGAGGGCCGAACGACGAGGTCATCGTGCTCGGCAACGACGGTTCGCTGCACATCCTCGACGAGCAGACGGGTGCCGTCACCGACACCATCGAGGTCATCGACGCCTGGGAGCCGCCGGCCGAGTGGCAGGACGCCCACCCGGCGCTCGTCGTCCAGGACGGTGTCGCCTACGTGACCGACCCGGCGACGACGTCGATCCATGCTGTGGACCTCGCGTCGGGCGACATCACGACGGGTGAGCTGCCCGGCGTCCCGAACGAGATCGCGGTCGTCACGGGCTGACCCGACCTCACCGAGAGCGCCCGTTCCGTCCTCCCCGCGTCATGCAGGGGACGGAACGGGCGCTCTCATCGTGCGGCCGGACGGTCAGACGCGCTCGGGCGCTCGGAGCACCCCGGAGACGACCGGACGGGTCGCGCGCAGGGCCGCCCACACGAGCCCGATGCCACCCGCGAAGCACCCGACGATGACGAGGACCGACAGCGGGGCGAGGATGACACTGATGCCGGCCATCGGCAGGACGAGCAGGACACCGAGTCCGGCCGAGCCCAGCGCGACCACCCGCAGAGGCAGCATGACTGCGCGACCGCGAGCCCGTTCCATGACGTCCCGCGGCACCCCCAGGCGGTCGAGGCTGACGTACAGGTCTCGCCGGTCGAGGACCGCCGACGCCTGGTTCACCCCGACGGAGCACGCGACCATGAGGAACGACGCGACGAGCGTGATGACCACGCCGGTGCGGATGTCGTCGATGAGGATGGCGCTCTCGCGGTCGAGGTCGGAACCGCCGGCGGCGTCCATGAGCGCCACCCCGGTCCCGGCGACGACGGCCACGAAGCTCGTCATCGCCACGCCACTGACCTGACGCCACGCCGCCTTCGGCGACTCGAGGATGGTCCGGGCAGCGAGGAGCCGCTCCGGCGTCTTGGCACGCTTGGCCGACCCACGGCCGATCACCCCGACGACCCAGGGGCCGATCAATCCGAGCACCCCGACGCCGGCGGCGAACCCCACACCCAGGACCACGATCATGACGGCGACCTCCTGCAACCCCGTCACGACGGAGAGCATGCCGTAGGCGACGATCACGACGACGGCCCCGACGACGATGCGCAGCCAGTGCACGGTCGGCGCCTGCTGCTTCGTGCGGACACCGAGCGGGCTCACGTTCACCGCGCGGAGACCGATGGCGGCACTCGCTGCTGCGAGCAGCACGACGCCGAGGACCACTGCGGCGATGATCGGTACGCCGACCCAGACGCCCTCGACCCCGATCTGGGAACCACCGAACGGGATGAGCCCGACGAGCGGCAGCATGCCGAGGTACAGCAGGATCCCGGCGAACGCACCGAGGAGGGCGACCCCGGCCGACTCGAGGACGGTCATCACCGTGACCGTGCCGGGCGTCGCGCCGAGGAGTCGGAGGGTGGCGAGGCGGTCGTCGCGGCGCCGGGCGGAGAGCCGCGCGGCCGCCCCGCCGAGCGAGCCGAGCGGGACGAGCAGCAGGGCCAGCGCCAGCACACTGAGCACCTGGTAGATGAAGGCCGTCTCACCGGTCCAGCGCCAGAACATCAGGGCGCCACCGAGCACGGTGAGCACGAGTGCGGTGGTCACGGCGAACGCGACCGCCGGGAGGACGATCGTCGCGGGGCTCTGCGCGCCCGGGCGGGCGAGCATCCAGGTGAGACGGACGACGGGACTGCGACCGCTGCCGGCGGGGACCGGGATCCGGGTCGGTGCGACCCCGAGTGCGGCGGTCACGGTCGGGCACCGTTCGGGACGACGCCGGTCGCCTGACCCGGGTGGGCCTGCGGCGGGTACGGCTGCGCAGCGGGCTGGGGGTACGGCTGCGCAGCGGGCTGGGCGTACGGCTGCTGCGGGAACGGCTGCCCGGCGTGCTGCTGCTGGTACGGGAGCTGCTGCGGCGGGAACGGCGGCTGCACCTGCTGCGGCACGGGTGCCTGCCCGGTCGCGACCTGCTGCGGCGGGGTCGGCGCGCCGACCCCGCCCGGCTGCCCGACGATCCGACCGTCGGCCAGGCGGATGGTCCGGGAGCACCGCGCGGCAACCGTCTCGTCGTGCGTCACGAGGACGAGCGTGCGTCCCTGCCCGGTCGTCGCATGGAGCAGGGCTCCCATGACGTCGGCCGAGGTCCGGGAGTCGAGCGCGCCGGTCGGCTCGTCGGCGAAGACGATGGGGGCGCCGGTGACCTGGGCGCGGGCGATCGCGACGCGCTGCGCCTGACCGCCGCTCAGTTCGCCGATCCGACGGGTCTCCATGCCGGCCAGTCCCAGGGCAGCGAGCCATGCTGCCGCGCTCGTCTCAGCGGCGATGCGCGGTGTCCCGCCGAGCATCAGCGCGATGGCGACGTTCTCGACGGCGGTCAGCTCGGGGATGAGCAGGCCCTGCTGGAAGACGAAGCCGAAGGACTCGCGCCGCAGCTGCGAGCGGTGCCGTTCGTCGAGCTGGTCGACGCGGACGACGCCCGTCGGGGTGCTGAAGGCGATCGAGCCGGTGTCTGGGGTGACGATCCCGGCGAGCGCATGCATGAGCGTGGTCTTGCCGGAGCCGGAGGCACCCATGATGGCGACCGACTCACCGGGGAGGATGTCGAGGTCGACGCCGGCGAGGGCGACGGTCGGCCCGTACTGTTTCGTGAGTCCGCGAGCGGAGAGGATCGAAGTGTTCATGCTTCCATCGTCGGCGGCGGGTGTCGCTCTTCGCGTCGGCCGGGCGATGCAAGCTCCGCCGTGCGGGTCATCCGCGAGGTGGACCCGGCGTGGACCTCGCGGTCAGTTGCCGCGGCGGCGGTACTGGGCGAAGACCGCCGCGTCGGCCGCCCAGCCCGCGCCGAGGAACCGGAGGCCTGTTCCGGCGTCGGTCCCGTCGGCTCCGGCAGCGGGTGCCTGCGTCGGCTCGACCGAGGCGGTGAGGTCGACCCCGGCAGCGCCGGCGGCGACGTGTGCCGTAGCGCTGACGCGCTCGGCGACCACTCCCTGTTCCGCGGCCTCGTCGCGCCGGCTCGGCATCGGCTCCGTCAGCGGGACCGCCCGCAGTGGTGCGGTGATCCGGGTGTGGGCGGCGTGCGAGCGGGTGATCGATGACATGTTCCCATCGTCCTGAACCCGAGCATCCGGCACATCCCGCAGTCGGGTGATCCTCCGGGCCCCGGCCTCATCCTCCGGTACCACGACAGCCGTCGGACAAACGGGCGGTGGGCAATACGCTTGCGACATGACGAGTGCACCCCATCGCCACCAGCCGCTGCGTCCGGCGGCACGTCAGCAGCGGGTCCGGTTCCGCGCCCATCGCCCGGCCGAGGTGACGACCACCGTCAGGGCGACGCTCCAGCGCCCCTTCGCGATCGGCTTCGTCGGAGCACTCGGTGCCCTCGCGGCCATCCTGCTCATCCTCACCCTCGGCTCGCTGTCGACCATCCTCGTCTCCATCGCGGTCGGCCTCTTCATCGCGCTCGGCCTCGACCCGGTCGTCGTCCGGCTCGAGGCACGCGGCATCAAGCGCCCGTTCGCGATCGCGATCGTCTTCGCCGTCTTCGCCGTCCTGCTCGCGCTCCTCCTGGCCCTCGTCATCCCCGTCGTCACCCGGCAGGCCGTCGAGCTCGTGAGCAACGCCCCGACCTTCCTCACCGGCATCCAGGACCAGGAGTGGTTCCGGTCCCTCAGCGACTACCTCGGTCCAGGCGTCGACCTCCAGGGCGCGCTCGACTGGCTCTACGGGGTGGCCGCCGACCCGAAGACGTGGGTCGTCCTGGCCGGCGGTGCCCTCAACCTCGGCGTCGGCATCGCGAACGGCTTCTTCGGCGGCTTCATCGCCCTCGTCCTCGCGCTCTACTTCCTCGCGTCCATGCAGGCGATGAAGAACGCCTTCTACTCCCTCGTGCCCCGTCGCTCCCGGCCGCGCGTCGTGTCGATCACCGACCAGATCACCGCCTCGATCGGCGGATACGTGAGCGGCATGGTGGTGCTGGCCGGGATCAACGCCGTCCTCGGGCTCATCATGATGCTCATCGTCGGGGTGCCGTACGCCGGGATCCTCGCCGTCGTCATCTTCTTCGTGACGCTCATCCCGCTCGTCGGCTCGATCATCGCGACCGTCGTCGTCGCGACCGTCGGGCTGTTCGACTCACCGACGACGGCACTCATCGTCATCGTCTACTACCTGGTCTACATGCAGATCGAGTCGTACGTGCTGACCCCGCGGGTCATGAACAAGGCGGTCTCGGTGCCCGGCGCCCTCG
The DNA here is from genome assembly GCF_900177615.1 of Plantibacter flavus. Lineage (GTDB taxonomy): Bacteria > Actinomycetota > Actinomycetes > Actinomycetales > Microbacteriaceae > Plantibacter > Plantibacter flavus. The sequence goes on from NZ_FXAP01000003.1 coordinate 185,828, forward strand.
TCGTCATCGGCGCGATGGTCGGCGGTTCGCTCATCGGGCTACTCGGCGCCCTCGTCTCCATCCCCGTGACGGCGTCGATCCTGCTGATCATCAAGCAGGTCGTGGTGCCACGGCAGAACGCGAAGGCGTAGCCCTTCGACAAGCTCAGGGACCGGTGGCGGGCTCAGGGACCGGTGGCGGGCTCAGGGACCGGTGCTCAGGCCGTCTGCACAGGGACCGGGCGACCGGCGAAGCGGATGCGGACGGACTCCTCCGCCTCCAGCCGTTCCGTCGCACCGTGCTGCACCGCGACCAGCGTGCCGTCCGGCAGCTCGACGGTCGTGCGACGCACCGGGCCGAGGAAGCTGGACGTGAGCACGACCGCAGCGGACCCGACCGCGGGCTCCGTCGCGTCGGTGAACACGACGTCCTCAGGCCGGACGAGCGCGACGACGGCCCCGTCCCCCGGCTGCTCGCCGATCACCGGCAGCACCTGCCCGAGCACCTCGACCCCGCCGGGCACGAGCTCCCCCGCGATCCGGTTGCTCAGGCCGATGAACTCCGCGACGAACGGCGACGACGGCCGCGAGTAGAGCTCCTCCGGTGTGCCGATCTGCTCGATGACGCCGGCGCGCATGACGGCGACCCGGTCTGCGACGGCGAGCGCCTCCTCCTGGTCGTGCGTCACGAAGAGGGTCGTGATCTGCAGCTCCGACTGGATCCGACGGATCTCGTCGCGCAACTGGACGCGCACCTTGGCGTCGAGGGCGCTGAGCGGCTCGTCGAGGAGGAGGACCCGAGGACGCGTGACCAACGCCCGGGCGAGGGCGACGCGCTGCTGCTGCCCACCCGACAGCTGGTGGGCGTAGCGGGCGGCGAGGTGGCCGAGGCCGACGAGGTCGAGACTCTCGGCGGCACGCGTCCGTCGCTCGGCCGCGGGCACCTTCCGCATGCGCAGGCCGAACTCGACGTTCTCGAGCACCGTGAGGTGCGGGAACAGCGAGTACGACTGGAACACCATGCCGATGTCGCGCTTGTTCGTCGGCACGGACACGACGTCGACCCCGTCGATGAGCACACTCCCCGAGGTGATGTCCTCGAGTCCCGCCAGGCTGCGGAGCGCGGTCGTCTTCCCGCACCCCGACGGCCCCAGCAGCGCGACGAACTCGCCGGGCGCGAGGTCGAGGCTCACGCCGTCGAGGGCGCGGGCACCCGAGCCGTAGTCCTTCACGACGCGATCGAACCGCACCGCTGCGCCGGCCGGGCGTCCGTCTCCAGGCGTCGCTGCGGGTGCCGACTGGTCGATGGTGGTCATGGTGTCTCCCTGATGCGTCGGATCGATCCGACGCGGCCGATGATGAACAGCAGGACGAAGGCGAAGGCGAGCGCCAATAGCGCGAAGGCCACCGCCACGAAGGGGTCGCTCTTCGACACCTGCACGAGCGAGGTCTGCAGCGTGTTGCGTCCGAGGAGCGAGGCGATCGTGTACTCACCGAGGACGACGGCGACCGAGATGACCGACGCCGTCAGCACGCCGCGACGCAGATTGGGCAGCAGGACGCGGACGAGGACGGTCCCCCAGCCGGCGCCGAGCGTGCGCGCGGCCTCGGCGAGGGTGCCGACGTCGACCGACTGCAGGTTCGCCGCGATCGCCCGGTAGGCGTACGGCAGCACCGTGATCCCGTAGGCGAACGCGAGCGTCCACGGCGCACTGCCGAGGAGCCTGGCCACGACCGAGTAGACCGGCGCGAGTCCGACGACGAGCACGATGGCCGGGACGGTGATCGGGATGATGCAGACGAACTCGAGGACGCGCTGCAGCTTCGGGAAGCGGAGCTTGACGAGGATCATCGTCGGTAGCAGGAGCACCACGACGATCAGCACGGTCACCGCGGCGAGCACGACGGAGTTGCCGATGCCCTGGAAGAGCACCCGGTACTTCCGCGAGTTCTCCGGGTCGAGGATCGCGGCCCAGTGCCCGAGGTCGTGGCCGCCGTCGATCCCGGCGCGCAGGGTGAACTCGACCATCGACAGGATCGGGACGGCGAACACGACCGCGACGACGACGAGGATGATGCGGCTCGTGAGCTTCGACGGCGTGGCCGAGTCGCGGACGGCGCTCATCGCTGCCACCGTTCCGTCCGCGCCTGCAGGGCGGAGTAGGCCGTCATCATGACGACCATCACGACGATCATCCCGATCGCGAGCGAACCGGCGAGGTTCTCCCGGCCCAGTACGGTCTCGCTGATGAGGGCACCGCGGATCTGCAGCGGCACGATCTGCGCCCCCTGGCTGATGAGCGCGGCGGCGGTGGCATAGCTCGAGAACGCGTTCGCGAACAACAGCAGGAGCGACCCGAGGAAGGAGGGGGCGAGGATCGGCATCGCGATCCGGGTCCAGTAGGTGAAGCGCGTGCCGCCGAGGGTCGCGTTCGCCTCGGACCAGGTCCGCTTCAACCCCTCCATCGCGGGCATGAAGGTGATGACCATGAGCGGCACCTGGAAGTACAGGTACGGCAGGAGGAGCCCGGGGACCTGGTAGAGCCAGACGCCGTCGGCGAAGAGGTCGACCCCGAGGCGGTCCTTGAGGAACACCGTCACGAGGCCCTGGATGCCGATGGTCGCGATGAAGGCGAAGGCGAGCATGACGCCGCCGAACTGGGCGAGGACGCTCGAGGCCGCATCGACGAAGGTGCGGATGAGCCCGTCGGGTCGGACCGCGAGGAGCGCGTAGCAGACGAGGGCCCCGATGACGGCTCCGGCGACCGCGGTGACGGCGGAGACCCAGAAGGAGCTGGCGAAGGCCCCGAGGACCGCCGGCTCGGCGAGCGCCGTGAGGTTGTCGAGCGTGAACGCACCGTCGCCGTCGAAGAAGCCGGTGGCGAGGGCGAGGAACGTCGGGACCGCGAGGAAGAGCAGGGCGTACAGGGCGAACGGCGTCAGGCCGAGGAGCGCCAAGCGCGGACGGCGGCGGGGGCGCGCCGCGGCGGGTTCGGTCGAGGCATCCGATGCATTGGTCGGCGGGAGCGAGACGGCGGGGCCGGTGTGTGCCGACCCCGCCTCACTCCGCCTGGTGGCGGAGGCACTCATCAGGAGATCGCTGCCGCCCACTTCTCGGCGAGCAGCGAGGTGGCCTGCTCGGTCTGCTCGGGCGTGAACTGCACGAGGTCGGCGGGCATCTCGCCCACGGCGTCGAGGGCCTGCTGGTCGACGGTGTCGGCCTCGACCATCGCGGCGAGGGTCGACGGGTACGCGCCGGCGGCGAGGTACAGGTTCTGCGCCTCGGGGCTGAAGATGAACTCCTGCCAGAGCCGCGCGGCCGCGGGGTGCGGGGCATCCACGTTGACAGCCTGGTTGTAGTAGCTGCCGACGGCCGAACCCGGGAGGACGGTGGTCTTCCAGTTGCGCTGGCCCTCGTTCTCGGTCGCCGCGGCGAGGTTGTTGTAGCTCCAGTCGATCACGACGGGGGTCTCACCCGAGGCGATGGTCGCGGGGGTCGGGTCGAGGGGCAGGAAGTTGCCCGCCTGGTTGAGCTTCTGGAAGAAGTCGACACCGGGCTGGATGTCGTCGGCCGAACCACCGGACTGCAGGGCGGCGAGGTAGACGCCGGCTGCGGCGGCACCGGCCTGGGTCGGGTCGCCGTTCAGCGCGACCTTGCCCGCGAACTCGGAGCCGAGGAGGTCGTCGAGGGACTTCGGTGCCGGGACGGCGTCCGCGTCGTAGCCGATGGAGACGAGGCCGGTGTAGTCGTAGACCCACAGGCCGGTCTTCTCCTTCGAGCCCTCCGGGATGTCGTCCCAGTTGGCGACCTGGTACGGCGCGAACTGGTCGAGGTTGTCGAGGGCGACGGCGGAGCCGAGATCGAAGACGTCGGGAGCGGTGTCCTGACCCTGCTGGTTCTTCGCGGCCGTGATCTCCTCGGCGCTCGAGACGTCGGGGTCGGCCGAGTTGACCGTGATGTCGTACTTGTCCTCGAACGCGGAGATGATCTTCCCGTAGTTCGCCCAGGTGTCGGGGAGGGCGATGACGTTGAGCTGGCCCTCGGCCTTCGCCGCCTCGACGAGCGCGTCCATCCCGCCGAAGTCCTCGGCGGAGGTCGCCTGCTTGGCGTCGACGTCGGAGCCGGCTCCGGTGTCCGCTCCGGCGGAGCATGCGGTGAGCGCGGTCGCTGCGAGCGCGACGATGGCGAGGGCGGTCATACGCCTGGTGTTCACGGTTCCTCCAGTGACGTCGGCGGCCGCCCGTGCTGTCGGGCCGTCGGATACCGCGTCCGTCGTCTGGAGGACAAGCTAGGGTCGCGACGTAGCGCGATCGGGGCCTGCCGGTGTCGCGCAGGTGAACAGTGCCCGTCGCCATCGCCCAGGCCGTCCTCTGGCCCCTGAGCCTGTCGAAGGGCAGGGGCAGCACCGGGAGGACCGCCCTTCGACAGGCTCAGGGACCGGGCGGGGTGCTCAGGGACCGGGCGCGGTGCTCAGGGACCGGGCGCGGTGCTCAGGGACCGGGCGCGGTGCTCAGGGACCGGGCGCGGTGCTCAGGGACCGGGCGGGGGGCGCAGGGGCCGGGCGAGGAGGGGCTCCGGGGCCGCGTCAGCCGCGGAGGGCGACGGGGCCGGGGCTCCTGGCGAGGCGCTCCTCGAGACCGGACCGGACCTCCGGCCACTCCTCGGCGAGCACGGAGAACAGCGCGGTGGTCCGCCACGTACCGTCGGCCCGCTGCTTGTCGCGGCGGATGAGCCCCTCGAACGTGGCCCCGAGGCGCAGGATCGCGGTGCGCGAGCGCTCGTTGCGTTCGTCGGCCTGGATCTTCACTCGGCCGAAGCCTGCCTCGAACGCGAGCCCGAGGAGCAGCAGCTTCGTCTCGGCGTTGACGGCGGTGCCCCAGACGCGCGGGTCGTACGCCGTCCAGCCGAGGTGGGCGGCCTCCCCCGGTTCGTCGAAGTCGCCGAGCGTGGACGTGCCGACGAGGAGCCCGTCGTGCTCGCCGCCGACGAGCCGGATGACGTAGGTGTTCCGCACGCCGGTCGTGAAGTAGCCGTCGGCGAATGCGTCGAATTCGGCCTGCGTCGTCGGCAATCCCGCCGGCCCGCCGCCGTACCCGCCGGCGAAGACCTCCGGGTGCACGATCGCCGTGAACAGCTCCGGATAGTGCGCGCGGTCCAGCGGTTCCAGGCGGATGGTCCGGCCGTCGATGGGGCGGGGCTCAGGGCGTCGTGCGGTCACCGTTCCACCGTATCCGGTGGCGGGCGTCGCGCGAGGACCGGTCTCGCGATCAGGCGAGGATGAGGCAGGTGGGCGAACCGGCGTCGAGCGTCCCGAGGAGCGTCGTCGGGACCCCCGTGCGCTCGTCGAGCCGGAAGCTCGCGATGGAGTTCGACAGCTGGTTCGCGACGTGCAGGAAGCGACCCGACTCCCGGTGGTGGCGCGGCATCGTCCCGCCGCACTCGACGTCGGCCACGGCCTCGACCCGCGAACCGTCGCCGGTGACGCGCAACGTCGCGATACGGTCGCTCCCGCGGACGCCGACGTGCAGCTGCTCCCGCGAGGCGGCGAGGCTGATCTCGGCACCCGTGTCGCCCTCGGACACGCCCTCCGACGTCGCGACGGTCGCTGCGAGCATGTGCCAGTGCCCGTCCGTGCCGTCGACGCCGAGGGTGAAGACCTCGACCGAGTACTCCGTGATGACGTGGAGGTGGCCGCTCGGGTGGACGACGAGGTGTCGCGGACCCGTGCCTCGCGGGAACACCACGGTGTGGTCGAGCACCAACCGCGACCCCCGGAGCTGCCAGATGCGGACCGTGTCGTGGCCGAGGTCGGTGGTCGCGATGCGGCCGTCCGGGAGGAGTGCCGAGGCGTGCGCACGCGACGGTCGGGACGGCAGCGCCTCGCCGACGGCGGCCTCCAGCGCGAGGAGCGTGAGTGCGTCCTCTCCCGCGTCGGCTGACTCCGCAGCGAGCGCGGTGGGCGACGCCCAGGGGTCGACCGAGGTCTCACCGAGCTTCGGTTCACCCGCGAACGCCGCGTTCTCCGCGAGCGGGACGGTCACAACCCGACCGTCGCCGTAGCAACTCGCGATGAGGACGTCGGCACCGGGGACCGTCGCGACGTGGCACACCGAGTCGCCGGCTTCGATGGGCTTGCCGAACGGCGCGAGCCCGAACTCTCCGGAGCGCTTGAACGCCTCGACGGCCCCGGTCGACTCGCTCGCCGCGTAGACGATCGGCAGCGTCGGGTGCAGGGTCAGGAACGAGGGCGACTGCGCCTCCGACGACTGCACGAGGCGGAGGGTGCCCGCCTCGTCCTGGCGCAGCAGACTGATGCCGGCACCGGTGCCGTCGGCCTCCGAGGTGTAGGAACCGAGCAGGAGGTAAGGGTTGTCGTCGCTCACCCCCACAGTCTCCCACCTGCGCCGTCTGACACCGGCGCCCGCTCAGGAGGCGCGGCGGGCGCGGACACCGGCCGCGTACTCCTTCGGGGTCATGCCGATCGCCTCACGCACGATCCGGATGAGCGTCGCGCGGGTGATGCCGAGGGCGTTCGCGAGGGTGACCAACGAGAGGTCGGGATCGTCATCGAGGGTCGCCAGAGCGCGCCGGACCCGCGGGTCGAGCGCACCGGCGTCGCGCTGGGCACGAACCGCCGGGCGAGGCCTGACCTCACCGCTCGTGAGCTCCTCGACCGGTGGCAGCCCGGGCAGGGACGGCTGACTGGATTCGTCCACCATGACGCGTTCGACGCTCGTCGTCCGCTGCTCGGATCAGTCGACGAGGTCGTGACGCACGACGATCGCGTCGCGGCCGGGACCCACGCCGATCGCGGAGATGCGCGAACCACTCATCGCCTCGAGCGCCAGCACGTAGTCCTGGGCGTTCTTCGGGAGGTCCTCGAAGCGGCGGACACCGGTGATGTCCTCCTGCCAGCCGGGGAACTCCTCGTAGATCGGGACGGCGTGGTGGAAGTCGGTCTGCGAGACCGGCACCTCGTCGACCCGGACGCCGTCGACCTCGTAGGCGACGCACACCGGGATGGTGGCGAGGTCGTCGAGGATGTCGAGCTTCGTCAGGACGAAGTCGGTGACACCGTTGATGCGCGCCGCGTACCGGGCGATCGGGGCGTCGTACCAGCCGACGCGACGCGGGCGGCCGGTCGTCGTGCCGAACTCGAAGCCCTTCGAGCGGAGGTAGTCGCCGGACTCGTCGAACAGCTCGGTCGGGAACGGGCCGGCGCCGACGCGGGTCGTGTAGGCCTTGACGATGCCGATGACGCGGTCGAGGCGGTTCGGGGCGACACCGGAGCCGGTGGCCGCACCACCCGAGGTCGCGTTGGAGGAGGTGACGAAGGGGTAGGTGCCGTGGTCGACGTCGAGCATCGTGGCCTGGCCGCCCTCGAAGAGGACGATCTTGCCGTCGTCGAGCGCCTCGTTCAGCACGAGCGCGGTGTCCGCCACCATCGGGCGGAGTCGCTCGGCGTAGGCGAGGAGGTCGGCCACGATCTCGTCGACCGTGATGGCGCGGCGGTTGAAGACCTTGACCAGCAAGTGGTTCTTCTGGTCGAGGGCGCCCTCGACCTTCTGGCGCAGGATGTTCTCGTCGAAGAGGTCCTGGATGCGGATGCCGACGCGGTTGATCTTGTCGGCGTAGGCCGGGCCGATGCCACGGCCGGTGGTGCCGATCTGGCGCTTGCCGAGGAAGCGCTCCGTCACCTTGTCGATGGTGCGGTGGTACTGGGTGATGACGTGCGCGTTGGCGCTCACGAGGAGGCGCGAGACGTCGATGCCGCGGGCCTGAAGTGCCTCGAGCTCGTGGAACAGCACCTCGATGTCGATGACGACACCGTTGGAGATGACGGGGACGACGCCGCTCGTCAGGATGCCGGACGGCAGGAGGTGGAGCGCGTACTTCTCGTCACCGATGACGACCGTGTGCCCCGCGTTGTTGCCGCCGTTGAACTTCACGACGTAGTCGATGCGGTCACCGAGCAGGTCGGTGGCCTTCCCCTTGCCTTCGTCGCCCCACTGGGCGCCGACGATCACGATTGCTGGCATCTGGATGCCGCCCCTTCCGGATTCTCGTGTGCCCGGCGGATCCGCTGGGGAACCACGCCCTGACAGGCCGGACGCCCACCCTCTGCGGGCGGGCGTCTCGTGCACGCACCCCTCCATCGTACCGGAGGAGGGTCACGGGCACCGAGTCCCAGGCTGCGCTCGATACCATGAGGGGATGTTCAGGCCTCGGGCGGCCGTCCTGCCTGCCGATCGCCCTCGACGACCGTCCTCTCGACCGACCGAACGGAACCCATGACCTCCCTGCCGCGCCTCGTCGCCTTCGACCTCGACGACACCCTCGCCCCGTCGAAGTCCGCGCTCGACCCTCGCATGGCCGAACTGTTCGTCGCACTCCTCGAACGCACCTCGGTGTGCATCATCTCGGGCGGCCAGATCGTGCAGTTCCAGAACCAGGTGCTCGACCGGCTCGGAGCCGCGTCGCCCGAGGCCCTCGGCCGACTGCACCTCATGCCCACCTGCGGCACCCGGTACGACCGCTTCGACGGCACCGCGTGGGTCACCGTCTACAAGCACGACCTCACCGACGACCAGAAGGCCCGCGCCATGGGCGCGCTCGAGACCGAGGCCAAGCGACTCGGCCTCTGGGCCGACGAGACCTGGGGACCGATCCTCGAGGACCGCGGCTCGCAGATCACCTTCTCCGCCCTCGGGCAGGCCGCGCCGGTCGCCGAGAAGACCGCCTGGGACCCCGACGGCGCGAAGAAGGAGTCGCTGCGCGCCGCCGTGCAGGCGCTGCTCCCCGACCTCGAGGTCCGCTCCGGCGGCTCGACCTCCGTCGACATCACCATGGCGGGCGTCGACAAGGCGTTCGGCATGACACGGCTCGCCGAGCACACGGGCATCCCGCTGGAGGAGATGGTCTTCGTCGGCGACCGTCTCGACGAGGGCGGCAACGACTACCCGGTCCTCGCACTCGGGGTGCCGTCGGTGGCCGTGCACGGCTGGCAGGATACCGCGGCGTACCTGGAGTCGCTCGGCCTGTAGGGCGTCGGCCCTGCCCTTCGACCGGCTCAGGAACCGGGGACGCGGCCTGCCCTTCGACAGGCTCAGGGACCGGAGATGGAGCTCAGGGACCGGGGATGGAGCTCAGGAACCGGGGATCGACAGGCTCAGGAACCGGGGATCGACAGACTCAGGGACCGGGAAGGGCTAGTCGGAGCCGAGGATGACGATCGCGGAGGTCGGCGGGGCCGCGGCCGCGACGAGGTACTCGATCTCCTCCGACGCGGTGGGGTCGGCCTCGCGCAGGAAGGTGTCGAGACGCTCGACCTCCTCGGTCTCGCCGATCGCCTTCGCGGAGCGACGGAGCGCGTAGAGCGAGCGCAGCACCCCGCGGTTCGGCGCGTGCGACCACGGGATCGGGCCCTGACCCCGCCAGCCGGCGGCGCGGAGTGAGTCCAAGCCGCGGTGGTACCCGACCCGTGCGGCCGCGTAGCCGGGGATCGGCGACTGGGGGTCGTGGACCGCGTCGGCGAGGAGTGCCCAGCCGAGCGAGGAGCGGGGGTGGGCCGCGAGGAGGTCCGCCAGTGCCTCGATCGAACCGACGGCCGCGTGGAACTCGGCATCGGTGGCGCTGTCGTCCGGCAGCAGTGTCGGAGGGGTTGCCATCAGATTCTCACCGGTCATCGTTCAACCATAGCTCCGTTCCCGGGGCCCGGCGTGGGAGGAAGCTGGCAGCCCTCGCTGAGAGCTCGCCGCATCCGCCGACATCGATATTGCACACCACTGTGCAAGATAGTACGATCGCTGTCATGACCACCACCCAAGCGCCTGCGAGCGGGTCGCGCGCCCCTCGTCGCGACGCCGCCGAGAACCGGGTCGCGCTGCTCGAAGCCGCCCGCCTGGCGCTCCGCAGCGACCCCGACGCCAGCCTCGAGACCATCGCGGCAGCCGCCGGCCTCACCCGCCGTTCGGTGTACGGACACTTCGCCACGCGCGACGAGCTCGTGAACGCCGTCGTCGTGGCGGGGGCCGAGCGCGTCGCCTCGTCGATCACGGCCGTCCGGGGCGGCGACCCGCTCACCACCATCGCGCTCATCGGCGACGTCCTCTGGGCCCAGGTGGACCACGTCCGCATCATGGCGCCGCTCGCCGTCCGCGGGCCGCTCCGCGCAGTCACGGCAGCCGCCCTCGAACCCGTTCGGACCCTCCTCCTCCGCACCGTCGAGGCCGGTGTCGCGGACGGTTCCATCCGCCCCGACATCGACGCCGGGGTCCTCGCCCGACTCGTCGAGAGCACGGCCGTCGGGGTGCTCGAAGAGGCGACCCGATCCGGCCTCTCGACGAGTGCCGGCCGCCGCCTCGTCATGCTCGCCACCCTCGGGGCGGTCGGCCTGTCGTGGCAGGACGCCACGGCGGTCGTCGACCGCGCCGACACCGAACACGCAGACACCCACCGCCACACCACCGGCACCGGCACGAACGAGGAGTCCTCCCATGCGCGTTGAACTCGACGGCGTCTCCAAGGGCAAGGGCGGCATCGTCCTCGAGCCGACCTCCCTGTCCTTCCGGACTGGCGAGGCGACCTTCGCCCGCGCCGAGACCGAGCAGCGTCCGACCGTCCTCGGCCTCATCGCCTCCGGCCGCATGAAGCCCGACACCGGGACCGTCCTCGTCGACGGAGCGACCGACCGCAAGACGATGCGCCGCGTGATCGCCCTCATCGACGCCCCCGACGTCTCCGAACCGGCCAGCGGCGTCGCGGTCTCCGGCGTCGTCGCCGAAGAGCTCATGTTCGCCGGCCGGGCGAGCCACCCCTTCGCCGTCGCGCGGTTCCTCGAGTCACTCGACCTCGCGCACCTCGCGAAGCAGCCGATCTCGACCGTCGCGCCGACCGACCGCGTGCGGCTCCTCACCGAGCTCGCGGTCCTCCGGGAGGACGTCACCGCGCTCGTCCTCGTCTCCCCCGACCGCCACGGCGGCGACCCGCTCGAGTGGTGGAACCTCGCCCGCAAGCTCGCCGCCCGTGGCTACGGCGTCCTCGTGATCGCCGGTGACGCCTCGGCGACCGCCATCAACGCCACCGCCGACGCCCCGGTGTCCGAGAACGCCACGGACGAACTCGTCCCCCTCTTCCAGCAGGACTGGTCGTGACGCACACCGTGCACCACGACCGTCCAGCCCTCCCCTCATCCCGCACCACCCGTCCCCAGAAGGACCTCCTGTGAAGATCTTCGCGATGATCCGCGCTGAACTGTCCCGCCTGTGGGCCACGCCCATGTCGCGGCTCGCCCTCATCGCCCTCATGTGTGTCCCGCTGCTCTACGGCGGCCTGTACCTCTGGGCGAACCAGGACCCGTACGCCAAGCTCGACCAGGTGCCCGTGGCGCTCGTCGTCGAGGACACCGGTGCGCCGGCGACCGACGACACCACCGGCGACGCGACCGGCGAGACGGAGAACTACGGCGACGACATCGCCGACCAACTGATCGAGGACGGATCGTTCGCCTGGCACGAGGTCAGCGCGGCCGACGCCGCCCGGGGCGTGAACGACGGGACCTTCGACTTCAGCGTCACGATCCCCGCCGACTTCTCGACCTCCCTCACCTCCGCGTCGGGCGACGCCCCGCAGCAGGCGACGGTGCAGCTCACCACCAACGACGCCAACAGCTACCTGGCGACGACGATCGGCGAGCAGGCCGTCAAGCAGATCAAGGCGACCATCGTGCAGACGGTGAACCGCCAGGCCGCCGGCCGGTTCCTCATCGCGCTCGACACCATCAAGACGAAGCTCGTCGACGCCACCTCGGGCGCGACGCAGTTGGCCGACGGCGCACAGCAGGCCTTCGACGGCGCCGGGACCGCCCAGGCCGGTGCGGCGACCCTCGCCTCCGGCACCGCGCAGATCGCCTCGGGGACGGCCAGCCTCCCCGCTCAGACCGACCAGCTGGCCTCGGGCGCCGAGCAGGTGGCATCCGGGACGTCGACCCTCGCCGGCAAGGGCGACGAGGTCGGCGCGGCCGCCCAGCGACTCGTGGACTCGATCCCCACGGCCCGCGCGCAGATCTCCCAGACCCTCGCGGAGAACGGCTTCACCCCCGAGCAGATCGCCCAGGTGCTGGCACTGCTCGACCCGGTGGCCGCCGACGCCACCACGGCGAACGAGCGCGTCCAGACCGTCGTGTCGCAGGTCGACCAGCTGAACAGCGGCGCCCAGCAGGTCGCGGGAGGCGCTCGGACGCTGAGTGACGCCATGCCCGCGCTCGCCTCGGGGACGCAGCAGGCCGCCGACGGTGCCGCATCGCTGCAGACCGGCCTCACGACCCTGCAGACGGGCCTCGGCACCCTCCGTGACGGCATCGTCACCCTCCGCGACGGTCTGCAGTCCGGCGCGGACGCCATCCCCGCGACCACCGCGGACTCCCGCGAACTCCAGGCCAAGACGATCGCCGATCCGGTCAAACTGACCAACTCCTCGGTGACGAGCGCGGGCACCTACGGAGCCGGACTCGCGCCGTTCTTCGTCAGCCTCGCCGCCTGGATCGGCATCTACGCGCTCTTCCTGATCGTCAAGCCGGTGTCGCGGCGCGCGATCACGGCGCTGCACAGCCCCATCAAGGTGACCGTCGCCGGCTGGCTCACGCCGGGCCTCCTCGGCACGATCCAGATGGTCGCGCTGTTCGGGATCCTCGCCGGTGCCCTGCACTTCGAGGTCCACAACCCGCTCGCGACCTACGGGATGATGGCGCTCGCGTCCCTCACCTTCGCGGCGATCATCCTGACCCTCAACGTGTGGTTCGGCAGCGTCGGGCAGTTCCTCGGCCTGGTGCTCATGGTCGCCCAGCTCGTCACCGCCGGCGGGACGTTCCCCTGGCAGACACTCCCGGCGCCGCTCGCAGCCCTGCATCACGTGCTCCCGATGTCCTACGCCGTCGACGGCATGCGCCAGCTGATGTACGGGGGACGGATGGACGCCGCCCTGCAGGACGCCGGGGTCCTGCTCGCCTGGCTGGCGATCGCGCTCAGCCTCTCGGCGATCGGCGTGACGCGGATGACGCACGCCAGGACGCTCCGCGACCTCCGGCCGAGCCTCATCGGCTAGGCACCGGTCGAGCGCGCAGGAGCCCGCGCAGGAGCGTCGTCCTCGGGTGGGACGACGCTCCGGCGCGTGTGGTCAGCCTGCTGCGTGCGACGCCCATTCGGGTCGGGCATCGTTCGACGTCGGCGTCCGAGCGCCGCGTCGATCCGGGTTCGGGTCCGCCCGACAGCGTTGCACTCCCTTGAGTGATCGACCGGAGGCGCGATCATGACGCGGAACGCGGCAGATTCTCCGGAACGTCGTCGAGCCACCGGACGGACCGGCCGTCGTCCGTCGCGGAGAACCCTCCGTCGTACCCCGGAAACACCGGAGGCCGCCGGGAGTGGGGGGACTCCCGGCGGCCACCGGTGCGACGGAACGGGCGCGTTCCGTCTGGAGCAGCTGTGCGACGTGGTTCGGGCCACGGCGACCAGCTGCGGGTGCAGCGCGCTGCTCAGCTGGAGAGCAGCGACGCCGCCTCGCGCTGTTCGGCAAGCATCCGACGACGAGTCGCGAACGCGGCTCCGGCTCCCCAGATGAGGAGCGAGGCGAACAACGCACCGGCCGGAGCGATGAGCTCGCCCGAGCCGGTCTGTGTCGCACTGATCGAGCTCGACGCCTCGTCGACCCGGGCGTCGGCCTGCGCCGGCGCGGCGACGCCGACGATGAGGGCGACCGCGAGGGCTGCGGGGACGGCGAGCGCGGCGATGCCACGGACCTTGGACGGGTGGGTTCCTCGTTCGGGCGAGGCTCCCAGGGCAGAACGGTGCGTCATCTTCGATTCATCCTTCGGGTGACCGCCGATTCGCACCGCACGGATTCGGGTCCGTGCGGTGGCCCTCGGTGGCTTCGGGTGCCGGAGGGATTCGGGTTCAGCGGTGGAGTGTTGCTCCGCTAGACAGTATGCCGCGCGGTGTCGGCACTTTGGGGGACCGCGGGGTCAATTGAGGGAATCTTGAGGTGTTCCTGAGGTAGGCGCAACGGTGCCGTCGGAAACCACCCGCGGACGGGGGCCAACCCGATCAGGATGCGTCGAAGGAGACGTGCTGCATGACCCAGGTGTGCATCGCGACGGCCGCTGCCGCGGACGCGTTGATCGATCTCGTCGACCCGAACTGGGTGATCTCGAGCACCGCATCGGCCGCGGCGAGCGCCTCCGGCGAGAGCCCCGGCCCCTCCTGTCCGAAGAGGAGCAGGCACCGCTCGGGAAGCCTGAACGTCTCGATCGGGACCGATCCCGGCACGTTGTCGATCGCGACGATCGGCAGCTCGGCCGCCGACGCCCAGGCGACGAGCGCCGCGACGTCGACGTGGTGCTCGACGTGCTGGTAGCGGTCGGTCACCATGGCTCCGCGCTTGTTCCAGCGACGGCGTCCGACGATGTGGACGGTGTCGGCGGCGAACGCGTTGGCGGTGCGCACGATCGAGCCGATGTTCATGTCGTGCTGCCAGTTCTCGATGGCGACGTGGAACGGGTGGCGGTGGTCGTCGATGTCGGCGACGATGGCCTCCATCGACCAGTAGCGGTAGCGGTCGACGACGTTCCGGGTGTCGCCGTCGCGCAGCAGCGCGGGGTCGTACCAGGGGTCGTCCGGCCACTCCCCCTGCCACGGACCGACGCCGGCCATCGGACTCTCAGCCTGATCAGGGCCGACGACCGGGTCGTCCGGGTGGAGCGGGGTCTCTGGCACCAGCCAACCCTACCCGCGCCGTGCCACACTGGAGGTCCGGGCCCGACGCCGCGCCACCCCCGCGGCGCAGCGCTCGCGCAGCCCGCACGGAGCACCTGGAGGAACGCATGTCACGACGCGACGAGGTCGAATGCTGGCTCACCGACATGGACGGCGTGCTCGTCCATGAGAACCACGCCCTCCCGGGTGCCGCCGCGCTCCTGCAGCAGTGGCAGGACCAGCGGACACCCTTCCTGGTGCTCACCAACAACTCGATCTTCACCCCGCGAGACCTGAGCGCCCGACTGCGTGCCTCCGGCCTCGACGTGCCCGAGGAGTTCATCTGGACCTCCGCCCTCGCGACGGCCGCCTTCCTGGCCGAGCAGGAGCCGGGCGGCTCGGCCTTCGTCATCGGGGAGGCCGGGATCACCACGGCCATCCACGAGGCCGGCTTCACCATGACGGAGACGAACCCCGACTACGTGGTCGTCGGCGAGACCCGCAACTACTCGTTCGAGGCCATCACCAAGGCGATCCGCCTCATCGCCGGTGGCGCACGCTTCATCGTGACGAATCCGGACGCGACCGGACCGAGCAAGGACGGCCCGCTTCCGGCGACCGGCGCCATCGCGGCCCTCATCACGAAGGCCACCGGCATGGAGCCCTACGTCGTCGGCAAGCCGAACCCGATGATGTTCCGATCGGCGCTCAACAAGATCGGCGCCCACTCGGAGAACACCGGCATGATCGGCGACCGCATGGACACCGACATCGTCGCGGGCATCGAGGCCGGTCTCCACACGATCCTCGTGCTCACGGGCATCAGCGACGAGGCCGAGATCAACCGCTACCCGTTCCGTCCGAACGAGATCCTGAGCGGCGTCATCGACCTCGTGAAGACTGAGCCCGTCGAGGTCGAGATCTAGGCCCTGCCGCCACCACCAGCCCCACCGATCCACTCCGCCCCGCACCGCACTGCACCGCACCGAGGACTTCCATGCGCGCCGTCGTCTACGACCAGTTCACCGCCGAGCCCGAGGTCCGCGACCTCCCGGATCCGGTGCCGTCCGACGCCGGCGTCGTGGTGCGGGTGGAGACCACGGGTCTCTGCCGGAGCGATGCGCACGGCTGGCTCGGGCACGATGACGGCATCGCCCTCCCCCACGTGCCCGGCCACGAACTCGTCGGGCGCATCCACGCCGTCGGCCCCGCCGTCGAGCGGTTCCGCGTGGGCGACCGCGTCACGGTGCCCTTCGTGTGCGCGTGCGGACGCTGCGCCCAGTGCCTCGCCGGGAACGGGCAGGTCTGCCCGAACCAGACGCAGCCGGGCTTCACCCACTGGGGTTCCTACGCGGAGCTCGTCGCCCTGCACGACGCCGACGTCAACCTCATTCCGGTGCCCGAGTCCCTCGACGCCGGAGCCGCCGCCCTCCTCGGGTGCCGGTTCGCAACGGCCTTCCGCGGGCTCGTCCACCGCGCCGGGCTCCGCAGCGGGGAGCGCCTCCTTGTCGTCGGTTGCGGCGGCGTCGGGCTGAGCGCGGCCATGATCGGCGTCGCACTCGGTGCCGAGGTCATCGCCGTCGACATCGACGCCTCGGCCCTCGCGCGTGCGGCGTCGATCGGCGTCACGCACACGATCGACTCGAGCGGGCTCGACGAGGCCGCCGTCCTCGCGCGCATCGCCGAAGCCGCACCGGCGGGCGTGCAGGTGTCGGTCGAAGCCCTCGGGCGCGAGTCCACGATGCGCCTCAGCCTCCTCGCGCTGGCACCGATGGGCCGTCAGGTGCAGATCGGGCTGTTCTCGAGCGAACCGACCCTCCCGTTGCCGCGCATCATCTCGCAGGAGCTGTCGCTCCACGGCAGCCACGGCATGCCCGCGTCCGACTACTCGGAGCTGCTCGACCTCGTCGCGAGCGGCGCGCTGCGCCCGCAGGACCTCATCGAGCACCGCATCGGCCTCGACCAAGCACCGGCAGCACTCGCCGCCCTGGCGTCCGGCGACCGCTCGACGGGCGTGACCGTCATCGACGTCGCCTGACCCGCGACGGCGTCAGGTGCGTCGTCAGAGGGTGTCCGGGACCTCGGCCGCCGACCATCCCGCGGAGGCGCTCGGCAGCGTGGCGTCTGCAGCCGCACCGGCCGCGTTCGCAGCACCGACGAGCGTTCCGAAGTAGAACGCGAGCAGGAGCAGCACGGCGGCGCCCAGGCCGACGACCGCCCAGAGCAGCGCCTTCGGGATGCCCTGATCCGCGTGCTCTCCGCGGTATTCGGGGAGGTCGCGGTCGGGAGCGGACTGCGTGGCCTGAGGCGGCAAGGTGGCACCGACGATACCCGCGGCCGCGGCCGGGGTCGTGAGCGCGCTCGCGCCATCGAGTTCCGGGAACGCGACCGTCTCGCCGGGGAGCGCGGCCGGGGCCGTCTGCGGCACGTTCGCGATCGGCCCCTGCGAGGGGACGGCGGCGGCGTGTGCGCCGAAGACGGACACCGAGGCGGGGGTCACTGGTGTGGGCGCGGTGTCCGAGGCGACATCGGGCTCGGCCACCGGGGAGGTGTCCGCAGCGTTGTCATCGTCTCCGGCAGCGTGGGCCCCGGTTCGTCGTGACCCGCCGGTGTCGTCGTCGGCGTCCGTGCCGTCGACATCGGTACCGTCGGCGGCGACGAGGCCCGGGATGGGGGCGAGCGGGAGATCAGGGTCGGCAATCGCGTCGGCCTGGAGCGACCAGCCGCCCTCGGCGGCGAAGGCGTCGGCGAGCGACCGTGCCGAGGCCGCCTCGGCCGTGGCGGTGGCGTCCGGCTGATCGGACGGCTCGGAAGGGGCGACCGTGGCCGTGTCGTCGGCCTGCTCGGTGTCGGCGAGCGGCGTGGCAGCCGGCTCACCGTCGATCGCAGCGTCATCGGTCGGGGCGACCTGGACCGCATCCGTCTCAGGTCCGAGGTCGAACAGCGACTCGAGCCGCAGCTCCTCGCTGACCGGCTCGGGCTCGCCGATCGGCTCAGGGTCGATCGAGCCCTCGTCGGCGAGTGGGGCATCCGACGCGGCGGCATCCGCGGTGGGATCGGTCGCACCGTCGGCGACTGCGCCGTCCGGCACGAACGACGGAAGCGGTGTGACGCCCGCTGCAGCGAGCGGGACGGCGTCGAACTCGAGGATCTCCTCGTCGAATTCGTCGTCGAGCTCCTCCGGGTCGACGGCGAACGCCGGGGTCTCGGGAGCAGGAGTCCCGGTGACCGGGGTCGGTGCCGTCTCGGGAGCGGAGTCGGCGTCGAGGTCGGCCGAGGTCTCCGTGTCGTCGGTGTTCTCGCCCGAGCCGATGCCGGAAGCGGCACCGGCAGCGGTTGCGGCCCCTGCGGCGGCGAGGCCGCCGGCCGCGACGGCTGCGTCGAACCCACCGAGTGACAGCGTCGGGAAGAGGTCGACCGTGTCGTTCGCGGCGGGGACGATCGGTGCGGCGTCCGGCGCGGAGCCGTCGGTCTCGGTCGCGTCGTCGGTCCAGCTGGCGAACTCGTCACCGGGTCCGTCGACGAGCGGACGACCGAGCGTGACGGCGGCGAGGCCCGGAGCGAAGGGCTGGACGTCGCCTGCGATGAACGCGGCATCGGGCACCTCACCCTCGAGCGCGAGCTCAGAGGGGGACTCCGCACTCACGGCTGTCGACTCGGCGCCCTCCCACTCCACCGGCGGGACCGGGATGGGCTGGGTCGTGGGAGCCGCGTGAACGAGCGGGTCGAGGGCGTCATTCGGCGCGAGGTCCCACACGAACGGTGCGGTGCCGAAGGGGCTGACCGTCGGCTCGGGTTGCACGCCGTCGAGGGAGATGAGCTCCGTGATGGAACGCTCGGCCTTCGGGGTCGGCGGGCCGAAGGCCGGCGGGACGTCGGCGGTGTCCGTCGCGTCGTCGTCGACCGGCGCATCGTCACGGCCGGGCTCGGCATCGGCGTCGGGTGTCGGCGCCGGAGGAACGGCTGCTGCTGCGGCTGCGGCACCCGCAAGGGCCGAGAAGCCCGGACCGCCGAGGCTGTCGAACGGCCGCGTCTCATCGAGCGGCTCGGCGTCGACGTCGGGGACCGTCTCGGGCCACGGGACGTCGGCGGGCGAGGTCGGCTCCGCTGCACTCGCGGGCGACGCCGATGCGACCGTGTCCCAGCGGAACGGTGCCGCGGGGGTGATCGGCTCGGAGGCGACGATGCCGTCGGATGCGGACTCGGGGTCCGAGTCGGCCGTCGGCTGGACCGGCTCGCTCGCGGACGGGGACGTCGCCTCATCGGTGGCGGCGACGGCGACGGATTCGTCCGCGGTGTCGACCTGCTGGGGCGCCTCGTCGACCGGCTCCCCCTGCGGTTCCTCGGACGGCTGCTCCTCCGGTGCCACCGGCGCGGCGCCGAACGTCTCACCGAACGGTTCCGTCAACCAGGCCAGCGGATCCGTGCGCGGTGCCGAGGCGTCGGCACTCGCCGGCGCGGCGGTCCAGACGTCGTCGGTAGCTGCTTCGTCGTCCGGGGCTTCGTCGAGTCCTGTGTCGGAGGGCGCCGAAGCGTCGATCGTCGTGTCACGGACCTCGACGGTCTCGCCACCGAGGACGTCGTCGCCGAACGTCTCGGAGAGGCTCCAGGAGCCCTCCGGGAGATCGTCGTCCTGCACTTCGGTGTCGGGCGTCGTCGCGGAGCCGGACGGCACATCGTGGTCCGCCGCGGTGGGCGTCGGCATCGGCGTCGCCGGCGGGGCGGTGGGCGGCAGCGGTGCGGCGGGCGTGCCACCGGCGGGCGTCGAGGTGGAGGTCGTCGCGGCGGTCTCTTCTGCTTCGACCGCGGCCCAGGCCGCCGGGTCGTCGGCTGCAAGTGCTCGGGCCGTGGGCAGAACGGCCGTCGAGACGTCCTCCGGGGCCACTGGACCGGCCTCGGTGTCGTCGCTGCCACCGAGGCTCCAGGGCTCGTCGTCGACCGGTGGCAGGACGACCGGGTTCGTGGGCGCGGGCCGGAAGGTACCGGCGGGCGCGTGCTGGAGGACGGAGTCGGTGTCGACCGTCAGCTCGTTGCGGGCGGGCGGCACCGGTGAAGCCGGGGCAGGGGTCGGTGGAACGACCGGGAGCTCGAGGGCGTTCGGGTGCCGCAGCCCCTCCGACCGGACGGGAGCTTCCTCGGGCATCGGGTCGGCCGGGGCCGCAGGCGCGACGGGGGCGGCGGGCTCCGCGCTGGGGGCATCCGGCGTCGGCGGCGCAGGGACCGGGGTCGGGTCGTCGGCCGGGTTCGGCACCTGGCTCTGCCACCAGGCGAGGAGTTCGGCCTCGCTCGCGAACTCACCGGGACCAGTGGCCGGGGCGGCGGGCGGCGGCTCGACGGGAGCGGGCGTCGGCTCGACGGGAGCGGGAAGCGGCTCGACCGGAGCCGGCGTCGGCTCAGTGGCCGTCGGGGTCGCGGGCGCATCCGGCACGGACGGCGCGGACCACTGGGGCTCTGCCGGGACCGGCGCGGGCACCGGCGAAGCAGCGGACTGAGCAGCGGCGTCGCCGACGACCGGGAGGACGCGCGTCCGGTCGTCGTCGTCGACGGGCGACGGAGCGACGGCAGCAGACGGGTGCTCGTCGACCGCGTCGGTGGCGGGCTGCGTCTCGATCGCCTCCGTGTCGTCGGCGTCGAGCTGCGAGAGCAGCCAGTCGGTTCCGTCCGCGGGTTCGTCCGGAAGCCCGGCCCCGCCGCGTCCGGTTCCGTCGCCGGACATCAGACGAGTCCCAGGTCTTCCAGGCCGATCGCGGCCAGGTACTGGTAGCCCGCGGCCTCGATGATCTCGCGGGCGCCGGTCGCGCGGTCGACGACGACGGCGACGGCGACCACCTCGGCTCCGACCTTCTCGAGGGCCTCGGCCGCCTTGAGCGGTGAGCCACCGGTGGTCGAGGTGTCCTCCAGCACGATCACGCGCTTGCCCTGGAGGTCGGGGCCCTCGACCTGCTTGCCGCGGCCGTGGTCCTTCGGCTCCTTGCGGACGACGAACGCGTCGTAGGTGAGTCCGCGCGCGGCACCCTGGTGCAGGATCGCGGCGGCCACCGGGTCGGCGCCCATGGTGAGGCCACCGACCGCGAAGACGTCGGGGACGTCGGCGATGAGGTCGATCATGACCTGCCCGATGAGGGGCGCGACGCGGTGGTCGAGGCTCACTTTGCGGAGGTCGACGTAGTACGTCGCTTTCTTGCCGCTCGTCAGGGTGAAGTCACCGTGGAACACGGCTTCCGCCGAGATGTGGTCAATGAGCTGAGCTCGTGCGTCCGTCACGTCGACGAGTCTACAAGCTGTGACCCCCATCGCCGCAGTCGCCCGGATGGGGGCGTTCCACATCCCCGACGCGGGAGAGCCCCGGCGTGTCGGGCACGACTCGCCGGGGCTCGGGGACGCCACGCCGCCTCCGTCCTGCGTCGGGGCGGCTGCGTCCGGGGGTCAACGCGCGGTGCCGGAGCCCGGGTCCTCGGGACGGTCGGCTGCGAGCAGCTCCGCCTCGGTCGCGCCGCCGTAGCCGTCCGTCGCCGGGTCGCCGTGCAGACCACCCGAGACCGCGTACTCCTCCTCCGGTGACATGACGAGCCGGTGGCGACCCCAGACCGCGAAGGCGACCAGCATGACGACGTAGACGACGACGATCGCGATGATCGCCGGGAGGAACGTCGGGTTGAGCAGGAAGCCGACGAAGATGAGCGCGGCGATGACGGCCGCGATGACCGCCCCCGGCACACCCCACGGGCTGAGGTAGGGCCGCTTGGCGTTCGGGAACTTCTTCCGCAGCAGCAGGAACGCGATCATCTGCATGAGGTACGCGAGCACCGCACCCCAGACCGCGATGTTCAGCACGATCGCCCCGGCGACGCCGCCCGATCCGCCGGCCGCGTCGACGATGAGCAACGCGATGAACCCGATGATCGCCCCGGCCACGAGGGCCACCCACGGCGTCTGCCGCTTGCCGGTGAGGGAGAGGAACCGCGGGTAGTACCCGGCGCGGGACAGCGAGTACATGTTGCGACCGTAGGCGAACATGATGCCCTGCAGCGAGGCGAGGAGCCCGATGAGCGCGAAGAGGGCGAGGACCGCCGCCGCACCGTCACCGACGATGGCCCGGAAACCGTCGAGCAGGGGCTCCCCTGCCGTCCCGGTCGCCTCGGCACCGATGACGCCGGTGTTGAGGAAGAGGACGAGGAGGCCGGTCACGATGAGCGTGCCACGAGCCCAGAACCCGGCCTTCGGGATGTCGCGCACCGGGTTGTGGGACTCCTCCGCCGCGAGCGGCAGCTCCTCGATGCCGAGGAAGAACCACATCGCGAAGGGCAGGGCGAACAGGATCGGGAGGACGCCGTGCGGCAGGAACTCCGTCTGGCCCGCGTCGGGGGCGATGTCGAACAGGTTCGCCCAGGCGAACTGGCCGGAGAAGATCGCCATCGCGGAGAAGACGAGCAGGATGCCGATGGAGATGATCGAGACGACGATCGCGAAGCGGAAGGAGATGCTCGCACCGGCGGAGTTGAGCGCGATGAACGCGACGTACAGGATGGCCCACCACACGGGCGACGGCATGGAGAAGCCGAGCAGCTCGCTCGTGATGGCGTCGGCGTAGGAGGCCGAGAAGTACACGATCACGGCCGTGGTCGCGACGTACTCGATGGTCTCCGCGAGGCCGGTCACGAACCCGCCGAGCGGACCCATCGCCGCTCTCGCGAAGGAGTAGGCCCCACCGGTGTGCGGCATCGCCGCGGCCATCTCCCCGATCGAGAAGATCATGCCGTAGTACATCGCGACGAGGATGACGAAGGCGATGAGCATGCCGCCGAACCCGGCGAAGTCGATGCCGAAGTTCCAGCCGGAGAAGTCCCCGGAGATGACCGCCGCGACGGCGAGGCCCCAGAGACCCCACACCCCGGCCGACCGCTTCAGGCTGCGTTTCTCGAAGTACCCCTCGCCGGCCGCGGTGTAGGTCACCCCGGAGATCTTGCGCGTGTCGTCAGCCATCGATGCGTCCTGTCGCTCGGGTTGCGCGCTCGTCGGGCTCGCACAACGTCGTCAGATTCGGTTGGCCCGACTCTAGGACCTGCAATGGTCGCGTGTACATACCTTTGCGAGGAAATCCGTCTCACAAATGCATCGATCCGCTGGAGGCACTGTGATGTAATGGTCGAGTTCGCGACCTTTCAGTTCTCCATCGAGGCAGAACGCCGACGACGGGTCCCCCGGATCAACGAGGAGCTGCCATGCACCCACGCTCAGGAAACCTGACGCTCGAGGAGCTCACGACGGCCGTCGCCGCGCGCGAGATCGACACCGTGATCCTCGCGTTCACCGACATGCAGGGCCGACTCGTCGGCAAACGCGTCTCGGCCCGCCTCTTCGTCGAGGACGTCGCCGAGCACGGGGCGGAGTGCTGCAACTACCTGCTCGCGGTCGACGTCGAGATGAACACGGTCGACGGCTACGCGATGTCGAGTTGGGAACGCGGCTACGGCGACATGGCGATGATCCCCGACTTCTCGACCCTCCGCCGCGCACCCTGGCTGCCGGGCACGGCCCTCGTCACCGCCGACCTCCAGTGGCTCGACGACGCCCCCGTGGTCGCTTCGCCCCGTCAGATCCTCATCGCCCAGCTCGAACGGCTCGCCGAACGCGGCCTCGTCCCGTTCGTCGGCACGGAGCTCGAGTTCCTCGTCTTCGACGACACCTTCCGGGAGGCCTGGGCGAAGGACTACACGAAGCTGACCCCCGCCACCGACTACAACATCGACTACGCGATCCTCGCGTCGACCCGCATGGAACCGTTGCTGCGCGACATCCGCAACGCCATGGACGGCGCCGGCATGTACTGCGAGGGCGTCAAGGGCGAGTGCAACCTCGGGCAGCAGGAGATCGCGTTCCGCTACGACCACGCCCTCGTCACCTGCGACAACCACTCGATCTACAAGAACGGGGCGAAGGAGATCGCCGACGCCCACGGCAAGAGCCTCACGTTCATGGCGAAGTTCGACGAACGCGAGGGCAACAGCTGCCACATCCACATCAGCCTCCGTGGCGAGGACGGTTCGGCCGTGTTCGCGGACCCCGACGCGCCCGACGGCATGTCGAAACTCTTCCGGCACTTCCTGGCCGGGCAGCTCGCCGCGATGCGCGAGCTGACGATGTTCTTCGCCCCGAACATCAACTCCTACAAGCGCTACGTCGACGGCAGCTTCGCCCCGACGGCCGTCGCCTGGGGACACGACAACCGCACGTGCTCGCTCCGGGTCGTCGGCCGGGGGCTCGGCATGCGCGTCGAGAACCGGGTACCGGGCGGCGACGTCAACCAGTACCTCGCCGTCGCCGCGCTCATCGCCGCCGGACTGCACGGCATCGAGAACGAACTGGAGCTCGAGGACCCGACCAGCGGCAACGCCTACACGGGCGGCGCGCCCCGCGTCCCGACGTCGCTCCGGGAGGCGGCCGAGCTCTTCTCGCAGTCGACGATCGCCCGCGAGGCCTTCGGCGACGAGGTCGTCGACCACTACCTGAACTTCGCGAAGGTGGAACTCGCCGCCTTCGACGCCGCGGTGACGGACTGGGAGCGGGTGCGCGGCTTTGAACGCCTCTGACCCGAACGTCCCAGCGACCGACCCGCCCGTCTCGAGCGCTCCGCTCATCGGCATCACGACCTACCTCGAGCAGGCCCAGACCGGTGTGTGGGACGTCCCGGCGTCCTTCCTCCCGAAGGTGTACCTCGACGCCGTGACGGATGCGGGCGGGATCGCGGTCCTCCTCCCACCCCAGCCGGTCACCCGAGCGGTGGCCGCGTCCGTGCTCGCCCGCCTCGACGGACTCATCGTCTCGGGTGGCGCCGACGTCGACCCCGGCCTGTACGGGCAGGTCGCCCATCCACGCACGGGTCGGCCACGGACGGACCGGGACGCCTGGGAGGAGGCGCTGCTCACGGCGGCGATCGACGCCGAGCTGCCGTTCCTCGGCATCTGCCGTGGCGCGCAACTCCTGAACGTCGCGCTCGGCGGGACGCTCGTCCAGCACCTCCCCGACCTCGTCGGCGACGACTCCTTCCAGCCCGGCGAGGGCGTCTTCGGGCCGAAGACCGTCGCGATCGACGCCGACTCGCGACTGGCCGCGCTGCTCCGGCAGGACGACGACGAGCTCGACGTGCACGTCTACCACCACCAGTCGATCGACCGCGTCGCCGACGGGCTCGTCGTCACCGCCCGTACCGAAGAGGGCGTCATCGAGGCGGTCGAGCTGCCGACGGTCCCCTTCGGTCTCGCCGTGCAGTGGCACCCCGAGGAGGAGACCGCCGACCGGCGTCTCTTCGCCGGGCTCGTGGACGCCGCGCGTCGACACCGCGACGCCGGGACCACAACAGGAATCAGCACCAGCACCACACCCGGCACCGAGAGCAGGAGCACCGCACCGTGAGCTACACGATCCTCAATCCGGCGAACGAGCACGTCGTCACGACCGTCGAGCACCTCGACCTCGCCGAGACCGACGCCGCCATCGCCCGCGCCGCCGTCGCCCAGCGGGCCTGGGCGGCCGTCAGCCCCGCCGACCGCGCCCAGGCGCTCCGCCGTTTCGCCGCATCGGTCGACGCCGACCGCGAGCACCTCGCGAGCCTCGAGGTCGTCAACTCGGGCCACCCCATCACCCAGGCGCGGTGGGAGGCCGGTCACGTCCGCGACGTCCTCGAGTACTACTCCGCGTCACCCGAACGGCTCTTCGGTCAGCAGATCCCCGTCGCCGGGGGCATCGACCTCACCTTCCACGAACCGCTCGGCGTCGTCGGCATCATCACCCCGTGGAACTTCCCGATGACGATCGCCGCCTGGGGGTTCGCACCGGCGCTCGCGGCGGGCAACGCCGTGGTCCTGAAGCCCGCGGAGTGGACACCGCTGACGAGCATCCGTCTCGGTGAACTCGCCCTGGAGTCCGGCCTCCCCGAGGGCCTGTTCCAGGTGTTGCCGGGCCGCGGATCGGTCGTCGGCGAGCGCTTCGTCACGAACGAGACCGTCCGGAAGGTGGTCTTCACCGGATCGACCGCCGTCGGCAAGCGCATCATGGCCGGCGCGGCGGAGCAGGTGAAGCGGGTCACCCTCGAACTCGGCGGCAAGAGCGCCAACATCGTGTTCGCAGACGCCGACCTCGAACGCGCGGCCGCCGCCGCCCCCTACGGCGTCTTCGAGAACGCGGGCCAGGACTGCTGTGCCCGGAGCCGGATCCTCGTGCAGCGGAGCGTGTACGAGCGGTTCATGGAGCTGTTGGAGCCGGCCGTGCAGGGTGTGGTCGTCGGCGATCCGAACGACGAGGCCACCGAGATGGGGCCGCTCGTCTCCGCCCCGCACCTGGCCGCCGTGCGCTCGTACGTGCCCGAGGGTGCGCCGGTCGCCTTCACCGGGAGCGCCCCGGACGGCCCGGGGTACTGGTTCGCGCCGACCGTGTTGACGCCCGCCCGCGACGACCGCACCGTCCGGGAGGAGATCTTCGGTCCCGTCGTCGCCGTCCTGCCCTTCGAGGACGAGGCTGACGCCCTCACCCTCGCGAACGACACGGAGTACGGCCTCTCCGGCTCGATCTGGACCCGCGACATCGGCCGTGCGATGCGGGCCGCTCGAGCGGTGGAGTCGGGCAACCTGTCCGTCAACTCCCACTCCTCCGTCCGCTACTCCACCCCCTTCGGCGGGTTCAAGCAGTCGGGTCTCGGGCGCGAGCTCGGTCCCGACGCCCCGCTCGCCTTCACTGAGACGAAGAACGTCTTCCTCGCCGTCGACCCCGGTCCCTGAGCTTGTCGAAGGGCCGCACCACCCCGGTACCTGAGCACCACCCCGGTCCCTGAGCACCACCCCGGTCCCTGAGCACCACCCCGGTCCCTGAGCTTGTCGAAGGGCGGGGCAGAGAGAAAGAGCACCACATGACCATCACCCCCATCGACCTGACCCAGCGGCTCGCCGGCAAGGTCGCCGTGATCACCGGCGGAGCGAGCGGCATCGGTCTCGCCACCGCGAAGCGCTTCGCCGCTGAGGGCGCGACCGTCGTCATCGGCGACCTCGACCCGACCAGCGGCCAGGCGGCGGCCGAGCTCGTCGGTGGGCTCTTCGTCCGGGTGGACGTGACCGACCAGGCGCAGGTCGACCACCTGTTCGACACGGCGGCCGAGACCTACGGTTCCGTCGACATCGCCTTCAACAACGCCGGCATCTCCCCGCCCGACGACGACTCCATCGAGACGACCGAGCTCCCGGCCTGGGAGCGCGTGCAGGACGTGAACCTCAAGTCGGTCTACCTGTGCTCCCGCGCGGCCATCCGCCACATGGTGCGACAGGGGAAGGGCTCGATCATCAACACGGCGTCGTTCGTCGCCGTCCTCGGTTCGGCCACCTCGCAGATCTCCTACACGGCGTCCAAGGGCGGAGTGCTCGCGATGAGCCGCGAGCTCGGCGTGCAGTTCGCGCGGCAGGGCATCCGCGTCAACGCCCTCTGCCCGGGTCCCGTCAACACCGCGCTGCTGCAGGAGCTCTTCGCGAAGGACCCGGTCCGTGCGCAGCGGCGACTCGTCCACATCCCCCTCGGTCGGTTCGCGGAGCCCGAGGAGTTGGCCGCCTCCGTCGCCTTCCTCGCGAGCGACGACTCGTCCTTCATCACCGGGTCGACGTTCCTCGTCGACGGTGGCATCTCCTCCGCCTACGTGACACCGGAATGAGCTGACGACATGCCCGGGCGGGGGACGCGACCCCGGGGAAATAGACTGATCCGATGAGCGAGACGCGGAAGGGCGACGAGGCGACCGAGGTGCTCAGCGCCGAGCTCCTCCTGCGTCCGGGCCGCGCCGGGAACGCCTTCGAGGAGACCGTCCAGCGGCTCCTGCAGTCCATCCGCCTCGGGCTCATCGAGCCGGGCGGTCGTCTGCCGGCCGAGCGCGAACTCGCGACGATGCAGGGGGTCAGCCGCGACACCGTGCGGGATGCGATCGCCGCGCTCACCGAGGCCGGCTACCTGACCTCGCGGCGCGGGCGCTACGGCGGGACGTTCGTCATGGACGAGCTGCCTGACGACGAAGCGTTGAACGGGACCGACTCCCCCGAGATCGGCCGCGTCACGATCTCGGCGGCGGAGATCGAGGACACGCTCACGCTCCGCAGCATCCTCGAGGTCGGTGCGGCGCGCGAAGCGGCGCAGTGCAAGCTGTCCGGCGCCGACCGCGAACGGCTCTGGCAGGCGCTCGGAGACTGTCGGGACGCGGCGCCCGCCGACTACCGCCGCCACGACTCCCGCCTCCACCTGCTCATCGCGGAGCTCGTGGGTGCCCCCAGCCTGCTGCCGCTCGTCGCCGAGTCGCGCATGCGCGTCAACGAACTCCTGAACGGCATCCCGCTGTTGGCGGTCAACATCGCGCACTCCGACGAGCAGCACGAGCGCATCGTCAAGGCGATCCTGCGCGGTCACCCCGAGGAGGCGGCGCAGGCGATGGCCGAGCACGTCGCCGGCTCCGAGGCGCTGCTGCGCGGCTTCCTCGCCTGAGCCGCACCCCGGTCCCGAGCCCCCACCCGGTCCCCGAGCCCTACCCCGGTCCCCGAGCCTGTCGAGGGGGACATGGAACGACCTCCCGGCGACGAGTCGCGAGGAGGTCGGATGCGCCGGTCGGGCCGGCGGGTGCGAGGTCCTAGAAGGACTTCGGGTAGGTGCGGGCCGGGATAGCACGGTAGCCGTCGCGCTTGACGACGACGACCGATCCGACGGCTGCACTCGCAGCGAGGAGGGCGATGATGCCGAGATAGATGGTCATGGTTCTATGAAACGCCTGTTGGCCGTGAAGGACAAGCGAACAATACTGACGTCACTCGGTAGCATCACTACATGGACGTCCGCCGACTCGATTTGCTTCGTGAACTCGCCGAGCGCGGCACGGTGCACGCCGTCGCCGAAGCCACGCATCGCACCCCGTCCGCGGTCTCCCAACAACTCAAGGTCCTCGAGCGCGAGGCCGGCCTGCCGCTCACCGAACGGCGTGGCCGCGGGCTCGTCCTCACCGACGCCGGCCGGGCACTCGCGGCCAGCGCCACGGACGTCGCCGTCGCGATCGAGCGGGCGACGAGCGTGTGGGACGAGTACCGCAACCGTCCGATCGGCACCGTCACGGTCGCGACCTTCCCCACCTTCGGGCAGATGGTCGTACCCGCCGTGCTCCGCACGCTCGAAGCGGTACCCGGCCTGCGGGTCGTCGTGAGCGACCGCGATCCCGATCTCGAGGACTTCCCCGATCTGGCGGCCGACTTCGACATCGTCATCGCGCAGGCGATCAGCGGCGAGCGCAACTGGGTCCGTCGCGGTCTCCGCATCACGCAGCTGCTCTCCGAGCCGCTCGACGTCGTGCTGCCGGTCGGGCATCGCCTCAGCGGCCAGACCGTCCTGACCCCGGCGGACCTCGCTGACGAGTCCTGGATCGGCGTGCCGGTGGGCTATCCGCTCGACCGCCTGCTCAGCAGCATCGAGGCCGAATCGGGCGGCGAGCTCCGAGTGGTGCAGCGGGTGAGCGACAACCGCATCGCGGAGGCGATGGTCGCGGCGGGCCTCGGGATCGGCCTCCTCCCGCGATACACGGCGAGTGGCCCGGAGCGCGGCATCGTCCTCCGTCCGCTCGCGGGGCTCGACGCGACCCGTCGGATCGTCGCACTGTCGCGTCCCGACCGCGCCGAACGCCTGGCGGTGCGGACGGTCCTCGACGCGATCCGCGTGGAGGCGCAGTCGGTCGCCGCCTCGCACACCGCGCCGGAGCCCGAGGAACTCACCACGCCCCGCTGGGTGTGAGCGGGACCGTTCTCAGGAGTCCGTCTGCGCGTCGGCGCCACTGCGCTCCCGGCGATACCGCTTCACGCCCTTCCAGACCGCGACGCCGACGGCGATCACGACGCCCGCGATGACCACCTTCTGCAGGATGCCCGCGTACTCCTCGACGATGTGCCACTGCTCGCCCAGGAAGAAGCCGGCGAGGACGAAGACGGTGTTCCAGATGGCGCTGCCCGCGAAGGTGAGCAGGGTGAACCGCAGGACCGGCATCCGTTCCACACCGGCTGGGATGGAGATGAGGCTTCGGAAGATCGGCAGCATCCGTCCGAAGAACACGGCCTTCGAGCCGTGCTTCCGGAACCAGGCCTCCACGCGGTCGACGTCCTCGACGTGGACGAGCGGGACCCGCTCGGCGAGACGGCGCATCCGGTCGCGTCCGAGCACCGCCCCGATCGCGTAGAGGGCCAGCGCACCGATCACGGAACCGGCCGTCGTCCAGATGAGGACCTCGACGAGTCCGAGCTTGCCCTGACTGGCGGCGAATCCGGCGAGCGGGAGGATGATCTCGCTCGGGAGCGGCGGGAAGAGGTTCTCGAGGGCGATGGCGAGCCCGGCTCCCGGACCACCCAACGTCTCCATCAGGTCGACCGCCCAGTCGGCGACCCCTCCGAGGGCACTGTCCCCTCCCGTTGAGGCGGCGGACAGGCTGAACGTGGCGGCGGTGGACGTCGTCATACCCACGACGCTACGCGACACCCGCTCGCCATCCCTGGGAACCTCCGCTCAATCCCCCACCCGCCGTCCTACCCGATGCCCCGTGCTCTTTCCCTAACTCAGGAAGTCTCCGGCGTGTCGGGGCTCACCGGCGGCACGCCCGGGCGACACGCCCAGCGTCTCCTGAGTTAGGGACATCGGACTGAGACGGAGGGCGGGGCAGGTTCGATAGCGTTGGGGCATGCGCATCGCCACCTGGAACGTCAACTCGATCCGTACCCGCGTCGGCCGCGTGGTCGACTGGCTCGTCCGAGAAGACGTCGACGTCCTCGCCATGCAGGAGCTCAAGTGCAAGCCCGAGCAGTTCCCGATGGAGGCGTTCACGAAAGCCGGCTACCAGGTGGAGCTCCACGGGCTCAGCCAGTGGAACGGCGTCGGCATCGCCAGCCGCCTCCCGATGGAGGATGTACAGATCGGCTTCCCCGACATGCCCGGCTTCGGCAAGCCACCGGCGAGCCTCGCGCTCGACGGTCCCGGGTTCGACGCCGACGGCCTGCCGCTCGAAGCGCGAGCCATCGGCGCGACGGTCGACGGCGTCCGTCTCTGGAGCTTGTACGTCCCGAACGGCCGCGCCGTGGGCGACCCGCACTACGACTACAAACTCCGCTGGCTCGCGGCGCTCGAAGCCGACACCCGCTCCTGGCTCGCCGAGAACCCCGAGCTGCCGCTCGCGCTCATGGGTGACTGGAACGTCGCGCCGCTCGACTCCGATGTCGGCGACCCGAGCTTCGGACCGGGCTCGACTCACATCTCGGAGCCCGAGCGCGCGGCTCTGGCAGCCTTCGTTGACGCCGGCCTCCAGGACACCGTGCGACCGTTCGTCCCCGAGGGCTACACGTTCTGGGACTACAAGCAGCTCCGATTCCCGCGCAACGAGGGCCTCCGGATCGACTTCATCTACGGCTCGCAGGCCTTCGCGGACCACGTCGTCGAGGCGTCGATCCACCGCAACGAGCGCAAGGGCGACAGTCCGAGCGACCACGTTCCCGTCGTCGTCGACCTCGACTTCACCCTCTCCGACGAGGATGAGGACGACTCGCCGATGATCTTCGGCTGAGCCGACGCCCTCACCCGAGTCCGGTCAGGCGTTCCGACGACGCCGGGCGAGCAGGAGGGCGAGGGCTCCGAGCGCCACCACGCCACCGCCGAGGACCGCGGGAGCGAGCGACGAGACGCCCGTGTCGGGCAGTCTGGCCGCAGCACCGGCCACCGGTTCAGCCATGACGACACCGTCGGCTCCGACGGTCACCTGACGCTGCAGGCTGTTCACGCCGGTCGCCGCATCCCAGGTGCCGACGTTCGCCGTCTGGACGGCGTAGAGCGGGTTCGCCGCGACCGACTCGTGCGTGGCCGGCAGCGACAGCGCCGTGTCATAGCGACCGTCCGGGACGTCGGCGAGCGACGCCTGGAGCGTGACGGTCTCCCCCGCACCCCAGGTCCGAGCGTCGGAACCGAACGGGACGCGCACCGTGCGCTCGGCGTTCGACAGCACGAGGTAGGCAGGCCTGCTGTTGTACGGAGCCGCCCAACCGTCGTTCCGGACCGTGAGCGAGAGCGTGCCGTCCACGACCGAGCTCTCCGTCATCACGAAGCGGTAGCCGAGTCGCTTCGCGGTGGTGTCGAGGTTCTCCTGCCCCCAGGACTGCAGGACGTCCTGCAGGTAGTCCCAGTTCAGGTAGCTGAAGTTGTAGCGTTCCATCTCGGCCGAGGCTGTGGCCCACTCCGACCGCGGCGGGTTCACGTTGCAGGTCTCACCGCCGACCGGCACCCAGTCGCTCTCTTGCGCGAGGTAGTCCTGATCGAGCGAGATCGGGTCGGACAGGTAGGTGCCCCAGTCGTCGGGTGCCGCGAGGAAGCAGTCGTTGTGGTGACCGATGCGCGAGATGGCGCTGCCGTCGAACGCCTGCGCCTCGGTGATGGCCCCAGCGGTCCCGGACGGCACCCCGAGGATGTTCTGCTTCATGTTCATGGTCCGCACCTGGATGGAGCGGTCGGCGGGAACCGCCTCGAGGAGCGCCTCGACGACTGCGCGGCGCTTCGCCCAGTCCTCGTCCGTGAGGACACCGGGGTTCGCCGGGTCCGCGGCGAAGTGGTCCGTGTAGTAGCCCTCGCCCCAGAGGCCGACGAAGCCGGCCTGGACGACGGAGATGACGTCGGCGTTGTCCTGGAAGATCGGCGTGAGCTGCTCGATGTGGGTGAGCACGATGTCGAGCGGTGCGTCACCGTAGGGCGGCGTGTAGGGGAAGTCGCCGCCGGCGAGGTACGCGAAGCGGGGGATGATCGAGATGCCGGCGGTGCGGGCCGCGTCGAAGTCCGCCTGGACGAGCGCGAGCCAGGCCGGGTCGAGGGTCGGCTCGGCCACGAACCGTTCCAGGTAGAAGACGCGGACGAGTTCGGTGATGCCCTCCTCGCGGTAGGCCGCCAGGGTGGCGACGTCGAGCGGCGTGTACCCCGGCCCGCCCTCGGTCCCCTCGGGGTAGTAGTGCGTGTTGTTCGTGTGGTCGAAGCCGCGCTCGGGATTCGCGATGATCGCGTCGCTCGGCTCGTAGGCGACCGTGTCGGCCGGGGTCGGGGCAGGTGCTTGCGCCGCAGCGCTCAGCGGTGTGGCGACGACGATGCCGCACGCGGCGAGCACGGCGACGAGACGGAGACGACGGTTCACGGGAACTCCAGCGGGGTCCGGTGGTGCACGGAAGAGGTTGCCCACATCCTGCTGAACCGGCTCCCGAGGTGCAAGGGAATGCTCGAAACCGACCCGAAGTGATCACTATCGCTTAGCGATTCACCGCGAACCGCCGACCCGCCGTCGTCCGTTCTCGCGCTAGGACCGCGGTGCGCCCCCGCGCTTCCGCTTGTTCGCATCGATGGCGGGACGCTCGGCCACCACCGGCCAGGTGCCTGTGTGCCCCTCGCGTGCGGCCGCGGCGGCCATGATCCGCGGCTTGGCGGCGAACCATCCGACGATGAGCATCGGGATGAGGACGATGAGGGAGGCGAGGACCCAGCGCCCGGTCTCCGAGAAGCCCATGGTCACGAGGACGAACAGGAGGAACGCGAGCGTCAGATACGACGTGAACGGTGCCCCGAACAAGCGGAACGACGGCCGCTCGACCTTGCCCTGCTTCGCCCAGCGCTGCAGCTGGATCTGGCAGAGGATGATCGTCGCCCAGCCGCCGATGATGCCGATGGCCGAGATCTCGAGCACGAGCTCGAACGCCTTCGACGGGTAGAGCGCGTTCAGCAGGACGCCGAGCAGGGTCAGCGCTGCGGTGAGCAGGATCCCGCCGAACGGGACGCCGTTCTTGCTCATCTTGCCCGTGAACGCGGGGGCCGAACCGTTGACGGCCATCGATCGGAGGATGCGACCGGTCGAGTAGAGGCCGGCGTTGAGGCTCGACAGCGCCGCGGTCAGGACCACGAAGTTCATGACGGACGCCGAGATCGCCCCGGCCTGCTCCGACCCGATGTGCGAGAAGAAGGTGACGAACGGGCTCTCACCGGCCTGGTAGGCCGTGTAGGGCAGCAGGAGCGAGAGGAGCAGCACCGAACCGACGTAGAAGATCGCGATGCGGAAGATGACCGTGTTGACGGCCTTCGGCATGATCTTCTTCGGTTCGGCCGTCTCACCGGCCGCCGTACCCACGAGCTCGATGGCCGCGTAGGCGAAGACCACACCGGAGATCGCGATCATCGGGGCGAAGGCGCCGACCGGGAACAGCCCGCCGTTGTCGCCGATGACCGAGAATCCGACGGCGCCGATGTCGGTGCGTCCGCCGAAGACGATGAAGCAGACGCCGACGATGAGGAAGATCACCAGCGCCGACACCTTGATCAGCGCGAACCAGAACTCCATCTCTCCGAACAGCTTGACGGAGACGAGGTTGAGCGCCAGCACGACCACCAGGGCGGCGAGCGCGAAGACCCACTGCGGGAAGTCCTCGAGCTCCTTCCAGCCGAAGAGCTTGCCGAAGGTCTTGATGTAGAGCGCGGCCGCGGTGACGTCGACGATCGAGGTCATCGCCCAGTTGAGGAAGTACAACCACCCCGCGCCGAACGCCATCTTCTCGCCGTAGAACTCACGCGCGTAGGAGATGAACGAGCCCGAGGACGGGCGGTGGAGGACGAGTTCACCCAGAGCGCGGAGGATGAGGAACGCGAAGAACCCGCAGAGCGCGTACACGAGGATGAGCGCCGGACCGGAGCTGTTCAGGCGCCCGCCCGCACCGAGGAAGAGCCCGGTGCCGATCGCGCCGCCGATCGCGATCATCTGGATCTGCCGCGGCTTGAGGGTCTTGTGGTACCCCTCCTCCTCACCGGAGAAGTCCTGCACGGCGAGCATCTCGTCGCCGACGGTCTCGCGGGATTCGGCCCAGTCTCCGGAACGTTCGTGTCGTGGGGTCGTGCCTTCGGTCATGTCGTCCCATCGGGTCGGGTCCGACGGCGCTCCGCCGGACTGGACGGTGGCATATCTCAGTCGTGCCCGCCCAAGAGTAGTCGCGAACGTTCGGCATTTCCGGCCATCGCTGTCCATTCTTCGGAGGACAGAGGCACTCCGGACGGACCGGTTCCGGGGCTCAGGCGAGCAGGGCGGCGACGACGACGAGGACCGGCACGGAGAGGATCGTCGTCAGCAGGACCGTGTCGCGGGCGAGCGTGACACCCTGCTCGTATCGGCTGGCGAAGTTGTAGACGTTCTGGGCCGCCGGGAGGGCCGCGAGCACGACCGAGGCGAACAACGGCGTGCCGCTCAGCCCGAAGCCGAAGTGCGCGATGAGGTAGGCGAACCCGGGCATCACGACCGATTTGATCGCCGTCGCAACGAAGATCTCCCGACGTCCGCTGCCGGCCTGCAACGGCCGCATGCCGTGCAGCGACATCCCGAACGCCATGAGGATGAGCGGCACGGCTGCGCCGCCGAGGAGCTCGAACGGAGCCATGACGGGCTCGGGGAGCCGGACGCCGAACAGGTTGAGCACGACGCCGATGATCGACGCGACGATCATCGGGTTGCGGAAGGGTTGCGTCACGATGCCGAGGAAGGAGACGGAGCCGCGCTGTCTGACGTCGAGGATGGTGAGCGCGATCGGAGCGAAGACGAGGAGCTGCAGCAGGATGACCGGGGCGACGTAGCCTGCCTCACCGAGGACGTAGACCGCGACCGGGATGCCGATGTTGTTGGCGTTGACGTAGCCTGAGCCGAGCGCGCCGATCGTCGCGACGGAGAGGTCCTTGCGCAGCCACACGGCGTTCAGCAGCACGAAGAGCGCAGCCGCAGCGAGGGCACTCGCGAGGGCGACCCAGATGAAACTGCTGAACACCTCGTGCAGGTCGGCCGTGGCGAGCACGGTGAACAGCAGCGCCGGGTTGGTGACGAAGAACGCCACCCGGTTGAGCACGTGCCCGGTCGTCGGGCCCCCGACCTCGAGACGCCCGGCGACGTAGCCGACGAGGATGACGGTGCCGATGATCGCGAACCCCGTCAGCACTCCACCCATGCCGTCCAGCCTAGGTGCAGCCCGTCCGGCGGCCCGGTCGAGCCGACGGTTGTGGAGCGGGCGGTCGGCGTGGAGAATCTGGGGAGGAGAGCCGGGCACCACCATCGCCCAGTGATCCGCTCCCACCAGGAGCCCGCACCAATCACCCACGAGGAGATCCGACGATGACGTCATTCGACCCGGTCGCGTCCAGCGACGCGATGCACAGCACCACCCTCCCCCACGAACGCCTCTCCATCAGCCGCGGACCGCGCTCCGGGCTGACCATCAGCGTCGCCCTGCACTCCACCGCCCTGGGGCCGGCCCTCGGCGGCGCGCGACTCTGGCGGTACGGGTCCTGGCTCGAGGCCGTCGACGACTCCCTCCGCCTCGCGGCGGGGATGACGATGAAGAACGCGGCCGCCGGTCTCGCGCACGGCGGCGGCAAGTCCGTCATCCACCTGCCCGTCGGCACGACCCTCGACCCCGCGGAGCGCCGCGACGCGATGCTCGACCTCGGCGACGCGGTCGAAGCGCTCGGCGGCGCCTATCGCACCGCGGAGGACGTCGGCACGACCGCCGAGGACATGGCCGTCGTCGCCGAGCGGACCGACCACGTCAGCGGGCTGCCGGCGGACCGCGGAGGGGTCGGCGAACCGAGCGAGGCGACGGCGGCCGGCGTGCACGCGGCCATCACCGCGACGCTCGAGACGGTCTTCGGCACCCCGCTCGTCGCGGGCCACCGGGCGACGATCTCCGGGCTCGGTCAGGTCGGCGGCCGGCTGGCCCGACGACTCGCGTCCGAGGGGGCTCGCCTCATCGTCACCGACGTCGACCCGCGGAAGCGGGCCCTCGCCGAGGAGATCGGCGCCAGCTGGATCGAACCGGGCGACGAGCACCTCGTCGAGACGGACCTCTTCGTGCCGTGCGGTGTCGGTGGTGCCCTGAACGCCCGGGTGATCGGGCAGCTGCGGTGTCGCGCCGTGGTCGGGGCGGCGAACAACCAGCTCGCCTCCCGCGCCGACGCGGTGGCCCTCGAGGAGCGCGGCATCCTGTGGGCGCCGGACTTCGTCGCGAACGCGGGCGGCGTGATCTACCTCGCCATGGCGTCGGAACCGGGCGCCGACGCCGCGGCCATCGAACAGCGGGTGTCGGCGATCGGGCGGACCGTGCAGTCGATCTACCGGGAGGCCACAGCGGCGGGCGTCACGACGCTCGTCGCCGCCGAGCGCCTCGCGATGGCCCGCATCGATGCCGCCGAGGTCACCGCTTCCGGAACGCTCGCCGTCGTGTGACTCGAACGCGTGGTTCGTTCGCCCGAACATGGGCGAACGAACCACGCGTCGCCCAAAGATGGGCGAACGAAACGGGACGTCAGAGCTTGACGACCATCTTCCCGGTGTTGGCGCCGCGCATGAGCGCGAGGAACGCGTCGAGCGTGTGGTCGAGGCCCTCGTAGACGGTCTCGTCGAAGACGACGTCACCGTTCTGCAACCAGGCACCCATCTCACCGGAGAACGCCGGGAAGTGCTGCGTGTAGTTGCCGACGGTGAAGCCCGTGAGGGTGAGCCCGCGGGTCACGATGTTCGACAGGTTGCGCGGGCCCTCGGCACGCTCGGTGTCGTTGATCTGCGAGATGACGCCGCAGAGTGCTGCGCGTCCGCCGTCGTTGAAGGCGTCGATCGCCGCTTCGAGGTGCTCGCCGCCGACGTTGTCGAAGTACACGTCGATGCCGTCGGGTGCCGCGGCCGCGAGCTGCTCGGTGACGGGGCCGTCCTTGTAGTTGAACGCGGCGTCGTAGCCGTACTTCTCCGTCAGCAGGGCGACCTTCTCAGCCGATCCGGCCGAACCGATGACGCGCTTCGCGCCCTTGAGACGGGCGATCTGGCCGACCATCGTGCCGACGGCGCCTGCCGCACCGGAGACGAACACCGTGTCGCCCTCCCGGAACTTGGCGACCTCGAGCAGACCGACGTACGCGGTGAGGGCCGTCATGCCGAGGACGCCGAGGTAGGCGGACAGCGGGACGCCGGGGAGCTCAGGGACGACGCGGAACCCGCTGGCGTCCTCCTGGACGAGGTCGCGCCAGCCGAACTGGTGCAGGACGACGTCGCCGACGGAGAAGCCTTCGGCGGCCGACTCGACGACCCGGCCGATGGCGCCGCCGGTCATCGTCTCACCGAGCTGGTACGGCGCGACGTAGGAGCGGGCGTCGTTCATGCGACCGCGCATGTAGGGGTCGACGGAGAGGAAGAGGTTCTGGACCCGGAGCTGGCCGGGCGCGAGCTCCGGGAGTTCGACGGAGACGGTCCGGAAGTCGGACTCGGTCGGCCAGCCGACCGGTCGCGAGACGAGCTGGATCTGGGTGCTGAGCGCGGGGGTGTTCATGTGGTGCCTTTCCTTGGTGCGGTGATTCGGTGGGCGGGCGCAGCGCGTCGTCGGGTTGCGGACGGGGTGACGCCTGGGGCGTCGGGATGGGAGGTGTCAGACGGCCAGCGCGATGACGAGTGCGATGAGTCCGAGCAGCGGGGCCGTCCCCTGGACGATCGCGGCGCGTGCCTTCGTGCGGTCCGAGGTGATGAGGACGAGCGAGGCGAGGAGCATCGAACCCGCCGAGGCGAACACGAGCGCCGCCCCGATGCCGGTCGAGCCGGCGATCAGGAAGACCATGCCGACGATGGTGCCGATCGCGAGGAACAGGTTGTAGAAGCCCTGGTTGTACGCGAGGCCGCGGGTGGTCTCGGCCTCGAGCTCCGTGGTACCGAAGGTCTTGCGCGTTGCCGGCTCGGTCCAGCGCAGCGACTCGAGCACGAAGATGTAGACGTGCAGGAGGGCGGCGATGCCGACGAGGACGAGACTGACGACGAGCATGGGACGGGCCTTCCGGGAGATCGGTGTCGAGTCGTCCGGGTGGAGCGACATTCTGTACCGATGGGTCTACTATAATAGTAGAACGCTCGGTACACAACCCACCCGTCCGGAGGACCGGCCGAGCCAGGAGGAGGCATCCATGGGACGCACGCAGGAGTTCGACACCGTCGCCGTCGTCCAGGCGGCGCGCGACGTCTTCTGGGACCGCGGGTACGAGGCGACCTCGCTCGCCGACCTCGAAGCGGCCACCGGTCTGCGGCGGTCGAGCCTCTACCACGCCTTCGACAGCAAGCGCGGGCTGTTCGACGCCGCCGTGCAGGACTACCTCGACACCGTCATCCGACCGCGCCTCTCGGTCCTCGCGCGGGCGACGGACGGCAGAGCCGGGCTCACCACCTACTTCTCCGGCGTGCAGACGGTCATCGCGACCCTGCCCGACGACTCCCCCCGCCGCGGTTGCCTCCTCCTCAACAGCGCGGCCGGCCTCGCGGCCCACGACGATGCACTGCGCGAGGTCGTCGACGGCTACCGCGCCGAGCTCACCACCGCCGTCTCGGACGCCCTCGCCCTCGCCCGTCCCGAGGCGGACGCGGACGAACTCACCGCGGCCGCGCGGCAGCTCACGTCGTTGTCGGTCAGCGCACTGCTGCTCGCCCGGGTCAACCGGGAGGAGGCCGTCGCCATCCTCGACGTCGCCCTCACGCAGGTCGGCAGCTGGTAGCGGACGCATAACACCGGAACCCTCCGGATGTCACGAGCGCACGCCAATGTGACGCTCTGTTTCGGCGACCGAGAGCGGTCCGTCACCCTCGCGTAGCATGGCGGGCACCCCACCCCTGGAGCCCGAGACCCATGACGAACGCTGCCCCAAGCCCGCTCGCCGCGAGCTCGCCGGTCACCCGCGACGCCGTCCCCGGCGGCTCTGCGGATCGTGCCTCCACGGTCGCGTTCGCCGGGGTCGGCCGCACCTTCGCGAGCGGTGCCGGCAAACGCGCCGACGCCCCGCGGCCCGTGCTGCGCGACGTCACGATCACCGCCGAGGCCGGCGAGGTCGTGGCGATCCTCGGTACGAGCGGCTGCGGCAAGTCCACCCTGCTGCGGATCGCGGCCGGTCTCGACCACCCGACCGCCGGCTCCGTGCTCATCGACGGCACACCCGTCGCCGGTATCGACCCGCGCACGGCCTTCGGCTTCCAGGAGCCTCGACTCCTCCCCTGGCGCACCATC
The DNA here is from genome assembly GCF_900177615.1 of Plantibacter flavus. GTDB lineage: Bacteria > Actinomycetota > Actinomycetes > Actinomycetales > Microbacteriaceae > Plantibacter > Plantibacter flavus. The sequence goes on from NZ_FXAP01000003.1 coordinate 225,675, forward strand.
GCGGCGAACGTCGCACTCGGTCTGCCCAAGCGGACACCCGCAGCCGAAGGACGCGCCCGCGTCGCCGAGCTGCTCGAACTCGTGGGGCTCGCGGACTTCGCCGAGCACCGCCCACGGGAGGTCTCCGGCGGCATGGCGCAACGCGCCTCGCTCGCGAGAGCCCTCGCCCGCCGGCCGGGCGTCCTGCTCCTCGATGAACCGTTCGGTGCCCTCGACGCCCTCACCCGGCTGAAGATGCAGGACCTGCTGCTCGCCATCCACCTCGCCGCGCCCACCACCATCCTGCTCGTGACGCACGACGTCGACGAAGCCCTCCAGCTCGCCGACCGGGTCATCCTCCTGGGTCGCGAGGACGGACAGCCCGGTTCGACCATCGCGCAGACCGTGACCGTCCCCGGCAACCGCCCGCGCGACCGCGGGTCGGCAGAGCTCGCCGAGCTGCGCGGCCGCCTCCTCGACGGACTCGGCATCGACCGCCACGGTCTCGCCCGCGGCGACCAACGACTGCCGTCCATCCCGCACTTCCCGTACTGAGCCACCCACCACCTCCGCCGTCATCCCGCACCGATCCACAGCAAGGACCAACGCATGACCTCACGACGCCGCTTCACCACCTCCCGCGCCGGGCGCGCGGCCCTCGTCGCCGCGACCGCCGCCGCAGCGCTCCTCCTCAGCGGCTGCGTCGCGGGCGAGAACGCTCCTGCGGCCGGCGGCGACAGCACCGCCGGCACCACCGAGGGCGGCACGCTCGACATCGACTTCGCGACCTACAACCCGCTCTCCCTCATCATCAAGGACCAGGGCTGGCTCGAGGACGCACTCGACGACCAGGACATCACCGTCAACTGGGTCCAGTCGGCCGGCTCCAACAAGGCCAACGAGGCGCTGCGGGCCGACGCGATCGACGTCGGGTCCACCGCCGGGTCCGCCGCGCTCCTGAACCGGGCGAACGGATCGGCCATCCAGGCGATCGACGTCTTCTCGCAGCCCGAGTGGTCGGCGATCGTCGTCGGCCAGGGCTCGACGATCACGGACGTCGCCGAGCTCAAGGGCAAGAAGGTCGCCGCGACGAAGGGCACCGACCCCTACTTCTTCCTCCTGCAGGCACTGGAGGAGGCCGGCCTGTCCGCCTCAGACGTCACGATCGAGAACCTCCAGCACGCCGACGGCTGGGCTGCCCTGCAGAACGGTTCCGTCGACGCGTGGGCCGGTCTCGACCCGATCATGGCCGGCGCCGAGGAGGCGGGCGCGAAGCTCATCTACCGCAACGTCGACTTCAACAGCTACGGCATCCTGGCCGCGACCGAGTCCTTCATCGACGAGCGCCCGGACGTCGCGCAGACCGTCGTGAACGCCTACGAGCACGCTCGTGAATGGGCTGCGTCGAACCCCGACGAGACGGCGCAGATCCTCGCGGACGCCGCGGGCCTCGACCTCGCCGTGGCGACGAAGGTGATCACGGAACGCTCGAACCTCGACGTCGACCCGGCGCCGGGCAAGGCGCAGGAGCAGGTCCTGTCGATCATCGGCCCGATCTTCGTGGAGTCCGGCGACGTCTCGTCGCAGGACAAGGTCGACGACGCCCTGGCCGACCTCTTCAACCCGAGCTTCGTGGACGACGCGGACCCGTCCGTCATCGGCACGAAGTAGTCCGGCGCCTCGCCGTGAACCGTCCCGAGAGGAACCCGTGAGCGACCAACCCGGACTCGGCACCCCGACCGCAGGCCTCGCGGGTGCCCAGGCGACCCAGTCCGGCCGCGAAGCGCGCGCCGTCCTCGGGTCGCGCAGGATCGTCGTCGTCCTCGGCGGCTTCCTCGTCCCCGTCGTCATCCTCGGGGCCTGGCAGCTCGTCACCGCGTTCGGCCTCGTCCCGCCCTCGCAACTCCCGGCACCCGCCGAGGTCTGGGCGGCCGGCGTGGATCTCGCGCAACGCGGCTGGCTGCAGCAGGACGTCGCCATCTCGGTGCAGCGCGTCCTCATCGGGTTCCTCATCGGCGCTGTCCTCGGCCTCGTCCTCGGCGCGGTCGTGGGGCTCTCGCGCCTCGGCGACATCCTGCTGTCGACGACCTTCGCGGCGATCCGCGCCGTCCCGTCGCTCGCGTGGGTCCCGCTGCTCATCCTCTGGCTGAAGATCGGTGAGGAGTCGAAGATCACGCTCATCGCGATCGGCGCGTTCTTCCCGGTGTACACGACGGTCTCCGCCGCGCTCCGACACGTCGACAAGCACCTGGTCGAAGCCGGCCGCGCGTTCGGCCTGAACGGTGTCGCGTTGTTCCGGACGGTACAACTGCCTGCCGTGACGCCCTCGGTCGTCTCCGGCCTCCGGCTCGCGCTGGCGCAGTCGTGGTTGTTCCTCGTGGCGGCGGAGCTCATCGCCTCGTCCATGGGACTCGGTTTCCGCCTGGTGGACTCGCAGAACAACGGCCGGGTCGACCGCATCTTCTTCGTCATCATCGTGCTCGCGCTGCTCGGCGCGATCACCGATGCGCTCGTCGGTGTCCTCGACCGCTGGATCAAGCGCCGCTGGGGGTAGCGGCTCGCCCGCAGTCGGCCGTGCAGTTCCCCAGCGCGAACGGCCGAATGTTGCAGCGAAGTCGCTCCTGACGCAAGAAATCCGCACCCCCTCCGCCCCTACGCTCGAAGGAATCGTCACCCACCCCGGGCGACGCCTGCGCACGCGGAAGGAGGTTCACCATGTCGAACGTCGCCACCACCCACACGAAGAGCATCGTCGGAGAGCCGGAGGTCGTCGAAGACGCCGCCGCACTCGTCGGGCACCCGGCCTGGACGGACCTCAAGGCCGCCGCGACCGCGCTGCAGGCCGTCCAGGTGAAGGACGGCTCGATCCCCGAGTCGAGCGACCACGGGCAGGCGGCAGGGCACGTCGCCACGATCGTCGCCAGTGTCCGCGCCCTCGCTCCGAACTTCCCGCACGACGCCGAGTACCTCGACGCCCTCGTCGCCGACTTCGACCGCTGGGAGCGCGACGGTTTCGGCGTCCCGGACTTCCTCGACTCGCTCGTCGCCTTCCACCCCGAGCGGCACCGCGTGGACGGCTTGGGACACCTCGTCGTGTTCCCGATGGTCACGCAGAACGGTTCGACCGACCGCCACATCGAGGCCGTGCTCGTCGAGGTCATCTGGCCCGAGTTCATCGCCGCGCTCGAGGCCGGCGACTACACGAACGCGCTCTTCGTGCCGATCCGCTTCCTCGACTTCACGCCGGGGTACGACACGAACTCCGCGGTCCTCTTCCCCGAGACGGTCGCGATGCGCGCGATCCCGGCGTTCACCTGGGGCGCGATCTTCCAGGACCGCGAGGCGGCCCGGTACCGTCGGGTCGTCCGAGCCGCGGCCGAGATCACCAAGCTCGACCTCCCGGCCGACGCCGCGTCCCTCCTGGACGACCAGCAGCTGGCCGAGGAGACCTTCGTCATGTGGGACCTCATCCACGACCGCACGCACATGCGCGGTGACCTCCCGTTCGACCCGTTCATGATCAAGCAGCGGATGCCGTTCTTCCTGTACTCCCTCGAGGAGCTGCGCTGCGACCTCACGGCGTTCCGCGAGTCCGTCCGGCTGGAGCGCACGCTGACGACCCGCGCGGAGACCGAGACGCTCGACGCGGCCGACGTGGCGATCCTCGAGCACGCGAAGCTCGTCCAGTACGCGATCATCTTCGACCGCATCTTCCGGTTCGCCATCACCGGCTCGCGCGTCCGGAACTACGACGGCGTCGGCGGCCAGCTGCTCTTCGCGTGGATGCACCAGCACGGCGTGCTGCACTGGACCGACACCAGGCTCACGATCGACTGGGACGAGGTCCCCGACGTGGTCGTGCGGCTCGGCGAGAGCATCGATGAGCTGTACTGGCGATCGATCGACCGTCCGAAGACCGCGCACTGGCTCGCCGCGTACGAGCTCGTCCGGACGACGCTGACGCCGCACCCCGCGTCGGAGTGGGCGCGTGGGCTGTCCGACGAGATCCTGAGCGGACCGCCGCGTGGACTCACCGACGCGGTCCTCGACGACGAGTTCCCCCTGTCGATGTTCTACGAAGCGCTCGGCAAGAAGATGGCGGACGTCATCACGTCGACCGCCGGGATCACGGGGCGATCCGCGGCCTGACCCGACCGTGCCGCGGAGGAGCCCGGAGCAGCACTCTCCTGAGTGCCGCTCCGGGCTCTTGTTCGAGCGCCGGACGGCCGCGCTCCGTCGCTCGACGGATGTCCCCGGCGGGGCGTCGCGCTAGCGTGGACGGCATGAGCGAGCCCGCCGTCGACCAGCAGGAGGAACGCCCGGTCGACCCCTACGACGCCGAGTGGCGGCGTCCGGCCGCGACGCCGTCGGAACAGCGGTCCGACATCATCCTCGCCGTCGCCCTCGGCGTCGGCACCCTCCTCAGCCTCACGCTGTACACGATCGCCGGGTTCTACCCCGAGCCCGCACCGATGTGGGCGTCCGTCCTCTGGGCGATCGGCATCACCGCGCCGCTCGCGTTCCGTCGCCGCTTCCCGTGCTCCGTCTCGATCGTCGTCGCCGTGATGTTCATCGTGGGCGGCACGGTACTGGTGCCCGAGGTGCTGTTCACGAACATCGCGCTGTTCCTCGCGATCTACACGGTCGGGGCATGGGTTCCGAACCGACGTCGGGCCGTCCTCATCCGCGTGCTCATCATCGTCGCCATGTTCGTCTGGCTGCTCGTCTCCATGTTCATCCAGGCGACCGACCCCGACGCGTTGCCCAGTCTCTCCCGGGTGGGGCTCTTCTCGCCCCTCGTGGCGTTCATCCTCATCCAGATCCTGACGAACATCCTCTACTTCGGAGCCGCGTACTTCTTCGGCGAGCGCGTGTACCAGTCCTCCCGGGAGCGGGCGGCGCTCGAGCAGCGCACGGCCGAGCTCGAGGCGGAGCGCGCCCGGTCCGCCCGGCAGGCGGTCGCCCTCGAGCGGGTGCGGATCGCGCGCGAGCTGCACGACGTCGTCGCCCACCACGTCTCGGTGATGGGGGTCCAGGCCGGCGCCGCGCGCACCGTGCTCGATGCGAACCCGGCGGCCGCGCGGGACGCCCTCACGAACGTCGAACTCGGCGCACGGAGCGCGATCGAGGAGCTGCGCAAGATGCTCGGCACCCTCCGCGCGCACGGCGAACCGACCGACGAGGAGAGCAGCCCGTCGACCGTCGGCGTCAGCCAGCTGGGCCGGCTCGCCGACGAGTCGACGGCGAACGGACTGCCGACGAGGTTCGAACTCGTGGGCACACCGGTCCCGATCCCGGCCGTCGTGTCGTTCAACCTCTACCGGATCGCGCAGGAGGCGCTCACGAACGCCCGCAAGTACGGCGGTACCACGGCCACGGCCGAACTCAGGCTCCGCTATCTGGACGACGCGGTCGAGCTCGAGATCACGAACACGGGGACCGTCCCGACGGTGGCCCGCCGTGGTGGGCTCGGACTCATCGGGATGCGGGAGCGCGTGGCGTCGTCGGGCGGCGTCCTCGAGGTCGGGGCCCGCGCCCGCGGCGGCTTCCTCGTGCGGGCCGCCATCCCGCTCGGCAGACCGGGCGACCAGGCGATGGAGTCCGTCGCGGCGTCCATCGCCGACGCCCGCTTCGCCTCCTCCGCCGCAGCACGACCCCAGACCACCACGACGAAGGACCAGGCATGACCGAGCATTCCACCCGCATCCTCCTCGTCGACGACCAGGAGCTGCTGCGTGCCGGCTTCCGCATCATCCTGGGCTCGCAGCCCGGGATCGAGATCGTCGGTGAGGCGTCGGACGGCGCCGAGGCCGTCGCGCTGGCGACGACGCTCGCGCCGGACGTGATCTGCATGGACGTCCAGATGCCGGGCATGGACGGCCTCGAGGCCACCCGCCGGATCGTCGCGGATCCCGAGGTGCACGCCGCCGTCCTCATCCTCACCACCTTCGACCGCGACGACTACCTGGCAGAAGCGCTCCGGGCCGGTGCGAGCGGGTTCCTCCTGAAGAACTCCTCGCCGGAGGAACTCGTCGCCGCGGTCTCGGTGATCGCGGGCGGGGAGGCGCTCCTCTCGCCGGCGGTCACCCGCCGGGTCATCGAGGGGTTCACCAGGCAGGCCCCCGCCGTCGAGGACGCCGTGGAGGATCACGCCGTCCCGGCCGGGCCGACGACCGGCGCCGAATACGGGCAGCTGACGGAGCGCGAGCGTGAGGTCCTGCAGCTGGTCGCCCAGGGGCTGTCCAACCAGGAGATCGCGACCACGCTCTTCGTCGGCGAGGCGACCGTGAAGTCGCACGTGTCGAAGGTGCTGCAGAAGCTCGCCCTCCGCGATCGCATCCAGGCGGTCATCTACACCTACGAGCACGGGCTGGCGTCACCGCGCAGCTGAGGGTTCGCTCCGTCTCCGCGCAACCCCGTCGGTCGGTCGGATGCGAGGAGTAGCGTGACGTCCATGGAATTTCGATATCTCGGCAACAGCGGACTCAAGATCTCAGAGATCATCTTCGGCAACTGGCTGACCCACGCCTCGCAGGTGGAGAACGACGTCGCCACGGCGAGCGTTCGCGCCGCCCTCGACGCCGGCATCACCACCTTCGACACGGCCGACGCCTACGCGAACACGGCGGCTGAGCAGGTGCTCGGCGACGCCCTCAAGGACGAACGACGCGCGAGCCTGGAGATCTTCACGAAGGTCTACTGGCCCACCGGCCCGAAGGGGCACAACGACGTCGGGCTGTCGCGCAAGCACATCATGGAGTCGATCGACGGTTCGCTCACGCGTCTCGGTACCGACTACGTCGACCTGTACCAGGCCCACCGCTACGACAGCGAGACGCCCCTCGAGGAGACGATGCAGGCCTTCGCCGACGTCGTCCGGGCGGGCAAGGCGCTCTACATCGGCGTGAGCGAGTGGAACGCCGAGCAGCTGCGCGCCGGCCACGCCCTGTCCAAGGAGCTGGGCTTCCAGCTCATCTCGAACCAGCCGCAGTACTCGATGCTGTGGCGGGTCATCGAGGAGGAGGTCGTCCCGACCTCGCGCGAACTCGGCATCTCCCAGATCGTCTGGTCGCCGGTGGCGCAGGGCGTCCTCAGCGGCAAGTACCTGCCGGGCGCAGAGCTCCCGCAGGGCAGCCGGGCCACCGACGAGAAGGGCGGCGCCGACACCATCAAGCGCTTCCTCGACGACGAGGTGCTCACGGCCGTCCAGCAGCTGAAGCCCATCGCCGACGAGCTCGACCTCACCATGGCGCAGCTGGCGCTCGCCTGGGTGCTGCACAACGACAACATCGCCGGCGCGATCGTCGGTGCCTCGCGTCCCGAGCAGGTCACCGCGAACGCCGCCGCGGCCGGTGTGAAGCTCGACGACGCGATCATCGCCCGCATCGACGAGGCCATCGGCTCCGTCGCCGAGACCGACCCCTCGAAGACGGTCTCCCCGGAGTCCCGCCCCGCCTGATCCAGCGCTCGGCTGGTCCACGACGCCCGGTATCCCCCACTCGACGGAGAAGGGGACCGGGCGTCGTCGCGTCAACCCGTCCTGCGGCGGATGCCGTCGGCACACCACGCCGCGTAGCGTGATCGCCATACCGGGAGAACCCGACGCAGGACACTCGGTCCAGCACGCAGATCACAGGAGGCGGCCGATGCTCGAACTCAGCCACATCGACAAGTCGTACGGCGAGCGGAAGGTGCTCGACGACGTCAGCTTCCAGGTCGCCCCCGGCCGCATGACAGGGTTCGTCGGTGGGAACGGCGCCGGCAAGACGACGACGATGCGCATCCTGCTCGGTGTCCTCGCCGCGAACGCCGGAACCGTCACCCTCGACGGCACCCCGCTCACCCCGGAGGACCGCCGCCGGTTCGGCTACATGCCGGAGGAGCGCGGCCTCTACCCGAAGATGCGGGTCGAGGAACAGCTCGTCTACCTGGCCCGCCTCCACGGGTTCACGACCCACGCCGCCAAGCGCAACGCCGGCGAGCTGCTCGAGCGCCTCGGCCTCGGCGAGCGCCGGAACGACGCCCTCGAGAGCCTGTCGCTCGGCAACCAGCAGCGGGCGCAGATCGCCGCAGCGCTCGTCCACGACCCCGACGTCCTCGTCCTCGACGAGCCGTTCTCGGGCCTCGACCCGATGGCGGTCGACGTGGTCGTCGGGGTGCTCAGCGAGTTCGCCGCAGACGGATCCCCCGTCCTGTTCTCGAGCCACCAGCTCGACATCGTGGAGCGCCTCTGCGACGACCTCGTGATCATCGCCGGTGGCAGGATCCGCGCCTCCGGCTCGCGCGAGTCCCTCCGCGAAGCCCACGCCGGCAACCGCTACGAGCTGCTCACCGCGGCCGACACCGGCTGGCTGCGCGAGCGTCCGGGGATCTCCGTCGTCGACTTCGACGGTGGCTACGCCCTCTTCGACGCCGACGACGCCCAGGCGGCGCAGGCCGTGCTCCGTGAGGCGCTGACGCTGGGCGACGTCACGAGCTTCGCCCCCCTCCGACCCACTCTCGCCCAGATCTTCAAGGAGGTCATCCAGTGACCACGGCAACCGCGTCCCCGATCCAGCCCGCCGGTCGTCGTCGCTCCGGCCCGGCCTCCCCCAGCCTCGTGCAGAGCATCGGTCTCGTCGCCGAACGCGAGGTCAAGATGCGTCTGCGGAGCAAGACGTTCCTCATCTCGACGGGCATCCTGCTCCTCGTGATCCTCGCCGGCATCGTCGTCGGCGGGTTCCTCGCGAAGAACACGGCCTCAGAGACCACGAAGGTCGCGGTCGTGGGGAACGCGGGTGCGGGACTCGTCGACGGCAAGACCTTCGACGTGACCGAGGCGGCCGACGTCGCCGCCGCTGAGGCCCTGGTGAAGTCGGGTGATGTCGAGGCGGCGATCGCACCGGCCACCGACGACAACCCCACCGGCGTCCAGGTCATCTTCGACTCCGAGGCCTCCAACACGCTCATCATGCAACTGAGCGCGCAGCCGCAGGTCACCATCCTCGATCCCGACGCGGACGGCTCCGCGGGCTTCCTGCTCTACATCGTGTCGCTCGGGTTCGGTCTCGTGTTCTTCGTCTCCGCCACCACCTTCGGGGCGTCGATCGCGCAGAGCGTCGTCGAGGAGAAGCAGACCCGCGTCGTCGAGATCCTCATGTCCGCCATCCCCGTGAAGGCGCTCCTCGCGGGCAAGGTGCTCGGCAACAGCATCCTGGCGTTCGGGCAGATCCTGGCGATCGCGGCGCTGTCGGTGATCGGGCTGACGGTGACGGGCCAGACGGAGCTGCTGGCCGGCCTCGGGACCCCGGTCGTCTGGTTCGTGGTGTTCTTCGTGCTCGGCTTCATCCTGCTGGCCGCACTGTTCGCCGCTGCCGGTTCCCTGGTCTCGCGTCAAGAGGACATCGGTTCGACCACCACGCCGATTACGATGCTGATCATGATCCCGTACTTCGCCGTCATCTTCTTCAACGACAACCCGGTGGTGATGACGATCATGTCCTACGTGCCGTTCTCTGCAGCCGTAGGCATGCCCGTCCGTCTCTTCGTCGGCTCGGCGCAGTGGTGGGAGCCGATCCTGTCCCTGCTGATCCTCGCGGTCACTGCAGCGCTCGTCATCCTCGTCGGCTCGCGGATCTACGAGAACTCGCTGCTGAAAATGGGTGGCCGGGTCAAGCTCTCGGAAGCGCTCAAGGCATGAGCGGGCTCGGCGGGATCGACGAGGTCTTCAACCCCGGTGCCTTCGAGGCCAAGCAGTTCCTCGATGCCGAGCAGCGCCTCCCCGCGCCGGCCCCGCTCGCGGGCGATCCGGCGGGCGACATCTACGGCGACGAGCCCATCGTCCTCGACCTCGTGGACGAGGATGAGGAGGACCAGGACGCCCGTCTGACGCCCGAGCAGGCCGCCGCGCTGTCGGCCGAACAGCCGGCTCAGCCCTTCGCCGAGGACGAGCAGCAGGCCGCCGCCGCCTCCTCGATCGCCGTGCACGCGCTCGCCTACGAGCACGCGCTCGCGCAGGAGACTCCGGACGCGGAGCCGGAGCCCGGTGCCCACGCCGACGTCGACGCCGCGATCGACGCCGTGCCCGAGGAGGTCGTCCCCTCCTCCGACGGCCCGCGTCACGCCGCCGACTGACCCCGTCTGTCAGTCCCCTAACTCAGGAAGGTCCCGGCGTGTCGCGGCGTGTCGGCCGCGCGCACCGGCCGCCACGCCGGGACACTCCTGAGTTAGGGGAGACCGACGACACCAGGTCGACCACGCAGGAAGTCGGCCTGCGATGCACGGAAGCTGCGTGCGGCATGCGCGAGGATGGATCAGTGACCGACTCTCTGCATGACACCAGCATCCGCGGCTTCGCCTCCGACAACTACTCCGGCGTCCACCCCGAGATCCTCGACGCCCTCGCGGCGGCCAACGGTGGCCACCAGATCGCGTACGGCGAGGACGACTACACCCGTCGGCTGCACGAGGTCTTCGCCGATCACTTCGGCCGCGACGTCGCCGTGTTCCCCGTGTTCAACGGCACCGGCGCGAACGTCGTCGGTCTGCAGTCCATGCTCCCGCGCTGGGGTGCCGTCATCTCGGCGTCGACCGCGCACATCAACTCCGACGAGGGCGGCGCGCCGGAGCGGGTCGGTGGCATCAAGCTCCTGACGGTCGACGCCCCCGACGGCAAGCTCACGCCCGACCTCATCGACCGCGAGGCGTGGGGCTGGGGCGACGAGCACCGTGCACAGCCGCTCGTCGTCTCGATCACGCAGACCACCGAACTCGGCACCCTGTACACGCCCGAGGAGATCCGTGCGATCGCCGACCACGCGCACGGTCACGGCATGAAACTGCACCTCGACGGCGCCCGCATCGCCAACGCCGCCGCAGCCCTCGGCGTCCCACTGCGCGCGTTCACCGCCGATGCCGGTGTCGACGTGCTCTCCTTCGGTGGGACGAAGAACGGACTCATGTTCGGCGAGGCCATCGTCGTCCTCGAACCGTCGGCGTCGGAGGGCCTCGTCTACCTGCGGAAGCTCAACATGCAGCTGGCGTCGAAGATGCGCTTCGGTGCGGCGCAACTCATCGCCCTGCTCGAGCCGGCGGCCGACGGTGGCGACGGGCTCTGGCTCCGCTCCGCGACCCACGCGAACGCGATGGCCGCGCGCCTCCGCACCTCCCTCGAGGCCCTCATCGCCGCCGGGGAGGCACCGGGCCTCGGCTTCAGCCAGCCGACCCAGGCCAACGCGGTGTTCGCGACCCTGCCCGCGGGTGTCCCCGACCGCCTGCGTGAACGCTTCCGCTTCTACGACTGGGACGCCGCGAAGGGCGAGGTCCGCTGGATGTGCTCGTTCGACACCACGGAGGACGACATCGACGCGTTCGTCGCCGCGATCCGCGAGGAACTCGCCCGCGCGTAGCGGCCGGTCACGATGACGGCGGGTCTCCGCGCGTCGACCCCCGATATGGCAAGGTTGGAGATCGGGCTTCCAACCGGATGAGAGAGACGGTCATGCACTATCAGTCGACGCGGGGCCACGATCTGCCCCAGCACTTCTCGGACATCCTCCTCGGCGGGCTCGCCCCGGACGGCGGACTGTACCTCCCGGCCGAGTACCCGCAGCTGACCGCTGAGGAGCTCGAGTCGTGGCGCGAGCTGTCCTACGCCGACCTCGCGTTCGCCGTGCTGTCGAAGTTCGCCGACGACATCCCCGCCGCCGACCTCCAGGACATCACCCGTCGCACCTACACCGGCGAGGTGTACTCGAACGGCCGCGCCGGCGACGACGCCTCGCTCATCACCCCGCTGCGCACCCTCGGCGAGGAGGGCGGCACCGAGCTGCAGCTCCTCGGCCTCTCGAACGGCCCGACGCTCGCCTTCAAGGACATGGCGATGCAGCTGCTCGGCAACCTCTTCGAGTACACGCTCGCGAAGAGCGGCGACGAGCTCAACATCCTCGGCGCGACCTCCGGCGACACCGGGAGCGCGGCCGAGCACGCCATGCGCGGCAAGACCGGCATCCGGGTCATCATGCTGAGCCCGCACGGCCGCATGAGCAGTTTCCAGCGCGCGCAGATGTTCAGCCTCCAGGACGACAACATCGTGAACCTCGCCGTCGAGGGCAACTTCGACGACTGCCAGGACATCGTGAAGGCCGTCTCGAAGGACGCTCCGTTCAAGGCGCTCCACGCCGTCGGTACGGTCAACTCGATCAACTGGGCCCGCGTCGTCGCGCAGGTCGTGTACTACGTGCACGGCTGGCTGCTCGCGACCGACGGTCCGGGCCAGAAGGTGTCGTTCTCGGTGCCGTCCGGCAACTTCGGCAACGTCTGCGCTGGGCACATCGCCCGCTCCATGGGGCTCCCGATCGACCAGCTCGTCGTCGCGACGAACGAGAACGACGTCCTCGACGAGTTCTTCCGCACGGGCGTGTACCGCCCGCGCTCGGCGGCCGAGACGCACCACACCTCGAGCCCGAGCATGGACATCTCGAAGGCGTCGAACTTCGAGCGCTTCCTCTACGACCTCGTCGGCCAGGACGCGACACGGCTCGGTGAGCTGTTCCGGTCCCTCGACGAGGAGGGCGGGTTCGACCTCTCCGGGACGCCCGAGTTCGAGCGGATCAGCGAGTTCGGCTTCGTCTCCGGTCGCAGCACCCACGCCGACCGCGTCGCCACCATCCGCGACGTCCACGAGCGCTACGGCGTCACGATCGACCCGCACACCGCCGACGGCGTCACGGTCGCCCGTCGCCACCTGCGCGAGGGCGTCCCGATGCTCGTGCTCGAGACCGCGCTGCCGGCGAAGTTCGCCGAGATCGTCCGCGAGGCGCTCGGCGAGGAGCCGGAGCGTCCCGAGGCGTTCGAGGGCATCGAGGGGCTCGAGCAGCGCTTCGAGATCGTGCCGGCCGACGTCGACCGCATCAAGGCGATCATCGCGCAGCACACCGGCCGCTGACCCTCCCCGGTCCCCGAGCCTGCCCCGGTCCCTGGTCCTGCCCCGGTCCCCGAGCCTGCCCCGGTCCCTGAGCCTGCCCCGGTCCCTGAGTCTGCCCCGGCCCCTGAGCCTGCCCCGGCCCCTGAGCCTGCCCGGTCCCTGGTCCTGCCCCGGTCCCTGAGCCTGCCCGGGCCCTGAGCATGCCCCGATCCCTGAGCCTGCCCCGATCCCTGGTCCTGTCCCGGTCCCTGAGCCTGCCCCGGTCCCTGAGCTTGTCGAAGGGCACCGCGCTGTCGACACCGCGTCCGGTCCGGCGGGGAGCGCGGAGGATAGGCGTCCGGCGTCCCTGAGCCAAGCCCCCGCGACGTCTCGGCGTCCGGCCTACGCTGCCGTCATGAGCCATCCCTTGGATCCAGCAGCAGCAGACGCCCAACGCGACGCCCTTGCCCACGGCGGCCCGGGTGCCCAGGCACACGTGCCGGGTGAGGACCAGACCGACAGCTCGGTCGGCGGTGTCGTGCCCGACGGCGGTGCGGTCGACCGCTCCGCCGACGACGCGGCCCCCGGCGACGGCGGCCTGAGCAACGCCGGCGACGGCGTCGGTGGTGACGACGTCGTCGGCGATGCGGGTCTCGACGACGACGCGGACACCGAGGACGCCGTCGAGGACCTCGACGACCAGGACGACCTCGCGGACCGCGCTCCCGTCGGCGACAGCTTCGGCGAGGGCCCGGAGTAGCGCTCCGGTCCCTGAGCGAAGGGCGCTCCCGCTCAAGTCACTCCGGTCCCTGAGCCTGTCGAAGGGCACCCTGTCGAAGGGCACCCAGTCGACGCCTCGTCCTGACCCCGGTCCCTGAGCCTGTCGAAGGGCACTCCCACCCGAGTCACTCCCGGTCCCGCTCTGACCCCCGGTCCCGTCCACACTCCGATCCCTGAGCCTGTCGAAGGGCGCTCAGGGGACGAGGATGAGCTTCCCGCTCGGGTGACCCGACTCGCTCTCGCGGTGCGCCTCGGCGGCCTCGGCGAGAGGCCGGACGGTGCCGAGCTCGAAGCTGAAGCGCCCCTCTTCGACGAGGGACGCGACCGCCGGGATCGCCTCCGCCCGCCAAGCCTGCTCCTGCGCCGTGAGCGGGAGCGGGTTGCCGCCGGACCACGCCTGGATCCCGAGGTCGGCCGCCTTCGCGCCGACGACGATCGTGCCGATGTGCTGCCGGTCCTCGACCAGCTCGAACGAGGCCTCGAGCGCCTCGTCGGTGCCGACGGCGTCGAGCACCCGGTCGACGCCCTGCGGGGCGGCCTCGCGCACGCGCTCGACGAGCCCGGGACCGTAGGTGACGGGCATCGCCCCGAGTTCCCGCAGGCGTGCGTGGTTCCCCTCGCTCGCGGTGGCGACGACGGTCGCTCCCCAGGCCACGGCGAACTGTACGGCGGCGTGCCCCACCGAGCCCGATCCACCATGGATCAGGAGGGTCGTCCCCTCGGTCACGCCGAGCGAGCGCAGCGCCTGGTAGGCCGTGCTCACGGGGATACCGATCGCCGCTGCCTCCTCGAAGGAGATGGCCGCCGGTTTGCGGATGATCTGGTCGGGCGTGACGACCACGTGGGTCGCGTACGTCCCGGAGGCGTTGACGACGACGACCTCATCGCCGATCGACCAGCCCTCGACCCCGGCGCCGACCTCGACGACGACCCCGGCGCCGTCGCTTCCGACGCGTCGGGTGCCCTGCAGCTCGCCGCCGCGGACACCGCTGCGGAGCTTCCAGTCGATCGGGTTCACGCCCGCGGCGCGCACCTCGACGACGAGTTCGCCGCGGCCCGCCTGAGGCGTCGGCACCTCGACGAGTTCGAGGACGTCGGCCGAGCCGAGCTCCTGGTACTGGATGACGGTCGCCATGTCGTTCCCTTCTCGAGACGCGCCGTGCGCGCTCCTGATCGACGTCCGCCGCGCATCGCGGCGGCCCTTCGAGGCTACTCCCGACACTCCTCCACAGCCCCTCGGAACGTCCGGACCATGACGCCGCATGACCCACGGATGGCACCGGCACCGGCCTCCCGCGTAGCGTTGCAGCATGCCTCCCACTGATGGATCGACGTCCGCAGCGCCCGCCGCCACCATCGCGAACCTCCTCGCCGAAACCCGCAGCTACGCCCCGCCGGCCGAACTCGCCCAGAAAGCGAACGTCGGCCCGGAGGAGTGGGCTCGCGCGGCCGCCGACCCCGTGGCGTTCTGGGAGGAGCAGGCCCGACGCCTCGACTGGGTCACCCCGTGGGAGACGGCGCACACCTGGGACCCGGCTCGGCCGGTCGAAGGGTCCGACCCATCGGACCCCGAGCCCGAACTCACCGTCCCCGCCGCCACCTGGTTCGCCGGGGGAAGGCTCAATGTGGCGGTCAACTGCGTCGACCGGCACGTCGACGCCGGACGAGGCGACAGGGTGGCCCTCCACTTCGAGGGAGAGCCGGGCGACCGCCGCTCCATCACGTACGCCGAGTTGCAGCGCGAGGTCGCGAAGGCGGCCAACGCCCTGACGGCACTCGGCATCGGCCAGGGCGACCGCGTCGTCATCTACCTGCCGGTCATCCCCGAGACGGTCATCGCCACCCTCGCCGTCGCCCGTATCGGCGCCATCCACTCCCTCGTGTTCGGTGGGTTCTCGGCCGAGGCGCTGCGCTTCCGAGTGGAGGACACCGAGGCGAAGCTGCTCATCACCACCGACGGCCAGTACCGCCGGGGCACCGCCGTGCCGGTCAAGCAGAACGCCGACGCCGCCGTCGACGGCGTGCCGTCCGTCGAGCACGTGCTCGTCGTCGCACGCACGGGCGATGAGACGCCGAACGTGCCGTGGACCCCCGGTCGGGACGTCTGGTGGCACGACACCGTGGGTGTCGCCGCGGACACCCACGAGGCCGAGGCGTTCGATGCGGAGAACCCGCTCTTCATCATCTACACGAGCGGCACCACCGGGAAGCCCAAGGGACTCGTCCACACCTCAGGCGGGTATCTCACGCAGGCGTCCTGGACCCACTGGGCGATCTTCGACGCCAAAGACGACGACGTCCACTGGTGCACCGCCGACCTCGCCTGGGTCACCGCGCACACCTATGAGATCTACGGTCCGCTCTCGAACGGGCTCACCCAGGTGATCTACGAGGGCACGCCGAACACCCCGCACCAGGCGCGGCACTTCGAGATCATCGAGCGCTACGGCGTGACGACGTACTACACGGCGCCCACGCTCATCCGGACCCTCATGACGTGGTTCCCCGAGGGGCCGCCCGCCGAGTACGACCTCTCGAGTCTCCGGCTCCTCGGCACCGTCGGCGAGGCGATCAACCCCGAGGCCTGGATGTGGTTCCGCGAGCGCATCGGGCGAGGCGAGACCCCGGTCGTCGACACCTGGTGGCAGTCGGAGACGGGGTCGGCCGTCATCGCGCCGCTCCCCGGCGCGACCACGATCAAGCCGGGTTCCGGCAGTCGCGCACTCCCCGGCCTGGAGGCGCTGGTCGTCGACGAGGAGGGTGAGACGGTGCCGTACGGATCCGGCGGCTATCTGGTCGTCAGCCGCTTCGGACCGTCGCTCGCGCGCACGGTCTGGGGCAACCCGGAGCGCTACCGCGACTCGTACTGGGCGAAGTACTGGAAGCAGGGCTACTTCTTCTCCGGCGACGGCGCGAAGTGGGACGAGGACGGCGACATCTGGGTCCTCGGGCGCGTCGACGACGTCATCAACGTCTCGGGCCACCGCCTGTCGACCATCGAGATCGAGTCGGCCCTCGTGTCGCATCCCCACGTGGGCGAGGCCGGCGTGGTCGGCGTGCACGACCCGATCACGGGGAGCGCGATCGCCGCGTTCGTCATCCCGTCCTCGCGATCCCACGGGCCCGAGGCCGACGGCGAGGCGTACTGGTTGGAGCGCTCCGCGGCACTCCGCGAGGCACTGCGCTCCCACGTGGCGAATGAGATCGGCCCGATCGCGAAGCCCCGCGACGTCTTCGTGGTCCCAGACCTCCCGAAGACCCGCTCGGGGAAGATCATGCGGCGTCTGCTCGGCGACATCGTCGACCAGCGGCCCCTCGGCGACACGACGTCGCTGCAGGACGAGGCGGCCCCGCACCGGATCGCCGAGATCGTCACCGCTGCACGGACCCCTCGAGCCCGGGAATAGCGCCCTGATCGATGCAGTTGCATCCATCGTCAACGGCGACGCAACCTCTGTCCACTTCCCTTGTTTCGCTTGGAGACCGTATGTCCATCGTCACCCGTACCGCCCAGACCGACGCCCCGATCCTCGATGTCCTCGCCGACCGCTGGAGCCCCCGCGCTTTCGTGAGTGAGCCTGTCGCCGAATCCAAGATGGCCTCGGCCCTCGAAGCCGCGCGTTGGTCGCCGAGCGCCAACAACGTGCAGCCCTGGCGGTTCATCGTCGGCACCAAGGGCACCGCCACGTTCGACACGATCGCTGAGCAGCTGGTGGCCTTCAACCGCGGTTGGGCAGCGCAGGCCGGCGCGCTCATCGTCGCCGTCGCCGAGACCCTCGACGACGAGGGCAACGAGCGCCCCTGGGCCATCTACGACCTCGGCCAGGCGATGGCGCACCTGAGCATCCAGGCCCACAGCGACGGTCTCTTCGCACACCAGATGGCCGGCTTCTCCGCCGACGGCATCCGGGAGGCGTTCTCGCTGCCGGACGGCCTCGTGCCCTTCACCGTCACCGCGCTCGGCGAACTCGGCGACCCCGAGCTGCTGCCCGAGGGCATGCTCCGCGACCGCGAGACCGCTCCGCGTGAGCGTCGTCCCATCGCCGACCTCGTGATCGTCCAGGAGTAGTCCGCTCGGTTCCTGCACCACCACGCTGCGCAGTCCGGTCCGCCGGGCTGCGCAGTCGTCGTTCGCGGGCTCACCCGTCATCGCTCGGACGAGGCCGGTGACGACGCAGTCCAATGGCCGACACGATGAACAACGCAGTCAAGGCCGCTTCCACGCATGATCGCGAGATGAGTTCTCCAGTCGCGCCCCAGTGGGCCCCGTAGACGATCATGCTGACCGTCGCGAGACCGGCGAGCAGGGCAGCGAGAGCGCTCATCGAAGCTCGTTCCGTCAGACGCCACCAATCGCGCGACGTGTTCGGCTCCGTTGCACCGCGTGACAGGCGGGCTATCGCCCATACGCCGACCCCTTGGAACACCGCGACCATGGAGCCGCCGTCCGTCGTTCCGAACTGGACTGGCGCAGCCAGCAGACCAACGACGAGGCACACTCGCATCAACCGCGAGCGTATCCTCAGATGCTCGATCCTCTTGCACATATGAAATATTTGAGTATACCTTGACCCGCCGCCGACGACTCGATCGGTCAAGGACAAGCGGCGGTCGAGTAGTCCACCCCGCCCCAGGCAACGCAAGCGGACATCCAACCGCCCGTCGAAGGGCGTGTCCGTCGCGCCGCTACAGCCCCGCGACGAGGTTGATGACGGTCGCCAGGATCACGGAGCCGAAGAGGTACGACAGCAGGGTGTGCTTCAGCACGGTGCGGCGCAGCTCGCTGGACCGCAGCGTCGTGTCGGAGACCTGGTAGGTCATACCGAGGTCGAACGAGAGGTAGGCGAAGTCGCTGTACTGCGGCGCCTCCTCCTGGTTGAAGTCGATGCCGCCCTCCGGCGCCGCGAAGTACATGCGCGCGTACCGCAGCGTGTAGATCGTGTGGATGAGCGCCCAGGAGAGCGCCACGCTCACGACCGCGAAGCCGGCGAGCACGCCCTGCTCGACCCCGGAGGACGCCCTCGCCTGCAGGATGACGACGCTCAGGGCCACGAGGCTCCCGACACTCGCGAGCACGATGAGCACCTCACTCGTCGTTCGCCCGGGCTCCTCCGAGGTCGCGTGTTCGCGCGTCCGCTCCGGGCCCATCCGCCAGATGCGGATCCAGAGGGAACCCACGAAGACCACGCACGTGGTCCCCCAACCGGCGAGGATCGCACCCGCCCAGAACCAGTTCAGGCCGACGATCACGCCCACGGCGACACCGACGAGGGCGGAGACGGTCAACCGGAGCTTCGCGCCGTGCCGCACCATGATCGTTCCGGACGTCGATGAGCTCACGAGCTGATCGTGGCACCGTCCGCGGAGGGCGTGACGCAGGCTCGCGGCCGACGCCGCACCTCACACCGCTTCGACGAACAACTCCTCCAACTCGGCGAAGACCCCGACGGCAAGCCGTTCGAACTGCTCGGCGCTCAGCCGGATCGTCTCGCCCGGGACGAGGCCGGTGAACGACGTCCTCTCGGCGTACTGGAGGACGGTCCCCACGGTGAACACCCGGTCGCGGTCGAGGATCGACGCGACGATGAGTTCGAGCTCGTTGAGGGCCCCGGGACCTTTCCCGAGCACGGAGCGCACCCGGTGGACGAACGGCCGGTCGAGCACGAGGGTGAGGCCGGTGAAGAACTCGGGGTCGACCACGGCCAGTGCTGCGGGGTCCGCTCCGGCCTCAGCCAGCGTCTCGCGTCCGGCGACGAGGGCGGCGATCATCGTCTTCGCCTGGTCGACCTCTCGCTGTTCGAAGGTCTTGCGTCCCAGCATGGGTGTCTCCTCGGCGTCGCGGATCAGGTGCGCTTCACGCTACTCCCCAGCATGCCCGGATCACAGCAGGCCTCGCGCCGTGCGATGGTCAGGCTTGCTTCCGCTCGCGACGCGGGACGTGGAGCGACACGACGCCGGCCTCACGGTTGATGTGACGGACCCGCGCCCGCCAGATGAGTGCGAACGCGACGACGAGCACGACCATGGCCGGCACCACGAGCGCTTTGAGCACCGGCATGCTCGGGAACAGCAGCCCCCAGAGCACGGTGTTGCCGTCCCACAGGCCGTGCATGACCGCGACGAGCAGGTAGGTGAGGAGGACGCCCACGGTGATCCGGAACCGGCCGTTGCGTGCAGCCGCGAACACGGCCGCGGCGAACAGTGCCGTCCACAGTGGGTGTCCGACCGGGTCGAAGACGGTCCGGGCGAACGCGGCCCCGGCCGCTTGGAACGCCGGGTGCGAGAGGATGGTCTCGAGTGGTGGCGAACCGGCGGCCAGCTTCTGCGAGGCCTCGACCCCGTCCGCCCACCCTTGCCCGATGTACCAGAGGTTCTCGAGGACCGCGAAGCCGATCCCGACTGCGCCGCCGACGAAGAGCCCGCCCCGGGCGGTCTTCACCGGCAGCCGCCACGCCACGATCACGACGGCGATGACCTTCGCCAGCTCCTCGGCGACCCCGGCGAAGAACAGCCCGATGTCGTGCGGGTTCTCGCCTGCATCGGTCGCGGCGACGCCGATGAGGGAGTCGAAGGTGCTGCCGAGTGTTATAGCGATGAAGCCTCCGACCAGGACCGCCCAGAGGAGCGTCGCCGTCGTGACGCCGTCGCCCGACTGGAGACGTCGGGCCATGATGAGCAGCAGGGTGGACGCGGCCAGCCCTGAGCCGAGCAGGATCCACGCGGGGATCACCGCCGGGTTGCCGAGGAGGACGTGCGGCACCAGCAGCAGGAACAGCCAGAGCGCCACGCCGCCGAAGAAGAACCAGGTCGGCGTGTGGCGACGTCGCCAGATCGGGTTCGCCGGTTGGACCACCTCGGGAGCCGTGCTCGGGGCTGCGTGCGACATCGGGTCCTCTCGGCTGGGCCGACAGGTGCCGGTCCGGTTCAGCTCGGACCGTCCGGGCCCGATGCGAGGATCACGCTAGTGCGGGACGACTGTCGCGCACTAGGGGGTTCCTCCCCCGTTCGGGGGGCACTGCCAGCGCGGTGCTGTCGCGCGAGCGCGGGGCATACGCGTGAGCGCGCCCCTCCAGAGGGGCGCGCTCACGTCGGTGGGTCGCGCTCGGGTCAGCGCACCGCGCTGGCCCCAAGCAACCGGGCTAGGCCGGGACCACCGCTCGCTCGACCGTGAGGCCGTCGCCGTCGCTCGCGAGCCCGACGTGGACGGTGTCGCCGTCGCGGATCGAGCCGTCGAGGATCGCCCGCGCGAGGCGGTCGTCGATCTCCCGCTGCATGAGTCGACGCAGCGGACGCGCGCCGTACATGGGGTCGTATCCGCGCTCCGCGAGCCACGCACGGGCGTCGGGCGTGACGGCGAGGTGCAGCCGACGCTCGCCCAGTCGACGCTGCAGGCGGTCGATGTACAGCTCGACGATCTGGCCGAGCTCCGCCTCGCTGAGCGGCTGGAACACGACGATGTCGTCGAGACGGTTGATGAACTCCGGCTTGAACGCCTGGCGCACGAGCTGCTGGACCGCCTCCTCCTTCTGCTCGAGGGAGAGCGACGCGTCCATGAGGTACTGCGAGCCGAGGTTGGAGGTCAGCACGAGGATGACGTTCCGGAAGTCGACCGTGCGCCCCTGTCCGTCGGTCAGGCGGCCGTCGTCGAGCACCTGCAGGAGGATGTCGAACACCTCGGGGTGCGCCTTCTCGACCTCGTCGAGCAGCACGACGGAGTACGGACGTCGACGAACGGCCTCGGTGAGCTGGCCGCCCTGCTCGTAGCCGACGTACCCCGGAGGCGCGCCCACGAGCCGGGAGACCGAGTGCTTCTCGCCGTACTCGGACATGTCGATGCGGACCATGGCCTTCTCGTCGTCGAAGAGGAACTCCGCGAGCGCCTTCGCCAGCTCGGTCTTGCCGACGCCGGTGGGGCCGAGGAACATGAACGAACCGGTCGGGCGGTCGGGGTCGGAGATGCCGGCCCGGGTGCGCCGGACGGCGTCGGACACGGCGGCGACCGCACGGTGCTGCCCGATGAGTCGTCGGGACAGCTCCTGCTCGAGGTGCAGCAGTTTCTCCGTCTCGCCCTGCAACAGGCGACCGACGGGGATGCCGGTCCACGCGGCGATGACGGCTGCGATGTCCTCGGAGGTCACCTGGTCGTTGACCATCCGGGGTTCGCCGTCGGTGTCCTGCTCGGCTGACTCCGCGAGCGCGAGTTCGCGTTCGAGCTGCGGGATGTCGGCGTAGAGCAGCTTGGACGCCTGTTCGAGCTTGCCCTCGCGCTGGGCCCGTTCGGCCTTGCTCCGGGCGGCGTCGAGCTGCTTCTTGAGGTCGCCGACCCGGTTGAGGCTCGCGCGTTCACGCTCCCAGCGCGCCTGGAGTTCGCCGAGCGCGGCCTGGCGGGTCGCGAGGTCCTCCCGGAGGCGGGCGAGGCGCTCCTTGGAGGCGTCGTCCTTCTCCTTCTTGAGGGCGAGCTCCTCGAGCTTCAGGCGATCGACGCTGCGTCGGAGCTCGTCGATCTCGACGGGGGCCGAGTCGATCTCCATGCGCAGTCGGCTGGCCGCCTCGTCGATGAGGTCGATCGCCTTGTCCGGCAGTTGCCTCGACGTGATGTAGCGGTTGGACAGGGCAGCCGCCGCGACGAGCGCGTTGTCGGCGATGGCCACCTTGTGGTGCGCCTCGTACCGCTCCTTGAGGCCACGGAGGATGGCGACGGTGTCCTCGACACTCGGCTCCCCGACGAACACCTGCTGGAAGCGACGCTCCATGGCGGCGTCCTTCTCGATGAACTCGCGGTACTCGTCGAGCGTGGTCGCGCCGATGAGCCGCAGTTCTCCACGCGCGAGCATGGGCTTCAGCATGTTGGCCGCCGCGACGGACCCCTCGCCGCCACCGGCACCCATGAGGACGTGGAGCTCGTCGATGAAGGTGATGATCTGTCCGTCGGACTCGTCGATCTCCTTGAGCACCGCCTTGAGGCGTTCCTCGAACTGCCCGCGGTACATGGCGCCGGCCACGAGCGCTGAGAGGTCGAGGGAGATGAGCTGCTTGCCCTTGAGGCTCTCGGCGACGTCTCCCGCGACGATGCGCTGGGCGAGGCCTTCGACGACGGCGGTCTTGCCGACGCCGGGCTCGCCGATGAGGA
This sequence comes from Plantibacter flavus, assembly GCF_900177615.1. Classification (GTDB taxonomy): domain Bacteria; phylum Actinomycetota; class Actinomycetes; order Actinomycetales; family Microbacteriaceae; genus Plantibacter; species Plantibacter flavus. Next base: position 248,447 of record NZ_FXAP01000003.1, read on the forward strand.
CGGGGTTGTTCTTGGTGCGTCGCGTGAGCACCTGGCTCACGCGACGGATCTCGGCGTCGCGGCCGATGACCGGATCGAGCTTGCCGGAGGCGGCGATCTCGGTCAGGTTGACGCCGTACTGCTCGAGCGCGCTGCGCTGATCCTCTTGCTGAGGCGTCTGGCCTGCTGGCATGGGTACGGTCTCCTGTTCAAAACTTGAGTGAATCTGACTCAAGTTTACCACCGCCACTCCGTGCCGACAAGGCGCGATCGGCAGGTGACCTCCAGCGCATCGAAGGGTAGGCTTACCTATCGATGCCTCGCCTCAGTGAACAGACCCCCGACTCGATCTTCATCCTCCTCGCAGCCGTCGTCCGGCGCATCGAGCAGGTGAGCCCGAGCTATCGGCGGTTCACGTTCACGGGCCCCGAGGTCCAGCACATCGCAGACAACCGTCACGACCAGCGCATCAAGCTGCTCTTCCCGCTGCCCGACACCGGCTTCGACGAGCTGCCGATGCACGACGACTGGTACCAGGCGTGGCGACTGCTGCCCAACGACAAGCGTCACCCGATGCGCACCTACACGATCCGCGAGGTCCGGCCAGAGCTCGCCGAGTTCGACGTCGACATCGCGCTGCACGGCCGCGTCGGCCCCGCGTCCACCTGGGCGATGGACGCGAAGGTCGGCGACGAGCTCGTCGTCAACGTCCCGAACGCCCGGTCGGCCGTCCCGGCCGGCGGCATCGACTGGCACGCGCCGGCCACCGTCGACCAGGTGCTCCTCGCCGGCGACGAGACGGCCCTGCCCGGGATCGCCGGGATCCTCGAGCGCCTGCCGAGCACCGCGCGCGGGATCGCCGTCGTCGAGCTGCCGCACGAGGACGACATCGCCGCCCTGTCCACGAAGCCCGACGGGGTCGAGGTCGTCGTCCTCTCCCGCGGCGACCAGCCCGTGGGCACCCTGCTCATCCCCGAGGTCGAGCGCATCGCGAGCCGTCTCGCGCCGAGCGTCGACACCGCCACGATCGCCACGCAGCCGGCACTCGAGGACGTCGACGTCGACACCGAGCTGCTCTGGGAAGCGCCGGTCAACGCGACCGGAGGCCCCGTCCTCGAGAGCGCACCGCTCTACGCGTGGCTCGCCGGAGAGGCGTCGGCCATCAAGACGCTCCGTCGGCACCTCGTCTCCGGGTGCGGCGTCGACCGCAAGTCGGTCGCGTTCATGGGCTACTGGCGACACGGCAAGGCCGAAGACAACCGATGAGCCGGTGAGCGCCGACCTCGACAGCCTGCGGCTCCCGACCGCGGCCGCCCGCGCACGAGAGGCGTCGACCGGCATCGCCCGATCGACCGCCTCGCGCTGGCTGCTGCTCGTCGCCGCGCTCGTCGTGCTCGCCGCCATCGCAGCGGGCAGCCTCTTCATCGGCTCGGGGACGATCAGTGCCGCAGAGGTCTGGCGCGCCCTCTCGCAGGGCGGCGACGACACCAACGCGATCCTCATCACCGGGTTCCGGGTGCCGCGCATGCTCCTGGCCATCGGCGTCGGTGCGGCGCTCGGCCTCGCCGGAGCGATGATGCAGGCCGTCACGCGGAACCCGCTCGCCGACCCCGGCATCCTCGGCGTCAACGCCGGGGCGTACATCGCGGTCGTGCTCGCCGTCGCCATCGCTGGCACCGCCGACCTGAGCTCCTACGTGTGGTGGTCCTTCGCCGGCGCGGGCCTCGCGTCCGTCATCGTGTACGTGATCGGCTCCCGGGGCCGCGCCGGGGCGACCCCGGTCCGCCTCGTCCTCGCCGGCGTCGCGCTCTCCGCCGCGCTCCAGGGAGTGACCTTCGCCATCACGATCCGCAACCCCGACATCTTCGACAAGATCCGCTTCTGGCAGGCCGGCTCGCTGCAGAACCGCCAGATGGACGTGTTCCTCGGGGTGCTGCCGTTCCTCATCGTCGGGGTCGTCCTCGCCCTCGTCGTCTCCCGGTCACTCAACGCCGTGGCCCTCGGAGACGACCTCGCGACCTCCCTCGGCACGAAGGTGCTCCGGACGCGGGTGCTCTCGGTCGTCGCGATCACCCTGTTGTGCGGTTCGGCCACCGCGGCGGCAGGACCGATCGCCTTCCTCGGACTCATGTCGCCCTACCTCGCCCGCGCCATCGTCGGGCCGGATCAACGCTGGGTGCTCCCGTTCACGATGGTGTTCGCGCCGATCATCTTCCTGCTGTCCGACCTCGTCGGGCGGGTGGCCGTCCCCGGCGAGATGCCGGTCGGGATCGTCACGGCGTTCGTGGGTGCCCCGCTCCTCATCGTGCTCATCCGCCGTTCGAAGGCGCAGGGGCTGTGACCGCCGTCGCCGAACCGGGCCGGCGCACAGTGCGGGTCGGTCGGGTCAGCTGGGTGGTCCACCGGCGTGAGCTGGTCGTCGTCGGCGCCCTGGTCGCCGTCGTCGTGGGGGTCGGCGCCTTCGCGCTCACGCAGGGCGAGTACCGCATCCCGCTCGACAAACTGCTCGCCGCGTTCACCGGCACGGGCTCGGAGAGCGTCCTCCGCATCGTGTTGGAGTGGCGCCTGCCGCGGGTCGTGATCGCCGTCGTCGGTGGGATCGCACTCGGGCTCTCCGGCGCGATCTTCCAGTCGATCACGCGGAACCCGCTCGGCAGCCCCGACATCATCGGGTTCAACTCCGGCGCGTTCACCGGCGCGCTCATCGTCACCCTCGTCGTCGGCGGGAACTACGCGGCGACGGTGTCCGGTGCGTTGATCGGCGGGCTCGCGACTGCCCTCGTCGTCTACCTCCTCGCGTGGTCTCGGGGCGTCCAGGGGTTCCGGCTCATCGTGATCGGCATCGCGATCAGCGCCGTCCTCAACGCGTTCAACGACTACCTGCAGCTGCGGGCGGACCTCAACGCCGCCATCGCGGCCGCCAGCTGGGGCATGGGTTCGCTCGCCGACCTCGGATGGCAGGACGTCGTGCCCGTGACGATCGCGGTCGCGGTCCTCGTCCCCCTCCTCGCGCTCCTGTCCCGCCGACTCCGCATGCTGGAGTTCGGCGACGACATCGCGAGCGCCCTCGGCATCCCGGTCGAGCGCACGCGGCTGCTGCTGCTCGTGATCGGCGTCGCCCTCACCGCGACCGTCACCGCGGTCGCCGGCCCGATCATCTTCGTCGCCCTCGCCGCACCCCAACTCGCCCGGCGACTGACGAAGTCCGCCGGCATCACCCTCGTCCCCTCGGCCGCCATGGGCGCGGCGTTGCTCCTCGTGAGCGACGTCGTGGCCCAGCGGATCATCGCCCCGGCCGCCCTGCCGGTCGGTGCGGTGACCGTGACCCTCGGTGGCATCTACCTCATCGCCCTGCTCATCACGCAGGCGGGAAAGCACTGACATGAAGATCGACAGCCCCACCACCAGACTCGCCGGAACCGCCCTTCGCGTCGGCTACGACCAGCGGACCATCATCCACGAACTGGACATCGCGATCCCCGACGACTCGTTCACGGTCATCGTCGGCCCGAACGCCTGCGGCAAGTCGACGCTCCTGCGTGCCCTCGCCCGACTGCTGAAGCCGACCCAGGGACAGGTCGTGCTCGACGGGCAGGAGATCACCCGGTACCCGTCGAAGGAGGTCGCGAAGCGCATCGGGCTGCTGCCGCAGACGTCGATCGCGCCGGACGGCATCTCGGTCATCGACCTCGTGTCGCGTGGCCGGTACCCGCACCAGTCGATCCTCCGACGCTGGTCGGCGGCCGATGAGGCGGCGGTGCTCGCGGCGATGGAGGCGACGAACGTCACGGAGCTGTCCGGTCGCCTCGTCGACGAACTGTCCGGCGGCCAGCGCCAGCGGGTGTGGGTGGCGATGGCCCTCGCCCAGGAGACGCCGTTGCTGCTGCTCGACGAGCCGACGACCTTCCTCGACATCACGCATCAGGTGGAGCTACTCGACCTCTTCACCCGGCTCAACCAGGAGGGTGGCCGCACCCTCGTCGCGGTCCTGCACGACCTCAACCAGGCGGCGCGGTACGCGACGCACCTGATCGCGATGCGCGACGGACACGTGGTCGCGCAGGGTGCGCCGGCGGACATCGTGACGGCCGAACTCGTCGAGGAGGTCTTCGGGCTCCGCTGCCGGATCATCGACGACCCCGAGTCGCACACGCCGCTCGTCATCCCGCTGATGGGCGCGCACTGACCCGTGGTGGCGACCGGTGTCAGCGCGGTGCGCTGGCGCGAGCGCGGGTTTGTGGGCGGCGCCGGCGCGGTGCGCTGACGTGAGCGCGGGTTTGTGGGTGTGAGCGCGCCCCGGTGATGTGAGCGCGGGTCTCCGGAGGGGTGCGCTCACGCGGGTGGGGCGCGCTCACGGGGTGAGCGCGCCTCGGTGTCAGCACCCGATGGCGGGTTTACCGGGGCGGCAGGGTTTGTCGACGCCGACGGTCGAGTTGCGGACGATCTGGACCGTGTGGGGTTCTTCGGTCGGGATCGACAGGGTGCCGACGACGGGAAGCCACCCGGTGTCGCCGATGCGGTACTCGGCGGCGTACTCGACCTCGGCGGTGATGGTCCTCGCTCCGACCGTCGTGTAGCGGTGGCTGGTCGGGGTCTTGGAGAACTCGGCCAGTCCGAGGGCAGCCCACGAGGATCCACCGGTCCGGGTCGTGGTCGTGTCACCGTCGCCGTAGTCGAAGGTGAAGCCGACGGGGATGAAGTTCACCTCCGCGACCTGGCCCAACAGGGTGCCGGTGCGGGTGTGGCCGGAAGCGGCGGCGATGACGTTGGTGTGGAGCCCGCGGACACCCCAGGCGACGGGTTCGGTGGTGACGGTCGGGGCGGCGGGTGCGAAGCTGGCGACGTCGCGGATCGTGACGGGCTGTGCGGCAGGTGCTGCTCCGAGGTCGGTGCCGAGATCGCCGGGCGTGAAGGTGTAGCACTCGTCCGGCCGCATGAGGCTGCAGACCGTCCGCTCACCGTTGGGCCCGTCGGTCACACCGGGCGGCAACTCGGCCGAACCGCCCCCTTCGCCGCCTCCGCCTGTGCCGCCGCCGGAACCAGCGCCAGTGCCAGGGCGTTCGACGCTGCCCCCGATGTCGACCGAGCCGTTGCCGATACAAGCGCCGATGGAATGGTCCAAGTCCGAGCACTGCGCAGCGACCGCCGCAGTCCCCGGGCCGAGTGAGAGGACCAGGCCGAGGACCAGCGCCCAGGCGGTAAGCACCGTCGGACGGTGAGATTCGTTCAGTTGCATTGGTCCTTCTCCTTCTGCTTGGAACTCACGAAGAGCGATCGATCTGCTTCTCGATACGCGATGGCGACTGCCCAGAGCGACTGGGTCGCGCGATCGGCTGGCACGACAGACGCCCCGGCGCTATCGAGCACCTGGACACTGGAGATATCGACACAGACGTCTGCACGGGCCACGATCTGGAGGGAGTCCGGGTGTGGCAGCCAGAGGTCGAGGACGACCGATTGGACCGACGGCGTGCCGGTGACGGCGTACCCCAGCTCTGCCGATCGGCGGTACCCGTCGATCTCCACCTGAGCGACGTCGTCTGATGCCAGCGTCGAGATCCGTTCCGGGTTCGCTCCACCCTCGGCGAGGATCTGGAACGAGAGCTCCTGGAAACGCTGATACGTCTCGGTCACCGCCGCAAGCGCCTCCTCCTCGTTCTCGAAGACCGGCGGCGAACTCTGCGGAGGCGGCGCGGGTTCAGGTCCGGTGCACGCGGTGAGGGCGAGCAATCCCGCCGTGAGAACGATCGTGGAGACAGAGCGAAAGCGCGAGGTCCGTGGCATTCCTCGACGCTAAGCGCGCCCAGACTCCCGCCCAGGGTTATCCACAGAGCAGATATGCCTACACGGACATATGTCGCACAACTGGCCCGCGCGACAGCGCGGCGCGCTGGCGTGAGCGCACCCCAGGGGACGTGAGCGCGGGTCTCCGGAGGGCCGCGCTCGCGTCAGTGCCCCGCGCTCACGTCAGCGCACCGCGCTGGCCGAAGCACAAGCGTTACCGGGACGTGACTTGGGAAGCTTAGGCTTACCTCATACCCCACGTCTTCAACGGAAAGCAGAACATGCGCCGCATGCCCCGCACCCTCACCGCCGTCGCCGCCCTCGCGGTCGCCGGCCTCGCCCTCGCCGGCTGCACCGCCGGGTCCTCCACCGATGACGCCTCCACCGGCACGCTCGGCACCGTCGACACGATGTTCGGCGAGGTGACCGTCCCGGAGCCCGCCGGCGACCTCACCGTCGTCGCCCTCGGCTGGTCCGACGCGGAGATGGCACTCTCCCTCGGCGTGGTGCCCGTCGGCGTGTACGACTGGCAGTCCTTCGGCGCCGACAACAAGGCCGTCGGCCCATGGGCCACCGACCTGTTCGGCGACGTGACCCCCGAGATCATCGACGACAGCGGCGACACGGTCAACTACGAGCAGATCCAGGCGCTCGAACCCGACCTCATCCTCAACACCCGCTCCGCCGGCGACGAGAAGCAGTACGAGCGACTCTCCGAGATCGCCCCGACCGTCTTCGCACCCAAGGGGACCGCCGCGTTCGCGACCCCGTGGGACGTCCAGCTCGAGCAGGTCGCCGCCGCGCTCGGGAAGCCCCAGGAGGGCGACGCGCTCGTCTCCGCCACGAAGCAGTCGATCAACGAGGCCGCCGACCTCCACCAGGAGTTCGCCGGGCTCACCACCGTCGCCGCGACGAAGTTCGGCGACGCCTACGGCGCCTACCTCGAGGGTGACGGTCGCTTCGACATCCTCGCCGACCTCGGCTTCCAGCAGAACCCGGCCGTCCTCGACCTCGAGGCCTCGGGCTTCTACGCGGCGGTCTCCGCCGAGCAGGTGTCCGCGTTCGACGCCGACGTCGCCGTCCTCCTCCCGATCGGGTTCAGTGCAGCGGACACCACCGCCGACCCGCTCCTCGCGAGCCTCCCCGTGGTGCAGGACGGTCGCGCGATCGTCCTCGACCCCGCCGACGAGCTCACGCAGGCCTACAGCGCGGCGTCCGTGCTCAGCATCCCCGTCGTCCTCGAGCAGCTCGTCCCGAAGCTCGCCGAGGCCGCCGCCAAGGTCGCGAAGTAGGGTCCAGCCCACCAGCACCACAGCAGGAGATCCGCGCGAGAGCCGGACGGAATCACTTATTCCGTCCGGCTCTCGCGCTGTTCTCCTGTTCTCACGCCCTGCCGGGGCTCGCTCGGGCTCAGGCCGGCCGGGACAGCTTCCGCAACCGCGCGAACCCCAGCGCCGCGACGATCACGAGCACCACGACCAGCAGGACGACAGCCGCACCAGGCGCCACCGGCGCGAGCGCCGTCAGCCCACCGCCGACGAGGAGCGCCAGCAGGACGGCATCCGACTGCCAGACCAGGACGTTCAGCGAGGAGGCGTCGCCGAACGGCGTCGGGACGGGCATGAGCAGCAGGATCGGCAGTGGTCCCTTCGCGGCGTCGAACGTCCGGAGTACGACGCTCCACACCGCGAGCAGCAGCCACCACCCGAGCGGCTGGAGGAGCGCCATCCCGCCCGGTGCAGCGGAGGCGAGGACCCCGAGCAGGGCACCGATCCCACCGATCACGACCGCTGCGAGCAGCGGCGCGACGGCTCCTGCGAGTACGAGCGAGCGCGGGCTCCGGCCGTAGAGCGTCGGCGTCCCGGCGCTCTCGACCCCGTGCCGCACGGCGTCGCACCAGACGCCCACCGCGAGGTAGGCGAGGAACGCCGCGGGGACGGCGAGCATCCACCGCACACCGTCCGGGAGCCCGAAGGAGAGACCGACCGCCGCACCGGACGCCGCCAGGATCAGGGAACCGAGGGCGACCCGCCCGGGTATCCGCCGAGCTCCGACGATCGACCGCCGGAGGACGACGAGCCAGAACGGCCCGGTCATCCGCAGCGGGACACGGCGACCGCTCGTCGGGGAGGCTCGCAGCCCGCCGACGGCACCCGAGGCGTCACCGCTCTGCAGCATCATCCCGACCCGCTGCCAGCGCAGCGCCTGGTCGAGGAGAGGCCCGCTCCGGAGCCCGTCCAGGTGCCGCGGGACGAGCAGGAGGGAGACCGCCCCGAGCACGACGAGCGCGACCGCCGGCCACCAGGACACCGGCACACCCACCGACGCGAACCAGCCGCCACCACCCCAAGTGAAGAGCCCCGCCCAGTCCCCCGTCGCGAGTGCGCTGCCGAGCACCATGGCCTCGATGCCGCCAGCCACCGGCGCCCAGAGGAGCCCCAGCCACCCCCACGGCGAGACGAGCAGCATGCCGGGGACGAAGAGACCGAGCACTCCGCCCACGCCGGCGACGATGACGACGGCGGCCACCGTCCGTCGCGAACCGTGCTGACCGAGCAGCCACGCCACCGCGAGCAACAGGGAGAAGCCCACGGCACCGATCACGAACGCCACCACGGCGACGGGCACGGTCGGTCCGGCCATGCCGATCTCCGAGGCCGCGTCGGCGGTCACGCCGACCGAGACGGTCGCCCGCTCCCCCGGTACCAGGAGCCGCGACAGCCCGACCACCCCGGCCGCGAGGACCGAGAGCCCGACGAGCGCGAGCGCGGAGGCGACGAAAGGACGACGCAGTGTGAGCCGACGCGGCAGCGGCGAATCGGCGAGGAACTGCACCGCCGCAGGCCTCGGCACGACCGGCCCCCTCGTCCGACCACCGAGCACGACCACGATCGTCGTGATCGCCGCGATCAGCGCGACCACCCCGGGCCGGACGGCCACCACCACGCCCGCGGCGTCCGGCTCGATCAGTCCGAGGACCGCGAACCGCACGAGCGGAGCGCCGACGACGAGCGCGACGAGCAGCCCGGCGTACACGACGAACGCGACATCGGTGATCCGAGGACGCCCGTCGCGCGCGGCGAGCACAGCCCTGCCGGCGCGGAGGATCCGACGGTCGTCGCGCGAGATGCGCCCGGGGCCGGTGCTCACGGGGCTTCGACCGTGATCGCCTCGTCCGCGACCCGTTCGACGAGCCCGGCGTCGTGGCTCGCGAAGACGATCGCAGCACCGCGCTCCTTCGCGAGCAGGATGCGGTCGGCGACGAGGCCACGTCGCTCGGCGTCGAGGCGCTGCTCCGGTTCGTCGAGCACGAGGACGTCGAAGGGCCGGACGAACGCCGTCGCCAGGGCGAACAGTTGCGACTGACCCGAGGACAGCTCGGTGGAGAAGCGGCGCGCGAGCGTGTCGATGCGCAGGGCCGCGAGCAGCTCGTCGGCGGCGTCGTCCGCCGCCTGGCCGGTCACACCCCAGCTCGTCGAGATGTAGCGCAGGTGTTCGCGCAGCGTCAGGTCCGGCGCGTAGGCCGGGGTGCCGATGAGCGCAGACACGGAGCGACGAACCGTGCGGTCGCGGTCGTCGATGGTCCGGCCCTCGATCGTCGCCGTCCCGCTCGACGGGCGCAGCCGTCCGCTGAGGATGCGCAGCAGGGTCGTCTTGCCCGATCCGTTCCGGCCACGGACGGCGAGCGCCATCCCCCGCTCGACCCGGATGTCCGTCGGCGCCAGCAGGGTCTCCCCGTCGATCACCGCTCCGACGCCGTCCGCCTCGATCAGCGGCTGCATCGCGGCAACCGACTCCCCCTCGTGTCCCGACATCGTCCCATCCTCGCAGGCGTCCGCCGAGGTGTCCTCCACCGTGCGGCGGATCGCGCGGTCGGGCGTCGGGGCTCAGCACGCCGGTCGAGGGTGCAGAATGCAGAGCATGGGAATCGTCACCGGGCGCCGGAACGCGCGTCCGCCGAAGCAGCGCCGCGCAGGCGGACCACCCGAGGGCGACGCCTACGACGAGGTCGTGCAGGAGATCCGCGCCGGACGCCTCGACGCCGACGCAGGCGCCGAACGACTGATCGAGCGGCTGACCGACGCGGAGCTCCTCGGGCTGCTCGACGGCGACTCCCCACGCCGACTCCTCCCGTTGATCCCCGTACTGCTCCACCGGCGTCCGTTCGTGGCCGGAGCCGTCCCCCGGCTCGGGATCCCGGGGATCCGGTTCAGTGACGGTGCCCGCGGTGTCGTCATCGGCGAGTCCACCGCGTTCCCCGTGACGATGGCGCGGGCGGCCACCTGGGACCCGGTGCTCGAGGAGCAGGTGGGTGAGGCGATCGGCGCGGAGACGCGGATCCGCGGGGCGAACTACTCGGCGTCCGTCTGCGTGAACCTGCTCCGCCATCCCGCGTGGGGCCGCGCACAGGAGTGCTACGGCGAGGATCCGGTGCTGACGGGCCGGATGGGGTCGGCCATGACCCGCGGCGTCCGCGTCCACACGATGGCGTGCGTGAAGCACTTCGCGCTCAACTCCATGGAGGACGAGCGCTTCGAGGTCGACGTCTCGGTGGACGACCACGCGTTGCACGAGGTCTACCTGCCGCACTTCAAAGCCGTGATCGACGCGGGCGCGGACTCGGTCATGAGCGCCTACAACCGGGTGCGGGGCGAGTACATGGACGTCAACCGTCCGCTGCTCACGGACGTGCTGCGGGAGGAGTGGGGCTTCACGGGCTTCGTGACGAGCGACTGGGTCTTCGGGACCCATGCGGCGGTCGGTAGCCTGGAGGCCGGGATGGACGTGGAGATGCCGCTCCGCCTGCGACGGGCGCACGAGTTGCCCGCCGCCCTGCGGGCCGGCACCCTCCACCACGCCACCGTCCTGCGCTCGGCCCGACGCATCCTGCGGACGACCCTCCTGCACGCCGCGACCCGCACCGAACCGCAGCCCTCGGCGGACGTCGTCGCCGGCTCGGCCCACCGCGCGCTCGCCCGACACGTCGCCGAGGAGTCGATCGTGCTCCTCGCCAACCGGCCGGTCGACGACGGCGTACCGCTCCTCCCCCTATCGGCGACGACCCGTCGGATCGCGGTGGTCGGCCGTCTCGCGGATCGGGCGAACCTCGGCGACCACGGCTCGTCGCGCGTCCGTCCGCCGACCACCGTCTCGCCGCTGCAGGGGCTCCGTGAGGCACTCCCCGACACGCAGATCACGAGCACCCCGGCCGGGAACGTGCGGGCCGCGGTCGCTGCGGCGGCGGCAGCCGACACGGCCATCGTCGTCGTCGGCTTCGACCAGCACGACGAGGGCGAGTCGGTCGTCACCGGCGGCGTCGACGTCGGCGTCCTCGGAGCGGCCCTGGACTCGGGTCGACTCCGCAGCGCCATCACCGGCGTTGCACACCTGGCGTCGCGGTTCGTGCGTGGCGGCGATCGCACCTCGCTCCGCCTCCGGCCGTCGGACGAACGCCTCATCCTGGCCGTCGCCGCAGCCAACCCGCGCACGGTCGTCGTGCTCATCGGCGGGAGCGCGATCCTCACCGAAGCCTGGCGCGACCGTGTCCCGGCGCTCGTCCTCGCCTGGTACGGCGGGATGGAGGGCGGTCGGGCGCTCGCCGACGTCCTGACCGGTGTGGTCGAGCCCGGCGGACGACTGCCCTTCGTGATCCCGACCGATCCCGCACACCTGCCGCCGTTCGACCGTGAGGCGAAGGCCGTCGTGTACGACGACCGCTGGGGTCAGCGGCGGTTGGACGAGGAGGGCCACACGCCGGCCTTCCCGTTCGGCTTCGGCCTCGGGTACACGACGATCGACCACCGCCTGCTCGGGCACCGGTTCGACGACACCGGCGGGACCGCCGAGGTCCTCGTGACGAACACCGGTCGCCGCGAGGGGTCGACCGTCGTCCAGCTCTACGCCGCCGACACCGCACCCGAGCGACCGGTCGCCCAGCTCCTCGGGTTCCGGAAGGTGACCCTGCAGGCGGGTGAGGAACGCGTCGTCCGGGTCGTCCTCGATCCGACGCCGACGCTCGAGCGCGACCCGGTCACCCGCCGCTGGTCGGCCCGCGCCGGCGACTGGGCCCTGCAGGCCGCCCAGCACAGCCCGTCGACGTGGGCGTCCGCGGTCCCGCTGCGGACCGGTGACAGCGACCTCGACGACGACCCCGCCCGACTGCCGGACACAGCTGGCTGACCCGACCCGATCAGCTCGGGCCGGCCGACTCGAGGTCGGCGAGACCCTCGACGCGCACGGCGAGCTCCTCATCCCGTCCGAGGACGGCGCGGAGCAGTCGCTGCGTGTCACGCCGGACGGAGAGCACCGCGTCGTCGCGTCGCAGCAGGAGGGTGCCGTCCGGCCCGGTGTAGCGGTGCTGCAGGTCGTCCAGCTCACCGGCCCGGAGCAGCGCCACCGTGCTGGACGCCGCCGGGTCGACGAGACGCACGAGGGCCGACTCGCCCTCGAGCTCGCTCGCGACCACCCGTCGGGCACTCGCGTCGAAGATCGTCTTCTGCGCTGCCCGGGTCACGACGAACGGTCGCGCCGGACCGTCGAGCAGCCGGCCGACGACGTCGCGGGCCGCGTCGGGGCGACCGACCCGTCGGGCTGCGGCCTGCATCCGCGCCAGACGACCCGGTTCGCCGAGGATCCCGTCGATCTTCCACCCGATCGTCGTCGCGGTGTTGCACCGGACGGCGGCCCCCTGCTCCATGAGGTAGTCGCCGTTGCGGACCTCCTGCCCGGGGATGGGGTTCACGAGCACCATCGGCAGACCGGCGGCCATGCACTCCGACGCCGACAGGCCTCCGGGCTTGCCGATGAACAGGTCGGCTCGGCGCAGGAGCTGCGGCATCTCGTCGGTGAAGCCGAGCACGGTGTAGCGGTCGTCGCCGGGCGCGATGAGGTCCTCGACGCTCCGTCGCAGTGCCTCGTTCCGCCCGCACACGATCGTGGCGGTGAACGGCGACCGGAGGTGCAGCGTCTGTCGGACGACCGCGAGCGCGTAGTCGCCGCCGGACGCACCGGCCGAGATGAGCAGCATGGGCGGTGCTGCCGGGTCACGCTCGGCCGGGCCGCTCGGCTGGGCGGCGATGGGGATCCCCGAAGCCACGACGCGGTCGGGCGGGAGACCGAGGGCCGTCAGCTGGACCCGCCCCTCCTCCCGGGCGAGGAAGAGCGCGTGGAAGGCGCTCGTCAGCCACAGCCCCTGGAAGTCGTAGTCCGTGGTGACGACGGCGGTCCTGGCGTCGACGGCACCACGGAGGATGAGGGAGGCCAGCAACTGGGCCGGGAGGAAGTGGGTGCAGATGATCGCCGTGGGTTTGAAGCGTTTGATCGCACTGACCACCGGCATCGCGTTCGCCCGCGTCCAGGGGTCGAGCGGGCCGCGACGACGGAAGGGCGCGTCGCTCAGGTCGTAGCCCCACTCCACGAGCCAGGGCGTCTCCTCGACGAGCACGAAGTACCCCTTGCCGAGGACGTCGCGGTACAGGGAGGTGCTCGCCTGGAGGACGTCCAGGACCTCGACCTCGGCGACGTCGGGACGCCCGGCGCACGCCTGTTCCACCGCGGCGGCGGCGCTGTTGTGTCCGGACCCGACCCCTGCCGACAGGATCAGGACGCGTTCGCCGCCATCCGGTCCGGGGTGCTGCTTCGATGTCCTGCGCATGAGCCGATGCTAGCGCGCGGCCTCCGGCGCCAGGGCTGCCTCGTACAGGGCGATGAGGCGGGTGGTCTGCGTCGACTGGCGCAGGGTGCGGGCGAGGCCCGGTGCGACGACGGGCGCCGTACCCGCCTCGATGTCGGCGACGGCGCGGCGGATCGCTTCGGCGAGCGCCTCGACCCCGCCGTCCGTCGGCTGCCACATCGAGTCGGCGGGGAGTTCCGCCGCGATGTTCGGGTCGCTGATGATCGACGGTGTGCCGAGTGCGGCCGCCTCGAACACGGTCATGCCCTGCGTCTCGAACCCGATCGACGTCTGCACGAGCGCGTCGGCGTCGGCGATCGCGCGCAGCGAGTCGGGGTAGGAGACACGTCCGGCGAAGACGACGTGGTCGGCGAGGTCGTGTTCGGCGACGAACGCCTGGGCCTTCGCGAGCAGGAGTCCGGCCCCGTACAGGCGGAACACCGCGTCGACGTCCGCGAGCCGGACCGCCTCGAGGAACTCCATGAGCCGCTTCTCCTGGCTGAAGCGGCCGATCCACACGAACGACGGCAGCCGGTGCGGCACGTGGAGCGTGGTCGCGCGTTCGTCGAGGATCTCGTCGAGCACCGCGTCGTCGACGCCCGTCGACAGGACCTCGGCGTGGGCGGTCACGCCCTGCTCACGGAGGACGCGCGCGAAGTGGTGCGACGGCGCGATGACGACGGACGCACGCTTGGCGAACTCCTGCAGGTAGGACCAGACGCCGGTCGGCAGGGTCGAGAGCCGCGGCCGGAGGACCCGGCGCTGCCACCAGGACAGGGCTCCGACGACGAGGCCCGGCGCCGGCATGGTCTGTTCGATGCCGACGTCCATGCGGTTGTGCATGGTGTGGAGGGCCGGGATCCCGTGCCGTTCGGCGTAGCGGTAGGCCGTGAGCGCCTGCCAGAAGTCGGCCTGCACGTGGACGACGTCGACCGGGGGCAGCTCGGCCAGGCGAGCGTCGAGCCAGCGGTCGGTGAGCCGGCCTGGCACGGTCATCGAGTACTCGCGGTCGAGCGTGATGGGGATCGAGGGGGTGTCGAGGTAGTGCGGGTCGTCGTCGTGCTCCTGGTGCATCCGCGGCGAGCACACCGTGACGGTGTGCCCCGCGGCCTCCAGGAAGCGCCGTTGCAGCCGGATCGAGACCTGGGCCCCGCCGGACGACTCGGGGTGCTGGTCGCTGAAGACGAGGATGTGCATGGTCACCAAGGCTACCCGTGGCACCCGGGTCGCAGGTGTCCGGCGCCGCGACTCAGGCTTCGTCGAGGACGGCGACGATCGACTCCTGCAGGTACCCGAGCCAGGCGTAGATCGCCATCATGAGCTGCGGATCCTGCTCGTCGTCCGAGGTCGTCGGAGACGGGTCGAACGGCTCCGCGTCGTCCTCTTCGATGCCGAGTCGAGCCGCGATGGTGAGCCGGGTGTCGTTGAGGAACCGCAGCCAGGTCCAGGCCGTCTCGCCCTCGAGGGTCACTGCTGCACCGTCCTCGTGCCCGGCCGGGACGTCCATCGGCTGAGCCGCGTCGGACGCGTCGGTGGTGAGCGCCGCCAGGACGGTGCGCGCCGCGGTCACCTTGCCGCCGACGAGGTCGTCGGCGGTGAAGCGCCGGAACTCCGCGGCGGCCTCGGGGTCGTCGCGGTACCCCTCGGGCACCAGTCGCGCCATGGCGGGGTCGAGCTCCACGGCCGTCACCAGCCCGGCGCGCGTCGCGTCCTCGAGCATGTCGACGAGCTGGCTCGCCAACTGTTCGAGGATCGAGGTCTCCTGCTCGTCGAGGCGCAGCACGACGGGTCCGACGGGCGGACGGACGAAGGCACTCATGCGTCGGCCTTCGCGAGTGAGGCCCAGAGCCCGTACCCGTGCATGGCCTCGACGTGGCGTTCCATCTCCTCGCGGTTACCGGTGGCGACGACGGCGCGTCCCTCGTGGTGCACGGCGAGCATGAGTCGCTCCGCCTCCTCGTGCGTGTAGCCGAAGTAGCTGCGGAACACGAGGGAGACGTAGGACATGAGGTTCACCGGGTCGTTCCACACGATGGTGACCCACGGTTGCATGGTGAGGGTCGCCTGGTCGACGATCGGCTGGTCGAGGATCTGCGCCATCCTCCAAGCCTCCCACGATGCGTGCCGCAGCGCCTCCCTGACCGGGTCCGACTCAGGAAGCGGACGGTGCGCCGGCGCGCGGCTGGCGGAGCGGCAGCGTCACGGTGAAGGTGGAGCCGCGGCCCGGGCGGCTCGACACGGTGATCCAGCCATGATGCGCCTCGGTGATGGACTTCACGATCGACAGCCCGAGCCCGACACCGGGCCGCGCATCGTCGCGGACCTCCCTGGCTCGGAAGAAGCGGTCGAAGAGCTGCCGCTGGTCGTCCGGCGAGATGCCGATGCCGGTGTCCGCGACGTTGACGGTGCAGGTCGTCCCGTCCACCGCGACGGTCACGACGACGCGTCCACCCCGCGGCGTGTACTTCACCGCGTTCGACAGCAGGTTGTCGAGGACCTGGCGGAGCCGGGCACCGTCGCCCTCCAGTTCCACGTGCGGGGGGACCTCGGCTCGGACGACGACACCGGCCTCCGACGCCTGCGGGAGGATCGCGGCCGCGCTCGCCCGGGCGATGTCGGCGACGTCGGTGAGGGCGATCCGCACGCGCATCTCGGCGTCGCCCGCTGCGAGCAGGTCACCGATGATCGCGTACAGCTGCTCCGCGTTGCGTTGGATCGTCGAGACCTCGCGCTCCAGCCCGAGCTGCCGCAGGTCGTGTCCTTCGGTGAGGAGGTCGAGGTAGCCGATGATCGACGTCAACGGGGTGCGGAGCTCGTGCGACACGTCGATGAGGAACGCTTCTCGCAGCGCCAACGCATTGGCGAGGTCGGTGACGTCGTGCCCGACGGTGATGGTGCCGACGAAGGTCCCGTCGTCGGTGTGCACCTGTCGCGCGTTCCCGATGATGGCGCGCTGGTCGCCCGGCTCCCCCACCCAGTACAGATCGCCACGGAAGCTCTCTCCGCGCAACGCCCGGTTGATGACCTGCTCCTCGGGTGGCACCCGGGTCTTCCGGTCCGGTCCGTAGACGTGGACGCCGGCCCGGGTCTTGGGGTCGAACCCCGCCAGTCGGGCCTGCTCGTACGTGGCCTCGTTCCGGAGCGCCGCCGTGCCGTCCGGCCGGAAGAAGGCGACGGCGGCGTCGACGGATTCCGAGACCGTCGTCGCGATGGCCGCCGCCTCCGTCGCTGCGGCGAGCGCGATGCGCGCGCGCCCTTCATGGGCGCGGAGCTGACGCGCGGCCAGGTGCACGGTGACGGTCATGATGAGGACCAGGGCCGGCAGGATGCAGATCGCACCCCACCCGCCAGGCGTCGTCGGCCATGCTCCGGCGCGCGCCACCGGGATGAGGGAGACGAAGACCGCTCCGAACACCGGGACGGGCAGTGCCGAGACCCCGAACCCACCCGCGAGCCAGAGCACCGGGATCACGATCAGGAGACCCGACGTCGGCAGGTTCGGCAGGGTGTCGCGGAAGAACCCGACGGCGAGGATGTCGATGGTCGGAACGAGCACGAGCAGACCGCGGAGTGCACCGGACGGTGGCACGGCGAACAGGAGGGACGTGGCCGCGGCCGTCAAGGAGAGCCCGATGAGGAAGTCGGGCTCCAGCAGGGTCCACGTCGAGGTCAGGCCGATGTACAGCCCGAGCATCAGGATCGAGGCGATGAACGCGAACTGCGCACCGGCGAAGAGGTGGTTGGTCCGCGGCAGGGGTGTGGCTGCCGCGGCCGGGACGGAGATGCCGACGGCCGGTGATGCGGGCCGTGGAGCGGCGGCAGGTCGAGCCGGGGCGGGCCGAGCCTGGCCCGGCTGAACGGGACCCGGCCGCATGGGAGCTGGCCGAGCGCCGCCACGATCACGGAATCGTGGGTCCTGGGGCTGACGCTGGGCCATGGCTGCTCTCCGGAGGGGACGAGCGATCGCCGGGATCGGGTCGCTCACTCCCGAACCCTACCCGGTGCGCGGACCGCCTTCAGCAACTGTTGACAGCAGGCGGCTCAGGTCGGGAGGCGATCGGGCCGCTTCGGCGGGTACACCCAGGTGACCATCACCACCGAGATCATCATGAGGAGGAACCACGACACCAGCTTGGTGAGCGGGACGAGCTGCCAACCGTCCTCCTGATTCGGGTACAGCCAGGCGCCCGTGATCGTCCCGACGTTCTCGGCGATCCAGATGAAGCAGGCCACGAGCAGGAACGCCACCAGCACGGGCATACGGTGCGTCCGACGGAACACGCGGAAGTGCATCATCGTCCGTGTGAACACGACGAGGACGGACGCGAGCAGCACCCATCGCAGATCCACGATGAAGTGCTGGCTGAAGAAGTTCACGTAGATGCCGGCCGCGATGATCGTCGTGAGCCACACCCGTGGATAGCGGTCGAACCGGAGGTCGAAGAGCCGGTACACGCGGACCATGTACGACCCGACGGCCGCGTACATGAACCCGGTGTACAACGGCACGGCGCCGAGGTGCAGGACCCCGCCGCCGTCGTACTCCCACGACCCCACCCCGGTCTTGAACAGCTCCATGCCCGTCCCGACGACGTGGAAGAGGACGATCACCCAGAGCTCGCGGCCCGTCTCGAGCCTGGTGACGATCATGACCACCTGGATGACGATGGCAGCGACGACGAGCGCGTCGTTCCGGGCGAGCCAGACGTCGTCCGGGTACCAGAGGCGGGCGGCGACGATCACGGCGAGCATCGCTGCGCCGAAGATGCACGCCCACGCCTGTTTCGCCCCGAAGACGAGGAACTCGACGGCCTTCGCCCGCGCACCGCCGTCGGGGGCCTCGCGCAGGAGCCGGTTGGCCCGGTCGTCGATCCAGCGCTCGACCACGGTCAGTTCGTGCTGGTCCACCCGACGTGCGTCGCGACCCGCTCCATCTGCGGGGGTGGGCGGCTCGGACATCGGGCCAGCATACGGGCACACACCGCGCCGCACCTGGGACGTCGGGACCACCCCGACGCGGGCTGCGGCGTGCAGCTCCTAGGGTGGGTCCATGCCGCAGAACCGCACGATCCGGACCGCTGCCACGGCGTTGTTCGCCGTGGCAGCCGTCCTCGGCCTCTCGGGCTGTGGCGACGTGAACGCCGCTTCCGCCGCCGGGCGGGACTTCGAACAGCTCCTGGACGGCGTCCCGGAGGTGGCCGATGTCGACACGACCGGGAGCAACACCCTGCCGTGGAGCGGAACGGCATCGGCGTCGGTGCTCATGGACGACGACGTCACCGACGATCGACTGAGCGGGATCGTGGACCGCATCGGCGGATTCCTGAACGAGCAGGCGAAGCGGAGCGGCGGAGCGACGTGGGAGGGCGTCGACCTCACCGTCCGTGGGTTCACCCTGTCCGTCCTCGACCGACGAGCCGACAACGCGACCCAGCTGGAGCTGCTCGCCTCGCTCGAGGACGAGGGCGTGCCGGGAGGCGAACTGCAGCTCTCCGCCGCCGGAACCGACGGTACACGTGCGTCCTCGCTCACCCTCGTGGCGCGTCCCGGTGAGGACTTCCTCGCCGCCTACGACCTGGCCAGGGCGACCGCCGACGCGACGCCCGCCTACGCCGCCGCGGTCGTCACCGGCCGCAGCGACGACGGCGTCGACCCGGCCGAACCCGACGAGGACGACACCGACGATGCGGCCCCCGGCGTCCCGAACTGGGACGGGACCGCGCGGTTCTCCATCTCCTCAGGCGTCGACGACGATGCGACGGTCAGCGGCGATCCCGGCACGACCCGCGCCGCCTACCTGGCCGTCGCCGAGCAGTTCGAGGTCATCGGCGCCACGCTGACCCCGGCCACGATCGACCTCCGCATCGCGAGCGTCGACGACGTGGCCGCCGCGACCGCGGTGGCGACGAGTGCGGTTCCGGCGGACGTCGCAGTGGAGGTCCAGGGCGGCATCGTCACCTGGGATGACGGCGTCCAGTCGGCGGACATGCTGCCGGTCGCCCAGGCGCTCGGCGCGGTGCCCGGCGTGACCGCGATCGCGGCGTCGAGTGACCGCCTCGGGATCACCGTGTCGGATCCGATGGCGGGGCGAGTCGCTCTCGACGCGCTCGACGCACTGCCGGCGGCGTCGATCGTCGAATCGCTCCGGATCGGTGGACACGTCGCGAACGGCGACCCTGGCACGTTCTCGGTGAGCGGCTCTCGCGCGGAGGCCGCATCGCTGCTCACCCTGGTCGAGCAGCTGGCCGCATCGGGCTCGCTGGCCTCGTTCGAGGGCAGCGCCGGCCGCCTGCAGGTGGACGTCCGCCCGGCGGACGACGCGACACTCGGGGCGGCGATCGGGCTCGTCAAGGCCGGCATCGCGCCGGGGACCTGGACGAGGATCGGCGTCGACGGCGAACGGGGGACGTGGTGGTTCGACGCGATCGACACGATCACGATCGACGCCTCCGAGTACGCCGACGAGTCCCCGGAGGAGACCGCGCTCCGCGAGCGCATCGAGCGCCTCTGGAACGCCGCCTGACGTCCACAACTCCTGCAACGCCTATCCGGACCGTCGGCGATGCGGGTGCTCGAGCGGCCGCTGCTCGCCGAGCGGTCCAAGCAGCAGGAGTTACGGACGCGGCTCGCCGACGGCCCGGGGGCGCGAGACCGTCACCGTGAACTTCTGGTTGCGTGCGAACTGCCTCGTCGGACCGACGAGCCGCTCGAGGGCAGCCCGATAGCCGAGGTGCGAGTTCCACACGACGGCGAGGGTGCCACCCGGCTGCAGGACACGCGCGGCCTCGGCGAACAGGTCGTGGGCGACGCCCGTGTGGACGGTGGTCCCGCTGTGGAAGGGCGGGTTCAGGACGATGAGGTCGGCTGACGCGTCCGGCTGCATCGACAGGCCGTCGTCGCGGAGCACCGTGATTCGCTCGGCCAGCCGGCGGTCGACGTCGTCGTTGGCGGCGATGGTCGCGGTGGTCGAGGCGACCGCGGCAGCGGACTGGTCGGTCGCGATGACCGCGAGCTCGGGCCGGGCGATGGCGAGCGACACCGCGAGGACGCCGGTACCGCATCCGAGGTCGATGGCGGTCCGGGCGTCGGGCGCGATGTCCGGCAGTGCCTCGAGCAGGAAGCGGGTGCCGATGTCGAGCTTCGTGCCGGCGAACGCCGCCCCGGCGGCGGCGATGGTCAGGCCGATGTCGGCGTGGTGCTCGGTGCGCAGCGCGGTCGAGGCCGTGGTGTCGGTTTCGTCACGCTCTCCCTCGACGGCGGCGGTCACCGGGTCGCTCGCGCGGAGTACCCGGGACTTCTGCCGGGCGAGGCTCGCGGTGACAGTCGAGAAGCTCCGACCGAGGACCTCGTTCATCGCGGGCGTGAGGTGCTTCACCCGGCCACCGGCCAGGAGACGGACGTCAGCGGCGCCCCAGCGGGCCACGGCGGCGGCGATCTCGTGCAGGGCTTCGAGGTGCTTCGGGAGTTGCAAGAGGACGAGTGATGCGCCCGTGAACAGCTCGTCGCCGAGCGGCAGGTTGCGGAAGCCACCGTCGACGCCGAGCCGTTCGGCGTTCGCGGCGAGTGCGCGTTCACCGACCGCCGCGTCCTGGTGCACCCGGACGTCGGTCGCCCCCAGGAGCGCGACGGCGCCGAGGGTCAGCGCCCCGTAGGCGTCGCCGACGACGACGATCTCGCCGGGCGTCGGCACTCGCCCGGCCAGGGCCACGGCCGCTTCGTCGAGCAGGAACCGATCGGTCGCGTCGACGGCGAAGAGGTTGGGTGCCTCGTGATCGGGGAACCGGCGCAGCGCGTCGAAGGAGAACTCGGGCATCCCCTCAGCGTACCGGCGGGCCGTCCGCGCGGGTTCTCGCGGTCAGGACGCGGGGACCGCCGCCACGGCGTCGATCTCGACGAGCGCTCCCGGGCGTGCCGGGGCGACCGAGACGACCGTCACCGCGGTCCGGCGACCACCCCAGACCGCCGCGGTCGCCGCGTAGCCGTCGGACGGATCGATCCCTGGCGCGAGGTAGATGGTGAGTTTCGCGACGTGCTCGGGCCCGGAACCGGCCTCGGCGAGCACCGTGAGGACGTTGCGGAGCGCCTGTTCCGTCTGCGGACCGAGGCCGTCGAGGAGCGCGCCCTCGGCGTCGACGCCGTTCTGCCCGCCGATGAACAGCGTCGGGCCGGCCGGGAGGATCATGCCCTGCGCGAAGGCGGGGCTCGTGTACATGGAGGGCGGATCGACGGCGATCGGCGGCGTGGACATGGCGGCTTCCCTTCCGGAGCGGCGACACAGCCTGGACCGGCTGATGCAGCGATTCTGCTCCCGGGGACCGACACCGTCCAGTGGTCAGCTGCGTCTGCGCGCGCGTCGAGCCGGCTTCTCCGCCTTCACGGCTCGGAGGACGGCCGGGAAGACGAGGACGCCGAGCCCGGCGGAGACGAACAGGTTGACGACCGTGGCGATGGCGACGCCCTGGCCGAAGGCGCGGACGGTCTCGAGGCCGCTGGCGTCCTCGGCGCGGACGGACGCGATCGCACCGAACACGATGACGAGGCTGATGACCGCGAAGATCAGTTGCAGCGGGACGGTGGCCCACATGCCCCAGTGCGTGACGGCTCCTGCGCGACGCACGCCGTGACGTCGCAGGATCCGCAGGCTGAGGGCGATGCCACCGAGGAAGGCGACGACCCCGAGCGCGACGTACCCCCACACCCAGGCACCCAACGGCGGTGTCAGGAAGAGCAGGATGAACCCGAACACGCGCGAGAAGCCGTCGACCCATTCGGCCTCGCCCGCACCGAGCAGGACGCCGACGAGGATCGGGGCGCCGATCACGACGAGCGTCAGCAGCGGAAGCACGCCGGCGATGACGCCGAAGTACATGAGCGGGTAGGCGGTCACCCCGGTCAGGCGGGCGCCGCGCCGCCTCCGGGCCGTCGCGGGTGCGGTCTGCGCCGGGTCCGGCTTCGTCACCACGGGCTGCGCGCTCATGCCCCAACCCTACGCGGCGTGCAGACAGACGAAAGCGCACTCGTGGTCGTCATCCACGCGGGATGACGACCACGAGTGCGCTTTCGTCGGCTACTCGGAGAGCGACGGCCGCCAGACGACGACCTCGGTCCGGCGGCGGGTGCGGGTACCGCTCCGCATCGGAACGACGCTCCCCTCCATGCCGGCGGCGAACACCCGGTTGCCCGGGGTACGCAGCAGGGCGTTGGCGAGCGCGTGCTCGAGCTCCCGAACCCGACCCTGGAGCGAGCTGACCTCGTTCTCCAGGGTCAGGATGCGGGAGATGCCCTCGAGGCTGACGCCCTCGGCACTGAGCCTGGACACCTCACGGAGCTGGGCGATGTCGCGCATCGAGTACCTGCGCGACTTCCCGGCGGTCCGCGTCGGCGACACGAGCCCGAGCCGGTCGTACTGTCGGAGGGTCTGTGGGTGCATGCCGGCGAGCTCGGCAGCCATCGCGATCGCGAAGACCGGCGAATGCTCGTCCATGCTCCCTGCCCTTCCGTGTGCTGCTGGCTACTAGCCCCGAGCCCTGGCGATGAGCTCGTCTCGGGGGTTGTCCTTCGGCTCCAGCTCGTGGAACCGTTCGAGTGCTTCCTTGGCCTCGCCGCCGAGATGCGCCGGGACGACGATCTGCACGACGGCCAGGAGGTCGCCGGTGCCCTTCGTCGTCGCGACACCACGGCCCTTGACGCGCAGGACGCGGCCGCTCGGCGTACCGGGGGCGACCCGCAGCTTGACGGGGTCGCCGCCGAGCGTCGGAACCTCGATCGTGGCACCGAGCGCGGCCTCCACGAAGGTGACCGGTACGGTGACGCGGAGGTTCAGGCCGTCGCGTTCGAACACGGGATGCTTGCGGACACTCACGGTGACCACGATATCGCCGGGTTCGCCGCCGTCCGGACTCGGCTGCCCCTTGCCGCGCAGGCGGATCTTCTGTCCATCCGACACACCCGCCGGGATCTTCACCTTGATGGTGCGTCCCTCGGAGGTCTGCAGGGAGATGGTGTCGCCCTGCGTGGCCGTGATGAAGTCGATCGTGGTGTGCGCGGTGATGTCGCGGCCCGGCGTGGGTCCGCCGTAGCCGCGGAAGCCGCCGGAGGTCTGGCCGAAGCCACCCTGGCCGAACATGCCGCCGAGGATGTCCTCGTACCCGGGAGGAGCCTGCTGGTAGCTGTAGCTCTGACGACCGCCACCACCACCGCCCCCACCGAACATCGTCCCGAAGACGTCCTCGAAGCCGCCCTGACCGCCGCCGGCACCCGGGGCGGTGAAGCGTGCTCCACCGCCCATGGCGCGAACGGCGTCGTACTCCTTGCGCTGCTCGGGGTCGCCCAGCACCGAGTGGGCCTCGCTGATCTCCTTGAACTTCGCCTCGGCCTTCGCATCACCCGGGTTGGAGTCCGGGTGGTACTGCCGGGCGAGCTTCCGGTAGACCTTCTTCAGTTCCGCCGGCGTCACATCCTTCTTGACGCCGAGGACCTTGTAGAAGTCCTTGTCGAACCAGTCCTGACTCGCCATGGCTAGCTCGCCGGGACCGCGACGACCACCTTCGCGGCGCGCAGCAGGGTGGAGCCCAGGTGGTACCCGGTCTCCACGACGTCGAGGACGGTCTCGCCCTCGGCGCCCGGCGTGGGCTGCTGGAAGATGGCCTCGTGCACGTTGGGGTCGAAGGTCTCGCCGACCGCTCCGAACGGCTTCAGCCCGAGCTTCTCGGCAGCACCGCGGAGCTTGGCCGCGATCTGCGTGAAGGGGGCGTCGCCCTCGAGGTCGCCGTGCTTGTCAGCGCGATCGAGGTCGTCGAGCACCGGGAGCAGGACCTTGGCGACCTCGCCGGTGGTGCGCTCGCGCTCCACCTCGCGGCCGGCCTCGGTGCGCTTCCGGTAGTTCGCGTACTCGGCCGTGACGCGCTGCAGGTCGCCGAGGCGTTCTGCAGCGAGCTGCTCGGCCGGGGAGAGGTCGCCGCCCTGCACGGGCTCCTCGGGAGCCGCGTTGAGGATGTCCTCGACGGTCAGCTCGTCGTCGGCGACCGGTGCGTCGGCGTCGGCGGATTCGGCAGGTGCGCCCGAGGGGGCCGACGCGTCGGCGTCAGCCCCCTCGGTGCCAGGCTGACGAACCTCGCCGGTCTCCGGGTCGATCCGTCGCTTGTCACGAATGATGGGATCGTCCTGGTTCTGGTTCTGGTTCTCGTCAGTCATGGTTACTTCTTGTCCTTGTCGTCTTCGTCCTCGACGACCTCGGCGTCGACGACGTCCTCATCGGAGGTCGCCTCCTCAGCCGGGGCCTCGGTTCCTGCGGCGGACTCGGAGGCCTGCGCCTGGGCGTAGATCGCCTCGCCGAGCTTGACCTGGCTCTCGTTGAGCTTGTCGAACGCGGTCTTCACCGCGTCCTCGTCCTCACCGGCGAGCGCGCTCTTCAGGGCGTCGACATCGGCCTGGACGTCGGTCTTGACGTCCTCGGGCAGCTTGTCGTCGTTCTCCTTGATGAGCTTGTCGATCGAGTAGGCGAGCTGCTCGGCGCTGTTGCGGACCTCGGCCTGCTCGCGGCGGGCCTTGTCGTCTGCAGCGTGCTCCTCGGCCTCGCGGACCATGCGCTCGATGTCCTCCTTGCCGAGGGACGAGCCACCGGTGATGGTCATCGACTGCTCCTTGCCGGTGCCCTTGTCCTTGGCGGACACGTGCACGATGCCGTTGGCGTCGATGTCGAAGGTGACCTCGACCTGCGGCACACCGCGCGGAGCCGGCGCGATGCCGGTCAGCTCGAAGGTGCCGAGGTTCTTGTTGTCGCGGGTGAACTCGCGCTCGCCCTGGAAGACCTGGATCGCGACGGACGGCTGGTTGTCGTCGGCCGTGGTGAAGGTCTCGCTCCGCTTCGTGGGGATCGCGGTGTTGCGCTCGATGAGCTTCGTCATGATGCCACCCTTGGTCTCGATACCGAGCGACAGGGGGGTGACGTCGATGAGCAGCACGTCCTTGCGCTCACCCTTCAGCACGCCGGCCTGGAGGGCTGCGCCGACGGCGACGACCTCGTCAGGGTTGACGCCCTTGTTGGGCTCCTGACCACCGGTGAGCTTCTTGACGAGCTCCGCGACGGCGGGCATGCGGGTCGATCCACCGACGAGCACGACGTGCGCGATGTCGGAGACCTTCACGCCGGCCTCGGCGATGACGTCGTTGAACGGCTTGCGGGTGCGCTCGAGGAGGTCGTTGGTGAGCTCCTCGAACTTCGCGCGGCTGAGCGTCTCGTCGAGGTTCGCCGGGCCGTTCTCCGTGAGGGAGAGGTACGGGAGCTGGATCGAGGTCGACATCGAGGAGCTGAGCTCCTTCTTCGCCTGCTCGGCGGCTTCCTTGAGGCGCTGCTTCGCGATCTTGTCGCCCGAGACGTCGACACCGGTCGAGTCCTTGAAGCGCTTGATCAGGTAATCGACGACGCGCTGGTCCCAGTCGTCTCCACCGAGGCGGTTGTCACCCGAGGTGGAACGGACCTGGATGGTGGAGAAGTCGTCGTCCTTGCCCACTTCGAGCAGCGAGACGTCGAAGGTACCGCCACCGAGGTCGAAGACGAGGATGAGCTCGTCCTCCTTGCCGCGGTCGAGGCCGTAGGCGAGGGCAGCGGCGGTCGGCTCGTTGATGATGCGGAGCACGTTGAGGCCTGCGACCTCACCGGCCTCCTTCGTGGCCTGACGCTCGGCGTCGTTGAAGTAAGCGGGGACGGTGATGACCGCGTCGGTCACGGTGTCGCCCAGGTACTGCTCGGCGTCGCGCTTCAGCTTCGCGAGGATGCGAGCGGACAGCTCCTGCGGCGTGTACTTCTTGCCGTCGACGTCGAACTTCCAGTCGGTGCCCATGTGGCGCTTGACGCTCGCGATGGTGCGGTCGACGTTGGTGACGGCCTGGCGCTTCGCGGTCTCGCCGACGAGCACCTCGCCGTCCTTGGTGAATGCGACGACGGAGGGGGTGGTGCGGAAGCCCTCGGCGTTGGCGATGACGGTGGGTTCTCCACCTTCGAGGACGGCGACCACCGAGTTGGTGGTACCGAGGTCGATGCCTACTGCACGTGCCATGTGTTGGTTCTCCTTGTGTTGACTGCCGGTTCGGAACTCGTCGACTCGGGCGGCATGCTGTGGGCGTCCGGCCGACTCGACGAGCTCGGCACCGAGCTGGTTGATGGGGTGATGCTGGTGCGACGTCGAGACTTGAGCCCCGATGACTCAATGCTACCGAGGCCCGGTTTCGACGTCAAGAAAGTTGAGTCCTCCTGGCTCAACTCCCAGCGGATGGCCAGTTTGCGCGTTCCCCGTGCTACCCCCGATCCGCCGAGCTCGGCGCGACTCCTAGGCTTGGAGGATGTCCCATCGCCTCTCCCCTCGTCTCCTGACCGCCCTCATGGCAACGATCGGAGCCCTCACCCTCGCCGGGTGCGGATCCGGAGCCCCGACGTCGAGCTCCACGACCGTGAGCACTCCGAGCGCCACCCCCACCTCGACGCCCTCCGCCGAGGCGACCGAGACGGCCACAGCTGCGACGTGCGACACGATCCTCACTGAGCAGGGATACGCGGACCTCGCGCAGACCCAGATGGAACCGCGGGCGTACCAGGTCACACGGACTGACCTGACGTTCCTCGTCGACGCCGGTGGTGTCGCGTGCACCTGGATGAAGCCGCAGACCGACATCTCGGCGACGGTCGCGCAGGCACCGTTCGACGAGACGGCCTGGGCTGCCAAGCAGGCCGAACTCGAGGCCGCCGGATTCGTCGCGAGCGACGAGTCCGGACTCCCGTTCCTCGTCGAGCCGACCGACCCGGGCGGCAACCTCTCCGGTGGCTTCGTGTGGCAGGACGGGCAACTCTTCTACGTGAGCGCGCCGAGCCTGCTGGATTCGGTGCAAGGACTTCAGGAGTAGGAACTCTCCGGCGCTCCGGTCACCGAGCCTGTCGAGGTGCCCGCGCACAGACGACGACAGGCCCAGGGCCGGAGGTCCGGTCCTGGGCCTGTCGCCGGGGGGGCTCTGCCTAGGCGGCTTCCGCCACCACCACGGAGCGCTCGGTGACGACGATCTTCCCGCCGAC
Source organism: Plantibacter flavus (assembly GCF_900177615.1). Taxonomy (GTDB): domain Bacteria; phylum Actinomycetota; class Actinomycetes; order Actinomycetales; family Microbacteriaceae; genus Plantibacter; species Plantibacter flavus. The sequence continues at coordinate 275,947 of NZ_FXAP01000003.1, forward strand.
CGCGTCGACGTGCACGGTCGAGCCGTCGCCGACCCCGCCGCCCACGACGAGCTCGGCGATGCGGTCGTCGACCTCACGCTGGATGAGGCGACGCAGGGGGCGCGCGCCGTACTCCGGCTCGTAGCCGAGCTCCGCGAGGAGCGCGAGCGCTTCCGGCGTCGTCTCGAGGGACGCACCGCGTGCGGCCAACCGTTCGGTCGTGCGGCCGAGCATCAGTCCGACGATCTCCTGCAGCTGCTGCTGGTCGAGCTTGCGGAAGAGGACGATCTCATCGATGCGGTTGAGGAACTCCGGACGCATCGCCTCGCGCAGCTTGCCCATGACCCGGGCACGCAGCGCCTCCTCGGAGCCGAAGCCCGTGGGGTCGTCGGCGCCACCGGCCACGAAGCCCATCGCACCGGACCGAGAGGCCAGGAACTCGGAGCCGAGGTTCGAGGTCATGACGACGACCGTGTTGCGGAAGTTGATCGTCCGCCCCTGACCGTCGGTCAGGCGACCGTCGTCGAGGACCTGCAGGAGCAGGTTGAAGACGTCCGGGTGCGCCTTCTCGATCTCGTCGAACAGCACGATCGAGTACGGGTTGCGCCGCACGCGCTCAGTGAGCTGGCCCGCCTCGTCGAACCCGACGTACCCGGGAGGGGCACCGACGAGTCGCGACACCGTGTGGCGTTCGCCGAACTCGCTCATGTCGAAGCGGATCACCGAGCGCTCGTCAGCGAAGAGGGATCCGGCGAGCGCCTTCGCGAGCTCCGTCTTACCCACGCCGGTGGGACCGAGGAACAGGAAGCTGCCGACGGGTCGGTTCGCATCCCCCATGCCCGTGCGGTTGCGACGGACGGCCTTCGACACCGCGGTCACGGCGTCGTGCTGGCCGACGACGCGAGCGTGCAGTTCGGCCTCGAGGCCGGCGAGACGTTCCCGCTCACCCTCCGTGAGCCGACTGACCGGGATACCGGTGGCACGGGACACGACGCCGGCGATCTGGGCCTCGTCGACGACCGCGTCACGGTCGGTGCGGGCACCGGGTCCGTTGGAGGCGGCGTCGAGCTTCGCCTGCACGGCGGTGATCTCGTCGCGGATGCGCGAGGCCTCCTCGTAGTGCTCGGCCGACACGGCCGCGTTCTTCGACCCCTCGAGTGTCGCGAGCTCCTCGACGAGGGCACTCACGTCGACCGCGTTCCCGAGCCGCAACCGCAGCCGGGCTCCGGCCTGGTCGACGAGGTCGATGGCCTTGTCGGGCAGGACACGGTCGGGCAGGTAGCGGGCCGAGAGCTCGACGGCGGCGCGGAGGGCGTCGTCGGTGAAGCGGACGTCGTGGTGCTCCTCGTACGCCGGACGGAGACCGTCGAGGATGAGGACGGCATCCTCGATCGACGGCTCGCCGACACGCACGGGCTGGAAGCGGCGTTCGAGTGCCGGGTCCTTCTCGATCCCGCGGTACTCACGGAGCGTGGTCGCACCGATGAGGTGCAGCTCACCGCGCGCGAGACGCGGCTTGAGCATGTTCCCGGCGTCCATGCCGCCCTCGCCGGAACCTCCGGCGCCGACGACGGTGTGGACCTCGTCGATGAAGACGATCAGCTCGGAGCGGTTGGCTGCGATCTCGTCGAGCAGGCCGGTGAGGCGCTCCTCGAAGTCGCCGCGGTATCGGGTTCCGGCGACCATGGCCGGCAGGTCGAGCGAGACGACGCGCTTGCCGCGTAGCTGCTCCGGGACGCCGCCGTCGACGATCGCCTGGGCGAGCCCCTCGACGACCGCGGTCTTGCCGACGCCGGCCTCGCCGACGAGCACGGGGTTGTTCTTGGTGCGGCGGGAGAGGATCTCGATGGTCTGCTCGATCTCCTCGGAACGTCCGATGACGGGGTCGAGCGATCCACCTGCGGCGAGCGCCGTGAGGTCGGTGCCGAAGCGGTCGAGCATCGGGGTGTCCGAGTCGAGGTCGTCTGCATCGCGGTCGTCCTGATCGTCGGTGGCGACGCCGGGGTCGCCGACGGTCTGGCGCATGCCCTGGGTCAGCGCCTCCCCCGTGACGCCGGCGCGGGCGAGGACCTCACCGGCGGGCGAGTCCTGGTTGATGACGAGCGCGAAGAAGAGGTGCTCGGGGTCGACGTACGTCGATCCGGCGGCGCGGGCCACCTGGTAGGCGTGGAACAGCGCGCGCTGGGCCGACGGCGTGATGGCCGGGTCCTTGACGCTCGGCGAGGACGCCTGCGGCAGGCGCTGCTCGGCGGCCTTGGCGATGGCCTTCGGGTCGACGCCGAGGCGCGCGACGGCGTCCTTGGCGGGCTCCTCACTCACGATGACCCGCAGGATGTGCAGCGCGTCGAGCTCGTTCTGGCCGCGCTCGAGCGCGAACCGGCCGGCGCGCTGCAGGATCTCCTGCGTCCGAGCGGTGAGGAAGCGGCTGAGGTCGATGGTCCGCGCCGAACGCGCCCGCTCGCCCTCGAGGTATCGGGCGAGGAAGTCGTCGAACGACGACGATCCGCCGTCTGCTGCTGCGCCGCCCTGGGTGAAGTCTTCGGGCACGTGAACCTCCTGGATTCAAACTTGAGTGTCGTACGCTCAAGTCCAACGCGGGGTGCCCGAAGCTATTCCCGGCAACGATCCGCGTCCCAGCGAACCTTCAGCCATCGCGCTGCAGGACGCGCGCTACCGCCCGTTCACCACGCGGCACTAGCCTCAGTGCATGAGCACGACTCCCCCAGGTGGCACCGACGACACCGGCCGGACAGGCGGGCACGGCGACGAGGCCCCTCGTCTCGGATCCCGGCCCCGCAACTTCCCGCCACCACCGCTCGTCACGCCCGACGCCGCAGCGGCCACCGTCGACCTCGACACCTCGCAGGTCGCCGCTGTGAAAGCGCAAGCGGGTCGTAAGGGTCGCATCTTCGCGTGGAGCCTGTGGGACTGGGGTTCGGCGTCGTTCAACGCCGTCGTCACCACCTTCGTGTTCACCGTCTATCTGACCAGCGACTCCTTCGGCGAGGAGGCCGCCGTGTCGGCGTCGCTCGGGTGGGCGCTCGCCGCCGCCGGGCTGCTGATCGCGATCCTCGCGCCGGTCGTCGGCCAACGGTCGGACTCAGCCGGGCGACGGAAATTCTGGCTCGGCTTCAACACCTACGTCGTCGTCGCGATCACGGCGCTCCTCTTCTTCGTCGCCCCCGATCCGAACTTCCTCTGGCTTGGCCTCGTCCTCCTCGCGGTCGGCAACATCGTGTTCGAGTTCGCCGGCGTCAACTACAACGCGATGCTCGCCCAGGTGTCGACGCCCACCTCCATCGGCAAGGTCTCCGGTCTCGGCTGGGGCATGGGGTACATCGGCGGCATCGTGCTGCTGCTCATCGTGTACTTCGGCTTCATCTCCCCCGAAGTCGGACTCTTCGGCGTCACCGGCGAAGACGGCATGGACGTCCGCGTCGCGATGCTCGTCTCCGCGGCGTGGTTCGGGATCTTCGCCCTGCCCGTGCTGTTCGCGGTACCCGAGTACCACGCGCCACAGGCCGTCGCCCGGCCGCACGTCGGGTTCTTCGCCTCCTACGGCGTCCTCGCCAAGAGCATCGCGGAACTCTGGCGCGACAGCCGACAGACGCTCTACTTCCTGCTCGCGAGCGCCGTGTTCCGCGACGGGCTCGCCGGCGTCTTCACCTTCGGTGGCGTCCTGGCCGCGGGGACCTTCGGCTTCTCACCCGGCGAGGTGATCATCTTCGCGATCGCCGCCAACGTCGTCGCCGGGGTCGCGACGATCACGATCGGCCTGCTCGACGACAAGGTGGGGCCGAAACCCGTCATCGTCGCATCGCTCATCGGCCTCGTCATCGCGGGAAGCGCCGTGTTCCTCCTCCACGAGGGTGGCGCGACGATCTTCTGGATCTTCGGCCTCATGCTGTGCCTGTTCGTCGGCCCCGCCCAGTCGGCGAGCCGCTCGTTCCTGGCGCGCATCATCCCGGAGGGACGCGAAGGGGAGGTCTTCGGCCTCTACGCCACGACCGGCCGAGCCGTGTCATTCCTCGCGCCGACCGCCTTCGCACTGTTCGTCACGCTCGGCGGGGCGCAGTTCTGGGGGATCCTCGGGATCGTGCTCGTGCTGCTCATCGGCCTCGGACTACTGATCCCGGTGCACGCGAAGCAGGGGCGGCTCGCCTCACGGGTGTGACACGCGCCGCTACCGCTCCGGCCATCGGACTTTCCAGCTTGATTTCGTAATTACGATATTTGTACACTTGGGTCATGACGACCATCGACCCCGGCGATCACGAGGCGCGTCTCGCGCGCCTCGAAGCCGCCGTGTTCGCCCGACCGGCCGACGACGACACGACCACCGAGCGACCGGATGACGTTCCGTCCGCAGCCGCGGCGGGCGACGCCGACACCTTCTGGGCGCTCCGCGGGCTCCAACAACGCACGGCCGAGCTCGAGCATGGAGCGGTCCTCTTCACCGGATCGGTCGTCGCCGGCGGCGGACCCGTGCAGTGGCAGTACGCCAGAGCGACCGACGACCTCCTCGCGCTCGGCGACGACCCCGACGCCGCGGAATCAGCAGGCTCCGGTCCACTCGCGACCGCGGCATCGCGGCTCGCGGCCATCGGCTCCCCCGTCCGGCTGCAGCTGCTCCTGGCCGTCGCCAACGGCACCTCCGCACTCGCGGACCTCGGCGAACTCGACGGCATCGGGACGACCGGCCAGGTCTACCACCACGTCCGGGTCCTGACGGCCGCCGGCTGGCTGCAACCCGCCGGCCGCGGACGGGTCGCGGTCCCACCCATGCGACTCGTCCCGCTGCTCGTCGCCGTCGCCGCCATGGAATGACCACCGACCCCAGGAAGGACCCCGCATGACCGCCACACCACGCAGCACGTCCCGACCCAGACGGGTCTGGGTCATCGCCGCCGTCAGCACCGCTGTCGCCCTCGCGGTCGGGCTCGCCTTCCGGCCAGGGCCCTCGACGCTTCCCCCCGAGGCCACCGGCGACACCGAACTCGCGGCGACCGTCCGCGAGCTCGCAGGCCCCGACCGCAAGGCCCTGCTGGCCGTCGTCGTCACCCCGGACGGCACCCGCACCGCGACGATCGGTGCCCAGCCGGACACCCGGTTCGAGATCGGATCGGTGAGCAAGGCCTTCACGGGACTGTTGCTCGCCGACGCGATCGAGCGCGGCGAGGTCACCCCGGACACCAGGCTCGGTGAGCTCCTCGAACTGGACGACGCGCCCGCAGCGGACGTCACCCTCGAGCAGCTCGCCACCCACACCTCCGGCCTGCCCCGGCTGCCGATCGACCTCTCGACGATCCTCTCCTCGACGTGGTTCGCGCTCACGACGGCGAACCCGTACGGCGAAGACCTCGACCAGCTGCTCGAAGAGGCGCGGTCCGCGTCCCTCGACACCCCGAAGGGCACCTACTCCAACCTCGGCTTCGAACTCCTCGGTGCCGCCCTCGGATCGGCCGCCGGCACCAACTACGCCGACCTCCTCGAGGAGCGGATCACCGGTCCGATGGGGCTCGACTCGACCGCCCCCGTGAGCGATGCGGCCGACCTCGGCGACCGCGACCTCCTCGGCGAGACCGCCGGCGGACGGACCGCCGCCGCATGGACCGGCGCGGCGATCGGGCCCGCCGGTGGCATCCGCTCGGACACGGAGGATCTCGCCCGCTTCGCGGAACGACTGGCCGACGGCAGCGCGCCGGGCATCGAGGCACTCGCCCCACAGGCGGCGTTCGGCGATCGCGAGATCGGCTGGGCCTGGATCACCGATCGGAAGGCGATCGACGGTGAGGACCTCGTCTGGCACAACGGCGCCACGGGCGGGTTCGCGTCCTTCGTCGGCGTCGTCCCGGCGACCGGCACCACGGTGGTCCTCGTCTCAGCGACCCAGGAGTCGGTCGATGCGGCCGGCGTCGCCCTCCTCGAGCAGATCGGAGCAGCACGATGATCGAGATCCTGATCCCCGCCGTCGTCGCCCTCGTCGTCGCGTGGGTCCTCGCCCTCCAGGTCGTCCACGCGTGGAGTACGGGGCGCTGGACGGCGACCGAGCGCTACCGACTGGTCGTCGACGCGGTCGACAGCATCGCGATCCTGGCCCTCGTCCGCGCACTCGCCTCGCCCGTCGGCGTCTGGTCCTGGGCGTGGGTCCTCGCCGTCGCGATCGTCGGCTTCGGACTCGCCGGAGCAGCCCTGCGCTGGCACTCACTCCCCTGGCACGCACCCAAGCCGAAGCGCTCACTCGACGAGCATGGGGCGACGGTCGAGACCGTGGTCGAACCCCGCACCCGCGGTCGGCAGGTCCTGTCGGGGATCTACGCCGTCGTCGGTGCCGCGATCGTCGCGCTCTGCTGGTGAAGGCCGCAGACCACGGGCGGGTCAGGCGCCCGGGAGCACGAGCCCCTTCCGCAGGGTGACGTTCCCGTACTTCCTGGTCTCGCCCGTGCGGATGATGAGGAACGCCGTGGCGGCCTCGTCGTAGTAGGCGAACCGGTCGACGAAGCGCACGGCGTCCTCGGTCGTGCCGGCGGCGGCGATGAGTTCACGCTGGACATCGAGCACCGTACCGTCGGCACTCGTCATGAGGTCGAGCACGGGCTCGTCGTCGAGCGGGATCACCGTGCGCACCGCTCGGAGGACCTCCGGTGTCGACAGTGTCGGCAGCACGACGACGCGTTCGCCGAGCCGGGCGGCCGGGAAGTGCGCGTCGGCGATCACCACCGCGTCCGAATGTCCCATCGCGTCCAGGTGCAGCAGCAGTTCGCCGCTCAGCACCGGGTCGATCCCTGTCAGCATGGTGACCTCCTCGTCATGGTTCCGTGTCCATCCGTCTGCCCGATCATGTCAGTCCGTCGACGCCGACCGGCCCGCGGGGGTCGAGCCGGTAGACGCGCGTCGCCGTCCCGCCACGCAGTGCATCGCGTTCCGCCGGCGACAACTCGTCGACGAGACCGGACAGCTCGTGCCAGACCGCACCGTACCCGCCGCTCGTGACGGTCATCGGCCAGTCGCCGCCGAGCATCAACCGCTCGGGCCCGAAGCAGGCGAGTGCGGTGTCCCAGGCCCGACGCACGTCGGCCGCCATGAACGGCCGACCGGCTCGATTGAGGCCCGACACCTTGGCGACCACGTTCGGTGACGCCGCCGCCGCGGCCAGCTCGGTCGCCCATCGTTCGAACGCCTCATCGTCGCGCGGCGGCTTCGCGAGGTGGTCGACGACGACCGTCAGCCCCTCCTCCAGCCGCGCGAGTTCCGTGGCGTCGCGGAGCAGGCGAGGGAAGGCGTTCGGGAGGTCGAGCGGAAACCCCCGGTCCGCGAGGACCGCCGCCAACCGGCGCGCGGGTGCCGCCAGGAGCAGGCCGTCCCGGGGATCGTCGTGCAACAGCTGACGAACGCCGCGGAACCGTGGATGCACACCCCAACGGTCGAGCAGGGCCTCGGCCCGCTTCGCATCGTCGATCGGCACCCAGCCGACGACGCCGGCCACCCAACTGAAAGCGTCCGATGCACTGAGCATGGACATCGTGTCGAGCTCGGTGTCGTCGGCCTGGACGAGGACCGCCGCATCGACACCGGCCGCCTGCAGCTCTGCGGCCGCACGCTCCGGCGTGAAGTCCTCGCGAAGCGCCTCGTCGGCCGAAGCGAGCCAGTGATACCCGTCGGCGCGATTCCAGAGATGGAGGTGCGCGTCGATCGTCCGCATCAGCCGAGCAGCCCTCTGGTGCGCAGCTCCGTCCAGAAGGTCTCGGGGATCGGCGCCTCGAAGCGCTCCACGTTCTGGATCATCTGCTCCGGCCGCGAGGCACCGACCGCGACCGTCCGCACGGCGGGGTGGCGGAGCGGGAACTGGAGGGCGGCTGCGGGCAGTTCGACCTCGAACCGACGGCAGATCTCGGCGATGTCGACGGCGCGGTCGAAGACCTCCGGCGGGACGGCACCGTACTCGTAGCGTCCGTCGCGGTCGGGGACGGCGCGGGCCAGCAGGCCGGAGTTGAACACCGAGGCGGCGACCACACCGACGCCGTGTTCCAGGCAGGCGGGCAGCACCTCCTCGCCCGCTGGCTGCTCGGCGAGCGTGTACCGACCGGCGATCATGATGAGATCGGTCAGGCCCGTGCGCACCGCAGCGAGGAGTGCGGCGACGTCCATCGACCCGATCCCGACCGCCCCGACGAGTCCTTCGTCGCGGAGGGCGGCGAGCGCCGGGATCCCCTCGGAGATCCCGGACTCCGGATCGTTGCGTTCCGGGTCGTGGAGGTAGAGCACGTCGACGTGGTCGAGTCCGAGTCGTTCGAGGGACTCGTCGAGCGAACGCCGCACGCCGGCCTCGCTCGCGTCCCACTCGCGCCGCAACGTCGCGGGGACGACGAAGTCGTTGTCGGTATCGAGCGCACCCTCCCCCGCGGGGTTCGGCACGAGGAGGCGGCCGACCTTGGTGGACAGGACGTACTCGTCGCGGGGCTTCGTCCGCAGGAAGGCGCCGAGCCGACGCTCGGAGAGACCGAGGCCGTAGTGCGGAGCGGTGTCGTAGAAGCGGACGCCGTGTTCCCAGGCCGCATCGAGGATCGCCCAGGCCTCCTCATCGCTGAGCTCGCGGTAGAGGTTGCCGAGGTTGGCGGCGCCGTACGCGAGCCGCGGGACGAGCAGGTCAGGCACCGGCGCCCCGGAAGGTGAATTCGGCGATCGACGTCGCGAGCATCTCCGAACCGCCGCCGGGGGCGACCGGCGCGCGGTACCGGCCGGCGACGATCTCGACGGGCTCGACGAAGTGCTCGTGCAGGTGGTCGACGAATTCGATCATGCGTCCATCCTCGCTCCCGGACACGGCGATGAAGTCGAACATCGAGAGGTGCTGCACCGCTTCGCACAGCCCGACGCCACCGGCGTGCGGGCAGACCGGGACACCGAACTTCGCGGCCAGGAGGAGGATCGTGATGTTCTCGTTCACGCCGGCGACCCGCGTGGAGTCGATCTGGAGCACCTGGAGGGCGTCGGCCTGCAGGAACTGCTTGAACATGATGCGGTTGGCCATGTGCTCGCCGGTCGCGACCGGGATCGGGGCGACGCCGCGCGCGATCGCCGCGTGGCCGAGGATGTCGTCGGGGCTCGTCGGCTCCTCGATCCAGGCGATGTCGTAGGGGGCGAGTCGCGACATCCAGTCGATCGCCTCCGCGACGTCCCAACGCTGGTTGGCGTCGACGGCGATCCGGATGTCGGGTCCCACGGCGTTCCGGGCGATGGCGAGGCGACGGACGTCGTCTTCCACGTGACCGCCGACCTTGAGTTTGACCTGCGTGAATCCGTCCGCGACCGCTTCGCGACACAGACGGTCGAGCTTCTCGTCGGAGTAGCCGAGCCACCCGGGCGTGGTCGTGTAGGCGGGGTACCCGGCTGCGAGCAGGGCCTCGATCCTGGCCTCCCGTCCCGGTTCCGCGCGTCGGAGGATCGTGAGGGCGTCGTCCGGGGTGAGGACGTCGCTCAGGTAGCGGAAGTCGACGAGCTCGACGAGCTCCTCCGGCGTCATCGTGGCGAGCAGTCGCCAGAGCGGCAGGCCGGCACGTTTGGCCTTGAGATCCCAGAGCGCGTTGACGACGGCGCCGATCGCCATGTGCATGACGCCCTTCTCGGGGCCGAGCCACCGGAGCTGGGAGTCGTAGACGAGTTCGCGCCAGAAGGCTCCGAGGGCGTCGAGCACGGGCTCGACCTCGCGACCGAGGAGGTGCTCCCGGAGCGCGGTGATCGCTGCGACCTCGACGTCGTTGCCGCGTCCGATCGTGAAGACGAAGCCGTGGCCCTCGTGGCCGTCGTCCGCGTCCGTCACGAGCCGCAGGTAGGCGGCCGAGTAGTCGGGGTCGGGGTTCATGGCGTCCGAGCCGTCGAGGGTGGTCGAGGTCGGGAACCGGACGTCGTGCGTCTCGAATCCGATGATGGTACTCACGTCGGCATGCTCCTTCGGGCTGGTGCCACCGAGCTTAGACATCCGATGTCTGGGCTGTCAATGCGCTCAGTTCAGACGAAATCGTCTGTTGCGACGGCCGGATCGGGCGGTAGAGTTCAGACGTTATCGGCTACGAAGCCGGGTCCGAACGCGGGCACCGGCGGAACCGGAAGGACCAGCATGCGCTTCGCCAGACTCGGCCCCGTGGACAGGGAGACCCCCGTCGTGTTCGCGGGCGACACCGCCTACGACCTCCGATCGATCACCCCCGACATCGACGGAGCATTCCTCGCCGGCGGCGGCATCGCCCGCGTTCGCGCCGCCCTCGAGTCGGGTGCCCTCCCAGTCCTCGACGGCGCCGACGACCTCCGGATCGGCGCTCCGATCGCCAGGCCGAGCGCGGTCGTCTGCATCGGGATGAACTACGCGGCGCATGCAGCGGAGTCGGGATCCGCTCCCCCCGAGATCCCGATCATGTTCCTGAAGACGCCCAACACGGTCGTCGGCCCGAACGACGACGTCCGCATCCCGCGAGGCAGCACCAAGACCGACTGGGAGGTCGAACTCGGCGTCGTCATCGGCGAGCGCACCTCCTACCTCGACAGCCCTGATGACGCCCTCGGCCGCATCGCCGGCTTCGTCACCGCGAACGACGTGTCGGAGCGCGACTTCCAGATGGCGGCGAGTGGCGGGCAGTGGTCGAAGGGCAAGTGCGCTCCGGGCTTCAATCCGACCGGCCCCTGGCTCGTGACGCCGGACGAGGTCGACGCCGGCGCCCTGCGACTTCGCAGCTGGGTCAACGGCGAACCGCGCCAGGACTCGAGCACGGCCGACCTCATCTTCGACGTCGCCACCGTCATCTGGCACCTGAGCCAGTACCTGCAGCTCGAACCAGGCGACCTCGTCCTGACCGGCACACCCGAGGGCGTCGCACTCTCCGGCCGCTTCCCCTACCTGGCACCGGGCGACGTCTGCGAAGTCGAGATCGAGGGCCTCGGCCGCCAGCGACAGCGGTTCGTCGACCCGGTCCCTGGAATCGCGCCAGCTGCCAAGCCGGCCGAGGCACTCGGAGCCCGCGCATGAGCACCGCAGACACCGGCGAGTTCGACGGGCTCGTCGCGATCGTCACCGGCGGCGCTTCGGGGATCGGCGCCGCCATCGTCGAACGCCTCGCCGCCGATGGCGCGAGCGTCGCAATCCTCGATCTGAACCCATCGCCCGACGAGGACTCCGCCACCCGCCTGTCGGTGCGGGCGAACGTCGCCGACGACGCGTCGGTCCGTGCTGCGATCGAAGCCGTCGTCGCACGGTTCGGCCGCCTCGACATCGTCGTGAACAACGCCGGTATCGGCGCACAGGGGACCGTCGAGTCGAACGACGACGACGAGTGGCACCGCGTCTTCGATATCAACGTCGTCGGCATGGCTCGCGTGACGCGCGCGGCCCTCCCACACCTGCGCGAGTCGCCGTCGGCCGCGATCGTGAACACCGCGTCGATCGCCGCGACGGCGGGACTCCCCCAGCGCGCGCTCTACACGGCGACGAAGGGGGCCGTGCTGTCCTTGACGCGCGCGATGGCCGCCGACCACCTGCGCGAGGGCATCCGGGTCAACTGCGTGAACCCGGGTACGGCCGACACCCCGTGGGTCGGCCGGCTGCTCGACAGCGCCGCCGACCCGGCCGCAGAACGCGCCGCGCTCGAGGCACGTCAGCCGCATGGCCGACTCGTCGCCGCGACCGAGGTCGCCGGCGCCGTCGCCTACCTGGCGAGCCCGCGATCAGGCTCGACGACCGGCACCTCGATCGCCGTCGACGGCGGGATGCAGGAGCTCCGCCTCCGCCCCGAGTAGCCCGACGCCGACGCGGGCTCGCGCCGTCTCGCCCGCTGTCAGGCTCCCTAACTCAGGAGCTCCCCGGCGTGTCGGCTGCAGTAGCGGCCCGGGAGGCGCACCGCGCCGCACGCGTCCTGAGTTGGGGTGCGACGACGATGGCGGGTGGCGCTGACGTCAGGGCTGTCGGGCCGTCGACGCAGGAGACACACGGTCCGCGGGCGAGCTACCGGTCGGTGTCGGGGCGAGGCCACGCGGCGACGAAGCGCTCGAGGTACGCCGCGAACTGCGCCGCCTCCTCAGGAGTGAACCCCGAGAGCGCGGTCGTGACCGCGTCGCGTCGACCCCGGTGCGCCTCCTGCAGGACCGCGCGGCCGGCGGCGCTCAGCTGCACCACGCTGCGTCGACCGTCGTTCGGGTCGACGGCGCGAGCGACCTCGCCGCGCTTCGTCGCCTCGGCGACGAGTCTGCTCGCCCGCGGCTGGTCGACGCCGATCGACTCCGCGAGCGCACTGATCCCCATACCATCGGCCGCCTCGTCACGAGCGAGCGCGTCCAGCATCCGGAACCGAGCCGCCTGGGCGATCGCCTGCTCGCGCGGGTGACGGGCGCCACCGCCGGGACCCCAGGGCCCGCCGAAGCCGGGTCCGAAGCCCGGACCGCGCCCGCGCCCACGTTCGTCATCAGCGCCGCCGTCGGCGTCATGCCGATGACCGCCCCCGTGCTCATCGTGGTGGTGATGACCGGGCCCACCGCGCCCACCGCGTCCGCCGAAGCGACGGCCTGACTGGTCCCGCCGGATCTGGACGAGGGCCTGCTCGACCATCTCCACCGGGTCGGTTGCTGTGGGTTCGCTGGGCTGCTCTTGACGATCATCGGACATACATGTCATTATACATTTACATGTAACAGAGCATGCAAATAAGGAGACCACCCATGAACACCCCAATGACTTCCCCGGAGCAGTCCACCACCCAGTCCGCCGAGCGCCCGCTCGACTTCTGGCTCCGCACCGTCGACCACGCGATCAAGCACTCGATGCACGAGGCGCTCGCCGAGGACGGCCTCGGTCGCCGCAGCTGGCGCACGCTCGAGCTCATCGCCTCCGGCGCCGCGAGCGTCGACGAGATCGACGCCGCGCTCCCGCCACACCGCCGCGGACCGCGCGGCCCCGAACGGTTCGGCCGCCGCGGCGGGTTCGGCCCCGGTCGCGGCTTCGGTCGCCCCGAGCGCACCGCCGAGACGACGGCGGACACCGCACCCGAAGAGCGTCCGAGCGACCACGAGCACGGCCACCCCGCTCACGACCGGGCCTTCGGGCGCGGCCGCGAGTTCGGTCGCGGCTTCGGTCGTGATCACCGATCCGGCGGCGCACCGTTCGGCCCTGGCCACGGCCACCACCGCGGCCCTCGTCGCTCGACCGCGGACATCGTCATCGACTTCGCCGCACGCGGCTGGGTCATCGTCGACGCCGACGGCATCACCCTGACCGACACCGGTCGCGAGGCGCACGACGCGCTCCGCACCAAGGTCGACGCCGTCCGCCAGACCGTCGCCGACGCCGTCTCGCCCGAGGACCTCGCGACGACGCTCGCCAGCCTCGAGAGCATTGCCCGAGCCTTCGGCCAGGACGAGCACACAGCGCACGAGCACGGCCCGCGTGGTCGCTTCGGTCGCGGCCCACGCAGCGAGCGCTGACCGGCCGCCGGCGTCTTCCGCCCATGCGGACCCCAGCCGACCACCATGCACAGAGCCCCGGGCAGCAATCGCTGCCCGGGGCTCTCTCCGTTCGACCCACCGCCCCTATCTCAGGACTCCGACGCGTGTCGCCACCCACACGAGCCCGACACACCGGACATCTCCTGAGTTGGGGACGAACGGACCACACCCGACCCCGGCGCCCCTATCTCAGGACTCCGACGCGTGTCGCCACCCACACCAGCCCGACACACCGGACATCTCCTGAGTGAGGGACGAACGGACCACACCCGACCCCGGCGCCCCTATCTCAGGACTCCGACGCGTGTCGCCACCCACACCAGCCCGACACACCGGACGTCTCCTGAATGAGGGACGACACTGGGGGCTTCCGCTACTCCGTGAGGCCGTTCGCCTTCGCGACGTTCCCGAGCCACGCGAGGCTCGGCTTCGGCGTGCGTACGAAGGTCTCGCGGTCGACGGCGATGAGGCCGAAGGTCGGCCGGAAGCCACTCGCCCACTCGTAGTTGTCGAGCGCACTCCAGTGGAGGTAGCCCTCGAGCTGAATCCCGTCCTGGATGCAGGCGTGCAGCTCGCGCAGAGCGCCGTCCGTGTAGTCGATCCGGCGGGTGTCGTCCGAGGTCGCGATGCCGTTCTCGGTGATCATGATCGGCACCCCGCCCGACAGCTCCCAGGCGCTCCGCATACCCTCGGCGGCGGCCGGCGGGTAGAACTCCCAACCGGTGAGCGTCGTCTCGACACCGTCCTCGACGGGCAGCGGACCCTTCGGCCCGATGAACGTGCGCGTGTACGCCTGGACGCCGAGGAAGTCGTCGCCGGCGGACTGCTCAAGGTACCAGTCGTCACGCGGGTAGCCGTACTCGCGCAGCATCTCGTCGGAGCCCGGCTCACCGTTCGACCGGAACGCCTGCGTCGCGATGGTCCAGCCGGACTTCAGGCCGGACACCTGCGAGAGCACCTCCCGCGAACGCTTGTGGGACTCGAGGAGGGCGTCCGCTACGAACAGGTCAGGGTTCGGCAGGCCGTACGCGACGAGGTTGGCCGCGTCCTCACCACCGGCGAGCATCGCGGCGATGTTCGGCTCGTTGATGGTGCAGACGTGTTCGACGCCCTCGCCGACGATCGGCAGGGTCAGCTCGGTGTACCGCGCGAAGAGGTCGGCGGCGTCCTTCGCCCGCCAGAACCCGTCGCGCTCGAACCAGCGCGGCACCGTGAAGTGCATGAGCGTGACGACCGGGTTGAGTCCCAGCTCGTGCGCGGTGTCGACCATGCGACGGTAGTGGTCGACCTCGGCACGCGAGACGATGCCGCGCTCCGGTTCGATCCGGGCCCACTCGATGCTGAACCGGTAGGTGTTGAGCCCGGCGTCGGCGAGCAACTGCATGTCCTCGCGGTAGCGGTGGTAGCTGTCCATCGCGTCGCCCGAGGGCTCGACGATGTTCGTCCCGGCTTCGTGCTCGTGCACCCACCAGTTGCTGTTGATGTTGTTGCCCTCGATCTGGTGGGCAGCGGTGGCGGCGCCCCAGAGGAAGCCGTCGGGGAAGGTCAGCACGGGTTGTTGCTCCTGTTCGTCGTGCGATTCGTTCGCCCCTGTTTGGGCGAACGAGCGTGCGCTCGCCCAAGGATGGGCGAACGGACGCGAGGGGGTCCGCGTCAGCGCTTGGCGCGGGCCGGGTTGGGGACGGCGTCGAGCAGCTGGATCGTGTACGGATCCTGCGGGTGCTGCAGGACGTGCGCGGTCTCGCCACGTTCGACGACGCGACCCTGGTTGAGGACCATGATGTTGTCGGTCACGAGTCGTGCCGACAACAGGTCGTGCGTGATGTAGAGCATCGAGACGCCCCACTGCTCGCGCAGGTCCTCGAGCAGTGCGAGCACACCGGCACGCAGCGACACGTCGAGCATCGACACGGGCTCGTCGGCGATGAGCACCTGCGGGTCGCTCGCGAGCGCCCGGGCGATCACGACGCGCTGCCGCTGTCCACCGGAGAGCTGGTGGGGCAGCTTCGCCGCGAACTGCTCGACGGGCGAGAGACCCACCGTCTCGAGGAGTTCGAGCACGCGCTTGCGGACGGCGTCGCCCTTCAGGCCGGTGAAGTTCACCACCGGACGGGTGAGCGTGTACTCGACCGTGTGCAGCGGGTTGAGGGCCGCGTACGGGTCCTGGAAGATCATCTGCACGTTCTTGTGCAGATTGCGGATGCCCTTGCGGTTGAGCTGGGCGACGTCGAGGTCGCCGAAGCGGACGGCGCCGGAGGTCGGCTTCTCGATGCCCGTGATGAGCTTCGCGATGGTCGACTTGCCGGAGCCCGAGGCCCCGACGAGCGCGAGCGACTGACCGGGTTCGAGCGTGAACGACACGTCGTCGACGGCCGTCACCGCGGACTCACCGCGACGCGGCGGCGGGTAGACCTTCGAGACGGCGTCGACGATGACCGCCGACTCCGCCGAACGACCGGCTCTGGCAGCAACGGTCCCTGAGCCCGTCGAAGGGCCCGCCTCGGAGCTCGCGCTCGTCGCGGTCGGGACGCTCGTCGTCGTGCCGGACACCGGAGCAGTGCCCCGGTTCGCCCGCGAGGGGAAGCCGGGCAGCTCGACGACCGCGGCGCGCGGGTCGGCGTAGTGACTGAGCAGCATCCGCGTGTACGGATCCTGCGGACGCTCGAGGATGTCGCGACTCGGGGCGTCCTCGACGATGCGGCCCTCGTGCATGACCAGCACGCGCTGCGTCGCCTCGAGCACGACACCGAGGTCGTGGCTGATGAGGATGGCGGTGAACCCCTCGGCCTGCTGCAGCTCGGTGATCGTGTCCATGATCGCGTGCTGCACCAGGACGTCGAGCGCGGTGGTCGGCTCGTCGAACACCATGAGGCGAGGCTCGAGCGACAGGGCCAGCGCGATGGACACGCGCTGGCGCATGCCACCGGAGAGCTCGCCGGGGAAGCGCGCGAGCACCTGTGGCGTCAGCCCGACCTTGCCGACCAGCTCGGCCATCCGGGCGTCCCAGCGGTCGCGGGAGACGTGGCCGTGCGCCTTGAAGATGTCGACGAAGTGGTTGCGGATCGTGCGGACCGGGTTGAGTGCGTTCATGCCCGACTGCAGCACCATGGCGAACCCGCCCTGCCGCTGCTCGCGGAGCGCCTCGTCGCCGAGCTCGCGGATGTCCTTGCCACCGAAGAGGATCTGCCCGCCGTTGATGCGGGCCGGCGGCTTCTGCAAGCGGGTGGCCGCGAAGCCGAGCGTCGACTTCCCGGAGCCGGACTCGCCGACGAGCCCGATGAACTCACCGGCACCGACGGAGAACGACACGTGGTCGACCGCCTGGACCGGCGCGGCGCCGACTGACTCGTAGACGACGGACAGGTCGCGGACCTCGAGGAGCGCTCCGGTCCCGGCTGCCGGCGCGGATGCGCTCTCGGCCTGGAGGTTGACGGCGTTCATCGTGACTTCCCTTCACGGAGGCGCGGGTTGCTGATCGCGTCGACACCGAAGTTGATGAGGGTGAGGCTCATCGCGAGGAGCGCGATGCAGAGACCGGGGGCGAAGAGGAGGATCCATTGACCGGTGAGCAGGGCGTTGGAGTTCTGCGCCCAGTAGAGGATGGTGCCCCAGCTGACGATCGACGAGTCGCCGAGGCCGAGGAACTCGAGGCCGGCCTCCGCGAGGATCGCACTCGTCGCGGCGCCGAAGAAGCCACCGGCGATGAGGGACGTCATGTTCGGCAGGATCTCGTTGAACACGATGCGGAACGGTCGGTCGCCGGAGAAGCGAGCGGCGGTCACGAAGTCACGCGAACGCAGCGACTGCGTCTGGCTGCGGAGCACACGGGCACCCCACGCCCACCCGGTGATCACGATGACCGCGACGATCATCACGAGCCCTCCGTTCTGGAGGTACGCGGCGATGACGATCATGAGCGGCAGGCCGGGCACAACGAGGAACAGGTTGACGATGAAGTTCACGACCTCGGCGCCGAAGCCCTTGATGTAACCCCAGCTGAGGCCGATCAGGACCGCGACGATCGTCGACAGGATGCCGGCGATGAACCCGACCGTGACGCTGATCTGCGAACCGTAGATCAGCTGGCTGAGGACGTCCTCGCCCGCCGCCGTCGTCCCGAACCAGTGCTCGGGGCTCGAGTCGGCGTTCCGAGGGAACCCGTCCTGGCTCGCGCCGTACGGTGCGAGCACCGGGGCGAAGATCGCGACGAGGATGAAGAACGCGAGGATGATGAGCCCGAGGCGGGACTTCCAGTTGGCCCAGAGCGTCGCCGCCGATCGACCGATGAAGGCGAACCTCCTCGGCGGACGCACGGCCTGGTCGGACTGCAGTGTCTTGACGTGCTGTGTGGTGGTCATCGGCGGGTCCTTGGGTCGAGTACGCCGTACAGGATGTCGACGAGGAAGTTGGCGATGAGCACGCTCACGGTGATGAGCAGGAAGAGCGCCTGCATGAGGGGGTAGTCCTGTCCGATCACCGCGTTGAACAGGAGGAATCCGATGCCCGGGTACCCGAAGACCTGCTCCACGAGGATCGAGCCGCCGACCACACCGCCGAGCGCGAGCCCGAAGCCGGTGAGGTTCGGGAGGATCGCGTTGCGGGCCGCGTACTTGATGGCGACCGTGCGACCACGGAGACCGTTCGCCTCGGCGAAGGTCACGTAGTCGTCACCGAGGGTGTTGATCATCGCGTTGCGCATGCCGATGATCCAGCCACCGAGGCTCGTCACGAGGATCGTCAGCGCCGGCAGCACCGCGTGGTACGCGACGTCGACGATGAAGTCCCAGGTGAAGGCCGGTGAAGCCGTCGGACCGAAGGCACCCGAGGTCGGGAACCAGTGGAGGACGTAGCCGGCGAAGAACAGCAGGAGCAGCGCGGTCCAGAAGTACGGGAACGTGCTGGCGAACGTGCCGCTCAGCGTCGGCAGGGCGTCGAGCCAGGTGTTCCGCCGCCAGGCCGCGAGCACACCGATGAGGGTGCCGAGGATGAAGGCGACGATCGTCACGATCCCGAGCAGGATGATCGTGTACGGGAACGCCTGCCAGATGAGCTCACCGACCGACTGCGGGAAGAAGGTGTACGAGACCCCGAAGTCGAGCGTGACGACCTGGTGGAGGTACGTGACGTACTGCTCCCAGAGGTTGCCGCCGGGGACACCGAGTTGAGCCTCGATCGCCGCCCGCGTGGCCGCGGAGACCGGGCCGTTCTGCGCGAGCTTCGCGATCGCGGCGTCGGTCGGGGAGCCGGGCATGAGCCGCGGCAGGAGGAAGTTCAGCGTGACCGCCGCCCACAGGGTGAGGACGAAGAGGCCGAGTTTGCGCACCATGTACACGGTCACTCACCGTCCTTCCGGAGCTTGAGGTGCGTGAACACGAGGAGCGGGGTCTGGTCGTAGGTCTGCAGCGGCGCGTAGGGGTTGTCCGCATCGGGCCAGCCGGTGAACTTCTTGTCGTTGTAGAGGCCCCAGAGTCCGCCGTAGTACATGCCGATGACCGGGAAGTCGCTGTAGACGATCTGCTGCATCTGGTGGCTCAGCCCCAGGCGAGTGGCCTCGTCGGTCGTCTCCTTGTACTGGGCGAGCAGCTGGTCCATCTGCGGGTTGCGGTAGCGACCGAAGTTGCTGGACGTCGTCTCGCCGATCGGCTTCGCGAACTCGCTGTTGAAGCTGTTGTTGAAGCCCTGGAACATGATGCCGTTGCCCATGCCACCCATGGCGACCTCGAAGGCACCGCTCTGGATCGCTTGCTGGTACCCCGGCGGCTGCGGCTGCTTGATCTGCACGTCGATGCCGAGGGCGCCGAGCTCCTTGCGGACCTCCTGGACCGCACGGAGCCAGTCCGCGTAACCGTTGGCGGTCGTGATCGAGAAGCTGAACTGCTTGCCCGCCGCGTCGACGAGCTTGCCGCCCTGCTGGGTGTACCCGGCGGCCGCGAAGGCCTCGAGGGCGCCGGCGGTGTCCTGCGTGATCATGCCCTGGTTCGGCAGGGTCGGGTCGAGCTCGTCCTCCTGGTTGGGGAGCATGAGACTCGACTGGCCGGCTGCACCGAGGTAGCCCTCGGTCGCTGCGTCGGCGATCTTGTCGCGGTCGAGCGCCAGGGCGATGCCGCGACGGACGTCGACGTTGTCGAACGGGGCGACGTCCATGTTGGGCACGAGCCCGATCACGCCTCCCGGCGGGAACCAGAACTTGTTGTGGTCGTTGGCCGCACCCCAGGTGCCTTCGACGTTCGACAGGAACGAGTAGGCCCAGTCGAAGCCCTTC
Source organism: Plantibacter flavus (assembly GCF_900177615.1). GTDB lineage: Bacteria > Actinomycetota > Actinomycetes > Actinomycetales > Microbacteriaceae > Plantibacter > Plantibacter flavus. The sequence goes on from NZ_FXAP01000003.1 coordinate 295,673, forward strand.
GTGACGATGTCGAGTTCGCCGGTGGCCGCGGGGATCACGAGGTGGTTGACCTCGATCTTGTCGGCCTGCCAGTACGTCTCGTTCTTGTCCATCGTGTACTGCTGCGAGGTGTAGTTGCCGAGGACGTAGGGGCCGGTGCCGACCGGGTTCGGGTTCCGCCAGGTGTCGGGGCTCTTGACGTCCTTCCAGATGTGCTCCGGGACGATGAGCGTCTGCGAGACGATGTCGGCCGCGGGGGCGTCGTCGTCGAGCAGGTGCATGATGACGTGCTGGCCCTGCACCTCGATCGTGTCGATGTGCTGCCAGGCGCCCTTCTGGTCGAGCGTCGGGTACTGCTTGATGAGGTCGAAGGTGAACTTGACGTCCTCAGGGGTGAAGGCCTCGCCGTCGGACCAGGTGGCGCCGTCGCGGATCGTGTAGTCGATCGTGCGGGCGTCCGGGAGGTCGACCTTCTCGGCGAGCCACGGCGTCTCCTTGCCGTCGAGCACGTTGATGATCACGAGCGGCTCGTAGATGTAGCTCGAGGCCGAGCGCTTGTTCACGAGGTAGGGGTTGAAGTTCCGCTCGAGCATCGGGGTGCCCTTGTCGGAGGCCAGCAGCATCGTGTCGGCGGGGATCGAGGGATCCGGCTCGCTCTTGATCTGGATGCTGCAGCCGGAGACGAGCAGGGCCGCCGCGGCGATCATCGCCGCTGCTCCGAGTCGTCTGCGCCTGCGGACCTTGGTCCGCTCGTGCGTCGTGTGCGTCATCGCCACCGTCCTTGCTGAAGTCTGTACCGGTTGAGTGTAAGCGCATACATTGCCCGACGCAACCCGTGTTGGATTTCCCTAACTCAGGAAGGCCTCGGCGTGTCCGCAAACGTACTCGCGCCCCACGGGGCGACACGCCGCACACGTCCTGAGTTAGGGCAGGGACACGGCGACGCTCGACTCGGAGCTCTCGCGGAGGACGACCTCGACGGGGAGCCGGACGGACATCGCGGGCAGCTTCGGCTCGGCGAGGCGACGGGCGAGCGCCTGCACGGAGACCCGGCCGAGCGTCTCCATCGGCTGCCGGACCGTCGTGAGCCGCGGAGCGGACAAGCGGCCGGCGTCGATGCCGTCGAATCCGGTGACGATGAGCTCCTCCGGGACCGCGACCCCCGCGATCCTGGCGGCGTCGATCACGCCGAGCGCCATCTGGTCGTTGGCGCACACGACGGCCCGCGGCAGCCCGTCGCGTCGGAACAGCTCCCGACCGACCCGTCGCCCACCCTCCCGCGTGAAGTCGCCGCGGAGGGTCGGCTCCTCCGGGGCCTCAAGCGACCGGTCTGCGAGGGCCGCGCGGAACCCGCTCCAGCGCTCCGCGTCATCGGGCGAGCCGAGGCTTCCCGCCACGTACTCGAGCTCTCGAGCGCCGAGGTCGTCGATGAGGTGCGCCGTGAGCGTGCGCATCCCCTCCGCATTGCTCACGGAGACGTGGTCGAGGTCGTCGCCGCGCCGGGGCCCAGCCATCACGACGATCGGGACGTGGCGCGACAGGCGCGCCAGCTCCTCCTCGCTGGTGCTCCCGGCCAGCACCATGAGGCCGTCCACCCGCCCCGCCATGTCGCGCACGGTCTGCGTCGCCGTGGATCCGCGGCCGACACCGACGAGCAGCGCGAACCCGCTCCGCCAGGACTCCAGCTCGCAGCCGCGCAGCACCTCGTCGAAGTAGAGGTTGAGCGTCCGCGTGTCGGTCCGCTCCGGGATGTCGCGGACGATGCGCGCTCCCCCGGCCGCCGCCTCGTCACCCTCGAGGGCGATGTCCCCGAGGTCGTCCATCGCGTCGAGCCCCTGGAAGAACAGGCCGATGACGCCGGTGCGGCGCGCGGCGAGTCCTCGTGCGGCTCCACTCGGGACGTACCCGAGTTCACCGACCGAGGCGAGCACGCGGTCTCGCGTGGCCGGCTTCACGTCGTCGGGGCGGCTGAGCACCCGCGAGACCGTCGCGATGGAGACGCCGGCGTGGTGCGCGACGTCGTAGACCGTCGGCGGTTTCGTCATGGGAACGCCTTCCTTCGGCCACCAATGATACGCACGGCATCCTGCCCGCCCGTTCCACCGGCGGCGGGGGATGGCGCACGGAGCGCCCTCGTCTTGCGTCACGGGAGCGGCCCACACGAGCCGGGAACCGCAGCCAACCCGAACGTTCCCTGAATTCTCGACGCTTGTCGGCTGGGCGGCCGACGTCCGCTGACAGACTGCGGACATGACTGATCAGCATGCCAAAGCCGTCCTCCTCAACTCCCTCCACGAGCCGGGTTCCCCGCTCATCGTCACCAACGTCTGGGACGCCATCACCGCGAAGGTCGTCTCCGAAGCCCCCGGCGTCGTCGCCCTCGCCTCGGCGAGCCACTCGGTGTCGAACGTGCGCGGGCTCGAAGACGGCGGCGGCCTCGACGTCGACGAGGCGATCGCCGCCGCGAAGATCATCGTGGGCGCCGTGGACCTGCCGGTGACGATCGACTTCGAGAAGGGCTACGCCTCAGACGCGGCCGGGGTTCGTGAGAACGTCCGCCGCCTCATCGTCGAGTCGGGTGCCGTCGGCATCAACCTCGAGGACTCCGTCGGCGCCGCGAAGGCCCCGCAGTTCCCGATCGAGGAGGCCGCGGCCCGCGTCGCCGCCGCTCGCGCCGGAGCCGAGGACGCGGGCATCCCGCTCGTCATCAACGCCCGGGTCGACACCCTCGCCGGCGACCCCGAGGCGTGGGACGAGGCCGTCGCGCGCGCCAACGCCTACCTCGAGGCCGGTGCGGACGTCGTCTTCTTCCTCGGACTCGGTACGGAGGAGCTCGTCGCCGAGGCGATCGAGCAGGTGCACGGACGCATCTCCGTCATCGGCTACCCCGGCGCGGTCCCGCTCAAGCGCCTGGCCGAACTCGGCGTCTCACGTGTCAGCTTCGGCCCCGGCACGCTCGGCCTGACCCTCGCCGCCCTCCAGCGCGCGGCGACCGGCCTCACCGAGCTCGGCGAGTACCCCGAGGACCTCGGCTTCTCCTTCGAGCTCTGAGCCCGACCCCCTCCCTAACTCAGGACGCGCCCGGTGTGTCGCGCCGCTCCCGCCTGCGGGACTGGCGACGCGCCGCCGTGTTCCTGAGTTAGGGAGAGGAAACAGGGGTCAGGACGTCAGGAACCAGTACCAGATGATGAGCATCGTGACGAGGAAGCCCGTCAGGAAGTTGAGGCGGAGGAACCGCTTCCAGCCCGCGTTGGCCCGCTCGGCGTCCTCCTCGCGGAGGTTCCAGAACGGCAACACACTCGCGGCGTAGGGCAGCGCGAGCAGGCCCGCCAGCGGGATGGGCCACGGGGTCACGAGCATCAGCGCACCGCCGGCCAGGTAGGCGGCGAAGGCGAACCGGACGGTCGCCGCCGCACCGATGACCGTCGCGATCGAGCCGATCCCGCCCTCCCGGTCGGCGATGATGTCCTGCACCGCACCGAAGGCGTGGCTGGCGATCCCCCAGAGGAAGTAGCCGACGAGCAGCGCCCAGAGCGCGGGGGTGAAGACCGCGCCGGCGAGGACGAGGCCGTAGACCGCCGGGCTCACGAAGTGCGTGCTCGAGGTGAGCGAGTCGATGAACGGTCGCTCCTTGAACCGCAGGCCGGGCGCGCTGTACGCGATGAGCGCGAACACGCTGATCGCGAGGACGAGCCACGACAGCGGCGACCCGATGACGACGAGGTAGGCGAGGAACGGGACGTTCGTCACGATCGCCGCGAAGATCGTCAACCGGTGCATCCGGCGGTCCAGGACCGCGCCCTCGACGCCGCCCTTGCGCGGGTTCCGCAGGTCGGACTCGTAGTCGAAGACGTCGTTGATGCCGTACATCGCGAGGTTGTACGGGATGAGGAAGTACAGCGTCCCGAGCCAGAACGTGAGGTCGAGCTCGCGCGTGGTCAGCAGGTATGCCGCTGCGAACGGGTAGGCGGTGTTGATCCACGACAGCGGTCGGGAGGACAGCACGAGCTGGCCGAGTCGGTTCATGCCGGGTCCTCCTGGGACGGGGATGGGGAGACGGGAGCTGGGGTCCGACGCTCGAGGAGCACCCAGAGCGACGGGAGCAGGACGGCCGCGGCGATGGCGTAGGCGAAGTCCTCGAGCGGCGCGATGCCGATGAAGGCGCCGGAGATCAGTTCCGGGTCGTAGCCGACGAGTCCGATGCCGATCATGATGTTGTCGAACAGCGCGGTCATGAGCAGGAGGACGACGAGCCCACCGCCCACCGCGAGCAGCCAGGTGCCCGCCGTCAGACCGGCGGAGCGCGATCCGCTCGCACGGCGTCGATCGAGCCGCACGACCGCGAGCAGGGCGACGACCGCCACGACGGCGAGGAACCATGCATTGAGGGCCCAGTAGGTCATCGTCCGCTCACCTCGGCGGCGCCGGTCCCGCGGCGGGACACGCGGCCGAGCGTGTGTCGCGCCGCACCGAACAGGTTCATCGTGAGGTAGCAGAGCAGCGTCAGGAAGAAGACCTCCTCGATCGGCAGCTCGGGCGCGACCTGCAGCCCGGTCATGAACGAGGTCTCACCACGGAAGAAGATGCCGGTGCCGATACCGAGCAGATCCCACACGAGGAAGAACACGACGCCGATCGGCAGGATGATCGCGGCCCGCCGTCGGTCGGCCCAGAAGAACAGCCGGAACCGCCGGTCGAGCATGACCATCCCGGTGATCGAGACGAGCAGCGCCAGCAGGTACAGCAGACCCATCAGCCGGTCGCCTCGGCGCGAGCGCGCAACGGCTCCGCCATCGGGCCGGTGGTGATGTCGCCGCGCATGCGCTTCACGACGAGCTCGGCGCTGATGAGGCACATCGGCAGGCCGATGCCCGGGATGGTCGAGCCACCCGTGTAGAACAGGCCGTCGACCTGCTTGCTGACATTGCCGCTCCGGAACATCGCGCTCTGCGAGAGGATGTGCGCCGGCCCGAGGGCGGTGCCCTTCCAGACGTTGAGGTCGGTCGCGAAGTCGGCCGGTCCGACGTCGCGACGCACCACGATGCGCTCGGCGAGGTCGGGGACGCCGGCCCACTCGGCGATCTGCGCGATGGCGGCGTCGCCGATCTCCGCGACCCGGGCGTCTCCACCGCCACCGATGGACGGATCGGCCGGGACCGGCACCAGGATGAACAGGTTCTCGTGGCCGTCGGGTGCGACGCCCGCATCGGTCGCGCTCGGGCGGCAGACGTACAGCGACGCGGGGTCGGGCACGCTCGTCTCCTCACCGAAGATGCGACCGAAGTTGTCGCGCCAGTCGGCCGTGAAGAACAGGCTGTGGTGCAGGAGTTCCGGGAGCTCGCCGCGGACGCCGAGCATGACGAGCACGGCTCCGGGACCGGCGGTGCGCTTCTCCCAGTACTCGGCCGGGTAGGTCTGGAGTTCGCGGGGCAGCAGCGTCGTCTCGGTGTGGTGCAGGTCGGCGGCGGACACGACGCGGTCGGCGCGGAGCAACTGCCGACGACCGTCGGCGTCGAGGTAGTTGACGCCGTCGACCCTGGCGCGGCGGCCGGCGGGCATCGTGGTGATGCCGGTGACCTCGGCGCCCGTGATGATCTCCACACCCTCGGCGTGGGCGAGCTCGGCGATCGTCTCGATGATCCGCGAGAAGCCGCCCTGCGGGTAGAGCACGCCGTCCTCGAGGTCGAGGTAGCTCATGAGGTGGTACATGCTCGGCGCCTCGAAGGGCGAGGAGCCGAGGAACACGGCCGGGTAGCCGAGGATCTGCTGCAACCGGACGTCGGAGACGGTGCGCGCGGCCAGCGTGTCGAGGTCCTCCGTGAGGAGCTTCGCGAGCTTCGGCATCCGGGCGAGGACCTCACGGCTCGCGAGCGTCCGGTACGACTCGAACGTCGTGTACAGGAAGCTCCGGATGGCGATCTCGTACGTCTCCTTCGCGCTGCGGAGGTATTCGTCCATCTTCGCGCCGGCACCGGGCTCGACCGACTCGAACAGGGCGAGGTTGCCGGCCCGGTCGGCGGCGAGGTCGAGGTGCCCGTCGCGGCCCTCCGAGTAGACGCGGTAGGCCGGGTCGAGTCGCCCGAGGTCGAGCTGCTCGGCGGCGGAGGTGCCGAGGAGCCGGTAGAAGTGGTCGAAGACCTCCGGCATGAGGTACCAGCTCGGGCCGGTGTCGAAGGTGAAGCCGTCCTGCTCCCAGGTGCCGGCACGGCCGCCGAGCACATCGCGTCGTTCGAGCAGCGTGACCCGCTGGCCGTCGCGGGCGAGCAGGGCTGCGGTGGCGAGACCGCTGATACCGCCGCCGATGACGACGGTCCGGTTGTGGGAGGTGGTCATGACTGCGAACTCTCGTCGATCGTCGGGATGGAGGCGGTGGTGCCGGTCGTGGCCGGTGTGCGACCGGCGAGCGCGCCCGCGGCGATGCGGAGCTTGACCGGGTCGGGCACCCGGACACGCGTGCGGACGAGCGCCGAGGCCGGCGTCGTCCGGATGCGTCGGGCGAGTTCGGAGAAGAGCTCCTGGGCGAGGGCGACCGCGCGACGGCTCGACTTCGGCAGCCGCCCGAGGACCGCTGCCGAGCGGTCGAGATCGGCTTCGATGTCGTCGAGCAGGCTGTGCTTCTGCGCCTCGGTGAGCTCGTCGACGGCGACCCCGGGGAAGTAGCTGCGTCCGAGCTCGTCGTGGTCGGCCGAGAGGTCGCGGAGGAAGTTGACCTTCTGGAAGGCGGCACCGAGACTCCTGGCGCCGACGACGAACGCGGCGCGCTGGGCGTCGTCGACGTCGTGGCCGCGCAGGAAGATCCGCAGGCACATGAGCCCGACGACTTCGGCGGAGCCGTACACGTAGTCGCGGAACGTCTCGGGGGTGTGGACGGTGCGCGAGAGGTCCGCGCGCATGGACGCGAAGAACGGACGGGTGAGGTCGGTCTCGATCCCCGCCGACCGCGCCGAGATGGCGAAAGCGTGGACGACGAGGTTGCTGCTGTACCCCGTCTCCATCGCGTCCTCGGTGTCCTGCTCGAGGGCGTCGAGCATGCGGAGGACCCGCTCGGGGTCGAGCCCGGCTGCCGCGGCCACGCCGTCGACGATCTCGTCGGCGATACGGACGAGCGCGTACACGTTCTCGACGTCCTGGCGGATGTCGCCACCCAGCAGCCTGGCCGCCAGTCCGAAGGACGTGGAGTACCGACGGATGACGATGCTGGCGGTCTCCTGCGCGACCCGGTCGTAGAGCTGTCGTGCGTCGCCGACCGCCGAGGCGTCGTCGGCCGGTCGCCCGGTCCCGTCCCCTGCTGCGGTCATCGCGACCGCTCGAGCACGGTGGCGACGATGGGGCGGAGCTCGTCGCGGAGCTGCGCCGGGATGCTCGGCGAGGCCAGCTGCTCCCAGGCGCGGTTGGCGTAGTCACCGGCGAGCAGGGTCGCATGCTGGCGGGCGCCTGTCGTCGTGAGGACCTCGCGCAGGACGGCGGCACCCTCCTCGTCGAGGTCCGGGTCGCCGAAGAGGTGCTCGACGGCGTGCCACTCGGGCTGCTCCGCCGCGAACGCCACCATGACCGTCAACTTGCCCTCGCGGAGGTCGCCGATGGTCGTCTTGCCGGTCGTCTTCGAGTCGCCGAAGACGCCGAGGACGTCGTCGATGATCTGGTAGGCGATACCGATCTGTTGCCCGAACGCTCCGAGTGCGTCGATCGTCGCCTCTGGAGCACCGGCCAGGACGCCGCCCGACTGCAGGGGCGCCTCGAACGAGTAGTACGCGGTCTTCAGGCGCTCCATGCGGATGATGTCGTCGACCGTCGGGACGACGCCGCCGACCGTGAAGTCGACGTCGGCGAGCTCTCCGGCCGCCGAGGCGGAGATGGCGTCGTCGAGGATCTCGCGCAGGCGGGTGCGGACCGCGTCGGCGCTCCCGGCGCGGTCGATCAGGCGGTAGGACGCGGACAGGGCGAGGTCGCCGGCGATGACGGCGACGGACATGCCGCGGTGCTCGGCGAGCGGTAGCGGGATGCCCGCGGTCTGCGCGATGTCGCGGTAGCTGCCGGAGACGTTGGGGCTGCCGCGCCTGACGAAGTCGCGGTCGATCACGTCGTCGTGGACGATCAGCGCGGTGTGCAGGAGTTCGTAGGCGGCGGCGACGTGAGCCGCGGCGACGATGTCCGTTCCACCCAGCGCCTCGTAGGCCGTCATGACCATCCGTGGGCGGAACCGCTTGCCGCCGGCCATGCTGCGCTCGATGGTCTCCCAGAGCCGCAGGTAGCCGGCACCGCCGAACGACACCGCCTGCGTCTTCGCCAGTTCGAGGAAACGCTCGAGGGCATCCTCGACCTGATGCTGTTGTCGATAGGGCGCGTCGACGACGTGGTGGGTCTCCATATCACGAGGCTACTTCACGGAGCGGCGAGATTAGTACGCTAGCTGTCCATTCGCGTTCACCCCGATCGTCGGGGAGAATGGACACATGTCGGTACCCGAAGAACTCGTCGTCCTGCTCGCCGAGGACGGCACCCGCATCGGCACCACGCCGAAGGCGACCGTCCACACGCTGGAGACGCCACTCCACCTCGCGTTCTCCTGCCACGTCATCGGGCCCGACGGTCGCATCCTCGTGACCCGGCGCGCGCTCTCGAAGCTCACGTGGCCGGGCGTCTGGACGAACTCGTTCTGCGGACACCCCGGTCCGGACGAGGACAGCGTGGACGCCGTGCTGCGTCGGGCGAGTGCCGAGCTGGGCCTGCCGATCTCCGCGCCGGAACTGGTGCTGCCCGACTTCCGGTATCGCGCGGTCGACGCCTCGGGTGTGGTCGAGTACGAGATCTGTCCGGTCTACGTCGCCTACACGGACGCGACGCCCGAGCCGAATCCCGACGAGGTCATGGAGTGGGCCTGGGCCGAGCCCGAATCGCTCCGCGCGTCGGTCGAGCAGGCGCCCTTCGCGTTCAGCCCGTGGCTGACGCTCCAGCTGCCGCTCGTCGTCCCGCTGCTCGCGGAGTCCGCAGCCCGCTGAGGCGCCCGGATCTGCGCGGATCGAGCCGGTTTCCGAACAGATTCAGGCGACTGAGCGAGGTCAGGCGCCGCGGAGCGCTTCCAGGGCCGCGGCGATCCGCTTGTCGCGCGTCGCATCCGTCTTCGCCAGTGCGACCGGCTCGGCCAGCGCGCGCTGTCGACTGAACGACAGGGCTCCGTAGGCGGCGAGCGCCGGCTCGTCTCCCGCGAGCGCCGTCTCGAGCTCGGGCGGCAGCGGGAACACGCGCGGAGCGTCGTCGACCTCGAGGTCCACGTCGACCTCGTCGCCTCCCGCGACCCCGGCGGCGGCGCGGTTGGCGGCGCTCAGCGCGATCAGGTACCGGCCGCCCATCGGGGTGATGGTGCTGCGGTAGGTGGTCGCACCCACGGTGACGACGACGGGCACGCGCTTGCCCCGGTCCAGGCCCTCGACGACGGCGTCGGGGACGAGGATGCCGGTGTTGTTGCCCTGGAGTTCGATGACGGTGCGGAATCTCATGCGCTCAGTATGACCCGGGGCCGTCTCGCGGTGAAGACCAGGATGAGGGAGCCGGCGACGACCGCGATCCCGAGCACTTGTCCGAGGCTCAGCGCCTCGCCGAGGACCACGAGGCCTGCCAGCACGGCGACGACGGGACTGAGCAGGCCGAGGAACGACACCGACGACACGGGGAGCGCGGCGATGCCTCGGAACCACAGGGCGTACGCGAGGGCGGTGCCGACGAGGGAGAGGTAGACGTACCCGCCGATCGCCGCTGCGTCCGGGGCGGCCGACGGAAGTCCCTCGACGACGAGCAGCACCGGCACGAGGACGAGACCGCCGGCGACGAGCTGCCAGGCGGTCAGCGCGAGGCCGGAGACCGGTGCGCCGCTGGCCAGGGTCAGGCCAGGGTCCGAGCTCGTGCGCCGGCGCGCGCCGATCCGGCGGCCGACCTCCGGCCTCCCCCACCGCTTGCTCAACACCGAGCCGAGCGACATCGAGACCGCCCCGGCGAGCGCGGCGACGACGCCGATCACATCGAGACGCGCGTCGGCCTGCAGCACGATGAGGGCGACGCCCGCCACCCCGGCGAACCCGGCGACGACGCGACGCACGGTCAACGCCTCCCCCACCAGCAGGCTCGCGAGCACGGCGACGAGCACGGGGCCGATCGCCCCCATGGTCGCGGCGACCCCGCCGGGCAGTCGGTAGGCGGCGAGGAAGAGGAATGCGAAGAAGGCGCCGATGTTGAGCGTGCCGAGCACGAGCGACCGCCACCACCAGCCACCGACCGGCAGGGTTCGCGTGATCGCGAGGAGCAGGAGGCCCGCGGGCAGCGCACGGAGCACGGCTGCCAGCAGCGGTCGTCCCGGCGGGAGCAGTTCGCTCGTGACGAGGTAGGTCGTCCCCCAGCTGATCGGGGCGATGGCGGTGACGGCGGCGATGCGGAGTTGATTGCTAAGCACTGAGCGATAATAGCTCAGCGCTAAGGGAATTGCTACGCTGACTGGATGAGCACGCGCGTCGACGACATCCTGAGCCAATGGCGGAGCGAGCGACCCGACCTCGACGTCTCGCCAATGGCCGTCATCGGACGACTGTCGCGAGCGGCGGCGGCGGTCGACGCACGCCTCTCCACGACCTTCGCCGAGCACGGTCTCGACAGCGCCTCGTTCGATGTGCTCGCCACCCTGCTCCGCGCCGGCTCACCGCACGAGCTCGCGCCGAAGGACCTCGCCCACTGGTCGATGGTGACGTCGAGTGCGATCGCCCAGCGCGTGAACAAGCTCGTCGAGCGCGGTCTCGTGACGCGCCGTCCGAGCGAGCGGGACGGGCGCGGCACGGTCGTCGCCCTCACCCCGGCCGGCAAGCGCCTCGTCGAGGCGGCCCTACCCGACCACCTCGCCACCGAGGAACGCATCCTGGACGGCTTCACCGCCGCCGAGCGCAAGCAGCTGGCGTCGTTCCTGGAGCGCCTGGCGGGCACCGACCCCTGAGTGTCGCGTCGACGCTCGCGGCACGTCTCCGCTCCCGCGGCACGCCCTGTTCCACGTGCCGCGAGCGTGGGCACGTGCCCGCGCAGCACCGATTCAGACGATGCGGCGACCCTCGTTGTGCTCCTGCAGCCACCAGGTCACGCCCTCGTCGTCGGACACCCAGCTCTCCCAGGTGTACGAGTCCTCGGTGATGCCGCTGAAGTTCCACCGGATGAGCTTGTCGTCGTTCCGCGTGCCGTCCTGACGGATGCCGTCTGAGCGGTGCGGCGTCGCTACGAGCTGGCAGAACTCGCCGCGCCGTGGCTCGACGTAGTTCACCCGCCAGGCGCCCATCAACCGGTCGTAGACGCGGAGAGCCGTACTGACCGTCTCCCAGCCCGACGGTTCCGCGTCGTTCGCGACGAGCTGGACATCCTGCACGGCCCGCCCTTCGAGGATGTATGACACGATCCACCGGAAGTCGGACTCGACCCACTCACCGCTCTCGTCGTCGAGGCGCTTCGAGTGGACGTCCCAGGATCCGACGAACTGCCCGAACCGGACCATGCGACGCGGGTAGAGCGGCGTCGGCCCGTCGGCGGTGATCGCGCGGGCGAAGTCGGGTCGCTCTGACGTGCTCATGGCGGGGCCTTTCTGCTGGTCCACCTGCTCGCCCGTCGTCGGGACGCCCGCCTCAGTCCTGCGTCAGCGCTGCGTCTCGCCGACGTCGGTCCGGTGGAAGTTCTGGAAGGAACGGGAGGCGGTGGGTCCACGCTGTCCCTGATACCTGGAACTGTACTCGCTCGACCCGTACGGGCGCTCGGCCGGTGACGTGAGCCGGAAGAAGCACATCTGGCCGATCTTCATCCCCGGCCAGAGCTTGATCGGCAGCGTGGCGACGTTGCTGAGCTCGAGGGTGACGTGCCCCGTGAAGCCCGGATCGATGAAGCCCGCAGTGGAGTGCGTGAGCAGCCCGAGACGACCGAGCGAGCTCTTGCCCTCGAGGCGTGCGGCGACGTCGTCCGGGAGGGAGACCCGCTCATACGTGGACCCCAGGACGAACTCGCCGGGGTGGAGGATGAACGGCTCGTTCGGCAGCGTCTCGATGAGGCGCGTCAGCTCCGGCTGATCCTCCGCGGGATCGATGAAGGGGTACTTGTGGTTGTCGAAGAGGCGGAAGAAACGATCGAGGCGGACGTCGATGGACGACGGCTGGATCATCTCCGGCGAGTAGGGGTCGAGCGCGATGCGGGAGGCGTCGAGTTCGGCTTTGATGTCACGGTCCGAGAGCAGCACGGTGACAGTGTATCGGCCGGGAGCCCGAACCCTCGGGCCGGTGACGACGCCCGGATTCGCTACGATGCTCGCACGGTGACGACCTCCGCGACCCGGCGGAGACCGGTCGCGCCGCCCCAGCGACCTGGAGGCCTCCGATGACCAGACCGCACGTCCTCGTCCTGCAGCACGTCCCCTGGGAGCGACCGGCGGTGCTCGGCGAGGTCCTCACGGCAACGGGGATCGATTGGACGCTCGACACCATCGTGGAGCGTCGTGAGCTGCCGCCGGCGCGCGAGATCACCGGGTTCGACGGGCTCGTCCTCCTCGGGGGCCCGATGGGCGCGCTCGACGTGGAGGAGCACCCGGGTCTCGGGCTCGAAGCGCAGCTCGTGCGAGATGCGGCCGTGCTCGGCATCCCGGTGTTCGGGGTCTGTCTCGGGCATCAGCTCATCGCGACGGCCCTCGGAGCCACGCTCCACTCGGCGGCCGCGCATGAAGTGGGTGTCGGCGACGTCGAGCTCCTGACCGAGAGCGAACTCGGCATGCGGGGCGAGCGGCTGCCGGTGCTGCACTGGCACGGCGACGTCGTCGACGCTCCGTACGGAGCGACGGTCCTTGCGTCGTCCCCGTCGACGCCGAACCAGGCGTTCCGGATCGAGGACCGGGTCTTCACGACGCAGTTCCACCTCGAGGTCGACCCGCCGATGCTCGACCGGTGGCTCGCGGAACCGCTCATGCTCCGCGATCTGCCGTTCATCGCCGGGACCGCGGAGGACGCGGCCGACCGGCTGCGGTCCGAGGTCGCCGCGGTGGCGGGGCCGATGCGCGAGGCCGGCGAGCGGTTGTTCGGGGCCTTCGCCGACGCGGTGCTCCGGCGGACGAGCGTCGACCCGTCCCTCCGGTAGGACCCGGACCGCGCCCGGACGCAGCACCCCGGACACAGCGAAGCGGCCGGCCCCCGGAGGGACCGACCGCTTCGTGAACTCGAAATCGAGTTAGAGGGCCTTGCGACCCGTGATCGTCCTGATCAAGAACGCGATGATCGCGATCGCGAGCAGCACGAGGCCGACCCACAGCAGGAAGTTGAGGGACTGGACGAACCCACCGGTGATGGCGAGAACGATGGCAACGACGATGACGATGATGAGCAGAATGTTCATGGTGAAGCTCCTTTCGCAGAACTCCGTCCACCGTATGGGGGCCTGACCATTCCGTCCCGGGGGTTGACATCGCCCGAAGTCGTTCCGCTACGCGCGCGGAGCGTCCCCGCGTTGCACACCTCCGCCCTCCTGCGTTTCGGCTTGCGCCAGCGCGGTGCGCTGACGCGAGCGCGGGGCACACGCGTGAGCGCGGGTCTCCGGAGGGTCGCGCCCACGCACACGGGTCGCGCTCGGACCTGATCCCGGGGGTTCGGACCAGCGCACCGCGCTGGCACCGGTTCGGCACAGCTCGGTCGACAGCACCGCGCTGACCAGGGATTCCCGAGCTGAGGACAGTCCCGGCGAGCTGCGCTAGAGGAGGCCCGGCTGGTCGGCGGGGTCGCCGTCGCCGGGCTCGGAGCCCGGGTCGTCGACCGTCGGCGCCGCCATCGGATCATCGCTCTCGGGAGCGTTGTCGGGCAGCGCTCGGGAGATCGCCTCCTGCGCGTCGCCGATCGGGTCGTCCATCTCGTCTCGTGGGTCACTCATGCTGATTCCTTTCCTCGTGTCCCGACGGTAACGCGGGACGCCTCACAGCCACACCCCCTGGCAGAACGGCCCGGTTCGTCCTACGAGCCGAGTGCCCGGGCCCGTCAGACCGGTGTCGATGGCGTCGTCGACGCCGCTTCCGCGAGTCGCTTCGCCGCTGCGAGCACGCGTGCACTCGCGAAGGGCTCGACCGGCGGCGCCCCGGCCGCGTCGAACACCTCGATCCCGGAGGCGTCGCGGTCGGACCGCGACCAGCCCGGCGACCCGTCTCGGACGAACGCCACGACCGCGCCGTGGATCCGATCCGCGAGTTCCTGCGGCGCGTGCGGGCCCGCCACCCGGGTGACGTCCGGGTCGTCGAGCACGTCGAAGATGAACGGGACGTCGAGGCAGTGCTCCGCGATCCCGCTCACCGCCGAGCGCCACACGAAGTCGGAGACCCAGGTCTCGGCGTCGTCCCGCAGCGCCAGCCAGCGGATGACGCGCTCCCGGAACATGACGTCGCTCACGAAGCGCCCCGCGACGACTCCCGTGCGTTCGCCGGGCTGGGTCGCGACGTACGCCTCGGCGAGCGGTTCCGGCACGCCCATCAGTTCCAGGGCGCGCGTCGGCGCCACGGCGTCGAAGTCGTCGAGTCGACCGGTGAAGAACCCGGCGAACTCCTCTCGGGTCGCGCTGACGAGCAACGGCTTGTCCGCACCTCGTCCCGCGATCATGCCGGCTTCGACGGTGTCGACGACCAACTCGCCGTCGACGATCGGGCCGAGGCCGAGGCGGCCGTTCATCGTCGTCATCCCGCGGAGTACGGACTCCGGGTCGGTCGCGCCGCCCGGGACGAGTTCGAAGCGCTGGGCCTCGATCAGCGTCGCCTCCGAGACGCTCGCGAACCCGGCCAGGGTCGCGGGCACCCCGAGGTGCTCGGCGAGTCGTGCGGTCAGGGCCTGCGCGTCGTGGAGCGGGACGTCGCCGGGGACGCCGGACACGGAGATCGCCCGGTGGAACAGGTGCCTGGCCGACGGGACCGTGAGCAGGGTCATGACGGACCCGCCGCCCGCGGACTGGCCGGCGATCGTGACCCGCCGCGGGTCACCGCCGAACGCCGCGATGTTGTCGCGCACCCACTCGAGCGCGAGGATCCAGTCGAGGACCCCGCGGTTGGCTGGGGCGTCGGGCAGCCAGCCGAAGCCGTCGAAGCCGAGGCGGTAGGACACCGAGACCGTGACGACGCCGTCGCGGTTGAAGGCCCGACCGTCGTACCAGGGGCTCGCGGGCGACCCGGCGATGAAGCCGCCGCCGTGGATCCAGACGAGGACGGGCAGACCGGCGCCTTCGGATGCAGGTGCCGGGTCGGGCGTGAAGACGTTGACGTTGAGCGTCGAGTCGCCGGGGATCGACGGTTCCGGGATGGTCGTGATCTCGGCCAGGGCCTTCCGCTGCGGTGTCGCGCCGTAGGCGGTCGCGTCGAGGACGCCGTCCCAGGGGCCCTTGGGCTCGGGGGCCTGGAACCGTCTCGCTCCGGTCGGCGGCTCGGCGAACGGGATGCCGAGGAAGGCGACCGATCCGTCGGCGCGGCGAGTCCCGCGGACCGCTCCCGAGGTCGTCTGTGCGATGGGCTGCTCTGGGCTGGAATCGGTCGTCATCGGCGGATCCTCCGGGTACTCGGCTGCGCGCTCATCCGACGAGCGTCGCGTGGTGATCCGCCCAGTATGCCGCGTCACGCCCGAATCCCGTCCGATGTTCGGGCTTCACCCAGCCGCCCGACCCGATGCGCCAGCGCGATGCGCTGACCCGGGCGCGCCCCGGAGCCGTGAGCGCGGGTCTCTGGAGACCCGCGCTCACGTCCGACGCACCGCGCTGACGTCAGCGCACCGCGCTGGCCAACCCGACGGGTGCGGGGTTGGGGGGTTAGGCGACGATTGCCGCGCGGAGCGCTGCCGCGGAGGCCGCCGGGTCGTCAGCCGAGTAGATCGCACCACCGGCGACGGCGACCTGCGCGCCCGCCTGCTGCACCGACGCGATCGTCGACACGTTCACGCCACCGGCGACCGAGAACGGCACAGCGGCCGCTTCCCCGTCGGACAGGAGCGTCTGGAAGGTGAAGCCCTCCTCGGCCTGCTCGTCGAGACCGGCGTGCATCTCGACGAACGCGGCACCGAGAGCGGTGACCTCCTTCGCGCGCTGCACCTTGTCGGCGACCCCGATGAGGTCGACGACGACGGACTTGCCGTGCGCCTTCGCGGCCTTCACAGCGCCGACGATCGTGCTGTCACCGGCTGTCCCGAGGACGGTGACGATGTCCGCTCCGGCGGAGAAGGCGATGTCGGCTTCGAGCTCACCGGCGTCCATCGTCTTGAGGTCGGCGAACACGATCTTGTCGGGGTGGGCGTCCTTGATGGCGGTGACGGCACGCAGGCCCTCGCTCTTGATGAGGGGCGTGCCGAGCTCGAGGATGTCGACGTAGGGCGCGACCTTCCCGGCGAGTTCGAGGGCTGCCTCGGTGGTGAGGACGTCCATGGCTACCTGGAGCTTCATGTGGTGCTGCTTTCTGTCGTGATGGGATGCGTCCGGCGTGCGCCGGGCGCGTGGGAAGGAAGAGGGCGACTACTCGAGGTTCGCGTGGCGCGGCCACAGCTCCTCGGCGCTGACGCCGTCGGACTGCCAGAGCGCATGGAAGAACGCATCGCCGAGCAGCATGACCGCCTGCTCGAAGAGGCTCCCCGAGTACTGCACGGAACGCGTGCCGCCGTGGTCGGTCTTCTGCGCGGCAGGGACGACGATCGTCTCGGCGGCCAACTCGGCGAGCGCGGATGCGGCGTCGGTCGTGATGGCGATCACCTGCGCCCCGACGGAGACGGCCGTGTCCGCGGCGCGCACCACACCCGTCGTCGTACCGGAGCCGCTGGCGACGAGCAGGACGTCACCCGAGGTGATGGCGGGCGTCGTCGTCTCGCCGACGACATGCACGGTGAGCCCGAGGTGCATGAGGCGCATGGCGGTCATGCGGAGCGCGAGACCGGAACGACCGGCACCGGACACGAACACGCGGTCCGCCGTTCGCAGGCGGTCGAGTGCGCCGGCGAACGGGGCTGGATCGGCCTCCAGCAGGCTCGACACGGTGCGATGCAGCTCGGTGTCGATTGCGGCGAGCGCCCCCTGGACCGTCGAGGTCGCAGGCGTCACCGACGTGGATGGAGGGACGGTGGGGTTCGACATCCCTCCATCCTGGGCGTGATCGGGTAGGTACGCCGCTGCTCACCCGAACGGTCCCACCTACCCGAACGGGTGGGTACGGACCGATGGGATAGGGTGCGGACATGATCCAACGCGCTGTCACCTACCCGGTCGAGCTGCTCGACGGCCTGGCCTCCGTCGCATCCAGCTCGCTGCTCCGCATCGCCGGCGCGTTCCGGGAGGTCCTCGAGCCGGTCGTCGCCCATTCCGCGCTCGTGATCTTCACCGAGGACTGCACGGGCCGCCCCCGGAAGAAGGCCGGCGACCCCGCGATCGTCGAGGGCGTCACGATCGCCGAGCTCGACGCCGTCCGACAGCGCACCCCGCGCGGCCCGGTCACCGCGGCACTCGCTGATGCCGGACGACACGCCGACCGGCCGACGTCGGCGGTGATCGCAGGCGCGGAACGTCCGATCGCAGCGTGGTTGGCCGACACCGGCGCCCTCCTCGTCCTGACCGACCCGCAGGGTCCGATCGACGACCGGCTCGTCGGCGCCCTGTGGGAGGTCGTCGCGGCCGGCATCCGCCAGCAGGTCGCGACGGCGGCCCCCGACTACCTCCGCGACTCGCGGGCGGCGTCGAGCGAGCGGGCCGGCGCCATCGCGGAACTCACCGACGCCCACGCGACGACGCTGGAGTCGATCCTCGCCGTCACCCGGTCGCGCCAGACGTCGCCCGAGGACGCCCGTGCTGCGGTGACCGAGATCGCCTCGGCCGCGATGGTCGAGCTGCGGGCGGTGTCCGACCGCGACCGCCAGCTGGCCGAGGAACCGGTCGCGCGCGCCTTCGCCAGACTCCGCGAGGACCTCCGCCCGCTGGCCCGCTTCGGCGGCCCCGAGGTCCAGTTCATCGAGCCGCCCGTCGACGGGCGGGCCCTCCCCGGCGAGGTGGCGCACGCCGGACGGGCGATCGTCCGCGGCACGGTCCTCGCGCTCGTCGAGCAGTCCTCGGTCGGGCGGGTCCGGGTGCAGTGGGACTGCGACGGCAGCAACCTGCTCATCGGCATCCGCGACGACGGCCCCGGCGAGTTGACCGTCGACACCCCGAGCGTGCAGCAGCTCGGCGCTCGCGTCGCCGCCCTCCGCGGCAGCCTCGATGTCCAGGCGACGCCCGGGTGGGGCTCGGAGCTGCACGTGACACTGCCGCTCGACCCGCCGCCCGCGACGCAGACCCGCGCAGACTCGGCCGCCGCGCTGACCGAGCGCGAGTGGAGCGTGGCCGAGCTGGCCGCCGGAGGAGCACGGAACCGGGCGATCGCCGAGACCCTCACCATCAGCGAGAACACGGTCAAGTTCCACATCGCGAACGTCCTGCGGAAGCTCGGCGTCGCGAGCCGCGTCGAGCTGGCAGCCGCCTTGGCTGCCAGCCGCTGATCCCCTCCGGGCTCCGCAGCCGCCTACCGCTTCGAGCTCGTGCGGCCCCGGTCGCCATCCCGGTCGCCGAACCGTCGCGTGATGAGCGCCCAGCCGAGGATCCAGCTCCCGAGCGCCGTGACCAGCCACACCACCAGCGGTGCGAGCACCCAGGCGAGGACACCGCGGATGTGGAGACCGCCGGGGAGGATCGACGCGACGAAGAGGGACACGAGCGTCGTCACCAGTCCGATGCCGCCGAGGATCGCCGAGGCGTACCGCCGCGCGAGGCGGAGGATGAAGGGCCCGAGGACGCCCTGCGCGATCGTGAAGACGACGACGGCGATGATGAAGCCACCGAGCGACAGACGGACGCCGGGCACGACCCAGTCGGCGACGAGCAGCCCGATCGCCGAGGACAGCAGACTGACGGCGATGCTGAGCAGGAGGCGGGTCATGTGCCGACCCTAGCGCTGGGGCCTCGACCGCGTCGAGAGCACGGCTGAGGTGAGGCGGATCGTCGCTCCGCGGACGACCGGACGACGATCCGCCTCACCTCGGGAGTGCCGGGAGGGCTCAGTCGAGAGCGAGCACCCGACCGGTGCCGACCCCCTCGACGGCACGGACGAACGCGAGGCCGACCACGTCGGACGCGACTGGCGCGAAGCCCGGGAACGCGTCGTGGTACCCGGTAGCCTCGGCCAGCACCGTGGGGCTGATTGCGTTGATGCGGATGCCGCGCGGGAGTTCCGGGGCGGCACCGATCACGAAGGACTCGACCGCTCCGTTGGCCATCGAGGCCGCAGCGCCCGTCGCGATCGGCTCGCGGGCGAGGATGCCCGTCGTGAGCGTGAAGGAGCCGCCGTCGCGGACGAACGGGGTCCCGATGCGCACGACGTCGAGCTGGCTGAGCACCTTGCCGAGGAAGGCCGCGCGGTAGTCGTCGCGGGTCAGCTCCTCCACGGGCTTGAACGGGACTGATCCGACGGCGACGATGACCGCGTCGACCTCGCCCACCTCGGCGAACAGTGCCTCGATCGACGCCTCATCGGTGGTGTCGACGGCAGGCGCCGTCGAGCGCGACACCGCGATCACCTCGTGACGCTCCGCGAGGGCGTCCTGCGCCGCTCGTCCGACATGTCCACTCGCACCGATCAACAGGATTCTCATGCGGGCGACGCTAGCACCGGCGTCGGACGCCGGCTCCGTCAGTTGGCGTCGTCCATCCCGGTGACGTGGACGGCGTAGCCGTGGCACCCTGCACGAGTCCAGTCGTAGGCGTCGCCGAGCGGGGTGTCGCCGTACTCCGCCAACTCCGCCGCCGGGCCGTCTTCGGAGAGGATCATCGTTGGCCGTTCGGGGTCGAGCAGCGCACGATTGTTCGTCCAGGCGTACCAGAACCCCTGATCAGCCATGCACGTCGCGATGATCTGCTGCTGTGCCTCCCAGATCCCGTTGTTCGCCTCACCCCACTCGTTGGTCGGCGGGATCACAATGGACGCCGGGTCGGTGGTGGCGTCGTACCAGCCCTCCGGCGTCTGCGAGTAGTCGACGCCGGACGCCGGCGAGACGGGTTCGCCGGCGTCCGGCGTCGCTGCCGGATCCGCGGGCACCACGGGTTCGACCGGTGGGAGGTCGTCGAGCGACGCGGCGGCTTCGGCGACCGCTTCGAGGGATCGTGCGTCGTCAGCTGCCGCCTGGGCGTTCGACACCCCGATGAACACGCCGCCCGCTGCCACCGCGAGCACCCCGCTCATCGCGATGCCGAGCCCGATCCGTCGACGGAGTGTTCCGGGACTCCGGCGGACGGGTACCGCCTCCTGCGCAGCGTCCGGCCGGTCGTGGAGCTCGTTCGCGCTCATGCCGTCTCCCCCTGCACCGACGCCGCTGCGTCCCGTTCCGTCGTCCGGCGACCCCCCGGCCACCACCACACCGCGGCTCCGATGAACCCGAGCGCAGCACCCGCGCCGATCGCCACACTCATCACCCACCACGGTTCGAGCCCGGCGCCCTGCGAGCTCAGGCGGGACACGATGAGCACGCCGGTCGCGCTGACGCGATACATGATGTCGCCCGCGAGCACGCCGATGAGGACCGCTGCGGGCGCCAGGAGCCCCGCGCCGAGCCACCGACTGCGTCGCCGCAGCGACAGCACGAGCCCGACCACGCCCAGGACCGCGGCGATCGCCACTCCGAGCGCGCCCGACGGGACCTCGACGACGTCGCCGATGACGAGCGCACGGAGGATGCGGACGAGGAGGAACAGCGCTGCTCCGGTGACCAGGACGCCGCCCGTCACCACGAGGGCTGCGAGGACGTCACCGGCCCGCCGCATGCCGAGCGGCATCGGATCGACGCCATGGCCCGCGCGCAACTGCCCGGAGCGCCACGAGAGGTCGTGCGGGATCCCGCGGATGGCCCGCAGCATGATGTCGCGCCGCAAGCGCTGCGGCGTGACGCCCGCCTCCTGTGCCCAGACGGCGTGCTCGTGCAAGTCGGACGCGATCTCGTCGCGGCGCTCTCCGGCGACCTCGGGCGAGAGGTCGCGGGTGTACCACCCGCACCAGTTCAGGACCCGGTGGGCGGCCGTGCGGTACTCCGGCGTCCGAATGGCGGTCATGCGATCGCCCCCTGCGTCCACGCCGCACCCGCCGGCCTCGCCGAAGCGGCCTGCTCACCGGCGATCCTCGCGTGCTCCCGATCCCGGGCCGTCGCGCCTTCACCCGTGATCCGGTACAGCCGTCGACGGGGGCGGCCATCCGCCTCCGCGACCTCTGGGTCCTCCCACGTCGCCTCGATCAGGCCGGCGTCCGCCATCCGCGACAGGGCCTTGTAGAGCGTGCCGTGCGCGGTGAGGGCGGCGTCCCCGGCTTCGGCGAGCTGCTTCGCGAGGGCGAACCCGTAGAAGCTCCCCTCGGTCGACTGCAACACGGTGCCGACGTCGAGGATGTCGAGCTCGAGCGGGAAGAGCGTACCGGGTCGTCTGCGTGCCATGGAGCCACTTTAGGAAGATAGGTTCCGATACGTCAAGCTTCCCTTGCGCTGGGTCGCCCGGAACTACACACGTACCGCCGGTTTCCGTGCAATTCCAGGCAACTCAGCGGGGGTCAGCTCCCGTCGCGAAGGTCCGTCGGGGGTGCCGCACCGAACGCGATCTCGTCGAACCGCGCCTCACAGGGTGGACCGACCGGCGCCTGCGAGAGGAAGCCGACGCGCACCGGAGCGTCGCTGTGCAGACGGAAGACGCGGACGAAGTCCCACGTGACACCGTCGGTCGAGCTGTGGAACGCCCAGGCCTCACCGCGGCGACTGACGCGCATCCACACGTGGTCGGCCGTGACGTGCGTCGAGTTCACGTCGTCCGACCAGGTGTTCGTCACGACACTCACCACCATCGCCTGTCCCTGCGGCGACTGCTCGAAGCAGAGCTTGGCCCAGTGCTCGTCGTCGATCCAGAGTGCGAGGGCACCGGCGTCGAAGGTGCTGCGCTCACTCACGACCGCGACCCGCGCCGAGAGCGTGAAGTGGTCGGGTGCGTCGAAGGCGAGCGCCGTGGCACGCAGCTCACGCGGCCCACCGAGCGAGCTGTTGCTCCAGTCGACGCCGGCGGCGGAGGTGAGGGTGAGCGCTCCGGCATCGGCGTCGAACGATGCGATTCCGGGGGTCGAGGTCCAGGCGAGGTCGGGAAGCCCGTCGATGCGGGTCACGTCGGTGTGCATGGTCCGACCCTATCGGGACCGCACGTTCCCCTGAGTCGCCCGGATCTGCTCAGCATCCGGCTGATTCCGTGCAGATCCGGGCAGCTCAGCGAGGCACCGGGACGTCGACGACGCGTTCCTCCCCGACGGCCACGGCGAGCGAACCGTTGGAGGCCGACGCGACGTCAGCCTGGAGCCGCTCCAGCTCCGACGGCGGTACCCACAGTTCCAGCTCCGCCTGCGCCCCGTAGGTCTGATCGCCGAGCGTCGCGCCGTGGCTGCCGGCCCAATCGCGCAGCAGGTTGTCGTACCGCCCGGCGTCGGCGTGCGGGACGACGAGGGTCGCGCGGGTCAGCGTGTCACGGCGCACGAGCGCGGCGAGGTCGAGCGTCTCGGAGGCCGCGGACGAGTACGCACGGACGAGACCGCCCGCCCCGAGCTTGACGCCGCCGAAGTACCGCGTGACGACGACGACCACGTCCGTCAGCTCGCGCCGCCGGATGACCTCGAGGATCGGCATCCCCGCCGTGCCGGACGGTTCACCGTCGTCGGACGAGCGGGCCTGGTCGCCGAGCAGGCCCGTGACCATCGCGACGCAGTGGTGTCGCGCGTCCCACGCCTGCTTCTTCACCCGCGCGATGACCGCTTCGGCCTCCTCCGGGGAGGCGACCGGATGCGCGAGGCCGAGGAAGCGCGACTTCTTGACCACGAGTTCGTGCTCGACCGGCGCGGCGATCGTGGCCGGGTACTGCCGCTCGGTGGTCATCCCGCCAAGGCTAGCTGGCGGCGCCCGCCGAGTCGCCCGGAACTGCACGGTTCAGGCGCGAGAACGCGCAGTTCCCGGCGAATCAGTGTGCGGGGTGGCGACGGTCGGCCTCGAAGACCGCGGCCTGTGTGCGCCGCTCGAAGCCGAGCTTCATCAGCAGTGACGAGACGTTGTTCCGGATGGTCTTCTCCGCGAGACCGAGCCGTTCGCCGATCTGGCGGTTGGTGTGTCCCTCGGCGATCAGCCGCAGGATCTGTTGCTCACGGAGGCCCAGCGTCGACTCGGCGATGCCGTGGACCGCCGGTGGCGTGAGCTGGATCACGGCCGTCCGACGCGCCTCGGGCGAGGACACCGGCCGTCCGGCCGCCACGTCGTGGATCGCCCGGAGGAGGGCGTCGCCGTGGATCGTCTTCGAGACGAATCCGGCGGCCCCTGCGACGACCGAGGCCCGCATGGCCGGCTCCTCGTCGTAGGCGGTGAACATCAGGCAGCGGATGCCCGGGACTGCGGTGATCATGTCGCGACAGACGTCGATCCCGTTGCCGTCCGGCAGATGGACGTCGAGGAGCGCGACATCGGGAGTCGTCGCGACGATGCGTCGGCGAGCCTCCGCGGCCGTCGCCGCCTCACCGACGAGGTCCATCTGCGGATCGGCGCGGAGGATCTCGGCGACCCCTCGCCGGATCGTCTCGTGGTCGTCGAGGACGAACACGCGGATGCGCGACGATTCCGCGCCTCCGTTCGCGTGATGCACAGGCCACCCCCGGCGGCTCGGCGGCTCGCGACCGCACTGGCGCCGGACACGAAACGCAACGGGTACGGATCGATTTCGGCAGCAGCATACTCTCCCCGGCCGCGAATGGACTCAGGTGATCGCCCCGATCCACAGTGACCACGACGTCGGCAGCTCGATCGAGGCCTGCACCGCGACCCGAGTCAGGCCTGTCCGTGACTCTGGCGGGAACGCCGGGACAGCGAATCGACGATCACGGCGAGCAGGAGGACCGCGCCCGTGATCATGTAGCGGATGGAGGAATCCAGGTTCAAGAGCGTCAGGCCGTTCGAGATCGACTGGATCACGATGATCCCGAGCAGCGCCGACCAGGCCGAACCGCGCCCGCCGAACAGGCTCGTGCCGCCGATCACGGCTGCAGCGATCGCATTGAGGTTGGTGTCGCCTCCACCACTGCTCAGGCTGGCCGACGTGAGCCTGGCGGCTGCGAGGAGTCCGCCGACGACGGCGAACGTCGAGCACAGGATGAACACCGAGATGTAGATGCGGTTCACCCGGATCCCCGCTCGCCGGGCAGCCTCGACCGAACCGCCGACCGCGTACACCGACCGTCCCCACTTCGTCCGCGAGAGCATGAAGTTCATGATCATCACGAGCACGACGAAGAGGACGAACATCGCGCCGACACCACGGTCGGTGGCCAGGTAGGCGACGACCACCGCCCCCAGGACGACGACGACCGCACCCCGGATGACGGAGGACACGAGCGCGCCGGCCGGCAGGCCC
Organism: Plantibacter flavus; assembly: GCF_900177615.1. Taxonomy (GTDB): domain Bacteria; phylum Actinomycetota; class Actinomycetes; order Actinomycetales; family Microbacteriaceae; genus Plantibacter; species Plantibacter flavus. Next base: position 320,138 of record NZ_FXAP01000003.1, read on the forward strand.
GCCTCGCGACGCCGGCGGGAGCGGAGCACGCCGCTCACGATGATCGAGCCACCGGAGAGCGCCACGAGGAGGTACGCCAGCCAGGGCGGCAGGAACCAGCTCTGGGCGAACTGCACGATGGGCGAGTCGTAGGGGATGTTGATCGACCCGTTCGGGCCGAGCACGAGGAGTTGGAGCCCGAGGAAACCGAGCAATCCTGCGAGGGTGATCACGAAGCTCGGCACGCCGAACCGGGTGAACAGCAGCCCGTACAGCAGCCCGATGAGCACACCGGCCACCAGGGCGACGATGATCGCCAGCCACAGGCTCCAGCCGGCCTGGGTGAGCCCCGCACCGAGGATCGCCGCGGCGAGCCCGCTGACGGAGCCGACCGAGAGGTCGATCTGGCCGAGCAGGAGCACGAGCACGATGCCGATGGCGATCGTTCCGACCGCCGCGCACTGCAGGGTGAGGTTGACGAGGTTGTTCGCGGAGAGGAAGTTCGGGTTGAGCAGCTGGAAGACCAGCCAGATGACCACGAGTCCGATGACCACGGGGAGCGCGCCGAGGTCGCCGCCGCGGAGCCGCCCGAGGCGGGACCGCGGGACGATGATGGAGGTCGTGTCGCTGGCGGGTACGACCGGCTGTCCGGCGAGCGCGGCAGGACCGCCGCCGTCGGCGGGCGCGGTCGGAGGCGTCGAAGCGTCCATGTTCAGGCTTCCGTTCTGTGCTGGGCGCTCGCGCGGCGCGTGACCGCGTTGTCGGTCGCTCCGGTGATCGCGGCGATGATGTCCTCCGAGGTCACGTCGGCGATCCGGAAGTCGCCGTTGTTGCGACCGAGCCGGAGTACCACGACCCGGTCAGCGACCGCCTGCACGTCGACCATGCTGTGGCTGATGAGTACGACGCCGTGGCCGAGGTCACGGAGGCGTTCGACGAGGTTCAGCACTTCGGCCGTCTGCGCGACCCCCAGCGCCGCGGTCGGTTCGTCGAGGATGACGATCCGCGGATCACCGACGAGCGAACGCGCGATCGCGACCGTCTGCCGCTGGCCGCCGGAGAGCGCCGCGATGGGGATCCGAACGGACGGGATCTTGGCGGACAGCTGCCGCAGCAGCGTCCACGACCGCATCTCCATCTCCTCCTCGTCGAGCGTGAAGCCGCCGATCTCCCGCCCCAGGAACAGGTTGGAGACCACGTCGAGGTTGTCGCACAGGGCGAGGTCCTGGAAGACCGTCGCGATGCCGAGTGCCCGGGATGCAGTCGGGGACGTGATCGACACGGGTCGACCCTCGAAGGAGATCACGCCGTCATCGGCGGGATGCACACCCGCCAGGATCTTGACGAGCGTCGACTTGCCGGCGCCGTTGTCACCGACGATCGCGACGACCTCGCCGGGTGCGATGTCGAGGTCGACGTCGGTGAGCGCTTGGACGGCCCCGAATCGCTTCGAGACGCCGCGGAGCTGGAGAACAGGTTCGGGCATCGTGGCCACGCTTCCTCGGGTGGGACGCTGTCGGACCACGGCCCGGGATCCGGGGCGCAGTCCGACAGCGATCGGCGGTTCGGCTACTTGATACCGGCGGCGTCGCAGGCCGTCTTGTAGGCCGCGGTGCAGATGTCGGCGACCGTGTAGAACTTGTCCTTCACCACGGTGCTCTGGATGGTGTCCACCGTGACCGCGACCGGGGTCAGCAGGAACGACTGGACCTCAGCGCCACCAGCGGTCTTGACGGTCGTGTCACCCGTCACCTTCTTGCCGTTGGCGAGGTCGACCGCGAGTTGCGCCGCCTGCTCCGCCTCGGGCTTCAGCGCCTTGTAGACCGTCATGTACTGCTCACCGGCGAGGATCCGCTGGATCCCCGCGAGTTCGGCGTCCTGACCGGTCACCGGAGGCAGCGGGGTCGTCCCGGCTGCGTTGAGCGCGGCGATCGCACCACCCGCGGTGCCGTCGTTGGCCGCGTAGAGACCGGTGATCTGGTTGCCGAACTGGGTGATCTGGCCGGCGACCCAGTCCTGGGCCTTCTGTGGATCCCATCCTGGTGTGTCGTACTCGGCGAGGACCTTGTACCCGCTCGGATCGATGATCTTGTGGGCTCCGGCCTTGAACTGCGAGGCGTTGTTATCGGTGGGCGAGCCGTTGACCATGAGGATTCCGGCGCCCGCCGCGACACCGTCCTTCTTCAGCTTGTCGACGAGCGCTTGTCCTTGCAGCTCACCGACCTTCTCGTTGTCGAACGAGACGTAGGCGGCGATGTCGCCGCTGTTGATCAGCCGGTCGTAGGAGATGACCGGCACGTTCTTGGCCTTGGCCTCGTTGACGATCGCGACCGCCGCCTCGCCGTCGAACGGATCGAGGACGAGCACCTTCACGCCCTGCGTCAGCATCGACTCAGCCTGCTGCTGCTGCTTCGCCGCGTCACCGTCGGCGTTGCTGTAGAGCACCTTGCACTTCGGGCAGAGGTCGGTGACCTTGGCCTCGAAGTACGGCTTGTCGGCGCTCTCATAGCGCGCGGTCACGGAGTCCGGGAGCAGGAGTCCGATCGACGCGCTCGACCCGTCGGAGCTCGAGCCCGAGCCGGACGTCGACGCCCCGTTCGCACACCCACTCAGCAGGCCGACGGTCGCGAGGACCGCGAGGACGGCGAGCGGTTTCGAGATGGTTCGCATGTTCCCTCACTTCATCGTGGGCGCATGTCCATGCCTCGAGCCGCTCCCGAGTCAGGAGGATCATCGTCCGTCGTCAAGCATCGGTCTTCGGACGCTCGACGTTCGGGACGAATGTCCCGTGGACTTCAGGGTCGCAGCACGTCGTCGGCCGGGTGGGCCTGCACGTGCCCACGGACGAAGATCAAGCCGATCACGGCCACGAGCATGATGAGCAGATTGGCTGGACCGGCGATCGCCAGGAACACGCTCTGACCGGCGGCCGCTCCCGCGTGGTCGATCCCACCGGTCGAGAGGAAGAGCGTCGGGTCGTAGAGTCCGTGGATCAGGATCGGCCAGATGAGGTTGCCGGTCACCCGGAGCGTCAGGTACATGCACACGCCGAATCCGAAGGTGTAGACGACGGTCACGAGCACGGTCGTGACCGGTTGGCCCGACAGGAGGTTGGAGGCGTGCAGCAGCGCGAAGACCAGTGAGGAGATCACCATCACGATCCACTCCGAACTTCCGGCGTCGCGCAGCATCTTCACGACGAGTCCGCGGGTCAGGATCTCCTCGGCGAACCCGATGAACACGCCGGACAGCATCGCGACCACGACCACGGAACCCTCGTAGCTCCCGTAGTCGATGCCGAGCAACCGCAGGACGACCGCGGCGAGGATCACGATCGGAGCGGCCCACATCCACCAGCGTCCCCGGATCGGCTGCTTCGCGAAGAGCTCCCGGAACCAGCCGACCGACAGGACGAAGGCGATCGAGAGGACCGAGCCGACGATGAGCGGCAGCATGAGCCCGAAGAACACGCTCTGCGGGGTCGCGAAGATGTCCTCGCCGATCTGCGAGCCGAAGAGCTGCCCGACGACCCAGCCGGCTCCGAGGTACAGGGCCAGGTAGACGATCGCCAGCAGGAACGCCCGCCCGATGCCGCCCTTCGCCCAGAAGTCGTGCCATCCGCTGGTGGTGAGTGTCCGCTGACCGCTGTGCCCGTGACCCCTGTGCTCGCCCATGCATCGATCCAACCACTCAACGGGCCCGAGCGCCCGACAATCCGGGTCGTCAGTCTGCGAGCGCCGCTGCGGCGTTGCTCCAGACCGCGTAGAGGACGAAACCGCCGAGGGCGAGGAGCCCGAGCACCGGTTGTGCGAGGACGATGAGTGCCCAGGCGACCAGGAGCACGAGGGACAGGAGTGAGGTGCCTGGCCGACGGACGGTCCGGACGAGCCCGCCGAGCAGCTGGGCCCGGAACCGCAGGCCCGGAGCAGCCGCCAGCCCGGCGAACACGCCGAAAGCTGCGACGACCGCGAGCAGCAGCACGACGACGAGCAGCGGCCCGAGCAGCATCGCGAACGGCGTCCCCCACACCGCGACGATGTCGATCACGACGACGAACGTGAGCGCACACACGAGCGACCACACGGCGAGCGCCGGACGCCAGGTCCGCAGGAGGCCGATGCCCACCTCGCGGAGCGGCCCGGTGTCGGCGGCGTCGCGCGACCGCTGGAACGACCAGCAGCCGGCGGCGAAGGCGGGGCCCAGCGGGAGCGAGCACAGCAGCAGGAACGGCCAGCTCGCGAGCGGCTCGGCGACGAGGACGATCGCGGCCGCCAGCGGGAGCGCGCCGACCCCGACGCCGACGCTGACCATGAGGGATCGGTACACGACGCCGAAGACCGACTCGAAGGTCTCCCGGCGCGGCTGCAGCAGCCCGCGCACGCCACCGGCACGGCTGTCCGCGCGCCGCTCGGTCACCGCGCTCATCCCTTCATCCCACTCGTCGCGATGCCCTGGATGAAGTAGCGCTGGCCGAGGAGGAAGATCAGCACGATCGGGATGACGGAGACGACGGACCCGGCCATGATGAGCGCATACTCGGCGTCGTACTGCCCGACGAAGGAGCGCAGACCGAGCTGCACGGTCCAGAGGTCGTTGCTCGTCAGGTAGATGAACGGACCCATGTAGTCGTTCCAGGTGGAGACGAAGGTCAGCAGCGCGAGACTCGCGAGCGCCGGCTTCGTGAGCGGCAGGATGATCCGCCACCAGATCGCGTACTCGTTGAGGCCGTCGATGCGGGCGGCCTCGCTCAGTTCGTCGGGGATGGTCAGGTAGTACTGCCGCATAAGGAACACCCCGAAGGCGCCGAACGCCTGCAGCAGGATGATCGAGAGGTGCGTGTTCACGAGGCCGGCGTTCTGCATCATGATGTACTGCGGGATCATGTAGGCCTGCCACGGCACGGCGATCGTCGCGATGTAGGCGACGAACAGGACGTCACGTCCCTTGAAGTGCATCTTCGAGAAGCCGTAGGCGGCGAAGCTCCCGGTGAGCACCTGCAGGATCGTGATGGTGACCGACAGGAACAGCGAGTTCTTGAGGTAGGTCAGCATCGGGATGCGGGTCCAGATGTCGACGTAGTTCTGCCAGACGAACTCGGTGGGGATCCACTGGACGGGGATCGAGAACACCTCGTTGTTCTGCTTGAGCGACGACGAGACCATCCAGAAGAACGGGACGAAGATGATCGCGGTCAGCACGGTGAGCATCACGTAGATGAGCACGCGGCGCAGCGGCGAGATCGGACCGTGGCGGCGCACCCGGGTGCGCTTGCCTCCAGCCCCGGGCAGCACGGGTGGGGTGATGGCGTCGGTGACCTCGGCGATCGCGACGTCCGCCGACGACGGGACCGTGGACGAGGCACGCGTGGTGGCGCTGGTCGACATCAGCGTTCCTTCCTCTGCTGCAGCTTGAACTGGACGACGGTGAAGACGAGCACGATGATGAACAGCACGAGCGAGATCGCCGAGGAGTATCCGAAGCGGTTCTCGGTGATGCCCTCGCGGTAGATGAGCTGCGAGAGGACGAGCGTGGACCGGCCTGGGCCACCTCCCGTCATGACGACGATGAGGTCGAACACCTTGAAGCTCGCGATCGTCACCATGATGAGGACGAAGAACGTCGTCGGACGCAGTGACGGGATCGTGATGTTCCAGAACCGCTGCCAGGCGTTCGCACCGTCGACCTCGGCGGCCTCGTAGTACTCCTGCGGGATCGCTTGGAGCCCCGCGAGGTAGAGCACCATGTAGTAGCCCATGTCGCGCCACACGCTCGTGATGATCACGGCGGGCATCGCCCACGCGGAGCTCGTCGTCCAGCCGGGCGGGTCGGCGACACCGATGAGCTCGAGGAACTGGTTGATCGGGCCGGCGGTCGGGTTGAAGAGCATGTTCCACACGACCGCGACGGCGACGAGCGAGGTGATGTACGGGAAGAACATCGCGGTGCGGAAGAAGCCGAGGCCGCGGAGCTTGCGGTTGAGGAGCAGTGCCAGGCCGAGCGACGCGAGGATCGTGAGCGGGATGTGGCCGGCCGCGTAGTAGGCGGTGTTGCCGAGTGCGATCCAGAAGGACTCGTCACGCATCATGCGGGCGAAGTTCGCGAACCCGACCCACTCGGGCGGTGAGTACGAGTCCCACTTCATGAACGCGATGACGAACGCCGCGCACATCGGGATGAGGGTCAGGAGCGCGAAGCCGATGAAGTTCGGCAGGATGAAGCTCCAACCGACGAGCGCATTCCTGCGGACGCGGCTGCTGGAGCGGGTGCGTTGCGGTGGGGCTGCGATCGCCATGACGAGCCTTTCGAGGATGGTGGTGCTGGGTCGGTGGGGACGCGCCGGGTGGACGCGGGGATCGCGGGGCCGGGCGGGCCGACCCCGCGATCGCGGCTAGTCGACGAGGACGTCGTTCTTGACGCGGTCCTGCATCTTCGTGATGGCGTCGTCGACCTTCGACTCGCCGACCATGATGAGGTCGTGCTCCTCGTCGAGGATCGAGCTGACGTCGGAGGAGTACTCGCTCACGGGCATCTCGAGCACGACGTCCTTCGGCTCCTGGAACGCCTTGACCGAGAGGTCGTCGGTCGGGAGGGCCGTGAACGCCGCGGTGACGTCGTCGGACTGGTACGCGGGGACGACACCGATCGCGGCGATGGCCTTGGCGCCCGCCTCACTCGCGGCGAACTCCAGGAAGGTCTTCGCCGCAGCCTGGTGCGTGGAGTTCTTGTTGACGGCGAACGCGGTCGGCGAACCGAACGTCACCGTCTCCTCACCGGACTTGAGCTGCGGCATCTGCGCGACACCCCAGTCGACGTCGGTCGCGCCCGTCTCGATGGACTGCGCGATGCCCGCGATGTACCAGGTGCCCATCGGCATCATCGCGGCCTTGCCGGTTTCGAACATCGTGCGGTAGCTGATCTGCTGGGTCTTCGCCGTGCCGTAGTCGAGCGCGTAGCCCTTCTCCTGCAGGTCGAGGGTGAGGTCGTACTGGTCCTGCATGAAGCCGTAGTCGCCGCTGATCAGGTCGCCGCCGGTCTGGGCTGCGGCGATCGACTGGACGACGGAGCGCCAGTAGTGGTTGTACGTGCCGTAGACCTTGGAGTCGCCGTCGCCCGAGGTGAGCTTCGCCGCGATGTCCGCGTACTCGTCCCAGGTGAGGTTGTCGGGGTGCTCGATGCCGGCCGCATCGAAGATGGCCTTGTTGTAGTACAGCAGCCAGAAGTCCTGACGGTACGGCGCCGCGTAGTAGGTGTCGTCGAGGGCGAACGGCTCGATCCCGGCGAGCTTGTCCGCGCCGATGTCGTCGACGACGTCGCCCACGTCGACGAGCTGGCCACGGTTCGCGTAGCGCGCGTAGTCGGTCACGTTCTTCATGGTGAGGACGTCGGTCTTGTCGCCGCCCGCGAGCATCGTCGTGACCTTGTCGGAGTAGTCGTCGGCGAGGATGTCGACGGGCTCGATCGTGATGTCGGGGTGCTCGGCCTCGAAGGCGTCGAAGAGCGCCTTGAACTCGGGCGTCTGGTCGTAGTTCCAGACGGAGACGCTGAGCGTGACAGGGCCGTCCTCGTCCTGCTGGGCGGAGCCTGCACCCGAGCAGCCGGTGAGGGCGAGGCCGGCTGCTGCGGCGATCGCGGAGATGGTCAGGATGGGTCGCTTCATTGCGGATGCTCCTCGGTGAGTAGTGGTGCTGTCGGTGGTGATGGCGGTGCTGGTGGGACGGGATGCTGCGGGGTGGAGCGGTCGGTGCGCGTCAGTGCGACGCGGGCAGGTCGAGCGAGGTCGTCGCCCCGTCCGGCCAGGTGATGGTGCGGGCGGTGGACCCGGCGACGCCCGCGATCGCCGGGGCGTCGACGCCCGGCTGCGTGGCGCCGTCCAGGAGGAGCGCGAACGCGTGCCAGTGGTCCGTGCGGACGGGTCCGTCGGTCTCGCACCACGGCGTGCCCGAGCGCGGTCCGAGCGGGGTGGCGTCGTCGAGGTCGCGGACACCCGACCGGAGCGCGACGGTCGGGAGCGGGTCGTGCTCGTCCGGGAGCGCGACGACGGCCGAACGCACACCGTCGGCGACGGCGACCGCCGAGGTCGGGTCGGTGGCGACGGCCAGGTCACGACCGCTGACGGTCCACCCGCCGACACGCAATGCGCCGAGGGGGACCTCGTCGCCCGCGCCCGGGACGACGCGGACGAACCGCACCTCCCAGGGCCCACGGACGGCCGAGCAGAGGTGGATCCGCGCGCCGGCGCGGGTCCGGTCCGCCGCGTGGCCGTGCCCGTGGTCCGGGCCGTCGGCGTCGGCGTCGATCCAGCGGGCGAGACCCGAGGACGTCGCCCGACCGGTGGCCGACCCGTCGGAGGTCGGCAGCGTCGTCAGCCCACCTCTGGTGAACCCGGAACGGTGACTCGGGACACCCTCGGCGTCCAGGAGTACCACCGATCCGTCGAACGGGTCGCGGGCATCGGCGGAGAGCACCGGCGCGGTCGCCGTCGAATAGCCGAGGCGTGCGTACAGCGGGGCATCGCGTTGGGCGACGCCGTCGTTCGCGTGGTCCGTCCCGTGGTTGACGACGCGGACGACACCGTCGGCGGTCGTCCCGCTGACGATCCACCCCGGGGCGACGACGGTGCGGAGGACGTCGCCCCGCTCGATCGGCAGTGGTTCCTCGATGGCCGTCCACACCGGATGGTCGGCCCGGAGCGCGAGCCCGAGCATGCCCTTCGACGCCCAGTAGGGCGAACCGGGGCCGGAGTAGGACTGTGCGAGCTGCCGCCACTCCTGGTGCCAGCCGAGCGTCAGGATCCCGCGGTCGTCGGGGGCTCCAGCGGCGTCGAAGTGCGACACGACACCACTGGCCGCCCGACGGATGAGTCCCGGCGAGAGCGCGGTCGATCCGGCCATCGCACCGGCCCAGAACGGCGCGGCGGCGGCGAAGCGGTAGATGAGACTCCGCCCCTGGACGAGCGGCGAACCGTTCGCGCCGACGAGCGTGACGGCGTCCTCCAGGTAGCGGTCGAGGTGGGCGTCGTAGCGGTCGAGGCGTGCCTGATGCGGGTGGCCCGGCGCGAGCATCGTGCGCCACAGCACCGGATAGAGGTGGAGCGCCCACCCGGTGTAGTGGTCGTAGGCGCGCGTGCCGCCGTCGGCGAACCAACCGTCCTCGCGGAAGAAACCGTCCGCGATCGCGAGGTCCTCCTCGAGGTCCGCTTCCGAGAACGGGCCACCGACCGTGCGCAGGAACTCCTCGACGACGATGCGGAACCACACCCAGTTGATGGGCGGGTACGGCTGGCCGATGACGGTGGCGAGCCAGTCGATCGTCGTGCGCTTGGTCCGGTCGTCGAGACGGTCCCACAGTTCGGCACGGGTGAGGTGGAGTCCGATCGCGATGGCTGCGGCCTCGACCTTGGCCTGGTCGACCTCGTCCGGCCGCGGCCACCGCTCCGGGGAGTCCGGGTCGGTGCCCGCCGCGAGGCCGGCGGCGTAGCGCTCGACGAGGTCGCCGGTCCGTGCGGGGTCACCGGCGATGCGGAAGGCGGCGAGCATGAACGTCCGCGCGAACCCCTCCAGTCCGTCGATGTCGGAGCCGTAGCCGCCTGGCGCACCCGGGAACAGGATGCGAGCACGACGGGGCGAGGTGAAGGGTTCGGCACCGCCGAGCAGCCGGTCCGCGAGGTCCTCCCAGTGCCTGCGCGTCCAGCCGGTCGACGGTGACAGGGTGCGGTCCAGGGCGAGTGTCTCCGACGCCCTGGCGGTCAGGAGCGCGACCATCAGGCGCTCACCCCCAGGTCGGCGACCCGGACGGCTTCGCGCGGGTCCTCGCCGTTGAGGAACCGCTCCAGGTCGTCGAGCGCCGCGTCCGTCATGCGCAGCGTCTCCCGGCCGAGGGAGCCCGCGATGTGCGGGGTGATCGAGACGTTCGGGAGGTCGAGCAGCGGCGAGTGCACGGGCAGCGGTTCCGGGTCGGTGACGTCGAGGATCGCGTCGAGGCGCCCGCTCGCGCACTCCGCCGCGAGGGCGTCGGTGTCGAGGAGGCTCCCGCGGGCCGTGTTGATCACCGTGGCGCCGTCCGGGAGCGCCGCGAGCTGGGCAGCCCCGATCATGCGCTTCGTCTCCGGGAGCTCCGGGGCATGCAGCGAGAGCACGTCGACGTTCGGCAGGAGTTCGTCGAGCGGGACGAGTCGGGCTCCGGCCGCGGCGACGGCCGTGGCGTCGGCGTAGGGGTCGGCGACGAGCACCTCGACCGCGTCGAGCTGCTGGAGCAGGGCGACGACGCGACGGCCGATGCGCGAGAAGCCGACGACGCCCACCCGGCGTCCGAGGTTGGACAGGTTCGTGGTCTCGAGCAGGGTGCGCCACTCGCGACGGTGCGCCCGCGGGTCGCGGGCGAAGACCTGTGCCCGCTTGCCGGCGAGCACGATCGAGGCGAAGGTGAACTCGGCGACCGGGATGGCGTTCGCCTCGGCGGCCGTGGTGACGACGATGCCGCGCTCCCAGACCGCGTCGGTCACGAGCGAGCGGACCGTGCCGGCGCAGTGGAAGACCGCGCGCAGCCGGGGCATGCGGTCGAGCCGCTCCGCCGTGAGCGGCGGGGTGCCCCACGAGGTGATGAGCACCTCGACCTCAGCGAGCCGTGCGGCGAGCGCCGGGTCGTCGAGGTCGCCGGTGGTCTCGTCGTCGCGGACCTCGCACAGCGCGTGGAGCCGGGCCAGTCGGGCGTCGTCGAAGAGCGTCGAGAACACGTCGGGCCACATGGCGACCAGGGCTGCGGGGCGCGCGGCGTTCGACATCTGGTGCTCTCCTTCGAGTGGGCCGCGGTTGCATGCGGTTGTCAGGTAGTGAATACTCCAATCCGATCGGAGTCAAAACAGTCGATCACAAACGAACAAGCTCGATCGAAGATGATCATGGAGACGTCGTGCATCCACCCTCGCAGACCGCACCGGCCACACCCGCCACCGATCAGCGACGTCGGTCGCACGGCCCGTTGGTGACGGCGTGGTCACAGCGCCCGGCGACCGCACTCCGGTCCATCGTGCCGGACGGCGACTGGAGCTCGATCGACCGGCGACTGCTCGACGCTTTCGTCGCCCAGGCGACCCGTGAGTCCGCGACCACCGACCGTGCCGCGACGCCCTGGCCGCAGCCGCTCTTCTCGCAGTACAGCGCCTACCCGCTCGCCGGAGAGCGTCTCTCCTACGAGACGGCGGTCGGTGACCGACTCGCACGCCTCTCCCGCGCCGTGGTCCTCGCCGCCGCGTCCGCAGCCGGTGTCGCGGTGGCCGCACCACTCGACCCGCTCGCCGAGGTCGCCGACGGCCTGTGGCTCCTCGCGGAACAGACGACCTGGTGCTGGGCGGCCCACGACGACGCGTTCCGTCGGTTCGGGACGGTCACGCCGTCGCTCGACGAACCGTTCCTCGACCTCGGCGCCGGTGAGGCGGTCGCGGCCGTCGCCTGGGCGATCGCCGTCCTCGGCGACGAGCTCGACGAGCGCTACCCGGGCCTCACCGACCGGCTGCGAACCGAGGCCGAGCAGCGGGTGTTCCGGCCGTTCCTCGACCGCGACGACTGGCACTGGCTCGGCCTCGATGTCGACCCTGGCGGCGAGCCGGACGCCCTCCACAACTGGAACCCCTGGATCCTCGGCAACACGATCGCCGCGGCGGCGGTGCTCTGCAGCCCCGACCGAGCCGAGCTCGTCATCGACCGAGCCGTCGACGGCATCGACCGCTACCTGGCGGGCCTCCCCAAGGACGGCGCGATCGACGAGGGCTGGGAGTACTGGTGGAACGGAGCGGCTCGCGCCCTCGAGGCGCTCGAGACCCTCGATCGTCTCGCCGGAGGTCGCCTCGCGCTCGACGGCCTCGACCTGCTGCCCGAGTCACTGCGCTTCCCGCTGCGGATGCAGCTGTCCGCCGACTGGTACGTGAACGTCGCGGACGCCGGAGCACGCGGTGACCGCTCGCTCCCGTTCGATCTGCTGCATCGCTGGGGCCGGCGACTCGCCCTGCCGGACGTCGTCGCGTACGCAACGGCACATCGCGATCCCGATGCACCCGTCGCCACGGACCGGGCCGGACTCGGACGTCTCGTCCGCGTCTGCCTCGATCATGAGTGGGCGGTCGCGGACGCCCGGAGCGCAGCCATACCGCTGCCGGCTTCGGTCGACCTGTCGTCGATCGGCGTGAGCCTCGCCCGTGAGCACGACGGGCGATCCGACGGACTCGCGGTCAGCCTGAAGGGCGGCCACAACGACGAGAACCACAACCACAACGACCTCGGGAGCGTGATCGTCGCGCTCGACGGCGTCCCCGCGATCATCGATCCCGGGCGGCCCACCTACGACGCGCGGACCTTCGGCCCGGACCGCTACGACATCTGGTGCATGCGCAGCGACTGGCACAGCGTCCCGGCACCGCGCGGTCTGCTGCAGCAACACGGTCCGGCGTTCGCGGCGCGCGATCGCCGGGGCGGAGACCAGGGCGGGCAGGCGAGCTGGTCGATGGACCTCGCTGCGGCCTACGGGCTGGCGGAGCACGAACGCTGGCGCCGGACCGCGACGCTCGACCGCACGGCGTCGCGGGTCGTGATCGAGGACGTCTGGACGCTCGACGACGCGGCGGGCACGATTGTCACCCTCATACTGTGGGGCGACGCGACCGAACTCGATCAGGCGACTCTGCGCGTCCACCGGCCGGTCGCCGGCATCCGGGACGTGGTGCTCCAGCACGACGCGGCCGAGGTCGCGATCGAGGTCGTCCGACTCGACGACCCGATGATGCGGTCATCCTGGGGCGACACGATCACCCGCGTGCGGCTGTTTCCGCATCCCGATTCGGATCGTCTGCTCGTCACCGTGGAGGCCGCACGATGAGCGACGACGGCGTCTCCGGAGACCGGGGACCGACGGGCGGCACGGGACCCTCACAGGTCTTCGGCATCGAGCGCCGCGAACGCATCATGGACGAGGTCCGACGCAACGGTTCCGTCGTCGTCCGCGAACTCGCCGTCATCCTCGGCGTCACGGAGCTGACGATCCGACGCGACATCACCGCGCTCGCCGACCTCGGGCTCGTCACGCGGGTCCACGGTGGTGCGACCGCCCGGAGTTCCCTCGACCAGACGGTCGCGCGATCCGCCGACGCCGCCGGCCCCGCCCGATACCGCATCGGCATGGTCGTGCCGTCGCTCAGCTACTACTGGCCGCAGATCGTCAACGGCGCCCGTGCCACGGCCGCCCTCAGCCGGTCGCAGCTCGTGCTCCGCGGCTCGTCCTACGACCCGGCCGACCAGCGCCGGCAGATGGCCGCGCTCGTCGAGACGGGTGGGATCCACGGGCTCATCGCCGCACCCGACACCGCGGGCCAGGACGGGTACGCCCTCCTCGCCTGGCTCGATGCGCTGCCGATCCCGGTCGTGCTGGCAGAGCGTCGCGCACCGTCATCGCTCGCGCTGCGCTCACTGGAGTGGGTGACGACGGACCACGAGTTCGGCGCGGTGCTCGCCGTCCGCCACCTGTACGAACAGGGGCACCGCCGCATCGGCATCGCCGCGGCACGACACTCCCCCACCTCGGACCACCTGCGGCGCGGGTGGGCCAGGGCGTCCGCGGACCTCGGGCTGGACACGGGCCTGACGGTGAACGCCGAGATCGACGACGTCGAGAACGGCGCCAGGGACGCCCGGCTGGGTGCGCTCGTCGACGAGTGCCTCGCCACGGGGACCACCGCGCTGTTCGTGCACGCCGACCCGCAGGCGATCCTGCTCGAGCACCACTGCCTGGACCGCGGTGTGCGGATCCCCGAGGACCTCGCCATCGTCGCCTACGACGACGAGGTCGCGGAGAACGGCGAGCCGCCCATCACCGCGCTGCGCCCACCGAAGCAGCACATCGGTCGGATGGCCGTCGAGACGATGGTCGCCCGTCTGTCCGAAGGCCGCCGTCGTCCGACGCAGCGCACCCAGGTCCTCCCCGAGTTGCAGGTCCGCGCCTCGTCCCTGACCGCGCCGCCCGCCTGAGTCGCCCGGATCTGCGCGAAATCGGCCGGATTTCGTGCAGATCCGGGCGACTCAGCAAGCCTGTGGAGAACGTGGGCGGGTAACCACTCGGTGCAGGCACAGTGATGGGATGCCAGCTGAGCTTCCGGACGGACCGTTCCTCGTCGGCGACGCGCTGCGCAGCGGGATGACACCCGGCGAACTCCGCAGTCGTCGGCTCGAGAAGCCGGGTCACGGCATCCGGTCCGCCCGCCCGGTGGAGACGGTCGAGGATCGCTGTCGTGCATTCCTGCACCGCCTGTCCGACCGGGTCTTCGTCTGCGGTCCGACCGCTGCCCTCCTGCTCGGCCTGCCGCTCCCGTGCCGGCTCTCCACCCCCGATCGCCTCGACCTCGCCGTGGCCGCACCGGCCCGCGCTCCGCACGCCGCCGGGATCGCCGGCCGGTCGGTCACGATCGATGAAGCGGACGAGGTGTTCGTCCGCGGCGACATCAGGCTGACGAGTCCGGTTCGAACGTGGCTGGACCTTGCCGCGACGCTCCCGCTCGCCGATCTCGTCGCGACAGGCGACCACCTGCTTCGGACGAGTACCGCAGGCCTGGCCGAGTTGGAGGAGGCTGCAGCCCGCTATCCGAGCCGGCGCGGCCGTGGAGCCATCGCCGCCGCACTCCCGTTGCTCGATCACCGCGCGGAATCACCGCCCGAGTCCATCGTCCGCGTCGCGCTGGTGCGCGGAGGCCTCACCGGCTTCGAACCGAACCAGGAGATCCGGGCGGCGAACGGATCGTTCCTCGCCCGCGCTGACCTCTGCCACCGGGCAGCGCGGATCGTCATCGAGTACCAGGGTGACTACCACCGGGTCGAGGTCGACCGGTGGCGCAAGGACCGCGCTCGCTCCAACCGCCTGCGGGCCGCAGGGTGGACGGTCATCGAGCTGACGGCCGACGATCTCCGTGACCTCCGCGCCGTCGTCGCCTCGGTGCGCGCCGCCCTCGCCGGCCACTGAGTCGCCCGAATCTGCACGATAATCACTGGATTTCGTGCAGATCTGGGCGACTCAGCGGGTCAACCGACGCCGTTCAGGACCGAGGAGGCGAAGGAGGCCGCACGGACGCTCAACGTCGCGATGCGCTCCTGGCGGGCCGCCTCCGCGTCGAAACCGACGTAGGCGAGCGGCGGCAGCTTCCGCACGTTGGACGAGCACTGGAAGTCGGCGCAGACGAGCGTGCCGACGGTGTCGCCGTTCTTGCCGGCCTGTCCGGCCCGCTTCGCGCTGTAGAACACGACGTCGTTGCTGAGCGTGATGTCCTGGCACCACGCGCACTGCGGCCGGGTGCGGGGCATCGCGTCGGCCTGTCTGAGCAGGATGCCGACGGGTTCGCCGTCGACGATCGTGACCACGTACGCGCGTCGCGGCAGCTTCTTGTCGCGCCACCCGAGGAAGTCACGCACCTCGAAGTCGAGCGTGTCGAGGTCGACAGGAAGGCTCACGTCACTGACCTCCTTGCGCGACGCGTTGACGAAGGAGGCTCGGATCTGGGATTCGTTCAGGGGGATCATGGGTTCACCGGTTTCGGCTGGGCCGTCGTGGCGACGGCGGAGAGACCCTCCGCGCGTCGGTGCGCTGCGGTGGGTGCGTCAGGGTGCGCGGCCCCGTCGTCGCCGCTCGGACGAGCGCGATGGACGAGGCCGACGTCCTCACCGGGTGGGCGAGGTGGTCGACCGGGTGGACCGCTCTCTCGGGCCGGCGTTGCGGACGCCGACGACCTCCAGACGCCCGACACGGGGCGGAGCGATGAGCATGGACACACAGGCACTGTATCAAGCGATCGCGCGCTCGCTCCCCTGGTCCCCACGTTCTGGCTCCCGGCGCGGCAGGATGGACGCATGAGCCTCGACGTCGCACTCCTCCGCACCGCGTTCCCCTCCCTCGACTCCGGCATCGCCCACTTCGACGGCCCCGGCGGCACCCAGACGCCGCTCGCCGTCGGCCAAGCCATCCTCGACACCCTCACCGGCCCCCTGTCCAACCGGGGCTCGTCAGTCGCCTCCGAACGTCGGGCGGACGACGCCGTGACCGCCTTCCGCGCCGCCTGCGCCGATCTGCTGGCCGCCGATCCTCGGGGCATCGTCTACGGTCGCAGCGCCACCCAGCTCACCTACGACTTCTCCAGGCACCTGTCGCGCGGCTGGATCGCCGGCGACGAGATCGTCCTGTCCCGACTCGATCACGACGCGAACGTCCGCCCGTGGGTGCAGGCGGCGGACCGCGCGGGCGCAACCGTGCGCTGGATCGACCTGGACCCGGCGACGGGCGAGCTCGACGTCGCGGACCTCGACGACCTCATCACCGAACGGACGAGACTCGTCGCCGTGACCGCGGCGTCGAACCTCCTCGGCACCATCCCGCCGGTGCGGACGATCGCCGACCGGGCGCACGCGGTCGGCGCGCTCGTCTGGGTCGACGGCGTCCACTACACGGCCCACCACGTCGTCGACGTCACAGCCCTCGGTGCCGACTTCTTCGTCTGCTCGCCGTACAAGTTCTTCGGGCCGCACTGCGGTGTCCTCGCCGCGTCGCCGGCGCTGCTCGAGTCGATCCACCCCGACAAGCTGCTGCCGTCGACGAACGTGGTGCCGGAGCGCTTCGAGTTCGGCACGCTGCCCTACGAACTCATGGCCGGCGTGACGGCGGCCATCGGCGTGCTCGCGTCGATCGACCCCGGTGACGCCACGACGAGGCGCGACCGTCTGGTGGCCTCCGCCGCAGCCGTCCACGAACGGGAACTCGCGCTACGCACCCGCATCGAGGAGGCTCTCGCAGAGCTCGGCCCCCTCGTCGAGCTGCACTCGCGAGCCGCCGAGCGCACGGCGACACTGTTCATGACGTTCCCCGGCAGGCGTGCAGCCGACGCGGCCGCCTTCCTCGCCGCTCGCGACGTCCTCGCACCAGCAGGCTCGTTCTACGCGGTCGAGCCGTTCGCGGCGCTGGGCCTCGAGGACGTCGGCGGTCTCCGCGTCGGCGTCGCCCCGTACACGTCCGACGAGGACGTCGACCGCCTGCTCGACGGCATCAGGGCCTTCCTCGCGGGCTGACCGGCTCGCGGGCTGACCGGCTCGCGGGCTGACCGGCTCGCCGACTGAACGGCTCGCCGGCTGAACGGTTGGCGGGCCGACCCGGCGACAGCGCCCTCAGGAACGCTTGCCGCTCTCGCGTCGCAGGACGACGAACCCGGCGACCATGACGACCGCCCCGAGGACGAGGGTGACGATCCGGAAGAACCCGAAGTCGTCGACACCGAAGATCAGGGGTCCGGCGAAGAGGAACGTGGCGCCGACGAAGTACCAGACGGAGGTCGTCCCACCCTTGAGCGACGTGGGCGGTGGCGTCGATTCGGGCTCCGCCGCGGCGGGACCGTCCTGGGGCACCTCGTCCCCGTGTGGTGCGGGTCCGGGTTGCGTCGGTCCGGTCATCACTCGCTCCGATCCGCGTCGCGCTCGGTGGTGTCCACGACGTCGAGCCCCACGCTACGCAGCCCTCGAGCGCCGCGAATCCCCCAGGTGACGGAGATCAGGCTTCGCTGGCGAACATCCGTCCGTCGGGGTCGAGCTTCGTCAGGAGGGCGGCGGAGATCTCGCCGAGCTGCTCGATCTGCGCCGGCGTCAGCGCGTCGAGCACCAGGGACCGCACGTGCTCGACGTGGCCCGGCGCAGCCTGGACGACCTTGTCCCAGCCCGCATCGGTGAGCGTCACGTTCGTCGCCCGTCGATCCTCCGGGCACGGCGTCCGCGCCACGAAGCCGGCCTCCTCCAAGCGTGTCAGCACCCGCGACAAGCGGGGCAGGGTCGCGTTCGTCCGCGCAGCGAGCGCCGAGGTGCGCAGCGTGCGGCCCGGGGTCTCGGACAGCATCGCGAGCGTGAAGTAGTCGAAGTGCGTCAGATGCTCGTCCCGCGTGAGCTGGAGGTCGAGGGCGGCCGGCAGGAGTTCGAGCACGGCGGCGAAGCGCACCCAGGAGCGTTGCTCGTCGTCGCTCAGCCATCGCGTCTCGGTCATGACTCCAGCGTAGCAATAGTTGCGCCTACAACTAACCGGTGTTACGTTAGTTGTACCAACAACCAATTGACCCGTGACCAGGCGGCCACGAGAAGGAGCATCGTCATGACGAACGTCACCATCTTCGGAACCGGCAACATGGGCAGCGCCATCGCCGGTGTCCTCGCAGCGGGCGGTGCCTCCGTCGACCACCTCGGGTCGGCCGAGACCGGCACGATCACCGGCGACGTCGTCGTCCTCGCGGTCCCCTACCCGGCCCTCGCGACGATCGTCGAGCAGTACGCCGACCAGCTCGCGGGCAAGGTCGTCGTCGACATCACCAACCCCCTCGACTTCTCGACCTTCGACGCCCTCACCGTCCCAGCCGGCAGCTCGGCTGCAGCGGAACTGCAGGCGAAGCTCCCGAACTCCCACGTCCTCAAGGCCTTCAACACGAACTTCGCCGCGACCCTCGCCGCGAAGCAGGTCGGCGACGTGGCCACCACGGTCCTCATCGCCGGGGACGACGCCGACGCCAAGGCCGCACTCCAGCAGCTCGTGACCGCCGGTGGCCTGGAGGCCGTCGACGCCGGGTCGCTGAAGCGCGCGCACGAACTTGAGGCGATCGGCTTCCTGCAGCTCACGCTGGCGGCGTCGGAGAAGATCTCCTGGACCGCGGGGTTCGCGCTCGTCAAGTAGTCGTCGGATCGTGATCCGGGAGGAACGGTCCTCCCGGATCACGACGGACTGGAGGACGATGGGCGCATGACCTTCCGCGCCCTCGCCCCCGGCCAACGTTCCAGCGTCCTGCTCGGCGGGCCGCACGATGATGCGCCCGTCCTCCTCTTCGAGACCGACGAGCTCCTCATCGAAGCGCCGAACTGGTCCCTCGACGGCCGGACGCTGTACCTCAACGGCAACGGGCGGCTCTGGGCGATCACGGTCGACGACCCGACCGCAGGGCTCACGCCGATCGAGTTCCACGGCCTTCCCGAGCTCAACAACGACCACGTCCTCGACCCCGACGGCGAACACATCCTCCTCTCCGCGATGGACGGGCACATCTACCGCGGTGCCCTCACCGGCGGACCGGTCACGAAGCTCACCGCCGACGACGACCGGTGGCACTTCCTCCACGGCGTCTCCCCGGACGGCACGCGGATCGCATACGTCGAGCTCGAGGGCTTCGAGCACCCCGGTCGGCTCGCGATCGCTCCGGCGGTCGAGGGCGGCGGCCCCGTCACCGTCCTCGACACGGGCGACGGCCACCTCGACGGACCGGAGTGGTCGCCCGACGGCCGGTGGCTGCTCTGCAACACGGAGCACTTCGGCACAGCCCCGGGCCATGCGCAGCTCGCGCGGATCCCGGACGGCGGCGGTGAGCTCGAGCAGCTCGTCGTGAGCGACACCGTCGACTGGTTCCCCCACCCCTCCCCCGACGCCCGCCTAGCCTCGTACATCGCCTTCCCCGCCGGCACGATCGGACACCCGGCCGACCTCGACGTCGAGGTCCGGCTCGTCTCGACCGACGACTGGGCGACCCCGCTCCGCCGTTATCCGCTGTTTGGCGGGCAGGGCACCCTGAACGTGAACGGCTGGGCACCCGACAGCTCACGATTCGCCTTCGTCGCCTACCCGATCACCCGCTGAGTCGCCCGATTCTGCACGGTTTCGGCGAAGAATCGCACCGATCCGGGCGACTCAGGGGGCTCGTCGATAGGGTCGGAGCGTGACCGATGCCAGCAGCGCCCACTCCCAGACGCTCTCGCGCGGCATCCGGATCCTCGAGGTCCTGGCCGACGCGCGCACCCCGCTCACGATCGACGCCCTGAGCGCGACGCTCGGTCTGCACCGCAGCGTCACCTACCGGCTGCTGCGCACGCTCGAAGACCACCGCCTGGTCGTCCGCGACGGTGCAGGACGAATCGCGCTCGGATCGCGCCTGGCGGCCCTCGCCGCCGGCGTCTCCCACGACCTGCAGGCCGCCGCGCTGCCCGAGCTGACGGCGATCGCGAACGAGCTCGGCATGACCTGCTTCCTCACCGTGCTGGACGGCGACGAGATCGTCACCCTCGTCAGCGTCGAACCGCGGCACACGATGGGGTCGATCGCGCAGCGGCCCGGTACCCGGCACCCGGTCGGTGTCGGTGCGCCCGGCAAGGCGATCGCGTCCCGACTGCCTGCGTCGCAGTGGCCGGACTCGCTCGACGACGACCACCGCACCGAGCTGGCGGTGGTCCGCGAACAGGGCTGGGCGTCGAGCCACGACGAGGTCATCACCGGTCTCCGCGCTGTCGCCGTACCACTCGCCGTGCACGGCTCGCCGGCCGCCGCGCTCGCGGTCGTCTACGTCTCCAGCAGCCGACCCGAACCCGAGATCGCGGCCCGCCTCATCGAGGGGGCCGCGACCATCGCGTCGTCAGTCTGACCGCGGCTACCTCCGCGCGCCGTACACCTGACCACGGCTCTGCTCGTCCTCCGCCTCGCCACCGAGCGGGATGCCGGTGCGGTCACGCAGGAGGAGGGTCGCCGCGAAGGCGATCACGATCATGCCGGCGATGTAGAACGCGACGCTCGTCGAGGACCCCGTGACCTGCACCAGCCAGGTCGCGATCGTCGGAGCGAACGCCCCGCCGAGGATCGCACCGATCGCGTAGGTGACCGACACACCCGTGTAGCGGATCGAGGCGGGGAACAGCTCCGCGAAGTACGCCGCCTGCGGCCCGTAGGTGAAGCCGTTGCCGATCGTGAACAGCGCGAGCCCGAGGAACAACAGCCACGGGTCACCGGTGTTCACGAGCGGGAAGAGCACGAAGACGGTGGCCAGGAACGCGACCCAACCGATGATGTAGGTGTTGCGTCGGCCGATCCGGTCGGAGAGCGAACCCGCGAACCACGTGACGATGAGCCAGACGATGGCCGACCCGGTCACCGCGAGCAGGACCGGCGTCCGCTCCATGCCCACCAGGCCGCCGTCGGCGAGCGGTGTCGTCGCGTAGTTCTGGATGTAGCCGCCCGTGGTCATGTAGCCGGCGGCGTTGTTGCCGGCGAAGGTCAGCGCGGCGAGCAGCACGAGCAACCAGTGGTGGCGGAAGAGCTCGACGATCGGGACCCGGCGACGCTCCTTGTTGCGGGCGAGCGCGACGAAGACGGGGCTCTCGTCGACCTTCCGGCGCACGACGTAGCCGACGATGATCAGGACGAAGCTCAGCAGGAACGGGATGCGCCAGCCCCACTCGAGGAACGCGGCACCGGGCGAGATCACGCCCGTCATGAGGGCGAGCATGCCGGAGGCGAGGAGCAGACCGATCGGGACGCCGATCTGCGGGAACGCACCGAACCGGCCGCGACGGCCGGTGGGCGCGTGCTCGACGGCCATGAGGACGGCGCCTCCCCACTCCCCGCCGGTGGACAGCCCCTGCAGGATGCGCAGGAGCACGAGCAGCGCGGGGGCGATGATCCCGATCTGGTCGTACGTCGGCAGGAGACCGATGAGCGTCGTGGCGGCGCCCATGAGGAAGAGCGTGATGACGAGCATCTTCTTCCGGCCGATGCGGTCACCGAAGTGCCCGGCGACGAACGCGCCGAGCGGTCGGAACAGGAAGCTGACGCCGACGGTCGCGAACGACAGCAGCAGCGCGGCCTGCGGTCCCGCCGGCTGGAAGAAGAGCTGCGAGAAGACGAGTCCGGCGGCGCTCGCGTAGAGGAAGAAGTCGTACCACTCGACCGTGGTGCCGATGACGGTGGCGAAGGCCACGCGCCGGAGTTCCGCGGGCGTCGTCGCTCGCGCCAGTGATGCGGTTGTCATTGTCTCGAGACCCCTTTGTCCGTCGCGGCCCGTCATTGGACCGCCAGAATGTACACCACATCGTATACAATCGTGGTCACCGCGCAAGAGGCAGTCGACGACGACGCACCGTATCGTGATCGCAGGCCGCAGTCGACGCAGATGAGGACGGGACGCGATGCAGGATCACGAACGACAGGCGATCGCCGACGAACTGGCGGTCGCGCATGAGCAGCGGAGCGTCATCCCCCTCCTCACCGCCCGGCACCCGGACATGACCATCGAGGACTCCTACGCCGTGCAGGCGCTGTGGGCAGAACGCCGCATCGCCGCCGGCCGACGCGTCGTCGGCCACAAGATCGGCCTCACCTCGAAGGCGATGCAGCAGGCCACCGGGATCACCGAACCCGACTACGGCGTCATCCTCGACGACCAGGTCTTCGACTCGGGCGCGACACTCGACTTCGACGCATACTCCAACGTCCGCGTGGAGGTCGAGCTGGCCTTCGTCCTCGGCCGCCCATTGCAGGGGCCACACTGCACCATCTTCGAGGTGCTCGACGCGACCGACCACATCGTGCCGGCACTCGAGGTCCTCAACTCCCACATCGAACTCGACGGCCGCACGATCGTCGACACCATCGCCGACAACGCGGCACTCGGTGCCATGGTGCTCGGCGGGACACCCGTCCGCCCGGACGCGATCGACCCGCGATGGGTCTCGGCCCTGCTCTACCGCAACCAGACCATCGAGGAGTCAGGGGTCGCCGGCGCCGTCCTCGGACACCCGGCACTCGGCGTCGCGTGGCTCGCCGGCAAGCTCGCCCAGCACGGCGGGAGCCTCGCCGCCGGGGAGATCATCCTGTCGGGATCGTTCACGAGACCGATGTGGGTCGAACGGGGCGACACCGTCCACGCCGAATACCAGGGACTGGGAGCCGTGACATGCCGATTCGAATGACCCTGCCGCCGACCTTCGGCGAGCGCCTGCGCACCACGGACCGTCCCCTCGTCGGGATGTGGGTGGTGTCGGGGAGCCCGATCGCGGCGGAGATCGCGGCGGGCAGCGGGCTCGACCTGCTCCTCATCGACGGCGAGCACTCGGCGAACACCCTGGAGAGCATCCAGCTGCAGCTGCAGGTGGTTGCCGCCTTCCCGGTGTGCCCGCTGGTGCGAGTGCCGTTCGGCGACGCGGTCGTCATCAAGCAGGTGCTCGACCTCGGGGCGCAGAACCTCATCGTGCCCATGGTGTCGTCGGCCGAGCAGGCGGTGGCGCTCGTGCAGGCCGTGCGATACCCGCCACAGGGCGTCCGCGGGGTCGGCAGCGCGCTCGCGAGGTCCTCCCGCTGGAACCGGGTCGAGGACTACCTCGCGCAGGCGAACGGATCGGTGTCGCTCACGGTGCAGATCGAGTCGGCGGAGGCCGTGGAGCAGGCGGACGAGATCCTCGCGGTCGACGGCGTGGACGCGGTGTTCGTCGGTCCGGCGGACCTCTCGGCGTCGCTCGGCCTGCTCGGCCAGCAGGGGCACCCCACCGTGGTCAGCGCCGTCGAGCGGGTGCTCGATGCCGCCACCGCCGCGGGGAAACCGGCCGGCGTGAACGCCTTCGACCCCGTCATGGCGGAGCACTACCTCGACCACGGGGCGTCCTTCGTCCTCGTCGGCGCGGACGTGTCGCTCCTCGCCCGCGCATCCGAGCAGTTGGCCGAGCGCTTCATCGACGGCCGGAGCGACGCGACCCGCAGCGACGGGTACTGACCCTTCCCCACTGTGCCCGGATCGTATACGATTCTGGATACCGACAACGAGGACGTGTGATGAGCAGCCACCAGGGCATCGAAGGCCTCCCGAACAGCGGGGGCGGCAAGATCATCGCCGTCCACCTCAACTACCCGTCGCGGGCGGCTCAGCGCGGCCGCACACCCGAGCACCCCTCGTACTTCCTCAAGCCGTGGTCCTCCGTCTCTGGCACGGGCGGCACCGTCGAGCGCCCGGCCGGCGCGGAACTGCTGGCCTTCGAGGGCGAGATCGCGATCATCATCGGCACCGCGGCCCGCCGCATCCGCGTCGAGGATGCCTGGCAGCACGTCTCGGGCGTCACCGCGGCGAACGACTTCGGGCTCTACGACCTCCGCAGCGCCGACAAGGGGTCGAACCTGCGCTCGAAGGGCGGCGACGGCTACACGCCCCTCGGCCCATCCGTCATCCCCGCCGAGCAGATCGATCCTGCCGCCCTCCGCGTGCGCACCTGGGTCAACGGCGTCGTGGTCCAGGACGACACGAGCGACACGCTGCTCTTCCCCTTCGCCCAGCTCATCGCCGACCTCTCGCAGCTCGCGACGCTCGAGCCCGGCGACGTCATCCTCACCGGGACACCCGCCGGCTCCTCCGTCGTCGTGCCCGGCGACGTCGTCGAGGTCGAGGTCGACGCGCCGAGCGCACCCGGCACCCCGACGAGCGGTCGACTCGTGACGACGGTCGTCGAGGGCACCGAGCCCTTCGGCGGGTTCGGTGCGAAACCGGCCGTCGACGACCATCAGCGCATCGAGGCCTGGGGGGACGCTGCGGCGGCGGGTCTGCCTGCACCGGCTGAGCCTCCCACCGCTGCATCACCCGCCGAACCGCTCGACCCCGCGGTCGCCGAACAGCTCGCCTCGGTCTCGACGGCGACGCTCAGCGCCAAGCTCCGAGCCCGCGGGTACACCGAGGTCTTCGTCGAGGGTGTCCACGCCTCGCGCCCGGGCCCGCGCATGGTCGGCGTGGCCCGCACCCTCCGCTTCGTCGCCTACCGGCCCGACCTCTTCGCCGAGCGCGGCAACGGTTTCAACGCGCAGAAGCGCATCTTCGACACCGTCGAGTCCGGCGAGGTCATCGTGATCGAGGCACGCGGCGAGCGCGGCACGGGCACCGTCGGCGACGTCCTCGCGCTTCGGGCACAGCAGCGGGGAGCGGCCGGGGTCGTCACCGACGGCGGCATCCGCGATGCCGAGCAGGTCGCGGCGTTCGACCTGCCGACCTTCTCGCAGGGTCCGCATCCGTCCGTCCTCGGGCGCCGCCATGTGCCGTGGGAGATCGACGTCGCGATCACGTGCGGCGGGGCGACCGTCCTGCCGGGCGACGTGATCGTGGGGGACGGTGACGGCGTCATCGCGATCCCCCGGGCGCTCGCCGCCGAGGTCGCCGCGGAGGCGGTCGTGCAGGAGGCGGAGGACGCCTGGATCGCCGAGCAGGTCCGTGGCGGTGCCGCGGTCGACGGCCTCTTCCCGCTGAACGCCGAGTGGCGGGCGCGATACGAGAGCGAGCAGGGACGATGAGCGGCCCACACCCGACGACCGGGCAGGAGGCGTCGCTCAGCAAGTCCGAGCGCGCCTACCGGTTCATCCGCGAGGCCATCGACGAGGGGCGCTTCGTCCCCGGGTACCGGCTGGTGCTCGGCCAGATCGCCGGCGAGCTCGACATCAGTGTCGTCCCGGTGCGCGAGGCGATCCGGCGGCTGGAGGCCGAGGGGCTCGTGACGTTCGAGCGCAACGTCGGCGCGCAGGTCGCGATGCTGCACGAGACCGAGTACCTCTTCACGATGCAGACGCTCGCCCTCGTCGAGGGAGCAGCGACCTCGATGAGCGCCGCCTACCTGACCGACGACCATCTGGCCCGCGCCCGCGAGATCAACGAGCGGATGCGCCGCACGCTCGACGACTTCGACCCGCACGCGTTCACGGCGCTGAACCTGGAGTTCCACACCGTCCTCTTCGAGGAGTGCCCGAACCCGCACGTCCTCGACCTCGTCCACCGCGGCTGGCGGCGGCTGAACGCGCTCCGCGACTCGACGTTCAGCTTCGTGCCCGGCCGCGCGCGCGAGTCGGTCGCCGAGCACGACGGCATCCTCGAACTCATCGCCGCCGGCGCGCAGCCGCTCGAGATCGAGATCGCCGCCCGCGACCACCGCACCGCGACGCTCGACGCCATGCTCGCGTACCAGGCCGAGCACCAGCCGCCCACCACGGCCCGCCCGCCGTCGTCACCGCCGTCCACCACCGACCGGAGGAACCACCCATGACCCAGCACGTTCCGGCAGCGTTGCCCGACCGTATCCGGCACTACATCGACGGCGCGTTCGTCGACTCGGTCGACGGCGACACCTTCGACGTCCTCGACCCGGTGTCGAACGAGACCTACGTCCAGGCCGCCGCCGGCAAGCAGGCGGACATCGACCTCGCCGTCGCCGCAGCGAAGCGGGCCTTCGACGAGGGTCCGTGGCCGCGGCTCCTCCCCCGCGAGCGCAGCCGGATCCTGCACCGGGTCGCCGACGCCGTCGAAGCACAGGACGCCCGCCTCGCGGAGCTGGAGAGCTTCGACACCGGGCTGCCGATCACGCAGGCGCTCGGTCAGGCGAAGCGCGCCGCCGAGAACTTCCGGTTCTTCGCCGACCTGATCGTCGCCCAGCACGACGACACCTACAAGGTGCCCGGGCGGCAGGTCAACTACGTCAACCGCAAGCCCATCGGCGTCGCGGGGCTCATCACGCCGTGGAACACGCCGTTCATGCTCGAGAGCTGGAAGCTCGCTCCGGCCCTCGCGACCGGGAACACGGTCGTCCTGAAGCCGGCGGAGTTCACCCCGCTCTCGGCGAGCCTGTGGGCGGACATCTTCCGCGACGCCGGCGTGCCCGACGGCGTGTTCAACCTCGTGAACGGGCTCGGCGAGGACGCCGGCGACGCCCTCGTGAAGCACCCGGACGTGCCACTCATCTCGTTCACCGGTGAGAGCAGCACCGGTCAGCTCATCTTCGCGAACGCCGCGCCGTTCCTGAAGGGGCTCTCGATGGAGCTCGGTGGCAAGTCGCCGGCCATCGTGTTCGCCGACGCCGACCTCGACGACGCCCTCGACGCGACGGTGTTCGGGGTGTTCTCGTTGAACGGCGAGCGCTGCACCGCCGGCAGCCGCATCCTCGTCGAGCGGAGTGTCTACGACGACTTCGTCGAGCGCTACGCCGAGCGGGCCCGCAACATCGTCGTCGGACACCCGAACGACCCGGCCACCGAGGTCGGCGCGCTCGTGCACCCGGAGCACTACGAGAAGGTCATGGGGTACGTCGAGATCGGCAAGACCGAGGGCCGCCTCGTCGCCGGTGGCGGTCGCGCCGTGGGGTTCCCGACCGGCAACTACGTCGCGCCGACCGTCTTCGCCGATGTCCCGCCGAGCGCCCGCATCTTCCAGGAGGAGATCTTCGGCCCGGTCGTCGCCATCACCCCCTTCGACTCCGACGAGGAGGCGCTCGCACTCGCGAACGACACGAAGTACGGGCTCGCCGCCTACATCTGGACGAACGACCTCAAGCGGGCCCACACCTTCTCCCAGAACGTGCAGGCCGGGATGGTGTGGCTGAACTCGAACAACGTGCGCGACCTCCGCACCCCGTTCGGCGGGGTGAAGGCCTCGGGGCTCGGGCACGAGGGCGGCTACCGCTCGATCGACTTCTACACCGACCAGCAGGCGGTGCACATCACGCTGAACCAGGCGCACTCCCCACGCTTCGGGACCGGCGGGCCACTGCAGGCCGCGCACTGACCGCTCCCGGTCGACCTCCACCCCAGCAACCGAGATCAGCAAGGACGCAGATCAATGTCGAACCCCATCACCCCGTCGTCGGCCGAGCCCGTCGTGACCGCCTCCGACCCGATCCCCGTGCCGGTGAACCGCATCCCGACGCCCGCCGCCACCCCGCCGGACATCCTCCGCTGCGCGTACATGGAGATCGTCGTCACGGATCTCGCCGCGAGCCGGAAGTTCTACGTCGACGTCCTCGACCTCGTCGTCACGGAGGAGGACGAGCACACCGTCTACCTGCGGAGCTTCGAGGAGTTCATCCATCACAACCTCGTACTGCGGCAGGGGCCGGTGGCGGCGATCGCGGCGTTCAGCTACCGGGTGCGGAGCCCTGAGGACCTCGACCGCGCGGTCGCCTTCTACACGGAGCTCGGGTGCCGGGTGGAGCGTCGCGCCGAGGGGTATGTGAAGGGCATCGGCGACTCGGTGCGCGTCGAGGATCCGCTCGGGTTCCCCGTCGAGTTCTTCTACGACGTGGAGCACGTCGAGCGGTTGGCGTGGCGCTACGACCTGTACACGCCGGGCGCGCTCGTGCGGCTCGACCACTTCAACCAGGTGACGCCCGACGTGCCGCGCGCGGTCGCGCACATGGAGGACCTCGGGTTCCGGGTCACGGAGGACATCCAGGACGAGGCCGGGACGACGTACGCGGCGTGGATGCGCCGGAAGCCGACGGTGCACGACACCGCGATGACGGGTGGTGACGGACCGCGCATGCACCACGTGGCGTTCGCGACGCACGAGAAGCACAACATCATCGCGATCTGCGACAAGCTCGGCGCGCTGCGGATGTCGGACGTCATCGAGCGTGGCCCCGGCCGGCACGGCGTCTCGAACGCGTTCTACCTGTACATCCGCGACCCCGACGGCCACCGGATCGAGATCTACACCCAGGACTACTACACGGGCGACCCCGACAACCCGGTGGTCACGTGGGACGTGCACGACAACCAGCGGCGCGACTGGTGGGGCAACGCCGTCGTGCCGAGTTGGTACACGGACGCGTCGCTCGTGCTCGACCTCGACGGTGAGCCGAAGCCGGTGGTCTCCCGGACCGACGACTCCGAGCTCGAGGTCACCATCGGTGCCGACGGCTTCTCCTACACCCGCAAGGGCGACGACGCGCAGGGCTTCAAGCTCGGCAACACGCTCTAGGCCTCGGTTCGTTCGCCCATCTTTGGGCGACGCAGCGTTCGCTCGCCCAAAGATGGGCGAATGAACGGGGCCGGTCGCACCACTTCCCTATGCTGGCTGGATGATGAGCCCGGTCGGCTACACCTCGTTCACCGGATCCGCACCCGACGGCGTGTGGGGTGAGGTCACGCAGCTGTTCGTCGCGGCGTTCACCGCCGAGCCCTACAACGAGGATGCGATCGACCTCGCGACCATCCGGCAGTGGGGCCCTGAGCATCTCGGGCACCGCGGCGGACGCCTCGTCATCGCCACGGTCGACGGCCGGATCGTGGGCTTCGCGCTCGCCCACGGCCTCGACGCCGACCCGGCCTGGCTCGGCATCCTGGCGCAGCTGGCCGACTCCAGCAGCACGGCTGCGGACGCCATCGCGCGTCCGGCGGACGCCGTCGTGGTCCACGAACTCGCCGTCTCGGAGGACCAGCGCGGACGTGGGATCGCCCGCGGCTGCCTGGCCGCCGTCCTGCAGGACCGCTCCGAGACGCAGACGGTCATCGGCGTCTACGAGCGCGCGACCGAGGCGGCAGCGATGTACCGCAGCTGGGGACTCAGCGAGCTCGGCCGTGTACCGATGCCCGGCGACGCGGTCGCCCTCCGCGTCCTGACCGCACCCACGACCGAGCTGGTTGCGCGCCTGCGACCCACCAACCCCGAGTCGGCACGGATGACCCGGCGGACGCTCTGGCTCAGCCCCTGGGAGTGGGACTGTTGCGGCGGTCCGTTGGAAACCGGCCAACGGGTGACCTTCTCGGTCTGGCCCGTCGACGATGGACAGCGGACCTGGCTGACCGAGGCGATCGGTGCGGACCTCACCGCTCAGATCGACGGTGTTGAGATGCACCACGAGGAGGGCCCCGCCCCGGAGCGACTGACGGGCAGGCTGGCGAAGCTGTCGAGGGTGTCGATGCCGTCCCGCTTGGTGCGCACGAAACGTCCCCCGTTACCGCAGGGAGTCGCCCGGGCCGCACTGCGCCCGGTCGGCCCGCCGGGGAGCGGCGTGTTCATCGGCTCGCGCCCGTCCGAGTACGTCACGCATCACGAGCCGGTCCCCGGACTCCCGGTCGTGAGCTTCGCACCACGGATCCCGCCGGAATCGGAGTTCGAGAACGCCGACGTCCGAGCAGCGGCTCAAGCGGCGGTCGAGGCCCGAGAACTCGACACGGCTACGAGCGAGGTCGAACTCCGACTCGTCGGCTACCTCGTCGAACTCGACGTCGACGTCGACTGAGCCGGACCCGAGAGGTTCAGCCCGCTCGGCGGAGTCCCCGCAGCGTCGCGTCGATCAGGCGTTCGGCGCGCTCCGGTGTCATCCGGTTCGATTGCTCCGCCGCTCGCGCGACCGCGATGCCGTCGAGCACCGCGAGCAGGAGTGCCGCATCGTCCGCGGCCAGGCCGTCGTCGGGGAACGCGGCGACCAGCAGCCGCAGGAGGACCTCCTCGGTGCGGGCCCAGTCAGCGGCGTGGATCACGCGCACCTCGGTCTCCGTGCTCGCCCGCGCGGCGAAGGCGACCCAGACGATCCCGTCGGTCAGGTCATCACCCTCGACGCAGGCGATCTCACGACAGAAGATCCGAAGTCGTTCCTCCTCGGAGTTCACCGCCTCGAGCCGCGCTGCGACGCGCCGACGGAACCGCTCGTTGACCTCGGTCATCGCCGCGACGACGAGTCGGTCCTTCGTCGGGAAGTGATGCTGGACCGCGCCGACGGAGACACCGGCCTCGCTCGCGACCGTGCGGATCGTCAGCGCATCGGCTCCGCGCGACGCCATGATCCGCAGCAGTGCATCGAGGATCCGATCCCTGTTCGTGTCCTGCTCGGTCATCGCCTCCGCTTTCGCCATCGCCCACTCGACAGGGTACGGTCTTCCCATGACCAATACGATCGTATTGCCGCCGGCTTCCCATCGCATCGCCGCACTCGACGTGGTCCGCGGACTCGCGATCCTCGGCACGCTCGGCACCAACATCTGGGTGTTCTCGCACCCCTGGGGTCTGCTCGGGATGCTCTCGGCCCCGGTGACGCCGGAGACCGGCCCCGCGGCGGGCACGATCCAGCTCGCCCTCATGGCGCTCACGCAGGGCAAGTTCCTCGCCCTCCTGACCCTGATGTTCGGCGCGGGACTCGCGATCCAGCACGCCACTGCACGCCGACGCGAGCAGCGCTGGCCGGGCCGGTACCTGTGGCGCGCCACCCTGCTCCTCATCGACGGTGCCGTGAACTACGTCCTCATCGCGGAGTTCGACGTCCTCATGGGCTATGCGGTGACCGGCGCCATCGTCGCCTGGCTCCTGCTCACCAGGCCCCGCGCCCAGCGCGCCATGATCGCCGTCTTCGGCGCACTGCACGTCCTCCTCATCAGCGCGATCGTCGCGTTCATCGCCACGACGCCGGCGGTGTCGGGCGACCTCCCGCTCCCCGCCGGACCGAGCCCGTACGCCGCTGAATCGTTCCTCGGCCTGGCGGTCTTCCGGCTCGACAACGTGGGGGTCTTCCGCGCGGAGCCCGTCCTGATCGGATTCCTCACGCTCGCGATGTTCCTCGCCGGCGCGCACCTCTTCCAGGCCGGTGTCTTCGGTGAGACCGGTGGTCGACTCCGACGCCGCCTGATGATCATCGGTGCCTGCGCGCTGCCGATCGACCTGCTGCTGGGGATCGCCGGAGGCACCGCGGGACTCCTCGCCGAACGCTACCTGGCCGCGCCCCTCGTGGCGCTCGGCATCCTCGGCGCCACCGTCGAGCTCTGTCGCCGCTTCGGCACCGGCGGCTGGATCGCCTCGCGTCTGCGCGAGCTCGGCAAGGTCGCCTTGAGCGCCTACCTGCTCCAAAACCTCCTCGGCGGCGCGCTCTTCTACGGCTGGGGCTTCGGCCTCGCCGAACTCACCGCTCCGTGGCGTGTCCCGGTCACCGTCGCCGCGTTCGTCGTCATCGCCGCACTCGTGACCGGCTTCGCCCACTTCTGGCTCCGGCGGTTCGCGCTCGGCCCCGTCGAGTGGCTCTGGAAACGCGGCGCGGAGCTCGGGACGAAGCAGCCGGAGGGCCGACCCTCGCTACGGTGAGACCATGACCACCGTGCACCTGACCGGCCAGCTGATCTGCGCTACTCCGACCGACGTGTCGATCGTCGAGACCCAGCTGCCGGATCATGTCGCCCTCACCCGCGCCGAACCGGGGTGCGTGTCGTTCGAGGTGACGCCGACGGACGACCCGCTCGTCTGGGACGTCGCCGAGGTCTTCGAGGACGACGAGTCGTTCGCGGCGCACCAGGCCCGCGTCGCGTCCAGCGAGTGGGGACGCGCGACCGCGGGTATCGAACGGCGCTACCAGGTGACCCGGTCGCCAGCAGGCCGGACCGTCATCGACGTCAGCGAGGACGACCTCGCCGACCTCCGCCGCAGACTCCACGACACCCGCTGGCCTGACCGGTGGCCGACCGTCGGCTGGGAGGCCGGCACCGACCAGGACGAGCTGCGGCGGCTCGTCACCTACTGGGCGGACGACTTCGACTGGGCGGCACAACAGCGGGACATCAACGCCCTGCCGTGGCACCGGGCGGAGATCGGTAGGGCCGCCATCACCTACCTCCGGTTCGACGCCGAAACCCCGGGCGGCATCCCCGTCGTCCTCACGAACGGATGGCCGAGCACCGCCCTCGAACTGGTCGGACTCGCCAGGCGCCTCGCGACGCCGTCCCGCTTCGGCGGAGACCCGGCGAGCGCCGTCACCGTCATCGTGCCCGCGCTGCCCGGCCTGCCGTTCTCGCCGCAACGCCCGACCTTCGGCGACCACACGCACGAGCTGTGGCACACGCTCATGCACGATCACCTCGGCTTCGCCCGGTACGCCGCCCATGGAGGCGACCTCGGGGCCGGGATCACCTCTCGCCTCGCGCAGGTGCATCCCGAGGCGGTCGCCGGCATCCACCTCCTCGCGGTCGCCGCGCCGCTCGAGGTCGACGCCGAGACGCTCACCGAGGAGGAGCAGGCGCATCTCGCCCGGGTCGAGGCCTGGGACGCCGCGGAGGGTGCCTACGAGCATCAGCACCACACGCGTCCGCTCACGCTCGCTCCCGCACTGTCCGACTCCCCCGTCGGCCTGCTCTCGTGGATCCTCGAGAAGCATCGGGCCTGGAGCGACTGCGACGGCGACGTCTCGTCCCGCTTCAGCGACGACTACCTCGCGACGCTCGCCTCCGCCTACTGGTTCACGAACGCGATCGGCACCTCGCTCCGCCCGTACTACGAGTCCGCGACCGGGATCACGACCCGTGTCGGCCGGGTCGAGGTGCCGACCGCGGTCGCGCTCTTCCCGCACGACCTGGCGAGTCCGCCGCGCAGCTGGGCCGAGCGGAGCTATGACGTGCGACGGTTCACGACCATGCCCCGAGGCGGCCACTTCGCCCCGCACGAGGAGCCCGAGCTCCTCGCGGACGACATCCGGGCGTTCCTGACGACGCTGTGATGCCGGGAACGCCCGGGACGGATGCTGCGACCGCTCAGAGTTCGCGCTTGCGGTACAGCGGCACGGCGACGAGGACGCCGACGACGATCCCGACGGCACCGAGCGTGAGCCCGAGGCCGACCACGAGCGGGAGGGGAACACCGACTGCGGCCTCCTGCGCGCCGTCCAGCACACCGATCGCCTGCGCGACCCAAGCGAGGCCCGCGATGACCAGCGCCGGGGCGTAGCTGATCAGCCGGCCGCGCGTGTACCCGATCCGGAACAGGACGGGCAACTGGATGCTGGCCGACAGTCCGACGAAGGCGACCGCGACGGCTTGGACCACGAGCAGCAGGCCCCAATCGAGCGAACCACCACGCACGCTGGCCATGAGCACGGTCACGGCGAACGCGATCGCCGAAGCGAGGAGGGCGAAGACGACGATCGAACCGGCCCGTCCCACCACGACGGAGGACCGCGAGACGGGGAGGATGCCGTAGAGGGTGTCGAGACGCCCGCGCTCATCCCCGAGGAACGGCGCGGCGATCATGAGCGAGGTGACGATCGCCGCGCCCATGAGGGCCATCCCCGGCACCGGGAGCAAGATCCCGATCACGGCGACGAAACCGAGGAGGAGGAGCGTCTGCCGCCGGGGTAGCCAGGACGTCAGGTCGAAGCGGATGAATGAGCCGATCATGCGGAAGCCTTTCCGTGTGCTGCTGCCAGGTGGATGACGATGTCGTCGACGCTCGCGGCGTCGATCACGGTCTCCGGTCCGAAGTCCGCCATCTGGGCCGTGCGGATGAGCGCGGACCACTGCTCCCCGCGTCGCTCGAGCCCGAGCACCTCGCCGGTCGGCGGCGCTCCCGCGCCACGCACCATGGCGAACTCGTCGACGGTGTCCGCGAACCGTCCGTCGTAGGCGACCCGGCCGTTCACGAGCACGAGCAGGTCGTCGGCGAGCTCGTCGAGATCCGTGGTGATGTGCGTCGAGAAGAGCACCGCGTGCTCGGGGTCGACCATGAACTCGCGGATCAGATCCCCGATCTCGCGACGGGAGGCCGGGTCGAGGCCGCTGGACGGCTCATCGAGGATGAGGAGTTCCGGCCGCTGCGCGAGTGCGGTCGACAACGACAGCTTCACACCCTGGCCACGGGACAGCTCGCTGACCCGCTGCTCGCGCGGCACCCCGAGGCGATCGAGCAATGCTTCGAAGCGTTGCTGATCCCACGCCGGGTAGAACGGGCTGAGTCGTCGACCGATCGATGCGACCCGCCATTCCGGAGCCGCGGTCGGCTGATCGAGGACGACGCCGATACGTGCGAGCGCTTCCGGGGAACCGGCCGGCTGCCCGAGGACCTCGATGTCGCCGGCGTCGGGGGTCAGCAGGCCCAGCAGGGCCCGGATGGTGGTGGTCTTGCCGGCCCCGTTGGGTCCGACGAGGCCCGTGACGGTGCCGCGTTCGACCGCGAAGGAGACGTCGTCGACGGCGAATGATCGCCGCTGGACGCGCAATCCGTCGATGCGAAGGATGCTGTCAGTCATCGGTACTCCAAGTCTGATCGAGTCGTGTCTGGATGTCGGTCCTGCTGAGGCGCGCGTGCCGAGCCGCGATGACGAGTTCGGTGATGACCTCGTCGACCCGCGACTGCAGGAGGGCGCTCGCCGTCTCGGGGTCGACATCGAGGACGACGAACCCGCGTCCGTGCTCACTCCGCACCAGGCCCTCGGCGACGAGATCGTTGTAGGCCCGGGTGACGGTGATGACGCTCACCCGGAGATCCGCAGCGAACTGCCGCAGGGACGGGAGCGTCTGCCCGACGGGGATCTCCCCGGCGAGGATCGACGCACGCAACTGGGTCTCGATCTGTTCGTAGATCGGTGTTCCCGAACTGTTCGAGATCACGACGCCCATGGCACCTCCATCTGTTTATACACACCATAACAGCTGGGACGCGAAACCGCGAGGACGGCCCCTCCCTCCCGTCGACGAACCGAGCCGCGTGCTCGCTACGGTGGAGCCATGAGCACCGTCCGAGACGCCTACGCCCGTCGGTCCGCCGAGTACGCGAAGCTGCTGGGCACGATGGCCTCGGTGCACCCGTCGGACCGGCAACTCGTGACCTCCTGGGCCGACCGGATCATCGGTCCCGCGCTGGACGCCGGCTGCGGGCCGGGGCACTGGACGGCGTACCTCGCCTCGCGCGGGCTCGACATCCGCGGCGTCGATCTGGTCCCCGAGTTCGTCGCGTATGCCCGCGCCGAGCACCCGGAGACCCGGTTCGACCTCGGCAGCCTCGACACCCTCGACGCGGAGACCGGCACGGAGGGCGGCGTCCTCGCCTGGTACTCGCTGATCCACCACCGTCCCGACACGATCGAGACACCGCTTGCGGAGTTCGGGCGCGTGCTCCGACCGGGAGGCGAACTCCTGATCGGCTGCTTCGAGGGGCCATCGGTCGAGTCGTTCGACCATGCCGTGGTGACGGCGTACCGATGGCCGCTCATGGAGTTGGCCGAGCAGGTGCGTCGAGCGGGCTTCGAGGTCATCGAGACGCACACGAGGACGAGCCTCGATCAGCGACCGCACGGGGCGATCCTGGCCCGGCGAGCCGACACAGTGAGGTGAGGCGGTTCGTCGCCCGCCCCGCGGCTGAGCGACGATCCGCCGCATCTCGCTGCCGCTGCAGTTCCAGAGTACGCCGGGCACCGGGGCTTGCCGCAAGACCCCCTCCGGCCTCCAGAATGGGTGGCCGCGGTCGCCTCCGACCACGAGAACGGGGTCCTCATGCACGACGTCATCATCAGCGGTGGCGGCCCGACCGGCATGATGCTGGCCGCCGAACTCCGCCTCCACGGCGTCGACGTCCTCGTCCTCGAGCGGGACGCCGAGCCGAGCCCTGCCGTGCGGTCGTTGGGCCTCCACCCGCGGAGCATCGAGATCCTCGACCAGCGCGGCATCCTCGACCGGTTCTCCGCCGAGGGCACGCAGTACCCGGGCGCCACCGGTCACTTCGCCGGCATCGTCCCGCAGCGACCCGCGCCGCTCGACACCGCGCACGACTACATCCTTGGTCTCCCGCAGCCGGTGACCGATCGACTGCTGACCGAGCGCGCGGTCGAGCTCGGTGCCGAGCTGCGTCGCGGGAGCGGACTCGTCGGCCTCGAACAGGACGACGACGGCGTCGCCGTCGAGCTGGACGACGGCGAGCGCCTGCGGGCGCGGTGGCTCATCGGGTGCGACGGCGGGCGGAGCACCGTTCGGAAGATCCTCGGCATCGGCTTCCCCGGCGAGCCCGCGCAGACCGAGTGGATCCTCGGGGAGATCAAGCTCACCCTCCCGTCCGACGAGGTCGCCGCCATCGCCGACGAGGTCCGGAAGACGCACCGTGGCTTCGGCATCGGGCCGGTGTCCGACGGCTTCTTCCGCGCGGTGGCGCCCGCCGACGCCCCCGCCGACGAACGCCTGGCGACTCCCACGATCGAGGAGTTCCGGGTCCGGCTCGAGCGCTTCGCCGGGACCGACTTCGGCGCACATTCCCCGCGCTGGCTGTCGCGCTTCACCGATGCGACGAGACTCGCCGAGCGCTACCGGGTCGGCCGGGTGCTCATCGCCGGCGACGCCGCCCACGTGCACCCACCCCTCGGCGGGCAGGGCCTCAACCTCGGGATCCAGGACGCGTTCAACCTCGGATGGAAGCTGGCCGCCGAGCTCGCCGGCTGGGCACCGGCCGACCTCCTCGACACCTACGCGACGGAGCGCCGCCCGGTCGCCGACGACGTCCTCACGCTCACCCGCGCGCAGAGTGTCCTCCTGTCCCCCGACCCCGGCCCGCAGGCGGTGCGTCGGCTGTTCTCGGAGCTGATGCGGTTCGACGACGTGGCCCGCTTCCTGGGCGAGCGGATCGCGTCCACCGGCATCCGATACGACGTCGGAGGTCCCGGCGCAGCAGTGGACAGCGGCTCGGACGAGGGGTCGCTGCTGGGTCGACGGCTCCACGACCTCCCCCTGGCCGACGGCGGGCGCCTGTTCATCCTCCTGCACGAGGGTCGCGGACTCCTGCTCGACCAGACCGGGACCCACAACGTCACCGGCTGGGCGGACCGCGTCGACCGGATCGCCACCACGACCCCGGAGCTCGCGGCTCCTGCGGTGCTCCTGCGCCCGGATGGTCACGTGGTCTGGCTGGCCGACGGGCGGGAGCCGCTCGAGCCGGCACTCCAGCGGTGGTTCGGCGAGCCGACGCGGTCAGGTGAGGCGGTTCGTCGCCCGGCCCGAGGCTGAGCGACGATCCGCCGCATCTCAGCGAGCGTTCAGTCGTGGTCGATGGAGGCGACCGCGTCGGCCACCTGCGACTTCCCCTCGGCCACGCGGTCGTCGTCGTCGGTGACGATCCCGATCGTCTCCTCGATCCGACCTCCGACGGCCTGGATGATGGCCGCTGGCTGCGGTGCCTCCGGCTCCTTGTCGTCGCTCCCGTCCGAGTCCTCGGGGTAGACCTGGAGTCGGTCGTCGTCGCCGTCCGCCACCGTGCGCCTGGCGTGGTCGACGCAGAGCTTCGCGACCTCCTCGGCGTGCGCGTACATGACGGAGTGCGCAGCACCCGGGATCTCCCAGAGGCGCGAGGAGGGCAGGAGTTCTCCGACCCGCTCCACCCACTCGCGCGGCGCGACGGCGTCGTACTCGCCACGGATGACGAGCGTGTGCGCCCGCACCTTCGGTAGCGCCTCCTCGATCGGATAGGTCAACATCTCCGGCAGGACCCGCGAGAACCATTTGAAGCCGCAGAAGACGTAGGCGCTGACGGCGAGCACCTTCACCGTGAGCGGCTCGTGCCAACTCGACTGCAGGAACCGGACCGCCTGGGTGAGCACGCGGCGCTGGCCCGGCACGACGACCGGTCCGATGAGGATGAGCGTGGACAACTCGGGGCGCCGGGAGACGAGGTCGCTGACCACCTGACTGCCCATCGAGTGGCCGACGATGATCGGGTCCTTGAGATCGAGCTCGTCGATGACCCGACCGACGAGGTCCGCGTACTCGCGGATCGTGAGCGTCGACGAGGGGTGCGGCACCCCGCCGAAGCCGGGGAGGTCGAGCGCGTGCACCGGCCCGAACTCGTTGAGGTGCGGCGCCAGGCGCTCGAAGTAGGTGGACGAGACACCGATGCCGGGGATGAGGATGAAGGAGCGATCGCCGCTGGACCCCACGGAGTTGACGCGGACGTAGACGTCGCCGTCGTAGACGCGATCGACCCGCACACTCCGCTTGCGACGCTTGCGTTCGATCCTCGACATGCCCCAAGCGTACAAGCGGCCGGCGCCTGCACCGCCGGAGCTGTCAACCATGCGGGATTCGGATCGGCGAGCGCGAAGATGGAGGCGACCGGAGCGGCAGTCCCACGCTCCCCGAGAGGTGGCACCACGATGACCGTTCCCCGCGTCCTGATCTCCGGAGCCAGCATCGCCGGCCCCGGCCTGGCGTTCTGGCTGAACCGCTACGGCTGGGAGACGACGGTCGTCGAGCGCGCGCCGGTGTTCCGCGACGGCGGCCAGAACATCGACGTGCGGGGCGCCGCTCGCGAGGTCCTGCGACGAGCGGGCCTCGAGGACGCGGCACGCGAGGCGACCACCGGCGAGCGCGGCACCCGGTTCGTCGGTGACGCCGGTGAGACGATCGCCGAATTCCCGGTGTCGGACTCCGAGACCGACGGCGCGACCGCCGAGGTCGAGATCCTCCGTGGCGACCTGGCCCGCATCTTCATCGACGCGACGGACGGCACCACCACCTATCGGTACGGCGACCACATCACCGGACTCGACGACGACGGCGAACGGGTCCTCGTGTCCTTCGCACATGGCGAGGACGAGGCGTTCGACCTCGTGATCGCGGCGGACGGCATCCGATCGTCGACCCGCGAGCTGGCCTTCCCCGGCGAGGCGGTGACCCGGTCCCTCGGCCTCGAGATGACCTACCTCACCATCCCGCGCGACGACGCGGACGTGCCGTGGTGGCAGTGGTACTCGGGCGTCGGTGGCCGCAGCGTCACGCTCCGACCCGACCGGCACGGCACCACCCGAGCGGTGCTGACGGAGGTCACGTCCGACCGCGGCGACGGCGTCGTCCCCGCGCGCCGCGACCTCGACGCGCAGCGACGGCATCTCAGGAACCGGTTCGTCGGACTCCCCTGGCAGGCGAACCGGATCCTCGAGCATCTCGACGACAGCGACGACGTCTACTACGAGTCCATCGGCCAGGTCAGGACGCCCCGCTGGGCATCCGGACGGGTCGCCCTGC
Source organism: Plantibacter flavus (assembly GCF_900177615.1). Lineage (GTDB taxonomy): Bacteria > Actinomycetota > Actinomycetes > Actinomycetales > Microbacteriaceae > Plantibacter > Plantibacter flavus. The sequence continues at coordinate 359,462 of NZ_FXAP01000003.1, forward strand.
TCGGTGATGCGGCCTGGTGCGCGTCGCCCGTCAGCGGCATGGGGACGAGCCTGTCGATCGTCGGCGCCTATGTGCTGGCCGGCGAGTTGGCCGCGCACGTGCACCACCGGGACGCCTTCCGCGGGTACGAACGCATCATGCGCCCCTACGTCGAGCAGGCCCAGTCGCTGCCGCCGGGCACGCCGCAGCTCGCCAATCCGACGTCGAAGGCCGGCGTCGCGGCGTTCCGCACCGCACTCCGCGTGGCCGGGTCGAAGCCGGCGAAGCTCGTCGGTGCGCAGTTGTTCTCCCCGCCGGCCGACAAGATCGACCTGCCCGAGTACGAGCACCTGACATGACCGGCGAGCCCAGGCCGATCGCCTCGAGCGCACCGGCACTGTCCGGGCCGGTCGTCGCCGCGCAGGAATGGCGGGACCTGACGTTCGTCCACTGGCGCGTCCCGGCGAGCGCCGTCGCGCCGCTGCTCCCGCCCGGGGTGGTCCCCGACGTCTTCGACGGCTCCACGTGGGTCGGGCTCATCGCCTTCCAACTGGGCGACGCCCGTATCGGTCCGCTGCCGCCGTCGCCCATCGGCGGCTCCTTCACCGAGGTGAACGTCCGGCTGTACGGGGTCGACGCCGAGGGGCGTCGCGGCGTCGTGTTCCGGTCGCTCGAGGCGTCGAGCCTGCCGGCGGTCCTCGCTGCCCGCGCGATGTTCGGTCTTCCCTACCAGTGGGCGCGGACCGCGCAACGGCCGACGGACGACGGCTGGGAGTACGCGTCGCGGCGGATCACCACGTCGCCGACGACACGAGGTCCGGGCTTCCAGCTCGGCGTCGACGTCGACCGGGCGACGACCATCGACGACGAACTGTCGCAGTTCCTGACGGCGCGGTGGGGGCTCTTCCAGAGCCGCTTCGGTCGGACGCAGTGGTTGCCGAACGAGCACGAGCCCTGGGTCCTGCACCCGGCACGCGTCACCTCGTTGCGCGACGAGCTCTGCGCGGCGGCGGGCCTCCCGGGTGTCGTCGAGCACGAGCCCGACTCGGTGCTCTTCAGCCCCGGCGTGACCGCCCGATTCGGCATCGGCTCGTTCCTCGCCCGCTGAGTGTCGGATCAGTCCGCTGCTGCGACCGCTGCGAGCACGGCGGGGTCCTCGCAGCCGCGCGCGAAGCCTCGGATGCGGCGGTCGATGTCGCGCTGCAGGACGATCGCACCGATGCGCTCGGCGATCGGCGCCAGCCACCGCGGCTTGCACGTGAAGTTGTAGCGCCAGACGGCGAGGGTGCGCTGGTCGTCGCCCTCCACCGGGCTGAATCGCCAGCCGCCGGCGAGCCGCTCGAAGAACCATGAGCCCTTCGTCATCTTCATCCCGACGTTGGTCGGCGGGTGGTACGAGACGTACTCGCTGACCATCCGGAACCCGAACCGTTGGACGGTGAAGGTGCGGACGCCCTTGGCGGCCTCCTTCGCGCCGTCGAGGAAGTACTGCCGCCGGATGAACGGATCCCAGCGCATCCGGGTCTCGCCGGTGGTCTGGGAGATCGCGAACGCGACGTCGGGCGGGACAGGCACGGTGCAGCGGGATTCGACGACGGGCATGCCCCATCCTGACACGGGTGCTTGACGAGCGTCACTTGTTAGTGTTCAATCAGTCACATGAGCCGATCGACCGCCGAGGACCAACGCGTCCGCACCATCGCGAGTGCGGTGGAGGTCTTCTCGATCGCCGGTTACCGGGCCACCCCCGTCGCGGACGTCGCTGCGGCGGCCAAGATCTCCCCCGCGTACGTCTTCCGTCTGTTCGACGGCAAACTCGGTCTCTTCGTCGCCGCGGTCGAGCACTGCTACGAGCAGGTCGCCAACGCGATGTCCGCTGCCGTCGAGGACCACCCGGAGTGGAGCCCGGACGACAAGCTCGACGCGATGACCCAGGCGTACATCGAGCTCATCCGCGACCGCAGCCTCATCGCCCTCCAGGTGCACGCGCAGAGCGCCTGCGACGTCCCCGAGATCCAGGAGGCGGTCCGCTCCGGGCTCGCGCTCGTGGTGCGCGTCATGTCCCGTGACTCCGGGGCGGACGCCGGCGCCGTCCAGCGCAGTCTCGCCTACGGGCAGCTCTGCCACCTCGTCGTCCAGGCGGGCCTCGGCGACGTCGACGCCGACTGGGCGCGCGTCGTCGACCACGGCATCCGGCACGACTGATCGACTCCGAGCCGCCGCACACACTCGCTTCCTTTTCATACCCACAGTTGTGACTGTTCAGTCACACACAACCATCACGAGATCGGAACACGCCATGAACGCCACACCATCCGCGACCACCACCCAGATCGTCCTGCCGGGCCTCGTCGAGCCGTCCGGCCTCGAACTGGCCACCGTGCCGACGCCGACACCCGGACCAGGCCAGCTCCTCGTGGAGATGGAGGCCACCGGGGTCTCCTTCGCCGAGCAGTCGATGCGCAAGGGCCGGTACTTCGGCCAGCCGGCGTTCCCGTTCGTCCCGGGGTACGACCTCGTCGGACGGGTGCTCGAGGTGGGCACCGGCGGCGACGCGACACTCATCGGCAGACGGGTCGCGACCCTGACCAAGACGGGTGCCTGGGCGACCCACGCCGCCGTGGCCGCGCGCGACAGCATCCTCGTGCCGGACGGTGTCAGCTCGGAGGACGCCGAGACGGTCGTCGTGAACGGCGTCACCGCGTGGCAGATGCTGCACCGCGCGGCACGGGTCCAGCCGGGCCAGACCATCCTGTTGTTCGGTGCGAACGGCGGTGTCGGCGGAATCCTCATCCAGCTGGCACGGCTCCACGGCGTCCGCGTCATCGGTGCGGCGTCACCCCGGCATCACGAGGCACTCCGCGCGGCAGGCGTCATCCCCGTCGACTACGCGGATCCCGAGCTCGCGGCACGCGTCCGCGAGCTGGCTCCGAACGGGGTGGCCGCCGTCTTCGACAACGTCGGCGGCGAGACGACCCGCACGGCCTTCGGGCTCCTCGCGCGCGGCGGCACGCTCGTGACCTACTCGATCATCTCAGCGGTCGGCGGCACGGGACCGCTCATGGTTCCGTTCCTGCGGGCGATCGGTCAGGCGCTGCTCTGGACCGCACTCCCGAACGGCCGCAGCTCGACCTTCTACGACCTGTGGGCGGGCCACCGCCTCCGTCCCGCCCGCTTCCGCCGCCACTTGGAGGCCGACCTCGGCGAGGTCTTCCGACTCCTCGAGCACGGCGACATCACCGCCAACATCGCCGCCCGGTTCCCCCTCACCGAGATCGTCGCCGCCATGGAGCTCGCCGAGTCGCGGACCCTCAACGGGAAGGTGGTCCTGCACCCGTGAGTCGGCCTCAGGCTGAGGTGAGGCACTTGGTCGCCCGGAACAACGCCGGGCGACCAGTTACCTCACCTCAGCGGCGGAGCGCGGCGGGCAACACCCGGTCGACGAGCTTGAGCAGCACGGCGAAGACGATCGCGACGACGAGCACCATGAGCGCGTTCCGGACGGCGCCGTCGAAGCCGAGCTGCGTCGCATCGAGGAAGGGGTAGGGGTACCAGCCGGTGATGCCGCCACGGATGAAGGTGAAGACCACCCAGGCGAGCGGCCAGAGGAACGCCCAGGCGACGGTGCTCCAGGTGAAGCGCGGACGCGGACCGAACACGAGCCAGGCGCCGAGCGTGAGCCACGGGGACAGGTAGTGGAACCCGATCGTGATGACGAGCGCCCACCCCGTGAGGTTCACCTGCGGCGCGAGCACCACCGCGTAGACGATGCCGGTGATGACGATGCTGAGCAGGGCGTCGAGCCGCGCCACCCGCCAGAGCCGGCCGTCACGCAGGGGGTCGATCGCCAGCAGGACGGACACCGTGAGCACGATGAGGTTGCTGAGGATCGTGAACGCACTGAAGATGCGCGCGAAGCGGGTCGCCAGCCCGACGGACATGTCCACGCCACCCGAGCGGGCGTCGGCGCCGCCGGTGATGACGAGGACGATCTGGATGACGAGCGAGATCGCGATGATCACGGCGATCAGGAGGTAGACCACGCGGCTGGCGGTGACCAGCCGCGGTGCTGAGGCCGTTCGGGCGGCCGAAGTGGTGGAACGCATCCGCCAACCCTAACCAGCGCGCATCCGGTGAGTCTCCCTCAAGTGCGCGAAAAACGGCGAAATCGAGACCGTTTCGGGCGAGTCAGCGCGGGACGTGCTCGCCGAGGAATTTGCGCACGTCGTCGATCTCGGCCTGGTGGATCCCGTGGGCGAGCCCCGGATAGGTGCGCTCGGTGAGGGTCGTGTGCAGCGGCAACCAGGCGTGGGTTCGCGCGACGGCCGGCGCGGCGATGACGCGGTCCTCGAGACCGCGCCCCCAGAACACCGCGGGCTTCGTCGCCGCCAGCACCTCGTCGCCGGGCTGCGGCGCACTCAACACGAACCCGGCGAGGATGACCGGCGCCACGACCCGCTCGGGTCGCGTGCGCAGCAGCTGCGAGGCCATGAAGCCGCCCTGCGAGAAGCCGATGGGCACGATGCGCGCCTCGGCCGACACGTGCTCGTCGACCCAGCCCCAGACGGCGTCCGTGGCGCGGGCGATCGGCTCCGGGTCCGGGTTGCCCGGCGTCGTGATCTCGAACCAGGCCGCCCCACCGTGTCCCATCTCGAGCGGCGCGCGCAGCGACACCCAGGGCATCCTGAGCGCGAGCGGCCCGACGAGGCCGGTGAGGTCGTGCTCGTTCGAGCCGTAGCCGTGGAGGAGCACCGCGACGACGGGAGCGGACGACGCGGCGTCGGCCCAGTCGGCGGAACGGACGTCGCGCAGTGCGGTGGTCATCGGGACAGCAGCTCCTCGGTCGACAGGTCGGGCAGGGCCACGGTCACGCGGGTCCCCCACGGGTCGGACACGGTCACGGAACGACCGTCCGCGTCGAAGGGGATCGTGCGGGCGCGCAGCCTCGCGGCCAGCGTATCGAGGTTCGCGAGGTCGGGGACGGTGATCGACACGTCGCCGAGGCCGAGGGCGGCCGCGCGAGGACCGGCGCCCTGGCTGTTCCAGACGTTCATCGCGATGTGGTGGTGGTATCCGCCGGCGGAGGCGAAGATCGCGCCGGGGTACTCGGTCTGCGTCGTCTCGAATCCGAGGGCGTCGACGTAGAAGGCTCGGGCGGTCTGGAGGTCGCCGACCTGCAGGTGCACGTGCCCGACGGCACCGGCTGAGGACGGCCCCGCGCCGAGGGCGTCCTCCGTGAGGTGCCGCTGCAGGTACGCGTTCGGGTCGAGGTAGGTGGTGGTCATGGCGATCTGGTCGCCCGAGCGCACCCAGCTGCTGCGCGGGCGGTCCGTGTACAGCTCGACGCCGTTCCCTTCCGGGTCGGTGAAGTAGAACGCCTCGCTCACGAAGTGGTCACTCGACCCGACGAACTGTCCGCGGGGGTCCTGCGCGGCCCGATAGACCGTCGCCGAGAGGCTCGACTCGTCCTCGAACAGGAACGCGGTGTGGAACAGGCCGGCCTGCCGCCGGTCGACGGCCGGCAGGTCTGGCGTATGCACGAGCCGCACGAGCGGGGTGTCGCCACGACCGAGCACCCGGTGCACCTCGCGGTCGCGGCTGCGCTCCTCGAGCGGCTCCATCGCGAAGGCGTTGGCGTAATAGCCGGACATGAGGTCGAGGTCGCCGACGCGGAGCGTGACCGCGCCCATCGACGTCTCCGGGGCGAGCAGACGCTCGTCGAGCACAGCGGACATTCGGTCTCCGATCGGGTGATGGGGTCGGTACAGGGTACCCCGTTTACTTGTAGATGTAACCAATTTCGGGTCGTCGTATTCCGCGATCGGCCGACACGCCTGTCAAGCCCTTGTCTCGCGCGCGCGAGGGGTGTGGGCTGGAGGACCACAACGAGAAGAGTGCTCACATGACCGATGCCAGCAGCGCGGCCGACCGCAGACGGAGTCGCCGCGGACTCCCTCCCATGAAGACCCTCCTCGCCGACCTCCGCGAGGACGTCGTCCGCCTCGTCACGGGCGAGATCGCCCTGTTCAAGGCGGAGATGACGAAGAAGGCCAAGGACCTCGGGATCGGCGCGGGGATGCTCGTCGTCGCCCTGGTGCTCGTGCTCTTCGGCTTCGGGACGCTCATCGCAGCCGCCGTCCTCGGACTCGCCACCGTGCTCCCCGCCTGGCTCGCAGCCCTCATCGTCGGCGTCGTCCTCATCCTCGTCGCGGGGATCCTGGCGCTCGTCGGCGTCAAGAAGCTCAAGGCCGGCGCGAAGCCCGTCCCCGAGCGCAGCGTCGAAGCCCTCACCGGCGACCACCTCGCAGATCAGCAGCACGACTCGAAGCACGACACCAAGGAGGCCGCAGCATGAGCGACCAGGATCTCGCCCGCCCCACTCCCCCCGAGGGCGCCGGTCTGAACACCCTGCAGCTCGACGTCGAACAGACGCGTGAGCACCTCGCGCAGACGCTCGACCTCCTCTTCCAGAAGTTCGACGTCCGCACCGCCGTGGCCTACCACCTGCGCACCACCGCCGTCGTCGTCGCCTCGGTCGCGGTCATCGGCGCCGGCGTCCTGCTGTGGCGCGCGAACCGAGGGCACCGTGTCTGAACCAACCAGACAGCGCCAGGACCGCGTCGAGGCGAGCCAGCCTGACGATCCGAAGGACCGTCATGCGGACGACGCCGAAGAGACGATGCAGCCGCAGCGCGTCGCCGTGCCCTGGGGTTACGTCCTCAAGCGGACGCTGCACTCCTTCACCTCGAACCAGTGCACCGACCTCGCCGCGGGGCTCACCTACTTCGCGATCCTGTCGCTCTTCCCGGCCGTCCTGGCGCTGGTCTCGATCCTCGGCCTCTTCGGGCAGAGCCGCAACGGCACCGACGCCCTCCTCGAGATCGTCGGCAACCTCGCCCCGGGCGACAGCCTCGGCTTCCTCACCGACGCGGTGAACCAGTTCGTCGAGTCACCGGCGATCGGCTTCGCACTCATCGCCGGTATCGGAGGCGCCGTGTGGTCGGCATCCGGCTACGTGGGCGGCTTCGGTCGCGCTCTCAACCGCATGTACGGAGTCGAGGAGGGTCGCAAGATCTGGTCCCTGCGTCCGACGCAGCTCGGCGTGACCCTCGTCGTCCTGCTCGTCATCTCGGTGATCGCGCTCGCGCTCATCGTGTCCGGCCCGGTCGCACAGGCCATCGGTGAGGCGGTCGGTCTCGGTGAGACGGGCCTGACGGTCTGGTCGATCGCGAAGTGGCCGGTCATGGCCGCCGCGCTCGTCTTCGTCCTGGCCGTGCTGTACTCCGCGACGCCGAACATCAAGCCCGAGAAGTTCCGCTGGATCAGCATCGGTGCGCTCGTCGCCCTCCTGATCCTCCTCGTGGCCTCCGTGGGCTTCGGCTTCTACATCGCCAACTTCAGCAACTACGACGCCACCTACGGCTCGCTCGCCGGCATCATCATCTTCCTGCTGTGGATCTGGATCGCGAACCTCGCACTGCTGTTCGGCGCCCAGCTCGACATCGAGATCCAGCGCGGCCGGCAGCTGGCCTCGGGTGTCGCCGCGGAGCAGGAGCTGCAGCTGCCCCTGCGCTCGGACGCCGCGATCAAGGCGCTCGCCGACCGCGACGCGAAGGACGTGCTCGAGGGCCGCCGCGTCCGACGTGCAGCGGACCGCACGGACTGACCCAAACAGCCCGCGAACTGTCAGAAACGGCTAGTCGGATGGCGTCTGACTAGCCGGAACTGACAGTTCGCGGGCTGCTGTGGGGTGGGACAGAGTTACGGCGTGGGCATACCGCCGTTGACGTTCAGGGTCTCGCCGAGGACGTAGGACGACTCGGCTGAGGCCAGGAACACGTAGGCGGGTGCGAGCTCGGCCGGCTGACCCATGCGGCCGAGCGGGGTGTCCTCCCCGAACTCGGCGATCTTGTCCTGTGGCTGACCGTCCGACACCTGGAGCGGCGTCCAGATCGGGCCGGGCGCGACCGCGTTGACGCGGATGCCCTTGGGCGCGAGCTGCTGCGCCAGCGCCTTCGTGAAGGCGTTGATGGTCGCCTTGGTCGACGCGTAGTCCACGAGGATGTCGGAGGGCGAGTACGCCTGGATCGACGTCGTGTTGATGATGGACGAGCCGGCGGGGAGGTGCGGGAGGGCGGCCTTCGAGAGCCAGAACATCGCGTAGACGTTGGTCTTGAAGGTGTCGTCGAACTGCTCGTCCGTGAGGGTGGTGAGGTCCTCGTTGAACATCTGCTTGCCGCCGTTGTTCACGAGGATGTCGAGTCCTCCGAGGCCCTCGACCGTCTGCGCGACGAGGTCGCGGCAGTAGGACGGGTCCCGCAGATCGCCCGGGAGGGTGAGGACGGTGGCGCCGGCCTCGCGGACGATCCCGGCGATGCGCTGGGCGTCCTCTTCCTCCTCGGGGAGGTAGGACAGCGCGACGGACGCGCCCTCGCGGGCGAAGGCGATCGCCGTGGCGGCTCCGATACCGGAGTCGCCGCCGGTGATGAGCGCCTTGCGGCCGGTGAGGCGACCCGAGCCGCGGTAGCTCTCCTCGCCGAGGTCGGCCTTCGGGTCGAGCTTCGCGTCGAGACCCGGCTCGGGCTGGTGCTGCTTCTCGGCGGTGATGTGGGCGTAGAGCTTCGCCGGGTCGGTGAAGGTGTACTGGTCGTTGGCCATGGTGATGGTCCTCTCGTTCAGTGTTCGGTCGTGGTCGGACAGGTCGGAATGGTTCAGGTCAGATGCGGTCGGTCGCCGGGTCGGGCACCGAGGTCGATCGGCGTCCGTAGGAATTGACGGGTCGGCCGGTCGCGAGTCCGTCGTATCGGAAGATGCCGCCGCTGAGCGGTGCCTCCAACAGGTCCGCCTCGGTGAGGTTCTCGCGGGCGGTTCCGACGAAGAGCGTCGTGAGCCCGGGCCCGCCGAAGGCCACCGAGGTGACGCCCGGGGCCGGCACGCTCAGCTCGTCCTCGACGGTGCCGTCCGGGCTCCACCGGAGCACGCGACCACCGCCGTTGACGCCGTTCCAGAATCGGCCGTCGGTGTCGAGCGCGAGGCCGTCGGAGTCGTAGCCGACGAGGAAGGGCTCCAGCTGCCCGAGTCGGCCGTCATCGCCCATGCCCGCCCGGTAGACCGTCTTCACGGTGGTGTCGGTCGCGTAGACGGTGCGGCCGTCGTCGGACCACTCGAAGCCGTTGGTGACGCCGAAGCCGCCGAGCAGCGTGCGGAGCCCGGTGTCGTCGAGCAGGTACAGGGCGGCATTCGGTTCGCCGGTGGTGACGTTCATGGAGCCGACGAGGAACCGGCCGAACGGGTCGACCTTCGCCTCGTTGCTGCGCAGGCCGGCGTGGACGTGGTCGAGCTTCGCCAGGGTCTCGGCGATGAGTCCGTCGTCGTCGAGGGTGACGATGCGGTCACCGAGTGCGGCGATGTAGCCGCCGGCGGCACGCGGCTGCACGGCGCTCAGCGGCGGTGGAAGTTCGGTGACGCGGTCGTCACTGCCGTCCACGGCACCGTCCATCCGTCCGCGGTGCAGTGTGCCCGCGGTGATGTCGACCCAGACGACCTCGTCGGTGCGGGCGTCCCACCAGATGCTCTCGACGAGGATCGCGGGGGTGTCTCGGAAGACCTGTGGGTGAACATCCATTGCCTCCACGGTACGGACCCCGGGCGATGCGACCCCGGGGCTTGCTTTCCGAGAACCGGGCGAGTACCTGCGTGCGTGATGGCCGAAGTCGAACAGAGACATCTGATATTTCACATGCTGCTACAGTGATCCGCGGACGATCGGGGGATCATGTGGATCTGGGGACGATGTGCCGCGCGATGCGGTCGGGGCTGCTGTCAGCCGAGCAGTTCTGGCAGGGGTTCCAAGCCTGCCGAGTGGTGATGCCTGCGCCGTCCTATCGGGGGATGGCGCTGCTCCGGGCATCGGACGGCCGCCTGGCGGGTTTCGCAGCGTCGACCCCGGAACTCCTCGGTGCGTTCCTTCGGCGCGACGTGAGTTGGGTCGAGCTGGCCGGATCGGAACTGTTGGCGCTACCGATCCTGCCGCGCATGCTCGTCCTCGAACCAGGCAGCCCTCGACAGCTCGTGGTCGACCTGCGTGCAGCCGGTGTGCCGCCCATCGCGTCGGCGGGTGCGGCGGGAGGCGCCCGCATCGTGGCCGTCGACACGAAGGCGAACGGGAGCCTGTCGGGCACGCTCGTGTCACGCGGAGTGGACATCGCGTCGGATCCGCCCTCGATCGTCGATGACGACACGCTCGAGGTCGAGGAACCGTCCCCTGCACGCGCTTGGCGGGTGTGATGACCCGGTTCACGGTCGATTCCTCGACGCTTGCAGCTGCCGCCAGGACGGCCGGGGAGATCGCGTCATGGTCCGCTGGCACGGCCTTGCCCGATCTTCCTACTGACGGCGGTTCCCTGGGCCACGACGGACTGGCGAACGCACTGGGCTCGTTCCGCGGTCGCTGGACGACCGGGATTTCGGAACTCCAGGAGGATGTGAGCACCATCTCGGCATTGCTGGACGCCGCGGCCACGGAGTACCTGGAGCTGGACGCGTCCGTCGGCGATGCGGCGCACGACGCCTCCGCCTCGTCTCGGAGCGGTGGAGGCGGCCGATGAGCCTGTTGTGGAGCGGTGCCCCCGGGCTCGCGGACACGCTGGATGCGGAGCAGCTCCTCCCAGGCATGCCGTCCATCGTGCGGGATGCCCAGTCGACCCTCGAACTGACGATGAAGGAATGCCAGTTCATCGGCACGTCACTCGATCGGATCACGGTCGGCGAATGGTCAGGGCCGGCAGCGGCGACGTTCCGTTCGACGTTCGCAGCGATGCCGGCGGCGTGGACGGACGCTGCAGCGGTCATGGCGAACGCCCATACGGCACTCGACGACTACCGCAACGCGTTCTTGAACGCCATCGACCTCGTCGAGCAGGCGATCCGCACCTGGCAACTCGGGCAACGGCTCACCGCTGAGGCATTGGAAGACGAGCGCTCCGCAGCGCAGCGCCAGTGCGCGGCCGACGACAGCGACCCGTTCCTCCCGACACCGATGGTGACGATCTTGGCCGTCGACCCCGGTGCGCGGTGGCGCACGCAGGCCGAGGAGGACCTCGCGGCGGCGAGAGCCATGCTCGCGTCGGCGGGTGACACGGCCGCCGCCTCGATCGAGTCCCTGGCGCAGCGCGCGCCCGAACAACCCTTCTGGGAGGGGTTCTGGGACGTCACCGACACCGTCGTCCGGTTCCCCGGCGAGGTCGTCGAGGGATTCCTGCTCTCCGGCTGGGAGGTGGTCGACACCGCATGGGAGTTCTCACCGGCGAACCACCTCCTCCGCCTGCTGACCGAGGGTCCGGCCGCGGAGTGGGCGCACCTGCTGTCGATCGGCGACGGACTGGCTGCACTCGTCGGCGCCATGGCGGAGGATCCACTCGCGGTCGTGGGTGCCCTCGTCGAGGAGGCGTTCGGGCTCTCGGATTGGAACGATCATCCTGGAAGGGTCGTCGGGCGATTCGTGTTCGCAGCCGCCGGTCTGGTCGGAGGCGGCGGGGCGGGACTCGGCGCGCGTGGCGGGAAGAGCGCAGCCGACGTCGGGGCGGCTGTGCCGAAGCTCGACACGGTGCCGCCCATCCCGGTGACCGGAAAACTCCCGTTCGATCGGGTGGCGTCGCTCTTCGCGAAGGGCGACGCCGCAGCGCCCCTGACCGTTGCCGGCCGTGAGCTGGGCGGTACGTTGAATCCGACCGGCTCGACGAGGTTGTACGACACGAGCCATCTCCCCGACGCCGAGCTCGCCGCCGAAGCCCGCCGCATCGCCACCGAACTCGCTGGCGGAAAGGAGCTGAAGCCGACGGCGAAAGAGGGGGTCTGGAACGCGAAACTCGAAGACGGCACGACGATCAACCTCCGGGAGATCTCGACGTCAGGAGTATCCCGTTGGACCATCGACATCATCAACCCGGCGCTCATCGAGCGCGGACTATCGAAGAAGCGATTGGAGATCAAGCTGCAATGACAACCGATGACGCACCCTTGAGCCAAGAAGACCTGCAGTACATCGCAGGGACGAGCGACTGGCAGGAACTCGACTCTGTCTGGGACAACTTCGACACCCCTGGCGGAATGAAACCGATCCTGCACAACCTGCAGACGTTCGTTGAACGTCGTGACGGTTTCCTCTGGACCCTGGAACGACTCCTCCAGCACGGCCACATCCGTCTGCTCTGGTGGACCGACAAGTCGTTGGTCACCGGCACCCCCGAGGAACAGGTCGACATCATCCGCCAAGCCTTCCCCGAAGACGACGAGGGCATGGAAGAGGGCCTCTGGTTCTACCCCGTCGGTTGCCCCGTCGGCGTCATCTGGCAATGGCCCGGCCGCAACCCCATCCCCTTCACCGAATGACGGCGCCGTGCGCCCTTCGACACCTCGACAAGCTCGGTGCGGCACGGCACCGAGATCGAATCCCGGCGATCGACGAACCAATCCCCACTCGCCGGGCCAATCCGGGTCCCTGAGCCAATCCCGGTCCCTGAGCCAATCCCGGTCCCTGACCCCATCCCCGGTCGCTGAGCTTGTCGAAGCGCCCACGAGGAACCGCCGCATGACGACAAGCACCACCCGGACCACCCTTCGACAAGCTCAGGGACCGAGACGGTGATCATGGGCAGAGACGGCCCGACGGGCGAACCTGGAGATCAAACTGCAATGACGTCGACTCGACCACCGCTCACCCCAGAACAGCTCGCCTACATTGCAGGAGGCAGCGAATGGCAAGAACTGGACTCGGTCTGGCTGTATTTCGATCAGCCACTCGGGTACCCCTTCCTCCCGCACGCACTGGACACCTTCGTCGAACGTCGTGAGGGGTTCCTCTGGACCCTGAAGCGACTGCTCGAGCACGGCCACATCCGTCTGCTCTGGTGGACCGACAAGTCATTGGTCACCGGCACCCCCGAGGAACAGGTCGACATCATCCGCCAAGCCTTCCCCGAAGACGACGAGGGCATGGAAGAGGGCCTCTGGTTCTACCCCGTCGGATGCCCCGTCGGCGTCATCTGGCAATGGCCAGGCCGCAACCCCATCCCCTTCACAGAGTGACACCGCCTATCGTGCGCCCTTCGACACGCTCAGGGACCTGATGGAAGCGTCTCAGGGACCGGTGGAGGCGACTCAGGGACCGACCCTTGGTCGCTGACCCCATCCCCGGTCGCTGAGCCTGTCGAAGCGCCCACGAGAAACCGCCGCATGACGACAAACACCACCCGGACCACCCTTCGACAAGCTCAGGGACCGACACGGTGATCATGGGCAGAGACGGCCCGACGGACGAAACTGGAGATCAAACTGCAATGACAACCGATGACGCACCCCTGAGCCGAAAAGACCTGCAGTACATCGCAGGAGGGAGCGAATGGCAGGAACTCGACTCGGTCTGGGACAACTTCGACACCCCCGGCGGAATGAAACCGATCCTGCACAACCTGCAGACGTTCGTTGAACGTCGTGACGGTTTCCTCTGGACCCTGGAACGGCTCCTCGAGCACGGCCACATCCGTCTGCTCTGGTGGACCGACAAGTCATCGGTCACCGGCACCCCGGAGGAACAGGTCGACATCATCCGCCAGGCATTCCCCGAAGACGACGAGGGCATGGAAGACGGTCGCTGGTTCTTCTACGACGAGAGCCAAGTCGGCGTCATCTGGCAATGGCCAGGCCGCAACCCCATCCCCTTCACGGAATGACACCGCCTATCGTGCGCCCTTCGACAAGCTCAGGGACCTGATGGAAGCGTCTCAGGGACCGGTGGAGGCGACTCAGGGACCGACCCTTGGTCGCTGACCCCATCCCCGGTCGCTGAGCCTGTCGAAGCGCCCACGAGAAACCGCCGCATGACGACAAACACCACCCGGACCACCCTTCGACAAGCTCAGGGACCGACACGGTGATCATGGGCAGAGACGGCCCGACGGACGAAACTGGAGATCAAACTGCAATGACAACCGATGACGCACCCCTGAGCCGAAAAGACCTGCAGTACATCGCAGGAGGGAGCGAATGGCAGGAACTCGACTCGGTCTGGGACAACTTCGACACCCCCGGCGGAACGAAACCGATCCTGCACAACCTGCAGACGTTCGTTGAACGTCGTGACGGTTTCCTCTGGACCCTGGAACGGCTCCTCGAGCACGGCCACATCCGCCTGCTCTGGTGGACCGACAAGTCATCGGTCACCGGCACCCCGGAGGAACAGGTCGACATCATCCGCCAGGCATTCCCCGAAGACGACGAGGGCATGGAAGACGGTCGCTGGTTCTTCTACGACGAGAGCCAAGTCGGCGTCATCTGGCAATGGCCCGGCCGCAACCCCATCCCCTTCACGGAATGACACCGCCCAGCGTGCGCCCTTCGACAGGCTCAGGGACCGAGGGACGGGCAGCGACTGGAGGAGGCCGCCCGGGGGCACCCTTCGACAAGCTCAGGGACCGGTTGAGGCGGCTCAGGGACCGGTTGAGGCGGCTCGGGGACCGGTGGAGGCGGCTCAGGGACCGTCGGAGGTGCAACGGCTGAGGGAGGCAGCCCGAGGGGGCGCCTCAGGCTAGGAGTGCTCAATCCTGCTCGGTGAGCTCCTTGATCGTGAGGGCCGCGTTGATGAGCGCGAGGTGGCTCAGCGCCTGCGGCAGGTTGCCCCAGTGCGCGCCGTCGGCCGGGTCGATCATCTCGGCGAGGATCCCGACGTCGTTGGTCATGCCGACGAGCTCGTCCATGGCCGCGATCGCCTCCTCGTGACGACCGACGCAGGCGAGCGCGGAAGCCCGCCAGAACGCACAGGCGACGAAGGTGTACTCCTCCTGCTGCACGCCCGAGTACCGGTACAGCAGCGCCCCCTCGCCGAGTTCGGCCGTCAGCGCGTCGATCGTCGAGGACATCCGGTCACCGCGGTCGAACCCGCTCATCGCGTGCAGCAGCACGGAGGCGTCGAGGTCGTCGCTCCCGGGGAACATGACGTACGCCCCGCGCTCCTCGTTCCACCCGTGCTCGTCGATCCACTCCCGGATGCGGGTCTGCTCGGTGCGCCAGCGGTCGGCGCTGCCGGCGACCTGCCCGAGCTCCGCCAGGTGCACCGCATCACCGAGCGCCTGCCAGCACCCCATCTTCGACGACACGTAGTGCTCCTCCTGGGGCAGCTCCCACATGCCGGCGTCGCGGTTCCGCCACAGGTCGCAGGTGCGGTCGGCGACCTCGGCGAGGAGACGGCCGGTCTCCACGTCGAGGACGTTGCCGGCGTCGACGTAGGTGCGGCAGATCGCGAAGAGGTCGCCGTAGACGCCGAGCTGCAGCTGCCCCTGAGCCGGGTTCCCGCTGACCACCGGACCGATGCCGCGCCAGCCGGCGACGTCGTGCTCGACGACACCATCGGGCACGCCGCCCTCGAGTCCGTAGAAGATGTGCAGCTCCGGCCCGTTCTCGCGGATGGTGCGCAGCAGCCACGACACGGCCGCGTGCGTCTCCTCGCGGAGACCGAAGCGGACGAGCGCGTGCGCGGTGTACGCGAGGTCGCGCACCCAGGCGAAGCGGTAGTCCCAGTTCTTGGCCCCGCGCGGGTTCTCCGGGAGCGAGGTGGTCGCCGCGGCCGCGATGGCACCGGTGGGGCTGAAGATCAGGAGTTTGAGCGCGAGCGCGCTGCGTTGCACCTGATCCGCCCATGGGCCTTCGTAGGAGAAGGCCCGCGACCAGGCGCGCCAGTTGTCGATCGTCCGATCGATGCCCACGTCGACGTTCGCGGGGACCGGCAGATGGATCGGCTCACCGTGGGTGGCGACGATGATCAGCAGGTGACGGGACTTCTCGGTCGTCGTGAAGCGACCGGAGAGCTCCGTCGACATCGCCCCGTCGGCCTCGACCGCCTCCGGCCCGTACTCGTCGCCGACGACCGCGATCGTCGTCGCGCCGGAGCGGATGATGGGGCCGCGCGTGCTGTCCTCGATCCAGGGCGAGGCCGTCCCCAGCGCCGTGCCGGGCCGGACGCGCCAGGTGAACTCGACGCTGCCGGACACCCCGTCGATCCGGCGCGCGAGTTCGGCCCAGGGCAGGCGACCCGCGATGCCGGTGACGAGTGCGTCCGTGATCGTCGCACGCCCGTGCTCGGTCGTGAAGGTCGTGCGCAACACGTTGGTGCCGGACACGTAGCGCCGCTTGACGGTGTACTCGCCGACCGGCTCGAGCTCGATGCACCCGCCGGAGTCGTCGTCGAGCAGCCGGGCGAACACCGGCATGGAGCCGAGGTCGGGGATCGGTAGCCAGTCGACCTGGCCACGGAGTCCGATGAGGGCGACGGTGCGGCCGTCCCCGATCGGTGCGTACGAACGGAGATCCTCGCCAGCTGCGGTCATGCGATTCACCCTACGAGCCGCACCTCCGAATCGTCGGGGCTGGCGGCCCCGCCACGCGGCTGCTAGCGCTGGACGCCCGGTGCCGGGCGGGCGTCAACCCCTGGAGGCGGATCGCTCGGATCGGCTTGGGTTGGAGCACCACAACCGCAGCATGCCGCCATCCACAGCAGCACGGATCCACAGCAGCACAGGGAGGAACACCATGAATCAGCCCGCTCAGCAGCAGCAACCGCCCGGGACCGAGGGAGCACTCACACCGCAGGCCGACCACGGCGAGACCGGCTACCGGGGCTCGGGCAAACTCGAGGGCAAGGTCGCCATCATCACCGGCGGCGACAGCGGCATCGGCAAGGCCGTCGCGATCGCCTACGCCCGCGAAGGGGCGGACGTCGTCGTCAGCTACCTCGACGAGGACGAGGACGCGGCCGACACGGTCCGCTGGGTCGAGGAGGCCGGCCGGACCGCCCTCAGCATCAGTGGTGACCTGACGAGCCCCGAGCACTGCCGCGAGATCGTCCGCACGACGGTCGAACGCTTCGGGAAGGTCGACATCCTGGTGAGCAACGCCGCGTACCAGATGACGCGGGAGACGCTCGCCGAGATCCCGGACGAGGAGTGGGACCACACGCTCGCCACGAACCTGAGCGCGTTCTTCCACCTGAGCAAGGCGGCCGTCCCGCACATGGCCCCGGGTTCCTCGATCATCGCGACGAGCTCGGTGCAGGCCGACTCACCGTCGCCGCAGCTCATGCCCTACGCCATGACCAAGGCGGGTCTCGCGAGCATGACGGCCTCGCTCGCCCAGATGCTCGGCGGCGACGGGATCCGCGTGAACGCGGTCGCCCCCGGTCCGATCTGGACGCCCCTGATCCCGTCGACGATGCCGCCCGAGACGGTCGAGTCGTTCGGGACGGACACCCCGCTCGGGCGTCCGGGGCAGCCTGCCGAGGTCGCTCCGCCCTATGTGCTGCTCGCCTCGGACGAGGGGAGCTACATCTCGGGTGCCGTGATCGCGGTGACCGGCGGTAAGCCGATCCTCTGAGGACCGGGCGCGCCGGGCACCGGTCAGGCGTCGGGCGAACGCTCCGAGCGCTCGATCTCGGCGTGGATGCGGCGCAGCGCGAACAGCAGGTTCTCGCCGCCCGCATCCTCCGCCGGGTCATCGTCGTCCGGCTCGCGACCCGCGGCCCCGTTCGCACCCGCATGAGCCGAACGCACCGCCCGCCGCAGCATCGTCAGCGCCCGGTCGGAGGTACGCAGCGCCTCGGAGAGACGCTCGTCGTCGATCGCGGCCTCGACGAGGTCGGCCGAGGCGTCGATCGCATCGGCGAGCGCACTCCGGACGCCCTCGTCGAGGTCGACCGGCACCGGGATCCCCCAGAGCGCCGCACGCAGGGCGTCACCGATCTCCACGACCACCGGCGCGATCCGTTCAAGGGCGGCGAGCGCCCCCTCATCCCCGCGGAAGTCGTGCCGGTTCCACCGCGTGCGCGGGTTGGCCCGACGGCTCTCCGCGGCGTCCTTCATCAGCCCGCGGGCGGCGTCGACGTCGTGCCGGATGGCGAGCAGCGAGCTGTCCCAGGACGGCGGGTCGTCCGGGGTCGGTGCCGACTCGGATCGGAGGGTGTCCGACATGCTCCGGAGAGCACCGACCATCCGCGACCTCGCGGCAGTGATCCCCGCTGCCGACTCGCGGACGAACAGCGGCGGCATGATGAGCAGGTTCACGAGGAGCCCGACGAGCACGCCGAGGGCCATCTGCACGAGATAGCCGACCGAGAAGTCGTTGGCGTTCGCTCCGCCGATGATGATGACGAACAGCGCCGCGATGGGGACGTAGTCACGGCCCTGTCCGAGCCCAGGCAGCCCGGCGAGCAGCGTGCCGAGCCCCACCGACAACGAGACGGACACCCCGCCGGGCGCGGGCGAGATGATGAGCAGCCACGCGAGTCCGATGCCGAGGCCCAGACCGATGAGGGTCTGCAAGCTCGAGCGCACCGAGTCCATGAGCGTCGGCGTGAGGCTCACGAGGGCGCCGAGCGGTGCGTAGTAGGAGAAGTCGCCGAGCTCGCCCGGGAGCAGGCTGCCGAGGAACCAGGCGGCGGTGGCCGCGATGGCGACCTTGAGCGCGAGCATGAGGCGCCACGGACGGAGCGCGGGCATGACCCACGCGCCGACCCGTTGCTTCGGTGTGCGGATGCTCCCCGTCGGGGTCTCGCGCCCGGTCACCTCATCACCGCTCATCACAGCCGCCATGGTGGTCTGGCCCTGTCGAAGCGTCAACCCCCACGCGCCGATCAGCTCCGCGGCCTAGCGTTGGTCTGGTCATCTCCGATGGCGACAACCAGGAAGGAAGCGAACATGACGAACGCATCTGCATCATCCTCACGTCCTGACGCGGAAGAGATCCCCGACGGTTCGGGCTCCGACGGTTCCGAGCCGAACGACGGCGAGGACACGGCGTCGGGTGGCGGCGCCGACGACAAGTAGTCGTCGCCAGCCCTTGGTCGTCGACGAACGACCGGGCGGCGCTGCCGACGACGCGTGGTCGTCGGGCGCCGCCCAGGGTCACCGACTGCAGGTCAGCGACTGCGGGTCGCCGTCCGGTTCTCCGCGCTGATCATCCACGCGAACTGCTCCAGCTGCTGGATGATCGCGTGGAGGATGTCCGCGCTCGTCGGGTCCTCGTCGTCGACCTCGTCGTGGACCCGACGCATCGTGCCGACGGTCGCCTCCAGTCGGACGGTGATCAGGTCGATGGTCTCCGAGGTGTCGATCTCGCCCTGCGGGTATTCGGGCAGTGTCGTGGTCTCGGCGACGATGTCGCTGCGGCCGTCCGGCACGGCGTGCAGGGCACGCATGCGCTCCGCGACGGTGTCGCTGAACTCGCGAGCGGCGTCGATGATCTCGTCGAGCTGCAGGTGCGTGTCGCGGAAGTTGCGTCCGATGACGTTCCAGTGCGCCTGCTTGCCCTGGATCGACAGCTCGATGAGGTCGACGAGGACGGCCTGCATGTTCGCGTCGAGTTCCTTCGACGCGACGAAGCCCTTCTCGGCGTTCTGCCGACGGGTGGGCTTCGGCCCGGATCCTCCGGGAGCCGATCGGGTCGTGCTCTCGGTCTTGCTGGTCTTCTCTGCTGTTGCCATGGTTGGCACCTCCTGCACGGCAGGTTACGCACCGTACCTGTCGATCCCGGGGCCCTTGACATCGACGCCGAAGCATTCCATTCGCGCCCGCGCGGCGCTCAGCTGGGTTTTCGGAGCCGGGAGTCTTAAGGTGAAGCGACACTGCGATGGACACCGCGTGACGCACAACGAGGAGAGCACGGCCCGCCATGGGAAAACTGATCTACGGTTCTGAGGTCTCGATCACCTTCGAGGACCGGCTGCTTGCGCACCTGCAGTTCGTGATCGGTGCGAAGCTCCGCCGGAACGAGGCCTTCTACTTCGGTTGGAAGGACGACCCGCGCGCCGGCGACGGACGCAGCGTCATCTGGATCCACCCCTCGGTGCCGTTGCGTTTCAAGTACTCGGGCAGCGTCCCGATCGACCTCAACCGCGCGTGGATCGACGCGCTGAACGTCACGGCGAACTCCGCCCACGGCCTCTCGGTCATCGCGGAGCCCGCTCCGAGCCGGACAGGACAAGTCGCATGAGCCGTATGGAGATCGTCTACCAGGGACTTCCGTACTCGATCGCCGTCGAGGATCCGGACGAGTTCCGTGCCGAGGTGCTCGACAGCATCTCCGCCGGACAGTTCCGGTGGCTGCAGGTCGACCGTGGTGAGGGTCAGCTGGAGCCCATCACCATCCTGATCGGCCCCGGGATCGGCATCGCGATGGGCACACCGGACGGTCCTTCCCAGGACACGCCGTCCTCGGCACTCCCCCAGGGACAGGACCCCGACCTGCTGTCCTGACCGCCTCGCCAGCGGAAGCTGGCATAGCGCAGCCGACACCTGGAAATCAACAGTTCAGAACGACGATTTCAAGTTTCCTACACTTGTTCGGCGGACATTGAAGTGGGTCTCCAGGCTGGCCGCTCGACACCGGCGCATCTCGCCGTGTCGATCGTCGGAGGCCCGGAGAAGGGCACAGCACATGGGCGCGATCGTATACGGCACGGGCGAGAACCGGTTCCACCTCGAAGACCGGATGCTGGCTCACGTCAAGACCATCACCCTCATGAAGCTCCGTCGGAACGAGTCGTTCTCGGTGACCCTGCGCGACACCTCGACGGAGCGCGGCCGCGTCACGCTCTGGCTGCACCCGTCGATCCCGCTGCAGTTCAGCTTCGATTCGGACGAGACGTTCGAGATGGACCGGCCCCTGCTCGAGGACCTGATGCACGGCGCCAACGGCGGCGAGGTCACCGTCCGCGCTGACGCGGACGAACTGGCGTAGTCCTCGGGACCACTCACGGGTGCTGCACGAAACAGGAGGGACTTCGTGCGGCCTCGTGAGGGTTCCGGCGGCCGACGGCTCAGTCGGTGATCGTGAAGCGGACCGCGTGCAGCGCATCGGCCCGTGAGGAGCCGCCCACCCGCAGCTCGAACTCGCCCGCTTCGACGACCCGTCGTCCCCTCGCGTCGACGATGGAGCAGTCGGCGACGGGCAGCTCGATCGTGACCGTCGCCGTGTCGCCCGGTTGGATCGCGACCTGGCGGAACGTCTTCAGCTCCTGGTCGGCCCAGCTGACCGAGGTGACGAGGTCGCTGACGTACACCTGCACCGTCTCGAGGACGGGGCGCGACCCGCTGTTGCGCACCTCGACCTCGGCGCGCACGGTGTCGTCACGTCCGTAGACGGCCTGGTCGAGGCGCGGCTCCCCGTACTCGACGCTCGAGTAGGACAGCCCGTCGCCGAACGCGAACGCAGGCTCCTGGGTGAGGTCGGCATAGCGGTCGCCGTGCTGTCCGCGGATCTGGTTGTAGTACGTCGGCTGCTGGCCGGCGTGCCGCGCGAAGGAGATCGGCAGGCGACCGGTCGGCTCGATGAGACCGAGCAGGAGTTCCGCGATCGCGCGGCCACCCTGCATGCCGGGGCTCGCCGCCCACACGATCGCGTCGGCGTGCAGCGCGGACGGCGGCAGCACGAGCGGCTTCGAAGCGAGCAGGACCACGACGATCGGCTTGCCGGTGGCCGCCAGGGCGTCGAGCAGTGCCACCTGTCCGCCGATGAGCTCGAGCGTCGCGGTGGAGCGGCCCTCCCCCACGAGCTCGATGCGGTCGCCCACGACGGCGACGACCACATCGGCGTCCTCGGCCAGCGCGACGGCTTCCGCGATGAGCGCCTCGTCGGGTCGCGCGGGCGTGACGACCGGCGGACGCGGCTGACCGTCGGGGAAGGTCGCCCCGGCGGGATCGGGTGAGAGCGTGAGGATGTCCGCTCCGAACGCGGTCGTGACCGTGCTCCCGGCGGGTGCGACCGCACGCAGGCCGTCGACCACGGTGGTGATCATCTCGCGCGGCTGGCCGTCGGGCAACCAACCGGCCTGGCCGGAGTTGCCCGCCCAGTCGCCGAGCTGCATCTGCGCGTCGTCCGCGAGCGGACCCACGACGGCGATGCGCTGCGGCCCGGCCTCGGACGTCGCGATCGCCCTGCCTGCCTCGTCCGCCCGGTAGCCGCCGGCGAGCGGCAGCACGCCCTCGTTGCGGAGCAGGACGAGGGAACGCCGCGCGGTCTCGAGGTTGAGCTCGGTGTGCTCCGGCGAGCCGATCACCGCGAGCTGCTCAGCGGAGTCCGGGTGCCGTGGGTGCTCGAAGAGCCCGAGCGCGAACTTCAGGGTGAGGATGCGACGGACCGCCCGGTCGAGGTCGGCCTCCTCGAGCAGCCCGCGCTCGAGCGCCTCCAGAGCGCCCGCGAAGAAGCCGGGCGTGGTCATCACCATGTCGTTGCCGGCTCGGATCGCGGCAGCCGAGGCGTGCACGTAGTCCGGGCTGACGTGCTGCTCCCACACCATGCGGCCCACGTTGTCCCAGTCGGTGATGAGCGTCCCCTCGTACCCCCACTCACCGCGCAGGACGTCGCCCAGCAGCCACTCGTTGACCGTGATCGGCACCCCGTCGATCGACTGGTAGCCGAGCATGAAGCTGGCGCAGCCCTCGCGGGCGACCCGCTCGAACGGCGGGAGGAACCATGACCGCAGCTTGCGCGGGGAGATGTCGGCCTCGCTCGCGTCGCGCCCACCCTGCGTCTCGGAGTAGCCGGCGAAGTGCTTGGCCGTCGCGAGGATGGCGGTCGGGTCGGACAGGCCGTCGCCCTGGTAGCCGCGCACCATCGCGGAGGCCAGCTCACCGATGAGGAACGGGTCCTCGCCGAAGGTCTCACCGACGCGGCCCCAGCGGAGGTCACGGGCGATGCAGAGCACCGGCGAGAACGTCCAGTGGACACCCGTCGCGGCGACCTCGACGGCCGTGGCCCTGGCGACCCGTTCGAGCAGCCCCGCGTCCCAGCTCGCGGCCATCGCCAGTTGCGTCGGGAAGATCGTCGCGCCGAGGTGGAAGGAGTGACCGTGGATGCAGTCCTCCCCCACGATCAGCGGGATCCGCAGTCGCGTGCGCCCGACGAGTTCATGGGCGACCACGAGACGCTCCGGCGAGGCGTGCAGGATCGAGCCGACGTGCGTCTCGAGGACGTGGGCCTCGATGTCGTCGCGCGCGTCGAGTTGCATCATCTGCCCGACCTTCTCGCGGACGGTCATCCGCTCGACGAGGTCGTCGACGCGGGCCGCTATGGGCAGTGTGGCGTCGAGGTAGCGGGCGTCCTCGAGGTGAGGGGCGGTGTCGGTCTTCATCGTTCGGTGGCTCCAGCGCGTTCGGTGTGAGTCGTGTCGGTGATCGTGGACGGGCCGGTCGTCTCGGTGCGGACGGCGGTGACACTCGCCCCGGGCTTGATACCGCGCTTGCGCAGGGCCCTGGCGCGTTCACCCGCCGAGCGGAGCCTCGGGTTCACGTACTCGTCGATCCCGAAGTTGATGAGCGACAGTGCGACACCGAGCAGGGCGATGCAGACGCCTGCGGGGACGTACCACCACCAGAAGTCGGGGAACGCACCGTTCTGCTGCGCCCAGAACAGGATGGTGCCCCAGTTGAGGTTCGTGATCGGGATGACGCCGATGAACGCGAGCGTGGTGAGCCCGAGCACTGCAGCGGTGACCGTGCCGACGAAGCTCGAGGCGATGATGGCGGTGAGGTTCGGCAGCATCTCGACGGTGATGATCCGGAAGAGGGACTCCCCGTTCGCCTTCGCCGCCTGGATGAAGTCGCGGTTCCGCAGCGACATCGTCTGCGCGCGGAGCACCCGGCCGCCCCACGCCCACCCGGTGAGCGCCAGGACCCCGGCGATGAGGAACAGGCTCGGGTTGTCGTACTGGGACGCCACGATGATCATGAGCGGGAGACCCGGGATGACGAGGAAGACGTTCGTCAGCGCGGACAGCGACTCGCTCGTGAACCCCGAGACGTACCCGGCGGTGACCCCGATGGCGACGGCGATGATCGTCGCGAAGATCCCGGCCAGGAAGCCGACGAGGAGCACGCCCCGGGTGCCGTAGATAAGCTGGCTCAGGACGTCCTCACCCATGTGCGTCGTGCCCAGCAGGTGCGCGGCGGACGGCGCCTGGCGCAGCGCGGTGAAGTCCTTCTCGAGCGGGCCGTACGGCGCGATGAGGTCACCGAAGACCGCGACGAGGACGAAGAACCCGAGGATGCAGAGCCCGGCGATCGACTTGCCGTTGCGGAACATCGCGAACGACGACGCGAAGCGGGCGGCGACCGAGCGGCCCGCGGGCGTCGGCTTGGGCGCCTCGGCGGTGGCGAGGGCCTCGGTGGTGGGGATGGTCATGTCAGGACTCCATCTGGCGGGTGCGGGGGTCGAGCACCGCGTAGGCGACGTCGGCCAGGATGTTCGCGACGAGGACGGTGAGCGTGATGACGAGGAAGAGCCCCTGCATGAGCGGGTAGTCCTTCGCCGTCGTGGCGTCGAGCAGCAGCTTGCCGACGCCCGGGTAGGAGAAGACCATCTCCATGACGATCGTGCCGCCGACGATGAAGCCGAGCGACAGGGCGAAGCTCGACAGCTGCGGCAGCATCGCGTTGCGTGCGGCGTAGTCGACGAGCACCCGGCGGGTCGGCAGCCCCTTCGCCTGGGCGACGGTCACGTAGTCCTCGTCGAGGACGGTGACCATCATGTTGCGCATGCCGAGGATCCAGCCGCCGAGCGAGGCGAGCACGATCGTCGCCGCCGGCAGGAAGCCGTGCGCGATCACCTGCCCGAAGAAGTCGAGCGAGAACTCGGGCCTCGATCCCTTGCCGTAGGCATGGGAGGCGGGGAACCAGCCGAGCAGGGTGGAGAACACCGCGATCGCGATGAGGCCCATCCAGAAGTACGGCACCGTCGAGAAGAAGGTGGACAGCGGGACGATGAAGTCCGCCTTGCTGCCGCGCCGCCAGCCGATGAGGGCGCCGATGGACGTGCCGAGGACGAACGACAGGATCGTCGCGATCCCGACGAGTCCCACGGTCCAGGGCAGGGCGGCGGCGATCACGTCGGTGACGGGCGCGAGGCCCTTCGAGAAGGACCGTCCGAGGTCGCCCGAGAAGAGCAACCGCCAGTAGTCGAGGTACTGCTCGAGCATCGACTTGTCGGCGTCGAGTCCGAACAGGGTGCGCAGTGAGTCCGCTGCCTCGGGGCTGATGCGGCCCTGGTTCTTGGCGATGTACGCCGACACCGGGTCGCCCTTGAGCATCCGTGGCAGGAAGAAGTTGATCGTGATCGCGGCCCACGCGGTGAACGCGTAGAAGGCGGCGCGACGGAGGAAGAAGGTCATGCGATGGTCTCCGTTCCCGCGAAGTGGCGGTCGGGGTCGGGCGACGCGTTGCGGAGGGCGAGCGTGTAGGGGTGCTGCGGGCGGAGGATCACGTCGTCGGCCAGGCCCCGCTCGACCACCTCGCCGTGGTGCAGGACCATGATCTCGTCGCTGAAGTGCCGCGCGGTCGCGAGGTCGTGCGTGATGTAGAGCACGCCGAGTTGCGACTCGCGCTGCAGCTCGGCCAGGAGGTTGAGGACACCCAGCCGGATGGAGACGTCGAGCATCGAGACGGGCTCGTCGGCGATGAGGAGGGACGGACGCGACGCGAGCGCACGGGCGATGGCGACCCGCTGGCGCTGACCGCCGGACAGTTCGTGGGGCCGGCGGTCGATCGTGCCGGCCGGGTCGAGCTGCACGCGCTCGAGGAGGCGATGCACCTCGTCCTCCACCTCGGCCTCAGGGACGACGTGGTCGAGGCGCAGCGGTCGCTCCAGATGGTGACGGATCGTGTGCGACGGGTTCAGCGAGGCGAACGGGTCCTGGAAGACCATGCGGACCTGCTGACGGTAGCGGCGGAGTGCACGACCACGACGCGGGATGGCTTTGCCGTCGAGCAGGATGTCGCCGCTCGTCGCCCGTTCCAACTGGGTGAGGATCTTCGCGATGGTCGACTTGCCACTGCCGGACTGACCGACGAGGGCGAGCGTCCGGCCGGACCGCAGGGTGAAACTGACGTCGTCGAGCGCGAGCATGTGACCGGAGCCACGGACCCGGTAGCGCTTCGAGACGTGCGAGAACTCGAGGGTGGTCATGCGGTCACTCCTGCCTGGGTGGCCGACGTGGCGGCACCGGTCCCACGGACGAAGTCGCCGCGCTCGCCGGTGAGGCTCGGGAAGGACGCGAGCAGCTTCCGCGTGTACGGGTCCTTCGCCTGTCGGTAGATGCGTTCCGCCGTGTCGATCTCGACGAGCCGGCCGGCACGCATGACGGCGATGCGGTCGGAGATCTCGAGGAGCAGCGGGAGGTCGTGGGTGATGAAGATGACCGAGAAGCCGAACTCGGTGCGGAGCTCGGAGATCTGTTGGAGGATCTCGCGCTGCACGAGCACATCGAGCGCGGTGGTCGGCTCGTCCATGATCATCAGCTGCGGCTTCAGGGCGAGCGCCATCGCGATCATGACCCGCTGGCGCATGCCGCCGGAGAGCTCGTGGGGGTAGGACTTCAGGCGGTCGCGGCCGACCCCGACGATGTCGAGCAGCTTGCCCGCCTCCTCGCGACGTTCGGCGCGTGACATGCCGCGGCGGTGCGTGGTGAAGACGTCGTCGAGCTGCCGCCCGATCGAGGTGACCGGGTTGAGGGCGTTCATCGCGCCCTGGAACACCATGGAGGCCTTGTCCCAGCGGAACGCGCGCATCTCCTCCTCGCCGAGCAGGCCGAGGTCGATGTCCTCGCCGGACTCGTCGTGGAAGACGGCGGTCCCACCCGTGATGACCGCCGGTGGTTTGAGGAGCCGTTGCAGGCCGTAGGCGAGGGTGGTCTTGCCGCAGCCGGACTCGCCGGCGAGGCCGAGGATCTCGCCGCGGCGGAGGGTGAGCGAGACGTCGCGCACGGCTTCGACGGGTGGTTCCACGTCGTAGGTGACGCTGAAGGAGGACACCGTCAGCAGGTCGTCGTTGGTCACTGCATGAGTCCGTTCTGTGCTGGTGAGGAGCGGCGCCGGACCGTCAGCAGGTCGTCGTTGGTCACTGCATGAGTCCGTTCTGTGCTGATCGCGGTGCATGCCGTTGCGCATGCGGGAGGTGACGGGCGGGGCGGATGAGCGCCCCACCCGTCGGTGTGGTGCCCGTGCCTACTTCGCGGCCTTGAGCTGCGTGAGGATGTAGACCGCGGTCGGCTGCGTCGGGTCGGCGGGCGCGTAGGGGTCGTCCTCGCTCGGCCATCCGGTGTAGTTCCGCGTGTTGTACGAACCGATGAACGGGCGCGTGCCGATCGGCATGGCCGGGACGTCGGAGACGAACAGCTTCTGCACCGTCTCGAGGGCGGCTGCGCGCGTGGCGTCGTCCGTCGCGTTGGCGTAGGCGGCGAGCGCCGCGGTGGCCTCTGGGCTGTCGTACCGACCGAAGTTGAAGTCGGCCGCCTCACCCTCGGCGACGAGCCAGCGGCCGTCCATGATGTCGGAGTACAGGTCGTACGGCGTCGCGCCGGTGTCGGTCCAGTGCAGGATGGCCTGGAAGTCGCCGTCCGACTTCGCCGCCCACCAGGTGTCCTGGTCGGGGGTGTCGACCGTGGCAGTGACGCCCAGCGTCTTGACCGAGTCGGCGATGAGGCTGATGCCGGTCACGTAGTCGTTCCAGCCCTGCGGCACCGACAGCGTGAAGGTGACGGCCTCGCCGGACGGGTCGGTGAGGACGTCGTCCTCCCAGGTGTAGCCGGCGTCGGTCAGGACCTGCTTTGCGGCCTTCGCGTCGACGGTATAGTCCTCGCCCTCGAACGCGGAAGCGATGAACGCGTCGCCCGCCGGGGTCGGGAGCCCGGTCACCGAGCTGAGCTCCGGGACGCCGCCCTCACGGGCGATCTGCTGGTGCTGCTCGCGGTCGATGACGAGGTTCACCGCCTGGCGGAACGCGGGGTCGTTGAACGGCTTCGTCTGCGTGTTCACGAACATCGCGTCGACGGCGAGACCGGCGGCCGCCCAGTAGACGTTGTGCTCCTTGTCCTTGTCGAGGTACGCGGACTGCACGTTCGGGATGAAGGCCTGCGCCCAGTCGGCGTCGCCGTTCGCGAGGGCGGTGGTGAGGGCCGTGTTGTCGTTGTACGACACGTAGTAGAGCGTCGGCACGGCCGGCTGCTCACCCCAGTAGTCGTCGCGGGCGGAGAGCTCGACGCTCTCGGTGCTGAAGCTCGTGAGCGTGTACGGACCGGTGCCGACGGGCTCGGGGTTCTCGAAGGTGGCGGGGTCGTCGACGGACTCCCACACGTGCTTCGGGACGATCTGCTTGAGGAGCACCTTGTCCTGCTTCACGAACATGGGGTTCGTGAACGACAGGGTGACGGTGTCGCCCTCGGTCGCCACCGTGGTGAGGCCGAGGGCCGAGTTGTCGAGCTCCGGGTGGTCGATGAACTGCTGGAAGGTGAACGCGATGTCGTCAGCGCTGAACGCCTCGCCGTCGTTCCAGGTGACGCCGTCGCGAGCGGTCAGCGCGACGGAGGTGTAGTCGTCGGACCAGGCGATCTCGGAGGCGAGCCAGGGCTTCACCTCAGCGCTCGGGTCGACGAGGTTGACGATCGCGAGCGGCTCCAGGATCGCGTTGATGTAGCCGAGTTTCATGGCGGACGAGTCGCCGACGTAGGGGTTGTTGGATTCGGTGGCGATCGAGCCGTCCGGCTTCGCGATCGTCAGGGCGGCGCCGCTCTCGGGGCCGTCGCTCGACCCGCCGCCACCGGTGCATCCGGTGAGCAGCAGGGCTGTGGCCGCGAACGCGGCCAGCAGTGGGGTTCTCAGCTTCATCGCTTTCTCCTCTTGGGTGTGCGCTGCGGCAGTGCGGCGCAAGTCGGGATTCGGTGATAACTTACTGACCATTCAGTAAGTTGGCAAGCGCGGTAGTGTCGGGCGCATCGAGGCCCCCGCGGAACGGACACCATGAGCACGGTGAAACGACAGAACACGGCGAAACGACCAGCCCAGCCACGCCCGGCGACTGTGGCGAGGCGAGCAGAGGTCGTCCGCTCCGCGCTCGACGTCTTCGGCGCCAAGGGGTACGCGAACGGCACCCTCATCGACATCGCCGAGCTCGTCGACATGACGCCGGCGGGCATCCTGCACCACTTCGGATCGAAGGACCAGCTCCTCCTCGAGGTCCTCAGCTACCGCGACGCGACGGACGTGCAGGACCTCGACGACCAGCACATCCCCGGCGGTATCGACCTGTTCAAGCACCTGATCCGCACCGCAGCCGCGAACGCGCAGCGCGCCGGGATCGTGCAGGCGTTCGTCGTACTGTCGGCGGAGTCGGTGACGGAGGATCACCCGGCCAGGCACTACTTCGACGACCGCTACCGGACCCTCCGGCGTGAGATCGCGGAGGCGTTCGAGGTGGTGTGCGCCGAGCGGGGCGTGGATGCGCCCGAGACGATCCACCGTGCGGCGGCGTCCATCCTGGCGGTCATGGACGGTCTGCAGGTGCAGTGGCTCATCGACCCTGCGGACGTCGACCTCGCCGAGACCAGCGAGTACGCGATCCGGGTCATCGTCGAGTCGGTGCTCGGGCCGGGCGCGCTGGACGGCTGAGTCGCCCGGATCGGTCCGTTTTCGGGCTGTTTTCGAGCACTTCTGGGCGACTCAGTGGGCTGAGGTCTACCGTGAGAGGCGGACCACAGCCCCGAACGGAAGGACGCCGACATGGCCGAGAAGCAGTCGAGCACGAAGAGTGGATTCAGTGCCGAGGAACGCGCGGCGATGAAGGAGCGCGCCAAAGAGCTGAAGGCGGCAGCGAGTCGCGAGGAGGCCATGCAGGCCGTCGTCGACGCGATCGCCGACATGGAGGACGCCGACCGCGCGATCGCCGAGCCGTTGCACGAGCTGATCATGGGTGGCGACTCCGGCCTCGCGGCCAAGACCTGGTACGGCATGCCCGCCTACGTCGGCGCCGACGGCAAGGCGGTCGTGTTCTTCCAGGCGGCGGCGAAGTTCAAGGCGCGCTACGCGACCATCGGGTTCAACGACTCCGCGAAGCTCGACGACGGCGACCTGTGGCCGACCGCGTTCGGGGTCACCGCGTGGAACGACGCCGTCGCGAAGCGCGTCGCGGACCTGCTCGCCCGGGCCGTCTGACCCGTCCGGCCGCTCGTCGAGCGCCCTCCTCCGGTCCCCAAGCCCGCAGAAGAGCACATGGACACGCGAATCGCGCGCCCTTCCCCCGGTCCCCGAGCCCGTCGAAGGGCCCACGGAGACCCTCACGAATCCCGCGCGCTTCCAGCGGTCCCTGAGCTTGTCGAGGGGCACACGGACCCGCGAATCGGGCACCCTTCCCGCGGTCCCTGAGCCTGTCGAAGGACCCACGGAAGAACCCCACGAACCCGGCATACCTCCTCCGGTCCCTGAGCCTGTCGAAGGACCCACGGAAGAACCCCACGAACCCGGCATGCCTCCCCCGGCCCCTGAGCCTGTCGAAGGGCCCACGAAGACCCCAACGAACCCGGCACACCTCCCCCGGTCCCTGAGCCTGTCGAAGGGCCCACGGAAGAACCCCACGAACCCGGCACGCCTCCCCCGGTCCCTGAGCCTGTCGAAGGACCCACGGAAGAACCCCACGAACCCGGCATCCCTCCTCCGGCCCCTGAGCCTGTCGAAGGGCGCACGAGCAACGTCCACAATCGGCTCGACTCAGCATCTGGAATGTCAGTGGTCCATGGTGGACTGGTTCCATGACCGAGACCACCACCGCGACCCGCGCAGGCGACGAGTACGCCGCGCAGCTCGAGGAGTTCTCGGACCAGTGGGCCGAGCTCCACCGGCAACAGGCCGTCCTGGACGCGCGGAAGGCGCGCCTCCTGGCCCGCTCCGCCGCCTACGCGGATGCGTTCGCGGACGTCACGGTCCCGGCGATCTTCCCGCCGGCTGAACGTCAGGCGCTCTCACGCCGGTCAACGTGTGCGGCCCTCGCGATGGCGACCCGGATGCCGGAGCGGACGGTCCAGCTTGCG
Organism: Plantibacter flavus; assembly: GCF_900177615.1. Classification (GTDB taxonomy): domain Bacteria; phylum Actinomycetota; class Actinomycetes; order Actinomycetales; family Microbacteriaceae; genus Plantibacter; species Plantibacter flavus. Next base: position 390,333 of record NZ_FXAP01000003.1, read on the forward strand.
ACCAACGACGCCGAACGTCTGGTGAGTGACGCACCGGCTGTGCTGGCGTCGCTCGAGGCCGGCCGGATCTCGGCGCGGCATGCGCAGGTGATCACCGACCAGCTCTGCGACGTCCCGGCTGCCGGGCGGGCGGTGTTCCTCGACAAGGTCCTCGTCGTCGCCGAGCGCACCACGGCCGCTGGGCTCCGCACGAGCGCCCGCGTCCTGCGCGAACGACTCCACCCCGAATCGATCACCGCACGCGCAACCCGCTCCGAGTCAGACCGCCGGGTCGAGTTCGAACCCGCAGCCGACGGCATGGCGTGGGTTCACCTGTTCACCACCGCACCGATCGCCCAGGGCATCATCGAGCGCGTCGAAGCGGCCGCGGCGGAGTCACGCGCCGCAGGCGACACCCGCACCTGCGCACAACTCCAGGCGGACGCCCTCGCGGCCCTCGCCCTCACCGGAGTAACCCCGGAAGACGTCATGTCGAGCCCGGTGCTCCCGCACCCGATCGAGGTCCAGGAGCACATCAAGCCGACCGTGCAGATCACCGTCCCCGCGCTCACCATGGCCGGCGTCTCCGACGCACCCGGCATGCTCGACGGCTACGGCCCCATCGACCCGGAGACCGCGGCACGCATCGCGGTGAACGCACCAAGCTTCACCCGCATCCTCGTCCAGCCGGAAACGGGTGCGGTGCTCTCCGTCGGGCGGAATCAGTACCGCGTCCCAGCCGACCTCCAACGGGCAGTGCGCCTCCGGGACGGCACCTGTCGGGCACCGGGCTGCGGCAGGCGCGCCAGAGCGTGTGACCTCGATCATTCGGTCGCGTGGGAGGACGGGGGCGCGACGGATGTCGGCAATCTCGCGTGCTTGTGTCGACATCACCACCGGATGAAGCACCTCCCCGGCTGGAACCTTCAACACGGACCCGGCGGCGTGCTCGACTGGACGACACCCAACGGCAAACATCACCGGACCGAACCGGACCCCGCACCGTTCTGACCAGGAACGACGAGGTGTTCTCGTGGGCACTTCGACAAGCTCAGTGACCGGAAGAAGTGTGCCCGAACCGTTTCGGTCCCAGAGCCTGTCGAAGGGTTCCTCGTGAGCACTTCGACAAGCTCAGTGACCGGGAGAAGTGTGCCCGAACCGTTTCGGCCCCAGAGCCTGTCGAAGGGTTCCTCGTGAGCACTTCGACAAGCTCAGTGACCGGGAGAAGTGTGCCCGAACCGTTTCGGTCCCTGAGCCTGTCGAAGGGCAGCCGAGCCGCACCACCTCGGTGACCGGAAGAGGTTCACCCGGATACACCCGGACCCAGAGCCTGTCGAAGGGTTCCTCGTGCGCACTTCGACAAGCTCAGTGACCGGAAGAAGTGTCCCCCCAACCGTTTCGGTCCCTGAGCCTGTCGAAGGGCAGCCAAGCCGCACCACCTCGGTGACCGGAAGCGGGCCTGCCCCGCACTCACCGCCCCGGCAGAGCCAGCCCGGTCGGTCGCCCTGACACCGCGAGCAAGAGGTCGAGCGCCGATCCCCGGACCTCGTCGCCCGCACCCCAGCTCGCCCCGGCGTCCTCGGCGACGAGCCGAACCCCCTGGGCGCGTTCCTTGCCACCGCCCATCGAGACGCCGGTCCGGAGCTGGTACTCCAACGCCACGTGGATCGCGGCTGTCGGGTAGGCCGCGCTGATGCCGAGCGGCCGGCGGACGTCCTCACCGTGCACGATGGCCTCGACGAGCCTGGTCGCGAGGTTCGCCGGCGGGGTGTGCGTCAGCTCGGTGGCGTCCGCCAGGGCGCGGAGCGTCTCCTGCGGGTCGTTCCTCCGCTCCCGCTCGACCCCGCGTGCGTTGTCGAGGTCGAAGTCGAACCGCGCGGCGATGAGTCGTCGGGCGAACCTCAGCCGCGTCGTCTTCGCCGAGTCGACGAGATGGGCCACGACGTCATGCACATCCCATCCGGTGCAGAGCGACGGCGTCCTCCACTGCTCGTCGCCCAGCATCGACAGGTCCGCGACGAGCCGCCGACGCTCCTCGTGGACGACCGGCCACACGGCCCTCGGTGACACTCTCATCCGCGCCGGTCCCCCATCATCAGCGGTAGTGCTGCTCGCCCCGAGCGGCCTTCTCGACCACGTCCGCGATGCGCGCGGCCCTGATCGCGGGCGTCTTGATGTTGCTGAGGCGGAAGAAGACACGGAAGCGGTCGGTGCGGCCGAGCGTCGCGAAGTACGCCGCCGCCTCGGGGTTCGCATCGAGCGCCGCCTGGAGATCGTCCGGTGCGACGGCGTCCTTCTGCCGATACGCCACGTCCCACCGCCCGTCGGCCTTGGCTCGTTCGATCTCCCCGAGCCCGCCGGGACGCATCCGCCCCTCCTCGATGAGGCGGGCGACGTGCTCCCGGTTGATCTGCGACCACGGGCTGTTCTTCCGCCGCGGGGTGAACGCCTGCAGCGTGTAGTCGTCGTCGAACCGTTTGCTCTGCCCGTCGATCCACCCGTGGCAGAGGGCGACGTCCAGCGCCTCCGACCAGGTGATCCCCGACGCCTTCGAGGTCTTCTTCCGCAGCTTCAACCGAACACCGGCGTCGCTCGGCGCACCGGCGAGATAGGCCTCCCACTCATCGAGCGTGAGGTCCAGGATCGGTTTCTCCTCGAAGCTCGCCACGTGAGCGAGCGTAGCGCGCACGGGCGACGCAGCCCAGACTCGGTGCAGCCCAGACCTCGGTGCAGCCCAGACCCCGGTGCCGTCCGGACCGCCACCCACGACTGGATAGGGTCGAAGCATGCTGATGAACGACGAGACGCTGTCGCGCGCCGCCGACACCCTGCGAGCCTGGGCCCTCGACGAGGACCTCAAAGCACGGGTCCTCGCTCACCCTGAAGCCGCCGCCGTCGCCAAGCGGGCCGCCCTGCGATACATCGCCGGCGAGGACGCGGCCTCCGCATTGCGGCTCCTCGAAGCGAACGCCGATCGTGGGCATCGCTGGAGCATCGAGCTCGTCGGCGAGTCCGTCCGTGACGCACGTGTCGCCGACGAACAGACCGCGGAGTTCATCGACCTCGCCCGCCGGATCAGCGAATCCGACCAGACCGCGACGATCTCGCTCGACCTCTCGCACATCGGTTCCGTCGTCTCCCCCGAGCTCGGCCTGCGCAACGGCCTGGCGCTCGCGCAGGCAGCACGGGACGCCGACACCTCGCTCATGATCTCCGCGGAGGGTTCCGACCGCACGGACCTCGTGTTGTCGATCTACGAGCAGATCGCCGGCCGGTTCCCGGAGACCGGCGTCACCCTGCAGGCGAGACTGCACCGCACCCCCGCGGACCTCGACCGCGTGCTGGATCGGCCCGGGCCGATCCGCGTCGTCAAGGGCGCCTTCCTCGAATCGACCGAGGTGGCCTACCCCCGCGACTCCGCGCCGATGACCGCGGCTTACATCAGCATGGTCACGCGACTCGTGGGGTCGGGTCGCCGGGTCAACGTCGCCACCCACGACGCCAACCTGGTCGCCGCACTCGAGGGCGCGCTCGGTGACGACCTCCGCCAGCCGCATGTGGAGTTCGAGATGCTGCAGGGACTCGGCACCGAACTGCTCGACGACCTCCGCCGCCGCGGGTTCGCGACGCGCGAGTACCTCGTCTACGGACCCGAGTGGTGGCTCTACGTCCTGAACCGGATCGCCGAGCACCCCGAGCGGGTCATCGAGGCGATCGCGGACATCGGCCCGATCGCGCTCCTCACCTGATCAGCCGAGCGGGTCGGACTCCAGGCGGTGGAAGTTGCGGTTCTGGTAGACGAGCGCCGGCGCGTCCGTGCCGGGCGGGACGACCTCCAGCACCTCGGCTATGACGAGCATCGAGCTGCCGGCCGGGACCGTTTGCACGATCCGGCAGCGCAGCGCCGCACGGGCGCTCGGCAGATAGGGCTCGCCGGTCGCGAGTCGCTCCCAGTGCTGTTCCGGGGTGAAGCGCGGCTCCCCCGTCTTGGCGAACGCCTTCGCGACCTCCAGGTGATGATCCGCCAGGAGGTGGACGACGACCGTCCCCGCACTGAGCAGTCCGCCCGCGGACCCCGTGGCCCGCGTGACCGAGAAGGACAGCATCGGAGGGTCGACGGCCACCGAAGCGACCGATGACGCCGTCAGCCCGACGTCTCCCCGATCGGTCGAGGCACTGATCAGCGCGACGCCCGCCGGGTGGTCACGGAACGCCGTCTTGAACCCGTCGACGGTCGCGGCGCGGGCGAGGGCATCGGGATCAGCGGACGGCGTGGTGGGAATGGTCATGCTTCAACCGTAGAACCTCAATCGGTCTTGAGGTCAACTCAAGGAGCAGCGATCTCCGGCTACTCGAACATCTCCGCGAGGAGCGCATGCGGGTCGCCGTCGACCCGGTGCTTCGAGCGGCCCTCGGGCCAGAACGTGACCCCGTCGTCATCCCAGCACGGGACGACGTGGAGATGGAGGTGGGGGACGCTCTGCCCGGCATCGGCACCGGACGCACTCAGCACGACGACGCCGGTCGCACCGAGCGCCGCCCGCATCGCGCGTCCCACCCGCTGAGCGAGGGCGGTCGTCGCTTGCAGGGCACGCGGGTCGGCATCCAGCAGGCCGACGCTGTGCGCCCGCGGCACCACGAGGGTGTGGCCGGGGGCGAGTTCCGACTCGGGCAACGGCCGGAAGGCGACCGCCTCGTCCTCGCGCTCCACCCAGATGACGTCGTCGGGCTCGTCACGCAGGATGCGGCAGAAGGTACACGTTTCGGGCATCGTCCCATTCTCGGGGCTCACCGCGGGCACGTCGATCACCTCAGGACACGCGGTCGCGCGCACCCCGGATCAGGCGCGGGCCGACGATCCACACCAACCCGATGACGACGCCCACGGCACCACCCGCCCACAGCCCGACCGCAGGCGATGCGACGAAGTCGAAGACGAACAGGACGATCCCCGCGAACAGCAGCGACGCCGCCCCGAGACACACCATGAGGATCCTGCTGGACAGCCGCACCAGCTGTGGTTTCTCCAGCCGTCCGAAGACGAGCCGGTGCATGATGACCGGCGCGAGCGCCAGGAGCGTCACCGTCACGGCCAGGACCACGAGGACGAGGTACAGCACGTGGTCGAATCCACTGAGCTCGGTGAACCGGGGCTGGAACGGCAGCGTCAGCAGGAAGCCCGCGAGGATCTGCGTGCCCGTCTGGAGGACGCGGAACTCCTGCAGCAGCTCCGACCAGTTGCGGTCGGATCGCTCGTTCAGCGTCTCGTCGCGACCGTCCCCGGGTAGGGCGTCGGCCGGCTCACTCGCGGCAGGCATGACCGGACACCGTCAGCGGGAGAGCTTGCGCGCGACCGCTACCACCGGCACGGCGACGACGAGGACCGACGCCACCCGCGCGAACAACGACCGCTTCGGGAACTCGGCGTTCTTCCGGTCTTCTACCGTCGGCTCGGCCGCCTCCACGAGGTGGGTCCCACCGGCACCGCCCTCAGCGAGGTGGGCGAGTCGGCGCAGCGTCTCGATGTTGCGGAGGTGCAGCCCGATGTCGAGGAGCCAGACCGGGATCAGCGCACCAGGGCCCGTCACGGCGTGCTCATGCAGGTGGACGATGCACCCGCGCTCGTGCGGCTCGACCTCGACCGCGACGCGGGCCTCACCGAGCGGCCACCCCTTCGGCTGGATGACGAACCGGTGCGGAGCATCCCACTGGAGCACGGTCGTCTCGTCGTTCAGCACCGCCGGCCAGACACCGAAGGAGTGGTGCAGCTTCCCGCCCACGTGCGGCCACTGGTCACCGACGTCGCGCATGCGGGACGCGCCGACCACCCACGCCGGGAAGAGCCAACCGTCGGCGAGGACGGCGAAGACACGGTCGGGCGGGCAGTCGAGGACCCTGGAGGTGTGGGACACGGTGGTGTTCCTTTCGCTGGAGCAGGGACGAGGTCAGGAGGTCGGACGCGGGCGGTCGGGCGCGAGCGACGGCATGCGGTCGCGGCCGAAGACCGAGCGGAGGGCGCTGCGGGCGGCGTGCCAGCCGGCGAGACCGTGGACGCCCGGGCCGGGCGGGGTCGACGAGGAGCAGAGAAAGATCCCCGGTGTCGGTGTCCGCCACGGGTCGTTCGAGAGCACGGGACGCGCGACGAGCTGCGCGAAGCTCGCAGCGCCGGCCGCGATGTCGCCGAGCACGTAGTTCGGGTTGTACCTCGCCATGTCGCGGGCGGTCATCGACGCCGACGTCAGGATCACGTCGCGGAACCCGGGGGCGAAGCGCTCGATCTGCCGGGTGATCGCCTCGGTCTGGTCGAGACCGGACCCGCTCGGCACGTGCGTGTACGCCCAGAGGACCTGGGCGTCACCGGGAGCCCGTCCCGGGTCGCCGACGTCGGGCTGCGAGACGAGGACGTAGGGCGACTCGCTGTGCCGACCGCGGGCGACGTCGCGCTCGGCGGCGGCGATCTCCGGGCGGGTCCCGCCGAGGTGGAGCGTCCCGGCTCGGGCGAGTTCCGGGTTCGTCCACGGAACGGGTCCCGAGAGCGCGAAGTCGACCTTGGCGACACCGTCGCCGTACCGGAACCGGGAGAGTCGACGGAGATACGCGTCGGGCAGTCGGCTGCCCGCGATCTCGGCGAGCGCTTTCGGCGTCGTGTCGAACAGGACGGCGCGGGCGGACGGCAGTTCGTCGATGGAGCGCACCTCGGTTCCGGTGACGATCTCACCGCCGTGGGCCAGCAGGTCGGCTGCGAGCGCGTCGACGATCGCTTGGCTTCCGCCGACGGGGATGGGCCAACCGCGGGCGTGCGCATACGCGCCGAGCGACAGGGCGGCGGCCGAGGTGGACAGGCTCGGCATCGGCCGGATGGAGTGGGCGGCGACACCGCTGAGCATCGCCGGAGCGGTCTCCTCGCGGAACCGGAGGTTCCAGGCCGGGCTGCCCTGCTCGAGCGCGCGGAGGCCGAAGCGCGCGACCGTGACCGGGTGGCGCGGCACCTGCAGGAGCTTGCCACCGGTGAACTGCGAGACGCGGTCGGCATCGGCGGCGAGCGGGCCCATGAGCGAGCGCCAGGCGTCGCCGTCGCGTCCGAGGGCGTCGGCGGTGCGGTCGATGTCGCGGTAGGCGATCCCGGCCCGTCCACCGTCGAGCGGGTGGGCGTAGGAGATCTCCGGCACGACGAGGTCGATGCGGCGCTCGAGGCCGAAGGATCGGAAGAACCCGGAGGCGAGCGCCATCGGGTGGACCGCGGAGCAGATGTCGTGGTGGAAGCCGGGCAGCGTCAGCTCGGCGGTCCTGGCACCACCACCGATCGTGTCGCCCCGCTCGACCACCTGCACGTGCAGGCCGGCCCTGGCGAGGGTCACCGCGGCAGCGAGCCCGTTGGGGCCCGCGCCGACGACCACCGCGTCGAACTGCTCGCGCCGCGCCATCGTGCTCAGCGCCGCTTCGCCGCGCCGGCCACCAGGGCGACACCCGCTGCGAGGGTGCCGGCGGCGGTCGCGTACACGGCCCGCCGGTGGCGGATCGCCCAGGTCTGCGGGCTCCACGAGTGGGCCTTGTCGCTGAACACGCCACGGGCGCCGTGGTCACCGGGGGCCGGCGTGTAGACGTTGTCGGGCATCCGCGGGTCGTGCTTGTCCGGCGCGAGCTGCCCGGAGTATCCGGTCCTGGCGAGGAACCAGTCGAGGAATCCGCCGGCGAAGCGGTCGCCGAGGATCGTGCCGACGGTGGACTCCCCCACCCAGGTGCGTCGCCTCGGTCGGTCTGCGACGTCGGCGATGGCGGTCGCACCGACCTCGGGCTGGTAGATCGGCGGCACCGGCTGGGGGTGCTCGGGCAACTGCGACTTGACCCAGCTGAACTGGATGGTGTTGAGCGCCGGCATGTCCACGGTCGAGAGCTTGACGTTGCTGCCGTCGTGGAGCAGTTCGGCCGTCACCGACTCCGTGAAGCCTCGGGCACCGAACTTCGACCCGCAGTACGCGGCCTGCAGCGGGATGCCGCGGTGGGCGAGGGCGGAACCGACCTGGATCACGTGCCCACGATCGCGCGGCGTCATTCGCGAGAGGGCGGCTCTGGTGCCGTTGACGAAGCCGAAGAAGTTGACGGCGACCGCGCGCTCGAAGTCCGCCGGTTCGGTCGTGAGGAAGTCCCCGAAGACGCCGACCATGGCGCAGTTCACCCACAGCTCGATCGGTCCGAGTTCCGCCTCGACCCGGTCCGCCGCCTGCTCGACGGCCTCCCGGTCGGCGACGTCCGTCGGGACGCCCAACGCGCGACGCCCGGCCTGTTCGACCTCGGCCACGGTCGCCTCGAGTCCGTCCTCGCCACGCGCCAGCACCGCGACGTCCCAGCCGCGCTTCGCGAGTTCACGGACGGTCGCACGACCGAGCCCCGCGGTTCCGCCGGTGACGACGGCGATCCCGCGGCTCATCGTGCCGACCGATCGGTTGCTGCGGACCGGTTGGCGGAGGGGCACGGTGGGGTTGTCGTCGTCAGAGGCATGACGCCACGTTAGGCGAATCCATCCCGCCGAGGCGGCCCCTTGCTTTCCCAGGCAGGACGGATCGTCACCCGGCGATCGCGGCCGGATGGCCGTACGATGAGCGGAGATCATCCCCGAGCCCGGAAGGAATGCGGACATGAGCGACACTTTCGCCATCGTGTACAGCGCACTCGACCGGGTCGACGAGGACGACCAGCTGGTGGAGCCGATCCTCCGGCTCATGCCCCTCAGCGGCGTCTCGATCGCGACACTCGGCGACACCCTGAGCCCCGAGACGATCGCCGCGAGCGACGAGCAGATCGCGTTGATCGACGAACTCCAGTTCGACCTCTCCGAGGGCCCCTGCTGGGACGCCGTCGGCAGCGGCCGCCCGGTGCTCGAGGAGGCCGTCAAGCGGAACGGCTACGACTCCTGGCCGTCGTTCACCGAGGCGATCCGCGACCACGCGGTCGGCTCCATCTTCGCCTTCCCGCTCCGCGTCGGGCCGCTCCAGGTGGGCGCGGTCGAGCTGTACGACACCGAGGAGCGCACGCTGGACGCGCAGGCGGTCGGCGACATGATGTCCCTCACCCGCCCGCTCAGCCGGTACGTGCTCCGACGCACCCTCGAACTCGCGAGCCTCCCCGACACGACGCAGCTGAAGCCCCACGCCCGACGCCGGATCCATCAGGCGACCGGGTTCGTGATCGCGCAACTCGGCCTCACCCCCGACGACGCCCACCTGCTGATCCAGGCTCAGGCCTTCGCCCAGAACCGCTCGATGTCGGACGTCGCCGAGGACATCCTCGAACGTCGCACCGGGTACGTGCTGCACGACGACACGATCGAAGACGAGCGATGAGCGCGCGCGGCGACGACGGGACCGGCTCCGAGCTCCGTCACTCGACCGCCCTGCTCGACGTGTTCGCGACGCTCGCCGACACCCTGGTGGACGACTACGACGTCGTCGACCTGCTCCAGGCCCTGGTCGACGCCACCGTCGACCTCCTGGACGTCCAGGCCTCGGGCATCCTCCTGGCGGACCCGCACGGCGACCTCGAACTGATCGCGTCGACCAGCGAGTCCGGGAAGCTCGTCGAACTCATCCAGCTGAGCGCGGACGAAGGCCCCTGCATCGACAGCTTCCGTGATGCGACGCCGGTGTCGATCCCCGAGATCGCCGCGGTCGCAGCCGACTGGCCGAGATTCGCCGAGGTCGCGGCGACCGCGGGATTTCGGTCGGCTCATGCCTTCCCGCTGCGACTCCGCCGGACGACCATCGGCACCCTCAACCTGTTCCGCACGACTCCGGAAGCCCTCGACCGGTTCGAGTCCCAGGCCGCGCAGGCGATGGCCGACGTCGCGACCATCGGCATCCTGCACGAGCGGACCCTCCGCGAGAGCGACGCGACCCGCGAGCAGCTGGAGTCCGCGCTGCAGTCCAGGGTCGTCATCGAGCAGGCGAAGGGCGTCGTCGCCTACACCGCCGCGATCTCGGTCGAAGAGGCCTTCGAGCGCATCAGGAAGCACGCTCGCGGTGGACGTCGTGCCCTGGCCGACGTCGCTCGCGACATCGTGGAGCGACGCCTCGAGCTCTGAGGCCCGGTCACCGGGCTCGATCGACCTTCAGCGCGGCTTCCGCGCGAACACATAGTGCACGACGCCGCTCGGTGATGCGGTCACCTCGACCGTGAACCGATCCTCCAGGCCTTCGAGCCCGTCCCAGAGCCGCACACCACGACCGAGCAGGATCGGGACGACGACCACGTGGAGATGGTCGACCAGGTCGGCCTCGAGGAACTGGCGGACCGTCGTCGGCCCTCCGCCGAGACGGACGTCGAGTCCGTCGGCGAGCGACGTCGCGAACGACAACGCGTCGACGGCGGACAGGTCGCGGAAGAGGAACGTCGTCTCACCGACCACCAGGTCCGGGCGTTCGTGGTGGGTCAGCACGACGACCGGCGTGTGGAACGGCGGTTCCTCGCCCCACCATCCCCGCCAACTCTCGTCCTCCCAGGGTCCGAGCTGCGGACCGAACTTGCGCCGGCCCATGATCTCGACACCGATGCGGTCACCGGTTGCCGCGGCGAACGCGTCGTCGACCCCACGCGTTCCGGCGCCGACCGCCTCGTCCTCGTGCCCGCTCATGGACACGAAGGTGCGGGTGGGGAAGAACCACTGCATGAGCCGGTGCTGGGCGTGGCCGAAGGGGGTCTCGAAGGACTGGCCCTCGCCCGTGGCGAACCCGTCGAGCGAGACGGCGAGATTGTGGACCCGGAGCTTCGTCATGGGCACACGCTAGTCCGGACGTCCGGGCCCCGTCGAGTAGCAGCTCGACGACGGAAAGGCAAGAGCGCGCCGAACGGCCGAACGGGAACGACACTCGAAGGAGGGCACGGCGGTCTGACGACCGGTCGACGCAGCCGGCCCGCCTGACATCGGGGGCCACGACGCTCCCAGAGAGGAGATGCTCGTGTTCACCGAGCTCGACGAATTCCTACGCGGCATGGAGTACCGCTGCCGCCCCAGCGACCTGACGCGTGAGGCCCGCCGCGACCTGCTCCCGGCCCACCTGGTCGAGGCGCTCCGCTCACTCCCCGAGCGCAGCTACACCAGCCGCTGGGACGTCCTGCACCGCACCTCGATCGCCGAGGCGCTGCCGATCAGCGTCTGAGCGATCGCGCACCACCGCTGAGCGGCACCGGCATCGCGCCGGTGCCGCTTCGGCGTGTCAGGTCCGGCGACTCGCGCCGGTTCGCAACCCCCTCGTGGAACGTGGTGCTTCCACAAGACCGGGCCTACGGTGGAAACCGGAGAGTGGAGCAGGAGAACCCATGGGCAAGATGATCTACGACGCAGATGTGTCGGTGACGTTCGACGACCGCGTCCTCGCCCACCTGCAGCAGGTCATCGGTGCGAAGTTGCGCCGCGGCGAAGCGTTCTACTTCGGATGGAAGGACGACCCGCGGTCAGGCGACGGCCGGACGACGATCTGGCTGCACCCGGCGATGTCCCTCCGGTTCAAGTACGCGGGCAGCGTCCCGGTCGAACTCAACCGCGCCTGGCTGGATGCGCTCGCGATCAGCGCCGATTCGAATCAGGGGCTCGTCCTCGTGCCGGAGCCGGGTCCGCGCAGCTGAACCTCGCGGTCTCGCGAACCTCGCGGCGTGACCGCGACCCGGGCTGCACTCACATCGAGCGTTCGTCGAACTCCAGATCGTCGACGTCGGTGAGTTCGGTCGCCCACTCCGGCCGCGCCGGCTGGAGCGCGGCGGTGCGCCGTTCGAGCTCGGCGATGATCTCCTCGTCGAAGGGTTCCTTCGACGCGTTCTCCACGGGGGTCGAGAACAGCTGGCTCGCTGGTCCGACGAGGAGGTGGGCGTACCCGAGGCTGCCGCCGTCGGAGATGGTCGGCACCACCGCGATGTCGGACTCGCCGGTCTGGGCGAGAGCCCGCGCGTACCGGAGCAGCGCCTTGCAGGTCTGGTCGGCCATCAGCAGGTACCCGCCGGCGTAGTGCAACTTCCTCATACGACCATTGTGGGAACCGAAGCCGTCAGCTCGTCAGACCTTGCATCCGCAACCCGGAGGGTATACCGGGAGGCACCGCGTGCCCGTGCGCTATCGTCTGGGCATGACCGACAGCGACCAGACTCCCAACACGCACGACGAGAACCGGCACGACCAGCTGACGACCGCCCCGAACGCGACCGAAGCCGACGCGGCTCCCCGCATCGACGTCACCGACCAGGGCGACGGCGTCACCCGCATCGACATCCGCGACGACGCGGCGGTGCGCCCGGGCGCAGACCCCGAGGACACCGAGCAGGGCTGAGCCCGCCCGCTGCACGACGAAGCGCCGCCGACCCGAGGGTCGGCGGCGCTTCCGCGTGAGGTGGACTCAGCGGGCGTCGGTGTCCGGCTGCTCGAGCACGTCCGGCTCGTCCGCCGTGTCCTCATCCGTCGACTCGTCCGGGATCTCGGTGGGCGGCGTGCCGACCACCATGTCCGGGTCGGTACCCAATGCGTCTGCTCCGGTGAAGTCGCTCATGTCGCTCCTGCTTCCTGTGGTGGTGGTCTCGGTGTGGTGCTGGTGTCGGTCTGCTGCTGGTCAGGCGACGACGACGTGCAATCCGCCGGTGATCTCGATCTCCTCGAGCATCTCGGCGGCCATGCGTTCGTCGATCGGCGGCTCGAACTCCGCGTCGAACGCGAAGACGATCGGCTGCTCGGGCGACACGGTGATCGGCTCGGACGACTGGAAGCGTCCACGATGCAGCTGCAGCCGGAACGACCGCTCGCCGAGCATCCGCGTGAGGATCACGCGTTCCAGGTGGGCGAGCGTCTGATCGTCGACCTGTGATCGGAGCGCACCGAGGCGGAGGAATCCCATGGTCAGCTCCCTTCTCAGGCATGCCACGCTAGCGCGGGAGGGTCGGCCGGTCGGGGCCATTGCGCGCGAGGCCCGAGCAGCGGACAATGCGCGTGCGCGTCGGCGATCGGTCACCGCATTGTGGATAACCGGGCGCGCACCAAGAATGTCTCGTATCCTGAGAGAGCGCTTCACCGGCCCGGACCCCGTCGGGATGCGCACAGCAGTCGGCCGTTCGTGTCGTCGGCCATCGCAGGGGTCGGAAGTCGAGGGATCCCATGGGACAACTGGTCTACGGCACCGGCGATGCACGCGTTCGGCTCGACGATCGAACGCTCGCCCATGTCAAGACGATCGCGCTCATGAAGCTGCGACGGAACGAGTCGTTCGCGCTCACGATCCGACAGGACTCCACCAGCGACGGACGCACGACGCTCTGGCTGCACCCGGCGATCGCTCTGCAGTTCTCCTTCGACTCCGACGAGGTCGGCGAGATGGACCGCGCCCTGCTCGAGGGCTTCATGCACGAGGCGAACACCGGCGAGGTCGTCGTGCACGCGACGACCGGCGACGACGCTGCCGCCCAGGCGAAGTAGCCCGGGCTGCAGCGCCGCCTGCTCAGCTGTCGCGGAGCATCGCGATGAGTTCGCTCTTCCGCTTGCCGGAGTAGCCGGTCAGGCCGATCTCCTTCGCGCGCTCGCGGAGCTGCGCGACCGTCCAGTCCTCATAGGACCCGGCCTCGCCGCCCTTCTCACCGATCGTCGAGCGTCCCTGCTTCGCGGCGGCGTTCGAGATCCGAGCGGCCTTGCCCTTCGATGCGCCGTCGTCGCGGAGCTTCTCGTAGAGCTCGGGGTCCTTCAGCGACGGGTTCTGTTCGTCAGGCATGTCGTCCCTCCAGATGATCTGCGGGCAGACTACCCCTGCGCGTTCAAGAACCAGTCCCGTGGGTGCTGGTCCGCGGTCGGCGGCGTGCGCTCGATCGTCGGGCGCGCCCACTCGGCCGCGTTCGCCAGCACTCGGCGGATGTCGGGGTGATGGTAGACCGGGTACTCCTGGTCACCGGGCGAGAAGTAGAACACGCGCCCGCGACCGCGGTGGTAGGCGACGCCGGACCGGAAGACCTCGCCGCCCGCGAAGGTGGAGAGGAACACCTCCTCGTCGGGACGCGGGATGTCGAACTGCTCCCCGTACATCTCCTGGCGGTCGATGACGATCGGGTGCGGGACACCCTGCGCGATCGGGTGGTCCGGGAGCACCGTCCAGACGAGCTCTCGCTCGCCGTCGTTCCGCCACTTGAGGGCGCAGCTCGTGCCCATCAGCCGCTGGAAGACCCGCGAGTAGTGGCCGGAGTGCAGCACGACGATGCCCATGCCGGCGTGGACGTGCCGGACGACCCGCTCGACGACCTCGTCGGAGACCTGGTCGTGGGCGATGTGCCCCCACCAGAAGAGGACGTCGGTGTTCGCGAGGACCTCCTCGGTGAGACCGTGCTCGGGATCCTGGAGGGTCGCGGTCGAGACGGACACGGCGTCGCCGAGCGACTCCTCGAGGCCCGCCGCGATCACGGCGTGGATGCCGTCGGGGTAGTGGCCGAGCACCACGGCGTCACCGCGGGACTCGTGGACGAACTCGTTCCAGACGCGGATGCGGATCGGTGTCGTGGTGCTCATGCGGGGACCTCCAGTTCGTGCCCGGCGGCGGCCGAGGCGTAGGCGGCGTCGATGACGCGGCTGCGGTGCAGTGCATACTCGCCGTGGTGACCGGCGAACCGGAGCTCACCGCCGGCGGTCTCGCCCGCGCGGATGGTGTCGAGGAACTCCGCGATGACCGACTGGTGGTGGCCGGCCGGGACCTGCACGGCGGGTCGCTCGATCGTCGGCGCACCGGCGACGTCGCGGTAGATCGTGACCGTGCCCTCGGTGTTGTAGTTGTCGACGTGGAGGCGGACGCCGCCCTCCGAGCCGAGGAGCTCGACCGAGATGTCCTCGTGCGCCTTCGAGTAGGACGCCCACGACGCCTCGAGGTGCAGGCTGCCGCCGTCTTCGAACCGCAGGAGGGCGGACGCGAAGTCCTCGACGTCGAAGGCGTGCGTGGACCGGCTCGAGACCGGACCACCGCCGGAGGAGCCACCGCGACCGGCGCGGCCGAGCTCGTTGTACGCAACGGCCGAGACGTGCGTCACGCGCGGCTCGCCGAGGAGCGACAGTGCGATGTCGAGCACGTGGGAGCCGAGGTCGATGAGCGGCCCGCCACCGGCCGCGGCCTTGTTCGTGAACCAGGAGTCGATGCCGGGCACGCCCTGACGACGGAGCCAGGAGGCGCGCGAGTGGTAGACGCGACCGATCGGCTCCTCGGCGAGGTAGCGCGCGAGGTAGGCGACGTCGGCACGACGGCGGTGGTTGTACGCGACCTCGAGGACGCGGTCGGCGGCGGTCGCAGCCTCCACCATCTCTGCGGCGAGGTCGGCGGTCGTGGCGAGCGGCTTCTCGCAGAAGACGTGCTTGCCGCTGCGGAGCGCGGCCACGGCGATCGGGTGGTGCAGGGCGTTCGGCACACCGATCGAGACGATGTCGAGGTCGTCGCGGGCGACGAGGTCCTCCCAGTCGGCGTAGGTCTCGGGGACCCCGCGGCTCTCGGCCAGCTCGGCGAGGCGCGCCGGTTCCTGGCCGGACAGGGCGACGACGGTGGCACCGGGGAGTGCGGTGAAGGCGTCCAGGTGCGTGGTCCCGGCGAAGCCGAGGCCGATGACGCCGACCCGGAGGTCCGAAGCGTCTGATGATGTCGGGGCGGTACTGGTGCTCATGCTCGGACGGTTCCTTTCGGGGTGCGGAGCCGAGCACTGTCGTGACCGGCGGTGGTCGACCTTCGCCACTAAATATAGCGGCCATATCTAGTAATGCAACACTGCTACAGTCACCCCATGGCGGAACCGGGGATCGAGACGGGCAGGGCGAGCGTCGAACTCGTCGCCGCCTACGCCTTCGACCACGGCGCGTTCACGGCGAGCGACGTCATGGACGGCACCGGCCTGACCCGCGCCACCGTACTGAACGCCTGCGACGCCCTCGCCGACCGCGGCTGGATCCGGGAGCTCGACGACGCCCGGGCCGCCGGTGACTACCGGCGGGGACGACCCGCCAGGCGCTACGAACTCGCCGCGGACACCGCGTTCGTGGTCGGACTCGACGTGGGGCAGCATCGGGTCGCGGCAATCGTCGCGACGCTCCGTGGTGAGGTCGTCGGCCGGGCCGAACGCGCCATCGTGGGCGGGGACGAAGACCCGGACCTCCGCCTCGCGACCGCACGGACCGTCGTCGAGGAGGCGACCGTGCAGGCCGGCGCGACGCCGGGGCAAGTGCTCGTGACAGCCGTCGGCGTCCCGGCACCGGTGGACGCGCACGGCCGCTCCCCGCGCGGCGATCACGACTACTGGGCCCGGATGAACCCCGACTTCGCGAGCCGCCTCGGCCCCTGGGGCGACGTCGTGCTCGAGAACGACGCCAACCTCGCAGCCACGGCCGAGCGCGCCCTCGGAGAAGTGGCGCGCGAGTCCATCGCCGTCCTCCTGGCCGAGGCGAGCTTCGGCGCGGGACTCATCGTGGACGGCGTGCTGCTGCACGGCGGGGCCGGCGGTGCGGGCGAACTCCGGGTGCTCGGGATGGTCGAGGGCGTCGGTTCGCCGGAGGGCCTCGACGGTGCGGCACGGTCGTGGCTGGAGGAGGATCAGCGATCCGGCGCGGTGCCGGCGGCCTCCCCGCTCGCCCGGATGCCGATCGGCACGCTCGACGTCGGCCGCGTCATCGACGCCGCAGCCTCGGGCGACGCCTACGCCGGCAGACTCGTCGAACGTCTCGGGGAGCGCCTCGGGCGGGTGTGCGTCCTGCTCGGCAGCCTGCTCGACGTGGACGAGGTCGTCGTCGCCGGCGGCGTGGCCCGCGTCGCCTCCCCCGTCATCGCCGCGGCGCAGACCTGGCTCGACGAAGGCACCTACGCGCCGACGCCGATCGTGCGGGCCTCGCGACTCGGCGCTGACGTCGTCGCCCTTGGTGCGATCACCCGGGCCGTCGCGACGATCCGCTCCCAGCCGTGGCGCTTCGCCGCTGCGATCGCGCGCTGAGCGGCCCGGACACAGCGCAGGGCCCCACCTTCCGCCAAGATCGGTGGGGCCCTGTGAGCGGCGTCACCGCAGTGCGAACAGTCGTTCCGGCCGTACTCGTTCAGACCGTTCGCAGGGGACGGGCGGCGCAGAGCGGCCCGTGTGCTTCAAGATTCGCAGCAGAAACGCCTTCATCCCGCCCCGAACGGTCGTTAAGAATCGTCCTTCTTACCGATTGCTGAAGTTCCGCGGGACGACGGCTACTGCACCGACCATCCGCCGTCGGACGGCAGGATGACGCCGTTGACGTTGACGCCGTCGTCGCTCAGCAGGAAGGTGATGGACGCGGCGAGCTGCTCCGCGGTCGCGATCGTCGGGATCGCCGCCTGGAACGGTCCGAGCCGCGCCGAACCCGCCTCGGAGACGTTCGGCGGGAAGGGGATGCCCGTCGCGACGCCGCCAGGAGCGACCGCGTTGACCCGGACACCGTGCGGGCCGTACATGAAGGCGGCGCTCTTGGTCATGCCGACGACCGCGTGCTTCGAGGTCGTGTAGGCGTTCCCCGAGGCGTTGCCACGAAGCCCGGCCTCGGACGCGATGTTGACGACCGAGCCGGATCCGGCCGCGACCATCGACGGCAGGACGGCGCGGGTCAGCTTGAAGGCGCCGGTGACGTTCACGCCCATCACCCGCTCCCAGGTCGCGTCGGAGGTCTCGTGGAGCGGGGAGAAGTCGTCGTTGATGCCGGCGACGTTGGCGAGCGCGTCGATCCGCTCCCCTGCCGCGGCGACGATCGCGTCGATGTCGTCCTGCTTGGTGATGTCGCCGGCGACCGTGACGAGGTCGGTGTCCGGCAGGCTCGAGGCGAGGTCGGCGAGCTTGTCCTCGAAGAGGTCGACGGCGACGACCCGGCCGCCCTCGCGTGCGACGCGGGAGGCCGTGGCACGGCCGATGCCGGAAGCGGCGCCGGTGACGATCACGGTCTTGCCGGCGAACCGACCGACGGTGATGCGCTCCTGCCACCCCTGGGGCGCGTCACCGACGGGCGCGACGCCGTCGTTCGCGGCGAGGACGAGCTCGTCGATGAGCGACTGGGGCAGCTTGCCCTGGCTCAAGGCGACGAGCTGCTGGAGCGGGAGGCCCGAGATCGGCGCGAGCTGCGACTCCTCGGTGCCCAGCTGGGTGAGGAGGCCGCGGATGAGCGGTCCGCCGGTGGGGTCGGCGAGCCACGCGGCGATCGGGGTGTTGGCGGTGAGGGCGCTCATGGGGTTCCTTCGGTCTCGGGAGGGCGATGTGCGGCGGGATCGCATGGGCCTCGATCCATACCGGACATCATTGTCCGGTACACGTTACGCCGTCCAGGTCATGGCCACCAGCCCTCACGGCGGGCTCCCAGCCGGGTGCTCAGGACCGGCCGCGCGGCGTTACGCTACCGGGATGTCGTCCACGCCCCCGAAGCCGAACCGAGGCCCGAGCGCGGGACCCGAGAACCGCCGGGCGCTCGTCGCCGCAGCGCGTCAGGTCTTCGCCGCGGACGGCTTCAGCGCTCCCCTCAGCGCGGTCGCGAAGCGGGCAGGCGTCGGACAAGGAAGCCTGTACCGGCACTTCCCCGACCGGCTCTCCCTCGCGCTCGCAGTGCTCGACGAGAACGTCGGCGAACTGGAGGAGCACGCCGGGCTGCCCGATGCGACCCTCGACACCCTGCTCGACGTCGTGATCGACCAGGCCCTCGTCACCTCGCCCTTCGTCGAGGCGATCCTCGGCGAGGGCGACGACCCCCGCGTGATCGCGCTCGGCACCCGCCTCGACCGCCTCGCGCACGCCCTGCATGCCAAGGAACTGGCTGCGCACCGCATCGCCGACCACGTCGAGCCCGACGACATCCTCATGGCGATCTCGATGGTGGGAGCGACCCTCACCCGCATCCCCGATTCCCATCGAGCCGACACCGCGGCGCGCGCGAAGGCGATGTTCCGCCGCTCGTTCGGCCGATGAACCGGGGCGGGACGATCGACGCGGCTGGGTCGGTGGCACAGGACCCACGCGAACCGTGTGCCGACAGCCCATTGAGGCGTCTGCGGGACGACCGTAGGGTCGGAGGGACAGAGAAGGGGTCCGCCATGCAGGCCAGCGCGTTCGCGTCGATCGACGTCGACACCATCCGTCGGTCGCTCGGCGAACCGGATCCCGCGGCGACGGCCAAGATCATGGACGAGCTCGACGAGAACTGCCTCGCCTTCCTCGCCCACTCGCCGTTCTGCACCATCGCGACGTCCGACGCCGACGGCCGGTGCGACAACTCCCCGCGCGGGGACTACCCGGGGTTCGTCCGGGCGCTCGACACCCGCACACTCGTGATCCCGGAGCGCCTCGGCAACCGCCTGGCCGACTCCCTGCAGAACATCGTCCAGAACGGCCACATCGGCATGCTGTGCTTCGTCCCCGGCATGAGCGAGACCCTCCGGATCAACGGCACGGCCACCGTCACCGACGACCCGGCACTGATGGCCATGCTCGAGCAGGACCACGTGACGCCGCAGCTCGCGATCGTCGTGCGCACCGAGGAGGTCTACCTGCACTGCGGGCGGGCACTCCTCCGCGGCGGGCTGTGGGACGCCGAGATGCAGGAGCTCGCGGCCGAGGTGCCGAGCGCGGGTCGGATCTGGGCGAGCATGTCGGGCCTCAGCACCGAGGTCGGCGACGCCATCGACGAGGCGGTCGCCGTCGGGAACCAGAGCCTGTACTGATGGCTGGAAGCAACGAGCCTGCACTGATGGCTGAAAGCAGGAGGGGCTACTGATGCGCAACCGCGCAGGCATGACCGGTCCTGATCTCCAGATCGGCGATGCTACCGATATGAGGGATTCCTGATGCGCAACCGCGCGGGCATGACCGGTCCTGATCTCCAGATCGGCGATGCCATCGACACGAGGGATTCCTGATGCGCAACCGCGCGGGCATGACCCCGCTCATCGTCCAGGAGATCGTCCGCGAGACGCCGACGATCGTCAGCGTCGTGCTCGCCGATCCGGAGGGTCACCGGCTCCCGCCGTGGGACCCAGGAGCGCACATCGACCTGCAGCTCATCACCCGCCACGAACGGCAGTACTCGCTCTGCGGTGATCCGGCGGACGAATACCGGTACCGGATCGCCGTCCTGCGGGAGGAGCACTCGCGGGGCGCCTCGCACTACATCCACAACTTCCTCAAGGTCGGTCGGAAGGTGTTCATCCGGCCGCCGCGGAACCTGTTCCCGCTCTCGGACGCGAAGCGGCACCTGCTCCTCGCGGCCGGCATCGGGATCACGCCGCTGCTCTCGATGGCCCGACGGTTGGCCGCGGGCGACGCCGACTGGACCCTCGTCTACGCGGTGCGCACGCGGGAGGACATCGCGTTCGCGCCGGAGCTCGAAGCCCTGGGCGACCACGTGCGGATCCATGTCAGCGCGGAGAGCGGTCGACTCGACCTGGCCGGCCTCCTCGCTGCACTCGAGCCGGGCACCGACGTGTCGGCCTGCGGGCCGCGCGGGTTCACGGACACCCTCACGAACCTGGCCGAGACACTGCCCGAGGACTGCCGGTTGCACCTCGAGCGGTTCGAGCCCAAGCCCCGCTCCTACCTGCCGAACACGGCGTTCACCGTCGAGTGCGCGAGGTCGGAGCGGACCGTCGAGGTTCCCGCCGGGCAGACGATGCTGCAGGCGATGCAGGCCGCGCGGGTCGGTGTCGCCGGGTCGTGCATGCGCGGGGTCTGCGGCTCCTGTGCCGTGCAGGTGGTTGACGGGACGCCGGAGCATCGCGACTCCCTGACGACCGATGACGCGTCGATGATCATGTACCCGTGCGTATCGCGGTCGCTGACGCCGACCCTCGTGATCGACGCGTAGGCGGAGCGGCGCGACCCCGGTCCCTGAGCCTGTCGAAGGGCGACGTACCCCGTGGACACTTCGACAAGCTCAGTGACCGGAGGAAATACGCCGGACCACGAGGCCCCAGCCCCAAACCGGAACACCCACCCCGGCCCCTGAGCACCCACCCCGGTCCCTAAGCACCCAACCCGGTCCCTGAGCCTGTCGAAGGGCGACGTACCCCGTGGACACTTCGACAAGCTCAGTGACCGGAGGAAGGAACAGCGACCACAAGAGCGGATCCGGTCCCAGAGCCGGACAACCTCTCCCGGCCCCTGAGCCTGTCGAAGGGCGACGTGCCCCGTGGGCACTTCGACAAGCTCAGTGACCGGAGGAAGAGCACCGTGACCTGAGGGGCAGTCCCTCAGGTTCCGTGCAGTGCCGCTCGCCAGGTGGCGTCGGCGGAGGCCAGGACGGTGCCGTCGGCGGCACGCACGACGACCGAGGTGCCCTCCGGGCCGTCCGTACCCGCGATGCGGAACGCCGTGTCGACGAGCACCGGCGCCTTCGCCCGGAAGTGGACCGACGCGAGCCGACGACCACCGGCGTTCGCCGTGAGGGCGTCGAGCACCAGGATGCGGGTGAGTGGGCCGTGCACGAGGAGGTCGTCGAGCCCCTCGACCTCACGCGCCCACTGGCGGTCGTAGTGGATGCGGTGCGTGTTGCCCGTCACGGCCGAGAAGCGGAACAGCTGGCGGGAGTCGAGCGAGCGGGTCACGGTCCAGTCGGCTCCGGCGTCGGGATCGACCGCGTCCTCGGCGGCCACCTCGGGCGCCGCCGTCCGCGGCGAGGGCACCGCGGGCTGCGCCTCGAGGAACACGTCGTGCCAGGTGCTGCGGACGGCGACCTCGCCATCGACGAGGTATTCACGCACGAGGTCGGCGAAGACGAGCCGTCCGGCCCGCCCCTGCTTCTCGACGAGCGAACCGAGGCTCGTGCGCTGCGTCACCACGTCGCCGTAGCGGAGAGGCGCCAAGAACTCGGTGTCCTCCCCCGCGTACATGCGGCGCGGGAGGTCGATGACCGGCAGCACGCCGTCCTCCGCGGGCGAGCCGTCCTCGCGGAGCTGCGCGAACGGCGTCTCGAACGGGAAGTGGACGCCCTCCCAACCGGCGGGGAGCTCCTCGCCCAGGACCGGTTCCGGTGCCGCGGTCGCGAAGGTGCTGCGGTACCAGGAGGCGGGACGCAGATCGAGCTGCTCCGTCCGGGCCACGGCTCCCACTCAGATCACCCCGTCGGAACGCAACACGGCGATGCGGTCGGCAGGCTGCTCCGTCCGGGCCACGGCTCCCACTCAGATCACCCCGTCGGAACGCAACACGGCGATGCGGTCGGCAGGCTGCTCCGTCCGGGCCACGGCTCCCACTCAGATCACCCCGTCGGAACGCAACACGGCGATGCGGTCGGCAGGCTGCTCCGTCCGGGCCACGGCTCCCACTCAGATCACCCCGTCGGAACGCAGTGCGACGATGCGGTCGGCAGGCTGCTCTGTCCGGGCCACGGCTCCCACTCAGATCACCCCGTCGGAACGCAACGCGGCGATGCGACCGGCGCCGTACCCGGCGAGCGCCGTGAGCACGTCGTCCGCGTGTTCGCCCATGTGGTTCGCCGGACGGTCGGTGGTCGCAGGGGTCGCGCTCAGTTTGATGGGCTGGCCGAAGGAGCGGAGGGTGCCGAAGGAGCCGTAGTCGGTCTCGACGACCATCTCGCGTTCGGCGGTCCCGGGGTCGTCGACGACCTCGCCGATGGTCTTCACGGCGGTGAGCGGGACGACGTCGCCGGCCAGCTCCTCGAGCTCGGCACGGGTGCGGTCCGCGAACCAGGAGATGACGAGCGGCTTGACGCGGCGGGCGTAGACCTCCTCGTCGAATCGCTTGCGCATGGTGTCGATCTCGGGGTCGGCGATCGCCTCGGGCGTGCCGAACAGCTCGCAGCTGGCCTTCCAGAGCTTGTCGGTGTACGCGCCGAAGAACACCTGGCCGTCGGCACAAGGGAACAGCTCGTACGGCCGCACCCAGGCGTGTTCGTTGCCGGACGGCGAGGCGACGGTCCCGTCGACGGTGTAGTCGACCACGGCGGTCTCGGTCATCGCGATGATGCTGTCGACCTGGGCGACGTCGACGAGTTGGCCGACGCCGGTGCGCTCGGCGTGGCGGAGGGCGGCGAGGGTGCCGATGACGCCGAACATCGTGGCGGACAGGTCGCCGATGGTGACGCCGACGCGCACGGGCGGCTGGTCCGCGTAACCGTTCATGGACCAGAGCCCGCCGGCGGCCTGTGCCGTGTTGTCGAACGCCGGACGCCGGCTCCGGGCACCCGTCTGTCCGTAGCCGGAGATCGCGGTGTACACGAGCTTCGGGTTGATGGCGGCGAGCGCCTCGTACGGCAGGCCGAGCTTGGCCATCGTCCCCGGGCGGAAGTTCTCGACGAGGACGTCGGCGCTCGCGACGAGGTCGCGCAGCACCTCCTTGCCGGCCTCGCTCGCGAGGTCGAGCGCCAGGCCGAACTTGCCGCGGTTGTACTGGCCGTAGTAGCCGCTGAACTCCTCGTCGCCGTCGCGCAGGTACGGCGGGAAGCCCCGGGAGACGTCGGGGTCGTTCGGGTTCTCGATCTTGATGACGGTGGCGCCGAGGTCGGCGAGCATCGACGCCGCGTAGGGGCCGGCGAGGACGCGGGAAAGGTCGAGGACCACGACGCCCTCGAGCGAGCCGGGCGGGACGGCGAGTCGTTCCGTGGCGGCGAGGATCGCTTCGGGGTCGGCTCCGGTCGACGGCTGGTGCTCGGTCATGCGTGTCCTCCTGATCGCCGTACTCCGTACCGGTCAACGGTATCGGGCGACGGAGACCCCACCCATGTGCGAACCCCACACCTCCCGCACCATTCCATGGATCACCTCTCCGTCGCCGACGACGGGTGCATCGGGACCGGGATAGGTGAGGCTAGGCTAACTCCATGCGTAGCGCGACCCTCCTCCGATCGAGACGCGCGCTCGCCGTCGGCACACTGGCCGCCGCGCTCATCGTCGTCGCCCTCGCGAGCCTGATGCTCGGCAGCAACCTCATCAGTCCCGTGGCCGTCCTCACCGCCCTGTTCGACCCAGCCCAGGACACCGGCGCCGTCGTCTGGGGGTCGCGGGTGCCGCGCACGGTGCTCGGCGTCCTCGTCGGCGTCTGCCTCGGGATCGCCGGTGCCGTCATGCAGGGGCAGACCCGCAACCCGCTCGCCGACCCCGGCCTGTTCGGCGTCTCCGCCGGCGCGAGTCTCGCGGTCGTCGTCGGGGTCTACGTGCTCGGCACGAGCTCGGTGGTCACGACCCTCTGGCTCGCCCTGCTCGGGGCCACCGTCGCCAGCGTCGTCGTGTTCTCCGTCGCCGCGCTCGGCCGCGGACTGTCAAGTCCCGTCCCGCTCGCGATCGCCGGCACCGCCGTCTCGGCCCTGCTCGTCGCCCTGACCTCGTACCTCGTCCTGTCCGACGAGACGACCCTGGCCGCCTATCGCATCTGGGTGGTCGGGTCGCTCTCCGGTCGATCACTCACGGGCGTCGACGCGGCCCTCGTCTTCGCCGGGCTCGGCCTCGTGTTCGCGGTCGCCAACATCCGCTCGCTGAACGCCCTGGCGCTCGGGACCGAGCTGGCGAACGGTCTCGGCGAGAACCTCATCCGCGCGCGACTCGTGGGGCTCGCCGCGATCACCCTGCTCACGGCGGCCGCCGTCGCCCTGACCGGCCCGATCGCCTTCGTCGGACTCACCGCCCCGCACATCGCCCGCACGCTCGTGGGCGGGCATCACGGCTGGCTCCTCCCCGCTTCGGGACTCGTCGGCGGGAGCGTGCTGCTCGCGTGCGACGTGATCGGTCGACTCATCGGTGGCACCGCCGAGGTGCCCGTGGGCGTCGTCCTCACCGTCGCGGGTGGGGTCGCCTTCATCGCCATCGTGCGCCGCGGACGGATGGCGGAGCTGTGAGCGCCGTGCGGGAGGGCAGCCGCCTCTTCGGCCGTCTGTGGCGAGGGCGGGTCGTCGGCGTCACGATCGCCTGCCTCGTCGTCGCGCTGGCGTTCGCCCTGCTCGGGATCGTCGCCGGTTCGTCTTCCCTGACGATCCCCGACGTGATCACCACCCTGCTCGGCGGCGGGACCGGTGGTCAGGAACTCATCGTGTTCGAGCTCCGCCTCCCCCGGGTCGTCGGCGGTCTCCTCGTCGGTGCGTCCCTCGGACTCGCCGGGGCCCTCACCCAGACCTTCGCCCGCAACCCACTCGCCACCCCGGACATCCTCGGTGTCACCTCGGGTGCCGCGCTCGGAGCCGTGGCCGCGATCGTCCTCGTCGGCGGCAGCTACTCGGTCGGTGCCGGCGCACTCAGTCTCGGCCTACCGGCCATGGCCGCGATCGGCGCGCTCGTCACCTCGGCCGCCGTCTACGCGTTGTCCTGGCGCGGCGGGGTCGACAGCTTCCGACTCATCCTCATCGGCATCGGTGCCACCGCGACCCTCGGCGGCATCACGAGCTACCTCATCGCCCGGGCGCAGATCACCGAGGCCGCAGCGGCGGCGCAGTGGCTCGTCGGCAGCCTCTCGGGGATCTCCTGGTCGAGCGTGTGGCCGGTGCTCGTCGCGCTGGTGATCCTGACGCCGATCGCGGTCCTGCAGACGAGCAGCCTCGACATCAGCCAGCTCGGCGACGAGTTGTCGACCGGCCTCGGCGTCGCGGTCCAGCGGCATCGGATCGTCGTCATCGCGTGCGCGGTCCTGCTCGTCGCCGCAGCCGTGTCCGCCGCAGGGCCGATCGAGTTCGTCGCCTTCGTCGCACCGCAGATCGCCCGCCGCCTCGCCCGCACCGGTCGCCCGCCCCTGCTCGCCTCCGCGCTGCTCGGCGCCGTCATCGTCACGGGCGGCGACGCACTCGTCCGCGGCGTCCTGCCGGGCGAGATCCCGGTGGGTATCATCACCGCGATCGTCGGCGCGCCCTATCTCATCTGGTTGCTGACGCGCCGCAAGGAACGGGAGACCTCCGCATGACCGACCCCGCCACGACCCCATCCCTCGTGAAGGAGCGCCCGACGCCCGCCCTCGAGGCTCGGGGCGTCTCCCTGGCCTACGACCAGACGGTGGTCTTCGAGGGGCTCGACCTCCGCATCGAGACGGGCGAGGTCACGACCCTCATCGGCGCCAACGGTTGCGGCAAGTCGACCCTGCTGAAGGCGTTCGGTCGTCTGCTCACCCCGACCGCCGGCACGGTCGAGCTCGACGGTCGCGGCGTGCGGTCGATCCCGACCCGCGAGGTCGCGCGCCGGCTGGCGATCCTGCCGCAGAAGCCCCTGACACCGTCGGCGACGACCGTCCGTGACCTCGTCTCTCGAGGGCGGCACCCGCACCAGAGCCTCCTCAAGCCGTGGACGCCCGCCGACACGATCGCCGTCGACGAGGCCCTCGCCGCCACCGGCCTCGAGACCCTCGCCGACCGCGACACGGCCTCCCTGTCGGGCGGGCAGCTGCAGCGGGCCTGGATCGCCCTGGTGCTCGCGCAGCGGGCCCCCACGATCCTGCTCGACGAGCCGACGACCTTCCTCGACCTCAGCCACCAGCTCGACGTCCTCCGACTCGTGCGGTCGATCAACCGCGAGCGTGGTGCGACGGTCGTCATGGTGCTGCACGACCTCACGCTCGCCGGTCGGTACTCCGACCGCCTCGTCGTCGTGGGCGGCGGCCGCGTCATCGCCGACGGCACGCCGTGGGAGGTCCTCACCCCGGCCGTGCTCCGCGAGGCCTTCGACCTCGACGCGATCGTCATCCCCGACCCGAGCAGCGGCTCGCCGCTCATCGTGCCCGTCGACCCCGACGACGCGATCGCCCTCGACGCGGAGTGATCCGGGCGATCGGGCATTCCGATATCGTTTCGTGACTTAGGTTCGGCTACCCTAAGTATCATGACGATCTCTTCACGCCTCCGCCGCGCCGCCCTCGTACTCGTGCCGGCGCTCGCCCTGGTCGGCCTCGCCGGCTGCTCCCCCACCGCCGCATCCGACGCCGACAACAGCGGCGCCTGGAGCTACACCGACGACACCGGCACCACGGTCAAGCTCGACGAGCAGCCGAAGCGCGTCGCGAGCTTCGCCGACTACGCGCTCGGCCTGCACGGCAACGGCATCGACCCCGTCGCGGTCTTCGGTCGCGTCGACGTCGCCACCGACAACCGGTTCTCGGACTACGACCTCGGCGACACGGCCATCGTCGGCAACAGCTACGGCGAGATCGACCTCGAGGCACTCGCCGAGGCGGCACCCGACCTCATCGTGACGGGGATCTACCCGACCGACCGCGACGGCACGCTCGACCTCAAGGGTCCGTACTACGGCGTCGCCGACGTCGAGCAGCAGGAGCAGCTGGAGAAGATCGCTCCGGTCGTCGCCATCAAGGTCGGCGGCAAGGGCGCCGACGTCATCGCCTCGCTCAACAAGCTGTCGGAGGCACTCGGAGCCGACGAAGACACCATCGCCGCGGCGAAGGAGAAGTACGACGCCGCAGCTGCAGACCTGACCGCCGCAGCGAAGGAGACCGACCTCGAGGTCACGCAGATGTACGCGGACGCGAGCGGCATCTACGTCGTCAAGCCGCAGGACGAGCCGGAGACCGAGCTGTACAGCGAACTCGGCGTGACGTACACGAACGCGAACCCGGACGGCTACTACTACTGGGACATCTACAGCTGGGAGAACGCGGGCCAGGCGATGACCGGTGACGTCCTGCTCGTCAACGTCGAGGGCTTCCAGCAGAGCGACCTCGAGGCGCAGGCGACCTTCGCCTCGCACCCGGCACTCGTCGCCGGTCAGATCCACTCCTGGAACACCGCCGCCCTCGACTACACGTCGCAGGCGAAGCAGATGGAGACGCTCGCCGGCATCCTCCGCGAGTCGAAGGCGCTGTAGCGAGACGGGGTTGGGTGGGGTGGGGCGCGCCGCTCGCGCGCACCCCCACCTCCTGTGCTCCCGACGCACCGGATCGGCTCCGGAGTGTGCCGACCGCACATGGGCTGAGCCTCCAGACGGCCGGTAGCCTCGTCAGGCGTCCCGGCCGTCCGGGTGCGCCCAACACGAAGGAGTGCCATGGCCATCCAGAGCGCGCGCGAGAGCGACCCACGCGGACCAGACACCACCGCAGGCCAGAGCGACATCGATCGCGACGGCCTCGACTCCCGGGTGCAGCGCCGCCGCGCCATCCTCGCCAGCTCGGTCGGCACCGTCATCGAGTGGTACGACTTCACCCTCTACGGGCTGGCCTCAGCGCTCGTGTTCGCGCCGCTGTTCTTCCCCGGCGCAGGCGACCTCGCCGGCCTGCTCGGCGCGTTCGCCGGGTTCGCGGTCGGCTTCGGCGCCCGCCCGATCGGCGGCCTGATCTTCGCCCACTACGGCGACAAGCTCGGGCGCAAACCGACGTTGCTCGTCACGCTCCTCTTCATGGGCGTCGCAACCACCTTCATCGGCCTCCTCCCCACCGCCGACAGCATCGGCATCTGGGCTCCGATCCTGCTCATCGTGCTGCGGATCTTCCAGGGCATGGGCTCGGGCGCCGAGTTCGCCGGCGCGATCACGATGGCGAGCGAGTCCGCCGACGTGAAGCACCGCGCGTTCGCCGCGTCGTTCCCCGGCGCCTCCGTCTACGTGGGCATGGCGCTCGCCACCACCGTCTTCGCCGTGGTCAGCACCCTGCCGATCGAGCAGTTCCAGAGCTGGGGCTGGCGGATCCCGTTCCTCGCGAGCGTCGTCATCGTCGCCTTCGCGCTGTACTTCCGGCTGCGGGTGAAGGAGACGAAGGCGTTCGAGAGCGCCGAGGAGCGCGGCGCGGTCACCTCGGCACCGTTGGCCGGCGCGATCCGCTCGCACTGGCGGGTGATCCTCTGCGGCATGGGGCTCTTCGCGTTCGCACTGCCGTGGGTCTACGTCGTGCAGGTGTTCTCGCTGTCGTACGTCACGGGCACCCTGAGCGTGAACCCGACGGAGGCGCTCATCGGCCTCATCGTCGCCGAGGTCCTGACCATCCCGACGGCGCTCTTGTTCGGCCGCCTCGCCGACCGCATCGGTCGGAAGCCCGTCCTCATGGGCGCCGCGATCTTCGGTGTGCTCTACGCGTTCCCGATGTTCCTGCTCTACGACACGGAGCAGTCGGCCCTCGTCGCCCTGGGCCTCATCCTGGGCCTCGCCGTCATCCAGGGTGCCACCATCGGCACCTCGGGAGCACTGCTCGCCGAGATCTTCCCGACCTCGATGCGCTGGAGCGGCATCGCGCTCTCCCGCGAGATCCCGGCCGCCCTCGTCGGCGGGACGGTCCCGCTCGTCGCGACCGCGCTCGTCGCCGCGAGCGGCGGCGCTCCGTGGTTGGTGGCGGCGTACCTGCTGGTGCTCAGCGCGATCGGCATCGTCGGGATCGCCTTCCTCCCGGAGACCCTCCCGCGCAAGCAGCGCGGCTGACGCGTCCTCGGTCCCTGAGCCTGTCGAAGGGCGACGTCACCCGTAGGCACTTCGACAAGCTCAGTGACCGGCGGAGGTGAGCTCAGTGACCGGGAGGGGTGAGCTCAGTGACCGGGAGGCCAAGCTCCGTGACCGGGAGGCCAAGCTCCGTGACCGGGAGGCCAAGCTCCGTGACCGGGAGGCCAAGCTCAGTGACCGGAAGGGCAGGTCCATGACCGGAAGAAGGCCAACCCGGCGAACCCGGTCCCTGAGCCTGTCGAAGGGCGACGTCAGCCCGAGTGCACTTCGACAAGCTCAGTGACCGGGAGAGGTGAGCTCAGTGACCGGGAGAGGTGAGCTCAGTGACCGGAAGAGGTGAGCCCGGCGCCCGGAAGAAGGCCAACCCGGCGAACCCGGTCCCTGAGCCTGTCGAAGGGCGACGTCAGCCCGAGTGCACTTCGACAAGCTCAGTGACCGGAAGAGGTGAGCTCAGTGACCGGAAGAGGTGAGCCCGGCGCCCGGAAGAAGGCCAACCCGGCGAACCCGGTCCCTGAGCCTGTCGAAGGGCGACGTCAGCCCGAGTGCACTTCGACAAGCTCAGTGACCGGAAGAGGTGAGCTCAGTGACCGGGAGAGGTGAGCTCAGTGACCGGAAGAGGTGAGCCCGGCGCCCGGAAGAAGGCCAACCCGGCGAACCCGGTCCCTGAGCCTGTCGAAGGGCGACGTCAGCCCGAGTGCACTTCGACAAGCTCAGTGACCGGGAGAGGTGAGCTCAGTGACCGGGAGGCCAAGCTCCGTGACCGGGAGGCCAAGCTCAGTGACCGGCGGAGGTGAGCTCAATGACCGGCGGACTTGAGCTCAGTGACCGTACGCGGCCCGGCCGAGCAGCCGGGCCGCTACTCCTCGTCCCAGGTCATGCGACGGCCCATCACGGGCACGGAGGCCAGCAGTTCACGGGTGTAGGCGTCCTCGGGAGCGGCCAGGACGGTGGCCGTCGGGCCCGCCTCGACGACCCGGCCCGCCTGCATGACGCTCACCGTGTCGCACATGTAATTCACGACGGCGAGGTTGTGGGAGATGAACAGCACCGTGAGCTCGAGCTCGCGCTGCAGCTCGCGCAGCAGGTTGAGGACGACGCCCTGCACCGAGACGTCTAGCGCCGAGGTGATCTCGTCGGCGATGAGGACCTCCGGTTCGGCCGCGAGCGCCCGGGCTATCGTGATGCGCTGCCGCTGACCACCCGAGAACGCCGACGGCAGGTCGTTCGCGCGGTCCGGGTCGATGTGGACGCGCTCGAGCAGCTCGCCCACCCGGGACCGCTGCTCCGAGCGACTCCAGGAGCGCCCCGTCGCGCGGGACCCCTCGGCGATCGACAAACCGATCGGCATGCGCGGGTCGAGCGCGGAGTAGGGGTCTTGGAAGACGAGTTGCACGCGTCGACGCGCACGACGGGCAGCGGACGAGCGCCCGACGATGTCGGCGCCGTTCAGTCGGATGCCGCCGGCGCTCGGGATGACGAGACCGACGGCGGCCGCGGCGACCGTCGACTTGCCCGAGCCGGACTCCCCCACGAGCCCGTGGGACGTGCCCGGGCGGACCGTCAGATCGAAGCCGTCGACCGCGGTGTGCGCGGACGCGCCGTGGCCGTAGCGGACCGTGAGGCCGGAGAACTCGAGACCGGTCATGCGCGCTGTCCTTCGGTGGTGATGGGCCCTTCGGCAAGCGGGTCCTGCCCTTCGACAGGCTCAGGAACCAAGAACGACTCACCGATGACCGGGAGCGGCATGGTGCGGTCGGAGGTCATGTCGGGGACGCAGGCGATGAGCCCGCGGGTGTACGGGTGTCGCGCCTCGTGGAGGCGGTCGGCGTCGAGCGACTCGACGATGCGGCCGTCCTTCATGACGAGGATGCGGTCGCAGAACCCGCTGACGAGGGCGATGTCGTGCGAGATGAGCAGGATCGCAGCACCCGTCTGCTCCTGTGCCTCGTGGAGCACCCGGAGGACCTGGCGCTGCACCGTCACGTCGAGCGCCGTCGTGGGCTCGTCGGCGATGAGCAGCTTCGGGCGTCCCATGAGCCCCATGCCGATCATGGCCCGTTGCCGCATGCCGCCGGACAGCTCGTGCGGGAACTGCTTCAGGCGCTTTGCCGGAAGCGGGATCCGCACCGACTCGAGCGCTGCCTCGGCACGCTTCGTGGACTCGGCCGTCGACAGTCCCTCATGGACCTCGACGGTCTCGCGGAGCTGCTTGCCGATCGTGAGCGACGGGTTGAGCGAGGTGAGCGGGTCCTGGAAGACCATGGCGAGCTCGAGGCCGAGGCGGCTGCGCTCGGCCTTCGTCAGCGGTGCCGTCATGTCGATCCCGCGGAAGCTCAGCTCCGAGGCCTGCACCGAGGAGTCGGGCCCGAGGAGGGCGGCGATCGCCATCGCGCTCACCGACTTGCCCGATCCGGACTCGCCGACGACACCGACGACCTCGCCGGGCATGATCGTGAGGCTGATGCCGTGGACGCGCTCGACGAGTCGGCCGTCGCGGTCCGGGAAGGCGACGCGGAGGTCGCGCACCTGCACGACGGGCTCCTGGTCGGCAGGCGTCGCAGCCGCAGCCGAGCCGGTCGCGGGAGCCGCGGTGCGACGGCGCGCGGGCGCTGGCAGGCCGAGGAGCCGCTTCGACGACTCGTTCCAGAGCTCGCCGAGCTGCGTGAAGATGACGCCGCACACGACGAGCGCGATGCCGGGACCGATCGCCGCCATCGGGTTGCCGTAGATGCGGGCGATCCCGAGGCCGAGGAGACGACCCCAGTCGTACTCGGGCGCCTGCACCCCGAGACCGAGGAAGGACAGGCCGGCGAAGGCGAGCAGCGTGCCGGAGGCGGAGACCGCCGCGTTCACGAGCATCGGCGGGAGCATGTTCGGCATGACGTGCCGGACGAGCACCTCCGCCTGCCCGACTCCGGCGATCCGCGCGGCCTTCACGTAGTCGCGACCGATGAGCGACGACGCGAGCGTGTAGGTGAGGCGGGCGAAGGTCGGCACCCCGGCGAACCCGACGGCGAGCATGGCACCGGTGGCGCTCGCACCCCAGATCACCGAGAAGAACAGCGCCATCAGGAGCCACGGGAACGACAGCAGGATGTCGACGAGCGCGGTGACGAGTCGGCGGAGCGGTCGAGGCAGGACCGTCGCGACGGCCCCGAGCAGGACGCCGCCGACGACGGAGATCGCGGTGGCGCCGAGGGTCAGCAGGACGGACACCCGCGTGGCGACCATGACCCGGGCGAAGACGTCGCGACCGAGCTCGTCGGTGCCGAAGGGGTGGGCGAGGCTCGCACCGGCGAGGCGGTCGGCCACGGACGTCGTGTCGGCGGCGGACCCCCAGACGGTCGGGCCGACGACCGCGACCACGATGACGAGGAGCGCTCCGATCGCGCCGGTCAGGCCGCGCGGGGTGCGGAGGCGGTCGAGCACCGGGGACCGGCGTGAGGGGGTGGGACTGGAGGTGGTCGGACGGGTGCTCATGAGCTCAGCCCTCCGTGATCGAGGAGCGCGGATCGATCGTCGCGAGCGCGATGTCGATGAGGAGGTTGAGGCCGAGGACGAGGATCGCGTACACGAGCACGATGCCCTGGATCATCGGGTAGTCCTTCGAGGTGATCGACGACACGATGCTCGTCCCGAGACCGGGGATGGCGAAGACCGTCTCGATGAGCACGGTGCCGGCGACCATGCCCGTGAGGATGATGCCGCCGATCGTGAGTGTCGAGGTCACCATGTTCGGCAGCGCGTGCCGCAGGTAGACGAGGTGCGTCGGGAGGCGCTTGCTCCGTGCCGTGGTCATGTACGGCATCTCGAGGACGGCCAGCATCTCCACGTGCACGATGCGGGCGAGATACGCCATCGGACCGACCGCGAGGGCGACCACCGGCAGGATCGCCTGGTCGAAGCCTCCCCAGCCGGCGGCCGGGAGCACCTTGAGCCCGATGCTGAACACGGCGATGAGACCGACGGCGAGCAGGAGGCTCGGGATGGCGATCAACACGCCGAGCAGACCCGAGACGCCGAGGTCGGCGAGGCGACGGCGGCCGGTGCGCGAGGACACCGCGGTCGCGACGCCGATGGGGAAGGCGCCGATCGCCGCGAGGAGGAAGGACGCGACCGCGAGGGTGAGCGTCACCGGGAAGCGCTGCGCGATCGTGTCGGCGACCGGCCGCTGCGACCCGATCGCCGTCCCGAAGTCGCCGCGGAACAGCCCGCTGACGTAATTGACGAACTGCTCCGGCACCGGCACGTTCAGGCCGAGGTCGGCGCGCGTCCGCTCGACGAGTTCCGGCGTCGCGCTGTTCCCGAGCGCAGCCCGCACCGGGTCGCCCGGCACGAGCTGCACGATCAGGAACGTCGCGACGATGACGATGGCGAGGGAGACGAGCACCCGGCCGAGTCGTCGGAGGATGAACGAGGTCCGCGGGGAGAGTCCGCCGAGGACGCCACGACCCCCTCGACGCGCGACCGCCGGGCCGCCGGGGCCCGTGGCCGGGTCGGTGGCCTGCCCGGTGGTCACGGTCGAGGGGATCGCCATGATCAGCCGACCATCCGGATGCTCGTCGGGCGGATGAAGTTCGGCCGCTCGACCTCGGCGCCGTTCAGGTACATGAAGTCCTGCGCGTCGGCGATCGGGAACACGTCCGTCCGCTCGATGAGCTTCGCCTCGGCCTGCTGCCAGAGGTCGCAGGTCTCATCGGGGCTGGCCGTCTTGGCCTGCTCGGCGAGTGCGTCGTACTCCGGGTTGTCGACGAACATGAAGTTGTTGCCGCCCTTGTCCGGGGTCTCGCCACCGAAGAAGGTGTTCACGATGACCGGTCCGCCCGGAGCGATCTGCACGAAGCCGGTGTCCCAGTCGAAGGTCGAGAACAGCTGCTCGGACCAGGCGTTCGCGTCGTTGCCCGAGAGCTCCGTCGTGACGCCCAGCTCGTCCCAGGTCTGCTGTACGAGCTCGGCCGCTGCCGCGTGGCTCGGGGTGGCCGCGTCGTAGATGAACTTGATCGTCAGCGGCTCACCGTCCTTCGAGCGCTTGCCGTCGGAACCGAGCGTCCAGCCCGCCTCGTCGAGCAGTTCGCCGGACTTCTCGACGTCCGTCTCGGGGAGCGTCCACTGCGGGCCGTCGGCGACGCAGAGGTACGGGCTCTTCACGACGAGCGACTTGGACTCCTCGGCGGTGCCGTCGGTGACGACCTCACCGACCTGCTCGCGGTCGATCGCGGTGACGAGGGCCTCGCGGACGAGCGGGTCGGAGGTGGGGCGCTCAGGACGCTCGTTGAAGAGCATCTCGCCGATCGGGTTGCGCACGCCCTCGCTGCCGAGACCGGCGGCCTCGACGCGGTCCTGGTCGGCGCCGCCGATGCTCGCGGCGTTCACGTCACCGGAGAGCAGCAGGTTCGCCGCGGTCCCGGGGTCGGTGACGACGCGGACCTCGAAGGTGTCCGGCAGGCCCTTGGTGTCGCTCGTGACGTCCTCGGGACCCCAGGTGTAGTCGTCGCGCTTCGTGAAGGTGTAGCTGGAGCCGGGGGTGGCCTTGTCGAGGGTGAAGAGGCCGGTGCCGTTCATCGTCTCGACGAGGGAGTCCGGGTCGTCGAGGCCGGCCTGGCAGACCATCTCGACGGTGCCGGTGTTGGCGAGGATGAACGGGTCGGGCGTCGAGCTCGTGACGGTGAGCTGGTTGCCGTCGGCGGTCGCGGTCATCCGCTCGGAGACCTGCGCGCCGTAGTAGAAGGTCGCGTTGGCCGGGTCGGCGTTGTAGGTGATGTTCGCCGCGGCGGTCTCCGCGGTGAACGGGGTGCCGTCGGCGCAGGTGATGCCGTCC
Source organism: Plantibacter flavus (assembly GCF_900177615.1). Taxonomy (GTDB): domain Bacteria; phylum Actinomycetota; class Actinomycetes; order Actinomycetales; family Microbacteriaceae; genus Plantibacter; species Plantibacter flavus. Next base: position 425,463 of record NZ_FXAP01000003.1, read on the forward strand.
TTGAGCGTGTAGGTGATGGAGGTGGAGGTGGCGTCCTCCTCCCAGCTCTCGGCCAGCCAGGGCAGGAGCTCGCCGTCGGCGTTGACGTACACGAGCGACTCGTAGTGGAAGCTGATGATCTCGCGGGCCTCGAGGCTGATCCCCGTCATGGGGACGAGGCTGCCGGGGTCGCCGCTCATCGCGGTGACGAAGGTGCCGCCGGAGACGTACTCGCCGGAGGAATCGGAGGATTGCGAGGAGGTGCACGCGGTGAGGGCCACCGCGGTGAGGGCCGCGGTGGCGAGTGCCGCCGCGACTTTCCGCTTGCTGTTCATGCTGGATCCTTCGTACTCGGGTGGCCGTGGTGCGCGGGTGGCCGGATCAGATGGGGTGAGGTGCCGTGTTGGTGCTGGTGCTGGTGGAGAGCTGTGCTGGTGCTGTGGTGCGTCAGATGCGCTGTCGGGTCGCCGTTCCGATGCGGGCGAGCGGACCCGCCGCCTTCACGGAGACCTTCAGGGTGGGGCGGGTCGCGTACGAGACGGGGGTCTCGAGCACGTCGACGATCTCGACCGAGCGCGGGTCTGCGCCGGCCTGGATCGCCTTCTCGATCGCGGAGCGTCCTGCCTCCTCGATGGCGGCTGCGCGGTCGGCGAAGTCGCAGAGCTGATCGGAGCGCCCACCGGCGAGCGCGATGGCCGCGCCCACGGCGTTGGCGACGTTGCCGCGCGCCGGGCGCAGGACCTCGCTCGCGCCGAGGACGGCGTCCGGGACGAGGAATCCGCCGCCACCGACGACGACGAGCGGGAGGCCGGTGCGGCCGAGCGACATGCGCTCGACGGCGGACTCGATGCGTTCGTGGGCGACGCCGAGCGCGTGCTCGAGTGCCTGGCGGGTCGCGCGGTCGAGGGGCGGCAGCTCGCGGTCGGCGATGCCGAACTGGAGCGAGGCGGCGTCGGTGAGGGTCGGGGTGGTGCCGCCGAACAGCAGCGCCTCCTCGGTGAGCCGGTAGCCGACCGAGTCGTGCCGCGGGACACCGGTCGCGGTGTCGACGATCGTGCCGCCGCCGAGGCCGACACTCAGGATGTCGGGCATGCGGAAGTTCGTCCGCACACCACCGACCTCGCGGGGCAGGGTCGACTCGCGGGGGAACCGGTCGACGAGCACACCGAGGTCGCTCGTCGTGCCGCCGACGTCGATGATGATCGCGTTGTCGGCGCCAGAGAGGAAGGCGGCGCCGCGGATGGAGTTCGCCGGCCCGGAACCGATCGTCAGCACGGGGTAGCGCGCCGCGTACTCGACGGCCATGAGCGTGCCGTCGTTCTGGGCGAAGTAGGTCGTCGCGTCGAGTCGCTCCTCGGCGACGACGGTCGTGAGCGCGTTCGTGACGTCGCGGGCGACGGCGTACAGGGAGGCGTTCAGGACGGTCGCGTTCTCGCGCTCCAACAACCCGAGCGCGCCGATCTCGTGGCTGAGCGACACCGGGATGTCGACCCCGACGTGGTCCTGGACGAGCGCCTCGACCTCGAGCTCCTGCTCGGGGAACGACGGGCTGAAGATGCCGCAGACGGCGACCGCGTCGAAGGTGCCGGCCAGGGCGTCGAGCTCCCGGCGGATGAGGTCGCGGTCGAGCGGGGCGATCGGGTAGCCGTCGACGAGATGGCCACCGCCCGCGAGGATGCTCCCCGCGAGGACGACGTCGCGCAGTTCCCGCGGCCAGCCGGCGAGCGGCGGGAGCGAGGTGGCGGCGGGCGAGCCCAGCCGGATGACGACGACGCGTCCGAGGTCGCGACGGTTGACGATCGCGTTGGTCGCGTGGGTGGTGCCGAGCATGACGCGGGTGACGAGGCCCCGGTCGTCGCCGAGCTGGTCGAGCACCTCGGCGAGCGCCGCCCGGATGCCGCCCGTGACGTCGCGGGTGGTGGGCTGCTTCGTCCACGAGACGACCTCGCCCGTGCCTGAGAGCGCGACGGCGTCGGTGTTGGTCCCGCCGACGTCGATGCCGATCGCGAGTTCGCCCGAGGTGTCGGTGACGGTGCTGGTGCCGGCGCTCATCGGGTCGCTCCAATGGTCTCGTCGGCGCTCACGCCGAAGGGCTCGTAGTCGAGGTCGTAGCCGAACGCGCGCGGGCCCGCGAGTTCGAGTCCGCGCTCGGTGCGCCACAGCGGATCGCACGCCCAGGCGAGGACGCTCACGCGCTGCCCGAAGCGCAGCATCTCGGTGGAGATCGCGTCGCCCGTCTCGGAGTCGACGATCGTGACGAGGTCGGGGACGCTGACGATGACCGCTCCGTCCTCCATGACGACGAGGTTCTCGTTCTGGATCTCCACGCGGGTGAGGCGACCGCGGTGCTCGCCGATCCCCTCGACCGTGACGGAGCCGCGGGTGAAGCCACCCTCGGTGCGGCGCTCGATGTCGACGACCTTGCCGCCCGTGATGAGGGACGCCCCGAGTTCGTCCGTGAGCGCACCGACGGGGTCGGTGGCGGTGAGGAGCCGGCGCCCGACCTGCACGGCACGGCTGACGCTGCCCTCGATGACCGCTCCGCGGACGGTGTCGCGGTCCATGACGTAGTTGGCGCCGATCGAGATCGCGCCGCTCGCCACGGTGAGGGCGCGGGCGTGGCGCTCGAGCCAGGCGAGGCTGACCGGTCGCAGGATCGAGACGTTGCCGATCACGTCGCTCAGGACCGCGTACCCGGGCGGGAGGTTCGCGACGTTCATCGCGGTCATCGGCGCTTCCGGGAAGGCGCGTCCCATGCCGTCGGCGTCGAGGATGCTGAGGCCGAGGCTCGCGGCCCAGCCGACGGGGCCGACGCCGTTGCTGCCGCCGATCTCCGTCGCCATGATCGTGGTGATGCGCTTGCCCGTGAGACGCTCGATCTCCTCGACGATGATCTCGGCCTGGCCGCTGGCACCGAGCATCTCGAAGCCCACGGAGGGCGCGCCGATGCCGGACATGGCGACGACCACGTCGTCCGCGTCGAGGTCGGCGACCTGTTTGACGGGGACCGGGCCGAACTGCTCCAGGGCGATCTCGACGCCGAGCTGCGGGGTCTGCACCGCGCCGCCGCCGCCGGTGCCGAAGATGGCGCATCCTGCGGCGAGCGCCGGCACGTCGGCCAGGGTGATGCTGGTGATCGGCGTGGCCGACGCTGCGGAGCGTGCAGCGGGGTGGTTCGTTGACATGTACCGAGCGTAGGCAGGGTGGGGAACCACGACAATGTTCCCCTGGACCACACAATCGGGGCAGAATGTGCTCATGGCCCAAGTCACCGTCGCCGACGTCATCCTCCAAGCCGAGCATCTCGGTGCACGCTGCGTCGCCGGCGCCCCTGCCGGCGTCCCGGTCACCGGCGTCGAGATCCTCGCGCTCGACGAGCTGAACGACGCGACCGAGCACTCCATCGCCATCGTGACGACCTCCGACGGCGCCGTCCCGAGGCCGTACCAGGTCGACATCGCCATCCGCAGGGCCATCGCCGCGGGCTGCGCCGGGCTCGTGTTCGTCGGTGCCTTCCCCGTCGCTGAGACCTCGCGGGCCCTCGCCGATCGCGGCGGCCTGCCGGTCATCATGAGCGAGGGCATCGCCTCCGACCTCGCCGTGCTCATGGACCGCACGATCCGCGGTGGTGCCGAGGAGGCGATGTCGCGCGCCGAGTTCGCGATCCAACGGGTGATCAGCGCGTCCGCGGCCGAAGCGGAGCAGGCATCGGGCGTCGGCGTGCGGGAGGCGATCCTCGAGGTCGCCAGCACGACGCTCGGGGTGCCGGTCACGCTCGTCGAGGACGCGAGCGCCAGCTGGCTCGAACCCGACGCGGTGTGCATCGGTGAGATCCCGATCGGCCGGGTCCATGCCGAGCGTGACGACCCGGCCGCGGCGATCGCCCTCCCGGTCATCGCCTCCGTCCTCTCGCGCGCCCTGCAACGGGAGTTGCACGGACGGTTCGGTTCGGTTCGCTCGCGGGCGGAACTCATCATCGAGCTGATCTTCGCCGAGTCGTCCCGCATCGACGGCTTCGCGATGGACGCGGTCCGCGCCGGCCTGCCGCTGCAGCTGTCGCACGCGGTGGCGTGGCTGACCCCGAAGCATGCGAGCGACCCCGACCGCCGGGCGCCCACGGTCCTCGCACCCTCCGTCGAGCTCTTCGCACTGCAACTCGTCGACCAGCGCGAGGAGCAATGGCACCTCGCGATGCGGCGCGACGAGATCGTCGTCATCTCCTCGGAGGAGCTCGGCGCACCCGACCACCAGCGGCGACTGCGCGACGTGATGGAGCGGATCGTCGCGCACGCCTCGACGATCGCGGGTCCGGAGTGGACGTTCACCGTCGGGCTCGGGACACCGCAGAGTGGGGCGGCGGGGCTCCGGCAGTCGGCGACCGAGGCGCGGGTCGCGGCTGAGGCCGCCATCGCGGGTGGTCGCTTCGGCACCATGGAGGCGACGGACGTCACCGGGCTCCGGCGGGTGCTCCTCGACTTCTACGCCTCACCGCTCAGTCGGACGCTCCTCGACGACATCCTCTCGCCGCTCGACGCCCTCGGGCCGGAGCGGGCCACGATCTCGGTGCGGACGCTCCTGTCCTACCTCAGCCATCGGAACTCGCTGGCGCGTGCCGGGGCCGAGCTGAACCTGCATCCGAACGCGGTGAACTATCGGATCCGGCGCATCGAGCAGTCGCTCGAACTCGATCTCGCCGACCCGGACGTCCGCTTCGCCGCGGAACTCGCCTGCCGGGTGCGCCTCATCGGCATGCCGTAGCCGAGCAGCGCCCGGTCAGCCCTGGGACTCAGCGCTCCTCGCCACCCGGACGATGCCGGCGGCGAGCGTCGGCCAGAGCTCGGCTGGGATGAGGTGGCCCATACCGGGGAGGATGTGGAGCTCGGCCGCCGGCATCGCCTGGGCGATGTCCACGGCGGAGGACCAGTGCAGGACGTCGTCCTCACGACCGTGCAGGACGAGGGTCGGCACGGTCACGTCGCGCAACCGCTCGAGTCGCTCGGGTGCACGCAGGAGCGCCGCCCACTGCCGACTGAAGCCCTCCGGCGCGTAGCCGCGGTCGTAGGCCTCGCCCGTCGCCCACACCTCCCAGGCCGTGTCCGGCTGGTAGCGCGCGCCGGGCACGGGTGCGGCGAGCTCCGCCATCGCGGCGACGGACTCCTCCCGGGTGTACCGCACGGGCGCGAGGAGCAGCTCGGGCCGCTCGCCGTGCAGGATGTAGCGCGGGTCCTGTCCGGGGATCGTGGACAGCAGGCCGAGGCTCAGCACGCGCTCCGGGTGGTCGAGCGCGACCATCTGCGCCATCATCCCGCCCATCGAGTGCCCGACGAGGTGCGCCTGCTCGACCCCGAGGTGGTCGAGCACCCGCAGGACGTCGTCGCCCATGTCGCCGAGCGAGTACCCGCCGTCGAGGTCGGTCTCCCCACCGAACCGCTGCGAGAAACCGACGTCGCGGTTGTCGAACCGCACGACGCGGAAGCCTTCGTCCACGAGCATGGCCCGGAACGGATCGCGCCAGGTGAGCAGCTGCGCGCCGCCGCCCGCGATGAGCACGATCACCGGGCCGGCGGGGTCGCCCTCCACCTCGTAGTAGATCGAGACGTCGTCGGTGTCGGTGTACGGCATGCGGTGCTCACTCTCCTCGAACGTGCTCCCTGGCGGGCGTTCCGAGGCTAGCCCGCGCCGCGGGCGATCACCATGTGCCCCGGACCCAGCGTTCCCGCCCGAGCTGTGCCGAGCGCCCAAGCCTCTGAGGTGAGGCAGCTCGTCGCCCCGCAGCCCGCCAGGCGACGAGATGCCTCAACTCAGCACACGGGTAGGCTCGCGACATGAGCGCCGAACCCCTCTCCGGAGACGACACCCTGAAGCTGCCCGAGTTCGACACCCCGCCCGCCGAACCCATGCTGCTTGCTCAGCAGTGGCTCGCCGCAGCGATCGAGCGGGACGTCAGCGAACCCCGGTCGATGACCCTCGCGACCGCCACCTCCGTCGGTGTCGTCAGCGCGCGCACCGTCGACGTGAAGACGCTCGACGATCGCGGCCTGATCTTCGGCTCCTCGACCGAGAGCCGCAAGGGCGGGCAGCTCGCCGAGAACCCGAGCGCCGCTCTCCAGGTGTACTGGCGCGAGACGATGCAGCAGCTCCGCTTCGAGGGCCGCGTCGAGCAGTTGAGCGACGAGGAGTCCGACGCATTGTTCGCCGACCGCTCACCCAAGTCACGAGCGGCGACGGCGGTCGCCCACCAGTCGACGCCGTTCCGCGACGGCCCGGAGGAGACCCTCGACGCCCTCATCGCACAGGCGAACGCGTTGCTCGAGCGCGAGGGCGACGACGTCCCCCGGCCGGCCACGTGGGTCGGGTTCCGGCTCGTCCCCGACATGGTCGAGTTCTGGCACGCCAGCCGCGACCGCATGCACCGGCGGCTCCGCTACCTCGCGGCCGACGGCGGCTGGATCGTGGACCGCCTGCAGCCGTAGCGGAGAGGCGACCACCGGCCGCCTCCCCACCCCGGTCATTGAGCCTGTCGAAATGCAACGCGGACCAACCCGCCCTTCGACAAGCTCAGGGACCGAGTAGTCCCGGTCATTGAGCCGAGCCCGGTCATCGAACCGAGACACGGTCATTGAGCCTGTCGAAATGCACCCGGACGAACCCCGCCCTTCGACAAGCTCAGGGACCGAGGGGGCCACTCAGGGAGTGAGGGGGCCACTCAGGGACCGAGGGGGCCACTCAGGGACCGAGGGGGCCACTCAGGGAGTGAGGGGGCCACTCAGGGAGCGAGGGGCCACTCAGGGAGTGAGGGGGCCGCTCGGGGACCGAGGGCGCCACTCAGGGACCGAGGGGGCCGCTCGGGGACCGAGCAGCCCACCCAACGACCGGGCAGACCGCGCTACCTCGGCGCGCGGACGACCACGACGCCGCCGACGGGCGGCTCGACGACCGCGGTGCCGTTGTCGGCGTCGACCGCGATGACGTAGGCACCGACGGCCACGCGCTGCACGCCGGCGGTCGCCGGGTGCACGATGACGTCGAGCCCGGGCTCCACCCGGGAGACCTGCTGGTCGGCCGGGTCGGGGTCGGTCGTGAGCACGTGCGCCGGGTGCGTCCGCTCGGCCGCGGCCGCCGCCTCCCGGCGGGTCAGCTCACTCGACGGCGCGGCCACGTGTGCGGCCGTCCCCGCGGTCACGCCGGCACCGAGGGCCGCCGTCTCCGCGCCGTCGACCGCGTTCCTCGGCTCGCCGCTCGACGGGGCCGTCGCGACCGAACCCGTGTCGCCGGCCTCGACGTGATGCGCCGGGTGGCTGCGCTCGAGCGCGGCACCCTCGACGTCGACGTTCGGCAGGATGCGGTCGAGCCACTTCGGGATCCACCAGGCGCTCTTCCCGAGCAGGTGCATGACCGCCGGGATGAGGAGCATGCGGACGACGAACGCGTCGACGAGCACACCGAACGCCAGACCGAACCCGATCGACCGGATCATCGCCGAGTGGGAGAAGATGAACCCGCCGAAGACCGAGATCATGATGATCGCCGCCGCCACGACGACCGTCCGGCCGGCGTGCAGCCCGCGCTGGACCGCCAGGCGCGCCGGGGCACCGTGGGCGAACGCCTCGCGCATGCCCGACACGAGGAACAGCTGGTAGTCCATCGCGAGCCCGAAGAGGATGCCGATGAGGATCGTCGGCAGGAAGCTCAGGATGGGCCCCGGGTCGTGCACGCCGAACACCGGGCCGAGCCAGCCCCACTGGAAGATCGCCGTGATGCCACCGAACGTGGCCGCGAGCGACAGCATGAAGCCGAGCGTCGCCGTGAGCGGCACGAGGATCGAGCGGAACACGAGGATCATGATGATCAGCGACAGGCCGACCACGAGCGCCAGGTAGAGCGGGAGCGCGTCGGACAGCTGCTTCGAGACGTCGATGTTGCCGCTCGCGCTGCCGGCCACGCCGAGCTCGACGTCACCCGACAGCGGCGAGAGGTCGCGCAGGTCGCGGACGAGCTGCTCCGTGGAGACCGCGTTCGGGCCCTCCTTCGGGATCACCTGGAAGGCGAGCACGGAGTTGTCGTCCGAGGCACCCACCGGCGCGACGGCCTTCACGTCGTCCTGGTCGGCGATCTCCTGGCCGATCCGCACCTGCTCCTCGAGGACCTCCTCGTCGGTGGCGGCGTCGGGCAGCGTCGCGACGACGAGCAGCGGGCCGTTGACGCCGGCACCGAACTTGTCCTCGATGAGCGTGTAGGACTGGTACTGCGTCGAGTCGACGGCCTCCGAGCTGCCGTCCGGCAGGCCGAGGCGCATGTCGAGCGCGGGGATCGCGACGACGCCGAGCACGACGAGTCCGGCGACGAGCGTGCCGACGGCCCGCAGCGTGCCCATGGGCTTGGTGGGGACGGCGTCCGGGCGCGGCGTGCCGATGCTGCCGCGTGCCTTCCGGCTGAGGATGCGGAGGCCGAGCAGCGACAGCAGGGCGGGCGTCAAGGTGACCGCGAGCAGGATCGCGACGGCGACGCAGATCGCGCCGACGGTGCCCATCAGGCCGAGGAACGGGATCCCCGTGACGTTGAGCGCCAGCAGGGCGACGAGGACGGTCGATCCGGCGAAGACGACCGCGTTCCCCGAGGTGCCGTTCGCGAGGCCGATGGACTCGTGCAGTTCCACGCCCGCGAGCAGCTGCTTGCGGTGCCGGTTGAGGATGAACAGCGAGTAGTCGATGCCGACCGCGAGCCCGAGCATGACGCCGAGCACCGGCGTGATCGAGAGCATGTCGACGACGCCCGAGAGCGAGAGCGACGCGGTGACGCCGACACCGACGCCGACGATCGCCGAGACGAGCGGGAGCGATGCGGCGATGACCGTGCCGAGCATGACGAGCAGCGTGATCGCCGCGATGATGAGGCCGATCGCCTCGCCCACGCCGAACAGCTGCGGCAGGCTCTGCGCGAGCTCGTTCGAGAACTCGACCTCGACGCCCGACGGGACGTCCTCCTTCACCTGGTCGATGACCGACTGCTTGGTCTCCGGCGTGACCTCCTGCTGACGCTTGTCGAAGACGACGTTTGCGACCGCGGTGGTGTCGTCGGTCGAGACGGTGCGGATGCCCGAAGAGAGGTCGAGGAGCTGGGAGGAGAGCTCGAGCTTCGTGCTCTGCTCGTCGAGCTTCGCGAGGTTCTCGGTGATGGTGGCCTGCTGGGCGTCGAGCGCGGTCTGCTGCTGCGTGAGCGCGGTCTGCTGCGCGTCGAACTGGGCCTGTGCGGCGGCCGGGAGCGTGCCGCCGGCGGCCTGCTGTGCCTGGGCGAGCGCGGCGCTCAGCTGGGTCTGGGCGTCGGTCAGCTGCTGCTGTCCGGCGTCGAGCTGCGTCTGGCCGTCGGTCAGCTGGGTGCGGCCGTCGTCGATCTGCGTCTTGCCGTCGGAGATCTGCTTCGCCTGGTCGGCGATCGTCTCCTGCGTCTCGAAGGGGTTGACCGTGGTGTCGACGCCCTTCAGGTCGGCCGTCTCGTCGAGCAGCTCGCCGATCGCGGTCTTCTGATCGTCGGTGAAGGCGTCGCCGTCCTTGGTGTGGAACACCATCGCCCCGGTGCCGCCGGAGGCGCTCGGGAACGACTCCTCGAGCTGGTCGGTGACCTTCGCGGTCGGTGTGCCCGGGATGGTGACGGCGCTCGAGAGGGTGCCACCGAAGGCGAGGAACGCACCGACCGAGATGCCGAGGATCACGATCCAGGAGATGAGGACGGCCCACGCGCGACGCGCGGAGAAGCGTCCGAGGCGATACAGCAGTTCAGCCAAGGGAGTCTCGATTCTTCGGAAGGTGGTGCTGGTGACGTGTGCGGGGACGGAGCGGGAAGCGGATCAGTGCGTGGACGCGTAGCCGGTGCGGACGCTCGCGATGAGCCGTTCCAGCAGGTCGGTCCAGAGGGCACGGGCTTCATCGTCCGTGGTGGCGCCGGTACTCGCGATCCAGTGATGGGCGAGGACTTCGACGCCGTGCATGAGGGAGGACACCAGGAAGCCGGCTTCGAGTTCGTCGACGTCGGTGTTGCGCTCGGCCAGTTCGTGGGCGAGCTCCTGGGTGGTGCGGGAGAAGGTGGCCTGGAAGAGCTGCTGCGGGCGCGAGTCGTCGGGTGCGAAGCCGCCGAGCGCGTTCCAGAGGAAGGCGATGACGCGGGGGATGTCGGTCGTGCGGAGTGCCGCGGCGACGTCCTCGAACATCGAGACGCGCGACCCGGGGCCTGCCGGTCGTGCGTTGACGGCGGACCGGAAGCTCTCGATCACGACGGCCAGCTCCTCGGTGCAGGAGGTGGTGACGAGGTCGTCGATCGAGGAGAAGTGGTTGAACACCGTGCGGCGCGAGACGTCGGCGTGCTCGGCGATGACGTCGACGTTGAACCCGGCGATGCCCTGCTCCGCGATCATGACGCGGGCGGCGTCGAGGATCGCGCGATGGTGGCGCGCGCGGAGGGCGGCGCGTCGATCCTCGGCGGGGGCGGTGGTGGACACGTGGGTACACTACGTGCACCGATGCACTCAGTGCAACTTGTTGACGCGGTGTTCACCGATCTGCCAGGAAGGTCCGCTGACTTGCCCGAATCTGCACGAATATCCGTGACTTTCGTGCAGGAATGGGCGACTCAGCGACGCCGGGACGGGTGCCGGGGTGGACGGACGGTCGGATCGGGCGGACTGGGCGTCGGGTGGAGGGGTCACGGCTCCGGCAAGCTGAGAGCATGACGACAGACGAGAAGCTCGACGCACCACGAACGGGCTCGGTCCCCACCACGAACGCGGCCTTGTCCGACGCCCCACGCACGCGGACCGCCTGGGCGGCCGTCGCCGTCATGATGGCGACGAGCTTCGTGCTCGTGCTCGCCGAGTTCCTGCCGCCGAGCCTGCTGCCGTCGATGGCCGCGTCGCTCGGGATCACCGAGGGCCAGGCCGGCCAGGCCGTCACGGCGACCGCCTTCATCGGCTTCCTCACCGCGCCGACGATCGGCATCCTCGTCCCGCGGCTCGACCGTCGCCTCCTGCTCGTCCTGCTCGCAGCGGCCGCCGCGGTGTCGAGCGCGCTCGTCGCGATCTCCGCCGACTTCGTGATGCTGCTCATCGCCCGACTCCTGCTCGGTGCGGCGCTCGGCGCGTTCTGGGCGATGTCGATCGCGATCGCCGCCCGCCTGTCCGCGCCGCACCACCTCGGTCGGGCGATCATGCTCGTGAACACCGGCACCACCGTCGCGACGGTCGCCGGCGTCCCGGTCGGCACCTACCTCGGTTCGGTCATGGACTGGCGCCTCATCTTCGCCGGTGTCGCGGTCATCACCGCGGTGGTGGCCGTCGCACTGCGGCTCGTTCTCCCGCCCGTCGCGCCGGCACCGTCGAGCGGCGGTCTGCGGTCGCTCGTCGACACGCTCCGGGTCCCGGGCATCCGCGTCGGCCTCACGGGGCACATCCTGACCGTCCTCGGCCACTTCATCGCCTTCACCTACATCCGGCTCGCGATCGAGCGGGTGCCGGACCTCGACGCGGCCGGTGTGGCCGTCCTCCTCGCGGCGTTCGGCCTCGGCGGCGTGGTCGGCAACTTCGTGATCGGGCTCCTCGTCGACCGCCACCTGGCGGCCCTGCGCTACGTCGTCCCAGCCTTCATCGGCATCTCGATCGCGCTCGTGACCCTGTTCCCGGGGCAGCCCTGGATCGTGACCATCGCGATCACCACCTGGGGCATGGGCTTCGGCGCCTGGCTCACGACCCTGAGCACGTGGATGGGTCGCCTCGTCCCGGACCGCATGGAGTCCGGTGGCGGACTCGTCGTCGCGGGGTTCCAGCTCGCGATCACCGTCGGTGCCGGAGCGGGTGGACTGCTCGTCGACGCGGTCGGCATCGTCCCGGCGCTCACGGTCGCGGCGATCTCCGCGATCGTCGGTGGCATCGTCTTCGGGTCGGCACGCACCGCGCGGTGACGTGGTGGCACGGCGGGAGCACGATCGCACACCCGCTGCGAGAACGGAACGGCCCCGCTAGAGTGTGATATTCGAGCACGCTACGAAGGAGCGCCATGAACACCTTCATCTCCTGGAACCTCTGGGCGGTCACGGCCGTACTCGGCGCTGGTGCTCTCGTCGTGTGCGGTGCGATCTGCGTGCGTCGACACCTGCGTCGACGCGATTTGCGAGCGCGTCGACGGGAGTGACCAGAGCCGGCCCGGATGTCTCCCGGGTGCGGTCCGCGCCGCCCCACCTACGCGGCCTGCGCCGCCTCGGCACGCCAGCGGGCCGGCGTCAGGCCGGTGTACCGCTGGAAGGCGCGCGCGAAGCCGTCTTCCGACACGTAGCCGAGTGCGCCGGCGAGCTCGGCCACGGACGCGTCGCCCGTGAGGATGAGCCCCTTGGCCGTCTCCATGCGAACGGTCGTGAGGTAGGCGCGCGGGGTGTGCCCGACGACCTCGCGGAACCGCTCGGCGAACGCCGACCGCGACATCATGGCGATGCGGGCGAGCGTCTCGAAGGTCCACGGGCGCCCCGGTTCGGCGTGCAGGGCATCGAGGACCGCACCGATGTGCGGGTCGCCGATGCGCTGCAGCCAGCGATCCGGCGCGCAGCCGGCCTCGTTCCACGTGCGGAGCGCGGCCGACACGATCGTCGTCGCGATGCGACTGCAGATGACGGTGTCGCCCGCCCGCGGACGCCCAACCGCCTGCGGGCAGCCCATGCCCTCGATGAGCGCCACCATGGACGGCTCCTGCCCGGCGAAGTCGGCGACGTACAGGTGCTCGGGCAGCGTCTCCGCCACCTGTTGGCGCTGACCCGGCGGAGTGAAGGCGACGTCGAGGAGCTCGGCGTCCTCGAGCGCGACCACCGTCGTGGTGTGGGCGCGGGGGAAGAAGACGAGGTCGCCGGCGTCGAGGTCGCGGGTGCCGTCGGCGGCGGTGAGGCGGACGCGTCCACTGGAGAGGTAGACGAAGCCCGACGCCGTGTGAGCGCGTCGCAGCGGGACACCCGCGGCGAGGCGGTCGCGGTCGGTGCCGTGGATCGTCCACTCGAGGCTCGCGAGCGCGCGATCGAAGGTGTCGATCGTCGACGCTGGAGGGGTCGCGGTGAGGGTCACACCGATGCGAACGCGAATGCGTCGTCGGATGTTCCGCGACCCTGCCCGCTGAGTCGCCCGGATCTGTCCAAAATTGGCGTGGATCCCAGCAGATTCGGGCGACTCAGTCGCGGCTAGCGCCCGTCCACCACGGACATGAACCCCGCGAAGGCGAAGGCGGCGGGGATGAAGTAGAGCAGCGTGCGGGTGACGAGCCAACTGACCGCACCGACGGCCACCCAGATCGCATGGAAGCGCGCCCGCACCGTGAGGCGACGCCCCTCCTCGCCGACGACCGTCTCCTTCCGGGTCCAGACCTGCTCGGCCTCCATGGCGTCCCGCGCCGCTTCGAGGACGCTCTCGGCGTCCTGTCCCGCAACCCGTTCGTCACGGTACCGCTCGGCCCTCGTGATGAGCCGCGGCACGAGGTCGGTGAGGATCGCATCGATGGCGACCCAGGGGGCGGCGTAGGCGAAGTCGGCGGCCGGCTTACTGAAGAAGACGACCCGATCGTCGACCATCTCCACGTTGTAGTACGCCGCGGTGCTGACGAGCGACGACATCACGTCGGGGGTCAGCACGTACCGCGCGTCCGTCCCGTACCCGGACGGTGCGTAGACGCGGAACCAGCGGTCGAAGTCGCCCTCGAGTGAGATGCGCAGACCCCGGTCGAGGCCCGGCGGCAGGTCGCTGCGGACGGTGTCGTTCGTCGTCGCGTCGAGCAGGAGGTGCGGGAGCGGGGCCGGCAGCCGCACGGTCAGGTAGTGCCAGTCCCGCGACCGCTTGACGTCGTCGACCAGGTTGCCGAACTCGACCCGGTCGCCGACGAACCGCGGGTGGGACTGCACCTGTGGTCCCGGCACGGTGATGAAGGCGTTGTTGTACTTCCCCGTCGTGGTGATGAGCGAGGAGAACATCGCCCGTCCTTTCGGCTCCTCCTCGAAGCCGTTGGCCACCGCGGTCAGGTGGCGCCGCCATTCGGCGAGGCGCGCCTTCGGGGACGGCGGACGTCGCGACCAGCGGTACAGGAGCCACGCACCGACGAGCAGCCCGATGAGGACGAGCATGGCGACGATCAGGCCGACGACGTCATCGGCCTCGACGCGACGGTCGTGATACTCGTCGACGCTGACGCCGACCGAGACGAGGGCGATCGCGAGGTACCAGAGGACGAGGCTGAAGTAGAGGTGGAAGAGCACGCTCCGCCCGGTGGGCGCCCATTTGGACCGGCCAGAACGACGCTCGTCCGCCATCGCCGCGGCGACCTCGTGTTCGGGCGCCGTCAGCCACCGCAGTTCCACTGATCCAGATCCCCTCGACGCCCTCAGCCTCCCAGCGTAGGGCAGGGCGCCTACCGGCTCGCAGCGTTGACGACGGCGCGGACCGACGCCTCGAGCACGGAGCGGTGGCGCCCGGCTGCCCACACCGTCTCGGCGCCACGGCGGATCTCCAGCAGGGTCAACGCCTCGGCGCCGCTTCCGGCACTGAGCGAGGTCTGATGCAGGGAGACGATCTCGACGTGGACGCCGTGGTCGGCGAGGAGACGGGTCGCCGCCTCGACCGGACCGACGTCGGCGAAGGTGGCCTCATGGCGGTCGCCGTCGATCCGGAGACCGATCGTCGTCCGCGAGGTCTCGCCGGTCGTCGCCACATCGACCTCGAGCAGCTCGACCCGAGACGGCGTCGCCGACAGGTAGCTGCGCTCGAACGCCGCGAGCAACGCCTCGGCGTCCAGTTCGCGACCGGTCTCGTCCGCCTGCAGCTGGACGCGACGCGAGAAGTCCACCTGGAGACGACGGGGCATCTCGATGCCGTAGTCGCGTTCGAGCAGGTAGGCGATGCCGCCCTTGCCCGACTGCGAGTTCACCCGGATGACCGCCTCGTAGCTCCGACCGAGGTCCGCGGGGTCGACCGGCAGGTAGGGCACCCGCCACGGGAGGTCCTCCGGACGGCTGCCGGTGGCCTCGGCCCGTGCCCGGTGTTCGGCGAAGCCCTTCTTGATCGCATCCTGGTGCGTCCCCGAGAACGCGGTGTGGACGAGGTCGCCGACGTAGGGGTGGCGCGGGTGGATCTCGATGCGGTTGCTGTGCTCGACGACCCGACGGATGTGGTCGATGTCGGAGAAGTCGATCATCGGGTCGACGCCCTGCGCGTGCAGGTTGAGCGCAAGGGTCGCGAGGTCGACGTTGCCGGTCCGCTCGCCGTTGCCGAAGATGCACCCTTCGACACGTTGGGCGCCTGCGAGGACAGCGAGCTCGGCACACGCGATTCCCGTGCCGCGGTCGTTGTGCGGGTGGACCGACAGGATGACGGCCTCGCGGCGGTCGAGGTTCCGGTGCATGTACTCGATCTGGTCCGCGTAGACGTTCGGGCTCGCCGCTTCGACGGTCGCGGGCAGGTTGAGGATCACCGGGCGGTCCGGCGAGGCGTCCCACAGGGTCGTCATGGCGTCGCAGAGTTCGAGGGCGTAGTCCGGCTCCGTCAGGTTGAAGACCTCCGGGGAGAATTCGAACCGCACCCCGTCGAGGTCGCCCGCGAACTCGAGGACGTCGGAGCCGCCGGCGAGGATGAGCGCGCGGAGCGAGTCGCGGTCGTGTCCGAGGACGACCTCCCTCCAGAGCGGCGCCGTCGCGGTGTACAGATGGATGACGACCGGGTTGCGGATCCCGCGGATCGACTCGACGGTGCGCTCGATCAGGTCACGACGGGCGGGTGTGAAGACGACGATCGTGACGTCCTCGGGAGCGATGTCGGTCTCGGCGATCAGGCGGACGAAGTCGTAGTCGGTCTGCGAGGCGGACGGGTAGCCGACCTCGATCTCCTTGTACCCCATGGTGACCATCAGCTCGAAGAAGGCCCGCTTCCGCTCGGGGTCCATGGGCTCGGCGAGGGCCTGATTCCCGTCGCGCAGGTCCACCGGCACCCAGAGCGGCGCCTCGGTCAGGCGCCTCGACGGCCAGCTGCGGTCGAGGAGGGGGACGTCCACCCGCGAGTACAGGTCCTGGTAACGATGGGACGGCATCTGCGAGTGGCGCTGGCGATTCCAGCTCGGCGCGGAGGACGGAAGGGGGCCGGCGGGTGTGGAGAGTCGGGAGTCTGCGTGGATCACGCGGCAACGCTAACACAACTTGTCAGACAAGCTGAGGACTATGATCGACACATGGACACCGTGCACCGCGAATCACTCTCCGACCAGGTCGCACGCTTGCTCCTGCAGCGCATCCAGGCCGGTGAGTGGGAGATCGGCCAGAAGCTGCCCGGCGAGACGACCCTGGCACCGCAGCTCGGTGTCGGCCGGTCGACGATGCGCGAGGCGATCCGCCAGCTGGCCGGCCAGGGCGTGCTGTCGACCCGCCAAGGATCCGGGAACTTCCTCCAGGCGCGCACGCCGGTCCAGGACTGGGACGCACTCGTCCTGCGGACCGCGATCGGCTCGGTCATCGAGGCGCGCATCGCCATCGAGTGTGAAGCGGCAGCCCTCGCCGCACAACGCCACACGGCGTCCGATCTGGCCGCCATCCGGGCAGCGCTGGCCCACCGCAACACCGATCGCGCGACCATCGAGGGGCGGGTCGACGCCGACACGGCGCTCCACCGGAGCATCGTCGCCGCGAGCGGGAACGAGATCCTCACCGAACTGTTCGACACCTTCGCCGAGCGCAGTCGTGAGGCGATGATCCAGATGCTCCGGCTCAGCGGTGAGCCGGGGACGGACCACGACCAGCTC
This sequence comes from Plantibacter flavus, assembly GCF_900177615.1. Taxonomy (GTDB): domain Bacteria; phylum Actinomycetota; class Actinomycetes; order Actinomycetales; family Microbacteriaceae; genus Plantibacter; species Plantibacter flavus. The sequence goes on from NZ_FXAP01000003.1 coordinate 442,238, forward strand.
GTCCACGAGCACATCGTTCAGGCGGTCGTGGATCGCGATACCACCGCGGCCTTCGACCGCAGCCGCACCCACCTCGTCGCCCTCCGCGACGGGTTGACCCGTTCGGACTGATCGCAGCGCGCGCGTGACTATACGCCTGTCGGCGCACGGATGACACGCCCTCACGGATATCGGTCGGCAGGCGCAGGCTGAGCGTGAGTACCGCTTCGCCGGGGCGGGCACCGAGCACTGCACCATCGCACCGAGCAGGCGCCGAACTGGTCCTCGCGGGGACGGACGGGAACACGAAGCATGGCGAAGACTCCGAACCGGACCAAACCACCCAAACGCATCCGCAAGGACCGTTACGAGGCCGAGCTGGAACGACTGCAGATCGAGCTCGTCACAATGCAGCGCTGGGTGATCGAGACCGGCGCACGGGTCGTCGTGGTCTTCGAGGGCCGAGACGCCGCAGGAAAGGGCGGCGCGATCAAGCGCATCGTCCAATACCTGAACCCACGGGCTGCCCGGGTCGCGGCCCTGCCGACACCCGGTGAGCAGGAACGTGGTCAGTGGTACTTCCAGCGCTACATCCAGCACCTGCCAACGGCGGGCGAGATCGTGCTGTTCGACCGCTCCTGGTACAACCGCGCCGGTGTCGAACGGGTCATGGACTACTGCACCCCCGAGCAGCACCGGCTCTTCCTGCGGCAGACCCCCGTGTTCGAGCGGATGCTCGTCGAGGACGGCATCATCCTCGTCAAATACTGGTTCTCCGTCTCCGACGACGTCCAGGAGCAGCGCTTCCGCTCACGACTGGACGACCCCATGCGTCGGTGGAAACTGTCCGACACGGACCTCCAGTCGATCACCCGCTGGGAGGACTACTCGCGGGCCAAGGACGAGATGTTCGAGGCGACCGACCACGCAGACGCACCCTGGTGGACGATCGAGAGCGACGACAAGCGGGCGTCCCGACTGAACGCCATCGCCCATCTGCTCTCGCAGGTCCCCTATCAACACCGCGACCCGAAGCCCATCGACATCCCCGACCGACCGGGCTCCGACACCTATCAGCGACCCGCGCGGGAACGGTACCGGTACGTGCCCGATCACGCCCGCACGCTCGGGCATTGAGCATCGCGGGCACTGCACGTCGCGGAGGAGGGTCGGCCTGAGTCAGTCGACGCTCGGGGCGGCCTGCCGCGCGCGGTGGGCGCGGACACGGCCCCGACTGGCACAGGCCGGCGACGGACACCAGTGCCGCCTGCCGGAGGTGTCGAGGAACACCCAGCGGCAGTCGACCTCGGCGCACTGACGCAACAGCTCCCGGTCAGGCCCCTGCAGCATGACCAGCGCCTGGACGGCAATCGCGGCGAGCGCCGCGTCGAGCGTGACGCCGGCCTGAGCGGGACCACTCCACAGCGCTCCGGCCGACCCTGACGCGTGTCCACGCACCTGCGCGAGAGCGACCGAGGCCGGTTCGCGCCCGGCGACCGCCGCCATCGCCAGCTCGCGGAGCGCCTCCCGCAGCCGCACGAGGCGGTCGAGATCGTCGGAGCTCAGCTCGTCACCCACCCCGAACCCGACCAAGCCGAGCCACCGCCGCCCCGCCTCGGGCGTCCCGATCCGCTCCACCGGCCGCGTTCCGAAGCTCTGCCCCTGCGTGGCGAGCAGGTTCAGCCAGGTGGCTCCGCCGTCGAAGCGGAAGTCGGGGTCGGTCGTCACGGTTCGAGTGTAACGTGTCAACCGTTACAAGCGGGACGAGCGAGGGGCGATGATGCAGGGAGAGACGATGCACGAGGTGTTCGATGTGGCGGCCGGCCGCGAACGACTGGCGGAACTGCAGGACGAGACGACGACCGCGGCTTGGCGCGCGACGGTCGATGCGGCGGCGCCAGGCTTCGACGAGTGGATCGTCGGCGCCGTGTTCGGTGGCACCTACCAGCGCGGCGGCCTGACCCCGCGCGACCGACAACTGCTCATCATCGGCGCGCTGACGGCGCTCGGCGGTGTCGACCCGCAACTCAGCGGTCACCTCACGACGTCGCTCCGGATCGGGATGACCCGGACGGAGCTCGCCGAGGCGCTCGTCCACCTCGTGCCGTATGTCGGGCTGCCCCGGGTGATGGCAGCCCTGCGACTCCTCCCCGAGCCGGCGACCGAGCCACCGGCGGCCGAACAACCGGCGACCGACCTCGACGCCGACGCCCGGTGACCCGGGTGCGGCTCGAGACCCGGGTGATCCGCACGGTGCTCAGCGACATCGACCCGGCCACCGCGGGCGTGGTCGACTCCCACGACCACCTCTTCCTACGGACACCGGTCCTGGTCGGTCAGGACCTGGTCGACGAGCCTGACGCCACGACCGCGGTCGAGCGGTTCGCAGCGGCGGGCGGCAGGACCGTCGTCCAGTGGACGCCTCGAGGCCTCGGACGCGGCCTCCCGGCACTCCGGCGGATCAGTGCGTCGACAGGGGTCCACGTCGTGGCGGCGACCGGACGACACCTGCGACGCGTCTACCCCGACGGCGCTGCGGAACCCGCGCGCTCGGCCGACGAGCTCGCGGCGGCGTTCATCGACGACGTCGACCGGCACGGGTGCGGACTGATCAAGATCGGTGTCGGCCCCGACCGCCTCGCCGAGGACGAGCGGGACGCGGTGCGGGCCGCCGCGATGGCGCATCACGCCACCGGTGTGCCGATCGCGGTGCACCTCGAGCAGGGAACGGCGGCCGACCTCGTCCTGGCGGCGTTGGACGCCGACGAGGTGGACCCGAGGTCCGTCGTCCTCGGGCATCTCGGCCGGAACCCTCACGTCGAGCAGATCCTCGAGGCGGCTCGCTCCGGCGCGTGGGTGTGCCTCGACACGCCGTCGCCCGGCCACCCGATGGAGTACTCCCGACTGGCGCGGATCCTCGAGATCCTCATCGACGACGGACACCTGCCCGCCCTGCTCCTCGGCGCCGACACGACCACGTCCGCCTCCCGCGCGCGGCCGGAGGAGTACGGTCCGGCGGCGCTCCTGACGACCGTCGCACCGCAGCTGACGCAGGCCCTCGGCGCGGAAGCGGTGTCGACGATCACCCGCGACAACCCCGCCCGCGCGTGGGCGTTCGAGCCTCGGGATTCGACGCCCGAACAGAAGATCAGCCCGCGCCTTTCGGCAACGGGCTGATCATGATGACTCCAGCGTAACGGACGGAGACGTGCCGAGGAGCCTGGCGGCATTCGGGCTGTGGACGACACGCACCGTAGGGAGGTCGTGAGGATCCACGCGGAAGGCGTATGGAAACCGTGAGGACCGCCGTCGGAGGTCGTTGACGGGTGTTGGCTCTGAGCTGTCCCGAACGGGACACCGCACCACGCACCCGCACCACGCACCCACTGGAGTCCTCTTGCTCGACCTCGTCTACGTGCTCGGCGTCATCGCCGTGTTCGCTCTGGTCGGCCTCGTCGCCCGGGGAGTGGAGAGACTGTGATCGTCTTCGAACTCCTCGCCGCCGTCCTGGCCGTCGCCGCCGTCGTGTACCTCGTGTACGCGCTCGTGAAACCCGAGAGGTTCTGATGCAGACCCTCTTCGCGATCCTCCAGGTCTCGACCCTCGTCCTGGTCCTCGTGCTGCTCTACCGTCCGCTCGGTGAGTACCTCGCCCGGGTCTACACCTCGAGCAAGGACTTCGCCGTCGAGCGCGGCTTCTACCGTGTGATCGGTGTCGACGCCCGCTCCGAGCAGACCTGGCAGGCCTACCTCCGCGGGGTGCTCGCCTTCTCGCTCGTCGGCGTCCTCCTCGTCTACGCCCTGCAGCGCGCCCAGGCCGTCCTGCCCTTCGCGCTCGGCCTCCCCGCCGTCCCCGAGGGCCTGTCGTTCAACACGGCCGTGTCCTTCGTCACGAACACCAACTGGCAGTCGTACTCCCCCGAGGTCACGATGGGCTACACCGTGCAGCTCACGGGCCTCGCGGTGCAGAACTTCGTCTCCGCGGCCGTCGGCATCGCCGTCGCGATCGCCCTCGTCCGCGGGTTCGCGAGTCGCCGCAGCGGCACCATCGGCAACTTCTGGGTCGACCTCACCCGCGGCACCCTCCGCGTGCTGCTGCCGCTCTCCGTCGTCATGGCGGTCGTGCTCATCGCGGGTGGCACCATCCAGAACCTCAACGGCTTCACCGACGTCACGACCATCACGGGCGCGACGCAGACGATCCCCGGCGGACCGGTCGCCTCGCAGGAGGCCATCAAGCTCCTCGGCACGAACGGCGGCGGGTTCTTCAACGCGAACTCCGCGCACCCCTTCGAGAACCCGACCGCCTGGACGAGCCTCGTGCAGAACATCCTCATGCTCGCGATCCCGTTCTCCCTGCCGCGCACCTTCGGCCGCATGGTCGGCGACCACAAGCAGGGCTACACGATCCTCGCGGTCATGGGCGTCATCTTCCTCGCCTCGTTCTCGATCCTCACGGCGCTCGAAGCCCGCGGCCTCGGAGCTGCACCGATGGCGGCCGGCGGAGCGATGGAGGGCAAGGAGCAGCGCTTCGGCGTCTTCGCCTCGACGCTGTTCGGCTCGACCTCGACGCTCACCTCGACGGGTGCCGTCAACTCGATGCACGACTCGTACACGGCACTCGGCGGCATGATGCCGATGATCAACATGATGCTCGGCGAGATCGCCCCCGGTGGCGTCGGCTCCGGCCTCTACGGCATGCTCGTGCTCGCCGTCATCGCCGTGTTCATCGGTGGGCTGCTCGTCGGCCGGACCCCGGAGTACCTCGGCAAGAAGATCGGCCCGCGGGAGATCAAGCTCGCGAGCCTGTACATCCTCGTGACGCCGACCCTCGTGCTCGCCGGCACCGCACTGAGCTTCGCCATCCCGGTCGTCCGCTCGGACGTGGAGACGACGTCGATCTGGAACCCGGGCCTCCACGGCCTGTCCGAGGTCCTCTACGCCTTCACCTCCGCGTCCAACAACAACGGTTCCGCCTTCGCCGGCCTCACGGCGAACACCCCGTGGTTCAACACGGCGCTCGGTGTCGCCATGCTCCTCGGCCGCTTCGTCCCGATCGTGCTCGTCCTCGCGCTCGCCGGTTCGCTGGCCGCACAGGACCGGGTGCCGTCGACCGCCGGGACGCTCCCGACCAACCGGCCGCAGTTCGTCGGCCTCCTCACCGGTGTCGCTGTGATCATCACCGCACTCACCTACTTCCCCGTACTCGCGCTGGGTCCCCTGGCGGAAGGGCTGTCATGAGCCACGTCCACGACGCACACCGCGTGATCATCACCGCACCCACCTACCTCCCCGTACTCGCGCTGGGTCCCCTGGCGGAAGGGCTGTCATGAGCCACGTCCACGACGCACACCACGTGATCATCACCGCACCCACCTACCTCCCCGTACTCGCGCTGGGTCCCCTGGCGGAAGGGCTGTCATAAACCATGTCCACCACGCACACGCTTCCCGCCCCGGCGGAACCCGAGCAGGAGCAGGACCACCACCACGAGCCCGCGAAGGCCGCGTTCGGCCCGGCACAGCTGCTCGCCGCGACCCCGGGCGCCCTCCGCAAACTCGACCCGCGGCTCATGGTCAAGAACCCGGTCATGTTCATCGTCGAGGTCGGTGCGGCGCTGACCACCGTCCTCGCGATCGCCGAACCGTTCCTCGGTGGTGCGCAGGAGTCCGGCGGCTCGGCCGTGCCGGCGTCGTTCACCTGGGGCATCGCGATCTGGTTGTGGCTCACGGTCGTCTTCGCGAACCTCGCTGAGTCCGTGGCCGAGGGACGCGGCAAGGCGCAGGCCGACAGCCTCCGCAAGACGCGCACCTCGACCATGGCGAACCAGGTCACGGCCTACGACGCCTCGGCGGACCCGTCCGCGGAGCACGCCGCCATCGGCCAGGTCTCCTCGGCGGACCTCACCCTCGGCGACGTCGTCGTGGTGACCGCCGGCGAGCTCGTCCCGGGCGACGGCGACATCGTCTGGGGCATCGCCTCGGTCGACGAGTCGGCGATCACGGGCGAGTCGGCCCCGGTCGTCCGCGAGTCCGGCGGTGACCGCAGCGCCGTCACCGGCGGCACCCGCGTGCTGTCCGACCGCATCGTCGTCCGCATCACCTCGAAGCCGGGCGAGACCTTCGTCGACCGCATGATCGGCCTCGTCGAGGGCGCGGCGCGGCAGAAGACACCGAACGAGATCGCGCTCAACATCCTGCTCGCGAGCCTGTCGATCGTGTTCGTGGTCGTCGCGCTCACGCTCAACCCGATCGCCTCCTACGCGGCGGCTCCCGTCAGCGTCCCGGTCCTCATCGCCCTCCTCGTCTGCCTCATCCCGACGACCATCGGCGCCCTGCTCTCGGCCATCGGCATCGCCGGCATGGACCGACTCGTGCAGCGGAACGTGCTCGCGATGTCCGGCCGTGCGGTCGAGGCCGCCGGCGACGTCACGACCCTGCTACTCGACAAGACCGGCACCATCACCTACGGCAACCGGCAGGCGGTCGAGTTCATCGCCCTCCGCGGGGTCACGCCGGAGGAGCTCGCGCAGGCCGCAGCCCGGTCCTCGCTCAGCGACCCGACGCCCGAGGGCAAGTCGATCGTCGACCTCGCGGCCGAGCGTGGCATCCACCTGGACGGGTCCGGGGCCGGCGAGATCGTCCCGTTCACGGCGCAGACCCGCATGAGCGGCCTCGACCAGCCGGACGGCGCACAGATCCGCAAGGGTGCCGGCTCGGCCGTGCTGGCCTGGGTGGAGTCGTTCGGTGCCCTCGCCGAGGCGACCCGCGCCGAGCTCCAGGAGCACGTCGAGGCGGTGTCCGCCGGCGGCGGCACCCCGCTCGTCGTCGCGCAGACCGACACCACCGGCACCGCGCGGGTGCTCGGCGTCGTCCGCCTGAAGGACGTCGTCAAGGCCGGCATCGCGGAGCGGTTCGCCGAGCTGCGCGCCATGGGCATCCGCACGGTCATGATCACGGGTGACAACCCGCTCACCGCGAAGGCGATCGCCGCCGAGGCCGGAGTCGACGATTTCCTGGCCGAGGCGACGCCCGAGCAGAAGCTCGAGCTCATCCGCAAGGAGCAGGAGGGCGGCAACCTCGTCGCGATGACCGGTGACGGCACGAACGACGCTCCGGCGCTCGCGCAGGCCGACGTCGGTGTCGCGATGAACACGGGCACCTCCGCTGCGAAGGAGGCCGGCAACATGGTCGACCTCGACTCCGACCCGACGAAGCTCATCGACATCGTCCGGATCGGCAAGCAGCTGCTCATCACGCGAGGTGCCCTCACGACGTTCTCGATCGCGAACGACGTCGCCAAGTACTTCGCGATCATCCCGGCCATGTTCGCCGGGGTGTTCCCGGGGCTCGCACTGCTCAACATCATGCAGTTGCACTCCCCCGCGTCGGCGATCCTCTCGGCGATCATCTTCAACGCGATCATCATCGTCATCCTGATCCCGCTGGCCCTCCGCGGGGTGAAGTACCGACCGCTCAGCGCTTCGAAGGTCCTCAGCCGGAACCTGTTGGTCTACGGACTCGGCGGCGTGATCGCGCCGTTCATCGGCATCAAGCTGATCGACCTCGTCGTCACCCTGATCCCCGGCTTCTGAGCCGGAACCCGTCCCGTCTCCCCAGCACCGCACCACCCAGCACACGAAAGCAGACAGATCATCATGAGTGCATCCCGCAGCGGCATCGCCCAGTACTGGGTCGCCATCAGGGCCATGCTCGCCCTCACCGTCGTCCTCGGCGTCGGCTACCCCCTCATCGTCACCGGCATCGGACAGGCGACGATGTCCTGGCAGGCGAACGGATCCGCCGTCACCGAGGGTGACAAGACGGTCGGCTCGGCGCTCATCGGACAGTCGTTCACCGACGCCGACGGCAAGCCGCTGCCGCAGTGGTTCCAGTCGCGTCCGTCGGCGGCCGGCGACGGCTACGACGGCGGGGCGTCGAGCGGCAGCAACCTCGGGCCGGAGAACACCGACCTCGTCGCCTCGATCGCTGAGCGCCGCGCGGCCATCGCCGCCTTCGAGGACGTCGATCCGTCGAGCATCCCCGCCGACGCGCTGACGGCGTCCGCGTCCGGCCTCGACCCGCACATCAGCCCGGCCTACGCGCTGTTGCAGGTGCCCCGCGTCGCCGCCGAGCGCGGCCTCGACGAGGGTGAGGTCCGAGCCCTCGTCGAGCGCCTGACGCAGGGCCCCGACCTCGGCTACCTTGGGGAGTCCACGGTCAACGTCCTGCAGCTCAACCTCGCCGTGGCAGGACTGGACGGATAACACCATGCAGCGCGGACGACACAGCGCGGCCCCCGGGGTCGGCAGGCAGAGCGCCATGCTCCAGGAGAACTGACCACCATGCAGCGCGGACGACTCCGGGTGCTCCTCGGCGCGGCCCCCGGGGTCGGCAAGACCTACGCCATGCTCGAGGAGGGGCACCGCCTCGCCGGGGAGGGCGTCGACGTGGTCGTCGCGGTCGTCGAGACCCACGGTCGGGCCGCGACCGCCGCCCTGACGGAGGGGCTCGAGACGCTGCCGCGTCGGGGTGTCGAGCACCGGGGCGTGACGCTCGACGAGATGGACCTCGAGGCCGTCCTCGCACGCCGCCCCGGACTCGCGCTCGTCGACGAACTGGCCCACACGAACGCCCCCGGCTCCACGAACGACAAGCGTTGGCAGGACGTCGAGGCCCTGCTCGCCGCCGGTGTCTCCGTGCTCTCGACGGTGAACATCCAGCACATCGAGTCGCTGAACGACGTCGTCCGGCAGATCACCGGGGCGCCGCAGCGGGAGACGATCCCCGACGCCGTGCTGCGGGCGGCCGACCAGATCGAACTCATCGACCTCGCTCCACAGGCCCTCCGCGACCGGCTCGCCGGCGGCCGGGTCTACCCGGCCGAGCGGATCGACGCCGCCCTGTCCAACTACTTCCGCCTCGGCAACCTCACGGCACTGCGCGAGCTGGCGCTGCTGTGGCTGGCCGACGAGGTCGACTCCGCCCTCCGCGACTACCGCGCCGAGCACGGCATCGACAGCACCTGGGAGGCGCGCGAGCGGGTCGTCGTGGCCCTCACCGGCGGCCCGGAGGGCGAGACCCTGCTCCGGCGCGGCGCCCGGATCGCCGCCCGCTCCTCCGGTGGCGAGCTCATCGCGGTGCACGTGACGACGCAGGACGGCCTCCGCACCGCGAACCCTGGTGCACTCGCGCAGCAGCGAGCACTCGTCGACACCCTCGGGGGAACGTTCCACCAGGTGGTCGGCGACGACGTGCCGCGCGCGCTCGTGGACTTCGCGAAGGCGGCGAACGCGACGCAGCTCGTCATCGGCGTCAGCCGGCGCAGTCGCCTGTCCGCCGCGGTCACGGGGCCCGGCATCGGCAACACGGTCATCCGCGAGTCCGGCAACATCGACGTCCACATCGTCAACCACGAGGCGGCGGGCGGGCGGTTCCGACTGCCGAAGCTCGGCGGCGCCCTGAGCGCACGGCGCCACATCGCGGGGTTCGCGCTCGCGCTCATCGGCGGGCCGCTCGTCACCTGGCTCCTCCACCTCGCCCGCACCGAGGAGTCGATCACGAGCGAGGTGCTGTCCTACCAGCTCCTCGTGGTGCTCGTCGCGCTCGTGGGCGGGTTCTGGCCGGCGGTGTTCGCGGCCGTCCTGTCGGGGGTCACGCTCGACTTCGTCTTCGTCCAACCGCTCTACACCGTGACCATCGACGATCCGGCGCACCTCGTCGCGCTCGTGCTCTACGTCGTCATCGCCGTGATCGTGAGCGGGGTCGTCGACCTCTCGGCGCGGCGGGCTCGCACGGCGAGGCGCGCGGCCGCGGAGTCCGAGCTGCTCGCGACGGTCGCGGGCAGCGTGCTCCGCGGCGAGGGTGCCCTGCAGGCGCTCGTCAGCCGGACCCGCGAGTCATTCTCGCTCGCCGGCGTGCGCCTCGTCGCGGGTGAGCAGGTCCTCGCGGTCGACGGCGAACCGACCCGCGGAGGCGACTTCACGAGCATCCCGATCGGCACCCGCGCGGTGCTCGAACTGCACGGCGGGGTGCTCGCCGCGTCCGACCGCCGACTGCTCGCCGTCATCGCAGCGCAACTCGACGCCTCGCTCGAGCACACCGATCTGCGCGCCACCGCCCAGGAGGTCGGCCCGCTGGCCGCGACCGACCGGGTGCGGAGCGCGTTGCTCTCGGCGGTCAGTCACGACCTCCGGCGCCCCCTCGCCGCCGCGACCGCCGCCGTCACCGGCCTGCGCGCGACCGACGTCGAGCTCACCACGGCGGACCGCCAGGACCTCCTCGAGACCGCGGACGACAGCCTGCGCACGCTCGCGGCCCTCGTCACGAACCTGCTCGACGTCAGTCGCCTCCAGGCCGGTGTCCTCGCCGTGACCGTCGCGCCGATCGACGTCGAGGACGCGATCCTGCCGGCCTTCGACGAGCTCGGCATCGGGCCGCACGACGCCGAGCTCGATCTCGCACCCGACCTTCCACCCGTCCTCGCGGACACCGGCCTGCTGCAGCGCGTCATCGTGAACCTCCTGACGAACGCGCAGCGCTTCAGCCCCGACGGTACCCCCGTCCGGATCGCGACGAGCGGCTTCCGCGACGCCGTCGAGATCCGCATCGTCGATCACGGCCCGGGGATCGCGCCCGACCGGCGGGAGGACGTGTTCGTCCCCTTCCAGCGCCTCGGCGACACCGACAACCTCACCGGTCTCGGCCTGGGACTCGCGCTGTCGAAGGGCTTCGTCGAGGGGATGGGTGGCACACTCGAACCGGAGGACACGCCGGGTGGGGGCCTCACCATGGTGGTGTCACTGCCGGCGGCACGTGATCAGGAGGGGACCGCTCGATGAAGATCCTGATCGCCGACGACGACCCGCAGATCCTCCGGGCCCTGCGCATCACCCTCACCGCCCGGGGCTACGAGATCATCACGGCCGAGGACGGCACCGCTGCGCTCAACGCCGCGACGACGCACCGCCCCGACCTGTACCTGCTCGACCTCGGCATGCCGGGGCTCGACGGACGGCAGGTGATCGAGGGCCTCCGTGGCTGGACCGACGCGCCGATCCTCGTGGTGTCCGGGCGTGCCGGCTCGACGGACAAGGTCGAGGCGCTCGACGCCGGAGCCGACGACTACGTGACCAAGCCGTTCGCCATCGACGAACTGCTCGCGAGGATCCGCGCCCTCACCCGGCGGGTCCCCGGCGCCGAGGCCGAACCCACCGTCCGGTTCGGCGACATCGTCGTCGATCTCGCCGCGAAGCAGGTCACCAAGCAGACCGCTGGTGCGTCCCCGGCCACCGTCCGTCTGACGCCGACGGAGTGGCAGGTGCTCGAGCTGCTCATCCGGAACGCGGGCAAGCTCGTGACCAGACAGATGCTGCTCACGGAGATCTGGGGTCCGACGCACGTGACCGACACCGGCTACCTGCGCCTCTACATCGCGCAGCTGCGGAAGAAGCTCGAGCCGGAACCGGCCACCCCCCGCCACCTGCTCACCGAGGCCGGCATGGGGTACCGCTTCCAGCTCTGAGCGAGCGCTCGCGTCGAGCCGGGCAGGGTAACAGGTCACAGCGCCCGAGGCCATGCCCCCGGAATCGCAGCTTGCACGCGTACCGTCGCAGTCGCGTCCGGGCTTTCCGGACGAGACCCATGCAGGTACCGCAGAACCAGAGAGGATGGCGCCCATGACCCAGGTCATCGAAACCATCGACGTCGACGTTCCCGTCTCCGTCGCCTACAACCAGTGGACCCGCTTCGAGGACTTCCCCAAGTTCCTCGACGAGGTCGACTCGATCACGCAGGTCACCGACACCCTCACGGAGTGGACGGTCAGCGTCGCCGGACAGACCCGCACCTTCGAGGCGGAGATCACCGAGCAGCACCCCGACGAGCGCGTCGCCTGGAACAGCACCGGCGGCGAGGCGGACCACGCCGGCGTCGTCACCTTCCACCGCCTGGAGGACGCCAAGACGCGTGTCACCGTACAGCTGGACTGGGAGCCCAAGGGCCTCCTCGAGCACCTCGGTGCAGCCGTCGGTGTGGCAGGCCACGCGGTCAAGAAGGACCTCGGCAACTTCAAGCAGCTCGTCGAATCCGAGGGCCAGACCGGACAGGGATGGCGTGGCGATGTCGAGTGACGGCCCCCGCCCCGGTCCCCCGCACACGCACGACGACGACGTGAAGCACGACGTGCCGAAGCCCGAGGAGGTCGACCCCGAGACAGGGACCGACGCCGACGGCGACCCCGTCGAGAACCCGTCAGGCTGATCCTCCGGCATCGGTCCCCGTCTCGGGGCGAGCACGACCCCGAGACGGGAACCGACGCCGACGGCGACCCCGTCGAGAATCCATCGGGCTGATCCTCCGCCGTCGGCCCGTCCGAGGCGAGCACCGCCCCGAGACGGGAACCGACGGCGACCCCGTCGAGAACCCGTCAGGCTGATCCTCCGGCATCGGCCCGTCCGAGGCGAGCACCGCCCCGAGACGGGAACCGACGCCGACGGCGACCCCGTCGAGAACCCGTCAGGCTGATCCTCCGGCATCGACCCGTCCGAGGCGAGCACCGCCCCGAGACGGGAACCGACGCCGACGGCGGCCCCGTCGAGAACCCGTCGGGTTGATCCCCTGATTCCTGCCGGCCGGTACTCCCGCCGCCTCTAGGCTCGGAGCATGAGTGCTCGCGCCGGTCAGGCGAACCCCCGCCCCGCGCTGTCCGCCCCTCTTCGGCGGCGGCGCGGGGCGATCTTCGTGTTCATGCTCACCGTCGGCGTGGGTCTGTCGTCCTTCATCGTCCGGACGCCCGCCGTCCGCGACCTCGTGCACGCGAGCACCGCCGAGATGGGACTCATCCTCTTCGGCATCTCCGTAGGGTCGATGACGGGCATCCTGTCGTCCGCAGCGCTCGTCCGTCGGTTCGGCGCGCGTCGCCCGATCATCATCGGTGGGGCGGCGTTCGTCATCGGACTCGCCCTCCTCGCCCTCATGGCGGGTGCCGGGCAGGGCGTCGGCGTCTTCCTCGGTCTGATCGGCATCGGCCTGGGCTTCGGCCTCGCTGAGATCGCGATCAACATCGAGGGCGCGATGATCGAGCAGCTGTCCGGGCGGTCCATCCTGCCCGTGCTCCACGGCTGCTACAGCCTGGGTTCCGTCATCGGCTCGGTCGCCGGCATCGCGCTCACGGCGATCGCCTTCCCGGTGACGATCCATCTGCTGATCGTCGCGGCCGTTGCACTGGCGGCGCTGCTGTGGGCGATCCCGAAGATCCCCGCAGAGACGGGACGACAGTCGGACACGGGTGCCGGCTCCCCCGGGATCCGTGCGCAGCTCGCGGTCTGGCGGCAGCAACGCGTGATCTTCCTCGGCCTCATCGTGCTCGCCCTCGCGCTGGCCGAGGGCGCCGCCGGCGACTGGTTGCCGCTCATCATGGTCGACGGGCACGGCACCACGGCCGCCGTCGGATCGATCGTCTTCGCCGGGTTCGCACTCGCCATGACGATCGGTCGATTCGCCGGCGAACCGCTCCTCGCCCGCTTCGGCAAGGCCAACGTGCTGCGGGTGAGTGCGCTGGTGTCGGCGGTCGGGATCGCGCTCGTCGTCTTCTCCGACAGCGTGCTCGTCGCGGGACTCGCGGTGCTCCTGTGGGGGCTCGGTGCAGCGCTCGGCTTCCCGGTGACCCTCTCGGCGGCGGGTGAGAGCGACGATCCGACGACGACCGTCGGCGCCGTCGCCTCGGCCGGCTACGTCGCGTTCCTCGTCGGACCGCCGTTGCTCGGGTTCCTCGGGGAGCACTTCGGTCTGCGTGGCGCGATGATCGTGGTGCTCGCCGTCGTCGTGCTGGCGTCGTTCCTGACGTCCGCGGCGAAGCCGCAGGAGCGGTCGGTCACGCCAGCCGGTCCCTGAGTCGAACTCCGGTCCCTGAGCCGCAACCGCCGGTCCCTGAGCCGCAACCGCCGGTCCCTGAACCGCAACCGCCGGTCCCTGAGCCTGTCGAAGGGCAGCCCCACCCCGGTCCCTGAGCCCGTCGAAGGGCAGCCCCACCCCGGTCCCTGAGCCCGTCGAAGGGCAGCCCCACCCCGGTCCCTGAGCCTGTCGAAGGGCAGCCCCACCCTGGCCCCTGAGCCTGTCGAAAGGCAGCCCCACCCCGGTCCCTGAGCCTGTCGAAAGGCAGCCCCACCCCGGTCCCTGAGCCTGTCGAAGGGCAGCCCCACCCCGGTCCCTGAGCCTGTCGAAGGGCAGCCGGACAGACCTCCCCGCAGATGTGCAAGACCCCCGGGGGCACTTCGACAAGCTCAGTGACCGGGAGCGCTCAGCGGCCGGGGACCGCTCAGTGACCGGAGACCGCTCGGTGACCGGGGCTACTCAGCGCGGGTGGCGCTTGGAGCGCCGAATGTACCCGGGCAGCAGCACGCGGCCGGAGACGCCCGTGCGGCGGGCGAGGATCTCGCCGAGCGTGACGCCGGCGGCGAGCGCGAGGCCGGTGAGGCCCGCCTGCAGCAGCTGTTCGACCCCCTCGGAACCTTGCTCGCCGTTCACGAGCGCGAGCATGCCGCGGTAGATCGCGAGTCCGGGCAGCAGCGGCACGATCCCACAGATGGTGAGGATGATCGCCGGGATGCGCAGCCGCGGGCCGAGCGCCTCCGCGGCGAAGCCGATGATGAGTGCGGCGAGCGCACTGGCTGCGGCGGGCGCGACGCCACTGCCGGAGACGAACACGAAGACGGAGAACGCGATCGCGCCGGTGACCCCGGCGAAGAACGCTGCACGGAGGGCCGCCTGCGAAGCCATCGCCCAGGCGGCGGAGGCCACGGCCGCGCCGACGATCTGCACGGCGACGGGCCACGGGCTCACCGGGAGGTCGAAGAGGACCAGGGAGATGCCGAGGCGCCGGGCGAGGTCGAGGACGCCACCGATGCCGACCACGATCCCGATGGTGAGGAGCATCACCTCGACGAGCCGTCCGCTCGCGGTGACGGGGAACCCGTTGATCGCGTCGTCGGCCGCTCCGACGAGCGAAGCGCCGGCGAGGAGGACGACGATGCCCGACGCGACGATGAGGGCGGGCGGCAGGGCCGAGAGGTCGTCCGGCACGTAGGGGCTGAGGATCGAGATGAGGACGGCGACGGTCGTCGCGATGGCCGCCCCGGTGAGCTGGAGGAAGAAGACCGGCAGCTTCCAGACGTTCAGTGCGCGGAACGCGCTGTCGATGAGCGCCGTGGTGGCGGCGGCGAGCAGCATCGAGACGACGCCACCCCCGAGGAGGACGGCGACGGCCGCCGCCATGGTCGACAGCAGCACGGTGACGAAGCCGCGGCGGTAGGTGCGGCGTGCGGTGAGGATGCGGTCGAGGTCGCGGTGGGCGGCGCCGAGGCGGGCGTGCAGTTCGTCGCGGAGGTCGGCCTCCTCGTCGCGGGCGACGTCGGTGACCGTCATGATCGGTTCGGACCTGTTGGTGATGCCCTCGGCGACCACGACGACCTTGGCGAGGCGGTCGAAGTCGGCGGAGGGCGAGCGGACCACGCGGAGCACGGTGACGCCCGGTGACAGCTCGGACCCGTCGTGAGCGATGAGGATGGAGGTGAAGGTGAGGTCGACCTGGCATTCGAGGTCGAACGCGCGGCACACCCGGCGGATGGCGTCGGTGACCTCGGCCGCCGCGGCTCCGAGCGCCAGCATCGACTCGCCGATCCGGCCGGCCAGCTCGAGCACCTCGCGCACGGGCCGTTCCGCGTTGAGGCGGACGACCGCCTGCTCGTCGACGCCCTCCGGCGCCGCTCCTCGGACTCCCCCGGCCAGCTGACTCAGCAGCGAACGCATACCCACCCGCTCATCGTACGAGCCACCGGTGACGACGGAGTCGCCCTGGTGTTCGGCGGCGGTCTGTGCGAGGCGATGGGCGGGTCAGAGCGGCCCGGATCCTCGTGATCATCTCGAATGTCAGTGGTCCATGTTGGACTGGAGTCATGACCGAGACCGCCACGTTCGAGGGCCCCGAGGTGCACGAGCGCTCGGGGATCCGGAGCACCCGGAACACCCGAGCGATGTGTTCGCCGCTCGGATGGCGTCGTTCACCGACCGCTTCGTCGTTCATCGTCGTCGGCAGGCCGACGTTCGCCGGGTACTCGTCGATCGAGCCCGTGCCGCCATCGACGGCCGGGAACGGCATGAAGCCGACGTTGTCGATGCCGATCTGGTTCGCCGTCTCGTCGTTCATCGACTCGAGGATCCAGCTGCCGTGTGTTGTTGACGCGCATCAATTGATGCGCGTCAAGTGATGAGACTAGGTAAACTGGCCTCGATCCGCAAGGTGGAATCGGTAACGATTCACCGATCGACGCGGATCACGACGAGGGTGGGCGAAGATGTCGGAAGCGAGAGCACGACGCGGGCAGCAGGGCGACTCGCGGATGGGCGACGTCGCCGAGCGCGCAGGGGTGTCGCACGGCACCGTGTCGAACTTCTTCAACCGACCCCACCTGCTCAGCGACGCGACGCGCGAGAAGGTCGCCGCCGCGGTCGACGCCCTCGCCTTCGTCCCCAACGACGCAGCCCGCACGCTCGCGAAGGGGACCGGCAACACCGTCGGCGCCGTGCTGGTCGACATCGGGAACTCGTTCTTCGTCGACATCGCGCGCGGGATCGAGTCCTCAGCGGCGGAAGCCGGACTCAAGCTGCTCCTCGCCAACAGCGACGTCGACCTCCAGCGCCAGAACGACTACCTCGACCTGTTCGACGAGACCCGCGTACGCGGCATCATCCTCGCTCCACTCGACGGCGAACAGCGGGGCGCGGCCCGTGTGCGCAGCCACGGCCGCCCGGTGGTGTTCGTGAACTGGCCGGGCGACCCCGCGCAGTCCTGCGGCGTCATCGTCGACGAGGAGTTCGGCGGCTACCTGGCGGCGAGCCACCTCATCGGCCTCGGACGGACCAGGTTGCTGTACGCCGGCGGGCCACTCCACCTGCACGCCGTCGCCGACCGGCTCGCGGGCGTGCGACGCGCCGTGTCCGAGCACACCGGCGTCGAACTCGAGGTCGCCGAGACCCACAGCCTCACCACGCGGGTCGGCCGTATCCTCGGTGAGCAGCTGGCCGACCGCGCGGTTGCGGATCGGCCCGACGCGATCGTCTGCGCCGCGGACTCACTGGCCGTCGGGTGCATCGAGCACCTCGTCGCCGCCGGGATCAGCGTCCCCGACGACATCGCCGTCACGGGCTACGACGACAACCACTACGCCGCCGAGAGCGCCGTCCCGGTGACGACGATCGCG
Source organism: Plantibacter flavus (assembly GCF_900177615.1). GTDB lineage: Bacteria > Actinomycetota > Actinomycetes > Actinomycetales > Microbacteriaceae > Plantibacter > Plantibacter flavus. Next base: position 459,473 of record NZ_FXAP01000003.1, read on the forward strand.
CAGCCCGGTCGGGAGATGGGCGTGATCGCAGCCGGACTGCTCGCCGAGGAGGTCGACGAACCGGCGACGCACGAGCACCGCACAGTCGTCCTCAAGCCGGAACTCGTCGTCCGGCGCAGCTCGGTGCGGTGACCGCGGCAAGCTCCGCAGATCCCCACGGTTACCATGGATACCCGTGACTGATCGCCGACTCCCGCTCCTCGCGCAGCTGCGCCGGCGTATGCCGCTCGTCCGACTCGGGACGGATCCCGCCGAATCCGGGACGTCGCTCCGCCGTTCGCTCGGCGTCTGGCAGCTCACGATGATCAGCGTCGGCGCGACGCTCGGCACCGGCATCTTCGTCGTCCTCGGCACCGCCGTCCCGCTCGCCGGACCAGCCGTCTGGATCGCGTTCGCGGTCGCCGGACTCGCTGCACTCCTGTCGGCCCTGTCCTACGCCGAGATGGCCGGCTCGGTGCCGGTCTCCGGATCCAGCTACTCCTACGCCTACGCGACGATGGGTGAGGGCGTCGCCTGGGTGTGCGGGTGGTGCCTCGTGCTCGAGTACGGGGTCTCCGTCGCGGCGGTCGCCGTCGGCGCCGGGCAGTACGTGAACGAGGCGCTCGCGGTCTTCGGTCTGGGACTGCCGCCGGCACTCGCGAACCCGATCGGCGTCGCCGACGGACTGATCAACCTGCCGGCCGCCGCCCTCGTCCTCCTCGCGATGCTGCTGCTCGTCCGCGGCGCGAAGGACAGCGCCTGGGCGAACACGATCATGGTGTTCGTGAAGCTCGCCGTGCTCCTCGTCTTCGTCGTCATCGCGTTCTCGGCCTTCTCCCTCGGCAACTTCGAACCGCTTGCACCGATGGGCGTGGCCGGCATCGCCGCAGCGTCCAGTCGACTCTTCTTCTCCTACATCGGGTTCGACGCGGCGTCGACCGCCGGCGATGAGGCGACGAACCCGCGTCGCGACCTGCCGCGCGCGATCATCCTGTCGATGGTCATCGTCACCGCCGTCTACATCCTCGTCGCCATCGCCGCGATCGGTGCCCGGCCTTGGACCGAGTTCGCCGACGACGAGTCCGCGTTCGTCGGCATCCTCACCGAGATCACCGGACAGCCGATCGTCGCCCTGTTCTTCTCCATCGGCGCGGTCATCGCCATCGCGAGCGTGGTGCTCACCGTCTACTACGGGCAGACGCGCATCCTGTACCGGATGGCGCAGGACGGCATGGTGCCGCGGGTGTTCTCGCGCGTCGGTCGCCGGAGCGGGACGCCCGTCGCCGGGACCGTCATCGTCGGAGCGGTCGTCGCGGTGGTCGCGGCCCTCATCCCCCTCGGCGAGCTCGCCGACGCCACGAGCATCGGCACACTGTTCGCGTTCGCCCTCGTGAACCTCTCGGTCATCCTGCTGCGTCGCCTGCGTCCCGATCTCGACCGCAGCTACTCCGTCCCGCTGTTCCCGGTGGTCCCCGCGCTCGGCATCGTCATGTGCCTCGGGTTGATGGTGTCGCTCGGCTGTACGACCTGGATCGTGTTCCTCATCTGGATGCTCGTCGGAGCGGCGCTCTACCTCGGGTACGGGCGGCGGCACTCGACGGTCGGCGCGCTCAGCGATGCGGAGTACGCCGAGGCGATCGCCGCGGAGGACCCCTCGCGCAGGTAGTGCGCTGCGCCCAGATGACGCCCTGTTACGGGCGAAGCCGATTGACAGGCGACGTCCGGGACTCGTGATGCAGGATCGTGCGTATGACCCGACAGATCCGATTCAACGCCTTCGACATGAACTGCGTCGCCCACCAGGCGTCGGGCATGTGGCGTCACCCCGACGACCGCTCGAGCACCTACAAGGACCTCTCCTACTGGACGGACCTGGCGCAGCTGCTCGAGCGCGGCAACTTCGACGGCATCTTCATCGCCGACGTCCTCGGCACGTACGACGTCTACGGCGACAGCAACGAGGCCGCGATCCGCAACGGCGCGCAGGTGCCCGTGAATGACCCGATCCTGCTCGTCTCGGCGATGGCCGCGGTGACGAAGCACCTCGGCTTCGGCGTCACGGCCGGCACCGCCTATGAGCACCCGTACCCGTTCGCGCGGCGCATGTCGACGCTCGACCACCTGACGAAGGGGCGGGTCGGCTGGAACGTCGTCACCGGCTACCTGCCGAGTGCGGCGCGCAACATGGGGCACGATGACCAGCTCGAGCACGACGAGCGGTACGACGTCGCCGACGAGTACCTCGAGGTCCTGTACAAGCTGTGGGAGGGCTCGTGGGAGGACGACGCCGTCGTTCGCGACCGCGAGACGGGCGTGTTCACCGACCCGACGAAGGTCCACGAGATCGGCCACTTCGGCAAGCACTACACGGTGCCCGGCATCCACCTGTCCGAGCCGTCCACGCAGCGGACGCCGGTCATCTACCAGGCCGGTGCGTCGCCGCGCGGCATCCAGTTCGCCGCCGGCAACGCGGAGGCGATCTTCGTCGGTGCGTCGACGAAGGCGGGCCTGAAGGCGACGGTCGGACGCATCCGTGACGCCCTCGAGGCCGCCGGTCGCGACCGGTACTCGGCGAAGATCTACACGCTGCTCACGATCATCACCGACGAGACGAGCGAGCAGGCCCAGGCGAAGCACGAGGACTACCTGCAGTACGCGTCGCAGGAGGGTGCGCTCGTGTTCATGTCGGGCTGGATGGGCATCGACCTGTCGCAGTACGACCCGGAGGAGCCGATCGGTAACGTCAAGAGCAACGCCATCCAGTCGGCGGTCGCCAACTACCAGGCGGCCAACGAGGAGGGTGGCGAGTTCAAGGTGAAGGACATCGCGCGCATGGGCGCGATCGGTGGGCTCGGTCCGCGGATCGTCGGCAGTGCGTCGGAGATTGCCGACACCCTGCAGGAGTGGGTGGAGGAGACCGACGTAGACGGCTTCAACCTCGCCTACACCATCACGCCCGGCACCTTCGAGGACATCGTCGAGTTCGTCATCCCCGAGCTGCGACGTCGTGGTGCCTACCCCGAGGAGTACGTCGAGGGCAGCCTCCGCCACAAGCTCCACGGCCGTGGCGACCGTCTCCCCGAGGAGCACACCGGGGCCCGCTACCGCTACGCGAAGGAGTAGGCCTCCCAGCGCCCTCGAGTCGCCCGGTTCTGCGCGGGATTCGCGATATTCCGAGCAGAGTCGGGCGACTCAGTCACGCTTCGACCCCGCCCGCGACCTGCGCTTGTCGAGACGCCCGCCGGGTCATGTACGATTACTCAGGACGCTCCGGCGCCACGCGGATGTAGTTCAATGGTAGAACTTCAGCTTCCCAAGCTGATAGCGCGGGTTCGATTCCCGTCATCCGCTCCAAATGCCTGGTCAGGGTGGATTTTATCATGACCATCAGGTCGTCTCCGGACTGCAGCGTGAGCAAGCGTCATTCTCAAGCCGATGCCTGCAATATGGTCCCTCATCAGGGTATTCGCGCCCTACTGAATGACTCTCTCGACGGTGGGTCACGCGTTACTCACCAGAAACTCGCGACCCGTGCCCGCCGCACTGCTGGGCACCCCTCGAAGTGTGATGCCGAGAGGCGATCGGCTCCCCGATCCGGAGCCAGGCGGACTCTCCCGACACGGCGACGGCCTTCGCGATCGAGAACGGGAGGTCTGCTTCGACGTCGCGGCCGGGGTAATGAAGTTGTGGCTCTTCCGTTGGGCACTCAGTTGTGGGTGGTTGCGTGGAGTTCTGCTTGGGGGGTCGCCCGTGCGGTGACCGGGTTGACGTCGGTGTTCGGGCGCCCAGTACCGCTCAGCCGGGTCGTGGCGTCCCGTCGGCTTCTCATGAGCATCGCCGTCAGGGTGAGCAGGATGCCTGCAACCGCCCAGATCCCCAGTCGGATGATCGGGGCGGACACAGCGGCGCCGTCGAAATATTCGACGGATCGAAGGAGGTCGAGAGCGTCCCCCTGCGGGAAGACGTAATACAGGGCCTGGAAGAAGTCGTTGAGGACGTGAATGCCGAGGGGCCCGCCCGAGGACGTATTGCCAAGAATGACCAGGGCCAGGGTCATGACCAGCGCGGCGATGGTTCCGCCGAGCGCGGCCACGCCGGTCACTGCCCCGCCAATGGCGACGGCGGTCAGCCAGAGGACCGCGAACACGGCGGGGGGATCAACGGTGATCGCGTTGAGGGCGGAGTCGATCCAGAGGGAGATCAGTCCGGCGAGCATTCCCGAATAGGCGACGAGGACCACACTGCGCTCGACGAACTTCGCCGACGTGTCCACCGTTCCCAGGATGCGCCCGAAGATCGTTGCACCAAGAGCCGCCCCGAGCCCCGCGAAGAGGATCGCGTAGAACTCGATGGATCCGACCGGGTCGTTCTTCCCCAATGGGGCAAGATCGGTGGTTTCGTTGGCGGCACTGAGCTTCCCGGCAATGGAGTCGCCGATACCAGCGACCGCCTGACTGAGGCCGCGGCCCCCACCGCTGGCGACGTACGTGGTGACAACGGCGTCCGCCCCGGGGGTCGGCAGCACGATAGCGCCGTCCGCATCTCGATCGAGGACCGCAGCTCGCGCCTCCGCCGCGGAGCCCACCACGGTGAGCTCGAGGGAGTCCTGCTGCTCGAGCGCGACGATTGTGGCTGCATCGCCCGTTACAGCGAGGTGGACGTTGTTCGGAGTCGGGTTGCCGAACGCACTCGAATAGCTGATGAGCATCGCCATAGCCAGCAGGAGGATGGCGAGACCGCCAAGGATGAGGTTCCGATATCGATGCGTGGATCCTGGTCCCTCAGAGGTCAGTGGGCCACCGGCCACTGCCGCTTCGAACTCCGGGTGCTGCGGAACGCTTTTCTGCTGCGGGGCCGGATCGTTTGCGTGCGTCATGACGTCCTTTACGATTGTCAATTAGATGACGAATGTACATCATGCGGTCGAATCCTGGCAAGATGGAGGCATGTCGGAACGAGCATTGACCATGGAGGCAGGAGAACAGCGCGTCGACCCGCGGGTGACCCGGACCCGGGCTGCCCTCATTCGGGCATTGACGGCACTGGTCTCCGAGTCGCCGAAGGGCGAGACGATCGCGATGAGCACGGTGGCTGACCGGGCAGGCTTGAGCAGGCAGGCGCTGCACAACCACTACAGCAACGTCGGCGACCTCGCGACCGATGCTTGGATCAGCCGCCTGCTCAGCGACTGGCTTTCCCTCGATGAGGCTGCTGCGAATCTCGATGCGGCCCTCATCGAAGCCGTTCGAGCGCGCGGAATCGAGCCGCTACTCGCGGCCGGTCGAGAAGACCGCGCGTTCTTCGAGAAGCTTCGCGCCATCCCCCGCGGCGAGCGTGTTGCCGAGGTCATCGCGGCGGCGGTCACCGCCTGGTTGACGGAGTCGGACCGCGATCCAACCGGATCCACGATCGCGCTCGATGGCGACGCTCGCATCTTCACCATCGGCGGGATGGTAGCGCTCGTGTCCACGTGGCAGACCGCGGACACCCCGCCGCCCATCGCCCAGCAGATCGCAACGCTCCGCGCTTTTGCGACCGGGGCAGCCGCCGTCACTACTGAATGAGCGCAACCGGAGCTCCAGCACTCTGAACGGCTTCCCGTCCGGCGCCGAGGGCACCGGACGGGAAGGATGTCAGTGGTCGTAAGCGACGTAGTGCAGTTCCGCGTCACGTCGCTCGGTGTAGAGCTTCACATACGCCTGCGCAATGACAGCGGGCTCGGCATCCGGGCGGCCTCCGCCGATGAGGGCGGTGATCGCGACGAACGCGACGTAGACTCCCGTGTCCGTCAGGGCGCTGTTGAGATTGAGCGTCCAGTTGCGGAGTCCCGCTGCAGCAATGTTGATGTTGCCACGAACCGGTGTCGGGGCAAGTGAGCCGCCGCCGGTTGTCACGAGGATGGTCCCGGTGCCAGTGGAGATCATGTCCGGCAGCACTGCGCCGATGGCGGTGATAGCGCCGCCGAGGTAGAAGTCGATCTGCGGCTGGAGGTTTTCCATCGTCACCTCCAGCGCATCGACGGATTCCAGGGTCCGGTCCGCCGGCGAGAACTCGAGGACATCGATCGGGCCGAGTGCTTGCCGAATCGACGTGAGCGCATTCGTGATCGTGGCCGGCTCGCTGACGTCCGCAGTGAAACCCTGAGCATGGATGCCTTCACCTGCAAGGGTTCGCGCAAGTGCGTCGAGCTTGGTCTGGTCTCGGGCGACGAGCGCGACATCGAAGCCCTTCTGCCCGAAGGCCCGCGCGATGTCCAGACCCAGTCCAGGGCCAGCGCCGATGATGGTGATGAGGGGCATGACGTCTTCCTCCGTGGCCCACCGCCGAGCCGGTTGTGTTCTGGTGCGGTAAGTTGAGATGATCCTCAACTCGTGCCAATCATATGTTGAGGTGCCCCTCAATTTCTACTGGAGTTGCCGTGACCACCACGCCTGGCCTGCGCCGAGACGCACAGGCGAACCTCGAGAAGCTGCGTGCGGCCGCCCTGGCCGTGTTCTCACGTCGAGGACTTTCCGCCCCACTGGAGGACATCGCCCGAGAAGCCGGCGTGAGCATCGGGACGCTCTACAACCGCGTGGGCTCCCGCGAGGAGCTCATCGATGCCGTGGTTGACAACCTCGCCGGAGAGAAGCTCAAGGCACTCAGAGAGCGGACATTGGAAGCGGAGACTCCTCGCGCACAGCTGGAGACGTTCATCACCGAGATGATCGACCTCCAGCTCAGCGACCCGGCGATGAACGACGCGATGCTGCGCCGCTATCCAGACGCCGTGCTGCTCATCAATGCATGCGAACGATCCATGGAACTCGGGGCCGAACTCGTTCAGAACGCCCACGACGCTGGCGCGTTGTCCGAGGAGTTCACCCCCGACGACCTCATGACCGTGCTGTGGATGGCGGGGATGGCCAGCCACGACCCTGCCGCCCCCCACGGCTGGCGTCGCGTTGTCGATCGCAGCGTCTCTGCCGCCTGGACCGATCAACCCAACCGCTGAGTCTCGGCGTACCGCCTCGATCGACACGCCATCACCGTCGTCGAGGTTGGCTGGAGCGCGCCGCTAGGGCATCGTCCTGCCGGAGTCCTTTCGGACGTCGGGCGCGGGTACCGCCTGCGGAATCGATGCGAGGGCGAGGCTGTCTGCGCCGTCGATCTCGACCGCCTTGGGGAGGATGTCCCGTTCGATCGTCGTGGCCAGCGGCTTCTCCGTGACGAACAGCAGCAACACCGCCGCCGCGAGGACCAGGGGGACCATGTACATGAACACGGGCGCAAGGGCATCGTTGTACGCGCCGACGATCACGTCGCGGATCGCATCGGGTAGATCTCGTACCAGTGCCGGAGTGAACGAGTTGCTTCCCCCAGCCGCAGTGGCGGCGCCGGCAGGGAGACGAACTGCGAGCAGATCCGTGAGGTTCGCAACGAACAGGCTGCCCACGATCGCAGTGCCCAGGCTGGCACCGATCTGTCGGAAATAGTTGTTTGCCGCGGTCGCAGTGCCCACCTGGGAATTGGGGAACGAGTTCTGCACGATCAGGATGAGGATCTGCATGCTCATACCCAAGCCGAGACCCATGATCGCCAGGTAGGAGCAGAGTATCCAGATCGGCAACGTCGGCGTCATCGTGGACAGGAGGAACAGGGACACGGCGATGATTGCCGTTCCCACGACCGGAAGCCACTTGTATCGACCGAATCTGCTGACGAGCTGACCGGAAACGATTGAGCTGACCAGCAGGGCGGCCATCAAGGGAATCATCAGCAGACCTGCCTCTGTCGCGTCGACGCCGGTGACCATCTGCAGGTAGGTGGGGATGTAGGCGATAGCGCCGAACATCGCAATGCCCGTGATCAAACCGGCGATCGTGGTCAGGTTGAAGTTGCGATCCTTGAAGAGCTGAAGCGGCATGATCGGCTCGGCGGCGCGACGCTCGACCAGGACGAAGGCGACGCCCGCCACGATGGTCGCGACGATCAGCGAGATGATCACGGCCGAGTCCCAGTCATAGGTCCTCCCGCCCCAGGTGGTGACCAGGACCAGGCCGGTCGACGCAGCGGCCAGCAGGCCCATCCCGGCGAAGTCGACGTCGGGTCGCCCTGCCGTGTTCTTGGGCAGATGCAGGAACACCGCCGCAGAGACGATGGCGAGGACTCCTAGAGGGATGTTGATCCACAGGCCCCACCGCCACCCGGGCCCTTCTGTGAACCAGCCTCCGAGCAGGGGTCCGGCGACGGACGAGATCGCGAACACGCCGCCCATGATTCCCATGTATCGGCCGCGCTCACGGGCGGGGACGACGTCGGCGATGATCGCCTGCGACAGGATCATGAGCCCACCGCCGCCGAGTCCCTGCACGGCTCGACCGACGATGAGCACCGTCATGTCCTGTGCCATACCGCCGATGATGGAGCCGAGGACGAACAGGCTGATCGCACCGATGAACAGCCCTTTCCGACCGATCAAGTCGCTGAGCTTGCCATAGACAGGCAGCATGATCGTGGAGGCGAGGATGTAGGCGGTCGTCACCCACAGCATGCTGTCGACACCGTTGAGTTCCCCGACGATCGTCGGCAACGCAGTGGAGAACATGCTCTGATCGAGTGAGGAGAGCAGCATGGTCAGGATGAGGCCCGCGAAGATGAGCAGAATGTTGCGATTCGAGGCCGGCAACGCGGTTGTGCCGTGCTCGCTGAGAGAGGTGTCGGTCATGGTCAGTACGCCGTGCCCTTCGGCTGCCGAGGGTGATCGTTGGTGATGCGTTGGATGAGTTCGATGGAACTGCTCAGGAGATCCCGCGTGGACGCTCCTGGGCGCGCGCTCACCCATCGGCGCCTCACGTAGTGCAGGACGCCGGTGGCGAGTGCGACGACCATCCGGGCTTCGTCCTCCAGCTCGGGATGGTCGGCGCGGTGTCGTCCTTGGAGCCCATAGCGGGTGATGATGATCGCGACGAACTGGTCTTCGGATTCGCCCATGCGAGCCGTTTCTCTGGCGAGAAGCTCCGGAGTGCGCATGATCAACTCCCGTCGAGCCTTGAAGAGCGCGGCATCTGGTTCACGCTCCAGGAGCGATGAGGTGATCATCGTGAGGAAATCGGCAAGGACATTCGAGCCCGTCGACCGAGTGAACGCGTCGATGTGTTCGTCGCTCGGCATCAGTGGTGCTCCGCCGACGATGACCCCCTCCTTCGATCCGAAGTAGTTGAAGAACGTGCGCTGCGACACCGCACTTGCCGCGCAGATCATGTCCACGGTGACGTTCTCGAAGCCGTGCTCGAGCGCAAGCGAGATGGCGGCACGTTCGATGTGTTCCTGTGTCGCCGCTCGCTTCCGTTCACGCAACCCGCCATCCATGTTCGCCTCCGCTCGTTCCGACATTCCTGCGATTCGTGCAGTCTATGCATTTATGCAGCGTCTGCACAAGTCGGCTCGTCGGGGCCCTGGAGTTCGCGGCCGGAGGAGCCTTGCCGGAGCTCCGCAACAGACGTACACTCGTCATCTACTTGACGAATGTCAAAGAACAGGTTGGCCAAGTCGGGGCAACTGACCAGCGTCGCCGAGAACACATGGAGGGTGTCACTATGCCGGGCAAGATCGATGTTCACCAGCACCTGCTTCCGCCTCGCTACCTGGAGGCGCTGGCGGCGGCGGGGGATCTGATGGCAGGGAGCGGAGCCGGGGCACAGGCCGTTGCTGGGGGGTCCGCGCAATGGAATCCGTGGGCTGAAAGCGGTGGCACAGCGGCGCGCACAGGTCCGCAGGCCGTCGGCGGATGGCTGATGCCCGAGTGGGACCCTGAATCGGCGATTGCCATGATGGACGAGAAGGACATCGAGACCGGGATCCTGTCGATCAGCGCACCCGGTGTGCATTTCGGCGACGATGCCGCTGCCCGCGAACTCGCCCGCGAGCTGAACGACTACCAGGCCGAGCTGGTCAGGGAACAGCCTGCCCGTTTCGGACATTTCGCTGTGCTGCCGCTGCCGGATTTCGACGGCGCGGTCGCCGAAGCCGTGCGGGCCCTCGACGAGCTCCATGCCGACGGCGTGCTCCTCCTGTCGAACGCGCACGGGCGCTACCTCGGCGATCCCGCATACGAGCCGTTGTGGACAGAGCTCGCCGCGCGTTCGGCCGTGGTGTTCGTGCATCCCACGGCACCGCCGATCCAGCAGTTGCCCGGAATGCCCACTGCGCTGCTGGACTTCCCATTCGACACGACCCGCACTGCCGTGGACCTCGTGGCGCACGGGGTGTTCGACCGCCATCCGGAACTCCGCGTGATCCTGTCACACGCAGGCGGTTTCCTGCCCTACGCTGCAGACCGATTCAGCGCCGCCGCACTGTTCAACCCCGGCACGACGCCGGAAGGCATCCAAGCCGGCCTTCGCAAGTTCTACTTCGACACGGCCCTCTCTGCCACCCCCACCTCGCTGCCGTCGCTTCTGGCATTCGCGGAACCCGGCCACATCCTCTACGGCAGTGATTTCCCCTACGCGCACCCAGATTGGAGCGCCCGTTTCGACCACTCACTGACCACCTACGACGGCCCAGGTGCGGAACGACTCGGCGCGGTGCACCGCTCCGCTGCCGAGCGGCTCTTCCCCCGCTTGGCAACATAGTCCGCGACGCCGCCGAAACGCCCATACGAGCGGGTGCATCTGCACCATGGGCCGCGTGACGCTCCTCGACGTCGCGGAGAACATCTTCGAATACGAAGGTGAGCCGGGCCATGAGATCGCCCATATCTTCGCCGTCGAGTCCGCCGAGATCGATGCCATCCCGCTCGACGCGCGCCTCCACATCCTGGACGAGGGAAGTCCTGCTCGGTGGGTGTCGATCAGCGAGACCGATCACCCCTTCTATCCGGCAGGTGTCACGCGCTTCCTGCGTTCCCCGGAACCTCACCGCCTCATCGTGCCAGGTCGTTCTCCACATCGACTCGCCGTGACAACACCTGACCCGGCCACGCGTCAGCCCCGTCGCCGACCGTGAACGTCACATCACGGTCATAGCCAGCGGCCTCGTAGAACCGCACGAGATCCCCCGAGCCACCCGCGTAGCAGTCGACCCGCATGCGACCGACCCCGGCGGCCCGCGCGCGCTCCTCGGCGAATGCCAGCAAGCGGCGGCCGGTGCCCTTCACCCGCGGGTCGCGCGAGCCGATCAACACGCGGACGTAGACCTCCGGCTCGGTGGCGGCCGGCACGTACTCGAGCGCCTCGCCCAGCACGAGCGCTCCGCAGACGCCGACCGTGGGATGCTCGGCGACCCAGGCATCGGATGAGGCACACCACTGCTCGACACGCGTGATCCAGCGCTCCTGTGCGGATGCAGGTTCGGTACCCCACTGCTGCGTGTTGCCGATCCGCACGAACCAGGCGATCGCTGCATCGAAGAGCGCCAGCACCGCTGCTGCGTCCGCCGGGACGGCCCGACGGATCTTCAACTCGTCCATCAAGGCGCTCAGCTGTGCGTCGTGTTCGCCCGCATCTCCTCGACGGTCATCTCCGGCGCGCCACCGGCCGCCGCCTCCGGGTCCATCCAGACGAAGTCCCAGTGGTGGCCGTCGAGGTCGTCGAAGCTCTTCGAGTACATGAAGCCATGATCCTGCTCGCCGGCCGGGGTAGCCCCGCTCGCGATGGCCTGCTCGACGATCGAATCGACGTCGCCCTTGCTCTCGGCACTGAGAGCGAGCTGCACCTCGGTGGAGGTGGTGGCGTCGATGATCGACTTGCTCGTGAACTCCGCGAAGAACTCCCGCGTGAGCATCATCGCCGTGATCGTCTCGCTGATGACCACGCTGATCGCGTTCTCGTCACTGAACCCCTCGTTGATCGAGTACCCGAGCGCCTCGAAGAACACCCGTGACCGCGCCAGGTCGCTGACGGGAAGGTTGACGAAGATCATGGTGGGCATCTGGGCCGTCTCTCTCGAGGGTGCCGGCGGCCCGGTGCCGTCGATCGTTGTTGAATGATGGCGAGGATGGTCGACGACGTCAAGAGCGATACGACGCGAAGCGGCTCGAGGAGCGCAGGGATTCACGCGTACAGGTGACGGACAGCAGGCACCGACAGTGTCAGCCGGTGGCGACGAAGACCCGCCCGTCCGTGGACACCGTCACCGGGTCCGGACCCGGAGAGACGAACACCGCTGTCCCGCGCTCGAGCACGACGGTCTCCGCACCCTGTTCCACCCGCGCGGTACCACCGGTCACGACGATCACGGCCGCCTGGCCGCGAGCAAGGTCGGTCGCCGTCCCGGGATCGATCCGGACGAGCCGGAAGTCGTCGACCGGCACCGGGTACATGACCCCACCGCCGGTTCGCACGATCGGCTCGACGAACGGGACCGGCGACGGTTCGAAATCGAGAACCGCGAGGAGCTCCGGGACGTCGACGTGTTTCGGCGTCAGTCCGCCGCGCAGCACGTTGTCGCTCGAGGCCATGACCTCGACCCCGAAGCCGGAGAGGTAGGCGTGGATGTTCCCCGCGGGCAGGAACAACGCCTCACCCTCCCGCAGCGTCACGAGGTTGAGGAGCGCCGCGACGACGATGCCGGGGTCCCCCGGGTACTCCTCGGCGAGCTGCAGGATGAGCTCGCGCTCGGCCGACCAGCGCGATCGACCGTCGGCGTCCGGGACCGCTCCGCTGTCGGTGCCGACACCGGCGGCCGTCACCAGGGCGGCGACCACGCCGGGCGTCCGTCGTTCGAGCACCGCTCGCACCGTCGGTTCCAGACCGGCGTCACGCAACTCCGCCTCGAACGCCTCGAGCACCATCCGGTCCGGCCCCGCGACGAGGGCGGACAGGTGCATGAGGAATGCGCACGACTCCTCGACCGCCCGGAATCCGCAGAGGGCGCGGAAGCCGTCCTGCAGGGCGACGATGATCTCCGGCTTGTGCCAGGCGTCCTTGTAGTTCCGATGCGGTGCGTCCAGTGGCACGCCGCGGCGGTCCTCGTCCTCGAATCCCACCCTGGCCCGGTCGGGCGTGGGGTGGACCTGGAGGGAGAGCGGCCTCGCGGCGGCCAACAGCTTCACCAGGAACGGCATTCTGGAGTGCCCACCGAGAGCCGCGTCGGGGTCCGACGCGATCCAGTCGTTGAGGCTGTCGGGAAGACCGTGACCCGGCTCGACGAACTCGGTCACGCTGCCCGGGTGTGCCCCGAGCCAGAGCTCCGCCTGGGGCGAACCGTCAGCGGGTACCCCCAGCAGCTCCGGGATCGCCGTCGTCGACCCCCAGGCGTACCGCTTGGGGTCGCTGGTGATGCGATGCAGCGCCATCAGAGCGTGCGCCGTCGACCGCGGACCAGCAGCAGACCACCCATCGCGAGCAGCGCGAACGCGCCGACGATCCAGGGCGCGGCTTCCAGGCCGGTGCGGGCGAGGTCGCCCGCGGGTGTGCTGGTGGCGCCACCGTCGGAAGCACCCGGCTGTCCGGTACCAGGCTGTCCCGTGCCCGGCTGTCCCGTGTCCGGTTCCGGCTCCGCCGCCGCAACCGCCGTGACGACGTCGTCGACCAGCAGGGTGCCGGTGCCCTCGCCACCCAGGTAGAACCCGATCTGGGTCACCGAGGTGGGGTCGAACGCCGCCTCGCCGGCCCACGCCGGCGGAGCGAAGTCCGCGAACGGGATCTCAACGAGCTGCCAGCCGTCGCCTTCGATGGGCGCGACCGTCTCCCAGTAGGTCCCACGCGTCACGAACTGGACGGTGACGTCGTCGCCCGGTGTCCCCTGCACCCAGAACTGGAGCCCGGTGTACCCCCACCAGTCCTGCGGCGTCTGGAAGGTGCGGACGACGCCGGCATAGCCGGGACCGGCGAGGTCGTACGCGGCCGACATCGCGTTCGTCCCGGTGTCGGGGTTCGTCGTGAGCGTCGGTGTCACCGCACCGCCCCCGGTGTTCCGCACGTACGCGGCCTGCACCGCGGCGTCATCGGCGTACGACTCGAAGTCCTCGACGACGAGCGGTTCGCTCGGCAGCGCCTTCATGAGGAAGTCCGCCGCTCCCGTGCTCGAGGCGGTCGTCCCGGCTCCGTTGACCGCGGTGACCGACCACCAGTACCGCTGCCCCGGCGTGAGGGAGACCGTCGGGGTGACGGAGGGGGTTCCGACACCGTCGACGACGGCGACCGGGTCCCCGAGGTCGGCCTGCGCCGCGAGCGTGAAGCGGTAGTACGCCGCGCCGGCTGCCGGCTCCCAGGTGAAGGTCGGTGTCGCGGTCACGTCGACGGTGCCGGGTGCGGGCGAGGTCGATGCGAACGCCGCCGGTGGCCCGCTCGGGGCGTCCACAGCCGACCAGATGGTGGCCCGCGACACGGTCGCGTCGGCGGCGAGCGTCACCCGGAGGTAGGGCCCCAGGAGATCGCGAGCGATCACCGTGCCGCCGGGTCCGACCTCGGACGCGGCGGTCTCCCAGGTCGAACCGTCAGCGCTGGACTCGACCACGACCGACCCGGAGACGATGAACGACGCCGCCGACAGACGGTCCTGTCTCCAGGTGATGGTGGCCCCATCGGAGGCGGCGACCACACTCGTCCCGTCCGCGCGTGGCGCGATCGTCGCACCGTCGTGTGCCTCGGTGAGCAGCCAGGACTCGAGCGGATCCACGAGCACGCGTGTGTCGGTCTCGGTCGCAACCGGGTCGGAGACCGAGGCTGCAGAGCCGGCCGCGTCGAGCGCGACCACCCGGTAGACGGCACCGACCGGGGAGGCGAAGTCCGTGGCGGATCCGGCGTCGGCTCCCAGTGCTCCGGTGTCGACCGCCGTCCAGCTCGTCCCGTCGATCGTCCGCTCGATGCGGTAGGACACCGCACCGCCCACCCCACGCCAACGGACGGTGTTGATGCCGTCCGACCGGTCGACCGCCGTGATGAGCGGTGCCCCGACGGCGGGAGCAGCCGGCACGGCACCGATCGCAGCGGCATAGGCGGTGATCGCGGAGACCCGGGCGCGCTCGGCGTCGGTCGCACCGGGTGCATGGATCGTGAACCCGTCGTCGTGCGGGACGAGCCCACCACGGTCGCTGTTGCCGAACAGCGACCAGAACAGCATCCCGGTCACGTTCGGGTCGGCGACGAGCGGTTCGAGGAGCGCCGCGCTCGCAGCCGTCGAAGCGTACTCGCCGGCCAGGTAGACCTTGCCCGCGGCGGTGACCGTGGCCGCGTCCGCGGACACGCGTGCGGCGGTGGGCGGGTAGTAGTGCACGTCGACGATGTCGAGCCCCGGCGCCGAGAGGGTGTCCGGGTCGATGTCGAATCGACGACCGGCCGCGACGAGCTGCTGCGGGGCGCGTTCCTTGATGAACGCGACCTGCCGGTCGATCCACGGCGCGGTCATCCCCTCCAACTCGTTCCCGAGCTCCCACGCCATGATCGTCGGGTCCTCGGTGTACCGGACGCCGGTGAGCGCGTTCGTCCGCTGCAGGATCGCGTCGACGTAGGCCTGGTACGCGGCGATCGGCCGCTCGTCGGTGTAGAAGTCCGCCGACGTCAGCCCGTACGGGGTCGTGAAGTCGCGATGCCCGCCGTGGTAGTACTCCCACTCGTCGGTGAGCGGGAGCACCAGCCGGATGCCGAGCTTGCCGGCGTACGCGACGGCGAAGTCGATCGTCGCGAACGCCTCCTCGTTCAGCTGCCCGAGAGCCGGCATGATGGCGAGGGGGTTCGCGCCGTCCTGGCTCGTCGAGGTCATCATGTGCGTCCGGACGACGGTCGAACCCATCCTGGCCGCCGCATCGAGGGTGTCGGCGATGCGGAAGGCAGTCGGGTAGTCGACCCCGCCCACGTTCTCGTCCAGACCGAGCCAGTAGATGTTCGGGCCGCTGAAACGGAAGGTCTCGCCGTCGAGCACGAGGCGGGAACCGTCACGCTCGACGAACGAGGTGTTGAGCGAGGTCCAGTCGGCCGGGGCGGCAGCTGCCGGCGCCGCGAGCGCCGGGAGCAGTGCGGCGGTGACGGCCGCCGCGAGCATGCCGGCGGCGAGACGGCCGCTCGTGTTGCGGTGCGGTGGGCGGGGGTCGGGGGTGCGATTCATCGTGCCAGGCTCCTTCGTCTGGGATGGTGCATCGGGTCGAGCGGTGGGAGGCCGAGTGCCTCCGGTCGGTGGACGAGTGCTGCGGCGCCGAGGATCGGACCCGCGCCGTCGAGAGCGGAACCGGTCACGACGACGCCGGCCGCGTAGTCGAGGACGATGGCGTCCTGCACGGCGACACGGACGAGGTCGAGGTAGTCGGTGCTGACAGCGGTGAACCCGCCGCCGACGGCGACCGCCTCCAGGTCGAGCAGGGTCGCGGCACTCGCGATCGCCTGTCCGACCGCGGTGGCCGAACGGACGACGGCGGACCGCGCGACGGGATCCCCCGCCGCGGCGTCGACGGCGAGCTCCTCCCCGGTGTGTCCGTCCCAGCCGCGGGTTCGCGCCCAAGCGACGCTCCGTGGTCCGGAGGCGATGCGCTCGAGCGTCGCGTCGTCGGCCGACTCTCCAGGTACGCGTGAGGCGATCTGCACCTGACCGATGTGGCCGGCGTTGCCGCTCCGGCCGGCGATCAGCCGCCCGTGCAGGATGATCCCGCCGCCGACACCGGTCGAGACGATCATCGCCATCGAGTTCTCGGTGCCGCGGGTCGCTCCGAGCCAGTGCTCTGCGAGCGCGATGCAGGTCCCGTCGAGACGGACCACCACCGGGGCGTCCGGCAGCAGCCGCGCGACGTGTGTCCGGAGGTCGAAGCCGTGCAGTCGGGGGAGGTTCTTCGGGCTCACGGTGCCTCGGCCGAGGTCGACGGGACCCGCCGAACCGACGCCGACGCCGACGAGCGCGGAACCGTCCGGCAGGTGCGCGATCGAGGCGAGGACCACTCGGTCGACGGCGTCTTCCAGTGCACGGCGCCCGGCATCGGGCCCCGTCGGCGCCCGATGCGCGCTGCCGTCGACCACGACGCCCTCGGCCGTGACGAGTGCGGCCTCCACTTTGGTGCCGCCGAGGTCGACCGCGAGCGCGACCGACCCCGACGGATCCCGCTCCGCGGTCATGTCCGCCAGGGTCACCGCGCCCAGTCCTCGACCAGCTGGTTCGCGGTGCGCACGACCCGGGTCGACAGGAGCTCGTCCTCGCCGAGTTCCATCTCGGTCCGCACGTGGAACGTCACCCGCTCTCCCGGCAGGAGGGTCACGAGCTGGTCGTCGACGACGGCGGCCGGGTCCAGCTTGTCGACGAGCAGCGTGAGGTCGCGGAGGAAGGACTCGGCCGTGATGGTCACGGCGTAACCGTCCTCCTGGCGGGCGACCTCGGCGCTGAACCGAGGGGCGGGGATCGTTGAATCACGTGCCTCGGCGAAGGACCAGAAGCCGCGTTCCGCCCCGGCTGTGGCGACGAGCACTTCATCGGGTGCCGAGCCCGCGACCGCGACCGCTTCGGGGATCTGGACGAGCGTCGAGGAGCGTCGGTCCAGGTCGACGGGGACGCGCACCGAGGCGAGTTCGGTCCCGTCGAACCGGAGGCGCCGGATGACGAGGTCGTCCGCCCAGGCGTCCGGGCCGTCGTTGAGCACGGCGACCACGAGGGACTCCCCTCGCGGCTGCACGGTCACGAGCCGGTCGGCGTAGACGTGTCGCAGGGCGTAGAGCAGCGGCTTCGCGCGCTCGTCGCCGTCGACGGCCGCCCAGGACGTGACGGGCCAGCAGTCGTTCAGCTGCCAGACGATCGACCCCATGCAGCGGGGGCTCCACGACCGGAAGTGCTCGATCGCGACGGTCACCGCGTTCGCCTGGTTGAGCGACATCGCCCAGTGCCAGTCCTCGGTGTCGTCCGGGAGCGGCAGGTGCGCGACGAGTCCGTCGGTCAGTTTGTCGTTCCCGTCCGTCGCCTTCTGGTGGTGGATCATGCCGGGCGACTCCGGCGTGAGCGGGGAGTCCGAGATGGCACGGTCGATCGTCGACCACGTCGCCGGGCCCTGCCAACCGAACTCGGCCACGAAGCGCGGCGAGACGTCGCGGTAGGCGGGGTAGTCGACGCGGTTCCACAGCTCCCAGAGGTGCACGGATCCGTGGTCCGGGTCGTTGGCCGGGATGTCCGGGGTTCCCGACCAGGGGCTGCCGGCGGTGTAGTTGCCGGCCGGGTCGAGCTCGGCGACGAGCCGCGGCAGCAGGTCGAGGTAGTAACCCATGCCCCAGGTGCGACCCTGGACGCGCTTCTCCCAGCCCCACTCCTCGAAGCCCCAGATGTTCTCGTTGTTGCCGTTCCACAGCACGAGGCTCGCGTGCGGCATGATGCGCGTGATGTTGTCGCGCGCCTCAGCCTCGACCTCGCTCCACAACGGTTCCTCCTCGGCGTAGGCCGCGCAGGCGAAGAGGAAGTCCTGCCACACCATGATCCCGCGCTCGTCACAGAGTTCGTAGAAGTCGTCGGACTCGTAGTAGCCGCCGCCCCAGATACGGAGCAGGTTGAGGTTCGCGAACTCGGCCTGATCCATCCGGCGGGCGAGCCGCGCGCGGTCGACGCGGGTCACGAAAGCGTCGTCGGGGATCCAGTTCGCGCCGCGCACCCAGACGGCCTCGCCGTTCACGACGAAGCGGAACGAGGTGCCCTCGGCGTCGGGTTCGAGTTCGACGGCGACGGTCCGGAACCCGATCCGCTTCGACCACTCGCCGAGGCGTGCCTCGTCCTGCCCGAGGACGACGTCGAGGTCGTACAGCGGCTGCTCACCGTACCCGCGCGGCCACCACAGTTCGACGTCCGGCACGGTGAGCTCGACCACGGCGGTGTCGGCACCGGCCGCGAGGACGACATCAGCGTTCGCACCGATGACCGTCGCCGTGAGCGCGAGCGCCGCGTCACCGTCGCCGGCGCGTTCCACGTCGACGTGCACGGCCACTCGGCCCTCGCCGCCGTCGACCGTCACGACCGGCCGCACCGAGGCGAGGCGGGCCGTCGACCACGACTGCAGGCTGACGGGCTTCCAGAGTCCCGACGAGGCGGCGTCGAGTCCCCAGTCCCAGCCGAAGTTGCAGGCGGCCTTGCGGATGGCGTTGAACGGGTGGGAGTAGGTGTGGGGGCGGTAGCCGATCTCCAGGCTGGCCAGGTCGGCGGCCGCGACGGGCGAAGCGAAGTGCACGACGAGTTCGTTCTCGCCCTCGCGCAGGACGGCACCGACGTCGATGCGGTAGGTGCGGTGCTGGTTCCGCGTGGTCGCGACCACCGAGCCGTTCACGGACACCGTCGCGACGGTGTCGAGTCCTTCGAACACGAGGTCGTGCCGCTCGTGGCCGTCCGGCTCCCAGTCGAACGTGGTGCGGTACTCCCAGTCCGTCGATCCGATCCACGTCACGAGGTGCTCGTTGCGGTCGAGGAAGGGGTCGGGGATGAGCCCGGCGTCGAGGAGGTCCGTGTGCACGAGGCCGGGTACCGTCGCGGGGATGCTCGTCCCGACGAAGGCCTCGGGGACGGCCCCACCGACCGCACGCAGACTCCACCCCTCGTGCAGGAGGCGGGTGGTCAGGGGACGGACGGTGGCGGTGTCGATGATGCTCACTTGGTTGCTCCAGAGGTCAGGCCGTTGTAGATGTATCGCTGCAGGAAGAGGAAGGCGACGAGCGTCGGGATGATCACGAGGATCGTCCCGGCCGCGATGATCTGCCACTGGGCGCCGAACGGTCCCATGAACCGGAACAGCGAGGTGGAGATCACCCCCAGGTCCTGCGACGGCATGTACAGGAAGGGGATGTAGAACTCGTTGTAGATGGCGATGCCCTTGATGATGACCACCGTCGCGACGGCGGGCTTCAGCAGCGGGAGGATGATGCGCCAGTAGATCGTGAAGCGGTTCGCGCCGTCGAGCATCGCGGCCTCGTCGAGGGAGACGGGGATCGACTGCATGAACTGCAGGAAGATGTAGATCGCGACGATGTCGGTCCCCATGAAGAGCAGGATCGCGGCGCCGCGGGTGTTGAACAGCTCGAGTGCTGACACCACCTGGAACGTGGCCACCTGGGTCGTGACCGACGGCACGAGCGTCGCCAGGAGGAAGAGGCCCATGACGAGCTTCCGTCCGCGGAAGCGGAACCGGTCGAGGGCGTAGGCCGACATGGTGCCGATCAGGATGGTCCCGGCGACGGACACGAGCAGGATGATCGCGGTGTTGAGGAAGCCGGTGACCATGCCGCCCTGGTCGAAGGCGACGACGAAGTTGTCGAAGTTGAACCAGTTCGACGGCGGGGTGAGCGGACCGGTCGTCCGCTGCTCGCGGTCGGTCTTGAACGCGAGCATGAAGATCGTGGCCAGGGGGACGACGGCGAAGAGGCTCGCGATGATGAGCGAGGCGTACTTGATCGTCGTCGCGGTGAGGGCGGCGGCACCCTGTGGGCGCTTCGGCCCGCGGCGCGTCCGTCGCAGCGCGCGTCCGGGCTCGGGCGTGGCAGCGGAGACCGGTCGGTCGGCGGTGGCGGTCACGATTCGCCTCCCTTCTCGTCGGGGAAGACCCGGCGTTGGACGAAGGTGATGATCAGGACGATCAGCAGCAGGACGACGGCCATCGCGGACGCCAAGCCCACCTTCGAGAACTTGAAGGCCGTGTTCACCGTCTGGATCACGAAGGTCTCGGAGCCGTTGGCACCGCCGGTCATGACGTACGGCATCTCGAAGGCGGACAGCGCTCCGGCGATGGCCAGGATGAACGAGAGGCCGAGGATGCGCCGGATGCTCGGCAGGATGATGAAGCGGAACTTGTGCCACGAGTTGGCACCGTCGAGGTCCGCGGCCTCGTACTGCTCGGACGGGACCGACTGGATCGCGCCGAGGAACAGGACGAAGTTGAGGCCCATGTACCGCCAGACGGATGTGGCGGCGAGGGAGGCGTTCACGAACGACGGATCGCCGAGCCACTGCGGGGTGTCCTGCACGCCGACCGCCGCGAGGAGGGCGTCGAGGGTGCCGCCTGGGCGGAGGAAGTAGAGGAAGACCAGCCCGATTGCGACCCCGTTGATGAGGTAGGGGAAGAAGATGACGCCCTTGAAGAGGTTCTTGAAGCGGGTGCGGAAGCTCAGCAGCGTCGCGAGGTACAGCGCCAGGACGAGCTGGGCGACGGCTCCGACGAGGTAGTACAGGCTCACGAAGAAGACCTGGAAGATCTCCGGCTTCGTGAAGATCTGCACGAAGTTGTCGATGCCGACGAACTCCTGCTCAGGCTCCAGTCCGTCCCACGAGGTGAGGCTGTACCAGAACATGTTCGCGACCGGCACGTAGGTGAGCACGATCAGGAAGGCGAGCGGCACCACGAGGAAGAGCCAGGGGGTGACGCGCGACCCGGTGGCCTTCGGGGGTCTGCCCGGGCGCAGGGTCCGCGGCGGGCGTGGATGGTTCGTCACCACCGCTCGGGTGGCGGGTGACGCTCCCTGGACTGTGACCATGCTGATCGCCTTCTTCGCTGCGTGGGATGGAGGACACCCGGGCCCGCCATGGGGACGGGCCCGGGTGTCGATCGGATGGGTGCTACTCGGCGACGTCGGCGCGGGCGGCTGCCCAGCGCTCGTTGAGGTCGGCGAATGCGCTCTCCTTGTCGCCGTCGGCTGCGCCACGGGCGATGTCGATGAGCTTCTGGCGGTAGGTGTTGCCGAAGAGGTCGATCTCAGCGGCGTTCGCGATGTCGTTGATCACGGCTTCCTTGCCCACCGGGTCCGGAGCGAGTTCCAGGTAGGTGACGCCGAGGTCGGAGAAGTCGGCCAGCGTGTCGGGTGCCGGGTCGCTGATGACGGGGCTGATGGCACCCTGGCTCGCGGCGAATCCTGACTCGTTCGTGAACCAGTCGATCCAGGCCTTCGCGGTCGCCTTGTTCTTCGAGTACTTGCTGACCGCCAGGAACTTGTCGGAGGCGGTGACGGAGGTGAACCCCTCGTCGGTCTTCCACGGCATCGGCCAGAAGCCGATCACGTCGCGGGACTCGCCGGCCTTCTCGGCGGCGTCCTGCATCTGCGAGACGGCCCAGGAGCCGAGCACCATCGAACTGATCTCACCGGAGGCGAGGAGGTTCTTCGACTCCTCCCAGTTGGTGGTGGTGGGGTCCGGCTCGCTCAGGCCGGCGGCGACGGTGTCGAAGAGGAGACCGTCGATGTCGTACTGGTCGTTGCCCTCGGTCCAGGGACTGTCGGTGGCGATCATCTCGGTACGGACCTTCGGTCCCTGCGTGGCGCCGAGGTTACCTTCGAGCGTCGCGAGCGGCCAGCCGTCCTTGTAGTTCGTGTAGTACGGGATCGAACCGTTCGCCTTGATCTTCTCGAGTGCGGCGAGGTACTCCTCCTCGGTGGCGGGCGGCTCGGTGATCCCGGCCTTCGTCCACACGTCGCGGTTGAAGACGTAGCCCATGGCGGAACCGAAGGTCGAGACGCCGTAGGCCGTGCCGTCGAAGGAGGCCTCGTTCGCGAAGCGGTAGGTCTTGGACTGCTCCTCGGTGCTGCCGAGTGGCTCGAAGAAGTTCGCGTACTGGTCCTTGGTGACGTTCGACGAGGGGATGAGGAGCACGTCGCCGTAGTCCTTCGAGTTGAGGCGGATCTTGGCGTCGCCCTCGTAGTCGGTCAGTGCCTCGAACTTCACGGTGGTGCCGGGGTACTGCTTCTCGAACTCGGCCGCATAGTCCTTGAAGGTGGTGTCGACGAGGTCGGTGCGGTTCGTGAGGACGGTGATCTCGCCGCTCGGGTCGCCGTCGTCGTTGGCGGCTCCACCGGAGCAACCGCTGAGGACGAGTGCCGCGGCCGCAGCCGTCGCGGCGAGGCCGATGATCGGTCTCCGGGACATGGGAACTCCTTCGTTCGTGGGGGCGAAGGGCCGGGTCGCCTCGTCGCTCGCTGTCCAGCATCGTCTGCCGTCTCACGCCCGTCAAGACTAAACATTATTAATTTATATAACAAATCGGTCACGGGGAATCCACCCCACTCGCGCCCTCGAAGCCTCAAACGACGGGGACGGGACCCGAGGTGGAGCGCTCGATGACCACGGCGTGCGGCGCCTCACGAGTGGTACCGGGGCGACCCGCGAGCAACTCGAGCAGTTCCTCACCCGCCATCTCGCCGATGCGTTGCACGTCGTGGCTGAGCGCCGACATCGGCGGATCGGACAGCTGGCACTGCGCCGAATCGTCCCATGCCACGATCGAGAGGTCGTCTGGCACCCGCAACCCGGCCTCCTGCACCGCTTGCAGCCCGCCGAGCGCCATCACGTCGCTGTCGAAGACGACCGCCGTCGGCCTGGGGTCGCGCGCGAGCAATGCCTGCATCGCCCCGACGCCTGAGGCTCGGGAGTAATCGCCGCCGATCGAGACGGTGTCCACGTCGGGCAGGTCGGCGGCCAGGGTGAACGCCTCCATCCGCGACAGCGTGTGCGTGAGTTCGCGCGGACCCGTGACGTGCGCGAGCCGCCGGTGCCCGAGCGAGACGAGGTGGTCGACGGCCTCGTGCATCGTGACCGCGTCGTTGGTCCAGACCGCCGGAAGGCCCTGCGCCGTCGCCGGTGCACCGATCACGATCGCCGGGATCCCGGACCGCTCGACGAAGGCCACCCGCTCGTCGTCGTCGATGAGGTCCACGAGGATGACGGCGCTCACCGTGCCCTCCTGCTGCCAGCGCCCGAGCTGCAGCAGCTCATCCTCCCGCGTCGGCAGCACGCGGAGCAACACCGACAGGCCGTGCGGGCGGACCACACGATCGATGCCGGCGATGAGCTCGTGGTAGAACGGCTCCTCCCCGTAGATCTCCGAGGCCCGGAACAGCGTGAGGCCGATCGGCCGGGGCTGCGCGATAGTCTGTTCGGCATCGAGACCCATCGGGACGCGGCCTTTCGTGAGGAGTGGTCGTGTGGCCCTCACACTACGCGCTCGAAGATCGCCGGGAGGGACAGTTGGCCAGACGTGAGTCCGTGCAGTCGGGTCCCGGCAGCCAGGCGCTCATCGTCGACCTCATCCGCTCGGCCGGCACGATCAGCCGCACCGAGCTCACCGAGGCGACGGGCCTGACCCAGCCGTCGATCTCCAACATCGTCCGCCGCCTCATCGAGGACGGACTCGTCCGCGAGACCGGTCGGGCCGCGCCCCGCGGTGGCAAGCCGCGGACCCTCCTCGAGATCAACGCGAGCGCCAAGTACGGCGTCGGGATCCAGCTCGGGTTCGAGTCGATCACGCTCGTCGCCACCGACGTCCGCGGCGGCGTCGTCGGCCGGCAGCTCGTCGACGGCGCAGGCTCGGCCACGCCGGAGCAGGTGACCGACCGACTCGTCACGCTCTACCGCGGCTTCGTCGCCGGCGTCGGGCTCGCGGCGCCGTCGATCGCGGGCGTCGCCGTCGTCGCTCCCGGCCCGATCGCCCAACTCGGCGGCGTCCTCCTCGGTCCGCCCACGCTCGTCCGCTGGGACGACTTCCCCCTGCAGCAGGCGTTGCAGGAGAGCCTCGACGTCCCGGTGGTCGTCGACAACGATGCCGCAGCCGCAGCTGTCGGCGAGTTCTGGAGTCGCCAGGTGTCGCGCACGGAGTCCTTCGCCTGCGTCTACATGGGCACCGGGATCGGCGCCGGAATGGTGCTGGGCGGGGCCCTCTATCGCGGTTCGAGCTCGAACGCCGGTGAGCTGGGTCACATCAGCATCGAGGTCGACGGCGTCCCCTGCCACTGCGGCAACCGTGGGTGCCTGGAGCGCTACGCAGCACCGGCAGCCGTGATGGCGGCGGCCGAGGCCTCGCGGGATCGCCTCGACGGACTCGGGCTCGGCTTCGCACCGGAGACGCTCAGCCGCGACTTCGATCAGCTCGCGCGCGCCGCCGTCAGCGGTCACGAGGCGGCGCTCGATCTCATCCGCTTCTCGGCCGACCGCGTCGCCGCCGCCTCGGTGACCCTCGCGAACCTGCTCGACCTCGATCGACTCGTCCTTGCCGGCCCTGGCATGGCGGTAGCCGGTTCGCTCTATGCCCGCGCGATCCGCGAACGCCTCGAGCAGCGCTTCTTCGCCAGACGTGCCCACCCGATCGTGGTCGAGCTCTCCGCCAACCCGCGCGACGCAGCAGCGATCGGCGCCGCGTCACTTGTCCTCCAGGGCACGATCGCGCCAGGGCACGGGCCGGCGCTCACCCGCTGAGTCGCCCGAATCCGTCCAGAATCGCGTCGAAATCGAGCGGTTCCGGGCGACTCAGCGCTGTGGTCACGGCATCCCAGCTACGGCAGGACCACTTCACCCTGATTGAACACCCGCGGATGGAAGTACGCGTTCTGGATCTCGGTGTTGGAGTTGTTGCCACGCAGTTGCTCCGACCAGATCATGAAGTACGACCAACGCGTCTGCGACTGGAGGAGGTTCGCATCCGGCGCCTTCCCCAACTCCGCGATCGCGATCGGCTTCGTACCGGCGATCGTCTGCATCTGCTGATAGTCGGCGGCACTCGGATAGTTCTTGTACCAGACGTCGAGTGAGACCACGTCGACGTAGGAGTTCCCCGGGTAGTAGTTCGCCCACCCTCCCGCCGGGTTGTCCTGCACGTTCCAGACCCAGATGAGGTTGTCGAGCCCCTGTGAGTCGAAGTAGTCACGCATCTGCTGGAAGATCTTCGCCCCGCCGTTCGCTCCCGATCGGCCGCCCCACCAGTTCCAGGTCTCGTTCATCTCATGGAAGGGCCGGAAGAGGACCGGGACTCCGGCGTCCTTGAGCTGCCGAAGATATGGGACGACCTCGGCCATCCGCTGCCGCCACGTGGTGTTGAGAGCGGTGCCGCCCGTGACGATCTGGGTGAACTGTGCGTTGGTGATCTGCGTCTTGACACCGCCGTCGAACTCACAGGTCGAGGGCCCGGTCGGTGAGCATGCATGCCACGTCAACGCGACGAGCGAACCGTTCGCCCACTCGGTCTTCGCCTGATCGATCACCCGCTGACGGTTGGCGGCATCCTGAGCTCGGAACATCAGGTCACCGCCCCACAGACCGGGATACTGACCGGTGATGTCCTTCACCTGCTGCGTGTATTGGCCCGGCGCACTGGCGGGCTCCTTGTTGTGCTGGCCCGACACGACGTTCGAGCCGGTGATCGAACGGAGGTACTGGATCACCGACGCTTTCGTCTTGGCCGGGAACGCCTCCGCGGGCGCCGGTTGCCCGACCGCCGCTCCTGCCAAGCCGAGCACGAGCGCGGTGGCGAGCGCCAGTCTGCCGGCACGAACCTGTGATTTCATCGTCGTCTCCTTCCCGCGCTTCCTCGTTGAAGCGGCGGTCCCAACAGGCTCCCCTGTCCTCCTTCACAGGTCAAGGACTTTCATGAGTAATTAATAAAAGTTGTTGCCCGATGGATCATCACTCTGACGATTAGGCTGGGCGACTGTGCTCGATGGACCGCTGATCGCCGAATGGCTCCCCGTCTCGGTGGCCGCGCTCGTCCTCCTCCTCGTGGCGGCGGGAGTGGCCGGCTGGGTCGACGCGGTCGTCGGTGGCGGCGGACTCATCCAGTTGCCCGCGCTCGTCATCGCCGTTCCGGGCGACGTCGCGACCCCGTTCATCCTGGGCACGAACAAGCTGTCGTCGTTCTTCGGCACCCTGTCGGCGAGCTGGGTGTACCTGCGCAAGATCAGGGTGCAGCTCGTGCTGCTGGCGCCTCTCGTCGCCGGGGCCTACGCCGGCTCGACCGTCGGTGCCGCCTTGTCGCGGTACGTCCCTCGCGACGTGTTGACGCCCGTCGTGCTCGTGGCCGTGATCGCCGTGGCGTTGTACACCCTCTTCAAGCCGACCATGGGCCTGCACCACGAACCCCGTCATGACCGCGCCACCGCCGTCGCCTGGCGGGCGGCGATGATCGGGCTACTGGTGGGCTTCTACGACGGCATCCTCGGACCGGGAACGGGCTCGTTCTTCGTCATCCTCATCGTCGGTGTGCTCGGGTACGGCTTCCTGCAAGCCAGCGTGAACGCGAAGATCGCCAACCTCACCACGAACCTCGCCGCTCTCGTCGTGTACGGGGTGCACGGCGAGGTCCTGCTCGCGCTCGGTCTCGCCATGGCCGTCATGAACATCACCGGCGGGTTCATCGGCGCCCGTATGGCGACGAAACGCGGAAGCGGCTTCGTGCGGATCGTGTTCCTGGTGACCCTGTCCATCCTCATCGTGAAGCTGGCCTGGGACACCGTGGTGCAGTTCACCGGTTCATGATGCACCCGGCAGAGCGACCTCGCCGGCGGGTGTTCCGAGCAGTCGCCTCGTCCAGTCGGCCAGGGCCGCGATGGCGGTCCGCGAGATGGCGGCACTCGGCACCATGCTCGTGAAGCCGTGGAACGCCCCCGGCCAGACGTGCAGTTCCGCGTCCCCACCCGCAGCCCACATCGCGCTGGCGTAGGCGACCGTCTCGTCACGGAACACCTCGGCGCTGCCACAGTCGATGTAGGTGCGCGGAAGGCCGGCGAGGTCGGTCGCCCGCGCGGGTGCGGCGGAGATCGACACGTCTTCACCGGCACGGCGGGGTCCGAGGTACGCGTCCCAGCCGAACCGGGTCATCTGCCGATCTGCGACCCCGACCCCGTCGATCTGCATCGTCGACACGGTGGCATCGCGGTCGTCGAGCATCGGCGAGACGAGGATCTGCCCGAACAGGGCCGGCCCACGGCGGTCCCGGGCGAGCAGGGCGGTCCCCGCGGCGAGCCCGGCACCCGCACTCTGGCCCGCGATCACGATGCGGCCCGGGTCGATGCCGAGCTCATCCGCGTGGGCCTCGACCCAGACGAGTCCGGCGTAGCAGTCCTCGACCGGGTACGGGTCGGGGTACTCCGGGGCGAGGCGGTAGTCGACGCTGACGAGCACCACGTCGTGGTCGTCCAGGAGCCAGTCGTCGTAGGAGTCGAGATTCCCGAGGTGGTGGCCGAACATCATCCCGCCGCCGTGGATCGTGTAGACCGCGGCCGTGGGCCGCGTCCGTCCGATCCGCTGGATGAGCGCGAGCGTGATCGGCTCCCCGAGATGGCCGGGCACCGTGAGCGAACGCCGCTCGAACCCCCGCGACCGCAGCCGTTCGTCGAGAGCCTCCTCGGTCGTGTCGAGGCCGCGCATCCTCGGCAGCATCTCGGTCGTCAGGGTGAACGGTCCGCGTGCATCGAGAGCGTCGAGGAAGGGGGTGAGTTCGGGATCGAACGGGGGACGGGGCATGAGGTCAGACATGGGAAGGCTCCTGGGTTGCAGGCTGAGATGGGAGGTGATGTGAACGGAGGACACCGACAGCCACCAGGGCTGCAGCGAGGACGGTGATGGTCGATCCCGCAATGAGGACCGCTTGCTGGAATGACGCGACGAGGGCCGGGGTGAAGTACTCGGTCGCGATGCCGCCGCCGACGACCGCAGCGAGGATCGTCCCGGTCGCGGCGATCCCGACAGCGGTGGCGATCTCGCTCGCGGTGTCGACCAGGGCCGCACCGATGGACGTGCGGTCCGTAGGGAGACCACGGAGGACGTTGTTGCCGGCGACGACTCCGACCACCCGCATCCCGGCGGCGACGAGGACGAGTGCGATGAGGACCCAGGGGTAGCCGAACCGGCTCAGGAGCGCGAACACGGCCAGCCCCGAGACGACCGCGGCAGCGCTCATCCACGCGGCATGATCGAGTCCCACGCGGTGCACGAACGGACCGACGAAGCGACCGCTCGCCAACAGCACCACGACCTGCGGGAGCATCGCCACAGCGGCCAGGGCCGGCGGCCACCCCCAGGCGAACTGCAGCTGCAGGGTCGCCAGATACGACACGCCTGCCATCGCCAGCCCGGCGGCGGCCTTGTACGCCAATCCGGAGGCGACGAGCGGCTGCGCGACGAGACGGAGGTCCAGCAGCGGGTGACGCGTCGTGCGCTCCCTGACGACGAACCCGATCATGGCCGCCACGGTCATCGCCGCCGTGCCCCAAGCCAGAGCGAGGTCGATGCCGGCGACGAACAGGGTCGGGGTGAGGAGGACGCCGACGACGGTCGCAGTCCCGAGGACGGCTCCGAGCACGTCGATCCGGTCCTGGTGCAGGTGCGACCGCTCGTCGGTAACAATCCCGGCGCGGATCCCGATCCAGGCGATCACCGCGATCGGGGCGTTGGCGACGATGAGCACCTGCCAGGGCGCCACGGCGAGCACGAGTCCACCGATCGTCGGCCCGGCGGCGAGGCCGACCAGCCCGGCGGTCGAGATGACCGTCAGCGCGCGGACGCGCAGGTCGTCCCGGTCGAACAGACGGAACGCCAACGCCATCGATCCCGGAGTCGTCATCGCCGCGGCGACACCCATCAGGGCGCGCACGGCGATCAACTGCTCCACCGAGGCGACGAACACAGTCAGCACGCTGGCGACGGCGAGCAGCGTCAGGCCGATCAGCATTACCCGACGACGGCCGAACCGGTCGGCGACCGCACCGAAGAGCAGCATCAGGCCACCGAAGGCGACCGAGTACGCCCCCGACACCCACTGCAGTGACGCGGTGGAAGCGGTGAGGTCACGGCCGATCGTCGGGAGCGCGACGTTCAGGACGGAGTTGTCGAGCATCTCGAACAGGAAGACGGCCGAGAGGCCGGCCAGCGCGACCCACGCGTCGCGGAGGCGTGGCGGCGAGTCTTCGACGACCGCGGAGGTTGAGGGTTCGGACATGGGCGCACTCCTTCGATGAAGAAGTGACGGCTCCCATGAGCCGCGTGCGCGTTTCCGTCGGCCGGAGCACGACGGGATTTTTCCCTCTGCGACGAGGATAACGCTCATTCCGGCGAGAGTGCACGAAACGCTCCTAAACGCCGCTCATGGGAGCGTTTCGCGCACTCCCGTCCCGCTGACGGACTCACCGCAGATACGCGTCGACGAACAACGGACCCCGGACGGCTCTGAGCGTGTCGACCAAACGGTCGAGCGCTCGACGGTTCCAGGAGGAGAGCTGGAGATCGAATGGGCCGATGGGTTCGAGCTTCCCGGTGCGGAGGCGGACGACCTCCCATCCGGCAGACCGCAGCGCGCGGTCCTTCCGTCGGTCCACCTCCTCGCGGCCTCCGACGTGCTCGAGACCGTGCCGGCCGATGCTGTCGTACTCGATGGCGATGCGCAGTTCCGGATAGACCAGGTCGGGCCACACCTCCAGGTGTTGGAAGAACGGACGCTGCACCCGCACCGCGTTCAGTCCCTCGGTCAGCGCGAGTCGCTCGTGGACGTCCGCGCGCAGCTGAGCCTCGACAGCGGATGCCGGCTTCGGTGCGCACTCGGAGGAGAAAGCCTCCCCCACCGGCAGGTCAGGGGTCTTCTCGCACAGTGACGGCTTCGGGCGCGCACGACGCTCCCGGATGATCCCGGCGACCGCGGGCACCGGATCGGTCACCGACTCCCGCATCGGCAGTGCGACGACCCTCGACGGATCGGCCGCATCGGAACACTCGGGACACCAGGCGCTGCGGCGACGCTCGCGTCCAGGCCGCGAGCGCTGCTCGGCCGGCGTCGCGACGAACCGGTGTCCCCGGTCACACTGCCACTGCAGCAAGACGTCCGCCGCCGGCGGCACCTGACTGAGGACGATTCCGGCGTTGAGATCCGCGTGGTACTGACGCCACAGCGCGGGGAATGCCGCCCACGCCTGCCGGTAGGCGCCCACTGGGTACGGCGTCTCGAGACCCTTCGACCACTGACGGCGGGCCCACCACGCTTCCACCCGTTCCGGCACGAGCCGAACCTACGACGGGCCCCCGACACCGGCCACGAGTGAGGACACGGTGGTCGTCACTGCAGCACCACCGCTCGACCGTCAGACCGCGAAGTCGCTCGGCCACCCGTGGTCGGCGAGCGACCGCCGCACCCGCTCCACGTCCTCGTCGCTCGGCAGCTCCGCGGTGACCCGCGCGATCGCGGTGGCGACGTCGACCCGGCTGAGCGACGTGTCGCCCTCCGCCGCGAGGCGTGCGCCCACTTCGGCCACCTCGGCGTCGCTCAGCCGCCGTCGGAGGAGCGCCACGAGCGGGACGAAGTCCTGGTCGGGGAATCCGGCAGGGTACCCGGCCCGGAGCCAGCGCACGATGCGGGCGACCAGGCCCCCGCGTTCCTCGAGGTAGGTCGCACGCGCCTCCCGGCCGGCGTCGTCATGGTCGGTCGCCACCGCGCGGACGTCGTCCGGGCTGCCGAGCGGCCACCCCGCACTCGCGAGCCGGGCGGAGACACGGACGAGGTCCTCCGGGAGCGCCGGACCGAGGAGGAGCTCTTCGACACGCGCCCGCAGACGATCGTGACCGACCGGCTCACCGCTCGCATCGGCGTTCTCCGCCTCGACGAGCAATCCGTCGACGACCTGGTCCAGCTCATCGGGGGTGAGGCTCCGTCGGAGGATGCCGAGCAGCGGCACGTAGTCGTGCTCCGGCACACCCGTCGGGTATCCGGCGCGGAGCCAGCCGACGACACGCGCCACCACACCGGACCCGTGGGCGGTGAGGTCTGTCCCGTTCTCGGATGACATCCTCAGTCCTTCGGAGTGAAGGTCGGGAACACGTGGTCGAAGCTGACCTCCTGCCCCAGACCGGTGGCCACGATGATCGTGAGTCCGACCAGCACCGCGGCGACGACGACGGCGAAGCACAGCACGCCGATGGCCCGGAGAAGCCCCGATGGGATCGTCGGCGTGCCCGACCCGCTCCGGTCGTCCGACCCGGCGCCTCCGGCGACCGCGAACGAGCGGACACCCAGCGCGAAGAGCGCAGGAAGCCCGGCGCCGAGCACGAGCGCGATGACGGCCACCTGGGCGGCGGCTTCGAGGAAGAGCATGAACATGTCCGACGTCCTTACGCTGCGGTCTTCTGCGACGAGCGGGCGGGGGCGTCCTGCCAGTCGTCGTTCACGTTGTGGGATCCGATGCTGTCGCGGCGCGACCGCAGGTAGATGGCGAGCGCGACACCCACGAGGATCGCGACCATGAGGATTCCACCGATCGCCCCGCCCGCGAGGTGACCGATCCACCACATCACCGCGCCCATGAGCGCCGCGGCCGGAAGGGTGATGATCCAGGCGACGACCATCCGCAGGGCCACCCGCCAGCGCACCTGCGCACCTGGCCGTCCGACCCCGGAGCCGAGGATCGATCCGGTCGCGACGTGCGTGGTGCTGAGGGCGAAGCCGAGGTGGCTCGAGGCGAGGATGACGGCGGCGGATGAGCTCTCGGCGGCCATGCCCTGCGGCGTGTTCAACTCCACGATGCCCTTGCCGACGGTGCGGATGATCCGCCACCCGCCGATATACGTGCCGAGCGAGATCGCGAGGGCACACGCGAGCTTCACCCAGAGTGGGACCGACTCGGTGTCGTCCCAGCCGCCGGCCGCGATGAGCGCGAGGGTGATGACACCCATCGTCTTCTGTGCGTCGTTCGTGCCGTGGGCGAGCGAGACGAGGGACGCGCTGCCGATCTGCCCGATCCGGAAGCCGCGGTGGAGACGCCCCTGGGCGAGGTTGCCGATGACGCGGAAGACGAGCCAGGTACCGATCGCAGCCACCGCGCCGGCGAGCAACGGCGACATGAGCGCCGGGAGGATGACCTTGCCGACGACGCCGTCGAGCTTCGAGCCGTCACCGGCCCAGTTCACGCCGTTCAGGCCCAGGCCCGCGAGCGTCGAGCCGATGAGACCGCCGAAGAGCGCGTGCGACGAGCTCGACGGCAGGCCGAGCAGCCAGGTGAGCAGGTTCCAGATGATGCCACCGATGAGCCCGGCGAGCACGATCAGCAGGAGCGCCGAGCCGCCTCCCTCGAGGAGCGCGGGATCGGGAGCTCCCGACGAGTCCTGGATCTTCACGACCGCGTTCGTGACGGTGAGCGCGACTTCGATGCTGAGGAACGCGCCCACGAGGTTCAGCACCGCCGAGAGGGTGACCGCGATCTTCGGCGACAGCGCACCGGTGGCGATGGAGGTCGCCATCGCGTTCGCCGTGTCGTGGAAGCCGTTGGTGAAGTCGAAGGCGAGTGCCGTGATCACGACGAGCGAGAGCAGGATGATGGGGTCCACGGCGACGAGCTTGCTCCTCGATCGCTGGATCGACAACGGGCGAGCGGGCGGATTCACCCGTTGTTCACGTTCCGTGGAAGCCGACACCCTCCATGGCGAGCGAGTCGGTCATCGTCCTCCTGGCCCGCTACGACGTCGGACGATCGGTGCCCTCGACGACGGACACCTCCACGCCGGCGGCACGCAGTCGATCGAGCACCGCAGGAGGGGCTGAAGCGTCGGTGACGAGGACGTCGACGTCTTCGAGCGCACACACGATGGCCATGGAGCGCAGGGAGAACTTCGACCCTTCCGCGATCAGGATGACGCGCGCCGCCGATGCGACGATCGCCTGCTTGATCGCGGCGTCGCCCAGGTCGAACGCGGTCACGCCGGCGGTCGGATCAGCCGCACAGCAGGTCAGGATGGCCGTGTCGAATCGGAGCGAAGCGATGGTCCGCTCCGCGATCGGCCCCACGATCGTTCCCTCTGCGCCACGCACGGTTCCACCAGACAGGACGAGGCTGACCGTCTGACTCGACGACAGCGCGGCGATGCCCTGCACCGACAGGGGCATCGCGGTCACCCTGCGGTGGGCGAGTTCCGCGGCGGCAGCCGCTCCGGTCGTGCCGCTGTCGACGACCACCGCTTCACCGTCGTCGATGTAGGCCACGGCTGCCGCCGCAAGCCGCGCCTTCAGGCCTTCGTCATCGACCGCTCGAACAGAGAAGGGCAGCCCCTCGCCATGCAGGGCGGTCCCGACAGCGCCACCCCTGACCCGCCGCAACGCACCGACCGCGGCAAGATGCTCGAGGTCGCGTCGGACGGTCATCGACGACGTGCTCAACTGCTTGGCGAGCTCGTCGACCTGGACGCGGCCGGAGCGACGGAGCTCATCGAGGATCTCGCGGTGCCGGACTTCCATCTGCATGGACATATCGTACCCGATGTGTTCGAATGAACATCGTGAATGTTCAAAACTCGTCTCGTCCGATCACCATCAAGGATGTCGCCCGCATGGCGGGCGTCTCGCACTCCACCGTTTCGCGAGTGCTCAACGGAGTCGACCTCGTCACACCAGCGACGCGAGCGCGGGTGCGGGAAGCCATCGACTCCTCCGGATGGACCCCCGACGAGACCGCAGCCGCGCTTGGACGTCGCAAGACCCCCAGACCCGGGCCGATGTCCTGAAGCTGCACCACTCGGTTCGACAACGCTCGTCTGAGCCCATTCCGCGTCACCGCACCCGACCGCCCTTCCAGATCGGAACAGCCACATGACCACGTCCTCCCTCAGGAGCACGCCTCCGCCCGCGTCC
This sequence comes from Plantibacter flavus, assembly GCF_900177615.1. Lineage (GTDB taxonomy): Bacteria > Actinomycetota > Actinomycetes > Actinomycetales > Microbacteriaceae > Plantibacter > Plantibacter flavus. The sequence continues at coordinate 493,728 of NZ_FXAP01000003.1, forward strand.
CTGGACGCCCGACACGCTCGAGTCGCCGTCAGTGTCCTGTTCTTCACGAACGGCGCACTGATCGCCAACATCCTCCCGCGGTACCCGCAGATCAAGGCGGATCTCGACCTGACCAACGCCGCCTTCGGCGCCGCGGTCGCCGCCTACCCCTTGGGCGCACTCATCGCCGGACTCAGCGCAGGACTCCTCATCCGCCGCTTCCGCTCCTCCCGGGTCGCCATCGCCGCGACGCTCGTCACCGCCGCAGGGCTGCTGCTCACCGGTGTCGCGCCCGGCTGGCTCATCCTCGCCCTCGCGCTCTTCCTGGCCGGCGCCATGGACTCCATCACCGATGTCGCGCAGAACTCGCACGGCCTCCGCGTGCAGCGTCTCTACGGTCGGTCGATCATCAACTCGTTCCACGCCGTCTGGTCCGTGGGCGCCGTGACCGGAGGCGCGATGGGCGCCGTCGCCGCGCAACTCGAGGTACCCCTGCTGATCCACTTGACCATCTCGGGCGGGCTGTTCGGGATGGCAGCCCTCCTGTCCTACCGCTGGCTCCTGACAGGCCCCGAACCGGACCTCGGCGCTGAGTCCCTGCTGACCATGGATGGTGATACCCAGCGGGATTCGGGCGCCACACCGACGGACGCGCCGAAGGCCCTCGGCCTCGTGGCTCGCTACAGCGTCCTGCTCGCCCTCGTCGTCATCGCCTCCGCCGGGGCCATCGTCGAAGACGCGGGGAGCTCCTGGTCCGCGATCTACCTCTCCGACAGCCTCGGAGCATCCGCCTTCGTCGCCGGTCTCGGGTTCATCTCCCTGCAGGGGATGCAATTCGTCGGGCGCGTGTTCGGCGACCGAATGACCGATCGGTTCGGCCAGCGGACGATGGCCCGCGGTGGCGGTGTCCTCGTCCTCGTCGGCATGGGTGCTGCGCTCGCCTTCCCGAGCGTCATCGGCACCATCATCGGTTTCGGCATCGCAGGCTTCGGTGTCGCCACCCTCATCCCCTCGGCCATGCAGAACGCCGATGAGATCCCCGGCTTCCGCCCCGGCAGCGGGCTGACCATCATCGGTTGGCTCCTGCGGCTGGGGTTCCTCCTGTCCCCGCCGCTCGTCGGGGCGATCGCCGACGCCACGGCACTCCGATTCGGACTGATCGTGGTCCCCGCCGCCGGTCTGCTCGTACTGCTCTTCGCCCGGGTCCTCTCGACGCGTCGTCGCTGAGCGACGCGGTTGTGCCGATACCTCCGGGCACTGACAGCTTGCGAATCGATCGACGCCAGTGAGGCACGACATGCCCGTCCTCCGGCCGACGGGTTCCCCTCAACCGATGACGTACCGCTCCATGAAGCTCATCACCTCGGCGCGGGCGGCCTGCCCCGCGAGCGTTCCCCAGATCATGTCGAAGCCGTGTTGTGCGCCGCCGATGAGCACGAGGTGGTTCTTGACGCCGGCATCGTCCAGCGCTGCGGCCAGTCGTTCGCTCTGGTTCGTCGGGACCATGCCGTCGTGCGTGCCGTGGATGATGAGCGTCGGTGGTGACGAAGGGGACACGTGCGTGAGCGGTGACAGCTCGGCGTACCGTTCGGGCTCTTCGGCCGCGGTCGCACCGAGGTAGGTGTGCAGCATGTCCACGACGGTCGAGCCGGCCTCTGCTTCGACCGCGGCGAGATCGGTCGGCCCGTAGTAGTCGATGACCGCCCGCACGGAGGTGTCCGTCCCGCAGCCGTCCGGAGCGGGCTCGTCGCTCGTGTACCCGGCGAGCAGGGCGAGGTTCGCCCCAGCCGAGCCGCCGCTGATGGCGATGCGCTTCGGGTCGATGTCGTAGGTGTCGGCTTCCTCATGCACCCAGCCGATGGCGCACCGGACGTCGCTGATCGATGTCGACCACGATGCCTGCTCGGCGGTGGACAGGCGGTAGTCGATCGAGAACACGGTGATGCCCTGGGCCGTCAGATACTGGAAGAACGGCGACCACATCGTCCGGTCGCCGGCGACCCAGCCTCCCCCGAAGACGTAGACCAGGGAAGCGTGATTCGCCTTCTCGGCGGCCTCCTCGCTGACCGGGGCCCAGACGTCGACGTCGAGATCCTCACCGTCGACGGTCCGGTACGTCTGCGTCTCGAGCGGGGCCGGAGACCCCTCCGTCGGCGCTGATTGCAGCAGCTGCGAGACCGACAGCTGCGTCTTCGCCTGCTCGGCCGCCGCCACAGCTCCGACCGTCGGCCAAGCGATTCCGATGGCGAGGAGCACGGAGAGAGCCGCGGCGACCGTGGCGACGACTCGCCTGCCACGCTTCCAGGCCAGCAGCACGATCACGATGCCGACGATGACGGCCACGGTCAGGAACGGGTAGACCAGTCCGGTGAGCAGGCCAGCCGCCAGGAGGAACTTCCCTGGATACGCGGGCAGCAACAGTCCCAGGATCGAGATGGCGACCACAACAACCCATAGCGTCACCATGACGATGGTGAACACCTTCTTGGTGCGAGACCAGGCAGGTCTTGCCGGGGTGGCTGTGTCATCCACAGGCGTGTGTGACGTTGACGTTGGCGACGGGCGCATGATGTTCTTTCTTCCGGTGATGTGCTTCGATTCCACCACCGGGTGCGGCACTGAGGGTGGTCCCTGGGTCGTCGACCAATGGCACCTCGGTACCAATCGGTCGCGGCGGCCGGCCACTCGCGAGCCAGCGAGAGACAAACGGCACCCAGGTACCAGCGGGTCGGCACCACGCGCTCATTGAAGCGACCAACACGCTCCCTAGCGTGGGAGACATGATCGAAGCACGCCACCTCACCAAACGCCACGGCGCCTCCGTTGCCGTCGACGACGTCTCATTCACGGTCGCTCCGGGTACCGTCACCGGTTTCCTCGGGCCGAACGGCGCCGGCAAGTCCACCATCATGCGCATGATCGTCGGCCTCGCCCGCCCCACCTCGGGAACGGTGACCATCGACGGCCGCCGTTACGCGGGCAGTCCCGCTCCGCTCCAGCAGGTCGGTGCACTCCTGGATGCCGGCGCCGTCCACCCGGGGCGCACCGCACGCAACCATCTGCGCACGATCGCACGCACCCATGGCATCCCCGATCGCCGCGTCGACGAGGTCATCAGCCTCACCGGCCTCGAGTCGGTTGCACGGCGCCGCGCCGGCGCGTTCTCGCTCGGCATGGGCCAGCGGCTCGGCATCGCGACCGCGTTGCTCGGAGACCCGGACACGCTCGTGCTCGACGAACCCGTCAACGGTCTCGATCCTGAGGGCGTCATCTGGGTCAGGCAGCTCTGCCGACACCTCGCGTCGGAGGGTCGTGCCGTGCTGCTCTCCAGCCATCTGATGAGCGAGATGGCTCAGACAGCCGATCACCTCATCGTCCTCGGACGAGGACGGGTGATCGCAGATGCCTCGGTCGCCGATGTGCTCGCGCGCGCTGGAGGCGGGACGGTGGCCGTGCGGACCGACGCGGTCGATCGTCTCGCGGACTTCGTTCGGCCGATGGGTGCGACCGTGACCTACCTGGCGGCGGATCGCATCGAGATCTCCGGACTCGATGCTGACGAGATCGCGCTGGCGGCCAGCCGCATCGGCGTGACGCTGTTCGAGTTGACGCCACAGCGAGCGTCGCTTGAAGCAGCGTTCCTCGGCCTCACCGAGGACTCGGTCGAATACCGCTCCGGATCAGCTGGTCGGGCCTGATCGGCAGCAGCGCGACCTCCGCACACTTCCCGTTCCTTCCGCTTGGAGAATCACCATGACCAGTACTCGAACTGCACCTCTGCCCCGCTCACACGACCAGACGCCGCGCCTGACCTTCGCGGGGATCGTGCAGGCTGAAAGCACGAAACTGACGAGCGTCCGCTCGACCTGGCTGCTCGCGCTCCTGGCCATCGGCCTCGCAGCCGCCGCGGGCGCGGCGGTCGCCGCCACCGAGCTGACCAGCCCCGCAGATGCGGTCGCGGGCGGTGTGGCGACGACGCTGCGGACCATGGCCCCAGCCAGCACGGTCGTCGCACTGTTCGTCGCCGTGATCGCGGTCCTCTTCGTCACGCAGGAGTTCACCTCCGGCCAGATACGCACGACCTACGCCGCCGTACCCACTCGGCTCCCCGTCCTCGGGGCGAAGACGGTCGTGGCGGCGGGAACAGCCCTCGTGCTCTCGATCCTGTCGTCCATCGCGGCCTGGGCGGGCTCAAGCCTGCCCCTCTCGACCGCGGGGCTGCGGACCTCGCTCTTCGAGCCGGCCGTGCTCCAGAACATCGCCGCCTCAGCTGCGTGGCTGGTCATCCTGACCATCTTCACCGTGATGATCTCCACCATCACGCGGAGCCCCGCCGGAGCGATCGCGATCGTCCTCGGAGTGCTCTTCGTACTGCCCGTCGCGGCAGTCTTCGTGAGCCGAAGCAGCAGCGCCGACCTGTCCGTCCTGCTTCTCACGTACGCTGAGACGACCATGAGCCAACTGTTCTCCGGCACCGAGCCGGCCACCGATCTCGGTCGCGACCTCGGAGTCCTCGCGGCGTGGCTCGGTGCGCCGACCGCAGTCGCCGCTTGGACGACCAAACGACGCGACGTGTGAGATGAGCGAACGACGACCCGTCTCGCCTCCGCCGCGGCCCGGTGTCGCGGCGGCGGGCGAGGGTTCGTCTCCATCGGGCGCTCCTCGACCGGGGGCGGTACGTCGATGGGCCGCTGCGCATCCAGTCGGGGCCCATCTCGCGGCGGTCCTCCCGGTAGCGGCTCTCGGCCTCGCCAGCGGGTTCGCGCAGATCGATTCATGGACGTTCGTACCCTCCGAGGGGTGGCCCTGGTACGTGCTCTGGGCCTTCGGGTACAGCAGCCTCCTGCTCCGTCTTCAAGCGCCGGTCCTGGTCACCGCGATCACGTTCGCGGCGCTCTTGGGACAAGACGTCCTCGGCGGGGTCAGTCAGCCCTGGGCGGTCCTGATCGCGCTCTATTCCGTCGCAACACAACGGGGTGCACGCTGGGCCTGGAGCTGCGCGGCTGCGGTCGTGGCCATCCTGGCGCTCGTGTCGGTCGCAACGCCGGTCAACACCGAGTCCCCGGTGATCGCGGGGTTCGGCATCTGCATCGTGGTCCTGATCGGGTTGAACGTCCGAGGGCGCAGTGCGTACCTCTCCGCGCTGATCGACCGGGCCGCGCAGCTCGAACGCGAACGGGAACAGGAGGCACGCCTTGCCGCCAGTGCGGAGCGCGCCCGCATCGCACGCGAACTCCACGACATCGTCGCCCACGGCATGTCGTTGATGATCACCCTGTCCGATGCTGCCGATGCGACAGCCGACGTCGACCCGACGCACAGCCGTGACGCCGTCCGTCACATCGGTGTCGTCGGCAGGGACGCGCTCACCGACATGCGGCGGCTGCTCGGCGTGCTGCACGATGAGGAAGAACCTGCGGCACTGACGCCCCAACCTGGGCTCGACGCTCTCGACGACCTGGTCGAGACCTACCGCGCCGCCGGCCTGCCCGTCGCGGTCACCACGAGCGGGGAGCTCCCCACCGCACCTGCCGTCCAAGTCGTGCTCTACCGGACCGTGCAAGAAGGACTGACCAACGCTCTGCGATACGCGAGACAGCCAGAACGTGTATCAGTGATCCTCCGCGCAGTCGGCGGCGACACCGGCGCAGAGAGCGTCGGAGAGACGATCGTCGAAGTGTCCGACGACGGAATGGGGTCGTCACCTGCAGTATCGGTTGGCACGGAACGGGGGCTCGTCGGACTCCGGCAACGTGCTGCGCTGTTCGGCGGGTCGTTGGAGGCAGGACCTCGGCCTGAGCTCGGGGGTCGCGGATGGCGCTTGCGGCTCCGACTCCCGGCTGCTGATCCGGCCGATCGCGTCGAACCAGCTCCGACAGACGAGACGATTCAGGAGACGATGTGAACGACACCACCGTGATGCTGGTCGACGACCAGGACATGATGCGAACCGGGATGGCGATGATCATCGGCACGCACGCCGGGCTGCGCGTCATCGGAGAAGCTGCAGACGGGCTCACCGCCATCGAGCGCGACGCTGAGCTGCAGCCCGACGTCATACTCATGGATGTGCGAATGCCGGGACTCGATGGCATCGAGGCCACGCGCCGCATCATCGACGCCCGCCCGGAGGCTCGCGTGCTCATGCTCACGACCTTCGATCTCGATGAATACGCCTTCGGAGGGCTGAACGCCGGAGCAAGCGGCTTCCTCCTGAAGGATGCACCTCCGGCCGAGCTGATCGCCGCCATCCGGACGATCGCCGAGGGGAACGCCATCGTCTCGCCACGAGTCACCCGCGCGATGCTCGACCTGTACCAAGGTCAGCTCCCCGATCCGGCCGGCCGCTCCAGCTCACCACTGGGCATGCTCTCAGAGCGCGAGCACGAAGTACTCCGTGCGATCGGGCGGGGTCTGTCCAACACGGAGATCGCCCAGGAACTGTTCCTGTCCGAGTCGACCGTCAAGACACACGTCGGCCGAGTCCTCGCGAAGCTTGAACTGCGCGACCGGGTCCATGCAGTGATCTACGCCTACCGGAACGGTCTCGTCAAGAACGCAGGGCAATAGCGAGAACCATCCGGTCCGCCAGCGGACAGCGCGTGTCCTCCCCCCGCAGGATGATGGGTCCATGTGGGATACGACGTCGCGAACGTTCGAGCTGCTGGGGATGCTCCAGCGCAACGGGTTCGTGGCCAGCGAGCGCCTCGCGCGCGACCTCGGGGTGACGACCAGGACCGTGCGTCGAGACGTGGCCCGGCTCCGCGATCTCGGATACCCGATCGACACGCGCCTGGGCGTCGACGGCGGCTACTCCGTCGAGGCTGGGGCGGTGCTCCCACCCATCTTCCTGTCGACCGAGGAAGCGCTCGCCTGCGCGCTGGCGCTTCGGAGGTGGAAGGAGGACGCCGACCAGACCCTCGCCACCAGTTCGCTCGAGAAGGTCGCGGCGTCCCTGCCGCCCCGGGTGCGTTGGGTGCTCGACGCGGTGGCGGAGGTCACCGTCGATGCCCCGGTGGACGGTCTGGATCCGATCGATCACCCGGCGGTCGACATCGGTCTCCTCGGCGAACTGGCGAGATCGTGTCTGCTCCGACGCCGAGTGGAGTTCCAGTACACCGGGCGAGACGGCGACTCGAGACCGCGCCGTGTCGAACCGCACGCCCTGGTCAACACGGTGCGGCACTGGTACGCCGTGGCCTTCGACATCGACGCCGACGACTGGCGCACGTTCCGCGTCGACCGGATCTCCGACCTCGTGGTGTCCGAGCTGCCGGCCAGGACGCGGGTGCTCCCCGACGCGGACCTCGAGGGCTGGGTCACGCGACGGCTCCAGCTCGGATGGCAACAGGTCAGCGCCACCGTCCGCGTGCACGCCCCGAGTGGAGCGGTGCGCCGGTGGGTCGCTCCGGCCTGGGGGTCCGTCGAAGCCGAGTCTCCCGAGGTCACGGTGGTGCGCGCTGGAGCAGACAGCTACGACGCGATCGCCAGATGGCTCCTACTGATGCAGGCCGACATCGAAGTCGTCGAACCCGACGAGCTGCGCAACGCGTTCGGCCGGGTGGCCGAGCAGGCACACCGAGCCACCCGGCCCGGCTCGGGCGGGCCGACCCAGCAGGCCGACCCGCCGCGATCTACCGGAGCGGCCTGAAGAACTCGGCCAGATCGTCCATGAGGAGCGCCGGCTCTTCGAGGGCGGCGAAGTGGCCGCCGCGGTCGGTGACGTCGGTCCACCGCGTGATGGTGTTCTCGCGCTCGGCGTAGCGGCGGATCCCGACATCGTGCGCGAACATGATGGCGCCCGTCGGAACCCCGGACGGCTCACTGGTCGCTCCCCAGGCCGAATGCTGCGCGTACCCGATGTACGCGGCGGTGCCGGCCGTCTCCGTGAACCAGTAGAGCGACACGTTGGTCAGGATGCGGTCGAGGTCGATGATCGTCTCCGGGAGCGCCCCGTGCGGCATCGTCCACGCATGGAACTTGTCGATGATCCACGCCAGCTGGCCGGCCGGCGAGTCGGCGAGCCCGGCCGCGATCGTCTGGGGTCGGGTGGACTGGATCGCGATGTAGCCGAACTCGTCCTGCATGAAGGTCTGGACCCGCCCGAGACGGTCGAGCTCCAGCGTGGTGAAGGTGGCGAGGTCCGCTTCGCTCGGAGCTCCCAGCGGCATGCCCATCGAGCCGTTGACGTGCACACCGACCACGCGCGTCGGCGCCGCTCGCGCGACCTCGGGCGACACGGCAGCCCCGATGTCTCCGCCCTGCACGCCGTACCGTTCGTAGCCGAGCCGTTCCATGAGCGTCGCCCATGTCCGTCCGATGCGGGCCGCATCCCAACCACTCTCGGCGACCGGGCTCGAGAATCCGAATCCGGGTAGGGAGGGGATGACCACGTCGAAGGCGTCCGCGGCGTCACGTCCGTGCGCTTCCGGATCGGTGAGCGGGCCGATGAGGTCCAGGAACTCGACGAACGAGCCCGGCCAGCCGTGCGTCAGTACCAGCGGTAGAGCCCCCTCCACCGACGACCGGAGGTGCAGGAAGTGGATGGTCTGCCCGTCGATCACCGTTGTGAACTGCGGGAACTCGTTCAACGCCGCCTGCTGCGCCGCCCAGTCGAAGGTCTCAGCCCAGGTCGCGACCAGTCTGCGGAGGTAGCCGACCGGGACTCCCGTCGCCCAATCGTCGCGCGGCAGGGCCGGTGGGAACCGTGTCTCCCTGAGCCGGCGTCTGAGCTCGTCCACCGCGCTCGCGGGGATGTCGATTCGAAACGGCTGAATCTCGGCGTGCATCACAGGTTCCCTCCATCGCGTGCGGGCTCGAGCGAGCCACGTCACGGGAGCGACGATAGGAACGAACGAGGACACGACCTGTCCTCGGCTGAGATGCACGACGCGACGGACAGCGATGAGTGCGATGCTCGGTTCATGCCGTGGCCTGTGATCGAACCGCTGGTGTCCGAGCGCGTCACGCTGGAGCCGTTGTCGCTCGACCATGCCCGGCCGATGGTCGACGTCCTCTCCGACCCCGCCCTGCACACGTTCACCGGCGGAGAGCCGCCGACGCTCGACACGCTCTCCACTCGATTTGCCGCCCAGATCCGCGGGCCGGCCGACGGGTCGCAAGCCTGGTTCAACTGGATCGTGCGGCGGCATGACACCGGCGCGCTCGTCGGGTTCGTCCAGGCCACCGGAGAGTCCCAGGGCCAGGACATGCTGGCCGAGATCGCGTGGGTCATCGATCCAGCCCATCAGCACCAAGGCTTCGCCTCCGAAGCGACGGCTTCCATGATCGGTTGGCTGCACGCTCAAGGGGTCACCCGGCTAACCGCGCACATCCATCCGGAGCACACTGTGTCTCAGCGGGTGGCGCACCGCCGAGGCCTCCGTCCGACATCGAGCATCGAGGACGGCGAGGTCCGTTGGGAATCGCCTATCTCCTCGCCGACCCGAACGGTCACACCGCCTGGACGATGAGGGCGACACCGAATGCGACGATCAGACCGTTGCCGACGATGGCCGTCCACCTCCGAAAGGACGCGCCAGTCCTCCGCCGGAGCCCGGCTCCGAGCGCGACCAGCAGCGTCTGCCAGCCGAAGGATGCGAGCCCGACACCCACGATGAAGGCGACCGCCGTCGACCCTGATTCCGTGAACCCGGCCAGCCCGGTCAGGATCGCCGCGAAGTACACCAGGGTGGCCGGGTTGATCGCCGTCAGACCGAGGAAGAGCAGGTAGCGCTGACGCGAGGTGCCCGAGCGGCCTGCGGGCCGTTCCCCGGCTGACGGCTTCGCACGGAGGCCCTGCAGGAGTCCGTGCGCTCCGAGCGCGATGACGGCGACACCACCGAGGAGCTGCGGCCAGGGAGACCAGCCGCTCACGATGGGCCCGGCGAGCGCACCGGCAGCGACGGCGGCCGTGCAGTACGACACGTCCACCGTCGCCACGGCGGCGGCGGCAGGGAGTCCACTGCGCAACCCGCGGGTGATGCCCTCCTGGAGGAGCAGGATCCCGATCGCACCGAGCGGTGCAGCCAGGGCGAGGCCGGCGACGGAACCGGCGAGAAGGGCGAGGAGGACATCCATGCCGACGACTCTGGCGCAGCGCACCGGTCACGACAGTGCGTTCTGGCAGCGAGACGGCATACTGTTTCGCATGGACGATCTCGACAGTGCAATCATCGGCGTTCTGCAGGCGAATGCGCGCATATCGTTCAGTGAGCTCGGCCGTCAGATCGGGTTGAGCACGAATGCGACGGCGGCCCGTGTCCGTCGCCTGGAGCGCAGCGGCGTCATCACCGGGTACCGCGCGGTCCTCGGCTCCGATGCCCCGGTCGCCGAGGACGGCCTGGAGGCGTTCATCGACGTCCGACTCGACCCCGCGCGCAAGTCCGAGGAGTTCCTGGAGTGGACCCGACGGATCCCCGAGATCAGAGACGCGGTGCACGTCACCGGTGCCTACGACTACCTCGTCCACATCCGCGTCGCCGGCACCGCCGCCCTCGACCGCCTTCTCCGCAGCATGAAGAACGACGGCGGGGCGACCCACACGCAGACGCGGCTGGCGCTCCGGTAGGCGGGAACCACGCGCGCCGTCGCATCGCGCTACCGCGGCCTGTCTCTACACCGGCGCGAGCGGTTCACGGGCTCCGTCCGGCAGCTCCACGGTGATCGGATCACCTGGCTGCACGACGCCACCGACGAGCACCACACCCATGACTCCCGTCTTGCGGACGGTGCGGCCCTCTGCGTCCGTTCCGACGACCTGCTTGAGCAGGCCCGGTTCGAAGCGGTCGATCTGGACACACGGGTTCCGCAGCCCCGTCACCTCGACGACGGCGTCCGTCCCGAGCCGGAGCACGGCACCCGCGGGGAGGTCGAGGAGGTCCAGCCCCTCGGTGGTGATGTTCTCGCCCAGCTCCCCCGGCGTGAGGTCGGCGTCCACCTCCGCGAACAACTCCCGGTGGATGAGGTGGACCTGCCGGAGATTCGGCTGCGATGGGTCTCGTCTCACCCGGGATCGATGCTGCACCGTCGCACCGAAATGCGCGTCCCCTTCGACACCCAGCCCGGCGACGAGCGTGATCGCGTCCCGTCGCGGCTTGGAGAAACGGTGCTCATCATCGCTGCTGACCGAGACGACACGGGCGTTTGTCATCACCCCAGTGTGCACGGGGGGAGCGCGGAACTCCACAGGCCTCAGCGACCGACGGGCTCGTCGCCTGCGTGGGCTCCGTAGAACTCGGACTGCCGCCGCATCAGCTCGCGCATCGACACCTCGGGTCCGACGCCGTACACGGTCCCGCCGAAGTCGAGCTGTCGCTGGATCGCCCAGATCTCATCGTGGCGTTCGGGCGGGAGGATCGATGCAGGTGTTCCGACCGCGACCCATCCGATGGGAACCACGGCACCCGGTTCCAGCACGGTGTTGACCTGGACGACACCGTTGATCCGGACTTCAGCGCCGTGCCCGACTCGGCTGCCGGGGAACAGCGAGGCACCCGTGGCGATGAACGCCTCGTCGGCCACCACGCTGCCGTTGATGTGCGTGTGCGGCCCGATCATGACGGCGGCTCCGATGAGCGCTGGGTGACCGGACCGTCCGCGGATCAGGGCATGCTCCATGACGACGGTGTCCTCGCCGATGACCACCTCGCCGTCTTCGGCGGACACCACCGCACCGTGCAGGATCCGAGCACCCGCCTCGATTCTGACATCGCCCACGATCATGGCGGACGACGCGACGGTCGCGTTCGCGTGGATCGACGGTTCGCGGTCCCGGTGTCTGATCAGCATGCGCTCACGATAGCGAAGGCGTCCGGTCCCGGACGGTCAGCGGTGCAGGATCACCTGGTACAGGTTGTGGTCCTGCCAGGTCCCGGCGATCCGCAGGTACGACGGGGCCATGCCGATGTGCTCGAACCCGGCTTTGCGGAGCACCCGTTGCGAACCGTGGTTGTGCAGGAGGGTGCTCGCCTCGACCCGATGCAGGCCGAGGTCGTCTCGCGCCACCCGGACGATCGCCTGCACGGCGGCCGTCGCGAGGCCCTTGCCCGCGTACTCCGCATCCACCCAGTAGCCCAATCCGGCGTTCTGGAACGGGCCGCGGACAATCCCCGACAGGTTGAACCGGCCGACGATGGTCGTGCCGTCGAACAGGCCGAGGGAGTATCCGCTCCCGGCGGCGCTCGACGCGAGCTTGCTGGTGAGGTCCGCCGATTGCCCGGCTTCGGTGAAGAACTCGTCGGATCGAGCCGGCTCCCAGGGGGCCAGATGGTCGCGGTTCCGCGAGTACGCCGCGGCGAGCTCCTTCGCATCGCCGAGCTCCAAGGGCCGCATGTCGACGCCGTCGGCGAGGTTGATCACGGTGAACACCCGTCAACGGTAGTCGCCGCCGGCGCACTCGACCACCCCGATGCGACGTCTGTTTCCCGCCAGCTCAGGGCGACGCGAATGATGAGGCTGAGAGGTGACCACCCCGCTTCCCCGACGTCTGGACACCCGTGCCCCACTCCCATGTCGACATCGACCCCGCCATCCTCTACTTCGGGACACCCGTGGTGCTGCTCAGCACGGTGGACGCCGACGGCCGCCCGAACCTCGCGCCGATGTCGTCGGCCTTCTGGCTCGGACACACGGCCGTCCTGGGCATGGGGATGCGGTCGCAGACGGCGTCGAACCTGCTCGCGTCCGGGGAGGTCGTGATGAATCTGCCGTCGGTCGCCCAGGTCGACGCCGTCGACCGCCTCGCGTTCACGACCGGCCGCGATCCGGTGCCCGCGGCCAAGCAGCAGGTCGGCTACCGGCACGCCGCCGACAAGTTCGCCCTCGCCGGCCTCGCCGCGGTGCCCTCGACGACCGTCGCTCCCCCGCGGGTCGCCGAGTGCCCGGTGTCGCTGGAGGGCCGCGTGACCGCTGTCCATCCGCTCACTGTGGATGACCCCGCCGAGGCCGGTTCCGCCTCGGTCTTCGAGGTGACCGTCACCCGGGTGCACGTCCACCCCGGTATCCAGGACGCAGTCCACCCGAACCGGGTCGACCCGCTTCGGTGGCGACCCCTGATCATGAGCTTCCAGAAGTTCTTCGGCCTCACCGACCAGGTGCACCCCTCGCGCCTCGCCACGATCGACGAGGAGTGGTATCGCTGATCGAGACTCAGCGGCTGGCGATGGGGTGGGCCGGGTACTCGCGCAGCACCAGGGCCGTGCTGACAGGGCCGAACCGGCCGATGGCGTCGATGATCTGCTCGAGGCGTTCCGGCGAAGGAGCGTGCACGTCGAGGACGAAACAGTCCTCCCCGGTGACGCGGTAGATCCGGTGGATCTCCGGCAGCTCGTCGAACTGGGCCAGTGACGCCTGGATCTGCGCGTGGGTCGTCCGCAGACGGACCACGGCGTGCGTCGTGAGCCCGAGCTTCTGCGGCGACACCCGAGCTCCGTAGCCGGTGATGTACCCGGCGAGCTCCAGCTTGCGGACCCTCGCCGACACCGCCGGCTGGGACAGATGCACCAGCCGGGCGAGGTCGGTCATCGTGGTGCGCCCGTCGACCTGGAGCACGTCGAGGATCGTCTGATCCGTTCGATCGAAGGAAAGCGAGGCATCGTCCGTCATCTGCTTAGTAAACAACGGATGATGACGCTCCAGCTGCTGACATCGAGGGTTCTGCTGGCACGCTGAGGGCAGATCGCCCGACCACGACGAAGGAATCCCATGTCGATCATCACCATGCCCGGGATCGGTGGATCCGACGACGCTCACTGGCAGTCCCAGTGGGAGCGCGAGACACCCGCGATCCGACGGTTCGCACCGGCCTCCTGGGACGAGCCGGACCTCGACGATTGGTCCGCCGCGCTCGACCGGGCGGTGGCGGACGAACCGGCGATCCTGGTGGCCCACAGCCTCTCGTGTCTGCTGGCCGTCCGCTGGGCGGCGGCGAACCCTGCACGAGTCGCCGGGCTGTTCCTCGTCGCCGCCCCCGATCCCGACGGGCCGCGATTCCCGAGGGTCGCCGCCGCGTTCGCCGAGGACCTCGATGCCCGACCGCCCGTACCCGCAGTGCTCGTGACCAGTGACGACGACCCGTACTGTTCAGAGGCGCGCGCAGCCGAGTTCGCCGCAATGTGGGGCGTGCCTCGGATCAGCGTCGGGCGGCAGGGCCATGTGAACTCCGCCAGTGGACTCGGCGCCTGGCCGGAGGGCCGGCGACTGCTGACCGCCTTCAGCGCTGGCACCGCGAACGCCTCCCCGCCTCGAGGGAGCTGAGCGCCGGGATCGGCGGCAGGAGCGAGCTGCGCGGTGCCGCTAACCGTTGTCGCTTACGCGGACTTCTTCACCAAGCGAGTCGATGGACCGGCGAGCTGCTGAACGCGCTGGTAGCTCACACCGAGAATGGCCCCGGCCGCTTCCATCGGGTAGCCGTCTTCGCGGAGCTTGCGCGCTGCCTCGCGCCGCAGTGCGTCGGCGTGCTCGATCGCGGCCTTGCCGGCCGCATTGGCGTCGTTGCTCTCGGCCACGAGCCGGACGATCGCACTGGGCGCCTCGACCGTCACCGTCACCTCGAGTTCGGAGGGCTCGATATCCAGCCAAACGGACGCAAGGTCCGATGCAGCCTTCTTCACTCCTCGGAAGGTGAGTGCGGAACCGGTGGCGATGATCGTCGCTCCACTTGGCGCGGCGGACGTGAGTTCCGGGATCGTGATCGTCCACGTGCCGTCCTCGTCGCGGGTGGCGTGTGCTGTGACCTGCGTCGTCATGGCGGTTCCTCTCAGTTCCAGCTGCTTGGGGTGTCGGTGAAGGCAACCTGGACCTGACGGACGATCCCTGCCTTCACCGTGTCGCCGTGGACCGGGATCGAAATCTTCATCATGCCGTCCTCTGATGACCAGATACGGTGGCTGCCCCGCGTGCGAATGTGCACCCACCCTCACGGCGGAAGTCCGGTCGCATTCGGTGAACCCTGCGATGAACGTCGTCCGCGCTCTGCGCCGGTCGGGCAGACTTGAGCCGTGACCCGAGCCGACACGACCCGAGCAGCCCTTCTCCGCGACCGCATCGTCCAGCAGGTCGCCGAGCAGGGCTTCGGCGCGCACGGCCTGCACGTGCTCGCCGGTGACGACGAAGCCGAGCATCGCTGGACCGAGGAGGTCCGCGAGGACATCCACTCCGCAGCGAAGGGCGTCTGCGTGCTCGCCGCCGGCCTCGCCATCGACGACGGCCTCATCACGATGGACACCACGCTGGGCGCGGTCTTCCCGGAAGCCGACTTCGGCGAGGGCACCGCCGACGTCACCCTCCGGCACCTGTTGAACATGACGAGCGGCGTCGACCTCCCCTGGTCGCCGACCCTGCTTTCCGACTGGCCGGACCTGACCCTCGAGTTCCTGAGCAGGCCGTCCCCTGGTCGCGTCTTCCAGTACTCGAACGCCAGCACCTACACGGCGATGCGCGCGCTCGAGACCCGGGTCGGCGACGTCGGCGACTACCTCGAGCAGCGACTCCTCGCACCACTCGGCATTCACGACGCGCCCTGGGAGCGGTGTCCCCGCGGATTCATCGCATCCGGCGGCGGGCTGCAGCTTCGCACCACGGAACTCGCGCGAATCGGCCGGCTCATCCGCGACCGCGGCCGGTGGGCGGGCGAACAGCTCCTGTCGCCGGAGTGGATCGACGCCATGCACACCGACTGGGTGGCCTCCGGAACCGGCATCGGCTACGAGCGGTATGCGCTCGCCGGGTGGGACGGTCCAGGCGAGGCCTGGCGACTCCACGGCGCCTACGGGCAGCTCGTCATCTTCGCCGGCGACGCCGTGGTGACCATCACGGCCGAGGACCACGAGGGGGCCGACCGCATCGCGGCCTCCGTGTCCTCGCTCCTCACCGACACCGCGGACTGAGCCCGCCTGCGGGCGCGGGTCAGCTTCCGGCGCCGAGCACTCCCGCCGCCGCTTCGGCGGTCGAGACGAACGTGGCGCCGACGCTCCGGTGCCCGGACCGGATCTCCTGCTGCGGAGCGTCGGAGAGCACGACCACGTCGATGTCGAGGATACGACAGACACGCGCCTTGTACGCGATGTCGACGCGGTCCCCCGCTCGCGGGCACAAGACGACCGCGCTCGGTGGGAAGCGCTCGTCCGTGAGCATCTCACCCCAGGACGACGCCGCGATCGTCACCTGGAGATCAGGCGCGTGGGAGCCGAGCCATGACACGGCAGACGCGCGGGCGCGGTCGTCACTGTCCAGTACGCCGACTGTTCGCATCGATACCTCGTCACCCGCCGTCGCACCCGGAGTCACACCCCGGTGGTGTCGGCGCCATCCGTAAGATACCAGCGCTGGGACCGCCCGCGGAGCACGGGATCCGAACCCCACCGCACCACCCACCCACCCCTCATGCGGACCGTCCACCACGGGCGGCTCGCGGCGCTTGCGCCCCACAGGCCTGGCGAGCACGATGGACGGGTACCGCGGTGTCGTGGTGATCGTCGAAGCCCAGGCCGACTTGTCTGCCGACCGATCCCCCGCTCCGCCTCGGAGGCATCGTCCATGACGACTGCTCGCTCATTCCCGCCCTCCATCCTCGGCCCCTTCCGCTCAGCCGCCAACCGGTATCGCGGCGTCCTCGGCCGCCCGGGGGCGCCCCAGTTCTTCCTCGCTGCGGCCCTCGCCCGGCTCGGCGTCGCCATGTCGGGACTCGGGCTGCTGTTCTCGATCCAGCACGCGACGGGGTCGTTCGCGGTCGCAGGTGCGGCGACGGGGGCGTTCGCCCTCGCCGAGGCTGTGGTCGGTCCGCAGATCGCACGACTCACTGACCGGTGGGGACAGACAGCGACCGTTCCGGTGGCCGTGCTCGTGCACGTCAGTGCAGTCGTCGTCGCGATCACCGCTGCAGGACATGCGCCGATCGGCATCACCCTGGCGATCGTCATCGTCGCGGGTGCCGCGATCCCGCAGCCCGGCGCCCTGTCGGCGGCGCGCTGGTCACGGCTCCTCCCGGAGCCCGAGGCGCTCCGGACCGCCTTCGCCCTCGAGGCGAACGTGAACGACGTCGTGTTCCTGTCGGGACCGATCCTGGTGACGCTCATGAGTTCCTTGCTCGCGCCGTGGGCGGGATCCGCAGCTGCGGGGATCCTCGTGGTCACCGGCTGCGTCGCACTCTCCTTGCAACGCTCCACCGCACCGATTCCGCGACGTCGACCGGAGCGCAGGGCGGACACCCACCGATCCACCCTCCTCGCCCCGCCGTTCCTCGCGGCGCTCGGGGTGAACCTCGGGCTGGGGTGCTTCTTCGGTGCGGTACCACTCCTCGTCACGGCGGCGGCGACGGCGGAGGGACGACAACCGTTCATCGGACTCGTCCTCGCGCTCTCCAGTGCCGCGAGCATCGTCGCCGGCGCGCTGTACGGGGCGATGCGATCGACTCCGCAGCCTCAGACCGTGCAGCTGATCGCATCCGTCGTCCTCACGCTCGCCGTCCTCGTCGGCGCCGGCTGGCCGACCCTGCTCGGGCTGGCGATCATGCTCCTCGCCGGCGGGACCGCGATCGCGCCACTACTCGCGTCCTCCTCGCAGATCGTGCAGGCGACGGTCGCCCCACGGGAACTGACGCAGGGGTTCACCTGGATCAACTCGGCTTCCGCCGCGGGTATCGCGGCGAGCGCCGCGCTCACCGGTTGGCTCGTCGCGCAGGGAGGCGTCGAGGCCGCGATGCCGCCGCTCATGATCCTCGTCCTGATCGCGGTCGCGTCCGCAGGGTCGGCGCAAGCGCGAGCGAAGGCGGGCCGACGTCGCGAAGATGTCTCGCGGGGGCCTCACCGGTGAGGCCCGAGGACTGTCAGCTGGGGATGCGACGTCGACCAGACCTCACGGTAGACCAAGCCACCGACACCGGGGTTCCTGTCCAGCGGCAGGGAATCGTCGACCGAGGGACGGCAGATCGGTACCGTGGGTCACAACCGAGCGGGTTCACTCAGCGGAGGTACGTGCGATGTCTCAGAAGAAGCAAGCCGACAAGAAGCAGACGGACAAGAAGCGGGCCAGCACGAAACAGGCCGGCACCAAGCAGGCCGAGAAGCAGGCGAAGAAGCTGGCAGCTGAACAGCGGGCAGTGGAGCAGAAGCTCCGGCGCGGAGCTGAGAAGGCGGTCGCACGTGCCGAAGCCGCAGTGGAGGCCGCCCGAGACGCCGTCCGCACCTCCAGCAAGCAGCTGCGGAAGCAGGTCTCGGCGCTGGCGAAACGGACCGAGAAGCTCGCCGTCAAGCACGAGCAGTCCGTTCGCGAAATGACGCAGCAGCAGGCCCGCGCAGATGCGGCGCTCGCGACGCATGCAGCGGCCACCGGACCGGACGCACGACCCGCACCGCAGCTCACTCCGCCGCTGCCGAAGCCCGCTGGCGCGGTGCCGACGCTGATCGAACTGCGCGAACTCGCGAAGGAGCAGCGGATCGTCGGCTACTCCCGCATGAACAAGGCCACCCTCCTCGAGCGGGTCGACCTGGCCAACCGGGCGTGAAGGTCCTCGCGGTCTACAGCACCAAAGGTGGTGTCGGGAAGACGACAGCTGCGGTGAACCTGGCCTGGGAGGCTGCGAAAGACGCGCGGGTCCTGCTCTGGGACCTCGATCCGCAGGGCGCGGCCACGTTCCTCCTGAACGTGAAGCCCAAGGTGAAGGGCGGTGTCGGAGCCCTCGTCGGCGGGCAGCACAAGGTCTCCGGCGCCATCCGCTCGACCGCGTACGAACGCCTCGACGTCCTCCCGGCGGACGCGAGCTACCGCGACCTCGACCTCGTGTTCGACCAGGCGAAGAAGTCGGAGCGACGGGTGGCGAAGATCATCGAGCAGGTCGAGGACGACTACGACCTCGTGATCCTGGACTGCCCGCCCGGAGCGTCACTCGTCGCGGAGAACGCCGTCACCGCCGCCGACGCCATCGTGGTCCCGCTCGTGCCCTCCCCGCTGTCGATGCGTTCGCTCGACCAGGTGACCGAGTTCGTCTCGGAATCCTCGTCGCGGGCACCCGTCGTCGCGTTCCTGTCGATGGTCGATCGGCGCAAGACCCAGCACCGAGTGGCCGTCGACGAACTCCCCAGGGAGCGGAAGTCGGTGATCGACGTCGTCATCCCGTCCACCGTGCATCTCGAGCGCATGGGGTCCGAGCGCGCACCGGTCGGCAGCTACGCGCCCGCTACCGAGGCCGCCCGAGCCTATGCAGCCCTCTGGCAGCGAGTACGGGCTGTCGTGAAGCTCCGCACGGAGGCGCCGACCCCGAAGCGCAAGCGCTGACCCGGACGACGTCGGCCGCCCGCTCCCGCGGGTCACACCCCGGCGGCGGCTCAGCGGTCGAGACCGCCATCCTCACCGCAGGTGCGCTCGCCACGGCCTGAGCGCTACGCGTGTGTGGAGGCGTCGGCGATGACGCGATCGATCCAGTCGCGTCGCTGCAGCGCAGGGATCTCGTCTCGGGCGAACCAACCGAGTTCGAGGAGTTCCTCGGGATCTGCGGTCGCCTCACTGAGGAGCTCGCAGTCGTAGGCGGTGGTGACGTACCCGACGTGGTCACCGTTCGGGTAGCGCACCATCATCGGTTCACCGCCGTACACCCCGACGATGCCGCGGATGCGGACCCGGGCGCCGGTCTCCTCGAGCACCTCGCGCAAGAGGGCGTCGGCGGGTTCCTCACCCGGCTCGACGCCGCCGCCGATCAGGCTCCAGAGGCCGGAGTGGTGATGGCGACCGAGGAGGAACCGGTCCCCGTCCCGGATCACCGCGGTGACCCCTGGGAGCATGAGGAACGCGGTCCCGATGTGGGCGCGGATCGAGGCGACGTAGTCGGACATCGGCATGCGGGGAGTCTATGGAACCGGCCTGACCGGAACGTGTCAGTCGGCGTGCTCCGGCGGCCACACCACGGCGAAGTGTTCGAAGACGATCTGCTCGGACTCCGACCACTCCGCGCCCCGGGCCGCACTGGTCCGTTCCCAGTAGCGTCGGTGTTCGCGCTGCCAACTCTCGAGCGTGCGGTCGTCCTCACCTTCGGCGAACGCGAAGTCGGCGTCTCCGCTCGTGAACGGTCCGATGCGCAGCGCGGTGCTCCGGATGATGATCCGCGGAGCCCCGATGCTGTCGCACGCGATCCAGTGCGACCCGATCCGCGGGAGCGGGTCGCCGCGGTGCGCGAACTCCGAGACGAGTTCGGCGGTGGCCCGCTTCCGCCCGGTCAGGACGATGTCGAGCAGTTCGTCGGCCAGCCCGGCTGTGTCGCCGAAGTGCTCGACCGTGTAGTCGGCGTCGTCCGCGCCCGCGCCGCCGCGATGCTCGGCGTACGCCTGCCACATCGTCCTCGCGGCATCGGCGTCGGGGGCGGCGACCGGGGTGGCATCACTGGGAGCAGTCATGTCCTCGATCGTGCCAGACGAGCAGGCACCTCAGTCGAGGATGGCCGTCGCCTCGACCTCGACGAGCACGTCCGGCTCGAAGAGGTAGTCGACGCCGATGAGTGATGCCGGCGGCATGGGGACCGGCAGCCCGATCTCCTCGGCGACCGCACCGACACCGGCCATGAAGGCCTCGATCTTCTCCGGTGCCCAGTCGGTGACGTAGAACGTCAACCGGAGGACATCCTGGAAACCGGCACCGGCGCTGACGAGTCCGGCGTGGGTGTTGCGCAACGCCTGCGCGACCTGACCTGCCAGGTCGCCCGGAGCTATCGGAGCGGCATCTGCGGTGCGGGCGATCTGCCCGGACACGTGGACATGACGGGTCCCGCTCCCCACGGCGACGTGGTGGTAGGGGACGGGCTGCATCAGGCTGTCGGGTGAGGTGAGACGGACGGTCATCGGGGACTCCTTCGATCTGTTCGGTATCTCAGGACTACCTGGTGTCGGGAAGGCACTTCAACGAGACTGGGTAGCGTGACGGATACCACCCACTCCGCGTCGAGCCGGTTCGAGATCGACGCGCCCCACCGCGAACTGCTCGACCAGGTGCTCGACAAGTGGTCGCTCCAGGTGCTGAACGAGCTCTGCGAGCGCCCCCTGCGATTCAGCGGACTCAGACGCCTGATCCCGTCGGTCACACAGAAATCGCTCACCTCGACGCTTCGGCGACTCGAGCGGAACGGCGTGGTCGAGCGGATCGTGCTCAGTACCAGGCCTGTCGCGGTCGAATACCGGATCACGCCACTCGGCAAGACGCTGCGACCACCCGTCGAGGCGATCCTGGCCTGGGCAGGCGAGCACCTTCCCGCGATCGAAGCGGCACGGAACCGATTCGACGACGAGCAGGACGGTCGGATCTGAGCGGTCCTGCGCCAGGACTCAGCGCAGGCGACCGCCCGTGAATGCGCCGGCCGCGGCGAGGACGGTCTCGAGCGGTGTGTCGATCGCCACCTCGCCGACCTGGAACCCGAGCTTGCCGAGCGCGGCGAAGGACCTTGACGGGAGGGTCGTCGAGACGCCCGGTGACTGCGTGGTGAGACCGGGCACGAGGTGGAAGGTCAGGATCCGCCACCGGCCGCGCGAGCGCACCGACAGGCGTTCGATCGCACCCCACGGGAGATGGACCTCGCCCTGCTGGATGCTGCCACTGAGGCCGTCGGCGTCGAGTGTCAACACCGTTCGGGCGACCGTCTGCGCTCCACGGACCGTCGCGAACTGGACCACGGCGAACAGCATGAGCCACGAGATCACACTGAAGGACAGCCCGGCCAGCATGCCGAGGGCGAATCCGCCGGTGGTAGTCGTCAGCACGGCGAGGAGCATCCCGAGCACCGGGACCAACGCCGCTCCGATCAGCGTGAGCACGAAGGCCGGGCGGGTCACCCGTTCGGTGCGCTTCGGATCCGAGCCGACGACGAGTGGCGGGAAGGACTGCGGTGCGCCGTTCATGGAGCCAGTATGCCCGGTCACCGCGCAGTGAGGCCCGAGCCGTCCGCGTCAGCGACGAACGAGGTGGTGCCGTAGTCGTCGCCGACACTGAACATGATCTCCGGCGGCCCGGCCGGGCGGCCGAAGGCGGGACTGTGGACGTCGTCGTCGGTCGCGCGGACCACGTAGGCGAGGGCGTCGCCGACGGGCCGGTCGACCTGCTCGGCACCGTCCTGCATGAGCGTCCAGACGCGGTCGAGCGCGACGTCCGTCCAGGAGAACTGCTCGGCCGTCGACTCGGGCTGCGTGGTCGCCGCGCCGTCGTGGGTGACGGCTCCGTCCCGGTAGGTCCAGCGGTCGGTCTTCGTGTCACCAGCGGAACGTGGAGCCTCGACGATGATGAAGTCGGCCGCCACCGTGATGGAGGCCACGCGGTCGTGACCGATCGCCTCCTCGAGCGCCCGTTGAGCGTCGGCGAGCGCTTCCGGTCGGCGCAGATCCGGTCGGAGTCGTCCATCCTGCATGGCGGCGAACGACTGTCCGACCGCCCGGTGGTACGGCACGACCACGATGGCCGCTGCGGCGACCGCCACGACCGTGAAGAGGGCGATGCGGCCGGGACGACCGGCCCGGCCGACGCCGAGCAACGGTCCGCGTCGCCGTCCGTCGACGATGCGCTGGTGCGGCTCGACCGGGATGAACGGGACGGACCCACGCCCAGGCACGCGCAGACGCGCCCGTTCCGCCGGTGAGAGCTCACCTTCGTCGATGAACGCGACCTCCGGTCCACCGTCGAGCAGGATGGCGACATCGCGCTCCGTGCCGGGCTGGAACATCGGGATGGCGGTCAGTGGGACGATGGTGCGCATGGTGCTCGCGAAGGCCGATCCCTGCAGCGGTTGAACGGTCAGGTCGAGCTCGCACAGGGGCTGGTCGTTGATCTGCGTGCCGGTCTGACGGAGCGCGTCGATGCGTGCGACCCCGAGCCGGCGGGCGTCTTTGGCCTGCTGCACGGCCTCCGGAGAAGCCCCGACGGCGTTCCCCACCGACCGGGCGATGAGCGTGAGCACCGTGGCGATGATGAAGACGGGGAGTGCGATGCCGGCCACCGTGTACCCGACGGTGGAAGGACCGACGGCGATCACGATCACCCCGCCGACGAGAGCACCGAGAGCCGCGAAGGCGATCAGACGAAGCATGCCTTCGAGCCTATCGCCAGGCTCGGTCGCGATGCTGTCGTCGCTCAGCCCGGCCCATCGCTCCCCGCGGCGAGCAACGGCACGACGACGTCGCTGATCGGCGTGGGGATGCCGTGCGCGCTCCCCCGCCGCTGGATCACCGCGTTGCGGACGTCCCATTCGAGCGGTCGCCCCTGTTCGCGGTCGGCGAGGATCGAGGTCCCGCGGTCGACCGGAGCGGCACGGAACTGGTCGAGGAGCCGCCGAGGTTCGTCGTCGGTCAACCGCGCACCCTCCGCGCGCGCAACGGCGGCACATTCCTCGAGGTAGCCGAGCATCAAGCGGCCGATGTCGTCGCGCCGGTACATGCCGGATCGGCGTCCGGTCAACGCCATGAGTCCGGCGGCGGCATTCTGCAGCAGCTTCCGCCAGGCGAGGGTCGTGAAGTCGGTCGAGACCTCGACGGCGCAGCGGGAGCCTCGCAACGCGTCCTCGACCACGAGGGCACCGGGTGCCTCCGGTAGGGACAGGCGCGGCGGGCTCAACAGGGTGACCGGTCCGCCGGGCTCACGGGTGGCCGGGAACCACACGACCGCGGGGACGACCGTTCCCTCCCGGACGAGTGGCTCCACCATCTCGCGTTGCTCGACACCGTTCTGCAGGACGCACACGACCGTGTCCGGGCCGCACAACGCGGCGAGCCAGTCGGCAGCGGCAGCCGTCTGGGTCGCCTTGACCGCCAGGAAGACGAGGTCCGCGGTGCCCGGAGACTCCGCCGGATCGGTGTGGACCGGGCCGGGGACCGTCACCGTCCCGTCGTCGACCTGGAGCTGGAGTTCCGGCCGCTTCGACCGCCCCGCGATGAACGGCGTCCGTCCCTGTTCGTGGAGCGCTGCGGCGACCACGGTTCCGATCGCGCCCGGCCCGATCACCGCGATGCGGTCAGGCCCACCGGGCGTCACGCCTCGCTCGATCCGGACAGCGCATCGATCGTCGCGGCGATGACCGCTTCAGGGAACCGCCGGAGCTGGTCGAGGTCGACCCACTCCTCCGCCGCGTGCAGTCCGCCGCCGGCGGGGCCGCACACGACGGTCGGGATCCCCGCCGCCTGCCAGAGCGCCGACTCCATCCAGTACGGCGCTCCGACCGCCGCCGGTACGGCCTCGGCGTCCCGGGAGAGCTCGGCAGCCAGGGAGTCGGCGAACCGCGCAGCCGCCCCCTGCTCGTCGGCCTCCCAGGCCTCGCGCTGATGGGTCAGCCGAGCGCCCGTGCGGAGACCAGGCATCCGGGCGGCGACCGCGTCGAGCATCGCCTGGACCTCGACGAGGGCGTCCTCCGCGCGTTCACCCGGCAGAGTGCGTCGCTCGATGACGAGGGTCGCGTCGGCGGCGATCGTGAACGGAGCGTTCCCTGCCCTGGCGACCGTCGTGGTGAACGAACCGTGGTCGAGCAACGGGTGCGCCGGTCGCCGATGGAGTTCGTCGTCGGCCCGCTCCACCTCCTGCAGCAGCGCACCGAGGGCGCGGATCGCATCGACGGCCAGACCGGGCTGGGACGAGTGCGCGGCCGTCCCCTGCAGCGTGACCTCGACGACCGCGTACCCCCGGTGCGCCGCTACGCGGTCCAGCCAGGTGGGCTCGGCGATGAGGCACACGTCCGCCGTCACCCCGCGATCGGCGAGGTGTCGGAGGACGGCTGCGGCCCCCACGCTCGCGTCCTCTTCGTCGGCGACACCCGTGAAGACGACGGTGCCGGGGTGGTCGGCCGCTGCGAGTCGCTCCGCGGCGACGATCAGTCCTGCGAGGCCGGCCTTCATGTCGCTGGCGCCGCGTCCGAAGAGCTTGCCGTCTGCGATCCGCGGGGTGAAGGGGTCGACCATGCCCTCGACCCCGACAGTGTCGAGGTGGCCGTTGAACACGACCGTCGGACCCGGCTGCGATCCCGCGTGCACGGCCACGACGCTGACGCGTTGCGCGTCCTCCGGCGCGGGAACGAGGTCGACCACGAAGCCGGCTCCCTCGAGTCGCTGGGCGATCACCGCCGCGATCCGTCCTTCTCCGGGAGCCCCTGGGACGAGGCTCGGACTGACGGAGTCGGTCGAGATGAGCAGGCGGGCGAGCTCGAGCGCGTCGTCGCCGGGGCTGAGGTCGGACATCTCACGACGATAGCGGGATGCCCTGCCCGCGCGTGAGTGGTCAGCGCCTCGGCGTCACTCCGCCTTCGGCGCGCGCCACGTGCCCGCTCCGCCGAAGGAGACCGACTCGAGCGTCGCGCCCTCCGGCACCATGATGAGCTGACACCCTTCCGCCTTGCCGTCGGACACCTCGCCGAGACCGGTGCAGTCGAAATCCCCACCGAAGTTGAGGACGTTGATGGGCGACGCCTCTCCGTTCGACGCCTTGGCCTTCCAGAAGTTCTCGTTGAGGTCGCCGTCCGAGCCGTCGTTGAAGGCCACCTCGTACGTCACGAAGTACGGCGTCTGGCCGGCGAGCTCGTCGAGTTCGAGCGCGGCGACGTCCTCCGCGGTCCGCTGCTCAATCCCCGTGACCGTCATCATCCCTTCGGAGATTCGGACTTCATCGCCGATCTCGCCGCCCGAGCTCCCGCACGCGCTCAGGAGCAGCAGTGCCGGAACGGCCAGGGCTGCTGCCGAGGTGCGGATGATTCGCTGCCGGAATGTGTGCCCCATGGTGATGCTCCCCCTGATCGATGGTTGTTGCTCTCAGGGTCCAGCTTGGGGCACGCCACGACGACCGCTCAATGGGGACTGCTCCCCACCGTCGGCCCGTGGACGTCGACACCTGGGCGGATCGCGGCACTGGGCGGATCGCGGCACTGACGGCGAAGACCAGAACAGGCGCCCGTCTCCGTGAGGGGACAGACGCCTGAGCGCATCACCGACCACGATGGGCCGCTGATCAGGACTAGCGGTTCTTGACCCGCGTGACTGCGTCGGTGTTCTCCGAACGCGCATTGCCGGCCTTCTTGTCGGCCTTGGCGGTGCGCTTCTCCTTCAGCGTCTTCGCCGGTGCGGTCTTGCCGCCTTCTTTCCGTGCGGACTTCTCGCCCATGATGGTGCTCCTTTGCGAGTCACGGTGACCCGGTACCGCTGAGGGTACAGCCACATCCTGTCCCCCGGTCCAGCCACCGCATCCTTGTTAGCATTCGGGGATGACGAACCCGACACAGATCACCGACGTCCCGATCGGCGGCGAGGGCATCCGACTCGGGCAGTTCCTGAAGTTCGCAGGCCTACTCGACTCCGGCGGAGACGTGAAGGCGGCGATCGCCGACGGCGCAGTGAAGGTGAACGGCGAGATCGATCGCCGACGCGGCCGGCAGTTGCAGCTCGACGACGTCGTCTCCCTCGAGGGGCGCAGCGTCCGCGTCCGCCCCTGAGCCCGATGAGAGGAACCCTGTGAGCCCGAGCACACCCCGACCCATCGCCGTCACCGGATCGACCGGCGTCCTCGGCGGCCTGGTGGCGCACGACCTCGCCGCCCGCGGGATCCCACAACGCCTGCTGGTACGCACGCCCGCGACCGCACCGCAGCACCCACTCAGCACCGTGCACCGGTTCAGCTACACCGACCAGGCGGCGGCCCGCGCAGCCCTCGAGGGCGTCGACACCCTGTTCATGGTGTCGGGGGCCGAGAGCGCCGACCGGGTCGACCAGCACCGGTCGTTCATCGATGCGGCCTCCGCCGCCGGCGTGCAGCACCTGGTGTACACCTCGTTCGCTGCGGCGGCACCGGATGCCGTCTTCACGCTGGCGCGCGACCACCATGCGACCGAAGAGCACATCCGAGCGTCGGGCATGCGGTGGACGTTCCTCCGCGACGGCTTCTACCTCGACTTCATGGAGGCCCTCGTGGGTGAGGACGGCGTCATCCGCGGGCCGGCCGGGGACGGTCGCGCGTCCTTCGTCGCCCGCGCCGACATCGCACGGACCGCCGCGGCGATCCTCGTCGACCCGGCGTCCCACGCCGGTCGCACCTACGACCTCACCGGACCGGAGGCGCTCTCGATGGCCGACGTCGCCGCCACGATCGGTCGCGTCCGCCATCGCGAGGTCACCTTCCACGACGAGACCATCGAGGAGGCATACACGTCGCGAGCCTCCTACGGCGCACCCGACTGGGAGGTCGACGCCTGGGTGAGCACGTACACGGCCATCGGCAGTGGCGTGATGGCCGAGGTGAGCCCGTCGATCGAGGACGTCACCGGTGTTCCACCGATGGACCTGGAGACCTACCTGCGGGCGAACGCGGGCTGAGGACTCCACCGTCCGACGATCGACCGGGCACGACCACCCCGCTGGATCAGAGGCCGTAGAAGCCCAGCTCCCAGTCGACCGCTTCCGCAGGACTGAGCTCGACCTGCGGCAACTCGGACACGTCGTTGGTCGTGAAGGAGATCGACGTCCCAGGGCTCACGAAGACGCTCGCGAAGTCCTCGCCGACGACGTCGAGGTCGACGAAACCGCCCCCGGACAGCGCGGTGCGCTCCATCGTGTCCTTCAGGGTGGTGATGATCGTGCTCGGGTCGAGGTCGTAGACGAGCCCGCCGAGGGTGAGAGTGCTGCTTTCCATCGTGATGTCCTCAATGAGGTCATGGTGCGCGAACGGCAACCGTACGCCATCGAGCGGCGCGAGTGGGTTGCTCGCTCCGTGCGCCGAACACGCCGACTGACCCTGACGTCCGCCTGGCGGTGAAGTGGGTCCCGGCCGGAATCGAGGGGAAGCCGGCCGGGAACCCCGACAGGGCGAAAGGGTCCTGTCGGGCATCAGCGTAATCACGGAGCCGGGTGTCGCGTGGCCCGTTGCGCTCTGTGGCTAGCCGGGCGCCTCCGGCACCTTGCTTCCGGTCGGGCACGCGCCGTGGCGACCTTGCGATACTGGGCTGATGTCACAGCTGAGCCTGCAACCCATCGAGCGCCCTCGGGACGACGACGCGTTCGTCGAGTTCTTGAGCACTCACGAGTTCCCCTTCCACGTGCGGCCGCGACCGACAGCTGAGGATGCGCGTGCACGCCTGGTGGCCGGCGTCGTCGACGGGCCCGGCGCCTTCGGATGTTGGGTACTCGCAGACGGTGAGGTGGTGGGAGTCGTCACCCTCGAGGACCTGGAGGACGACGCGGCGTTGATCGACCTGCGGCTCGCCAAGGACGCGCGAGGGCGCGGGATCGGCTCGGCGGTGCTGCCGGTCATCGTCACCGAGGTGTTCGGGCGGTTCCCGTCGGTTCGCAAGCTCGAAGGGCAAACCCGCGAGGACAACGTCGCCATGCGTCGTGCCTTCCGTCGGGCCGGCTGGGTGAAGGAGGCCCACTACCGCGAGGGCTGGCCCGTGTCCGGCGGGCTGCCGCTCGCCTCGGTCGCCTACGCGATCCTCCGCAGCGACGTGCAGTCGGGCACGACGACACCGGTCCCCTGGGACGACGAGCCGTGAGGCGGGCCGGCACGCGTGCCTCGGCGCGGACCGGGAACCACCCACCTGAGGACCATCTGATCGCTCTCGTCCGGTCCGGTCACCCCGGCTCGGGAGGAGATCACCAGGACGAGCCGGCTTCGACGGGCGCGAGCCCAGCCACAGCGGCCAGCGCACGCAAGTACTGGTCGCCCATGCGGACGAGGGTGATGGTTCGGAGTCGATAGCCCAACGGGCCGGCGTGCCACGTCGCATCCGATCGGACCTCGAGCAGATACAACCAGTGACGTCTCAGTTGGTCGGGCACACCGACCCACATGAGGTCGGGTTTGTTCCGGCGTTCGATGGCGCAGAGGACTCCCTTCGCGAGGAACGACCGCAACATGCCGCGGGTCGAGTCCAGATCGGGCATCGGCCGACCGGGCGGAGGATTCACGGGCCACTCGGGTCGAGTTTCGGAGAAACGACGTTGGAACGATCGGTCGAACCGAACGCGGGCGATCTCGCGGACGCGGATGACCGCATAGCCGTCGAAGAACCCGCCTGAAGCAATCGGTGCGACGAGCACCCACTTGCGACCGATGGCGACGACGAACCCCTCGAGGGTCTCGTATGGGGCGGACATCCGGTTCAACTTCACGATCGTGGATGTCTCCCGAGCGAGGGCCAGTCGATTGAGGACCTTCGTGCGCGTCTGCATGGCTCATTGTCCCGCGGTGGACGCCTTCGTGGACGAGCACCGCCGACCGTCCACGCCGGGCCGCTATGGTTCTCGGGTGGCGAGAGACGGATCGAGGTCGGCGAGCGGCAGAGCCCGTCGTCGTGGGCAGCTGGCCGCCGCACGCCCGGTCCAGATCATCTCCATCGCGTTCGGAGCCGCGACCCTCATCGGCACCCTGCTCCTGATGCTGCCGATCTCGAAGACCGGCCCGGGCGGCGCGAACCTCATCGAGGCGCTGTTCACCGCGACGAGCGCCATCTGCGTCACCGGCCACATCATCGTCGACACCCCGGTGTTCTGGACGCCGTTCGGGCACGCTGTCATCCTCACGCTCATCCAGATCGGCGGCATCGGGGTGATGTCGTTCGCTACGCTCCTCGGCCTGCTCGTAGCCCGGCGGCTCGGCCTGCGGACGCGGCTCACCGCGGTCAGCGAGACCCACACGCTCGCGATCGGCGACGTCCGCCGGGTCCTGCGCGGCGTCATCCTCATCGCGCTCGGGGTCGAGGTCCTCTGCGCCGCCATCCTCGCCCTGCGGTGGATGATCGGCTACGGCTGGGCGCCAGGCGACGCGATCTGGTTCGGCGTGTTCCATGCGGTGTCGGCCTTCAACAACGCCGGCTTCGCCCTGTTCAGCGACAGCATCATGGGGTACGCGACCGACCCGTGGATCTCCCTGACGATCTGCGCGGCGGTCATCCTCGGCGGGCTCGGCTTCGGTGTGATCCTGGAGCTGCGCCGCCGGTTCAGGACGCCCTCGCGGTGGACGCTGAACACCATGACCGTCGTCGTCGGCACCCTGATCCTCCTCGTCGTCGGCTGCGGCTTCATCACCGCACTGGAGTGGTCGAACCCGGCGACGCTCGGCGCGCTCGCCCCGGCGGACCGATTGCTCGCGGGGTTCACCGCCGGCGTCCTCCCCCGCACCGCCGGGTTCAACAACCTCGACGTGAGCCAGATGCACCCGGTGACGTGGCTCGTCACCGACATCCTCATGTTCATCGGGGGTGGCCCGGCGAGCACCGCCGGTGGACTGAAGATCACCACGTTCGCGGTGCTGTTCTTCATCATCGTGACCGAGCTGCGCGGCGGTGCGGCGGTGAACATGTTCGGCAAGCGTCTCCCGCGGTCAACGCACCGGGAGGCCATCACCGTCGCGCTCCTGTCCGTCGGCCTCGTCGTCGGCGCAACGGCCGCGATCATGCTGATGACCGACTACAGCCTCGACCGCGTCCTGTTCGAGGTCATCTCCGCGTACGCGACGGTCGGACTCTCCACCGGCATCACCGCGTCCCTCCCGGTCGCGGCGCAGCTGATCCTGGTGGTCCTCATGTTCGTCGGCCGCATCGGCCCCATCGCTCTCGGTTCCGCGCTCGCGCTTCGGACCGAGACCCGCCTGTATGAACTCCCGAAGGAGCGTCCGATCATTGGCTAGACCGTTCAGCAACAAGCGTCCGCGCGGCGTGGAATCCGTCGTCGTCATCGGCCTCGGTCGGTTCGGAAGGGCCCTGGCCACCGAGCTCGCCGAATCGGGGACGGAGGTGCTCGGGATCGACACCGACGAGGACATCGTCCAGTCGCTGAACGGCGTCCTCACCCACGTGGTGCGTGCCGACACCACCCGCGAGGGCGTGTTCGACCAGCTCGGCATCGACGAGTTCGACCGCGTCGTCATCGCAATCGGCACCGACCTGCAGGCGAGCATCCTCACTGCATCGCTCCTGAAGCGCCGCGGGACGACGCATATCTGGGCGAAGGCGGTCAGCGAGCAGCACGGCCTGATCCTGGAGCAGATCGGGGTCGAGCACGTCGTCTACCCCGAGTCGGACATGGGCCGTCGCGTGGCGCACCTCGTCCGCGGCGGCGGGATGCTCGACTTCCTCGCGGTGGAGAAGGACTTCGTCATGGCCAAGACGACCGCTCCGGCAGAAGTCGTCGGGCAGACGCTGACCGCAGCGCGCATCCGCGACCGGTTCAGCGTGACCGTCGTCGCCGTCCGACACGACGACCGGTGGACCTATGCGACCGGCGACACGGTCCTCACCGCCGGCCAGCGTCTCCTGGTCCTCGGCCCGACGGACAAGACGGAGCGGTTCGCGGCGCTACCGCGGTAGACCCCGTAACCGTCGGCGACACAGGCTCGCGCGTGCAGCGTCGTCGAGGGGACCGACGCCCGTCCGCTGGGACGACGAGCCGTGAGGCGCCGTCTCCTGCCGGCTACGAGCGCCGAGGACGCCCCTGACGCGGACCTTCCGCCGTCAGCCGGGGAGCTCCCACGAGGGGTCGCGCAGCAGCGTGGTCGCGTACCCGTCGCCGCGCGCTGCCGCGATCTCGTAGGCCTGTCTTGCTGCGGCATCGTCGCCGAGTGTGTGGAGCAGGTTGCCGAGGCTGCGCGCCGAGTGGGCATCTCCGACAGCCATCGCCCGGAGATAGGCTTCCTGCGCCCGTTCCGCATCGTCCGCCCACCAATGGATGTCCCCGAGCACGGCCAACGCGTCCGGGTCGTTCGCTCTCACCTGGTCCTGCAGCAGAGCGATCGCATCCTCCACATGACCGAGTTTCGCGATAGCCAACGCGCGCCAACACATCCAGATGTCCTCACTGTCCCCGACACGGTCGAGATAGGTGAGCGCCTCGTCCATGTGCTCCTCGTCGTCGTAACGGTCCGCGATGAGGCCGCCAAGGATCCCGAAAAGCCTCGGATCCTCCCAATCAGGATGGCGGGATACGAAGTCACGGAGCGCTGCTTCGGCTCTCGGATCACCGACCCAATCGAGCGACTGCGCCAGGGCGAACCCGGCGAGATCGAGCCCCGCGACCGAGGACGCTTCGAAAGCGAGGAGCGCCGCCTGCGGTTCGACGTCGTCCCGGTCCGACCAGGCGAGTTCCCACAGGGCGTAGCCGCAGTCGTACATCGCGTTGGCGAACGACTCCTCCGGGTCGAAGAACGTCTCCCAGTTGTCCTCAGCGAACTGATGCCCGTGCGCAGCCAGGGCGGCCCGGACGAGCGCGCAGGCGCGTTCCGGCTCGCCCTTCGCCCGGAGGTCGAGCAATGCGGAGATGAGCGCTTCCGGCGAGTCGAATCGCATCATTTGCGTGCCCTCCTGTTCCGAGCTGCCGGCCACCACTGCACATCATTGCAGCACCGGCGCCCGAGGCAGAGGCAAGGCCAGTCCCCGGGATGACCAGCACTGCGGAGCCGTCTACGAAGACGCGCTGGCGAACCGGCAGCTGCTCACCCGCGCCAAAGCTCGGCCTTCACCGGCCGAGATTGACGATGGCCCGCTGATAGGCGTCGAGGTTCGCACGCCGCCCGACGGCGACAGCCTCGACGGCGACAGCCTCGACGGCGACGGCGTGGATCTCATCCGGCGTGTAGCGGTAGACGAGTCGGTACCTCGGCTTTCCGGATCCGTCCGGGTCGAAGTAGAGCTTGCGACAGTCACCCAGGCCCCCGGTGCCGACCCGCGAGTCGAGCTTCACGCCCGCGATCTTCCCGTCCCGGACGAGGACGAGCATGTCCAGCGCCATCTTCTTCGTGGCGAGGTCCGGGAGCGCGTCGATGTCTTGCTGAAAGCCCGGGAGGAGAGCAGTCAGTTTGAGGGACGCGCCATCAGCGGTAGTCGTCAGGATCGAGGCCGAGACCGAGGGCGACGTCAGCCAGGGACCCCGATCCGCCGACGGCAGCGCGCTCGCGCACCAGGTGAGCGATCTCGATGTCTTCGATGACGGGCAGCAGCACCAACTTCTCGTCCGGAAGGTCGTACGGCTCTCGATACATCTGTTCTCTAGCGCTTGCTGGCAGCGCGCCGGACGGCGCCGAACAGGATCGTGCCGATGATGAGGACGATGCCGATGACCCCGAGCCAGAAGAGGCCCTTCAACGCGAACCCGACGACGGAGAGGATCGCCCAGATGACGAGGAGCACGATGATGATCTGCATGGCTTGGGTTCCTGATTCGCTGGGGTGATGACGAGTGGTGTCGATGCAGCGTAGCAACCCGGCATCCGACGGCGATCCTCCACAACCCACTCCAAACTCAGCCGGAACAGGGCAGGATGGAGGTTCGAACATCACCGAGCACTCTCGAAGGAACACACCCATGGCAGGCCTCAGCCTCTCCAAAGGCAACAACCTCTCGCTCACGAAGACCAGCCCAGGGCTGACCATCGCCACGGTCGGTCTCGGGTGGGACCCGCGCACCACCGTCGGCGTCGCGTTCGACCTCGACGCCTCCGCCATCCTCGTCGCCGAGAACGGCAAGATCCGCAGCCCTGCGGACTTCATCTTCTACAACCAGATGTCGACGCCCGACGGCTCGGTCGTGCATCAGGGCGACAACCGCACCGGCGAGGGTGACGGCGACGACGAGCAGATCACGATCGACCTCCGCGCTGTGGAGCCCGACGTCTCACGCATCGTCATCGCCGTCTCGATCCACGACGCCGACAACCGCCGCCAGAACTTCGGCCAGGTCCGCGACGCCTTCTGCCGGGTCATGGACCAGGATCAGCAGGAGATCGTCCGCTACGACCTCACCGAGGACGCCTCCCAGGAGACGGCGATGCTGTTCGCCGAGATCTACCGGTACAACTCGGAGTGGAAGTTCCGTGCCGTCGGCCAGGGCTACACCACCGGCCTGGCCGGCATCGCGGGCGACTTCGGCGTCCCGCTCGACTGAGCCGGACGCAGGCGCCCGCAGGACCGGCGGTCAATGACCGCCGGTCAGCTTGCCGGCCAGCCGGCTGTGGATCCGCGTGCTCGCGTCGTTCATCCCCTCGATGACGACCCGCTTCCCGCGACGCTCGTACTTCGTGGTGATCGCGTCGAGGGCGGCGACGGTCGACGCGTCCCAGACGTGCGACTGCGAGAGGTCGATGACGATCCGCTCCGGGTCCTCGGCGTAGGCGAACTGCGTCGTGAGGTCGTTACTGGACGCGAAGAACAGCTCGCCGGTCACGGTGTACCGGGCGGTGGGCGTCGCGGCCGACAGATCGACCGCGCGTTCGACGGTGGCGAGGTGGGCGACCCGCCTCGCGAACACGACCATCGCGGCGATCACACCGATGACGACACCGATCGCGAGGTTGTGCGTCAGGACCACCACGACGACCGTGGCGACCATGACGACGGTCTCGCCGAGGGGCAAGGCGCGCAGGGTCCTCGGGTTGATGCTGTGCCAGTCGAAGGTCGCGACGGACACCATGATCATCACCGCGACGAGGGCGGCCATGGGGATCACCGCGACCACGTCGCCCAGCGCGACGACCAAGACCAGCAGGAACACCCCGGCGAGGAAGGTCGAGATCCGCGTCCGCGCGCCGGAGGCCTTCACGTTGATCATGGTCTGACCGATCATCGCGCAGCCACCCATGCCGCCGAAGCACCCGGAGAGCACGTTCGCGATCCCCTGGCCCAGCGACTCGCGGGTCTTGCCCGACGGGGTGTCGGTGACGTCGTCGACGAGCTTGGCCGTCATGAGCGACTCGAGGAGCCCGACCAACGCCATCGCTGCCGCATACGGGGCGATGATCGTGAACGTCTCCAGCGTGAACGGCACGTTCGGGATGAACAGGGTCGGCAGGCTGCGCGGCAGTTCGCCCTGGTCGCCGACGGTCGGCACGTTCAGTCCGGTGACCACGGTCGCCGCGGTGATGAGCACGATCGCCACGAGCGGCGCCGGCACGACACTCGTGAGGCGGGGCATGACGACCATGACCACGATGCCGACCGCGACGAGCGGGTACACGAGCCAGGGCACGCCGATGAGGTTCGGGAGCTGGGCGGTGAAGATCAGGATCGCCAGGGCGTTGACGAACCCGACCATGACGCTGCGCGGGATGAAGCGCATGAGCTTCGCGACGCCGAGGAGACCGAGGACCACCTGGAAGACACCGCCGAGGATGACCGTGGCGATGAAGTAGTCGAGGCCGTGTTCGCGGGCGACCGGGGCGATGACCAGGGCGATCGCTCCCGTGGCCGCCGTGATCATCGCCGGGCGGCCGCCGAGGAAGGCGATCGCCACGGCCATGACGAACGAGGAGAACAGCCCGACCTGCGGGTCGACGCCCGCGATGATCGAGAAGGAGATCGCCTCCGGGATGAGCGCCATGGCGACGACGAGGCCCGCCAGCACCTCCCTGCTGAGGATGCGGGGGCTGCGGAGGGCGGAGAGGACGGTGGCGTCCGGTGCGGCGGATCTGGGGCCAGTGGCCATGAGTGCTCCTGTCGGAGTCGGGGTCCTCAACGCGAGGACCGGATGGGGATGTCTGGGTCCGGCGCTGCGGTGCGCACGCCACCGACCGCGCGGGGGCGTCACGCGCGGGAGAATGGTGGGGAGATGCGGCCCGATCGGCCGCCATCGATAACTCTACCCTAACGTAAGGGTTGATTTGAAGTGAGGCGACCGTGACGAGCGAACCGACCACCATGCACATCGGCGAACTCGCCGAGCGCACCGGACTCTCGCTCCGCACGCTGCGGCACTACGACGACGTCGGCCTGGTCTCGGCCTCCGCGCGCACCGAGGGCGGATTCCGCTTGTACACGCAGGACGACTACGACCGCCTCATCCTCATCCGACGCATGAAACCACTCGGCTTCTCGCTCGAGGAGATGGCCGAACTCCTCCGGGTGATCGACGCAATGGACACCGCACCCGACGACGACACGCGCGCGATCCTCGACGGATTCATCACCGACGCGGCCGAGCGTCGCACCAAGCTGCAGCAGCAGCTCGCGATGGCCGACGAGTTCGTGTCGCTCCTCGAAGCCCGCCGCTGACCGCTGCCCGTTCAGGCCTTCCGGCGCCGACCCGCCGAGCGCGGCGGCGCCGCCCGCAGATGCTCACTGACCCGCCCGAGGATGCGCGCGAGCTCGCTGACGTCGTCGACGTCGAGCGGCGCGAAGAGCAGGTCCTTGACGGCCTGGATGTGACCAGGGAACACCGTGGCGAGCACGTCCCGGCCGGCCGTCGTGATCGCCACGACGGTGCTGCGCTCGTCGTCCGGTGACGGCGAGCGGGTGATGAGCCCCCGCTGTTCGAGCAACTGCGCCTGGTAGGTGAGGCCACTGCGGCTGTAGACCACACCGTCCGCGAGATCCGTCATGCGCTGGTGACCGTCCGGCGCATCACCGAGGCGCGCCAGCAACAGGAACTGGACGTAGCTCAACTCCCCGGCCTCTCGGAGCTGCTGCTCGACCGCCGGCCGCAGCAGGCTGCTCACCTCGGTGAACGCGAAATACGCGCCGAGCTCGGTCGGGGTGAGGGATGCAGGCGTTTCGGACACGCATCCATTCTAGGTGTTGCTTCGACTTCGAAGCAGTGTTATCGTCATGGCACTTGCTTCAAATTCGAAGCATTCAACAAAGGAGAGCATCATGCAGGCAGTCCAGTTCCACGAGGTCGGCGGACCCGAGGTCCTCCACTACGGCGACATCGAGCAGCCGATTCCAGCCGCGGGGCAGGTGCGCATTCGCGTCGCCGCGTCGGCGTTCAACGCGGCCGACAACGGCATGCGGGCCGGCTTCCTGCCGATCCCGGTCCAGCTCCCCCACGTCCCCGGGTACGACGTGTCGGGCACGATCGACGCGATCGGTGAGGGCGTCGAGGGGCTCTCGGTCGGCGACGCAGTCATCGGCTTCCTCCCGATGCAGCTCGACGGTGGTGCGGCTGAGTACGTGATCGCACCGGCGGACGCCGTCGTCGCAGCACCGACGGCCATCCCGCTCGCGGACGCCGCTGCCCTCCCCTCGGTCGCCCTGACCGCCTGGCAGGCGCTGTTCGACGACGGCGGCCTCGAGTCGGGTCAGCGCGTCCTCATCGTCGGCGGCGGCGGGGTCGTCGGCAAGTACGCGATCCAACTCGCCAAGCGCGCAGGGGTCCATGTCATCGCGACGGCCAGCCCGCGGAGTGAGGCGGCAGTCCGGGCCGCCGGGGCGGACGAGGTCGTGGACCACACGGCGTCCGACCTCCTCGGCGCGGTGTCGGCACCCGTCGACGTCCTCCTCAACCTCGCGCCGATCGACCCGGAGCAGTTCGAGGCGCTCGTCGGGCTCGTCCGCGACGGCGGCGCAGTGGTGAGCACCACCGCGTGGATGCCGACGCCCGGGGACGAGGAGCGGCAGGTCCGTTCGGCGACGGTCTTCGTCCTGCGGAACCGCGACCGCCTGTCCACCCTCGTGTCCCTCGTCGACGAAGGGGCACTGACGGTCGAGGTGACGCGCCGGATCCCGCTCACGGAGCTGCCCGCACTCCATGCCGAAGCCGCTGCCGGCCGGGTCGCCGGCAAGGTCATCGTCCTGCCGTCGTGAGCAGCCCGGTTCATCGCGACCGGACAGACGGCGATCCCGGCCGAGGTGACGATGGTCACCCCGGACGGGATCGGTGCTGTGTCGGCGCGGGCTAGGAGGCGACGCGTCGGCGACGGACGACCAGCCACGCACCGGCTGCGACGAGCAGCCCGGCCAGGCCCAGGAATCCGACGACCGAGACACCGGTGGTCGACAGCGCACCAGGACCGGAGCCCGCAGCGCCGGGAGCCGCGGCATCCGCGGCCAGGACGGTCAGCGCCGCCTCGGCCGTGATGCCCGAGTCCGCGCCCAGCGCCTGCAGGGTGTGTGCACCCGGCACCACCGAAGCGGGCACCGTGAGCGTCGCCACGAACGCACCCGAAGCGTCCGCGACGACGGTCCCGAGGTCGGTCGGGGTGGAGAACAGCGTGAACCGCACCTGCTCCCCCGCGGCGAAGCCGGACCCGGACACCGAGATCGACTCACCCACCCGCACCGACGGCTGGTCGATCGTCAGTGTGCCCTCGGCACCGGGCACCGCGATCCGCTGCGGGCCGACGCTCTCGAGGGTCGGGACGACCGGGTTCATGAGGCCCGTCTCCGGGTCGAACGTCAGCCGGTCGATCGTCGTC
Source organism: Plantibacter flavus (assembly GCF_900177615.1). Taxonomy (GTDB): domain Bacteria; phylum Actinomycetota; class Actinomycetes; order Actinomycetales; family Microbacteriaceae; genus Plantibacter; species Plantibacter flavus. The sequence continues at coordinate 531,813 of NZ_FXAP01000003.1, forward strand.
TCGCGGTGCTGGCCGTCACCACCCGGAATGGCGAACCGGTGGTAGACGATGTACCAGTCGTCGGTGCCCGGCACGTTGAGGATCGAGCTGTGACCGGTGGCGAGGATGCCGAGTTCTGGTTTCTTCTGCAGGATCACACCGCGGTACGTCCACGGGCCGTCGACGCTCGTCGCCGTCGCGTACCCGACCCGGTAGTTCTCCGAACCGGTGTCGTCGATCGAGTACGTCAGGTGGTAGATCCCGTCCCGGTAGTTGACGAAGGCACCCTCGCGGAAGTCGGTCAGACCGTCGATGCGCTTGAGCGTGTCGGCCTTGATCGACAGCATGTCGTCCGACAGCTCGGCGTACACCGGCGCGCCGTTGCCCCAGAACAGGTAGCTCTTCCCCGTCACCGGGTCGGTGAACGTGGCCGGATCGATCGCCTGTCCCGAGGTCACCGCTTCGTCGTTGAGGATCATCGCGTTCGGCTGAGCCGTGAACGGACCGGCCGGGCTGTCCGCGACGGCGACACCGATGGTCTTCCGGTCGACCGAGGGGTTGTGGCCGCTGAAGTAGAAGAAGAACTTCCCGTCCTTCTCCCCGATCGTCGGCGCCCAGGCGTTGCCGGTCGCCCACGGCACGTTCCCGTTCGCGCCGTCGAGCGTCAGGATCGGCTCCGCCGAACGCTCCCAGTCGACGAGGTCCTTCGACGACCAGACGAAGAACTCCTTGCCACCCCAACCGGCGAAGCCGTCCGAGGTCGCATAGATGTAATAGGTGTCGCCCCAGACGAAGACGTTCGGATCGGCGTAGAGACCGGGGATGACCGGGCTCTTCATCTCGACCGCCCGCATCGTCCACGTCACGGCAGCACCCGAGGTCGGCGTCAACGTCACGGTCACCGGGCTGCTGAGGTCGACGGCGGTCCCCGAGGCGGGGCTCACCGTGACACCGGCCGCGGTCGTGAACGTCGGGCTCAAGACGGTGCGGTCCGTTCCGGGGCGCACCGGGAAGACGACCTCGTGACGGTCGTTGTCGACGATCGGGGCGGTCTTCAACACGTCCTCCTCGAGGCCGATGTCGGTGAGCGCCGCGGTGTTCCCGGAGCCGGCGAGCACCTCGTCCGCCGAGAGCGCGCGATTGTAGATCGCGAACTCGCGGAACGCGCCCTTCAGGCGGTTGTCGGCGTCGTAGTTCGAACGGCCCAGGTAGTTGGCGCTCGTCCATCCGCCGCCGATGTCGCCCGGATCGGACGTCACGGTCCCGGTCCCGACGGCGATGCCGTCGAGGTAGATCGTGGCGGTGGTGCCCTGCAGCGTGTACGTCAGCTTCGCCCAGCGACCGCGCGTCAGGTCCTTGCCCTGCGACACCGTCTGCTCCGTGCTCCAGTTACCGGTCGCGAGGCTCGTCCGATACGCGTTGCCGGTGCTGAACAGGTAGCCGTCGCCGGCGCCACCGGTGGTGTTGCCGAGCCCGTAGATGAAGTACGGGTTGGCCTGCGTCGGGTCGATCCAGACCTCCGCCTCCACCGTGACGTCCTTCACGCTGGCGAGCAGGTCGTCGGGCAGCTTGACGTAGTCGTCTCCGCCGTCCAGCTGCAGCGCACCGTCGGAGAAGGTCGCACCGCCTTCGACCGTCGCGTCGAGGCCGTTGCCGGAAACGTCGCTGAGCGTCGATCCTGCGGAGCCGGCGAAGTCGTAACGGACGATCTCGCCGTCCTCGTTCGCGGGCACCGGCTCGGGTGCTCCGCCGAGGCTGTCCTCGAGCAGCTGCAGCTCTGCAGCCGTGACCGGGAGCACCGTGCCGTGGCGCGGGCTCGCGGGCAGGTCGTAGTCCTTCGCGACCTGCCAGTCCGGGTTCGCGATGTCCTCGGTCTCGAGCGGGATGTAGCCGCGTCCGCCGTACTCGTCGACGAAGAGGTAGAACTTGTCGCCGTTGACGTCGCCGGGGTTGGCGGCGAACGCCGTCGGCCCCTCGACCGCGCTGGTGCCGGCGTCGCGACCGATGCAGGTGTCGAGCACCGTCCAGGACTCGAGCGTGGCCCGCAGGTCCGTCGAGGACTCCTGGATGATGTCGGCGCACCCGGTGCCACCGGCACCCTCGTCCTTGGTGAAGCGGTAGTAGGTGTCGCTCGACTTGATCACCGTCGAGTCGATCCGCGAGACACCCTGGTCCTGCCAGACCTGCGGCTCGCTGAACGACGTGAAGTCGCGGGTGGTCGCGTACATCATGCGGTGGTAGCTGTTCCCGGTGTGGTCCGGGTCGTCGGCGCCGTAGAGCGACGAAGCCCAGAAGACCACGTACGCGCCGATGGTGTCGTCGTAGTACGCCTCGGGTGCCCAGGTGTTGCCCGCGTTCTCCGGTGCGACCTCGATGTGCCGCTGGTCAGACCAGGTCACGAGGTCGTGGGACTCCCACACCTCGAGGTAGTGACTGCCCGTCCGGACCGAGTCGCCCCAGGACGTGCCACTGCCGATCGAGAGGTCGGTGGCGATGAGGTAGAAGGTGTCGCCCTCGGGAGAGCGGATGAGGAACGGGTCGCGCAGCCCCTTCGTGCCCTCGTCCGAGGTGAGGACCGGGCGTCCGGCGTTGAGTTCGTTCCAGTCGAGCGCGTTGTTGCCTTCACTGGCGGCGAAGTAGATGTTCTCGCCGGCGAGCGAGTTGCCGGTGAAGTAGGCGAACGCGTAGCCCTCGTAGTCGGGGGTCGCGATCGCGGCGCGGACGGTCGCCGTGAACTCGCGCGTCGCGGTCGCCTCGCCCTGGCTCAGCGTGACGGTCAGGGTGACGGTGGTGTCGGCACCCGGCCTCGTGACGACGCCGTCGGTGGCGATCACGGCGGGGTCCGACGACGCCCAGGCGATGTCGATCCCCTCAGGTGCTCCCGGCAGGGTCAGATTCCCGCGCACGTCGTCGACGTTCGCGATCGAGAGCGCCGCCGCGGCGGCGTCCAGGTCCTCCTGCGTCGTCGGGGCGGCTCGGAAGCTGGACTGGGAGGTCGCCGCTGTCGGAGCGGCCCCCGACGGCGCCGCTGCAGCGGCGCCGGAGGCACCGACGAGCGGCAGGATCAGGGCCGCGATGGAGGTCGCGACGACCGTTTTGAGGCGCAGTTGTCTCATGGGGGTTGGTTCTCCTGGTTCGGCGTCGTTGTCGAGCGGGATGGAACGGGTGGTGCTGCGGGAGGGGGGCGGGCGTCAGGTCTTGCGTTTGCGCGAGACCACGAGTCGCTGGAGGAGGACGAAGACGAGCAGGATGCCGCCGGTGATGATGGTGGTCGCCTCCGGCGGGATGCTGCCGTCGCGGGTGATGAGCACGTTCATGAGGCCGAGGACGAGCGCACCGACGACGGAGCCGAGGACGAACCCGGCGCCTCCGGTCAGCAGGGTGCCGCCGATGATGACCGCGGCGATGGCGTCGAGCTCCCAGCCGACGCCCGTGATGTTCTGGGCGATGCCGAGCTTCGAGGTGTAGACGACGGCCGCGAGGCCGGCCAGCGTGCCGCTGATCACGTAGACCATGAGCTTCGTTCGGACCACGGGCAGCCCCATGAGGAGGGCGGACTGCTCCGAGCCGCCGATCGCGTAGACGGTCCGGCCGAGGCGGGTCTTGTGGAGCACCACGAACGCCGCGGCGACGACGAGGACGGCGATCAGGACGTTCGGGGTGGTGATGAGGTCGTTGATCTTCGGGCCGTCGATCACCTTCCACTCGGTGGACAGCGAACGGATCGGCGAGTCGTCGGCGAGACGCTCCGGGGTGGTGCTGAGCATCGACGCGAGACCGCGCCCGAGGAACATCATCGCGAGCGTGGCGATGAACGGTTGCACGTTGAAGTACTGCACGAGCACGCCCGAGAACACGCCGAACGCGGAGCCGATCAGGATCATGATCACCATGACCGCGATCGGGTTCCAGCCCGAGTTCGCGAGCATCACCCCGATCAGACTGCTGATGGCGATGATCGCACCGACCGAGAGGTCCACGCCGCCCGTGAGGATCACGAAGGTGAGCCCGACGGCGAGGATGATCAGGTAGGCGTTGTTGATGAGCAGGTTCGAGATCGTGCTGGCCTGGACGATGCGTCCGTAGGCGATCTCGCCGTACACGACCATGCCGATGAAGATGACGACGGCCGCCAGGGTGGGCAGGGTCTCGAGGTTGGGCGTCAGCCGCGACAGCAGCGAGCGCCGCGGCAGCACCGGAGCGTCGGGCGCCGGCCGGTCGGTGAGGGTGCTCATGCGGACACCGTTTCCTTTCGCGTGGGGACCGACGCCGTGGGCGTCGTCCGGGACTTCCGCCGGGCGAACAGGGCTCTCACGCGCTGTGACTGGAGGAGGCAGATGATCACGATCACGACGGCCTTGAACGCCGGCGTCGCCGAGGAGGGGATGGAGAGGAACACGATCGTCTTGTCGAGCGTCGCGATGAGGAGCGCGCCGATCACGCTGCCGGTGAGGGAGAACTTGCCACCGGCGAGCGAGGTGCCGCCGATGACGACCGCGAGGATGGCGTCCATCTCCGCGTTCAGACCGGTCTTCGCGACCTCGACCGTCATGACGCTGGCGGTGCTGAAGATCCCGGCGACACCCGCGAGGACGGCGCTCACGATGTAGACGGCGATGAGGATGCCGATGGGGCGGATACCCGCCATCCGGGCGGCGCGCGGGTTGATGCCGATGGACTCGATCATCAGGCCGAGCGCGGTGCGCCGGACGAGGAACGCGACGATCGCGACGATGACACCGGCGATGATGAAGACCACGGGGAATCCGAACACGGTGCCGTTGGCGAGCCAGCGGAAGGGCTCGTTCGTGGCCGAGGTGTTCTGCCCCGAGGTGATGACCTTCGCGAGGCCGCGACCGGCGAGCATCGTGATCAGCGTGGTGATGAACGGCTGCAGGCCGACGATCGAGACGAGCACCCCGTTGACGGTGCCGAGGAAGGCGCTCACGGCGAGCGCGAGCAGTGCTGCGACGATGGCCGAACCGGCGTCGCCGCCGCTCTGGTTGCTCATGAACTCCATCGACACGGCGCCGGAGACGGCCATGACGGAACCGACCGAGAGGTCGATGCCGCGGGTGGCGATCACGAGCGTCATCCCGACCGCGATCATCATGATCGGGGCGCTCGCACGCAGGATGTCGATGGGGTTGCCCGACAGGTTGCCGGTCGTGCCGTTGACGGAGACGCCCAGGTAGCCGGGGTCCTTGACGAGGTTGATGACGAGCAGGAGCAGCAGGGTCACGATCGCCCAGATGTAGGGCTGGTGGACGATGGTGCTGACGACGCCGCGTGCGGAGCCGTGCCCGCCGCGTGCGGAGGAACCGGAACGGGCCGGCCCCTGATCAGTGGCGCTCACGTGGCGCTCCCTTCGGTGGCGATCAGGTCGACGATGGTGTCTGCGGTGACCTCGGGTCCGTTGACGATCTCGCCGATCTTACGGTGGTCCTTCAGCACGACGATCCGCTCGCTCAAGCGCACGACCTCCTCGAGCTCGGAGGAGATGAACACGACGGACATCCCGTCCTCGGCGAGCGCGGCGATCGCCTCCTGGATCTCGGCCTTGGCGCCGACGTCGATGCCACGGGTCGGCTCGTCGAGCACGATGAGCTGCGGCTTCGTCGCCAACCATCGGCCGAGGAGCACCTTCTGCTGATTACCGCCGGAGAGGTTCTTGATGGGTCGTTCCGGGTCGGAGGGTCGGACGTTGAGTTCGAGCAGGTACTTGTCGCAGAGCTCGTTCTGCTCGCGGCGGGACAGCGGACGCGCCCAGCCTCTGCGGGCCTGGACGGCGAGGATGAGGTTCTCGCGCACGGTCAGGTCGCCGATGATGCCTTCGTCGCGTCGGTTCTCCGTGGAGAAGGCGATCTGCTTCGACAGGCCGGCCATGGGCGTGTGGACCTCTGCGGTCGCGCCGTCGATCGTGACCGTGCCGGAGTCGGGACGGTCGGCACCGTAGATGAGCCGACCGAGCTCGGTGCGGCCCGACCCGAGGAGCCCCGCGAGACCGACGACCTCGCCGGCGTGGACCTCGATGTCGACGGGGTCGATGGAACCCTTCCGCCCGAGGTCCTTGGCGCTGTAGAACGCCGGGGTGTCGGCGGTGGCGGTCCGGCCGCGGTTGGAGCCGAGGGCGGCGAGCGCGCCGTAGTCCTTGCCGATCATCTTGGAGATGAGCTCGGTGCGATTGAGGTCCGCGGTGCGGTACTCCCCGACGAACTCGCCGTTGCGGAGCACCGTGAGGCGGTCGCTGATCGCGTAGACCTGGTCGAGGAAGTGGGAGACGAAGAGGATCGCGACGCCCTGGTCGCGCAGTCGGCGCATGACCTGGAAGAGGCCCTCCACCTCGTTGGCGTCGAGGCTGGAGGTCGGTTCGTCGAGGATGAGCACCTTCGACTTGGTGACCATGGCCCGGCTGATCGCGACGAGCTGTTGCAGCGCGAGCGAGATGCTCGAGAGCGGCTGCTTGGGGTCGATGTGCCCGAGGCCGAGCCCGACGAGCGCTTCGTGTGCGGCTTCGTGGGTGCGGCGCCAGTTGATGCCGAAGGGACCGCGGACCTCGTGGCCGAGCATGACGTTCTCGCCGACGGTGAGGTTGTCGCAGAGGTTCACCTCTTGATAGACGGTCGAGATGCCGGCGCTCTGCGCGTCCGCCGTTCCGGAGAAGGAACGGGGGCCTCCGGCGACCAGGATCGTGCCGGAGTCGATCTTGTACACCCCGGTGAGGGCCTTGATGAGCGTCGACTTGCCGGCGCCGTTCTCGCCCATGAGCGTGTGGACCTCGCCGGGGAAGAGACGGAAGTCCACGTCTTGCAGGGCTTTGACGCCCGGGAACTCGATGGAGATGTGCTGCATCTCGACGATCGGCTCGGTGATTGCCATGTCTGCCTGGTCGTTCTGCCGGTCGATCCGGCGTCGTCGCCGGGGAGTCTGGTCCCCGGGAAGCGGGTGGGCGGTCGCCCGGCAGCAGGGGGGTGGCTGCCGGGCGACCGGGTCGGATCAGTAGGCGCGTTCGGGCAGTGCTGCCGTCGCGGCGTCCGGGGAGTCGAACGTGACGCTCGGCACCACGATGTCCGATTCGACCGTGTCGCCGGCGAGTGCCTTCTTGACGATGTCGATCGCGGTCTCACCGAACAGCGGGTTGTATTCGGCGACGAAGCTCAGGCGTCCGGCGGCGAGTGCTTCGAGCGCCGCCTTGGTGCCGTCGATCGTGATGATCTTGACGTCGGTGCCGGGCTTCAGGCCGGCCTCCTCGACGGCGAGTGCAGCGCCGAGGCCCATCTCGTCGTTCTGTGCGAAGACGAGCTGGACGTCGTTGTTGTTCGCCTTGAGGATGGTCTCGAAGACGCTCTTCGCCTCTTCGGTGGACCAGTTGGCCGACTGCGACTCGAGCTTCGTGAAGTTCGGGTCGATGGTGTCGTCCCAGCCCTTGTTGCGGTCGTTGACGACGGAGAGGCCGGGAGGGCCCTCGAGGACGACGTACTTGGCGCCGTCGGGGAACTGACCGTTCGCCCACTCGGCGGCCGAGGCGCTGATGCCGACGTTGTCGGGGGCGATGCGGCTCGTGTAGAGCTCGGTGTCGTTCGGCTCGATGCCGCGGTCGAGCAGGACGACGGGGATCTCGGCCTCCTTCGCGCGCTCCAGGACGCTCTCCCAGCCGGTCGCTTCGGTGGCGGACAGCAGGATGGCGTCGACGCCCTCGTCGATGAACGAGGTGAAGGCGGTGATCTGCGAGTTCTGGTCGCCGTTCGTCGCCGGTGCGTACTTGAGGTCGAAGCCGTTCTCCTTCGAGAACGAGTCCTGGATGTTCTTCTCGTTCGCGGTGCGCCATCCGCCCTCGGGGCCGACGGCCACGAAGCCGATGGTGGTGAGTTCGCCGTCGGAACCGGCGTCGCCGTCGGAGCTTCCGGAACCGCTGGAGCAGGCGGTCGCGCTGAACGCGAGAGCGCCGACCAGGGCGAGGCCCGCGAGTGCGCGGACACGTGTTGTCTTGAACATTGTTCTCCTCTTTGAGACCCGCGGTCCCGACGATGGGTGCGGCGTGAATGTGACGTGCGTGGTGCTGCGGTGACGCAGGTGGTCGGAAATTGTTAGCGATCACATCTGCGTTGTGCTGAACATTAGCCAGGGCTCGAAGTGGTTGTCAACAGGCAATGTTAGCCCTCACAATTCTCCCGGAGCGGCCTCCCGGCGGTGCCGTCGCGCGCGCTAGAGTCGGGTGATCAACGGACACCCCGGCCGCGACCAACTCGATGGAGAGCTGCAGATGACCTCGCCCACGCCACTCGTGCAGTTGCGCGGTGTCTCCGTGAGCTTCCCCGGTGTCAAAGCGCTCGACGACGTCGACCTCCGGTTGTTCCCCGGCGAGGTCCACTCCCTCATGGGCGAGAACGGAGCGGGGAAGTCGACCCTGATCAAGTCGCTGACCGGGGTCCATCGGATCGACAGCGGAAGCATCCTCCTCGAGGGACGCGAGGTCTCGTTCTCGAGCGTCGCCGACGCCCAGGCGCACGGGATCAGCACCGTCTACCAGGAGGTCAACCTCCTCCCCAACCTGACCGTCGCCGAGAACATCCTCCTCGGCCGCGAACCACGTCATGCCTGGGGAGGGATCTCGGGGAGGCGCATGCGCGAGCGCGCCCGCGAACTGCTCGCCGTCGTCGGACTCGACATCGACCCGGCCTCGCAGCTCTCCGCCCACCCGCCGGCGATCCAGCAGCTCGTCGCGATCGTCCGGGCGATCGCCGTGCGCACCAAGGTGCTCGTCCTCGACGAACCGACCTCGAGCCTCGACAACGACGAGGTCACCGAGCTCTTCCGGGTCATCTCGATCCTCAAGGCCGAGGGCGTCGCGATCCTCTTCATCTCGCACTTCCTCGACCAGGTCTACGAGATCTCCGACCGACTCACGGTGCTGCGGGAGGGGCGTCTCGTCGGGGAGTACCTCCCACATGAACTGCTCCGGATCGACCTCGTCCACAAGATGATCGGCAAGGAGCTCGCGACCTTCGACGAGATCCGACGCGGGCTCGACACCTCCGACGAGGGCGACGCCCTCGACGGTGAGGACCCGTTCGTCGCGGCGATCGGGCTCGGGCGCCAGGGTGCGATCGAACCGATCGACCTGAAGGTCTACGAGGGCGAGATCGTCGGCATCGCCGGCCTGCTCGGCTCAGGCCGGACGGAGCTCGCCAGACTCCTGACCGGCGTCGACCGGGCCGACACCGGCTCGGTGGAGGTGGCTGGGAGGGCCACCCGCCTCGGATCCCCGCGTCGCGCCCTCAAGCAACGGATCGTCTACGCGTCGGAGAACCGTCGCACCGAGGGGATCATCGGTGACCTCAGCCTGCGCGACAACATCGCGCTGGCCCTCCAGGCGGACCTCGGGTGGTTCAGACGCATCCCGCTGCGTCGGCAGAACGAACTGGCCGAGAGCTACATCCAGGCGATGGGCATCAAACCGGCGAATCCCGATGCGCTCATGAAGGAGCTCTCAGGCGGGAATCAACAGAAGGTACTCTTGGCGAGGTGGCTCGCGCTCGCTCCTCGGTTGCTCGTGCTCGATGAACCGACCCGAGGCATCGACATCGGCGCCAAGGCCGAGATCCAGAAGCTCGTGACCCGGCTCGCCGAGAACGGTCTGTCGGTCGTGTTCATCTCAGCCGAACTCGAGGAGGTCCTGCGCATCAGCCACCGGATCGCCGTGCTGCGCGACCGACGGAAGGTCGCCGACCTCCCGAACTACGACCTCACCGTCTCGAAGCTGCTGGCCGCGATCTCGGAGGGGCCGGACGAGGCCCCGCCGCAACCGAGCACGACCGCCGACGACGAGAGGGGACCGCGTGGCTGAGCCGTCCCGTCATGCGACGATCTTCGACGTCGCGCGGCTCGCGGGGGTGTCGCACCAGACCGTGTCACGGGTGCTCAACGACCTCCCGAACGTTCGGCCGGCGACGAAGGCGCGGGTCGATGAAGCGATCAAGCAGCTGCGCTACGTCCCTTCCCCCGCCGCGCGGACACTCGTCACGAAGCGCTCCCGGACCATCGGCCTCATCGCCACCGGCGGTACGGAGTTCGGGCCCTCGTCCTCGGTCCTGCACTTCAACGCGGCGGCCCGCGACGCACGGTGGTCGGTCTTCACCGCGAACATGGTGGACAGCGACCCGGGTTCCGCGCGTGCAGCGGTCGAGGGGTTCCTGCGCCAGAACGTCGAGGGCATCGCCGTCATCAGCGCGCGCGAGGGGGTCACCGACATCGTGGCGGGGATGGAACTCAGCGTGCCGCTCGTGGCGCTGCACGCCACGCCACGTGCAGGTATGGTCACCGTCGGCGTCGACCAGTACGCCGGCGCGCGTGCCGCGACCGCCCACCTCATCGGGCTCGGCCACCGGCGCATCGGGCACCTCGCCGGACCACCGGACGCGATCGACGCCCGCGAGCGCGAGCGCGGCTGGCGAGACGAACTCGCCACCGCGGGTCTCGTCGCGCAGGTCGTCGGGACCGGCGACTGGACGCCGACGTCCGGATACGCTCTCGGCCGTCAGCTGGACGACGAGGTCACCGCGGTGTTCGCCGCCAACGATCAGATGGCCCTGGGGCTCATGCACTCGCTCACCGAGCGCGGACTCCGGGTCCCGCTCGATTTCAGCGTCGTGGGGTTCGACGACATCCCCGAGGCGGAGCACCTCTCGCCGCCGCTCACCACTGTGCAGCAGGACTTCGAACAGGTCGGCCGGACCCTGCTCGCGACCCTGCTCGACCACGTCAACGGAGAACCCCCGGGAGCGGTGCCGCCCTCGGTACCGGAGCTGATCCTGCGCGACTCCACGGCGACGGCGAACGCCGAGCGCTTGGCGAGGCGCAGGGTCGACGCCCCCTGAGCGTCTCAAGCCCCTGACCCCCACCCGGTCCCTGAGCCCCACCCCGGTCCCTCAGCCCCACCCCGGTCCCTGAGCCCCACCCCGGTCCCTCAGCCCCACCCCGGTCCCTGAGCCTGTCGAAGGGCGAATTCCCAGGTACCCCGCCCACCCCCTGACCTACACTTGTCGGAGCAGGGGGAGTACTCCTTCGCGACATGCTCGTCAGTACGGATCCGCCATCGGGTCCCGGGGTGTCGGCTCTCATCAAGAGTGGAGAAGACCGTGTTCCGACCATCGCGTCGGAGTCCCGTCCTCGAGCCCCTGGAGCCACCATGGCCGTCACCCCGCTGATCTGGATCATCACCATCGGTGTCACGATCCTCTTCTTCGTCTACGAGTTCTTCGCGCACGTGCGGAAGCCCCACGAACCGACCATCGCCGAGTCGGCACGCTGGTCGATCTTCTACGTCAGCCTCGCCCTGCTGTTCGGCGTCGGCATCGGCCTCGTCTCCGGTTGGACGTACGGCGGCGAGTACTTCGCCGGGTATCTGACCGAGAAGGCGCTGTCGATCGACAACCTGTTCGTCTTCCTCATCGTCATGGCCGGGTTCGCCGTCCCGAAGGCGTACCAGCAGAAAGTGCTGATGATCGGCATCATCATCGCGCTCATCATGCGCGGCGCGTTCATCGCCGTCGGCGCCGCACTCATCGAGAACTACTCCTGGATCTTCTACCTGATGGGCGCACTGCTGCTGTTCCTCGCGTACCGCCAGGCGTTCGGCAGCCACGAGAGCGACCCGGCCAACGGCAAGGTCGTGGGATTCGCCCGCCGCATCCTCCCGATCACCGACACGTATCACGGTGACCGACTCTCGGTGAAGATCGACGGCAAGCGCTTCTTCACGCCGATGCTGCTGACGATCGTCGCGATCGGGTTCGTCGACCTCGTATTCGCTGTCGACTCGATCCCCGCGATCTACGGCCTCACCGAGCAGGCGTACATCGTGTTCACCGCGAACGCCTTCGCCCTCATGGGCCTGCGTCAGCTGTTCTTCCTCATCGGCGGCCTGCTGGAACGCCTCGTCTACCTGGCGCAGGGCCTCGCCGTCATCCTCGCCTTCATCGGTGTGAAGCTCGTGTTCCACGCCCTCCACGTGAACGAGCTGCCGTTCATCAACGGCGGTCGGCACATCGACTGGATCCCCGACATCCCGATCTGGTTCTCGTTGCTCTTCATCGCCGCGACCATCACCGTGGCGACGGTCGCCTCGCTCGCGAAGACCCGCCGCGACGCACGGGCCGGCATCGAGCGGTAGGGGTCGACCGACCGCACATGCGCTCCTATGCTGAGCGCATGTGCGGTCGCTTCGTCGTCACCGATTCCACGTCCACCCTGCTCGCAGACCTCGTGGCCGAGTTCGAGGCGCCTGCGCCCGACTACAACGTCGCTCCCACCACCGAGGTGACCGTGGTCCGCACCCGTCACGACGAACGGACCGCGACCGGCGCCCGCTGGGGCTTCCTCCCCGGCTGGGCCAAGGACTTCGCCAAGCAACGCCCGCAACCCATCAACGCGCGCATGGAGACGGTCGCGACGGCGTCGATGTTCCGGAAGGCGTTCGCGTCAGCACGGTGCATCGTGCCGGCTTATCTGTAGTGGGCCGTCACCGGGGGTCGAGAAACGCGCCTCAAGTCGCGGTCCGTTCCATTGAAGACGCGTCATCGAAAGATTCCAACACTGCTCTCGATCGAGGATCGAGTGGAACAGGATGCGGACCCGGACGTGTGAGCAGCCTCGCTCTGTGTCGTCGTTTTCGCTGCGATCGGTGTCGGGTCAGGTGGTGCCGATGACGAGGGTGCTGCGGGCGGCCTCGACGAC